>NZ_VCPD01000003.1 GCF_005938215.1 Ruegeria sediminis
TCACCATGCTGCTGTCGCTGGTTCCGGCGTTTCTGGGCCTGATCTTCACCCTGCCGATCCTTGGCCACGCCACATGGCATCTCTATCAGCGGGCTGTGCCACCGGCGGAGGAGTGATCCAGCCAGTTTTCACCTTGAACTGCGGCGAGCTTTTTTCGTCCGCAGGGAAGCAAAGTTCAATTCGGTACGCCCGAGAGCTTGCTGCTCGGGCGTACCGAATTGGGCAATGGCAGCAAACAAGGCGGCTCTGTTGCGCGGTGCAGTCGCTTTTCAGATCATGGCGAAGGACAGTTCACAGCCCTCCGTGACGATTTCCAACTCATTTCGGCGTCGAAATTCGTCGGCTATTGCCCGAATTGCTACCCAACGCACATTTGGAGTACGCGCGAGCAACGCGATTGTTTTGCGCATCTACATGATATTCGTAGGAAGTTCTGGTAGCGGAGGTCCGTTTTGGACACAAACCCCAAATAGTAACTCTCTGTAAAACAAAGGTTCCGAGATCTTCCCGGAGGAAACGGAAAGCCTAACACGTAGGGCGGCGGGGCTATTGGGCGATTGCCGGGGAAAGTTTCGGGTAACAACGCCTGTCCAAACCCCGCATCCGCCCAGGAGTTGATGGTAGCCACCCAATTGACGGTCTGAAGACCATCGAATTTTCTAAGCCCGATGGCGAAGGGCGGCGGATGCGCCTTCAACCTTTCCAAGTCGCGATGGCCGCACGACCAAGGGCTTCGAGCTGCCCGGTGGTCGCAAAAGGTACCTGTGCCGTGAAGTAGCTGCCTGTCGGCGGGCGGTCCCCACTCAGACTGGCGGCGAGATGGCCGCGACCCAAGAGCTTTTCGGCGCCAGATTCCTTGAGGGCAATTTCGGATCCGGCCTTTGAAGCCACTTTCAAGCAGAGGCGGTTGTTCAGGTTATCGCGAATACCCACAGGAATCGCATCCTGCGAGGCCCGCTGGGTGATGAGGAAGATGTTCATTCCGCATGCACGTGCCTTCGAGGCGATTCGCGTCATTTTGGCTTGGATCATTTTCCGGTAATCCTCGGAGTCCACCATCCAATCCGCCATTTCGTCATGGAACACGACGATACGCGCAAGGCGCTCTGAAGAAGATACCTTCTTGTTGTACTCGGCGATGTTCGGTGTCCGGGCGGCAGAAATGAGCGCATAGCGGCGTTCCATCTCCGTCACCAGGTCATCGAGTACGACTTCGGCATCTTCCTGGGTCGCAGTGATCCCCCCGACGAGATGAGGCGCCTCGGAGATCCAGAAGAAGTCAGCTCCAAGTTTTGGATCGATAACGTACAACTTGAGGTCTTCGGGGCTATTGAACGCGATGAGTTGCAGCAACAGGTTCTGAATCAGAACACCCTTTCCGTCACGTCGGAGAGCAGCGATCTGGCCTTCGAACAGAGTTCCCCGAACAGGTCGGCTTGTGTGCGGATCAACGCGGACGCGTACACCTGTTCCGGCGTCTCCCAAAAGGCAGACAGCGTTTTTGAAAACGCTTCTCGAAACTGCTCGAGAGCCTGTAGGAGGTCGTCCCGCACGGCATCCGCGATGATGTTGCGATCTACGAAATCGCCAAGCTGTCTCGGAATGATCTCGAAGATGTCCTCGTCCAGCGGCTTACCGGCAGGATCGGTCGTGCGACCCTTCTCTCCCTGAGCCGCATCAGAGAACGACGACGTGTCGTGGATCGACATTGGGAGGTGGCGAGATGCGCTTGTGCCGCGCGGCGCGATCTTCTCCCTTGGAACCGCAACCCTGTTCTCAGACATACCGGCAACTAATCCCTCAATGTCTTCAGGCCAAGCGAGGGCAATGCTGTCTTTGCCGTTCTCGGATGGTCGCCAGAAAACACGAACTCGCTGAAAACGGGATTCCTCGCTGCGATCAGCCTTGGCAATTCCCACCTCAAGCTCAATGGCGCGTAGCTCTTTTCGGGTCTGGTCTTCTGCCTGCTTTATTGCGTTCTCATCGAGCCATTTTCCGAAGCGGAACTCGATTTTGTTCCCCAAGGCCTGTGAAATTAGACGCCCCTCTTGCCGAAAGAGAGTATACGTTCTTCGATCGAGGCTTTCCCAAGTCGACGCTTTTTCGCAATCCTTGACCGCGACAAAAAACCGAAGGTCATCCCCAATGTCGTGATTTGCCTCCGTGTTCTTCACAAAAACGGCCTGCACGCCATCGAGGACTGCCGCGAGAAGATCTTGCTGGTCATTAACCGTTGAAGCGAATAGGTGCCTGCGCCACTCCTCATAAAGACGCTTGTTGGTCCGAATTGCGTCTTCGTTTTCATCGAAGAACGCTTCCTTCACTTCGTCGCTCTGAGGCTTCGTGGGATCCTTAAAGTCTTCAAGAAAGTCTTTCACGTCCGGTAGGCGCTTATCGTAGTCGCGCTCAAAATGCTCGAGCGTTTTTTCCGCAAGACTGAGTGCCTTCTTGCGATTTCGAACACCGAAGATCTTCTCGCCATCTTGGCTCCAATCCAACTGCTCGCACAATTCCGCTTGACAGTCCAACCAGTCGCCTTGACGTAGACGGCTTTGTGCATTCACCAGATCTTCGATCGCATCGAGAAGGTTGGCGCTTGGGTCATCGAGATGGCTCGCGCCATCTTCGAGCCGGCCCTGGAAGTGTCGAACCCGCTCCATGATGCTGTCAGCGTCCAAGCGCTTGTCATCCGGACTCCGCAGGTAAGCGATGCCGGCGTACTTGTCCCGCGCGTCCCTGAACATCCTCCTGAAGTCTTCGGCTTTCACCGACTTTCCCGGGGTCTCAGGAGGAATTGAATCGAAAGTGCCTCTGGGTAAGGCAAGAACTGGACCCAACTGACGAAGTCGTTCGGTGAACAACCAACCGTCAGGAAAAGCAATAAATCGATCGACGAACTCAGCAAATTGGTCGAGTTCGTTCGTGGCGCAGGACATATCGAGGCCTCGAATCATCGCCTCAAGCCAGGCGGTTTTACCCCGCGGCAGATCTTCCGCGTTGATCCCGACCTTGATCTCGTCGCACCAGTGTCCGATCTCAGATTGCAGTCTCGATCGATCGATCCGCACCAAGTCTCCCAGGCTCGACCCGACCGCATCGCGCTCCGAATCCGGAACGGCAAGGACCACCACGTCCGCACCGTCGGAGTTCCTGAAGCTGACTGGCGGATCATCCGAAAGGTGGCAGGGTTCGAGATCCGACAAAAGGTCTGGATCGATCCTCGGGCTGATTGCCAGCTTAAGTGTCCGGCTATCGAGTGTTGGACGTGTCCTCGACACCCCAGCAAGATGACGAGGCTCGAGACCTGTCAGGAGAAAAATGGAACGTCCGGACTGCGGTGCCTCGGCATCAACGATTCGCCACACCATCCGTCCGACAAGATTTGCCCGCCGATCCGCGTCGTCTTCGGCTTGGTGCTCACACCCGTTTTGCGCCACTTGGCTTTGTGAAACCATCACTGCTGCTTTCTCATATTGCGTAAGGGTTCGACACGAAGGCACAATCGTCCGACAGTCGGCGTACATATCCCAAACCCGTGAGCCGTTGCTCAAAAAATCTCATGTTTTCTTCGAACGACGACGGATCGAATGTTCGTTTGGCGAAGGCCCTACCTGCCTCGTTTGGGCCGATGACGATCCGGTACTTTTCGTAGATTTTGTGCAAGAACTTGTCGACCGTGATGGCTTCGCTCCCGGTGTTGCTCATGACAAGCGCCTCAAGAAATTCGTCTGACCCGTCGAACCAGGTTCCCGCTCGTGGACGGGCCGTGATGAACCCCGCGTTCTTTCCCAAAGGTTCGATGAGCGTCGAAATATTGTTCCGTGAACGCGATGTCGCTCGCTTCACAAAAAAGGACAGACAAGCTTCTGGTGACCTACGCGACAACTTTTCCTTGTCGAAAATGCCTGTGTGGAATGTCTCGTGAATTGCCTCAACGGCAAGCTTGAATCGCAAGTCGGGATCACTGTGGCCCCTTGCCTTGGACCACTTCGTGTTCTTTTCTATTTTGCCTTGGATGTAAGCCTCGACGGCCTCGTCGATGGTTTCGCGAACACGCTTCAGGTGGCTCGCCGCGCGCTGTCGCATGTCGCCAATCGCTCCGCCGGACACATCGAGAATGATCGGCTCTGCGCTCGGTCGCCCATCGGCATCGCAAAGTCCGCCGACTTCCGCAGCACGCTCCATGAAGTAGCGCACGAGATTCAGCGCCGAAAGGCGGAAAAGTGGCTCAAACTTCTGTGGAGACGGCAACCCGGCCAAACTGAGGACAGTAATCCAGTCGTTGGCCAATCGATCGTAAGAATGGTGATGACTAAGCGGAAGATACCCTAATGGGGCGTCACCCGTGCGCTCTTCGCTTTCCGGATCAATCTCGGAAAGAAGTCGATCCATCGGATCGCTTGTTGAGAAGAAATGATCCTGGATCAGCTGCGCGGCTTCTGAGGCGCGGTTGGACCGGCTTAGCATGAGATACATCAGCTCCCCCCCGCGACCGAAGAAACGCCGGTCGGAGGAAAAAGAGTTGCCAATGTCCGAAATCAAGAGCTTTGGTCCACGTGGCGCGAGAAAGCGGGACGTCCATCGACGCGACGATAACGCGTCAATTTCCATGTTCCGAAGGATGTCGATCGCTTGCGCAAGCGACGAGAACCGGCCACGAAATCGCTCGCCAAGGTAGCAGAAGGCATTGTCGACCTTCGTTCTGCCACGGAAGCCCTTGTTCAGCTCGTTCACAAAACGATCAAGCTTTTCGTCGTCGGTCAGGGTTTCGTTGAGACGGATCTTGTCCAGAGCCGTGTCTTCAAAGAGAAGGTAGCGAAGCTGTGCTCGCTTGGCGATCGACACAGTGATCGCCTCGCTGCGCGTGGCGTCCACCAATCCATGCGAGAACAGACTTGTGCCGCTTCTGAGTACGGACCCGCATACGGAAAGCACTTCCAGCACAAGCATGTAGGGCTTTTGCTCTTCGATGAAGCGGTGACCGAAGATCGCCTCTTGGACCCACATCTCGGGTTTCTCGCTTGGGCGAGACGCATCTTCGAAAGGTTTGGGCGTGATCTCGTTCATAGAGCTTCCTCCAAGAGATCAATGGGCCTTGCTGTCAGCTCGGCCCCGGTCGTGTCGACGGCCTTCAGGATCAACGGCGCGCCGGCTTCCAACTCAAGCTTTAGGATCGCGCCTACGGATCGTATCTGGAAGTTTCTCAGGTCTTGGTAGCACTGGTTCGTGAAGCTCGTCGGTAGGGCACCATGCGAGACGCGAACCAGATACTCAAAAAGCGTCGGCGTGAGATCCAAGGAGCTGATCGGCTCGCTGTGCCCCCGCACGTGGATCTCAAGGCATGGTGCGCGACCGGGAAAACGAGGCTCCGGAAGAGCCAAGGAATAGAGTTGCCCACGCCATCGGATTGGATCGAAAGCCAGGAGAGGCTTTTCCGTGCCGAGGTAGACACCACTCGGCTGTGTCAGCCAAAGCGCGTCACGTGTGTCCGTCAATGCGCACGAGATCTCCTTTGATCCAGCGACCCCAGAACGATACGTGCACGCGATTCAAAGCCTCGTAGCTTCGATGACCGGACCGAAAGAAAAAACCAATACTAAGGCGCGCGATACGGTGAGAGCACTCGTCTCGGAGATCATCGTTTCTCCCGCAGAAGATGACGGTATTCCAGTCGAAGTCAGAGGACGCATTAGCGCCTTCGTTTCAAACCCAAGATCTCAGGTGGGGGGTTCGGTGGTAGCGGAGGAGGGACTTGAACCCCCGACACGCGGATTATGATTATCCCACAAGTATTTGGACCGCAGAGAGTGTTACCATTTACGTTGTGGCTACGCGGTTGCATTTGGGCCGCTGCGATGCTGATCTGGATACGCAGGCGAAATGGATGTGTCCTTCCATCCGTCTGTTCCCTGGTCGCATCGTGTGGACGTGCAAGAACGCTGTTAGACTCAGCTCTTTTGGCGCGAAAAGTTAATTGGGGCCGGGAATCCGAAGGTACAATCTGCAGTGTGGATTGTACTGAAAGGGTCAATAGATCAAATGAACGCATCGACTTCTGTCCGCATTCTTCTGGCGGTTGCAACTTTCGCCACTTCAAGCGCGTCGGCCCAGTCGACAACCGGATCGGCCAGCGACCCCAGTAATTCCTCCGCGGCCAATGGACCCTTTCCGGGCGATCTGTCGGCGATGCAGCGCGAATGGGGCTGTGCACAGGCCCGAGAGACGCCAGGGTATTTCCGCTCCCTGAACGGCGCCGAAGTCAGCGACTCCAAACGCAGCCAGACCTACGAGTGCGCGAGTTTCCTGGGGTCCATGACCGGAGAAAACGAGGTCTATGCCTGGCACAGCGCCGACGCCTATCAGGGCGTTCTGTTCATGAACAACCGCTATCCGGGAGAGTTGTATCTCACCGGCGGGAACAACCCGCCAGCGCAGGGGCTTGTGCCGCCGGGGCCGTTCGTGGCCAAAGTGGACGCCACAACCGGAAGAGAGATCTGGCGCACCGTGCTCGAGAACGGCAACGTCTCGGGCAACTGGGTCGGGGCGGCCAACCTCAACATCCTGCCGGACGGCAACATACCGATCGCCTTTGGCAACAACCTCGTCAAGCTGGATGGTGACACGGGCCGCATTCTCCAACATGTCGAACTTCCGGCCGATGCGCCGCCCGAGGGCAGCAATTTCAAGCACCTTACCATCGCGCCGGACGGCACGATCATCGTCAAGAACCAGACACGTGCAACGCCTTGCACTATTCAAGGGACATTGGCGGCGTTCCAGTGCCCTGGCGGTGCTGCGGCCTCGCCGGGCTCGACGATCCTGGCCATCGACGCCGAGACGTTCGAGATCTACGATCGCGTGAGCGTGCCCGAGAACGCAGTAACACCGCATACGATCACTGAACATGACGGCAAGATCGCGATCTATGCGCCAACGATCCTCAAGGTCTACCGGTTCCACTGGGATCCAGAGACCAGGAAACTGTCGCAGGACACGGATTGGGTGATCGACAATTACCTCGCGGAGGGCCAGACCGCTGGCGACGCGCCGGGGGTTTTGGGCGATTGGGTTGTCATTCAGGTCAATGGGCTGCCGACGGCCAAGGCGGCTTCGTCCATCGTGGCCATCAGCCAAAGTGACCCCCAAACGGTCACGCGCGCCTATCCGTTCGGCAAGGACATTCCAACTGGAATGAGCTGGGCACCTCCTAAGGCGGCAATCGACGAAGAGAACAGCATGGTGTTCTCCGCGGATCAGAACATGATGAAGATCGGCGCACTGGACTTCGATCAGGCGACCGGCGACATGACCGTGGCGTGGACCCTCGACGGCGCCACCACAGCCTTGCAGGCACTCTACGGTCCGGCGGATCAGAGGGTTCTGGGAACCGCAAGAGCCGAGCCCGGAACAACGCTCGACGCGCTCAATCAGACCTCGAACCCGCCCTATCGCCAGCAGGCGATCTGGCTGGATGCCAAGACGGGTCGGCTGCTCGCCGAGTCCGACTACTTCGAGCCGATGAACTTCAACACGCTGTTGTCGCCGGGGTACGGCGGGCGTTTTTACTACATGTGGGAGAATGGCTTCATCGTCATGCAGCCCATGCCGAAACGCGAGAAGTGACAGGGTCTTGCGCCTTCACGTCCCAGAGATACCGAAAGGACACACCATGAAACACAAGGTCACGTTGTTAATCGGTCTTGCCGCGATAGCCTTGTCCGCCGCAGTGGCGATCGCAGATGAGAAACACGAAATCAGCCTGCTCTTCGTTCAGACGGCATCCGAAATGGCAGCCGACCGGGAGAAGTTACAGTTGCGCCTGATCAATGTCGGCAACCAGACGGTCTATTTCTCAGATCGCCCGGAGCGTGTTGCCGGACATATCCACCTCGACAAGTTCGTGAACGGGTGGAGCAAGGGGGATGACAGTTTCGCGCAGAACCCGCCCAACGCCGCACTGTCGGTCTATGAGCCGGGCGGCGAGGACAATGCGCTTGTCGTGGTCGAGCTGTTCGAGCCGGTGAAGGACGGCAACGATCTGGTCTACACCTACAAGCTTATCGACGGTGACATGCCCGAGAGCGGCGGCGCCACGTCGTTGTTCATTGACACGTTTGGTCCTGGCGGCGGGGTTGGCGCCGGGTTTCACGGCGTTGGTGTCGGAGCGCGTGGTCCGGGCGCGGCCGGGTGGGCCGGGGTCGCGGTGCGGAATTGCGCAGACGGGAACTGCTAGGAAGACCAACAAAACTATGGGAGAAACGTCATGCACAGGAATTCGAGGCCAACCAGGTTCTTGATCGGCGCGGTATTCAGCGTCCTATGCGCCAGTCAGGCGCCTGGCCAACAGCAGGCCGAGAACGTCACCCTCACAGACATTCGTGGCATGGTGTTTTGCGAATTCCTGCTGATCACCGACAAGGATGTCACGATCTACAATACGTCGGCCAATGGAGAATGTGATCTAGACACGTTCAGCCAGCTCGACCCGGCTGACATCGCAACGGAACACGGCGCCAAGCAGGCGCAACTCAACGGGCCGAAATACTGGATCATGGACGAGCAGACGCTTGGACTGGGCGAAACCAAGACTTTCGGCGGGATCGAGGCGCGCTATGCGGCCACCCTTCCGCTTGCATCCTTGGGCTCTGGCGAAGGGGCGGATCCCTACGCGCCCTATGTGACCCAAAAGGAACAAAAGATGGTCTACCACGCCGGTAAGCCAGTTTATGAATTGGTCGACAAGGATGGCAACGCCTACGTTTTGAATGCCTACGGTGCTCAGGTTGAAAACGGCGACCCCTCCAATCTGGAAAAGCAGTTGAAGCCGGCTGAGGGATGGACCTTCCGCAGTCGCATCCTCGACGAAGAAATGGTGATCATCCAGAAAGGGGATCGACCGAACAAGATGGTCGGCGATGACATGCACCAGTATTACTCTCTTGAGGAGAGAGACGGCGGATGAACGATGTCGATTGGGATGAACAGAAAGAATCGGGCATGCGGAGAACATTTCTTGCCGTTCTGATCCTCTTCGGCGCCGCTCTCAGCGCTGGAGACGACGCCTGGGCACAATCCTCGGGTTCCGGCAGCAGCCAAACCCAAACCTATTCGGGATATCCGCCTTCCAACAGCCTCGAAGGTGGCGACAGTGTTGTCCAGGATCTATCGATCGACGATACCAAGCTCGATCCGGTGCTGAGCTTTCCCAAGATCGAGAAGTTCTTTCAGCCGTTCTTCGATTGGAAGAAGCGACTGAACGAGAACACCGGGCTGAAGCTGCAATTCAGCTATCAGACGCTCTATCAACGCACCGACGAGCCGGTCACCTACGAGGATGCCTTTGCCGGCAGGGGACAGATCCAGGGCTCGTGGACGCTGTTAAACCGCGGCGGTGAGAATGAAGGCAGGCTGACCTTTCGCCTGGAGAACCGTCACACCATCAACAGCGCCATTCCGCCCAGCCAGTTGGCCTTTCAGTTCGGAAGCATCGCTCCGTCGGGCACGGGGTTCAGTGATTTCGGCACAGTGTTGACCGAATTGGCCTGGCGGCAATCCCTGATGGACGGAAAGTTCAGGTTCATCGTCGGCAAGATCAGTGCGATTTCCTGGTATAACGTGCACGCGATGTCCTCATCGATGCGCGGCTTCCAGAATACCGCGCTGCAAAGCAGCTTGTCGAAGCCGGCTCCGGGACGGGGTATCGGCGCCGGGTTCGGCTATGAATTCACACCACATTTCGTGATGGTCGCCGGCATCCACGATGCCAATGCCAAGACGGACGAGAACCCGTTTGACACGATTGGCGAGAAGGAATTCTACAGCTCCGTGGAATTCAGATACTATCCGACCACGCCGGATCGATGGCGATACGACCAGGTGCGCCTGCAATTCTGGTACCAGGATCCCAAGACCGCCTCGGGAACGCCTGCCGGCTACGGGGCCACTTTCACCGCCAGCCATCTGTTTCAGGATCGCTACTACCCGTTCGTTGTCGCCGGCATATCCAACGGTAAAGCGTCGACCTTCAAGAAGGACGTGATCGCTGGCCTTGGAATAGGTTTGGATACCAAGCACCGCGCGGCCAGCGACCTGATCGGGTTGGCGGTCAGTTGGGGCGATCCATCGAATGCGGCGCTGCAGGACCAGACCACGGCGGAGCTGTTCTACCGCTTCCAGCTTGCGCAGCGCCTGGCATTCACGCCATCAGTGCAATATGTGCGCAATCCGGCCGCCAACCCGTCGCAGACGGATGCGTGGCTTTTCGGCTTCCGCACACGCTGGACCTTCTAGGCCGGCCACTTCCGCCTATGATTCAATCAGGACCCCGGCGCTCGCCGGGTGCGATCTATTGATCTGCTTGATCCTCTCATCGACCCGTCCTACTTTCGAAATCCCGGACCTTCGAAGCCAGGAAGACGTTGAGTGTCAAAGACGATCCCTCTCATCCGGGCCGCCAACATCCTGCCCATCGTCCGCTTCATGGAGGCGAACAGGCTTCCCGTCGATGCATACCTGGAAGGCGCAGATCTGACCTATTGGTTTCACTTGGAGCCGCTCAGCCCGGTGCCACTTCGGAACGGAATTCAGCTGTTGCGCGATCTCTCCCGCGATCATGGCTCCGACGTTGGGTCCAGCATCGTCAGTCAGGGGACCGTTGCGGAACTGGCGTTCATCGGGGGTGTCGCGCTCGGCAGCCGCACTCCGGCCGAGGCGCTGCAGCGCGTGAGTTTTGCGCTGCCGCTTCATTCCTCGCATGAACAGATTCTGGTCGAACAACAAGACGACCATCTGGTCGTGGAACAAAACCTCCACTTGAATGTTGACGCTGAAAGCCTTCACGCCGTTCAGGTCATGTTCTTTTCGCTGATTCAGCAATTGTGCAGGTTCACGGCAATGCGGCCACCGTTTTTCTCAAGAATCGAGGCTGTGCCTCATCCTGTGACCGGCCTGGGTGATGTCGAGGAGTTGTTCGACGCCCAGGTCGTGCCGTCCAAAAGGCCAAGCGGGCGCCTTTGGATCAGAGACGAAGTAGCGAGAAATCCGTTCCGCATAGTCGCTCGTGACCGCTCGCGGACCGTCGACATCCGCAGCATCCCGCCCTTGGCCGAAGACCGGACCTTGGCCGGATCCGTTCGTCCCCTGATGGACGCCATGCTGCACGACAGCGCCCCGACCATTGCCAGGGTAGCCCGGGCCGGAGGTATGACAGTTCGCACAATGCAACGGCGCCTGTCACAGGAAGGGACATCGTTTTCCGACCAACTCGACCTCGTGCGCCGCAGGTTGGCGCTTCAATTGATCGGGAGAGAAGATTCCGGTCTGTCAGAAATCACGGATCGTCTTGGTTATTCCTCCTCGCCGGCACTTGTCCGTGCCGTCCGCCGCCTGACCGGCACGACGCCAATGCAGCTGAAGCGGTGGAGCCAATGATCTGCGGCAAACCCTGAAACACCTACATTGCGGTGCTAAATCTGGCTCCATCGGACAACTAGTGGTGCCCAGATGATATGCTCATGCGGGCCGGCTCGTCGCTTTCCAGATCGCGGAATAATTATGGTCAGAACCCAACCGTCCCCGAAAGCGGAGTGTGTTAATATGCGCGCGTGGGAAAGACACGCGGAACTGACCGGCGCGTTCAAGATTTGGTTGCGAGCTGTAGGTCTCTGTCGGCGCTAGAGCCGGTATCTCGGAATGGTCACTTGTTTGCCGCGTTGCCACACAAGCAATTCAGGGGGGAATCGATATGAGTATCAAGACACCTAGTGAACTCAGAGAACTGGTACGTGGTGACGTGATCGTCGAGGGCGACTCCGGTTACGAGGAAGCCCGCTCCGTCCACAACGGCATGATCGACAGGCGCCCGGCAGTGATTGTCAGGGTCATGAATGCCGGAGACGTGATGACCACTATTAACTACGCCCGGGATTACGGCCTGGAATTGTCGGTCAGGGGCGGTGGTCACAGCGGCCCCGGGTTTGGCACAAACGATGGCGGAGTTGTAATTGACTTCTCGCAGATGCGAGGTGTCCGTGTTGATCCCGCTTTAAGAACGGCAAGAGCCGAGGGTGGCACCACCTGGGGCGACTTCAACGCAGCCACTCATGCCTTTGGCTTAGCCACCACCGGCGGCATTATTTCAACAACCGGCATTGCCGGCCTCACGCTCGGCGGCGGAATTGGATACCTGACACGCGGGGTCGGATTGTCGCTGGACAACTTGGTATCTGCGGATGTTGTGACCGCCGATGGCAAGATGGTGTTCGCAAGCGAAGATGAGAACGCTGACTTGTTCTGGGCAATTCGCGGGGGCGGAGGAAACTTCGGCGTGTGCACCTCCTTGGAATACAAGCTGCACCCCGTTCAAAACGTGTATTGGGGCCCGATGTTTTACGAGGTCGAAGAAGCGGAGAATATCTTCAAGTTCTATCGGGAATACATCAAGGATGCACCGGAAGAGATGGGCGCTTTTCCAGCATTCCAGATCGCTCCGCCATTGCCCTTCATTCCTGAAGACAGGCACGGCGACATGTTTGTCGCTATTGTTGCCTGTTGGTCTGGTGATCCCGCGGAAGGGGAACGCCAGTTCAAGGCTTTCCATGAAGTTGCGGAGGTCAAGGCCGAGATGGTGGGACCAGTACCCTATCCGGCAATTAACGCGGCCTTCGACGGTCTCTTCCCAACGGGAATCCGCCAGTATTGGAAAGGCAACTTCGTCAAGGAACTGACAGACGAAGCCATCGCGGCACACGTCGAACACGGCCCAAATGCGCCAAACGCGAGCTCAACCATGCACCTTTACCCCATTAACGGAGCCTGTCATCGGGTTGCATCAGATGCCACCGCGTTTGGCCATCGCGATTCAAACTTCTCGATGGTTGTCATTGCTGCATCGCCCGATCCCGCCGACGACGAGATCAATACAAAATGGGTCCGCGACTACTCGGACGCACTGGCCCCACACTCGGAGGCCGGTGGCTACATTAACTTCATGGACGATGACGACACGGACCGCGTCCGGGCAAACTATGGTGACAACTACGACAGGCTCTTGAGTATCAAGCGAACCTATGACCCGGACAACCTCTTCAGGGTCAATCAAAACATCGCGCCCTGACCTTCTAGCGGCCCACCTTTAACTGTTCTCGATTCCCGACTGGAGCGGTGGACCATCTCGGCTGGAGAGGCTGAGCAAATCCTGCGCATCAACAGCGGCCTGGAGTTCACAGGAGCCGCACACAGCGCCGGTAGAAGGGTTCGGCATGTGGAGAGTGATTAAGGTAACCAACGGCGCTGTACGACGCACCAATAGAGCATTCTCGCGACACAAGCCTCTGCAGACTTGAAAACGTGATGCGTGCTTGAGTGAATCGGTGTCCCCTCGCATGATGGAACTATGGGCGACGCTGTTGAAAGCTGGCTGCAAAACTTGGGCCTGCAACAATATTCTGATGTGTTTCGTGAGAATGACGTCGATCTGCGGGTCTTGCCTCATCTTACGGAAGATGACCTGAAAGAACTTGGGGTCAGCCTGGGTCATAGACGCATCTTGCTGGCAGCAATTGATGAGGTGGTGTCCTCGGACCAAGCCGGTCGTACGGAACCTCCGGCAGAGCAACCAAAACCGGCGCGTGCTGCCGAGCGGCGTCATCTTACGGCACTCTTTACCGACTTGGTCGGGTACACAGAAATGACCAACCGTTTTGGCGCCGAAGAGATGCGCAGCTTGCTTCAAAGCTATCAAGATGCGGTTGCTGCTGAAGTTTCTCGATTTGGTGGCAAGATAGCCAAGTACCTCGGCGACGGGCTTCTGGTCTATTTCGGCTGGCCTGTCGCCTATGAAGACCACCCTTATCGCGCTATTGCCTCCGGACTTGAGATCTTGACCCGGATTGGGTCGATCAAGGCGCCGGATGGAAAACCGCTCTCCGCCCGTATCGGTGTTGCCAGCGGGCTTGTGGTTGTGGGTGATTTGATCGGACGGAATGCGCGAGAGGAGAGCGCAGTGACGGGCAGTATCATGAACCTCGCCGCTCGCATCCAGGCGCAGGCGCCACCCAATAGTCTTGTGATCCCCGCCGAGATGAAATCGCTACTTGGGGATGCCTTCGAATATCAAGAGCTTGGCGACCTCCAACTGAAAGGCTTCGACGCACCTCAAACGGTGCTGCAAGTTGCCCGCGAAAAGAAAGCGGAAAGCCGCTTTCGTGCCGCACACCATGATACTGCTTTGAAAACCGTGGGGCGTCAGCATGAACTTGGGTTATTGGAACAAACGTGGTCCCGTGCGCGGTCCGGGACGGGCGAGGCGGTAATCTTGATCGGCGAACCGGGTATCGGGAAATCGCGCTTGGTTGAAGATTTCCTGGACAAGCATGCGGAATTCGAAGGCACTGATATCATCCGGCTGAACTGCTCGCCATACTTCACAACCACCCCATTTCACCCAGTTGCGGAGCGCATCACTCAGGATGCCGATCTGCTGCCGGTCGATGATGCGGCCGGAGTCACCACGAAACTCCGCGCGCTGCTGGAAGGCCGGCAAACTCCAAATCTCGATAATGTACTGCAAGTATATGCCGCGCTGGTGGCACCTCACGTTGAAGCCGCGCAACCGGTTGTCTCGTTGCCGCCATCAGAGCAAAGGGATCTTGTAACCCAGACCATGCTCGAGGTTTTGCGCCATCGCGCATCTGCCCGACCATTGCTGCTCGTGGTCGAGGACGCGCACTGGATTGATCCTTCGACAGCAAGACTTCTGGATCGTATCGTGGCCACCTGTTCGGACATACGCCTTATGGTGCTTCTTACGCACCGGCCCGACTGGAACGGCGATTGGACTACGCAGCACAACAACGTTACCACTCTGAATGTGCGCCGCCTAAACACAGAACAGGCGATCGAATTGATTAAGCAGGTTGCTGGATATGTACCGGACGATGAGGTCGTTCAGGACATCGTTGCCCGCACCGATGGCGTTCCGCTCTATGTGGAGGAAGTAGCGCGTGCGGTCACTTCGGACGGAGCGCAGGCCACAGGTGAAGTGCCATCTTCGTTACAAGGGGCCATGATGGCCCGTCTTGACGCCGTCTCAGAGGAGGCCAAGCAGACCGCGCTAACTGCCTCGGTCTTTGGCCGGGAGTTTTATTCGGACGTGCTTGCTTCGGCAATGGGCTGGTCCGAGGAGAAGGTTAGCGACATCCTGAAAGATTTGTGCCGGTCTGGCCTGATCTACGAAAGCGGTCAAAGGCGAAACGCATATTTGTTTCGCCATGCGCTTCTTAGAGATACCGCCTATCAGTCCATGGTCTCGATGACACGGAAGGAACGACACCAAAAGGCTGCGGAAGCCCTTGTGACGCTTCGTCCTGCTTTCATTGAACGAGAGCCGGAACTGGCGGCGCGACATTTCACGGAAGCGGGACGCCCAAAAGAGGCCTTTACGTATTGGCGGGCAGCGACTGAAAAGGCGCTTGCCGGTTCCGCCAGCGAAGAGGCGGTGGCCAATGCCGAAGAGACATTTAAGGTTGCCGGGCAGTTGAGTAGTGAAGCACCAACCGAGCAAATCATCGCGCGCACGTTGTTGGGGCGCAGTTTCGAAAGTATTGGCCGACTACCTGAGGCGCTTGAAGCTCTGGACCAGGCCGTCGGGGCAGCACGGAAATCTGGCCTGCCAGACCTGTTTTGCGAAGCCTCATACCGGATGGCAGATGCCTCACTGATGTCGAGCCAAAACGTAGGCGAAGCCTACGCCACATGCTGTGAAGCGATAGAGATGCTCCCTGGAGACAATGAAAGGATGCGATGCCGTCTGCTGAGCCAGTTAGCCCGCTGCGCCATGCATACCGGTCTCTTTGCGGAAAGCGCCGAATACAGCCGAGAGGCTCTGGCGCTCGCAACCAGAACTGGTGATGCTAGATCACAGTTCACTGTGATGATGTCGCGCTTCTTCGCGCCGGTGATTGCTCGCGAACCCGAGGAGGTTTCAAATTGGCGCGCGCGGCTGACAGAGATGCAATCCGTGGCAGATACGCTGGGTGAAGTGGATCGTGGTCGCGACCGATCCATCAATTTCTTCGTCGCTATGGAAATGGGCGATCGGGAGATGGCTGAGCGCGCATTGAACCGGCTGGCCAAGGTCGGACGTGCTCGCCAGCACCCGCAGCTGCACTGGGTCGAACAACATGGGCGCGCATTGATTGCTATTCTGGATGGGGATTTCGCCGCCGCCGGAGCCTACGCGGAAACGGCGCTCAGGATTGGACGGGAGACTCATGGCGCCCATGTCGAGGGCGTCTACGGAGTGCAGATGTTTACACTGCGGCGAGAACAAGCACGGCTAGGAGAAGTTGCCCCTGTGATCAAGAAACTTCTGGATGACAACCCGGGCGACATGTCATGGAAGCCTGGCTTTGGGGTCATCGCGGCAGAACTCGGTCACTTCGATGCTGCCCGCCGCATCCTGGACGAGATTGCCGAAACTGGCTTTGATCTGCCAATGGATGCGCTGTACTCGACCACGCTCGCCTATCTTTCTGACATATGTACGGCCGTCACCGCCGATCGCCTGGCGGAACAACTTTATAGCCTTCTTCTGCCGTATCGGGACATCACTGTGACGGCCGGAGTTACCACTGTATGCAATGGGGCCGCCGGCCGCCGCTTGGGTTCACTGGCAGCGCTGCTTGGAGATTGGGAAAATGCGCAGCAACATTTCGAGATGGCGCTGGAGATTGACACAAGAATGCGGGCTGTGCCCTGGGTTGCACACACCAAGGCAGCCTTTGCACGAGCGTTGCGGCGTCGAGGTCGACAGGAAGACGCCAAGGCCGCAGGTCTACTTGAAGTTGAAGCGATGGAAATAGCTTCAAAACACGGTATGATTTCTTTGACCTCAACGCTTCAAGGACAGGTCCATTAGCCATCTGCATCAAGAGATTGGAGAGATGCATGCCCCGCTTTATTATTGAACGCAAATTTGCCGAGCAGCTGGAAATCTCCAACGACGCCAAGCTGCATATCAAGGAAATCAATGACGAAGAGGGAATCGAGTGGATATTCTCCTTCTTGAGCGCCGACAAACGCAAAACATACTGCCTGTACGAGGCCCCGGACGAGGAGTCGATTCGGCGTGCAGCAAAACGGCTGGACATACCCGCTGATGTGATCACGCCGGTCGACAGAGTCGATCCCGGAATATTTGCGTGATTCCGCCTTGAGGGTTGACGTCATCCGCGGCATGCGCGGCGTCCCGGTGAAGTTGTTATCATCCACGCGCTAAGAAGGGCGCTCACTTCATATCGACGTGACATTGGACGCGCTCTGGGGAATTTCGTCACTATACCGCAGTTGATCAGCCGTCGGACTATTCAGTTGGCGTTCAGCCCGAATGGTTGGCGAGAGTGAAGCCTCTGCTTCCAGCTGTTTTCTCGGGCGATGACGTCCTCGGGCGGCAGATCCGGGGCGAGACGCTCTAGAATGCTAAACCGGAAGTTTCGAGGATTGCGGTCGCGAAGCTCGCGATTCCCGCCGTGGCCGTCGCGGGCATAGGCCTGCCAACGCCCGAGGATATTGTCGCGACCGTACGCCGAGCCAACGTAGGCCCGTCGATCCTCTTCGTCGAAGATGAGGTAGATCCCGCGCCATTCTGCGAGCCGCGCACGCCAGGAGGCTGGAAGGTTCGCGAGTTCAGCAAATGTCAGATCGATCTCTCTCCAGTCTGGCGGCGGAGCGGCAAATGCGCTTTCCTCGAGGATCGCGTGGACAGGGAAACTGCCACGGTCCACCCAGCGGAACCAAGAGCGTTCGGGTGGCGGATAGTCGATGACAAGCCGGCCGCGCCAGTCGCTGTAGAAAGGCAACCTTTCCAAATCGAACTGCATCTCCGTGCCAACCTGCTCGACCCTCTCCGCCGTGAGGCCCTCATAACCCATGTCTCTGAGTGTCTGGTTCTCCGCAATTTGCCAGAAGGTGGCAAAGTCAAGCGCTCGGCTTCCAATAACACGGTAGAAGCCGATGAAATGGGCCTTTCCGGGAACGAGGCCGAGGAAACTCGCCACGAACTCGGCTCGACGAATAGCCGTTGCCGGCCGGCCTGGAACGGACTGATAAGCTTCGAAAAGCTCGGGATGTTCCGTGATGATCCACGGTATGGCGCGGGCGAGCCGGGGCTCAAAAGGGTGATGGCGCAGCAAGACGATGCGTTCCCGCGCATCGGGATCGAAACCGTGGGCTCTCAACAGATCCTTGAAATCCATCGAAGTTTCACCTTCCAGCCATTGGGTGGAGCCTAAGCGTAGCTTAGGCCGGGAGCAATCCTGTCTTGAGTAAGTCATCCATCGAGAAACAGAAATGAGCCCCGTATTGCGACAGCCTTGGTAATCCGAGCTCAGATGGTGCTGGTGTTCGAGATCGTATTTGCTTGCCGCCCGCAAGCGGCTTTGTGGAAATGCCTTTCATGCTGCAAGCAGGTTCTCTTCAAGCTTGGCAAACAGTTCGACGTCCTCTTCCGGGCTTTCGAACAGGTGGCCGTAGACGTCCATGGTCATGTTGATCGAGGAATGGCCGAGCAGAGCCTGGATCTTCTTCGGCGGCCAGTTCTGTTCGATGAAGAGGGAAGCTGCGGCGTGGCGGAGAGCGTGAAAGCTGAACTTCGGATTGCCAGCCTCATCGACGATGCCGTTCTCGAGCAGCAATGGAACGAGAACCCGGTTGTGGATGTTTGAATGGTTCTCGATCCGGCCTTTGCCGTTCGGAAAGACCAGGTCGAGGTTGCCAGGCGGACAGACCGGGCGCCAGTCCTCCAGCGTCTTGGCGACGATAGGCGCCATCGGGATGCTGCGCTTGCTGGTTCGGCTTTTCGGTTTCCCCATGGTGTTGAAGCGGTCGGCGCGTTTCTGGACGTGGATGAGCCGGCGTTCGAAGTCGACACAGTCCCAGGTCAGCCCCCGAAGCTCGCTGATCCGCATGCCGGTGAAGATGGCCGTCACGATCAACGGACGGTGTCGTTCGGGTGTCTTCTCGACCATGGTGCGGATCTCGTCCTTGGTGGGGATTGTCCGCTCTTCCTCGTCGCGACGGTTCCGGGGCAGTTTTACATCTCGGGCGACGTTGTGGCCGATCCATTCGCGGTCGAGTGCTTCGCTGAGGGCCGAGCGCAGGCTTCCCAGGATCTTCTTGGTCATGGCCCGTGACAGACCTTCGTCCTGCAACTCGTCGAGGAAGTCCTTGACGTCGGCCCGGGACAGATCCTCGAGCAGCAGATCACCAATCTTCTTGTCGATGTGGTGATCGACGTGCCCCCGGTAGCTGCGAATTGTCGCGCGCTCGAGATTGTTGCGTTCGCATTGTTTCAGCCAGGCGTTGCAGGCATTTCGGACCGTCTTGTTCTTGCCGCTCATGGCAACCTCTTGTTGTGTTGATGTTGCGTCTATTATAGCTGAACGGGAGACATCCGTCGGGTGCTTTCCCACGATTTGTCGTGGAAATCTCAATGAGCTTAGGACGATGGATGGCTGTCGGACTATTGTGAAACATCGTCTGTGTTGCTGCAGTGGTTGATCGCAGGATTTCGCAACAACGTTGCGACTACGTAAATGAAGAAGGCTCGCTATGATCGGATATATCCTGCTGACCCACGGTCCGAAACCAGGATCCACGAACATTCGCAACCACCCCGCCTCGCGGCAGCAAGTGGCGAACCTGAAAGCATTTGTGGATGCCATGAACTGGGTCGATGTACCGGTCGTGTTCGACTACGCACGAACAGTGCCGAGCTTGTCGGCATTGCCGAACCTTGAGCAAAGCCTTGAGCGCGCCCGTGAACAATCCAATACGGTGATGATAGACGACTTCCGACGGATCTTCTCGAATTGCCCGCGTGAGAGGCGCGTAGACCTGTACAGCCGGTTGATGGGCTACGGCGGGTTCTTCCGGGACATTCAGACGAGGAAGGATATCGGAGATCTCGGTCGAAACTATGTGTCGATGATGCTGACGACAGATCCGCGCCGGTACTTGAAGATTGTAACCCCGCCCAGTCCATCAAGATCGCTCGAAGAGAGAAGGGACCAGACAAGGAATGCGACGCAAGCTTCAGTCGAGACGAGAGCAAGAAGCGCTGATCAGAAGGCAGCCGGCTTACAGAAGCTGAGAGAAAGCCTGGAGAAAGAAGAGGGGAAAGTTTCACTCAATCGTCTGGCCCAGGCTGCCAACGACGCCGGTGTCAAGACAACGAGAGGAGGTAAATGGACTGCGGCCAATGTTGGAAGAACCTTGAAGAGACTCGATACTTTAGAGGGTTAGGTGTTGCTAGGATTGCGTTTCAATGAGTTGCGTGAGTATGCATGTTGTCCGTCGTCAGAGTTTTCCGGACTGCGCGGGCAGTTTCGTAACGGAGGCTCTGGCTTGATTTCTGTTTCAGTTTAGGCGGTAGCGGATTGGTGCTGCAACCGGCGTTTTCGGATTGTCTGTTTCTTGATCTCCTCTCTCATCTTCAGGATCTTCGCGCCCCGGCCGTGATAGACGTCAGCCGGTGTAAGATTGCCGAGGCTCTCGTGGTATCGCCGGTTGTTGTAGTAGTCGACGAAGGCGCCGATCTGACGTTCGAGATCGCCCGGCAGGAAGTAGTTTTCCAGCAAAACACGGTTCTTCATCGTCTGATGCCAGCGCTCAATCTTGCCCTGGGTCTGAGGGTGATGCGGCGCGCCGCGGACGTGATCCATGCCCTTGTCGTCGAGATAATCCGCCAAGTCGGCGGCGACGTAGGATGAGCCGTTGTCGCTGAGCAGCCGGGGTTTCTGAACGACCATGGCCTGATCGCATCCCGAGACCTCCAGCGCCAGTTCCAGCGTGCTCGTCACATCCCCAGCCTTCATCGTCGTGCAGAGTTTCCACGCGATGATGTAGCGGCTGTAATCGTCGAGGATCGTGCTGAGATAGAACCAACCCCAGCCGATGACTTTCAAGTAGGTGAAGTCGGTCTGCCACAGTTCGTTCGGGCGGGTGGTCTTGTCGCGGAACTCATCCGCTGCCCAGATCACCACATGGGCCGGGGCCGTGATCAGGTCTTCGGCCTTGAGGATGCGGTAAGCCGAGGATTCCGAGACAAAATACTGCTTCTCATCGGTGTATTTTATCGCCAGCTCGCGCGGCGTCAGGTCCTCGTGGTCCAGTGCAAACTCGACGAAGTGCTCGCGGACGTCATTCGGGATGCGGTTCCACACCGACCTTGGCCGGGGGGAACGATCTGCCAGAGCATCGATCCCGCCGTCCACCCAGCGGGCATACCAATCGTAATAGGTGCTGCTGGGAATGCCGAGCATCGCCAATGTCTGCTTCACCGGCAGATGCGACGCTTCCACCGTGCGGATGATCTCAAGCTTCTCAGAGGCGGGGTATCTCATTCTCCGTCCTCCCCATCTCCGATCATGCTTTTTTTGAGCAGTCGGTTCTCCAGGGTCAGTTCGGCGACCACCTCCTTGAGCGAGGCCGCCTCGGATCGCAGTTCCTTCACCTCCGGAGCCGTTGCCTGCCGCGCCGTGTCGCCAGCGAGACGCTGTTTGCCGGCTTCGAGAAACTCCTTCGACCAGGAGTAATACAGGCTCTCGGCAATGCCCTCGCGGCGACACAGTGCAGCGATGCTTTCCTCACCGCGAAGGCCGGCCAGGACAATCCTGATCTTCTCTTCCGCTGAATACTGTTTGCGGGTCTTCCGTTTGATGCCTCTGACCAGCTTCTCAGCGGCATCTTTGCTTGTTCCGGATTTCTTGTTCATCTTCGCTCCTTGATGGCTTCGATGAACCAGAGATCCTCCGTTGCTCAAACCCCTAAATCTGTCCGATGGGTGCTGACGTCAGACATGCATGTATAAGGGTTTGAAGATCTAGAACTGAACTCTCTTCAAATACAATCCGATGAAACCATCGTTCTTACAGGGAGACAGCATCAACGGATCCAAGCATTCGCCTACGCCTGAAGATTCTTGAAATTCCAAATTGGTCGGCTTCAGGTACTAGAGACATAGTTCAGTTATTAGGGAACGCTTTGGGCCAGGACCTTTGCCATCGCAGGCGATACAAGACCGTTCATGCCAGGTTGGCCAGGCCGGATTTCCTGCCTCAGACGGAGAGGGCAATGCAAGTCAGGGATTGGTTGAAATAAGTTTGCGTGCCGTCGTCAAGTCTGTGACCGGACTGGGGCCTGCAATAGCTCGTCTGGAAAATCGTGTGTCGAAGCACCTAGGTCGTGACGATCGCAAGGCTGGGGTTGTCATGATGGCTTGAAGGGCTGGGGCGCGTACAATGACCTGGTTTGAGTTTCTCAGGTACATACTTGGACGAAATCGCGATCAATGCATTTAGGCCGATGTTCTGAGCATCTGGTAGAGCTTGCCCACGCATGCGGCAACACGGTCGGCCGCGTCATCAAGAGCGGCATCGAGATCTTCTGGCGCAATGCCAAAGTTTGAGTTCCCTTCGTAGTCGACTAAATGGACCAAAATCGGGATCATCAGCTGAGCTCCGCTCTCGGTCTTCATGATGCGCTGCCATGCGGCGGGCCATCTCTTGACCGCGTCCATGAAGCCATCGCACCAGTCCATCGCGATGACGTGACCTTCCGCCGACTGCCAGAACAGGGGCTCCAGAAGCTGTCCGGTAGCGAAACCGTCATATATCTCGTCATGTCGCTGCCTGATGAGGTCTTTGATGTCTGCCGGAACGGTTTCAGTGTTTCCCAAGACAACGTTGAGACAGGTTTCGAATGAGATCTCTTCTGGCGTGCAGATCGCGCCGACAAGAAATCCGTCGAGATCGGACAGGCCAAAGGATGTCTCAGGACTGGCGTCGGAGCACAGGTATTCGTCAAGTCGTTGCAATGCGTTCACCATTGCCGGGCCAACCATCCAGTATTCGAACCGCATTGGTGGCATAAGTGCTCTTATTCTTAGGTGAATGCTTAACGGGCACCACTCCGGATCTCCAGCAGATTGGAAGATCCCCGTTTTAACCACGCAATTTCCCCGTGCAAATCCAGCACTTTGGGGCCTTTCTGGCGGCGCCAAATGGACAGCAGGTCCCACAAATTGTTGAGCCGGGCCGGGATTGGGGGGATAGCGATTTCGCGCGTGATTGCCGTTGGTCGACTAGGGAACGTTCCTGTTCTTGCAAGCCGAACATCAAATACACTGGTTGGAAGTCCTAGATGACACCTGACCTGTTACAAGGTAGTCCCGCCGCCCAAAACCAAATGTAACGCCGATCCTTGGAGAGGCGACGCAGAGCAGACCGAAGCGCGGATGAGTTTGTTGGGGCTAGTACGTGCTTGCAAACAGCAAGTCACGTACAGGAGTATTCTCATGACTTCCAGCCCGACCGCAATCATGCTCGCCAAGGCCATCGAAGCTTCGGGTCTTTCCACGGCGGAAATTGCCGAACGGGCCGGCATCGGCAAATCCAGTGTCATCAAAATGATCAGTCAAGGCATTACACGGGTCCCTCTCGACAGCATACCGCAACTGGCCCGGACCTTGAGCATGGATGAGCGGGAGTTTCTCGCGGTTGCGATTCAGGAATACCATCCTGGTATCAGCGAGGTTCTGGGTGAGAACCTCGGGAGGCGGATGGCCGACGCCGAAACTGACGCCCTGAACACATTTAGAAAGGCGAACATCCGTGGCCGGATCGAGGTCAAGGGCCATTTCAGAAAAGCCCTTGAGGGATTTCTAGTTCTATCAGCGACTGCCGATCCGTGACGTTTTCAGGTCAAGAATTTGCCGCCTGCCAAGCTACCGCGCGGATCTCCAGTCTTTGGACAGCCCGTGCAGGGCACGGTCAACCTTCTGGTTCATTTCCGTCCACGACACCAGCCGCCCTTTCTTGCCCAGGCGAGTCGGGCGGCCAGCAAGCTCTCCTTTGGCGAATCGCTTTTGTTCGACGACCTCGATGGCACGGTGGAACCGGTCCAGTCCGTAAACACCGCTGCGCGCGAAGATCGACACTTCGTCCACGCTGTGCCGAAACCCAAGCGAACCGGTGCCACCCGGAACTTCCGTCGTTGGCAGGAAGAACTCGAACATGCTGGGTCGGAGCGACTGGAAATTGAACTCGAACAAGTCACCTGTCGTTCTCAAACCTGCGGCACCGTGCCCGCCATCTTCTCGGTGGTGGCCTGTAAGCGTAACTTCGATACGTGCGCGCCAGTGCTTGGAATCGAGAGCGTCTACTTTGTTCCGGTTTGGATCCCTACGATCCGTGACCTTGTCCATGATCCTGAGCGCGACAACGTGGTCCTTGGCTCCGATGTAGCTGGTCAGATCTACTGGTGGTTGGTGGTGAGATTGCAGACTCAAGGGTGCCAGCATGCCGGGGTCAATTTCCAAGCGACGCGCTTCACGTGTCAGGGTTTTTGCTGCTGCCGAGAGCTTTTGGGCGACAAAGTAGGTCGCTCCGCCACCGCCATACTTCCCACCATAGGACCGAGGTTGGCAGAGTGTGGCCTCGGTCAGGGCCGGGTGTGGACGCAGATGCCTGCGCAAGGTGTCAACCATGTGCCAGCGCATGAGATCGGACGCGCGCTGGTCGTCGCCGAAATGGGTTTTAGGGAAGAAGTCGACCGACACTTCGATACCAGCGATCCGGTATTCAGTTAGTGTAAAAGGTTGAGATCCGAACTGTGTCTGCAGCCGCAATAAGACCGCTGCGAGGTCGGCAGGATCAGGTTGTTGCAGGCGCACCCGGAAGAAGTTGCCTATATGGCGGTGTTCGCTATTAGGGCCACTGACGAAGACGCTTGAGCGTGAACCGCAGGCACGCATCTGATTTGCAAGCCACTTCTGAATGTTTGTCGCTTGGTGGTTGGCCTCGGTTTGAAGGTACAACTCCAGCCAGTCGATGATCGCCACGCACCGAAAACGGTTCAGATCGATAGCAGGGCGGAGAATGGTCCGGCCCTGCAGGATGGGCTGTGTCCTCTGTCCGTTGAGGGCTGAATAGGTCTGCGGGAGGTAGTTCGACGTTATCGATCCGACAGATGCCCATTCCGGATGATGACGGAAAACCAAAGGTACTTCGATTGTCTGCACGGTGTCTCTCGTGACTGTGGAAATGCTTGAAGGCCATGGGGCCGCTCCGGTAATCGCAATGCGGCGACTTCCGGAGCGTGGATGCTGCGAAGGCACCAATGCTGGGTGCCGTAAAGCTTTCATGGAACATGAGGCGAGTGCCGCCCGCCTCGCCTGGGTGATCAGGCAACACTCGCAATCGCGTCTTGAGCGGGAGCAACCGATCCTGGTGTTCCGTCTGCTTGAATTCCAACCCTCGGTTGGGATCTGCGGTGGCAACTCTGTCTGCGTGCCAGACAGAGTTTCAGGCGCTTGGCCCGATCTTCGACGGAGCGCTTGGGAACAGGTGGGCAGGTCCGAGCGATTAGCTCAATCTTGCGCCTTGTCCTAGTCAGGCTAGACTTCTCGACCATTTTGCGGAAAGACTTGTATGTCGCTGGCAACGCGGCGAGTAGCCGACGCCCTTCCAGATCGACTTCAAGGCCTTTCTCCCTGATACAGCGTAGGAGCACGTCCTTAGAGGAACGCACGTAGGACTTTCCCCGGAACCCGGAGTCTGATTTCTCGGCATGACGGGCGGGTGCGCCTTTCTCCAGGATCCACTGCAACCCGTCATGGCTCAGCCTGACCGACTGGTTGCAGTTTAAGTAGACAACAGGATGAATTGGAACCGGCACTGGCGATGCTCCTTCATTCACGGAGATCCGTGGTATTGTGGGTGAATTAGATCAGGAAGGTGAGGGTTTCCGAACATGCGGGCGCCAAGGCGGTGCGTTGGAGCTTCAAGTCTTTCGCGGAGCCGAGCGTAGATCGCCGAAGTGGTCTATTCGCTGCGTTTTGCATCGCTCCTGGAGAGCTTTTGGCAAGAACGCATTATACTCCGGCCGCGATTTGGCTCCCTCAGGTACCTATATTGGGCTCTATACGAGTGAGGGAGATGCACCCGGGGCTCGACATATACTTCGTTGATCGGTTCGGAAAGGCGTGCAAGCCGACAGAAATTGCTCAGCGCGGTTTCAATCCCATCTCTGGCGATGCACTTCCGGTAGATGGCATAGTCGTTCCAGAATACCGCCAAGTGGCGGCGTGCGCGTACATTTGTCGGAATGCATTCCTCGCGAATGCACAATAGTAACTGGGATTTGTCCGTGGAGACGCGAGGGTACCCGAGAGGCGACGTTTCATACACAGGGCGAAACCCTGCGCCTGTACGGGTTTCGATCACCCACTGCTTGCCATCATCGCTGATGCGGTTGAGCCGCCTATTGTCCAGTTCGAAAAGCGGGAAGGGGTAAGTTGCGCCGTTGATCATTGGGGTCTCCTGTTCCGGGTCAAGTTGCGCCTAAAGCCTCCGGTTTGTGGCTTTGGAAATGGCTGGATTTCGACGTATCGGTCGGTGCATTGCGGCGGAATGGACAGTTCCTCTCTGTTCGCGGCTGTAGCCGCGTCAGTCGTCTTGCGTATTTGGGAGCGTCGTGGTTTCTTGGACGGAAGCTCAGCTTGCCGCTGACATCATTTCTATTTCATCAGCGGAATACCTACGCCACTCAGTGGCCCGGACCCTTGTCCAAACGCCCTCGGGTGTAGGACGCCTCCACTGTGGGAATGTCATCAGCTGTAGATTCTGGAGCGCTTCAGCGAAGTCATTTACCTCACGCTCGACGCCCTCACCATCGATGAGGTATTTGCCGTCCCTCTGGACGCCAGGGTGAAAAACGCTGCCATCCTTTGCTACTGGCAGAAACAGCACCTCGGCGAGGCCGCGGTCGATAGTAGCCAAGGCCTCACTATCGTCTTGTTCGCGCCAGATGGAAGGTTTGAAGTCCCGTAGGGTCTGCAACCAACCCAATGCTTCTCTTGCATCGATCCGGTTCTGGTTGCCGACGATTTCTGCAGGTTTGCCTGCAAGCTTGTTCTTAATAGTCTGCAAAGCCTTCCCTGAAAGGAGCGCAAGTTCCGTCGCATTAACGTACTGGCCGCAGTCCAGCTTCCACCGTGCCAACGCCTTCTGGACCAGCGTCACGAGGTGTTCGCTCTCAAGGTCCCAGAGATCGGTGGGCAATAGTTGCAAGAGGCGTTCGGCAGTCTCCAACTGATTGGCCAGCAGTGTTTCGCGCTGGCGAGCATCTCGTGCAGGAGCGACCACAATGCCGAAATTGGCATAGGCCGTCAGGTCGTGCAGCAGCTGACCTATCGCTGTTTCGGCGTGAATACTCGTGAATTCTTCTTCAAGAATGTGGTCCCATTTGTCGGATTCTTTCCAATTTGGAAATGGGCCGCGAACCATTTTGTTGAGTCCCGCGGCGGCGTGTTCCTCACCGAAGAAGATCGCACAAATTTCTGCGATTGCTCTCATCGAGCGTTCCACTCCGTTCTCGAAGAACCCGTCATTTCCAAAGCTATAGGTGAAATCGAGCCACCTTTCGTGGAACAATTGGTTGATGTCATTGGATGCGTTCTTCATATAGCGACCCTTTCAGTACCTGGCATTGGAGGTAGTACTGAGTTTGTGGAATCTCAACAATAATTATGGTATCAACTTTGATACTTAATACTATCTTAAATCGGCGCAGGTGCACTGATCACATCACTTTGGCGCTGTTCTTCGCGAACGATTGTACGAAGTCCTAGAAAAGGACAGTCCGAATAATGGGATGTCCCGCCGCAGAAACCCAAAATCTGTGTGGATCCTTGTAGAGGCAAACAAATGCGCGGCGTTCCCGGAACTGGCGGATGCGCTTGGTATGGAACAAAGGCGACTTCTGATGCTCGCTACGCAGGAATATTCGTTCGTGCGCGCAGCTTCCGGAGACAAGCGCCTGTTTCAATCCGCGCCGCCGTGTGGGGGCGACAGCAGGGCAATCGCAGCGTCGCAGTATTTGCAGGCGTTTCAATACACGCCCCCGTGTGGGGGCGACGTTCCCCGGCGGTTCCGGTCGCCATCGAGCGTGATGTTTCAATCCACGCCCCCGTGTGGGGGCGACCGGGCAGGGGGGGGGTCTTGTGATGGTTGCCCCACGCGTTTCAATCCACGCCCCCGTGTGGGGGCGACCGCCACCTGGCGGCACATGTCGATGCAGGCGACATAGTTTCAATCCACGCCCCCGTGTGGGGGCGACGCCTCCTCAACGCGCCAGATGGCGTCCATGCCGAATTTCAATCCACGCCCCCGTGTGGGGGCGACGTTTGGCCCGACTCTAGTCCACCAACTTCGAGGTGTTTCAATCCACGCCCCCGTGTGGGGGCGACATTCCGTGGGCCTCCAGTTGGATGCGTCTGCCGTGGTTTCAATCCACGCCCCCGTGTGGGGGCGACAGCCACACATTGCGCGGCCTCGCCACACAACCAGCGTTTCAATCCACGCCCCCGTGTGGGGGCGACCGCGGTGGCGCTGGAAATGATGGCGCAGGCTGACGTTTCAATCCACGCCCCCGTGTGGGGGCGACCAGGCGCAGGGCTTCAACGCCTCCGTCGAACTCGTTTCAATCCACGCCCCCGTGTGGGGGCGACGGCCGTGGGCAAGATGTCGGACCCGGTTTCATCCCGTTTCAATCCACGCCCCCGTGTGGGGGCGACGCCGAGACCGAAGAAAGCAACAGAGCCATCATGCCGTTTCAATCCACGCCCCCGTGTGGGGGCGACCTTGCGACGGGCGGCAACTTCCGCCTTTGACGGGTTTCAATCCACGCCCCCGTGTGGGGGCGACGGCCCTGCCTCACGTATTGGTCCGCGCGCTTGATGTTTCAATCCACGCCCCCGTGTGGGGGCGACCTGGGCACGTGGCGGGCGACGACTGCGGACGTGGTGTTTCAATCCACGCCCCCGTGTGGGGGCGACCTGATCCAACCATTCCGGCGCGGCGCATAGCCCCGGTTTCAATCCACGCCCCCGTGTGGGGGCGACGCGAGAAGTTGACCGCTGGCATGGCGTCCTGCGTGTTTCAATCCACGCCCCCGTGTGGGGGCGACGAGTGCGACTCCACGTTGGCCGCAGCCCAATGGTGGTTTCAATCCACGCCCCCGTGTGGGGGCGACCGTGGCGGTCTGCCCGACCCCGGCCATGCCCGCAAGGCGGTTGTAGTTTCAATCCACGCCCCGTGTGGGGGCGACCGCCGCCCGGTGGATTACCAGCGCGGGCGGATGGTTTCAATCCACGCCCCCGTGTGGGGGCGACCCTGATCGGGGATACCGACATGCTGCCGATCCTGTTTCAATCCACGCCCCCGTGTGGGGGCGACGCGAATACCGCCGAACCCTTGACCTGATACGGGAGTTTAAATCCACGCCCCCGTGTGGGGGCGACGGCCGTGGTCACGAGGTAGTCATCCACCCCGTCGTTTCAATCCACGCCCCCGTGTGGGGGCGACGCCTTCAAAGCGTTCAAACGCCAGGAAGGGCACGTTTCAATCCACGCCCCCGTGTGGGGGCGACGTGCGCCCTGCCAGGAGCCGTCGGTCGAGTGCATGTTTCAATCCACGCCCCCGTGTGGGGGCGACGCCAGTCCTGCGGGAACGCGCAGCCGGCACACCAGTTTCAATCCACGCCCCCGTGTGGGGGCGACACTCATCCAGAAATATCCGCTCATTGTTCACGCGTTTCAATCCACGCCCCCGTGTGGGGGCGACGGCCGAAGGCGCTGGCGCCGGCGGATCCGAAGGGGTTTCAATCCACGCCCCCGTGTGGGGGCGACCTTCACCGACACGTCAACGTCATCGTGATCGAACTCGTTTCAATCCACGCCCCCGTGTGGGGGCGACCCTTGGCGGTATCGACCAGCCCGACATTGGTGGTGTTTCAATCCACGCCCCCGTGTGGGGGCGACTGGTGGCTGGATACCAGCTCAAGCCCTGCCGTGCTGTTTCAATCCACGCCCCCGTGTGGGGGCGACATGAGGAGAGCCATCACGCGGTCCCCCATGCCCAGTTTCAATCCACGCCCCCGTGTGGGGGCGACGCCTAGCTGGTCATAGGCAATCAGGTTGTTGCGGTTTCAATCCACGCCCCCGTGTGGGGGCGACATTCCACGGTTTTTGTACCTGCTGCCCCACTTGCGTTTCAATCCACGCCCCCGTGTGGGGGCGACGGGGGGCGCGCCGACGCCTTTGCGGTAGAGGGAGTTTCAATCCACGCCCCCGTGTGGGGGCGACGCTGGTGTCCTCCCACGTGCCGTTCTTGGCCTTGGTTTCAATCCACGCCCCCGTGTGGGGGCGACCATGTGACGCTGGCAAGGTCGAACTGGTTGAACACGTTTCAATCCACGCCCCCGTGTGGGGGCGACGCTCAGAAACTTCGTATCAACGATGTTCTTGAAGTTTCAATCCACGCCCCCGTGTGGGGGCGACGCCAGTCCTGCGGGAACGCGCAGCCGGCACACCAGTTTCAATCCACGCCCCCGTGTGGGGGCGACCTGGAATTGGCGCGCATGGTTGGGCACACGGATTTGTTTCAATCCACGCCCCCGTGTGGGGGCGACGATGAACCTGTGGTCCGTTTTGTTCCAAACGCCGTTTCAATCCACGCCCCCGTGTGGGGGCGACGGTACGCCGAAGAACATGGCGATTTCAGAGCGCGTGTTTCAATCCACGCCCCCGTGTGGGGGCGACGTACCGGATCGCGTCACCGTCCCACATGGGGCCATTGTTTCAATCCACGCCCCCGTGTGGGGGCGACACCTGGTGATCGTGGTGGCCGCGCACAAGGTGCAGTTTCAATCCACGCCCCCGTGTGGGGGCGACGGGCACACCGAATTTCCGCTTCTACGTCTGCGAGGTTTCAATCCACGCCCCCGTGTGGGGGCGACACGTGGAGCGACTGGACGCGGGTGGACAGCACGGTTTCAATCCACGCCCCCGTGTGGGGGCGACGAGGAATCCTGATGGACCTGAGCCGGTTTGACGTGTTTCAATCCACGCCCCCGTGTGGGGGCGACTTGACCACAACGTTGCCCGCCAGATCGACCATGTAGTTTCAATCCACGCCCCCGTGTGGGGGCGACCCGCAACGCAGCAGTTGCTGATCGGGGATTACCTGTTTCAATCCACGCCCCCGTGTGGGGGCGACTTTCGCGCTTTGCGCTGCATACTTGATCTATCGCGTTTCAATCCACGCCCCCGTGTGGGGGCGACTGTGTTAAGCTAAGGTATTGAGTTCCGGAGGAGAATACCCTGTTTGGTGCGAATGTGAGTGGGCGCAGCTGCCTTCGACTGGAGAACTTCTTCGCTGTGTCGATGTTTGCCCACGATATCAAGGAGTTGTGCTGCGCGCGAACCTCCGGGGAACTTGCTGGGCGCTTTGGGTTCGCGCTAGACGATCAAGACATCGTCGAAATCGGTGGCGGGGCGGGCGCCGCAATGCTCGATGCGGCGCTTCCAATTCGTGCCCAGAAAGTAGAAACGCAGGCTGTCCTCGGACTCTTCATACTCAGACAGCAGCCGGGCGCGCAAGGCGGTCCATTGTGCCGGGTTTACTTCGCATTCGAAGACCGAATACTGAACACGCTGCCCGAAGTCCTGACAGGCGCGGGCTATGCGGCGCAGACGCTTCCGCCCCTGCGAGGTTTCAGTCTTCACGTCATAGGTGATCAGCACCAACATCGCGGGTCACTTCCAGATAAAGGCAGGGTAGCCGTCAAGGTCACTCCGGAGGTGCCGGGCCAACAGGCGGGCCTGAACATGTGGGAAAAGCCCAATGGGCAGCTTCTCGTTCAGGAACGGATGGATAACGGCGCCACGTTTGCGCTCCTGCCAGGCGGTCAGCACGATCTTGCGGCCCTTATCGGTCAGAAACACGCCGCCGGTCTCCTCGGTGCGGAAATCGCGCTTGCCGAGCTGCCGGCGGTTCAGGAGCGACAGGCACAGCCGGTCGGCGAGCGGTGCGCGGAACTCCTCCATCAGGTCAAGCGCGAGGCTCGCCCGTCCGGGGCGGTCGCGGTGTAGAAAGCCCATCTGCGGGTCGAGTCCCACAGCTTCGAGGGCGCCTCGGCAATCAGCGGCTAGGAGCACGTACAGGAAGGAGAGGATCGCGTTGGGCGGGTCGAGCGGCGGGCGGCGGGAGCGGCCCGAGAACCGCGGTTCCGGCACGCGGATCATCTGGTCGAACACTGAGAAAAAGGCGTTGGCCCCTTCGCCTTCGAGGCCGCGCAAAGTTTCGCCGTCGGTGGCGGTTAAGGCCAGCCGGGCGGCGTCGGAGAGCCGTCGCTCGGCCGCGCCCAGTTGCCCGCTGCCATCACCGTGATCGCGCAGATAGCGCCTGATTAGGCTGCGCTGGTTGGCGCATTTGGCAGCGACGATAGCGCGGGCAACGAGCATGGGCGCGTCGCGGGATTGTTCGTGCTGCGCGCGGCGCAGGAGCACGTTTCCCGACATGGGGCCCTCGACACGCGCTAGGAACTTGCCAGTTGGGCTCAGATAAGTAACGGTGACACCCGCTTCGGAACAGGCGTGCATTAGCTGAGGCGACAGCCCGACCGGGCCGAAACAGATGATCCCGTCCAGAAGGTGCAATGGCGCGCGGCCACGCTCTTGGCCATCGACCTGCACCACCACGTTCGCCCCGTTCTTGCGCGCCCAGGCGCCTTCGGAAGTGACATAGAGCGTGTTCAGAAGCTTCTTCATTCCGGGGCTCCGGGGTTGGCGACGGCGCGCGCAAGCCAGTTTTTGACATCCTGCGAGGCGCCAGGCAGGCGCGGCTGGCACGGCGCGATAAGCGAGCAACAGTCACATCGGGCCGGGTCATAGGTAGGCTGTGGCAGCCTTCCGGAGTCGAGGCAAGCCCGGATGCCCGCCGCGGTGTCAAGGGTCAATTTGCGCAGTGTGTCGTCGAGTGCAACGGTCTGGCGGCGTCGGGTCTTGCCGTAAAACAGCGCGCCTTCGGGGATCGTGCAGCCGAACATCTCTTCGAGGCATAGAACCTGCGCGCAAAGCTGCACCTCATCGGCGCGATGCGCCTTGGGTCGCCCGCGCTTGTATTCCACCGGGTAGGGTATGCCGCCTCGCAGTTCGACGACATCCGCCACGCCATGTAGCCGGTGCCGGTCCGAATGCACGTGGACTGCGCGCAGGATGCGGACACCGGAGCGCGATTCGACGCCGCCGCCATCGACTCGATCGTGCAGCACACGGCCTTCGGCGGTAAACCGGTTCTCGGCCCAAAGCCGCTCGATATGGATTAGCGCGTATTGGCGCGAACAAAAGATCCAGTGCTGCAGGGCCGAGAGGGGGATCTCCTCAGAATGGTTCAATGATCTCGATGCCTTCGGGCAGGGCGCCTTCGTCAATGTGGATGGCATAGTCGCCAAAGGATCGGGCCGGGGGTAAGTTGTGGGTGCGCTGGTCGCCCACGGGGATGTGGTCATCGCCCGAAACGCGCGAGACCGTGACGCGATCGAACAGCTTGTACGCCTGCGCATTACCAAGCGCACTGTCGTGGCGGAACGCGATCAGGCGGCGCGACGACATTTCACCGCGCGCGGCGGAGCGATCCAGATCGAACATATCGCGGAAGGCGGTCCAGACCGTATCGAGATCGGCCTCGGTGAAGCCCGTCTTTTGTGCGAGCTTCGCATTGATGAACCCGTGAGCCCGGTAGAGCCCGTAGGGTACGATATGTTTGCGCCCCATGGTCCGTTCCTTGTCGCGGTCCTTTTCGTTGGTAACCGAAGAACGCGTGATGGAGATCTCCAGCGGTAGAACCGGCTCTTCGGAGCGGGCAAAGGAAAGCTGGACAGGGCCACGAACCTGACCACAATTCACCTCAGTTGTCATGACGGCGCCGAATGTGCGGATGTCGAAGAAATTGGCGCACATCCAGTCGGTAAGTTGGCGCGCTTCCTCGTCCTTTTTGGGGAGCTTCTTGGCGGTCTGCGTGAGCCCGGTCGCCTGGTAGGCCTTGGCGTGCTGATCGTTCAGGACCGCGCGTTCGGTCATGTAGATTTCGTGACCTTGGGCGCCCTCGTGCGCCGCCGCCACATAGTTGCGAACCTTCCGTTTCAGCGACACATCTGACACAAGTCCCTGATTGGTCTCGGGGTCCATCCGCGGCAGGTTGCCCGCGTCAGGGTCACCATTGGGGTTGCCATTGGCTACGTCGAAGAAAAAGACGAAATCGTAGCGGTTTGCAAGAGTAGTCATTGATCTTCCCCATTCTTTTCGGATTTGGTCCAACGTTGGTGATAATAGCCCGCAATGAATCGTCCCTGATCTTCGAGCGCAAGCGCGCGCGGCAAATCGGCTTCGAGCCCCAGCCAGATCAAGCCGAGCTGCTTTTCGAGCCACCGCCCCAAGCCGCCGCTCTCGCCCTTCTTCACAAGCGACAAGTGGTGATTGGCGTTCTTGACCAGAAGCGGGAACACTCGCGCGGGCGTGGCGGACGCAGCGGCGAAGTAGCGATCCTTGATTGTAGCGTTCAGACTGGGTAGAGCCGCTTCCTGGGCTCGTTCGAGCACCGCAAAGAGGCGCCCCAGCCGATAGGCAGGGTTCGTGTTGTCGGGATCGAGGCTCACGGGAATTTCCTCCTTCGTTGAAATGCGGTTGACCACAGCCTTGCAGACGGCGGCGCGGCGGCCGTTAACGTGACCGTCGGCGCGGATTCGTCCGACAACAGCGGAGAGAAGCGTGCGCGGCAAGGGCTGACCGGTCAGTACCGAGCGCATCACGTTACCCCCCAGAAGCGGCGGAATGGTGTCAGCCCTGGCCTTGCCGCCGACATGTATCGCGGTCTCGTAGAGTAGCGACCAAGCTGCGGGCGGGCCTTTCCAACCGGCCGGTTCGATTGTCAGATCGTCCCAGAACCGCGCCACATTGCGGGCGAAATCGCCGAAGCTGCCGGGATGCCAGAACCGAACCGACAACCGCGCGGCGTTGGGCGCGAGACCCAGCAGGTAGACACGGGTTGACGGGTCGAACTTCGGATCACCGCCGGCACGGCCCTCGGCGATTTTCCTGACATGGGCGCGCAGCATGTTCGCCTCGGCCGCTTCGTCGGGCGGGCTGAAGGCGTTGCTCATCAGCATTTCGCTGAAACCGGCAGCCTCGGGCGTTTCGGCCTCGGCCCAGAATGCAATCGTCGTGTCGCCAACGCGCAAGTTGCGGGTGGAGTCCTTTGCGAGCAGCCGGTTTAGCGCAGTCCCGTAGGCAAAGGCGGCTTGTTCCGACACCGGCGCGTTTTCGCCTTGGGATTTGCCGAAGGATTCGTAGGCCTGATCGTTGAATGACACCAGCGATGCGCCAGAACTCTGCGCCCCCATCACCCCCTTGATCGACGGGTGGAGCCGCGCAAGCGGCGCCTCCTTTCCAGTCACGAGACAGAGCGCGCTGTCACGCTGATCAGATATCACCAGAAGCGGCAGAACCGACGACCGCTGATGAAGAAAGCGCGGAGCACCGTTGGGGCCGGTATCGCCGTCCAGTCGAAAAACGATGTTCTGATCTAACGCCTCGACGGGGAAGCCGCGGGCCGCAAAGAACTCTGGTTTCCACTTGTCTAGAAAGGCAAGAAGCGCCCGCAGTCCATCGTCGTCTATCCCCTCCAGAAGCTCACAATGCATAGCGGCGAAGGCCGCGTGCTCGTCGGCCGTGCGTTTACCTTGTCCTGGCGTAAGCTGCCCGTCGGAGTCCTCCACAGCGGTCACGCCCAACACGTAGGCCGTCTTGTCCCAAAAGAGGTTAGGCTTAATGCCTGAGGATCGCTTAACTGTCTGGGGAACCTCCATTTGCACTGGGGCCGGCCTTTTGCCAGCATGGCTGCGCAGGTCATTCAGATAAAGCGGATGCCCGACGGCGGAGATCACCATTTCAAAGCTGATCTTTTCGGTGGAAAAACCCGGGCACGGGGCCTCGCCCGCCTCCAGCATCCGCTCATATAGCCGGGTTAGCGAGGTCAGAATCGTCACCGCACCATTCCCTCCGCCCGGGCGGCTGCCACGTCGATCACTCCGTCGCGCATTTCTGCGCGGAAGAACTTTGGCGTGCGGCCATTGGCAAAGTCGATGTCATAGAGCATCCAACCCAAATCCTGCGTGCCGCTGAGTTGCGACGAGGGGAAGTTCTCGACCCATTCGAAGTCGGCGATGAACTCACGCACGCCGAGACAGGGGCGGTGAAAGCATTGGCCCTTCTCGGCGCGTCGGCGGAAGATATCGATATGCTTGGCCGCGGTCTCGTTACCTGCATTGTCGGTCATCTCGAAATGCGCCTCGATCCCGTAGGCCACGTCGCGCAGGGCCATTGTGGCGCGCTGCTGGCGATTTTCATCGACGCACATATGCAGCCCGGTCAGGTCGCCCGCCGCCATCGCAGTCATGGCATTGCGGGCCGAAATCTTTGCGCCCACCTCGTTACGGCGGATGTTCTCGAACTTCACCGGCTTCAGAACATGGATGCGGTCCACGACCCAGCGGATAGCCGGCTTCCAGTGGATCGCCTCCAGAATGCCCCGCGCGGCCGAGGGGGTCATCGCGTCATAGGAGACCCGCTCCACCTTCATTTCCGGGCGTGTAAAACAGGCATAGTCGCCCCAGACGTGGAGTTTTATTCCAAAGCTCAAGTCCGTCTCCTTCAGATTTCTAGGAACCCTAGGTATTCTGGGTCCTCCGGCGAAAACCCGGCCTCGTTATCGTAGAGGCGTACATTGTCCAGAACCACGAATTGCTCACCGAATTCGTCCTGCCTGACGGCGCTGGCCGCCTTGATCTGAATCAGATCGCCCAGGATCTTTGGCGATACCCCAACCGTGTAGCGCTGCAGCGCGTGAGCGATAGCGCCGGCATGGGTGCTGTGGCTGAGGAGCCGCTGCGCGTCCTCGTCCATGCCCCAAGGGCCCGAGCCTAGGATCAGCGGCTTGTTGTAGTCCTCAATCAGAGAGAAATCGGCAGCGATGTCGGCAAAGGGATATTCGAGTTGGTTACCGCTTTCTCCAATCCGTCCCATGATCCTCCGGCTGTCGAGATCGGCGCTGCTGCTCCAGTAGAGCGCCCTGAAATAGGCGTTGACCGCGTCCGGTGACAATGGGTCGGCGTACTCCGCCATGATTCGGCAGGCAATCTCGGCGTTTCTTTGCAATTCCCGTGGAGGCGGGTAGCCCTCTTCCGGTTTGAAGACAAAGACCTGCCCTCGTTCCAACTTACCGTTGCGGTTGCAGCGACCCGCCGCCTGGGTGATGGAGTCGATCCCGGCCACCGCACGCCAGACTTCGGGGAAATCGAGGTCGACCCCGGCTTCGACCAACGCGGTGGCGATCAGCAGCACTGGGCGTTCTTGCAGGCGCCTGCGCACCTCGCCCAGAACAGTGGCGCGGTGGCTAGCGGTCATGTTGGTGGTCAAGTGGAAGACGCCATCGCCGCGCAAATCGTCATACAACGCCCGCGCCTGACGCTTGTTGTTGACGATCACCAGCGCCGATCGGCCACGCACGCGCTGTGCTAGCTCGGCATTGGTCAGTCGACCCAATTTCACGACCTCGACCCGCTTGAGGTGGTCGTAAAGCCGTGACGGATCGGGGGCGATTTCGCGGGTCTCGCCGCGCAGGAGCGCCTCTGGCGCCTTCAGCCCGTCCTCCTTGTAGATTGCTGGCTGGGTCGCTGTGCATAGGACGGCGGAGCAGCCATAGCCGCGGGTCAGTTCCTTGATCGCCGCGAGGCAAGGGCGCAGGAACGGGATTGGCAGCGATTGCGCCTCGTCGAGCACAATGACCGAACAGGCGATATTGTGCAGCTTTCTGCATTTGGAGGTGCGGTTGGCAAAGAGACTTTCGAAGAACTGCACGGCCGTGGTCACCACCACCGGCCGGTCCCAGTTCTGTGCCGCCAGCTTGATCCGCTCGGCCTCGGTTTCGTCCTCCATGTCTTGGAAGTCGAAGGCCGAGTGATGCTCCAGCACTGCGTCGGCATCGTCCAGAGCCGCGCGGAACACATCCGCCGTCTGCTCGATGATCGAGGTATAGGGCACGACGTAGATCACCCGACGCAACCCGTGTTGCTGCACGTGGTCCAACGCAAAGCGCAGTGAACTCAGTGTCTTGCCCCCGCCAGTGGGCACGGTCAGAGAAAACAGCCCGGGCCGCTCGGCGGCGGCGTGCCCCGCGCCTTCCAACACCTCTCCGCGCAGTTGGTTGACGGCACCTTCGGGCGGGCCGAAGCGCGACAGGTGGTTGCCAAGTGCACCGCGGAGGTCGTTCAGCGAACCCGCCCAGCCGCGAGGGGCGTCGGGCGAGTAGAACCGCTCGGTTTCGACAAAATCAGCGTCGACAAGCGCGGAAAACAGCATGCGAACGAAGAACTGCACTTCGAAATGCGGAATTGGCTTACCAAAACCTGCCAACGGGGCCGGCAGCTCGAGGGCGGGCAGTTCCAACCAATCGGGCAATTCGACCGGCTTTGTCTGGGCCAACCGTTCCGCTAGCGGCGTTGGCGGGTGCCCATTGGATATTTCTAACCCGTTGGCCAGCCCAGCGTGGTGCCCGGCGATGCAATAGGCCATCAACCGCCCAAGCGGCCCGAATTTGTCATCTGCGTACCGAGCGCCTTCACCGCTGTGCGGAACGCGCTCGGGGCTGCCGGAGATGCGCGCTTGGACCTCGGGTTTGATCTTTCCGAGATCATGCAAAAGGCCAGCAGCTCTTGCCAGAGACCCAGCGCCGATCACATCTGCATTTGCTTCGGCGGCCACACCGACATTGAACAGGTGGTCGGTTAGCAATTCCCATCGCTCTACGGGCTGACCAGGGCGAGAGTGGGCAAACAGTGGCAACAGGATATCTCGTGTCAGCTGGCAATTTTGGTGGAATGGAGGATGTCAATGACTGAAGCGAACATGGATACTCACCGCTAAGCTGTCAAGAAAGGAAGGTAAATTCCCAATGGTTGATCGTCGCATATGTGGCCTAAAGCGAGTATCCATTTGAGTTTCGGCGCCGCGCTCACCAATGCCTCACCCAGATCATCATGCGTAACGCCAGATTCACAAAGCTCTCTTCGGAGCCTTCATCGTCTAGCGCGAAACGGAGCGGTCTACCTGCGCTTCAGTAAATTAGGCAATGACTGTGATTTGCAGAAAAGGAACGCCCGCGAACAGTCGGAGTCAGACCGTCCGACATGCTCCATCGTGGCCGCGAGTTTGAGTAACTGCTGCGACTAGATTGAGGTAGATTCCAAACATCGGGACCGCGGGCTATTGGTGCTCCAGTACCGGCTTCATCGGACTGACGTGCAGGGGTCGCCTGACCATCTCATTTCGCTGGGCCAGAATGCGAAGCTTTGCTTTGGAAATTTGGTAGCGGAGGAGGGACTTGAACCCCCGACACGCGGATTATGATTCCGCTGCTCTAACCAACTGAGCTACTCCGCCACGAGTGAGAGGCGATTTAAGGGAGGGGGTGGGGAGGGTCAAGAGGGAAATGGATGGTTTCGGGAATGTTTCTTGCGGCTTCGGGTTCCCGGTGCATGGCGATGGTCGCGGCGGTCAGACTGCGGGGATCTTCGGCTGCCGGGTGGTGGCCGCAACCTTGCGGATGAAGGCTGCGCAGTCGTCCGGCGCGGTGATCGGAATCATGTGGCCGCGTCCGGCCAGTTGCTCGACCTCCAACCCGTAGGCTCGCATCGGCAGGCCCTGCGAGGCGGGCGACACGATCGGGTCCTCGGCGCCGAACAGGATCGCGCCGCCGACGGCGAGTTGCGGATAGCGCGCGGCCAGCGGCCCGATGCCGGCATTGGCCGCGACCACGTCCTGCGACGCGGTGATGAAGGCCGAGGGGCGCAGGCCCAACGCGCCGCCGGCCCTTTCCAGGAAATCGGTCGGAATGGGCTCGGGCGCGAAGACGGCTTTCAGAACCTGCGGCGCCGTCTTGCGCGCCATCGGGACCGCCAGGGTGTGCCCGATGAGGTTGCGCAGCCAGCCCGTCCGGATCTCGAGCGCCTTGAACGCTGGCGGAGTTCCGGGCGTCGGGTGGGTCAGAGGCGAGAGCAGGGCCAGCGCGGCAGTCTTGTGCGGGCAGTCGAGGGCCATGGCCAGCGCCACGGCCCCGCCCAGCGAATGGCCGACCAGCACCGGGTTCGTGACGCCCTGGGCATCCAGAAACTCGCGGATCATGCGCGCCTGTTCGGTCAGGGCGCCCAGCTCCGCGCTGTCGCGCACGGAATAGCCGCAGCCGGAGCGGTCGAGGGCCAGGACGTGGAAATCCCGCGACAGTTCGGGCATCAGCGCATAGGTATAGTGCTGCAGTTGGCCCGACAGTCCGTGGATCAGCACCAGGGTCTGGCGCTCGGGATCGCCCGCCTCGACGTAGTGGATGGCGCCGCCGGCGACGGGTTGGACCTTGCCGATCTGCGGCACCAGTTCCGCGCCCTGTTTCGTCAGCCTGCGTGTCTGCAGGTGAAAGCCCGCGAGGATCGCGGCGGTCAGCAGAGCGAGGACGGCGAGGACTGTCAGGATCATGGACATGTTTGGACTCCGGGCGGGTCAGTCGGCGCTGTTGACCTGCGCCAGGTCCGGTCGGGGCAGTGTGTCCAGCAGGCGGAACACCTCGGCCCGGCAGGCCGTTCCGGCCCAGTCCGGCGGGAAGAACACCGGCGGCAGGTCCGGGTGGCGCAACACGACCCGGCGCCACCGGTGCACGATCAGGGTGCGCAGCGTGGCGGTCTGCAGCGGCGAGGGCTGCCAGTTCGCGGGGCGGGTCTCGTGGGCATGGCGGGCGGCGTCTCGCAGGCTGCTGCAAGCCTCGCGCAGCTCTGGCGGGCACAGCCGGTTCTGCAGCCAGGCGGGCGCCGAGCGCGCGGTGACCTCGAAGGCAACGAGGTCGTCGCAGTTCCGGGGCAGCGGCCCGGCGCCGAGCGCCACGTTGCGCCCGATGGCGGTATAGTGCCGGGTGAGCATGAGATCGTCGAGCGTGTGGATGCCCGGCCCGTCCTCGGCGATCAGCAGATGCCAGTTTTCGGGCGTCACCGGGTCGCGGTCGTAGATGCGCGGCGTGACGCGCGCGGATTGTTCGCGGCCGTATTCGGTCAGGAAATGCATCGAGGCACGGCCGCTGCGGGTGCTTTCGATCCAGCCGTCCTTGCGCAGCCGGTGCAGGGCGACGCGCATGGCTTCGGGCTTGATCCCCATGGGTTCGATGATGCGGGTCAGCGCGCCGCCGGAAATCTTGGCCCCGCGATCCTGCGCCAGGTCGCCGAACAGCGACACGATGATCGACCAGACGCGTTGGTTCTGAGGGTCGGCCAACTCGGCCACCGCCGCGTCGAACCAGGTAAATTCATTGGTCATGGGACCAGTCTAAGGCCCCATGACCGATAAGGAAATCAGAATTGTCCACAAGGCCACAACAATGCGGGGCCTAGTAGGCGTTCATGGTCAACAGCTCGTATTCCGCCACCATCTCGTCGTCCTGGTTGGTCAGGGTGACGTGCCAGCGCACCTCGCCGTAGTCGTCGGTGCGCCGGGTCTTTTTCTTGACCGTCAGGCGCACCTTGATGCTGTCTCCCGCGCTGACCGGCTTCATGAAGCGCAGCCCGTCGAGGCCGGTATTGGCCAGCACCGGCCCTTCGTTCGGTTCGACGAAAAGGCCGGCGGCGAAGGACAGCAGCAGGTAACCATGCGCCACGCGGCCCGGGAAGAACGGGTTCCGCCTGGCGGCGGCGTCGTCCATGTGGGCATAGAAGGTGTCGCCGGTGAAATGGGCGAACTGCTCGATGTCGTCCAGCGTGACCGTGCGCGGGGCGGTGTGCAGCGTCTCGCCGATCGCCAGCTCTCCGAACCGGCGGGTGAAGGGGTGGGCCGGGCCGGTGTTTTCCGGCGCGCCGGGCACCCATGTCCCGCCGATGGCGGCCAGCATTTCCGGCGAGCCCTGCACCGCGGTGCGCTGCATGTAGTGTTTCACGCCGCGCACGCCGCCCATTTCCTCGCCGCCACCGGCGCGGCCGGGGCCGCCGTGGACCATGTGCGGCAGGGGCGAGCCGTGGCCGGTGGATTCCTTCATCGACGTGCGATCGTTGATGTAGATGCGCCCGTGATAGGCGCCCGCGCCCAGCACCACGTCGCGGGCGACGGTCGGGTCATGGGTGATGACCGAAGTGACCAGTGAGCCTTGCCCGCGGTTGGCTATGGCGATGGCGTGATCCAGGTCCCGGTAGCCCATGATGGTGGACACGGGGCCGAAGGCTTCGGTGTCGTGCACCCGCTGGGCCTTGTCCGGGTCGGCGCAATGGAACAGCATCGGCGGCACGAAAGCGCCCTTGCCCGCGTCGGCGCCCTGCACCTCGAAGGCGTCGGGGTCGCCGAAGACGCGCTCGGCCTCCTGTCCGATGATCCCGGCCTTGGCCAGAACGTCGGCCTTCTGCCCGTTCGAGACCAGCGCGCCCATGCGGGTGGTTTCCAGCCGGGGATCGCCGATCACGGTTTTGGCGAGCCGGTCCGAGAGCACCTCGATCACCGCCTCGACGCGCGTCTGCGGCGCGATGATGCGGCGGATGGCGGTGCATTTCTGTCCCGCCTTGGTGGTCATCTCGCGGCTGACTTCCTTGACGAAGAGGTCGAATTCAGGCGTACCCGGTTCGGCGTCGGGGCCGAGGATCGAGGCGTTGAGGCTGTCCTGCTCGGCCACGAAGCGCACCGAGTTCCGCAGGATCACGGGGTTCTGCCGCAGTTTCATGGCGGTGTCCGCCGAGCCGGTGAAGCTGACCACGTCCTGGCAGGTGAGGCGGTCCAGCATGTCGCCCAAGCCGCCCGAGACCAGCTGTAGCGCGCCCGCGGGCAGGATGCCGCTGTCGAGCATGATGCGAACCGCCAGTTCGGTGACGTAGCAGCTGTTGGTGGCCGGTTTCACGATGGCCGGAACGCCCGCAAGCAGGGTCGGGGCCAGCTTCTCCAGCATTCCCCAGACCGGGAAGTTGAAGGCGTTGATATGGACCGCGACGCCCTGGAGGGGCGTGCAGACGTGCTGGCCCAGGAAGGTGCCGTGACGCGACAGCTGCTCGACATCGCCGTCCAGATAGACATGGCCGTCGGGCATTTCGCGGCGGCCTTTCGAGGCGAAGACGAACATGGTGCCGACGCCGCCGTCGATGTCGATCAGGTGATCGCTTTGGGTGGCGCCGGTGTTGAAGCTGAGGTCGTAGAGCGCCTGTTTCTGCGCGTTCAGCGCCTGCGCCAGCGCCTTGAGCATCTTGGCGCGCTCGTGGAAGGTCAGCTTGCGCAGCGCCGGGCCGCCGGTGTTGCGGGCGAAGTCCAGCATCGCCTGCACGTCGAGCGCCGAGTTGCCGGCAGTCGCGAAAGGCTCGCCGGTGATGGCCGAGGCGATGGTGCGGGCGCCGGCGCCGGGGGCGATCCAGGTTCCGGCGGCAAAGCTGGAGATCTCGAGAAGGCTCATGTCAGTCCCCTTTCCGGGTCGGTTGAGGCAGGGCGCCGCGGGTCAGTGACCCAGCGCTCCCATTTGCTCTGGCAGGTAGAGTACCACGATCGGCACCAGCACGATCAGGGCAAGGCGGAAGATGTCGGCGACCCAGAACGGGGTCACGCCGCGGAAGATGGTTCCGGTCGAGACGTCGCCGACCACGCCCTTGAGGATGAAGACGTTCAGGCCCACGGGCGGGGTGATCAGCGAGATCTCGGTCACCACGACGACGACGATGCCGAACCAGATCGGATCGTAGCCCAGCGAGGTGACGAGCGGAAAGAAGATCGGCACCGTCAGCAGCAGCATCGACAGCGATTCGAACACGCAGCCGAGGATGATGTAGATGCCGAGGATCATCAGGATCACCACGAAGGGCGCCACGTCATAGGCTGTCACCATCGTGATCAGCGCCTCGGGCAGCCCGGCGAGGTTGATGAAGTTGGAAAAGATCTGCGCCCCGATCAGCACCGCGAACAGCGCAGCGGCGGTGAACGTGGTCTCTTTCAGCACCTCGAAGGTCGAACCCAGGGTCAGACCGCCGCGCATCAGCGCGATCAGGAAGGCGCCGGCCGCGCCCATGCCCGCCGCCTCGGTGGGCGAGAAGGTCAGGTTCAGCGGGTGGAAATCGAAGGCGCCGTAAAGCCCGCCGATGACCAGGAAGAACAGCAGCAGCACCGCCCAGACCGAGCCAAGTGCCCGGAACCGTTCGCCCCAGTCCGCGCGTTCGCCGGCGGGACCGGCCTCGGGGTTGCGCCAGACGGTCCAGCGCACGGCGAAGAGGTAGAACAGGATGCCGAGCAGGCCCGGGATGATCCCGGCCATGAACAGCTTGCCGATCGAGGTTTCGGTCAGCAGGCCGTAGATCACCAGGATCACCGAGGGCGGGATCAGGATGCCCAGCGTGCCGCCCGCGGCGATCGAGGCGGTGGAAAGCTCGTCGGAATAGCCATAGCGGCGCATCTGCGGCATGGCGACCTTGGACATGGTGGCCGCGGTGGCAAGTGACGAGCCGCAGATGGCCGAAAAGCCGCCGCAGGCGGCGACGGTCGCCATCGCGATGCCGCCGCGCAGGTGGCCGAGAAAGGCGTTGGACACGGCGTACAGTTCGCGCGCCATGCCGCCCTTGTTCACGAAAAGTCCCATGAGAATGAAAAGCGGCACGACCGACAGGCCGTAGTCCTGCGCCGTATCCATGATCTGGCGGCCCACCATCGACATCGCGGCCTTCAGCCCGCGCTCGTCGAAGATCGAGCCGCCGCGTTCATAGGCGAAGCCCAGCGTGCCGACGAGGCCCATTGCGAACACGATGGGCAGGCGCATCAGCACCAGTATCAGGACAAGGGCGAATCCGATCAGGGCGGCGGTCATTTGGCATGCTCCGACAGGGCGTGGGGGGCAAAGAGGTGCAGTAGGCCGGTGATGATCATCGCGACGGCGGTGATCGCCACGGAGATCGCGATGAACCAGCCCACGTAATAGGTGGGGATCGCCAAGTATTCGGTGACGTCGCCGTATTCGCGCGAGCGTTCGGACAGGACCCAGACCTGCTGGACGGGCCAGAACAGCATGGCGCCGCTCACCAGGTAGATGACCGCGTCGCGGAGCCGGTTTAGCCGCAGGCGGTGGAAGATGCCGTCGGTCAGGTCCACGGCGATCTGACCGTCGGTGACCGAGATGATCGGCAGGACTGAAAAGACCAGAATGGCCATCAGGATGCGGGTCAATTCGGTCGCGGCCTCGATCGGAGAATTGAAGACCGACCGCAGGATCACGTCACAGAAGGTCATCACCATCAGGATGAACAGGGCGATGCAGGCCACGACGACAGGCAGGATGCTGACGCGGCGCACGAGGTGGATGAGAGATGTCATGCGGCTCCTCCCGCGGGTTCCGACGTGGGGGCGGCGGCACGCCGCCGCCCCCGGAACGGACTTAGTTCGACGCCATTTCCGACTTGATCATGTCGTAGGCGGCCTGGGCATCGACGCCCGTGGCGGCGACTTCGGCGATGACCTGTTCGCGGATGTCGGCGGCGATGGCACCGAACTTCTCGAGGTCGGCGTCGGTGGCCGCGTTGATGGCGTTGCCCTCGGCGGCCTGGGTTTCCTCGCGGCCGATCGTGTCGATCTCGTCCCAGATCTTGCCGATCTCGCGGCTCAGCGGTTCGCCGAAGACCTTCTCATCCAGCGCCTTCTGGATGTCTTCGGGCAGGTCGGCGAAGGTGTCCTCGTTCATGATGAAGGCGAAGGACCCGCGGTAGAGGCCGCCCGGCATCTCGTAGACGTTCTGCGCCACTTCGGTCAGCTTGAAGCCCTTGCGGGATTCAAAGGGCATGACCACGCCGTCCGCCGCCTTGGAGGCCAGCGTTTCATAGACCTTGGGGGCGGGAACCTGGATGCCGGTCGCGCCCAGGGCGGTGCCCACGTCGCCGCCGACCCCGCCGGGGATGCGGACCTTGAGGCCCGAGATCTGGCCCAGGTCGGTCACCGCGGCACCGGAATGCAGCTGCGCCGGGCCGTGGGTGTGAAGCGCGATCACCTTGACGCCGCGATGCTCTTCGGCCTGGCTCAGGTATTTCTCGTAGGCGCGCCAGTAGGCGACCGAGGCGGCCTCGGCCGAGCCTTCATAGCCGGGCAGTTCGATCAGCTTGGTGGTGACGAAACGGCCGGGCTGGTAGCCGTGGAAGATGATCGAGGCGTCGGCCGCGCCGTCCATGATCAGGTCCATCTGCGCCGGCGGCGGGGCGATGCCCAGCTTGAGTTCCGCAGTCACCTGACCGTCGGTGGCCTCTTCGATCATCTCGACGAACTTGGGCCACATCTTGTCGTTTATGCCATGGGTCGGCGGCGCCCAGCTGGAGATGGTCAGCGTGTAGTCCGCCGCCATCGCCACGGTGCCGCTGACGGCCAGCGCCGCCGAAGCCAATAGGGTGGTCAGTTTGGTGATTTTCATGACTGGATATCCTCCTCCAAAACGTGAGTCATTGATGCGTTAATGGTCCTTTTTGTAACCATCAACAGGGTGCAAGCGCCTTGGCCCGATCCGCCAGAACCCATGAGTCCGGGCTTTCATCCGCGACCAAGTGCATGGTTTTCATGATGTTTTCCCAGCCTTGCGCATCGGCCAGGTGCATCGGCCCGCCGCGCCAGCGCGGAAATCCGTAGCCGTGCAACTGGACCATGTCGACGTCCTCGGGGCGCTCGGCGATTCCCTCCTCGACGATGCGCGCGCCTTCGTTGGCGAGCACGGCGAGCAGGCGGTCGGCGATCTGACGGGCGGTGTAGCCGTGCCGCTTGATGCCGCGACTGGCCGAGTAGTCTTCGATCAGCCCTTCCACTTCGGGGTCGCGTTCCGGAGTGCGCGCGCCCGGGGTGTATTTGTACCAGCCCTTGCCGCTGCGTTGTCCCAGGCGGCCCATTTCGCAGAGCGTGTCGGCGATGCGTTCGTACCGTTCGCCGGGCGCGCGGGTGGCGGCCTGCCGCTGGCGGTTGGCCCAGGCGATCTGCAGGCCGGTGAGATCCTGCAGTTCGAACGGCCCCATGGGCAGACCCTCGGCGCGCATTGCCGCGTCGATCTCGTGCGGCAGGGCGCCATCGGCCAGCAGGTATTCCGCTTCGCGCCGGTAGGCGGCCAGCATCCGGTTGCCGATGAAGCCGTCGCAGATCCCGGACAGCACCGAAACCTTGCGCAACCGTTTGCCAAGCGCGAAGCCGGTCGCCAGAACTTCGGCAGATGTGTCGGGCGTCCTGACGATTTCCAGCAGTTTCATCACATGCGCCGGGCTGAAAAAGTGCAGGCCGAGGCAGCGGGACGGATTGGCGATGCCCTCGAAGATCAGGGTCGGGTCAAGGTAGGAGGTGTTGGTCGCCAGGATCGCGTCCGGCGACATCACCTGGGCCAGCCGGGCGAAAACGTCTTTTTTGACGTCGAGATCCTCGAAGACGGCTTCGATGGCCAGGTCGGCGGTCGCGGCGTCGGCGTAGCTGTCGGTGGGTGTCAGCCGGGCCAGCATCTCGGCCTTTGCCGCCTTGCTGATCTTGCCGCGCTTGACGCTGCTGTTGATCAGGCCGGCAACGCGGTCGCGGGCGTTGTCGGCCGCCTCGGCGTCGCGCTCGATCAGCGTCACGGACAGGCCGCCGCTCAGGCAGGCCATGGCGATGCCCGCGCCCATCAGGCCGCCGCCGACGATGGCGACCCGGTTCAGATCGCGCGGGGCGATGTCTTGGATCGCCTTGGGCTTGCTGACGACCCGTTCCGCGAAAAAAGCGTAGCGCAGGGCCCTGCTTTCGGCGGATTGGCGCAGTTCCACATGGAGCGCGCGTTCTTTCGGCTGACCTTCGGCAAAGGGCAGGGCGGACCACTGCAGCGCCTCGAGATTATGGAGCGGAGATTGTTGCCCCTTGGCGCGTTTGCGCAGATCGGCTGCGATGGCCGAATAGGCTTCGCCGTCCAGAGCCTCGGCCCTCCGGTCGCGTAGCTTTTCCGGGCGCGGCGGCAAGTCCCGCGCGAAGGCCAGCGCCGCCGACCTGAGATCGCCGGTCACGATCATGTCGATCCCGCCCAGCCGCTCCATCTCGGTGGCGTCGAGCAGTTTTCCGGAACAGGCCATGTCGATTGCGGCCTGCATCCCGATCAGGCGCGGCGCGCGTTGGGTGCCGCCTGCGCCGGGAATGAGGCCGACATTGACCTCGGGCAGGCCGAACTTCGTGCCCGACAGCGCGATGCGCCAGGCGCAGCCGAGGGCGATCTCAAAGCCGCCGCCCAGAACGGTTCCGTGCATGGCGGCGATAAAGGGGGTTTCGCTGTCCTCGAGCATCCGCACCACGTCGGGCAGGTGCGGTTCTTCGGCGGGACGGTCGAATTCCGACATGTCGCCGCCGGCGACGAAGGTGCGGCCTGCGCAGACCAGGATCGCGGCGCGCGCGCCCTGCACCTCGGCGACGGCCCGGGCCAGGCCCGCGCGCACGGCGGTAGAGGTGGCGTTCACCGGCGGATTGTCGATCTCAACCCAGGCGATGTCGCCTTCTCGTGCAACGGAAACCACCGTGTCTTTTGCCATGTGTCTGCCCCCCAAATGCTCGGGAATCGATTTGCGAGGAATTTATTGACCAACCGTTCGGTTTATGCAAGAACAATGTTGTAACTTTCGCAAAGCGGGCTGGATATGACCGATACGATTCTTGCGCAAAGCCATGGGAATTGGGTGGAAATCACCCTCAACCGCCCGGACCGGCTGAACAGTTTCACGGATGAGATGCACTATGCCCTGCGCGCCGCGCTGGAAAAGGCGCGCGACGAAGGCGCCCGCGCGGTGCTGCTGACGGGCGCCGGCCGCGGTTTTTGCGCCGGTCAGGATCTGGGCGACCGGGACCCGTCGAAAATGGACGGCCCGCCCGATCTGGGCAAGACGGTGCGGACCTTTTATGCGCCGCTCGTGCGCCTGATCCGGTCGCTGGAGTTTCCCGTGATCTGCGCGGTGAACGGCGTCGCCGCCGGGGCGGGTGCCAATCTTGCGCTGGCCTGCGACATCGTGCTGGCGGGGGAGTCGGCCAAGTTCATCCAATCCTTTTCCAAGGTCGGGCTGATACCCGACACCGGCGGCAGCTGGCACCTGCCGCGCCTTCTGGGCGAGGCCCGCGCCAAGGGTCTGGCGCTGACCGCGCAGCCGCTGCCTGCGAAGCAGGCCGAGGAATGGGGGCTGATCTGGAAGGCGCTGCCGGATGACAAGCTGATGGGCGAGGCCCGCGCCATGGCGGAGCAGTTCGCCAACGGTCCGACCCTGGGCCTTGGCCTGACCAAGCAGAGCATCCAGGCGGCGGCGGTCAACACGCTGACGGATCATCTGGAGCTTGAGGCCGACGCCATGAAGACATGCGGCGAAAGCGCGGATTATGCCGAGGGGGTGACGGCCTTTCTCGAAAAGCGCGCGCCAAATTTCCGGGGCAAATGACCATGACGCCAAAGGAACGAGCGGAAAAGGCCGCCGCGGCCATGTGGGCCGGGGACAATGCCTCAAAATGGGCCGGAATGGCGATCACCCTTGTCGACGAGGGCACGGCGACGCTGGAAATGACCGTCGAACCGCACCATTGCAACGGCCATGGCATCTGTCATGGCGGCGTGACCTTCATGCTGGCCGACAGCGCCTTTGCCTTTGCCTGCAACAGCCGCAACCAGTCCACGGTCGCGCAGCACAACGTGATCAGCTTCGTCGCGCCGGGGCAGCTTGGCGACCGGCTGATCGCGACCGCCAGCGAACTCAGCCTGACCGGGCGCAGCGGGATCTACGATGTCACCGTAACCAATCAGGACGGCCGCAAGATCGCCGAGTTCCGCGGGTTCTCGCGGGCGATCAACGGCACCCTGTTTGACGAGAATTGAGGCGAGGAGGACGCCATGAAGGACCTGACCCCCAACAGACAAGACCTGGACCCGATCGAGATCGCCTCGATCGACGAGATCCGCAGCCTGCAGCTGGAGCGGCTGAAATGGTCGGTGCGCCATGCCTATGACAACGTGCCGATGTACAAGGCGCGCTTCGACGAGGCGGGCGTGCACCCTGACGACCTGCAGAGCCTGAGCGATCTGGCGAAGTTCCCGTTCACCTACAAGAACGACCTGCGCGACCATTACCCCTTTGGTCTGTTCGCCGTGCCGCGCGAGCAGATCATCCGCCTGCACGCCTCGTCCGGCACGACCGGCAAGCCGACCGTCGTGGGCTACACCAAGACCGATATCGACAACTGGGCCGATCTGGTGGCGCGGTCGCTGCGCGCCTCGGGCCTGCGCAGGGGCGACATGATCCACAACGCCTATGGCTACGGCCTGTTCACCGGGGGCTTGGGCGCGCATTACGGGATCGAGCGCCTGGGCGCGACCGTGGTGCCGATGTCGGGCGGGCAGACCGAGAAACAAGTGGGTCTGATCACCGATTTCAAACCCGACGGGATCATGGTGACGCCGTCCTACATGCTCAACATCCTCGAGCAGTATCGCAAGGTGGGCCTCGACCCCAGGCAAAGCTCGCTGTCCGTGGGCGTGTTCGGGGCCGAGCCCTGGACGGACGCGATGCGCAAGGAGGTCGAGCAGGCCTTTGACATGCACGCGGTGGATATCTACGGCCTCAGCGAGATCATGGGGCCGGGCGTCGCCAACGAATGCGTCGAGACCAAGGACGGCCCGGTGATCTGGGAGGACCATTTCCTGCCGGAAATCATCGATCCGGTCACGGGCGAGGTGCTGCCCGACGGCGAGATGGGCGAACTGGTCTTCACCACGCTGACCAAGGAAGGCCTGCCGATGATCCGTTACCGCACCCGCGACCTGACGCGGCTGCTGCCCGGAACCGCGCGGTCGATGCGCCGGATGGAAAAGATCACCGGCCGCTCGGACGACATGATGATCCTGCGCGGCGTCAACGTCTTCCCCAGCCAGATCGAAGAGCAGGTGATGGCCACCGGCGGCATCGCCCCGCACTACCAGATCGAGCTTTACAAGTCCGGCCGCATGGACGCGATGCGGGTCTTCGTCGAAGCGATGCCCGATGCGGCGGACGAGTTGAGCAAGACCGCCGCGGCGCGGATGCTGACCAAGCGGATCAAGGACATTGTTGGCGTTTCCACCGAGATTATCGTAGGCAATCCCGGCGACGTCGAACGCAGCCAGGGCAAGGCCAAGCGCGTTGTCGACAACCGAGACAAGGAGTGAGGCTTGGCCCGTACCATTGCCAAAGACCATGACCAGAAGCGCGCGCAGATCCTGAAATCTGCCGCGCGCGTCTTCGCCAGGGAAGGGTTCGACCGCGCGTCGATGACCCAGCTGGCCCGCGAATGCGGGATCTCCAAGGCCAACATCTACCACTACTACGACAGCAAGGATGCGATCCTGTTCGACATCCTCGAAACCTATCTGCGCGAATTGCGGGACCTGATCTGCGGCATCGAGTTCGACGGCGTCGGCGCGGCGGAACGTCTGCACAGGGTGGTGGCCGAGATCCTGCTGGCCTATCAGGGGGTCGATGACGAACACCGGGTGCAGACCAGCGGCATGTCGGCCCTGCCCGAGGATCAGCAGCGGCTTCTGCGCCGCTACCAGCGCGACATGGTGGAGTTCGTGAGCCGGATCATCTCGGAAAACGCTCCGGAGGTGTTCGACGGCGACCCGGCCAAGCTGCGGTCGGCGACGATGTCGGTCTTCGGCATGCTCAACTGGTACTACATGTGGAATTCGGGCGCGGATGCCGAGGCCCGCGAGGATTATGCCCGGCTGGTCAGCAACCTGACGCTGCATGGGCTGAAAGGGCTGTGAACCCCCTCACAATCGCCTGATCGGGGCGGAAACCGCTTGGGCAGCGGCGCCCTTCCTGCTTCATTGAAACAGGGAGGACGATCATGCGGAGCCGCGAGAGTTTCGAAAGATTCTACTACACCAAGGTCGGGCTGGGCGAGGCATGCGGCTGCGCCGAAAAGGTGATCGACGTCTACGAGTTAAACCGCTCCGGCGGCGCGCTGCAGAAACCGGTCAATCGGCTCGGGGTCCGGCGGCGCTGGTCTTTCAGGTCTCTGGCGTTGAAATACGGATTGATCAGCCGGCCCCGGGGGTGATGCCAGCGGGTTATTGGGCGACGGCAGGCCGCGCCTGCCGTCTTTTGTCCCGGATCAGGGCCGCTTGAGGCCGAGATTGTCGAGCATCGCGCCGGATTCGGCCTCCCAACGGGTCTTGAGGGCGGCGTTGGTCGTCCGGCGCAGGCCCATTGCCTTGAGTCCCTCGAATTTCTGCGATGTCGCCGAGCCAAAGCTCGCCGCCACGCGCGGCCACCAGTAGTCGACCGAAGCCTGCATCTCGTCGGCGCGGCCCTGTTCGATCAGCTTGACCGACCCTTCCAGCGCCAGTTCGCCGTGATGAGCCTCGATCGGCGCGATGGCACGGAACGCCTCGGCCAGCGGCTGGTAGGAGATCATCGAGAACTCGGCCAGTTGCACCACGACCGCCCGGCTCATCAGCAGGTTCATCGTCACCGCGTCCACCCAGCCTTCGATCGGATAGTTGAAGACGGCAAGGCGCATGTCATGTTCGGAACGGGTCGCGCCGATGTCGGCGGACCGTTCCAGCCGCGCGGTCCAGGGGTGATGGGTCACGTAGCGTTCCGTGTTCGCCCCGAACTCTCCCATGATCCGCAGGACGCGGTCGGCATTGTCGGTCTTTTCCAGAACGATCTTGGCGGCGGCGATGCGCTCCTTGATGCCCGGGCCCTGGTTGATGATGTCGGCGAACCCGGCGGCACCGGCCAGTTCGCTGTCGACGAAGGTGGCCATAAGCTTCATCAGTTCCCCGCGATAGCGCGGCGGCACGTTCGTCGGGTTGGTCAGCACGCCGCCGGCGGCCAGGTAGCTTTCGATCGTCATGTCTTCGGCCATTGTCCCTCTCCCTTACTGATCGTAATCGACGACGACATTGTCGGTCAGCGGGAAGGCCTGGCAGCTCAGCACATAGCCTTTCTCGACCTCGTAATCCTCGAGCGCGTGGTTGGCGACCATCTCGACCTCGCCCTCGATCACCTTGCAGCGGCAGGTCGAACAGACACCGGCCTTGCAAGCATAGGGCGCGTCCATCGCGTTCTCCAGGGCCGCGTCGAGGATCGAAAGATCCTTGGGCATGGTGATGGTTTGGGTCGAGCCGTCGAGCGTGATCGACGCCTTGGTCTGGTTGGCGCTGGTCGCGGCGTCGGCCGACACGGCCTTGCGCTTGGCCCGGCCGGGCTGGGCGCTGGCGAACAGTTCGAACTTGATCTGGCTGTCATCCAGCCCGTGTTCCCGCAGCGCCGCCGCGATGCCCAGCATCATCGGCTCGGGGCCGCAGATGAAGGCCGCGTCGATATTCTCGATGTCGATCCAGTGCCTGAACAACTCGGCACACTTTTCCCTGGTCACGAGACCGGTGAACAGGTCGATTTCCTGCGCGTCGGTTTCCAGCACGTGGATCACGTTCAGGCGGCCCATGTAGAGGTTCTTGAGATCCTCAAGTTCCTCCCGGAACATGATCGTGTTCACGCCCTTGTTGGCGTAGACCAGCGTGAACTGCGATTTTGGTTCGCGCGCCAGCGTGGTCTTGAGGATGGACAGGACCGGCGTGATGCCGGAGCCGCCGGCGAAGCCCAGGTACTGTTTTTCGGCCTTCGGGTCGAGCGGCGTGTGGAACCCGCCCATCGGCGGCATCGCCTGCAGCGTGTCGCCCACCTTCAGCTCTTCGTTGGCCCAGGTCGAGAACGCGCCGCCATCGACGCGCTTGATGCCCACCTGCAGAACGCCGTCGTCCTTGCCCGCGCAGATCGAGTAGGAACGGCGCAGTTCCTCGCCGTCGAAGTCGTGGCGGAACGTCAGGTACTGGCCCTGGATGAAATCGAATTCCGCGGCCGAGCCGTTCGCCGGCTTGAGCGTCACCACAACGGCGTCGCGGATGGTCTTTTGGATGTCGGTGACTTCCAGATCGTGAAAGCGTGCCATCCGGTCCTCCTCAGATGCACTTGAAATAGTCGAAAGGTTCCAGGCAGTCCTTGCAGCGCCAATGCGCCTTGCAGGGGGTCGAGCCGAACTGGCTGACCTTTTCAACCGCCTTGCTGCCGCAATGCGGGCAGCGGTCGGGGCCGCCCGCGGGCTGGGGCGGCGCGATGCCGTATTCCTCGAGCTTCGCGCGGCCCTTGTCGCTGAGCCAGTCCGTCGTCCAGGCGGGCGAGATCCGTGTCTCGAGCCTGATCTTGTCGATGCCGTGCTCGCGCAGCGCGGTCTCGATGTCCATCGCGATGACGGATGTCGCCGGACAGCCCGAATAGGTCGGCGTCACGGCGACCGTCAGCGTGTCCCCGGTCCAGGCGACGTCACGGACGATGCCGAGATCGACGACCGAGATCACCGGGATCTCGGGGTCGGGTACGGCGTCGAGCCATTCCCAGACCTGTTCTACGGAGGCGCGAGTCATGGCGTCTTACCAGGTTGCGCCCGGATAGGCGCGCTGCAGCCACTGCATCTGCGTCAGCAGGTGACCCAGGTGCTCGGTATGCATGCGCCCATTGCGGCCGCCCTTGTGGGCAAAGCGGCTGTCCGGGATCGTCAGCGTGGCCTTGCGCAGAACCCGCCCGACCAGCGCGTCATATTCCTCGCGCAGGCTTGCCGGATCGGGGGCGATCCCGGCGGCGGCCATCTCGGCATCGACCTCGTCGCTGGCGAACATCTCGCCGACATAGGGCCAGAGATAATCCAGCGCCTCCTGCATGCGGCGGTGGCTTTCCTCGGTGCCGTCGCCCAGGCCGACCACGGTGTCGCCGGAGCGCTCCAGGTGATAGGCCACTTCCTTGCTGGCTTTGGCGGCGATCGCCGCCACCCGGTCGTCAGACGATGTCATCAGGCGGCCCAGCATGATCGAATGCCAGGCGTCGAACAGGAACTGGCGCATCAGGGTGCGGCCGAAATCTCCGTTCGGCACCTCGACCAGCAGCACGTTGCGGAAATCCCAGACGTCGCGCAGAAAGGCCAGGTCGTCGGCGCTTTTGCCCTCGCCCTGCACCTCGCCGGCAAGGCCCAGCCACATCTGGGTCTGGCCGATCAGGTCCAGCGCGGTGTTGGCCAGCGCGATGTCCTCTTCCAGCACCGGCGCGTGGCCGCACCACTCGCTGACCCGGTGGCCGAGGATCAGGGTGTTGTCCCCCATCCGCAGCAGGAATTGCAGAAAGGCTTCGTCGCGGGTCATCACATCGCCCCCACTTCGTCGGGAATGTCGAAGAAGGTCGGGTGGCGGTAGACTTTGGATTCCGACGGCTCGTAGAGCGGGCCCTTGTCGCTGGGCGAGCTGGCGGCGATGTGCCGGGCCTCGACCACCCAGATCGACACGCCCTCGTTGCGGCGGGTGTAGACGTCGCGGGCATTCTTGATCGCCATCTCGGCGTCCGGCGCATGCAGCGAGCCGACATGGCGGTGGCTCATGCCATGCTGGCCGCGGATGAAGATTTCCCACAGGGGCCATTCGTTTTTCATAGCTCAGTTCTCCTCCTGGCTAGGCGCGGGTGCTGAAACCGGTGGCCGAACCCCGGTGCCTCGCGCAGCAGATCACACGTGTCTTACTCGGCCGCCACCTTGGCGGCGGCTTTCTTGCGGGCATGGGCCAGCAGGCCGTCGCGGACCCATGCGCCGTCGTCCCACGCCTTGTTGCGCGCGGCGAGGCGGTCGACGTTGCAGGGGCCGTTGCCCTTGACCACGTCATAGAACTCCGACCAGTCGGGGTCGGTGAAATCGTAGTGCCCGCGCTCTTCGTTCCATTTCAGGTCCGGGTCGGGGATGGTCAGCCCCAGATACTCGGCCTGCGGCACGGTCTGGTCGACGAATTTCTGCCGCAGCTCGTCATTGGTGTTGATCTTGATCTTCCACGCCATCGACTGCGCCGAATGCACCGAGTCCTTGTCGGACGGGCCGAACATCATCAGCGACGGGTACCAAAGCCGGTTCAGCGCGTCCTGCGCCATCTTCTTCTGTTCCGGCGTACCCTCGGCCATCTTGCGGATCGCGTCATAGCCCTGGCGCTGGTGGAACGACTCTTCCTTGCAGATGCGGATCATGGCGCGGGAATAAGGGCCGAACGAGGTGCGCTGCAGCGGCACCTGGTTCATGATCGCGGCGCCGTCGACCAGCCAGCCGACCGCGCCGATATCGGCCCAGTTCAGCGTCGGGTAGTTGAAGATGGACGAGTATTTCATGCGCCCGTCCAGCAGCATCTCGGTGATCTCGTCGCGCGAGACGCCCAGCGTTTCGGCGGCGCAGTAGAGATACAGACCATGCCCCGCCTCGTCCTGCACCTTGGCCAGCAGGATCGCCTTGCGTTCCAGCGTCGGGGCGCGGGTGATCCAGTTGCCCTCGGGCAGCTGGCCGACGATCTCAGAATGCGCGTGTTGGCCGATCTGGCGGATCAGCGTCGCGCGGTAGTCGTCCGGCATCCAGTCCTTGGGTTCGATCTTGATGTCGGCGTCGATCTTGTCCTGAAAGGCGCGCTCCTGCTCGGTCATTTCCTCGCGGGATTTGACGCCGGTTCCGGCTGTCTTGATCATCTGTGCATACATGTGGGGTCTCCTCCCTTACACGCGTTCCAGGATCAGGGCCGCGCCCTGACCAACTCCGACGCACATGGTGCAGAGCGCATAGCGCCCGCCCGTGCGTCTCAACTGATAGGCGGCGGTCATGACCAGCCGCGCGCCGGACATGCCCAGCGGGTGACCTATGGCGATGGCGCCGCCGTTGGGATTGACATGGGGCGCATCGTCGGCGACGCCAAGTTCCCGCAACGTGGCCAGACCCTGCGAGGCGAAGGCTTCGTTCAATTCTATCACATCCATCTGGTCGATGGTGAGGCCCGCGCGCTCCAGCACCTTGCGGCTGGCCGGCACCGGGCCGATGCCCATGACGCGCGGCTTGACGCCTGCGACCGACATGCCGACGACCCGGGCGATCGGCGTCAGGCCGTTCTGTTTCGCCGCCGCCTCGCTGGCGAGCAGGATCGCCGCCGCGCCGTCGTTGACGCCCGAGGCGTTGCCGGCGGTCACCGTCTTGTGCGGGCCGTTGACGCCATGCAGGCTGGCCAGTTTCTCGGCGGTGGTGCCGGGGCGGGGATGTTCGTCGGTATCGACGACGATCGGATCGCCCTTGCGCTGCGGGATGGTGACGGGGGTGATTTCGTCCGCGAACACGCCGGCCTCGTGCGCGGCGGCCCAGCGGGCCTGGCTGCGCGCGGCGAAGGCGTCCTGATCGGCGCGGCCGATGTTGTAGTCCTCGGCCACGTTGTCGGCGGTCTGCGGCATCGAGTCGGTGCCGTACATCTTTTCCATCTTCGGATTCACGAAGCGCCAGCCGATGGTGGTGTCGTAGACCGCGTTGGCGCGGGAAAAGGCGCTGGTCGCCTTGGGCATCACGAAGGGCGCACGCGACATGCTTTCGACGCCGCCGGCGATCGCCATGTCATAGTCGCCCGCCTTGATCGCACGGGCCGCCATTCCGACCGCGTCCATGCCGCTGGCGCAGAGACGGTTGATCGTGGTGCCGGGCACCTCGACCGGCAGCCCTGCGAGCAGCGCGGCCATCCGCGCCACGTTGCGGTTGCTTTCACCTGCCTGGTTGGCATCGCCGAGGATCACGTCATCGAGGCTGGCCCAGTCAACCTGCGGATTGCGCTCTTTCAGCGCGGCGAGGGGGATGGCGGCCAGGTCGTCGGTGCGGACCTGGGACAGCGCACCGCCGTAGCGTCCGATCGGGGTGCGTTGAGCGTCGCAGATGAAAGCGTCCATGCGTCAGAAACTCCGGTCTTGCGTGGGGCGTCATTAAGTGACCGCTTGGTCGGGTAATACGGCCAGAAGCGATTCGCGGCAAGCAAAATGTAACGCAATCGTGCGCGTTTTCCATTTTTCGTAACATGTTTCCTTTCCGGCAAAGCAAAAAGCCCGCCGGGTGGCGGGCTTGGTGCACGGCAAAACGCCATGAAATCAAAGCTGCCCGGCCTCGGACAGAACCTTGCGGGCGACACGGAAGCATTCCAGCGCCTGCGGTACGCCGCAATAGATGCCGACCACATGGATGATCGCGCGGATTTCCTCTTTGCTGACCCCGTTGTTCAGGGCGCCGCGGCAATGGATCTCCCATTCATGCATCTTGCCCAGGGCGCCGATCATGGCGAGGTTCATCATCGACCGCGTTTTCGGATCGATCACCTCGTCGCCCCAGCCGAAGCCCCAGCACCAGGCGGTCATCGCCTCCTGGAAGGGGCGGGTGAAGTCGTCGGCGGCGGCAAGGTTCTTGGCGACGTAATCCGCCCCCAGCGTCGCCTTGCGCTGCGCCAGCCCCTTCAGGAACAGGTCTTCGTCGAACATGTCAGCCATCGACCGCCTCCCGCATCCATTTCTGCAATGTCGCGATCGAATGCTCGGACATCACCCCGCAGCCGGGGTCGAGCACCAGCGGGCCGGGCCTGTATCCCCTGGACTTGAGGCCGCGATGCACGCTTTCGACCAGGCGGATGTCCTCTTCGACCGTGGTCTGCCGGTCCTGAACCGCGAGGTTGCGGATCACGTCGCTTTCGGCGCCGTCCTCGGTGTACCAGCCGCGCCAGACGGTGCAACTGTCCACGTCGCGGGCGCGCCAGTGATAGGTGTTCAGCACGTTGCCCGGATAGCACTGGAAGCTGAACATCGGCCACAGGAACCACGACCGGTAGTCGCCCGCATGTTCGTTCGACGCAAGGTCGATCGGATAGGTCATCTTGTCCAGCGACTGGCATTCGGTGGTATGGCGCAGCACGTAACCGCCGGTCTTGTCCGGCTGGATGTCGTAGGTTTCGGGCTTGATCACGCCTTCGGCGAAGGTCGGGTGGTTGGTGGGACAGTGGTAGCATTCGGAATAGTTCTCGACCGAGACCTTCCAGTTGCAGCTCTCGGGCACCTCGACCCATTCCAGCGGCGCCAGCCTGTCGATGTTGGGCACGTAGTCGCGCAGTTCCTCGCGGACGCCAGGAAACCAGTCGTCCATGGGCGCGGCGGCGTCGTCGAGATTGACGAAGATGAAGCCGTTGAAATCCTCGGTGCGGACTTCGGTCAGGCAGATCCCGGAACGGTCGAAACCGGGCACCGCCTTGATGTTCGGCCCGGCGCGCAGATGGCCCGTCAGTTCGTAGGTCCAGGCGTGGTAGGGGCAGACCACGACGCGGGTGTTGCCGGTGCCGGTCACCATCTCATGCGCCCGGTGCTGGCAGACGTTGTAGAAGGTGCGCACCACCTCGTCGCGGCCCCGGATGCAGAACAGGCTCTGCCGCGCGATCTCGAAGGCGAAATAGTCGCCCACGTTCGGGATCTGGCTGACATGCCCGGCGAACTGCCAGGTGCGCGACAGCAACCCGTTCATCTCGTTCTCGAAGATCGCCGGGTCGGTGTAATACCGCGCGTCCAGCGAATGGGTCAGGGGGGCATTCATTCGGGCTCCTCCACGTAGAGGCCAAGTTGATGTCTGCGTTGATGAAACCGTTCGACCCGCTCGACGATCTCGTCGCTGCTCACCGCGATCACGAAGGACAGCAGCGTTTCCAGAAAGGCGATGGTCGAGACGGACGACGGGAAGAACTGCGGCGTGTCGGCGGCGACGACGAAACCGAGATGGGCGTTCAGGACGACCGGGCTGGCGGGGCTGTCCGAGATGCCCACGACGGTCAGCCCCTGTTCGCGGGCCAGCTTCACCGCCTCGATGACTTCCGTTCGGTAGGGTTTGCAGGTCATGGCGATCAGCACGTCCTGCCCGTCGGCCCAGGCCAGATCGTCCACCGGGGTCGAGCCGGGGCGGGGGATGGCGTGGAACTGCTTCATCCCCGTCGATGCGAGATAGGTGAAGTTGCGCGCGTTGGCGTTGTTGACGCCGACGCCGAGGGTGAAGACCTGCCGGCTGTTCCAGATCACGTGGGCTGCCGACTGCAACCGTTCGGCGCTGATCCCGGCAAAGGTCTCTTCGATATTGCGGATCGCCGCGCCCACCATGTCGGCATAGAGCCCGCCAAGCTCGCCCGACTTGGCCGTATCCTGGAGCCACCGGGCGCGGTCCGGAAACGATACCGCGCCGCGCCGGATCGCTTCGCGGAAGGGTGCGCGGAAATCCTCGTATCCCTCGAAGCCGACCTGGCGGGCCATGCGGACGAAGGTGTTGGGCTTGACATTGGCCGCCTCGGCGATCTCGCGCACGGTGGAAACCCCTACATCCGCAGGATTTTCCAGCACGTAGCGCGCCGCTTTCTGCGCCTCGGGCGTCAGCGCGTCCCATTCTTCGGCGAGGCGGTCCAGAACAGTTGATGATACATTTGTGTCATTCATGATTGACGATGGTACATTTGTGGAATTAGCGTGTCGAGCAGAAACGCGACTCGTGAAGTGGAAAAATCATGTCCCAGGAAAACTCAGCGCAAAAGCTGCCTGCCCATGCCCGCGTGGTGATCGTCGGCGGAGGCGTCATGGGGGTGGGTCTGGCCTATCACCTGGCGCATGAGGGTTGGACCGATGTCGTCCTGCTGGAAAAGGCCGAGCTGACCAGCGGCAGCACTTGGCACGCGGCCGGCCAGATCACCCATTCGACCAGTTCCTTCGGCCTGGGCAAATGCGTGGACTACAACATCGGCCTCTATTCCGGAAAGCTCGAGGCCGAGACCGGGCAGGCGGTGACCTGGCACGGCTGCGGCTCGTTCCGGCTGGCCTATACCGAGGACGAGATGGACTGGCTGCGCCACACCCTGTCGGTGGGCCGTTCCCTGGGCTTCAACATCGAATTGGTCGGCCCCGGCCGGATTGCCGAGTTGCATCCGTTCTACAATCTGGACGGGGTGCTGGGCGCGTTGCATACCCCGGATGACGGCCATGTCGACCCGACCAACGTCACCATGGCGATGGCCGCCGGGGCGCGGGCTCTGGGCGTCCGGATCATCCGCCGCTGCCGCGCCACCAACATCACGCAGCGGGCGAACGGCGAATGGGTGGTCGAGTCGGAACTCGGCACCATCACCTGCGAACACGTGGTCAATGCCGGCGGCACCTATGCCCGCCAGATGGGCGAATGGTCGGGGCTGCAACTGCCGATGACCTCGATGACGCATCATTATTTCGTCACTGACCCGGTGCCCGAGTTCAAGGACCTGGAAACCGAACTGCCGGTGATCCGGGACGACCGCAAGGTCTCGGGCTACATCCGCATGGAGCAGAAGCGCGGCCTGATCGGCATCTACGAAAAGACCAACCCCAACGCGGTGTGGATCGACGAATGCCCGTGGGACTACGAGAACTGGCTGTTCGATGCCGACTACGACCGGGTGATGCCGTGGCTCGAGGAAAGCCTGAACCGCATGCCGATCTTTGCCGAACTGGGCATTTCGCGCGACGTGCATGGCGCCATCTCGCACCCGCCCGACGGCAACCCGCTGATCGGCCCGGCGCCGGGCGTGCGCAACTACTGGTGCTGCTGCGGCACCCAGATCGGCATAGGCTGGGGCCCCGGCCTGACCCGCGAACTGGCGCGCTGGATGGTGCATGGCGCCGCCGACATCTCGATGCGCGACTTCGATCCGCGCCGGTTCGGATCCTACGCCACCAAGGACTGGCAGGTGGTCAAGGCCAAGGAGGATTACTGCCTGCGCCACGAAATCCCGTTCCCGCATTTCAACCGACTGGACGGCCGGCCGGTCAAGCCGTCGCCGCTCTACGACCGGCTCATGGACAAGGGCGCGGTCTATGAGGAGGTCTATGGCCACGAGCGCCCGCGCTGGTTCGCGAAGAACGGGGTCGAGCAGCGCGACCACTATTCCTTCAAGCGCACCGTCGTGCATGACATGGTGGCCGCCGAGTGCAAGGCCGTGCGCGAACGCGTGGGCATCATGGACATCTCGGCCTTCACCAAGGTCGAGGTTGAAGGGCCGGACGCCGAAACGCTTCTGGACCGGCTGGTCGCCAACCGCCTGCCGCAAAAGGTCGGGGGCATCGCGCTGACCCACATGCTGAACCGCCGTGGCCGGATCGAGTTGGAGACCACCGTGGTCAAGCTGGGCGAGGGCCGCTACTACCTCGTCTGCGCCGCCTTCTTCGAACAGCGGCTGCTGGATCACCTGAACAAGAACCTCGCGGGCGAGGAGGTCAACATCATCCTCCGCTCGAACGACTGGGCCGCGCTTGCTCTCAACGGTCCCAGGGCCCGCGAGGTTCTGGCCGCCTGCACCGAGGCCGACCTGTCGAATGCGGGCTTCAAATGGCTGACCGCGCAGCAGATCGACGTGGCGGGCCACAAGCTCTGGGCCTTCCGCATGTCCTATGCGGGAGAGTTGGGGTGGGAGTTGCATATTCCCCGCGAAAGCACGCTCGCCGTCTATGACGCCCTTTGGGCCGCGGGCGGGGCGCATGGCATTTCCGACTACGGCTCTTTCGCGATGAACGCGCTGCGCATGGAAAAGGCGTTCAAGGGGGCCGGCGAACTGACCAACGAAGTCACGCTGGCCGAGGCGGATGTGCTGCGCTTTGCCCGCACCGACAAGGAGTATCTCGGCAAGGACCGGACCCTGAACACCGATCTGCCATGGATCTGCGCCTATCTGGAGATCGAGCCCAACGGGGTCGAGGATGGCCACGGCGGCGAGGCGATCCGGCTGGGCGGCAAGGTCGTCGGCTCGACGGCCTCGGTCGCCTTTGGCCACACGGTCGGCAAGATCCTGGCCTTCGCCTACGTCAAGCCGCACGTCAACATGCCGGGTACCGAGGTCGAGGTGATCATCGCGGGCAAGCCCCGCAAGGGCCGCATCCTTGGTGAACCCGCCTACGATCCGCAAGGCCTTCGGCCCCGAGCCGACGCGGTGATGGAGGCGGCGGTATGACCATCCCGCCGAAAATGAAGGCCATGGTCCTCATGGGGCATGGCGGTCTCGACAAGTACGAATGGCACGAGGATTGGCTGACACCCTCGCCGGGGCCGATGGAAGTCCTGATCCGGGTCGGGGCCTGCGGTCTGAACAACACCGACGTGAACACGCGCACCGGCTGGTATTCCAAGGCGGTGAGCGAGGCCACGACCGGCGGCGCCTATGCGGACGTGGCCGAAGAGGATCCGACCTGGGGCGGCCGCCCGCTGACCTTTCCCCGCATCCAGGGGGCGGACGTGGTCGGCATCGTCGTGGCTGTCGGCGAAGGCGCGGATGCGACGCTGATCGGCAGGCGCGTCATGGTCAACGGCTGGCTGCGCGACTGGGACGATCCGGACAACATGGACAAGACGGGCTACTACGGTTCGGAATGCGACGGCGGCTTCGCCGAGTTCGCCACCGCCGATGCGCGCAACGTGGTGCCGGTCGACTCCGACCTGTCGGATGCGGCCCTCGCCACGTTCGCGTGCTCCTACTCGACGGCCGAAGGGATGCTGTCCCGCGCCAACGTAGGTGCGGGCGACACGGTGCTGGTGCCGGGCGCCTCGGGCGGCGTCGGCGGCGCGTTGGTGCAGCTGGCGAAACTGCGCGGCGCGCGGGTCATTGCCATGGCCTCCGAGGCCAAGCATGACGAGGTGGCGAAGCTCGGCCCGGACCGCATCCTGCCTCGCGCGCCGGCGGACCTGCGGGCGGCGCTTGGCGACGAGAAGGTCACCGTCGTCGCGGATGTAGTCGGCGGGCCTTGTTGGCCCAGGCTGATCGACATCCTCGAACGCGGCGGGCGCTACACCTGTTCCGGCGCCATCGCGGGCCCGATCGTCGAGTTCGATTTGCGTACATTCTACCTGCGCGACCTGACCTTCACCGGCTCGACGGTTCTGTCGCCGCAGGTGTTCGAGAACATCGTGCGCCACATCGAGCAAGGAAGGCTGCAGCCGGTTCTGGCCGCGACCTATCCCCTGCGCGAGCTGCGCGAGGCGCAGCAAGCCTTCATCGACAAGACCCATACCGGCAACATCGTGGTGATCCCATGACGACACTCGAAGACGTTCTCGAAGCCGCGCGCCTGCTGCATGCGGCGCATCCCGACCTCGCTGCCTTCGCGCCCTGGCCCAGGGACCTGACCCCGAGCGGCCTGCAGCCCCGCCCGATCCCGGCGACGGATCTGGTGGCGGCTTTCGCCCATTCCGGCACGCCGCTGACCAATGCCTTGATCGACGCGGTCAGGGCCACGGCGCATCTGGCGGAATGGAAACGCACTTATACCGAAGAAGAGGTCGGCGCGGATTTCCGCAATCGCTACGGCTATTTCGAGCTGTTCGGCCCGACCGGACATTTCCACTCGAACCAGCTGCGCGGCTATGTCGCCTATTGGGGCGAGGGGCTGTCCTATGACTGGCACAGCCACCAGGCGGAAGAACTTTACCTGACCCTCGGCGGCGGCGCGCTGTTCAAGGTCGACGGCGACGAGGCCCATGTCGGTCCCGGCCAGACCCGCGCCCATGCCAGTTGGCAGAGCCATGCGATGATCACCACCGAGCAGCCGATCCTGACTTTCGTGCTCTGGCGCGGCGAAGGCATGGCCGATCTGCCTAAAATGGACGCCGCATGAAGATCACCCGCATCTCGGTCTACCATGTCGATCTGCCGCTCGAGCATCCCTACTGGCTGTCCGGCGGGCGGCTGAAGTTCGAGGTGCTGGACGCGACCTTCGTCAAGCTGGAGACCGACGAGGGATTGACCGGCTGGGGCGAAGGCACGCCCTGGGGGCACACCTATGTGCCTGCGCACGGCCCCGGCATCCGCGCCGGCATCGAGACCATGGCCCGCTTCGTGCTGGGACTGGATCCGCGCAAGGTGCTGGAAGTCGAGCGGGCGATGGATCTGGCCTTGCCCGGGCATCTCTACGCCAAATCCCCGATCGACATGGCCTGCTGGGACATCGCCAGTCAGGCGGCGGATCTGCCGATCGCCGACCTGATGGGCGGCGGTTCGCGGACGCCCGCGCCCATCGCCTCGTCGGTCGGAGCCAAGACGGTGGAGGAGACGCGCGAAGTCATGGACCGCTACCGCGCCCGCGGCTACCACGTGCATTCGGTCAAGGTGGGCGGCGACGTGGAGCGCGACATCGAACGCATCCGCGACGTCGAGGCGCACCGGCCGCGCGGCGAGCGCATCCTCTATGACGTGAACCGCGCCTGGACCCGACAGCAGGCGCTGCGGGTGATGAAGGCGACCGAGGATCTGAGCGTGATGTTCGAGCAGCCGGGCGAAACGCTGGACGACATCGCGGCGATCCGGGCGCTGCATTCGGCCCCGGTCAGCGTGGATGAATGCCTTGTCACCCTGCAGGATGCGACCCGTGTCGCGCGCGACGGTCTGGCCGAGGTGTTCGGCATCAAGCTGAACCGTGTCGGCGGTCTGACCAAGGCCGCGCGGATGCGCGACATCGCGTTGGCGCATGGCATCGACATGTTCGTGATGGCGACCGGCGGGTCGGTCCTGGCCGATGCCGAGGCGCTGCACCTGGCCGCCACCATCCCCGATCACAATTTGCTGGGGATCTGGGCCTGTCAGGACATGCTGACGCTGGACATTGCCGGCGGTCGTGGCCCGCGCAACGCGGACGGATACCTGAACCTGCCCGAAGCGCCCGGTCTGGGCGTCGCCCCTGATGAGGAGGCGCTGGGCAAACCTATGGCGGTTTATCAATGACGCGGATCGTTCGCATATCGCTGTGGCACATGCCGCTGACCAGCCACGAGGCTTATTACATGGCCGACGGCAAGACTTGCGACACGGTGGAAACGGTCGTGCTGGCGCTCGACACCGATGACGGGCTGACCGGCTGGGGCGAGGTTTGTCCCATCCCGCATTACCTGCCGGCCTACGCGCGCGGCGTGGCCCCGGCGCTGCAGGAACTGGCCCCGGTGCTGCTGGGCGCCGATCCGGTCGGCCCCGAGGCCTTGATGGCGCGGCTCGACCGGCATCTGCAGGGGCATGTCTATGCCAAATCGGCGCTGGACATCGCGCTCTGGGATCTGACCGGGCAGGTGGCGGGCCTGCCGCTTTTTGCGCTGCTGGGCGGGCGGCGGGCCGAGACCATGCCGCTCTATCATTCGATCACCTGCGTCGCGCCCGACGAAATGGCGCGCATCGCGCGCGAGGCGAAGAACCAGGGCCTGACCCAGTTCCAGGTCAAGCTGGGCGCGGACAGGGACTGGCAGGCCGATGTCGCCCGCCTGCAGATGGTGCGCGAGGCGGTGGGCGACGGGCCGCTTGTTTATGGCGACTGGAATTGCGGCGCATCCTCGCTGGACGCGACGCGGGTAGGGCGTGCGGTCGCCGATCTGGACGTGATGCTTGAACAGCCCTGCGCCACCATCGAGGATTGCGCGCGGGTGCGCGCCGCCACGAACCTGCCGATGAAACTGGACGAAAGCGCCCATGACACGGCCAGCCTGCTTGCAGGGCACGCGCACGGCTGCATGGATGCGGTCGCGATCAAGCTGTCGAAATTCGGCGGCCTGTCCGCGGCGCGGCGGGCGCGCGACCTGTGCCTGCATCTGGGGGCCAAGATGTGCATCGAGGACACCTGGGGCTCGGACATCACCACCGCGGCGCTGCTGCATCTGGGCGCGACGACGGATCCCGCGCGGCTGATGAACGTCTGCGACCTGTCCGGCTATGTCGCGCCGCGGCTTGCGCCCGAAGGGCCGGTGCGCAAGGCTGGACGCATCGCGCCGCCCGACGGCGCCGGTCTCGGGGTCGCGCCGGACCGCGACGATCTGGGCGAGCCGGATCTGATTTTGGACTAGGAGGCCATCATGCTCACGAAACTCAGCCAGGCCGATTGGATCGAACGTGCCAAGGCGGTGCTGCCCGGCGGCGGCTTCGGCAATTTCGACCCCACCAAGTTCATCCGCGAGGGCAGCGGCAGCCGGGTCTGGGACGAGGACGGCAAGGAATATGTCGATTTCCTCATCGGCTCGGGGCCGATGTTGCTGGGCCACGGGCACCCGGAAGTGATGGAGGCGGTGCTGGAGCAGCTGCCCAAAGGCATGACGTTTTTTGCCAACAACGCCCGCGCCGTGGAACTGGCCGAGGAAATCTGTTCGGCCGTGGCCTGTGCGGATCAGGTGCGCTACGTCTCGTCAGGCGGCGAGGCGGACATGTACGCGATCCGGCTGGCCCGCGCCTTCACCGGGCGCGACCGGATCGTCAAATTCGAAGGCGGCTATCACGGCATGTGCGCCGAAGCACAGATGAGCCTGGCGCCGACCAGGATGGTGAACTTTCCGCAGGCGGTGCCGGACAGCGCCGGCATCCCCGAAAGCGTCCGCGCCGAGATGCTGATCGCGCCGTTCAACGATCCGGATTACATCCGGTCGCTGCTGGCCGAGCATGGCAGGGACGTGGCCGCGATCATCGTCGAGCCGCTGCAGCGGATCATCCCGCCCGTGCCCGGTTTCCTGCAACTGCTGCGGGACGAGGCCGACAAATACGGCATCGTGTTGATCTTCGACGAGGTGGTGACCGGGTTCCGCTTTTCCTATGGCGGCGCGCAGGAGCTTTACGGCGTGACGCCGGACATCGCCACGCTGGGCAAGATCATCGGCGGTGGTTTCCCTCTGGCCGCGATCGCTGGCCGCGCGGACATCATGGCGCATTTTGACAAGGCAGCGGTCGGGGCGGAAAAATGGCTGATGCAGCTGGGCACGCTGTCGGGCAACCCGGTGGCCGCGGTGGCGGGGCTGAAAACGATGGAGGTGCTGCGCCGCGACGGACAATATGACAGGCTGCGCGCCAACGGACGCCGCCTGATGAACATGGCGAAGGCGGCGCTGGATGCGCAGGGCATCGCGCATCGGATCGTCGGTGACCCGACCCTGTTCGAGATCGTGTTCACGACCGGCGAGATTCGGGATTACCGCGATGTATTCGGGTCGGATACCGCCAAGGCGGCCAGGTTCAACGCGGTCCTGATGCAGAACGGCATGTTCAAGTCCCCCGGCAAGACATACCCGTCGCTGGCGCTGACCGAAGAGGATTTCGAGCTTTGCCAGGCGGCCTATGAAAGAGCCGCCGAAGCTATCGCGCAAACCTAGGCCGGACGGAGCCGGGTCCGCTTCGGCGCTGACCGGCGCGAGCCTTGCGCGGCAGGGCGGTGCGTCAGATCGCGTCCGCCATCACCAGTCGGATGATGTCCTCGCGCTGGAACCCCCGTGCCGCCAGTTCCGTGTCGGACATCGCGCTGTAGGCGTTGATGCGGCGGACCTTGGCGGTTGCCTCGCCAATGCGGGTAAGCGCATCCCAGATGCCGGCCAGAATGTCGCCGGCGACCTTCAGAAGGGCAGGCAGCGAGGCGGGTTGTGCGGTCGAATGTGCCATGTCTGACTCGTCCTCTGGCGAATGAAAGGTTCGACCGGATTTATGCTGCATTTGCAGCATTGGGTAGGGCGGCCTGCGAATAGCTGCCGTGCATTCGTTGCAAATCTGCAGGGAAATTGTTTCTTTTCCGTGTCGTGCCACGCGAACGAAACTCGGTGCAAACCGCCGGGTTCATGTGCAGTTGCGGCGAATGCGAACCGTTTACCAATTTATGCATTCATGATATACATTTTCTGCATAAGTCTCTGATGCACTTATGTTTTCACTGTGCCGCGCGGGGGTGATGCGCGGCACGTGTTTTTGGGGGGAAGTCAATGAAGAACGTAGCGCACGCCGCTGCGGTGCTGGTTGCCGGCGCAGGGTTTGCCTGTGCGGAACCCAGCGTCGAGCGAGGAGAATACCTGGTGCAGGGCCCGATGGGCTGCGGCAATTGCCACACGCCGTTCGGGGCCAAAGGGCTGGACATGAGCCGGGATCTGGCCGGCCGCGAGGTCGAGGAGACCGAGCATTTCATCGCGATTTCAGCCAACATAACGCCGGCCGGGCGGGTTTCGGACTGGAGCGACGAGGAACTGGGCCGCGCGATCCGAGAATGCATCCGGCCGGACGGAACGGTGATCGGGCCGCCGATGCCCTGCCTCGTCTATCGCGGATTGGGCGACGAAGACCTGGCTTCGGTGGTGATGTATCTGCGCACGGTTCCGCCGGTCGAGAACGATCCGGGCCAATCCACCTACAAGATGCCCCTGCCGCCCGCCTACGGGCCACCCGTCGGCAGCGTCACCGCACCCGAACGCGCGGTGTCGGTGGAATATGGCGCCTATCTCGCCAGCAGCATCGCGCATTGCGTCGAATGCCACTCGCCGATCGGGCCGGAAGGCCCGATGTTGGATGCCGCGCACCTTGGGGCCGGTGGCTACGAATTCGTGGGCCCCTGGGGCACGGTCGTCGGACCCAACATTACAAGTCACGAGGACGGTCTGTCGGGTTTTTCCGACGACGAGATCAAGACCATGGTGGCCAGGGGCGAAAGGCCGGACGGCAGCCGGATGCTGCCGCCCATGCCCTATCCCTATTTCGCGCGGTTGACGGGCGAGGATCTGGATGCGCTGGTGATGTATGTCCGCACCTTGCCGCCGCTGCCGGACCCCTGAACCGGGTCAGGCCCGGAACGCATCATCGACAGGCACCTGCAACGCGGTGACGATCCCGTTCGTCTGCATCGCCATTCCGATCACGGCCAGCAGTTCGCCATGCTGGGCGGTGGTCATGCCCTTGGCCCTTGCGGCGGCGGTGTGGGAATGCACGCAATATTCGCAGCCATTGGCCGTCGAGACCGCGACATAGATCATCTCCTTGACCAGCGGATCCAGAGCGCCCGGCCCCATCACCTGTTTCAACCGCTCCCAGGTGGCCTTGAGCAGAGCGGGGTCGTGGGCCAGCGCCCGCCAGAAGTTGTTGACATAGTCGGTGCCGCGCACCGTCCTTATGTCATCGAAGACGGCCAGCGCCTCGGCGCTGGCCTCCTCGTCCGACAGCAGTGGTACCGTCGCCATGCTCACACCATCGCGAAAATGCGCGCGGGGCCGCCCGACCCGCCGCGATGGGCGGGCGCGCCGACGACCAGCGTCGCTCCGCTGGCCGGCACCTTGTCCAGGTTGGCGAGGTTCTCGATCCCGTAGCGGTTGGTCGGCAGCCAGGCGTAATGCGTGACGAAATCGGCCGAGGGCCCGTGATCCAACGACAGGGTATCGACGGCCAAGGCCACCGCGCCGGACTGTTCGAGCAGCATCTGAGCGGCTTCGACGTGGAAGCCGGGGAAATGCATCTTGCCCTCGGCGTCCGCGTTGCGGAACTCGTCGCTTCCGGTCTTGCCGGCCCAACCGGAATGCATCGCGACGCAGGCACCGTCCGGAATCGGCCCGTTGGCGTCGATCCACGCCTTCAGGTCGTCGGGGGTCACCTGCGCATCAGCATCCTCGGCCGCGCGTGCGGCGATGTCGATCACGCAAAGCGGACAGAACAGGTTCGAAACCGGAATTTCGTCCACCGCCTGACCGTCCGCCGAAAAATGCAGCGGGGCATCGACATGCGTGCCCGTGTGCTCGTTCACCGCGAGATTGAACAGGTTGAAGCCGTTTTCCTTGAAATTGAACGCCTGCGTCGCCTCGATTCCGGGTGCCCCGAAATAGGTGGGAAACTCGGCGTCGTAGACATGGGTCATGTCAACGACCTCGCCGTGGCCCATGGCCATGGCCGGGGTGGTCAGACCGGACCCAAGCGCGGTTCCCGCAACCGCGGCGGCGCCGGCCTTGAAGAAGGACCGCCGCGACAGCATCCGCTCCTTGACGGCATTCATCACGCAAATATCGCACATTCCATTGCTCCCAATTGCTTTTTCCCGCTGCCGGTTAGGGCCCGAATGCGCCTGCCTCGGACCGAGACTAACACGATTCCGCCAGATTCGATCGGTCTGCATGATCCGGGGTTTCCCGCCGGCGCGAACATCGTCGCGGCGCCTCATCTGTCCAAGGTTTCCCGGCCGGCGCGTTCATGGCAGAACGAAGGGTACGGACGCTGCGTCGCGGGGGTGAATTCCGCTTGCCATCCTTGGGTGTCCGGGCCACCTTTTCCGCGTGAAACAGGATTTCGCAAAGCGGAATGGATGCCCGCAGCCTGCGCCGGTGACGCAAGGTTTCCTGCGCCTGCGATGTCACGGCGTCTAGTCTTTGAAGGGCGGACACGGCCGAGTCGCCGGACCGCAGGTCAGACAAGGGAGGACGGGCCGCATGCCAGAGGCCATCGAATACGAACGGATTGGTGACATCGCGGTGCTGGCCGCCAACAACCCGCCGGTGAACGCGCTGGGCGTGGACGTACGCCGGGGGCTGCTTGCGGGCATCGAACGGGCCGAGGCCGAGGGCGCCAGGGCGGTGCTGATCTACGGCAAGGGCCGGACTTACTTTGCGGGCGCGGATATCCGCGAATTCGGCAAGCCGCCGCAGGACCCGTGGCTGCCCGAACTTTGCGCGCGGATCGAGGCGTCGCCGCTGCTGGTGGTCTCGTCGATCCACGGAACGGCGCTGGGCGGCGGGCTCGAGGTGGCATTGGCCACCCATTACCGCGTGGCCCTGCCATCTGCCAGGGTCGGCCTGCCCGAAGTGCATCTGGGCATCCTTCCCGGCGCGGGCGGCACACAGCGCCTGCCGCGGGTGGCCGGGACCGAGGCGGCGCTCGACATGATCACCACCGGCCGTCACGTGCGCGCGGACGAGGCGCTGGTGCTGGGCGTGATCGACGAGGTCGCCGACGGCGACCCGCACGAGGTCGGGCTGAACTATACGCGCGAACTGCTGGAAAGCGGCGCGTCCCGGCGGCCCGTCAGCGAGATGCCGGCGCCCGAGCAGGTGAATTTCGATGCGGTCTACGACGAGGTTCTCAGGAAGGGCCGCGGCCAGATTTCGCCCGCCACCGCCGTTCGCGCGGTGCAGGCGGCCTGCGAATCCGAAAGTTTCGATGCCGGCATGAAACGCGAACGCGAACTGTTCATGGACCTGATGGCCTCGGATCAGCGCAAGGGGCTGATCCATGCCTTCTTCGCCGAGCGCGCGGTGGGCAAGCTGCCCGAATTGCAGGGGGTCGAGCCCCGGATGCTGCATCAGATCGGCGTGATCGGCGGCGGCACCATGGGGGCGGGGATCGCGACGGCGGCGCTGCTTTCGGGCCTGCCTGTCGTGCTTCTGGAAATGTCGCCCGAGGCGGCGCATGCGGCCAAGGGCAGGATCGAAGCCAATCTCAGCGGCGCGGTGAAGCGCGGCAAGCTGAGCCAGGCGCGGTATGCCGAAATCATGGGCAGCGACCTGAAGCTGGCGACCGGCTATGGCGCGCTGAGCAACGTGGACCTGGTGATCGAAGCGGTGTTCGAGGACATGGACATCAAGAAACAGGTCTTCGCCAAACTGGACGAGATCTGCAAGCCGGGCGCGGTTCTGGCGTCGAACACCTCGTACCTGGACATCAACGAGATCGCGGCGGCCACGAAACGGCCCGAGGACGTGATCGGACTGCACTTCTTCTCGCCCGCCCACGTGATGAAACTGCTCGAGGTCGTGGTTGCCGACAAGACCGCGCCAAACGTGGTGGCGACCGGCTTCGCGCTCGGTCACAGGCTCAAGAAGGTGACGGTGCGCGCCGGCGTCTGCGACGGGTTCATCGGAAACCGCATCCTCAGCACCTACCGCACCTGCGCCGATCACATGATCCTGGACGGCGCCAGCCCCTTTCAGATCGACAAGGCGCTGACCGATTTCGGTTTTGCCATGGGGCCGTTCGCGGTCGCCGATCTGGCCGGGCTCGACATCGGCTGGGCGGTGCGCAAGCGCAAGCGGGCCGAAGGGCTGGACCCGCGCGCCCGCGACAGTTCCTACGCCGACAAGCTGTGCGAGGCCGGTCATTTCGGCCAGAAGACCGGCAAGGGTTACTACGTCTACGAGGCCGGCAAGCGCGGCGGCGTGCCGAACCCCGAGGTGCTGCCGCTGATCGAGGCCGAGCGCGCCGAACAGGGGATCTCGCCGCGCGAATTCTCGGATGAAGAGATCGTCCGCCGTTACATGGCGGCGATGGTCAACGAGGCGGCCAAGGTGGTGGGCGAGGGGATCGCGCGCCGGCCGCTCGACGTGGACGTGACGCTGCTCTACGGCTACGGATTCCCGCGCTACCGCGGCGGGCCGCTGAAATGGGCGGATCTGCAGGGCCTGCCCGGGTTGCTGGACGACATCAGGAAATGGGCGGCGGAAGACGCCTATTTCTGGCAGCCCGCGCCGCTGCTGGAGCAACTGGTGGCCGAGGGCCGCACATTCGACGATCTGAACAAGGAAGCCTCGTGATGAAACAAGCCGTCATCGTATCCGCCGCCCGCACGGGCCTCGCCAAGTCGTTCCGGGGGTCGTTCAACGTCACCCACGGCGCCACCATGGGCGGTCATGCAGTGAAGGCCGCCGTGGAACGCGCCGGATTGGACGGCTCGGAAATCGAGGATTGCATCATCGGCTGCGGCTTCCCCGAGGGCGAGACAGGCGGCAACATCGGCCGCCAGATCGCCATCCGCGCCGGACTGCCGGTGACGGCGTCGGGGATGACGGTGAACCGGTTCTGCTCGTCGGGGCTGCAGACCGTCGCCATGGCCGCGCAGGCAATCACCGAAGGCGGCTCAGGGCCGATGGTCGCGGGGGGCGTCGAAAGCATCTCGATGGTGCAGCCCAGGACGCGGCCCGCGCCCGAGGCGTGGATCCAGGATCACAAGCCGGCGATCTACATGACCATGATCGAAACCGCGGACATCGTTGCGCAACGCTACGGCATCACCCGCGAGGAACAGGACGCGTACGGCCTGCGCTCGCAGCAGCGGATCGCGGCGGCGCAGCAATCGGGCAAGTTCGATGACGAGATCGTGCCGATGCAGGCGACGATGATGGTGAAGGACAAGGAAACCGGCGACATTTCCTACAAGGACGTCACCGTGGACCGGGACGAATGCAATCGTCCGAACACCACGCTCGAAGGTCTGGCCGGGCTCGAGCCGGTGCGCGGAGAAGGCAATTTCATCACCGCCGGCAACGCCAGCCAATTGTCCGACGGGGCGGCGGCGGTGGTGCTGATGGACAGCGCCGAGGCAGGAAGGCGCGGGCTGGAACCAATGGGCGCGTTCAAGGGGTTCTGCGTCGCCGGATGCGAACCGGACGAAATGGGCATCGGCCCCGTTTTCGCGGTGCCGCGGCTGCTGGAACGGCACGGGCTCAAGGTGGACGACATCGACCTGTGGGAGCTGAACGAGGCGTTTGCCAGCCAGGCTCTCTATTGCCGCAACCGGTTGGGCATCGACGACGAAAAATGCAACATCAACGGCGGTTCGATCGCCATCGGCCACCCGTTCGGCATGACCGGGGCGCGGATGGTCGGCCACATGATGCGCGAGGGCAAGCGGCGCGGGGCCAAGCTGGGCGTCGTGACAATGTGCATCGGCGGCGGCATGGGCGCGGCGGGCCTGTTCGAGATCTACTGAACGGGACCGTGCCCGCAGTTTGGGGAGGAGAGCGGCAATGGATCTGAACTACACGGACGAGGAAAAGGCGTTCCGCGAGGAAGTGCGCGCCTTTCTGGCCGAGAAACTGCCAAAGGAGGTCTCGGACAAGGTGCGGGCCGGCATCAGCCTAGGCAAGGAAGGTCACGAACGCTGGCACGCGACGCTGAACGAAAAGGGCTGGCTCAACTACAACTGGCCCAGGGAATTCGGCGGCGCCGAATGGAACGCGGTGCAGCGCCACATCTTCGAAGAGGAATGCGCGATGGCCCATGCTCCGCGCATCGTGCCCTTCGGCCTGTCGATGCTGGGGCCGGTCCTGCAGAAATTCGGCTCAAAGACGCAGCAGGATTTTTTCCTGCCGCGCATCCTGAACGGCGCGCACTGGTGGTGCCAGGGCTATTCCGAACCGGGGGCGGGGTCCGACCTTGCCTCGCTCAAGACCCGCGCGGTGCGCGACGGCGATCATTACGTGGTGAACGGCCAAAAGACCTGGACCACGCTGGGCCAATACGCCAACTGGATCTTCTGCCTGGTGCGCACCGACCCCGCTGCCAAGCAGCAGGAGGGGATTTCGTTCCTGCTGATCGACATGGACACTCCGGGGATCGAAGTGCGGCCCATCGTGCTGCTCGATGGCACCCCGGAAGTGAACGAGGTGTTCTTCGACGACGTACGGGTGCCTGTCGAGAACCTGGTGGGCGAAGAGAACAAGGGCTGGACCTATGCGAAATACCTGCTGACCCACGAGCGGACCAACATCGCCGGGGTCGGGTTCAGCCAGGCCGGGCTTGACGCGGTCAAGCGCATCGCGCGGGTCGAATGCGCGAATGGCCGGCCGCTTGCCGAAAACCCGCATTTCGCCGCGCGACTGGCGCGGGTCGAGATCGACCTGATGGCGATGGCGACGACCAACATGCGCATCATCTCGAGGGCCGCAGCCGGTCAGGCGCCGGGCGTCGAAAGCTCGATGCTGAAGGTCAAGGGCACGATCATCCGGCAGGAGATCAACGACCTGGCCCGGCGCGCAGTGGGTCCCTACGCGATGCCGTTTGCCTCGGAAGCCGTCGAAGGCGACAACGACCCCATCGGGCCCGACTATGCCGGACCGGTGGCGGCGCAGTATTTCAACAACCGCAAGCTGTCGATTTTCGGCGGCTCGAACGAGATCCAGCGCGGGATCATCGCCAAAGTCAGGATGGGGGGCTGAGGGCATGGATTTCACGCTGACCGAAGAACGCCAGATGCTGCAGGACACGCTGCGGCGCTATCTGGCGGATCGCTACACGACGTCCGTCCGCAACGGGATACTGGCCGGCGACACGGGGTTCAGCCCCGACATCTGGCGCGAACTGGCCGAGCTTGGGCTGGTCGGCGCGCTGTTCTCCGAGACCGATGGCGGCTTCGGCGGGGCGGGGTTCGACATCGCGACCGTGTTCGAGGAACTGGGGCGCGCGGGCGTGGTCGAGCCTTTCCTGGACACCGCCATCCTCGGCGGCAGGTTGCTGGCGGCGCTGGGGAACCCGGAACAGAAGCCGTTGCTGGAAAGGGTCATTGCGGGCGATCTGCATCTGGCGCTGGCGCACGGGGAACCGGCCAGCCGATACGACCTGAGCCGGGTCGAAACCACGGCGCGGGCGGAGGCGGGCGATATCGTCCTGAACGGGCGCAAGGCGGTCGTGGTCAATGCCGAGGCGGCCGGGTTCCTCATCGTCTCCGCAAGGGAAAGCGGCGGGTTCTTCGATCTGGACGGGATCTCTCTGTTCCTGGTTCCCGCCGACAGCGCGGGCCTCAGCCTGCGGGGCTATCCCATGCTGGCTGGCGGGCGGGCCGCCGAGGTCACGCTGGACGAGGTGCGCCTGCCCGTGTCGGCGCGGCTGGGCGAGGCCGGGAAGGGGTTCGGCCCCCTGATGGATGCGCTGGGCGCCGCGCATGTGGCGCTGGCCGCTGAAACGCTGGGGGCGATGGAAACCGCTGTCGAACTGACCCGCCAGTACCTGCTGACCCGACATCAATTTGGTCGGCCAATCGGCACGTTCCAGGCCCTTCAGCACCGTTTCGCGGACATGCTGATCGAGCTGGAGCAGGCGCGCTCGGCCGTCATCAATGCCGCAGGTCATCTGGAAACGGCGGACCGCGACCGCCAGAACGCCGCCGCCCGCAACCTGATCTCGCGCGCAGGCAGGCTGGTGGCGGAAGAGACCATCCAGATGCATGGCGGTATCGCGATGACGCAGGAATACGAACTGGCCCATATCGCCAAGCGCATCGTGATGGCCGAACACCGGTTCGGAGACGCGGATTACCACCTGGAGCGATTCATTGCCCTCGGCGCGGCCTGAAGACGGTCGGCCCGCGGTGAAACGCTCGGGCTGCCAGAACGCGGTCGGGTATGAAATCGACCTGTGCGATCCGGACGGATTCGCACGTTGCCATCTGGACATCGGCCCCGGCCATCTCAACAGCCAGGACGTTCTGCACGGCGGCGTCATCGCCATGCTGCTGGACGTGGCCTGCGGCAATGCCGCCTCGGCCTTTTTCGACCGGGAAGAACATCCCGTGGTCCTGACCATCTCGCTCAACACAAGCTATGTTTCGGCGGTGCGCCAGGGGCGCGTCACGGCGATCGGACGGCCCGCGGGCGGCGGCAGCAAACTGGCCTATGTGAACGGCGAGTTGCACCACGAGGACGGAACCCTGATCGCCACCGCGGCGGGCGTTTTCAAGCGTCACCGGCTGACGAGGTGACGCGGGCACCATGCTCAGGCAGGGGAGGGCTCGGCGGATGAGCAAATGGCACGACTACCCGGATACGCAGATCGCGCAACGCCCGGATGCGCCCGCATTCAAGGACGATGGGGGAACTATATGGACCTATGGCGATCTGGGTGCAGCGATTGCGGAACTGTCACTCGTGTTGACCGAGACCGGTGTCCAACCCTGCGACCGCGTTCTGATCCTGGCCGAAAACTGCTGCGCGGCGGTGGCGGCCGTGTTCGCCTGTTCCCGGATCGGGGCCTGCGCGGTACCGGTCAACGCGCGCCAGACCGAGGCCGAGGTGCAGAGGGTCGTCGATCACGCGCGGCCCGCGGCAATGCTTATTACCGCGGCGGCGTCACCGGACGCCAGCGCCCATGCCGGGCATCTCGAGGCCAGCGAGATCTCGGGCGCGTTCGGACGGCTTCACCTGGCCCTGCCGTTTCCCAGCGATCCCGACCCGGTGCTTGAGGATGTCGCGGTGATGCTGTTTACCACAGGAACAACGGGAACGCCCAAGGGGGTGATGCTGACGCATGGCAACCTGCTGTTCGCCGGCCGGTCCTCTGCCCGGCTCAGGGAAATGACGCACGCGGATGTGATCTACGGTGTCCTGCCGATCACCCATGTCTTCGGCCTTGCCTCGGTTGTGACGGCGGCGACCTACGTAGGAGCGCCTGTGCGGCTCGACGCGCGGTTCACGGCGGCGCGGACCTATGCGACCCTGACCTCCGGTATCACGCTGTTCTCTGCCGTCCCGCAGATGCACGCGCTGCTGATGCAATACACGAAGGAACAGGGATTCTCGCGGCTGCCGGGCGGCACGCTGCGCTATACCTCCTCGGGCGCCGCGCCACTGGACCCGGCGTGGAAGCGGCAGGCGGAGGCTTTCTATGGCATCGCAATCCAGAACGGCTATGGCCTGACCGAAAGCACGGCGGGTGTATGCGCCTCGCGCAACCGGATCGGCGATCCCGACATCTCGGTCGGACCGCCCCTGCCGGAGGTCGAGGTGCGCATCGACGAAACGGCCGCAGGCGGCGGCGATAGGGTCGGAGAGATACTGACCCGCGGTCCGCAGGTGATGAAGGGATATTATCGGAACCCCGAAGCCACGGCTGCCGCGTTTGCGGATGGCTGGCTTCGGACGGGTGATCTGGGCTTTTTCGACGACCGGGGGCACTTGCATATCGCGGGGCGCTGCAAGGAGCTCATCATTCACGGCGGCTTCAACGTCTATCCTCCGGAAGTCGAAGCGGCGCTGAACGGTCATCCCAAGGTGATCCAGGCCGCGGTCGTCGGGCGCGTGGTGGACGGTGATGAAAAGGTGGTCGCCTTCGTGCAGGCGGCGCCGGGGGATGAACCGACGCCGGAGGAGCTACGCGACTTCGCGGCTCGGCGGCTGGCAGGGTACAAGCGGCCCAGCCAGATCATCGTCGCGACCGAATTGCCCGCCGCGCCGACCGGCAAGATCCTGAAGCACAGGTTGCTGGACCATTTCGCCGACCGTCTGAGCTGAGGCCCGCCGCCCCGGCGGATGCGTCAGACCAGGACGCCCTCGACCGCGGCGCGGATCGCCCGCATGTTCTGCCCATAGACTTCCGGTGCCGAGACCGAGCCGCCCTTGAACACCGCCGATCCGGCGACCAGCACGTCGGCGCCGGCTTCGGCCACCAGCGGCGCGGTCCCGGGATCGACGCCGCCGTCGATCTCGATATGCACCGGGCGGTCCCCGATCATCTGGCGCAGGCGGCGGATCTTCGCGGTCATGTCGATGAACTTCTGACCGCCGAAGCCGGGGTTCACGGTCATGACGCAGACCAGATCGGCCAGGTCCAGCACATGTTCCACGGCCTCGGCCGGCGTGCCCGGGTTCAGTGCGACGCCGGCCTTCATCCCGGCCGCGCGAATGGCCTGCAACGTGCGGTGGATATGCGGCCCGGCCTCGACATGGGCGGTCAGGATGTCGGCCCCGGCCTCGGCATAGGCGTCGATGTAGGGGTCCACGGGCGTGATCATCAGGTGCACGTCCATCACCGTCTTCACATGCGGGCGGAACGCCTTGACCGCCGGCGGACCGAAGGTGAGGTTCGGCACGAAATGCCCGTCCATCACGTCCACATGGACCCAATCGGCCCCCTGCGCCTCGATGGCCTGGATCTCCTGCCCGAAATTGGCGAAATCCGCCGAGAGGATCGACGGAGCGATCTTGATCTTGCGGTCAAAGCTCATGGGCCCACCTGTGTTTTGCCGAGTCGCTGCGCGTATACCCGCTCTGGCGCCGGAACGGTAGGGGCAGGACGCCTGACCCGTGGGGCCTATTGTCGGCCTCGCCCTGCCCGGCTAACACTTGCCCGGACAGGTTGAACGCTCCGACGGCGCGGGCGGTGGAGGACCAGATGGCAGGCACCCCGGCGGCTGGGTATTCGGCGGCCTCGGCATGAGCGGCACCGTCTTTTTCGTCGTCCTCTGCGCCGCGGCGCTTCATGCGTCATGGAACGCTCTGGTCAAGGGCGGGGCCGACAAGGCCGCCGCCATGGTCGCGGTGGTGATCGGCCAGGGCCTTGCCGGGGCGGCCCTGCTGCCCTTTGCGCCGCCGCTCGACCCAGCCTGCTGGCCCTACCTGCTGGCCGGGCTGGGGTTGCATCTGGGCTACCAGCTTTTCCTGATCCAGTCCTACCGGTTCGGCGACCTGACCCAGGTCTACCCGATCGCCCGCGGCGTCTCGCCCCTTCTGGTCGCTTTGGGATCGGTGGTCGTTCTGGGGGCCGAATTCACGGGGCTCGAGGTCGCGGCGATGGCGATGATCTCGATCGGGATCGCATCGATCAGCCTGGTGCGCCGGGCAGACGGCGTGTTTCAGGCCAAGGCCGCAGGGCTGGCGCTGATTACCGGCATGTTCATCGCCTCCTATTCGCTGGTTGACGGGCAGGGCGCGCGCATCGGCGGTACGGCGCTGGGCTTTTTCGGGGTTCTGGCGGCGCTTGATGCGGTGGTCTTCGGCCTCTGCGCGCACCTGATCCGGCCGGGAATGCTGGGGCGGGCGCTGGCGCTGAAGAAGCATCTGTTTCTCGGCGGCGGCGCCTCGTTCACCGCCTATGTGCTGGTGGTCTGGGCCTTCACCCAGGCGCCGATCGCCTTGGTGACGGCGCTGCGCGAAACCTCGATCATTTTCGCGCTGGTCATCGGCGTGACGGTGCTGCGCGAACGGCTGGACCTTGCAAAGGTGCTGGCCACCGCCCTGACCCTGACCGGCGCCCTGCTGCTGCGCCTGTCGCGGCTCTGAGCCTCATCCGGAAAGCCCGAGCCGGCGGATCAGGTGAAAGCGTCCGTCCCCGGCTTCGCCTACCAGGCCCAGATCGCGGATGACGAAGGGCGCGGGCAGCAGCGGGCCCAGCCGGCGGTCGAGCGCGGCTTGAACCGCGGCCATCGTCGGTTTGTCCAGCCTGCCGGTCAGCGTGATGTGAAACCGGAATTCGTCCAGGACATACGGGTAGCCCCAGTTCACGAGGTTCGCCTCCTGCGCCGCGCTCAGGCCGTTGGCGCGGCGGCGGGTCAGTTCCGCATCCGGCGTCGGGGCGCGAAACCCGTCAAGGTCGCGGACACAGGCGGCCGCCAGTTCGTCGAGCGCCGAGGCGTCGCCAAGCGGACGCAGCGCCAGGAAACGGCCAAGCCGGGCGATCTGCAGCCCGTCCAGCGTGACCGGCGGCAGGCGCGCCGCAAGATCCGCGCAAGCTTTCAGCAGCGCGTCCGGGCTTTGCCCGTCGGCCAGGCGGAACGGCGGTTTCAGCGTCGCATGCAGGCCGTATCTGCGCGGCGTCTCGGTGATCGCGGCAACGTCAAGCCCGTCCATGTGCGGGTGCGCGATCTCCGCCCCGGAGTCCATGTCCCATCCCAACCAGGCCGTTGCGAACCTGGCCCAGTCTTCGTCCGCCGGCGCGGCGAAGTAGATCGCGTATCTTTCGAAGTTCACATCGCCCTCCGGTGGCCGGATCAGGCGCGGTAGAACAGGTAGCGGTCCGGCGCGATGCTGTCCGGGCCGGTGATCCGCTCGAACCCCACCAGCGGCTGTCCCGAAATCAACAGCCCGCCGGCCTGCATCACCCTTGCGATCAGCGGGCTGAGCCGCGCGGCCTCGGCCACGTCGTCCTCCTTGATTCCCATGCCGAAATCGTAATGCGCCAGGGCGATCCGATGCCCGTCCCTTGCCAACCGTTCCAGCATCGGTTCGGCCTCGCCCTGCAGGAAATCCTCTTCGGGCGGTTCGCAGGACGGATGGCATTGCAGCACCCGGTCCATCACCCAGATTCGGCGGTCGGGCAGGATTTCGCGCAGATGGTCATAGGTGCGACCATTGCCGAGGCCCATGTCCAGCACGTCGCCCTCGTGATCCGCGATCTGCGCCGCGGCCCAGTTCAGACCGTCCCTCTGGGCGGTCAGGCGGCGCAGCATGGAATCCAGTCGGCTCATCGGCAATCCCTTCAGGTTCGGTCCGCCGGCGCGGTCCAGACGCGCACGGGCCCGGCCATGAGGCGGCGGATCAGCGCCCCGGTAAAGTTCCAGATGTCTTGATCATGGACCAGGTGATGCGTCAACAGCCCGAACGGCTCGGCATTGTCCGCCCAGCCCTCGCGGCGCTGCTGCAACAGGGATGCGAGCCGCGCAACCAGAATCTCCGGGTTCGTCAGCCCCCTAGTCCCGCGCCAGTCGATCGGGTCGAGATGGGTGTTGACCTGCTCCAGCCCCGGCACCGCCAGACGCGCGGTGCGGGGTGTGGCCGTTGAGAGAACGCGAAACCCCAATTCAGGCAGTCTGGCCACGACCTCGGGCGCGATCCGGTTCCACGGCGGCACGAAGATCGGTCGCAGGGCCGGGCCGAACAGCGCGGTCAGCCGCGCCAGCCCCGCCTCGGCATCCGCCAGAATCGCCTCCAACGGGCGATGCAGCCGGAATTCGGCCTTCTTTTCGCCTGCCGGGGCATGGTTCCGGTGCGCCCAGCCGTGAACGACAGGGATCAGATGCGGCCGCGGCTGCAGGTATCCCGCCAATTCAATATCGGCAGGTTGCGGTATGACGGCCAGATGCACGGGCAGGCCGATGCGTTCGGACAGGTCCGACAACCGGTCGAGTTCCGGCGTCGGGGCGACCGCGTCGTCGTCGCGCCACCAGAGGGGCAGGATCAGCCCCTCTTGTTGCCAAAGCTCCAGTTCGCGGTCCAGCGGCGTCCAGTCGGGTATCATCGCAGCGCCCCGACCAGGGATTCGGTGATCGCGACCGAGCGCGCCGCGCCGTCGAAGGACAGGGCCAGGTCCGGGCGGGGACCGGCGGTAATCACCCGGCCGACAGCATCGGCCAGAGTGGCGCCGGTCAGGTCCGCGCTTGCCAGCACCTCGATGGCGGACAGGTGCGCAAGGCTCTGGGCCCGCAGGCCCTGTTCGACCTCCTTGCCGTCGTCGAACGGGATGAAAACGGCCGGAGTGCCGCCTTGCAGCAGGTCGAGTGCGGTGTTGTAGCCGCACATGCTGACCGATGCGGCGGCAAGCGGCAACATCTGCCGAAAGTCGGGACGCGTGGGCTCGATCAGGATGGGCGTGTCGCCGGCCAGCCGCTCCAGTTCGCGGATGCGGTCCGCGGCATCGCGCCCGCCCACCAGCAGCCGCCAGCGCCGGTCGGTGATCCTGCCGGCGGCCTCGACGGCGGCGCGGAAGATCGGATCGCCCACCGACCCGCCCCCGGCGCTGACCAGGATTTCACCCGCCCCGAGGTTTTCGGGATGCGGTGCCGCCGGGGCCGGGGCGACATAGCCGGTATAGTGCAGCCGCTCCGCCAGGGTATCTGAGACCGGCCAGCTGGTTTCCAGCCGCGTGCCTTGGGGGTCGGAATGCACCAGCACGCCGTCATAATGGCGCGCGACGACCGCCTCGGTGCGCGCGACCTTGGACGGCTTCGAAGGCGGCGCAAGGATGTCCCGGATCGAACTCAACACGACCGGGCGCGGCGTCAAGGTGTGCGCCGCATCAAGCAGCGTCTCGAATTCCGACGACAGGACCCTGCGGCCGAAGGGGAACAGCTCTGTCAGCAACACATCCGGCGCGAACCGGGTTACGGCGCCGGCAAGAGCGTCGGCGCGGGACTGCAGGTAAGCCGGATCCGCGACCTCGCCGGTCTCGGTCAGCAAACGGGTGAAGTCGGTTCCGTCCGAGCGCAGCGGCGGCAGCCCGAGCATCTCGATGCCGACGGCGCTCAGCTGTGGGGCGGGCATTCCGCCCGACACCAGCAAAACCTCGTGACCGGCTTTCCGGAACGCGTGCCCCAGCGTCAGTGCCCGGCTCAGATGGCCGGTGCCCAACAGATGCGTGACGACGATCATCACTTTCATGCGGCACCCTCCTTGCGCGGCAGCCGCACCGGTTCCGGCGCGGGCCGCATGTGGTCGAGGTCGATGACATAGAGACGGTTGCGCTTGATCCGGAATGGGGCGGGGCCATCGAAGTCCCATCCCCAGGCTTTTGCCAGGATCACCCGCATGATGCCGATATGGCAGACCGCCAGCGTATCCGCGGACAGCCCCTCCAGCCACGGCCGCAGGCGCAGCCAGACCTCGGCCGGGCTTTCGCCGGCGGGGGGGCGGAAATCCCAGCTCCAGTCCTCGATATGCCGGTAGCCGCTCTCCGGTTCGGCGATCAAGTTCAGGCCGCGCTGACCTTCCCATTCGCCCCAGTTCATTTCGATCAGTTCGGCAGCGAGGCGGGGTTCGCGCCGTGCCACGAGCCTTGCCGTTTCCCGCGCCCGCGCCAGCGGGCTGGACCAGAGTTCGGCCTTGTCCCAGGGTTCGGGCAGGCCGTAGCCCGCCAGGTCCGCCCGGGCCTCGGTGTCGAGCGGTATGTCGCTGCGCCCCTGGATCCGGCCGGCGCGGTTCCAGTCGGTATGGCCGTGGCGCAGCAGGGCGAGGCGGGTCATGTCGCGCCCTCCAGCAACGGGTTCACCGCGGTCCAGAAGGTGCGGGTGGCGGATGGGATCAGGTGCCGTTCGGCGATGCGGGCGCGCGCCTTGGCCCCCGTGGCGCGACGCAGGCCGGGATCGGCGCGCAACCGGTCTATGGCGCGGGCCAGCGCGGCGGGACCATCCTCGACGGACGGGTAGCGGGCCGGCAGCAGAACGTCGCGCACGCCGGGCCGGTCCTGCGCCACGACCGGCAGTCCCACGGCCTGCGCCTCGAGATAGACCATGCCGAAGGCTTCGTTGACGCCGGGCCAGAAGAACAGCGAGGCGCGGGCATAGGCCGCCTGCAACGCATCCCGGTCCAGTTGGCCCAGGAACCGGACGCGATCGCCAAAGGGGGCCAACAGCGCCTCGACCTCGGCGCGCGCCGGGCCGTCCCCGGCGATTTCCAGCGTCCAGTCGTCTGCCAGGTGGCCCAGGGTCTGGGCGATGATCCGGTAGGAACTCAGCTTGTCGCCCGCCCGCATCATCCCCGCCGCCAGCATCGGCCCCTCGCAATCCGAGGCTTCGGGCAGGCCGGAAGCCGGCAGGAACGGGGTGAGATGGACGAGGGACTGATCGCCGAACCGCTCCCGCTTCAGCGTGATCAGGTCGTTGGCCGTGTGGTAGAAGATCACGCGGGCCGCATCGCAGGCGTCATGCGCGGCCTTGGCGAAACCGGCCCACGGTCCGTCAAGCCGGCTGGTGGCGCGGGTGCTTTCCAGTTGGACATAGGGGATCCCGCGGGCGCCGCAGACGGCGGGGCCAAGCAGATCGGGCGCCTTGTAGTAGTTGTGATAGGTGACCCAAAGGCCGAAATCGTCGGGCAAGGTGTCGATCAGCCGCTGCGCCTCGGTTTCGGCGGCCTCCCGCAGCCGGGCCTGAAGCCCTGCATCCCCGGACTTGTCGTAGATCCGCAACTCCGACACCAGGTCCACCTGCGCCCCGTCCGCCCGGATCGCGGCCATCAGGTTGCGCGCCATTTCCCGGTCGCCCGACGGGACCGGGCTGTGGGGGGACTTCATGGGGGCGTAGAAGGCGACGCGCGTCATGACCGTCAACCGCAGCACAAATCGTGCAGGCGCCCGGACAGGCGCGCGATGCCGGGGGCCATGCGGAACTCGGAGACAAGGCGGGATCGGGCCGCCTGCGCCATTGATGCCGCACCGCCGGGGTCCCGGGCGATCGAGGCGATCGCCCGGGCCAGGGCGTCGGGCGCGTCGTCGCAGAGGGTTCCGTGCCGACCGTGCTCGACGAATTCCGGAATGGCCGAGACCGGGGTCGCCAGGATCGGCAGCAGTTGCGACGCGGCCTCCATCAGCACGTTCGGCAACCCGTCGCGATCCCCGTCCGAGGCGATCCGGCTGGGCAGCACGAACAGGTCCGCCTGCCGCATTTCGGCGATCACTTCGGGCTGATCGCAGGCGCCGCGCCACGTGATCCGGTCGGCCACCCCGGCGGCTTCGGCCTGCGCCTGCAATCGGTCGCGCAAGCCGCCGCCGCCGATATGGGTCCAGCGCCAGTCCAGGCCGCTCGGCAGGCGGCTGAACGCCTCGATCAGCCGGTCAAAGCCCTTCTTCTCGACCAGCCGGCCGACCGACAGCATGTGAAACGGATCCTGCGGCGCGCGCGGCGCGCGTTCCGGGGGCAGGGGAAACCGCGAAAGGTCCAGCCCGTGATAGATCAAGTCGATCCGTGCCGGGTCGTCCGCCAGTTCCCGCAGATGCCGCGCCCCGATGCCGGTGCATGTCGCGCCGAAGACCGCCCCGTGGGTCGCGGCCTGCAACTTCTCCCGCTTTTCCCATTCGGGCGAGGTCCAGATGTCCTTGGCGTGGGCGGAAAAGCTCCAGGGCAGGCCGCGCATGATGGCCGTGTAGCGCGCAACGGACGAGGGCGTGTGCATGAAATGAGCATACAGCGCACGGGTTTCCGCGGGCAGTTCCGCAGCCAGCACGCAGGCCTGCCCGAAACGGCGGATCCGGTTGGGCGTCCGGTCGCGCCGCAAATCCGCGCGCCAGACCTCGTAGGCCCGGGCATAGCCGGGCAGGCGCTGCGCCGCCGCGCGGGCGCGCCAGACGCGGCCGGGTTCCTCGTAGAGGTATTCGGGCAGGTAGTGGACCCTGGCCCTGAGCCGGTCATGCAGGGGATGCCGCTTGGTGTCGGTCGGATGCCGCAGCGACCAGATGTCGAACCGGTGGCCGGCCTCTTCCAGCGCGACGAGTTCCTGCGCGATGAAAGTCTCGGACAGGCGCGGCCACCCCTTGACCAGCACCGCCAGTTTCGGCGCCTTTCCGTTCATCCGGTGGCCCGTTCCCTGTCCTCGCCCAACATCAAGCTGATCCGCTGCGTCACGTAATCCAGACCGTCCAGTAGCCCCGCGCCGATCGCCTGCGACGGCAGAGGCTGGCTGGGCAGGGCGCGGATCGCTTCGATCATGGAGCCCGCCGTCAGCCCGTCGCGGTATTCGTCCAACATCCGGACCAGCCCCAGTTCCTCGGCCCGCGAGGCGCGGATCCATTGTTCCAGCCGCGGCACGGTGCGCGGCACGATCACCGCGCGCTTGTCGAAGGACAGGACCTCGCAAAACGTGTTGTAGCCGCCCATGCAGACGACGCCGGCGGCCCCGGCGAACAGCGTCTCGATCTGCGATTCGAAGCCCACTGCCGTGACCCTGCCGCCCAGTGCGGCGACCCGCGTCTCGAATTCGGCGCGCAACTCGCCCGACAGGAACGGCCCATAGACCAGCACCGCGCGCGGCTCCAGTTCGGGGTCCATCTCGTAGGCGGACAGGACCAGGTCCACCATCGCGCGGCCATCGCCGCCGCCGCCCGGCGTTATCAGGATGTACGGCTGTTCCGGCGGTTTCCCGACCGGCCCCAGATCGCGGCGCAGATACCCCGTCCAGTGCATCCGGGCCTGCGCCCCCGGACTCAGCGGCAATCCCGACGTGGGATCGTAGATCGAGCGCAAACCATAGACCCAGATTTCGTGATAGAACCGCTCGGTTGCCTCAACCGCGCCCTTTCGCGCCCATTCGGCGGCCAGCACTTCGGGCTCGTCCAGTACGTCGCGAAGCCCCAGCACAAGCTTGGTCTTGCCCTGCCTGAGCAGGAAGTCCAGCGTCGGCAGCAGTTCGCCGCGAAATCCGGTCGGTTCCTTGTCGACGATCAGAACGTCGGGATGGTACTGCTCGACCGCCGTGCGGATCAGGCTCGAGCGCAGTTCGGTGACCTCTTCGATCCCCATGCCGATGGTCTGCGCCACGTAGGACCCGTCGGCGCGTTTTGTGACGCCGGGCAGGCGCACGTGGTCGACACGGCGCGGAAAGGTGAAGCGGCCCGCGACCGGCGAGCCGGTGAGGATCAGCGCCGAAGCGGTCGGATCCGCCTCGGTGATGGCCGATGCCAGCGCACGCGAGCGCCGCAGGTGACCCAGCCCGAACGTGTCGTGACTGTAGAAAAGAATGCGCGGTGCGCGGCCAGAGTGGTTCAGGTTGCTTGTCAGGCTCATGCCTCCGCCCGTGAGTTCGGTTCCGATACAGGGTCCGCGCGATGATCCCTGTTATCGTATTTTCTTTCCGTTTGAATGCCAAACGCTGCGGAAATCGCGCCCGTGAACGCGCGGCATTGCGAATGGGCAACAGGCTTGCCGACCGCGCCGTCGCCCTGCCGGGGCCGCGTGCGTCCTGCGCTTTCGCCGGCCGCGGATGCTGTCACCTCTCGGCGCGCCATCGCGAATTCCCGTTCCGGTCCTGCGGGCAAGCCTGGATTTGCCGCCGCGTCGTTGCATTTCGCGCCCGTTCCCCTGCCGGGCCATGTGCTGCGGTCATATTCAAAACCGGCAGGGTTGGAAACACCCTTCTGGGACGCAGGGCAACAAGAACACGCACCGACACGTTCCTGCGATGCCAAATCGTAGTGGTTTGATCCGCATCCGCCACTCCTGTAGCGTTGCAATTACCACTCGAACCGGACGCAAGGCCCTATGAAGCAAACGTTTCTTTTCAGACTCGCCCTGGCATTATGGGTCGCGGTCATGGCGCTCGCGCAGGTCGCGGACGCCCAGACGGCACTGTTGCCCGGCGGTACCTCCGGCAACGCGGCCGAAACATCCGCGGCAGGCACGGACGGCGAATTGGCCGAGGCGATCCGCAAGGCCACCGAAGCCGGCGCCAGCGTCATCGTGATCGACAGCGCCGGCAAGCTCGTGTCCGACGCGCCCGTCTCCGGCGCCACCGGCGAAGGCGGCGGTGCCGACGCGATGTCGGAAGGTTCGCAACTGATGAAGGCGCAGGAGCAGCTTTCGCAATTCCGCGAGCGGCTGGAAGCCCGGCTCGAAGCGTGGCCCCATTCCGTGTTCGAGGTTCAGTACATTCTGCGCCAGACCAGCCCGGACGGGCGCATCCAGACCTATGTCGAGGTGCTGTTCTGGAATATCCTGCTGCTGCTGCTCGGACGCTGGCTGTCGGTCGAGCTATACGGCAAGCGTTTCGCCAAGCGGTTCGTCGTGGCGCGGATCAAGGAAGACCCGGTCGGCTATCGCGAAAAGATGCCGTTCCTCGTGTTCCGCTTCCTGATGGGGATCGGCGCGACCGTCTTTGCGATGCTGATGGCGCTGATCGTCGGGTACCTCATCTTCGGCCGGGCCGAGGACATCTCGATCCAGTTCACCGTGACCGCGATCTTCACCGCGTTTTTCCTGGCCCGTACGGTTTCGGACCTGTGGCGGATGGTGCTGTCGCCCTTCCTCAGCCAGTACCGCCTGCCGCCCTTCTCGGACAAGGACGCCAAGCGCCTGTATTTCTGGGCCGCGGCGCTGGCGACCTATGAAATCGTCGTGGTCCTGTTCTCGACCTGGGTGGCCGATTTCGGGCTCAACTACAACGTCTACGCGCTGGTCTATGGCGGCCTGACGCTGATCGGGGCCTGCGGCAACATCCTCATGGTGCTGTTCAACGCGCGCGCGATCTCCAATGCGATCCGGGGCGGCAGATCGGCGGATCAGGTATCGTGGATCCTGCGCTTCGTCTCCTTCGCCTGGGCGCCGGTTCTGATCGTCTACGTCCTTTTCAGCTGGTTCGAACTGGCCCTCGACCTGGTGCTTGAGAACCCGGTCTCGATCCCGCTGGTGGTAGGAACCTATGCCGTCTTCATGTCGGTGGTCGTCGCCTATGGCGCGATGAACTATCTGCTCGAACGCTATTTCGACCGCTACCGCCAGATCGAGGAAATCAACGCCGAAGCCGCCGAAGAGGCGGTGGACGAAGACGGCATTCCGCTGGATAAGCCGGAAGTGCCTCACTACAAGATCGCGACCTACGAAGACCTGGCGCGGCGGGTGGCGGGCATCCTGGCCTTTGTCGTCGGCGCCTATGCGCTGGTCGAGATCTGGTATCCCAAAGCGAACTGGGCCGATGACCTGCCGGTGGAACGCGGCCTCGACGTCATGGTGATCCTGTTCATCGGCTATATCCTGTTCCACTTCTTCCGGATCTGGATCGACAGCAAGATCGCCGAGGAAACCGACGACGGCGCGGCCGAGGCCGAGATGGGCGACGAGGGCGGCGAAAGCGGGCAGAGCCGCCTGGCCACGCTGCTGCCGCTGTTCCGGGGCGCGATCCTTGCGGTCGTTGTCGTCTCGATCGCGCTCATCGCGCTGATGGAACTGGGGATCAACGTCAGCCCGCTGTTCGCCGGCGCCGGTGTCGTGGGCCTCGCCGTGGGCTTTGGCGCGCAGACGCTGGTGCGGGACATCTTCTCGGGGGCGTTCTTCCTTATCGACGACGCTTTCCGCAAGGGCGAATACATCGATATCGGCGAGGTGAAGGGCACCGTCGAAAAGATCTCGGTCCGCTCGATGCAGCTGCGTCACCACCTGGGCGCGCTCAACACCATTCCCTTCGGCGAAATCAAGGTGCTGACCAACTATTCGCGCGACTGGGTGATCATGAAACTGCCGCTGCGAGTGACCTATGACACCGATGTCGAAAAGGTGCGCAAGCTGATCAAGAAGCTAGGCCAGGAACTGCTGAGCGACCCGGTGATCGGGGAAAATTTCATCCAGCCGCTGAAAAGCCAGGGCGTGATCGAGATGCAGGATTCGGCCATGATCATCCGGGTCAAGTTCATGACCAAGCCGGGCGATCAGTGGCTGGTGCGCAAGAAGGTCTACCAGGAGATTCGCGAACTTTTCGCCCGCGAGGGCATCAAGTTCGCCCACCGCGAAGTGACGGTCAGACTGGCCGACGAGAAGGATCCCAACGATCTGACCCCGAAACAGCGCGAAGCCGTGACCGGCGCGGTTCAGGCCGCGATCGACGAGGAATACCTGGACGACATAGGCCCGGGCGACGACGACCGCTGAGGCGCGCTCAGGACTTGGCGCGGGGCCACTCGGCCGGGCTGGTGCCGACCGGGTTGGCGGGCAGGGCCCATTTCATTTCCGCCTTTCCGACACGCAGGGCCGGCAGCAGGCGGCGGCCCGGCCCCCACCCTGACGGTTCGGGAACGGGTGCATGGTCCGCCTGTTCCGCGGCCAGGATCTCGTCCCCGTCGGCGGACATCTCCAGGCCGGCCAGCAACTCGGCAGTCCGGGCCAGCGACAGATGCGCGTCCGCGATCTCCAACCCTCTGGCCGCCCGCGTCATCGCGGACAGAACCGCCGCCGCCATCAGATACCCGGTCGCGTGATCCAGCGCCTGCACCGGCAGCGGCGTGGGCTTGTCGGCCCCGGCCCAGATCCGCCCGGCATCGGCGATTCCCGCGCTCATCTGCACCAGGCTGTCGAACCCGCGCCGCCCGGCCCAGGGTCCCTGCCAGCCATAGGCGTTCAGCGTGACCTCGATCCGGTTCGGCGCGATGGCGTCGCGGGTGGCGCGGTCCAGCCCCAGCCCGTCGAGCGCACCGGGACGATAGCCGTGGACCAGCACGTCGGCCTGTGCCAGCAGGTCCTTCAGCCGGCCCAGCCCCTCCGGCGCGCGCAGATCCAGATAGGCGCACCGCTTGCCAAGGGAAATGTCGGGTATCACGCCCGGCTCGTCCCATCCGGGCGGGTCGATCCGCAGCACCTCCGCCCCGAATCCGGCAAGCGTGCGGGTCGAGACCGGACCGGCCAGAACCCGCGTCAGGTCCAGAACCCGCAGCCCGGTCAGCGGGCGCTCGGGCGTCGCGTCTGCGCGGTGCCTCAGTTCGACGCGGCGCGGCGCGCGCCAGCCGATCAGCGGATCCGCCGCCACCGCCTGCCCCTGCGGATGCGCCTGCCACTCGGCCTGGCTGCGCATCGCCGCGGCGACGCCGCCTTCCGCGACGATGGCAGTCTCAAGCGCATTGGACCGCCAGCCGGCGACGGCCTTTGCCACCGCCGCGCGATCGGCATCGGTCTTGAGCACGCGCAAGGCGGCCGCGCGGTGATGTGGCAGGTTCGTGTGCAGCCTGATCCAGCCGTCCGCGGTCGGATAGTCCCCGGCGATCGGGTCCCACAGGTTCGGCATGTCCCATCCGTCGGGCCGGAAGGAAAAGCCATACCAGAGCGAGGCGAGGCGATGATCGACCGTCACCTCGGGCGGTTCCTGAACCAGGCCGAGCGCCGCCATCAGCGCCGCCATCTGCTGCCCGACCGCCGCGAAGGACGCGGTGGCCAGTTCCGACACGGCGAAGGCGCTGGGCCGGTGGCCCGAGCCCGTCACGCGAAAGGCGCCGGTATCGGCAAGTCCGGTCAGCAGGCTCATTGCTGATAGGGGTCGAGGCTGTCGCGCAACCCGTCGCCAAGGAAGTTGAAGGCCAGAACCACGATGATGATCGGCAGCATCGGGATCGCCGTCCACGGGTAGATCTCGATCGAGGCGAGGTTCTGGGCGTCGTTCAGCATCACCCCCCAGCTGACCGCCGGGGCGCGCAGGCCGAGACCGAGGAAGCTGAGCGCGGTTTCCCCCAGGATCATCGCCGGGATCGACAGCGTCGCCGAGGCGATCAGGTGCGACATGAAGTTGGGCAGCAGGTGCTTGCGGATCACCCGCCCCGAGGTCGCGCCCATCATCTCGGCCGCCCGCACGTATTCCTCTTCGCGCAGGGACAGGAACTTGGCCCGCACCGACCGCGCGAGGCCGGGCCAGTCCAGGATCCCGAGGATCACCGAGATGATGAAGAACACCGCGACCGGGCTCCAGTTCGACGGCACCGCCGCCGACAGCGCCAGCCACAGAGGCAGTTCCGGCAGCGACCGCAGGATCTCGATCACGCGGTTGATCACCCAGTCGATCTTGCCGCCGAAATAGCCGGCGACGCTGCCGAAGAAGATGCCCAGAATGAACGAGACCGTGATGCCGATCAGGCCCACCGTCAGCGACAGCTGCGCCCCGTAGGAAACGCGGCTGAACACGTCCCGGCCCAGGCGGTCGGAGCCCATGATGAAGATCGTCGCGTCGTCATGCGCGCAGAACAGGTGGCGGTTCGACTCGATGAACCCGGCCAGCTGGTAGGTGCTGCCTTCGCAGAAGAACTTCAGCCTCAATGGGCGCGACGTGTCCGGTTTGAACTCCCACTGAAAGGTTTCCAGGTTGGCCTCCGAGGTCATCGGATAGACGAAGGGGCCCAGGAACTCGCCCTCGTGGAAGAACTTGATCGACTGCGGCGGCGAATAGAGATGGTCCGAGAACCGCTCGTTGGGTCCGTAGGGCGCGATGAACCCGGCGAACGGGATCAGACCATAGGCGATCAGCAGGAAGATGCCCGAGACCAGGCCCAGCTTGTGTGTCTTGAACTTGCGCCAGACCAGCAGCCAGTTCGGCGCATCCAGATCACGGCGTTCGAGTTGCTGGATCGAAGCCTGCGGGTCATAGGGGGCGTCGTCGACGTAGCGGCCATCGGGCAGTTTGGTCATGTCTCGCGCCCCTCGTAGCGGATGCGCGGATCAAGCATGACCAGCAGCACATCGGAAATCATGGTGCCCACGAGCGTAAGCAGGGCGACGAACATCAGCACGAAGCCGGACAGGAACTGATCCTGCGTCTTGAGCGCGGTCAGCAGGGTGGGGCCGATGGTCTGCAGACCCAGCACCACCGACACCAGAACCGAGCCCGAGACCATCGACGGCAGCAGGTTGCCGATATCGGCCACGAAAGGGTTGAAGGCCACGCGCAGCGGGTATTTCGCCAACATGCGCGAGGGCGACATGCCCTTGGCGATCGCGGTCTCCACATAGGGCTTGCCCAACTCGTCCAGCATGTTTGCACGCAGCCGCTGCATCATCGCCGAGGCGCCCGACGTGCCGATGACGAAGGTCGGCACGATCAGGTGAACCAGGATCGACTTCATCTTGTCCCAGGTCAACGGCTGTCCCTCGAACCGGGGGTCCATCAGGCCGCCGATGGGAATGTCGAAATAGCGGTGCCCGTAGTAGAACAGGATCAGCGCCAGCAGAAAGTTCGGCGTCGCCAGCCCGAGATAGCCGATGAAGGCCGAAGTATAGTCGACCCAGGTCCGCGACCGGGCGGCGGCAAGCACGCCCAGCGGCAGCGCAACCGCGTAGACGAACAGGACCGCGGCGAGGTTCACCACCACCGTCAGCCACAGGCTTTCGCCGACGATTTCCGAGACGGGGCGGTCGAATTCGAAGGACCATCCGAAATTGCCCTGGATCAGGCCGGAAAACCCGTGGGGCCCCGGCATGAACCCCATCCAGATCATGTACTGTTCCCACAACGGGCTGTCGAGCGCGTATTCCTTGCGCAGGAACTCGGCCTTTGCCACGCCGGCCGACTGGCCCGAGGCCTGCAACTCGGCGATCTGGTTGCTCAGATAGTCGCCGGGCGGCAGGTTGATGATCACGAAGACCATCGCCGACACCACCAGCAGCGTGAGCAGCATGGTGAACAGGCGATAGGCCGTGTAGCGCAGCAGTAGCATTCAACTGCCCCCGTCAGTCGGCAAAGAAGAACTCGTCGATGCGGTGTATCCCGAAATGCGCCCCCGGATCCCACGCCCAGATGCCCTTTTCAGGCACGTTGCGCAGCCGGTTCGAGACCACGATGGGCTGCGGAGCGCCGGCCAGAATGCCGATGCCGAAGATCTGATCGGCGTGGATCGCAAGCATCTCCTTCCAGGCGGCCGACCGCTCTTCGTCGGTGGTCGCCGTGTCCCAGGCATGCGCCAGTTCCATCAGGCGCTGCGCTTCGGGCATGTCCGGCGCCTCGCCGGCGTCACCGCCTGTCTGGTAGTGCTGACCCCATTTCGGCCATGCCAGAAAGACCTGGTCGGTCGGCGCCAGATAGGCCGGCGAGGTATAGACCTGCGGGATGCCGTTGTCCCAACCGAACCAGACCGACGCCATTGTGTTGCCGGCAAAGACCCGGTTGCGCAGGATGTCGCGGTCGAGCGGGCGCATGACCAGCTTGACGCCGATGTCGCGCCAGTTGTCGGTCACGATCTGCAGGGCGTTTTCAACTTCCTGCCGCTCGCCCGCGGTCTCGATGATCAGCTCCATCGGCCGTCCGTCCGGCAGCAGCCGGATGCCGTCGCCGCCGCGCTTTTCTAGCCCCGCCTCGTCCAGCAGCCTGTTGGCCTGTTCCACGTCATAGTCGGACCAGGCTTTGAGGTTCTTTTCGTCGAAAAAGGGCGAAGACGGCAGGACGGTCATCGCCCCCGGTTTGCCCAGCTTGAAGTAGAGCGCCTGGTTGATCGTGTCGCGATCGATCGCCAGCGACAGCGCCCGGCGGACGCGGACATCCCGCAGGACTTCGCGCCAGGCGTCGTCGGAATAGTTCAGGTTCGGATAGATCGCGATCTGCGAGGCGACGCCGGTGTCCCAGAGATAGGTCTTGTAGCCGCCCTGGGCCTCGCCCTTTTTCAGGATCGAAGCGTCGCGGAAATCCAGCCCGCGCCCCTGCAGATCGGCCTCGCCGGCATTGGATTTGGCGGCCACCAGGCCGGGCGCCACGATCTCCATCTCGACGATGTCGATATAGGGCAGCTGAACGCCCTTGGCGTCGATGCGGTGGTAGTAGGGGTTGCGGACGAAGTTGTGACGGATCTTCTTGCCCGAGCTCGCGTTCAGCCACGGCTGCAGCGTGGGCAGCTCGTGGTTGTCGTATTTGTACATGTTGTCGAGCTTGTTGTGCAGCGCGGCCCAGCTTTTGACGCGGGCATCGTCGACAAGCGCCTTCAGTTCCTCGGTGTCGGCATAGTCGGCGTGGTACTGCTTCAGGAAGGCAGCCGGCCGGTAGATGAACGGCGGGCGGGCCTGCGCCAGGCTCTGCAGGAAGTTCGGATTGGGCTCTTTCCACTCGAAGATGACGGTGGTCTCGTCCGGGAACGAGACCTCGGGCAGTTCGCCGTTCACCCGCAGGAAATCGGGCGGGCCGGTGGGGCTGAGCAGATCGTTGTTGGCGACGTCCTTCCACCAGTATTCGAAATCGGCCGAGGTGAAGGGCGATCCGTCGGACCACTTGTGTCCCTTGCGAAGCTGCAGGGTGAATTTCCTGTTGTCCTCGTTCTCGTAGTCGGCCAGCAGGTCGGGGACCAGTTCATAGTTCTCGTTGTAGCCCACCAGCCGCGCGTAGCCGTAGACCACCATCTGCCGGATGTCTTTGGACCGGGTGACCATCGTGCGCAGCGTGCCGCCCTGATTGCCGAATTCGCGCCCCTTGGCGGCAAGGTCGACGACCAGCGGGTTCTCGGGAATCCGTTCGGCCACCGGGGGCAGGTGGCCCAGGTCGACTTCCTGTTTCCAGAAGCTGCTTTCCTGCAGGGGAGGCAACGGCTCGGATCCGGCCGCCATCGTGGCCGCCAGGGCCATCGAGACGGCGAGGAGAATGGATTTGCGGGTGGTCTTAAACATGACAACGTACCTTATGGCCAGGTTCCAGCTCCACGAGTGAGGGTATCATGGAGTCGGTGAAACGAAAGGCTTCGGACCAACTGTCCGGCGATCCCGCGCCCAAAGCCACCAGTTTCAGGTTTATCGGGCGATTGATGTCGGGTTCCGGCTGCGCGGCGATCAGCGCTTTCGTGTAGGGATGTTGAGGGTTGTAGAACAGCGTGTCCGGCGGCCCCTGCTCGACGACGAGGCCCTGCCGCATCACCGCGACCTCGTCCGCGATGCGGGCGACGACGGCCAGGTCGTGCGAGATGAAGAGATAGGACAGGTTGTGGCCGTCCTGCAGGTCTTCCAGCAGGGTCAGGATCTGATCCTGCACCGACACGTCGAGCGCCGAGGTGGGCTCGTCGCAGACGATGAGGCTCGGGTCCAGCATCATCGCACGGGCGATCGACAGGCGCTGGCGCTGCCCGCCCGAGAAGGCGTGCGGGTAGCGTTTGAGCATGTCGGCGTTCAGCCCCACGCGCTGCAGCATCGCGGCCGCCTGGTCGCGCTGTTCGGCCGGGGTGCCGATCCCGTGTATCTCGAGCGGTTCGGTCATGGCGTCCTGGATGCGCATCCTGGGGCTGAGCGAACTGTAGGGATCCTGGAACACCATCTGCGCCTGCCGCTGAAAGGCCGTACGCTCGGCCTTGGTCATCTTGTGCACCGTGGTCGGCTTGGCATCCGGGTCGGCCCAGAACAGGACTTCGCCGCCGGGGTCGGGCGGCTCGGCCCCCAGCGCGATGCGGGCGGCGGTGGTCTTGCCCGAGCCGCTTTCGCCGACGATGGCCAGGGTCTTGCCGCGCGCCAGCTTGAAGTCGACGCCGCGGCAGGCGTAGATCAGCTTTTCCGCCTTCCACCCCCGGCCCGAGCGCATCGTGTAGGTCTTCGAGACCTGCCGCATGTCGAGGATCAGGTCTTCCGCCGGCATTGGCAGCCCGACGGTCTGCTGATCGGGGATGGCCGGGGCGGCGTTGAAAAGCTGCTGCGTGTAGGGATGCGCCGGTTCTTCGAGGATCAGGTGGGCCGGACCCGATTCCATCACGCGCCCCTTGTGCATCACCACGACCTGTTCGGCCATGTTGGCCACCACGCCCAGATCGTGCGTCACCAGGATCAGCGCCATGCCGGTTTCCTGCTGCAGGTCCTTGATCAGCCCCAGAACCTGCGCCTGGGTGGTGACGTCCAGCGCCGTCGTCGGCTCGTCCGCGATCAGCAGTTCGGGTTTCGACACCATCGCCATGGCGATCATCGCCCGCTGGCGCATACCGCCCGACAACTCGAACGGGTAGGAATCGTAGGCCCGTTCGGGATCCGGAAACCCGACCCGGTCGAACTGTTCCAGTACCGTGCGCCTGGCCTGCCGTTCCGAAACCCCGCCGTGCAGCCACAGAACCTCGCTGACCTGGTTGCCGATCTTGTGCAGCGGCGACAGCGACCGCATCGGTTCCTGGAAGATCATCGAGATGCTGTCGCCCCGGACGTTCCGCATCTGCCGCTCGGTCAGTTGCGACAGAACCAGCTGCCCGTCTTCGCCGGAAAAGGTGATCACGCCGCTGCGGAACTGCGCTGTGCGCGGCAGGATGCGCAGGACCGCGCGGCAGGTGATGGTCTTGCCCGAGCCGGATTCGCCCACCAAAGCAAGCGTTTGGCCGGGCATCACGTCAAAATTGACGTCCTGCACGACGGGCTCCGCCCCGCCAAAGCCGATGCTCAGATCTTTGACGGACAATAGGGGCGTCATGCGGGCTTTCCACCCGGCTGGCCGTGGGTCGACATCGGTCTTCGGAACTCCCTGATTTTTAGTGGCAGTTTCACCTGCCGGGACCCGTCTAGTCAAACCCGTTCTTCGGTCTAAACGTCGCGGAAATCATGAAATTCCTCCTTCCGTGACTACACAAGTTCTTGAGGATTTGGCATGAGTGCGGGGCCGGCCACGATCCGGCAGCCGTTTTTTCTGAAGGAGAATCCACCAGTGTCCGACGATCAAAGCCGCCTCGATCTGTTCATCGACCGGATGGTGTCGCAGCGCGCCTGCCTCGATTTCGCGATTGCCGAAACGGCCGCGATGACCGGCCCGGTCTTCGAACTGGGGCTGGGCAACGGGCGGACCTACCACCACATGCGCCAGCGGATTTCGGGCCGGCCGATCCACGTGTTCGAGCGCAAGATGGCGTCGCATCCCGACTCCACCCCGCCGGACGAGATGCTGATCCTCGGCGACGTCCGGGAAACGCTGCCCGCGTCGCTGGACCGCTTCGGACCCTCGGCCAGCCTGATCCATGCCGATCTCGGCGGGCACAATCTGGAAAAGAACGACGCCTTCGCCCGTCTGATCTCGCCCCTGGTCGAACCGCTTCTGGCGACGGGGGGGCTGATGGTGTCGAGCGACCGGATGTATTTCGACACGCTGACCGAGTTGCCCGTGCCCGAAGGCGCCGTCGAAGGGCGCTGCTTCGTCTATCGCCGCTGACGGGCCATCGCACCGGGCCGGCGGTTCTGCCGCAAGGTCAAGCGGCCGGGGACTCGTCAGGGCTGCCGCAACGGGCATAACCTTGCGGCAGGTTCACAGGAAAGGCCCCGGAAATGCTGTTCTACGACTGCTCGACCGCCCCCAACCCCCGCCGCGCGCGGATGTTCATTGCGGAAAAGGAGCTAAAGATCGAAACGCGCGACATCTCGATCGCCAAGGGCGAGCAGTTGGACGATGGGTTCCGGGCGGTCAACCCGCGCGCGACCATTCCGGTTCTGGTGACCGAGGAAGGCACGGTTCTGACCGAGAACATGGGCATCGCGGCCTATCTCGAGGCGCGCTTTCCCGAACCGCCGCTGATGGGCCGCACGCCCGACGAAAAGGGCCTGGTCCTGATGTGGAACGCCATCGTCGAGCAGCAGGGCGGGGCGCCGATCGCCGAGGCCCTGCGCAACGCGCACCCGGCCTTCAAGGACCGGGCGATTCCGGGGCCGGTGAATTATGAACAGGTGCCCGAACTGGCAGAGCGCGGCCTCGATCGCGCCAGGCGGTTTTTCCAGCTGCTCGAGGACCGGTTGCGGGAAAGCGCCCATGTCGCCTGCGATCACTTCACCCTGGCGGATATCTCGACCTTCGTGTTCGTGGACTTCGCCCGTGTCGTAAAACTGCGCATTCCCGAAGAAAACACCGCCACCAGGGGCTGGTTCGAGGCCATCCGGGAACGCCCCAGCGCCAACCTGTAACCGCGCCCGGCCAAGCTGCGCCGCAGCAATGTACAATTATGTCTAGACAGATGTGACCAGCGGATTTAGCGTCCCCTCCGAGCCATCCTAGGAGGAACGGATGAAATCCCATTATCGCGTTGTGGTCATCGGCGGTGGCGTGGTCGGCACCTCGGTTCTGTATCATCTGGCCAAGTTCGGCTGGACCGATGTGGTCATGCTGGAACGGCGGCGGTTGGCGTCGGGATCGTCCTGGCATGCCGCCGGCGGGATCCACGCCCTGAATGCCGATCCGAACATGGCGGCGCTGCAGGCCTATACCATCGACCTGCTGAGCGAGATCGAGAAGGAGTCGGGCCAGAACATCGGGCTGCACATGACGGGCGGGCTGACGCTGGCCGGGACGCCCGAACGCTGGGAATGGCTGCAGGCGAATTACCGCATCTTCCAGTCGATCGGCATCGACGACTGCGAGCTTCTGACCCCGCAAGAGGCGCAGAAACGCTGCCCGATCATGTCCACCGACGGTGTGCTGGGCGCCATGTGGGCCGACCGCGAAGGCTATATCGACACCACCGGCACCGTGCAGGCCTATGCAACGGCCGCCAGGAAACGCGGCGCGGAATATTACGAGGACACCAAGGTCGAGGATCTGATCCAGACCGCCGATGGCTGGCAGGTCGTCACCGACAAGGGCACGATCACCTGCGAACATGTGGTCAATGCCGCCGGCCTCTGGGCCAAGCAGGTGGGCCGCATGGCCGGGATCGAGCTTCCGGTCTCGCCGCTCAAGCATCACTACCTGATCACCGACACCGTGCCCGAAGTCGCCGCGGCGGATTTCGAGATGCCGATGACCGTCGATCTGGAAGGCTTCACCTACATGCGCCAGGACCAGAAGGGCATTCTGGTCGGCATCTACGAGGTCAACCACGAGCATTGGGCGATGGACGGCGCACCGTGGAACTATGGCGAGGAACTGTTCCAGGAACAGCTCGACCGGATCGAAAACGAACTGACGCTGGGCTTCGAACGCTACCCGTCGATCCAGGACGTCGGCATCAAGACCTGGGTCAACGGCGCCTTCACCTTCTCGCCCGACGGCAATCCGCTGGTGGGTCCGGTCCCCGGCAAGCGCGGCTACTGGTGCGCCTGCGCGGTCATGGCGGGGTTCCTGCAGGGCGGCGGCGTCGGCAAGACGCTGGCCGAATGGATGATCCACGGCGAGCCCGAGGCCGACGCCTGGCCGATGGACGTGGCGCGCTACGGCAAGTACGCGGAAAACAAACGCTACATCCGCGAGACCACCGGCCAGTTCTATTCGCGCCGCTTCGTGATGACCTATCCCAACGAACAGCTGCCCGCCGGCCGTCCGCTCAAGATGGCCCCGGCGCATGATGCGATGACCGAGGCCGGGTGCAAATGGGGCGTCAGCTGGGATCTCGAGGTGCCGCTCTACTTCGCGCCCAAGGGGTTCGAGGAAACGCCGACGCTCAAGCGTTCCAACGCCCACGACATCGTGGCCGAGGAATGCAAGGTGATCCGCGAAGGCGCCGGCCTGTTGGACATCACCGGCTTCTCCCGCTACGAGGTGACCGGCCCCAATGCCGAGACCTGGCTCGACCGCATCATGGCCTCCAGGCTACCCGCAACGGGCCGCGCCAGGCTGGCGCCGATGCTGGCCGAGACCGGGCGTCTCAAGGGCGACCTGACCGTGCTCAACTGGGGCGACGACACGTGGTGGATCATGGGCAGCTACTACCTGCGCGCCTGGCACATGCGCTGGTTCGACGATCACATGATGGAGGGCGTCAGCATCCGCGATCTGGGCGAGGAATATTGCGGCTTCGCCGTGGTCGGCCCGAAATCGCAGGCGGTGGTCGAAAAGCTGGCCGAGCAGGACATCTCGGGCCTGAAATTCATGGGCTGCGGAGATTTCGACATCGGCCTCGTACGCGCCCGCGTCGCGCGCATGTCGGTCACCGGCGAAAAGGGATACGAGATCAACTGCCGCATGGGCGATCATGTCAAGCTGCGCCGGATGCTGCTGGACGCCGGGGCCGATGTCGGCATCCGCGAATGCGGCTTCAACGCCATGCTCTCGACCCGCCTGGAGAAAAGTTTCGGCATCTGGTCCGCCGAGTTCACCCAGCTCTATACCCCCGGCATGACCGGCATGGATCGCTGGATCGACTGGGACAAGGATTTCGTCGGCAAGCAGGCGGCCCTGGCCGAGCGCGACGGCAACGGCCCGGACCAGATCCAGGTCACGCTCGAGGTGGACGCGCTGGACGCCGATGCCAGCGGCTACGAGCCGGTCTGGGCCAATGGTGAACGCGTCGGGTTCGTCACCTCCGGCGGGTACGGGCACTATACCGGCAAGTCGCTGGCGATGGCGCTGGTCGATCGCGACAAGGCCGCCGTGGGCACCGAATTGTCGGTTCACGTCGTCGGGGTCGAGCGCCCGGCGCGGGTGATCGCGCCGTCGCCCCACGATCCGGAGGGAAAGGCGATGCGGGCATGACACGGATCGAAAGGCGCGGGCGGCGGGGGCGCACAGGCGCCGCCGACGCGCCGCGGCGCAAGGTGAACTACCACGATCTGCGCAACCCGTTCCCCGCCATGAACGCCTTCACCGAAGACCGGATCGAGGCGCTGCACCAGGCGTCTCTGACGGTGCTCGAGGAGATCGGGATCAAGGTGCTTCTGCCCGAGGCCCGCAAGCTGTTCCGGCAGGGCGGTGCGCGGGTCGAGGGCGAGATGGTCCATATCGGGCGCGAGACGGTCGAGGCGGCGCTGGCATCCGCGCCGCCATCCTTCACGGTCAAGGGCGCGCGCCCCGACAAGGACATCCTGCTGGAGCTTGGCCGGCTGGTGTTCCAGCCCGGCGCCGGTGCGCCGCACGCCACCGATCTGGTGCGCGGACGCCGCCCGGGAACGCTGGGCGATTTCCGCGAGATGGTGCAGATCACCCAGTCCTTCGACGTGCTGCACATGGTGCCGCCCCTGGTCGAGCCGCAGGACATACCCATGCACCTGCGCCACTACGCGATGACCGAGGCGGTGCTGACGCAAAGCGACAAGGTGCCCTTCGTCTATTCCCGCGGCACGCCGCAGGTGCGGGACGGGTTCGAGATGATCCGCGACTTCCGCGGCTTGTCGGATGACGAGTTCCACGCCCAGTCCTGGTGCTACACCATCATCAACACCAACTCGCCGCGGGTGATCGACATGCCGATGGCGCAGGGGCTGATCGACTTTGCCCGGGCCGGGCAGATGTCGATCGTGACGCCGTTCACGCTGATGGGGGCGATGGCCCCGATCACGGTGGCCGGGGCCATGACGCTGAGCCATGCCGAGGCGCTGGCGGCGATCACCCTGACGCAGCTGGCCCGGCCGGGCGCGCCGGTCTGCTACGGCACCTTCACCAGCAACGTGGACATGAAATCGGGCGCGCCCGCCTTCGGCACGCCGGAACATTTCACCGCCTCGCTGGTCGCCGGGCAGCTGGCCCGCAAGCTGGGCCTGCCCTGGCGGTGCGCCGGCGGCAGCGCCGCCAACATCAACGACGCACAGGCCGCCAACGAAAGCCAGTTCGGCCTCTGGGGCTGCCTGCTGGCGGGGGCGAGCGTGATCATCCACTCGGCCGGGTGGCTCGAAGGCGGGCTGACCGTGTCCTTCGAAAAGATCATCACCGATCTGGAAGTGCTGCAGATGGTGGCCGAGCTATGCGCCGGAACCCCCGCCACCGACGCGGACATCGCGCTGGACGCGCTGCGCGAAGTGGCGCCTTCGGGACATTTCTTCGGGGCGGCGCACACGATGGAGCGGTACCAGACGCAATTCTACGAACCGCTCGTGGGCGACTGGTCGAATTTCGGCACCTGGACCGAGCGCGGCGCCTTCGACGCCAATCACCGGGCCACGGGCATCTGGCAGAACATCGTCGCCAATTTCGAGCCGCCCGCGCACGACCCTGACCGGATCGACGGGCTGCGGGACTACATCGCGCGGCGAACCGCCGAAGGCGGCGCGCCGCCGGAAAGCTGAAAATGAGGAACGCGTGAGCACCAAACCCATCCTTCACCGCGACGACCCGGATGCAGAACCCCTGGTGGGCAACGTCAAGGTCACCCGCGACGATTGGCTGAACGTGGCGATGGACGTGCTGATCTCGGACGGGGTCGAGCAGGTCAAGGTGCTGAACCTGGCCGAACGCATGGCGGTGTCGCGCTCGTCCTTCTACTGGTACTTCAAGTCGCGCCAGGAACTGCTCGATGCGCTGCTGGCGCGCTGGCAGGCGACCAACACCGCCGCGCTGATCGCGCAGGCCGAGACGCCGGCGGACACGATCACCGCGGCGGTCTGCAACGTGCATCGCTGCGTGGTCAATTCCGGCCTCTTCGACACCGCGCTGGATTTCGCGGTGCGCGACTGGGCGCGCCGGTCCGGCAAGGTGCGGCGGATGCTGGACCAGTCCGACGCCCACCGCCTCGAGGCGCTGCAGGCCATGTTCATGCGCTACGGCTACGAGGAGGTCGAGGCGGTGACCCGCGCCCGCGTGCTGTATTACATGCAGATCGGGTACGATCTGGCGCAGCTGAACGAGCCGGTGAAGTTCCGGCTCAAGCTGCTGCCCTATTACCTGCTGGTTTTCACCGGCGTCGAGGCGCGCGCCGAAGAGATCGAGGAATTCAGCGCCTACGCCAGACGGTTCTGGGAAGGAGAGGCGACATGAGCAATCCGGACGCAATCATCATCGGGACCGGCGTGATCGGTGCCGCCATCGCCTTTGAAATGGCCAAGGCGGGATGGAAGACCCTGTCGCTGGACCGGAACGCGCAGGTGGGCCACGGCTCGACCGCCGGGTCCTGCGCGATCATCCGGATGCACTATTCCACCTTCGACGGCACCGCCTTCGCTTGGGAGGGCTATCACTACTGGCACGACTGGGCCGATTACCTGGGGCTGCCCAAGGACGCGGATCTGGCGCAGTTCCGCCAGACCGGCTGCCTGGTCATGAAGACCGAGGCGAACGGGCATCTCGAAAAACACATGAAATACAGCGCCGAGTTGAACTGCCCGTACGAGGAATGGTCCGCCGAACAGGTTCAGGACCGCCTGCCGATCTACGCGCTCGACAGTTTCGCCCCGGCGAAACGCCTCGACGATCCTGATTTCGGCAAGCCGAACGGCAGGCGGATGGGAGGCGCGGTCTTCTGGCCGCAGGCCGGATACGTCACCGATCCGGCGCTGTCGGCGCAGAACCTGCTGGACGCCGCGAAACGGCATGGCGCCGCGGTCCGGACCGGGGCCGAGGTTGTCGAAATACTGCAGGCCGATGGCCGCGTGCAGGGCGTGAAGCTGGCCTCGGGCGAGGAGATCCGTGCGCTGGTGGTCATCAACGTGGCGGGGCCGGGATCATCGATCATCAACCGCATGGCCGGGGTGCTGGACGACATGACCATCGAAACCCGCCCGCTGCGGCAAGAGGTGGTGCATGTCCCCGCGCCCGAAGGCTTCGATTTCGAGACGCTGGGCACCATCGTCTCGGACAGCGACATCGCCTGCTATTGCCGGCCCGAGCACGGCAACCACATCCTGATCGGCTCGGAAGACCCCGAATGCGACCCGCATCAATGGTGCGAGGACGACATGCACTACGACCGCGACTTCACCGACCAGTGGACGACGCAGGCGATGCGCTATGCGCAACGGGTGCCGTCCCTGGGCATCCCGTCCAGAATGCGTGGCGTCGTCGACCTTTACGACGCCTCGACCGACTGGATCCCGATCTACGACAAGTCCAGCCTGCCGGGGTTCTACATGGCCTGCGGCACTAGCGGCAACCAGTACAAGAACGCGCCCATCGCCGGCAAGCTGATGGCCGCGCTGGTGGCCTATTGCGAGGGCGGGGCCGATCACGACGCCCGGCCCCTGCAATTCGACCTGCCCTATATCGGGCGCACCATCGACGCGGGCTTCTATTCCCGCAAACGGCCCGTCAACGAGGAAAGCAGCTTCTCGGTCCTGGGTTAGGACAGGGCCTTTTCCACGCTCGCGCGGGTCTTTTTCACGGCCTCTTCCCGAACCGGGCCATAGCCGCGGATCTCGTTCGCAGCGGCAAGAGCGGCCAGCCATTTTTCCTGACTGTCGGCGGTGAACTCCTGCTGCGCGCGGTCCAGCAGCGCCTCGTACCAGGCAAGGGTTTGGCGGTGCATCCGTGCCTCGCCGTGATATCCGAACGGGTTCAGGGCCGAACCGCGCATCGACCGGAACCGGGCCAGATTGCCCAGCACGGGCCGCAGCCATGCTCCGAAGGCGCGTTTGGCCGGACGGCCGCGGGCATCCTTGCGCCAGTTCAGGACCGGCGGCGCCATGTGGTACTTGATCCGGAAGTCGCCTTCGAACTGCTCCGCCAGCTCCTTGGCAAAGGCGTCGCCGGTCATCAGGCGTGCCACCTCGAACTCGTCCTTGTAGGCCATCAGCTTGAACAGGTTGCGCGCTGCGGTGCGGACCAGATCTTCGGGCGCGTCCGGCAGGGCGGCGCGGAAGGCGGCGATGCGGTCGGTGTAGCGCCGGGCATAGGCCGCGTCCTGATACCCGGTCAGGAATTCGGCGCGCCGGGCGATCATCTGGTCCAGCGTTTCCGCTTCCGGCCGCGGGTCCCTGTACCCGTCCAACCGCGCCGGGTCGGCGGCCATGCAGCGGCCGATGGCGAAGGCCAGCCGGTTCTTCTCGACCGCGACTCCGTTGAGCAGGATCGCCTGCCCCAGGGCCGCGTCGGACACCGGCACCAGCCCTTTCTGCCAAGCATAGCCCAGCATCATGACATTGGCGAACACGGCGTCGCCCATCAGCGCCTCGGCGGCGGCGTTCGCATCGAAGCCGGTCACGTTCTCGCGGCCTACGGCGCGTGCGATGGCCTCTTCGCGCTCATCGACCTTCAGCTGCGCGTCGCGGCGCAGCACCAGATCGCCGGTCGGCATCTCGGCGCGGTTCAACACGACCTGCGTGCCCTTTCGGTAGTGGGCCGAGGCCTTGGGCGCCGAGCTGACCACCACGTCGCAACCGATCACCGCATCCGCCGCGCCCTGATCGATCCGCACCTGGTACAGCGCCTCGGGCGCGGTGCCAAGGCGGATGTAGCTGAGAACGGTGCCGAATTTCTGCGCGAAGCCGGTGAAATCCAGAACCGAGGACCCCTTGCCCTCGAGATGCGCCGCCATGGTGATCAGCGCGCCGACGGTGACGACGCCGGTGCCGCCCACGCCGGTGACCAGCAGGTCGAACGGCTCGGCCAGCGACGGCTGCTCCGGGGTCGGCAGGCCGGCCTCGAGCGTGTCCAGGTTCAGCTTGACCGCGCGCTTGCGCCGGGTGGCGCCCTCGACGGTGACGAAGCTGGGGCAAAAGCCGTTCAGGCAGGAATAGTCCTTGTTGCAGGTGGACAGGTTGATCTTGCGCTTGCGTCCGAACGGCGTCTCGCGCGGCTCGACGCTCAGGCAGTTCGACTCGACCGAGCAGTCGCCGCAGCCTTCGCAGACCAGATCGTTGATCCAGACGAACCGCTTGGGGTCCATCATCGTGCCGCGCTTGCGGCGGCGGCGCTTTTCCGTGGCGCAGGTCTGTTCATAGATCAGGACGGTGACGCCCGGGATCTCGCGCATCTCCCGCTGCACCGCGTCCAGTTCCGCCCGATCGTGGAACGAGGTCTGCGATGGGAAATCCGCATGATGAAACTTCGAGATGTCGTCCGAGACGACGGCGATCCGCTCGACCCCCTCGGCGCGGCAGGTCTGGGCGATGCCCGAGACGCTGATCGGCCCGTCCACCGGCTGACCCCCGGTCATCGCCACGGCGTCGTTGTAGAGGATCTTGTAGGTGATGTTGGTGCCGGCGGCGACGGCCTGCCGGATCGCCAGCGAGCCGGAATGGTACCAGGTTCCCTCTCCGAGATTCTGGAAGATGTGCTTGCCGCCGTTGAATTTCGACGCCACCACATGCGGCACGCCCTCGCCGCCCATCTGGGCATATCCGACCGTCTGCCGGTCCATCCACGACGCCATGACGTGACAGCCGATGCCGCTGGCCGCCATCGAGCCTTCGGGCACCTTGGTCGAGGTGTTGTGCGGGCAGCCCGAGCAGAAATAGGGGGTCCGCGTCGCGCCGGGCACGTTGATCAGCTGCGGCGGGTGATCGGTCAAAGCCTTGGCTTTGGCGGGCAGACCTTCCTCGGGGAAGAACTTGTCCAGCCGCGCCGCCACGATCGGGGCCAGCATCAGCGGGCTGAGTTCGCCGGTCCACGGGATCAGCGGCTCGCCGTGGCTGTCGTATTTGCCGACCATCTTGTGCGGCTTGTCGCCGGGCCAGTCGTAGAAATATTCCTTGAACTGGCTTTCGATGATGCCGCGCTTTTCCTCGACGACCAGCACCTCGGCCTTGCCGCGCACGAAGCGCAGCGCGTTGCGGCGGGCCAGCGGCCAGACCATGCCGACCTTGTAGATGTCGATGCCCAGCTCGCGGCACTTGGCCTCGTCCAGACCCAGCAGGCGCAGCGCCTCCATCAGGTCCAGGTGGCCCTTGCCGGTGGTGACGAAACCGAACTTGGCCTTGTCGATGCCGTAGATGCGCCGGTCGATCGGGTTGGCCTCGGCAAAGGCGCGCACGGCGCGCAGCTTGTGCTGGATGCGGGTCTCGATCTCGGGCGAGGGCAGGTCGGCCGACCGCACGTGCAACCCGCCAGCAGGCAGGTCGATCTCGGGCAGGGTGAAGGGGCGGTCCGGGCGCAGATCGACCGAACGCGCGCTTTCGACGGTTTCCGAAATCGCCTTGAACCCGACCCAGGTGCCGGAAAAGCGCGACAGCGCAAAGCCGTATTCGCCGAATTCCAGGTATTCCTCGACCGAGGCCGGGTTCAGCGTCGGCATGAACCACGTCATGAAGGCCACGTCCGACTGGTGCGGCATGGACGAGCTGACGCAACCGTGGTCGTCGCCCGCAACCACCAGAACGCCGCCCTTCGGCGCCGAGCCATAGGCGTTGCCATGTTTCAGCGCATCGCCCGAGCGGTCCACCCCCGGCCCCTTGCCGTACCACATCGAAAACACGCCCTCGACCTCGCAATGCGGGTCCAGCGAGGCCTGCTGCGCGCCCAGCACGGCGGTCGCGCCGAGGTCCTCGTTCACCGCGGGCATGAAGGTGATCCGGTCCTCCTTCAGCCGCTCCCGCGCCCGCCACAACTCCAGGTCCAGACCGCCCAGCGGCGAGCCGCGATAGCCCGAGACGAAGCCCGCGGTGTTCAGCCCGGCCTCGCGGTCGCGGCGGGCCTGGTCCATCATGATCCGGGCAAGCGCCTGCGTTCCGGTCAGGAACACCCGGCCCTGGTCGAGAAGGTAGCGATCCTCCAACTGGTAGGTCTTGAACTCGGAGGAATGGCGGGTCATCTGGTCAATCCTTTTCGTGCGCGCGTCTGAAGCGGAACTTTAAACCGGCCAGTTTGGAAAATGGATCCAATTTGGGTTGCGGCGCAGCACGTTCGTGGTGAAAATGACCAGAATCAGACCGTCGGAGGGAAATCTTGACCGGTACCATCCAGCTGGACGCACGCGACCGCCGCATCCTGACCCTGCTGCAGCAGGACAGCCGAATCTCGAACGCCGATCTGGCCGAGGCGGTCGGCATGTCTCCGTCGGCGCTCTGGCGGCGGGTGCGCAGCCTGGAAGAGGCGGGGGTGATCGAAAGGTACGGCGCGGTGGTCAGCCCCTCGGCGATGGGCCTGCAATTCCAGGCGATCGTGCATGTCCACCTGACCCGCCATGACCCGGACGGGATCGTCGAGTTCATTCGAGCCGTCGAGAACTGCGCCGAGGTACAGGAATGCTACGCGACGACGGGGCAGGCGGATTACCACCTGCGCGTGCTCTGCGCCGACCTGACCGCCTACAACCGGTTTCTCGAAGGGTTCCTGTTCCGGCTGCCCGCCGTCGCCAGCGCCCAGACAAACGTCGTGCTGCGGACGATCAAGCGCAACCGCCCCGTCGAACTCTGAAAGCCGCGCCCGCCTATTGCGCGAATACGAGCCAGGCCCAGGCCATGGCGATGTAGGTCAGGTTGTGCAGCAGCTGGTCCAGCCCCGCCGCCCGCCAGAAGGCGGCCTGATTGGGCTGCAACTGCTTCTTGTCGGAATAGTGGGCCTTGGCGAAATCGATGTTGAAATGGATCACCCATTCCAGCACGCCGATCACCAGGATGAACAGCAGCGGCGTTCCGACGATCAGGAAGACGAGGGCCGATCCGATCACGTGCACGCCGGCGTGCTGCGCCCGGCCAACGTGGAAATACTCGCCGCGGCCCGCCAACATCTTGGGGGTCTGCAAGTAGTAATCGGCAAACATATGCTTGATCTGCAACAGGCAGAGCAACAGAAATACGGTGCCAAGCGGTGCAGGCAAGGCGTTCCTCCCGATATCGTCCTGGGTTCAGACTAGGGGGATATTTCGCTTGGCGCAAATGAACTTGGTCACACAGCGCGAAGAACCGCACACGGGGATTCCATTTGCCTCGCGCGACACGGATGCGATAACCTGAATACCGCGAAGATCCGTGGCGGAAATGCAGGATGGTTCAACAAGGTTAATCATTAGGGGCCGGTCCTATCGAACGCACGATTTTCCGCTTCATCTGGAAATACTCGAAACGCGATCAACTGATCCTGCTGGCGGTGACGTCGACGCTGTTTCCGCTGCTGTACCTGACGCTGGAACTGCCCAAGCGGATCATCAACGACGCGATCGGCGCCACCAGCGCGACCGTCGAGGTTCTGGGCTATTCGCTCGACCGGACCACCTTCCTGATGATCCTCTGCTTCGCCTTCCTTCTGGCCGTGCTCGCGCACGGGCTGATGAAGATGCGCATCAACACGATGAAGGGCGTCCTCAGCGAAAGGATGCTGCGCCGGTTCCGCTACCAGCTGATCAGCCGCATCCTGCGGTTTCCGCAGCCCTATTTCGAACGGGTCAGCCAGGGCGAGCTGGTCTCGATGGTGACCGCCGAAAGCGAACCGATGGGCGGGCTGATGGGCGACGCGCTGAGCCAGCCGGTGCTGCAGGCCGGGCAGATGCTGACGATCCTGTCCTTCCTGTTTCTGCAAAGCGTCTGGTTCGGGTTGGCGGCGGTGGCGCTGATTCCGCTGCAGGCGTGGCTGATCCCGAAACTGCAGCGCCAGATCAACCTGCTCAACAAGAAGCGCATTCAAGAGGTGCGGGTCCTGGCGGCCCAGATCGGCGAGAACGCGGCCGGGGCATCGACGCTGCGCGGCAATGCCGGCTGGCGCTATCGCAGCGCGATGGTGTCGCATCAGCTGGGCCGGCTGTTCGACATCCGCTTCGACATCTACCAGAAAAAGTTCTTCATGAAGTTCCTCAACAACTTCATCTCGCAGCTGACGCCCTTCCTGTTCTATTCGGTCGGCGGCTTTCTGGTGCTGCGCGGACAGGTTTCGCTGGGGGCCTTGGTGGCGGCGCTGGCGGCTTACAAGGATCTCAGCTCGCCGTGGAAGGAACTGCTCGCCTATTACAACCAGACGCAGGACATGTCGCTGCGGTGGGACGTGGTGATCGAACGCTTCGCGCCGCCCGGCATGATCGACGATGCGCTGTTCGAGGGCGAGCCCAAGGAACGCCCGCGCCTGAACGGCGACATCGTGCTGGACCACGTCTCGGTGCGCGACGCCGACGGCAACCATGTGCTTGACGATCTCGACATCACGCTGCCCGGCGGCGGCATGATCGGCATTTCCGCCCCCAGCGAGGAAGACCGCCGCGCCATTGCCGACCTGCTGCGGCGCGAGGTTCTGCCCAGTGCCGGCAAGGTGAGGATCGGGGAAACCGACCTGTCCGGCGTGCATCAGGCCGTCCTTGCCTCGCGGATCGGCTATGCAAGCTCGCGCCCCGTGATGTTCCAGGGCACCCTGGGCGACAACGTGATGATGCCGATGCGCTACAAGCCGTTGCAAGAGCCGCCCGACGACCCGTTCTTCCACGAGACCCTGCGCGCGGGCAACAGTTCCGACCCGTTCCACGCCGAATGGCTCGACCCTTCGCTCGCCGGCTTCGAGGACGTGTCGGAGTTGCGCAACTGGTGGCTGCGCCTGATCGAGGGCATGGGCTCGGGGGCCGCGCTGTTGCGGCGCGGCGCGGATCAGGTCTTCGACGCCGACAAGTATCCGCAACTGGCCGCCAAGCTGGTCGAACTGCGCCCGCTGGTGCAGGACGAGGTGCGCAAGGCCGGTCTCGACAAGCAGGCCTACATCTTCGACTGGGACACCTACAACCCCGCGCTGCCGGTGGCGGAAAACCTGCTCTTCGCCACGCCGCGCGTGCCGGTGACGCAGGAGCTGCTGGCGAAGCAGACCGTGTTTCTGGCGCAGTTGCGGGAACTGGGGCTGGACGAGACTTTGGTTGGCCTGACCCGCGACGTGATCGACATGCTGCGGCAGATCTTCGGCCTGGACGGCACCGATCACCCGCTGTTCCGTAAGCTGGGACTCGAGGCCAAGACCTACGAGACAGCCGTCGAACTGGTCGAGAAGACCCGCAGCGAGGGCGCTTCCGCGCTGGACGACACCGAACTGGCCAGCTTCCTGGCCGTGCCCTTCGTGATTTCGGCCGAACAGATCGGGCCGGCCTTCTCCGCCCAGCTCAAGTGCCGGATACTCGAACTGCGCCACAGCCATTCCAAGAAGCTGCTGGAAAGCCTGCACGATGTCTTCGCGCCGCTTGAGCCCGGCGATTTCGCGCCCGGGCTGACGGTTCTCGAAAACGCGCTTTTCGGCAAGGTCAGCCAGGTCGGCGGCGCCCGCACCGACGAATTGCGCAAGCTCATTGTCAACATCCTGTCGGAACAGGGCGCGCGTCCCTACGTGGTCGAACTGATCTACGACGTGCCGGTCGCGCTGGGCGGCCAGAACCTGCCCGCCGTCTTCGCGGAACCCCTGTCCTTCACCCGCGCGACGATCAAGAAGCCCGACATCCTGATCCTGGATTCCGCGCTCGCCAGCTTCGACATGAAGACCCAGGTCGCGGTCTACAAGAACCTGCGCGAATTGCTGCCGGACACCACGGTGATCTACATAAACGATCAGTTCCAGGCCCCCGAGGCCTTCGATTTGCACATCGAGATCCGGCAGGGCAGGATCGTGAGCGAGGAGGCTCCCATGGAATTCGAGGAAGACAGCGCCGCCTCGGCCGACCTGGCACGCAAGTTGCGGTCGCTGGAACAGACGCCGCTGTTTTCGGGGTTGGACCGGCGGCAGCTGCGGCTCCTGGCCTTCGGCGCGCGTTGGTACAACGCCAAGGCGGGCGAGGTGGTGTTCCTCAAGGACGATCAGCCGACCGACGGCGCCTACATGATCATCGAGGGCGAGGCCGGGCTGTACCTGCCCAAGGAGGACGAAGAGGACCAACTGGTGGCCCGAGTCGGGCCGGGCACGCTGGTGGGCGAGCTGGGCCTGATCCGCAAGGAACCGAGGGCGCTGAGCATGATCGCCGAAACCGACCTGACCTGCCTGCGCATCGGCGAAGAGGAATTCCTGGCGGTGGTGGAAAACGACGCCGCGACGGCGTTCAAGCTGCTGCAGGTCGTCGCGGGCTACGTGTCGAACTGACGCCGGTCACATTTCCGGGCTGCAGAACTGCCGGTACAGCAACTCGATCACTTCGGCGGCCCTTCCGTCGGTCAGCGAATAGTAGATCGTCTTGCCCTCGCGCCGGGTGCTGACCAGCCCTTCCTCGCGCAGCCGCGCCAGCATCTGGCTGACCGCCGCCTGCCGCATGTCCAGCAGGCTTTCCAGTTCTCCGACCGATTTTTCTCCGCCGCCGAGATGGCACAGGATCATCAGCCGGCCTTCATGCGCAAGCGTCTTGAGAAAGGCCGCGGCCTCGCAGGCGCTGCGCTTCATGTCGTCGGCGGTGGCGGGCGACAATGATTGGAAAACAGTCGGTTGACTCGTCACGGTTCACTCGTTTGCAACTCAGGGTAGGTACAAATATGCCCCAGATCCGCCTGTGATGTCACCCCTCCCGTGCCGGTGCGCCCCCCTGGAAAGCGTTTCCGTTCACGTAGTCGCAGGGCGCTTCCTGCATCTGCAGATGCAGCCCGTCGCCGGTGTAGGGATGCGCGCGGGCCAGCTCCTCGTCCACCTCGATGCCCAGGCCGGGGGCGTCCGGCGGGGTGACGAACCCGCCCTCGACCCGGATCGACCCCTTGATGAGCTGGTCGTGGAACTGGGTTTCGATGCTTTCCAGCAGCAGGATGTTCGGGATCGACGCCGCCAGATGGATGTTGGCGGTCCATTCGACCGGTCCGGCATAGAGATGCGGCGCCATCTGGGCGTTGAACACCTCGGCCATCGCGGCGACCTTCTTCATCTCCCAGATGCCGCCGGCGCGGCCCAGCGCGGGCTGCAGGATTTCCGCCGCACCGGCGCGCAGGACCGCCCCGAACTCGGCCTTGGTGGTCATCCGTTCGCCGGTGGCGACGGGGATGCGGACGTTGCGGGCGACGCGGGCCATGTCCTCGATCATGTCGGGCGGCGTGGGCTCCTCGAACCAGAGGGGCGAGTAGGGCTCCAGCGCCTGGCCCAGCCGGATGGCGCCGGCGGTGTTGAACTGGCCGTGCGTGCCGAACAGCAGGTCGGCCTTGTCGCCCACCGCCTCGCGGATCGCCTTGCAGAAAGCGACCGAGAGCGAGATGTCGGTCATCGCCGGCATGTGGCCGCCGCGGATCGTGTAGGGGCCGGCGGGGTCGAACTTGACCGCCGTATAGCCCTGCCGGACCATCTCGGCCGCGCATTCCCCGGCCTGCTCGGCCGAGGTCCAGAAGTCGTTCAGGTTGTGCTGCGGCAGCGGGTAGAGGTAGGTGTAGGCGCGGATGCGGTCATTCATCCGCCCGCCGATCAGCGCATGAACCGGGCGGCCGCGGTCCTTGCCCAGAATGTCCCAGCAGGCGATCTCAAGCCCGGAAAACGCGCCCATGACCGTCAGGTCGGGTCGCTGGGTGAAGCCGCTGGAATAGGCGCGGCGGAACATCAGCTCGATGTTCTCGGGGTTCTCGCCCGCCATGTGCCGCTCGAACACGTCGCGGATCACATGTTTCATCGCTTCCGGTCCCACCGACGAGGCATAACATTCGCCCCAGCCGGTGATGCCGGTATCTGTCGTCACCTTGACCAGTATCCAGTAGCGCCCGCCCCAGCCCGGTGCGGGCGGCGCGGTGACGATGATGTCGAGATCCTGCAGTTTCATCCGTAGTCCTCCGTTCCGCGATCACCCGGCCGCCGCGCCGCGATCGAACAGGATCACGTTGCGCTTGGCGCTGCCGGTCTTGGTGTCCTCGATCGCCTCGTTGATCTGCTCCAGCGTCCAGCGGCCCGAGATCAGCTCGTCCAGTTTCAGGCGGCCCTGCTGGTAAAGGTCGATCATCCACGGGATGTCGCGCTGGATCACCACGTCGCCCATCTTGGACCCGATCAGCCCCTGGCCGATGGCGGCCAGTATCACCGGCTCATAGCTCGCCTGCGCGCCGGAATGGGGCATGCCGATCATGATCGCCTTGCCGCCGCGGCCCAGGTATCGCGGCGCCTGCTCGTAGGCCGGGATGGCGCCGACGGTGATCAGCACCGCATCGGCGCCGCGCCCGCCAAGCGCCTTGTAGGACGCCTTCCACGGCTCTTTCGCCGTCGCAAGCACGCCGTGGGTGGCGCCGAACTCCTTGGCGATCTCCAGCTTTTCCTCGGTCATGTCCACCGCCACGATGCGGCGCGCCCCGGCCAGCCGCGCGCCCTGGATCGCGTTCAGCCCGACGCCGCCCGCGCCGATCACCACCACGTCCTGTCCCGGGCGCAGGCCCGCCGCGTTGACCGCCGCGCCGACGCCGGTGATCACGCCGCAGGACAGCAGGCTCGCCACGTCCTTGGCCATGGTGTCTGGGATCTTCACGATCTGGCGATGGCTGACGACCACCTTTTCCGCAAAGGCGCCGCAGGCCATTGCCTGTTCCAGCGGCCCGCCATCGGCGGTGCGCAGCGGCCCCTTGACCGTGTCATAGGGGGTTTCGCAGATCGTCGGCTTGCCTCCGGCGCAGGACGGGCACGAGCCGCAGGCGCGGATCAGGGTGACGACGACCGAGTCGCCGACCTTGAAATCCCCAGCCGCGTCGCCCACCGCCGAGATCACCCCCGCCGCCTCGTGGCCGTAAACCGCCGGAAGGAAACCGCCCCATGCCCCGCTGGCATAGGTGATGTCGGAATGGCAGATCGCCACCGCATCCAGCGTCACCTCGACCTCGCCCATGCCCGGAGGCGCGATCTGAACCTCTTCGATGACCAGCGGCTTGTTGAATTCCCGGCACACGGCCGCCTTGATGGTTTGCATGGTTTCCTCCCCTTGCTTGGCGGCCACGGTGGCGCGACGACAGATCGCTCGCAAGGCGGAAAACGTCACACGCGTGTCGTTCTTACGTCACGGCACGGGGTCCGCGCAGAAAGATCGCGAACCCGACCAGCATCAGCACCAGCGCCACCAGAAACGGCGCGCCGGGCAGGTAGACCGGCGCGTCCTCGCGGGCGAACCATGCAAACACCGCCGTCATGCCGAGCGGCGAGATGATCATCGACAGCGCGTGGATCGCGGCCAGCACGCCCTGCAGCTCTCCCTGCCGGGAATCGGGAACCGCCCTCGACATCATCGCCTGCAGCGCCGGCGTGACGACGGCGCCCAGCGCGGTGACGGGGATCAGCATCAGCGCGATGATCCCGTTGGTCAGAAAGGCAAGGATGCCGAAGCCCACGATGTCGAAGACCTGTCCCCAGATGACGGTTCCGCGCTCGCCCAGATGCCGGGTCGCGGGCCGGATCAGGCCGCCCTGCACCGCCGCCATCCCGATGCCGTATATGCCAAGCGAGATGCCGATGATCTGCGGCGACCAGCCGAACCGCTCCTGCGTGAAGTAGGACCAGATCGCGGGATAGACGTAGATCGCGACCGAATAGAGGAAATAGACCCACAGAAGCGGCCGGATGCCGGGCAGGATGCCGATCGCGCGGAACGCGCCGAACGGATGCGCCTGACGCCACTGGAACGGCCTGCGGGTCGCCTCCGTCACCGTCTCGGTCATCACCAGAAGACCCGCGACGAAGTTCAGCCCGGCCAGGATCGCCGCCGCCCAGAACGGCGCGCGGGTGCCGTATTCGCCCAACAGCCCGCCCATCAGCGGCCCCAGCACGAAGCCGACGCCGAAGGCCGCGCCGATCAGGCCGAAATTCGCGGCCTTCTCATGCGGCTTCGAGACATCCGCCATGAAGGCGGCGGCGGTGGAATGGGTGGCCGCCGTGATGCCGCCGACGATGCGCCCCAGCAGAAGCAGCCAGATCGTGCCCGCCAAGGCCATGACCACGTAGTCCAGAACCATCACGAACAGCGACACCAGCAGGACCGGTCGGCGGCCGAAGGCGTCCGACAGGTTGCCCAGAACCGGTCCGAACAGGAACTGCATCGCCGCGAAGGCGGTGCTGAGAACGCCGCCCCAGATCGCCGCATCGGCCAGCGACCCGCCTTGAACCTCGACGATGAGGCTCGGCATGATCGGCATGATCAGACCGATGCCCATGGCGTCGATCATCACCGTGCTCAGAACGAAGAGATAGGGCAGGCGCATTCGGTCGGGTCCCGGTTTGGCGCAAAGCCTAGCGGCGCAGGGCAGGGCGGGGAAGGGCCGCCGGTGGCGTCACCCGGCGGGACGTCCCGTCACCTGTCGGGCGAAACGCCGCGCCTCGTCGGGCGCCAGGCCAAGCTGCTCGGCCGGATCGAACAGGCGCTCGCAGTCGATCTGCGGCCAGGCGCGGGCCACGACCTCGCGCAGCGGCACGCCCGTCTCGGCCGCCTCCCGGCAGAGCGCCTTGGTGGTTGCCTGCGCCTTTGGCCGCGGCATGTGTTGCGCCAGCGCGAAACTCAGCGCCTCGGCGTGGATCATGCCGCCGTTCTGCTCCAGCGCCGCGCGCATGGCATCGGGATTGGGCGCAATCCCCTGAACCAGCCCCATGGCGGTCCGGCAGGCGGCCCCGGCCCCCAGCACGATCTGCGGCAGGCACATCCATTCGGTGAACCAGGCGGCCCCGTCGCGCTGGTGCCGCTGCAGCGCCGCGCCCTGCAGGTTGCCGAACAGGCCGGCCTGCTGCCGCGCCAGCGCCACCAGCACCGACGGCGCGACCGGGTTCTGTTTCTGCGGCATCGTCGAGGACGCGCCGCTGCCGCCAAGGCTGATCTCTCCGATCCCGGTCTGGGTCATTTGCACCGCGTCCTCGCCCAGTTTGCCAAGGGCCAGCGTGACCCTCGTGAACCAGTCGCACAGGCGCAGAACCGGCGTCCGGTCGGTGTGCCAGCTGCGCCCGGGATCCTGCAGGTTGAGCAGTTGGGCCAGCTCCCTGCGCGTATCCGCCGCCTTCGGCCCCAGCGCGCCGCTGGTCCCCGCCGCGCCGGACAGCGAGACCAGAAGGCAGGTCCGGCGCAACTCCGGCAGCTCGTCCAGCAACCCCAGCAGCGGCATTCCCCAGCCGGCCACCACCGCGCCAAAGCTGGTGGGCGTCGCGTGCTGGCCATAGGTGCGCGCGGCCATGGGCAGCGCGGCATGGGTTTCGGCCAGTTCCGCCAGTCCGGCCAGAATGGCCGACAGGTCCTTTTCCGCCAGCCCCAGCGCCTGCCGCAGCCGCAGCATCAGCCCGGTGTCGATGATGTCCTGCGATGTCGCACCCCAATGCACGTAGGCCGCGTGTTCCGGCGCCTGCATCTCGGCCCGGAAGGCCGCGACCAGCGCCGGAACGCTGACGCCGTTTTCGCCCGTGGCCTGCGCCAGCGCGCCGGGATCAAGCTGCACCTCCATCGCCGCGTGTGCGATGGCCTGCGCGCTTTCCGGCGGGATGATCCCCTGATCGCCCTGCACCTTGGCCAGCATCCCCTCGACCAGAAGCATGGCGCGCAGTTCGGCGCTGTCGGTGAACAGCCGCCCCATCTCGCCGGTGGGAAAAAGCCGCGAAAACAGCGCACTGTCGAATACGGAACCGGTCATCAGAACTGCCTTTCGGTCTGTGCCAGCAGCCGTGCCAGCCGTTGCGGGTGCGAGAAGAACGGAGAATGCGAACTGTCGATCTCGTACAGGGCGTCGCTAGGGAACCCCCGGCTCATCTCGGCCTGGTACTCCGGCGGAACGGTCCGGTCGTCGGTGGTGCGGATATAGGCGCGCGGCACGCGGGCATAGCGTTCCGTCAGGTGCAGCGGCGTGTCCTGCGGCCCGATCGCCTGCGGGCAGAGGCGCGGCATCGCGTATGCGACGGCTTCGGCAGGGCAGTCGTGATAGAACAGGGCCGGGGCCTGCTCGGGGTCGACCGTGTAGGACAGCCCGTCCGGCGCCTTGCGGATCGCGCCCACCAATGGCTGGCGCGCGGCGCGTTTGCGCATCTGCGCGATGGACAGGCCCGAGATCGGGACGTAGGCGCACAGGTAGATCAGGCCGCGCATCGCGTCCGGCGCGGCCTCGGCGGCGGCGCTGATCGGGTAACCGCCCCAGGAATGGCCGACGACGACCGTTTCCGGGGTCGAGGCCGCCAGAATGGCGTCCCGGCAGCTGTCCAGCGTGACATCCGCGACCGGCGTCCTGTCCTCGCCGTGGCTCGGCATGTCGATGGCGCGCGCGCCGTGGCCGAGCGCCGCAAGTTCGGGGATCAGGTCGCGCCAGCACCAGGCGCCGTGGCACGACCCGTGAACCAGAAGAAAATCAGCCATTCCGCACCTATCCCCGGACGTGCCCGACGTCCCGCAGGAACTGCGTCAGGACCGCCGCGTATTCCGCCGGTTTCTCCACGCAGGGCAGATGTCCCGCCTTGCGGATCAGTTCGAACCGCGAGCCGGGGATCAGGTCCACGGTCTCGCGCACCAGGTCCGGCGGGGTGGATCCGTCCTCGCTGCCCGCGATGCCCAGCGTCGGCAGGCGCAGCCCGCTGGTGGGCGTGTAGAAATCGGTGCCCGAGATCGCGGCCGAGCATCCCGCGTAGCCGTCGGCCGGCTGCCGGACCAGCATGTTGCGCCACAGCGCCAATTCCGGCGTGGCGCGGAAATCCTTCGAGAACCACCGCTCCATGATGCTGTCCGCCAGCGCCTCGATCCCGCCCGCGCGGACCGCCTCAATGCGCTCGTTCCACATTTCCGGCGTGCCGATCTTGGCGGCGGTGTTCGACAGGACCAGGGCGCGGATCTGGTCCATGCGCTTGACCGCAAGCCCCTGCGCGATCATGCCGCCGATGGACAGCCCGACGAACACGCAGTCGCGGATCTCCAGCCGGTCCAGCAGGGCCTCGGCGTCGCGCACCAGCGCGCCCATGGAATAGGGGGCGGGCGGCTGCGAGGACAGCCCGTGCCCGCGCTTGTCATAGCGGATGAGTTTCAGACCGGCGGGCAGCAGCGGCAGCACTGCGTCCCACAGGCGCAGGTCGGTGCCCAGCGAGTTGGCGAAAACGACCGGCGCACCGTCGGGATCACCGTCGATCCGGTAGTGAAGCTGGACATCTCCAAGGTCGGCGATCTGCATGGCGCTCATCCTGTCGTCGTGCAAACTAGGGTTCAGGGGTTTCGGACGGTATAAGACACGATCCTCGCGCGTTCCACCGGGACTTGTCCGAACCCGCCCCGAGTCCGGTGCTGGCGTGTGGTCACCGGAGATGTTTCAGGGCCGAGGCAAACAGGTCCGGGTCCACGTTGCCGCCTGACGCGACCACGATGACCGCATCGCCCGCAATCTCGTCCTGCCGGAACAGGGCCGAGGCCAGCGCAACCGCGCCGCCCGGTTCCAGAACGATCTTGAGCCGCAGGAAGGCCAAAGCCATCGTGTGCAACGCTTCATCTTCGCTGACGCTCAGCCCCGGGCCGCACAGGCGTTGCAGGATCGGAAAGGTGATCTCGCCCGGCTGCGGCGTCAGGATGGCGTCGCAGATATTGCCCGAGATCGACGGGTTCCGCTCGATCCGGCCGGAAATCAGCGACCGCTTGGTGTCGTCGAACCCCTCGGGCTCGCAGGGCCGGGCGCGCAGGCCGGGCGCGTGGCCTTCCAGTGCCAGCGCAATCCCCGAGGTCAGGCCGCCGCCGCCGCAGCACACCAGCACATCGGCCCGGTGAATGCCCAGTTCGGCGGCCTGTTCGGCGATCTCCAGCCCCGTGGTTCCCTGGCCGGCGATCACCTGCGGCTCGTCATAGGGTCTGATCAGGGTCAAGCCCCGCTCGGACGCCAGCGCCTCGCCGATCTCCTCGCGGCTTTCGGTGGCCCGGTCGTACAGGACCACCTCGGCCCCCAGCGCGCGGGTGTTGTCGATCTTGAGCTGCGGCGCGTCCGAAGGCATGACGATCACCGACGCGATCCCGTGTCCCGTTGCGGCCATCGCCACGCCCTGCGCGTGGTTGCCCGAGGAAAAGGCGATCACGCCGCGTCGCCGCGTCTCCGGGTCCAGAGCCGAGATCGCCGACCAGGCACCGCGAAACTTGAAGCTGCCGGTGTGCTGCAGGCATTCCGGCTTGACCAGAACCCGACGCCCGGCGATCTCGTCCAGGAACGGCGAGCCGAGCAGGGGCGTGCGCCGGGCATGGCCCTTCAGCCGCGTGGCGGCGGCTTCGATCATTTCAAGGCTGCTCATGAAGTCTCCAGAATGCGGCGGATGATGGCAAGGGATTCGGCTTCGTCCAGAAACGGGGCGTGGCCGCGGTCGGGCACTTCGGCCGAGATCAGTCCCGGGTGCCGCCGGTGCATCTCGGCCAGCGTCTCCGCGCTCAGGATGTCGGAATTGGCGCCGCGGATCGCGCCGGTCGGAATGTCCTTCAGCGCCTCGTAGAACAGCCACATGTCCGGGATCGCGCCGGTCGCCGACTGTTCCAGCAGCGCCTTGTGCAGCGCGTCGTCGTAGCGCAGCGCCAGGCCGTCCGGCGTCGCCTCGTACTGGATTTCCGCCTGCTTGCGCCAGACGTCCAGCGGCACGCCGGGAAACTGCGGCTCCATGGCCTCCTTCAGGACGCGCGCGGCCTGATCGTGGGTTCTGGATGCCGGTTTCCTGCCCAGGTAATCCATGATCCGCGCGATGCCGACGGGTTCGATCACCGGGCCCACGTCGTTCAGGATCACGCCGGACAGCCGCTCGGGATGGGTGGCGGCAAGCGCCATGGCGATCAGCCCGCCCCGCGACGTTCCCAGAACCGTCACCTGCGCGAGCCCGAGATGGTCCAGCAGTTCGATCGCGTCGCGGGATTCACGCGGCACGTTGTAGTTCATGAAATCCGGGTCGTAATCCGACCGGCCCCGGCCCCGGTAATCCATCGCGATCATGCGCAGGTCGGTCACGTGCGGCGCGAGGAACGAGAAATCCCGGCTGCACCGCGTCAGCCCGGCCAGGCACAGCAGCGGCTGCCCTTCGCCCGTGTCCTCGAAATAGATGCGCCGGTCGTCGGAAGTGGTGAAGTAAGGCATCAGCCTCCTGCCAGTTCTGGAATCGTGGTCAGATCGGACAGTACATGCGCCGGTCGCCACGGCAAGCGGTCCATCGGCTCTCCCGCCCTGTTGACCCAGGCGGTGACGAAACCGTAACCGCTGGCGCCGGCAGCGTCCCAGCCGTTGGAGCTGACGAACAGAACCTCGTCCTTCGCGCAGCCGAACCGTTTGAGCACAAGTTCGTAGACGCGGGCGTCGGGTTTGAAGATGCCGACGCTCTCGACCGACAGCACGTCGTCCAGAACATCGCCGATACCGGCCGACTGCACCGCGCCGTCAAGCATCGCCGGCGAGCCGTTCGACAGGATCGCCGTCTGCTTTCCCGCGTCCTTGAGGGCGCGCAGCATCGCGGGCACTTCCGGATAGGCCTGCAATTCCCAGTAGAGATCCAGCAACCGCTGGCGCAGCGCGGCGTTGCCGTCCAGCCCAGTCGCCTCGAGCGCCCAATCCAGCCCGTTCTGGGTCACTTCCCAGAAATCCGTATGCGCGTCGGCAATGGCCCGCAGCCAGGTGTATTGCAGCTGCTTCAGGCGCCAGTGGTTGGCCAGTTCCGGCCATTTGTCGCGCAACTCGGCGTGCGCGGGCTCGCTTGCAGCCTGCCGCGCGGCGGCGGCAACGTCGAAAAGGGTGCCGTAGGCATCGAAAACGCAGGCGGTGATGGGCATGATGTCCTCCCTGATCCGGCGCAGATTTGCACAGTCGGGCACGAGGGGGAAGGCCGGGGTTTACAACGGGACCTCAGCCTTTAGGTTGGGCCGTTCAACTCAATCGCAACGGACCGGAGATCCTATGACCGAAATCAAGCAAGGCGACACGGTTCGCATTCACTACACCGGCACTTTGCAGGGCGGCCAGACTTTCGACAGCTCCGAAGGGCGCGATCCGCTGGAATTCATCGTCGGTTCGGGGCAGATCATCGCCGGGCTCGACGCCGCGATGCCGGGCATGACGGTGGGCGAGAAAAAGCGCGTCGAAGTGCCCTGCACCGAAGCCTATGGCCCGATCAATCCGGCCATGCGGCAGGCCATTCCGCGCGAAGGCATTCCCGACGACATCCCGCTGGATCTGGGCACGCAGCTGCAGATGCAGACGCCGGAAGGGCAAGCCCTGCCGGTGACCGTGGTCGAGGTGGACGAAGCCACCGTGACGCTGGACGCCAATCATCCGCTGGCGGGGCAGGACCTGATCTTCGACATCGAGATCGTCTCGATCAACTGACCGGCGGCAGGTTCGGAAATTCCCGAGGGGCACTTCCCGCGCCCCTCGCATGTGTGATCAGTTGGTGGCGGCCAGCACCTGGCTGCTGGCGGCCTGGAAGGCGCCATCCAGCCAGTCGATGACCTGTGGCTGCGACAGCAGCACCAAACCCGCCACGAACATGCAGAGGCCCAACAGGGCCAGGCGCAGGGCGTCCTTCGGCTGGACCGAGGCCCGTTCCCGCGCCTGTTTCGCCTTGCCACGCTGCGCGGCCGCGCTGAGGATCAGATCGACTTTGCTCATGCTGATTTCCTGCTCCCAGACTGTGGTCAAATCTTGGCAGGGGCAGGGAAAAATGCGGTCACATGAAATCGGGTTGCGGCATTCCCAGAACGTGGAAACCGCCGTCGACCCGGATGATCTCGCCCGAGGTGCAGGCGCCCGCGTCCGAAGCCAGGTAGACGGCCGTGCCGCCCACCGCCTCGAGCGTGGCATTCGCGCGCAGGGGCGCGTTCTGGTCGCAGAACTTGTAGGTCTTGCGCGCGCCGCCGATGGCTGCCCCGGCCAGCGTCCGCATCGGCCCGGGTGAGATCGCGTTGACGCGGATGCCGTCGGGCCCCAGATCGTTGGCCAGATACCGGGTCGCGGATTCCAGCGCCGCCTTGGCCACGCCCATCACGTTGTAGTTCGGCACCACCCGGTTCGATCCCTGGTAGGTCAGCGTCAGCAGCGTGCCGCCATTGTCCTTCATCAGCGGGTAGGCGCGGCGGGCCACCTCTATGAAGGAATAGGCCGAGATGTCCATCGAATGCTTGAAATTCGCGCGCGTCGTGTTCAGGAACCGGCCCGTCAGTTCGGACTTGTCCGAATAGGCGATCGCATGCACCACGAAGTCGATGGTGGGCCAGCGCGCCGCCAGTTCGCCAAAGGCGCGGTCGAGCGAGGCGTCGTCGGTGACGTCCGCGTCCACCATGAAATCGCTGCCGATGCTCTGTGCCAGCGGCTCCAGGCGCTTGCCGAAAGCCTCGCCCTGATAGGTGAATGCCAGTTCGGCCCCGGCCTGGTGCATGGCGGTGGCGATGCCCCACGCGATGGAGCGGTCATTGGCCACGCCCATGATCAGGCCGCGCTTGCCTTTTAGAAGTTCTGACATTTCTTTCACCCGTGATACTTGGAAAGGACCATCGACCCGTTCGTGCCGCCAAAGCCGAAGCTGTTGGTCATGACGCTGTCGAGTCCTGCATTTTCAACGACTTCGGTCGCCACTTCCCCGGGCAGGATGCCTTCGGCAAGCGTATCGACATTGATCGAAGGCGTGATGAAGTCGTGGTGCAGCATCAGCAGGCAGAAGATCGCCTCGAGCGCGCCGGCCGCGCCCTGCGCGTGGCCTGTCATCGATTTCGTGGACGAGATCGGCGGCACCTTGCCTTCGCCGAAGATCCGGCGGACCGCCTCGACCTCGCCGACATCGCCGACCGGCGTCGAGGTGCCATGCGCGTTGATGTAGGACACCCTGCGCCCCTCGGGCAGCGTGGACAGCGCCAGCCGCATCGCCCGCTCGCCGCCTTCGCCCGACGGCGCGACCATGTCGTGCCCGTCCGAGGTGGCGGCAAAGCCGGTGACTTCGGCATAGATCTTGGCGCCGCGGGCCTTGGCGTGCTCCAGATCCTCCAGGACCACGATGCCGCCGCCGCCCGAGATCACGAACCCGTCGCGGTCCTGATCGAAGGCGCGCGAGGCTTTCTCGGGCGCGTCGTTGTATTTCGAGGACATCGCCCCCATCGCGTCGAACAGGCAGGACAGCGTCCAGTCCAGCTCTTCGCCGCCGCCGGCGAACATCACGTCCTGCTTGCCCATCATGATCTGCTCCGCCGCATTGCCGATGCAGTGCAGCGAGGTCGAGCAGGCCGAGGTGATCGAATAGTTGATGCCCTTGATCTTGAAGGCGGTCGCAAGGTTGGCCGAGATGGTCGAGCACATGCACTTCGGCACCGCGAAGGGGCCGATCCGCTTGGTCGCGCCGCTTTTCAGCACCGTCTGATGCGCCGTCAGCATGGCGCTGGTCGATGGGCCGCCCGATCCGGCCACCAGCCCGGTGCGCGGGTTGACCACCTGGTCCTCGGTCAGGCCGGAATCGGCGATGGCCTGGCTCATGGCGATATGGGCATAGGCCGCGCCCGGCCCCATGAAGCGCAGGGTGCGCTTGTCCACATGCTCGGCCACGTCGATCTTCAGGTTGCCGGCCACCTGGCTGCGGAACCCGTGTTCGACCATCTGTTCATTGGCCTCGATGCCGGATTTCCCCGCCTTCAGCGAAGCAAGGACCTCTTCCGCATTGTTCCCGATGGAGGACACCACCCCCAGACCGGTGACGACGACGCGACGCATAAGCGTACTCCTGTGTTCCGTTCCTGTTGCCTGCCCGTCAGCTGGGATCAGCTTTCCGACAATGCAACCTTCATGTCCTTGACTTGATAGATCACTTCTCCGTCGGCTTCGACCCGGCCATCCGCCACACCCATGGTCAGGCGGCGCGTCTGAACGGCCTTGGTGAAGTCCACGTGATAGGTCAGCATCCTGCGGTCCGGGCGGACCATTCCGGTCAGCTTGACCTCGCCGACGCCCAGGGCATAGCCGCGCCCCTGCCAGCCGCGCCAGCCCAGGTTGAAGCCGGTCAGCTGCCAGAGCCCGTCAAGCCCCAGGCAGCCCGGCATGATCGGATTGCCCGGAAAGTGGCATTCGAAGAACCACAGGTCGGGCTTGATATCGAATTCCGCGACGATGTGGCCCTTGCCGTGGGCGCCGCCATCGGCCGAAACCTCGGTGATCCGGTCTATCATCAGCATCGGCGGCGCTGGCAGCTGCGCGTTGCCGGGGCCGAAAAGCTCTCCGCGGGCGCATTTCAGCAGATCGTCCTTGTCAAAGCTGCTAGGGAATTGGGCCATTCTGCGCCTCTCCTGCCAGGGGTCCGTTCGTCATATCTGGCCTCCTCTAACACCCGTGCGCAAGGTCCTGCAAGAGCGGCCGAACCACATCCTTCGGCGGTAAGGCGTTCTTGCGAATGAAATTCATTTGAATTTCCCGCATCGCAGCACTTATATATACCTTTAGCAATATCGGGTATCGAATCCATGACGTCACAAAGCCAGGAAATTGCCACCGATTGGCTGGTGAACGCCGGTCTGCGGCCGACGCGTCAGCGCGTGGCGCTGGCCGAGCTGCTGGTCGGCGACGGCAAGCACCGCCACGTGACCGCGGAAAGCCTGTTCGAGGCCGCGAAATCGACCGGCGCGGCGGTGTCGCTCGCCACGGTCTACAACACCCTGCGCGCGTTCTGCGAGGCGGGCGTGCTGCAGGAGATCACCGTGGACGGCTCGAAAAGCTATTTCGACACCAACACCCACGACCACCCGCATTTCTTCTGGGAGGACGAAAGCCGCCTGTCGGACGCGCCCTCGGACCAGCTGGTGATCCAGCGCCTGCCGGAAGCGCCCGAAGGGGTCGAGATCGCCTCGGTCGACGTGGTGATCCGTCTGCGCCGCAAGGCCTGACCGCCGCCGCGAAATCCCGGATTGGCCGGTACACGCCGCAGCCACCGCCTTTGCACGATCCCGATTCCGCAGACGGCAATTGAACGATCGTCCGAACCATGAGCAAATCCCCCCAAGATTCGCAGGACCGGAGACCGCCATGCCGCACCCCCTTGTCACCCAGGACATGATCGACACCTATCAGCGCGACGGCGTCGTGCTGGTGTCGGGGCTGTTTGCCGACCATGTCGAGACCCTGCGCGCGGGCATCGAGGCGAACATGGCCGAGCCCGGTCCCTACGCCTCCGAGAACCGCAAGGAAGGCCAGACGGGCCGGTTCTTCGACGACTACTGCAACTGGACCCGCATCCCGCAGTTCCGCGAGGTGATCGAGACTTCGCCCGCGGCCCAGGTGGCGGCGGACCTGATGCGCTCGGACACGGCGCAGATGTTCCACGATCACGTGCTGGTCAAGGAGCCGGGAACCTCGATGGCGACACCGTGGCACCAGGACGGGCCCTACTATTTCGTCGAAGGCCGACAGACCGTCAGCTTCTGGTCGCCGCTCGACCCGGTGAAAGAGGCGACGTTGCGCTGCGTCGCCGGTTCGCACCTGTGGGAAAAAGAGGTTCTGCCGACCCGCTGGGTCTCGGAAGAAGGGTATTTCCCGGACGAGGGGCAGTACATACCCGTCCCCGATCCCGAGGCCGAAGGCATGAAGATCGTCGAATTCGAGATGCAGCCGGGCGATGCCGTGGCCTTCAACTACCGCGTTCTGCACGGCGCGCGCGGAAACACCTCCACCTCGCGGCGCCGGGCCTTTTCCCTGCGCCTGGTCGGCGACGACGCCCGCTACGTCGAGCGTCCGGGACGCACCTCGCCGCCGTTTCCGGGCCATGACATGCAGCCCGGGCAGCGTCTGCGCGAGGACTGGTTCCCGGTCCTCTACCGCCGCTGACGGCCGCTCAGAACCACTGGCCCGGCTCCATCAGACCCAGTTCGAGCAGTTGGCGCGAATGCCAGTCGAACGGCACCGAGTTGCGCCAGCGGAAACTGGCGATGTCGAATGTCGATCCCGGGTTGCGCTTCAGCGCCTTCGCCGTGCGGAACGAGCAGATGGCCGCCGTCAGGTTGTGGTGCCAGGGACAGGCGTAGGTATTGTATTCCGGATCGTTGAACGTGTGGTTCGGCAGCAGTTTCAGGCCGGGCTTCGACCGGAAGATCGCGATCCGGTCGATCCGGCGCCGGTCCTTGGGGATGTGCTCTTCGAACCGCCAGCGTAGGCCGCCTGAAAAGTCCAGCTGCCGTTCCAGCGGATGCCCGTTCTCGGGGTTCAGCCGCGCCTGCGCATAATAGCCGGACTTGTCCAGCATGGCCCGGTCCGGGGCGACGGCGTTGGGGTGCAAATTCAGGTCGTCGGCATAAAGGTCGATGACATAGGTCAGCATCGCGTCGCGCCGCTCTTCGGCGTGAAAGGCAAGCATCTCGCCCACGCTCCGGTCCTCGCAGAAGGGATAGAACAGGTACTCGGCGTTGAAGCAGTAATACATCCAGACGCCCGGCGCGGCGCCGATGATCCGGTTGACCGCGTCAAAGACGCCGGCGCGCGGCGCCGGGTTGAAGTCGATGCGATGGACCCGGCCGTTGCCATCCTCGGGCAGCGCGAAATCCCGCGGCATCAGCACGAGGACGGTTTTGAATCCCAGATGCTGGTGGTGGCGCAGGGTGCTGGTGATCTCGACATCGTCCTCGGCGAAGATCATCGCCACCGGCCCTTTCGCCAGCGCGCCCGCGCCGCGTCCGAGGAAGTCGTCGAGTGAGTCGTATCGCATCGGGTGCCCCGGCTTGCGCTTCTGGAAATCGCGCTCAAATTCGGGTAATTGCGCCTGCATTGCAAGCGGCGCCCGTTCCGTATAGACGGCGCCGATCCCGCGAACGCAAAGGCCCGCCCGATGTCCGAACCGAAAAAGCTGTATATCAAGACCTATGGCTGCCAGATGAACGTCTATGACAGCGAGCGCATGGCCGAGGCGCTGGGCGGTCAGGGCTACGTGGAAACGCAAAGCCCCGATGATGCGGACATGATCCTGCTGAACACCTGCCACATCCGCGAGAAGGCGGCGGAAAAGGTCTATTCCGAACTGGGCCGGTTCAAGGGGCTCAAGGCGGAAAAGCCCGATCTCAGGATCGGCGTGGCGGGATGCGTGGCGCAGGCCGAAGGCGAAGAGATCATGCGCCGCCAGCCGCTGGTCGATCTGGTGGTGGGGCCGCAAAGCTATCACCGCCTGCCTGAACTGGAGGCCAGGGCGCGCTCGGGCGAAAAGGCGCTGGACACGGATTTTCCCGAAGAGGACAAGTTCGAGAAGCTGAAGAACCGCCCCAAGGGCAAGCGCGGCCCGACCGCCTTTCTGACCGTGCAGGAAGGCTGCGACAAGTTCTGCGCCTTCTGCGTGGTGCCTTATACCCGCGGCGCCGAGGTCAGCCGCCCTGCCGACAGGATCCTGAGCGAGGCGCGCGATCTGGTCGAACGCGGCGTGCGCGAGATCACGCTGCTGGGCCAGAACGTCAACGCGTATCACGGTGCGGGGCCGGACGGCGACATGACCCTTGCCGGGCTGATCCGGGAGCTGGACGGGATCGACGGGCTGGAGCGCATCCGCTTCACCACCTCGCATCCCAACGACATGACCGACGACCTGATCGAGGCGCACGGCACCTGCGGCAAGCTGATGCCCTACCTGCATCTGCCGGTGCAGTCGGGATCGGACAGGATCCTCAAGCGGATGAACCGCAGCCACACCGCCGAAAGCTACCTGCGCCTGATCGAGCGCATTCGCGCCGCGCGCCCGGACATCCTGATGTCGGGGGATTTCATCGTCGGCTTCCCCGAAGAGACCGAAGAGGATTTCCAGGCCACGCTCGATCTGGTGGAAGAGGTCCGGTACGGCTACGCCTATTCCTTCAAGTATTCGACGCGGCCGGGCACGCCGGCGGCCGAACGCCCCCAGGTCCCGGCGGCCGAGGCCGACGACCGCCTGCAGCGTTTGCAGGCGGTGATCACGCGGCACCAGCGCGAGGTGCAGGACGCCATGGTCGGCCGCGAGGTGAGCGTTCTTTTCGAAAAACCGGGGCGCCTGGCCGGCCAGATGGTCGGCAAGTCGGAATACCTGCATGCCGTCCACGTGAGCGAGGCGGATGTGCAGGTCGGCGATCTGCGCAGGGTCCGCATCACCGCCTCGGGTGCGAATTCCCTTGCCGGCGTGCTGGTCTGAAACCCGGAAGACACGAAAAAAATTCAGTCTGCACAGGACGTAAGGCGAGAATTGACCGAATTTAATCTTTGGTCAATGTTGCGAATACATGCTTGCGTTAACCAAAATGAAAGTTTGCAAGATGTAGGGCGGTTTGTGTAGGAAGTCGTAATTTCCGTGGCAGACCCCGAAATGGCGGCCATCCGGGAGAGGGTGAGTACGAAGAGTGGCGAGTAGAATGTTTGCGTATGTCCGCCGGCTGGCGATTACCCTGCCGATCGCGCTTTGTGTGCTGGGCGCTTCCCAGGCGGTTGCAGGCAGCGCGACTGCGCCCCTCGTCGAACCCGATGTCATCGCCCCCGCGCCGATCAAGCTCGACCTGCGCGGCTTCTATGTCGGCGGCGACCTCGCCTACGCCTTCGGAAGCGGCGACGACGTCGGCCAGCGCGCGCCCAACGGAAGCCTGGTCGCCACGCCCGGAACGCTCGAGCCGGGCGGCTTCAACTACGGCCTCCGGTTCGGCTGGCGCAACACGGTGCCGACCAGCGGGCTTGCCTACGTCTACGGGGTCGAGCTGGGCTATGGCGGCGGCGACATCAGCGACAGTTTCACCACCGCCACGCACCAGGCGTCGATCGACGTGAAGAATACCCTGGTGCTGCGCTTCAAGGGCGGCTTCGCCAACACGCGCGGCAACATGCAGTATTACGGCATCATCGGATATGCGCGCGGCGACATCGACTATTCCGTTTCGGGAACCGCGGGCGGCGACACGATTTCGCTTTCCGATCAGTCGGACTACGACGGCTACCTGCTTGGCCTTGGGGTGGAGCGCGTCCTTCGCGACAACCTGTCGATGACGCTGGAATACGAATACACGCGCTTCAACTCCAAGACCCTGACCGATGCAAGCGGGTCTTCGACCGTGGCGACCCCAAGCTACGGCAACCTGCGCCTGGGGCTGAATTTCGCCTTCTGACCGCTCGGACAAAACCCTCCACGACCGGTTCCTCAGGCGGCGGACCACGGCCCGCCGCAGTTGCATTATCGCCTTGCCCGATCCCCCCGGTCGCGAAAATTCACCTTGGCGCTTGCGCTGCCGCGGCCAATCTGGCTACGCTCGACTCAAACGCCAAGACAGGAGAACGGATTGGCCATCGGTGCACTGACCCCACCGCAAGACGACATGCCCCACCAAGAGGCGCTTGTTGAGTTTCCCGACAACAGATTGCTGATCGACCTCTGCGGCGAATACGACCGCAACCTGGCCGACATCGAGCAGAAGCTTTCGGTGCAGATCCTTCGGCGCGGCAACCAGTTGGCCATCATCGGTGAGGAAGAGGGCCAGAAACAGGCGTTGGAAGTGCTCCATGCCCTCTACGCCCGGCTCGAAGCCGGCCGCACGGTCGAATCGGCGGATGTCGACCGCGAGTTGCGGATGGGCAATTCCGAGGTCGGCACCGGCGTGCGCGACGGCGACCAGCTGGAAATGTTCAAGGGCGGCACGGTCGAGATCAAGACCCGCAAGAAGCTGGTCGAGCCGCGCACCGACGCGCAAAAGGCCTACGTGCAATCGCTGTTCGAGAACGAACTGGCTTTCGGCATCGGTCCGGCGGGGACCGGCAAGACCTATCTTGCCGTGGCCGTCGGCGTGTCGATGTTCATCGGCGGCCATGTGGACCGGATCATCCTCAGCCGCCCTGCCGTCGAGGCGGGCGAAAAGCTGGGATATCTGCCCGGCGACATGAAGGAAAAGGTCGATCCCTACATGCAGCCGCTCTACGACGCGCTGAACGATTTCCTGCCCGGCAAGCAGCTGGCCAAGCTGATCGAGGAAAAGCGGATCGAAATCGCGCCGCTGGCCTTCATGCGCGGGCGCACGCTGTCGAACGCCTTCGTGGTGCTGGACGAGGCGCAGAACGCCACCACCATGCAGATGAAGATGTTCCTGACCCGCCTGGGCGAGGGCAGCCGCATGGTCATCACCGGCGACCGCTCGCAGGTCGACCTGCCGCGCGGGGTGCCGTCGGGCCTGGCGGATGCGGAACGGCTGCTCAAGTCGATCCCGAAGATCGGTTTCAACTACTTCACTTCCAAGGATGTCGTGCGCCATCCGCTTGTCGCGGCCATCATTGACGCCTATGAGGCCGATGCCGGGCGCGACTCGGCCTCGAAGACGGGCTGAGGGCCGCACCCCCGGTTCGCACAACCACGGGACCGGGCCCGCGCCCGCTCCGACAGAGACCGCGCATGACCGTCGATCTGACATTGGAAGACGCCCGCTGGCGAAACCTCGAGCCGCTGGCGACCCGGGCCGTCGCGGCGGCGCTGGATCATTGCGGGCTCGACCCGGAGATCTGCGAGGTCAGCCTGCTGGGATGCGGCGACGCGCGCATCGGCGAGCTGAACGCGGAATTCCGCGGCAAGCCTGCGCCCACGAACGTGCTGAGCTGGCCGGCCGAGGATCTGGCCGCGGACGAGCCCGGCGGTCAGCCCCTGCGCCCCGAGCCGGATTTCACCGGCGAAATCGCGCTCGGCGACATCGCGATCTCCTACGACACCTGTCTGCGCGAGGCGGAAGAGGCCGGAAAGCCCTTCGACGATCACGTCACGCATCTGATCGTTCATGGCCTGTTGCATCTTCTGGGCTACGACCACATTCGTGACGCCGACGCCACCTTGATGGAGGGCGTCGAAGTCGAGGTACTTGGCAAACTGGGTGTCGATGACCCATATAATGGTTAGGTAGGGTCCGCGGACCCGGTCATTTGGAACAGGAAAATGGGCGAAATAGAGGGCAGTTCTACGGCGGCGCACAGCGCGCAGCCCCAGAACGACGACGAACAGACCGAAGAGAAGTCGGGATTTCTTTCACGCATTATTGACGTATTCTCGTCCTCCGAGACCGACGACGATCCCAAGATGAACGGGCAGGCCGTGGCAAGCGCGCAGCCCCGAGGCATGATCAACCTGCACCGGATGCGGGTCGAGGACGTGGCGATCCCGACGGCGGAAATCGTCGCGGTGCCAAGCACCATCTCCAAGGACGAACTCGTGCAGGTGTTCCGCGACACCGGCATGTCGCGGATACCGGTCTACGAGGGAACGATCGACTCGCCGCTCGGCTTCGTGCACCTCAAGGATTTCGCGCTGACGCATGGCTTCGACGGCAGTTCGGCCGAGTTCGACCTGATGTCGATGTTGCGGACGCTGCTCTACGTGCCGCCGTCCATGCCGATCGGCGTGCTGCTGACCAAGATGCAGGCCGAGCGCCGCCACCTGGCGCTGGTCATCGATGAATACGGTGGCGTGGACGGGCTCTTGACGATCGAGGACCTGATCGAACAGGTCGTGGGCGAGATCGCGGACGAACACGACGCCGACGAGGACAAGCTCTGGGTGCAGGAAAAACCCGGCTGCTACGTCGTGCAGGCCCGCGCGCCGCTGGAGGATTTCGAGGCCGAGATCGGGCGCTCGCTGACCAGCCACGAGGATGTGGACGAAGAAGAGATCGACACGCTGGGCGGTCTGGTCTTCATGCTGTCCGGCCGGGTTCCGGCGCGCGGTGAGGTGGTGATCCACCCCGAAGGCCCGGAATTCGAGGTGATCGACGCGGATCCGCGCCGCATCAAGCGCCTGCGGGTCATTCTGCCCGGCCACGCTGCATGAAGCCTGCCCACCGCTGGTCCTTCTGGCTGCGGGCGGCGATGGCGGCCCTGTTGGGGGCCGTCGCGGCCATCGGGCTGGCCCCGTTCCACATCTGGGGCGCCACTCTCGTTTCCCTGGTCCTGCTCTCGGGCCTGTTCCTGACGGCGGAAACCAGGGTCCGCGCCGCCTGGGTCGGGTGGGCCTACGCCACCGGCTATTTCGGCCATGCCCTGCTGTGGATCGTCGAGCCCTTTCTGGTCGATCCCGACCGCCACGCATGGATGGCGCCCTTCGCACTGGTGCTGATGGCGGGCGGCATGGCGCTGTTCTGGGCGCCGGCCTTCTGGTTTGCCCGCAGGCCCGGCGCAGGTCGCGGCGCGCAGGCCTGGCTGCTGGTGCTGGCCCTGTCGCTGGCCGAGATCGCACGCGGCTACGTCCTGACCGGCTTTCCCTGGGCCGGGCTGGCCCAGATCTGGGTCGACTCGCCTGCCGCGCAGCTTCTGTCGCTGATCGGGCCCTACGGGCTGGGCGCCCTGACCCTGGCCGCCACCCTGCCGCTGGGCGCCGGTCTGGTGTCCGGGCCGGGCTGGCGCGGTTTGCCGCGGCTTCTTGCCCCGGCGGCGCTGTTCGGCATCGCGGCCATCGCCTGCGCTGCTCTGCGCCCCGAGGTTTCGCCGTCCGGGAAAACCGTGCGCCTGACCCAGCCCAACGCCCCCCAGCACCAGAAATGGGATCCGCGATACGCCCCCGTGTTCTTCGAACGCCTTGTCGGGTACACCGCGGCCGAACCGCGCCCGGACCTGATCGTCTGGCCCGAGACCTCGCTGCCGGTCTGGCTGGAAAACGCGGCGCCGGCCTTTGGCGTCATTGCCGACGCGGCGCAGGGCGCTCCGGTGGTGCTCGGCATCCAGCGCAGCGCGGACATGCGCATCTACAACTCGCTGGTCTATCTGGACGAGGAGGGCCGGCAAGCGGGCCTCTACGACAAGCACCACCTGGTGCCGTTCGGCGAATACGTCCCCTTCGGCGACCTGATGGCCCGGTTCGGGCTCTACGGTTTCGCGGCGACCACGGGTCAGGGCTTCAGCGCCGGTCCCGGCGCGGCGGTGCTGAGATTGGGCGAACTGGGACTGGCGCTGCCGCTGATCTGCTACGAGGCGGTGTTCCCACAGGACGTCCGCGCCGCGCCCGAGCGTCCCGCCCTGCTGCTGCAGATCACCAACGACGCTTGGTTCGGCACCCGCTCCGGCCCCTACCAGCACCTCGCGCAGGCCCAGATGCGGGCGATCGAGCAGGGGGTGCCGATGGTCCGGTCCGCCAATACCGGCGTGTCGGCGATGATCGATCCCCTGGGCCGGATCACCGCCGCGGTGGCGCTGGGCGAGGCCGGCTTTGCCGATGCCGCGCTGCCCGACCCGCTGCCGCCCACGCTCTATTCCCGTCTTGGCGACGGGCCGGTCCTTTTCGCCCTGATTGTCCTGATTGCGCTGATGTCGCGCCGGGCCCGGCCCCCTGCGCGGTAATTTCCGATTGACCCCCCGTATCCCTTTGCTTATCCAATCCTTCGCCTGTCACAACGGCTTCCTGGCGTGGCGGGGTAATCTCAATGGAGCGCTTTCATGTCCCGACAGAACTACACCTTCACTTCGGAGTCCGTTTCCGAAGGGCACCCGGACAAGGTCTGTGACCGTATTTCCGATGCCGTCCTCGATGCCTTTCTGAACGAAGAACCCGAAGCCCGCGTCGCCTGCGAAACCTTCGCCACGACGAACCGCGTGGTGATCGGCGGCGAAGTCGGTCTGTCGGATCAGGAAAAGCTGCACGACTACATGGGGCGGATCGACCAGATCGCCCGCGACTGCATCCGGGACATCGGCTATGAGCAGGACAAGTTCCACTGGAACACCTGCGAGATCACCAACCTTCTGCACGAACAGTCGGCGCATATCGCCCAGGGCGTGAACGCCTCGGACAACAAGGACGAGGGCGCGGGCGACCAGGGCATCATGTTCGGCTTCGCCACCAACGAGACGCCGGCCCTCATGCCGGCGCCGATCCAGTATTCCCACGCGATCCTGCGGCGCCTGGCCGAAGTGCGCAAGAACGGCACGGAGCCGGTACTTGGCCCGGATGCGAAATCGCAGCTTTCGGTCGTCTACCGCGACGGCAAGCCGGTCGGCGTCAGCTCGGTCGTGCTGTCGACGCAGCACATGGACGAGGCGCTGACCTCGGACGACATCCGCGCGATCGTCGAGCCCTACATCCGCGAAACCCTGCCCGAAGGCTGGCTGACCGACAAGACGATCTGGCACGTCAACCCGACCGGCAAGTTCGTCATCGGCGGCCCCGACGGCGATGCCGGCCTGACCGGCCGCAAGATCATCGTCGACACCTATGGCGGCGCGGCCCCGCATGGCGGCGGCGCCTTTTCTGGCAAGGATCCGACCAAGGTGGACCGCTCGGCCGCCTATGCCGCGCGTTACCTCGCCAAGAACGTGGTCGCCTCGGGCATGGCAGAGCGCTGCACCATCCAGCTCAGCTATGCGATCGGCGTGTCGAAGCCGCTGTCGATCTATGCCGACACCCACGGCACGGGTGAAGTCGATGACGAGGCCATCGAAAGAGCCATCGACCAGGTGATGGACCTCAGCCCGCGCGGCATCCGCCAGCACCTGAGCCTGAACAAGCCGATCTACCAGCGCACCGCCGCCTATGGCCATTTCGGGCGCGACCCCGAGGATGACGGCGGGTTCAGCTGGGAACGCACCGATCTGGCCGAGGCGCTGAAAGCCGCGGTCTGAGCCCCGGACAGCCGACAACAAAAAAGAAACCCCGCCTCGCGGCGGGGTTTTTCCGTTCAGCCGCGGCGCCGCTCAGAAGCTGATGCCGAACCCGATCGAATAGACGTCGAACACATCGCTCTTGGAATAACCCAGCATCACCCGGGCGCGTTTCACCCAGGGCAGGCTCGTCTCTTCGACATCCAGCTCGATGCCCGCGCCCAGCGACGCGACCCAGTCGAACCCAAGCGCCTCGTCCTGATCGCCGTACAGCCCGGCCACCCCGGCCTGCCAGACCGACCGGACCGGCCGGCCATAGGCCCGCCAATTGCGGATCGGATAGCGCGCCCGCAGCCATGCGGTGGTTGCCGAGACATCCGCATCGGCATCCACGGTCGAATCGCCGATGGTCTCAAGCTTCATCTCGGTGTGGCGCAGGTAGAAATCGAACTCGCGGTTCGGAGCGTGCAGCTTGTATTGCAGCTCCAGCGCCGCGCCGTAGCCCATCGTCCACAATTCGCCGTTCCGCAGGAAATCCACGCCGGACCCGGAATTGCCCGAGTTGACGCCGCTGATCGGATCGACCTCGGCCTGGACGTTGCCGAACGAGATGTTCGCGATGGGGCGCAGGGTCCAGTATTCGTCGATCTCGAAATCCCAGCCAAAGCCGCCGGTGACCGAAAAGCTGTTCCATTCGGCATTGGCCGTGGTCGTGTTGCTGCCGTCGCTCAGCGTCAGGACCGGGTCGAAACTCTGGTAGCCGCCGAACAGTTCTGTGTAGAAAGGCGAGGTTTCGTAGGGGTTCAGCCCATCGCCGATCTGGCCGTACAACAGCTCGGCGTCGCTGCCTTTGAACCGGCCCGCCGACACGAAGCGCGCGGCGCGGTTCGGCAGGGCGAGGTATCCCCAGGTCGCCAGCGCCTGATCGGCCAGCGCCTGCTCACCGCCGGGAAAGTCGAAATTCTGCGCGCCGGCGGGCGTGGCGGCCATGCCGGACATGGCGGCGGCCGAGACAAAGGCCAAGGTCGCGAGGCGGGTCTTGGCAGTGCAGGAGAATTCGGTGCGTTTCATCTGATTCCCTTTGCCCGGATCGGGGGTGTTATGTTGATCGCTAATAGATCGGGCCGGGATTATGTCAATTGTACCGCGTCGCGATCGCGCCGGTGTGTGTGATTTTCGCCAGTGATGCGGACGCCCCGCACCGCCGCGCCGGTCGGGCCGGCAGGGGCCGGGATCTGACCCGTTGCGAAGGCGGCGGACAGCGGCTAGACCCTCGGACATGACCCAAGCCAACCGACCCTACCGCAATTTCTACGGCCGCATCCGGGGCAAGACCCTGAAGCAAAGCCAGAGAACCTACCTGACCGAGGACCTCGCCGCCCTCTCTCCCGGCGCGGTGGACTGGGACAGCAACCCCGAGCGCAGGCCGCTGGATCTGGGCGCCCTGTTCGCGGGCAAGCCGGTCTGGCTCGAGGTCGGGTTCGGCGGCGGCGAGCATCTGGTGCATCAGGCCGCGGGAAATCCGGATATCGGCATCATCGGGGCCGAACCCTTCATCAACGGCGTCGCGATGCTGTTGGGCAAGATCCGCCGCGCGGGTGTCGAAAACCTTGCCGTTCACCCCGGCGACGTTCGGGACCTGTTCGACGTGCTGCCGGACCAGAGCATTTCGCGCGCCTTCCTGCTCTATCCCGACCCCTGGCCCAAGAAACGCCACCACCGCCGCCGCTTCGTCACGCCCGAGCATCTGGGCCCGCTCGCCCGCGTGCTGAAACCCGGCGCGATCTTCCGGGTGGCGACCGACATCCCGGACTACGTCCGCCAGACGCTCGAAGAGGTCCCGAAGGCCGGGTTCGAATGGCTCGCCGAACGCCCCGCGGACTGGCGCGAGCCGTGGGACGACTGGATCTCGACCCGCTACGAACAAAAGGCCCTGCGCGAGGGGCGGGTGCCGCATTACCTGACTTTCCGCCGCAAGGGCTGACGCCGCGCGACAGGCTCATTGCGGCTGGACCCTCTGCCGCCAATTCGCTAATCGGCTGGTACCGATAGCGCAAAAGGAGCTTCCATGTCCGGACACGGCACGCCCATCCCGATGACTTCGCATCCCTGCGGCCCGCTGACCGGATCGGCCGAGGTTCCCGGCGACAAGTCGATCTCGCACCGCTCGCTCATTCTTGGGGCGATGGCGGTCGGAGAAACAAAGATTTCCGGGCTGCTCGAAGGCGAAGACGTGCTGGACACCGCCAAGGCGATGCGCGCCTTCGGGGCCGAGGTGATCGACCACGGCGGCGGCAACTGGTCGGTGCATGGCGTTGGCGTCGGCGGTTTCGCGGAACCGGATCAGGTGATCGACTGCGGCAATTCCGGCACCGGCGTGCGCCTGATCATGGGCGCGATGGCAAGTTCCCCGATCACCACGACCTTCACCGGCGACGCCAGCCTGAACAAGCGCCCGATGGCGCGCGTGACCGATCCGCTGGCGCTGTTCGGCGCACAGGCGGTCGGGCGCTCGGGCGGGCGGCTGCCCATGACCATCGTGGGCGCGGCCGACCCGGTGCCGGTGCGCTACGAGGTGCCGGTGCCCTCGGCGCAGGTGAAATCCGCGGTGCTGCTGGCGGGCCTCAACGCGCCGGGCAAGACCGTGGTGATCGAAAAGGAAGCCACCCGCGACCATTCCGAGAGGATGCTGGCCGGCTTCGGCGCCGAGATCACCGTCGAGGATACCGACGAGGGCCGGGTCATCACCCTGACCGGGCGTCCCGAGCTGAAGCCGCAGGTGATCGCCGTGCCGCGCGACCCGTCAAGCGCCGCCTTCCCGGTCTGCGCGGCCCTGATCACGCCGGGCTCGGACGTGCTGGTGCCGGGTATCGGGCTGAACCCGACCCGCGCCGGGCTCTTCACCACACTGCGCGAGATGGGCGCGGATCTGACCTATGAGAACGAGCGCCACGAGGGAGGCGAGCCGGTGGCGGACCTGCGCGCCCGCTACTCGCCGGACATGAAGGGCATCACCGTGCCGGCCGAACGCGCGGCGTCGATGATCGACGAATACCCGGTGCTCTCGGTGGTCGCGGCCAATGCCACCGGCACCACCATGATGGGCGGCGTCAAGGAGTTGCGGGTCAAGGAAAGCGACCGCATCGACGCCATGGCCCGCGGCCTGCGCGCCAACGGCGTCACCGTCGAAGAGGGCGAGGACTGGTGGACGGTCCAGGGCCTGGGCATCGGCGGCGTGCCCGGCGGCGCGACCTGCGAAAGCTTCCTGGACCACCGCATCGCCATGTCTTTCATGGTCATGGGCATGGGGGCGCAGAAGCCGGTCTCGGTGGACGATGGCAGCCCGATCGCCACATCCTTCCCGATCTTCGAACCGCTGATGGCGGGCCTGGGCGCCAGCCTCGAACGGGCATGAGCTTCACCGTCGCCATAGATGGCCCCGCCGCCGCCGGCAAGGGCACGGTCTCCAGGGGCGTCGCCCGGCATTTCGGCTTCGCGCATCTGGACACCGGCCTGCTCTACCGGGCCGTCGGCTGGCGCATGTTGCAGGGCGAGGAACCGGTGGCGGCCGCCGAGGCGCTGGTGGCCGAGGATCTGGAACCCGAGGCGCTGCGCGGCGCCGACGTGGCGCAGGCGGCCAGCAAGGTCGCGGTGATCCCCGAAGTGCGCGCGGCGCTGGTCGATTTCCAGCGCGCCTTCGCGCGGCGCGCGGGCGGCGCGGTGCTGGACGGGCGCGACATCGGCACGGTGATCTGCCCGGAGGCCGAGGTAAAGCTCTTCGTCACCGCCAGCCCCGAGGTGCGGGCCGAGCGCCGCTTCCTCGAACTCGACGCCAAGGGGGCGGACGTGACCCGCGCGCAGGTTCTGGCGGATGTGCGCGAACGCGACGCGCGCGACACGGAACGCAGCGAGGCGCCGCTGAAACCTGCCGACGACGCGGTGCTGCTGGACACATCGGACCTCAGCATCGAGGACGCGCTGGCCCGCGCCGTCGCCCTGATTCAGCAGAAATTCCCGTCGGCGGGCTGACCCGCCAGCCGCCCATGCGCGCCACGCCGCCCGTTTTCGGCATTCGTCCTTGCAGTGCCTGGGTGAACTCGGTATAGAGCCTGCGTCGACAAGGCGATTTGAGCCATAAAACAATGAGACGAGCAGGGTCGGGAACAGCCGGCCCTCTTTGTTTTGCGGCATGAGACCCAGGTCGTCTGACCAATCCGTTCCGCCGAAGGCGGGCATCAATCAAGACCGGCGGAGACAACCGCTCGGCCAGAAAAAGCGAAACGTAAAGGAAAACAACGCCACATGGCTAACGCATCCATGGAGGAATTCGAAGCCCTCCTCAACGAAAGCTTCGAAATGGACACCCCCGAAGAGGGCTCTGTCGTCAAAGGCAAGGTCATCGCTATCGAAGCCGGCCAGGCCATCATCGACGTAGGCTACAAGATGGAAGGCCGCGTCGAACTCAAAGAATTCGCAAATCCCGGCGAAGCCCCTGAAATCGCCGTCGGCGACGAGGTCGAGGTCTTCCTGCGCGCGGCCGAGAACGCCCGCGGCGAAGCCGTCATCTCGCGCGAGATGGCCCGCCGCGAAGAGGCATGGGACCGCCTGGAAAAAGCATATGCCGACGATGCCCGCGTCGAAGGCGCCATCTTCGGCCGCGTCAAGGGCGGCTTCACGGTCGATCTGGGCGGCGCCGTTGCCTTCCTGCCCGGCAGCCAGGTCGATGTGCGCCCCGTGCGCGACGCCGGCCCGCTGATGGGCCTCAAGCAGCCCTTCCAGATCCTCAAGATGGACCGCCGCCGCGGCAACATCGTGGTCTCGCGCCGCGCCATCCTGGAAGAATCGCGCGCCGAACAGCGCGCCGAAGTCATCGGCAACCTGTCCGAAGGCCAGACCGTGGACGGCGTCGTCAAGAACATCACCGAATACGGTGCGTTCGTCGATCTGGGCGGCGTTGACGGCCTGCTGCACGTCACCGACATGGCATGGCGCCGCGTGAACCACCCGTCCGAGATCCTGAACATCGGCGAGACCATCAAGGTCCAGGTGATCAAGATCAACAAGGAAACCCACCGCATCAGCCTGGGCATGAAGCAGCTGCAGGAAGATCCGTGGGATCTGGTCGGCGCCAAGTACCCGCTGGGTTCGGTCCACAAGGGCCGCGTCACCAACATCACCGACTACGGCGCCTTCGTCGAGCTGGAGCCGGGTGTCGAAGGTCTGGTGCACGTCTCGGAAATGTCCTGGACCAAGAAGAACGTCCATCCCGGCAAGATCGTTTCGACCAGCCAGGAAGTCGACGTCATGGTACTGGAAATCGACGGCGCCAAGCGCCGCGTTTCGCTGGGCCTCAAGCAGACCATGCGCAACCCGTGGGAAGTCTTTGCGGAAACCCATCCCGAAGGCACCCAGGTCGAAGGCGAAGTCAAGAACATCACCGAGTTCGGTCTGTTCATCGGCCTCGAAGGCGACATCGACGGCATGGTCCACCTGTCCGACCTGTCGTGGGACGAGCGTGGCGAGGACGCCATCCAGAACTACCGCAAGGGCGACGTCGTCCAGGCGGTCGTCTCGGAAGTGGATGTCGAGAAAGAGCGCATCTCGCTGTCGATCAAGGCCCTGGGCGGCGACAAGTTCGCCGAGGCCGTGGGCGGCGTGAAGCGTGGCTCGGTCATCACCGTGAACGTCACCGCGATCGAGGATGGCGGCATCGAGGTGGAATACGAAGGCATGAAGTCCTTCATCCGCCGTTCGGACCTGTCGCGCGACCGTTCCGAGCAGCGCCCCGAGCGTTTCTCGGTCGGTGACAAGGTCGATGTCCGCGTGACCAACGTCGACAGCAAGACCCGCCGTCTGGGTCTGTCGATCAAGGCGCGCGAGATCGCCGAAGAGAAAGAGGCCGTCGAGCAGTACGGCTCGTCCGACTCGGGTGCGTCGCTGGGCGACATCCTGGGCGCGGCCCTGAAGTCGGGCGAATAAGCCCAGGTCGCGTCGCGACCGCAAGAATACGGCCCCGTGCATATGCGCGGGGCCGTTTTTGTTGCGAATCAATAGCTTCCCAAAGCGCCCCACCAAGGGGTCTTCGGCGCCGCCGACGGGCCGGAATCCGGCCTTCGCCCCGCGATTCGCGCCGGTAAACCCCAAAAATGCGCCTTGCAGGCAAAGAGTCTGCGTTCCCCCGATCCGGGTTTTTTTCTATACTCACAAACAAATAGACGGGAAAAACCTGACACCTGGGAGGTCGCACGCATGATCCGTTCAGAACTGATCCAGAAAATCGCCGATGAGAACCCGCATCTTTATCAGCGTGACGTCGAGCGGATCGTGAACACCGTGTTCGAGGAAGTGACGGATGCCATGTCGCGCGGCGACAGGGTGGAACTGCGCGGTTTCGGCGCGTTCTCGGTCAAGAAGCGCGACGCGCGGATTGGTCGCAATCCAAGAACCGGCGAAACAGTGCATGTCGAGGAAAAGTACGTGCCGTTCTTCAAGACCGGCAAGTTGCTCAGGGATCGATTGAACGGAAAAGCCTGAACTCATGATGCGCTACATTCGCTACGCCTTTCTGGCCGCGCTGGGGATCGTCCTGGTCTCCGTCTCTCTTGCCAATTTCGCACTGGTCGAACTGAAGCTGATGCCAGATGAACTCGCCGGGCTCCTCGGCTTCAACTTCTCGGTCTCGCTGCCGTTGTTCCTGGTCGTGCTGGGCGGCGTCGCGGCGGGCCTGGTGATCGGCTTCATCTGGGAATGGCTGCGCGAGCACAAGCATCGCCGGCAGGCCGACGTGAAGAAGCGCGAGGTGCGCCAACTCGAGCGCGAAGTGAACAAGCTCAAGAAGAAGCAGAACGAGGGCAAGGACGAAGTGCTGGCCCTTCTGGACGAGGCCGGCTGAGAAAGGCCGATGCCGCAAGACGTCAACGTCAAGATCTGCGGGCTGACCGCGCCCGAACACGTGCAGGCTGCTGCGCGGGCAGGGGCGCGTTATGCCGGTTTCGTGTTCTTTCCCAAATCCCCCAGGCATCTCGAGGTCGCAAGGGCCGCCGAACTGGCCGCCGACGCGCCGGTGGGCCTCGCCAAGGTGGCGCTGACGGTGAACGCGACCGACGCCGAACTGGACCGGATCGTCGGCGCGGTGCCGCTCGACATGCTGCAGCTGCATGGCAAGGAAAGCCCCGACCGCGTGGCCGCGGTCAAGGACCGCTTCGGCCTGCCGGTGATGAAGGCGGTCGGCGTGGCCGACGAAGAGGACCTGGCGCAGATCGATCTCTACTCCGAGGTGGCCGACCAGCTGCTGATCGACGCCAAGCCGCCGAAGAACGCGGTCCTGCCCGGCGGCAACGGCCTGGCCTTCGACTGGCGCCTGCTGGCGGGGCGCAAGTACTGGCGGCGGCCCTGGATGCTGGCCGGCGGCCTGACCCCGCAGAACGTGGCCGAGGCGATCCGCATGACCGGCGCGCAGCAGGTCGATGTCTCCTCGGGCGTCGAGACCGCGCCGGGCGTCAAGGATGCCGAACTCATTCGCAGCTTCATCGGCGCGGCGCAGGGCTGATCCCGGGCCGCGCGATTTCCGGCTGGCTTGGCTTGCCCTCTCGGCGCGTGCGCACTAGGACAGGGGAAAGCCAACAGAGGGCGCACGCATGGCCAACGATCTTTTCAATTCCTTCATGTCCGGTCCCGACGAAAAGGGCCGCTTCGGCATTTTCGGCGGACGGTTCGTCAGTGAAACCCTGATGCCGCTGATCCTGTCGCTGGAAGAGGAATATGAAAAGGCCAAGGTCGATCCCGACTTCTGGGCCGAGATGGATGATCTCTGGGCGAATTACGTCGGCCGCCCGTCGCCGCTCTATTTCGCCGAGCGCCTGACCGAGCATCTCGGCGGCGCTAAGATCTATCTCAAGCGGGACGAGTTGAACCATACCGGCGCGCACAAGATCAACAACGTGCTGGGCCAGATCATCCTCGCCCGCCGCATGGGCAAGACCCGGATCATCGCGGAAACCGGGGCCGGGCAGCACGGGGTGGCGACCGCCACGGTCTGCGCCAAGTTCGGCCTGAAATGCGTGGTCTACATGGGCGCCCATGACGTGCAGCGCCAGGCGCCGAACGTGTTCCGGATGCGCCTGCTGGGGGCCGAGGTGATCCCGGTGACCTCCGGCCGCGGCACGCTCAAGGACGCGATGAACGACGCGCTGCGCGACTGGGTGACCAACGTGCGCGACACCTTCTACTGCATCGGCACCGTGGCCGGCCCGCACCCCTATCCGGCGATGGTGCGCGACTTCCAGTCGATCATCGGCAAGGAAGCCAAGGAGCAGATGATGAAGGCCGAAGGCCGTCTGCCCGACACCATCATCGCCGCCATCGGCGGCGGCTCGAACGCGATGGGTCTGTTCTACCCGTTCCTCGACGACACCTCGGTCAACATCATCGGCGTCGAGGCCGGCGGCAAGGGCGTCGACGAGAAGATGGAGCACTGCGCCTCGCTGACCGGCGGCCGCCCCGGCGTGCTGCACGGCAACCGGACCTATCTGCTGCAGGACGACGACGGCCAGATCCTCGAGGGCTACTCGATCTCGGCCGGTCTCGACTACCCCGGCATCGGCCCCGAGCATTCCTGGCTGCACGAGGTCGGCCGCGCCCAGTATGTGGCGATCACCGACATGGAGGCGCTCGAGGCGTTCAAGCTCTGCTGCGCGACCGAGGGCATCATCCCCGCGCTCGAACCCAGCCACGCGCTGGCCCATGTCATGAAGATCGCGCCGGACCTGCCCAGGGACCACATCATCTGCATGAACATGTGCGGCCGCGGCGACAAGGACATCTTCACCGTGGCGAAATTCCTCGGCTTCGACATGTCCGACACCGAAGGCCGCGAGGCGAACTGATCCGCATGGGACCGGCCCTTTCGCGGGCCGGTCAGTCCTTGGCCTTGTGCTGCGCCAGGATGCTCAGCGGCACGACGTCCAGCGCCCGCCGGTGCGTGGCCTCCAGATGCACCTTCGGCGCGCAGCCCTCGTCATGCGCCTGCAGGAACCGCGCGGCGCACAGGCACCAGCTGTCGCCCGGCTTCAGCCCCGGGAAATCGAACTCGGGCCGCGGCGTGCTCAGGTCGTTGCCGACGTATTTCGAATAGGCCAGGAACTCCGCCGTCATCACCGCGCAGACGGTGTGGCTGCCGCGGTCCTCGGGGCAGGTGTTGCAGGCCCCGTCCCGGAAGAACCCGGTCAGCGGCGACCGCGAGCAACTCCCCAGCACGCCGCCAAGCACGTTGATGCTGTCTTGCTTCTGCATGGCCCCAGTCTACAGGCTTTGCGCGATTTTGCGGAACATTTCGATATTGGCCTCGTTCACGCCCTCGTCGCGGAACTTGCGGTCGGCCCCGGTCATCACGATCAGCACGCCGCGCGGCTGATCGAAATACAGGTACTGGCCATAGACCCCGCGCCCCATGAACTCGCCCTCATGGGCCCCGACCGGGATCCACCACTGAAAGCCGTAGCCGATCCTGCCGGGCTCGGTGGGGGCGCTGGGCCAGGTCGACTCGGCGATCCACGCGGCGGGCACGATCCGCTCGCCGCCATATTCGCCGTTCTGCAGGATCATCTGGCCGAACCGGGCGAAATCGCGGGTGGTGAAGTTCAGCCCGCCCAGCACGAAGGCCACGCCGGCCCCGTCGGTGATGTAGTAGCCGTTGCGTTCCAGCCCCAGCGGCGCAAGGACCTTTTCCGACAGCAGCTCGGCCACCGAACGCCCGGTCGCTCCCCGGATCACCATGCCGATCACATGCGTGTCGATGGAAACATACTGCCAGGTCTCGCCCGGCGCCGCGAAGCTGTCCTTGAGCGAGGCGGCGAAATCGTCCAGCTCGCCGCCCAGGGCCACCACCCGGCCCATCCTGTTGATGTCCGAATTGTAGTCCAGGTAATCCTCGTCGAAGGTCACGCCGCTGGACATGTTCAGCACGTTGCGGATGGTGGCCGTTTCATAGGCGCTGCCTTCCAGTTTGGGCGCGTATTTGATCACCGGATCGTCCAGCGACGCGATTGCGCCTTCCTCCAGCAGGATGCCGAACAGCGCCGAAAGATAGCTCTTGGCGATCGACCACGAAATCCGGCGGTCATCCGGGCCGGTGTCCAGGAAATATTCCTCGTAGCGGATCTTGCCGTCCTGCAGAACCAGCAGCGAGGTCACCGCCCGCTCCTCGATCCAGCCCGCCGCGCCGTCGGGCAGCTCGTAGGCCGCGCCATAGGCCAGTTCGGATGTCGGACCGGCGCCGCGCGGCAGCGGCACGGTCAGGAAGGCCGCGTCCATGTTCGAGAAATTCGCCACGATCTTGTCTTCGGAAAACAAAGAGTTCACGGCCATCAGCCGCTGGATCTCCTCGCGCTTGGCAAAACCGACAACGGCAGCCGCCAGAATGAACACCAGCAGGATGCGGCCCAGCCACTTCAGGACAGTTCGCATGTCTCACCTCCCTCGTCGCCGGCATTGGAACGCGAGAGACCGCAATGCGCAATCGCTACGTCACGGCAAGACAGGCGGCGCTCTCAGGCAGGGACAGCCGGGCCCGTCACCGGAACTTGTCCAAGAGCTTCTGCATGGCCGACCGGGTGTCTTCCCCGGCCTCGGGTTCCGCCGCCGGGGACTCCGCCGCCGAGGGTCCCGCCGCCGGCGCATCCTCCGCCTTGCGGGTGGTGGACGACCGCGGCGGCGCGGTCCGCAGCGCGACCGCGTTCATGAACTTGCCGCCGTCGCCCGCCGCCAAGTGGGTCGCGCCGTCCGACACGCCGCGCAGAACATCGTCAAGCCAATCGGCATCCGCCTTGGCGAAATCGCTCAGGACATAGGGCGACACCATTTCCTTGCGCCCCGGATGCCCGATCCCCAGCCGCACCCGGTCATAGGCCGCGCCGATGTGGTCGTGGATCGACCGCAGCCCGTTATGTCCCGCATGGCCGCCGCCCGCCTTGACCCGCACCTTGCCGGGGGCCAGGTCCAGCTCGTCATGCAGCACGATGACATCGGTGGAGTCGAGCTTGTAGAACCGCATCGCCTCGCCCACCGACTGGCCCGAGCGGTTCATGAAGGTCATGGGCTTCAGCAGCAGGATCTTTTCCGGCCCCAGCCGGCCTTCGGCGATCTCGGCCTGGAATTTCGACTTCCACGGGCCGAACCCGTGATCCTCGGCGATCCGGTCCACGGCCATGAAACCGATATTGTGCCGGTTGCGGGCATATTTCGCCCCCGGATTTCCCAGCCCGACAATCAGTTTCATGAGGCGGCCCCGCGCAGTTCCAAGTTGCTCGGGCGCCTACATGCACCGAAACCGGGCGGAAATCCAGACGGGCCGCCGCGCGTTCCGGCGGCCCTGCCTCCTCATCCCTTCGGCGTGTACCAGATCGGAGAGGTATAGGCGCGCTCGGTCGTGGTCATCGGCACCATGTCGTCCATCTGCACGTTGAACCGTTTGGCCTCGTAGGCGGTCCACCGCGGCGTCGGAATCTCGATCACGCGGACATAGTAGAAGGCGCGCTGGTCCGGGTCGAAGTCCGGGTCCTGCCACACGGTCAGAAGCTCCGGCGCGCCGATGGTGTTGGTCCAGGTGGCGTTGGCCACGTCCACCGTGTCGCCGACCGGTGGCAGCTTGCCGTCGTCGCCCGGCTGGCGGTCGCCGCTCCAGGCCACGTCGTAGACCTTCTCGCCGCGGGTGCCGTCCGCGTTCAGCCAGCCCTTGATCACCTGCACCCGGTCTAGATTGCCGCTGTACGGATCCTTGAGCGCCGCGATCAGGAAATTCGGCGCCCCGTCACCGGTCCGCGCCGGCAGGTCGGCCCCCATCGGAACCCCCTTGGCATAGCCGATGTCGCCGGGCAGCCGCGCCAGCGCGTCCTGTTCGGCAAAGTCCCAGCCGCCGAAGAACCGCACCATGATGCGCGACCCGGTGGTGGCATAGACCTCGCGCCGTTCCAGCGCGTCAAAGATGGCCTCGCGGGTGTTCTCGGTCGCCCAGACGGCCGCATACCCGCCCGAAGCCTGCTTCCACCCGTAGATCGAAAACTCCGGGTCCGGCGCCTCGATCACCAGGTGTTCCCAGCGATGAGGCTCGGGTTCGACGCCCGAGTGCTTGCCGAAGAAATTGTCCTCTTCGACCGCGGTCATGCCGGTATGCGCGTCGGTCGAACCGATCTGGCCCACCTTGTAGGGGTTGACGCCCAGCTGCTCTTCCAGCAGCAGCCCGGTCTTCAGCGCCTCGCGGGTGTACTCGTATTGCAGCATGTCCTGGGTCTTGGCCTCGGTGCCGTTCAGGTTCGAGGCATCCCAGGTGTCGAAATCCGCGAACTCGTCATCCGGGCTGAGGAAGGGATGCGCCTCGCTGTCGCCCTTGATCTGCGTCGTCTCGATCACCGGCTCGAAGCGCGCGCGCAGCCGGGCCAGGTCCTCGGTGAGGGGCGTGCCGTCGAAATTGGAGACCGAGTACAGCCGGCCGTTCGACAGGTTCCCGTTGTGCGGAATCGCCAGGACGTCGCTGCCGCTGCGCTCCTCGAAATCGGCAAGATGCGCCCAAAGGTCTTCCGGGTTCTTGCTGTCGTATTGCGAGAACGGCACCACGTGATCCGCGATCTCGGCGCCGCCCCGGAAGATCACGTTGCGATGGATGTTGTCGCCGCCTTCCGAGGTCCATTCATACCCGATCAGCGCGGTGAACACGCCGGGTTCGTTGTACTGGTCCGCCAGCGCCGTGTAATGCCGCCAGGCTTTCTTGGTCGCTTTCGGATTGTCGATCGGGGGCACGTCGCCCGACAGCGACGCCACGATCTCCATCGCGGTGTTGAACACGACGTCGTTGTCCCCGCTGGTCAGGGCGTCGTACCACGTCCTGCCCTGCTCGGTCGCCAGAATGTCCTGATCGCCCGCCAGCAGCTGCGGCATGAGGCCGTACATCTCGGAATGGTCCGAGATGACCAGCCAGTCCAGCGGCCGCCCCAGGCGCGCCCGCAGGCCGTGGGTGGTGGTGACCTCCTCGCCCCGCGCGAACCGGAACGCGTCCTCCTGGCTCAGGCGGGTCATGGTCCCGGCATCGACCGAGACCTGGGTGTGCAGGTGCGTGTCGCCCCACAAAAGCTTGGTCGGAAAGGTCCGCCCCGCATAGGGCGAGAAGTGGTCCGAGGTGAATTTCTCCGCCACGTCCTCCTTGTTGGGCAGCATATCCTGCACCTGCGCCAGGGCCCCGGTGGCAATGGACCCCAGAAGAACCGCGCCCAGCAGGGCGCCGGCGCGCGACGTAAAACAAGTCATGACAATCTCCCCATCGACAAAAAATTCGTCATCCGGCCCCAAGTTCCGGCCGATGGGACATCATAGACGATTTTGGCCCGCCTGCGGGGATTTACGGAGCAAAATGAAAACGGGGTCCCGAAGGACCCCGTTCAAACGCTTGCCAAGGTGTCGCCAAGACTTACTATTCGGCGCTCTCGACTTCGGCTTCTTCTTCGCCCTCGACGGCTTCGATTGCCTCTTCTGCGCCTTCCTCTTCCTCGTCTTCCGAGGCCAGGCCCGACGGAGCCGAGATGTTGGCGATCACGAAGTCGCGGTCGATGGTCGGCTTGATGCCGGCCGGCAGATCGACGGACGAGATGGTCGCCACGTCACCGATGTTCATGCCGGACAGATCGACGGTGATCTTCTCCGGGATTTCGCCGGCGACGCAGACCAGTTCGACCTCGGGACGGACGACGGTCAGAACGCCGCCCTTCTTGATGCCGGGGGCCGCGCCCTCGTTGATGAACTCGACCGGGATGAACAGCGCGATCTTGGTCGACCGGCGCAGGCGCATCAGGTCCAGGTGCGTGGGCAGGTCCTTGACCACGTCCCGCTGCACGTTGCGGCAGATCACGCGCACGTCCTCGTGGCCTTCGACCTTGAGGTTGAAGAGCGTCGATTTGAACCGGCCCGCCTTCAGCATTTTCAACAGCCTGTTGAACGGGATGTTGATCGGCAGCGGGTCTTTCTCGCCACCATAAACGATGCCCGGAACCAAGCCGTCGCGGCGTGCCTGACGAGCGGCGCCCTTGCCTGTCCCCGTCCGTTCCAGAGCTACGAGATCAGGAATCTCACCAGCCATGTTAATTCTCCAATGTTAGGGCAGGGTGCCTCCAAGGCTGTCACCCCGCGTGAAGCGCTGCCCATACAGCGGATCGGCGCAATTGAAAAGGGAGATTCGTGATTCCCCGCCACTTTGTCCGGCGCCGGGCCGCGATCACACCGCCATCGGCCGCAGATACCCCCCCGCCGCCTTCAGATCCGCGAACAGCGCGAACTCCGCGGCCCTGGCCTGACGCAGCTCCTGTTCGACCTCGGGCGACAGCGGCGTCAGCTTGAAGGGCGAGACGTTGCGGATCGGAAAGGCCACCTCCTCCCCGAACCTGTCCGAGAAGAAGTCCGCGATCCGCTCATGCTCGTCATAGTCGAACAGGTGATGCACGGCGACGGTCCGGTCCCGCAGGGTCAGAAAGGCGTATTGGCTGCCGATGGCGGCAAGGGGCAGTTTCGGGGTGCGGATCACCGCCAGCACGAAGTCGTCGAAACTCATCCCCGACGTGCTTTCGGCGTGCTCCCTGGGCGACAGGCGCGCCCGGTACCGGTACCAGCTGCGCAGCTGCTCGACCGGGTCGCGCATCACCGCCACCCGCTCGGGCCGGGCGCCGCAGAACCGCGCCAGGAACGGCGCCACCCGGTTATGGAACTGCGCGGCGTTCACGTGCTTGCGCGAATTGGCGAACACGATGTCCGCATGTCTTTTCAGGCGGGTCTCGATGGCGGTGGTGCCGGTTTTCGGCACCGCCAGAAACGCCAGGTTCTGCTTCAGATAGACTTGCACGACGGGCGGCCTCGGGTCCTTTTCGGCGGACTATCCTGCGGATTCGCCGCCATGTCAAAACCCGCAGGTCCGGACCGTCTGACCGGCCCGCGCCGTCACGCCTGCCAGCGGCCGCCGAAATCCTCCGGCACCAGCAGGTTGTGGCGGCCCAGATCGGCGACGTTCTTCTCGCCGCACAGCGCCATCGTGGTGTCCAGCTCCTTGCGGATGACCTCCAGCGCCGTGGTCACGCCCTTCTGCCCCATCGCGCCCAGGCCATAGACGAAGGCCCGCCCGATATAGGTGCCCTTCGCGCCCAGGGCCAGCGCCTTGAGCACGTCCTGGCCCGAGCGGATGCCGCTGTCGAGATGCACCTCGACCTCGCTGCCGACCGCGTCCATGATCTCGGGCAGCACCCGGATCGAACTCAGCGCGCCGTCCAGCTGGCGGCCGCCGTGGTTCGAGACGACGATGGCGTCGGCGCCCAGCTTGGCGGCCATCTTGGCGTCGTCGGCATCCAGAATGCCCTTCAGGATCACCTTGCCGTCCCACAGCTCCATAAGCTTCTCGACCTTGCCCCAGTCCAGCGAGGGGTCGAACTGCTCGGCGGTCCAGGCGCCCAGCGACGAGGCGTCGGAAATGCCCTGCACATGCCCCACGATATTGCCGAATTCGCGCCGCTTGGCCCCCAGCATCTCGATGCCCCAGGCCCATTTGGTCATCAGGTTGGCGATCGTCCTGACGGTCAGCTTGGGCGGGGCCGACAGGCCGTTCTTCAGATCCTTGTGGCGCTGCCCCAGGATCTGCAGGTCCAGCGTGATCACCAGCGCCGAGCACCCGGCGTCCTTGGCGCGCTGGATCAGGCGGCGGATGTAGTCCTCGTCCTTCATTGTGTAAAGCTGGAACCAGAACGGCTTCGCGGTGGCCTCGGCCACGTCCTCGATCGAGTTGATCGACATGGTCGAAAGCGTAAACGGCACGCCGAATTCCTCGGCCGCCTTCGCCGCCTTGATCTCGCCGTCGGCATGCTGCATCCCGGTCAGCCCGACAGGGGCCAGCGCCACCGGCATCGCCACATCCTGCCCGATCATCTGCGAGGCGGTCGAACGGCCCGACATGTCCACCGCGACCCGCTGGCGCAGGCGGATCTGCTCGAAATCCGAGGTGTTCTCGCGAAAGGTCTGCTCGGTCCAGCTGCCGCTTTCCGCATAGTCGAAGAACATGCGCGGCACGCGGCGTTCGTAGATGCGCTTGAGGTCCTGGATGTTGGTGATCACTGGCATGTGCGGCGGCTCCTGCGACTTTGGTTAGATTTCTTTACCAATTAATCCCGCCCGGCGCAATGCGCGCATGACGCCGCACCCGCAGACCCGCGCCGGCACGAAAAACCCCGGCAGCCGTTCAGGGCTTGCCTGGGCCATGTCCGATCGCTCCTGCCGCGTCAGGCGGAATGCGCGCCCTCCGCCAGCCCTCTGACAAAGTCCAGAACCTCGGCCACCGGCTTGCCGGCGCCGATCTTGCCGACGATGGCCGAACCGACAACTGCGCCGTCGGCGACGCTCGCGATGGCGCGGGACTTCTCGGGCGAGTTGATGCCGAACCCCACGATCACCGGCAAGTCGGTCACCGCCTTGATCCGCGCCACCTCCGGCGCGACGTCCACCGCCTGCGCCTCGGCGGCGCCGGTGATGCCGGTGATCGACACGTAATAGACGAAGCCCGAGGTGTTCTGCATCACCCGCGGCAGCCGCTTGTCATCGGTGGTCGGTGTGGCCAGGCGGATGAAGTTCAGCCCGGCCTTCTGTGCCGGCAGACACAGTTCCTCGTCCTCTTCGGGCGGCAGGTCCACCACGATCAGCCCGTCGATCCCGGCGGCCCTGGCCTTGTCCAGGAACCGATCCACGCCGCAGCTGTAGATCGGGTTGTAATAGCCCATCAGCACGATGGGCGTGCTGTCATCCGTCTCGCGAAAGCTGCGGGCCAGTTCCAGCGTCCGGTCCAGCGTCATGCCGCCGTCCAGCGCCCGCTGCCCCGCCGCCTGGATCGTCGGCCCGTCCGCCATCGGATCGGTGAAGGGCAGGCCCAGTTCGATCACGTCGACCCCGGCCCCCGGCAGCCCCCGGACCACCTCCAGCGAGGTTTCATAGTCGGGATCCCCCGCCATGACGTAAGCGACAAAGGCTTTCTTTCCCTCGGCCTTCAGGGCGGCGAACTTGGCGTCGATACGGGTCATCGGATGTCCTTGCAATCGGGTTTCGGCCTGATGTGCAGAAACTCGGCCCGAAAATCAATCCCGCTGCGGACGGTGCGGCTCAGAAAGATCTGTGGAACCGCACCAGCGCCGTGTTCACGCCGGGATTGAATTCGTCGGTGCTGGCGTTGGAATGGTGGGTGACGGCAAAGGACAGGCGGTTGCCGCTGTCGAAGGCATAGCCGACCGCCAGCAGGCTGCGAATCTGGAAGCTGCCGCCAAGATCGTTCGCGGCGGTGCCGGCGTCGTAATAGCCCGGCATGACGCTGATCTCGGTGAACCAGCGGTTGCTGAAATCGTAGATCCCGTAAAGGCCCAGCCCGACGTGGAAATCGCTGGCCGCGTCCACCGACGCCACCGCGCCCCAGCCGGCGCTGAAATGCGTGGCCTGGTGAAACGGCCTGTGCTGGTATTCCAGCGAGATGACGGCCTCGTCCTCGCCCTGGTCGTGCGAATAGTCGGCATAGCCCGCGCCGAAGATCACGGTTTGGGCCTGCGCGACCGAGGCGCCAGCCAGAATTGCGAGTGAAGCTAACAGGAATTTCATCGTTACCTATCTTCCGTTGGTTCGGGTCGGAACATTAACTGGTTATCACGACGCGGGTTTTCAGTGTCAATGACCGCACATTCTTCTCACGAATGTGTTGCATGTCAAAAGGGATGCGCCGCCGGCGCGCGGAATGCCAGCTTGCGCATCGCGCGCGACCTGCCTAGAAGCGGCGCTCGAATGGCATCAGGAGACCGTCATGGGCATCAAAATGGGAATCGTGGGTCTGCCGAACGTGGGCAAATCGACCCTGTTCAACGCGCTGACCAAGACGGCTGCGGCGCAGGCGGCCAATTTCCCCTTCTGCACGATCGAACCCAACGTGGGCGACGTGGCGGTCCCCGATGCGCGTCTGCAGAAGCTGGCGGCGATCGCCAAGTCGCGCCAGGTCATTCCCACCCGCATGACCTTCGTGGACATCGCCGGCCTGGTGAAGGGCGCGTCCAAGGGCGAGGGGCTGGGCAACCAGTTCCTGGCCAACATCCGCGAAGTTGACGCCATCGCCCATGTCCTGCGCTGCTTCGAGGACGGCGACGTGACCCATGTCGAGGGCCGCGTCGACCCCGTCGCCGACGCCGAGACCATCGAGACCGAGCTGATGCTGGCCGATCTCGAAAGCATCGAAAAGCGCCGCGCCAACCTGGTGCGCAAGCTCAAGGGCAACGACAAGGAGGCGCAGCAGCAGGAGCGTCTGCTGGCCGCCGCGCAGGCGATGCTGGAATCCGGCAACCCCGCCCGCATGGTCCAGGTCAGCGACGAGGACGCCCGCGCCTGGAAGATGCTGCAGCTGCTGACGACCAAGCCGGTTCTCTATGTCTGCAACGTGGCCGAGGAAGACGCCGCCCAAGGCAACGAACATTCGGCGCGCGTGGCCGAGATGGCCGCCGCGCAGGGCAACGCCCACGTCATCATCAGCGCCCGCATCGAGGAAGAGATCAGCCTGCTCGACGCCGACGAGGCGCAGATGTTCCTGGAAGAAATGGGCCTCAGCGAACCCGGCCTCGACCGACTGATCCGGGCGGGATACGACCTGCTCAAGCTGGAAACCTATTTCACCGTCGGCCCGAAAGAGGCGCGCGCCTGGACCATCCGCACCGGCACCGCAGCGCCGCAGGCGGCGGGCGTGATCCACGGCGATTTCGAAAAGGGCTTCATCCGCGCCGAAACCATCGCCTATCACGACTTCGTCGCGTGCAACGGCGAACAGGGCGCCAAGGAAGCCGGCAAGATGCGGTCCGAAGGCAAGAGCTACGTCGTCAAGGACGGCGACGTGATGCACTTCCTCTTCAACACCTGACCGCTCTCAGCGCCGGCCCGACTCGAAGTTGCGCTCGACCGGTCCGCCGTATTCGATCCTGGTGCGCTTGCTGTAGGAACGCCCGCCCTGGCGCTCGGGGTCATGCGGCCAGTTGGACCAGTAGGGATTGTCGTCGGTCTTGGTCGCGGCGGCAGGTTCCTTGGCCGGTTACCCGGCCGCGCTTTCATCGGCGGCGGCGATCTGGGGCAGGCTCAGGAACGCGGCGGCCAGGATTGCGGGTGGTACAAATCGAAACATCGCTCTTTCCGCTCCTGTACAAGTCGGAGGATTCCGGCCCCGGACAGGACCGCCGCCAGCCTCGCCGCATTCCCGCGGCCTGGCAAATGAACTTGCATCACCGCTGGGTGATCGGCGTTTGGCACGGCTTTTTCGGGGGCTTCCGCAGGCGCCGCGGCACGCTATGCTAGCGCATCGGAACCCCTGCGCCGAGGCCTCCAAGTGTTTGAAATCCGTGACCTTCAACTGCTGAACGCCCTGGCGCGCCACCGCCATTTCGCCAAGGCCGCCGAGGAATGCGGCATCTCGCAACCCGCCTTTTCCATGCGGATCCGCAACCTGGAAGACCGCTTGGGCGTGTCCATCGTCCGCCGCGCCAACCGCTTCCAGGGCCTGACCGAAGAGGGCGAAATGATCGTCCGCCGCGCCCGCCGCATCCTCGACGACACCAAGGCGCTGGAACAGGAAGTCTTGGCCTCGCGCGGCGAAATCTCGGGCACGCTGATCCTGGGCGTTATCCCCACCGCCGTAGCCTTTACCGGCCGCCTGATCAAAAGACTGCAGGCCGCCCATCCCCGCATCCTGAGCCGCATCGAAACGATGTCGGCCACCGCGATCCAGCACCGGCTCGACGAGGGCAGCATCGATGCGGGCGTGACCTACGGCGACAGCATCGGCACCGACCTGCGCCATGTCCATCCGCTCTACGAGGAAACCTATGTGCTGCTGGTTCCCGAACACATGACCGAGGAAACCGGCCCGATACCTTGGGCGCGGGTCGCCGAATTCCCCATCAGCCTGCTGGAACCGCAGATGCAGAACCGGCGCATATTGGACCGGATTTTTGCGGAATTGGGGCTACATCCCGACGTAGTGGCCGAAACCAGCGGGTTCACCGCCTCGATGGTCATGGCCTGCGAAGGGCTTGCGGCGACGGTCGTGCCGCGTGTTCTGATGCGGGCGCTGGGCAATCTGGATGGGACGCGGGTGCTGCCTTTGACGGATCCCGAAGTCAGCAAGCCAATCTGCCTGGCGACCCTGACACGCGACCCGGAACTGCCGACGATCGACGCCTTGCGCCGGGTGGTGACGTCTTTGCGGTGATAAACAGTCGTTATCGTGCGATTGGATTTTGCGATTTGACGATATGGTCCGCTGATGAAAGACGGAAGCCTCAAGCGGAGGGCATCATGGCACCATTGGACACCAAGCCATCGGACGACCGGAAGGGCGTCTGGAAGTCAGGTAAAGGCAAGGGGCGTCGCACGCCCAAGGGGCGGCAATTCACCGACGAGGCGCTGGCCGAAGTGCAGCGCCTGTTGGGCGACCGTCCGCGCCGCCGCGACCTGTTGATCGAATTCCTGCATCTGATCCAGGATGCCCATGGCCACCTGTCCGCCGAACACATCTGCGCGCTGGCCGCCGAGATGAAGGTCGGTCAGGCCGAGGTCTACGAAACCGCAACCTTCTATGCCCATTTCGACGTGGTGAAAGAGGACGAGGTGCCGCCGCCCGCGCTGACCATCCGCGTCTGCGATTCGCTCAGCTGCGAGATGGCCGGCGCCCAGCAACTGAAGAAGGCGCTGGAAGACGGCCTTGATCCCGCCAAGGTCCGCGTGCTGCGCGCGCCCTGCATGGGCCGTTGCGACACTGCCCCGGTGCTGGAAATCGGGCACAACCATATCGACCATGCCACCCCGGAAAAGGTGCAGGCCGCCATCGCGGCGGGCGACACACACGCCCATCTCCCCGATTACGAGACCTTCGCCAGCTATGCCGCAGACGGCGGCTACGAGACGCTGAGATCCCTCCGCCAGAGCGGCGAATGGGAAGAGGTTCAGGAAAAGATCCTCGCATCGGGCCTGCGCGGGCTTGGCGGCGCCGGGTTCCCGTCGGGCAGGAAATGGGGCTTCGTCCGCATGAACGAGGGGCCGCGCTACCTTGCCGTGAACGGCGACGAGGGCGAGCCGGGCACCTTCAAGGACCGCTACTACCTTGAACGCACGCCGCATGTCTTTCTCGAAGGCATGCTGATCGCCGCCTGGGCGGTCGAAGCCGAGACCTGCTTCATCTACATGCGCGACGAATACCCGGCGGTGCTGGAAATTCTTGCAGCCGAGATCGCGGCGCTGGAAAAGGCCGGGATCGTCGAGCCGGGATATATCGACCTGCGCCGCGGCGCGGGCGCATATATCTGCGGCGAAGAAAGCGCGATGATCGAGTCGATCGAAGGCAAGCGCGGCCTGCCGCGCCACCGCCCGCCCTTCGTGGCGCAGGTGGGGGTCTTTGGCCGCCCGACCTTGGTGCACAACGTGGAAACCCTCTACTGGGTCTCAAAGATCTGCCGGGAAGGCCCGGAGATCCTCAATTCGGTCGAAAAGAATGGTCGCAAGGGCCTGCGCAGCTACTCGGTCTCGGGCCGGGTCGCCAAGCCGGGCGTCTACCTGCTGCCTGCGGGATCGACCATTCTTGATGTGATTGATGCGGCCGGGGGCATGGCCGAGGGCCATGCGTTCAAGGCGTATCAACCGGGCGGGCCGTCGTCAGGTCTTCTCCCCTCCAGTATAGACGACGTCCCGCTCGACTTTGACACGCTGCAACCGCTGGGCACCTTCATCGGGTCCGCCGCGGTCGTGGTATTGTCGGATCAGGACACGGCGCGCGGCGCGGCGCTGAACATGCTGCGGTTCTTCGAGGACGAAAGCTGCGGCCAGTGCACGCCCTGCCGGGCCGGCTGCGAAAAGGCCGTCAAGCTGATGGAGGCCGACCGCTGGGATACCGACCTGCTCGAGGACCTGTGCCAGGTGATGGCCGATGCCTCGATCTGCGGACTGGGGCAGGCGGCGCCGAACCCGATCCGGCTGGTGATGAAACACTTCTCGGAGGAAATCTAATTGGCGCTTGTAACCCAGTTTGAGCGGGACGAGCGCGAATTTCGATCGCTCCATCCCACCCAAGTCGTATGCAAGTATCTGGTTTCCGAGAGCGGCGGAAAAAAGGTTCTACAACTCAACACCTACGGGTCGGCTGAAAGAGATATGCCTGATAAACTAAGCCAGACCCTGCAATTCGACGAAAACTCCGCACGCCAGCTTCTGGCAATCCTGAATAAGGAATTCGGAAATGCTTGACGCAAGCGAAACCAAGACTGTCACCTTCAGCCTGAACGGCGAAGAGGTCACCGTGCCCGAGGGCTGGACCATTTGGGAGGCGGCCAACGGGCGTGGTCTGGTGATCCCGCATCTCTGCCACAAGCCCGAGCCGGGTTATCGCCCCGACGGCAACTGCCGCGCCTGCATGGTCGAGGTGGAGGGCGAGCGCACGCTGGTCGCCTCGTGCATCCGTCCGGTGGCCGAAGGGATGAAGGTCAAGACCGATACCGACCGGGCCGAGAAATCCCGCGCCATGGTGATGGAACTGCTGGTGGCGGATCAGCCCGAGGTGGCCCACGACTCCTCTTCGCATTTCTGGGACATGGCCCGGCTGAACGATGTCTCGACAAGCCGCTTCCCGGCCAGGGAGGCCGAGAGCGTTCCGCTGCTCGACGCGTCCCACGTTGCGATGCGCGTAAACCTCGATGCCTGCATCAACTGCAACCTCTGCGTCCGCGCCTGCCGCGATGTTCAGGTCAATGACGTGATCGGCATGTCCTATCGCGGGCATCTGGCCAAGGTGACCTTCGACCAGGACGACCCGATGGGCGCCTCGACCTGCGTCGCCTGCGGCGAATGCGTTCAGGCCTGCCCGACCGGCGCCCTGATGCCCGCGACGGTGCTGGACGAGAGCCAGGCCGGCGACAGCAAGGATTTCGACCGCGAGGTCGAAAGCGTCTGCCCGTTCTGCGGCGTCGGCTGCCAGTTGTCCTTCAAGATCAAGGACAACAAGATCAAGTACGTGACCGGCGTCGATGGCCCGGCCAACGAAAACCGCCTGTGCGTCAAGGGCCGCTTCGGGTTCGACTATATCGACCACCCGCATCGCCTGACCAAGCCGCTGATCCGCAAGGAGGGCGCGCCCAAGGGGCTGAACGTCGATCCGGGCAACGTGCACACCCACTTCCGCGAGGCGAGCTGGGAAGAAGCATTGGATTTCGCCGCCAAGGGTCTGGCCGATCTGCGCGCCCGAAAGGGAACCTATGTCGCGGGCTTCGGCTCGGCCAAGTGCTCGAACGAAGAAGCCTATCTGTTCCAGAAGCTTATCCGTCAGGGCTTTGGTCACAACAACGTCGACCATTGCACCCGGCTGTGCCATGCCTCCTCGGTTTCGGCCCTGATCGAAAACGTGGGCTCGGGCGCGGTGACAGCGACCTTCAACGAGATCGAGAACGCGGATGTGGCCATCGTCATCGGCTGCAACCCGATCGAAAACCATCCCGTCGCGGCGACCTATTTCAAGCAGTTCGCCAAGCGCGGCGGCAAGCTGATCGTCTGCGATCCGCGCGGTGTCGGTCTGGGCAAGTTCGCCAGCCACCGCCTGCTGTTCAAACCCGGCGGCGACGTGTCGATGCTGAACGCGATGATGAATGTCATCGTCACCGAAGAGCTGTACGACGCCGAGTACATCGCGCAGTTCACCGAGAACTGGGAAGAGATGAAGGCGCATCTGGCCGAGTACACGCCCGAGAAGATGGCGCCGATCTGCGGCATCGAACCCGAGGTTCTGCGCGACGCGGCCCGTACCTTCGCCAAGGGCAAGGCCGGGATGATCTTTTGGGGCATGGGCGTCAGCCAGCATATCCACGGCACCGACAACTCGCGCTGCCTGATCTCGCTGGCGCTGATGACCGGCAATGTCGGCAAGCCCGGCGCCGGCCTGCACCCGCTGCGCGGGCAGAACAACGTGCAGGGCGCCTCTGACGCGGGCCTGATCCCGATGTTCCTGCCGGACTACCAGTCGGTGACCGACGATGGCGTGCGGTCGGCCTTCACCTCGGTGTGGAACAGCCCGGACTTCTCGAACCAGAAGGGCCTGACCGTTGTCGAGATCATGGAAGCGATCCATGCCGGCGACATCAAGGGCATGTATATCCTGGGCGAGAACCCGGCGATGTCCGACCCGGACGTGGACCATGCCCGCGCCGCGCTGGCGATGCTGGATCACCTGGTGGTGCAGGACATTTTCCTGACCGAGACGGCAAACTATGCCGACGTCATTCTGCCAGCTTCGGCCTGGGCGGAAAAGACCGGCACAGTGACCAATACCAACCGCCAGGTGCAGATGGGCCGTCCCGCGGTCACGCCTCCGGGCGAGGCGAGGGAGGATTGGTGGATCGAGGTGGAACTGGCCAAGAGGCTCGGCCTCGACTGGTCCTACACCCACCCGAAGGAGGTGTTCGCCGAGATGAAGCTCAACATGGGCTCGCTCGACAACATCACCTGGGAACGTCTGGAATCCGAGGCGGTGACCTATCCGTCGCTCTCGCCCGAGGATCCGGGGCAGGCGATCGTGTTCGGCGACGGCTTCCCGCGCGCCAGCAAGCGCGCCCGCTTCACACCGGCCAAGATCATCGATCCCGACGAGCGGCCCGATACGGAATATCCCTTCGTCCTGATCACCGGCCGCCAGTTGGAGCATTGGCACACCGGCTCGATGACCCGCCGTTCGAATGTTCTGGACGCGGTCGAGCCCGAGGCGAACTGTTCGATGAACCCCGCCACGCTGCGCCGCATGGGGGTCGAGCCGGGCGACATGATCAAGCTGACCACGCGCCGCGGCTCGGTCGATGTCATGGTCCGCGCCGACCGGGCCATTGCCGAGGACAACGTGTTCCTGCCCTTCGCCTATGTAGAGGCGGCGGCGAACATCCTGACCAACTCGGCGCTGGATCCTTTCGGCAAGATCCCCGAGTTCAAATACGCGGCAGTTCGGGTCGAAAAGGCCGGCGAGGCGATCGCTGCGGAGTAAGCGACGGACTATGGACGTTCAAGGCGGCTCCTTCGGGGGCCGCTTTTTCTTTGCCGATAGGGCTGGACTTGCAGGGCAGGACGGGCACTCTGACCTTCAGTCAAAAGGGAGGGAACACAGATGACCCAGACGCCACCCGGCGGCCATGACGGCCCGTATCCGGCTCCGGTCGAGGTGCGGGGATTTACGGTGAAACCCGAATGGATCGACTACAACGGCCACATGAACGTGGGCTACTACGGCGTCGCCTTCGATCTGGCGCTGGAGGAGGTGATGGTCGAACACCTGGGCCTGGGAGGCGTACAAGTCGAGGCCACGGGCGAGGGCCCCTACATGATCCAGTCGCATCTGCATTTCCTGCGCGAGCTGCGCGAGGGCGAGCCATTCTACTATCGCCTGCGCCTGCTCGACGCCGACGGAAAGCGGGGCCACTATTTCGCCGAGATGTTTGCCGAGGCTGACGGTGCGCTCTGCGCGACGCAGGAGGGGCTTTTCATCAACGTCAGCCATGCAACCGGACGTTCGGCGCCCTACCCGGAATGGGCCGCGGCGCGTCTGGCGCGCATGGTCGAAGATCACAAGTCGCTCGAACCCGCGCCGCAGATCGGCCAGCCTATCGGCATCCGTCGAAAACAGGCCGGGGATCACCGGCCGATGGCATAGGCCTGCATCAGGCGCGGCGTCGCGGCCGCACGCAGCAACCCGTCCGGCGCTCTGCTGGCGGCAGTAAGCCTGCCGACGGTCCAGGGTTCGGCAAGTTCCACGTCATGTCCGCGCCTGCGCAGGTCCGCGATCACCGCCTCTCCGATTCCCGGTTCGATCATGAGATGCCCGGGGCGTGCCTCGCGCGGGTAGAACGAGCTTTGGAAATGGGCCGTGTGGAACAGGGGCGCGTCGATCGCCTGCTGCAGGTTCATGCGGCAGTGGATCAGCCGCAACAGGAAGATCAGTTGCCATTGATCCTGCTGATCGCCGCCCGGCGTTCCGAACGCCATTTCCACCCCGTCCGGGCTGCGGGCCATCGACGGCGACAGGGTGGTGCGCGGACGGCGGCCCGGCGCCAGCGATGTAGGCAGACCTTCGTCCAGCCAGAACATCTGCGCCCTGGTGTTGAGCGGCATTCCCAACCCCGGCACCACTGGCGAGGATTGCAGCCAGCCGCCCGACGGCGTCGCCGAGACCATGTTGCCCCAACGGTCGATCACGTCCACATGCACGGTGTCGCCACGCCTCTCGGCAAGATGCGCCATGGTGGGCTCTCCGGTGCCGATCTGCCCGCCGGTCACATAGGGCTCTGCCGCCCGGGCAATCGCCGCTTCCGCCCAATGCTCGCGCCCCGGCAGGCGGCCCGGCCATTGCTCGGTCGAGGCGGCCTCACCGATCAGCGTCCGCCGCTTTCCGGCGTAGTCCTGTGAAAGCAACTCTGCCATCGGGATGTCACTGTGTTCCGGGTCGCCGTAATAGGCTTCGCGGTCGGCGAAGCCGAGTTTCATGGCTTCGGTGACCAGATGAACGAAACCGGCGGCGTCGGCGGTATCCAGGTCGAAACCTTCAAGCAGGTTCAGCGATTGCAGCAGGGTGGGGCCTTGGGTCCAGGGGCCGCCCTTCCACACCGCCCAGCCGCGATACTCGCCCGCAATGGGCTGCTCGTAATGCGCCTGCCAGCCGGCCAGGTCGTGACCGGTCAGAACCCCTTTCCGCCGTTCGCCGGCGGCGTCCATCACGCAGGCGTCGCGCAGGTAGGTGTCGATCGCTTGGGCCACGAAACCCCGGTAGAATGCATCGCGCGCAGTATCGATCTGCGCAGCACGCTCTGGTGTTGCCTCGGCCTCGCGCAGCAACCGCTCCCAGGTCGCGGCCAGTTGCGGGTTGCGCATGAGTTGGCCCGGCTGAGGTGCGCGGCCCAGGGGCAGCCAGGTCTCGAACGAGGTCGGCCATTCGGTGCGAAAGAACTCCGCCAGCCCGGCAATGGTGTGTGCTACGCGCGGCAGGACGGGGTGGCCTTTCGCGGCATAGTGGATGGCGGGCTCCAGAATGTCGCGCAGCGGCAGCAAGCCGTGATCGCGCAGCACGAGCATCCAGGCATCGAAGGCGCCCGGAATGACGGTGGCCAGCAGGCCGGAGCCGGGAATTCGCCGGAGCCCTTCGCTGCGGTAGCGCGCGATGGTCGCGCCCGCAGGCGCGGTTCCCTGCCCGCAAACCATGATGGGTTCACCTGCGCCAGCCGGCCTGATCAGCATCGGCATGTCGCCCAGCGGGCCGTTCAGGTGCGGCTCCACCACATGCAACACGAAGCCCATGGCGGCGGCGGCGTCAAAAGCATTGCCACCCCGTTCCAGGATGCGCATGCCGACGGCGGATGCGATCCAGTGGGTAGAGGCGACGACGCCATAGGTTCCTGCGATTTCGGGACGTGTCGTAAAGGTCATGGCGGATCGTTTGCTGTTCGCGCCGATCCTGCATGCTTGCCAGAGAGGGTCAAGTCATGGGCGCTCAGCTTCGGCTAGTAGTCGCGCTCGTAGAATATGCCGAAACCGGTTTCGCCCTTGCTGTCCACCGTTCCCCGAACCGTGAACTTGTCGGTCAGGTCCAGATTCAGGTTCACTTCGGTTTCGCCTTCGGTGTTGACGGTCAGATCGGTGTAGATGTTCTCGCCCAGATAAGCCCCGACGCCGACGCGCCCAAGGCCATTGTCGTCCGCCCCGAGGTCGATCGTATCGACGCCGGTCGCGTCCCGGATCCCCTTGGTCGCGTCACCGCCTGCGCCGCTGAGTTCCGCCAGCGACGCCGCCATCTGCGCGATGACAAAGGGCGAAAGCTCGGAAAAACGGTTTCCGAACAGAAGCATGGCCAATGCTTCCTCCGGGGGGCGCTCCGGGTCAGAGGTGATCTCCACCTTGGGCGAATCCAATGGTCCCGCGATCTCGATGACGGCCGTGCCGTCCGATGTGCTGGCGGCGGATTCGAACTCGATATAAGGCGTCAGGTTGCCTTGAAGCGAGATGACACCCTTGGTCAGAGTCAGGCGGCGGCCAAGTATGTCCAGAACGCCGCGGATCAGATCGATCTGTCCGGATGGCGAAATGGATTTCGTGGTGCCCCCGACATGGATGCGTCCGCCCAGTTCCGCGTTCACCCCGCGGCCCCGGACGAAAACGGCCTTGGGTGCCAGCAGGCTCACGTCCAGCGAGATGCGCGAGGCTTCGCCGGATTTGCCTTCCTGTTCGACCAGGCCCGCCCGCTCGCGGGTGACGAGCACGGGTCCTGGTTCGTTGACATGGCGGATCGGAGGGATCGGCGCGGCCCCGACGGCTCCGGATGCAGCGGCCAGGTTGATGTTGGTTTCCCCGAAATCGATCTGCCCGGCAATCGCGCTGTTGCCCGCGAGGGGGCCGGACATCGTGACTTGCCCGTTCAGCGAAGTTTCGTAGAGCAGTTGATCGGTCAGGACGAGGTCGTTCAGTGCGACGGTGATCTGCCCGTTGAACGGCGGCTTGAGTTCGACCGGACCCGACACCGTGAAACTGCCGCCCGCGCGCATCCCGCCCTGCAGCGCCGCGGTCGCCGTGCCGTTGGCGAGGGTCACGTCGCCGCCGATCCCGGTGATCGTCTGACCGAGGTTGGGCAGTGCCATCGTCGTTCCAGACGTGGAAATCTTGCCGCTCAGCGCGTCAAGGCCGGGCTTGCCCTTCAACGCCATGTCGAACCGGGCGGTGCCGCTGATCTGGTTGGGTGATATGTACTTGTTCGCAATTCCAATGGCGACGGTGCCCTTGGCGCCAAGGTCGGCTTCGGAAGTGCTTTCATTGTAGGTACCCGCCACGGTGCCGTCGATCTGGGCCGGCCCTTTTGCGGTTGCATCTATCGTCCAGACCCCATTGTCGCGTTTCGCGTTTCCCTTGGCTTCGATGCTGCCCGGGAATTCAGGCGCGTAGCGTTCAAGCCTGTCCAGTCTTGCGTCGAAATCCAGGTCGGCGCTGCCATCGGATCCCACCGTGCCGGACAGGTCCGCAAAGGATGTGTCCGGCCCTTTCAGGCTTACGTGGCCTTGCAAACCGTTGTCGGCCGGAGAGACGCCTCCGCTCAGGACCAGCGGGCCTTTAGTCGTGGTGGAGATCCGCGACAGATCGTCGAGCGTGGCCGTGAATTTCAACTCGCCCGTGTCGCGGCTCAGTCGACCCTGCGCCGTCGCCGTAAGCGCGGTTCCGTCCAGCCTGAAGGTCCGGATCTGCAACCCGAGTTCACCATTTGCCGCATCCAGGTCGAGTGTCGTGCGCCCCTGGATCAGTTCGTCTATCTTGGCCAAGCCGGTTTCCAGATCTTCGGCATCCAGATCGGCGCGAATGTCGAAGGCTTGGGTCTGACGGGTTCCGCTGCCTTCGGCCGTAGCCTTTACCGAGCCGGCGATGTCCATGCCGGCGAGGCCCGAAAACAGGGACAGATCCGGCGCGTCGACTTCCGCCCGCCCTTCGACTGACAAGGCGCCATCGGGATCGGTGATGGTCGCCACCACATCCGCCTGCAGGGCGGCTCCATTCACCTTCGCGCTGCGGATCACGATCTGCTCGGCGGTGCGCGAGGCGTCCAGATGGATTTCCGTCTGCCCCGAAATAAGCGGGTCGATGTCGGCGCGACCGGTCTTCAGGTTCTGGCCGGTGATGTCGGCCGTGCCGTCGAAATCCAGTGTCTTGAGCGCGGCCTTGCCGTCGACCGAGGCTTGCGCGGCGCCGCCCAGATTCATCCTGGCCAATCCGGAAAATACTGAAAGGTCAGGCGCTTCGACCGTGGCCGTGCCGTCGACGGTCAGGTTTCCGTTCGGGCTGGTCACGACCGCGGCGGCCTGGGCCGTCAGGGCGGCGCCGTCGATGGCAAGCTCGCGAATGGTCAACCCGTCCGGCCCGCGTTTTGCGTCCAGCGATATCGTGGTCTCGCCGGCGATGAGCGGGTCGATGTCCGCCCTGCCGGTGGCCAGATTCCGGCCCGCGACGTCCAGCTTGCCGTCGAAACTGCCGGCAAGCGGAGAGCCGTTGCCCACCACCTTGGCGGACACGGACCCGGCCAGATCCATCTTTGCGAGGCCGGAAAAGCGTGACAGGTCCTTGGCGTCGAGCGACGCTGAGCCGTCGAGGTGAAATCCGCTCTCCAGCCCGTCGATCACGGCGTCGGCGTCGAGGACGTAGTCCGCGCCCACCAGTTCCAGACCCGTCACCTCGAGCGTCTGGTCGTCCCGCAACCCGAATTGGCTGTCCAGAGATATCCGGCGCCCCAGCGCGGAATCTAAAGCCGGGTCCGCCATTTTCAACCCGTCCAGCGCCGCCTGAAGGTCGCCGTCCAGCTGCAGCGCCGCGCCTTGCTGCAGAGTTCCCTGAGCGGTGAGCAAGGCCTGATCCAGTTGCATTTCGGGCGTCTTCAGATCGTCGGCTGTCAGGCTCAGATCCCAGATGTTGCCATTGGCCTGATCGAACAGGCCCGAAAGCTGAGCCGCACCGATCGTGGTTTGACCCCCGGGGACCGGAAGCACCACGGTTTCGCCTTGCGGCGGGGTGATGCGGGCCTGAAGCGCGGCCTTCTCGAGTTGGCCCCTGGCGAGGCTCAACTCACCTTCAAGCCGCAGGGCGTTTGAGGTCACGTCCAGTTCGGACAGTTCGACGCGACCCTCGGCACCGGCCCGGCCATCCACGTGGAGGCGCGTCTCCGTCCCGAAGAAAGTGTCGAGATCGTCGGCCAGGAACGGCGTCAAATCTCCGCCCAGATCGGCGGTAAAGGCGATCTCCTGCCCGGACCCGCCATCCGGGGCCGGTACCTCGCGCAGCCGGACCTGTCCGGCGACGCGTTGGGTATTCTCGGTGCTCAGCGAAATGTCGGCGGTGAAGTCTGTGACCGGCCCATCGCCCTTGGCCGTCAGTTGCAGCGAGGGTTGACCCGGGATCCTGAGCGCAGTCGAGATCAACCCGCCGGCATCCTCGATGACCTCCAGATCCAGACCGATCATGCTGTTTTCGTTCTCGAACCGTGCGGTCAGGTTGATCGTATCGCCGGGACGGTCCAGCCGGGTGACGTCGAGATGAGTGTCCAGCGCGCCATCGGCCAGGTCCAGCGCCCCGTCGACCTTGAGATCCGCGGCCACGCCGATCAGCGGCTTTCCGAGAACCAGATGGTCGACGCGCAATTCGCCGATCTCGATCGCCACCGGCAGTTCCGGCAGTTGGAACGGCTTTGCCTCGGCGGTCGGCAGCGGCTCTTCCGTCGTGGTGGGGCCGGGCGCCCGTTCGATGTTGATTTCCTCTGCGGTCAGCGCGTTCACCGAAAAGCGTCCGCGGATCAGGGCGAGCCGGTTCCAGTCAAGCACGGCATTGTCGATGGTCAGCCAAACGCCTTCATCGTCCGAGACCGCGATCTGCTCGATGGTGGCGCGCGCGCTCAACGCACCGCTCAGCCCCCTGACCGACACGGTACGTCCGTCCCCCGACAGGGTGTTCTGCAGGAAATCGACAAGCATTCCGCCGCTTTCCTCGGCCTGGTCCTGTGCTAGGACCGAAGGGCCGAGCGTCAGGCTGAGGATCGCCAAAGGATATGCAACCCGGCGTTTCAAAACGCTTGCCCTATCCCGATGTAGAATTGAAAGCCGTCGCCCGTATCCCCTTGCACCGGAAACGCCAGGTCCACGCGGAGCGGGCCGAAACCGCCCAGATCGTAGCGAACCCCAAGACCTGCGCCCGAGTGAAATTCGGCATCGGCGCCGATGAAGGACGAGGTGTCCACCGTGCCGAAGTCGTAGAACCCCACGAGCGACAGTTTTCCCGTCACGTGCCCGCGGACCTCGCCGGACAGGCCCAGAAAGGACCGGCCGCCGGCCACGCCGGTTCCGACCGGTATGCCCAGACTTTCGAAGGGCTGGCCGCGAACCGTTCCGGCGCCGCCCGAAAAGAACAAGAAATCCGGAGTGACCCCGTCCGGCGACGGACCAAGGACCGAGCCCAGCTGAACCCGCCCCGCGAGAACCAGGCGACCGCTGGCCACCGGGCTCCAGTAGCTGCGCCCGTCGAAAAACAGCCGCAGCCCGGAATCAGAGGCCGAAAAGCCCGCGAAGGGCATCACTTGTGCGTCAAGATAGTAGCCCCTTGTGGCGCTGACCTTGTTGTCGCGCTGATCCCATTCGGACCGGAAGGGGATGATTAGGTAGTTGAATTTTCGACCGCTGCCATAGGCGTCGTCCGCATCGGAAAAATACAGACCCGCATAGGCCTCGGCGTAGAGCCGGTCGGAAAACGTCCGCCTTGCACCATAGCCCGCCGAAGCGACCGAGACATTGTAATGCGTGGTGTTCCGCCGCTCGATATACGCGGTGTAGAACGTGCTGTCGTCGGGGCCAAGCCGGTCCGGCTGGTCCAGGCGCATTCCGAGCCGCCCGTCGATGTCTTCCGATCCGCCGATGTTCCGGATGGAGGCTTCGAACCGGAACCGTTGCGCGCGCCTGGCAACGTTGCGATGGGTCCAGGTGGTGCTGACGTCCAAACCCTCGCGCGACGATATCTCGACACCGAAGGTAAGGCGCCGTTTTGGCAGATCCTCGAACGTGGCGTCGAAATCAAGCGAGCCGTCGGGATTGGGGGTTTCATGTTCTACGATCGTCACGGAGTTGAACGTGCCGGTGCGGCGCAGCCGGGTGCCGACTTTTTTCAACTGCTCGGGGGAATAGACCTTACCTGTTGGAAATCCCGCGATTTTCCGGATGGAATCGTGGCGGACGTCGGTGCCGCCCTTGATGTGCATCTTGCCGAATGTCAGCCTGGGGCCGGGGCGCAGGTCTATCTGTGCGTCCAGCCGCGCCTGCGCGTGGCGCGCGGTGATCCTTTGACCGCCGACGTCGGCCTTGGCGTGCCCCACATCCTCCCAGGCCTGAACGCCGGTGCGGGCGGCGTCCTGAATGATGCCCGTCGTCGCCGGTTTTCCGGTCGCGAAACCCTCGGGCAACTGCGTTCCGGGGGCCAGGGGCGCGATGACTGCCGTGCCGAAAGTGAATGTAGGGCCCGTGTTCACGGTGATGACGGCGCGGTTGATCTGGCGCGGAAGTTCGAGCGTGTCGATGTCGGCGGCCTCGCGCCCATCCAGCCGGATGCTGACCGTGGGGCTGAAATAGCCCTCGTCATAGAGGATCTGAACCAGCGTTCGATAGTCGGAAACCGCGGCGGACAGGATTTCGATTGGCGTGTCGAGGCCCCGCGATTCCGAGGTCATGACCGACGAGGTCTCGGCCATTCGTTTTTGCAGCGCCGCCGGAGCGCCGGGCGCGGACAGCACGGTTTCAAGGGCCAGCGCGGCATTTGGCGCCAGGGCGGCAACGAGCGTGAAGAGCCAAGCCCTCACTATACTCTGCGGCCCGTCGAACGGCATGATACGGCTCCAGTCTGCCCCAACTCGAAATCGTTTTTGGCCGGCGAACAAGTCGCGGCTTTTCACCTATGAGTTAGAGCATCGGAGCCCGCGGATGAAAAGGGTTTTGACCTGCCGTCAGGCAATTCCGCGCCACTTTGTGTCGAGCGGAGGCGTTCCGGTCAACCGCCGGACATCAGGCGGGCGACGTCCAGCATCCGGGCCGAGAATCCCCATTCATTGTCGTACCACCCAAAGACCCGGACTTGACGGTCTCCGGTCATCCGGGTTTCGGGTCCCGCGATGATCAGCGACTCGGAACGGGCGCGCAGGTCCGAGGACACCAGCGGCAGGTCTGTCCAGCCAAGCACGGGTGACGCGGCGACCACCTTTCGCAGCTCATTGTCGAACACGTCTGCGCCCATGCCCCGTTCGAGCTGCACAACCAGATCCACCGCCGAAACGCTGGCGGTTGGCACCCTTACCGCCGCGCCGGAGATACGGCCCGCAAGATGCGGCAGAACGGCGTCGATCAAATGGGTCGCGCTGGATGTCGTAGGCACCATCGACAGGGCCCCCGCCCGCGACCGCGCCAGATCGCCCCGCGGGGCGTCCACCATGGGCTGGCTGTTGGTATAGCAATGGATGGTGGTCATATGCGCCGAGGCGATGCCGCCGATCGCGTCGATCGCCTTGGCCAGGGGCGCTAGCCCATTGGTGGTGCAGGAGGCGTTCGACACGATCCGCGCATTGCCCAGCTGATCCTCGTTCGCGCCCAGAACAATCGTGATCTCGGCGGCCGGTGAGGGGCCCGAAATAAGCACCTTGCCCGCCCCGGCGGTCAGGCCGCGGCTTGCCACGTCCGAGGTCCGAGCGACGCCGGTGCAATCGAGCAGAACGTCCACACCGGTCAGATCCACCCGCGCCAGATCGTGGCTGTGCGTGACCGGGATTGCCTGGTCATCGACCATCAGAACTTCGTTTCCGGCGGTAACCTCGCCGGGATACGGGCCGAACGTGCTGTCATATTTGAACAGGTAGGCGCATGTTTCGAGCGGCGCGATGTCGTTGATCTGCACCAGTTCGACACCCGACCCCTGCGGCAGCGAAAGAACCTGCCGCAGGATCGTGCGGCCGATGCGGCCGAATCCGTTGATCGCGAGTTTCATGCGCAAGCTATGGCAGGGTGTCTGACCGACCTCAATGCCCGTTCCTGCGCATGTGTCAGCCGCAGACGACCTGCGAAAAGAACTGGCCGGAAATGTTCTGATACATGCTGGACCGGATCACCCTGCACCCTGTCGCCTGCTGAATGGCGGCAATGGCCTGGATGGTGCGCAGGCGCGGCGGCGGGCCGAACGGGTTGAGGTTGTTGTTGTCGCGCGTCGCCCGGTAGATGACCGGCGCGTCGGACACTTTGGTCACTGCCCATGTGCGGCTCATGACGAAGACCGATCTGGTCTCTTCCTTGGCCACGGCTTGTGTCGTATCGACCGCCACAAGGGCGGCAAGCGCGGCAATCGCCGCCATCGTTCTGCGCAGTTTCATTGAACAATCTCCGACAAGTCTCAAAATCCTTGGCCTGATTTGAGCAAATTCCGAGCCTGCTGTGAAGCCCTGGCGCGAAAAAACACTGTCGCGGCGGGATCTTGGCCACTCAGCGGCGGGTCAGGGAAAGCGGCATGTGCCGGTTGACGTCCTTGTAGAGAAGGTAGCGGAAACGCCCCGGCCCGCCCGCATAGCAGGCTTGCGGGCAAAAGGCGCGCAGCCACATGTAGTCGCCCGCCTCGACCTCGACCCAATCCTGATTGAGCCGGTATACCGCCTTGCCTTCGAGAACGTATAGCCCGTGTTCCATCACGTGCGTCTCGGCAAAGGGGATCACGCCACCGGGTTCGAAGGTGACGATGGTGACGTGCATGTCGTGCCGCAGGTCGGCGGGATCGACAAAGCGCGTGGTGGCCCAGCGCCCTTCGGTTCCGGGCATCGGTGTCGGTGCGATGTCGCGTTCGTTGGCGATGACCGGGTCCGGCGCCGGCAAGCCCGGAACGGCCTCGTAGGCCTTGCGGATCCAGTGAAAGCGGGCCACCGGACCGGCGCGGTTGTGCAGGGTCCAGTCGCTGCCCGGCGGGACATAGGCGTATCCGCCCGTTTCGAGCACATGAATTGAGCCGCCGATCGTCAACGTCACGGCCCCCTCGACCACGAAGATCACGCCTTCGGCTTCGGGGTCGGTCTCGGGCCGGTCGCTGCCGCCTCCGGGCTGAATTTCCATTATGTATTGCGAAAAGGTTTCGGCAAAGCCGCTCAGCGGGCGGGACAGGACCCAGAGGCGGGTGCCCTCCCAGAAGGGCAGGAAGCTGGTCACGATGTCGCGCATGGTGCCTTTCGGGACAACCGCATAGGCTTCGGTGAACATGGCGCGGTCGGTCAGGAGTTGCTCCTGGCCCGGATGACCGCCTGTGGGGGCATAATAGGAAGGACGTTCCATCGGGATCCTCTGTTCGTTTCCGGGCAATATGAGCGCAAAGCCGGGGCGGTCCTAGCGGCGGTGTCCTGATAGGTTTGTTCGGGATATTTTGAAGATGGCGGCCGGGTTTGGACAAGCGGCCTACGGAGGGATATCGTTGACGAGACATGGATTTCGGTTTCGCGAGGCAGTCATGAAAGCTTGGGTATGCACGGTCCTGGTGACTGCGGCGCTGTTCTTTTCGGGATCGGAAGGGCAGGCCAAGCCACTGTCGCGAATGGTCGCGGAACTGGGGCTGAGCCCGGCGGATTTCGAGATGCAGAATGCGGCCGCAGCTTCGCTGTTTGCCAAGGGCCGGCCGCTAGTGGGGCAGGAGGCGTCATGGTCCAATCCGGACACCGGATCGAAGGGCACCGTTCGCGTTCGCGAGATGCAGGAAGATTGCGCGCATCTACAGCATTTCGTCGTGTCGGGAAAGACCGGCCAGACCCGCGAAATCCGCACGCGGCGATGCCTGGATGCCGGCGGCAACTGGATCCTGACGCCCTGAAGCCTGAGGTGCCGTCCCGCCGCCGATCCAATCGCTGCTTGAGCGAGCGCAATAATCGACTATGCAGATTCCATGCGCTCGCCTTGCCTGCTCTGGCGCAAGGAGAGGGAACAACCGCAGTTCAGGGGAAACAGGGACATGAAATACACGGAAGAACACGAGTGGCTCGAGGCCGACGGTGACGTGGTGACGGTGGGAATCACCGCTCATGCCGCGGAGCAGTTGGGCGACGTGGTATTTGTCGAACTGCCCGAAGTGGGCACCGAGGTAAGCAAGGACGACGAGATCGTGGTGATCGAGTCGGTCAAGGCCGCGTCCGACATTCTTGCCCCGCTGGATGGCGAGATCGTCGAGGTGAACGAGGTGCTGACCGACAACCCGGGACTGGTCAACGAGGATCCGACCGGCGACGCTTGGTTCTTCAAGATCAAGGTCACCGACATGTCGCCGATGGACGATTACATGGACGAAGCGGCCTACAACGAATTCATCGGATAGGGCGTCAGTAACCGCGATTTCGGTCCACTTCGTGCAACAGGGGTTCCTCGGCGCCGAGGCGGCGGAAGTTCTCGGCCACGTCTTTCATGGCGTCGCCCAGGTGCCACCCCGAAACATGCGGCGTGATGGTGATGCGGGGATGGCGCCAAAGCGGGCTTTCGGCGGGCAAAGGTTCCTCGCGCACCACGTCCAGAACCGCGTGCCCCGGCGTCCCGGCATCCAGTGCCGACATCAGGGCGGTTTCGTCGATCAGATCGCCGCGCCCGGCGTTGAGCAGCTGGCTGCCGGGCTTCATCGCCGCCAGAAGCCCGGCGTCAAACAATCCCACTGTCTCCGGCGTCGACGGCAGGATGGCGCAAACGTGATCGCATTCTGCCAACAGCGCGGGAAGGGCTGCCGCGCCATCGCGGCAATCGATACCTTCGATGTCCTTGCGCGAACGGCTCCACCCTTTCACCTGGAACCCGAGATCGCGCAGCATCCGCGCGGTGCGCGCACCGATGTGCCCAAGGCCGAAGACGCCGACGACCGTATCCGGCGTGTACTTCGGTTCGACCGGTGTCCAAGCAGCCATGCGTTGTTCCGCTTCGTGCATCGGCATGTTGCGATGTGCGCGCAGGATGTAGGCGAGGAACCACTCGGCGATCTCGCGGGCGGGCGCGTCGGGTTTCAACCGCGTCACGCGGACATGGCCGGGCAGGGCCGGATTGCGGACGATGGTTTCCACGCCCGCGCCAAGTTTCTGGACAAGCCGCAGGTTCGGCAGCTGCGCGACGCGTTCCGGGTTCAAGCCAACCACCGCCATCATGGTGATTTCATCGGGGTTTCCGATTGCATCCGGCGTGCGGATGTCCGCTTGGGGGAACTGGTCCCGCACCTGTTCGGCGATTTCCGCGTCGGTCATCCACCCCGACATTCCGGTCTCGATCAACAGCGCCATGAGCTCGGCCTCCCTTGCATTTTCACGCTTGTGACGTTCCGTCACGCAACTGGACTTTGTCCGCGCAGCTAAGTCATCCTTCGGCCCAAGGTAAAGCCCGGTAGGCCGGTCGGAGGAGACAGTTTCATGAACATGACATTCGGGATGCGGGACGAGAACCGCAAGCTCTTGCAGCGCGTCGCCACGATGGTGCGGGACGAGATCATGCCGCTGGAAGAGGAATACCAGGCCGAGATCGGCAAGGGCGATCGGTGGCAATATACCGAGCGTCAGGCCGAGATCCTCGAGGGGTTGAAGGCCAAGGCCAAGGCCGCGGGTCTGTGGAATTTCTGGCTGACCGACAGCGACAAGGGGTTTGGCCTGACAACGGTCGAATACGCCTATTTCGCCGAGGAGATGGGCAAGACGCCCTTGGGGGCCGAGGTGTTCAACTGTTCGGCGCCCGATACCGGCAACATGGAAGTGTTCGAACGCTACGGCTCGGAAAAGATGAAGAAGCAATGGCTCAAGCCGCTGCTCGAGGGCGAGATCCGCTCGGCCTACCTGATGACCGAACCGGAAGTGGCCAGTTCCGACGCCACCAACATCTCGATGTCCTGCGTCCGGGACGGGGACGAATACGTACTGAACGGCGAGAAATGGTGGGCTTCGGGGGCCGGCGACCCGCGTTGCAAGGTCTATATCGTCATGGTCAAGACCGGGGGCGAAGAACTGCCCAAACATCAGCGCCAGTCGATGATCGTGGTGCCGGCGGATACGCCCGGCATCGAGGTGTTGCGGCCGATGGAAGTCTATGGTCACGACGACGCGCCGCACGGGCACATGCACATCCGGCTTACCAACGTGCGCGTTCCCGCCGAGAACATCCTTCTGGGCGAGGGCCGGGGCTTCGAGATTGCGCAGGGCCGCCTGGGGCCGGGCCGTATCCACCACTGCATGCGCGCCATCGGTCAGGCCGAGATCGCGCTTGAGCGCATGTGCAAGCGGTCGATGCAGCGCGAAGCTTTCGGCAAGAAGCTGGCGCAACTGGGCGCGAATTACGACATCATCGCCGAATGCCGAATGGAGATCGAGATGGCGCGTCTGCTGTGCCTCAAGGCCGCCTGGTACATGGATCAGGGCGATGCCCGGGCGGCGGCGCCGTGGATCAGCCAGATCAAGGTCGTGGCCCCGCGCGTGGCGCTCAAGGTGATCGACGAGGCGGTGCAGATGTTCGGCGGGCAGGGCGTCAGCCAGGACACGCCGCTGGCCATCGCCTGGACTCATGTGCGGACGCTGCGTCTGGCCGACGGCCCGGACGCGGTTCATCGACGGCAGGTGGCGCGGGCCGAGTTGAAGAAGCACACGCAGGAGAAAGTCTGACCCGGGTGGCGTGATGGAAAAGGAACGGGTCCGCGAATCATATTTCCACCTCGGGGCGGGCGGCGTTTTCGTCGGCAACGACCCGGTCCGGGGGCCGTGGTCGCCGGACCATTGCCATGCCGGTCCGGTCACGGGGCTGATTGCCCGAGCGGCCGAGCGGGAGGTAGGTCCGGAAAAGATGCTGACCCGCCTGACGGTGGACGTGCTGCGCCCCTTGCCCTTGACCGGGCTCAGGGTATCGGCCGAGACCGTGCGCCACACGAGGACATTGGCGACGACACGCGTGACGGTGCATGATCCGGACGAGACGCTCTGCGCCACCGCCACGACGATGCACCTTGTGCGCAAGAAGATGGGAGAGGTGCGGAACGCGCAGGTGCCGTCCCCCCGCATTGAAGACGCCGAACCGGGACCGTTCCCGATCCGACAGGCGCGTCACGATCTGCCGTATTTCGCGCAGTTCGTCGATGTCCTGTATCCCAAAGGCCAAAGCCACGATCCGGGACCCAAGACCATCTGGATGCGCGCGCCGCCGCTGTTGGAGGGGGAGCGGCAATCGCCGATCCAGTCGCTTTGCCCGCTTGCAGATTGCGGCAACGGCATTTCCTGGAACGCGCCGCCCACCGAGATGGGCTTCATGAACACCGACCTGTCCGTCCATGTCCATCGCGAGCCGGTCTCGGAATGGCTCGCTTCCGAATCTGTTTCGCATTGGCACGCAAATGGCATCGGCATGGCTCAGGCAGTGCTATACGACACGAACGGGCCCGTCGCGACCGCGCTGCAGACGCTGGTCCTGTTCCCGCCCGGATAAGGTCAGGCGAAAGGGTCGGCCGGGTATCCGACTCGTGCCAGATACAGACCCTGCGGAGGGCTGACCGGCCCGCAAGCCGCGCGATCCGCCGCTTCGAGCGCCTGCCTGACGTCCGAAGGCGACCAGGCCCCGGCTCCGACGCGCTCAAGCGTGCCGACAAAGCTGCGCACCTGATTGTGCAGGAAAGACCGGGCACGCACGTGGAAATGCACCTCGGGCCCCGAAAATCCGTCAACCGGTTCGATCCGCAACTCGTCCAGAGTTTTTACCGGGCTGGCGGACTGGCAGATCGACGAGCGGAAGGTCGTGAAATCGTGCTGCCCCACCAGCTTGTCCGCCGCTTCCTGCATCGCCGCCACGTCCAGCGTCTGGTTGATCTGCCAAACCTGACCTTTGTCATGCGTAGCAGGGGCCCGGCGGATCAGGATGCGGAACAGGTACTGCCGTTCGGTCGCCGTGAACCTTGCGTGCCAGTCGTCTTCGACCTGCGCGGCCGCCAGAATCGCGACGGGCAGCGGTTTGAGGTGATAGTTCAGGGCCTCGGACAGGCGGAATGGATCCCAGTCCTTGATGAGGTCGCAATGGGCGACCTGTCCCAAGGCGTGAACGCCCGCGTCGGTTCGCCCGGCCGCCGCGATCATGTGCGGCCCCCGTTCGAGACGCGCCAGCGCGTCCTCGATCGCGCCTTGAACCGACGGCAGCTCCTTCTGGCGCTGCCAACCCGCGAAAGGCGCGCCCTGGTATTCGACTTTCAACGCGAAACGTGGCATGTGCCGCTGGTATCGCGCACTGCAGGCCACGGCAAGGCCGGCCTTTGCAAAAGCTCTGGCAACCAGGGCAACCCCTTCCTATCTTGAAAGAAACGAAAAGGGCAGGGCAGCGGCTTGGTCATCTCAACTCTGGCAGACAACCTTGTGCGCGGCGTCGAAACCGTCGGAGACCGGATTTCCGAAACCTTCTTCGAACCCGTGATCCGGCTGGGCGTCACCGGGTTGGCCCGCTCGGGCAAGACGGTGTTCATCTCCTCGCTGGTGGCGAACCTCCTGGACCGGGGGCGGATGCCCGGGCTGGCCGCCGCGCAGGAAGGGCGGATCGCGGCCGCCTATCTTCAGCCGCAGCCGGACGACACCGTGCCGCGCTTCGACTATGAAACCCATCTGGCCGCGCTCACCGGCCCTGCGCCGCATTGGCCGGACAGCACCCGTGCGGTGTCGGAACTGCGCCTGTCGCTGAGGGTCAGGCCCGCTGGCCTGCTGGCCGGGTTGCAGGGGCCGCGCACCGTACACCTGGATATCGTCGACTATCCCGGCGAGTGGCTGCTGGATTTGGGCCTTCTGGACAAGTCCTATGATGAGTGGTCGGCGGAGACACTGGCGCGGATCGGACCCCGTTCGGAAGCGGCCGCCTATCTGGCAGAGGCGCGCGGCGCCGATCCGGCCGGTTCGCATGAGGAACCTGTGGCGCAGCGACTGGCCCGGTCTTTCACCGACTACCTTGGTGCCGCGCGGGACGCCGGTTTCTATGACTGCACGCCAGGTCGGTTTCTGCTGCCCGGAGATCTGGCGGGCTCTCCGGTTCTGACGTTTGCGCCGCTGCCGGTCGATGGGCCTTCCCGCCGGAAATCGTTGCACCGCGAGATGGAGCGGCGGTACGAGGCCTACAAGGCGCAGGTGGTGAAGCCGTTCTTTCGCGACCATTTCGCGCGCATCGACCGGCAGATCGTGCTGGTCGATGCACTGGGGGCCATCCACAGCGGTCCACGGGCGGTCGAGGATATGCGTCGGGCGATGGCGGATATCCTCGGGGCCTTCCGGCCGGGGCGGAACGCCTGGCTCAGCCAGCTTTTACTGGGCAAACGGGTCGAGAAGATCCTGTTCGCGGCAACCAAGGCCGATCATCTGCACCACCTGCAGCATCCCAAGCTGACGGCCATCATGGAGGCGCTGACCCGCGACGCCCGTGACCGCGCGAGTTTTGCCGGGGCCGAGACGTCAGCCCTGTCGCTTGCCGCCCTGCGCGCGACCACCGAAGAAATGCGCTGCCATGACGGGCGGGAACTGCCGTGCGTCAGGGGCACGCTTCTCGAGACGAAAAAGCAGGCGGCCTTCTATCCCGGCGCACTGCCCGAGGATCCTGCCCATCTGCTGGGCCCGGCGAGGGAGGGCGCGCAGGCGTGGTTGTCCGAGGATTATGGCTTCATGGCCTTTTCGCCCGCGCGCCTGACGTTGCAGCCGGGCGACGGGCCGCCGCATATCCGGCTGGATAGGGCCGCGCAGTTCCTGATCGGAGACCGGCTATGAACCCGATCCTGCGCCCTGCACGCAGTACCGACGCCGGCACGACCGGAGCAATCCTGCACGGTTTTTCGCGCGAAAACGACTGGATGCCCGAGCTGCATTCGCTGGCCGAAGCCATCGCCTTTTGCGGCACGATGATCGACCGGGGCTGGGTCACGGTGGTCGAGGAACAAGCCCAGGTACTCGGATTTCTGGCGCGCGACGGCCAGGAAATCTGCGCGCTTTATCTTTCTGGCCCGGCTCGGAGACAGGGGGTCGGGCGGCAACTGCTGGACGACGCCAAGGAAAAACGGGCGCGTCTGACACTCAGAACGTTCGAGGCCAACACTGCCGCCCGCCAGTTCTACGAACGGAACGGGTTCGTCGAAGCCGGGCGCAGCGATGGTGCGCGAAACGATGAAAACCTGCCTGACATCACATATGTCTGGCAAAAGGAGGACGACGGCCATGACCAACGGTCCGGTTCTGATTGACCTCGAAGGCGAAGCGCAATCCGCTCCGAACGTGTCCCAGGCGCCTCCGGTTCCGGACATGATCCCGCCGCAGGGTCAGGCGATGCAGGCGGCGGCCCGGATGGCGGCGCGCAAACCTTCAGCGCTGACCAAGTGGTTCTGGGGGCTGGCGCTGGCGGTGATCGGCGCGGTGGTTTCCGTCGCGGCCTGGGATTTCGCGACATCGCTGGTCGAACGCGCGCCGATCCTGGGGTGGATCGTCACCGGGCTGCTGGCGGCGCTGGTACTTGTCGCGCTCGTTATCGCGCTGCGCGAGATGGCTGCTATTGGCCGCCTTGCGCGCGTGGACGAGTTGCGCCGGTCCGCCGATGCGGCGCTGGCGGCCGATGATCTGGCGCAGGCGCGCGCGGTCACCGAGCGTTTGGTTTCCTTCTACAAGGGCCGGGACGAAACCCGGTGGGGAAGGGAGCGCCTGTGCGAGCGGGCCGACGACCAGTTCGATGCGGTTGCCTTGTTGGCATTGGCCGAGGATGAACTCCTCGCCCCGCTCGACGACGCCGCCAGCCGCGAGGTCGAGGCGGCCGCGCGGCAGGTTGCAACCGTGACTGCGCTGGTGCCGCTGGCGCTGGCTGATGTGGCGACGGCGCTGGCCGCTTCCCTGCGAATGATCCGCCGGATCGCCGAGATCTACGGTGGGCGGGCCGGATTCCTCGGCAGTTGGCGACTGACCCGGGCCGTTTTCGTGCATCTGGTGGCGACCGGCGCGGTCGCGGTGGGCGACGACTTGCTGGAGCCGATCCTTGGCGGCTCGATCCTCGGCAAGCTGTCCCGCCGTTTTGGCGAAGGTCTGGTCAACGGCGCCCTGAGCGCGCGCGTCGGCGTCGCAGCGATGGAGGTCTGCCGCCCCTTGCCATTTTCGCCGCGCCACAAGCCTTCTACCCGAGGCATGGTCAAACGCGCGCTGGGCGGGTTGTTTTCCAAGGGTTGATCTGACGCAAGGCCACTTTTGCCCCCTTGGCGCAGGATCATGAAAAGCGCGAGAGGGTGCCATGGCGGATCACGGCCACAGCCAGAAGGAGATTGCCGACCGGATCAACGCGCCGCCGGGGCGCGGCGTGCTGCGCGACGTGGTCTATGGCGGGATCGACGGATCGGTCACCACTTTTGCCATCGTCGCCGGGGTGGCCGGGGCTGGGTTGTCGCCCTTTGTCATCGTCGCGCTGGGCATTGCCAACGTCCTGGCCGACGGATTTTCGATGGCAGCGGGCAATTATTCCGGAACCAAGGCCGAGCTGGACAACATCCGCCGCATCCGAGCCATCGAGGAACGGCACATCGCGCTTTATCCGGACGGCGAAAGGCAGGAGGTGCGCGAGATATTGACACAGAAGGGTCTGGCGGGGCCGGTGCTGGATGAAGCGACCCAGGCCATCACCGCCAATCGCGAGAACTGGATCAACCTGATGCTGGAAGGCGAATACGGGCTGGGCAGCGTCGATCCGCACCCGATGAAGGCCGCGATGGCGACGTTTTTGGCGTTTCTCATCGCCGGCATGATCCCCTTGCTCCCCTTCCTCTTCGGGCTTGAGAATGCGTTTGTGGTTTCCGTCTGGGTGACCATGGGGGTTTTCTTCGCCATCGGTGCACTCAAGAGCCGTTGGTCTCTGGCGCCCTGGTGGCGTTCGGGCGGCGAGACGCTTGCGATCGGCGGCGCGGCCGCGCTGATCGCGTTCGGTGTCGGATCGCTGTTCCACGTCTGATCCCTTACCGCGGCAGGTTGTGGGGCCGAGGCAACGCTTTCATTTCGCATGGTTTTCCGGACTAGGTTGCCGGTATGGCTGGCCTTAGACTCGTTCCGTTGCAGTTCGGAGGCTGGTTGTGGAATCGCTGCTTGTTCTGATCGGCCTGATCGTTCTGGCCATTCCGGTCACGGTCGTCTTTCTAGTTGTGGGGCAGTCCCGTCTGCGACGGCGCGTCGACGAGCTTGAAAAACGGCTCGCTGGCATGGGCGGTGCCGTTGAAACGGACGGTCAGGCAGCACCGCAGGCGGATGAAACGAAGCCAGCGGATGCCAAGCCTGAACCTGTCGAGGATCGGGCAAAACCTGGCCCCTGGAGACCGTCACGCCCGGTCGGTGCCGAGGTTGGTGAAACTCCGAAACCCGCTGCGACCGCTTCGACGCCTCGTGCGGTCGTGTTCCGAAAGGACCGCATCGACGCCTTGGGCAGTTGGCTGCGCGAGAACTGGTTCTACGCGGTTTCGGCCCTGTCGCTGGCGCTGGCCGGGATTTTTCTTGTGCAATACGGGGTCGAGACCGGGCTTCTGTCGCCCGCGGCGCGGGTCGCTGCGGCCCTGGCCTTCGGTGCACTCCTGATCGTCGCCGGCGAGGTTCTGCGCCGCAGGTTCGGCGATGACGAGGCATCCAGCACCGCCTACCTGCCCTCGGTCTTTTCCGGGGCCGGTCTGGTCACGCTGTTCGGCGGCGTGCTTGCGGCGCGTCAGTTGTACGACCTGATCGGACCCGAGACGGCGTTGGCGGGCATGATGGCGATCGCTCTGCTGGGGTTGGTACTTGGGTGGTTCCACGGCGCGTTGCTGGCCGCGGTCGGCTTGATTGGCGCTTTTGCGGCCCCGTTTCTGGTGGGCGGATCCTCGAGCGATCCATCGTGGCTTTATGCCTATTTCCTGATCGTCGCGCTGCTGGGGTTGGGCATCGACACCGTGCGGCGATGGGCCTGGATCTCGGTCCTGACGCTGCTCGGCGCCTACTCGGCGGCCTGGCTGCTCGTGCTGGCGTCACCTGCGACGGATGCAGAGCACCTGATCTATTCGGTGGCGCTTGCGATGGCTGCGGTTGTCGTGCCTGCGCGCAGCCTGGTGCCGGTACACGGCGGGCGCATGGTGTCCCAGGTTTTCCTGCGTAAAAAGGGCGATCCCTGGCCGGAATTCCCGACGCGGCTGGCTTTCGGCGCCGTAGCGGCCAGTTCCGCCATCATCGCCCTGCATTGGGCCGAGACCGAGGCGGGGTTCTGGCTGGCGGTTCTGCTGCTGGCCGCCATGACGCTGGCCCTGATCCTGTGGGCAAACGGCGCACGGGCGCTGCAGGATACCACCCTGTTTCCGGCGGCAGGCCTGCTTTGGGTCGTTCTTGCGCACGGGATCGACGGCAGTGCGGCTTATCTGCGGTTCGCCGCCACATATGCGGAAACGCCCGAGGCGGACTATCCGTTCCTGGTGACGATGCTCGTGGCGCTTGGGGCGCTGGTGTCGGTGGCCGCGGCATGGCGCTCGTACCGAGAGGAAGAGACTGCGGCGGTCTGGGCCGGGGCGGCGGCGCTGTTCGCGCCCGCTTTGGCGATCATGCTCGAAATCGGCTGGCGCCCCGCCGACGTGATCGGCGCCTACCCCTGGGCGCTGCACGCGCTTGCCATTGGTGCGCTGATGGTCCTGCTGGCCGAACGGTTTGCCCGGGCGGATGGCGCGGACAGGATGCGGGCCGCCTTGGCCACTCTCTCGGCGCTGTCCAGCCTGGCATTTGCCTGCATCATCGTCCTGAGTTCGGCGGCGCTGACGGCTGCCCTGGCCGTCACGGTAGTGGTCGCCGCGGCGCTGGACCGGAAATTCACGCTGCCGCCGATGAGTTGGTTCACCCACGCGGGTGTGGTGACCTTGGGATATCGGCTGGTTGTGGATCCGGGTCTGGATTGGGCCCAGAACGCGCCGCTGCCGGAACTGGTGCTGGCCTATGGTGGGACCTTGGCCGGTTTCCTGCTTGCCTTGTGGCTGTTGCTGCCGCTGGCGCGCCCGGCGGCAAAGCTGATGCTCGAAAGCGCGGCCTGGTCCACGGCGGGGCTATTCCTGTCGTTGCTGCTGCTGCGCTGGCTGGAAAGTTTGACGGTGAGCGGGGCCGAAAACAGCCACTGGGCGCTGGGGCTGTTTGCGGTGATCTGGCTGGCGCTGGCCTTTGCCCAGGTTCGGCGGTGGGAACTGGGAGGTAGATTCCAGATGGTCCGCACCGGGCTGGCGGCGGTGTTCGGGCTGTTGGGCGTCGCAGCCCTGAGCGGAGCCCTGACGGAAGCCAACCCGCTGCTCGAGATCGGCACCGCGCCGGTGATTGGGCCGCCGATCGTCAACACATTGGCGGTCGCCTATCTTTTACCGGCGCTTTTGATCGGGATTGCGGTATGGAGGATCCGATCGATGCCGCGATGGATGAGGCAGGTCAGCGGCGCAGCTGCGCTGGCGCTCTGTGCCATCTGGCTGGGGCTGACGATCCGGCATTTCTGGCAGGGTGCGGCGGGAATGCACGAAAGCCATGGCGTCACACAGCCCGAGCTTTACACCTACACGCTGGCCCTTCTGGTGATCGGGGCCGGGCTGTTCTACCAGTCCCTCGCGCGCCGGTCGGATCTGATGCGCAAGGCCGGGCTGGCGGTGATCGGACTGGCGGTCGCGAAGGTGTTTCTTGTCGACATCTCCGGCCTCGGAGGTCTGATCCGGGTGTTTTCGCTGCTGGCGCTGGGTCTGGCCCTGGCGGGCCTTGCCTGGCTCAACCGCTGGGCCATGTTGCGCCATTCGCCGCAGGCGCCGGAACCACTGGACCAATAGGCGCTCCCGTCCTATAAGCCCGCCATGTTCGACAGGCAGGCCATCATCATTCGAATTATTTCCCCGGCGCTCTGAGAAATCGAGACGCCGGGCAAAGGTGTTTGAGACCTCGCACCGCCAGATCGCCTGCAACCGCATCAGACAATCCGAAGGACGCCCCGAATGTGCGCCGACACGACCACCGAAGAACTCGACTACAAAGACACGCTCAACCTGCCGAAGACCGACTTTCCGATGCGGGCCGGCTTGCCCAAGCGAGAGCCGGAATGGCTGGCGCGGTGGGAGCGGATCGGGGTCTATGACCGCCTGCGCGAGAAAACCGGCCGCAAGTCCTTCATCCTGCATGATGGCCCCCCGTATGCCAACGGCAACCTGCATATCGGCCACGCTCTGAACAAGACCATCAAGGACATGATCGTGCGCAGCCACCAGATGATGGGGTTCGACGCGCGCTATGTTCCCGGCTGGGACTGCCACGGCCTGCCGATCGAGTGGAAGATCGAGGAGCAATACCGGCAGAAGGGCAAGGACAAGGACGAGGTTCCGATCAACGACTTCCGGCAGGAATGCCGCAAGTTCGCCGAGGGCTGGGTGGACATCCAGCGCGACGAGTTCAAGCGACTTGGCGTGACCGGCAAGTGGGAAGACCCCTATCTGACCATGGACTTTCATGCCGAGCGGGTGATCGCCGAGGAATTCATGAAGTTCCTGATGAACGGCACGCTCTACCAGGGGTCCAAGCCCGTGATGTGGTCGCCGGTCGAAAAGACGGCGCTGGCCGAGGCAGAGGTCGAATACCACGACCACCAGAGCCACACCATCTGGGTCAAGTTCCCGGTTGTGCGCGCGATCGAGCCGGCCGGAGGGCGATCCGAGCTTATGGGCGTGAACGTGGTGATCTGGACCACGACCCCTTGGACCATCCCGTCGAACCGGGCCGTGGCCTTCAACCCGGATCTGTCCTACGGCCTCTACGAAGTGACCGAGGCGCCCGAGGACAACTGGGCCAAGGTGGGCGAACAGTTCCTGCTGTCGGACCGTCTGGCCGGTGACGTGTTCCGCGCGGCCCGCGTCGACGGCTTCAAGCGTCTTCGCGACGTGACCGCGGCGCAGCTTGACCTGATGATCTGCGCCCATCCGTTCCGCGGCGCCGACGGCGGCGAGGGCGAGTGGGATTATGACGTGCCCATGCTGCCCGGCGACCACGTGACCGACGAGGCCGGAACCGGTTTCGTTCATACCGCCCCCAGCCACGGCGCCGACGACTTCGTTCTTGGCGTAAAGCATGGGCTGCAGATGACCCACAACGTGATCGAGGACGGCTCGTTCCGCGAGTCGCTGCCGCTTTTCGGCGGCGCCAAGATCATGGACCACAAGGGCAAGGAAGGCGACGCCAACAAGCGGGTCATCGACGCGCTTGCGGGCTGCGGCGCGCTGATCGCGCGCGGCCGGGTCAAACACTCCTACCCGCACAGCTGGCGCTCCAAGGCACCGCTCATCTTCCGCAACACGCCGCAATGGTTTGCGGCCATCGACAAGACCGTGGGCGACGGGAAGGACGAGATGGGCACCACCATACGGACCCGTGCGCTGAACTCGATCGACAAGCTGGTGAAATGGTGGCCGCAGACCGGCCGAAACCGTCTATTTTCGATGATCGAAGCGCGGCCCGACTGGGTGCTTTCGCGACAGCGCGCCTGGGGCGTGCCGCTGACCTGCTTCACCAGGAAGGGCGCTCTGCCGACCGATCCGGGCTTTCTGCTGCGCGACGAGAAGGTCAACGCGCGCATCCTTGAAGCCTTCGAGGCCGAGGGCGCCGATGCCTGGTACAGGGATGGCGCCAAGGAACGGTTCCTTACCCCCGATTATGATCCGGAGGAATGGGATCAGGTGTTCGACATTCTCGACGTCTGGTTCGATTCCGGTTCGACCCACGCCTTCGTGCTGCGCGACCGCGCCGACGGGACCGAGGACGGCATCGCCGATGTCTACATGGAAGGAACCGACCAGCATCGCGGCTGGTTCCATTCCTCGATGCTGCAGGCTTGCGGGACGATGGGACGCGCGCCGTACCGCAATGTCGTGACGCATGGCTTCACGCTGGACGAGAAGGGCAACAAGATGTCCAAATCGCTCGGCAACACCATCGTGCCGGCCGAGGTCATCAAGCAGTACGGCGCCGACATCCTGCGGCTCTGGGTGGCGCAGACCGACTATACCGCCGACCAGCGGATCGGGCCCGAAATCCTGAAAGGCGTCGCCGACAGCTATCGGCGTCTGCGCAACACGATGCGCTTCATGCTGGGTTCGCTGTCGGATTTCTCCGAGACCGACCGCGTCGAGAACCCGGCGGACATGCCGCCGCTGGAACGCTGGGTGCTGAGCCGTCTGGCCGAACTGGACGCGCAGGTTCGCAAGGGCTATGCCGAGTTTGATTTCCAGGGCGTTTTCAGCGCGGTGTTCAACTTTGCCACGGTCGACCTGTCATCCTTCTACTTCGACATCCGCAAGGACGTTCTCTATTGCGACGGCGACAGCCCGCGCCGCCGTGCCGCGCGGACGGTGCTGGACATCCTGTTCCACCGGCTGACCACCTGGCTGTCTCCGATCCTCGTCTTCACGATGGAGGAGGTCTGGCTGGAGCGGTACTCGGGCGACGACAGTTCGGTGCATCTGGTGGACTTCCCCGAAACGCCGGCCGCGTGGCGCGACCTTGAGAACGAGGCGAACGTGGCCAAGGTGCGCCGCGTGCGCCGCGTGGTGACCGCCGCGCTCGAGATCCAGCGCCGGGACAAAGTCATCGGCTCCAGCCTGGAGGCGGCGCCGGTCGTGCATGTCGAAGACAATGGCGTGCGCGCCCTGCTGCGCCAGATCGACATGGACGATATGTGCATCACCTCGGGCTTGACCGTGACCGGCGATCCGGCCCCGGCCGAGGCGTTCCGCCTGCCCGAGGTCGAAGGTGTCGGCGTCGTCTTCGAAATGGCCGAGGGCGAGAAGTGCCAGCGGTGCTGGAAGATCCTGCCGGATGTCGGCCGCCATGCCCATGCGGGCGTCTGCGGGCGTTGCAACGACGCCTTGGGTTGAGCCTGGAACCTGCGGTTGCCCGTAGTCCGACGAGGGGCATCGCTTATTCGAGAACGAAAAAACCCGACGGTCTCGTCAAAACCGGCGACCTCGCACGATACGGGGTTGCCGGTTTGGATTGTCGAAATGTCCATGAACTGTTTCGAGCATATCGTTCGGGCATTCTGGCGCGAGGCTTCCTGCAGCATACGCGAGCAAAGATTGATCGTCGGCCCGATGGCCGTGAAATCTAGCCGTGTTCTGCTGCCGATATTGCCGTAAAAGATATCCCCGACATGCAAGGCCGCGCGAAACTCGGGAGACGGGGTGGCGTGCTCATGAGCCATGGCCTCCCGCGCCTGAGCGATGGCCTGCAATGCGCCGTCCGCCGCCGCCTCTTGGGCGGTCAGGTCGTCCGGCGTCGGGAAAATCACGAGGGCACCGTCGCCCAGAAACTTGAGAATTTCGCCGTTGTTGCGGCTGACCGAGTCGTCGATCACCGAGAAGAAATGGTTCAAGAGTTGCAGTACATCCTGCGACTCCATGCTGTTGGAAAGCTGGGTGTATCCCTTGATGTCGGCAAACAGCACCACGGCCGAGATTGTCTCACCCTCTCCGCGAACGATCTTGCCGCTCAGGACTTTCTGGCTGGTGGCCTCTCCCAAATAGGTCGCAAGGGTGATCTGTTTGTCCAAGCGCTCGGTGAAATACTCCTTCATCCGCGCCAAGGACGATTGTACCCGCCGCAAGGCCGTGACTTGCTCATCGTCGAACCCATTGCGGGCTTGGGTGGCAAACTCCACACAACCAGTTACGGTTCCATCGAAGTTGATCAGTGGAAGCACCAGAACGTCAGTGTATCCCGCTTTCTTGTAGTTCCGTTTGTAGGCTTCGAAATTGTCCGCCGATTTTGCAGCTTCTGCCAGACGCAGACGTATGGAGCGTTTTGTTGAGATGCTGCCATCGATCGGGGTCTTTTTGAAATCAACTGTGTCAAAGTACTCGTGCAGGAACGTAACGCGTCGAACACCCCCTTTTCGCGTCCACCGTGTCTGGATGCCGCGGATGCGAGGATGAATGAACAGTCCGTTGATGATGAGGGCGTCAAGCCCGATACCCGCCTCGTTTAGCCGATGCGCGCAGTCTTCGACCACAGCCTCGATGCCTTTCGGCGGTTGTGCGCCAGCAATCAGCCAGTTGCACACCGAGTGAATTTTCGCGGTGCTTACCATGACATCGTTCCGCCCCTATTGGGCAATCATCATGCTCGGAATGCGATGTTGAAGCAAATGGGCGATAGCCAGGCCCGAAAGCATGGCAGAGTCTCGCAGCACTACATACCGGTTGCAGAGGTGCATGCCTTCTGCCAGCTTCGCTTTGTGCCAAAAATCATTGTCGATACCAGTTTCGGCCGACTTGTGGTCGAAGAGCAGAATGGGTTCATCGTCCGTCTGACCTGGAACGATGCCGAGGACAATGGGGCCGCGGCTTCGCCCCTGTTGCACGAGGCTGCGGCGCAGATCAGGGCCTATGACGCGGGACAGCTGCGGCGTTTCGATCTGCCGCTGCGGATCGAGGGATCTGAGTTTCAGAAGCAGGTGTGCGACGCGATGTCCGCCATCCCGTTCGGCGACACCCGCACCTATGGCGACATCGCCCGCGACCTCGATCATCCGGCACAGGCGGTCGGGCAAGCCTGCGGGGCCAACCCCATTCCGGTCATCATCCCCTGCCATCGCGTCCTGGCGGCAAGCGGATTGGGCGGCTTTTCCGGCGCGGGCGGGATCGAGACGAAGGTGGCGTTGCTGCGTCACGAAGGCGCTGCTGGCCTGCTGATCTGAAACGCGAAAAGCAGTTGCATTTGCGCAATTTGCGACACAACCTATCCTGACTATCGAATTTGAAGGACACCGCTGAATGACTGCCGAGCAAGACCGCGCCGCAAAAAAGAAGGCTATCGTCGATCGCCTCATGTCCCTTGAGGCCGAGGAGCTGGCAACCGCCAAAGCGCATTACGAAGCGTTCATGAAGGACTCGCAGCTCGACGACCGGGAAGGCCATGACAAGGACGACATTGCCGCCTCTCGTGAAAACGCCGACCTCGCAGCTGCGTTCGATGCGCCGGTTCATGCGCATCACGCGAAGATCGACGTGATCGAAAACACGAACTTCCGTCTGACCGATACCGTGGCTCCGGGGGCAGTGGTGAAGTTCAGCAACAGGAATTTCGTCGTCTGCGTATCGACGAGCCGGTTCGAGGTCGATGGCGAAACCTACATGGGCATCTCGACGCAAAGCCCGATCTACCTGGCCATGGCGGGCCTGCAGAAAGGCGAACTATTCACCCATAACGGCACCGAATTCGAGGTCGAAGACGTCCTTTGAATCCGCCCTTTGGCAGGTTGGCGAAGAACGCGCGCTACGACGCGCTTTCTTCACGTTGCGGATTGTCCCGTTCGGGGATGATCTGCTGTGCGATCCCCGCGCTGATCAGGTAGATGCTGGTCAGGACCAAACCCCAATGCGCCCAACTGTCGGGGTGGAAATCGACCCAGGCGGCCCAACCGGCGAAAAAGGTCCATGCAAAGGCCATCGGCAGCGTCAAGCCGCGCCAGCGTTGGGTGCGGACGGGGTGCACGAATTTCAGCGGCAGGAACATCGCGATCGATAGAACCGTCACCAGGCCCAGGCTGAAGTAGAAATTCGGCTCGAGCGCGAAGATCACGATGACGACCATGTTCCAGCAGCCGGGAAAGCCGGAAAAGGAATTGTCCTTGGTCTTCATGCGCGTATCGGCAAAATACAGCGCGCTGGCGAAAGTGATGACGATGATCGCGAACCATCCGGTCCACCCATCCATCAGGCCCGATTTGAACAGCGCAAAGGCCGGGATGAAGACATAGGTCAGGTAGTCGATGATCAGGTCAAGCAGCTCTCCGTCGAATTCGGGGGCGTATTTCTTGACATGGAAGTGCCGCGCAAGCGGACCGTCTATTCCATCCACGATGAAGGACACGACAAGCCACAGATACATCAGGCTCCATTTCTCATCGACTGCGGCAAGCATGGCCAGCATGGCGAACACTGCGCCGGTGGCGGTGAAGATATGGACGACAAGGGCTTTGAACTGGGGTGTCATGAGCCTGTCATTACCGAAAACCAAGCTGACTGCAAACGGTTGCGCCATTGGGCGCGCGGAAACGTTGCGGCTGTGTCCCTAGGCCTTCGGATGCGCGCGCTCGTAAACCTCCATCAGGCGCGCCGTATCGACCGCTGTGTAGGTTTGGGTGGTGGAGAGAGAGGCGTGCCCCAGCAGTTCCTGGATCGCCCGCAGATCACCGCCCGCTGCCAGCAGATGGGTGGCAAAGCTGTGCCGCATCGCGTGCGGCGTGGCCGACGCCGGCAGGCCGAGCTGCATCCGCGCCTTGGCCATCACGCCCTGGATTGCGCGTGGGTTCAATGCTCCACCGCGCACACCGCGAAACAGCGGCTCGGCTGGTTCCTGCGGGTGCGGACACAGGCGAAGGTAGTGGGCCACGGCTTCGCGCGCGGCGGGAATGACCGGGACGATCCTTTCCTTACCGCCCTTGCCGACGATCCGCAGGGTCTGCGGCAGCGGCGCGTCCGCACCGGTCAGGGATAAGGCCTCGGATATGCGCAGGCCGCAGCCATAGAGCAACGTGACCACCGCGACGTCGCGGGCGGAGGCCCAATCGCTGGCCGTTTGCAATTCGACGGTATCGATCATCGCGCGGGCGGCGTCCTCGGCCAGCGGTCGGGGCAGTTTCTTGCTGAATTTCGGAGCGCGCGTGGACAAAACGGCCGTGGGCTCGAACCCTTCGCGTTCTGCCAGCCAACGATAGAAGCTTTTGACGGCCGAGAGCTTGCGCGCCAGCGAACGGGCGCCAATGCCCGCACCACGCTGCTGCGCCATCCAGGCCCGCATGTCCGAAACGGTGATCCTCTCCAGCGCGGGCAAGCCTTCGCGAGCGCCGTGATGCACCGTCATGAAGGCCAGGAAATCGGCAACGTCCCCGCGATAGGCGGTCAGGGTGTTCTCGGCGCGGCCGGAAAGCGCCCTTTGACTCTCCAGCCAATGCTGAAGCGCGTCCCGGCAGGCGGGCGAGATCAGGTTCACGACAGCCAGTGGCGCATCGCGCGCTCGAACACTCCCGCGAAAAAGGTCAGAAGATCGGTGCCGAGCTGCGGCGTGAAATGGCGCGGATCGTTGGACCCGAGCGCGATCATGCCCGGAAGCCGACCCTGGCCGAGATCCAGCTTCAGGCAGGCTTCGGACCGGAGCTGGTCGCCGCGCTCGCCGTAGATCTGGCGCGATCCCCGCTGCATCTGCCGAAGCGTGACCTGACGCGGCGGGCCTTTGCGGTCGTGGGTAAGGTAGGCGTCGATGAAGCCGGGCTCGGCCACGCACAACACCCCGCCCATACGTTTGATCGCGGGGTCCTCGTCATCCAGAGTGGATTCGAGTACCAGCGTTATGGTGTCGATCCGCAGGATCTCGGCCACTTCTCCGTCGAGGTCGCTCAGGAATTCTTCGAAGTCCATCGGCTCCAGCATCCGCAGAATGGCCCGGTGGATCTGGTTGGTTCCGGCCAGGTTCTCGTACGCAGCTGCGATGACCGAGCGATGGGTGTCTTCGAGCCGGTCCAACCGGGCCTCGAGCCGCTCCATGGCGATGCCGCGCAGGTCGATGATGTTCTCGCCCAGAGCCCGCTCGTTGGCGGCGACAAGAGCCTGCATCAGGTCCTTGTCGTCCAGGATGGCGTCGGGTTTGGCGAGAATCGCCGCGCGAAGTTGGTCTTCGAGTTTTGGGCTGCTGCTCATGTCTGGTCCGTTATTCTTTTGTTGGTGGGACTTATAACATGGGATGTTCGGCTTGCCGCAGAAAAAAGTCCGGTTGGGAAATCTGTGTGTCTCTTGAGTCGCGCGCGGGTTTTCCGGTTGATTGTTGGACGCCTCGCGCATCGCTCAGGTTGAACCTCCACTCACAGCGCACGAGGCCCGCTATAAAAAACGGCGCGGGAGCGTTGGCTCCCGCGCCGTCCTCAAGCGAGGTATTCTTGGCGTCAGAGGATCTTCTGGCCTGTCTTGGCCCAGTCCGCCATGAACGCTTCCAGCCCCTTGTCGGTCAGCGGATGATCGGCCAGTTTCTTGATCACCGCTGGCGGTGCAGTGATCACGTCGGCGCCGATACGGGCGCTGTCGGCCACGTGGTTGACCGAGCGGATCGACGCGGCGAGGATTTCGGTCTCGTAGCCGTAGTTGTCATACACCTGGCGGATGTCGGCGATCAGGTCCATGCCATCGAGGTTGATGTCGTCCAGGCGCCCGATGAAGGGCGAGATGAAGGTCGCGCCGGCCTTGGCGGCCAGAATCGCCTGGTTGACCGAGAAGCACAGGGTGACATTGACCATCTGCCCTTCGCCGGTCAGCGTTTTGCAAGCTTTCAACCCGTCCCAGGTCAGCGGTACTTTCACGGCGATGTTCGGCGCGATCGCGGCCAGCTTGCGGCCCTCGGCGATCATGGCGTCGGCTTCGGTCGCCACGACTTCGGCCGAGACCGGACCGTCGACCAGGTCGCAGATCTCTTTCGTGACCTCGAGGATGTCGCGGCCGGATTTCAGGATCAGCGAGGGATTGGTTGTCACACCGTCCACCATGCCAAGATCGTTGAGTTCGGCGATCGCGTCGATCTCGGCGGTGTCTACAAAGAATTTCATGGGGGCAGTCCTTTGATGGGTTGGCCTCTGTCGCGCTTGCCTTTACCCCAAAGGAACACCTGCTGAAACCCCTGCTGAGGAATGGCGACAGTTGAGCGGACCGGAATACTTCGAACATGGCGAACTGGTGGCCGTTCTGACGACACAACCGCTGGACCGGACGCTCGATTACAAGGCTCCGGAAGGGGGCTGCTTCCTGGGCGCTTTCGTAGAGGTTCCGCTTGGGCCGCGCAAGGTTCTGGGAGTTGTCTGGGGGCAGGGGCAGGGCAATTTCGATCCCGCCAAGATCCGCTCGGTCATCCGGGTTCTGGAAGCGGCGCCGATGCGCGAGGAAATGCGCGCATTTCTCGGGCGGGCTGCGGATTACACGCTGACGCCTATGCCGGCGATGCTGCGGCTTGCGACCCGCGCGCCGGGGCTTGGCGATCCGCCGTCGATGCGCAAGATCTATCGGTTGGGTAGTGGTGCGCCCGAGCGGCTGACCGATGCCCGCACGCGGGTGCTTGAAGTCCTGCGGGACTATGGCGGTTTGGCCTTTACCTTGAAGGAGCTGGCGGAAATGGCCGGCGTCACGTCCTCGGTGATCAAGGGCCTCGTGAAGCAGGGCGCGGTGCGCGAGGAGGACAGCCCGCGCGATCTGCCTTATCCGGTTCTGGACCCTTATCTGCCGGGCAAGGAACTGACCGAGGATCAGTCGGCTGCGGCGGATGCCCTGTGCCGGTCCCTGCGCGGCGGACAATATGGCACGACGCTGCTGAAAGGTGTGACCGGCTCGGGAAAGACAGAGGTCTATCTTGAAGCCGTCGCCGAGTCCCTGCGCCTGGGCAAACAGGCGTTGGTGCTGTTGCCGGAAATCGCGCTGACGGCAGAATTCCTGAGCCGGGTCGAGGTGCGGTTCGGCGCGCGTCCGGCCGAATGGCACTCGGGCGCGACCATGACCGAGCGGCGGCGGGTCTGGCGCATGGTGGGGCAGGGCGACGCGCAACTGGTGGTGGGCGCTCGCTCGGCGCTGTTTCTGCCGTTTCGCGACCTTGGCCTGATCATCGTCGACGAAGAACATGACACCTCGTACAAACAGGAGGATGGCGTTCTCTACAACGCGCGGGACATGGCGGTCCTGCGTGCGGCGATCTGCGGGGCGCAGGTGGTTCTGGCCAGCGCCACGCCTTCGCTGGAAAGCTGGGCGAATGCGGAGGCGGGCAAATACGAACGTCTGGACCTCTCGGCCCGGTTCGGCGCTGCGGTTCTGCCGGAAATGAAGACGATCGACATGCGGGCCGAGCAGCTGCAGCCGGGCTCGTGGATTTCGCCGACCCTGCGCCAGGCAGTTCGCGCGCGGATGGACAGCGGCGAACAGTCGCTGTTGTTCATCAACCGCCGGGGATATGCGCCGGTCACGCTGTGCCGGGCCTGCGGTCAACAGATCGGTTGCGATCATTGCGACGCGCGGATGGTCGAACACCGGTTCCTCAAGCGCCTGATGTGCCACCAGTGCGGCGAGACCAAACCCATGCCTGACGCCTGCCCGTCCTGCGGGGTCGAGGGCAAGCTGGCGCCTGTCGGTCCCGGTATCGAACGTCTGGCAGAAGAGGCCGCGGCGACATTTCCTGAAGCCCGCATTGCCATGCTAAGTTCCGACCTGTTCGGATCGGCGCGTGCGCTCAAGGCCAAGATCGAGGAAATCGCCGAAGGAGATGCGGACCTGATCATCGGCACGCAGCTTGTCGCCAAGGGCCACAACTTTCCCAAGCTGACCCTGGTTGGCGTGATCGACGCGGATCTCGGGCTGCAGGGGTCGGATCTGCGCGCCGCCGAGCGTACCTTTCAGCTGATGCGCCAGGTTGCTGGCCGCGCCGGGCGGTCGGAACGTCCCGGCCAGGCGCTTCTGCAGACCTTTCAGCCCGAGCATCCGGTGATCCGGGCAATCCTGTCCGGAGACGAGGAAGGGTTCTGGCGGGCCGAGGCGGCGGGGCGGCAGGCAGCAGGTGTTCCCCCCTATGGGCGCATGGCCGGGATCATTCTGTCGGGTCCCGAGGTCGGCCCGGTCTTCGATATCGGCAATGCGCTCGCGCGCAACGATGGGCCGCTGCGGCAGGTCGGAGCCCAGGTTTTCGGCCCCGCTCCGGCTCCGATCGCGCGGATACGCGGACGGCACAGGGTGCGGCTGTTGGTCAAGGCGCCCAAGGGTGCTCCGCTGCAGGATGCCATTGCCCGCTGGATCGCGCCGGTCACGCTCAAGGGGGACATCCGGCTGGCTGTGGATATCGACCCGCAGAGTTTCTTCTGAGCGGGGTCAGGCCGTGACGGTTCCGGCCTTCTGATCCACCAGGTAGTCGGTCGCCATCGCGCCGATCCACATGCAGAACAGCGCGAGCCATGCCGTGCCGACAAAGATCGACCCGCCGGTGACACCTGCGCCGATGGCGCAACCACCGGCCAGCATGCCGCCAAACCCCATCAGAGCCGCGCCGATCATGGCCTTGCGCATGGTGACGGCATCGTCGAACGCCTGAAACCGCATTTCGCCCGCGAACCATGCGGCAAGCATCGCGCCGATGAAGACGCCGGGCACCAGTCCGACGTCGAATTCCAGGATGGCGTCGCGTTCAAGAAAGAACATCAGCGTGTGTGCCGACGGGCCGGTGAACGTTGCGCTTTCAATCTGGACCGGTTCGAAGGCCACTTGTGCAAGCGAATAGGTCAACACCCAGCCCACAGCGACGGCGAACCCGACGCCCGACGCAAAGATCAGCCGCGAAATGCCGATCCGTTGCCGATAGGCCAGCGCAAGCGCCGCGGCTGCGATAGCTACGCCGATGATCAGACCGCCGGCATGCGGGATGCCCAGGGCGGCGAGCAGATCCATGTTCCTCCCACCGTCGGTGATCCAGAGCGCCGCGATCCCGTCGCGCGCAGGGGAGAGGATGCCGGACAGGCTCATCTGCGCGACAACCGCAAAGATCAGCCCCGACACCACCGACCGGAGGTTGCCCGTCGCCGCCAGCACCAAAAGGCGTCCGGAACAGCCCCGCGCAAGGACCATGCCGGCGCCGAACATCAGCCCGCCGATGATCGCCCCGGACCAGCTGCCCGGCACCGCCATCATCCGCGCGTCGGCGGAGTCCATCAGCCCCAGAAGCTGTGCGCCCTGCACCCAGACCACCGCGGTCGAGAAAGTCAGCAGCCAGACCGCCACCTTGTCCTCGACCCGGCCGCGGGCGAATTCGACGGTCGCCGCGCGCAGACAGAACCGGGACCGCTGCGCGGCGATTCCGAAGGTGATACCGGTGATCAGGCCGAACAGGGCGGCGGTCGGCGCTTCTCCCATTCGTTCGACCAGGTTGACGAGGTCCACGGCACTCTCCCATCGCATTCACGCATTGCTATGTAATGCTTCAACCCGGCCTCTGCTTTGATGCAGATCAGATGTGCGCATACCGGATTCCTCTCGCCAAGGGACCCCGATCGGCGTAGAGGACATCTCATGATGAAACCCGTACCCCTGTCCGAGGCGCGGAATCTGCCTCTCTGGCGCCGTCCCGTCACGCTTCTGTTCGTCATGGCGGTGACCATGCCCATCGCATTCAACGCCTGGAACGCGCTGCTCAACAATTTCGTCATCGAAATGGCGGACTTCGACGGTGCGGATATCGGTCTTCTCCACACGGTGCGCGAGATCCCCGGCTTTCTGGCGATCGGGGTGATCGCGGTGATCCTTTTCATCCGCGAACAGGTTCTGGCGATGATCTCGCTGGTGCTGCTTGGGGTGGCCACGGCGGTCACGGCCTGGTTTCCCAACCTCGGCGGGTTGTTGTTCGTCACCCTCTTCAGTTCCATCGGGTTTCACTATTACGAGACGGTAAACCAGTCGCTGCAATTGCAATGGTTGCCCAAGGATCGTGCGCCGCAGGTCCTTGGATGGCTGGTTGCAGCGGGTTCGGCCGCGACGCTGGTGGTTTACGGGCTGATCGTCCTTACGTGGGAGAGGTTCGATCTGGCCTACAACACGGTCTTCATGGCGGCCGGCGGTCTGACCGTTCTGCTGGCGCTGTTCAGCCTCGTCGCCTACCCACAGTTCGATTCGCCGACGCCGCAGACCAAGAAACTGATCCTGCGCCGGCGGTACTGGCTGTATTACGCGCTGCAATTCATGGCCGGCGCGCGCCGGCAGATCTTTGTCGTTTTCGCGGGCTTCATGATGGTCGAGAAATTCGGCTTCAAAGTTCACGAATTGACCGGGCTTTATCTGATCAACCTGCTGATCAACATGTTGGTCGCGCCACTGCTGGGTAAGGCCGTCGCCAAGTTCGGTGAACGCCGCACTCTTATCTTCGAATATGCCGGGCTGGCCACGGTGTTCGCCGCGTATGGCGGCATCTACTGGTTCGGTTGGGGTGTCGTACTGGCGGCCATTCTCTACGTGATCGATCATATCCTGTTCGCACTGGCGCTGGCGCTGAAAACCTATTTCCAAAAGATTGCAGACCCCGCGGACATCGCCCCCACCGCGGCCGTGGCCTTCACGATCAACCACATCGCCGCGGTGTTCCTGCCGGTTCTGCTTGGGCTGCTTTGGGTGGTCTCGCCCGGGGCAGTGTTCGGTTTGGCGGCGGCGATGGCGCTGGTGTCGCTGTCGCTGTCCTTGCTGATCCCGCGCCACCCGGAACCGGGAAACGAAACGGTCTTCTCCCGATTTGCCCCGGCGCCGGCGGAATGAGCGCGCATGGCAAATAGAGGGCGGTTCCTGACCGGTTCGACCATGGGGCATGTGGTGCGCATGACCCTGGCGGGCGCCATGGGCATCACCTTTGTCTTTCTGGTGGACGCGGCCAACCTGTTCTGGATCGCGAAACTGCAACAGCCGCGGCTGATGGCGGCAATCGGATTTGCCTTTGCCATCCAGTTCCTGTCGGTCAGCGTCGGGATCGGTCTGATGATCGCCGCGACCGCCCTGATCTCGCGCCGGATCGGAGAGGGGCGGCGCGGCCTGGCACGCAGGCAAGCCACCAGCGCGATGTTCCTCGCCTTCCTGATCCAGAGCGCCGTTGGCCTGCTGATCCTGGCATTCCGCCACCAGATCGTGAGCCTTTCGGGCGCAGAGGGCGAGACCGCCGCGCTGGCCGCGCGCTATTTGTCCATCACCGTTCCTTCGCTGGGCATCATGGCGGCCGGAATGATCGCCAACGGCGCGCTGCGCGCCGAAGGAGATGCGATGCGCTCCATGTCAGTCACCCTGGCCTCGGGCGGAGTGGCCATGGTGATCGACCCGATCCTGATCTACGTGCTGGAGATGGGGTTGGACGGGGCGGCGTATGGCGTCGTGCTTTTCCGGTTCGTGATGTTCGGCATGGCTATTTATTTTGCGACGGTGCCGCATGACCTGCTGGCCCGCCCCAGATTGCGCGACTGTCTGGGAAGTTTGCGCCCCTATCTTCTGATTGCCGTTCCCGCGATCCTGACGCAACTTGCCGCGCCGGTCGGCAACTACATCCTGACGACGGTGATGGCCCCCTTTGGCGATCAGGCCATGGCCGGATGGGCGGTGGTCGGGCGGCTGACCGTGGTGGCCTTTGGCGGCATCTTTTCGCTGGCAGGGGCAATCGGCGGCATATTCGGCCAGAACTACGGAGCAAGGGAATTCGACCGCGTGAGATGTACCTATCGCGACTCGATCCTCTTCGGGCTTGGATACACGCTGGTGATGTGGGCAATCCTATTCATGGCGACACCGGCAATAGCGGGCTGGTTCGCGTTGCCGGACGCGGCGGTCAAGGTTCTGGCGGCATTCACGGTCGTCGGTGCGGGCGGATTCGTCTTTGCCTCGTTGCTGTTCGTTTCGAATGCGGCTTTCAATGCGCTGGGCCGGGCAAGGCGCGCGACCATGACCAACTGGACGCGGGACGTGGTGCTGACATTGCCGGCGGCCATATGGCTGGCCTCGACCTTTGGCGCGCCGGGCGTCATCTATGCCCAGGCGCTGTGCAGTCTGATCGTCGGGCTGGCTGCCTCGTTCTGGGGTTGGCGCTATGTCGGAACGCTGGGGCGCGAGACGCTGCCCAAGCTTGACCTCGCGCCGCCACGGTCCTACGCGCATCCTGACAGATTCAGGAGACGCTGATGCCGACATATACCGCTCTGACCACGCTGAAGGGCAAGGCCGCCGCCGAAGGGCTGGGCGAAGCGATGGAACGCCTGGACCCGGAACCCACCGGCGTTGGCATCTTCGAGGTCGAGGATGGGTCGGGATTGTGGGAGGTGGGCGGCTACTTCACCGACCCGCCGGACGACGCGGCGCTGGCGGTGCTTGCAGCGGCTTTCGGGTCCAAGCCCTTCGTCGTGTCTGAACTGCCCGAGACCGATTGGGTCGCGCATGTGCGGCGGGAACTGGCGCCGGTCGAGGCGGGCCGCTTCTTCGTCTATGGCAGCCACGACGCCGACAAGCTGCCCGAGGGGCGCGTGCCGCTGCTGATCGAAGCGGCGATGGCGTTCGGCACCGGCCATCACGGCACCACGCTTGGTTGCCTGAAAGCGCTGGACAAGTTGATTGAAGACGGTTTCGAGGCGTCGAAAGTGGCCGACATCGGATGCGGTACCGCGGTTCTGGCCATGGCTGCCGCTCGGATCTGGCAGGGTGATGTCCTGGCCAGCGACATCGACCAGGTCGCCGTAGATGTGGCCGAGGCGAACCTGCGCGCGAACGGGATGGAAGGGGCCGTCCGTTGTCTTGAAGCGGCGGGATTCGACCATCCCGAGTTGCGGGCCGCCGGTCCGTTCGACCTGATCTTCGCCAATATCCTCAAAGGTCCCTTGGTGGCCCTGGCGCCCGAGGTGGCCGCGAATCTGCAGGCCGGCGCACATGCGATCCTGTCGGGAATACTCAATGAACAGGCGGATGACGTCATATCGGTTTATTTCGAGAACGGCGTCAATCTGTGTGCGCGGGACCAGATTGGTGAGTGGACGACGCTGATTTTAAGGAAACAGGGCGCGAATTAGACGCTTTCAGGGAGTTTTCTGGTTTTCCGCCACGGTTTTGTCGCATTGTTTCAGTACCGTCCTTGAATTTGATGGGGGGCGGTTTGGAGGCTGCCATGACCGGAAAACAACTGGAATTCGACCAGCGCGTTCATCGCTTGAACAAGAAGCACCAGAAGATGTCGCGCGGCTACCGTACGCAGGTCCGCTCGGACGGCCTGGTCGTCATGAAACCCTACCGGGTTCGCTCGGCGATCCCGACGCGGGTGATCGTCATGGCGCTCTGCGCGTTCTTTGCGTTCAAGGCATTCCTGCTGTCGACCATAGGAGCGACTTCCTATGACGAGCGCGTTCAACGGCTGAGCAACGGAACGCCGGTGGAAAAGGCAGGCGCTTGGGTGATGCAGGCCGAACCCGTATCCGAGTTCCTGGCTGCGCAATTCACCAAGGTTCTCCGCTAGGAAAAAGAAAAACGCCGTGTGAGGGAGGTCACGCGGCGTTTTCTTTTCGCCCCCGAGGGAGGAGAGGGGCAATGAGTGAGTGGTTGGCTTAACGCCGGCCTTCGGCCACGACGTCGATGTCGCCGCGGCAGAGACCGATATCTTCCAGTTCACGGTCGGTCAGACCGGCCAGCGCGTTGCGGGTAACGCGGGCGTCGTTCCATTCCACAACGGCGTTCACGACCGATGCGAAGATTGCGCCGATACGGCCTGCAAGGCCGAACGAGCCGGTGGTGGCGCGGGTGGTGTCCAGTGCAGCCATATCCTGTTCCTTTCCGATTGGAGCTACTATTCCGTTCTTTCAGTGAGCGGGCATCTAGTCGCGCCGGATCGACTGTGCAAGTGCAGAAAATGCATGTGTGCCATGCGTTTCCTGCAATGGTTTGGCAGCGCGCAATACCTTTGAAACATTGGCCTTTTTCACGGTTTCCGGATGTCGATTCCGAACCGCCGAACGGCGCATTTGGCCCGGAATGTCGTGTTTCGGACAGTTCCGTCGTTTTCGTGCGTGAGGTCAAATCGCTTGGAAAATGTTCTCGGTTCGTGCTAATTCGGAACAAAAGAACCATAACCCGAGCAGGCCGAGGCGAAACATGCGGATTCTGGGCATTGATCCGGGGTTGAGAACCCTGGGATGGGGCGTCATCGAATCGCATGGCAGCCGCCTTAGCCATGTCGCCAACGGGCTGTGCCACTCCGACGGCGACGATTTGGGTGAACGCCTCTTGTCTCTTCACAACCAGATCGTCGAGGTCATCGCCGAGTTTGCGCCGGATCAGGCCGCGATCGAACAGACTTTCGTGAACAAGGATGGCGCTGGAACGCTCAAGCTGGGGCAGGCGCGGGGGGTGGCGCTGCTGACGCTGGCGCAGGCAGGACTGCCGGTCGGGGAATACGCGCCCAACCGGGTCAAGAAGACGGTGGTCGGCGTCGGTCATGCGGAAAAGGAGCAGGTCCTGCACATGGTCAAGCTGCAACTGCCGGGGTGCCAGCCGAAAGGGGCGGACGCTGCCGACGCGCTGGCGATCGCCATTTGCCACGCCTACTACGGCAAGGCGCAGTTTGGGCGGCCGAAGGAGGCGCGGGCATGATCGGCAAGTTGACAGGGCGTCTGGACTACCGCGCGGCAGATCACATCCTGATCGACGTGCGCGGGGTCGGGTACATCGTCTATTGCTCGGACCGGACCATGGCGGCATTGCCGGGCGTGGGCGAGGCGGTCGCGCTGTATACCGACATGGTGGTGCGCGAGGATCTGATGCAGCTTTACGGCTTCACGTCGCTTGTCGAGAAGGAATGGCACCGCCTTCTCTGCTCGGTGCAGGGCGTCGGGGCCAAGGTTTCGCTCGCGATCCTGGGGGCGCTTGGGCCCGATGGCGTCAGCCGGGCGATCGCTTTGGGCGACTGGGCGTCTGTCAAGGCCGCCAAGGGCGTCGGCCCCAAGACGGCGCAGCGGATCGTGCTTGACCTCAAGGACAAGGCCCCGGGCGTGATGGCGATGGGTGGAACCGTAGTCGATGCGATGGACGGCCCAGTCACCGACGTTTTGGAACCTGACGAGGCCGCGCCCGCTCCGGAACGCAAACCCGTCGCCAGGCAGCCGGTGGGAGCGGCGGCCGCGTCGGCAGGGGCCTTGTCCGCCCTGTCCAACCTGGGCTACGGCCCATCCGAGGCCGCAGCCGCTGTCGCCGAAGCCGCCGCCGCCACGCCCGAGGCGGGTGAGGCAGAGCTTATCCGCTCGGCGTTGCGGCTTTTGGCTCCGAAAGGGTGAATGAACGATGATCGACGCGGATCCCACCATAAGGCCGGAGCCTCTGCCCGAGGACAACGACCGCGCGCTGCGCCCGCAGGGGCTGGACGAATTCATCGGGCAGGCCGAGGCTCGGGCGAACCTGCGCATCTTCATCCAATCCGCCCGCCAACGCGGCGAGGCGATGGATCACACGCTGTTTCATGGACCGCCGGGTCTGGGCAAGACGACGCTGGCGCAGATCATGGCGCGGGAGCTGGGCGTGAATTTCCGCATGACGTCGGGCCCGGTGCTGGCCAAGGCGGGGGACCTTGCCGCGATCCTCACCAATCTCGAGGCGCGGGATGTTCTGTTCATAGACGAGATCCACCGGCTGAACCCGGCGGTAGAAGAAGTGTTGTACCCCGCGATGGAGGATTTCGAGCTTGATCTCGTGATCGGCGAGGGCCCCGCCGCGCGCACCGTGCGGATCGAGTTGCAGCCCTTCACGCTGGTGGGTGCGACCACGCGGATGGGGCTGTTGACCACGCCTCTGCGTGACCGGTTCGGCATCCCGACACGGCTGCAATTCTATACCGTCGACGAATTGCACGAGATCGTCACCCGGAACGCGCGCAAACTGGGGGCACCGGCGGAACTGGATGGCGCGCGCGAGATCGCGCGGCGCTCGCGCGGGACGCCCCGAATTGCCGGGCGCCTGCTGCGCCGGGTCGTTGACTTTGCCGTGGTCGAAGGGGACGGGCGGATCACCCGGGATCTGGCGGATAACGCCTTGACGCGACTTGGGGTGGACCATCTGGGTCTGGACGGGGCCGACCGCCGGTACCTACGCCTGATCGCCGAGAACTATTCGGGCGGACCGGTGGGAATTGAAACCCTGTCCGCAGCTTTGTCCGAAAGCCGGGACTCGCTGGAAGAAGTTATCGAGCCGTTCCTGCTGCAGCAGGGCCTGATCCAGCGCACGCCGCGCGGTCGGATGCTGGCGCAAAAGGCGTGGGAACACCTGGGCTTGCCGATGCCAAAACGGCAGAGCGATCTCTTTGGTTGAAGCCGCGCGCCGGAGATTTTATGCCTCCGGCGGGAGTATTTGCAAAATGATGAAGATCGGCGCGTGACACCACAAGAGATAGAAGCACTGTTCACCCGAGAAACCGGGGAATTCCTGTTTGCCCGTTGGGGTCGACCGATCGTGCCGGTCGTCTTTGGGGTCGAGGAGCAGACACTGTCGGTGGTCAAGGGGGCTTTCGAGGCGGTGGTGGCCTTGGCCGGGCACAAGATGGCCGAAACCGATCCGGAACTTGGCGCCAATTGCATGGTCTTCTTTTTTCGGGAATGGAACGAGCTGCTGGAGGTCCCAGACCTCGACCGGCTCATCCCGGACCTGGGCCCCTTGGTCGAGCGGCTGATCGAAGCGGGCGCCAACCAGTACCGCGTGTTCCGCTTCGAGGCGGATGGCGCGATCAAGGCGGCCTTCGTCTTCCTGCGCATGGATGAGCAGCTTCAGGCACTGCCGGCCGAGACCCTGGCGCTGAGCCAGGTCGCGCAGACCATCCTACTGTGGTCGGATACGGCGTTCCGAACGCAATCGCCCTTGGCGCTGGCGGGTGACGCGACGATCCTGCGCCCCGATATTGCCGGTCTCATACGTGCCGCCTATGATCCGGTCCTGCCGGGGGCGACGCGGGACAGCTCCCACGCGCTGAGGTTGTTCGCCCGCCTGGAGCGTCCGCAATGAAGCATGTCTTCCCCGTTCGCGTCTATTACGAAGACACCGACATGGGGGGCATCGTCTATCACGCGAACTATCTTCGCTACATCGAGCGCGCCCGTTCGGACTGGGTTCGGCGGCTGGGCAATGACCAGAACGCCATGCGCGACGCCGGGATCGTCTGGGTAGTCCGGAAAATCGAGGCAGAATACCTCTCGACCGCCAGGTTCGAGGACGATCTGACCGTCGAAACAGAAATCATGGCCCTGTCAGGGGCGCGGCTGACCATGGCGCAGGTGGTCCGGCGCGGTGACATCGACGTGTTCCGGGCGAATGTCACCGCCGTCTGCATGAACTCGGCCGGGAAACCGGTACGTCTGCCGGCAGAGATTCGCGCATTGCTGTAACATTTTCTGCAACAGCAGTGGTTCTGTTGGTATTTCCCCTTGAACTGCGTTAGCGTTCTGCAAAATAAGGCCGAACGAACAGGCCATAAGGCAGAAAAGAGCAGGTTCATGGAAGCTGAGACGCTGGCGCTGGCGCAGGAGATAGATTTCTCCATGTGGGGGCTGTTTGCCCGCGCGACCTTTATCGTGAAATTGGTGATGCTGATGCTAGTGGTGGCGTCCTTCTGGTCGTGGGCCATCATCATCCAGAAGCTGATCAACTACCGTTCGGCGCGGAGTGAGGCCGACGCTTTCGACGAGGTGTTCTGGTCCGGCAACCCGCTGGACGAACTGTTCGACCAGACCGGGCCGCAGCCCGAGGGAAGCTCTGAGAAGATCTTTGCGGCGGGCATGATCGAATGGCGGCGATCCCATCGCAATGACGGCGGCATGATCGCAGGCGCGCAGGCGCGCATCGACAGGTCGATGGATGTCGCGATCGCGAAGGAGACGGAGATCCTGCAGAAAGGACTGCCGGTCCTGGCCACCGTCGGCTCGACCGCACCCTTCATCGGGCTGTTCGGAACCGTCTGGGGGATCATGAACGCCTTCGTCGAGATCGCCGAACAACAGAACACCAACCTGGCCGTGGTGGCGCCAGGCATCGCCGAGGCGCTGCTGGCGACCGGCCTGGGCTTGCTGGCCGCCATTCCGGCGGTGATCTTCTACAACAAGCTGAGCGCGGACAGTGACCGGATCGTCGCGGGCTATGAAGCCTTCGCCGACGAATTCGCCACCATCCTCTCGCGCCAGTTGGACAGTTGAGCGATGGGCGCGGCGGTTCAACAGAGCGGGGGCGACGGTCGCAGGCGCGGGCGGCGTCGGGGCAGGGCGCGGCCCATGTCCGAAATCAACGTCACGCCTTTTGTGGACGTCATGCTGGTGCTGCTGATCATCTTCATGGTGGCGGCGCCGCTTTTGACGGTAGGCGTTCCGGTCGAATTGCCGAAGACCGCCGCCAGCGCCTTGCCGTCGGACACCGAAGAGCCGCTGACGGTCACCCTGACCGTTGATGGGCGGGTGCAGATCCAGACCACGGATGTCGCTCGCGAGGAATTGATCGGGAAGTTGCGCGCGATTGCGGCAGAACGCGCAAGTGACAAGGTGTTCCTGCGCGCAGACGGCGGGCTTCCCTATGAACAGGTGATGCAGGTCATGGGCGCGCTGAATGCCGGTGGGTTCTCCAATGTGGGCCTGGTGACCGATACCGGCGGGCCGACGTTGGACGGCGGCTGAGAGTGAGGCAGCGGTTTGCAGACCGGCACCAAGATCTCGGCGATTGCCCATGTGACTTTGGTCGGATGGGCGCTGTTCGGCGGCACCTTCCGGTCCGAACCGTTGCCGTTTGAGGTACAGGATGTGTCCGTGATTTCGGCCGAGGAATATGCAGCACTGTTCGCGCCCACGCCGGCGCCGGTGGTGTCCGACGCGCCGTCGGATCTGCAGGAACCGCCGAAACAGGACGACGAGGTGAAGGTGCCGGAGCAGACGGAAGTGCAGCAACCGCGCCCCGAGCCAGTCACTCCTCCGGAACCGCAGCCAGCGCCGGAAACGCAGCCCGAGGTCGTCGTGGACACGCCGGATCCCGAGGTGGTCGAGCAGACGCCGACACTGGTGCAGCCGGAACCCGAAGTTGTCGCCCTGCCGGTTCCGCCAGGCAAGAAACCGAAACCGCGCCCGGCCGAAAAGGTCGCGCCGCAGCCGGTCGCGCCGCCGCCGCCCGAAGCCAAGCCCGACGAAGTGGAAACCCCTCCGGTCGCCGACGAAAAGGGCGCTGACACGCCGCGCGAGCAGCAGGAGCAGACCGCGCCCGAGGAAGCCACCGATCAGATCGTGACCGAAGCCGAGCAAAGCAAGGAACTCGCGCCCGACCGGTCGCCACGCCCGCCTTCGAAACGTCCGCAACGGTCCGAGCCGGCACAAACCGCCGAAGTCGAGAAACCCGCCGAGCCCACAAAGCCCGTTGCCGAGGACAAGCCGTCGTCAAGCACGGATGATGCGGTCAAGGATGCATTGGCGGAAGCTCTGGGCGACGCGCAGCAGAGTGACACGACTCCGTCCGGCCCGCCACTGACCGGCGGCGAAAAGGACGCGCTGCGCGTGGCTGTTTCGAATTGCTGGAACGTGGGATCGCTGTCCACCGAGGCGCTCAAGACGACAGTGGTGGTCTCGGTCACCATGAACCGCGACGGCACGCCGGTCACCGACAGCATCCGGATGCTCGAAAGCTCGGGCGGTTCTTCCGGCGCCGCGAAACAGGCTTTCGACGCCGCGCGCCGTGCGATCATTCGCTGTGGCGCCAAAGGTTACGACCTGCCCGCTGACAAATATGACCAGTGGCAGGCAATCGAAATGACATTCAATCCCGAGAGGATGCGGATCAAATGATGAAATTCCTGACCAGCCTCTTCCTTGGCGCGGCCTTGCTGGCCGCGCCTGCACATGCGCAGGGCCAGCCGCTCCGGATCGTCATCGACGAGGGGGTTATCGAACCGATGCCCTTCGCGGTGCCGGATTTCGTGCCGGACAGCGCGGCGGCGGCGGACTATGCCAGGGAGATTTCCAGGGTGATCTCGGCCGACCTGACTGGAACCGGGCTGTTCCGCGAGATCTCCTCGGACGCCTTCATCAGCCGGGTCAGCAGTTTCGAGGCGCCGGTGCAGTTCGCCGATTGGAAGGCGATCAATGCGCAGGCTCTGGTGACCGGGGCGGTCAACGTTTCAGGCAACCGCCTGTCGGTGCGGTTCCGCATCTGGGATGTTTTCTCGGGCGCGGAATTGGGCAGCGGGCTGCAATTCGCCGGCACGACGGACGGATGGCGCCGCATGGCACACAAGGTCGCCGATCAGGTCTACAGCCGGATCACCGGCGAGGGCGCCTATTTCGACAGCCGGGTCGCCTTCGTGTCCGAAAGCGGTCCCAAGGATCAGCGCCGCAAGCGCCTGGCGATCATGGATTACGACGGCGCCAACGTGCAGTACCTGACCGACAGTTCCTCGATCGTGCTGGCGCCGCGGTTCTCGCCGGCGGGCGATCGGTTGCTCTACACCAGCTACGAAAGCGGCACGCCGCGCATCTACGTGCTGGACGTGAACCGGGTCCAGCGGCAGGTTCTGCCGACCCAGGAAGGCACGATGAGCTTTGCGCCCCGCTTTGCCCCGGACGGCAAGACGGTGCTCTATTCGCTGGCGCAAGGCGGAAACACGGATCTGTGGCGGATGGATATCTCCACGGGCAACAGCGTACGGCTGACCAGCGCCCCGTCCATCGAAACCGCACCCAGCTATTCGCCCGACGGCAGCCGGATCGTGTTCGAAAGCGATCGCTCGGGCACGCCGCAACTCTATGTCATGCCGGCGAATGGCGGCGAGGCGACGCGCATCAGTTTCGGGCAAGGGCGGTATGGTACTCCGGTCTGGTCGCCGCGCGGTGACCTGATCGCCTTCACCAAGCAGAACAAGGGCCGGTTCCATATCGGCGTGATGCGGATTGACGGCAGCGAAGAACGCCTGCTGACGGCATCCTTCCTTGATGAAGGGCCGACATGGTCGCCCAATGGCCGCGTGATCATGTTCACGCGGGAAACTCAGGGCGCAAGCGGTCAATCTTCGCTATATTCGGTGGACATTTCGGGGCGCAACCTGCGCCCGGTGCGGACGCCGGACGGCGCCAGCGATCCGTCCTGGTCGCCGCTGCAGAACTGACGAAAATCACACCGCCCGGTAGCGTTCCCATGAGCCTGGCGGTGTGGTAGACAGAGACAAAGAAACAATGGAAACGTGAGGCAACCGGAAATGAACATATTGGGCAAAATCACCGCCCTCGGCGCGCTGACGCTGATTGCGGCCTGCAGCAACAACGATCCGTCCTCGTGGGGCGACGGCAGCGGAACCGGCACCGGTATCGGTGGCAGCACGCTTGCGCCCGGATCGGTCAGTGATCCGCGCTCGCCGGCCTATTTCCAGCAGGCGGTCGGCGACCGTGTGCTCTTTGCCGTGGACCAGTCCACGTTGTCGCCCGAGGCGCAGTCCACGCTGCAGGCCCAGGCGCAATGGCTGATGGCCAACCCAGACTACTCGGCAACCATCGAAGGCCATGCGGACGAGCAGGGAACGCGCGAATACAACCTTGCGCTTGGCGCACGCCGGGCCAATGCGGCGCGCGAATACCTGATCTCGCGCGGCGTCGCGGGCAGCAGGCTGACGACCGTGAGCTACGGCAAGGAACGCCCGATCGAGATCTGCAGTGACGAATCCTGCTACACCAAGAACCGCCGGGCCGTCACGGTGCTGACCGGCGCAACCACGGGGTAAGTCGATGCGCATTGCGGCATTGGTTCTGATTGCGGCTGTCGCGACGGCGGGCATGGCCTGCGCGCAGGATCAGCAGACGCTTGCGGATATCCGGCAGGAACTGACGGTGCTGCACGTGGAGATCCAGCGCCTAAAGCGCGAATTCTCCACCACCGGCGCACCGTCGCCCAATCTGGCCGGCAGTTCGGTTCTGGAACGAGTCGACGCCATCGAGGCCGAATTGCAGCGCCTGACCAGCCTGACCGAACAGCTGAACCAGCGGATCGAGAATATCGTCGCCGACGGCACCAACCGGATCGGCGATCTCGAATTCCGGCTGGTCGAACTGGAAGGCGGCGATCTCGGCGCGCTGGGTGAGACGTCGACGTTGGGTGGTGATCAGGGCGGAACGTCCGTCGTCAGCACTCCCACGCCTGCCGTGCCCCCTGCCGGCGGCAGCGAAGAACTGGCCGTCGGTGAGCGCGCCGAATTCGATGCGGCGTCAAAGGCGCTGGACGAGGGGGATTTCCAGACCGCAGCCTCGCTGCTCGCCAATTTCGAGGCGAACTATCCCGGCAGCCCTCTGGCGCCCGAGGCCAACCTGAAACGCGGGCGGGCTCTGGAAGGGCTTGGCGACACGCGGGAGGCCGCGCGCGCCTTCCTCGCCAGTTTTACGGGTGACTCCGAGGGCCCGGTTGCGCCCCAGGCGCTTTTCGAACTGGGTGCAGCACTGGGCCGTCTTGGACAGATCGACCAGGCCTGCATCACGCTGGGCGAAGTTTCGGTGCGTTTTCCATCCTCGGACTCGGTTTCCAAGGCCAGCCAGGAAATGGCGGCGCTGGGCTGTACTTGACGGCAGGGGCCAAATCCCTTCGGGACGAGGTCCGCGCGCAGCTTCCGGACACCTTGCCGCGCCGCTTGGGTGTCGCCGTTTCGGGCGGCGGCGATTCGGTCGCTCTTCTTGACCTGCTGACCGGTCTGGCTGCGGATGAAGGCACGAAGCTGTTCGCCGCAACTGTGGATCACGGGTTGCGCGAGGGTTCATCGGAAGAAGCAGCGGGCGTTGCCCGATTGGCCGAACGTCTCGATGTGCCGCACGAGATCCTTCGGTGGAAGGGCTGGGACGGCTCCGGCAATCTTCAGGATCAAGCGCGGCAGGCGCGCTACGCATTGCTGACCGACTGGGCGCGGCAACATGACGTCGAGGCGGTCGCCCTGGGCCACACGGCGGATGATCAGGCCGAAACCGTGCTGATGCGCCTTGCGCGTTCCGCAGGTGTCACTGGTTTGGCGGCGATGCCGCATCAGCGAATGGAAAACGGTGTGCTGCTTGTGCGGCCTCTGCTCGGAATTACCCGCGCGCGCCTGCGTGACCACCTGCGTGAACGCGGGTTGTCCTGGGCCGAAGACCCGTCGAATCGGGATTTGCGGTTTGACCGGATCAAGGCCCGCGAAGCGTTGGCCGGGCTGGAACCGCTGGGGATCACCGCCGGAACACTTGCCCGGGTGGCGCAGAACATGGCACAGGCGCGCGACGCTTTGGAGCGGTGTACGCAGGAAACCGCCCGCAGGCTCGTGCGGATCGACGCGGGCGATGTTCTGGTGGATCGTAGCGGTTTTCTTGCGCTGCCCGAGGAGATTTCACGCCGCTTGCTGGTGGGCATCGTCAACTGGATCGGGGGCGGCACATATCCGCCGCGGAGCGGTGCGGTGCAACACACCCTGTCGGCGGTGAATGCGGACTTGCCCGGCGTGCTGGGCGGGTGCCTGGTTCTGCCGGCGGGAGGGGTCGTGCGTTTTTGCCGCGAATACAACGCTGTCCGGGACATCGTCGCGCAGCCGGGCCAGACATGGGACCGCCGCTGGGTCATCACGGGCCCGGCGACCCAAGGTGCGGTGGTTCGCGCCTTGGGCGAAGAGGGGTTGCGGCAGGTCCCGGATTGGCGAGACACCGGCCGCCCCTACGCGGTCCTGTCCGGCACGCCGGCGGTATGGAAGGGTGATGAAGTACTGGCCGCGCCTCTAGCTGGATTCGCGAACCATTGGCAGGCGGAACTGCCGGCAGGGGACGAAGAGTTCTTTGCTTTCCTTTTATCGCATTGAACCTGCCTCAATCATCTCTATTTTAAGGCACAAGTCGGCAGTCTCCTCCGAAGCCGAAAAGATTTGGGAGTATTTCCTTGGGCAACGCTCGTAACATCGCCTTCTGGGTCGTCCTGTTTCTGCTTATCCTCGCTCTGTTCAATCTGTTCAGCGGGTCGGGCGGAACGCTCCAGAGCCACGAAAAGACCTATTCCGAATTCGTCAGCGCCGTGGACGCGGGCGATGTCAGCAGGGTGACGCTGGATGGCGAGCAGATCCGGTATCGGACGAGCGACGGGCGCGACTACGTGACGATCAAGCCCACCGACGCCGAGGTTACCAAGCTTCTGATCGACAAGAACATCCCGGTGCGCGCCGAAAAGCAGCAGCAATCTGGGTTCCAGTCCTTCATCATCACATTGTTGCCGTTCCTGCTGCTGATCGGTGTCTGGGTCTATTTCATGAACCGGATGCAGGGCGGCGGCAAAGGCGGCGCGATGGGTTTTGGCAAGTCCAAGGCCAAGATGCTGACCGAAAAACATGGCCGCGTGACCTTTGATGACGTGGCGGGCATCGACGAAGCCAAAGAAGAACTGGAAGAGATCGTCGAATTCCTGCGCAACCCGCAGAAATTCTCGCGCCTTGGCGGCAAGATCCCCAAGGGCGCGCTGCTGGTCGGCCCTCCGGGCACCGGCAAGACGCTTCTGGCCCGCGCAATTGCGGGTGAGGCGGGCGTGCCGTTCTTCACGATCTCGGGCTCGGATTTCGTGGAAATGTTCGTGGGTGTCGGTGCTTCGCGGGTTCGCGACATGTTCGAACAGGCCAAGAAGAACGCCCCCTGCATCGTTTTCATCGACGAGATCGACGCCGTTGGGCGCCATCGCGGCGCCGGTTATGGCGGCGGCAACGACGAACGGGAACAGACCCTCAACCAGCTGCTGGTCGAGATGGACGGGTTCGAGGCCAATGAAGGCGTGATCATCCTTGCCGCGACCAATCGCAAGGACGTGCTGGACCCGGCGCTGCTGCGCCCGGGCCGGTTCGACCGCCAGGTGACGGTCGGCAATCCCGACATCAAGGGCCGCGAGAAAATTCTGGGTGTTCACGCCCGCAAGACACCTCTGGGACCTGACGTCGATCTGCGCATCATCGCGCGCGGCACCCCGGGGTTCTCGGGCGCCGATCTGGCGAACCTGGTCAACGAGGCTGCGCTGATGGCCGCACGCGTGGGCCGCCGCTTTGTCACCATGGAAGATTTCGAGAACGCCAAGGACAAGGTGATGATGGGGGCCGAGCGCCGCTCGATGGTGCTGACGGCCGATCAGAAGGAAAAGACCGCCTATCACGAAGCCGGTCACGCGGTCGTTGGGCTGGTCCTGCCGGAATGCGATCCGGTCTACAAGGCGACCATCATTCCGCGCGGCGGCGCGCTGGGCATGGTGGTCTCGCTGCCGGAAATGGACCGGCTGAACTGGCACAAGGACGAATGCGAGCAGAAGCTTGCCATGACCATGGCCGGCAAGGCTGCCGAGATCATCAAGTACGGCGAAAACCACGTGTCGAACGGCCCCGCCGGCGACATCCAGCAAGCCAGCCAGTTGGCGCGCGCCATGGTGATGCGCTGGGGCATGTCGGACAAGGTTGGCAACATCGACTACGCCGAGGCGCATGAGGGCTATAGCGGCAATACCGCCGGGTTCTCGGTTTCCGCTCATACCAAGGAACTGATCGAAGGCGAGGTCAAGCGCCTGATCCAGGAAGGATACGAACGCGCTCACGAGATCCTGATGGAACACAAGGAAGAATGGGAGCGTCTGGCGCAAGGGTTGCTGGAATACGAAACCCTGACCGGAGATGAGATCAAGCGCGTCATGAAAGGCGAGCCGCCCCAGGAAAACGACGACGAAAGCGACGACTCGGATGAGGGACGCGCGCCGAGCGTCACCGCTATTCCGAAGACCAAGGTCAAGAAGTCGCCCCCCGACGAAGGGATGGAGCCTGAACCCACTTCCTGATGATTTGCCAAAGACCCGGGTAATTCCGGGTCTTTCCCGTTTGACGACGCCCATCTCCTCAGAGAGAACAAGGCGTGAAGTCAAGTTGGCGAGAGCAGGGAGGCGGGCATGTCCGGTTTGCGCAGGACCGAGTTAGAAGGACAAGTGATCTGGCTTGGTCACGTGGCGGCGGGTGGATCCCTGCGCGCCGCGCCGGTCGACAGGCTTGACCTGGGTTTTTCGGGGGACCGCGGCGCCCGGCACGAGGGCATAAACCGCCCCTCCTGCAGCCGTGTCACGAACCTCTATCCAAGGGGAACCGAAATTCGCAACGTGCGGCAATTGTCGATCCTGTCCGCCGAGGATCTGGACGTGATCGCGGCGGAGATGGGGCTGGACCATCTGGATCCCGCGTTCCTGGGTGCCAGTATCGTCGTGCGGGGCATCCCGGATTTCACGCATGTACCACCCTCATCGAGATTGCAGGGGCAAAGCGGCCTGACCGTGACGGTGGACATGGAGAACCGGCCCTGCGTCCTTCCGGGACGCGAGATCGAGGCCGACAAGCCCGGTTTTGGCGCCGCTTTCAAAACGGCAGCAGAGGGACGGCGGGGCGTCACCGCCTGGGTCGAGCGCCCCGGAGACCTGAAGCTTGGCGACAAACTGACGCTGTTCGTTCCGGACCAGCGGCAATGGAAGCCATAGCGGGTTCGGGTTTCCGATCTGAAACCGGCGAATCCGGGCTACGCCGCTTCACGGCGTGAATATGTCGGAATCCATATCCAATACGTTTGTACGCGACGGTATGGAGTGACCAGCACCGACGCCCTGCGTCGGTTTTGCACGGACTTCAATCAGGGACCCTGCCCAATGAGCTACAAATCCGACATCGAAATCGCCCGCGAAGCGAACAAGAAACCGATCATGGAAATCGGCGCCAAGCTGGGCATTCCCAGCGAAGATCTGCTGCCCTACGGGCACGACAAGGCGAAGGTCAGCCAGAACTTCATCAATTCGGTCCAGGACCGCGAGGACGGCAAGCTGATCCTGGTGACCGCGATCAACCCGACCCCGGCGGGTGAGGGCAAGACGACCACAACCGTGGGTCTGGGCGACGGCCTGAACCGCATCGGCAAGAACGCGATGGTCTGTATCCGCGAAGCTTCGCTTGGCCCGAACTTCGGCATGAAGGGCGGCGCTGCAGGTGGCGGTTACGCACAGGTCGTCCCGATGGAAGAGATGAACCTGCACTTCACCGGCGACTTCCACGCGATCACCTCGGCCCATTCGCTGCTGTCGGCAATGATCGACAACCACATCTATTGGGGCAACGAGCAGGCTATCGACATGCGCCGCGTCGTGTGGCGCCGGGTGGTCGACATGAACGACCGTGCCCTGCGTCAGATCACCTGTGCTCTGGGCGGCGTGTCCAACGGTTTCCCGCGCGAAGCCGGCTATGACATCACCGTGGCGTCCGAGGTGATGGCGATCCTCTGCCTTGCCAACGACCTGAAGGACCTGGAAAAGCGCCTGGGCGACATCATCGTGGCCTATCGCCGCGACAAGACCCCGGTCTATTGCCGCGACATCAAGGCCGAAGGCGCGATGACCGTTCTTCTGAAGGACGCGATGCAGCCCAACCTCGTGCAGACGCTGGAAAACAACCCGGCCTTCGTGCATGGCGGCCCCTTCGCCAACATCGCGCATGGCTGCAACTCGGTCATCGCCACCAAGACCGCCCTGAAGGTTGCAGACTACGTGGTGACCGAGGCCGGTTTCGGCGCCGACCTGGGCGCCGAGAAATTCATGAACATCAAATGCCGCAAGGCGGGCATCGCTCCGTCGGCCGTGGTCATCGTGGCCACCGTGCGCGCGATGAAGATGAACGGCGGCGTGGCCAAGGCCGATCTGGGCGCCGAGAACGTCGCCGCGGTCAAGTCGGGCTGCGCCAACCTGGGCCGCCACATCGAGAACGTAAAGTCCTTCGGCGTGCCGGTCGTGGTTGCCATCAACCACTTCGTCACCGACACCGATGCCGAAATCGAGGCGGTCAAGGCCTATTGCGGCGATCATGGTGTCGAAGCGGTCCTGTCGCGTCATTGGGAACTAGGCTCGGAAGGCTCTGAGGCGCTGGCCAAGAAGGTCGTGGAACTCGCCGATGCAGGCACCGCGAATTTCTCGCCGATCTACCCGGACGAGATGCCGCTGTTCGAGAAGATCGAGACCATCGCCAAGCGCATCTATCGCGCAGACGAGGTTCTGGCCGACGCCAAGATCCGCAATCAGTTGAAGGAATGGGAAGCCGCCGGATATGGCAACCTGCCGGTCTGCATGGCCAAGACCCAATATTCGTTCTCGACCGACCCGGCCCTGCGCGGCGCGCCGGTCGGCCACTCGGTCCCGGTCCGCGAAGTGCGTCTGAGCGCCGGTGCGGGTTTCATCGTGGTGGTCTGCGGCGAGATCATGACCATGCCCGGCCTGCCCCGCACGCCGGCTGCCGAGACGATCCGCCTCAACGAGGCGGGCCAGATCGAGGGCTTGTTCTAAGCCGTCAAATAAGACATCCCGTGGCCCGGGAGAAACCACCCGGGCCGCAGGAGATTCTCATGCCCCCTCTGATACCGCCGCAGGATTGCGCTTCGATGCAGGAATTGCGGACCCAGATAGACAGGCTTGACCGGCAGTTGATCGACATGCTGGCGACACGCGCAGGCTACATCGACCGTGCCGCCGAACTGAAACCGGGCGAAGGCTTGCCGGCACGAATATCGGCCCGGGTGGAAGAGGTGGTTCAAAACGTACGCGCCAAGGCCGCCGCCACCGGGATGGATCCCGATCTGGCGGAACGGCTCTGGCGCATTCTGATTGACTGGTCGATCGCCCGCGAGGAGCGGGTGCTTGGCGCTGAATGAAGGGTGGCCCGACCGGGCGCGGCGACGCCCGGGCGGATTTTGAAGGAAGGGATCAAGATGGTAGCGGAAATCATCGACGGCAAGGCCTTTGCGGCCACTGTACGGGGCCACGTGGCGGATCACGTCGCGCGGCTGAAGGAAGAACACGGCATCACCCCGGGTCTGGCCGTCGTGCTGGTCGGCGAAGATCCGGCCAGCCAGGTCTATGTCCGCTCGAAGGGCAAGCAGACCGTCGAAGTCGGCATGAACTCTTATGAGCACAAGCTGAGCGCGGATACCCCGCAAAAGGACCTTCTGGACCTGATCGACAAGCTGAACAACGATTCGGCGGTTCATGGCATTCTGGTCCAACTGCCGCTGCCCAGGCACATGAACGAGGACCTTGTAATCAATGCCATCGACCCGGCCAAGGATGTCGACGGTTTCCACATTTCCAACGTGGGTCTCTTGGGAACCGGCCAGAAGTCGATGGTGCCCTGTACCCCGTTGGGCTGTCTGATGATGCTGCGCGACCACCATGGTTCCCTGTCGGGCAAGGACGCGGTCGTCATCGGCCGTTCGAACATCGTGGGCAAACCGATGGCGCAGCTTCTGCTGGGCGACAGCTGCACAGTGACGATCGCGCATTCGCGCACCAAGGATCTTCCGGACGTCGTTCGCCGTGCCGATATCGTGGTGGCCGCCGTGGGTCGGCCCGAAATGGTGCAGGGGGACTGGATCAAGGAAGGCGCTACCGTGATCGACGTGGGCATCAACCGTATCGAGCGCGACGGCAAGAACGTGCTGGTTGGCGATGTCCACTATGAAAGCGCCGCGGCCGTGGCCGGAGCGATCACCCCTGTGCCGGGCGGCGTCGGTCCCATGACCATCGCGTGTCTGTTGGCCAACACCCTGACGGCGTGCTGCCGCGCCAATGGGCTTCCCGAACCCGAGGGCTTGACGGCGTAAGAAACGGGGTCAGGCCGCGCGTGTGGGCGCGGCTTGACCCGCGGGCTCCCGGCGTACTAACGGGGCATGGGTATGCAGCAAGGATGCCTGCCCGTCAGGATCGCCATGGCCCCCGGTCCCATCACCCCCTTCAATACCTGGTCGCTGCTGCGCAGCCCGCCGGTATAGGTGCCATAGGCCGGCAGAATGACGCGCGACCTGTCCACCAAAAATGCTGGCCGGGTGATGGAGCGGCCCGAAGTACGCAGCGTCGCCTTTGGGTGGTAGTGCCCCGAGATTTCCGACCGTGCTTGGGGCAGGGCGATGTGCCGGAACGTCAGGGCATCGCAGGTCCATGCCGCCAAGTGCGTGCCGCCCAGTTCGACCGGGCCGGGATCATGGTTGCCTTCGATCCAGATCCATCTGCGTCCGGCCTGAAGGGTCGAAACCTGCAACCTTTCCGCCTCGGTAAGGGACTCCGCCGCTCCGAGATCGTCGAAACTGTCCCCCAGGCAGATGACGGTATGCGCCTTCGTGTGGTCAAGGTCGTCAGCCAACCGGTTCAACGTGTCGCGGTTTTCGTAAGGCGGCAGGGCAGGGCCGCCGCGTCTCGCCGTGCGCTCGGATTTACCCAGATGCAGGTCCGACACGCAGAGCAGACGCTGGTCCGGCCAGAACAACGCGCCGGAAGCCAACGCGCTCAGACGCTGGCCGGAAAAGGAAAATTCGTAGCCGTTCATGGAACGTTCTTTCGCCTGTTCCACATCGCAATGCAAGGCGGTTCAACCTGCCTCTGCCTGCACCAGCCCTGCTTCGCGCAGCAACCGTTCGCTTTCCGCTGCCAGCAGGCGTTCTTCGGCGGCGCCCTGTACCGGGACCTTGCCGACCTCAAGGAACAACGGCGCGGCAAGGGGTGAGACGCGATCCAGGCGCACCAGGTCGATCCGCCCGCCCACACGTTCGATCATGGCTTCGATTCGGCCGAAATCGACCAGCCCGCGCATCGCCTCTTCCCGGGTGATCTGCATCAGCAGGTGATCAGGGTCGTATCTCAGTAAGGTGTCGTAAAGGATATCCGACGAAAATGTGGCCTGCCGCCCCGTCTTTCGCTGCCCGGCGGTGTTGCGTTCGATCAGGCCGGCGATGGTGGCGCTGGCGCGGAATGTGCGCTTCATCACCGCGTTGCCTGCCAGCCACGTCTCCAGCCCCTGCCGGAGCGCCTCGATGCGGAACAGCGGGCGAGGGTCGGTTACCGCATCGAGGCCCCAGATAAGCGTCGCATAGTCGGTCGCCACGAAACCGAGAGGCGCCAGATCCAACTCCTCCATGCGTTTGGTCAGCAGAAGGCCCAGCGTCTGCTGCGCGTTGCGTCCTGCAAAGCCGTAGACACAGACATGTTCCCGCCCGTCGTGCCGAAAGCTCTCGATCAATAGCCTCCCGCGCTCGGGCAGGCGCGAGACATCGCGTTGCAAGGCCAGCCAGCCGGCGGTGTGTCGCGGCAATTGCGGCCAGTCGGGTTGCGCCAACATGTCGAGGATGCGGTCGCTCAGTTGGGTCGACGTTGCGAATTTCGTGCCCATGAAGGTGGCGATCTTGGGTTTTTTGTCGGCGCGGCGGGTCACTTCGACGACCATCTCGCGCAGGCCTTCGTATCGGACGATCTGCCCGCCGATCAGGAATGTGTCCCCAGGCGTGAGGGAGGCGGCAAACCCTTCTTCGATCTCGCCCAGCGGCTTGCCGCCCCGATTGCGCCTGAGCCGGACCTTGAGCGTATCGGTATCCTGGATCGTGCCGATGTTCATGCGAATGCGCTGCGCGGCGCGAGGGTCGCGCAGTTGCCACGTTCCGTCCGGACGTCGCTGCAATCGCTGCCAGCGGTCATAGGCGCGCAGGGCGTATCCGCCGGTGGCGCAGAACTCGAGACAGGCGTCGAACTCGGCCCGGGTCAGCGCGGCGAACGGGCCGGCGCTGGTCATTTCGTTGAAAAGCGCACCGGCGTCGAACGGTCCGGCGGCAGCGGCGATAAGGATGTGCTGGCACAGAACGTCGCGCGGGCCCGGTCCGCGGGGTTCGCCGTCAAGATCGTGTGCCCGGACGGCTTCCAGCGCCGCCACGCATTCCACCACCTCGAACCGGTTGGCGGGCACCAGCAGCGCCTTGGAGGGCGCGTTGTAGCGATGGTTGGCGCGCCCGATCCGCTGAACCAGACGTTTGACGTTCTTGGGCGCGCCGATCTGGATCACCAGGTCCACGTCACCCCAGTCGATGCCCAGATCCAAAGAGCCTGTACAGACGATGGCGCGCAACTCGCCCCGGACCATGGCGGCCTCGACCCGCTCGCGCTGTTGCCTGTCTAGGCTGCCATGATGGATGCCGATCGGCAGTCCATCGTCATTGGCCAGCCAAAGGTTGTGAAAAAAGATTTCGGCCTGCGCACGCGTATTGTGAAAGATCAGGGTCGTCCTGTGCCGTCTGACCTGCTCCAATACCGCCGGAATCGCATAGGCCGCCCCGCCGCCGGACCACGGCGGCATTTCTTCGGTCTCCAGCATGGATATGTCGGGGTCCGGGCCGGGGTCGGCCAGTACGATCTCGCAGGGGTCAGGGTGGCGGGCGAGGAAACCGGCTATGGCCGCCGGATCTTCGACCGTTGCCGACAGACCGACGCGCCGAAGCGAGGGGCGCAGGTTCTGCAGCCGGGCCAGCGCCAGCATAAGTTGATCGCCGCGCTTGCTTTCGGCAAGGGCGTGAATTTCGTCGACGACTACGCGCTGCAACCCGGCGAACATCCGGGGCGCATCCTCGTAGGAAGTAAGAAGGGCAAGGCTTTCCGGCGTGGTCAGCAGTATGTGGGGCGGGTCTGCGCGCTGCCGTTTCTTCTGCGTGGCCGGAGTGTCGCCGGTTCGGTCCTCGATGCGGATAGCCAAGCCGATCTCGTCTGCTGGGGCGCGCAGGTTGCGCTTGATATCGGCCGCCAGCGCCTTGAGTGGCGAGACGTACAGTGTATGCAGGCCCACATGCGACCCGTCCGCCAATTCGGCAAGCGTCGGAAGGAAACCGGCCATCGTCTTGCCGCCGCCGGTGGGTGCGATCAGCAGGGTCGCAGCGTCTCCGGCCCTGTCGAACAGTTCCTGTTGGTGGGGATGGACGGACCAGCCCTTGGCGGCGAACCAGTTTCGGATTTGGGCGGGAATCTGCGGCATGCGGGCAGATTACCCCGGCTGTACAGGGACGGAAACGGTGTCCTATCGTATCGGTTTCAGATCGCGGATCACGCGCTGAACAGCGAGCGGCAAGTCGATGTCGGCACCGTGCGGGGCGGCGTCCAGCGCGCTTTCCACGTCCTTGACCAGAATACCGATCGTGTTGTCGTCGCCGTAGCCGTCACGGGTGAATTCTATCTGATCGAACCCCGACGCAAACCAGTTCTGACCGGAACTGGTGTGAATGAGGGCAAGAAGCCTGCGCTGATCCAGTCCGGCGGCCTTGGCCCAGTCCAGAACCAGGCGCGTCATGGCAGTGTTGGAGGCGGCGAGCAGGTTGTTGAGGACCTTGGCCTGCATCCCCGTACCGAAGCCGCCCATCCGATGGAAATGGGTGCCCATCGCGTCGAACAGCGGTTGGGCCAGGTCCAGATCGGAGTCCTGGCCGCCCAGCATGAAGGACAGCCGTGCTTCCTGTGCGGCGATCTGGGCCCCCGACATGGGCGCATCGATAAGTTTGATATGGCCCGGCACCCGGTCGCGCAACGCAAGGACGTAGCGCGGGGAAAGGGTCGAACACAGGATCACCCTTTGCATAGTTTCCGAGCGGGCGAATCCTTGCGCCCCGAACAGCACGTCTTCGGTCTGCGGGATGTCCCGCACGACCGTGATCAGTGTTTGCAGGCCACCGACAAAGACCTGGGCGTCATTCGTGACAAAAGGGGACAAGTCGTCGAATTCGTCCGAGGGACGGATGTCAAACCCCTTGGCGTCGAAACCGGCGCGGCGGAGGGCCGCCAGCATCGGCGCACCCATCCGGCCGCAACCGGCGACTCCGATCATCTGACGATCTCTTCGTCCCTGACGAACATGTTGGCCCAGGCCCGGTCGATCAGTTCGGGATTCATCTGGTAGGGGATGCCTTCGAACTCGCAGATCGCGATCATCTGGTCGATCAGGAAGATCGGCTGATAGTTCGCGTAGACGTTGTTGATCGTCGGGTATTTCACCTTGAGCAGATGCACCAGCGCGCTTTCGTCCAGCGGTATGCCACGTTTGCGGGCCACCATGGCGAAGATCTTGAGGAAGTTCTCCTGATTCGGGCCGTCGATCTTGATCTTGAAGAAGATCCGGCGCAGCGCTGCCTGGTCGAAGATCTCATTCGGGTGGAAGTTGGTCGAAAAGATCACCAGCGTATCGAAGGGAACCTCGAACTTCTCGCCCGACTGCAGGCCGAGGATGTCCTTGCCCTCTTCCAGCGGAACGATCCAGCGGTTGATCAGCGCCTGTGGCGGTTCGGTCTGACGGCCAAGGTCGTCGACGATGAAGATGCCGCCGGTCGACTTGAGCTGCAGCGGCGCCTGATAGGTGCGCGCTGTCGGATTGTAGACCAGATCCAGCATGTTGAGCGTCAGTTCACCGCCTGTGATCACGGTCGGCCGCTCGCACATAACGTAGCGGGTGTCGAAGCGCTTGCGGCGACGCAACTGGTTCGGGTCGTCCGGCTCCTGTTCGATCGCGTTGTGGACGATCGGGTCATAGACCGTGATGACCTGACCGGCATATTCGATGGCGCGGGGGACGTAGACGTTGTCACCCAAGGCGTCGCGAATTCCGTTGGAAATCGAGGATTTACCGTTGCCCGGCGGGCCGTACATCAGGATCGACCGCCCGGCGCTGACAGCGGGCCCAAGGTGGTCCAGAAGGCTGTTGGGCAGCACCAGATGCCCCATCGCGTTGATCAGCTGATCGCGAGTCACCTGGATGTTGCGGATGGACTGACGCTTGACCTGTTCGCGATAGACGTCCAGCGGCACAGGCATGGCGCCGAAATATTCGGACTGGCTGAGTGCATCCAACGCCCGCGCCTTGCCCGCATCGGTCAACTGGTAGCCCATTTCGTTGCCATTGTTGGCGTTCAGCGTGCCGGTCGCTTCGAGGAGTTTCTGACTGCGGGCGATGTCCACGAGTTCCTGCGTCACCGAGTTCGGCAGGCAGATTGCTTCGGCGATTTCGCTGACCATGTTCACGTTCTTGCGGAAAACAGTCTTGAGCAGGATGTCCCGCATCATCACCAATGGCAGCTTCATTTCCTCCAGGCCCTTGGGCGCTGGGGGAGAAATCACGTCGGTGGTCTGCATGTTCATGAGAGATGCCCGCCTATCCAATTGCACGTCAAAATTCTGCGTACCGAACTCGCATATGGTGAATCTGGTCCAGCAATGTGTCAGCAGAATGGCAGAGGCAGGGCGGACTGATGGAGCGTCACGCTCCTAGAAAAGCGCCCATTATCAGGTAGATGGACAGGGTCCCGGCAAGCGCCAGCCCCATCGGAAACAGCTTGCCCATTTCCCAGCTTGTCCAATCCGGCGCGATCTGGCGCAGGGCGGTGTGCTTTCCGATCCGGTGCGCAGCAAAGGCGCCCAGAACGGTCGCGGCGAAAATGGCCAGCAGAAGCCGCAGGTCTGCGCTCCAGACGAAGGGCGCTGCAGCGGCCGCGAATTTTGCGTCACCCGCTCCGACTGCGCCGCCGGCACTCAGCAGGAAGCCGATCAAAAGAACGACGGCCAGATGCAGCAGTTGCCAGACATAGACCGGCAATGAAACGGTCCACGGACCGATCGCGCCCACGGACCAACCCGTGCTCCAGGGTGGCAGCACGAAGAAGCCGACGATCAGGAATACAAGGGCCAAGGCGCAGACCGCGTGGTTCTTGATCCGCATCTCCCGCATGTCGGTGAAGGCGACATAAAAGCAGATGGGCAGCACGAATGGCAGGAACCACAATGCCGCCATTGCCGGAATTGCCATGGATCAGGTTTCCTCGAGAGCCGCCAGCGAGCGCACTGCTTCCTCGAAATACTGCGGATGGGTTTCGATCGCATCCCTGAACAGGTTCTTGGCTGTAGAGACATCACCCTGCTTGACCGCCGAAATCGCCATCGTGTTCAGCAGTTGCGCCCGTTCGACCTGGCTCATCGGGATCACCGGCATCGAATAGTTGCCCTGTGCGCTGCGCGCGAGAACGAGGTTGTTCTTCGCGGTATACAGCGAGCCATCCTGTCGGATCGCCTCGGTGAACAGTTTCTCAGCCTCGGCATATTGCCCGCGTGTCAGCTTGGAGTAGCCCCAGTTGTTCATGACGCCCGCGGGGCGGGTGGTCAGGCCGATGGCGGTTTCGTAGAATGTGTCTGCCCGCTTCCAGTCCTTCTTGGCGTCGGCCACGATCGCTTCGAGGCGATAACGCTCGTATGTTTCGAGCGTCGGGGGAATGGAGTTCAGAACCTCTTCGGCGCGCTTCCATTCGCCGTTGCGGACCAGGGCATCCGCCATGTTCACCTTGTCCTGGACGGTGGTGCCCGACATCGAGTTCAGCTTGGACCATGCGGCGACCGCTTCGGTGTTGCGTTTCGCGCGGGTCAGAGAGATCGCGAGGCCGCGCTGCAGATCCGCCCGGTCGGGGTTCTCGCTGGTGGCTCTTTGGAAGTAGGTGACCGCCTCGTTCGGGTTGGCCGAACTCAGCATCACGTCGTTGAGGTTGGTCTCGTCAATGACGTTGACTTCCTGAAAGGCGCGTTCGACGGCCTCTTCTTCCTTTTTTGCGCAAGCCGACAGAACCAGCCCGCACGCGATCACGGTCGGAATCAGAATAGGTTGGCGCATTCTTTGCGTCCTTTACTGCTCTTGCCTGTGTCATGGCGTCTTGCGGATGACGAAATCGCCCTCGCCCCGCCGCACCAGTTTTAGTTCTTCTTTTTCTTGGACATCATTATTATCAGGATTTTCAATTTTTGCGAGTGCCAACCGCAAATTGTCCCTGATTGCGTCACTTTCGCCATTGTCCAAGGCATAAGCTTTTTCGAACACCTTGGAGGCTTCCGGATACTCGCCCTTTTCCATCAGCAGGACGCCGAGATTGTTCCACGCCACCGGCCAGTCAGGATCGCCCTCGACCGCCCGGCGCAGCAGTTCTTCGGCTTGCCTCAGGCGTCCGAGACCCAGGTTGGCTGTCCCTATCGAGGTCAGGATTTCAGTGGTCATGCCCTGTTCGAGCGCCGCTCGGGTAAAGGCGTTGATCGCCAGCTCATATTCGCCCGCCTCCATCAGACGGTTGCCGACTTCGATCCCGTCCACGGACTCGCCGCGAGGATCCACTCCGGGCGGGTAGGGGCCTTCGGGCAGATCAGGATCCGTGCAAGAAGCCACCGCGGCAAAAACCACGGTGGCCAGGAACATCTTGCGGTAGGTTGCGGGTCCGTACGCACCCGTTATTTTCATAATGGTTTCTGCTCACATATTGCCAAGTTCCGCGATGCCCTTGGCCGAGGGTCCGACGAGGATTACCAGCAGCGGCGGCACAGTCAGCGTCATTGTGGCAAGGGTCATTTTGGTTGGCAACTTGTTCGCGGCCTCTTCGGCGCGCATGACGCGCTTGTCGCGCATTTCTCCGGCATAGACGCGCAGGGCCTCGGCGATCGATGTGCCGAAAGTGGCCGATTGGATCAGCACGGTAACGAACGAGCTTACGTCCTGCACGCCGCAGCGCGTACCCATGTCCCGCAGCACCTTGTCCTTTTCCTTGCCGGCTTTCATTTCGTAGGCGACAACTTCGAACTCCTCGGCGATTTCGGGGTAAGAAGCGCGGGTTTCTTGCGCCACCCGCACGATGGACTGGTCAAGCGACTGACCCGCCTCGACACAAACAAGCATCATGTCCAGCGCATCGGGAAAACCCTGAGTGATCTTTTCCTTGCGTGTCTCGACACGGCGCGTGATCCAGTATTTCGGCAGGAAATATCCGACCACCCCGGGCACCAGAACCCGGATCGCCAACTGCTGCGCGTCGAATTCCTGATCGCCCGCGAAAAACGTCACGAAAATGACGCCGCCCAAAAGACCGGTGATCCCCAGGGCGAATTGGGCAAAGTGGAAAAACCGCACCGCATCCTTGGTCTGGTACCCGGCCTGCCGGAGCTTGAGCTGCATGGCCGACAACTGATCAGCGTCCTGCGGTTCAAGGAAATTGGCAAACCGCTCCAACTGCTCGTTCCGCCCGGCCTGGCGTAGCTGTTCCTTTTTGCTTTTCTTTGTCGCCTTCTTGGGCGCATTGGCCCGCTGCAGTTTCTTCAGCGGGTCTTCGGGCTGGTTCATGATCGCCGGGATGGTCAGCAGGATCATGAACAGACCCAAGGCGCCCACGACGATGAGCGGGCCAAACTCTCCCAGATGCTCTGTCAGGAAGTCGTTGATGCGGGTCAGAAACTCCATTCCGGCCTCCTCAAACCTTGATGTTGGTCAGTATGCGCATCACGATCAGGTTCGCCGTCAGCATGATGCCGACAAAAAAGCAGGCCGGGATGAACATGGGATGGTCAATGACCGCATCGTAGTAGCCAGGGTCGTTGACCAGGATCACGACGAGGCAGAAGATCGGAAAGCCCGACAGGAACTTGCCCGACCATTGCGCTTCGGCGGTGATGGCCTTGACACGGCGGAACAGGCGGAATCGGGCGCGGATCACCTTGGCGAGGCCGGCTAGAATTTCGGCCAGGTTGCCGCCCGACTGACGTTGGATCGCGACGGCAACGGCGAGAAAGCGAAGATCCTGCATGTCCAGGCGAATGGCCATTTCCTTGAGTGCATCCCCAACGTCGCGGCCATAGGCGCTTTCGTCGGCGATGATGCCGAACTCGGTGGCCAGGGGGTCATCGACTTCCTTGGCGACGATTTGAATGGCCGAGACAAAGGGGTGTCCGACGCGCAGCGAGCGCACCATCAGTTCCACGGCATCGGGAAGCTGCTCCTCGATCATGCTCATGCGCACCTTGGCCTTGCGGTTCACCCATGCATAGACCGCGCCGACACCGATCGCCACGGATATGGCGGCGCGAAGACCCGTGTCCGTGTTCGTGCCGATGCTCAGCCCGACGAACGCGACGCCGGACAACAAGGCCATGATCATGATCAACTGGCTTGGAGTGAACGCGATCGCCGCCTTTTGCGCCTTGTCGGCCAGCAGCGAGTAGAGCGGAATGCTCTTTGTCCGCATGTGCTGCTGCATTTCCTTGCGCAGCTGTTCCAGAACCTGCTCGCGCGCGCCGCCCTTGTCGAGCATGTCGAGGCGTCTGTTGACACGGCTGTTCAGGCTGATGGACTTGCCGAAAGCGACCAGGTAGATGCCTTCGACCAGTGCCAACACGCCAAGAAAGATGAGGCCGTAGATTACCGGCTCCATGCTGATTTGCATCTTTCGGCCTCCTACATCGTGGTCGGTTCGTAGATCGATGGGGGCAGGTCGTACCCCCACAGACGGAACCGTTCCGAGAAATGACTGCGGACACCCGTCGCGGTGAAGTGTCCAATGATCTTGTTGTCCGGCGTCAGGCCAACCCGTTGAAAACGGAAGATTTCCTGCATCGAGATCACGTCGCCTTCCATGCCGGTGATCTCGGTGATCGACGTCATCCGGCGCGAACCGTCCTGCAGGCGGCTGGCTTGGACGATCAGGTTCACGGCGCTGGCGATCTGGCTGCGCACCGCCTTGATCGGCATTTCGATCCCGGCCATGGCGATCATGTTCTCGAGACGCGAGATGCCGTCGCGGGCCGAGTTGGCGTGAATGGTGGTCATCGAACCGTCATGGCCCGTGTTCATGGCCTGAAGCATGTCGATCACCTCGGCCCCCCGAGTCTCGCCCACGATGATGCGGTCAGGGCGCATCCGCAGGGCGTTCTTGAGACAGTCGCGCGGGCTGACCTCGCCCTTGCCTTCCACGTTGGGAGGGCGGCTTTCCATCCTGCCGACATGCGTCTGCTGAAGCTGGAGTTCCGCCGTATCCTCGATGGTCAAGATACGCTCGGAATCATCGATGAAGCTGGACAAGGCGTTCAGGGTCGTCGTCTTCCCCGAACCGGTACCGCCGGAAACGATGATGTTCAGGCGTGTGGACACCGCCGCCTGCAGATACGCGGCCATTTCCTCGGTAAAGGCCCCGAACTTCACCAGATCGTCGATGCTGAGCTTGTCTTTCTTGAATTTCCGGATCGAAACCAGCGATCCGTCCACTGCAATTGGGGGAACCATCGCGTTGAAACGCGAACCGTCTGCAAGCCGGGCGTCAACGTAAGGGTTAGATTCATCGACGCGACGGCCCACAGCGGACACGATCTTGTCGATGATCCGCATCAGGTGCCTTTCGTCCTTGAACGTGACGTCGCTGAGTTCGAGCTTGCCTTCGCGTTCGATGAAGATCTGCTGGGGGCCATTCACGAGGATATCGCTGACCGTGTCGTCCCGCAGCAGCGTTTCCAGCGGACCCAGGCCGGTGACTTCGTCGAACAGCTCGTTGTTGAGCTGCGTCCGGTCTTCACGGTTCAGGACGATGCTCTTCTGCTCAAGGACCTCGTTTGCGATCGCGCTGATTTCGGCGCGAAGCTCGGCTTCGGGAGCGTTTTCCAATGCCGACAGGTTCAGGTTTTCCAGCAGTTCACGGTGCAGGTCGACTTTGATTTCGCCCAAACGCTCTTTGCGTTTGCGGTCCCGGTCAGCCGCCACCGGTTCGGCGGATTTTTTATGCACCGGTTTTCGGATCATTGCAGTTGTGGCTGCGGCGGGCGGGGCCGCGGCGGCTTGTGAACTGGATTTCGAAGCCTGGTTCTGCGCCGCGACGGGTGTAGCGGTAGGCTGTTTCTTGTATCTGGAAAACATCTTCTACCCTCTGAGGCTGACGTTACGCGGCTTCGGCATCTCTGCTGCCGAGGGAGTGGAGCGATTGCGCGAGTTTCGCGATTTCCCTGCGCAGGGGGTTCTTGGCAGCTGAACTGGCCAGCGGCAGACCGTGATCGCCGCTTTGCATGACGGTTTTCCCGCCATCGGGGAGTTGCAGATCGATCGAGATGCCCAGGCTTTCGCCCATGCGCTTGACACGGCTCTTTCCGCTGAGGTCGGTGAATTTCGGCGCCTTGTTCAGCGCGAACCGAAGCTTGTTGAAGGGCAGATCCTCGGCCTGAAGGGCGCGCTTCATGCGCAACGCGTTCTGGGCCGAGCGCATGTCCAACTCGAGAAGGGCAAAATAGACATGTGCCGCGTTCAGCACGGTCTCGGACCAGTGAACCAGCGTTTTCGGCATGTCCACGATGACATAGTCGAAATGGGCCCGCGCCATATCGATCACCTTTTGCACGTCATCGGGCGTGATGATGTCGAGCGGAATCATGTCCGCCGGGGCGGTCAGTACCTGCAGATTGTCATTGAAGGTTTGCAGGGCCTGGCCAAAGACCTCCTCGTCCATCGAGGCGGTATCGGAGAGCATTTCAAAGACGGCATCGCGGCGCTGCAGATCGAGATAGGTGGAAACCGACCCATATTGCAGGTCCAGATCTATCAGACAGACCTTCGGGGCCTCCTTGGCCGACACGGTGGCGAGTTCCCAGGCCAAATTTACGGCCAGCGTCGTGGCGCCGACGCCGCCGGCCAGACCGTGAACGACAAACAGAGCCCCTTCCTTGGCCTCACCGGATTTGAGCGCAACGGTTTCCTGCTGTGTTTGCAGAATCGGCTCCGGTTTGTTCATCCGGTCGATCGCTTCCTGAAGTTCACCTTCGGGCAAGGGGTAGGGGACAAATTCGTCCGCTCCCTTGCGAAGCAACTGGTGCAGCGATGCGGGTGTGACATCCTCTGCGATGAGGACGATCTTGATGCCGCGGGATTTGGCCTGCGTGATGATCTCGCCCATCAGGGACAGGTTGTCCTCATCCTCGCCGTCGATGGCCAATGCGATGAACTGCAGGGATTCCGCTTCGGGTTGGGTGAAGAAGGCCAGCGCTTCGGCGAAACCAAGATCGCCCCATTGTTCCCCAAGCGCGGATTCCATGTCTTCGATCAGAAGATCGAAATTCTGTACGTCCCTGCTGACCGTGCAGGCCAGGATGGCGCTCGATTCGGGTTGCGGCGTCGCGCTGCTCATTAACACAATCCTCTTTGAAGAGGCTCGGCAGGCCACAGGAGACACATTTCGCCTGGTTCGGTCCGCCGTTGCCCCGGTGCGGTCAATTTTGGCCGCAACTCACCTATCGTTGACAGTGTTACTGGGAAGTTGGGCGAGATTTGGGCGCAAAGGAACCAATTGTAAGGAATTGGGCGACGATGCCGCCCAATTCTTTTTATTGTCCAGTGGCGGCGAAAACGTCCGCGCCGCTCTCTGTGGAGAGGTTCGATATCGGAACGGCACTCTTGATGTATTCGCGGTAAATTACCTGCGCATACTTACCGTCGAGCACATTCGGATGACGCCCGACGAAGCCGGAAACCGCGGTCACTGTTCGGCGGTTGCGCCGCTCGCGTTCCGCCGTGGGAATCAACGGTTGAGTTTCACCCTCGGAAACAAGGGCTTCCAGTCTCGACCGCGAGATTCCCTGGCTTGCAAAGAAGGAAACGACCGCCTGGGCACGGCGCAGGCCGAGGTTGTAGTTGTAGGAGGTCGATCCGACGGCGTCGGTATGGCCGTAAACCCGGAAGCGCACTTCGGGGAATTGGCGTATCCAGTTGGCTTGCTGGATCAGGATCTGTTGGGCCGAAGCGTCCAACTGCGCACTGTCGAAGGCAAAGTTGATCTGCGTCGGCACATCGGCGGCGAAACGCTGCGCCAGGATCTGGCCGTAGCTGAGTTCACCGTTCATGATCTGAACGTTGTTCAGCGTCGCGTTTCCGAATGTGCCTTGATCGATCTCATAGCCGACTTCACGTGCGCAGGCCGCGACGGAGACCGTAAGACCTAACGTGACTATCCACTTTCTCATTGGTCCCATCCTTCCAATCAATCCAACACGTAGCCGTAGGAGCTGCCGAAGTCCTGCTTGGCGACTTCCGCCGCCGCGCCACTTCCGACGCGCACGGTGTTGGCAACGCGGCCGTTCAGGAACAGGTCAAGCTCGCTCGGCGGTTTTACCCGATCCGTGGGCAGGGCCAGCGCCTCGCCGCGGGTCGGAGAAACCAGATGCGCGGTGATGATGATCACGAGTTCGGACTGCTGGCGCTGATATTCGGCGCTGCGGAACAGTGACCCAAGCACCGGAACGTCTCCCAGCCAGGGCAACTGAGATGCATCGTCAAGGAAGTTGTCCTGGATCAGGCCGGCGATGGCAAAGCTTTCACCGTCCCGCAGTTCAACGGTCGTGGAAGCTTCGCGCCGGATGAACGAGTCGATGGAGAAACCGGAGATCACGACCTGGTTCGTCGAGTCGAGAGCCGAGACAGCCGCGATCATCTCAAGGTTGATGAGGTCGCCATCTACGACGCGCGGTACGAACTTCATCTCCACACCGAATGGCTTGTATTCAATCGTGGTCACGCCCTCTTCCTGCTGCACAGGAATTGGGTATTCACCACCAGCCAGGAAGTTCGCTTCCTGTCCGGACAAGGCCGACAGGTTGGGTTCCGCCAGCGTGCGGACCATGCCCTTTTGCTCCAAGGCTTCCAGCAACAGGCGGACCTGCGTCGAACCGGCGCCAAACCCGAACAGGATCGCTCCGGTATTGGTGTTGGTGAACGGGATGAAGTTGTTCAGCGCACCGGTCAGGGCACCTTGGGTATTAAGGGTGTTGTAGCCACCATTCACATCGTTGCCGCCGAAGCCGAGCGAAGCGCTGAGAGCCTTGCGCGCCGTGCGTTGCATCTCGGCAAAGCGCACCTTCAGCATCACTTGCTGGACACCGCCTACGGACAGCAGGTTGGAAACACGCTCAGGCGCGTAGCGTTCCGCCAGTTCCAGCGCGCGGTCAAGGCGGGCCGAACTGGAAACAGTGCCCGAGAGCACGATCCCGTCATTGGCGGTCCGAACCTCGATCTTTTCGTTCGGCAGGATCTGACGCAGACGCTCCTTGAATTCGGTGACGTCCGGAGCGACGCGGACCTTGACGTTTGCGATCAGATTGCCACCCCCGTCGAAAAGCGTCAGGGTCGTCAAACCGGGCGATTTGCCCAGAACATAGATCGTACGGTCGGAAAGCGAAGAAATGTCGGCGATGCCGGCATTCGCGATGCTGAGTTCCGCAAAAGGTTCGTCGCTTTCGACCACCACCGCGCGGTTCATCGGGACTTCCAGTGTTTCGGCCGTCCCCTTCTTGACCACGCTGATATTTTCGGCCCAGGCGGCTTCGCCGACCGGTCCAAAAACAACAGCCAACCCCAGCAGGGCTGACCTAATCCAAGAATTAATTGTCATGTGACCTGCCTTTCCGATCACGCCTCGTTTTTCCGGGTCTTCCGCCCTATGATGTGAAACACTGCGCGACTTCCGGTTTTTTTGCAATAATCAATGGTTTCCGGAAAGATCCTTATGTGGACAATTGGCAACAACCAAAAACGACAGGGCCACGCAAAACGCGTGGCCCTGCTGGCGTAACTTTCTGAAAACCCGTCAGTTTGTACAAGGGATCGGAATGATCGCCACCTCGGCTCCCCGGCGGGTGCGGATCGTGCAAACTTTCTCCTGCTCGGCCACGGGCGCCGCTTCTATTTCGCCCAATCCAAGCAGTTTGCGCTGGTTGACTTCGATGGCGGAGACGACGGTGTCGTCCTGTGCGCCGACCAGGGCGAGGGACAGTGTCCCGGTGTTCTGGGCCTGCGCCAGGGCGGCAATCTGCTCCGGGCTTGCAGCAACCGTCACCGTCCGTGCGATGGTTGCACCGGTCAGGTCGCTGCCAGCGATTTGGTCCACCGCGATCAGTTCGATGTTGGATTCGATCAGACGGGTAATTTCCCCGCGGGCGCCTTCGATCGCGTCGCCGATGCCTCCGGTCCAATAGACGTCAACGAGATCGCCGGGGCGCAGGAAGCCGGAAACGCCGGATGCGACATCGACGCGAATCGCGAATGCGCGCATTCCGCGTTCAAGTTGCGACGTCAGACCTGCCGGTTCTCCGGGTAAAGTGACCTTGACCGCCATGATCGCCTCGTCCTTTTCCATGGCGCGCAGGATGAAGCGATTGTCTTCTTTGTCTTGCGGGAACAGGTCGGATTCGGCCAGGAACGTGCCTTCGGGAATGGCATTCTCGGGCCATTTGACCAAACGCACGTCTTCCTGATCAAGCCGCTCGCCATAACGCAAGGCCCGATTTGAGACATAAACTTCCTTGGTGGGAACGATCAAATCGCGTGCCTGCCGCTCGCGGGCCAGTTCCGCTTGGTACTCTGCGATGTAGTTCCGCGCCATCATCACGGCGCCGCCCGCCAGCGCGACCCCCACAAGCAATACAAGTCCAAAGACCGCCCGCATTTCAGTACCTCATGTTCACTTTGGTCGGTGATGTGTATTCAGCCGAAACAATTCCAGTTGCCAGCCAAGAGTAAATGGAAATTGTGTCCAAATCAGGGACAAATTCGGTAAAAGTCCTAATTGCCTGTATGCGGATTGCTGTCCGCCAGGATGGTCTCGATCAATTCGAGTTCAAATTGGTGCTGACCGATGTGCCCGAGATGGAATTGCTGACTGATGTCGCCACATTTCCTGTTGGCCCGTTGATTGCGTGGTATGTTATTCCGGCAAGACCGACAACGGCGGCTGTCAGAACAACCCAGTCCACGGTCACCGCACCGGATTCATCGTCGAGAAAGTTTCTTTGGCAGTCACGCATCGTGCCACCTCCTGTTAAACTTGGAACAAACGGAGGGCCGCATCTTCTATCCAAAGACGCGGCCCCACCAGATTACGCAGCTTTAAGTTTGCTTTCAGCCGTCGTATTACGGGCTCGGTGCGGGTGTCGTGCCGCCGCCAAGGCCGGTCGAAACGGTCGTGCCCGACAGCGCGGACGAGACGTTGCCCGAGATGGCGCTGGTGCCGGTCGAGATCTGGTTGTAGGCAACAGCTGCCAGGGCAACCACGGCTGCGGTCAGAACGACCCAGTCAACCGTAACGGCGCCGCTTTCGTCTTTGCGGAAACGCTTGAAAATCTTCATCATGATATGTCCCTCCTAAGGATCCAGAATGCAGTCTACCCCGGCGTCGTTCAGAACCATCTCTCACTTCGGTTCTTGCCGTCGCGGTATGGGAGTATGATTGCCTGCCGCCCGTGGCAGGATTTGGGCCAAAACACGAATTTTTCTTCTCCTGCTTAACTTCTCGGAAAGAAATTAGGTAAGGTATTGAAATAGAATGATAAAAAGTTTGCGATTTGATGCCTTTCTGTCTGCGGGCGATGCAATTCGGTATCAAATGCGGCAAAACTGCCCCAATTCTCAGTGTTTTTCTGGTGTTGCGGGGCGAAATCCCGGACAAATCCCTACAAAACACAATGATGAGGCGAGCAGATGAACCTCCGGAGCGCATTGCTATGTGCCGGCGCGCTGGCGTTTCTGGTAACTGGGCAAGGTCCGGCCCATGCGGTGGAGCCTACATCGGGCGGGGGCTACAAGAGGATCAAGGCGCCGCAGCCCGGTTCGCGTCCGAAAGTGACGGTGCAGATCACTCCGGACGAACATGCGGCAAGGCCGTTCGCGCCAAGCACCGGGACCAAGATCGAACGTCCCGAGGTCGCCGTCCTCCCCGCAATAAAAGCGCAACCTGACGGGTCCATCGCGCGCCCGTCAACGCAGGCAGGCCGCTACGGCGATTTCTGGACCAAGGTCTCCCCGGAACTCGCACAGGCCGGCGCCGGGCGGTTGGATGAGGCGATACGAGCACTGACCAGCACCGGCGTCGCCGCGCCGCGTTTGCAGCGGCTGCAGGAAATCGCCAGGGAGCGCGGGATCGACATTCTCCGTTCGACGATCGGGACAAGCGTTTCGCCTGCGCTGGTCCTGGCGGTGATCTCCGTCGAATCCTCGGGACGGCCCGAGGCGGTCAGCAAGGCGGGCGCCCAAGGGCTGATGCAGTTGATGCCGGCAACCGCCAAGCGCTTTGGCGTCAAGGACAGCCTGTCACCGGGGCAGAACATCGCGGGCGGGGTCAAGTATCTGGACTGGCTGATGAAGGAATTCGACCGCGACCCGATCCTCGTGCTTGCCGGGTACAACGCGGGCGAGGGGGCCGTGCGGCAGCACAGGGGCGTGCCGCCCTATGCCGAAACGCGCGACTACGTGCCAAAGGTCCTTGCCGCCTTCCAGGTTGCGCGGGCCCTGTGCGCCACGCCGCCCGAACTGATCTCGGACGGCTGCGTGTTCCAGACCATGCAATGAAAAGGCCCGCCGTTTCGGGGCGGGCCGGTTCAGCGGTTTTTGACCAACTCAGTTGACGATGGTCGCCTCGGTCGCGGCGCGCAATTCGTCCTCGGTGACGCCGTCGGCCAGTTCGACGATCGCCAGCCCGCCTTCGACCACGTCGAGAACACCCAGGTTCGTAATGATGCGGTCGACAACGCCCTTGCCGGTCAGCGGCAGGGTGCATTCCTTGAGTACCTTGGACTCGCCGTGCTTGTTGGTGTGATCCATCACGACAACCACACGGCCGACGCCGGCCACCAGGTCCATGGCGCCGCCCATCCCCTTTACCAGCTTGCCGGGGATCATCCAGTTCGCAAGGTCGCCATTCTCGGCCACTTCCATCGCGCCCAGGATCGCCGCCGCGATCTTGCCGCCTCGGATCATGGCGAAGGATGTTGCGCTGTCGAAATAGGCCGTCCGGGCCAGTTCGGTGATCGTCTGCTTGCCGGCATTGATCAGGTCGGGGTCTTCTTCTCCCTCAAAAGGAAAGGGGCCCATGCCGAGCATGCCATTCTCGGATTGCAGGGTGATGTCCTTGTCGCCCACATAGTTCGCCACCAGCGTCGGGATACCGATGCCTAGGTTCACGTACATGCCGTCTTCAAGCTCATCCGCCGCGCGCGCGGCCATCTGATTGCGGTCCCAGGGCATGGATTAAGCCTCCTCACGTTTGCGGGTGGTGCGCTGTTCGATACGCTTTTCGTGCGCGCCCTGAATGATGCGGTGCACGTAGATGCCGGGCAGGTGGATGCAGTCGGGATCCAGCGAACCGCGCGGCACGATTTCCTCGACTTCGGCCACGCAGATCTTGCCGCAGGTCGCAGCGGGCACGTTGAAGTTGCGCGCAGTCTTGCGGAAGATCAGGTTGCCGGTGTCGTCGGCCTTCCAGGCCTTGACGATGGCCAGATCGGCGAAGATGCCCTTTTCAAGGATATAGGTCTCGCCGTCGAAATCCTTGTGCTCCTTACCCTCGGCGATCACGGTACCAACGCCGGTCTTGGTGTAGAACCCGGGGATGCCGGCGCCGCCGGCGCGCATGCGCTCGGCCAGGGTGCCTTGCGGGTTGAATTCCAGCTCCAGTTCGCCGCTCAGGTACTGGCGCATGAATTCGGCGTTCTCGCCCACGTAAGAGCTGATCATCTTCTTGACCTGCCGGGTCTGCAGCAGGATGCCGATGCCGAAATCGTCGACACCGGCGTTGTTCGAAGCAAAGGTCAGATCCTTGGTGCCCGCTTCCTTGATCGCTTGCAGCAGCAGTTCGGGAATGCCGCACAGGCCGAAGCCGCCGGCCGCGATGAACATGCCGTCGAACAACAGCCCGTCGAGCGCCTCGGCGGCATTGCCATAGACTTTTTTCATTGAAAACTCCCCCAATGACTTGGTGATTGCGCTGGTTGTGCCGTCACGTCACGGTGAAGTCAATGTAACCCTTGGCGGGCAAGTATTTCTACGGTTAGGAGCGGCTTGCCGCCGCTCCGCCCGATTTCAGACCGGAAGAGCGTCGGCGCTGTACTGGGCCGCAAACTCGGCGCTCGGCGGGATCGGGGTGATCACGTCGATCAGGACGCCGTTGGGATCCTTCGTGATGAAATGGCGCTGTCCGAAATCTTCGTCGCAGAGAGGTTTGAGGATCGGCAGCCCAGCCGCTTTCAGTCGATGATATTCCGCGGCGGCATCGGCCACTTCGAAATTCAGGATGATGCCCCGAGCCGCGCCGCGCGCCTCGGCCGGTATGGTTTCGTGTTCTGCCGCCAATATCGCTAGGTTCACCGCAGGATCACTTTCGGATTGGAGGTGAACGTACCAGTCGGCTGCAAATGCAGGCCGGAACCCGAAGTTCGCCTGATAGAAGGCGGCAGTGCCCGAAACATCGGCGGTTTGAATGACTGGGTAATATTGCGTCGGTCGCATCTTGCACTTCCTCCGAGTAACATACAGGATGAATGTATGTATCAATAAACATGCAGGTTGTATGTATGCAAGGAAAAAATACACCCGTACCCAATGCCGACCGAAGTGCGGCCATGCGGTCCCGCCTGATCGCCTGCGCGCGCAAGCTGTTCGTCGCGAACGGCTATGCCGAGACATCGACGCCCGAGATCGTTCGCGAGGCCAAGGTGACGCGCGGTGCGCTGTATCATCATTTCAAGGACAAGCAGGACCTGTTCTGTGCGGTGGTCACGGCCGAGGCCGAGGCTCTGGCGAAGTCCGTAGAGAAAGAAGCGCTGGCTGCCGGTCAGGACGCGATGTCGGCTGGCAGCCTGGCCTTCTTCCAAGCCATGTCCAAGCCGGGCCGCGCGCGGCTGCTGCTGATTGACGGTCCCGCGGTTCTGGGAACGCAGGAAATGGCGCGGATCGATGCAGGCGGCGGTCGTCGCACCCTGCGCGACGGTTTGTCGAGCGCCGCTTCGGGGTTGGAACCGGCCGAACTTGACGCATTGGCCGACGCGTTGTCGGCGGCCTACGACCGCGCGGCACTTGCCATCGCCGAAGGCCACGATCCGGATCCCTATGTCCGGGCCATGTCGCGGCTGATCGGATCGCTGAAGTCGGGCTAGCCGCTTTTCGACGCTGCCTTTTTCTTGGCGGGGGCCTTTTTCTTGCCGCCTTTCTTGGCCGCTTTCTCGGCAATCAGCTCAACCGCCATCTCCATGGTGACGTCTGCGGGTTCGACCCCTTTGGGCAGGGTGGCGTTGATCTTTTCCCACTTCACGTAAGGCCCATAGCGCCCGTCCATGACGTTGACCGCGCCGCCATCGGGATGCTCGCCCAGCTCCTTCAGCGGTTTCGCCGTGCTTCCGCGTCCGCCGCGGCCGGCGGCCTTTTGGGCCAGCACTTCGACGGCCCGGTTCATTCCGATCGTGAAGACTTCGTCCACGTCCTTGAGATTGGCATAGAGCTTGCCGTGCTTCACGAAGGGACCGTACCTGCCAATGTCGGCTTCGATCATTTCGCCGTCGTCGGGATGAGGGCCAACCTCTCGCGGCAGGTTGAGCAGCATCAGCGCCTTGTCGAGGTCCATGTCCTCGGCCGACCAGCCGCGCGGAAGGCTAGCGCGGGGCGGCTTCTTGTTGTCCTCGGTCGCCTCGCCACGCTGGACGTATGGGCCGAACCGTCCCTTCTTCAGGCTGATCTCTTCACCTTTGTCCTCGCCCAAAACCCTGTCGCCGGCGTCGTCGGGATCGCCGCTCAGCGGGCGAGTGTACCGGCATTCAGGATAGTTGCCGCATCCGACGAAACCACCGGTGCGCGAGGTTTTCAGGTGCAACCGTCCGACCCCGCATTTCGGGCAGATGCGCGGGTCCGAGCCATCCTCGCGCGGGGGGTAAAGCTGCGGCGCCAGGGCCTCGTCCAGCTTTTCCAGCACCTCCGAGATCCTCAATTCGGATGTTTCGGAGATGGCCGCCGAAAAGTCGCGCCAGAACCGGCCCAGCAGGTCCTTGTAATCGCGGTCGCCGGCGCTGACGTCGTCCAGCTGCTCTTCCAGGTTGGCGGTGAATTCGTACCCCACGTACTGGCGGAAAAAATTCAGCAGAAAGATGGTGACGATCCGGCCTTTCTCTTCGGGAATCAGGCGGTTTTTGTCCTTGCGCACATAGCCGCGATCCTGGATCGTGGTCACGATCGAGGCATAGGTCGATGGCCGGCCGATCCCCAGTTCTTCCATCCGCTTGACCAGCGTCGCCTCGGTATAGCGCGGCGGCGGCTGGGTATGGTGTTGGAGCGCCAGAACCGCCTCGTTCTCCGAAAGGACCGCGCCGCTGTCATTTGCCTTGGCCTTGTCGGCTTGCTCCTTGAGCGATTCCTTGGCGAAGACCGCCTTGTCGCCAGCCATGATCTGCGGCAGGCGCTTTTCATCCTCGTCGGCCACGTCATCGCGGCCTTCTTCGTAGACGCGCATGAACCCGTCGAACAGGACGACTTGCCCGGTGGCCCGCAGCCCGACCTGGTTGTCCGCGCTGCCGATTTCGACAGTGGTCCGCTCCAGCCGGGCGGCCGCCATCTGACAGGCGATGGTGCGTTTCCAGATCAGATCGTAAAGCTTGCGCTGGTCGTCATCGGTGAGTTTCAGTTTGGCGGCATCGCGCGTCATGTCCGTCGGCCGGATGCATTCATGTGCTTCTTGCGCGTTCTTTGCCTTGTTCTTGTACATGCGCGGGCTGTCGGGGACGTATTCCGCGCCAAAGCGGTCCTTGATGGCGTCGCGGGTCGCCATGACCGCTTCTGGCGCCATGTCGATGCCGTCGGTTCGCATGTAAGTGATATGCCCGGCCTCGTAGAGCCGCTGGGCGGCGCTCATGGTCTGGCGCGCGCCCATGCCGAATTTCCGGCTCGCTTCCTGCTGAAGTGTCGAGGTCATGAAGGGCGCACTCGGGTTGCGCGCGGCGGGTTTCGCCTCGACTGCGGTCACGGTCAGGGCGCGGCTGATGACGGCCTGCATCGCCAGTTCCGCCTGGGTAGCGTTGGCGATGTCGTGCTTGTCGAGCTTCTTGCCCGCCAGTGTGGTCAGGCGCGCCTCGTAGGTCTGCCCGCGCGGAGTTTCGAACAGCGCCTTGACCGACCAGTATTCGACCGGCTTGAAGGCCTCGATCTCCATTTCCCGCTCGACGATGAGGCGCAGGCAAACCGACTGCACCCGGCCGGCCGATTTCGCGCCCGGCAGTTTGCGCCACAGGACTGGGCTCAGGTTGAAGCCCACAAGATAGTCCAATGCGCGGCGCGCCAGATAGGCTTCGACCAGCGGCATGTCCACCTGGCGCGGCTTCTTCATCGCCTCGGTGACGGCGTCCTTGGTGATCGCGTTGAAGGTGACCCGGCTGACTTCAGTGTCCTTCTTGATCGAGCGCCGTTTGGTCAGCGCCTCCTGCAGGTGCCAGCTTATCGCCTCGCCCTCGCGGTCGGGGTCGGTGGCGAGGATCAGGGCGTTGTCGTCCTTGAGCGCATCGGCGATCGCTTTGACGTGTTTGCGGCTATCGGCGGCCACTTCCCAGGTCATGGAGAAATCGTGGTCCGGATCAACCGATCCGTCCTTGGCAGGCAGGTCCCGGACGTGGCCATACGACGCCAGAACGGTGTAGTCGGAACCAAGGTACTTGTTGATCGTTTTTGCCTTGGCAGGGGATTCTACAACGACTACAGGCATTTAGTGAAAAACCTCGTGCAACGGATTTGGCGCTTTCTATGGCCGTGCAACATGTGGAGCACAAGGGTGGATTGTCAATCCGTTGTATTTCACGCCCAAAGCAGTGCCGGAAACAGGGCCAAGTCCGTTCCGTTCTCGGCGTGGAGGAGCAGGTCGCGCGGCGGTCGGAGTGGCGACAACAGCGACCGATTTCGCAACTCTTGCCGGTACCGTGACCGCGCCGTGACCATGCTCGGATCCGTCTTCACCCCGCCCGCGACAGCAATCCGCCGGCCTGCCGGTGTATCTTGCCGTCAAGCTCCAGATCCACCAGAGCGGGCCCGATCTCTCCGGCGCTGGCGGACAGGTCGCGGATCAGCTGGTCTTCCGCCAGGGGCGAGGGGCCAAGACGATCAAGGATTTTCATGTGCAGCGTGCCGTGTTCCGTCCGGATTTGGTTCTCTGGAGGTTTCGATTGCGGCTCTGTTTTTACGTCCGTCGCCGAATTGCGGGGCGCTTCCGCGTTTTGCATCGGCAATGCGTCGATAACGTCCTGCGCATTGCGCACCAGGTGCGCGCCGTCGCGTATCAGCAGATTGCACCCTGCCGCGCGGGCGTCGAACGGGTGCCCCGGAACGGCCAGAACCTCGCGCCCCTGGTCCAACGCGTCACGCGCGGTGATGAGGCTTCCGGATCGCGCCGCGGCTTCAACCACCACCACCGCCTGCGCAAGCCCCGAGATGATGCGGTTCCGGCGCGGAAAATGGCGGGCCTGCGGGACAGTCTTCAGCGGTTGCTCGGACAACCGCAGACCCTGCTTTTCGATCCTTGCAGCCAGTTCTGTGTTCTCGGCGGGATACACGGTGTCCACACCGCCGGCCAGAACCGCGACGGTTCCGGTTTGCAGCGTAGCCTGATGAGCCGCGGTGTCTATTCCACGGGCCAGACCCGACACCACCACATATCCGAGCGCACCCAGATCATGCGCCAAAGCCCGCGCCATGCGCGCGCCAAGCGATGAGCAATTGCGCGCGCCCACGAGGGCGACCATCGGGCGGGCGAGCAGGGCGGGATCGCCCATCGCCCACAATGCAGGCGGCGCGTCCTGAAGATCCAATAGCGAGCGCGGGTATTCCTTGTCGCCAAGGCACAAGAGCCGTGCGCGCACGGCTCTTGCGGCCTTGAACTCTGCCTCGACGACGCCGGGCGGGCACGTTTCATAGCCTTCGATCCCGGCAGCACGCGCCATTTCCGGCAGCGCGGCCAGCGCGTTCTGCGCTGAGCCATGCTCTTGCAGCAGGCGCCGGAACGTTGCGGGGCCAACCTTGCGCGAGCGCAACAGACGGAGCCACGAAAACCGGTCTTCTTCCGTGGTGGGTGGGAGTGTGGGGTGATTGGAAGAAAGTCGTTCCTCGGTCATCCGTCGCTCCGCCTGATTGCACGTCCGGTTTACGCAAGGCAGGGTTAACAGCGCGTGAATCGCTGAAAATTTGGCGCAGATTCCTTGGAAACTGGTCGGCATGCGTCAAAAGACTTTGAAATGCTTTAGAAATTTTCCGTCGCGGGCCCGCGGAAGCCGAACTGATACAAGCCCATGGCGCAGGAATCAGCGCCATGACCGGGTTTGCCCGGCCCTTGGTGACCGGGCGCCAAAGGTGGCGACTCAAGCAGCCGAGCCTCCGACCGTCAGCCCGTCCATCAGCACAGTCGGTTGCCCGACGCCGACGGGAACCCACTGCCCGTTCTTGCCGCAATTGCCCATTCCGGGATCCAGCGCCATGTCGTTGCCCAGGCCGCGAATCCGCATCAACGCCGAAGGGCCGTCGCCGATCAGCGTGGCCCCCTTGACCGGCGCGCCGATCTTGCCGTTCTGAACCCGGTAGGCTTCGGTGCAGGAAAAGACGAATTTCCCGTTGGTGATGTCCACCTGCCCGCCGCCGAAACCGACGGCCCAGATGCCGTCCTTGATCTCGGCCACCAACTCGGCCGGATCTGCGTCGCCGCCCAGCATCACCGTGTTGGTCATGCGCGGCATGGGTTTGTGCGCAAAGCTCTGGCGGCGTCCGTTGCCAGTTGAAACGGTACCCATCAGGCGGGCATTCTGGCGGTCCTGCATGAAGCCGGTCAGGATGCCGTCCTCGATCAGGACGGTGCGTGAACTCGGAGTACCCTCGTCGTCCACGGTGATCGAGCCGCGCCGATCCGGGAGAGTGCCGTCGTCCAGCACCGTCACCCCCCTGGATGCGATCCTCTGTCCCATCAAGCCCGCGAAGGCCGAGCTTTTCTTGCGGTTGAAATCGCCCTCCAGCCCATGGCCGATCGCTTCGTGCAGCAGGATGCCGGGCCAGCCGGGGCCGAGCGCGACCTCCATGACGCCTGCCGGGGCCGGCACCGCCTCGAGGTTCACCAGAGCGATGCGTAGTGCTTCCTTTGCCTTTGCTTGCCAGTCCGCCGGATCGATCAGGCCATCCAGCCCGACGCGCCCTCCGCCGCCCGCCGTTCCGCTTTCGCGGCGGCCATTTTGTTCGACGATGACCGAGACGTTCAGGCGTGTCATCGGACGCACGTCGCGGACAAGGACCCCGTCGGGGCGCAGGATTTCCACTTCCTGCAGCGATGCGGCCAGCGTCGCGCTGACCTGCACGACGCGCGGGTCCAGGTCGCGGGCGAAGGCGTCGATTTCGCGCAAGGTTTCGATCTTTACCGGAAAGGCGGCGGACTCGATCGGATCATCGTCGCCGTAGAGTCGTGTGTTGGTCGCCCGCGGCGCCTCGGCCAGCGTGCCGCCGCCATCCCCAACCGCCAAACGCGCGGTTTCCGACGCGCGCTTCAGCGCCGGGACAGAAACTTCGGTCGAATGTGCGTATCCCGCCACCTCGCCCTGCACGGCGCGCAGTCCGAACCCCTCGGACGCGTCGTAGGACGCGCTGCGCAGGCGTCCGTCGTCAAACACCAGCGCTTCGGACTTCCGCCGTTCGACGAACAGTTCGCCATCCTCGGCCCCGGCGGTCGCCTTTTGCAGAACGGCAAGGGCCTCGTCGCGCGGCAGCGCGGCTTCGAAGGGGCGAAACGGGTCTTGGGGCATGGGGCGGGACCTTTCCGATTTGATCCAGATCAAAAATAGCGTCCGTTTGACGCAAGCATTTTGCTTTATCTAGTCTCCGGAATATGGTTTTTAACGCAGCCAAAGACAACGGGAGGGGTGTGACCTGATTCACGGCCCCCTTCAGGGACGCAAAGATCAAACGATCAGGACAGAAAATGAAGAATGCTTTGACGCTTTCGGGGCTTTTTGCAGCCCTTTCAAGCCTTCCCGCCATGGCTCAGGAACTGGAATCCATTGGCAAGCCCGTCGACCGGGGCGTGGGCTTCCAACCTGCGGCGACGGAACTTGCCCGCGACCTGCAATCGCTGGACTACATGATTTTGGTCATCATCACGGCAGTCTGTGTGCTGGTCGGCGCTCTTCTGCTGTACTGCATCGTACGCTTCAACCAGCGCGCCAACCCGAACCCTGCCAAGTTCTCGCACTATACGCCCGTCGAGATCGCATGGACCATCGGTCCGATCCTGATTCTCGTCTTCATCGGCGCGTTCTCGCTGCCCGTCCTGTTCAAGCAGCAGGAGATTCCCGAAGGTGACATCACCATCAAGGTGATCGGCTACCAGTGGTATTGGGGCTATGAATACATCGACGAAGGCTTCGGCTTTGAAAGCTTCAAGCTCGAAAAGGACCAACTGGCCGAGTACGGCTATTCCGAGGATGAGTATCTTCTGGCCACCGACACTGCGGTCGTCGTGCCTGTCAACAAGATCGTCGTGATGCAGGTGACCGGCGCGGACGTGATCCATGCCTGGACCATCCCGGCCTTCGGCGTGAAGCAGGACGCGGTTCCGGGCCGCCTGGCCGAACTGTGGTTCAAGGCCGAGAAGGAAGGCATCTATTTCGGCCAGTGCTCCGAGCTTTGCGGCAAGGATCACGCCTACATGCCGATCACCGTGAAAGTGGTCAGCGAAGAGGCTTATGCCGAGTGGCTGGCGAGCGCCAAGGAAGAGTATGCGGGCATTCCGCAAACCTTCGAGGTCGCATCGAAGTGACGAGCCCGGCGGCAGGGTGACATCATCCTGCTGCGAACTATCGTGATGTAGGGTGCGTGGGGTCCACGCGCCTTTCACGCCAAGGAACCAAAGATGAGCGACGCAAGCATCAACGCCAGTACAGTCCGCGAGGACGAGGCCAGCTTTGGCGATTATTTCGCCCTGCTGAAGCCGCGCGTGATGTCGCTTGTCGTGTTCACGGCTCTGGTCGGTCTGCTGGCAGCCCCGGTCCCCGTTCACCCCGTGATCGGCTTCTGCGCCATCCTTTTCATCGCCATCGGAGGCGGCGCCTCGGGGGCGCTGAACATGTGGTGGGACGCCGACATCGACCGGGTCATGAAACGCACCAAGGGCCGTCCGATTCCGACCGGCAAGATCCAGGAAGGCGAGGCGATGGCCTTTGGCCTCGCACTGTCGGGCCTGTCCGTGATCATGTTGGGACTGGCCACGAACGTCTTCGCCGGAGCGTTCCTTGCCTTCACGATCTTCTTCTACGTGGTCGTCTACACCATGTGGCTGAAGCGCTCGACGCCGCAGAACATCGTGATCGGCGGTGCCGCCGGGGCGTTCCCGCCGGTCATCGGCTGGATCGCGGCGACCGGATCCATGTCTGTGGAACCCTGGCTGATGTTCGCGCTGACTTTCATGTGGACGCCGCCGCATTTCTGGGCGCTGGCTTTGTTCATGCGGTCCGACTATGACGACGCGGGCGTGCCCATGCTGACTGTGACGCATGGACGCCGCGCCACCCGTGTTCACATTCTCGTCTACACCGCGTTGCTTGCGCTCCTGGCCGTCGGCACCGCCTTCTCGGACATCGGCGGTCCGGTCTACCTGACCGTTGCCCTGATCATGAACTTCCTGTTCCTGCGCGGCGCATGGAAGATCTCGCGCCGCAACGAAGACGCTTCGGAGGCCGACAATTTCAGGGTCGAGCGGAATTTCTTCAAACTCTCTCTGCTCTACCTCTTCCTGCATTTCGGCGCGATCCTGGCCGAAGCCCTGCTGAAGCCCTATGGGCTGGGAGGCTGGGGATGAGCCTGCGCAAGACGCACGAGTTGCACCAGCGCCGGTTCGGGCGCAACATCGGAGTTGCGCTGACGCTGGCGGCTTTCATCGTCATCATCTTCGGCCTGACGGTGGTCAAGGTCACCCGGGGCGATTTCGAGCCGCCGCGCGGAGAGGTGCAGAACTGATGGCGCTCGGTGGCCCGCAGAAAACCGTCTTGCAACTGGTTGGCGTCGTCGTCGTGATGGGTGCGCTGGCCTGGGCGGCGGTGCCGTTCTACGACTGGTTCTGCCGCGTCACCGGGTTCGGCGGCACCACCGGTGTCGCGCAGCAGGAATCCGATACCGTTCTGGACAAGACCATCACGGTGCGTTTCGACGCCTCGAAAGAGCGTGGCATGCCTTGGGAGTTCATCCCGGTCGAGCGCGAAATGGAAATCCGCATCGGCGAAACCGGACTTGCCTTCTACGAGGCCTACAACCCGACCGACAAACCTGTGGCAGGGCAGGCGTCCTACAACGTGACGCCCTATGCGGCCGGCGGCTATTTCGCCAAGATCGCCTGCTTCTGCTTCGAAGAACAGGTGTTGGAGCCGGGCGAGCGGGTGCAGATGCCCGTAACCTTCTTTGTTGATCCCGAAATCGTCGAGGACCCCGAAGCGAAGTATGTGCATACGATAACCCTGTCGTATACATTCTACGAAATCGACCTGCCCGAGGGCCAAGCCGCCCTTGATCCGCAGGCGGAAACAAAAACGAATTAATGCCTGTAGGTGAGGGACGCTGATGGCACACGCAAAAAACCATGACTACCACATTCTGAGCCCGTCGATCTGGCCGCTGATCGGTGCGATCGGCGGCTTTGTGATGCTGTTCGGAGCCGTTCTGTGGATGCACGGCATAACTCCGTTCATGTTCTGGGCCGGACTGGTGGCGGTTCTCTACACCATGTTCGCCTGGTGGTCCGATGTGGTGGCCGAAAGCCGCGTCGGCGATCACACGCCCGTCGTGCGGATCGGCCTGCGCTATGGCTTCATCCTGTTCATCATGTCCGAGGTGATGTTCTTCTTTGCCTGGTTCTGGTCCTTCTTCAAGCATCGCATGTACCCGATGCAGGACTACCCCGGCACCGAATACATCGCGCCGGAAATCCATGCGGTCGACCCGTTCCACCTGCCGCTGATCAACACGCTGGTCCTGCTGCTGTCGGGCTGCGCAGTCACCTGGGCACACCACGCGCTGGTGCACGAGAATAACCGCAAGGCGCTGGTGAACGGTCTGGCAATCGGGATCGTTCTGGGGATCGCCTTCACCGGCCTGCAGGCGTTCGAGTATTTCGAGCTTCTGGCACATGAGGGCTGGGAATTCGGCGGCGACCAGTTCTATTCGAACTTCTTCATGGCCACTGGTTTCCACGGCGCGCATGTGATCATCGGAACGATCTTCCTGACGGTCTGCCTGCTGCGCGCGCTGCGGGGCGATTTCACCCCCGACAAACACATCGGGTTCGAGGCGGCCGCCTGGTACTGGCACTTCGTCGACGTCGTGTGGCTGTTCCTGTTCTTCGCCGTCTACATTTGGGGACAGTGGCCGCTTTACCACTGACCATGCAAGATCCCGGATCGGGCGGGCGGAAACGTCGGCCCAACAGGATCAGGAAAAGCCGCCGCTTGGCGGCTTTTTCGTTGGCGGTGAGGCGGCGACATTGCAACCCATACAATTGCGCGGTTGCAATACATGCCGATCCGACCATAACAAGGCACCGGTTCGCGGAGCGCCGCGTTTGAGAATTTCTGGACCTGACATGCGCCGTATTCTGTTTCTGCTGATCTTCGGTCTGGCCGGGCTGGCGGTGCTGCTGGCGCTGGGAACCTGGCAGGTCCGGCGCCTGGCTTGGAAAGAGGCGCTGCTGTCCGAGATTGACGCCCGCATCTCGGGCGACCCCGTCAATCTTCCGGAAAACCCCCGTCCCGAGGCAGACAGATACCTGCCCGTCACCGTCCAGGGCGAGATTCTTGCCGGCGAGGTTCGCGTGCTGGTCTCGGTCAAGCAGGTCGGGCCCGGATACAGGATCATCGCACCGTTCAGAACCGGAGACCGAACCCTCCTCGTGGATCGCGGCTTCATCCCGACCGAGGCAAAACGGGCCGAGCGGCAGATCGGTCAGATGGAGGTCACAGGCAACCTTCACTGGCCGGACGAGATCGACAGCTATACGCCCGACGCCGACCTGGCAGAAAACATCTGGTTCGCCCGGGACGTCACCGCGCTGGCGCAGGAACTTGGGACCGAGCCCGTGTTGCTGATCGCGCGCAGCCGGACCGATCCGAACGTGACGCCGCTGCCGGTGGACACCGTCGGAATTCCCAACGATCACCTGCAATATGCGATCACCTGGTTCGGGCTCGCCCTCGTCTGGGCCGCCATGACCGCCTATTTCCTGTGGCGCAGCCGCGCCCCACCAGAAGGCAGAACGACATGAAATACATCTCGACCCGCGGGCAGGCGCCCGAACTTTCCTTCGAAGAGGCCATGCTGACCGGCCTGGCCCGCGATGGCGGGCTTTATCTGCCTGCGGAAATCCCAGTGTTGTCGAATGACGAGATCGCGGCGCTTGCCGGACTGCCTTACGAGGAAATCGCCTTTCGGGTGATGTGGCCCTTTGTCAGCGGCTCCTTTGCCGAGGACGAATTCAAGGGCATCATCGCGCGCGCCTACGAGGGTTTCGACCACGCCGCCCGTGCTCCGCTGAAGCAGCTCAACGAGAACCACTTCCTGCTGGAGCTTTTCCACGGTCCGACGTTGGCCTTCAAGGATTTCGCCATGCAGCTGATCGGCCAGCTGTTCCAGGTTGCGCTGCAGCGGCGCGGCGACCGGGTGACCATTGTCGGCGCCACCAGCGGCGATACCGGTTCGGCGGCGATCGAGGCCTTCCGGGGACTGGACGCCGTGGACGTGTTCATCCTCTTCCCGCACGGCCGCGTGTCCGAGGTTCAGCGCCGCCAGATGACGACGCCGGCGGATGGCAACGTGCACGCCTTGGCGGTGGATGGGGATTTCGACGATTGCCAGGCGGCCGTGAAGGACATGTTCAACGATTTCGATTTTCGCGACGGCGTCCGGCTTGCGGGTGTCAACTCGATCAACTTTGCCCGCGTACTGGCGCAGGTGGTTTATTACTTCTCGTCGGCCGTCAGCCTCGGCGCACCGCATCGCAAGGTCAGCTTCACGGTGCCGACCGGCAATTTCGGCGACATCTTCGCCGGCTACATAGCCAAACGCATGGGGCTGCCGATCGAACGGCTTGTGGTGGCGACCAACCAGAACGACATCCTGCACCGGTGTCTTTCCGGCGACGGGTACTACAAGGGCGAGACCATCCCTTCGGTCAGCCCGTCGATGGACATTCAGGTCAGTTCAAATTTTGAACGCGCGCTCTACTACGCCTATGGCGAGGAAGGGCGCGCCGTGGCGCAGTTGATGGACGAGCTGAAATCCGGCGGATTCGACGTAAGCCAGGGGGCGATGGAAGCCCTGCGCGAAGTCTTCGACTCGGGCCGCGCGTCCGAAGAGGAAACGCTCGCGACGATCAAATCCACGCTGGCCCGCAGCGCCGAACTGGTTTGCCCGCACACCGCCGTCGGCATCAAGGTGGCCGAGGAACACCGTTCGGCCGAAACCCCCATGATCACGCTTGCCACCGCGCATCCGGCAAAGTTCCCGGCCGCGGTCGAACAGGCGAGCGGCGTGCATCCGCCTCTTCCCCCGCGCATGTCGGACCTGTATGAACGGTCGGAACGGGTGACCCGCATCGCCAACGATCTGGGCGCAATTCAGGAACACATCAAAGGGCATATCTCTGCGTGACTGTAAGACAAGACCAACTGGCCAACGGCTTTCGCATCGTCAGTGAAAACATGCCGGGCCTGCAATCGGCCGCCATCGGCATCTGGGTGACCGCCGGCGGCCGTCATGAGCGTATCGAACAGAACGGGATCGCCCATTTTCTCGAACACATGGCGTTCAAGGGCACCGCGCGTCGCTCGGCCCTGGAGATCGCCGAGGCGATCGAGGACGTGGGCGGCTACATCAACGCCTATACTTCGCGCGAGGTGACCGCCTACTACGCCCGCGTGTTGCAGGACGACGTGGCGCTGGCGCTGGACGTGATCGGCGACATCGTGCTGAACCCGGTTTTCGATCCGCGCGAGATCGAGGTCGAGCGCGGCGTGATCCTGCAGGAGATCGGGCAGGCGCATGACACGCCCGACGACGTGATCTTCGACTGGCTGCAGGAAGAAAGCTATCGCGACCAGCCGTTGGGCCGGACCATCCTGGGGCCGACCGAGCGTGTCAGCGCCTTTTCGCGCGACGACCTGTCGGCTTTCGTGGCCGAACACTACGGACCCGAACAGATGATCCTGTCGGCAGCGGGAGCCGTCGACCACGACATGCTCGTGAAGCTGTCCGAAGAGATGTTCGGGCACCTGAAGCCCCGCAAGGGGCTGATCGCGGAGCCCGCCCGCTTTACCGGCGGTGAAGCGCGGCACGAGAAGGCGCTGGAGCAGGCGCATTTCGCGCTGGCCCTGGAAAGCCCCGGTTACCGTGACGACGCGATTTACACGGCGCAGATTTATTCCTCGGCCCTCGGCGGCGGCATGTCCTCGCGCCTGTTCCAGGAAGTGCGCGAAGTGCGCGGCCTCTGCTACACGATCTTCGCGCAGACCGGCGCCTATGCAGATACCGGCACCACGACCATCTACGCGGGAACCTCGGCGGGCCAGGTCGCGGAACTGGCCGGCATAACCATCGACGAGATGAAGCGCGCTGCCGAGGACATGACCCCCGAAGAGGTCGCCCGCGCCCGCGCCCAGATGAAGGCCGGGATGCTGATGGGGCTGGAAAGCCCCTCGAACCGGGCCGAGCGCCTGGCGCGCCTGGTGCAGATCTGGGGCAAGGTGCCCTCGCTCGAGGAGACCATCGCGCGGATCGACGCGGTAACCACGGGCCAGGTGCGCGATTTCGCCGAAGAGATGGCCGTCAAGGCGCCGGCTGCACTGGCGCTCTACGGGCCGGTCTCGACCGCACCGACGCTCGCAGAGTTGCAGGAGAGGCGTGCGGCGTGATGCTTCTGGGCCGGCGTAAGCTGAAACTCGAAACCGAACGGCTTAGCCTGCGCCCGCCCGTCCACTCCGACTTCCAGGACTGGGCGGCGCTGCGGCGCGCGTCCCAGGGTTTCCTGACGCCTTGGGAGCCCAGCTGGGCCAATGACCATCTAAGCCGCAAGGCCTTCACCAACCGGGTCTACTGGGCGCAACGGTCGGTGGCGAACGGTTCGGCCATTCCGCTGTTCCTGTTCCGGCGCGAGGATGACGTGCTGGTCGGCGCGATTACGCTGGACAATATCCGGCGCGGCCCGGCGCAGGCCGGAACGCTTGGATACTGGACCGGCGAATCCTTTGCCCGGCAGGGTTACATGCGCGAGGCGATCGGGGCCTTGGTCCACCATGCCTTCACCCGCCTGGACCTGAGCCGGATCGAGGCCGCCTGCCTGCCCGAGAACCTGGCTTCGCGCGGGCTGCTGGAAAGCTCCGGGTTCAAGTACGAGGGCGTGGCGCAGTCCTACCTGCAGATCAACGGACGCTGGAGGACGCATGTGCTATATGCCAGCTTGCGATCCGACCGCCGCGGCAAGACGGATGTGGGTTAGGTGGCTCCGGCCGGGCCATCAGGGCGCTGCCCCGAACCCCGGGGTATTTCCGGCCAGATGAACAAGGGGACGTGACTTGGCCCGTTGTCGCGCTAAACTCGGGTCATGTGGCGGCTTCTGTTGGCAATGGTACTGGCCTCGAGCGGCGCGGCGGCGCAGGAGCGGCGGCCGAGCCACTGCATCGCCATTGCCGACGCCGCACCGGGGATCGAATATCTTCACAAGGCGGGCTGGCAGGATCCGGTGCCCGAATTCTCGGTGCGGATCAGCTACGTCGCTCATGCCTCGTTTCTGATCCAGACGCGTGGCGGGCTGAACGCAGTCACGGACTTCACCGGTTTCATCGGCAGTGCCGCCCTTATCCCTGACGTGGTGACCATGAACCACGCGCACGAAACCCATTGGACCGCGCATCCCGATCCGGCGATACCGCATGTGCTGCAAGGATGGGGGCCGTTCGGCGAGGGCATAGAGCACCATCTGGATCTCGGAGAGATGCTGATCCGGAACGTGTCCACCGACATCCGTTCGATCTATGGCGGCGTCGAGGCGCGCGGAAACTCCATCTTTGTCTTCGAGGTCGAGGGGCTCTGCATCGGTCACCTGGGGCATCTGCACCATATCCCGAGCGACGAACAGTTCGCGGCGCTGGGCAGGCTGGACGTGGTGATGGCCGCAGTGGATGGCGGCACGACCATGCCGCTGCCGGAGATGATCGCGGTGCTCCAGCGCCTGAAAAGTTCGGTGATCATTCCGATGCACTGGTTCTCGGGCTATTCCCTGCAGCGCTTCCTGTCCGGTGTCCGCAACGATTTCGCAATCCGCCGCGACGGAGTTTCCCACATCGAGGTCTCGCTGCGCAGCCTGCCGGACCGGCCCACGGTGGTCGTGCTGGAGCCGCGTTTTCTCATCGAGCAGGATTAAGGCTTGCCGGGCGCATGCGCTTGGGCAAGGAAGGGACATGGATCTGAACCCCGCCGATGAGAAATTTGCCGCGCGTCTGCTGGAGCGTCTTCCGCAGGACGTTCTGCGCCCGGTCGATGCGCGGTATCTGGAAGAACCCCGTGGCCGGTATTCCGGACAGGCCGGTGTGTTGGCCTTGCCCCGGCGGGTCGAGGAGGTCGCCGTACTGGTTGGCGCCGCTGCCGAGGCAAGGGTGCCGGTGGTGCCCTACGGGGGCGGCACCGGCCTGGTGGGCGGGCAGGTAATGCCGTCAAGTCCAGCGCCTCTGGTGATTTCGCTGGAACGCATGGCCGCGATCCGCAGCGTGCATCCGGCTGAAAACGTGCTGGTGGCCGAAGCCGGCGCCGTTCTGGCGGACGTGCAGGCCGCTGCGCGGGAAGTGAACAGGTTGTTTCCCTTGTCGCTGGCCGCCGAAGGTTCCTGCCGGATCGGCGGCAATCTTTCGACCAACGCCGGTGGCGTCAACGTGCTGCGCTATGGCAATGCACGGGATTTGTGCCTTGGGCTGGAAGCGGTTCTGCCGAACGGAGAGATCTGGCACGGTCTGACCCGGCTGAGGAAGGACAACACCGGCTACGACTTGCGGAACCTGCTGATCGGAGCCGAGGGAACGCTGGGCATCATCACCGCCGCTGCGCTCAAGCTGTATCCGGTGCCCGCGAGGATCGGCACGGCGGTCTTCGTGGTGCCCTCGCCGGAGGCCGCGCTGGACTTGCTGGCATTGACGCGCGACAGGGTCGGAGAGGGTGTCAGCGCCTTTGAGTTGATCCATCGGCAGGGCCTTGAATTCCTGGCCGAGGTGCTGCCGACCGTGCGACAGCCGTTCGCCGAACGGCCCGAGTGGTGCGTTCTGGCCGAGTTGGGGTTGCCTGCCGGCCTTGACCCTATGGCCGTACTCGAGAGCGTGTTCGAGGACGCGGCCGCGAAGGATCTGGTGCGGGACGGGGTGATCGCCCAATCGCAGGCGCAGCGGCAGGAACTCTGGTCGGTCCGCGAACACATTCCTGAAGCAAACCGCCTGATCGGATCGATTTCCAGCCACGACATTTCGGTCCCGATAACCGCCATTCCGGAGTTCATTCGCCGCGGTGCTGAGGCCGTGGCGGCCATCGGGCCGTTCCGCATCAATTGCTTCGGCCATGTCGGAGATGGCAATCTGCACTTCAACGTGTTTCCCGAGAAGGGCGGCAGCCGCGATCGGCACGAAAACCGGCGTGATGCGGTGAAACGCGCCGTGCATGACCTAGTCCATGAACTGGGCGGGTCGGTCAGCGCGGAACACGGCATCGGCAGGATGAAGGTCGAGGATCTGGAACGTTATGGCGACCCGGCCCGGCTGGCTGCCATGCGGGCCATCAAAGCCGCTCTCGATCCGGCGGGGATCATGAATCCGGGCGCGGTGCTGCGCGTTTCTGACACCTGACCAAAACGAAGGGGCAGGCGCGTCACGCGCCTTCGAATTCGCACAGGACATGGACGTCCATGCCCATGTCTTCCAGCACCTTGCGCCCGCCAAGCTCGGGCAGATCGACGATGAAGGCGCAGGAGACGATCTCGCCGCGCAAGCGCTGGATCAGCTTGATGCCCGCCGCCGCAGTTCCGCCGGTGGCGATGAGGTCGTCCACGACCAGTATCTTTTCACCGGGCTGGATGGCGTCGTCGTGGATCTCGACGATCGCCTCGCCGTATTCCAGCTTGTAGTCCTGGCTGATCGTGGTTCCCGGCAGTTTGCCCTTCTTGCGGATCGGCACGAAACCGACACTGAGCTGGTGGGCGATCGCTCCGCCCAGGATGAATCCGCGGGCTTCAAGGCCGACGACCTTGTCGATCCGCTCTCCGGCATAGGGATGCAGCATCTGGTCGATCGCCATGCGGAAACCCCGCGCGTCGGCGAACAAGGTCGTCACATCGCGAAACATTATTCCTTCATGAGGAAAATCGACGATGGTGCGGATATAGTCCCGGACCGTTTTGTTGCTGGGCATGCACACCCCCTGATGTGTCGGATTACCGGTCGGTGTTTGACCCAACGTGGCCCGTCATGCAAGGGGTTGCCTATTTGCGGCGCTTGGCGACCATGTTGGGCAGGCTGAAATAGCTGTACAGCCCATCCGGCAACCACGACAGATGTGGCCTACGCCAGTTGCGCTGGTCCCGTAATAGAATTGCCTGTGCAGCATGAAGATTCATTGCCGTATCCTTCTTGCCGTAGATGAGCATCTAGTATTTACAATCTATATACCATGTATATACAAAGGTGCCGGACTAGTTCAAGCCATGGATGGGGCGCGAAAGCGTGGGACACAAGGACGGGAAGGCTTCGACCAAGAAAAACAGCCAGTTGATCTTGCGTTTGGACAAAGGTGAACGCGATGCCTTTGTCGAACTTTGCAAGCAACTGGACACGTCGGCGGCGCGCGAGATCCGGCGTTTCATTCGCGGCTTCATGAAGGAACATTCCAAGGATTGATCCGGGTTCAGGCGGGCCGACGCAGAACCGCCGTCGCAACTCCCATCCCGATCAGTGCGACCCCGCCAAGCCGGGTCAGGCCGTTTACGACATTTGCGCGCCCGATCACCAGGCGCAGCCGGTCCGCCAGAAACGCATAGGCCAGCGCGTTGATCCATGCGAGGCCGACGAATGTGGCGATGAGAATGGCAAATTGAGGCATCAGCGGCTCTGCCGGCCGCAGGAATTGCGGCACGAAGGCAATGAAGAAGGCGATGGACTTGGGATTCAGTGCGGTAACTGCGGCAGCGTGATAGAAGACGCTGTGCGGTGTGACATCGCGTTTTTTCTTGACCGTTCTCAACCCGCTCGTGGGCGCGCTGCGCAGCAACTTGATACCCAACCAGACCAGATATGCCGCGCCGACCCACTTCAGCACGGAAAACAGCGTAGCCGACGCAAGAACCAGCGCACCTAGCCCCAATAGAGAGGCCGTCATGGCGACGAGGTCTCCCAAGGCCACGCCCGAAGCCGAGGCGACGGCGACGCTGCGACCCTTGGACAGCGCATAGCTGAGAACCAGCAGAACCGTCGGCCCGGGTATCAGCAGCAAGGCGGTCGAGGCGGCCACGAAGGCGAGCCAGAGTTCCAGTGGCATGGGTCCATCCTGTGGCAGCTGCCGAAAACTGGCCGCTCGCGCAGCAGCCTGTCAAGCCGGGCGTGATTGCGCCTACAAGACCCGGCCCGCGACGGCGTCCAGTCTTGCCAAAACCTGCGGGTCGCGTTTTTCCGGCGCCGTCAGCATCGCGAAGTCCAGCGCGCGGTCGCAGCCATGCGGGCAGGGCGTGCGCTCGGGCCCCAGCAGGGCGGGCAGCCCCTTGACCAGGGCGCGGCCCTTCTCGGCATTGCCGGTCAGGGTCGCGATGATGGCGGCCACATCGACTTCGCCGTGATCGGGGTGCCAGCTGTCATAGTCGGTGACCATGGCTATCGAGGCATAGCAAAGCTCGGCTTCGCGGGCGAGCTTGGCTTCGGGCATGTTGGTCATGCCGATCACGTCGGCGCCCCAATGCTCGCGGTACATACGGGATTCCGCCAGCGTCGAGAATTGCGGGCCTTCCATCGCAAGGTAGGTGCCACCGCGATGGATCGTGATGCCTGCGGCCCGGCCCGCGGTCTCGCAGGCGTCGGAAAGCCGCGGGCAGGTCGGCTCGGCCAAGCTGACATGGGCGACGCAACCTGTGCCGAAAAAGCTTTTGTCCCGGGCGAAGGTGCGGTCGATGAACTGATCCACGATCACGAAATCGCCCGGCGCCATATGTTCCCGGAACGAACCACAGGCCGAAGCCGAGATCACATCCGTCACGCCAAGGCGTTTCAGCGCGTCGATGTTGGCGCGGTAGGGGACATCGGTCGGAGAATGGACATGGCCGCGACCGTGGCGCGGCAGAAACGCCATCTCGACGCCGCCAAGCGCGCCGGTCAGGATCTGGTCCGAGGGCGTCCCCCAAGGGGTATCGACCGTCACCCATTCGGCGTTCTCGAGCCCGTCGATGTCATAGATGCCGGATCCGCCGATGACGGCGATTTTCGTACGGGTCACGCGATTACTCCCTGCTGAGCCTTTTTCCTGTGGAATTTCTGCGGACCGGAGCCGGAATTGGCAAGGGCAAAGGCTTATCCGCCCTGCCTGACGAGGCCGCGGGCACGGGATTGGTCCAGGAAATCTGCCCAGGCTTCGCCGAACTCGCCAAGCGGCCAGGTCAGGTCTTGAGCCTGCCCGTTGCGGTCGCGGAACGTGAAACGGTAGGCGCCGCCGTCTTGCATCGCGGCGATCAGCTCCTGCGCCTGTTCCCCGTCGAACTCGCAGCCAAGCCCGGTCAGGCATCCGGGGCGGCGGGTGCGCCAGCGCGTGTCGCCAGCCGCCTCGATCCGGAAGCCATTGGGCGAAAACAACGTGCCCGGCTCCATTCCGAACGCGACCTTGAAGCCGGAAGGTTCCGGCGTGATGAAAAGGAATTGAGCAGCGAAATTCGGGCGCGGCGAAAAGACGTCTACCCGGCGGATGTAGCATCTCTGCCTCAACGCGCCGCTCTCTTCGCGTTCGTCGCACATGGAATTCCAGATGCCGAAGATCTGGTGATGCGTCACACGCCAGTTGCCGGGAGTGTCGTTGCCTTGCATGTCCTGTGCCAGGGCGGGCGAGACTAAGAAAAGGAAAACAAGAATCCAGCGCATGCCGAAAGAGATGCCGACCGTCCTGCCTCCGTTCAAATCACGTTGCCGAGAGGTTGTTTGTTATGCGCACAGCGCATGGCAGTATCCCGCATGGTGCGGTGGCTCAAGGGGACCGCAGAGGGTACAAGGCCCCTTCGCGCGAAAACCGACCTTACCGACAGGACCGTCCAATGTCCCGAGCCTTGCTGGCAAGTTTTGCCAATCGCCTAGCCATACCCGATCTGCGCTGGATGCCCGACGAAGGGTTGACCCCATCGCGGCTGCGGATCGAATTGCTGTCCGGCTTGACGGTTGCGCTGGCGTTGGTGCCCGAGGCGGTTGCCTTTGCCTTTGTTGCGGGCGTGCATCCGCTTGTGGGCCTATATGCAGCCTTTCTGGTCGGGTTGATTACCGCGCTGATCGGCGGCCGGCCGGGCATGATTTCGGGTGCGACCGGCGCATTGGCCGTCGTGATGGTCGCCTTGGTAGCGCAGCACGGGGTCGAATACCTGTTCGCGACCGTAGTTCTGATGGGAATTCTCCAGATCATCGCCGGAGCCATGCATTGGGGCCGGTTTATCCGGCTGGTGCCGCATCCGGTGATGCTGGGCTTCGTCAATGGCCTCGCCATCGTGATCTTTCTGGCGCAGATGGGCCAGTTCAAGGTGCCGGGTTCGATGGTGAATTCGGGCCATGGCATGAGCGGCGGCGAATGGCTGTCGGGCCTGCAACTTTATACCATGCTGGGCCTTGTCGCGCTGACCATGGCGGTAATCTGGGTCATGCCGCGCGTTACCCGCGTCGTTCCCGCCCCGCTGGCCGGAATCGTGGTCGTCGCGGCCTTGGTGATCGGATTCGGCCTGGATGTGCCGCGCGTGGGCGACCTGGCCTCGATCGAGGGCGGCTTGCCGCAATTCCACATCCCCATGGTGCCGTTGAACAGGGAAACCCTGCAGATCATCCTGCCCTATTCAGTGATCCTGGCCGCAATCGGCCTGATTGAATCCCTGCTGACCCTGAACCTGGTCGGAGAAATCACCGGCAAGCGCGGCGGCGCAAGCCAGGAATGCATCGCGCAAGGCACCGCGAACGTGGTCACCGGGTTCTTTGGCGGCATGGGCGGCTGCGCGATGATCGGCCAGTCGATGATCAACGTCAAATCCGGCGGTCGGACCCGCGTGGCCGCGATCGCGGCGGCGCTGTTCCTGCTTTTGTTCATTCTCGTCGGTTCGCCCCTGATCGAACAGATTCCCCTCGCCGCGCTGGTGGGCGTGATGTTCATGGTGGTCATCGGGACCTTTGCCTGGAACTCGTTCAACATCCTGCGCAAGGTACCGTTGATGGACGCCTTCGTGATCGTGCTGGTCACCGTCGTGACCGTGATGGAGGATCTCGCCGTTGCGGTGGTCGTCGGCGTGATCGTCTCGGCGCTGGCCTATGCCTGGAACAACGCCAAGCGCATCTATGCCGAAACCGAGACCGGCGAGGACGGGGCCAAGATCTATCGCGTCATGGGGCCGCTGTTCTTTGGGTCGTCGGACGGGTTTGTCGAACTTTTCGACCCGCAGGCCGATCCCGAGCGCGTGATCGTCGATTTTGCGGGCAGCCGCGTCGTCGATCAGTCCGCCCTGCAGGCGATCGAAGCCGTCGCTGCAAAATACGAGGCCGAGGGCAAGCAGATCCAGTTGCGCCACCTGAGCCGCGACTGCCACCAGCTACTGAACAAGGCCGGTCATCTGATGGTCGACAGCGACGACGACCCGGATTACGGGCTGGCGGTGAACTATTCCGTCCGCACCGGGATTCTGGGCGGTCACTGAAGCAAAAAGTTCAGGTCGGACTTTTCCTGCCAGGTGCCAAGCTTTCAAGCGCCGCGATGTCGCCCGACATCAGCGGCGCCTCGGCTTGCGCGATCACTTCGGCGGGCCAATCCCACCATTGCAACGCCTCGAGGCGGTCGATGACGTCTTGTCCAAAGCGGAATTTGCGGACTTCCGCCGGGTTTCCGGTGACAATGGCGTAGGGCGGGACGGATCCGCGAACGACCGCGCCCGCGCCGATCACCGCACCGTTGCCGACCCGCGCGCCGGGAAGGATCAAGGCCCCATAACCGATCCAGACATCGTTTCCGATCACCGTGTCGCGCACATCGGGCTGAAAACCCGTCATGTGGTCCGGATCGAAGACCGGGAAGGGAAAACAGCTCAGCCCCGACATGGCGTGGTTTGCGGACGAGGTGATGAAGCGGACCCCGTGTGCGATCTGACAGAACTTGCCGAGAACAAGGTTTTCTTCGGAAAATGGGAAGAGATATGGCGCAAGCCGCGCCGCCCAGTCCTCGGGCGCATCGAAATCCGAGGCATAGCTGTAGGCCCCGGCCTGAAAGCGCGGGTGATCGATGGCCTGCGATAGAAACACCGTGCCCTCGTGGTCCGATCCGTCAGGCAGGGTTATCGGATAGCGGCGGTTCGGGTCGGGCAGAGGCATCAGTCGTCCGGCCGCTTCAGGCTGAAAAGTTCGCGCACCACCGAGTAGTCCCGATATCCCAGCCGGGCCAGCGGCTGGAACGTCGTCACGTCGAACATGCCGTCGCGCAGACAGTCGTCGCGAAGGTGGATGCCAGTGACTTCGCCGAACACAACGCGGTTGGCTTCTCCCGGCAAGGTGACGATCTGCGTCAGCTTGCATTCCAGAGAGGCCGGAGCGCCTTCGATCCGGGCGCAGTCGATTGTTTCGCACTGCACCGGTGTCAGCCCGGCCTGGACGAATTCGTCGGTGCCCTTGGGCAGCGTTGCCGAACTTGCGTTCATTGCGTCGCGCCGCGCGTATTCGACGATGTTGACGCAGAAGACACCGGTTGCCTCGATATTGGCCACGCTGTCCTTGGTGCCGTTCTGGTCCGGCTTGGCGCCGGTCGAGGCGAACATCACCTGCGGCGGCGTATAGGCGACGCCATTGAAAAAGGAATAGGGCGCCAGATTGTTGATCCCGTCCGCATCACGTGACGATATCCATCCGATCGGTCTGGGCGTGATGATCGCGTTGAACGGGTTGTGGGGCAGGCCGTGGCCGTCTTCGGGGCGATAGAACATTCCGGTCTCCAAGCGTTTGCCCAAGGCGTAGCGAAGTGTTAGGCGGAATGCCACACATGAAAAGAGGGCCGGAGTGCAGCAGTTCCGAATCAGGCCGGAAGAGCCGGGAGATTGGTGGGAAGTCGAGGCCCTCTACGACCTGTGCTTTGCGCCCGGTCGCGAGGCGCTGTCGTCCTACCGTCTTCGGGATGACGTGCCGCCGGTATCTGGCCTGTCGATGGTCGTGCGCGACGCCGAAGAAATCCTGGCGGGTGCGATCCGGTTCTGGCCCGTGCATGTCGGCGCGTCGGATGCGCTGCTGCTTGGACCGGTTGCGGTTCATCCGACCCATCAGGGCGAGGGGCTGGGCGCTTTTCTGATCCGCGAAGGAATTGTCGCCGGACGGGAAATGGGCTGGCAACGGGTGATGCTGGTCGGGGACGCGCCTTATTATTCACGCTTCGGTTTTTCGCGTCTCCACGGCGTGGAGATGCCGCCGCCCACCAACCCCGAGCGGGTCCTGGGCATGGATCTGACGCCCGGTGGCTGGGAGAACGTGCGGGGGGCGGTGACCCGTTGGCGGAAATAGCCCATTGAAACTCGTCCCTTGGGTGCCGATCTCTTTGTGGAAGGAGGGTTTGCCGATGCAGGACGTGGTTCTGGTTGAAAAGGTGGATCCAGATACGGAGTTGGAACGGCTTGCGGCAATCTACAATGCCGCGGGCGGGGCGGGCATTAGGCTTTTGAACCGGTTCGGCGGCAAAGCAGAAGCCTTGCTGGCGCAATTGCCGCCGCCCGTGCGCGACGGGCTATACGAAGCCACCGAGCGGGCACTTTGGATTGCCATTCGCGCCGCGCAGGGATCCCGTCGCGCGGTGCCCGACCAGAAACCCTGGGTCAACACCGCCGTTACGACCGCGATGGGCGCTGCGGGCGGTTTCGGAGGATTGCCGACGGCCCTGGTGGAATTGCCTGCCACCACGACGATGCTGCTGAGGGCGATCCAGGGCGCGGCGGCCGAAGAAGGCTTTGATCCCGGGGCGGAAAACGTGATGTTCGACTGCGTCCGGGTTCTGGCGGCAGCGGGCCCGCTGGCGCAGGACGACGGGGCCGACCTCGGTTTCTTCTCGGTTCGCCTGACGTTGACCGGCAGCACGGCGCAACGCCTGATCGCCAGCGTCGCGCCGCGCCTTGCCAGCGCTCTGGGGCAAAAGCTTGCGGCGCAGTCCGTGCCGGTTCTGGGGGCGGTCGCCGGCGGCGGCACGAATTTCGTCTATGCGCGCTACTACCAGCAAATGGCGCGGGTGCAATTCGGTCTGCGCAAACTGGCGATCAATTCCGACATTCCCCACGAAGAACTGGTCGACCGGCTGGCCACGAGGATGAGCGAAAGGCTGTCATAGACCAGATCGCCCCGTTCGTACCCTCCATATATTGTGTCATGATTGCTGATTGCGGCAAGATACGCCATGTTTCATCATCGTGATGCCTGACATCTGCCCGATTTCCGGTTATGCTGGAGCCGGAGGGAACAGATGAACGCGAAATTGTCCACCAACTTGCAGCGTGACGCCGGCAGCAGTCCGGTTCATCTGCAATACGGCGCGTTGTGCTACCGGTTAGACGACGGCAAGCTGCAGGTTTTGCTTGTTACTTCGCGCGAGACCGGTCGATGGGTCATTCCAAAGGGATGGCCGATCGACGACACCGAACCATCGGAAACAGCGGCGCACGAAGCCTGGGAAGAGGCCGGGGTCGTCGGGTCTTGCAAATCCAAGAGCGTCGGCAGCTTTTCTTACACCAAGGTGAGACCTAGCAAGGGCAATGTCTTATGCTTGGTCAAGGTCTACCCGCTGCGCGTCCGCAAGCTTGTAAGCGATTTCCCCGAAAGCGGGCAAAGACGCCGCAAATGGTTCTCCGTCAAAAAGGCGGCGCAGAGGGTGGCGGAACCCGGGCTGGTTGAAATTTTGCGTGAATTCAGCCCACGATTGTTGAACTAAGCCGTGAAGAAGGCTTGATCTTATCGGGCCGGTGGATATCTATCCGAGGACCCGACTTTTTGAGTGTGCGATGATTCAATACGCCCTGAAATGCAGCGAAGGTCACAGCTTTGACAGCTGGTTTCAGTCGGCCGAGGCTTATGACAAGCTCGCCGCTGCCGGAATGGTGTGTTGCGCAGTCTGCGGCGGCAGTGATGTCGAAAAGGCGGTCATGACGCCGCGCGTGCGTCCGGCGCGAGACGCGGCCGCGGTTCCCCTTCCCGCCAAACCGCCGCCAGAATCCAGGAAGTTGTCCATGCCGGCGTCGGCCGCGGAGCAGGCCTTGGCCGAGTTGCGGCGCAGGATCGAAGAAAATTCGGATTACGTGGGCAGGAATTTCGCGGACGAGGCGCGCAGGATCCATCTTGGCGAAGCGCCCGAACGGTCGATATACGGCGAGGCCCGGGCGGACGAAGCCAAGGCGCTGGCCGAAGAAGGCGTTCCGGTGGCCCTGCTTCCCTTCATTCCCAACCGAAAGACAAACTGACCCATGCATGTCGTGATCACCGGGGTCAACCGCGGGATCGGACACGCCTTGGCGGTGCATTACCGGCGGGACGGACATGAGGTTACGGGAACCGCAAGGGACGGGAACGCGGATATCACGCTGGACGTGACGGATCCGATGCAGCAGGCGGCCATGGCGGAGACGCTCAGGTACAAACCGGTCGATCTGCTGATCTGCAATGCGGGGGTTTATCTGGACAAGGGGCAGGGGATTGACGGCTACCCGGTCGAGATGTGGGCCCAGACCTTTGCGGCCAATGTCACCGGTGTCTTCCTGACCGTTCAGACGCTTTTGCCCAACCTGCTACAGGCAAGGGGAAAAGTTGCGATCATGTCCTCGGTGATGGCGTCGGATACGCTCGCGCCCGGCGGCAGCTACATCTACCGGGCCTCCAAGGCGGCCGTGCTGAACCTGGGGCGCAACTTGGCCACGGACCTCCGATCGGAGGGCATCGCCGTGGGCATCTACCACCCCGGATGGGTGAAGACCGACATGGGCGGAGCGGCAGCCGATATCACGGTAGAGGCGGCCGTTCCCGGGCTGCGCGCCCGTTTCGACGCGCTGTCGCTTGGAACAACCGGCTGTTTCGAGGGATGGGACGGCCAGCCGATCCCTTACTGAGCGGCTACCGCGGCCTTCGGGATCTCGTAGACCTCTCCGGGCGCAATGAAGATCACCAGCATGTCACCGCGGGTTTCGGTGGTCATCTTCGAGGTCGAACTGGACGCCGTCGCTTCGCCGCCTTCGAAATAGATCCGCCGCACCTCTCCTGTCTTGAGCTGCACGGCCAGCGTCGTGGTGCCGTCATCCTTGTGCCGCAACTCCGCCGGGCAGCTTTCGATCGGTTGGCCCTCAACCGCGGCGCAAGGCACCGTACCCAGCGAGTTCTGACCGTCCGTGCCCGAGACCGTGGGCACCTGGGCTGCGGCCGGTGTGGAAAGCAGGGCAAGGGCAATGATGAAACGGCGCATCCGCAACCTCTCGAAATGGAAAAACTCGCACTAGGCTTGCACTGCAAAAATCCAAAGTAAAGCTTTGCCGACCCGTGATTGCGGCGTCTTTGTCCACTTGCCCTTGGATGCCCCCTCGCATATGAGGCACGGGACCGGAATTCCAAGGCGCGGAGACACTTGGCCCCATGCCCGTACTCGTGATGAAATTTGGTGGCACATCGGTAGCCAATCTCGACCGCATTCGTCGCGCGGCCAAACGGGTCGGTGTCGAAGTGGCCAAAGGCTATGACGTCATCGTCATAGTCTCGGCAATGTCGGGAAAGACCAACGAACTGGTGGGTTGGGTCGACGAAATCTCACCGCTCTATGACGCGCGGGAATACGATGCCGTCGTATCCTCGGGCGAGAACGTGACCGCCGGCCTGATGGCTCTGACCCTTCAGGAAATGGACGTTCCCGCCCGCAGCTGGCAAGGCTGGCAGGTGCCGCTGATCACGACTAGCGCCCATTCGGCGGCCCGCATCGAAGAGATCCCGACCAAGAACATCAACCAGAAATTCGCCGAAGGAATGAAGGTTGCCGTCGTGGCCGGCTTTCAGGGCATCTCACCCGAGGGGCGGATCACCACGCTGGGCCGCGGCGGGTCGGACACCACCGCCGTTGCCTTTGCCGCCGCATTCGAAGCCGAGCGGTGCGACATCTACACCGACGTTGACGGCGTCTACACGACCGACCCTCGCATCTGCGGCAAGGCGCGGAAACTGGACAAGATCTCGTTCGAGGAAATGCTCGAGCTGGCCTCGCTCGGGGCCAAGGTGCTGCAGACCCGTTCGGTGGAACTGGCGATGCGCTACAAGGTGAAACTGCGTGTTCTCTCGAGCTTCGAGGAACAATCCGACGAGGCGGGCACGCTCGTCTGCGATGAGGAGGAAATCATGGAATCCAATGTTGTCTCCGGCGTCGCCTATTCGCGCGACGAAGCCCAGATGACGCTGCTGTCGGTCGCCGACCGTCCGGGCATCGCCGCCACGATCTTTGGCGCCCTGTCGGATGCGGGCGTAAACGTCGACATGATCGTGCAGGACGTCTCGGAAGAGGGGCGTACCAACATGACCTTCAGCCTGCCCGTCGACCAGGTGAAACGCGCCGAGAAGGCCATGAACGACATCAAGGGCGTGTCGCTGAACTATGACACTCTGCAGATCGAACCGGATGTCGCCAAGGTGTCGGTCGTCGGCATCGGCATGCGGTCGCAGTCCGGCGTGGCGGCCAAGATGTTCAAGGTGCTCTCGGATGAGGGGATCAACATCAAGGTCATTACAACCTCCGAGATAAAAATTTCCGTACTGATTGACCGAAAATACATGGAACTTGCCGTTCAGGCGCTGCATGATGCGTTTGGACTGGACAAGGCAGCCTGAGTATCTGGGACTAGGGTCCGCCTGACGCCAAAACAAGTGTATGGGGGCCATGGCTGAGGGCACCGAAACGGAATCCCGCAAGCTGCTCAAGCGGTTGCGCGAAGAAATGGCCAGCGAAGCCGCTGGCCAGGAACGGCTGGACCGGATCACCCATCTGATCGCGGACAGCATGCGCTGCGAAGTGTGCTCCATCTATCTGTTCCGCGACGAGGAAACGCTGGAGCTTTGCGCAACCGAGGGCCTTGCGCCAGAGGCCGTGCACCAGACCCGGATGCGGATGGGCGAAGGCCTGGTCGGGCGGGTCGCCAAGTACGGCCAGGTCATCAATACGCCCGATGCGCCCTCGGCCAAGGGCTTCCGTTACATGCCTGAAACGGGCGAGGAACGGTTCTCCTCATTTCTCGGGGTGCCGGTTCAGAGGCTAGGCGAAAAGCTGGGCGTTTTGGTCGTTCAATCCCGCAATGCGCGGGAGTTTTCCGCCGACGAAGTCTACGCGCTGGAAGTCGTCGCCATGGTCCTTGCCGAAATGGCCGAACTGGGCGCGTTCATCGGCGAGGGCGCGGCCCTGTCGCCGTTGCACCAGCAATCCGTTGTGCTGACTGGCGGCCCGGCGCAGGAGGGATCGGCCGAAGGCCATGTCTGGCTGCACGAGCCGCGGGTGGTCGTGACCAACCCGATCGCCGACGATCCGCACCGCGAATTGGAACGGCTCAATGAAGCCGTCGAGGAATTGCGGATCGGCGTCGACAAGATGCTCGAGATTTCGCAGGGCGGCGACAAGGAGCAACTGCAGGTTCTCGAAGCCTACCGGATGTTCGCCAACTCCAAGGGCTGGATGCGCCGCATGGAAGAGGACATCGCCCGCGGCCTGAGCGCCGAAGCCGCTGTCGAGAAGGAACAGTCCCAGGCCCGCGCGCGGATGAGCCAGGTCACTGACCCATACCTGCGCGAACGCCTTGCCGATCTGGACGATCTCAGCAACCGGCTGCTGCGCATCCTAACCGGGCAGACGAACAAGGCGGGCTTGGAGTTGCCTGCCGATCCCATCCTGGTCGCGCGCAATATCGGCCCGGGAGACCTTCTGGAATACGGACGTTCACTGAAAGGCATCGTTCTCGAGGAGGGATCGGTCGGCAGCCACGCGACCATCGTGGCGCGGGCCCTTGCCATTCCCCTGGTCGTGCACACTCAACGCATCACCACCGAGGCGCTGAACGGCGATCACATCCTGGTGGACGGCGATCAGGGCGTCGTGCATCTGCGCCCCGAAGAGAACGTCGTCGGCGCTTTCCGCGACAAGATGGCGATGCAGGCCGAGGCGCAGGAACGCTACGCCTCGATCCGCGAAAAACCGGCGGTCACGTTGGATGGGCACAAGATCGATCTGGTCATGAATGCGGGCCTGATGGCCGATCTGCCGTCTCTGCCAAGCTCGGGCGCCGAAGGCGTCGGGTTGTTCCGGACCGAGTTGCAGTTCCTGATCCGCAACAAGATGCCGAAGCGGTCGGAACTGGTGGCGCAATACGAACGGGTGCTGGACGCGGCGAAGGGCAAGCGGGTCGTGTTCCGAACGCTCGATATCGGTTCGGACAAGGTGCTGCCCTACATGAAGCACGTGGCCGAGCCGAACCCGGCATTGGGCTGGCGCGCGATCCGGGTCGGGCTGGACAAGCGCGGCGTCATGCGGATGCAGTTGCAGGCGCTGCTCCGCGCCGCCAAGGGCCGGCCCCTGACCATCATGTTCCCCTTCGTCGCACAGGCCGAAGAATTCCGCGAGGCGCGGGCGGAGATCGAAAAGACCATCGCCCGCGAAAAGCGGCTGGGCCACGTCCTGCCCGAAACGCTCGAAGTCGGCGCGATGCTGGAAACGCCCTCTCTCGCCTTTGCGCCCCAGAAATTCTTTGAAGAGGTGGATTTCATCTCGGTAGGCGGCAACGACCTTAAGCAGTTCTTCTTTGCCGCCGACCGCGAGAACGAACTGGTGCGGCGCAGGTATGACACTCTGAACGTCAGCTTCCTGACCTTCATCGAGCGCATCGTCGAACGGTGCAGCGTCTCGAACACGCCGCTGAGCTTCTGCGGCGAGGATGCCGGACGCCCGATCGAGGCGCTCTGCCTTGCGGCCATGGGGATCCGCTGCCTGTCCATGCGCCCCGCGTCCATCGGCCCGGTCAAGAGCCTGCTTCGGCGGTCCGACCTTCAAGAGATCCGCAAGATCATCTCGGATGTCCGCCACCGCGGCGAGCAGAGTGTGCGCCCTGCGGTGATGGAGTGGCTGCGCGACAACGGCTGAGCGGCGCCTGGACCGCTCGTTCCTGGGTTTGCCTTGCTACCCTTGCCTTTTCGTTGGTTTTGCTCCAGAAGTGGCTCGCTGCTGTTAGCGATAACGGCGATCTTCAGGCGGCAGGCCCGACAGCCATGCTATGATGGCCGGGTGAACCTCGAAAGGAGCCTTGCATGGTTTCACGCGTGATACCGGTTGACCCGTTCGATCTGGTGTTGTTCGGCGCCACTGGCGATCTGGCGCAGCGCAAGATCCTGCCCGGGCTGTATCACCGTTTCGAGGTCGGCCAGATGCCGGAAGAGGCCCGGATCGTCGCCACGGGCCGCCGGGAAATGGATGACGCCACGTTCCGTGATCACGTTCGTTCGGCCATGAAGGAGTTCGCGCCCGAGGTGAAGGCCGAGGTTCTGGGCCGGTTCCTGGAACGGGTCGAATACGTGGCCGTCGACGCAAGGGGCGATTACGGCTGGTGCCGACTGGCCGGCTCGCTGCGTCCGGACGTCGTGCGCGCCTTTTACCTGTCGGTGGGCCCCAGCCTGTTTCAGGGGATCGCGCAGCGGCTTCACGATCACGGGCTGGCGACCCCCGACAGCCGGATCGTGGTAGAAAAACCCTTTGGTCACGATCTGGCCTCTGCCCGGGCCCTGAACGAAGGGCTTCGCACCAGTTTCGAGGAACACCAGATCTACCGGATCGACCACTACCTGGGGAAAGAGACGGTGCAGAACCTGATGGCGCTGCGTTTCGCCAATTCCCTGTTCGAACCGTTGTGGAACGCCACGCATATCGACCACGTGCAGATCACCGTTGCCGAAACCGTCGGCATCGAGGGGCGCGAGGCATATTACGATCAGTCCGGCGCCATGCGTGACATGGTGCAGAACCATCTGGTGCAGCTTTTGTGCCTGATCGCGATGGAGCCGCCTTCGAAATTCGCGCCGAACGCCGTCCGTGACGAGAAGGTCAAGGTGATCGAGGCGCTGGACCCTGTCGAACCGGGCGACATCGCGCGGGGGCAGTATCGCCCGGAAAGGGGCGACGACGGGTATCTGGACCACGTGGGCAATCCTGACAGCCGCACCGAGAGTTTCATCGCGCTCAAGGTGCGGGTCGCCAACTGGCGCTGGGCCGGGGTGCCGTTCTACCTGCGCACCGGCAAGCGGCTGCGCGCCCGGGAATCCGAGATCGCGGTGGTCTTTCGCGATCCGCCGCACACGATCTTTCCCAACGTCGGCCATCTGCGCGGCAACATCCTGGTGATCCGCCTGCAGCCGGACGAGGGGATCACGCTCAGCACGACGATCAAGGATCCGGGGCCGGGCGGCTTTCGTCTGGCGGATGTGTCGCTGGACATGAGCTTTGCCGAGGCGCTGGGCGCCGATGCCCGCGCGCAGGACGCCTATGAACGTCTTGTCATGGATGTCATTCGCGGCGACCAGACCCTGTTCATGCGCGGCGACGAAGTCGAGGCGGCCTGGGCCTGGGTCGATCCGGTGATCAAGGGGTGGGAAGACGGCCGCGACCGGCCTTCGCCCTATGATCAGGGCAGTTCCGGCCCGGAAGAGGCGCTGATGCTGATGCATCGCGACGGCCGGCGCTGGCGCCAGATCGGAGGTTGAGATGGTGCATTCCGTGATTTCCGACGTAACCCAAAGGATCATCGACCGCAGCGCACCGCTGCGTGGTCCTCACCTGGAGCGCATGGAACAGGCGCGTTCGGCAGGCCCCGCGCGGGCGCATCTGTCCTGCAGCGGACAGGCCCATGCCTATGCGGGGGCCGGTCCGGACCAGCAGTCCCTGGCCACCGGCCAGGCCGGAAACCTGGGAATCGTGACCAGTTACAATGACATGCTCTCGGCGCATCAGCCCTTCGAGCGGTACCCGGAACTGATCCGGCAGGCGGTGCGGTCCGCCGGGGGAACCGCTCAGGTCGCGGGCGGAGTTCCCGCGATGTGCGACGGCGTCACGCAAGGCGCGGCGGGAATGGAATTGTCGCTGTTCTCGCGCGACGTGATCGCGCTGGCCTCGGCGGTGGCGCTCAGCCACAACACCTTCGACGCTGCCGTGTTCCTGGGAGTTTGCGACAAGATCGTGCCCGGGCTGGTGATCGCCGCGCAGGCCTTTGGGCATCTGCCCGCGGTTTTCATTCCGGCCGGCCCGATGACCAGCGGTCTGCCGAACGACGAAAAGGCCAAGGTCCGTCAGAAATTCGCCGCCGGGGAATGTGGTCGGGACGAGTTGATGGCCGCCGAGATGGCGGCCTATCACGGGCCGGGAACCTGCACCTTCTACGGCACCGCCAATACCAACCAGATGCTGATGGAGTTCATGGGTCTGCACCTGCCGGGGGCAAGCTTCATCAATCCGAACACCCCCCTGCGCGACGCTCTGACTGCAGAAGGCGCCCGACGGGCCCTGTCGCTCAGTGCGCTGGGCAACAACTACACGCCGGTGTGCCAGATCCTGGACGAGCGCGCCTTTGTCAACGGAATCGTGGGGCTGATGGCGACAGGGGGCTCCACCAATCTGCTGATCCATCTGATCGCCATGGCCCGCGCCGGCGGCATCTTGTTGGATTGGCAGGATTTTTCCGACGTATCGGCCGTGGTGCCGCTCGTCGCCCGGGTCTATCCCAACGGCCTTGCCGATGTGAACCACTACCACGCGGCAGGAGGGCTGGGCTTCACCATCGCCACGTTGCTGCAAGAGGGGCTGCTGCATCCGGACACTCTGACCGTGGCGGGACAGGGGCTGCACCGCTACACGCAGGAGCCCAAGCTGATCGGCGGTGAGCTGGTCTGGCAAAACGGTACGGAACACAGTCTCAACGACAAGATTCTTCGCCCTGCCTCTGACCCGTTCCAGCCGACCGGCGGTCTGTCGCGGCTGACCGGCACTCTGGGAACGGCGGTCATGAAGGTCTCGGCGGTCGCGCCGGAGCATCACGTCGTCGAAGCACCGGTCCGGGTGTTCCACGATCAGGACGCGGTGAAAGAAGCGTTCAAGGCCGGTGAACTGACCGGGGACATGGTCGTCGTCGTCCGGTTCCAGGGTCCCAAGGCGAACGGAATGCCCGAATTGCACTCGCTGACCCCGATCCTGTCCATCCTGCAAGGTCGCAGGCAGAAGGTGGCGCTGGTCACTGACGGGCGCATGTCCGGCGCGTCCGGCAAGGTGCCGGCGGCGATCCACGTCTGCCCCGAGGCGCTGGATCGCGGACCCATCGCCTATCTGCGCGACGGTGATCTTGTCCGCGTCGATGCGGTGGCCGGGGAATTGATGATACTCACCGATGGCGTTATGGACCGGGCGCCCGCCCGCGCGGACCTGACGGCAAATCACTTCGGCGTCGGGCGCGAACTTTTCGCCAATTTCAGGTCGGCGGTCGGATCGGCGGATGCCGGTGCAAGCGTGTTTGGAGGTTGACACATGTCGTCGAAGTCGTCCCGTACCTTTGAAATCTGCTCACTCGCGCCGATCGTGCCGGTCCTGGTGGTCGAGGACGCGGCGCAGGCCGGACCTTTGGCCGAGGCCCTCGTCGCCGGCGGTCTGCCTGCGCTGGAGGTCACGCTGCGCACCCCGGCGGCGCTGGACGCGATCCGGGCGATGGCCAAAGTGCCGGGCGGTGTCGTCGGGGCCGGAACACTTGTGACGCCCGAGGACGTGCGCGCCGCCAAGGCGGCCGGCGCGCAGTTCGGTGTCTCGCCCGGGGCGACCGACACGCTGATCGCAGCCTGCGAGGCCGAGGGCCTGCCGCTCCTGCCGGGTGCGGCCACGGCGTCCGAGGCAATGCGCCTGCTTGAGCGCGGTTACGACATGCTGAAGTTCTTTCCGGCCGAAGCATCGGGCGGTGCCTCGGCGCTCGGCGCCATCGGCGCGCCCTTGCCGCAGATCAGGTTCTGTCCCACCGGCGGCGTGTCGCCCTCGAACGCGGCGCAATATCTGTCCCTGCCGAACGTCGTGTGCGCTGGCGGCAGCTGGGTCGCGCCCAAGCACATGGTCCAAGCCGGCGATTGGGCCGGTATCGAGGCGTTGGCGAAAGAGGCCTCGGCGCTTGCCCGCTGAATTGCGTCAGGAATTGTTTCCCAACATGCGCGAAACGAATTTCTGCAGCCAGTTTTGCGGCGGCGCCTCGTTTTCCGCCGCTGTCGGGCGCAGAGCCGCCACTCCGTCAGGGTCGACCACGGTCAGACCGTCCTCGAATTGCAGCCGGTAGAGATCGGCATAGAGGCCGCCGCGCGCCAGCAGTTCTTCATGCGTGCCCTCATCGACGACCTGACCGCGATCCATGACGACGATCTTGTCGGCGTTGCGAATGGTGGAAAGGCGGTGGGCAATGACGATGGTCGTGCGCCCTTCGGACAGTTGATCCAGCGCCGCCTGAACCACCTTTTCCGACTGGGCGTCAAGCGCCGAGGTGGCCTCGTCCAAGAGCAGGATCGGTGTGTTCCGCAACAGTGCGCGGGCGATCACCACGCGTTGCCTCTGCCCGCCTGACAGTGCGGATCCCCGCAAGCCTACGAGCGTGTCGAGCCCGTTCTCGAGTTTGGGCAGGAAGTCCGAGACATGGGCTGCATCCAGAACGCCTTGCAACTCCTCGGCGGAGACATCCGTGCGCCCCAGGACAATGTTTTCCCGCAGCGTGTCGTCGAACAGCAGCGCGTCCTGCGTGACCACCGAATAGAGGTTTCTCAGGTCGTTCAGGGCCATCCGGTTCACGGCCACGCCTCCGACCTCGATCGTTCCCGCCTGAGGGTCTACGAGCCGTGTCAGCAGGTTGAAGACGGTCGATTTGCCCGCACCAGACGCGCCGATGAGCGCCGTCGTCTTGCCGGCCTCTGCCGTCAGGCTCAGGCCGCGCAGGATCTGCGCGCTGCCGTAACTGAGTTTCACGTCCCGAACTCGGATGTCCGGCAACCCGGTCGGTGCTGCGACCGGGTTCTTTGGCGACAGCAGCAGGATCGGCGCGTCGAGCAACTCCTTGACCCTCTCCATCGAGGCCGCCGCCGTCTGCCAGGTGCCCGAGACCGAGGCCAGCCGCCGCATCGGATCAAAGGCAAGTCCGATGGCGGTGAAGAAGCTCATGAACTGGCCGACGGTCTTTTCGCCGGCGATGATCTCGGAGCCGCCGTAGAGAAGGACGCCCATGAAACCCAGGCCCGCCATGATGTCGATGAGCCCGGTGATCGAGGCGGTTCCCAGAGCCGCCCGAGTTTCCGAGCGAACGAAGCCCTTTTGCTGCGAGGTGTAGCGATGGACCTGGTATTCCTCCAGAATGTTGAGCTTGATGGGCACGATGCCGTGAAAGATCTCGTCCAGGCGGGTCGAAAGCACTGCCCCAAGGTCGCGGGCGCTGGCGGCTTTCTTGCGCACATACCTTTGCGCGACGGCAATCGGCAGCAGGACCAGCGGAATGCCAACCATCATGATGGCGGTCCAGACAAGATCGACGTTGATGGCGACGCCAAGCAGCACGACGAGCGATACCATGTCCTTGCCTGCCCCGGTGATGATCGCCCGCCACACCATGTTGATGGCGCCCACGTCCGCATTGACCCGCTGCATCAGGTATCCGGGGGGATGGGTCTGGTGAAACGACGTGTCCTGCCGGATCAGACGGTTCAGCATGTCCGTCCGGATATGCGCTCCGGTCTGCAGCGAAATCTGCGTCAGAAGGGTCTTCTGGACGACCCCCGACAGGCCCCGGACAACGAAGATGAGGAAAAACACCGCGCTGACCCAGCCGAGCGCCCCGGAATTGCCGTTGACGAAGATCTCGTCGAACATCGGCTGCATCATGTAGCTGAGCGCGCCGACCATCGAACCTTCGAGGATCATGAAGATCATCGCGACCCCCAGCAGCCACATTCGGCTGCGCAGGTAGTCGGTCCAGAGCCAACCGAGCAACTCGGCCGATGACATCGGTTTGGCGCGCATCGTTTTTTCTTTCCTGTCAGGGAATTGCTGTTGGCCGCTGGTCATGACCGCCACATTTAAGCGCGCCATCCGGTCGGCGCAAGCTTGGGCGCCCGTTGAACCGGCTTGATCATTGCGGGCATCTCGTCCGGGTGGCGAAGGCGGACGGATCAGGAAGATGGGGTAGCCAGGACGAAACGGAGCAGTTTCAGACGGTCGCGGGATATGGTCTGCTTTGTATTACGGCGGCAATGGCGGATTGACGGGACCCGCGCCGCCGCTAGTGTGAGCCAAAACTCAGGCAGGCGTCATGAAGAACAAACTCTCTCTCGCTCAGGGGCGCGGCTATCTGGCGATACCCGGGCCGTCGGTCATGCCGGAAGCGGTGCTTCAGGCCATGCATCGCGCGGCGCCAAACATCTATGCAGGCGAGTTGGTCGACATGATGCCCGCGCTGACCCAGGACCTGCGCCGCGTGGCGCGGACCAGCCACGACGTCGCCATCTACATCGCGAACGGGCACGGGGCCTGGGAAGCCGCGCTGTCGAACGTGATCGCCCCCGGTGAATCCGTGCTGGCACCCGCCTCGGGACGTTTTACTCACGGGTGGGCCGAGATGGCACGCGGGATCGGAGCCGAGGCCGAAGTGATCGATTTCGGCAAGTCCTCGCCGTGGGACATGGACCGGATCGCCGAGGCTCTTCGCGCGGACACCGCCCGCCGGATCAAGGCGGTTCTGGCGGTGCATGTGGATACGTCCAGTTCGATCCGCAACGACATTCCGGCGCTTCGGGCCCTGCTGGACGAACTGGACCATCCGGCCCTGCTGATGGCCGATTGCATCGCCTCGCTGGGATGCGACCGGTTCGAGATGGACACCTGGGGCGTCGACGTCACCGTCACTGCCAGCCAGAAGGGGCTGATGGTGCCGCCGGGCATGGGCTTCGTGTTCTTCAACGACAGGGCGCAGGCCAAACGGGCCGCGATGCCGCGCGTGTCGAAATATTGGGATTGGGCGCCGCGCGCAAATCCGGAATTCTTCTACGAGTATTTCGGAGGCACCGCGCCGACACATCACCTTTTTGGGCTTCGGACTGCGTTGGGCATGATCCACGAAGAAGGGATCGAGAACGTCTGGGCGCGGCATGAACGGCTGGCACAGGCGATCTGGACGGCTTGCGAAATCTGGTCGCGCGGCGGCGCATTGCAGTTGAACGTCGCCGACCGGGTCTGCCGAAGTCATGCGGTGACGGCGCTGCGGCTGCCCGAGGGGAAGGCGACCGCATTGCGCACGTGGACCGAGGCCAATCTCGGCCTGACCCTTGGCATCGGCCTGGGCATGGCCGCACCGGATGGGACCGGCCGCGACGACTATTTCCGGTTGGGTCACATGGGGCACCTCAACGGCCACATGGTCATGGGAGTGTTGGGCGGTATCGATGCGGGCCTGCGCGCGCTGAACGTTCCGCGTGGAGAAGGCGCCTTGGAGGCCGCGGCCGCCGTGATATCCGGTCAGGCATAAGGCGCGAAGCCTGCGTCAGCGCGGGCGCCGCGAGAGCAGGGTGATGCCATAGTTCAACGCCCAGGCCAGTGCGAGCGCCGCCAGAAACCCCCAGAGCGCCCAAACCGTGAAGAAGATCCACAGAAGATTCACGCCCAGCATTGTCAGAGCGGCAACCGTGTAATCCGGCGCCCTTCCAATATTTCGGTCACGCATGATTGCCTCCCGACCTGTCTGACAGGAGTCATCCTAGCGCCTTTTACCCGTTTGTCAGGTAAATCCGCCGCGATCAGCCGCGGGCCGCCGCCAGGGCCAGGGGCAGCGCCCTGGCGAATGCGTTCAAATCCGCTTCGGTACCGCAACTCACCCGGATGCAACGGTTCTGGGGCGCGACGAAAGGCATGCGAACGAAAACGCCCTGTTCGACCAGAGAATCGAGCACCGCCTTGGCAAAGGCGCCATCCCGGCCGCAATCGATCGCGACGAAGTTGGTCGCAGAGGGCAGCGGGATCAGCCCGTTTTCCGCCGCGATTTCGCCGATCCGGTGGCGCGCGTCCTTGATCCGGGTCTGCACCTCGGTCAACCAGTCCTTGTCCTGCAAGGCGGCGAGCGCCCCGGCCTGGGCAGCGCGGTTCATGCCGAAATGGTTTCGGACCTTGTTGAAGGCCGCGATCAGACCCGGCGCGCCGATGGCATATCCGACCCTTGCGCCGGCCATGCCATAGACCTTGGAAAAGGTCCGCATCCGGATCACGCGCGGATCATCGGCGCTGACGGGCGCAGAGGTTCCTTCGGGGGCGCATTCCACATAAGCCTCGTCCAGAACCAGAAGCGTTCCTTCGGGAAGCCCGTCCATCGCGGCGACGACCTCGGCCCCCCTGTGCCAGCTTCCCATCGGGTTGTCCGGGTTGGCAAGGTAGACCAGCTTGGCATCCACTTCGGCCGCCTTTGCGAACAGTGCCGCAGGATCCTCTCGGTCGTCGGAATAGGGCACCTTGTGAATCGCGCCCCCGTATCCCGCCACGTGGTAATTGAACGTCGGATAGGCGCCCTCCGAGGTGACAACCGTATCTCCGGGCCCAACCATCAGGCGCACGAGATAGCCCAGCAACCCGTCTATGCCCTCGCCGACGATGATATTCTCGGGCTGCACGCCGTGGTGTTCGGCCAGAGCGTGTCTCAGGTCATGGCTTTCCGCGTCGCCGTATTTCCAGATCTCGCCGGACGCCTTGGCCATCGCCTCGGCCGCGCGCGGCGAGGGGCCGAACACGCTTTCGTTGGCGCCCAACCGCGCTACGAAAGGCGCGCCGCGCTGACGCTCGTGCGTTTCCGGGCCAACGAAGGGCACGGTGGCGGGCAGGGACTGGACAAGCGGGGTGTATCGCGGAGCACTCATGCCGGCAGATAAGCGAATGACGCCGGCCTCGGCAAGGCTTGCGTAATGCGGGGAACGAACGCAGGGTGCGCCTTGTGTTGCCGGAGGACTGCATGCGCTTTCTACTGATCCTGTTGCTGGCCGGGACTGGCTACCTTCTGTTCTGGCCCGTGCCGGTCGAGCCTGTGGCCTATCATCCGCCAGTCTCGCTGGGCTTTTCCGGCGACTTTGCCGAGAACCGGGGCCTCGACAAGGCGGCGCTGATCTCGCTGCCGGGCGAAGATACCGGCCCCGAGGATCTGGCAGTGATGCCCGACGGGACGGTTTACACGACGAGCCTGTCGGGTGTGCTCTACCGGATTGACGAGGACCAGCCCGTCGAAGTGGACCGGCTGGGCGGGCGTCCGCTGGGCCTCAAGGCCGGGCCGGATGGCGCGCTCTACATCGCGGACAGTTACCGCGGGCTGATGCGGTGGGACGGGCCGGGAACGCTGGAGACGCTGGTTTCCGAGATCGACGGAGCCCCGGTGATCTACGCCAACCAACTGGACGTGGCGCGCGACGGAACCGTCTATTTCTCCAATTCCTCGGACCGGTTCGATCCGGAAACGATGGGCGGGACCAAGCCGACATCGGTCCTGACGATATGGGAGCAGTCGGACAGCGGCTATGTCGCTCGCCGCAATCCCGACGGTACGGTCGAAAAGCTGGTCGAGGGGTTCGTCTACACCAACGGTGTGGCGCTTTCGCCGGACGAGGATTTCCTGCTGATCGCCGAGACGGGCCGGGCACGTGTCCACCGGCTGTGGCTGAAAGGCGAAAATACCGGCGAAATGGAGGTGTTCCTCGACAATCTGCCCGGCTATCCCGACAATCTCGAGGCGCAGGGCAACGGAACCTACTGGATGGCGTTCGCCAGCCCGCGCGTGCCGGCGGAAAAGCTGATGCCCTATCCGTTCCTGCGAAAGGTGGTCTGGCGGTTGGGACCGTTGGTGCGCCCCGCCCCGATCCATCGCGGCATGATGGTGCATTTCGACGGTGAAGGTCGCATTCTGCGCACGCTGCAGGACCCCGACGGGCGGCTGGGCATCACGACCGGCGGCAAGATCGTCGGCGACCGGTTCTACGTCATGACGCTCGACTCGCCCTGGTTCGGCAGGATGCCGGTTTCGGATCTGCAGTGAACTGCCCCCACGTTGTGGTGGAAGCTCGCGGGCGTTCCGGGCAAAATCGCCGAAACGAAGCTGGGAGGCCCGCATGGCGCGCGTATCTGTCGAATACAAGGATCACATCGCACACGTCACATTGACCCGTGGGGACAAGTTGAACGCGCTGGATGACGCGATGGTCAAGGCGATCATCGCCGCGGGTCAGGAGGTCGCCGCTTCGGATGCGCGCGCAGTGGTGCTGTCGGGCGAGGGCAAGAGCTTTTGCGCCGGGCTGGACCTGGCCAGTTTCGCGAAGATGGGTCAGATCGACCCCAGCGACTGGCTGCTGTCGCGGTCCCATGGGGACACCAATGAAATGCAGGAACTGGTGATGATCTGGCGCCGCGTGCCGGTGCCGGTCATCTGCGCGGTTCAGGGCGTGGCCTATGGCGGCGGTCTGCAGCTGGCGCTGGGCGCGGATATCCGCATCGCGCACCCGGACTCCAAATGGTCGGTGATGGAGATGAAATGGGGCATCGTGCCCGATCTGGGCGGCATGGTGCTGTTGCCGAAACTGGTGCGCTCGGACGTGCTGCGCCTGCTCACCTACACGGCGCGGCCCATCAATGCGCATCAGGCGGCCGAATGGGGGCTTGTGACGCAGGTTGCGGAGGATCCGCTGAACGAGGCGATCGCGCTGGCCGAGGAAATCGCGGGCAAGAGCCCTTCGGGCATCCGGGCCGCCAAACGGCTGATCGAAGTCGCCGAAAGCAAGGACCGCGAAGAAGTGTTGATGGCGGAATCCAGCGAACAGGTGCAACTGATCGGCAAGCCGGACCAGATGGAGGTCGTTGCGGCGCAGATGCAGGGCCGCAAGCCTGCGTTCAAGTGATCAGCGCCGTGCAATGTTCTCTGGCCTCGTCCGCCGCGTGATCCAGAAGGCCGCGCTGCCTGCCAGCAGACCCCAGACGGCGGCACCGATGCCGAAGACGGTAACGCCCGAGGCCGTGATGGCGAAGGTCAGGATCGCCGCTTCTCGCTCGGCCTGAACTTCAAGTGCAGCGAAGGTCGCGTTGGCGAATACACCGATCAGGGCGATGCCGGTCAGCGTGCCCATCAGCAGCGGATGCGCGTGCGCCGCAAAACCCGTGATCGCGGCAGCGAAGACCCCGAAAAGGCAATAGAACACCCCCGCCATCACCGCCGACCAGTAGCGTAGCGTCGGATCGGGATGGCTGTCCTCGTTCGAGCACATAGCGGCGGTAATGGCGGCAAGGCAGGTTGCGGGCGCCCCGAAAGGCGCGAAAAGCAGGCTGGCTCCTCCGGCCGACGACAACAGCGGGCCGGCCGGCGGAGTATAGCCATAGCTGCGCAGGACCGCGATTCCGGGGATGTTCTGGGTCGCCATCGTGACGATGAACAATGGAATTCCGATGCCTATGGCCGTGGCAAGCGAAAAACTCGGCGCGGTCAGCACCGGCTTGGTCAGGATCTGATCGGGGATCACCGACTGGCCGCCCGCATTCAGGATGACCATCAACATCGCGGCCAGCACCGCGGCGGGCACAGCGAAAGCCCGGCTGATCCGCCCCGCGATGAACCAGGTCAGGATGACGGGCAGGGTCTGCAGCGGCAGTTCGGCAGCGGCCCGGAAAGGCGTGATGCACAAGGGCAGCAGGACGCCTGCCAGCATGGCCTGGGCCAGCGACGTCGGAATCGAGGCAGCCAGCCGGGCCAAGGGCTTCCACAGGCCGGCGAGAACGGTCAAGGCGCCGGCGCAAAGGAAGGCCCCGATGGCGCCCGAGAACCCCTCGGCGGGGGTGGCGGAGACGGCCAGCAAGGCAGCGCCCGGAGTTGACCATGCAACGCTGATCGGCGCGCGGTACCAAAGGCTGAGAAGAACGCCGGTGATCCCCATCGAAACTGCCGCCGCCATCAGCCCGGACGCGGCTTCGTCAGCGGACGCGCCGATGCCGGCAAGTCCCTGAAGGACGATCGGGAAGGAGCTGAAAAAGCCGACGACGGCGACGACCAAGCCGGTTGAAACGGTTTGCATGGGCGGAAGAAGGCGGCTCATCAGGTCCTCGCTTGCGGTCTGTGCGCAAGCTATCAAGCGGGGCGGGCGAGGAACAGAGGATTGGGGCAAGCATCTGCAATAAAACGGAAAACCCCGCCGGTCGCCCGGCGGGGTTTCGAGTTTTAGAGAGCGCGAGAGCGGATCAGGCGATCTCGGCCAGACGGGCGAGCGCCTCGTCGATCCGCGCTTCTTCCTCCTCGCGGGCGGCGAGGTTGGCCTTGGCTTCTTCGACCACGTCCTCCGGTGCGGATTCCACGAATTTGGGATTGTTGAGACGTCCGCGCAGGCCGCCGAGTTCCTTGGCCAGCTTGCCCTTGGCCTTTTCAAGGCGGTCCTTCTCGGCGCCGATGTCGATGATGTCCGCCAGCGGCAGGCCGAAGGCGGCTCCAGGCGCTGAAATCGAGATGGTGCCCTTGGGCAGGGACGCGGCCTTGGACAGGCTGTCGATCCGCGCCAGACGCTTGATCAGCGCCTCGTTCCGGTCCCACGCGGCCTGGCCGTGAGCGTCGATTTCCGTAACGATCATAGGCACATAGAGGCCGGCGGGCACCCGCATCTGGGCACGCGCCGAGCGGGTGTTTTCGATCACCGAAATGACCCAGTTCATCTCGCGGTCGGCCTCGGAATCGATCAGGTCGGCGGCCTTGTAGCCGGGCCAGTCGGCGTGGACCAGCATCTTGGCGCGGTCGCCGGTCAGGCCCCAGAGTTCCTCGGTGACAAACGGCATGAATGGGTGCAGCAGGACCAGGCACTGGTCCATCACCCAGCGCATGGTGGCCTGAGTTTCGTCTTTGGAATCAACGTCTTCACCCTGCAGGAGCGGCTTCGATAGCTCCACGTACCAGTCGCAGACCTTGCCCCAGACGAAGGCGTACAACGCGTTGGCGGCGTCGTTGAAGCGGTAGCTTTCTAGTGCCGCGTCCACCTCTTCGCGGACGCGGGCGGTTTCGCCGATGATCCAGCGATTCACGGCGTTTTGTGCGTTTTGTACATGTTCCAGATCGGCCGGTGTCCGGTTTGTACCATCGTAGACGCCGTTCATTTCGGCAAAACGGACCGCGTTCCAAAGCTTGGTGCCGAAGTTGCGGTAGCCGGTGATGCGCTCCTTCGACAGTTTCAGCACGCCGCCGATCGCCGCCATCGATGCGTTGGTGAAGCGCAGCGCGTCGGCGCCGAACTCGTCCACGATTTCCAGCGGGTCGATGACGTTGCCGGTGGTCTTGGACATCTTCTTGCCCTTCTCGTCGCGGACGAGCTGGTGCAGGTAGACGGTGTGGAACGGGATGTCGTTCACGACCGCAAGCTGCATCATCATCATCCGGGCGACCCAGAAGAACAGGATGTCGAAGCCGGTGACCAGGACATCGGTGGGGAAGTATTTCTCAAGCTCTTCGGTCTGGTCCGGCCAGCCCAGCGTGCCGATCGGCCAGAGGCCCGACGAGAACCAGGTGTCGAGCACGTCGGGGTCGCGCCAGACCGGGTAGACCAGTTTGGTCGGGTCCTGATCGACCGCGTAATGGGCGAGGCTTTCGGCGAACTGGTGGATGGCCTCGTGCTTGTCCGCCACCTCGATGACGGTGGCGTGGCTGAGGGGGCTGGGGATGTCGGCGTTGTCGTCCATGAACCGCTCGACGACCTCGTCGAAGGACGCGGCGCAATGCAGCACGTGGCCGCGATGCAACATGCCGCCCTCGTTCAGCAGGCGGCCCAGTTCGACCAGGTCCAGGTCGCCGTCGTTCTCGTCGTCGCGGAACTCGTCGGCGGACAGGTCGAGCCCGTACCAGACCGGGATCTGGTGCCCCCACCAGAGCTGGCGCGAGATGCACCAGGGCTCGATGTTTTCCAGCCAGTGGTAATAGGTCTTTTCGCCCGACTCGGGGATGATCCTGACCTCGCCCGAGCGCACGGCCGCGAGCGCGGGGCCGACGACCTGTTCGGCATCGACGAACCACTGGTCGGTCAGCATCGGTTCGATCACCACCTTGGAACGGTCTCCGAAGGGCTGCATGATCGGCTTGTCCTCGACCTCGATCATCAGGCCCTCGGCGTCGATGTCGGCGACGACCTTCTTGCGGCATTCGAAACGGCCCATGCCGCGGTATTCGTCCGGGACCAGGTTGATCGCGTCAACCTGGCCTTCGGTGAAGTCGGTGCGGCCCACCAGATCCTGCGCCTTGGCGGCCTCGGCCGCATAGGGCGCGCCGTCGTCGCGCATGTGGCCGCGCGTGTCCATCAGGCGGTAGCAGGGGATGTTGCCGCGCTTGGCGACGGCATAGTCGTTGAAATCATGCGCGCCGGTGATCTTGACCGCGCCCGAGCCGAAATCCGGGTCCGGGTAGTCGTCGGTGATGATCGGGATCAGGCGGCGGTGTTCCTTCGGCCCGACCGGGATTTCGCAGAGCTTGCCGACGATCGGCGCATAGCGCTCGTCCGAGGGATGCACCGCCACCGCGCCGTCGCCCAGCATGGTCTCGGGGCGGGTGGTGGCGATGGAGATGTAGTCGCGTTCCTCTTCGAGGATGACGTTCCCGTCTTCGTCCTTTTCGACATAGGTATAGGTCTCGCCCCCGGCCAGCGGGTACTTGAAGTGCCACATGTGGCCCGCGACCTCGATATTCTCGACCTCGAGATCCGAGATGGCGGTTTCAAAATGCGGGTCCCAGTTCACCAGCCGCTTGCCGCGGTAGATGTAGCCCTTTTCGTACATGTCCACGAAGACCCTGATGACGGCGTCGTGGAAGTTGGGGCTGTTTTCATGCCCTGTGCGCGGGTCGCCGGGCGCGCCCGCCATGGTGAAGGCGTTGCGCGACCAGTCGCAGGACGCGCCGAGGCGCTTGAGCTGTTCGATGATGGTGCCGCCGTACTGGCCTTTCCATTCCCACACCTTTTCCAGGAACGCCTCGCGGCCCAGCTCGCGGCGGCCGGGCTGCTGGGTCGCGGCCAGCATCTTTTCGACCTGCAGCTGGGTGGCGATGCCGGCATGGTCCTGGCCGGGCTGCCAGAGCGTGTCGAAGCCGCGCATCCGGTGCCAGCGGATCAGGATGTCCTGCAGGGTGTTGTTGAAGGCGTGGCCCACATGCAGCGCCCCGGTCACGTTCGGCGGCGGGATCATGATGGTGAAGGTTTCGTCGCGCGATTTGTTCGCGCCCGCCTTGAAGGCTCCGGCCTCTTCCCAGGCCTTGTAGATGCGGGCTTCGGCTTCGGCCGCGTTGAACGTCTTTTCCATCGCCATGAGGCTAATCCTGCGTGTTCGTTTTCGAAGTCGAGGCCTGCAATAGCGAAAGGGCGCGCGAAGGGGAAGGCTTTGCGCGTTTTCTTGGGGATCGCGTCCGCAACGCCCGGTTCGGCCCGCGGCGGCGCCGGGCGGCATGGCCGCCGCATTCACGCCATATCTTGCTGGTAGGATGGGTGTCGAGGAGAGCGACGTGAGCTTTGACCACGAGACTTTTCGCGCGCCGCGGCGGGGCCGCGCGCCGTCGCCGCCGGGCCGGGATCGCCCGGCGCCGGACCCGGATGCCGGATTCGTGATGCGGTTCGGCGCCCGCTCGGGCCGTCGCGGCGGCTATACAAAAAGCGGTGGTTTTGGTATTCTGGGCAGCCCGGTCTCAACCGAGGGACAAGGGAATTCAGGGCGCGCGCGGCGCGGGGCGCGGATCGACCCGGCGGGTGATGCAGGACGGGGATGGATGCCTGATCACGCCGATGTTTGGGGCGGTGATCTTGCGCGGCGACGCGGGCGTACACATGATTCATGTAACCTCGGTGCCGGCATCGCGGCTGCGGTCGCGGCGCGGGATGGTGTCCGGGGACGAGATGTGAGTACGGGGTGCAATGGCCGGTTGGTCCTGCATGTCCCGAAGGGTCTGAAGGCTGAAAAATGGTACTGTCGAGGCTGAGTAGGAAAATTCTGGGATGGCTTGGGCGGCCGTTGCGGTCCGAGCATTCCGCGGAATCCAGGCACCGCGAGCCGCTGTCGCATGTGATCATCCTGGACGGGACGATGTCCACGCTCGAACCCGGGTTCGAGACCCATGCGGGCCGGACCTACCGGCTGCTCTGCGAGATGGGCGCGCAGGCGTCGGTGTTCTACGAGGCCGGGGTCCAGTGGAAGGACTGGCGGACCACGCCGGACGTTATCATGGGGCGGGGGATCAACCGCCAGATCCGCCGGGCCTACGGCTATCTCGCCTCGCGCTACAAGCCCGGCGACAGGATCTTCCTGATCGGCTATTCGCGCGGCGCGTTCGGGGTGCGCAGCCTGGCCGGAGTCATCGACATGGTCGGGTTGCTGAAGGCCGAACATGCCACCGAGCGCAACATCAAGCAGGCCTACCGGCATTACGAATGCAATCCGGACGGCGAACATGCCGCCGAGTTCCGCAAGCAGTTCTGCCACGACGAGGTGCCGATCGAGATGGTGGGCGTGTGGGACACCGTCAAGGCGCTGGGCCTGCGGCTGCCGCTGCTGTGGCGCCTGGCCGAGCAGCGCCACGCCTTTCACAACCACCAGCTTGGTCCCAGCGTCCGCCACGGCTATCACGCGCTGGCGCTGGACGAGACGCGCGAGGTGTTCTCGCCGGTGCTGTGGGACTGCGCGCCGGAGTTCAACGGCCATATCGAACAGGTCTGGTTCCGCGGCACGCATGGCGATGTGGGCGGCCAGCTTTGCGGGTACGAAGAGGCCCGCCCGCTGGCCAACGTGTCGCTGGTCTGGATGCTGGATCAGGCGGAACGGCTGGGGCTGCCGCTGCCGGCCGACTGGCGCGGCAGGTTCCCGGTCGATCCGGCCGCGCCCTCCGTCGGCACCTGGCGGGGCTGGGGCAAGATCTTTCTGCTAAGGGGGCACCGCCATGTCGGGCGCGACCGCTCGGAGCGGCTGCACGAATCCGTGACGCCCGAGACGCTGCCGGAATGGGTGCCGGCGCCGGAGCCGCAATCGCACCCGGCCCAGTGAGGGGTCAGCCGCGCGGCAGGTTCAGGACGATGCAGGTCGTGGATCCGGTGGCGTAGAGGCGCCCGTCCTCGACCCCGCGGATCTCGCCATGCGCCACGCCGGTCGAGCGGCCGACGTGATCGGCCTCGCCCACGCATTCGATTTCGGTTCCCAGCGGGATGCCGCGGATGATGTTGATCTTGTATTCCAGCGTCGTGTAGGCGGCGCCGCTGGGCACGCGGGTCTGGACCGCGCAGGCCATCGCGCTGTCCAGCAGCGTGCCGTACCAGCCGCCATGCACCGCCCCGAGGGGGTTGCAGACCGAAAAGGTCGGGCTGCCGCGGAACGCCACCCGCCCTTCTTCCACCGAGTGCAGGTGGTAGCCCAGGGTTTCGGAGATCGGCGGCGCGGGCACGCGCCCGTCCAGAATGCCCTGCATGAACTCGAGCCCCGACATGCTGGCCAAGTCGGCCGGGCCCAAAAGTTCGTCGATTCCCTTGGCGTAATGCATCAGGCGCGTTCCCCGTGATTTTTCGGGGAACGCTATCAGCCGGGAATTTCCGGGCAAGTTTTACGCGACGTTCTGCAGCGCGACTTTCGGCGCGACGCCCAAGGCGTGGCACACGTCGCGGGTCAGTTCGGGGCGGTTGAGCGTGTAGAAATGCAGCTTGTCCACGCCGCCCTCGATCAGGTCGGTGCACAGCTCGGTGCACAGAACGGTCGCCAGCAGGTCTTCGCGGCCGTCGCGGGCGGCCCGTTCGAAGGCATGTTCCACCCAGGCCGGAATGCGCGTGCCGCAGCGCCGGGCGAAGTTGCGGGCGCCTTTCCAGTTCTCGATCGGCAGGATGCCGGGGGTGATCGGCTTGTCGATCCCCGCCTTGGCGCAGGCGTCGCGGAACCGGAAGAAGGTCTCGGCCTCGAAGAAGAACTGCGTCAGCGCCTCGTCCGCGCCCGCGTCGAGCTTGGCCTTGAGCCAGTCCACGTCGGCGGCGAAGCTGGACGCCTCGGGGTGGATGTCGGGATAGGCGGCGACGCGGATGGTGAACTTGCCGGTACCGGCCAGCGCCTCGATCAGTTCGACGGAATTGGCGAAACCGCCGGGATGCTGCTGGAACCGGCCTTCGCCCTTGGGCGGGTCGCCGCGCAGGGCGACGATGTCGGTGACGCCGGCCTCGGCGAACTGGTCCGCGATGTCGAGGGTTTCTTCCCTGGTGGCGCGCACGCAGGTCAGGTGCGCCGCCACGTTGAGGCCGGAATGCTTGTGCAGGGTGGCCACCGCCTCGCGCGTCAGTTCGCGGGTGGTGCCGCCGGCGCCGTAGGTGACCGAGACGAACCGCGGGCCCAGCGGCGCGAGGGCGTGCACCGTGTCCCACAGGCGGAACGAAGCCTCGAGCGACTGAGGCGGAAAGAACTCGAAGGAAATTTCGGGCGCGGTCATTTTGTCTCTCACCTCGTTGGATTTGATCTCTTGTCGCACAATCCAAGTTGTGAGACAAACTCATATTGCTCAACAACAACATGAGTTACACTTAGGGATGCACATCGAATTTCGTCATCTTCGCACGATCAAGGCGATCCATGATTGCGGCGGTCTGGCCCGCGCGGCGGATCAGCTGAACATCACCCAGTCGGCTTTGAGCCATCAGATCAAGGGGTTGGAGGATCAGGCCGGGGTCGAGCTGTTCCTGCGCCGGTCGAAGCCGATGAAACTGTCGGCGGCGGGCCTGCGCCTGCTGCGGCTGGCCGAGCAGATCCTGCCGCAGGTCGAGGCGATGCAGGCCGAGTTCTCGTCGCTGCGCGACGGGCGGGCGGGTCGGATGCATATCGCCATCGAGTGCCACGCCTGTTTCGAGTGGCTGTTCCCGGTGCTTGAGGCGTTCCGCAAGTCCTGGCCGGATGTGGATGTCGATATCCGCCCCGGGCTGGCCTTCGACGCGCTGCCGGCGCTGCAGAAGGAGGAGGTGGACCTGGTGGTGTCGTCGGACCCCGAGGACCTGCCGGGCGTCGAGTTCGTGGAACTGTTCGACTACAACCCCGTCTTCGTGGCCGCCGCGACGCATCCGCTGGCGGAAAAGCCCTATGTCGAGGCCGAGGATTTCCGGGGCCAGACCCTGATCACCTATCCGGTCGAACGCACGCGGCTGGACGTGTTCAGCCAGTTGCTGATCCCGGCCCGGGTGGAGCCGGCGGCGATCCGGCAAGTGGAGTTGACGGCGGTGATCCTGCTGCTGGTCGCGTCGAACCGGGGGGTGTCGGTGCTGCCGGACTGGGTCGTGCGCGAGGTCAAGTACAACTCGGACTACGTGACGCGGCCATTGACGAAAGAAGGGATCACCCGGCGGCTCTACGCCGCGGTGCGGGCCGAGGATCTGGAAAAGCCCTTCGTTCAGGAACTGGTGGGCCTTGCCCGCAGCGAGGCGCGCAAGCTGCAGGCGCAATAGGGCGGCGGGCCGGGCAAGATCGCGGGGGCTGCCATGCGCGTCTTGCCTCTTGGCAAGCCTGCGCTGCGCCAGTATACGCGCGGTTTGACCGGACAGGAGCCCCACCACAATGATTGGCAGTGCAAATCTCAACATCATGATCAAGGCCGCGCGCAAGGCGGGGCGGTCGCTGGTCAAGGATTTCCGCGAAGTCGAGAACCTGCAGGTGTCGATGAAGGGGGCGGGCGATTTCGTGTCCAAGGCGGATATCGCGGCCGAGAAGATCCTGAGGGAAGAGTTGATGGGCGCGCGCCCGACCTATGGCTGGATCGCGGAAGAGGGCGGCGAGATCGCGGGCGAGGATCCGACCCGGCGCTGGATCGTCGATCCGCTGGACGGAACCACCAACTTTCTGCACGGCCTGCCGCACTGGGCGATCTCGATCGCGCTGGAGCACAAGGGCAAGGTCGTCGCGGGGGTGATCTACGATGCCGCCAAGGACGAGATGTACTTTGCCGAGAAAGGCGAAGGCGCCTGGATGAACGAAAGCCGCATCCGCGTGTCGGGGCGGCACCGGATGATCGAGTCGGTGTTCGCGACCGGGCTGCCCTATGGCGGCCGTTCGGACCTGCCGGCGACGCTGCAGGACCTTGCCCGCATCATGCCGGTCTGCGCCGGGGTGCGGCGCTGGGGCTCGGCGGCGCTTGACATGGCCTATGTGGCGGCGGGCCGCTACGAGGGGTTCTGGGAACGCCGGCTGAAGGCCTGGGACCTGGCCGCGGGCATCATCATCGTGAAAGAGGCGGGCGGGCTGGTGCAGCCGCTGAACCCCGAGGGCGACGTCCTGTCGGACGGCGAGGTGATCTGCGCCAACGAGCCGATTTTCGACGGCTTCGCCAAGGTGATCCGGGGCTGACGCCCGTTCGGCGGTAGCTAGGGGTTCCAGGGGCCGCGGTTCTTCTTGCGCGGCAGGCGCGGGATGCGGCTGGGCGAGTATTCATACTCTTGCGCGGGATGCGGCGGATGGCCGTGGGTGCGCCTCCAGTATCGCGGGCCGCCGCGCCGGATCCACAGCGGGATGCACAGGATCAGCCCGACGAAGAACCCGCCCGCATGGGCCCAGTAGGCGACGCCGCCCTGGTCCGGATCGGCGCCGAAGCCGCCGAGCACCTGCATCCCGAGCCATACCCCGAGCATCACGAAGGCGGGGATCGGGATGACGCGGATGTAGATGATGAGAAACAGCAGGATATCGACGCGCGCCCGGGGGAACAGCAGGAAATACCCGCCCATCACCCCGGCGATCGCGCCCGAGGCGCCGATGGTCGGCACGGTCGAGGCCGGGGCGGCGAAAACGTGCAGGAGCCCGGCGCCGATGCCGCTGACGAGATAGAAGATCAGGAAGGGCACATGCCCCATCTCTTCTTCCAGGTTGTCGCCGAAGATCCAGAGAAACAGCAGGTTGCCGGCCAGGTGCATCCAGCCGCCATGCATGAACATCGAGGTGATCAGGGTCTGGAAGCCGTACCCGTCCATGATCCGCGCCGGGATGACGGCGTAGTCGAACAAGATCCGGTTGATCAGCCGCGCATCGTTCATGACCCCCACGTAACTCAGGAATATCAGCACGTTGGCTGCCATGAGCAGGTAGACGACGTAAGGGGTTCGTCCCGAGGGATTGTGGTCGCGGATGGGTATCATGCAGCGACGCTGGGCCTTTCCCGGCCCAGCGTCAAGTCATGGCTCAGGCCGCGCCGCCCAGCAGGGCCGCGTTGCCGCCCGCCGCGGTGGTGTCGACGCAGACATGCCGCTCGCCCAATACCCGGGCGCGGTCGGGTTTGCCCGGGATCATGGGGATGATCGGGCCGTTGCGGCGCGAGAGGTGGCGTTCGATCTCGCGCCCGGTCTTTTCGTCGCCCCACCAGATCACCCCCGAGATGCCGTCGAGCGTTTCCAGCACGCCCGGGTCCAGCCGGCCCGTGGCGCAGATGGCGGTTCCGCCCAGGGCGTGCACGGCTTCGGCCTGCTCGCGGGCGGCGTCGGCACCGGGGCCGAAGCACAGCAGCGGCGCGCGGGCAAACTCGCTGAGGCGGTTCGATTCGCCGGTCGGGCCGGGCAGGGAACGGGTCAGGACCGGCGCCGGAGAGCCTGTCGGTTCCGGCAGCTGGGTCATCGCATCGGTCCAGCTTTCCTGGCTGTTCTGGCGGTCGGGCGCGCAGAACCGGGCCATGTAGTTCGGGCCGCCCGCCTTGGGGCCGGTGCCCGACAGGCCTTCGCCGCCGAAGGGCTGGCTGCCCACGATGGCGCCGATCTGGTTGCGGTTGACATAGATGTTGCCCGCGTGGATCGCCTCGGTCACGTGCTGCACCCGATCGTCGATGCGGGTGTGCAGACCGAAGGTCAGGCCGTAGCCGGTGGCGTTGATGTCCGCGATCACCTTGTCGATCTCGTGCGCCTTGAAGCGGGCGACATGCAGGACCGGCCCGAAGATTTCGCGTTCCAGCGCCTGGATGCCCGGGATCTCGATCAGGGTCGGGGCGATGAAGGTGCCCTCGGGCGGGGTGGAAAGTTCCTTGAGCACGCGGTTCTCGGCGCGGGCCTGCGCGACGTGGTCGGCGATGGCCTGCCGCGCCTGTTCGTCGATCACCGGGCCGCAATCGGTCGAGATCGGCCACGGGTCGCCCACCCTGAGCGCGTCCATCGCGCCCTTGAGCATGGTCAGCACGTCATGCGCGACATCGTCCTGCAGGTAGAGGCAGCGCAGCGCCGAGCAACGCTGGCCCGCCGACTGGAAGGCGCTTTCGATGATCGATTGCACGGCCTGTTCCGGCAGCGCGGTGCTGTCCACGATCATCGCGTTGAGGCCGCCGGTCTCGGCGATCAGCGGCGTGCCGGGCTTCAGGTTCTCGGCCATTGCGGCGCGGATCTTGAGCGCGGTCGCGGTGGAGCCGGTGAAGGCCACGCCGGAAACGCGCGGGTCCGAGGTGAGGGCGGCCCCGACCGCCGGTCCGCCCGGCAGAAGCTGCAGCGCCTCGCGCGGCACACCGGCCTCGTGCATAAGCTGCACCGCCCGGTGGGCGATCAGCGGGGTCTGCGAGGCGGGCTTTGCCAGCACGGCGTTGCCGGTGGCCAGCGCCGCCGAGATCTGGCCGGTGAAGATGGCCAGAGGGAAGTTCCACGGGCTGATGCAGGTGAAGGTGCCCGACGGCGCGGCGTCGGGGATGTTGGCGGCGTAGTAGCGCAGGAAATCCACCGCCTCGCGCAATTCGGCGATCGCGTCGGGCAGGGACTTGCCGGCCTCGCGCGCCAGCAGGGCGAACAACTCGCCGTGATGCGCCTCGTAGAGATCGGCGGCGAGGTTGAGGACCTTGGCGCGTTCGTCGGGCGCGGCCAGCCAGGGCGATGCGGCGGCGAGCGCCAGTTCGACATCCGTGGCGCTGGCCGGAGCGACGGCGCCGGGCCGGTCCTGCGGGCGCGCCGGGTTGGCGATGGTCTCGTCGGCCTCGGGCGCGGCCTCTTCGGCCAGAAGCGGGCGGGCGTACCAGTGGTGGGCGCGGAAGGCGTCGCGCGCCGCGTCGATGGAATCGAGCGTCGGGGTGTGCGCCAGATCGAAGCCGCGCGAATTCGGGCGTTCGGGCAGGAACAGCTCGGGCCCGGTCGGCAGATGCTTGGCCGGTTTGCGGGCGGCCTTGAACGGGTCGGCGGCAACCTCTTCGGGCGGCACGTTCTCGTCGACGATCTGGTTGACGAAAGAGCTGTTGGCGCCGTTTTCCAGCAGGCGGCGGACCAGGTAGGCCAGCAGGTCGCGATGCGCACCCACCGGCGCGTAGATCCGGCAGCGGGTCTTTTCGCGGTCCTTGACCAGCCGGTGCAGGGTTTCGCCCATGCCGTGCAGGCGCTGGAACTCGAAGGGCTGGCCGTTGGCCATGTGCAGGATGGCGGCGACGGTATGGGCGTTGTGGGTGGCGAATTGCGGGTAGATCCGGTCGGTCATGCCCAAGAGCTTGCGGGCGTTGGCGATGTAGGAAACGTCGGTCGCGGCCTTTTGCGTGAAGACCGGGAAGCCGTCGACGCCGGCGACCTGGGCGCGCTTGATCTCGGTGTCCCAGTAGGCGCCTTTCACCAGCCGCACCATGAGCTTGCGGTCATGGCGTTCGGCCATTTCATAGAGCGTGTCGAGCACCAGCCCGGCGCGCGGGCCATAGGCCTGCACCACGATGCCGAACCCGTCCCAGCCGGCAAGCGCCGGTTCGGCCATCACCGCCTCGATCACCTGCAGCGACAGGGACAGGCGGTCGGCCTCTTCGGCGTCCACGTTCAGGCCCATGCCGGCGGCCTTGGCGAGCAGGGCGAGCGCCCGCAGGCGCGGCACCAGCTCGTCCATCACGCGGGCCTCCTGCGCCACTTCGTAGCGCGGGTGCAGCGCCGAGAGCTTGACCGAGATGCCGGGATTGGCGCGGATGTCGTCATGGGTGCAGGCATCGGCGATGGCGGCGATGGCGCGCGAATAGGACAGGTGATAGCGGGCGGCGTCGGCCTCGGTCCGCGCGGCCTCGCCCAGCATGTCGTAGGAATAGGTGTAGCCCTTGGCCTCCATCCCCTGGGCGCGTTTCATGGCGTTCTGGATGGTTTCGCCCAGAACGAACTGGCGGCCCATTTCTTTCATCGCGCGCCCGACGGCGGTGCGGATCACCGGCTCGCCCAGCCGCTTGATCGCGCCGCGCAGGGCGCTGACGGGCGAGGCCTTGCGTTCGTCCAGCACCTTGCCGGTCAGCATCAGGGCCCAGGTCGAGGCGTTGACCAGCGACGACGAGGAATGGCCGAGGTGCTTGCCCCAGTCCGACGGCGCGATCTTGTCCTCGATCAGGGCGTCGATCGTGTCGGCGTCGGGCACGCGCAGCAGCGCCTCGGCAAGACACATCAGCGCGATGCCCTCGTCGGTCGAGAGGCCGTATTCGGCCAGAAACACCTCCATCAGCCCCGGCGCGGTGCTGGAGCGGATGTCGCGCACGAGCTGCGCCGCCGATTCGCAGATGGCGGTGCGGTCCGCGGAGGTCAGGGCGGCCTGCTTGGTCAGGGCGCTGAGGATGGCGGACTGATCGGCGTAGGTCTGGCTGTCAATCAGGGTGCGCAGGGCGTGGGTCATGGTGTCTCCGGGATTTTTGCGAAGTATATACTCTGCAATGCGGGACAATCGCCTGATTTTTTGTTAGTTGAGGGCCGATGTCCCGAATATCAGGCCAATGACGATGCAAATGAACTTGCCCGGGCTGGATCGCTTCGACCAGGCCATCCTGAAAGTGCTGTCCGAGGACGGGCGGATGTCGATCGCGGATCTGGCGCGGCGGATCGGCCTGTCGAAATCGCCGACTCAGGCGCGGCTGAAACGGCTTGAGTCCGAGGGCATCATCACCGGCTACCGGGCGCTGGTCGATCCGATCCGGCTGGGCCTGGATCATGTCGCCTTCGTCGAGGTCCGCCTGACCGACACGCGGGAAAAGGCGCTGGCCGAGTTCAACGCCGCGGTCCGAAGGATCGGCGAGATCGAGCAAGCGCACATGATCGCAAGCAATTTCGACTATCTGCTCAAGGTCCGCACGCGGTCGATGTCGGAATACCGCGCGGTTCTGGCCGAGAAGATCTCGTCCTTGCCGCATGTCGGCAGCACCTCGACTTTCGTGGCGATGGAGGCGGTCAAGGAGACCGGCCTGCTGGGCCCGCTCGAAAATGTGAGTTGACCGGCGGGCGGGAAGAGGCAGCATTGGTGCATGAGACCGTTTGCCTTTCTGCTTGTCGCGCCCCTTGTGATCGCCAGCGCCGCGCTGGCCGAGACCTGCCCCGCCGCGCCGGATCATTCGGACAGCCTGAACGAGCTGATCGCACAGATCCAGAAGGCGCAGACCGAGCAGGAGGCCCGGCTGATCTCGAACCGGATGTGGGAGTTCTGGGCCGACGCGCCGGACGACCAGTCGCAGGCCATTCTGGACCGCGGCATGCGGCGGCGCGAAGCCTGGGACCTGCTGGGCGCGCTGAACGATTTCGACAAGCTGGTCGAATACTGTCCGGAATATGCCGAAGGCTACAACCAGCGCGCCTTCGTCAATTTCCTGCGGCAGGATTTCCAGGCGGCGCTGGTGGACCTGGACCGGGCGCTTGAACTGTCGCCGCGCCACATCGCGGCGATGAGCGGGCGGGCGCTGTCGCTGATGGCGCTGAAACGCACCGACGAGGCGCGCGAGGCGCTGGCGGAGGCGCTGGAGCTGAACCCGTGGCTGCCGGAACGCGGCCTGGCCGCGCCGGGCGGCCCGCTGGAAGTGACCGGGCAGGACATCTGAACGGTCTTTCAGCGGATCAGCGGATCCGGACCTCGCATTTGAAGCGCCGGACGCCATCGGCCCGCCGTGCCGGCGCGGTGATCAGGAACAGCCCGATGGCGTGGTCCTTTTCGAAGAACGCGTGATCCGTACCGACGCCCTTGCGGATGCCGGCATCGGCCAGCAGGCAGGCGCGCTCGGCCTCGACGATGATGTCCGCGCCGGTGCCGCCATTGCCGATCCCGCCGTCGCCGTCCACCCCGCTGACGGTGCTGCCGCCGCAGCCCGGGCCGCGCGTCCAGCCGCCCGTCAGAGGATCGAAGGCGAAGTTGCAGGGGCCGACGATGGTGGACTGGATGGGCGTGTCGCTGAGAAAACCGAAGGACTGGAAGTGCAGCGAGACCTCGCAGGTGCCGGGGGCGCAGAGTTCCTCGAGAACGTTCTGGTCGATGGGCAGGGCGGAAGGGCTGCTGGTCTGGCCCGGGTTGAGGATGAAGGTGGCGCTGCCGATCCGGCGGCCGGGATCGGCGGTGATCTGGCCGTTGTCGTTCAGGTAGGGCGCCGGAAGTTCGCCGATCAGGCGCTCGAACTGGCGCAGGGTACGCTCCATCTCGCGCTGCTGGCGCTTGAGGTCGCGGATCTCGGCCAAAAGGCAGGCGAAGAATTCGGGCGGCGGCGCGGCGCGTGACGCGCGGTAGCCGGAGGCCGTGGTGTACCCGCATTCGCGGGCGCCCGCCTGGGTGGCGGCCAGCAGCAGGACGGCGAACAGGATCGGCAACCGCATCGTCGGGCCCTCCTTGATCCGGGCGCGGCCGGTTCGGCGCCGGTGACGGGGCGCTTTCGGGGCGCGCCTTTCACCAGATAGGGCTTGTGCCGGGTTTCCCAATCAACATGGGGTGAGGGGGGGCAGGGACAAGCCCCCGGAGAAGTTCCGGGGGCCGAGTTCCGCGGTGCCTGCAATCAGCCGATCAGGGCGTTGTCGTCGCGTTTGATGGCGATTATCGCGGAGCGCGGGGTGCCGCCGTCGGGCCAGTTGCTGCCGGGGTGCTGGATGCCGACGAACATGGTGCGCAGGTCGCTGGACCATGCGAGGCCGGTCACTTCGCAGCCGTTGGGGCCGGTCATGAAGCGCACGATCTCGCCGGTGACCGGGTCGCCGACCAGCATCTGGTTGTTGCCGTTTCCGGCGAAGTCGCCCTGGTTTTCGTCGTCGCCGTCGGTCTGGATCCAGACCAGGCCGGTCGAGTCGATGGCCATGCCGTCGGGCGAGTTGAACAGGTTGCCCTCGTTCATGTTGTCCGAACCGGCATAGGCGTCGGCGTGGACGGTCGGGTTGCCGGCCATGACGTAGAGATCCCAGTCGAAGTCGTCGGCGGCGTGATCCTCGTCCGCGGGGCGCCAGCGCACGATCTGGCCGTAGCGGTTGGTGTCGCGCGGGTTGGGGCCGTTGGCCGAGGTGTCGTCGCCGCCGGCATTCGGCTTGACGCCGCGGTTCTTGTTGTTGGTCAGGCAGCAATAGGCCTCGGCCGCCACGGGGCTGGCGGCGACCCATTCGGGACGGTCCATGGTGGTGCCGCCCGCCTTTGACGCGGCCATGCGGGTGAAGATCAGGATCTCGGCCGCTTCCATGCCGGTCGTTTCCGGGGTCAGCGGCAGCCACTGGCCGGTCAGGTCGTCGTTGAACCGGGCGACGTATAGCGTGCCGTCGTTCAGCAGGCCTTCGGTTTCGGCGCCGGGCTGGTAGGTGCCGTTCGAGACGAACTTGTAGAGGTACTCGCCGCGCTCGTCGTCGCCCATGTAGACGACCACGCGGCCATCCCTGGCCAGCACGACCTCGGCATTCTCGTGCTTGAAGCGGCCGAGGCCCGTGTGCTTGACCGGGGTGCTTTGCGGATCGGTCGGGTCGATCTCGACGATCCAGCCGGCGCGGTGCGGTTCGTTCGGGTTCTTCGAGGTGTCGAAGCGCGGATCGAAGCCTTCGTAGCCGTTCCAGCTTTTGGCCTTGATGCCGTAACGCGCGAAGCCCGCGGCGACCTTTTCGTCATGGCTGGCGGCCTCGTCGGTCGAGCCGAAGTAGCCGTTGAAGTTTTCTTCGCAGGTCAGGTAGGTGCCCCAGGGCGTCTTGCCGGAGCCGCAGTTGTTGAACGTGCCCAGCGACGAGGTGCCGGTCGGGTCGGCCTCGGTCCTGAGCAGGTCGTGGCCGGCGGCGGGGCCGACGATCTTCATCGGCGTGTTGTGGTGGATGCGGCGGTTGAACGGGCTGTCCTTGACCACGTTCCAGCCATCGGGGCCTTCGGCGATCTCCATGACGGTGACGCCCTGGATGTTCTGCAGCTTGAGAACGTCATCGGCGCTGACCGGCTTGCCGTCCTGCGACGCGGGCAGGTTGATGTCTTCGTTGGGGTATTCGTGGTTGACGGCGATCAGCTGGCGGCCCTGGAACGAGAAGGTTTCCATGCCGTCGGTGTTTTCGCCGAACACCTTGTCCGAGTTTTCCACCGGGCCGCCATCGGTGATGTCATAGCCGTCGGCCTCGGAGAACAGCGGGTCGCCCCAGCGCATCAGAACCTTCCAGCCGTAGCCTTCGGGCACGTGCACGGTGCCGTCGGTCTGGGCCGCAATCGGGGTGAAGGCGAAACGCGAGGTTTCCATCGCCCGCGCCGATGCCGCCCCCAGAAGGCCGGCGCCCATCGCCGCCGCGCCGGAACCGAAGGCCAGAACGCCCCCCAGGAAACCGCGGCGCGAAATGGCGCTTTCGACGACCCGGTCAAAGTCGTTTTCTTCGGGGCGGGGGAAGTGCAGTTCGTCCCAGTCGTCGGCGGACAGCCTGCGATCAGCGTCTTGCATTTGGTTCTCCTGGTCGTTGGAGGTTGCAGTATGGCGCGGGTTTAGACCTGGAGTGTTACAGTTAGTTGACAACTTCACCGAAGTCGGGCCCGCGGACCAGAAAATCCGCAGGATCCCGAATTGCACGTGCCGGGGATCAGGCGGCCTGCGCCTTGCTGCGGCAATAGCACGAGGCGTGGATCGGCACCGTGGCCCGCGCCGCCGCCTGATCGAGCTGCAGCTTGATGTGAAGGGCCTCGGTCTTTTCGCCCCTGCGCACAAGGCATTCGTGCAGGCCGTGCAAGCTCCAGATGTTGCGCGGATGCTGGCAGGCCCTTGCGAGCGTGTTGTCGAGGCCCAGATCGGCGCGGTAGACCGCCTCGGCCTCGTCGAACCGCCCGTCCTCCATCAGCAGCGCGCCCAGGGCGTGGCGGGTCGGCTGCATCCAGCCCCAAGGTTCGTCATAGATCAGGCTGTCGTCGAGTTCGACCGAACGGCGCAGATGCGCCAGGCCGCCCTCGCGGTCGCCGGACTTGAAGTCGATCTCGCCGTCCATCATCGCCTCGCCGATCATCAGCACGTTTTCGGCGGTGTTGTTGAAGACCAGGCGGCTTTCGGGAACGTCCTTGCGGGCCTGGACCGCCACGTCGCGCTCGGCCCTGGCCTCGGCCATCCGGCCCAGATTCGCCAGCGCCACCGCGCGGGCCTGGTGCATGGCGGCGGTGGTGTAGCTGTAAAGCTCGCGGTCGCCGGGAAACGGCTCGTCGAGGATCTCCTGCCACATGCCGAAGCGCACCATGACGTGGATCTTCTTGCCGTAGAAGGATTCGAAGAGGTCCGGGAAGAAGCGGATGACGTTGTCGGGCAGCATCCGCATCAGTTCCTCGGACGCGGCGAGCGCCTTTTCCGGCTGGCCGAGGAACATGGCGCCGTAAGCCTCGAAATGGACGTTGTGGACGCGGTAGACGGTGTAGAAGTTCTCGCCCCCCGCCACGGCCTCGTATTTCTTGTCCACCTCGGCGGCGCGGCGGTTGCGCGAGACCACGTTCTGATAATCGCCGCACAGCACGTCGATATGGGTGGCCATGTGCAGCAGATGCCCGCTGTCGGGGACCAGTTCCAGCAGCCGGTCGCCGTGCCGCAGCGCCTTTTCGGGGGTGGGCGACATCTCCATCAGGTGGATGTACATGTGCAGAAGGCCGGGGTGGTCCCAGGCGCCGGGCAGGGTGTCGATCGCGGTTTCCAGCACGGCCTGCGCCTCGGCCGTCGAGGCGCCTTCGGCGGGTTGGCCCCTGGGCAGATCCCACAGCAGCCAGGGGGTGCGGTTCATCAGTGCCTCGGCGAAGATGCAGGCGACATCGAGATCGTCCTTGTGATCGGCGTAGACCTTGCGCATCGAATCCGAAAAGGAATCGTTCCACGGGCCGTAGTCCTCGATCCCGGGATCTGTCGGAAAGCGGTGGGCGAGGGCGTCGATCAGGGCCGCTTCGAGCGGGGTCACCGCGTCGCGCAGCGCCAGGGCGGATTCGATCGCCCGGTGGGCGCGTTTCAGGGTCTCCACCCGTTCTTCGGGCTCGAAGAATTCCCACGGCTTGTTGTAGTTGGGGCCGATCGCATGGGCGACGCCCCAATGCGCCATCCCGCAGTCGGGGTCCAGTTGACGCGCCTTTTCGAAACAGTCGGCGGCGGCCTCGTGGTTGTAGCCGTAAAGCCAGATCAGGCCCTGGTCGAACTGGTGCTTCGCTTCGGGCGAGGAGATGGTGATGTCGCGGCGGTAGGTGCCCAGATTGAACTCTGTCATCGTGAGGTTCCCCCTTTCGTGAGCCGACCATCGCAGGCGCGGGCAGATGCGCGGCGTTCTTTCGGTCGGGCGCAGGATACCACAAATCCGGCGGTTTCGGGGCGGCTGGCCAACCTTGCGGAACATCGGCGGCAGAACCGGCTTGACGTCGTAAATCCGATGGATTAGGTCACGGTTCTGCTGAGCGGGCGTTGTGTAGTGGTAAGACCTTAGCCTTCCAAGCAACGTTTTTAGATTTCCCTGACATTCCTGTGGTTGCCAAGTCATTCACTTTATGTAAGAAAATTGTGCACGGTCATTCCTGCTGTTTCCGTGTGTTTCAATCCAAGTCCGACAAAAAGCCGACAAAATGCCAAGGCTCACAGAGACCTTCGCCCGCAAGGTTCCGCAGACAAAATCGGGGACCAGCAAACATTGGGACAATGAGGTCAGAGGCCTCGTCCTCTTCGTCGGGAAGCGGTCCAAGACCTGGTATTTCCAGAAAGACGTGGGCGGGCAAACGCGGCGTATTCTGATCGGACGGTTTCCGACGATCTCAGCTGATGTCGCCCGCCAAACAGCCATGGGCTTTGCCCTGGAATGGGGCAGGGGTGCCGGCAAGAATCTCCAAATTGGCGCGCCCACTTTGAAGGAAGCGCTGGAGGTCTATTTGGCGCGCCCTAAGCTCCGATCCGATACGCATAAGCTGACTATGCGACAGCAGTTCGAGCTTCATCTCAAGGATTGGTTACGCCTGCCTCTCGATGAAATCACCAAATCGATGGTCGTGGAACGGCACAGGTCACTTGCCGCGACCCCATCGGCGGCCAACCATCTTTTGAAGTACTTTCGTACGGTCTGGAACCATGCTCGTCGTGTGCATGAACTGCCGGAATCTCCGACGATGGCAATCGAGTGGTTTGAAGAGCAGCCGAAGGGGACGATCATCGAGGATCTGAAGGAATGGCGCCGCGAAGTGGACAACCTCCACAACCCGATCCACAAGGTCTTCTACGAGTTGATCCTGTTCACGGGCTTTCGCAAGACCGAAGCCCTGACGCTGGAATGGAAGAATGTTCGCGAGGATCACATTCACCTTCCCGTGACCAAGAACGGGCGCAGTTTCGATTTTCCGATCACGCAGATTCACCATGAAATCCTGGCGCCGGTTCGAGGCCTGAGCCGTCAGTGGGTGTTTCCAACGCCCAAGTCATTGACGGGCCACATCACTGGCCCGGAAAAGATCACCTGGTCTCCGCACGCGCATCGGCGCACCTTTGCGACGGTGGCCATGGAGGCGGGAATTCTGGAAGAGGTTGTTGGCCGCTTGCTGAACCACACACCTTTGTCCATAACAGGTCAACGGTATGTGAAACCCAGTCTGGATGCCCTGCGCCCGTCGATGGAGACGACCTGCAGGGAAATCCAAGACCGAATAGAATCTGTAAAGAACAATGAACGCTGATACTGCGCGCTCGAAGGATGGGTGAGATGCAGAAATCTATGGAAGAACATCAAGAAGAATATCGCAGACAGTATCGCGCCGTACGGCCTATACTAGAAAAGCACTTTGCTTCGGTTGATCCGCAACGCATTCCGGGCATCATTCAACTCTTCCTAGCCGAAAAAGAAGTCGCTCTGTACGAGAGTTGGAATCGTGATCAACAGAAAAATCACCTGTCGCGCCTGCGTGCCCAGCTTCGGCTGGCTGCGGAGAGCCTGTCCAATATCCACCCGGGCGTTTTGGTTGAGGTCGAGGCGAACCTGACTTTGCCACTTGAGGTCTTGAACGGAACCTACGACCGCAAAACTTGCGCGGAAGAGGTGTTTGAACGGGCTCCCAGTTTCGCCGAGGTTGATACCGCCAAGCAAGTGTTTCGTGGCTTGATGTCCTTTTCGGAGAATATCGACAAGGCGATAAAATACACACAGGACGAATTGCCCGTTGGTATCGCGACCGGGAATCGGAACATTGGCGCCTGGAAGGTTGTGGAGGCCGCAGTTGAAGTGAGCCGCAGATACCCTGACAAAATGAACGTGCCCAAAAAGATGAACGGTTCGGGGCCACTGCGCCGATTGCTTGTCGATCTTTTCGATCTCTACAACATCAATGCAAACGTGGACGCTGCGTTCAACGGTTGGGTCGAACATATAGATAGAAATCGTGAATTTTTGGATTTGCTACCCATAGATTAACATCACGAAAACCCCCCATTTTGGTGACAGGAAATCAAGGTGGAGAAAAATATTGGAGCAAGTTTACCTTACCTCCAAAGAGGCAGCGAACTACACTAACTTGAGTGAAAGCTATCTGGCAAAGCTTCGGATGTACGAGAAGGGACCCCGTTTCCTACGGGTTGGCGCTAGGGCTATTCGATACCTGAAGGCCGATCTCGACGATTGGATGACATCTGGGTGCAGGTGAGCAGTGTATCGGCAAGGTGTCGTCAATGAGATCCGTTCCGATCAGCACAGAATTTCCGTAAAACTTTAACGGATCCCGCCGACTAGCACACAGAATTGTCGGGGCTTGGAAACCAGCCCATCAACATATCGCTGGAGAGAATGATGCTGACTTCAGAGTTTAGCAAAGGGGAGAGCTATGTCTCCACTCCCCAAGCCGAACCCACCCCATTGTTCGGAGAACTGAGGGCCTCAGAGCCGGTTCCCTGGGATGCTTTGGGGCGTTTGGCAGAAGTGGTCAGGGCTATCTCAACGCTAACGCAAGCCCCCGAGGCGATTGCGATGCAAAGCGTTCTGATCGTTGTCAGTTTGGCCACCCAGGCACACGCGGATGCGGAGTTTCTTGTTGGGTCTGTCCCGTTGAGTTGTTTCGCACTGACCGTGGCTCAGTCAGGTGAGCGGAAATCGGCATGTGACCATCTGGCGTCAACTGCGATCGAGCGCATCGATCTGGAACGTGGTCGGAAATATCGTCTTGAAAAACGCGAATTTGAAGCGGCGAAGCTGGCATTTCAGAAGGGCAACAGGCGTAAATCGAATGATGACTTTGATGTTGTCGACGATGACCACACAGAACTGGACGCAGACCTCCCGCCTGAACCCCCAATCTATCCCGCTAGCCGGATCAGCGACCCGACCATCGAGGGGCTAATACGCCAGTTGGAAATTGGTTGGCCTTCCGTTGCCGTGATGACTGATGAAGGTGGCCAGTTCTTTGGCGGGCACAGCATGAAAAAGGAAAACGCGCTCAAAACCGCCGCAGGGTTTTCCAAGCTTTGGGATGGAGCCACACTTACCAAAAGCAGAGCATCTGCCGAACCCATCCAGCTAAGCGGCAAGCGCGTGTCGCTGCATCTGATGATCCAACCTGGCGTCGCGCAGAGTGTGGTTGGCGATCCCATAATGAAAGACCAGGGATTGCTGTCGCGGGTTCTTATCGCCTGGCCCGAAAGCAAGATCGGTTCAAGGGTAATTCGCAAAAGCGAGGCTCGCTCGGCAGAAGAGACCGAAGCCAAATCTGTTTTGGCCGCGTTCGATAAACGCATCACTGAACTCTTGAATGCGGACCTGCCAATTCATCCGGGGACACGGGCTGATTTGCAACCGAGGGTATTGGCATTGTCCGAGATGGCGCGGAAACAGCTTGAGGACTTCTACAATCGGGTCGAGGAGGCTTCAGGAAAGGGGCGGGCATTTGAATACATGACGGGCTTCGCCGCGAAGTCGCCTGAAATGGCCGTTCGGATTGCCGGGATCCAAACCATCTTCGCTGATGAAAACGCCGCCGAGGTCACCGCCGAGGCAATGGAAAACGGCATCGGGATGATGGAGTGGTACCTCTCAGAAATGTTGCGCATCACCGATACCGGTCGGCCGGACAAAGAACTTTGTGCAGCAGAAGAGCTGCGGTCCTGGGTTTGCGAGAAGTGGCACGAGGATTTCATCGACAAGCGCACGATGATGAAATACGGCCCTGGGCATCTGCGTGACGGCAACACCCTGACGCGCTGCATCCAAATTCTCGAGGAGCACGGTTGGCTCGTACGCGAAGCCGGAAAGCAAGTGATCGGCGGCGCCATCAGTCGTACGTATTGGCGGGTTGTTCGTTCAGGTACCACAAAATGAACCCGGCTGGTATCGCCTGCATCAGGGCATGTTTTGAAAACGCAGAAGAGATTTTTCCGGTAGGAGATCCTCGCACCAGGGAGGGGGACGGTCGGTCAACCCCATGGAGACGTTTGCCGCAAATGCCGCAATTGCCGCAGCAACAACAGCCTGCACCCAAAACTTTGACCGATTGGGAAGACGCCTTCGAGGAGCGGGCTGCCATCATGGAGTATGACGGTGGCTTGCCGCGACCATTGGCTGAGTTTCTCGCTGGGCGCTGGTGCGCGCGACGTGGAGCAAAAAGCAAATGACCAATCAGCTCGACGTTGAGGTCGTTCTGAAAACATCAATCTTTTGGGGAGCCTACCTCGTCTCTGGCCCATTCCAGCCTAACCTAGCGGTCGGATAGTCGTCTATTCCCGCGACGCGTTTCGGTTAGATGCAAAGACACGCAAACTCAGAAAGCCAGAGGCTGACCCCTTGCTCTCACCAGCTCGATATTCGTGCCCGGTGGCTTCGGATTGGGAGTGGGCTGGAGGGGGCTGTTCTCGTGTGTTGACGGCATCATGTATCATTTGCTCGGTTTTCTCGGCCTTTGGGCGCCTTGAGTGGCACTGGACTTTTGCCAGCTAAAAACCGTTACCAAAAAATAGAAGCTCTCAGCCACGCTCGATAGGGCGGCGTCCCAACCTCATCCATTGCCGCTCTACGTGCCTAAGGCCCCTCACCAAGCCAAGCATATACCGCACTTACTACGAAATGATGGCGGCTGCCGGAATACCTGAATAGCCAGGCTTTGTGCGAGTGTTTTTCTCCGACAGGCTCTGAAGATCCAAGGTGCGGCGTCGCACAGTGAAGGGAGTACACTTTATGTCGGAACGTACTTGTAGCGGTCCAAAACCGTTGCGAGTTGCAGCATGGATAAGCGCTCGTAAGGGGGACTATTTCAGGTCTGCAGCCATTGAGCTGTCCCGGAGAAAATCGCGAACACTGTCATAACCAACCAATAGAATACCGGTAAGAACGACGAGCAAAATAACCGGCAGAAGCGAGATCTGCATGACCAGAACGCCGTAGAACACGCCCACATATACCCCCGCCAGAGCAACCACCTGCACAACCCAGAGAACCAAACTCCTCAATGCGATCGCTTCTTTCTGCCTGGCCAGGTACAGCATGCGCTGACGCTCCGTCTCGCTCATCTCCAGCACAACGGCCCGTGCCGCTCGTCGAACACCTTCGCTTGCGGTGATACCCGTCCGGCTGGCGTCGAGATAGGTGTCGATGAGAAATTCCAGCTCTTGGCTGGATGGAGCAGAAAGAGTCATGTTGGTGGATCCTGAAACAATCCATTTTGAGCAGCGAGCTAACAGCTTTTCTCAATCTTTCGACCCATACAGCCCCATGTCTGAGGCAAGACACACTACCGTTGCCCACTTGCCATAGAAACCGGCGAAGAGTTGCCGGTCGATACTTCGGCGCAGCAAAATCCCGCACAAAGGCAGTGTACCTGGCAGACCCTTTTGGGCGGTGAGCCGCGGCGATCATCCGCGATTTTCTGAAGTGGAGCGTTTCGCGTCATGGACGCGTGCTTCCTGGTAGGTCTGCACACTGTGTGAGTTCGTGCTTTCAGACTTGCCGCGTGCTTCCAGAAAAGCTGCATTTTCTCCTTCCACACGGCGGGTGAACCTCGACGTTGCATTGGCTTCACGTGCCGCGCGCGCACGCAGCATAGTTTCTCCACTTCCGCCATGGGCTCATAGCGGACCTGCGGCAGCGCAGCACACCCAAACCTGGTCCCTATGGCCGTATCGCCGGACAGAACCGTCATTAACGGAACTACCGCAATGCATTTTTCTGGCGCGAGATGTCTAGCATCTCTAACTTGGGAAGAGTGATACAATCCTTAGAGAAACGCCGTGCAGAATAGTTCAGATAGGGAAAGCCTTTTGGCCAACCTGAACAACGCTCAAGCGCGCGAGGCAGCAAGCCGGGAGATTCTCGACCTAGTCAACGAGAGCCGCGGTGACCCCTATCCGGTGTTCTGCGCAATCCTGAAGCACGCATCGAAGCTGTGCAACGCTCCTATGGGCTTGCTTGGGGTTCTCAATCAGCAGCGGACACATATTGAAATAGCCTCGCACCTCGGCGCACGCACTGACTACTTCGACTTTCTCAAAGAGAACCCGCCTGCATTTGAACCAAACCAATTTCTCGCTGCTCAAGCGATGCAGACACTTGAAGTGCTTCAAGTGGAAGATGTTGCCGATGCGACGATCACCGGCTCTGAAATGCGGCATCGCCAGGAAGCCGTCGAAAAAGAGGGAATGCGCACAATTCTCTTTGTACCCATGCAATTGAATGGCTTGGCATTGGGCTGCATCATTCTGTATCGGCGTGAAGTTCAGGCATTCACTGACCGAGAGGTTGATCTGGTCGAAGCATTCGCATCTCAAGCTGTCACCGCCATAGAGAATGCGCGTCAATTTCGAGAGGTGCGGACGCGGCTTGAGCGGGAAAAGGCATTACGTAAAATACTGCATACGATCTCGCAGTCGCGTGATGACGAACAACCAGTTTTCGAGGCGATCGTTGAATATGCTCGGCGTCTCTGCGATGCAGAATCTGCAGTGCTGGTATTGGGGAAAGAAGGCGATGCCTGTCAGCGCTTAGCCGCGCATCGTGGACTCCCCGATCATATTGCCCAGATGTACGATGAGCAGGCGTTCAGCATGGACCCGACCACTGCATTGGCGCCAAGGGCCATCCTCGGCCGCCAGGTGCTCAACATCCCGGATATGGCAGAAATCCCTGAATACCGGGCTGGGGACGAACGGTTCGTCGCGCTGGTTCGGGATTTTGGTGCGCGCTCGAACATTGTGGTGCCGCTGATTCTCGATGGCACTGGCATTGGGGCTCTTTTCCTACCAAGGGGTGAAGTCCGGCCCTATGACGCAGACGAAGTGGCCCTAGTCGAAAGTTTCGCCGCACAAGCCGTTATCGCCATTCAGAACGTGCGGCAGTTCAGCGAGTTGCAGGCCAGATTAGAGCGTGAAGTGGCGACGCGGGACATTCTGGAAGTCATCAGCCAGAATCGGGACGATGATGGCCCAGTGTTCGACCTGATCACGCGGAGCGCGGCGATACTATGTGGTGCACCGGTGTGCACGTTGTGGCGCGTCGAGAATGGCATTATCCACTACTGCGCCAGCTATGGCGTCCACGGCGAAGCCCTCGCCGAGACGGAACTGACGCCAGCAGAACCGCTTGCCGACAATACTTTGACTGGCCGGGTTTTCCGCTCTCGAGCGGTCGCCCGGATCGACGATGCTACAGACGAAAGCTATCTTGACTACGAATGGGTCCGGGCGCGGGGCCTGAAGTATCTGATAGGTGTACCTATCTTCGTCCGCGGCGAAGTGTGGGGCAGCATCAACCTCATGTGGCCGCCCGACCGCCTCCCCCGTGACTCGGATACCCAACTGGTCGAAGGCTTCGCCTCCCAGGCCGCCATCGCCATCGAGAACGTGCGCCAGTTCAGGGCGCTGGAGGCGCTCAATGCCGAATTGGGCGACCGGGTGCAAGCCCAGGTGGACGAGATCGAGCGCATGGGGCGCCTAAAGAGGTTCCTGCCGGCGGCGGTGGCAGATACAGTCATTTCGTCGGGGTCTGAGAAGATGCTGTCGAGCCATCGGGCGCTTCTGGGCGCGCTGTTCTGCGACATCCGGGGCTTCACCGCCTTTTGCGAGACGGCGGAGCCGGAGGAGACCATCGAGGTTCTCCAAACCTATCACGAAGAGATGGGAAAGCTGATCAACGCCCACGAGGCGGGAGTTGATCTGCGGATGGGGGATGGCATAATGGTGCTGTTCAACGATCCGCTGCCCTGTGACGACCCTGCGGGCGAGGCGGCGCGGCTGGCGATCGCCATGCGCGCTCGGATGGTGGAGCTTTGCATGCAATGGAAGCGACTGGGCCACCGGCTAGGCTTCGGTGTGGCTGTCTCCCTTGGCTATGCGAACATTGGGATCGTGGGGTTCGAGGGGCGGTTCGACTACACGGCTTCCGGCACACCGATCAACCTAGCGTCGCGTCTCTGCGACGAGGCACAGGATGGAGAGATCCTTCTGAGTCCGCGGGCGGCCATCGCAGTCGAGGATCGGTTCCTGGTGGAATCGCGTGGGGAGTTAACGCTGAAAGGAATCCGGGAGCCAGTGGAAGTGTTCCGGCTGACCGGCATCGCTGAGGCTTAGTCAATGAGCGCTTAGGGCTCAATGCTGACCTCGGGTGCGGTGCGGCACGTGCACGATCGGGGTCGCTATGCGATGCAAGGTTCGGCCCACACCCGACCTTCACCAATTGATTGTGTGCTGCGAAGCAGCGCCGAGAAATCGGACCTTGGGATTTCCTGGGAGCTGTCTTGCCAAGCCCTGTCAGCAAAAGCTTCTGATGGCATTCTTGCTCTGACTCAATTCACCACGGGCTCTCTCAGAACACGATGCGGGCGCGCAGGCCGAAGATGGTCAGGTCGTCCGATCCCGGGTTCAGCAGCGGGTTGGAGATGTATTGGATCGACGGCGTTATCTGGAAATCGGGCGAGATGTTGAAGCGGTAGAAGGCCTCGGTGGTGAACTGTGTATCGTCGAATCCCGTTGCCTCGGCCCAGTTGAACCCGATCCCGGCAAGGTCGGTGTTGCTTCGATACCAGCCGAGCCCGGTCGACAGCGAGCGTTCGTAGAGCGCTGCCGTGCCCTCGGACCGGCCCGCGCGAAGGAACGGCATCCATGTGTTGTCGATGAACCACGCCGCGGAAAAGGCAACACCCTTGTCTTCCGCGCGGCTGCCGTCGTCCGCCTCGTCCGACTGCCAGAAGGTCAGGTGGACATTGTCGAAATAGAGCCGTTCGCCGCCGCTGGTATAGCCGATCTCGATGGACTTGAAGGTCTCCCCGGTCTGAAACACGTCGAAACTTGGCGCGCTCGGGTCGCCATTGGCATCGGCTATCGAACCGACCAAGTAGAAATTGTTTCCGAGCTTGGCCCCCGCCGCTATCCCGAGGCCGGGATTGGGTGCGTTGATGGTCGGGTTTGTGTTGAAGGCGAGGTTCTGGAACGCCGTGTAGGGGCTGACAAGACCATAGACATCGAGAAAATCGGTCACGTCGATCTGGCCGACCTGAATGGTCCACCGCCCCTCCGGGTCCCGTTGGGTCCAGAACAGGTTGGTCAGCAGATTACCGCTGTCGTTGAAGGCCGTTCCGGTGATGGAGAGTGCACCGGAGTCGAAGCCGAAGAATTGCGGGGCGACCGCGCCATAGGCCTGCCGGTTCTCAACCTTGAAGGTCAGGCTGCCAGTCTCGGTTGCCTGCCAAGAGCCGTAGAATCTCAGGATGCCGCTGCCCGCATCACCTTGCCCAAGGTCGCTGTCGCTCCACTGGCCGAGGGCGAGATAGTCGAAGTTGAAACGGAACCCGTTCTCCGCAAGCCCGTCTTTCCAAGCGAAATAACCTGGCAGGACATTTCGGGGGAAGTCGCTGCGTGGCTTCGGGTCCGAAAGGCCATCGCCGGGTGCCAGTTCGGCTTCGACCGAGGACGGACCAGACAGGCCCTGCTGTGACAATGCCTCTTCCGACAGGAGAAAGAACGCCAGCAGGGCAGCTCCGGCGATCTTGCAGAGCAACATGTTGCTCCTATTCATCTGCTGAATTCCGCCTGGATTTCAGCTGGGCACGGAGCTGTTCTACCCAGTCCGAGCTTGCGCCCTCTGCACGCGGCTTCGGCGTGAAGGCCTCCACGCTATCTGCATCCAGCCGCCACGTGGCCTTCATCGGCACGTCGCCATCGACCACCGGGAACACCCTTTCGGACGGGTCGATATGTACGCGGCCCCGGATGCGGACCGGCTGGTGCATGTAATCCGGCCGCCAGCCATCCGAGAGGCGCACCCGGATCAGTTGGTTAGGCGGCGGCGGCGGAGTGTGGCTGCACATGCCGGCCAGTTCCACCAGATACACGGTCGAGGTGCCATCCGCTTCCGGCGGTGCCGGGATCGCGAAACCGGCAAGGCTGACCTCCGAGCCATCCAGCGCCGGGTTCCCGGCATTGGCCGCTGTCTCCCGCAGGCCCGCAACGGTCCAGCGCAGGTCGATCAGGTCGTCGGCGTCGATCCCCGCTTGAGCAAGTGTCTGCAGGGCGTTCTCGAGACGGGCCTCAACCTCCGGGATCTCCTCCACTGGCGCAGACCCGCGCGCCAGTTTCTCCCGCGCGCGCACGATTGTCCGCAACAAGTCGATCTGGTCTTCGCTCAGGTTGCGGAACGGGTCATCGAACACCTGCGCCTCGGCGTCGATCAGATCGGGCCAATCGACAGAAGTGTCCGCTCCGACAATCGAGGGAACAAGGGCCGCTGCGAACACGAGCCCTGAAACGCTTGTCCAAAGGGCCGACAAGACCAGATCCAATTGTCTGCGGATTGTCACATGCATCCCCTATTCCAGAGTGTTCTTGTAGATCACGCCGTCCTTCATGATCATGTGGATGGTAGGGATGTCTCGGGAACGGGGGGCGGCATCATACCATTTCTCATTGCCACCGATCACCGAGATTTCTTCCAACGGGTTGCCATCGACGATCAGGATGTCGGCATAGGCGCCTTCCGCGATCACCCCCAGCGGGCCGTCAAGGTAGGGGTTGGCGCGGCCGGTATAGGTCATCAATTCACCCGCCCCGGAGGTCGCGGCGACAAGCATGGCGTGATTGCCGAACAACTCTGCATGGAACCACTTCTCGTAGTCCAGCTGCGCCCGCAACTGCTCTCCGGTAGCAAAGACGATGTCTGACTGGAAGGCCATCTTGGGTTTGATCGCTTTCACGTTCTCAACAAAATCCTTGGCGAGATCAGTGGAGAGCGCCAGTTTGGCCTGATTGGCCGGAGACTGGAGCCCCGGGTTCTGCGCCAGGTAGGGCGAGATGCCGGTCAACTGGGCCACGAGGAACACATTGCGGTCCTTCATCAGCTGCAGCGTCTCGCGGCTGGCGAAGAAGCCATGTTCGACGCTCTTCACCCCGGCATCAACCGCGCGGCGTATGCCCTCGTCGGAAAAGACATGCACCGCCACATATGTGTCCCAATCGGCCGCCGCGCGCACGGCCGTTTCGATCTCCTCCGGCAGATATTGAAGGGTGTGGAGCGGGTCGAGGATTGAGGCCACGCCGCCGCCTGCCATCAGCTTGATCTGCGACGCGCCTGTGGAAAGGTTCTGCCGGACGGCGGCCAGCACGGCATCCTTGCCATCGGCCACGATGGTGATGCCAAGCCGCTGTGCGTTGCTGTCATCTGCATAGGGCGGCAGGTTGGGGTTCCGCTGTGAGGCATTGCGCAGGTCGCCATGCCCGGAGGTCTGCGAGATGAAGGCGCCGCTGGGATAAATCCGCGGCCCTTCAACCAGTCCGGCATCGACGGTTTTCTTCAGGCCCGAGCCACCACCACCCATCTCGCGTACTGTTGTGAAGCCGCTGTAAAGGTACTCGGCCGCCTGATGCGCCGCACGGGGACCGATCTGATCCCAGGTGCCCGCCTCCATGCTGGCCACGCCGCCCGGCATGTTCATGAAAAGATGCGTGTGCGCGTCGATCATGCCGGGCATCAAGGTTCGCCCGGCGCAATCGATTTGTTCCGCCCCTTCCGCAACCAGCGAGGTGTCTCCAATCTCCGCGATCAGGTTGCCTTCCACCAGCACGTTGCGGCCATTCGCGAGGCTATCGGAGACCCCGTCAAAAACGTTGCAATTGGTGAACAGAATCTGGGGCCGGGCGTCCTGTGCCTGGAGGCCGGACGCGAAAAAGGCGCAGCAGGAGACTGTGCAAAGAACGGATTTCATGGTGTTTCCTCGAAGGCAGCAACAAATGGCGCGCCTTACACGGCGCGCCAGCACATGATCAAAGATTGCCGAAATAGGCTTCGCGCTTCGGGCCGGCGGGCAGGAAAGCCGGCGCGTTCTCGTCCGGCAGCCAGTTCTTGTAGACCAGCCCGTCCTTCATTACGAAATCGACGTTTTCGCGAAGCACCGCAGCGAGATCTTCCAGAGGATTCCCGTCGACGAGGATGATATCGGCATAGCCGCCTTCCTCGATCTTGCCAAGCGAGCCTTCCTTGTAAGGGTTCATCTCGCCCGACCAACTCAGCACCTCTGCCGCGTTCGATGTGGCCGTCTTTAGCGACAGGAACGGGTTCTGCGCCATCTTGTCGAACCACAGGATGTTCTCGGCCTGACGCACCACGTCGGGGCCGAACATGTCGCCGCCAGTGACGATCAGCACATCATACTCCAGCGCCCATTTGAACATCTGCTCCGCGCCCTTGTTGACGGAGCGCGCCTTGTTCTTCTGATCGGCGCTGAAGAAGGTGATGCTCTCGGGGTCGGCAAAAGCTTCAAGCGACATGACCGCCTGCGCAGAGAGCGCGACGCCCTCCTCGGCCATCCGCTTGATCGTGTCCTCGGATACGAGAAAATTGTGTTCGATCACCCGAACGCCGGCGTCGATGGCCCGGTTGACCGAGCGGTCGTGATAGGCATGGACCATGACGTAGCTACCGTAATCCTCGGCAATGTTCACGATGGCTTCCAGTTCCTCCACTGACATCTGGGTCGCGTGGATCGGATCGAACTCGCTGGCCACGCCGCCACCGGCCATGACCTTGATCTGGGTGGCCCCAGCGCGGAAGTTCATCCGGGCCGCCCGGCGTGCCTCGGTGACGCCATCAATGATATAGCCGAAGGCATGGCGCTCCAGATCATCCTGATCGCCGATGCGGTCATTGAAAAAGCCGGTGTCGGCGTGACCGCCGGTCTGGCTCAGGAAACCGCCCGAAGGAAAGATGCGCGGGCCAGGAATGCCGCCTTCGTTCACCAACTTGGCCACGCCCAGCACGTTGCAACCGGCATCGCGGGCGGTGGTGTAGCCTTGATCAAGGTATTCGAGCAGTACATGAGCCGTGTTGGCGCCCGCGGCCATCTGGTCGTAGGCGGTGCGGAACTCCGGCATGCCGTTGCGCAGGCAGAGGTGCGAGTGCATGTCGATCAGACCTGGCATCAGAGTACGCCCCTCGCCATCGACCGTAAAAGCACCGGGCGCCTCGATCGGCTCGACCGACACCTGTTTGATAAGATTGCCCTCGACCAGCACCGAGCCGTTTTCGATCAGCGTTTCGTTCACCCCGTCGAAGATATTGACGTTGCTGAACAACACCTGGCGCGGTGCATCGTCCTGAGCGAGTGCGGACCCCGCGACGAACAACGCGCCCGCAAATCCAGTCAAATTCAGTTTCATGATCACTTTCCCGTCTCGTTTTCTGGGAAAGAGGTTAGCGCCGCCCAGTCGACCGGCCATGTCATGTATGGACACCGGGCTGGGAATTTCGGGCAGAAATGACATGCAAAGCTGCTCTTTGCGGCGAAGTGCGTGTAGGATCCCGCAACAACTCCGGAGAAACATGTGACGGGAAACACTGCGCCGCTCATTCAGGTTTCAACCATGGCTCCATTTCTGCAAGCTGTGGAGAGAGCAGGATTATCCGCGATCGACCTCGGCGCTTCGGTTGGAATCACACCGGAAATGCTTTCCGATCCGTCAGCGCTCGCTCCGGCAAACTCCATCTATCGCTTTGCTGAGTTGGCGTCAGATGTGATGGGAGAGCCGCATCTCGGAGTCAAACTTGGATTGGACCCGGAAATCACCCAGTGGCCGGTGGTCGCCGATGCTTTTTTGAACTCGAGTGTTATGGTCGAGTTTTTTGCCCGATTTCTTCTCGATGCGCAGAAGTTCACGACAAAGGTGGACTTTCGCCTCCAGCTTGGCGGCGAGGTGTCTTGGTTCGAGAGAGATCGCGGTTTCGCGCCAAGTCAAATGCCGGCCCAGATTGATGCCTTCTCCGTCGGATTGTTCGTAAACCTTTTCCGAGAGGCGCTCGGCGACCGCTGGCAAGGTGCGAAGATGACGTTTCGGGTCTGCGACCCAGAGGTCGCACGGATTAAGGCAATCGGGAATTGTGCGCTCGCCAAAAGCGACGCACGAACACTTGCATTCTCTTTTCCGTCGGAGTGGCTCGTATTGCCCCTGCAGCGTCAGCAAAGCACCGAGGCCGCGACAAGGACCCCCAAACCGCCGTCAGACGCGTTGATCGCCGCAATCCGTTCCAACATCCGTCTGAACCTCGCCAATCCCGAGTTTGGTGTGCCTTACCTCGTTGAACAAATGGGGTTCAATCGAAGATCGGTACAGAAGTACCTGCGCGAGCGCGGTTCAGGCCTCGCCGATCTAATCGAAGAAGAACGAAGGAAGCTTGCTTTCAACCTGCTCGAGCAGACTGACCAATCTCTTGAAGAAATCTCCCAGGCGCTCGGCTATACGGACGTGTCCAATTTCTCACGCGCCTTCCGCCGCTGGAGCGGCGTTGCACCGTCCAACTGGCGCGAAGGCTGGCGGTGACTCTGGCGTCGCTGCCGCATTGCCCCAAACTGCTCCCCAGATTTCTGATTGGTAGAAGATCTTGCCTGTATCCTGCGCAACCAAGACAGATGTCGAGGACCAAAGGTCTGCATTGCACAAAACGCGAAAGGAACAAGCCAACCGCAGCGAACGACCGGTTTCCGCCCTGCTTGTGGCATACGCGGCAAAAACCGTCGGTTGGGTCCTTCCTGAGTCCTTCCCTCGTGTGGGCAATTCGCGCCCCGTGACCTCGGTGTGTCGCGTGCCAATGCAGGGTTGAGGATAAGGTTGTTGTTGTTGAATTGGCGACCTGCAATCAACTTCCAGAAAAAAGTCATTGGATCATAATGGGGGAGGGGGTGGGGCAAATCCCTGAAACCGCCCAAGCACCAAACCCGTCTCTACCCCCACGCGCAGATCTTTTTTTCCCGTGATGGTCGAGTTTTCGAGCAAGTCGAGGATAACAAAAAAAATTTGTTGGTCGTATCTGGTTTAGTTGGCGAGGGACGAGGAGTAGAAGAATATTACCTATATTATAGTGGCTTATGCGGTTGGTTGGCTTGCGGATGTCACTGGTTTCTCACCCAATTGGGGCGTGAGGAGATTCGAGCTGTTTTGGGAATCATTTTTCCCGACAGTCGATTGCCGAGTGTTCAGCCCCAGCTGAGTGGTCGAGTTTGATTGTTATCGCATGACCAAGCCCTTGGTCCATCGCGACGACGGTTTCCGGCGCAATCGTGAACCTCCCTGGCCTTAGCTCAGGGCACTATGTGGTCGTTTGGTGTTGTGTTCTTCAAAAATCCGTCGATCAAGATTTGTGCTTCTACAGACTGATTTGCAACAGCTTGAGGTTGAATGTGCCAACGCCGTGTTGTGAGGTCAAAGCGCCTGAAACTGATTGGTCTCCGGATCGAATGCCATCAAAGTGCCGCCACCGAGATCCTGCCAAATGCCATGCAGACGTAGACCCCGATCTGCAACAGCGCTTGCAACATTGGGGTAGGTCATGAGGTTCTCCAGCGACGTCATCACGCTGATGAACTCCAGTGCGCGCACCCGGGCTTGTGGCGATGAAAGCCCTTCTACGCGATGGAATTCATCGCCCACGATCTTCAACCAAGTCGAAAGCGCAGGAGTGACGCTGATTGAGTTGGGATCCACGGCCAGATCATGACAGGCCTTGATGCCCCCGCATTGTGAATGACCAGCAATGACTATGTGACTGATTTCCAGGACATCAACGGCATAATCGATGGCAGCGACCGTGCCATGGTGGCCCCCTTCATCGTGGAACTTCGGAACGAGGTTGGCTATGTTGCGGTGCACAAAGATATCACCCGGGTCCGCATCGAAGATCTTCGAAGTCTGGACACGGCTGTCACAACATCCGATGGCAAAGACCCTTGGGGTTTGACCATGATCGGCAAGCTCACGGTACTTTTCACTGGCTTGATCGAAGTCGGTCGCCTTCCATCTTGCGTATCCCTCAATCAAGAACTCAGGCAATGCGCTTATTCCCATGATCTCCTCCTAAGGCCTGTCATTCCACACTCGAAAACCCATGCAAAAACCGGCTGGACGTCCTCGGTGCATCGGACAGCGCGACGGTTACAGTCATTTCCCGGAAGTCATCGAAGGACTGGCTGATCAGTTGGGTATCCCAGATGTAATCGACGTCGCCTGCGCGCGGTGACATCAGGCAGCTGTAGAGCGTGCCAAAGCCTCGGTTGTAAGCGTAAGATCGCAAGGGAGGCTTCTGGAAGCTCGCGAAGAGGTCTTGCGTGGTCGGGCGATGCGTTGCCTTTGACAGGTCCTCAAGGACCGACGCGCGCTCTTCTGAGCGCGCGAGCGCCACATAGGCCTCCCACCGTTTTGCGGATTGGTGATTGGTGGCATAGGGACGCTCCAACACCTTCGCGCGCGTGCCGGGCGCAATCTCGACGGTCCTCGCATCACCTGAGCAATCATTGAGTGTGATGTTATAGGCCATGTGGCAGGGCACGTAGTTCAAGGCTTCGATGGCCTGCTGGGTGGTGTCGCAGGTCTGCAAAACATACCGCAGGATGATCGGGATACCGAAGCCGACGCCGGTGGCCCGGCTGCCGCCAAACGCGAGGCTGACTGCCAATCCGAATTCGTTGATGCCATCAAGACACCCCCAAAGGCTGTCTATCGTCGAGATGACGCGCGTATTGCCCCAGTTTGTCAGGGCGACGGTCCCCTCAAAAAGGCGCGGGCTGTAATCATAGCTGCGAAAAAGCACGGGCTGTCCGCTCGACCAGAGGCCGATCTGGCTGCACCCGGTCACATAGGCCGGTGGGCAATACATCGACAGAAACCTTGCCGCTGTATCGTCCACGCCTTGGGCGGAGATCAGGTCCTGATAGATCGCAAAGAGCTCCGGCATATGTGCGCGGAGAGATTTCTCACAGGCCACAAAAGTCTGCCGATGTGCGATCCCCTCAGAGAGATACCAACGCCGGTAAGCGGGCCAGAACTTGTCGAACGCTGCTTTCCAACGCGTATCCGCCCTGTCGTACTTGACGAAATTGAAGCTCAGATTGCGGGACATCAGATGATCTTGAACGCTCCCGGTTCCAGAATCTGCGCAGGTGAGTCCTCGAAGGGTGCAAAGGGGCGCGCGCTATAGCCGGACCGGATGGCATTGACCCAGTCCTTGGCGCGTTTCGTGAGTTTGTGGTTCTTCGACATCAACCGGCCCTTGGTGATCAGGATGCCGAGGTCCGCGCCCTCATAGCAGTAGTCATCCTTGCCCGCGATGCGCAGGAAAAAGCCTTCGGTCGCATTGTCGAGGTTCGAGCGACGCAGATCGAAGCGGTCAAGCTGCAGCTTGCCATTCGCATCGACGCGGTAGATGCCACTTTCCGGTGCGTCTTCGATTACGCCGACATCGTCTTTGGTGTATTTGATTACCAATTGCGACCAGGTGTCGATGTTTTCGGGGTTGCTCCAACGCTGGTTCACCTCGGCGATATCGATGTCAAAATCCTGGCCACTGAATTCAAGGAGGTGGAAGAGGAACAGTGGCATATCGGCGAAGGCGAAAGACGCGATGTTCGTCATGGCCGAAGCACCGGTCACGCGGGGATTGAGCTCTCCGAGCCAAACCTCACCGGTGACTTCGTCGATCAGGAAATCCAGCTCGAAATACCCGCGATAGCCGGTCTTGCGCAACTCCTCACCAAACTTGAAGGTGAGGTCGCGGGCTTGCTCAGAGATCTCCAGCGGGAAGGCATCGGGCGAGATTTCATTACCCGCCCAGCCACCCCGATAGGGTGTCAGCTCCTTGAAGCCGACGATCTCGGTCATGAGCGGGCCAACAACCGTGCCGCAACGCGTGGTGCAGGCCTCAATCGCGGCCTGACGGCATTTGATCCGCTTCATGATCTTGACCTTGCCACCTGAGACGATTTCATCTGCGTGTTTGTCCCAAGTGCTCTTGCTGGAGACAAAAAAGGTGGTGTGACCCGAGTCCCCGAAAGCGGTCTGGATCACGAGATCGGTTCCAAGGTGCTGGGCCTTCTTGCAGAGATCCTCATAGGAGGAAACGCGCGCCAGGATATTTTGAACGCTCGGCACACCCGCACGCTCGCCGATCTTCACCGTCTCGATCTTGTCATCGAGCTTGTTGCGCAGGCGCGCTTTCGGGAAAGGTATCTTGAGCTTCGCCGCCTTGGCGAGCTGTTCTGTCTGCTCGTCGAACATGAGGAAAACGCCTTGGCCGCGTTTCTTCGAGCGAATGAAGTCGAGGACGTCCTTGTTTGCGAGTAGATGGTTGTTGATCTCTTCCATGCTCTCGAACTCCTGCGCCGCATCGCGCGGGGGCACGAAGACATTTGGATGGCGCCCATCAAAGCAATCGATCAGGTTGATGAACTTGAAATTGCTGACCCAGGTGTCGATCCCGAGGAGATTGAACGGGCTGGCCCCGATGAAATAGATCGGTTGTTCGTTCCGGTGAAAAAACAATCTTGCATCTGCAACCGAAGTCAACATGACGAGTTCCTTTCTGGAGCGTTGGACCCACGGTTCAGCATGGATAGAGGTCCCGAAGGGGCATCTGCAGGGGGCCAAGCCCCCTAAGATAGGTTGTGGTGGGACCCGGTTTGTAAATGTCGAAATCGATCGACTTGTCGCGATAGGACTTGAGAGTCTGGCCCAGTCCGTTCGCGCCACGTTTGCGGCAGCGCTTAACAAGGGCTAAATCAAGTTCGAGCGGGAATACGGAATCTGCCTGTCCGGCATCGTGCAAGATGCGGCCGGTGGGGTCAGCGACCACCGAGCGCCCGATCCCACCGGCATCGAGGCCGTTTACGTCGACGACGTAGCATTGGAACATGACGGCCGTTGCGCGGGCAATGGCCAGCTCTGCATCGCGGTCTGTCGTGCCAGTCAGGACCGGATGCAACAGGACTTCGACGCCTTGGGAAACGAGCGTTCGGGTCGTTTCCGGAAACCAGATATCATAGCAAATGCTCAGACCGAAGCGCCCGACATCGGGGACGTCGAAAATGAGGAAGTTCTCACCTGCCTTGACCCCGTGCTCATAGGGGCGGAAGGGAAACATCTTGTCGTATTCTCCGACGATCTCTCCTTCGGGATTGATGACCACCGTGTGGTTGAACACGTCCTCACCCCGTTTGACGAAGTAGGACCCTGGGCAGAGCCAGACCCGATGCTTGGCCGCGAATTCGCGAAAGGGCGCTTCGATGCTCTCAGCATCCTCGGTAGCAAAACCGATCGACGGACCGTGCGGGGCAAGCTCGCTAAACAGGATCATGTCTGTCCAGGGATGGACGTGGACGATCTTGCTAGCTCGCTGCAGCATCGCAGGAATGTTGTTGCCTGATACGGACACAGGCATCTGCACGCCGGCCACTGAGAAATGAGTCATCCATCGCACCTTCGAACATGGGTGCAAGGCTGCCAGGCGCCTTGCTTTTCTTATTCTGTTAGGTGGGAAAGGGGACCAAAATATAGTTCAAATTCGCGATAGCGCCCCATCGGAAGAACCGATTTCTAGCTTACCCGGCAAAGCTGGATCACTTCCGTCCGCTGAATTGCGCCATCTGCGGTGAGACAAAACTTGCCTTAAAGTAGTCCACTAGGAGGTTCATCGCCGGTGTAAACTCGACGCCGCTTCGCCATGCAATACCAACGTCCATCGTCGGAATCTCCACATCGGTGGAAACGGTTTCCAGGCGTTTGCCTTCCAAAGACCACGGGCGATAGACCATGTCGGACAAGATAGCCACGCCTTGCCCATTCGCGACCATCGATCTGCACGCCTCAACGGACGACGTCCTGAGCTTCGTGTTGGGCAGATAGTTGGTTTTACTCCAATATTTCATAGCTGTATGCGCTGCTTCGTCGACGGTCAGCATGATGTAGTCTTCGTCCGCAATCTCTTTGAAGCTGGCTTTTCCGCGCTCCAGAAAGCGGTGTCCCGCCGGAAGCCAAAGCCTCCGCGACGACTTCAGGAGTGTCTCCGATTCAAGGTCGGGATTGCTGAGATTCGATGTGAGCAGCACGGCGAGATCAAAACGATTAGCCAGAAGCCCGTCCTCGATGCTCTCCCGGTTAAGCTCGCTGATCTGGATGTCGAGGCCAGGATGGAGGCGCGCAAGCCGATCGATGTGAAAGGGCAGAAAATAGCCCAGCACCGTATAGGTCGCAGCCAAGGTGATCGTACCGCTCACTTCAGAGCGGCGCTTCGTCAGTCTCTTGGCGTCGTCGACCTTGTCCAGGATTTCCCGTGAGGCGGCGAGAAACTCCCGCCCTGCATCTGTCAGCTCCATGCCTTGCGATGATCGAACGAAAAGTTCCGCATCCAAAATAGCCTCAAGCTCCTTGATCGCACCCGTAACCGAGGATTGAGAGATCGATAGAGCGTTCGCAGCCCGACTCACCTGGCCCGATTCTGCTGTTGCGACGAAATATTTGAGGTGACGCAGGTTCATGCCATTCGGATAGCACAATATTTGAAGCCTACCTATCGGAAATTTCGATGCCCGTAACTCACTGTGCAGCTGCAGAAATTTTTTTGTCATAAAAAGCAATATCCTGAGAGAATTCCTTGGCAGTTGCAGTATCGAAAATTCCGATACAGGCGCTTCAGAATAAAGAAATTTCAATCCTCAACGCTTTTTGTGAACGTATTCGAAACTTTAGACAGGGAAGCAAAGCATGAAAGAGATTGTCGACCTCAACTGCGATATGGGCGAGGGGTTTGGTCAATGGAAATTGGGCGAAGCTCCTGATGAAGAGATCATGGCCCTTATCAGTTCGGCTAACATCGCGGCCGGGTTTCACGCGGGCGACCCCAACTCCATGGATCGCGTGGTCAAACTCGCCCAGACCTATGGTGTGGGTTTGGGAGCGCATCCAGGCTACAATGATCTTCAAGGGTTCGGACGTCGCTACATTAAGACCAGTTCAGAAGAGCTTGTGAACGACATTGTCTACCAAGTTGGGGCAATTCGCGAATTTGGCCGCCGGCACGGGATCAGTCTTCAGCATGTAAAACCGCATGGCGCACTTTACATGGAAGCCGCGGTTAATGAAGAGCTGTCAGAGATGATCGTCGATACCTTGAGCAAGACCTGTGGCACTGCAATCATCTTCTGCATGGGCGTCTCCAAAACTTTCGAAGTGGCGAAACGGGTCGGACATCCGGTGGTGAGGGAGTTTTACGCCGATCGTGACTACGACAAATCCGGATCGATTGTCTTCGCCCGTCACGTGGCGCGCCCCAAACCAGAGGAAGTCGCCGAAAAATGCGTGCGAGCCTGCAAGGAAGGCGTCGTGAGAACAGTCGACGGAGAAGATATCTCCATCGAGTTCGAGTCCATCTGTTTCCACTCCGACACGCCAGGCGCGCTGGACATGGGTAAAGCTATCCGCGCGGGACTGACGAATGCCGGGATCACAATCGCACCAGCCGCGACCGTGCTGGGACTTTGAGAATACTGAGGGAGGAATACCACAATGGCACAAGTACTTTCGCCGCTACCGGGCACATTCTACATGAAGCCGTCGCCGGAAGCCGCACTCTACAAGAACCCCGGCGATCCCGTCGCTGTTGGTGACACGATCGGTCTCATCGAGGTGATGAAGACATTCATAGAAGTCAAAGCCGAGTTTGCCGGGACCTTCTCCGCATACCTAGCTGTTGATGGTGTGCCGGTGACCGCAGGTCAGGCGCTTGCAGAATTGGTGGTCTGAAATGAGCATTGAGCGCCTCTTTATCGCAAACCGCGGCGAGATCGCCGTTCGCATCATTCGCGCCGCTAAGGAGCTCGGGATCACAACGATCCAGGCCTATTCGGAAGGCGATGCAGATATGCTTGCCGTCAAACTTGCCGACGAGTCAGTTTGCATCGGGCCTGCCAAGGCCACCGAGTCCTATCTCAACATCAATGGCGTGGTTGCCGCAGCCATCGAGAAATCTGCTGACGCGGTTCACCCCGGTTACGGTTTCCTTTCCGAGAGCCCCGAATTCGCACGTGCGATCGAGCAGGCCGGTATCAAGTTCGTTGGGCCATCCGCTGACACCATTGAGCGGATGGGGGACAAAGTCGCTGCGCGTCAGGCAGCTGAGGCAGCCGGTGTTCCGGTGGTGCCCGGTTCCAAAGGGCGGATCGAGTCAGTCGATGAAGCTGTCGAGGTTGCCGCAAAGGTTGGCTATCCTGTGATGGTCAAAGCCGCTGCAGGTGGCGGCGGCAAGGGGATCCGGATCGCTGAGAACGAAGACGAGCTTCGGACACTGGCCCCGCAAGCGCAACAAGAGGCAGCCGCCGCATTTGGCGATGGTGGGCTATATGTCGAGCGTTCCGTGAAATCTCCGCGCCATATCGAGGTGCAGATTGTCGGCGACGGTAAGAAGGCCGTCCATTTCTACGAGCGCGAATGCTCCCTCCAGCGACGGCGCCAGAAGGTCTGGGAAGAGGCAGGCGCGGATTGCCTTGACGATCAGACGCGCGAGAACCTCTGCATGGCGGCCGTCGCTCTCGCGGAATCCGTCAACTATCGCGGCGCAGGAACGCTTGAATATCTCTACGAAGAAAGCACGAATGAGTTCTTCTTCATTGAGATGAACACTCGCATCCAGGTTGAACATCCGGTCACCGAGATGATCACCGGCTTCGACCTCGTTCAGGAAATGATCCGCGTATGTGGCGGAGAATCCCTGAGCGTCAGCCAAGACCAAGTCAAGAAATCCGGGCATGCAATCGAAGTTCGTCTCAACGCCGAGGATCCCTTCATGCAGTTCTTGCCGTGGCCTGGGAAGGTCGAGAGGTTGAAGATCCCAGAGGGGGAGGGGATCCGCTTCGATCACTTCATGTACGAGGGCTACCAGATCCCGCCGTTCTACGACTCGCTGATCGGAAAGCTGATCGTTCACGGCAAGGATCGCACCGATGCCATTTCCAAGATGGCCACCGCGCTTGAAAGTCTTGAAATCAATGGCCTGAAAACAACGGTCCCGCTCCACAAGGCCTTGGCAAAAGACCCCGGCGTCGCCTCTGGCGATTTCCACACCCAATGGCTCGAGCCTTGGCTGGAAGCCGGGAACCTGACTCCCGAGAACACGTGAGGAAGCCAACATGAAAACCAGATACACATTTGGAGGCGACGAGCACGTCTATGTCGAGATGGATGACGAAATGTCCCTCGACGCGTTCTTCAAGTCTCTGTCCATGAGCAACGCGGTGCGAGATGCTAAGATTGAGGGCGTCACTGAGATTTGCCCTGCAAACGCCTCGTTCCAGGTCCGCTTCGACCCCGATGTCATTTCTCCCGATGACATTATGGCGAAGGTCAAGGAACTGGAGCATAAGGCGGAATCTGCAGAAAAGCGCCTGACCACGCGCATTGTCGAGATCCCCGTCTTTTACCAGGACCCGTGGACACATGAAACGCTGATGCGATTCCGCGAACGCCATCAGGATCCGAATGGGACCGACCTCGACTACGCCGCAAAAATCAATGGTTTTGCCTCGGCGGACGAATTCATCGAGGCGCATCACTCACAACCCTGGTTCGTGTCGATGGTGGGCTTCGTTGCGGGCTTGCCGTTCCTCTACCAGCTGGTGGATCGCGACAAGCAGCTTCAGGTGCCAAAGTATCTGAGCCCTCGCACGGACACGCCAAAGCAAACCGTGGGCTACGGCGGATGTTTCTCCTGCATCTACTCCGTTCGCGGTGCAGGCGGTTACCAGATGTTCGGCATCACCCCGATGCCGATCTACGACCCGGAACAGAAGGTCGCCCATCTGAAGGACTTCATGGTGTTCTTCAAGCCCGGCGACATCGTGAAATGGAAGCCAATCGATCGCGCCGAATACGACGCAATCCTGGCAGCTGTTGAAGACGGAACCTACGTGCCGAGGATCGCCAAGGTCGAATTCGATTTGGATGAATTCAACGCCGATATGCGCGGCACCAATGCAAAGATGTTGGAGGCCCTCAATGACGCTTAAGATCAAAAACCCTGGCCTTGCGACCTCCATTCAGGATCTTGGCCGCATCGGCTATTTCCATCTGGGCATCCCCCTTGGTGGTGCGATGGATCGGTACGCACTCCGCGCGGCAAACATGCTCGTCGGCAACGATGAAGGGGCGGCTTGCCTAGAGGCAGTCTTCATGGGCCCTGAGATCGAGTTCACTCAGACCGCCACTGTCGCGGTGACCGGCGCTCAACTCCCGATCAAGGTTGATGGGGAATACCAGGAGCCGTGGACGTCCTTTGTTGTCAAGGCTGGCCAGACACTCAGCTTCGACTTCCTGGAATCCGGCGCACGCATCTACATTGCCGTCAGTGGCGGGATCACAACGCCCGAAGCTTTGGGTAGCCGTTCCACATATCCCATCGGCTCGCTCGGTGGCGTGGAAGGGCGCGCAATTCTAGCTGGGGATGAACTGCCGACAGGCGGTTCGGAAGGGCCCGGTGCCGGCCGAACCGTGTCGGAACCTCTCCGCCGCAAACCAGGAACACCTGCCAGTCTGCGCGTCCTCCCCGGGCTGTACTGGCATCGCCTGACGGATGCAGCCGGCGCCGGGTTCTTCGAAGATGAATGGAAAGTTGCTCCTGAGGCGGATCGGATGGGATATCGCTTCAAAGGCGGACGCCCGCTTAAGTTCGTCGAGCGCGAACAACCGTTCGGAGCGGGCGCAGACCCATCGAACATCGTGGATGGGTGCTATTCCTATGGGTCCATCCAGGTCCCGGGCGGAACCGAACCAATCGTACTGCACCGCGATGCGGTCTCCGGCGGCGGTTATTTCACCCTGGGAGCAGTCATCTCGGCTGACATGGACCTTATCGGTCAGCTTCAACCTCACACCTCCGTCAAGTTCGAGAAAGTCGACATGGCCCAGGCGCTTGGGGCCCGCAAGGAACGCAAAGTAATGCTTGCTAAAATAAGAGAAGAGCTCGGTTAAGAGCCAGAAACCCAAGCTGAAATCGCGAGCAATCGCTTCAGACTACTTTAACTGACAAGGAGATCAGAACAATGAAACTCGTCCTGAAGACGGCCACAGCACTGGCATTGAGTGCTGCACTACCGGCCATCGCTTTCGCCGAAGAAGCATGGTTCCCCTATGCTGCCGAAGAAGTCACCCCGGCCTTTTCCGCAGATGGCGAAGTGAACGCCGTCACCTATGAAGCGCTCGCCGCTGCCGAGAAAGCCTGGAACATCTGCGTGTCTTTCCCGCACATGAAAGACGCTTACTGGCTGGGCGTTGACTATGGTGTCGTCGATGAAGCCAAGCGCCTTGGCGTGAACCTCAATCTCGTGGAAGCCGGGGGCTATACCGAGCTGAACAAACAAATCAGCCAGATTGAAGACTGTGTTTCGGGCGGTGCGGATGCCGTGGTCATTGGCGCGATCTCCTATGATGGCCTGAACAACGTCATCGGTGAGGTTGCAGCGAAGGGTATTCCAGTCATCGACGTTATCAATGGCGTCTCTTCGGAAGACATTTCGGCCAAATCCTTGGTGTCGTTCAAGGTCATGGGCTATGAGACCGGCGCCTATCTCGCCGCGAAGCACCCTGCCGGCACAGACCCTGTGCAAGTCGGCTGGTTCCCTGGCCCTGCAGGTGCAGGATGGGTTGAGGCCGCGCACGCCGGCTTCATGGAAGCCGTGAAAGGCTCCGCAGTTGAAGTTCTCGAGCCCCGCTTCGGCGATACGGGCAAGGAAACTCAGCTGAAGCTCGTCGAAGACGTTCTGCAAGCCAACCCGGATGTTCGTTACCTGGCCGGCACAGCCGTGACCGCCGAAGCGGCTCAAGGTCTCATCCGTGAGCGCGGTCTGCAGGGCAAGGTCGATCTGCTCGCCTTCTACATGACCCCGGGCGTCTACACGGGCATCGAGCGCGGTTTCATCCTCGCGGCGCCTGCTGACAGCATGGTGGTTCAGGGCCGTATCGCAATCGATCAGGCCGTCCGCATCCTCGAAGGCAAAGACTACATCAAACACGTGGGTCCGAAGATCTTCGTGGTTGATCCTGAAAACATTGGAGACGTCGAGCGCACCAATATCCTTCCGCCGGAAGGGTTCTCGCCTGTCTTCTCTGTGTCCAACTAACCTCCTCCCTGTTGGACTGCGGGCCGGTCTGGGCCTGTCCCACCGGCCCGCATTTTTTTGGAGACTGACATGTCAGCACAACCACTCATCGAAACAAGAGCGCTCACGAAACAATACCCAGGCGTGCTTGCCCTCAATGCCGTCGATTTCGACCTTCATTCGGGCGAGGTACACGTTCTCTTCGGTGAGAATGGTGCCGGGAAATCAACGCTGATTTCAATGCTCGCGGGCGCGAACACTCCGTCACAAGGCAGCGTTGTCCTTGATGGTCAGGAAATGAAATTCGACAGCGTCGCCGATGCCCAGGACAAGGGTATCTACACTGTCTTTCAGGAATTTTCGCTGATCCCGACCCTTACTGTGGCGCAAAATATCTTCCTGGGCTGGGAGCCCATGAAGGGCCCTTTCATCGACCATCGCACCATGCGCAAACGCGCACATGAAATGCTCCTCGAGCTTGGGTTCGATATCGATCCGAATGAGACCACCTCGCACCTATCGCGGGCGCAGCAACAGATGGTCGAGATAACCAAGGCCTTTCACGGCGATCTCAAAGTGCTTATTTTGGACGAGCCGACGGCATCACTCACGGACAAGGAAGTCGATCACCTCTTTGAGTTCGTCAACGAGCTCAAGGCCAAGGGCGTCGGTATCATTTATATATCGCACCGCATCCAGGAGTTTTCGCGCATTGCAAACCGGGTCACGGTTCTGCGCGACGGCGGCAAAATCGGTACCGTCGATATGGCGGAAACCAATGAAGACGCTCTGGTCGAGATGATGACCGGGCGGTCGATCGACGAGATCTATCCCAAGATCGAAAAAGGATCGGGGGAAGTTCTGCTGACCGTCGAGGGCCTCAGAACGGCAGGCATTCGCAATGCTTCCTTCGAGGTGCGGGCGGGCGAAGTCCTGGGGGTCGCGGGCCTTGTCGGTTCAGGCAAATCGCGCCTTTTCCGCACGGTCATGGGATTGACCACACGCTTGGCAGGAACGGTGAAAATGCGCGGCAAGGACATCAGTCATGCGCCGACGCGCGACATCATCAAGGAGGGGATCTACTACCTCTCGCCGGACCGGAAGGGGGAAGGGCTCGACCTTGCCAAACCGTCCAAGGACAATCTCGCGATCAATCTTGTCATGGGGGACAAGGTTGGGGGCGACGGCCAGCTGGTCAAATGGTCCGAAGTCAACGCCGAGGCCGCGACAATCTCGGACCATGTGGAGTTGCACGCGGGCTATCGCAACAAGCCGGTGTCCCAGCTTTCTGGCGGCAACCAACAAAAGGTGCTGTTTGGCAAATGCTTTGGTCAGAATGCCGACATCATCATCTTTGATGAGCCCACGGTCGGTGTCGACATGGGCACCCGCGCGGCACTCTACCTTCTGATCAAGGAATTGGCGGAATCCGGTAAAGCCGTGGTCGTGATCTCTTCCGACCTTCCCGAGGTCATGAACCTCTCCCATCGAATGATTGTTCTGGCGCATGGCCACATCTCGGCAGAGCTGAGCGGTGACGACATGACGGAAGAGCAAGTTCTCAAATTCTTCTTCGACGAAACCGGAGCAAAACTATGACGACAGAAGCTAAAGAAACCGGGGCCTTCGATCCCATCCGCAAAACGTTCATCAAGGTTGGCGTCTTGCCATTCTTCCTGGTTGGCGCACTGATCATCTTCACTGCGCTTTCCGACAAGTTCCTCAGCGTGCAGAACCTCGTCAACGTCGCCCGACAATCGGTTTATCTTGTGCTGGTGTCGATGGGGCAGATGTTGGTTCTCATTTCGGGTGGTTTCGACCTCTCCGTCGGCACCTCGATTGCCTTGACGTCGGTGGTCTCCGCGCTCGGCATGGTCTGGCTCGCCGGAATTTTCCCTGACGCGATTTGGCTCGCCATCACCCTTGGTGCTTTCATGGGCTTTGCGGCTGCAATCACTGTCGGTCTGATCAACGGTGTCGGCGTTGCCTATTTCGATGTTTCCCCGTTCATCATGACGTTGGGTGTTTCCTCTGTCGGCGCAGGCCTCGCGCTCTTCCTGACGGGTGGGGTTCCGGTTTCGAACCTGCCCTTCGCATTCGGTGACACTTTCGGCTTCGGAAGGCTCTTCGGGGTTCCAATTCCAGTGATAATCGCCGTCATCTGCATTGTCGTCATGTGGCTCTTCATGTCCCGGACGCGCCTTGGCACACAGGTCTACGCTGTTGGCGGCAATATCAAGGCGGCACATCTTTCGGCGATCAACACAAAGCGCACGCTCATGATGGCCTATGTGATCTGTGCGTTGATCGCGTCTTTGACCGGGTTGCTCCTAACGGCACGCGTCGAATCGGGCGAAGCCAACCTTGGAAGCACAATTGCGCTCGAGTCGATCGCAGCCTGTGTGATCGCGGGCGTGTCATTGAGAGGCGGCATCGGTCGGGTGGAAAACGTTGTCCTCGGGGCCTTCTTCATCGTGCTTGTCCAGAACGGCATGAACCTCGCGCAGGTCAGCTCCTACATGCAGATGGTGCTCCTCGGTGCCCTGCTGATCCTGGCCGTGATCTTCGATCAGATGCGTTACCGCATGATCCTGAGCGGAAACTGACGAATACGCAAAAGACTGGGGCCGGCAAAAACCGGCCCCATTTTGGTTTCAGTCATGAAAGGAGAACAATCTCGAACACATGGGGCTCACAGGTGCCGACAGATTGAGCGTCAGAATGTTGGGGGCGTGCACGCACTCACCAGAACGCAAGGTTCAGGTCCGATCTGGCGAAATCTATGGGGCCTCTTGCTATCGAAATAGTAGGCATCTCCGGGACCGAGTATCTTGCGTTGATCATCGACCGTAATTTCGATCCGACCTGAGATGACGACCCCGCCTTCTTCGCCTTCGTGGACGTACATGACCCGTCCGGTGTCAGCCCCGATCTCATAGGTCTCATAGAGTATCATCATGGCACGGCCCAGCAGATCGGTCCCGACCTGTTTGAGAGAGAGCCGACCCTTCCCGATCTCCGGCAAATCTTCGGCAGCATAAAAGGTCGTCTTCTCCATCTCCGGTTCAAATTCGAAGAACTCGGAGAGGCTGACCGGGATGCCGTCCAGGACCCGCCGCAACGCTCCGACAGATGGGTTTGTCTTACCGGATTCCATGAGCGAGATCGTCGAGTTTGGCACGCCGGTCTTCTTGGCAAGCGCCCTTTGAGACAACCCGGCTCGCTCTCTGAGAGCCCGCAATCGGGCACCAAGAATGAGGTCTTCCTGCGATGTGTTCGTCATGTTCAGAATACTCAAAATGTGAACTTTGATTCCTTATAAATCAACTAGTTGCTAAACACAAGAAACAGGCTTTTACAACATAGTGAACGCCTACAGGATACGGAAAGCAGGCCTCGTCGCCCTGATTCGAAAAGGAAGAAAACCATGTTGAACGCAGAAATCAGCACTCGCAAAGACAAAGCCATCTCTCGCGGCGTCGGGATGCAAACCCAGATCTACGCAGACCGGGCAAAGAACTCGGAAGTTTGGGATGTGGAGGGAAAGCGCTACATCGATTTCGCCGCAGGCATTGCCGTCGTGAACACCGGCCACTGCCATCCGAAAGTCATGGCAGCAGTGGAGCGGCAGATGGGGTCCTTCACCCATACCTGTCACCAGGTGCTGCCTTACGAGAACTACGTCAGACTTGCTGAGCGCCTGAACGCGAGCGTATCCGGCGATTTCGAGAAGAAGACCGTCTTCGTGACAACCGGCGCCGAAGCTGTCGAGAACGCAATCAAAGTGGCGCGCGCGTACACTGGCCGCCCGGCGGTCATCGCCTTCGGGGGCGGCTTTCATGGTCGCACGTTCATGGGCATGAGCCTCACGGGTAAAGTCGCGCCTTATAAGCAAGGCTTCGGGGCGATGATGCCCGACGTCTATCACGTGCCGTTCCCGATCGATGTGCACGGGGTTTCCACGGAAGACTCGATGAATGCCCTGAACAAGCTCTTCAAAGCGGATCTCGATCCCGGACGCGTTGCAGCGATCATTTTTGAGCCGGTGCAAGGGGAGGGCGGTTTCTATCCTGCTCCTGCCGAGCTCGTGCGCGAGATCCGCGCGCTTTGTGATGAGCATGGGATTGTGATGGTCGCGGACGAGATTCAGACCGGCTTTGCGCGCACTGGCAATCTCTTTGCCATGGATGGCTATTGCGTCGCACCCGATCTGACCACGATGGCCAAGGGACTCGCAGGTGGCTTGCCGCTCGCGGCCGTTACCGGCAAGGCCGAGATCATGGATGCCGCCGGCCCTGGTGGTCTTGGCGGAACCTACGGCGGCAACCCGCTCGGGATTGCGGCGGCCCATGCCGTTCTTGATGTCATCGAGGAAGAAGACCTCTGCGCACGCGCAAATGAGCTGGGGTCGCGTCTGCGCCAACGGCTTGAATCGATCCGTGCCACAACTCCGGAAATCGTCGACATTCGTGGTCCCGGTTTCATGGTGGCTGCAGAATTCAATACGAGCGATGGCTCAGCCCCCAGCCCTGAATTCACGCAGAAAGTTCGCACTGAAGCTCTCAAACGCAACCTCATCCTTCTGACCTGCGGCGTTTATGGCAACGTCATTCGCTTCCTCGCCCCGATCACCATTCAGGATGAGGTCTTTGCCGAGGCGCTCGACATTCTTGAAGCGTCTATCGCTGCCGCGCGGAAGAACTGATCATGCTGAAGCTGAACGATCCTGCGCTTCTCGAGACCCGCGCCTATGTGAATGGGCACTGGATCGAGAACGGCAACAGCTTTCCGGTCTTCAATCCTGCGACCGGGGAGAAGATTGCCGATGTGACCGACCTTGGCGTCGAAGACGTCACGCTCGCCATTGATGGCGCTTATGATGCCAAGGCAGCCTGGGCGGCCAAGACAGGCAAGGAGCGCGGCACGATCCTGCGCAAATGGCACGATCTGATGGTTGGGAACATCGACGATCTGGCCACGATCCTGACCGCTGAAATGGGCAAACCTCTGGCCGAGGCCAAGGGCGAGATCATGTATGGTGCGTCCTATGTCGAATGGTTTGCCGAAGAGGCAAAACGCATCTACGGGGATGTGATCCCCGGCCATCAGCCCGACAAACGCATTGTGGTCCTGAAGCAGCCGGTCGGTGTCGTCGGCTCGATCACGCCCTGGAACTTCCCCAATGCGATGATTGCCCGCAAGGTGGCGCCTGCGCTCGCCGTTGGCTGCACCTTTGTTGCGCGTCCTGCTGAACTGACGCCGCTGTCTGCCCTGGCCATGGCTGTGCTGGGCGAACGCGCCGGTATTCCCAAAGGTGTGTTCAGCGTGATCCCGAGCAGCGACGCATCCACTGTCGGCAAGGAGCTTTGCGCCAACACCAAGGTGGCAAAGATCACCTTTACCGGCTCCACCCGTGTCGGGAAGATCCTGATGGAGCAGGGGGCTGCTACGGTCAAGAAAGTCTCGATGGAGCTTGGTGGTAACGCGCCGTTCATCGTGTTCGACGACGCCGATGTCGACGCCGCAGTTGAGGGCGCGCTGATCGCCAAATACCGGAACGCCGGTCAGACATGCGTCTGCGCCAACCGGATCTACGTTCAATCGGGTGTCTACAAAGAATTCTCCGAGAAACTCGCAAAGCGCGTGTCGGCGCTGTCTGTCGGGGATGGCTTCGAGGAGGGGGTGGCGATCGGTCCATTGATCAATGAGGCCGCCCTGTCGAAGGTCGAAGCGCACCTCTCGGATGCAATTGCCAAAGGCGCAAGAATTGCAACAGGCGGCAACCGGCATTCTCGTGGCGGGACTTTCTTCGAACCGACTGTCGTCACCGATGTGACCCGCGGCATGCAGGTGCAGCACGAAGAGACCTTCGGGCCGATTGCGCCGCTCTTTGAGTTCGAAACGGAAGACGAAGCCGTCGAACTGGCGAACGATACGGAGTTCGGCCTTGCCGGTTACTTTTATGCCAAGGACATCTCCCGCGTCTGGCGCGTCGCCGAACGCCTAGAGACGGGCATGGTCGGCATCAACACCGGTCTGATTTCGACGGAAGTCGCCCCCTTCGGCGGTGTCAAGCAATCGGGCCAAGGCCGCGAAGGCTCCAAATACGGAGCCGATGACTACCTCGAAATCAAATACATGTGCTTCGGCGAGATCCACTGAGATCGCTGAACTAACCCCAAGGACAAGCAAATGTCTGGCAGCAAAACCTTTCTCCAAGACGTCAACTCGATGTTCCAGGAAGCCGCAGACCTCATCTCGATGGAAGAGGGACTGGCCACGAAAATTATGGTGGCGAACTCAACATATATCACGCGATTTGGCGTGAGACTGCGTGGGAGAATGCATACGTTCGAAGGCTGGAGATCGGTTCACTCCAACCACCCCAGCCCCGCGAAAGGTGGGATCAGATACGCCTCCTACGCCAATCTCGATGAGGTTGAAGCGCTGGCGGCCTTGATGACCTATAAATGTGCCTTGATGGACATTCCGTTTGGGGGCTCAAAAGGCGCGCTGAAGATTGATCCCAAGGAATGGACCCAGGATGAGCTTGAGCGCATCACGCGTCGGTTCACGCAGGAACTGGTGCGCCACGAGTTCCTTACGCCAAGCCTCAATGTACCGGCGCCTGATGTTGGGACAAATGAAACAACCATGATGTGGATGGCCGACGAATATCGGCGCCAGAGACCCACAGATATCAACGGATCAGCCTGCGTCACAGGCAAGCCCCTTGCCGCTGGCGGGATCGAAGGCCGGATCGAAGCGACGGGCAGGGGAGTTCAGTATTCCATCCAAGCGTTCTTCGAGTCAGAAATTGACCGGGCCAAGACCAAGCTACCTAACACGCTTAAGGGTGCCACCGTCGTCGTCCAAGGCCTCGGGAACGTTGGATACCATGCTGCAAAGTTCCTCTCTGAAGAGGACGGTTGTCGGATCGTGTCAGTCATCGAGCGCGACGGTGTCGTCAGAAACCCCGATGGTCTCAACATTGAAGAACTTAAGCAGCACATCATTCAGACCGGCGGTGTTCGAGGTTTTGACGGTGGCGTGCATTCGCTGGATGCAACGGACGCTTTGGCCGATGAATGCGATATTCTGATCCCAGCTGCCCTAGAAGGTGTTATAACCGAAGACAACGCACCCTACCTTCGCACGAAGCTCATCGTGGAGGCGGCAAACGGGCCGATGACCTTCAAGGCGAACGAGATCCTTCGGAAGTTGGGCGTCGTCGTCATTCCGGATCTCTTTGCCAACGCTGGCGGCGTTACCGTGAGCTATTTTGAATGGGTTAAGAACCTCACGCACATTCCTTTTGGGCTGATGGAACGCCGGCGCGATGAGATGGGGCACAGGGTCCTTGCTCAGTCACTGGAGCGCATGACGGGCAACCAGTTTCCCGAAGATGGTGCCACTGCGTTTTTGCAGGGCGCAAGGGAGATCGATCTCGTCCGTTCCGGCTTGGATGACAAGATGCGCTCCGCCTACGCGGAGATGTCAAATCTTTGGAACACCAATGACCGGATTCCGGACCTTCGCACAGCAGCATACATCATCGCGGTGCGTCGGATTGCTGGCATCTACAAAGCACTGGGCATCTGAGCCATGGACGCGCAGGTACCACGCATTGTTGTTGTTGGAGGCGGAGCAGGAGGCCTGAACCTTGTCACCCGATTGAGCAGGTCTTTGGGGCGAAAGGGACGGGCTGACATCACGCTCGTCGATGAAAACCTGTCCCACATCTGGAAACCCTCGCTGCATGAATTTGCAGCGGGAACAAAGGGACCCGAAGAAGAGATCAGCTTTCTCGAGCACTCCAACCGAAACGGATACAAGTTTCGGTTGGGACGTTTCGCAGGCATCGACTACCAGGAACGCTGGGTGATGCTCGATCCGGTTTTGGGTGCCGAGGATGTTGAACTGTCCCCGGCGCGCGCGGCCCCTTATGACGTGTTGGTACTTGCGATCGGCAGCAGGTCGAATGACTTCGGAACACCTGGTGTAATAGAACACTGCCTTTTCCTGGATACGCCGACAGAAGCCAAACGCTTGCAGTCCGAGATCCTGAACCTTTGCCTGCGCATGGAGACAGGCGCGCTCGAGAACGAGAAAGGCTCAATTCGCCTTGCGATCGTGGGCGGGGGCGCCACAGGTGTCGAACTCGCTGCCGAGTTGCGAGAGGCAACGGAGCAGCTGGGCCGCAATGGGATCGACAAGCTTCGCATCCCGGACTCGGTTGGCATTTCCGTCATCGAGGGTTCTGATCGACTTGTCGGAGCTTTGCCTGAGAACATCTCCAAGAAGGTCTTGAACGAACTTGGATCGTTGAGTGTCGACGTGCTTCTTGGAACGCGTGTGACGCGCGTTACGGAAAAGACACTTGAGTTTGGTGATGGGTCGTCGCTTGAGGCGCAGATCATCGTCTGGGCGGCCGGCATTCAAAGCAATAAGGCACTTGCCTCTGCGGCCGATCTCGAAGTCGGTAGCCTCGGACGTCTTCGGGTCCGGCCCACGCTGCAAACGACGCATCAGGACCGGATCTTCGTCATGGGTGATGCTGCGGATTGTCTTTGGCAAGAGATGAACAGCCCGCTTCCTCCGCGTGCGCAGGTCGCATCCCAGCAGGCTGCCTTCCTTGAAGAGCAACTGAAACGATGGGTCCGGGGCGATGATCTCAAGGAGTTCCGCTACACTGACCATGGGTCCTTGGTTGCTCTCAGCTCCAGCTCTGCCATCGGGTCGCTCATGGGACGAGCGCTTGGAACAATGACCCTGAAAGGTTGGCTCGCCCGCCGGGCCTACAAGTATCTCCACTACCGACATGAAGCGGCCGTCCAGGGTCATTTCCGGGCATTGCTCCGCACTGTCCTGTCGATGGCCATGCGCCGTGTGCGCCCCCGATTGAAGCTGCACTGAGGTCGACATGAAGATTGAACGCTTCCCAGCCGAACATGAACGCAATACGGGCATAACTCTCAGCCTGGCAGATGTTGGTTTCGATCTCGAGGGCAAGACGATCTTGGACGGGGTTTCCTTTGAAATCTCCGCAACACGGATTGGTATTGTCGGCCGCAACGGGTCTGGGAAATCGACCCTTGCACGTCTATTGGCCGGGCTCGTTTCGCCAACCAAAGGCGAACTGAAAATCAACGGTCTTGATCTCGCCAAGGACCGGAAAGCTGCTTTGGCTGAAGTCGGCATTCTCTTCCAGAATCCGGATCATCAAATCATTTTCCCGACAGTCCAAGAGGAGATCTCGTTCGGCTTACAACAGCAAGGTCGTTCAAAGCGGGATGCAGCTGACCGGACGGCCGCAACACTGAGCGAATTTGAAAAATCGCACTGGACGACTGCGCATATCAATGCGTTGTCGCAAGGACAAAAGCACTTGGTATGCATGATGGCGGTCGTCGCCATGGAGCCCAAGCTAATCATTCTGGACGAACCCTTCACGGGATTGGATTTGCCGACAAAGACGCAGCTGAAACGTTATCTGTCACGCTACCAGGGCGGGTTGGTCCACATCTCGCATGATCCTGTTGATCTGCTGAATTACGAGAAAGTCATCTGGCTGGACCAAGGACAGCTGATATCGTTAGGCGATGCGGCGCCGATCCTGAATGATTACATCGAGAAAATGAAGAGACTGGGAGGGCTGGATGATATCTCTGACCTCTCCCGTTAGAACGTCTGCCCACTGCTGGCCAGCTGGCGCCAAACTTCTCGGGCTTTGTATTGCGACCGCGATGCTCTTTGCGATCGACAATCTACTGGTTCAGGGCTTGGTCTTCGCATTTGTCTCACTGCTTTATGCTCTTCCAGGCAAAGCGTTTCTTTTTGCCGGCCTCAGGCAGATGAAGCTTTTGTGGCTGTTCGTTTTCGTCGTCGGGCTATGGCATATCTGGACTGCAGAGTATGAGCTCGGGGCGTCCATCGTTCTGAGAATGCTCTCGGCGGTTGGTTTGGCAAACTTGGTCACCATGACCACGCGCCTTTCCGATATGATCGATTTTGTGAAAAAAATTACCATACCACTTCGGTGGATTGGGCTGAATTCCCAGGTATTGGCGCTCGCAATCGCGCTAGTCATCCGGCTTACGCCGGTGCTCGTAGAGCGAGGTGGCCAACTCACTCATGCATGGAAAGCCCGTTCAACGCGCGTGCCCAATTGGCGCATCATTTCACCTTTCACCGTGCTCGCACTGGATGACGCAGATCACGTCGCCGAAGCCCTGCGCGCGCGTGGTGGATTCAACAGTCTCGAGGAGATCTGAGATGGAAAAAAACGTAGCTCATATTGCGCTCTTTGCGGCACTCATTGCCGCGTTGGGCCTTATCCCGAAAGTCACTTTGGCATTTGGTGTCCCGATCACGGCGCAAAGTCTCGGTGTCATGCTGTGTGGCACGATTCTAGGCTCAAAGCGTGGCGCGCTCGCGGTCCTGTTGTTTCTGCTGCTTGTAGCCATCGGTCTTCCACTTCTCTCAGGCGGTCGCGGTGGGCTTGGCCTCTTTGTTTCACCGTCTGCAGGCTTTCTGATTGGTTGGCCAATTGCTGCGTTCGTCACAGGTCTAATCGTCGAAAAATGGCGGAGCGCACCACTAGCGCTCGTAGCAAGTTTGGCTTCGATCATTGGTGGCATCCTTGTGATGTACGTCTTCGGCATCGTCGGGATGTCCATCACACTTGAAAAATCGCTCGTTGAAGCGACGGGGCTAGTGACTGCTTTCATCCTTGGCGACTTTCTCAAAGCCATCATTGCTGGGATGCTGACGTCCGCCATGGCGAAAGCGCGGCCTTCCAGTGTTCTGTCGCGTTCAGAACCAGCCGATGCAGTCTGATTCAGCAAAGATATTGGCGCAATGTCGTTCGGTCCGCGCATAAACGGATGATCGGATCGAACGCGCCACTCTGGAGCGCTTCTGAAAAGCGGCCAAGCGGCTTCCCACAGATACCAATCTAGGCGCGATCCTGAGGTGGAACTTCGCATGCGACAGAAGGAGCTGGCCGAAAGCCGGGTGCGGTACGGTTGTCGTCGCCTTAAGCAAAAAGAGGTCGCATGTTCGAAGCCTTTTTGAAGACTATCGTTCCTAACTTGACGCCCGAGAATCAATAGACTAGTACCGAAGATCGTTGAGCGGGCGTTGTGTAATGGTAAGACCTCAGCCTTCCAAGCTGATGATACGGGTTCGATTCCCGTCGCCCGCTCCAGAAACTTTCCTTTTAGACAAATTGCCGACAAAAATCCCTGGCGACTTGCGGTAATTATATGTTTTTAAACGTTTTTTTGCGGCATATTCATTAGCCTTCCAAGCTAATGACGCGGGTTCGATTCCCGCCGCCCGCTCCAGTCTCGGCTTTCCTTCCGGCAATTGCGTCAAATGGACGTTTCGCGCGCTGCGGCGGGCGGCTTTGGCTTGACCCCGCGCACCTGCGGGGCCAAGAAGCGGCCAATCGGAAGTGACCAGACCACAAGGGCCCGACATGGCAAGACCGCAGTCCGAAAAACCGGCATCAAGCCCTGCACCCGGCGCCAGCGAGGAGCGGGCGAAGTCCAGGAAGCTGAGCGTTCTCGCCTCGCTCTGGCCGTTCATGAAGCCCTACCGCCTGCTGATGATCGGCGCGACGCTGGCGCTGGTGGTGACGGCCAGCATGATGCTGGCGCTGCCCTTGGCCGTGCGCCGCGTGGTAGATCATTTCCGCATCGAAAGCGGCGAGTTGCTGGACCAGTATTTCCTGGCCGCGCTGGGCATCGCGGCCGTTCTGGCCCTGGGGACCGGCGTCCGCTATGCGCTGGTGACGCGGCTGGGTGAACGGGTGGTGGCCGACATCCGCAAGGCGGTGTTCGACCGGGTGATCGGCATGAGCCCGGAATTCTACGAGCGCATCATGACAGGCGAGGTGCTGAGCCGGATCACCACCGACACGACGCTGATCCAGTCGGTGCTGGGCTCGTCGGTGTCGATCGCCCTGCGCAACATCCTGATGTTCCTGGGCGGACTGGTGCTGATGCTGCTGACCTCGGCCAAGCTGACGGCGATGGTGCTGCTGCTCATTCCGGTGGTGGTCGTGCCCATCCTGGTGCTGGGCCGCCGCCTGCGCGGCATCAGCCGCGAGAACCAGGACTGGATCGCCGCATCGTCGGGGAATGCAGGCGAGGCGCTGGGCGCGGTTCAGACCGTGCAGGCCTTCACCCACGAAACCGCCAGCCGCGGGCAATTCGCGGACCTGACCGAAACCTCGTACATCGTGTCGCTGCGCCGCATTCAGACGCGCGCGGTGCTGACCGTGATCGTGATCTTCCTGGTGTTCTCGGGCGTCGTGGGCGTGCTGTGGATGGGCGCCAACGACGTGCGCGCCGGTCTGATGACCGAAGGCACGCTGATCCAGTTCGTGATCTACTCGGTGATCATGGCCGGTTCGGTCGGGGCGCTGTCGGAAATCTGGAGCGAGTTGCAGCGGGCGGCCGGGGCGACCGAACGTCTGGTGGAGCTTCTGACGGTCGAGGACACCGTCACCGATCCCGCCAATCCCGCGACGCTGCCGCAGCCGGTGCGGGGCGAGATCGGGTTTGATGGCGTGAGCTTCCGCTATCCTTCGCGCCCGGACGTGGCGGCGCTGGACGACATGACCTTGACGGTCAATCCGGGCGAGACCGTGGCCTTTGTCGGCCCGTCGGGCGCGGGCAAGACCACCGTGATCCAGCTGATCCAGCGGTTCTACGACCCGGACGCGGGCGCGGTCACGCTGGACGGGATCGACCTGCGCAGCCTCAAGCGGTCCGATTTCCGCCGCCACATCGCGCTGGTGCCGCAGGACCCGGTGATCTTTGCCGCCTCGGCTCGGGAGAACATCCGGTTCGGACGCCCCGAGGCCACGGATGCCGAGGTGGAGGAGGCGGCGCGCGCCGCCGCCGCGCATGATTTCATCGCGGCGCTTCCCGAAGGCTATGACAGTTTCGTGGGCGAGCGCGGGGTGATGCTGTCGGGCGGGCAGAAGCAGCGCATCGCCATCGCGCGGGCCATCCTGCGCGACGCGCCGGTGCTGCTGCTGGACGAGGCGACCTCGGCGCTGGACGCCGAAAGCGAGCGGGCGGTGCAGGGGGCGGTCGACGAACTGAGCGCCGGGCGCACGACCCTGATCGTGGCGCACCGCCTGGCCACCGTGAAGAAGGCCGACCGGATCGTGGTGATGGAGGCGGGCCGCATCGTGGCGCAGGGCACCCATGCCGATCTGGTGGCCGAAGGCGGGCTTTATGCGCGGCTGGCGCGGCTGCAGTTCACCGACGGGGTCGCCGCCGAATGAGGTGACGTTCCGGCACCCCTCGTATCGCCGCAGCGTCATTCTACAAAATCTTCCATCCTCCCGATAAGCCCTCGCTTGCACGAACGAGGATTTGCTCTCATCTTGGGGCGGAACAAAGGGTCCGCGCCAGGCAGGGCCGCATCAGGGAGGAGCCGGATGGCATTTGCGGGGTTCGAAGACAGGGCACGGATTGAACAAGAGATGCCGTGGGAGGAGCGTGACCTGCCGGTGACGCTGCATCAGCTTTTGTCGCGCACGGCCGGCAAGTTTCCGGATCACAAGGCGCTGAGTTTCCAGATCCTTTCGGGCCCCAAGGACAAGGCCGAGACGCTGACCTGGTCGGAGCTGCTGGGCAAGGTCAACCAGGCCGCCAACCTGTTCCGGTCGCTCGGGATCGGCCAGTCGGACGTGGTGGCCTTTGTGCTGCCCAACTCGAACGAAACGCTGGTCACGCTGCTGGGCGGCGCGGTCGCGGGCATCGTCAATCCGATCAACCCGCTGCTGGAGCCGGAACAGATCGCCGCCATCCTGCGCGAGACCGACGCCAAGGTCGTGGTGACGCTGAAGCCGTTCCCCAAGACCGACGTGGCCCAGAAGGTCGCCGAGGCGGTGCGCCACGCGCCGCGCGTGCATACGGTTCTTGAGATCGACCTGAACCGCTACCTGACGCCGCCGAAATCCTGGATCGTGCCGCTGGTCCGGCCCAAGATGGCGGACAAGGAGCATCTGGCCCATGCCGATTACATGGATTTCAACAAGGAACTGGCCAAACACCCCAAGACGCTGACGTTCGAGGACGTGCTTGAGGACCGGGTCGCCTGCTATTTCCACACCGGCGGCACCACCGGGATGCCCAAGGTGGCGCAGCACAAGTATTCCGGCATGATCTACAACGGCTGGCTGGGCCACACGCTGCTGTTCTCGGAAGAGGACACGATCATGTGCCCGCTGCCGATGTTCCACGTCTTCGCCTGCCACGTGATCGTCATGGCCGCGGTGGCCTCGGGCGCACATGTGGTGTTCCCGACCCCGGCGGGGTATCGCGGCGACGGGGTGTTCGACAATTTCTGGAAGCTGATCGAACGCTGGAAGGTCACCTTCATCATCACCGTGCCGACGGCGATCTCGGCCAAGATGCAGCGCCCGGTCGATGCCGACATCTCGACGGTCAAGACCGCGTTCTCGGGATCGGCGCCGCTGCCGGTGGAGCTGTTCCGCCGCTTTGAAAAGGCGACCGGCGTGACCATCGTCGAAGGCTACGGCCTGACCGAGGCGACCTGCCTGGTGTCGTGCAACCCGGTCGACGGCGAGAAGAAGATCGGGTCGATCGGCATACCGTTCCCCTATACGGACGTGAAGATCCTGCAGGACGGCCCCGACGGCCCCACCGAATGCGCCGTGGACGAGGTGGGCGAGATCTGCATCTCGAACCCGGGCGTCTATGCCGGGAACACCTATACCGAGGCGGAGAAGAACACGAACCTCTATCACTACGGCACCTACCTGCGCACCGGCGATCTGGGCCGGTTCGATCCCGACGGCTATCTCTGGATCACGGGGCGGGCCAAGGACCTGATCATTCGCGGCGGCCACAACATCGATCCCGCCGAGATCGAGGAGGCGCTGCTGGCGCATGACGCCGTGGCCTTTGCCGGTGCCATCGGCCAGCCCGACGCCCATTCCGGCGAGGTTCCCTGCGCCTTCGTGGAACTGGTTGACGGCGCGACGGCCACCGAGGAAGAGCTGCTGGAGCATTGCAAGGTGCATGTGCACGAGCGCGCCGCGCATCCCAAGCACATGACGATCCTGCCGGAACTGCCCAAGACCGCCGTCGGCAAGGTGTTCAAGCCCGAGCTGCGCAAGCAGGCGATCACCCGTGTCTACAACGGCGCGCTGGAAAAGGCCGGGGTTGCGGCCCGGGTGGTCTCGGTCGTGGACGACAAGAAACGCGGACTGGTCGCGCAGCTTGACGCGAACGGCTCCTCCGAGGACGATGTGAACAAGGTCCTGGGTGCCTATACCCGGCCTTGGGAATGGGCAGCCTGATCGGAGGGCCAATGGACTATGAGCGGCTGATCGACGAGGAAACCTGGAACTTCATCGGGCGGACGGCCGAAAGCTACCCGGAAGACGCGGTGCATCTGCCGATCGACGAGCAGCGGCGGATCTATGACAAGCTGTGCCGCGCGTTCCGGCAGCCCTATCCGGAAGTGATCCAGACCGAGGACCGGGACGCCAAGGGCGTCCCCGTCCGGGTCTACACCCTTGGCGATCCCACGCGAACCGTCGTCTATTTCCATGGCGGCGGTTTCGTTCTTGGCGGTCTGGACAGTCATGACGACGTCTGCGCCGAAATCTGCGCCTCGACCGGGTACCGCGTGGTGGCCGTCGATTACCGGCTGTGCCCGGAGCACCGCCACCCGGCGCAGTTCGACGACTGCTGGACCGCCACCGTCTGGGCGGCGGAGGAATTCGGCGACCCGCTGGTTCTGGCCGGGGACAGCGCCGGGGGCAATCTGGCGGCCTGCGTCACCCATCACAGCCGCTGGCGGCTGAAGGACGTTCTGGGGCAGGTGCTGATCTACCCGGTTCTCGGCGGCGACGTGGACAGCGGATCCTATGTCGAACACGCGAATGCGCCGATGCTGACCCGCGAGGACGTGCTGTTCTACAAGTCGGTGCGGTTCGAGGGCGACGAACCGACCGGCGACCCGACCTTTGCGCCGTTGCAGGACACGGATTTCTCGGACCTGCCGCCGACCGTCATCGTCACCGCCGATTGCGATCCCTTGCGGGACGATGGCCGCGACTATCGCGACCGGATTCTGGCTGCGGGCGGCACCGCGCATTGGATGAACGAAAAGGGGCTGGTCCACGGCTATCTGCGCGCGCGCACGACCGTCGGACGGGCGAGCGACAGTTTCGAGCGCATCACCGTGGCCATCGAGGCGCTGGGGCAGGGGATCTGGTGCTACGACTAGGCGGGTGCGCCCGAGCCGCGCCCCGGCGGCCCGGGCCGCTTTCGGTCACTGAAGGAAAGGCGCGGCCTTCATGGTCTCGGCGACCGGCGCCCCCATCCGCCTGAGCAGGGTCGGTGCCAGTTGGAGCTGGTCGATGACGAAATCGTCCGCGGGCCCTTCGGCCTCTCCGAAATAATAGAGCGCGGTCTCCTGCTGCAGCGCGCAGCGGCCGCCGTGGTGGCCGCGATCGTCCTGGCCGTGGTCGGCGGTCACGATCACCTCGTATCCCATCTGCCGCCAGCGCGTGATGAATGGGGCCAGCATCTCGTCCGCGACGAAACAGGCGTGATCCATTTCGCGGGCGTCGTGAAAGAAACGGTGTCCCATGCTGTCCAGCGTGCAGGTGTGCAGGATGCCGTAATCCAGGCCGAAGCGCAGGCACAGGTTGGTCAGCGTGGCGTAGAGATCGACGTCCGAGGGCGTCATCTGGTTGTCGTGGCCGTAGCCGGTCATGGTGTGGAACCGGCCGTGGTTGATGGTGGAGCTGTCGGGTTCGTCATATTCGATGTCGCGGACGTAATCGAACGGGTGGCGGTTGAAGAACTGCGACCAGAAACTGTGCGTCACCGCCCCGGTGACGCCGCCGGCCTCGCGGACCTGGGAAAAGACGTCCTTGTGGCCCAGCCGGAAGACGTTGCCGTTGCCGGTGCAGCCGTGCTCGGCCGGGGTGACGCCGGTATGGATCGAGGCGTAGCAGCTGGCCGAGATGGACGGCAGCACCGAACGCAGTTTCCAGACGCGCGCATCGCCGCTGTCGACCCAGCCTTCGAGATTGCCGAAGAGACGGCGGAAGTTCCGGTAGGGGACGCCGTCGAGGATGATGAGAAGGATTTTCCGGTCCATGAGTGTGTGCATTTCCTGATCAGAGGGCTTGCCCGCGGCGGGGCCAGTTTGCCGGCGCCGCGGTCGCCGGTGCGCGCTTGTGAATTGGAGGGAGTGACATCAGCGTGACATCCGGGTCGTGCCGGTCGGAAATTCGGCCATCAACCCTCGCTGGCGAGCATCTGCGCAATACCAGCGTAGCCCGGGCCGGCAAGCCGCGCGCCGCCGGCATCGGCCTGCGCTTCGTCGGCGCGGATGCCGTGGCCTTCGACCACCCGGTTCATCAGTGCGTAGGTCGCGGCGATGAAGGCCGCGAAGCTGACCGCGTCTTCGGTCCAGCCGGCGTCGAGGATCGCGCGGACATGCTCGGGGCCGACGGAGGCGGGATCGCTGGTCAGCCGCGCCACATAGGCCAGCACCGGGATCAGGCGGGGGTCTTCGGGCGCTTCGGGGCGTTCGCAGATCGCGGCGACGGCCCCGTCTTCCATGCCGAGATTGACCGCCGCGCGCCCGTGCAGCGCATGGCAGTACTGACAGTCGTTGAGCGCCGAGACATAGGCCGCGATCGCCTCGCGTTCCGCCGGGGTGAAGGGCGAGGGCTGGCGCATCACCGCATCGTTGAGCGCAAGCATGGCCTGCGCGACGGCCGGGTGCCGCCGGTATACATCGAACAGCGTCGCCTTGTCGGGCAGGGAAGGAAGATGTGGCATCCGTGCGCTCCTGCTGGCGGGGCGTCAGTTCCCCGCGCTCTCCATCTTGCGGTGCGCCACCACTTCTTCCAGCCAGCCCAGGTGCATCTCGGGAACCGAGCTGAGCAGGAGGTCGGTATAGTCGTCGAAGGGCGGGCTGAGCACCTGGGACTTGGGTCCGTAGCGCACCACGCGGCCCTGGTACATCACCGCGATCGAATCCGAGATGGCGCGGACGGTGGCGAGATCGTGGGTGATGAACAGGTAGGCCACATCCTCGATCTTCTGCAGGTCCAGCAGCAGTTTCAGGATGCCGTCGGCCACCAGCGGGTCGAGCGCCGAGGTGACCTCGTCGCAGATGATCATCTTGGGCTTGGCCGCCAGCGAGCGCGCGATGCAGACCCGCTGTTTCTGGCCGCCGGACAGTTCCGCGGGGTAGCGGTCCATGAACTTTTCGCCCAGTTCGATCTCGTCCAGCAGTTCGACGATGCGCTTGCGCTTTTCCGCGCCGCGCATGTTGAAATAGAACTCGAGCGGCCGCCCGATGATCGTGCCCACCGTCTGGCGCGGGTTCATCGCCACGTCGGCCATCTGGTAGATCATCTGCAATTCGCGCAGGTCCTCGCGGGTGCGCCCGGCGAGGCTGGGCGACAGCGTGCGGCCGGCAAAGACGATGTCGCCGTCGCGCGGCGGCAGCAGGCCGGTGATCACCCGCGCCAGCGTGGATTTCCCCGACCCGGATTCGCCCACAACGGCGAGGGTCTGGCCCGGATGCAGGTCTACGTTGACATTGTGCAGCACGTCGAAGTTCAGCCCCTTGTAGCGTGCGGTGATGCCCTGCACGCTCAGCACCGGTTCCGGCGTCGGCTGTTTTTCCTCGTGGTCGATGGAGCGGACCGAGACCAGCGCCTGGGTGTATTCCTTCTGAGGGTTGTTGATGATCTGGTCGGTGGAGCCGAATTCGACCATGTCGCCCATCCGCAGCACCATGATCTCGTCGCTCACCTGCGCCACGACCGCCAGGTCGTGCGTGATGTAGAGCGCGGCGACGCCGGTGTCGCGGATCGCCTCCTTGATCGCCATCAGAACGTCGATCTGGGTGGTCACGTCCAGCGCGGTCGTGGGCTCGTCGAACACCACCAGATCCGGCTCGGGGCAGAGGGCGAGCGCGGTCATGCAACGCTGCAGCTGTCCGCCCGAAACCTGGTGCGGGTAGCGGTCGCCGATATTGTCGGGATCGGGAAGGCCGAGCTTGGCGAACAGCTCGCGCGCGCGGGCCTCGGCCTGCTTGCGCGAGAACTTCTTCTGCTCGACCGCGGCTTCGACGACCTGATCCATGATCTTCTTGGCCGGGTTGAACGAGGCGGCGGCGGATTGCGACACGTAGGTCACCTCGCCGCCGCGCAGGGCGCGGATGTCCTTGAGCGAGGTCTTGAGGATGTCGCGGCCGTTCACCCAGACTTCGCCGCCGGTGATCTTGACGCCGCCGCGGCCATAGGCCATCGACGCCAGCCCGATGGTGGACTTGCCGGCGCCGGATTCGCCGATCAGGCCCAGCACCTTGCCGGGTTGCAGGTCGAAGCTGACGCCATGCACGATCTCGATGTCGTGGGGCTTTTCGCCCGGCGGATAGACGGTCGCGCCGATCTTGAGGTCGCGGACCTTGAGAAGGGGATCGCTCATCCGCGGCCTCCTTTCAGCGAAGTGGTGCGGTTCAGAACCCAGTCGGCCACGAGGTTGACCGAGATGGCCAGCGTCGCGATGGCCACGGCCGGGTAGAGCGCTGCGCCGATGCCGTAGACGATGCCGTCCTTGTTTTCCTTCACGATGCCGCCCCAGTCGGCCAGCGGCGGCTGCACGCCGAGGCCGAGGAAGGACAGGGTCGAGACGAACAGGACCATGAAGATGAAGCGCAGGCCCAGTTCGGCGACCAGCGGCGACAGGGCGTTGGGCAGGATCTCGCGGAAGATGATCCAGACATGGCCCTCGCCGCGCAGCTTGGCGGCTTCGACATAGTCCATCACCTCGATGTCAACCGCCACGGCGCGGGCCAGGCGGTAGACGCGGGTGGCGTCCAGCAGCCCCATGACGATGATCAGCACGGGGATGGTGACGGGCACCATCGCCAGCACCACGAGCGCGGTGATCAGCGAGGGGATCGACATCACCAGGTCGACGCCGCGCGACAGGACCTGATCCGCCCAGCCGCCCAGAACGGCGGCCAGAAAGCCCAGCACCGAGCCGGTGACGAAGCTGAGGATGGTGGCGGCGGTGGCGACGAAGATCGTCGTGCGGCCGCCGTAGATCATGCGGCTGAGCAGGTCTCGGCCGATGTTGTCGGTGCCCAGCCAGTGTTCGGAGCTGGACGGCTCCCACACGTCGCCGACGATCTCGGCCATGCCGTAGGGCGCCAGCAGCGGGGCGAAGACCGCGACGAAGAAATAGAGGACGGTGAAGCCCAGGCCGATCAGGGCAGAGATAGGGATGTTCTTCATTTCGGATGCCTCAGCCTGGGGTTCGCCAGGATGGCGACGATGTCGGCGACCATGTTGAGGCCGATGTAGATGGCGGCGAAGATGACGCCGCAGGCAAGCACCACCGGCACGTCGCGCTTGGTCACGTGATCCACCAGGTACTGTCCCATGCCGGGATAGACGAACACCACCTCGACCACGACGACGCCCACGACGAGATAGGCGAGGTTCAGCATCACCACGTTGACGATCGGCGCGATGGCGTTGGGGAAGGCGTGGCGGTAGATGATCTTGAAGTTGTTGAGGCCCTTGAGTTCCGCGGTTTCGATATAGGCGGATTGCATGACGTTCAGGATCGCGGCCCGGGTCATGCGCATCATGTGCGCCAGCACCACCATCGTCAGCACGATGACCGGCAGCGCGATCGCCGAGAGCTTCTGCCAAATGGACATGCTGTCGTTGATCATCGCCAGCGGCGAGAACCAGCCCAGTTTCACCGCGATGAAGTAGACCAGCACGTAGCCGATCAGGAATTCGGGGATCGAGATCGTCGTCAGGGTGACCGCCGAGATCAGCTTGTCCGGCCAGCGGTTCCTGTAGCGTACGGCGAGAAGGCCCAGCAGGATGGCCAGCGGCACCGAGATGAGGGCCGCCCAGAAGGCCAGGAACAGCGTGTTGCCCAGACGCTTGCCGACGGATTCGGCGATGTCCAGCTTGTTGGTCAGGGACGTGCCCAGATCGCCTTGCAGGATGCCGCCAAGCCATTCGACATAGCGGGTCAGGGCAGGGCGGTCGAGGCCCATTTCCTCGCGCAGGTTGGCAAGCGATTCAGGGGTTGCCGCCTGTCCCAGAACGGCCTGGGCGGCATCCCCCGGCAGGGCTTCGGTCAGGCCGAAGATCAGGGCGGAGGCGCCGAAGAGAAGCAGGAGTCCCAGCGCGATGCGCTGGGAAACCAGTTTGATGATCGGGTGCATATTCGGGAACCCGTATCAGACGAACCACATCTTGCGGGAGATCTGACCGTTCATCATTTCCTGTGTCGGGTCGGTTTCCCAACCGTCGAGCTGGTTGCTGACACCTTCGATGAAGTCGTTGAACATCGGGCAGATCAGGCCGCCGGTATCGCGCACCATCATGCCCATCTGGGAATAGATCTCCTTGCGCTTGGCCGGGTCCAGTTCCGCGCGGGCCGCGAACAGGAGGTCGTCGAAGGCCTGAACCTTGAAGCGCGTGTCGTTCCAGTCCGCCGTGGACAGGTAGGCGGTGGTGTACATCTGATCCTGCACCGGACGCCCGCCCCAGTACGAGGCGCAGAAGGGCTGAACGTTCCAGACCTCGGACCAGTAGCCGTCGCCCGGTTCGCGCTTGATTTCCAGCGGGATGCCGGCCTGCGCCGCGCTTTGCTGGAACAGGGCCGCCGCGTCCACGGCGCCGGGGAAGGCGACGTCGGACGTGCGCAGGATGATCGGCGAGCCGTCATGGCCGGACGCCTTGTAATGCTCCGCCGCCTTTTCGAGGCTGAACTCGCGTTGCGGGATCGTTTCGTCGAACAGCGGATAGGCCGCGTTGATCGGCATGTCGTTTCCGACCGAGCCGTAGCCGCGCAGGATCTTGTCGACCAGTTCTTCGCGGTTGATGGCGTATTTCAGGGCCATGCGCAGATCGTTGTTGTCGTACGGCGCCGTGTCCGCATGCATGATGAAGACATAGTGTCCGCGGCCCGCCGTCGAATGGACGGTCAGGTTCGGCGCGCGGCTCAGCAGTTCCGCGATCTTCGGTTCGACCCGGTTGATGGCGTGGACCTGTCCCGACTGCAGCGCCGCGGTTCTGGCGGTGGCGTCGTTGATCACGATGACCTCGACGCTGTCGAAGTTTCCGTAATCGCTCCAGTGGTTCTCGAATTTCGAGAACAGGTGACGGACGCCCGGCTCGTCGACTTCGAGCTTGAAGGGGCCGGTGCCGATGCCGGCGCCGGGATTGTCCATGCCGCCGTCAGGCTGGATGATCAGGTGATAGTCGGCCATCAGATAGGGCAGGTCGGCGTTCGGGTCGGTCAGCGTGACCTGGAAGTTGTCGCCATCGGCCTTCATCGACTCGATGCCCTTCATGATGCCCAGGGCGCCGGACTTGGAATCCTCGTTCGAGTGGCGCTCCATCGTCTTCAGGACGTCTTCGCTGGTCATGGTCTTGCCGTTGTGGAATTCGACCCCCTGGCGCAGCTTGAAGGTCCAGACCTTGGCGTCCGCGCTGCCCTCGACGCTTTCCGCGAGGCGCGGTTCGATCGAGCCGTCCGGCGCGACCTCGACCAGGGTGTCGCCGAACTGCTTGCCGTTCATGAACGGAACCGAGCTGGCATAGGTCGCGGGGTCGAGCGAGTTGGTGGATTCGCCGCCCTGCAGGCCGAATTTCAGGTCGCCGCCCTTTTTCGGGCCGGCTGCCCGGGCCGCATTGGCGAACATGCTGCTGGCGACGGCGGCGGACACGCCCAGGGCCGCGGCTTTCCCCATGAATTCGCGGCGGGTCATCTTGCCGGCAGTCACCTGCCCAGTCATGTGAGTGAGTTGTTCGTTCATCGGAATCTCCCAGTTGGTTGTACTTTTGCCTCTGCGGGCTGTTTTTATTGACGCACGAGTCAAGGTTGGCGCATTTCCGGCAGGCGGGCAAGCGTTAATGTCCGGGCCGCAGGGGAATGCGGATTACATCTGGTTTCGCGGCACGGCGTCCTCGATTTCACGGGTATATACCACTTCGTCGTTCTCGTATGCGGTGATCGAGGCGCGCAGGAAAAAAGTGTTGGCGTCGGACCACATCTCGCTTCGCGTCTCGGTTCTCAGCCGCCAGTCGCCGCGCCCCAACTCTTCGGTCCAGTGGCAGGCGCCCCGGGCGGAGAGGGGATCGTCGGGATGGATGGACCAGCGTTCCCGGGCCACGCCGCCGCTGATCAGGCCATGCTCGCTGTCCTGTCGCAGGCCGAAATCGTCCTCGATGACCAGGCGCACCTCGCCGGTCGCAAGATCGGTCTCGGCGCGCCGCGCGTTCGAGGCCGCGCGCAGCGTTTCCACCTGCCAGGGCGTCTCGGATTGGGGCGGGGGAAAGACATGCTCGTCCGCGTCTGGCGTTGGGCGCTGGGGCAGCGAAAGCTCTCCGCCCGTCAGGTGCAGTTCGGCGGTTTCCGGCGAGGGCCAGATCATCGGCCAATAGGCGCTGGAAATGGCGAGCCGCAGTCGGTGGCCCTTGGGCACCCGGTAGGCGATCTGGTCGAGGTCCAGCGCGATGTCACAAGTTTCCCGCGGCTCCAGCGGCTGCGGGTCGGCATGGCTGTCCCGGTGGGTCAGGTTCAGCACGCCATACGTGATCCGGGTCGAGGCGCCGTCGGGGTGGAGGTGGTTCAGCCGCACGGCGATCTGCGCCTGCGGCTTGTCGGCGCTGAGCCGCAGCCGCAGCCGCGGCGCGCCGACGATGTCGAGGTTTTCCGCCAGCGGCGCGCCGTCGAAGCACACGGACAGCGCGTCGTCGGGCCGCTGGTCGCCTGGCATCTCAGGGCCCAGCCAGATGGCGCAGTACTCGCCGCCTTCCATGCCGCAGTGATGCGGAGACCGCACGCGGACGTCCAGCGCGCCGTCGGCGCCGAGGCCGGCATTGCTCAGGGACAGGTGCTGCCGCGGCAGGTGGGAGGTCGCGCCCGAGGTTTCGGCGATCCAGCGCCCGGGACGTTCGGTGTACCAGCGGGCGGGCCGGACGCCGTCCATCAGGTAGGCGCGGTAGTCGGGATCGTCGGCGACGCCGGTGTCGATGCCCTTGAGCCAGTGATCCCACCAGCGCAACGCCTCTTGCAGAAAGCCGATTCGGGGTTCGGGAACGGCGAAATGCGGGTATTTGTGGACCCAGGGCCCCACGATCCCCTTGACCGGAGCGTCCAGCCGTTCGACCAGCAGCGGCACGGCGTTCTTGTAGGCGTCGCCCCAGCCGCCGATCGCCAGGGTGGCGGCCCTGATCGCGGCGTAGTCCTCGCAGACCGAGCCGTGCCGCCAATAGGCGTCGCGGGTCTGGTGGCGCAGCCAGAGCGACGGAAGGAAGGGTTCGTTCTTCAGCCGCTTCAGCCACAGTTCGCGCCAGTTCTCGCGCAGGTCCGGATCCGGCGCGCGCGAGGAATAGGCCCACATCGTCGCGCCCCAGCCAAGGTTCTCGTTCAGCAGGCATCCGCCCTTGTAGTGGATGTCGTCGGCATAGCGGTCGGCGGTGGAACACAGGGTGATGATGGCCTTGAGCGGTTCGGGCTGCATCGCCGCCACCTGCAGCGCATTGAACCCGCCCCAGCTGATCCCCATCATGCCGACGCCGCCGTTGCACCAGGGTTGCGTTGCGAGCCAGCCGATCACCTCGACCGCGTCGTCCAGTTCCTGCTGCGTGTATTCGTCGGCCATCAGCCCTTCGCTGTCGCCGTTGCCGCGCATGTCTACGCGGATGCAGGCATAGCCGCGTTTGGCGAACCAGGGATGGGTCAGCGCGTCGCGCGCGGCGGTGCCGTCGCGCTTGCGGTAGGGCAGGTATTCCAGGATCGCGGGCACCGGGTCGTCGTCGGCATCCACCGGCCGCCAGACCCGGGCGGACAGGCGGCAGCCGTCGGACAGGGTGATGCCGAGATCCGGTATCTCTTCGATGTCGCGCAGGGCATTGGGGGCGGATGTCATGCGGCGAGTGTCATCCGCAATTCCGACAAATAAAAGGGGGTAATCGACAGATCATTCGCGAATTGCGACCAGAAGGTCCATCACATTCGTTCCGGTGGGGCCGGTGACGAGCAATGCGCCCTTGCGATCGAGGTAGCTGCCGCTGTCGGCGGCACTCAGCGCTTCCGCGGCGCCGTCGCCCCATGTGGACCCGTCCACGATGGCGCCCGCCGCATCGGTCGGCCCGTCGGTGCCGTCGGTGCCGCCGACCACCAGGGTGATCCCGCCGCAGCCCGCGATCTCGTGCGCCAGGGCCAGGGCCAGCGCCTGGTTGCGGCCGCCCCTTCCCGGGTTCTCGGGCAGGATGACGGTCGGTTCGCCGCCGAGGATCATCGCGCCGCGCGGCATGTCGCGCAGGCGCGGCCCCAGGCGCGCGGCCAGGGCCGGAAGGTCGTCATGCAGCGCTTCCTCGTTGGCCAGCACCGCGTACCCCGCCGTTTCCGCTGCCTGCGCCGCAGCGGCCCGGGCGTGGGCGTTCGAGGCGATGATCCGCGCGCGCGCCCTGAAGCTGAGCCCGTCCGGCAACGCGCCGATACCCGAGCCGATCACCATGAGGTCGTCGCCCGGCACGTCCGAGATCGCCAGGACCACGGCTTCGGCCCCCTGGAACCCCGACAGCAGCCCGCCGCCCTTGATCCGTGAAATCCCGCGCCGTTCGGCGTTCATCGCGGTGATGTCCAGCCCCGCCGCCAGAAGCCGCCGGTTGAGCGCGGCCAGATCGTCGAGGGTCTTGCCGGGCATCAGGTCCTCGGCCAGCGACGAGGCCCCGCCCGAGACCAGCAACAACAGGTGCGTGCCCGGCTCCATCGCCTCGACCGCCTCGCGCAGCGCCTGGCCGCCCTGAAGGCTGCGGGCGTCGGGAACCGGGTGCGACGCCTCGATCAGCTGGACATGGCCGGGCAGGCCGTCGCCGTGGCCGTCCTTGGTGACGACAAGGCAGGGCACCGCTCCGAACCGGTCGAGCGCCGCGCGCGCCATCGCCCCGGCGGCCTTGCCGACCGCCAGGATGCGGTCGGGCCTTTGCGTTTCGGCCAGGGCCGCCGCCGTGGCCGCGTAACCGCCGACCGCATCCACACCGGCCTGCCAGATCGTGCGGGCCATGTCGCGCCTGTCCATCAGCTTTCCATCCAGATTGTCACCGGCCCGTCATTGACCAGCTCTACCGCCATATCCGCGCCGAACCTTCCCGTCGCGACGGGAACGCCCTGTTCCGCCAGTTTTGCGGCAAAATACTCGTAGAGGCGTTCGCCCTCGGCGGGGGCCGCCGCCGCCGAAAAGCCGGGGCGGTTGCCGCGCGACGTGTCGGCGGCCAGCGTGAACTGGCTGACCACGAGGGCCGAGCCGCCGATGTCGAGAACGGAACGGTTCATCTTGCCCGCTTCGTCGTTGAAGATGCGCAGCCGCGCGATCTTGGCGGCCAGGTGATCGGCCTGTGCCTCGGCGTCGCCCTGCATGGCGCAGACGAGGATCAAAAGGCCGGGGCCGGTCTTGCCGATCACCTCGCCGTCGACGGCGACCGAGGCGCGGGACACACGTTGGATCAGGGCGCGCATTTCATCTCCTTCCGTTTCCTGGCTGACGGTGGTTTCAACCCCGCCAGTCGACGAACTCGTCGAGCTCGGCGCGGTCGGTCCTGAAGGCATTGGCCGGATGGTCGGGATCGGCATAGCCGAAGGAAATGGCGCAGAGCACCAGCCGGTCATCCGGGATGCCGAAATGGCGGTGCAGGAACGGGCTGTAGGAGGCGACGGCGGCCTGCGGGATGGTGGCGATGCCAAGCGCCTGCGCCGCCAGCGTGAAGGCGGTCACGAACCCGCCGCAGTCGAGGGCGCCGTAGGATCCCAGCTCGGCGGGGCTGGATACGATGGCGCAATGCGGGGCGCCGAACAGGGCGAAGTTCTTCATCATCTCGCGGGCCGAGCCGGCGCGGTCACCCTTTTCCACGCCCACCGCTTCGTAAAGCGCCCAGCCGCAGGTCCGGCGGCGCTGCTGGTAGACGCCGGAATAGGAGGTGGGGAAGGGCAGATCGGGAGCATGGGCGCCGGTGGCGGCCTCGTGCAGCAGCGCCGTGCGGAACCTGTCGGTCTCGTCGCCGCTGGTGACCACCACCTGCCAGGGCTGGGCGTTGCACCAGCTGGGCACGCGGCGCGCGCTGGACAAGATGCGTTCGATGTCCGCCCGGGGAACCGGGTCCGGGCGGAAGGCGCGGCAGGAATGGCGGCGGGCCAGAAGATCGTCCAGGTCGGCAAGTTCCATCGGTGTTCCCCTTCCTCGTCGCCGCGCAAGATGGCCGCCGCGCGCCTGCTGTGCAAGGGGGCATTCCGCCCGGGTTTTTGAGCGGGATCAATGATGAATCCCGCCAAGTGTGGCACTATATTCAGAACAGCAAGAAAGGAGGACTGTTCATGGTTGAGAAATCCGATCAAGCTGGCCTCTGGCCATCGCTCTATGACCCCTTCCGGCATTTCGGATCACGGCTGGCGGACTGGTTGAGCCCCGCCACCGAAGCGTCCGGCAGCGACAAGTCCTATGACATCTCGATGGAATTGCCGGGCGTATCCGAAGCGGACATCGAACTGACGGTGGACGATGGCGTCGTCACCATCCGCGGCGAGAAGAAGACCCACGAAGAGAAGAAGGGCGACACCTGGTACTTCTCGGAACGCCAGTACGGCGCGTTCCGCCGGTCGTTCCGCCTGCCCGAGGACGCGGACGGCGCCAAGGCGAGCGCCAGGATGATGGATGGCGTGCTGCACATCACGGTGCCGAAGAAGCCTGCGGAAAGGGCCGAATCCTCGCGCAAGATCGCGATCGACCGCGGCTGATCCGGGCCTGTCGGGGCCGCTAGGGTCATTGCTGGCCGGTCGCCATCAGGTAGCCGACGCCGGCCGCCGCCAGCAGGCCCAGCACGACCGCGATCGTGACCTTGATCGCGGACCACGGGCGTTCGCCCTGCACCCGGCCGGTCCTGCCGTTGACCACGAAGCGGTAGGTCTGGCCTCTGTACTTGTAGGCGGCCAACCAGACCGGCAGCAGGATGTGCTTGAAGGTCACGTCGCGCACGTCCGTGTCGATGTCGTGAATGCGCTGACGGTCGCCGCCGATGTCGAAGCGCACATCGCGTTCGATCACCCGCGCCATGTGGGCGCGCGCCAGTTGGTACCCTTCGCGCAGTTCGACCGTGTAGGCCTCGGCCCGGAACCCCGCCAGGTATTCGGGCTGATAGGGTTCCAGCGCGGGCAGGTCCCAGGGTTCCAGCGCGTCGGTGTAGCTTTTGGGCAGCGACTGCGAGGCCAGCACCAGCACGTCGTCGAAGAACCGCGCGACACGGCCCGATTTCGGGCTCCAGCGGACTTTGGGAACCTGCTGGCGGACCCGCTTGCCGTCCCGCACCACCATGCGGGTCTCGTAATAGACGACGCCGCGCTCGCCCCGGTAGGCCGAGCGGGTGTCCGCGTCGAAGGTCCAGTAGGGGACGTAGATGCCCTGCATCCTGCGGCCCTTGCGCGCGTAATCCTTGAGCCCGTTCGGCGCGAACCACAGGCGCCCCAGCCAGTCGCCCATCGCCTTGTGCGCCTCGCGCTCGTCGAGGGCGAAGGGCAGGACGCCGCGCGGCTTGATGTGGCGGTTGATGCCGGTATCCGTCACCACCGGCGTCGCGCAGAACGGGCATTCGGCGGCGTGGGTGTCGGGGTCGAATTCGACCTGCGCCGCGCAGTTCGGGCAGGTCAGAACCCGGGTCTCCTCGATCTCCACCTCGGGCAGGCGCTGGGCGATGGCGGCGTCGAAATCAAGCTCGCGCAGGTTGGCGCCTTTCCACGGACCCGACCGGATCGGTTCGGAATGGCCGCAGTGATCGCAGACCAGCATGCCTTGGCCTGGATCGAACCGGTAGTCCGCACCGCATTGGTCGCAGGGAAAGCGGTGTTCCTGCGGGGCCGGGCTGTTGCCGTTCGAGAGCGTTCCGGACATGATCTCAAGCCTGCGGTTTCGTCATGCGCGTCATCGTGCCGTCCTTCCAGACATTTTGATGCCAGAGGGCCATTACGGCGTGTCCCAGCGAGACGAGGATCAGCGTGAAGCCGAACAGTTCATGCACCTCGCCCGCCGGTTCGACGCCGCCATACCAGGCCGTGGCGCCGAGCGCGGGCGTGACCACCATCAGCAGGTAGAGCAGGCGGTGCCCCCAGAGCGCGGCGGCGGCGATCATAGGGGAGCTGCCCGGGACCGGCCCCGGCGCGCCCTGGATCAGCCGCACGATGAGGTGCAGCAGGATCAGCGCGAAGACCGCGCCGCCGATCCAGACATGCGCGGTGTTCCCCTCGATCCCGCTTGCTCCGGTTTCGATCCGTTTTTCCAAGGCGCGCCCCATCCCTTCGTGCGTGAACCAGGCGGCGGCGATCAGGACGGCGATGAGCCAGTGAAGCGTGATTTGCAGGGCGGAATACCCGTTGCGTCGCGGCATGTCTCTGCTTCCTTTCCGGCTGCGGACCTCACTGAAACTGTCCGCAAGCGAGGCTCCGTCGGTTTAGGCGCCCGGCGGAGGCGGCGGCAGGATGGTGAACAGCTGCGCCAGGTCCTGCACGTCCTCGGCCCGTTTCCAACCGTCCTGACCGGCGGTCCAGACATAGGTGTCGCGGGTGATTTCGCCCGCCGCCGCCATTCGCCCCAGCCGGGCCCGCGAGAACGGGCCGCTGGTCTGGCCGTTTTCGGCGACATGCCAGACGCGCTCGACCGGCGGCGGGGGCGGCGCGACGGACGGCGCCGGGGCCGCGGGGCGCGTGCCCCAGGGGCCGCCCGGCTGGCCCGATGCCATCTGCTGCGCCATCGCCATGCCCATTCCCATGCCGAGCCCCGCGCCCATGCCGCCGCCTCCGGAGGGGTTCTGCGCCGCAGCCGTCATCGCCTCGGCCGCCGAATATTGCGTGAACTTGCCCAGATCGCCGGCCAGCCCCATCGAGGTGCGCTTGTCCAGCGCCGCCTCGACCGCCGGGGGCAGCGAGATGTTCTCGATGTAGAACTCGGGCATTTCCAGCCCGTAGGTGTCGAGCACGGGCGCGACCTCGGCCGCGATCAGCTTGCCCAGATCGGCGGTGTTGGCGGCCATGTCCAGCACCGGGATGCCCGATGCGGCGATCACGCGGCTGAATTCCTGCACGATGATGTTGCGGATCTGGTAGCTGATCTCGTCCATGGTGAACTCGCCGTCGGTGCCGACGATCTCGACCATGAAGCGCGCCGGGTCCTTCACCCGGATGGTGTAGGTGCCGTAGGCGCGGATGCGGGTCGGGCCGAATTCCGGGTCGCGCAGCATGATCGGGTTCTTGGTGCCCCATTTCAGGTCGTTGAACCGGGTGGTGTTGACGAAATAGATCTCGGACTTGAACGGGCTCTTGAAGCCGTGATCCCAGTGCTGCAGCGTGGTCAGGATCGGCATGTTGTTGGTCTCGAGCATGTAGAGGCCCGGCGTGAACACGTCGGCAAGCTGGCCTTCATGGACGAAAACCGCGGCCTGCCCCTCGCGCACCGTCAGCTTGGCGCCGTACTTGATCTCGTGGCCCTCGCGCTCGAACCGCCAGACCATGGTGTCGCGGGTGTCGTCCACCCAGTGAATGACATCGATGAATTCGCCGGTCAGAAAATCGAAAATTCCCATGGGTTTTCTCCTGTCATGTCGGTCAACGCGGTTTTGCGGTCAATTCCTTGGCAATGACATGCGCCGTCGGGCGGGCCTCTTCCGCGCTCATCCCCGGCACCATGCGGGGGTCGTAGAGCATCGCCAGCAGCTTTTCGTCATGGCTGGTCAGCAGCGCGAACTCGTCATCGTCGTTGAAGATCGAGGGCCGCGCGGTCGGGCTGTCATTGGGCAGGCCCAAGCCCTGCGCAATCTCTTCGTGGATGCAGCTGAGGCGCACCAGGTCCGGATGTTCCGCCCGCACCAGCGCCACCGCGCGGGTGTAGACATGCGGCGAGCCGTTGGTGGCCGAGGCGAAGACGAAACAGTAGAAGGACCGCGGCAGATCCTCGAACAGGTCGAGCTGCGCCTGCCCGATGTTCGGGATCAGCTGCCGCAGCCGGTTCTGCACGAAGGCGGTGTCGTCCTCGCCCGCGACGAAGACGTGGAAGTTCGGGTTGCGGTCGGTGGTGGTGATCGAGTGGCCGGTGATCCGCGACAGACGCGCCGCATAGTCGTTCACCCGGGCGGCGTCTTCGGCGCGCCGGTCCAGCGGGACGCTGGGCCCGAATTCGGTGCCGATCCGAACCGGCCCCTTCCAGCGGCCGAGATGCCCGCTGGTCCGCCGGCTGGTCGCCAGGATCGCCTGCCCGGGATATTCATTGTAGAACGCGATCGCCTCGAAGTTCCGCACCAGGTCGTCGGCGTCATAGGGCGTGTCCGGCCCGCCGCCGTCGGTCCGCAACAGGCCGCGCGTCAGCAGGTCGTTCTGAACCTTTTCGTAATACCGGGCGAGGTCGAGACTGGCCGCCGAGGGGGGTGTCACGACATCGGTCGTCGTCCCGAGATCGGGCGGCCGGGGCTGCGGCGGCACGACGCTGGTCAACGCGGTTTCGCAGCCGGCCAACGCCAGAAGCGCAACCGCCGCCGCCAACGAACGCATCATTCTGGCCCGATCCCTTCTCAAGATGTCAGCCCGGTACGGACGTGCCGGCCGTGTCGCCCAGGCCGTCGCTCCGCGCCTTGGCCGAGGCCAGGGTGTCACGCAGTTCGGCCTCCATCTTCTTCAGCTCTTCCTCGGCGGCGGCGCGCTTGGCCTTGCCTTCGTCGGCGATCTGCAGGCTTTCCTGGATGGTGCCGATCAGGTCGGCATTGGCCTTCTTCACCGCTTCGATGTCAAACACGCCGCGCTCCATCTCTTCGCGGATCATCTTGTTGCTTTCGCGCAGGTTGGCGGCGTTCGAGGTCAAAAGCTCGTTGGTCAGGTCGTTGGCGTCGCGCACCGCGGCGGCGGCTTCGGCGCTGCGCTGGATGGTGACGGCCTGCGCCAGCTGGGTTTCCCAGAGCGGCACGGTGTTCACCAGCGTCGAATTGATCTTGGTGACCAGCGACTTGTCGTTTTCCTGCACCAGCCGGATCGAGGGCAGCGACTGCATGGTCACCTGCCGCGTCAGCTTGAGGTCATGCACCCGCCGCTCCAGATCGTCGCGGGCGGCGCGCAGGTCGCGCAGTTCCTGCGCCTTCATCACCTGTTCGCCTTCCGGGGCGGCGTCCACCTCGGCCGCCTTGGCCGGGATCTCGTGGCTGTCGAGTTCCGCCAGCTTTTCCTCGCCCGCCGCGATGTAGAGCGCCAGTTCGTCGTAGAAGCCGAGGGTCTTCTCGTAGAGCAGGTCCAGCGACTTGATGTCCTTGAGCAGGGTGTGCTCGTGCCCGAGCAGGTCGTCGGTGATGCGGTCGATCTGGCCCTGCACCTCTTCGTAGCGGGCGGTGAACTTGGCGAAGGGCGCGGCCCGGCCGATCAGCCTTTCCCACCAGCTGCGCTGGCGGCGCACGTCCAGTTCGCTGACCGTGAAACCCCGGATCGTGGTGACGATGTTGCGCAGGCTGTCGCCGGCGGGGCCGACATCCTTGTTGCGTACGTCGGCCAGCATCGCCTGGCTGATTTCCTGCAATTCGGCCTGCGCGGAGGACCCGAACGAGACGATCGAATTGGTGTCGCCCATGTCGATCTCGTCCATCCGCTTGCGGATTTCCGCGCCGACGGGTTCATCGGCCTCTTGCAGCGGAACGATCTCGGCCTGCGGTTCGGCCAGGGTGACCGCCGTGACTTCCTGAACCAGGGATTCGGCTTCGACTGCTTTGCTCTTGACTAGATCGGACATCAAATTTCCCTTTCTAAAATGGTCCGGTCACTCGGGCCGGACGCCTTCGCGCTGCAGCCTTTCGCGCAGCACGTCGATTTCAACTGTCAGGTCGCTGCGGTCGTCCAGCAGCATCTTGCGGGTCCGCGCGGCGAAGTTCTGCTCGAGATCGTCGAGCAGCGCGGAATAATCCGCCAGGGCCTGCGCGTCGCGGGTGCGGGAATAGACATCGGCGAATTTCACCGTCGCGTCGCGCGCGCCGCGCAGATAGACCGTCAGGTACTTGCGGGCGCCGGTCAGGTCGCGGGGGTCTTCCTCGACCGTGCGGAACAGCTCGCGGGCGGTGTCCTGAAAGCGTTCGACGCGCGCTTCGATGCGGCGGTCGCCCGCGCGCCCGATGGCGTCGGTCATCTCGGCCAGCATGGTTTCGGCGCCGCCCACTGCGCGGGCGACGCGGTCCTGCTGGAAGGTATCGACACCCTCCATCCCCTTGTCCTTCAGGGGATCAAGGCCAAAGGCCACCGAATGCAGAGCCGTGCCGGTGATGCCGAAGAGCAGCGGCGCCAAAAGGCCGACCTGCGCGGTCGCGTCGGCGTCGAGATATTCGTTCCGGTAGGCGGCCAGCGCCACGCCCAGCCCGGTCAGGACGCTGGCGAAGATCTTGCGGGGAAAGGCCGGGCGGCGCGCAACGCGGCGCGAACGATAGGCCGCTTCGGCCCGCAGCCCTTCGCGCAGCAGCAGGGCCGCCGCGGTCAGCACCCCGGCGGCGACCAGCCCCAGCGTCATGCCGATGGCGCCGTCGTTCAGCGACAGGAACACCAGCGGAATTGCGGGGACGAACATGACATTCGCGCGCGCTCCGGCGGGATCGACCCTTGCGCCCTCGAACTGCCCGCGCCGGGGCGGTTCCTCGGGGTCTTGGGGTTTCTCCGGGCTGAATTTCCCGCCGTAGCGCTGGGCCATCTGCTCAGAGCCCTCCCAGCCAGCCGGTACAGACCCCGAACAGCAGCACCAGCAGCGCCGCATAGGCCATTTTCTGTACACCAGTCTGAGACATGGCGCCCCCCACGATAGCAGTTGTTCATGGAATCTAGTGGATGCACCCGCACCGCGCTAGGGGGAAGCTTGGTTAAATGCAGTCAGGGCCGGGGTTTCTTGCCCGCCTGGGGGCGTTTTCGCTGCGGCCGCGCCGGGCGTTTCTGCGCCTCGGCGGGTTTGCCGTCGGCATCCAGCCCGAGCTGTTCGCGCAGGACCCGGCGGCGGATTTCCTCGACCTCGCCAGCCTTCAGGTTGCCCAGCTGGAACGGCCCGTAGGACACCCGGATCAGGCGGTTCACGGCGAAGCCGATGTCTTCCATCGCCCGGCGGATTTCCCGGTTCCTGCCCTCGCGCAATCCGACGGTCAGCCAGGCGTTCGCGCCCTGCTGGCGGTCGAGCGAGACGATCATCGGCTGGAACCTTTCGCCGTCCACGACGAGCCCTTTGCGGAGCGGTGCGAAATCCTCGTCTTTGGGGGTGCCCTTGATCCGCACGCGGTACTTGCGCAGCCAGCCGGTCGAGGGCAGCTCCAGCCGCCGCTTGATGCCGCCGTCATTGGTCAAGAGCAGCAGACCTTCGGAGTTCAGGTCCAGCCGCCCGACGCTCATGACCCTGGGCATGTCTTCCGGCAGGTCGTCGAAGATGGTGGCTCGGCCCTTTTCGTCGCGGGTGGTCGTCACCAGCCCGGGGGGCTTGTGATAGAGCCACAGGCGCGCCGGTTCGGGTTCCGACACCGGCTTGCCATCGACGGTGATGCGGTCCTTGGGCGTCACGTTCAGCGCGGGGCTGTCGATCGTCTTTCCGTTGACCGCGACGCGGCCCGCTTCGATCATGCGCTCGGCCTCGCGGCGCGAGGCGACGCCGGCGCGGGCCAGGATTTTGGCGATGCGCTCGCCGGGAGGTGGGCTCTGTGTCATGAATCGGCCATAGCGCATACCGGCGGCTTGCGAAAGGCGGGTTTGTGGGGCAGTCAGGGGCATGGAATTCAGATCGCACATGAAACGGGCCCTGGACGAGGCCCGCGCGGCCGCCGACCGGGGCGAGGTGCCGATCGGCGCGGTGATCGTGTCACCCGACGGAGCCGAAGTGGCGGCGGCCGGCAACCGGACGCGCGAGATGAACGATCCCACCGCCCATGCCGAGATCCTCGCCCTGCGCGCGGCCTGCGCCGCCGCCGGGTCCGAACGCCTGCCGGGTCATGACATCTACGTGACGCTGGAGCCCTGCGCGATGTGCGCCGCCGCGATGGCCGCGGCGCGGATCAGGCGGATCTACTACGGCGCGGCCGACCCCAAATCCGGCGGCGTGGCGCATGGCGCGCGGGTGTTCACCCATCCGCAGGCGCATCACGTGCCCGAGGTCTATGACGGGATCGCGGCGGATGAAGCGGCGCGGCTGCTTCGGGAGTTCTTCGCATCCAGACGGGGCAGCGGCGCAGGGGATTGATGCCGCCGCGAAAACAGCGCCCGGCCTGATCTGACGGGGGCAACGCCTTCTGTGCCAACGGCTTTTGCGCGGCAGTTGCAGAGGTTTGCCGCAATACGCTTGCTTGGCCCGTCAGTTGCGCCGGTCAAGCCGATAGACCAGATGCTCCCCCTCCAGCCCCTTGAGGGAGATGCGGGCCTGGTCGGAAAAGGTGAACTCGGGTGAGCCGCCGACCATGATGCGTGTAGCATCGGACACGCGGATTTCGCCCGGACGGGCCAAGGCGGCGATACGGGCGGCCTTGTTGACAACGGTCCCGAAGAAGTCGTCGCCCGAATGCATCACGTCACCGGTATGGATGCCGATCCGCACCTGCAACTTCGGCTCGTCCGTTTCGGCTTGCAGCCGGCCCTGGATGTCGCAGGCCGCCGACATCGCTGCCCCGGCCGAGGAGAAAGTGGACATGGTGCCGTCGCCCAGCGATTTGACGAGTTTTCCATCATGGCCGGCAATCAGCTCTTTCAGCAGTGCCAGGTGCCGGTTGATCGCGGTTGTCCAGGTCTTGTCGCCGACCGCGGCCGCGACAGAGGATGATCCGGCTATGTCGGTGAACATGACCGAAGCAATGTCGGCATGGGCGACTTGCGGGTCGATCTCCCGGGCGGCCTCGAGCAGATTGTCCAGCGCGGAGTGCTGGTAGCCCAGCAGTTCGAGGTTGGACGTGGAGAACGAGTTGTTGATGTGCTGGACCTTCCAGATGCCCTTTTCCATACCGAATACCAGCGAAATCCGGGAAGGGATCGGAATCCCGCGGTTGCCGAAATCAATTGTTCCCCACCAGTGGGACCAGCCGCTGTTGCCGGTCTCGTAGGCGCGGACATTGCAGTCGAGTATGGTGCCGCATGGGATCTCCCTCACATGCGCCGCATAGGCGTCCCGCAGGGCGTTCCCCTCCATCCGTTCGCTGTCGTCCGTGCCGCAGAACAGCAGCGCGTCGCTGTCGGACAGCAGGTTGGCCAGCGTATCGCCATCGGCTGATATCAGCGCCCGCGCCCAGCGCATCGCGATGGCCTCAAGCTCGGGCGAGGGGTGGGGTGTGTCGTCCATCAGCGCCCTCAGAGTTCGACCGCGACCATCACCTCGGGTTCGATCACGTCGACGCCGGGCAGTCCGTCGATCAGGTCCTGCGCCGACTGCTCCAGAATCGGGAAGGTCTTGTAGTGGCAGGGGATCACCGTCTTGAAGTTGAAATAGCGCCGCGCGGCATAGGCCGCCGCCTTCATGTCCATGGTGAAGAAGCCGCCCGCCGACAGGATGCCGATGTCGGGTTTGTAGTAGTCGCCCATCCAGTCCATGTCCGCCATGATGTCGGTGTCGCCCGAAACATAGAGGGTCTTGCCTTCGGCGCCGATCATGAACCCCACCTCGCTGCCGCCGGTGCGCGGCCCGTCCGGCGTCGCGAAGGTCGAACTGTGCGAGGCCGGAACCATCGACACCTTTACTCCGCCAAGATCGACGGTGCCGCCCTTGTTGAAGCCGACGGTCTCGATCCCCTCGTTTTCGGCCCAGTGGCTCAACAGGTCGTATTGCCCGACCACCGGCACGCCGAGTTTCCTTGCCAGCGGCAGCACGTCCGCGACGTGATCGAAATGCGCATGGGTCAGCAGGATGTGGGTGGCGCCCGTCACGGCGGCCTCGTGCCGGTCTTCGGGCAGGACTGGGTTGCCCGTGAGCCAGGGATCGATCAGCAGTACCTGCGCTTGGGTTTCGATGCGGAATGAGCCGTGGCCGAGCCAGATGATTTTCATGAAGAACCTCCCGATAAACCTTGCGGCAGAGTAGCATGGCGCGGCCGCGGCGCCAGCCCCGTCGGACGGTGCGCGCGGCCGCCGGGGCCGGAACGGGGCGCAACGCATCGCGGATGATCATTTCCGCGTGTTTCCCGGGTTGCCGGCTTTGTTTTCCGTTACGATATCCGGGCATTCTGTTACCCGGAGAAGGCCGCAGATGACCACGCAAAAAGACACGTTTCTGGACAAGGCGCTCGACGGGCTGGGCCATTGGCTGTCGGCCAGGCTACGGCGGACGAGTTCGGGTTATCATCCTTTTACGCCCTCGGATTACGATGCGCTGTGCCGGACGCTGAAACCCGGCGACGTTCTGCTGGTCGAAGGCAACGAACGCATCGCCAACGCCATCAAGTACCTGACGCAGTCCACGTGGTCGCACGCGGCGGTCTTCGTCGGCGATGCCCTGCCGGAACCCGCGGACGGGTCGGAGCGGCCGCAGCTGGTCGAGGTGAACCTGGGCGAGGGTTGCGTGGCGGTGCCGGTGTCGAAATACCGCTGCTTCAACACCCGGATCTGCCGCGCCGCCGGGCTGAACGACGCCGAGCGGGCGGCGATCGTGCAGTTCATGGTCGAGCGGATCGGGCTGCGCTACGACATGCGCAACATCTTCGACCTGCTGCGCTATTTCTTTCCGACCCCACCGGTGCCGGTGCGCTGGCGGCGGCGGATGCTGGCCTTCGGTTCGGGCGATCCGACCCGCGCCATCTGTTCGTCGCTGATCGCGCAGGCGTTTCAGTCGATCCGCTATCCGATCCTGCCGCAGATCTTCCAGGTGGGCAGCGAGGGCGAGTTCTCGCGGCGCGAGGTCTTCCACATCCGCCACCACTCGCTGTTCGCGCCGCGGGACTTCGACATATCGCCGTTCTTCGAGGTGGTGAAGCCGACGCTTGCGCTGGGTTTCGATTTCCGGGAAATCGAATGGGACGCGCCGCTGAAACGCGGCGAGGACTGGGCGCAGCCGGTCGAACACCCGTTCGGGTGACGCCTTTCGGCACAGGGCGAGGGGCGGCGGCCGCGGCAATGACCGCCGAATCGCGCCGCCGCCCTTGCGACCCGCGCGGCGCAGGGGTAAATGCCTGCCTGACGCATACGAGGGTTTCCCATGTCGATTGATCAAAGCACCGCCGCCAAGGTGGCCAAACTGGCCCGGATCAAGGTCGAGGACGACGCGCTGCCGGCGCTGGCCTCGGAGTTCAACACGATCCTGGGATTCATCGAACAGCTGAACGAGGTCGATGTCGAAGGCGTCGAGCCGATGGTTTCGGTCGAGCCGATGCGGCTGAAGCGCCGTCAGGACGTGGTGACCGACGGCAATCAGCAGGACAAGGTCCTGGCCAACGCCCCCGACGCGCGCGAGGGTTTTTTCGCGGTTCCGAAGGTGGTGGAGTAAGACATGAGCGAGTTGAACACACTGGGCCTGGCCGAGGCCCGCGACGCGCTGCGCAAGGGTGAAACCACGTCGGTCGAACTGACCGAGGCCTGCCTGAAGGCCATCGACGCCGCCGACGCGCTGAACGCCTTCGTGCACAAGACCCCCGAGATCGCGATGGAGCGGGCCCGGGCCGCCGATGCGCGGATCAAGGCGGGCGATGCGCCGTCCATGTGTGGCCTGCCCATCGGCATCAAGGACCTGTTCTGCACCAAGGGCGTGCCGTCGCAGGCGGCGAGCCGCATTCTGGAAGGGTTCCGGCCCGAGTACGAATCCACCGTGTCGCAACAGCTGGCGGATGCCGGGTCGGTGATGCTGGGCAAGCTCAACATGGACGAGTTCGCCATGGGCAGCAGCAACGAAACCTCTGTCTATGGCAACGCGGTCAGCCCCTGGCGGCGCGGCAACGATGACGCGCAGCTGACGCCGGGCGGCTCGTCCGGCGGCTCGGCCGCCGCGGTCGCGGCCGATCTGTGCCTGGCCGCCACCGGAACCGACACCGGCGGCTCGATCCGCCAGCCCGCCGCGTTTACCGGCATTACCGGCATCAAGCCGACTTATGGGCGCTGCTCGCGCTGGGGCATCGTGGCCTTCGCCTCGTCGCTGGACCAAGCCGGGCCGATGACCAAGAACGTGCGCGACGCCGCCATCATGCTCGAGGCGATGTGCGGGCATGACCCGAAGGATTCCACCAGCGCCGATCTGCCGGTGCCGGATTTCGAGGCCATGCTGACCGGCGACATCAAGGGCAAGAAGATCGGCATTCCCAAGGAATACCGGATGGACGGGATGCCCGCCGAGATCGAAAAGCTGTGGGCCGAAGGGGCGGAGATGCTGAGGGCCGCCGGGGCCGAGATCATCGACATCTCGCTGCCGCACACCAAATACGCGCTGCCCACCTATTACGTGATCGCGCCCGCCGAGGCGTCGTCGAACCTGGCGCGTTATGACGGCGTCCGCTATGGCCGCCGCGCGGCGCTGGCGCAGGGGGACGGCATCACCGAGATGTACGAAAAGACCCGCGCCGAAGGTTTTGGCCACGAGGTGCAGCGCCGCGTCATGGTGGGAACCTACGTGCTGTCGGCGGGGTTCTACGATGCCTATTACAACCGCGCCCGCAAGGTCCGGACGCTGATCAAGAAGGACTTCGAGGACGTCTTTGCCGCCGGCATCGATGCCATCCTCACGCCCGCGACGCCCTCGGCGGCGTTCGGGCTGGGCGAGATGAAGGAAACCGATCCGGTGCAGATGTATCTCAACGACGTCTTCACCGTCACGGTGAACCTGGCCGGTCTGCCCGGCGTTTCGGTTCCCACGGGACTGGACGCGCAGGGGCTGCCGCTGGGGCTGCAGCTTATCGGACGTCCGTGGGAGGAAGGCGATCTGCTCAATACCGCCTATGCGCTGGAGAATGCCGCCGGATTTGTGGCAAAGCCCGGCAAATGGTGGTAATTCCTACGGGGCAAGAACGAAGAATGAGGCAGCCTAGAATGCGTGCACTGCTTGTACTTCCTGCAATCGGCCTTTTGGCGGCCTGCGAGCAGACGACCCCGGTCGCCGGCGCGGGCTTCAACACTCCGCAATACCAGGCGCAGCGCGAGGCGCAGCTGAGCGGGCAGGGCGTTGGCGGCAACCCGCTTGTTCCGCCGGGGGCGATCTCGTCGGAAGACCTGTCCGCGGGCGGTGCGCCGCTGGATCCCTTTGCGTCGCAGGATCCCAGCGCCGCCGATATTGCCAACGAAACGGCGGCCGCGCTTGCCAGCACGTCCGCGCAGCCCACCATGGTGCCCGTGTCGCCGGTCGAGGATCCGGGCAACCCGGCGATCTCGGACGAACAGGATTTCGAGGCTGTGTCGAACCGCCAGACGATCGAAAGCGACGCCGCGCGGATCGAGCAGAACCGGTCCAACTACGAGGTGGTCGCGCCGACCGCCGTTCCCGAACGCGGCGGCGAGTCGACGCCGAACATCGTTCAGTACGCGATCAACACCTCGAACCCGGTGGGAACACCGCTTTACAGCCGCGCCGGCTTCAACCTGCAGGCCAAGGCGCAGCGCAACTGCGCCAAGTACCCGTCTCCGGATCAGGCCCAGATCGACTTCCTGAGCAACGGCGGGCCGCAGCGGGACCGCAAGGGGCTGGATCCGGATGGCGACGGCTTCGCCTGCAGCTGGGACCCGGGCCCCTTCCGCCGTGCGGTCAACAACTGAGCGCCTGCGACCCGTCTGGCATCCGTCGCCGAATTTCGGACCGCGCCGGAACGGCTTGATCCCGTCGCTGGTGGTCATCCATTATACCGCGATGGATGGCGCCGGGGCGGCGCTGGACCGGTTGTGCGACCCGCAGGCCGAGGTTTCCGCGCATTACCTGATCGGCGCGGACGGAACGCTCTGGCAGATGGTGCGGGAAGAGGACCGGGCCTGGCACGCAGGGGCCGGAAGCTGGCGCGGGCAGGCGGACATCAACTCGCGCTCGGTCGGCATCGAACTGGACAACCGCGGTACGCATCCGTTCGCCGAAGCGCAGATGGCCGTGCTGGAGCATCTGCTGATGGACATCCTGCATCGCTGGAGCATCGCGCCCGAGGGCGTCATCGCGCATTCGGACATGGCGCCGGGGCGCAAGCTGGACCCCGGTGCGCGGTTCGACTGGGCGCGACTGGCGCGGCTGGGGCTGGCGCGGCCTTGCCCCGAGAAGGACCCTCAGCCGGAAGGCGGCGACGAGCCGTTCGCGGAACTGGCGCGCGACGCCGGTTACACCGGGTCGGAGGACCCGCAATCGCTGCTGCAGGCGCTGCGCCTTCGGTTCCGCCCCTGGGCCCGCGGCCCCGAAGATGCGGCCGATCGCGCCATGGTCAGGGCGCTTGCCCTTGACCGCGACCGGCCCACCACATAACTGCAAACCTGCGCGGAGGGCCGGATGGCCGCTGGGGCGGGGCGACCTGCCCGAGAGGAAAGTCCGGACTCCACAGGGCAACGGTGCCGGGTAACGCCCGGGCGGGGCAACCCGACGGAAAGCGCCACAGAAATCAGACCGCCCCGCTTTTGCGGGGTAAGGGTGAAACGGTGGGGTAAGAGCCCACCGCGCCGCTGGCAACAGGGGCGGCACGGCAAGCCCCACCGGGAGCAATGCCGAATAGGATCCCCGCGCGGGCTGGTCCCGGACCCCGGTCCGGGAAACCGCCGCTAGGCCCGCCTTGGCCGAGAGGGATCGGGTTGGCAGCTCGAGCCGCGCAGCAATGCGCGGCCTAGAGGAATGGTCATCGAAGAGGGCGACCTCGGAACAGGATCCGGCTTACAGGCCCTCCGCGCGTTTTTTCCCGTTCACGATCCCGGCGGCTTGTAGGCGCCGGTCAGGCTGGCGGCCTTCTGCGCGATGCCGGCGAATTCGTCGCCGGTCCAGGCGCGGACGGTTTCCACCTTGGTCACCGACCCGGACGCCGCGACGGCCATGCCGACCGCGACCGTATCCGCGCCGTCGGGCGCCTCGCTGACCAGCACGACGTCATTGGCGCCGGTCGTCATGTAAAGCGCGACGACCTTGCCGCCGACCTTGCTCAGAAGCGACTGGATCGCCTCTGCCCGGTTCTCGGGCTTTTTCAGCAGGCCCTTGATCCCGTTTTGTGAATAGGACGCGTAGGTAATGAACAATGGCATGGTGATAGCCTCCTTGGGCAAGTCTTGATCGGACCTTTGACTTGGGCCGGTCCCGGGCCGTAAAAAAACGGGGTCAGGCGGGCGGCGGTCGCTTGGCCTTGTCGTTGAGGGCGATGCCGATGTCCCGAACATTCTCGATGCCGCAGACGACCGCCGCCACGCCCTGAATGGTCCGTTCCTCTGTGAATGCCCCCAGAAATGACCCGTCGAAAAAGGACGCTCGCGGCGTGTCTTGCCCGTCGAAGGTGCCCTGGTCGCCATGCCCGGATCGGAGTGGTCCGGGTTGGGAGCGATGGGAGAACAGTATCACAAACCGGTGATCCGGCCAATTGCACGGATCGGAATGTTTCTATTTCCGATCGCAACATGGCCCGGCCATTCAAATTCTCTGCGTCAGCCGCGGATTCCGGTTGACTCGCCCTGCAAGCCGGGTAAAAGCGCACGCTCAAGAGGATTCAACCGAAAGGCCCCTGCCTTTTCGGACGCAGGAGATAACCATGGCGAAGCCGACGACCATCAAGATCCGTCTGAACTCGACCGCGGGCACGGGCCACTTCTACGTGACCAAGAAGAACGCTCGCACCATGACCGAGAAAATGACCATTCGTAAGTACGATCCGGTCGCTCGCAAGCATGTCGAGTACAAGGAAGGCAAGATCAAGTAAGCCGCTTTCCGGGCTTGAAGATTTTCCGACAAGGGTCCTGCCGAGGCAGGGCCCTTTTCCGTTTTCGGTGGCGAAAACCCATGCGGCGCGAGGGTTCGCCCTGGTCGGCGGGGCGCCGTTTGCCCGTATCGGGCCGATGGCGGGCCGTTGCAGACAAGCATCAGCTTTCGACTCAATCACCTTGGCACCCGCTTGCTATGAAGCCCCGCGTGCAGCTACGCTCCGGCAGATCGCCACAAAACGCTGAGTGTCATGAAAAAAATCCTGTTGCCCGCAATCGCTTTCGTCGCTCTCTCGGCCTGTGAGGATATCTGGAACCGCGAGGGTGTCGGGTTCACCGGTATCGACGGTGAACCGAGAACGACGGCTTTGAAGAAAGGCGCGGCGGCCTATGTCGCCCGGGACACGAACATCCCGGCTGAACTGGCCGGTGTGCCGACGATCCGGGTGAGCACCGATCAGACCGAGCCGGACAAGATGGCGGGAATCGCCGTCGACAATGGCGGGCGCAACCCGGCCAACGCGGTCGAAGTTACGGGCGACGGCCAGAACCTGATGTTGAGCACGGTCCAGGTGAACAACACCCTCTATGCGGTCCTTCGTCCGGCGGAGGGGGACAGCACCCGGGTCGACACGTCGGTCGGCGCCCAGTTCGGAAGCCGGGTGGAGCGGTTGACCGGCTGTCTTCCGGCCGGAGACGTGTACAAGAAGGGCGGTTCCAGCAATCGGGCCACCGGATTCTCGGTGCCGTTGAACTGCAGCTGACGGCAGATACGCGACTGGATTGAATGCAAAAGGGCCTTGCCGCGCGCGGCGAGGCCCTTTTGCCGTAACGGCGCATTTCCAGCTCTGCAGCGCGTTGCCAGAAACAAGAAGGGCGGGTTCCTCGGAACCCGCCCTTGCGATTCTCTGACTTCCGGCTGCGTGTTATTCGCGGTTGCCGAACAGTTGCAGCAGGAACATGAACATGTTGATGAAGTCCAGATACAGGCTCAGCGCGCCCATGATGGCGGCCTTGCCCAGCCATTCCTGATCGCCGGAATGGGCCATCTGGATGTACGTGGTCTTGATGTTCTGCGTGTCATAGGCGGTCAGGCCCGCAAAGATCAGGACGCCGATCACCGAGATCGCGAAGGTCATGGCCGACGACGCGATGAAGATGTTGACGATCGACGCGACGATCAGACCGATCAGACCCATGATCAGGAACGTTCCCATTCCCGACAGGTCCTTCTTGGTGACGTAGCCATAGAGCGACAGGCCGGCAAAGGCGATCGCGGTGATCAGGAAGACCTGAATGATGGACTGACCGGTGAAGACCAGGAAGATCGAGCTGATCGACAGGCCCATTACCGCGGCGAAGGCGTAGAAGACCAGTTGCGCGGCCGCGGCCGACAGGCGGTTGATCGCGGCGCCGAAGCCGAAGACGAAGGCCAGCGGGGCGAACATGATCACCCACTTGAGCGGCGAGGCGTAGATCGAGTAGCCGAACTGGGTCAGATACTTGTCCGCGCTCAGTTGCGCCGCGGCAGCCGACGGATCGGTGGTCACGGCAAGGCCGGAAATGGCCCAGGCCGCGAGGAACGTGATCAGCATGCCTACGGACATCGTGCCGTAGACCTTGTTCATATGGGCGCGCAAGCCCTCGTCAATCTGGGCAGCGCGCGCGCCAGTCGCCGTCCGGATCGTGTCGAATTGAGCCATTGGGGTCTCCCTACAATTATATCTGGCGCCGCGGGCGCAAGGCCCGCGGCTCTCGGGTCAAATATCGGAGAGGAAGGCCCCCAATTCAAGACTTTCCGGCGCCAAGTTGTACGAAAAACTCATCAACTCGGAATGGCGCGGCAAATCAATACCAGGTCTCGGGCGCATCCCAGATCGGGCGGCGTGCCTCGCGTCGGGCTTCGGTCCTGTTCAGACCGATATCGTTCAGGGCGCGGTCGTCCAATCGGGCGAGCGCACGCCGCTGGCGCCAGACGGAAATTGCGTTCCGAAGCGCGCCAAGGCGGGAAACGCGGGCGGGGCGGCAGGGATGGGAGGCGGTGGTCAGTGACATGGCGTGCTCCTTTTCTGGATTGGTGATGCTTTTCCTTTTTGCATCAAATTCCTTGATCTATATGGGGCAAGGTGCTTCATTGTGAAAGCGAATGTTTATGATGGATAACATCAAGGAGTGTGATGATGCGGAATCTGGACATCACCACGTTGCGGTCCTTCGTGGCCGTGGCCGACCATGGCGGCGTGACCCGGGCGGCCGGATTTCTGCATCTGACGCAATCCGCCGTGTCCATGCAGCTCAAGCGGCTGGAGGAGTTGCTGGGGCTGGAGTTGCTGGACCGCAGCGGCCGGACGATCGCACTCACCGCGTCCGGAGAGCAGTTGCTTGCCTATGCCCGCCGGATGGTCGCATTGAACGACGAGGTGATCGGGCGGCTGACCGACCAGGCCTTTGAGGGCGAGGTGGTGCTGGGGGTGCCGCATGACATCGTCTATCCGGCGATCCCGCGCGTGCTGCAACGGTTCAGCGCCGACTTTCCGCGGGTCAAGGTACAGCTGATCTCATCCTACTCCTTGCAGTTGAAGGAGATGTTTCAGCGCGGCGAATGCGACCTGATCCTGACGACCGAGGCGGCGGGCGCCGAGGGATCGGAAACGGTGGCGGATCTGCCGCTGCGCTGGATCGGCGCGCCAGGCGGATGCGCGTGGCGGCAACGCCCGTTGCGGCTGGCCGTCGGGCGGCGCTGCATGTTCCGCCCGCAGATGATCGCCGCGCTCGACGCCGCCGACATCCCGTGGGAACTGGCGGTCGAGACCGAAAACGACCGCGCGATCGAGGCCACGGTCAGCGCCGATCTGGCGGTCCATGCCATGCTGGAGGGGACCGAGGCCGCGCATCTCGAACAGATCGAGTCCGGCGGCGCCCTTCCGGAACTGCCGGCCCACGTGATCAACCTCTATGGCGGAGAGCCGGGGCGCGGCGCGGTCGTCGAGGCGCTGGCGGATCTCGTGCGGCAGAACTTCCGGATGCTTCGGGCCAGGCAACTCAAGGCGGTGGCGGGGTAGGGGCGGCCGCCGTCAGGGCGTGATCACGACCTTGCCGGTGGATTTCCGTTCCTTCAGCAGGCCCATCCCCTCAGCCACCCGGTCCAGCGGCAGGACGTGGCTGATATGCGGCTTGATCCGGCCTTTGCCGTGCCAGCGGAAGAGGGTTTCAAAGCTGTTGCGCACAACCTCGGGCCTGAAGGTCAGGTAGCCGCCGATATAGACGCCGATGACGGTCAGGTTCTTGACCAGCAGGTGGTTGGCGGGGATCTGCGGCACCTCGCCCCCGGCGAAACCGATGGGCAGCAGACGCCCTTCGGGGTTGGTGGCCCGGAATGCGGCCTTGAAGACATCGCCCCCGATCGCGTCATAGACGACGTCGGCGCCTCCCAGCGCCCTGACCCTTTCACGCAGATCCTCGTCGGCGTCGATCAGGTGATCTGCCCCGGCGGCCCGGGCCACGGCAAGCTTGTCCGCGCCCCTCGCCTGGGCGATCACCGTCGCACCCATCAGCTTGCCGACCTCGACCGCGGTCAGACCGACCCCGCCCGCCGCGCCGGTGACCAGCAGGTTTTCGCCCGGCCGCAGCCGCGCGCGGTGCTCCAGCGCGATGTGGCTGGTCCCGTAGGCGATCTGGATGGCTGCCGCGTCCTCGAAGCTCATCGTCTCGGGCAGGGCGATCGCGCGCTCGGCGTCGAATACGCCGAAATCCGCCAATCCGCCCTGACCGGAATAGACCGCGATTCGGTCTCCGGGCTTCAGATGCGTTACATTTGTCCCCACTTTGTCGACAATGCCCGCGGTTTCCATGCCGAGCGTGAACGGAGGCGCGGGGGTGTCCTGATAGGTTCCGCGCTGCATCAGCAGGTCGGCGAAGTTCAACCCGCAGGCGCGGATGGCCACGCGCACCTGTCCGTCACCCGGTTCCGGCAAGTCGGTTTCGATCAGTTCCGGGGCGGCTCCGGCGGCTTGGATCTGGTAAGAACGCATCGGTTTTCCTTGGGTTTTGCGTATACACCGCGGGAAATGCGCGATTGTCAATTCGGTTCCCTGCCGCGCCAGGGTTCGAAACGGGGCGGTTGCGGTCCGACCTTGTTGATGGGGTGGAAACAATGCCTTGGCCGCACTATGCGACACAACCACAAACCTCCATTTGCGGATTGCGATTCAACCTTCTTGAAAAACGACAGGAATTTCGCAATATTCAGCACTGGTGCAGTTCGGGATGCATTACCGGAATTAGTGGGTTCTTAATCGGTCGCTCGCTACTCTGGCTCTAGTCGCTGTTGGTGATAGTGCCCGGACGGTTGTCAGTGTAGCAGAGGAGAAATGCCATGACCCATCCCGTCGATGTCCATGTGGGCAAACGTGTCCGGCACCGCCGCTGGCTGATCGGCATGACGCAGCAGCAGCTGGCCGAACAGGTCGGGATCAAGTTCCAGCAGATCCAGAAATACGAAACCGGCGCCAACCGGATCAGCGCATCCCGCCTTTGGGACATCGCCGAGGCTCTGGACGTGCCGGTCAGCTTTTTCTTCGAAGGTCTCGACGAAGCCCACAAGGACACGCATGACAAGAAGAACGTTCCCGCCGATCTGATGGGCGACAAGGAAGCGCTCGATCTCGTCCGGTCCTACTATGCGATCCCCGAAAACCAGCGCCGCCGCCTGTTCGAACTGGCCCGCGTGCTGAGCGAAGTGGCCTGATCCGACCGTCTTGACTTTCCGGGTCGCTGCGCGCACGGGTAGGCCATGCGAAATACCCCGCTCAGTGACCTTGAGGTCGCGGAACTGTTGGCGGACGCCGCGCGCGCGGCGATCCTGCCCCATTTCCGGCAGGCCGGACTGGAAACCGAAAGCAAGCTCGAGGCCGGTTTCGACCCGGTTACGGTCGCCGACCGCGCCGCCGAAGAGGTCATGCGCGATCTGCTGTCCACGCATCGCCCGGCCGACGGCATCTGGGGCGAGGAGTTCGGGCAGAGCGCGGGCAAAAGCGGCCGGACCTGGGTGCTCGACCCGATCGACGGCACCCGTGGATTCATCAGCGGCACACCGACCTGGGGCGTGCTGATCGCGCTGACCGAGGGTGCGGGCCCGGTTCTTGGCGTGATCGACCAGCCCTATATCGGTGAACGCTTCGTCGGCATGGCCGGAATGGCGCATGCGACCGGCCCGGCGGGAAAGATGCCGCTGCGCACCCGGCCGACACGGTCGCTGGATCAGGCGATCCTGTTCACCACGTTTCCCGAAGTCGGCACGGCCGAAGAAGGCGCCGCCTTTCGTGCGGTGTCCGACCGGGTGAAGCTGACGCGATACGGCATGGATTGCTATGCCTATGCGCTGCTGGCCGCCGGGCAGGTCGATCTGGTGATCGAGGCGGGCCTGAATGCCTATGACATTCAGGCGCCGATCGCGGTGATCGAGGCGGCGGGGGGCGTCGTGACGGATTGGCGGGGCGGCCCGGCGCATCACGGCGGGCGGGTGCTGGCGGCGGCCAATGCCGACATTCAAGCCTCGGCGCTGGAGATCCTGCGCCGGTTCTGAACCCGCTTGCCAGCGTCCGGGCCGGAGGTTAGCCTGACGATGCCGGTTCTTGAGCCCGTTTTCCGCCGGCCAGCACACTTCTTGCACGAGACGGGCGCTTGCAGGAGTGTGAAGCCATGACCGAAATCCTCATACGAAACGCCGATACCATCCTGACCATGGATGACGGCCGCCGCGAACTTCACGGCGCCGACATCCTTATCCGCGGCGGCCAGATCGCCGAAATCGGCAAGGATCTGGCGAGCCCGGGCGAAATCCAAGACGCCTCGGGATGCGTGGTCACGCCCGGCCTCGTCAATACCCATCACCACCTCTACCAGAGCCTCACCCGGGCGGTGCCCGGCGGGCAGGACGCGCTGCTGTTCGGCTGGCTGCGGACGCTCTATCCCATATGGGCCCGTTTCGGGCCCGAGGATATGTTCGTCTCGGCCCAGATCGGCCTCGCGGAACTGGCCCTGTCGGGCTGCACGCTGAGTTCGGACCACCTTTACCTCTATCCGGGCGGGTCGCGCCTTGACGACACCATCGCGGCGGCGGCCGAGCTGGGGATCAGGTTCCACCCGACCCGCGGCGCCATGAGCATCGGCGAAAGCGATGGGGGGTTGCCTCCGGACAGCCTGGTGGAACGCGAAGACGCGATCCTGAATGACATGATCCGCGTCGTCGACGCCTTTCACGACCCGTCCGAGGGGGCGATGTGCCGAGTGGGGCTTGCGCCGTGCTCGCCCTTCTCGGTCAGCCGGGACCTGATGCGCGATGCGGCGGTTCTGGCGCGCGACAAGGGCGTGATGCTGCACACGCATCTGGCCGAGAATGACGAGGACATCGCCTATTCCGAGGCGCAGTTCGGCTGTCGCCCCGGCCAATATGCCGAGGATCTGGGCTGGACCGGCCCCGATGTCTGGCACGCGCATTGCGTGAAACTGGACGGGCACGAGATCGGCCTGTTCGCGAGGTCCGGAACCGGGGTGGCGCATTGCCCCTGTTCGAACTGCCGCCTCGGGTCGGGCATCGCGCCAGTGCGGGCGATGCGGGACGCGGGCGTGCGGGTCGCGCTGGGCGTCGACGGCTCGGCTTCGAACGACAGCGGCAACCTGATCGCCGAGGCCCGCCAGGCCATGCTGCTGCAACGGGTGGCGCAAGACGCGGACGCCATGTCCGCCCGCGAGGCGCTGGAGATCGCGACCCGCGGCGGCGCCGATGTGTTGAACCGCCCGGATTGCGGGCGGTTGGAGCCCGGCAAACGCGCCGACATCGCGATCTGGGACACCAGCGGCATCGACAGCGCCGGCAGTTGGGATCCGGCGGCGCTGCTGCTGGCCGGTCCGACCCGCGTCAGGCACCTGTTCGTCGAAGGCCGCCAGATCGTCCGCGACGGTCAGATCGCGACGATCGACCTGCCGGCGTTGATCGAACGCCAGAACCGCCTGGCCCGCGCTCTGCAAGCCTAGCCACGCCCAGCCTTCATCTTTTTGGCAAATACTCCCGCCGGAGGCACGCGCCGCAAGGCGCGTCGCTTCAGCCCGTGACGCGCCGTCCGCCGATCCACACCTCGGCCACCGCCCGGTCGTCACCCATCATGATTGTGGGAAAGACGGCCTCCCACAGGTCCTGGGCGCGTTCCGACCGCTGGGCGATGGCGGGTGTCGAGGCGAGGTCCAGCACGACCAGATCCGCTTCCATCCCGGCAGCGACGTTCCCGATCGCGTCATCCATCCGCAGCGCCCGGGCCGAACCGACGGTCGCCAGCCACAGCAATTGCGCCGAATGCAGCGGCACCCCGCGCAACTGCCCGATCTCATAGGCCGCGGCCATCGTGCGAAGCATGGAAAAGCTCGATCCGCCGCCCGTGTCGGTCGCCAGCCCGATGCGATGGCCCCGGGACATCAGCCCGGCCATGTCGAACAGGCCCGAACCGATGAAGGTGTTCGAGGTGGGGCAATGGATCAGCGCCGCGTCCACCTCGCGCAGCCTGTCGCGTTCGCGCGGTTCCAGATGGATGGCGTGACCGTATAGGCCGCGCCCGCCCAGCAGGCCGAAGCTTTCGTAGGTGTCCAGATAGTCGCGTGCGGACGGGAACAGCGATCTGACCCATTCGATCTCGTCGGTCTGTTCGCTCAGGTGGGTCTGCATCAGGCAGTCCGGATGTTCAGCCCAGAGTGCGCCCATGGCCTCGAGCTGCTCGGGCGTCGAAGTCGGAGAGAAGCGCGGCGTGATGGCGTAGGACAGCCGGTCCACCCCGTGCCATTTCTGCAAGAGCGCCTTGGACTGGTCATAGGCGGTCCGCACGGTGTCGCGCAGCCCTTCGGGCGCGTTGCGGTCCATGCAGGTCTTGCCGGCGACGACGCGTTGCCCGCGCGACTGCGCCTCGGCGAAGAAGGCGTCCACGCTTTCGGGATGGATGGTGCAGAAGCTGCACATGGTCGTGGTCCCGTGGGCCGCGGTCAGGTCCAGGTAGCGGGCGGCGATCCCGGCGGCGTAATCGGGCGCGGCGAATTTCATCTCTTCCGGAAAGGTATAGCTGTTCAGCCAATCGATCAGCCGCTTGCCCCAGCTGGCGATCATGGCCGTCTGCGGATAGTGGACATGCGCGTCGACGAAACCCGCGAGGATCAGCTTTTCCCCGTGATCCGTCACTTCGGCCCCGGGATGGGCCCTGGCAAGGTCCTGCGCGCCGCCGACCGCCGCAATCCTGCCGCCGGACAGAACCACGGCCTCGTTCACTTGCACCGCGTCCTCCGGTTCGGCCTCGAAGGGCGATCCGGTGAAGGACAGAACGCGCCCTTTCAGAAGGGTATCCTGCGCCATCTCGTCTTGATCTCCGCCTGTTTGGAACCGGTCCTCAGCATAGGTGGCGGGAAGATGCGGGTAAATCGCGCTATTGTCATTGTTTTCAGGTAGCAGCTTCTTCTATTTAAGGGCCAATCAACGAGAAAGGGGCAGCGCATGACGACAGGCGATGACACCGCTGGCACCGAACAATCCCGCGATGACGATGCCTATGCGCTGGACCGGAAGACCGTGGCGGCGATCCTCTACGCGGTGGACATCGAGGATCGGGACAAGCTTACCGAACTGATGGAGCCGCTGTACGCCGCGGACATCGCCGACCTTCTGGAACAGATCAACCCCTACGACAGAACCCGGCTGATCCGCCTTTACGACCGCGAGTTCGACGGCGAGATCCTGTCGGAACTCGAAGAAGGCGTCCGCGAAGAGGTGATCCGCGTCCTGTCTCCGGACGTTCTGGCCGAAGCCGTCCGCGATCTTGACAGCGACGATGTGGTCGATCTGCTGGAAGATCTGGACGAACCTGAACAGAAGGCCATTCTGGGGGTTCTCGAGGATGCCGAAAGGGTGGCGGCGCAAAAGGCGCTGTCCTACCCGGAAAACTCGGCCGGGCGCCTCATGCAGCGCGAAGTGGTCATGGCGCCCGAGCACTGGACGGTGGGGCAGGCCATCGATTTCCTGCGCGCCAGCGACGACCTGCCCGAGCAGTTCTACCACATCATCCTGGTGGACCCGCGGCTCAAGCCGATTTCCTATGTGAGCCTGGGCAAGCTGATGGGAACCCGGCGCGAGGTGCCTCTCAAGGACATCGCGGAAGAGGATTTCCACGTCATTCCCATCGACCAGGACGAAGAAGACGTGGCCTATGCGTTCAACCAGTACCACCTGATCTCGGCCCCGGTCGTGGATCAGGATGGCCGGCTGGTCGGCGTCATCACCATCGATGACGCCATGATCGTGCTGGACGAAGAATACGAAGAGGACATGCTGAGGCTGGCCGGCGTCAGCGACGACAGTTCGCTGTCCGACAGCGTGGCGACAACAAGCAGGCGCCGCCTGCCGTGGCTTGCGGTGAACCTGATTTCGGCCATCTGCGCCTCTCTGGTGATTTCCCAGTTCGAAGCCGAGATCGATCAATTGGTGGCTCTGGCGATCCTGATGCCTATCGTTGCATCCATGGGCGGCAACGCGGGAACGCAGTCCCTGACGGTGGCTGTCCGCGCGCTTGCCACGCGCGACCTGACCGGCTCGAACGTGGCGCGCGTGATCCGGCGGGAACTGATGGTCGGGATGCTCAACGGGTTGTGTTTCGCGATCGTGCTCGGGACCGTGGGGATGATGTGGTTCGCTTCTCCGATGCTTGGTGTCGTGATCGGCTCGGCTCTGGTCGTGAACATGATCATCGCGGGCTTTGCGGGTACGGTAGTACCTGTCGTGCTGGACCGTCTGGGCGTTGACCCGGCGCTGGCTTCGGGAACCTTCGTGACCACGACCACGGACGTCATGGGGTTCTTTATTTTTCTTGGGCTTGCCAGCGTGGTGTTGCTGTGACCGAAACGACTGATCTGACCGAAGTGAAGGCCGCCGCGCGCAAGGCCGCCTTTGCCCGCCGCAAGCTGGCATTCGAAAGCCGCCCGCCGGGCGCCGCCGGCCGGCTGTCCGAAGTGCTGGCCGGTTATCGCGGCGTGCCCCTGTCGGGTTATGTGCCGATCCGAACTGAAATCGATCCCCTGCCGGCCATGGCCGAGGCCGCGGCCCATGGCCCGGTCGGCGTGCCGGTTATCCAGGGGCCGGGGCAGGCGTTGCGCTTTTCCCGATGGACCCCGGAAGGCCCCATGAAGGACGGGCCGTTCGGCGCGCGGGTGCCGGTGGCGGACGACTATTTCGATCCCGAAATCCTGATTGTTCCGCTGGTGGCCTTTGACGCGCAGGGCAGCAGGTTGGGGTATGGCGGCGGGTTCTATGACCGCACGCTGGAAGGTCTGCGCGCCAAAAGGCCGACGCTTGCCATCGGATTCGCCTTTGACGCGCAGGAGGCCGATCGCCTGCCGGTGGAACCGACCGACCAGCGGCTCGACATGATCGTCACCGAAAGCCGGGTGCTGAGTTTCTGAACGTCAGTTCTCGAAATGGCTCCGCAGGAACTCCCACGCGTCGAGTTCCTGCCCGTCCGGCAGGATGCAGACGCCGTATTCGCTGCCATCCGCGTCCTTGCGGATCTGGTATTCCCCGTCATTCTCGACGCAGAAGGTGGCCGCCGGATTGGCCATGGACGTCTTGGTCTCGGGGGCCGACTTGGCGTAGGCGGCGCTGGCCATCACGGTGAGGACGGCGAAGCAGAGAATGGTTTTCATCGAACGGATCCTTGATGGTTTGATTACGTCAGGTTGCAGCCGCCCGCAAAAATTTCAACCCCACGGCAAATTCAGGTCAGCCCAATTCCAAACACGGCCATGCCGCCACGGCGTCTGTTCCCGCTTGTCCTTGCCACACGCAACGCCTAGGACGGATGCCCATGAAGATACTGTTTCTTGGTGATGTCATGGGCCGCGCCGGGCGCGCCGCCGTGCAAGAGCATCTGCCGCGCCTGCGCAAGGAGTGGCGGCTCGACTTCGTCGTGGTCAATGGCGAGAACGCCTCGAACGGCATGGGGCTCAGCGGCGAGCACGCCAAGCTGCTGCTCGAGGCCGGGGCCGATTGCCTGACGCTTGGGGATCACGCCTTCGACCAGAAGGACATGCTGCAGTTCATCGAGACCGAGCCGCGCATCGTGCGGCCGCTCAACTACGCCAAGGGCGCGCCGGGGCGGGGCCATCGCCTGTATGCTGCGCCCGGCGGGCGCAAGGTGCTGGTGGTGCAGGTGCTGGGGCAGGTGTTCATGAAACGGCCCTTTGACGATCCGTTCTCGGCCATCGAGCCCGTGCTTAAGTCGCATCCGCGCGGCGGCCAGGCGCAGGCGGTGATCGTCGACATGCATTGCGAGGCGACCTCGGAAAAGATGGCGATGGGGCACTACTGCGACGGCCGGGCCAGTCTGGTCGTAGGCACGCACACGCATGTTCCGACGGCGGACGCGCAGGTGCTTGCGGGCGGAACCGGGTATCTCAGCGACGCGGGCATGTGCGGCGATTATGATTCGGTGATCGGGATGGACAAGAAAGAGCCGATGCGCCGCTTCATCACCGGCATGGCCAAGGCGCGGTTCACGCCCGCGACCGGCGAGGCGACCCTGTCGGGTGTCCTTGTCGAGACCGACGACCGGACCGGGGCCGCCAATTCGGTGCGCATGGTGCGTGTCGGTGGCCGGCTGGAGCAGGCAGGACCCTGAAGCCGATCCTGCCTGACGCAGGATGGGCTTGCCCGCCGCCCGGCAATGCGTGAAACTGCCCGACGGGCGATTGGTCCAGGCAAGAGTATCGGGCAGAATACCGCGAATGCATCTCCTCCAGCTTTCAGATACCGGCAGCGCAATCCTCGCGCTGGTCATCGTCGCGGCCATGTTTGTCATGTTCCTGCGCGAAATATACCCGACCGAAGTGGTGGCCATCGTCGGCGTGGCGCTGATGCTGGTGACCGGGGTGCTGCCCTACCAGAACGGCCTGGCCGTGCTGGCGAACCCGGCGCCCTGGACCATCGCGGCGATGTTCATCATCATGGGCGCCCTGGTCAGGACCGGGGCGCTTGACGCCTTCACGTCACAGGCGCAGAAGCAGGCGCAGACCAACCCCCGCATTGCCATCGCGCTGCTGATGGGGTTCGTCGTGATCGCCTCGGCCTTCGTTTCGAACACGCCTGTGGTCGTGGTTATGATCCCGGTCTTCGTGCAGATCGCCCGCACGCTGAACGTACCGGCCTCGAAGCTGCTGATCCCGCTCAGCTACGCGGCGATCCTTGGCGGTACGCTTACGCTGATCGGAACCTCGACGAACCTCTTGGTGGACGGTGTGGCCCGCGCCCAGGGCCTGACCGCCTTCACGATTTTCGAGGTCACGCCGCTTGGGATCATCCTGGTGGCATACGGGATGCTCTACCTGCGTTTCGTCTCGCCGCATCTGCTGCCCGAACGCGACAGCATGGCGACGATGCTGAGCGACCGGTCCAAGATGAAGTTCTTCACCGAGGCGGTCATTCCCCCGGACAGCAACCTGATCGGGCGCGAGGTGACGGGCGTCCAGTTGTTCAAGCGCCCGGGCGTCCGGCTGATCGACGTGATCCGCGGCGACGAATCGCTGCGCCGCAACCTGAAAGGCGTCGAGTTGCAGGTCGGCGACCGCGTCGTGCTGCGCACCCAGATGACCGAACTCCTGAGTTTGCAGAGCAACAAGGAACTCAAGCGCGTGGACCAGGTTTCGGCGGTCGAAACCAGGACGGTCGAAGTGCTGATCACGCCGGGCTGCCGGATGGTGGGGCGCACGCTTGGCGCGATGCGCTTGCGGCGGCGCTATGGCGTCTACGTTCTGGCCGTTCACAGGCGCAACCAGAACATCGGACGGCAGCTGGATCAGCTGGTGGTCCGCGTGGGGGATACGCTGCTGCTGGAAGGTTCGCCCGCGGACATCCAGAGGCTTGCGGCGGACATGGACATGGTGGACGTGTCGCAACCCTCGGGACGGGCCTACCGGCGCGGCCATGCCCCCATCGCGATCGCGTCCCTGATGGGGATCGTGCTGCTGGCGGCGCTGGGCGTCGCGCCGATCCTGTTGCTGTCGGTCCTGGCGGTGGCGATCGTGCTGGTCACGCGCTGCATCGATGCCGACGAGGCGTTTTCGTTCGTCGAAGGCCGCCTGCTGGCACTGATCTTCGCCATGCTCGCGATCGGCGCGGCGCTGGAAAGCTCGGGCGCCGTCGAACTGATCGTCAATGCCCTGGCGCCGGGCCTGACCATGGTGCCGCCCTTCATGGTCGTCTGGGCGGTGTACCTGCTGACGTCGGTCCTGACCGAGCTTGTGTCGAACAATGCGGTCGCCGTCGTGGTCACCCCCATCGCCATCGGGCTGGCGCAGGCCGTCGGCGTCGATCCGCGCCCGCTGGTGGTGGCGGTCATGGTGGCGGCGTCGGCGTCGTTCGCGACGCCCATCGGCTATCAGACCAACATGATGGTCTACGGTCCCGGGGGGTACAAATTCACCGATTTCATGCGCGTCGGCATTCCGCTGAACCTGTCGGTGGGATTGCTGGCGTCGTTGCTGATACCGCTCATCTGGCCGCTCTGACCCCCGGCATCGGGCAGCGCATTACCGCCGATCCCGGCCGCCGCGGGTTGAATTCGCGTGGGATTGCACGATCTTGGACATGCTGCCGTAGAGAGAAAAGGGTTGTCGATCATGCGTGTACAGGGAGTGTTTGCTGCGGGTTTGGCCGGGTTTCTGATCTGGGCCGGAGGGTATGACATGGCACAGGCCGGAACGGTTCAGGGCACCGCAACCTATCGCGAACGCATCGCCGTGCCGCCGGGCGCGGTCCTGGAGGTCGCCCTGATGGATGTGTCGCTGGCCGATGCTCCTGCGGTGGTTCTGTCGTCGCAACGCTATGCGCTGAAGGGCGTTCCCGCCGAATTCCAACTCAGCTATGACGACGCGCTGATCGCCAAGAACATGAGCTATGTCGTCCGGGCCTCGATCCGTGAGGCGGGGAAACTGCTCTTCACCACCGACACCGCCTATCCGGTGTTGACCCGTGGGGCCGGGGACACCGTCGATCTGGTGCTGGTCAGGGTCGCCGAGGAACGAGCGGCGGTTCTGGACAACACGACATGGCAGGCGACCGAGCTGAACGGCCAGGCGCTGGAGGTCGAGAAAAAGCCCGAGCTCGCCTTTGCCGAGGCGGGAGCGATCAGCGGCAACGCCGGGTGCAACCGGTTTTCCGGACAGGCCGAAATCGCCGAGGGCGAGATCAGCTTTCCCGGAAACATGGCCGTCACGATGATGGCCTGCCCGCCGCCCTATGACGAGATCGAACGGGACTTCCTGCAGACCCTGCCAACGGTTCAGGAATACTTCGTCGAAGGCGACCAACTGGTGCTGGCGAATGGCGCAGGGGATCTGGTCATGCGCTTCGAGGCCAAAAAGTAACGGTCCGCCTAAGGGCGTTCACCGGCGAACATCGGATCGAGAAAATGAACAAACTGGGCTTCCGGCGCAGCCGGATCGCGGGTCTTGTCGGGATTGGCGTGCTGGCGATCATGGCGGCCTGCGCGCCGTTCGAGCGCGGAACGGAGATGACCGGGGACCGCACGGACGCACCCGAGGTCGTCTCGCGCGATCTGCGGTTCTGGGCGGATGACCCGGCAGGGTCGTTGGCCGCGCATCTGCCGCGTGGCCGCGACGTGCGGGATGTTCTGGTCCTGTCAGGCGGCGGCCCGGACGGGGCGTTCGGAGCCGGTGTCCTGACCGGTTGGACGGCCAAGGGAACCCGCCCCGAATTCGATGTCGTCACCGGCGTCAGCATCGGGGCGATCATCGCGCCCTACGCCTTTCTCGGGCCCGACTATGACCGCCGGCTCGAGGATCTGGTCCTGAACCGCACGGGCAAGCTGAAGCGGCCGGAACTGCGGGTTTCGGGGCTTTTGTTCGATGCCGGGGCCTTCGAGCGCAACGCCCTGTCGAACCTGGTGCAAACCGTGCTGACCCCGGACGTGATCGCCGCGATCGCGCGCGAACACCGGGAGGGCAGGCGGTTGTTCGTCGCGACCACCGATCTGGATGCGCAGCGCGTGGCGGTCTGGGACATCGGCGCGATCGCACAAATCGGCGGCGCCGAAGCGACGCAGGCCATTCAGGGCATCTTTGTCGCGGCTGCGGCGATACCAGCCGCCTTCACGCCCGTTCAGGTCTCGGCGCCGTCGGTGCTTGGGATCCGGGACGAATTGCATGCCGATGCGGGCGTCATCACGCAGTTCTGGGCGCCCGACCCGCGCGTGATCCGGCGCGAGGGCGGCGCCGGTGCGACCTATCACATCATCGTCAACAACGCGGTCGAGGCGGATTTCGAGGTGATTCATCCCAATGCCGCCAGCCTGAGCGGGCGCGCCGTCACGACGCTGTTCCGCGCGGGGCTTCACGCGGATCTGGCGCTGACCGAAACGCTGCTGCGGCAGAGCGGGGCGAAGCTGTCGCTTGCCTATATCCGCCCGGACTGGCCGCTGGCCGCGCACGCGCTGGACTTCACTCAGAGGCATTTGCAGGAAATCTATGCGCTCGGGCAGGCGGCGGCCCGCGACGGGACGGTCTGGACAGGGCGTGTTCCCGAAGGCTTTCGCGCCATCCCGCGCTGAGTGCGATCCACTTGCGCGCGCGGGGGGCGAGGCTGGCGCGGATGTCGTGTCTCGCCTAACATCTGCGGGCATGGACACAGAAACCGGGATGCACCGATGCCGTTCCATTTCCTGCATTCGCGCCTGAGTGACGCGCCGCTCCACATTCCCGAGATCGGGTTGAAGCTGCATGTGCGGATGGAGCCCAGCGACAGCGACGGAAGCATGTCGATCATCGAAACCGAGAATGCGCCGGGTTTTGGTCCGCCGTTGCACCGGCACAGGGAAACCGAGATCTTCCGGGTTCTCGAAGGGAGATACCTGTACGAAATCGACGGAAAACGGTTCACCGCCGAAACCGGCGACGTGGTGACGATCCCCGGAGGCGCGGTCCATGCGTTCAGAAACGAGGCGTCGACGCCGTCACGGCAGCTTATCATGATCGTTCCGGGCCTGGACGCGGCTGCGTTTTTCTCGGGCCTTGCCGAAACGATGAAGGGCGGCAAACTGGATCCCGAATCCCTGAACGCCTTCAGCAGGAAGTGGCAGATCGAGTTCTTGGGCCCGCCGCTTTAGACGGGAAACGCCGGAACCCCTTGTCGGACCCGCCGTCAGGCGATCGCCCTGGATCTGCCCGCGTTGCGGCCCGAAAAGATGCATCCGCCGAGGAACGTGCCCTCGAGCGCGTTGTAGCCGTGATACCCGCCGCCGCCGAATCCCGCCACCTCGCCTGCGGCGAAAAGGCCGGGGACGACTTGCCCATTCGCGCCTATCATCTGGCTGTCCAGGTTGGTTTGCAGCCCGCCCAGCGTCTTTCGGGTCAGGATGTGCAGCTTCACCGCGATCAGCGGTCCGTTGGCCGGGTCCAGGAACCGGTGCGGCTTGGCGGTGCGGACCAGGCGGTCGCCGCGGTAGTTCCGCGCAGCATGGATCGCCATCATCTGCACGTCTTTCGAGAACGGGTTGTCGATCTGGGAATCCCGCGCCTCGATCTGGGCACGCAGGTGGGTTTCGTCGATCAGCCCCCCGCCGAGGCGGTTCATCGCTTCGACCAGTTCGGGCAGCGTGCCGGCGACGACGAAATCCTCGCCCTTTTCCTTGAAGGCCTCGACCGGCCCGGTCGCCCTGGAGCCCGAGAGGATGCGCTGGCGGATCACCTCCATCCAGCTGCCCGAGGTGAAATCCGGGTTCTGCTCGGAACCGGACAGGGCGAATTCCTTCTTGATCACCTTTTGCGTCAGCACGAACCAGCTGTATTCGTGTCCTGTCTTCAGGATTTCGCGCAGGGTGGCCAGCGTATCGAAGCCCGGCAGGCAGGGCGGCGGCAGCCGGTTGCCGCGCGCGTCGAACCACATGGAGCTTGGCCCCGGAATGATGCGGATGCCGTGTGCGGGCCAGATCGGGTCCCAGTTGCGCACGCCTTCGGTGTAATGCCACATGCGGTCGCCGTTGATCACGTGGCCGCCCGCCTGTTCGCTGACGGCGATCATCCGGCCATCGACGTGGAAGGGAACGCCCGCGACCATGTCCTGCGGTGGTTCGCCCAGCCGGTCGCGGGGCCAGTTCCTGCGCACCATCTCGAAATTTCCGCCGATCCCGCCCGAGGTCACGAGCACCGAGGGCGCGTGGATTTCGAACGCGCCGACCTGTTCCCGGTTGGTCTTCTGTCCGCGTGCGGCGGCGTCCTCGGCGAGGATCTCGCCCGATACTCCGGCTGCGGCGCCGTTCTGCATGACGATCCGGCTGACCTGATGTCGAAAGCGCAGTTCGATCAGACCGGCATCGACATGCGCGCGCACGCGGTTTTCAAAGTGCTGCACCACTCCGGGACCGGTGCCCCAGGTTATGTGAAAGCGCGGGACCGAGTTGCCGTGGCCGTCGGCATAGGTTCCGCCGCGTTCGGCCCAACCCACGACAGGAAACCAGCGGAACCCCATCTGGTGCAGCCAGGGCCGCATTTCACCCGCGGCGAACTCGACAAAGGCCTCGGCCCACTTCCGGGGCCAGTCATCCTCGGGGCGGTCGAACCTGGCGCTGCCCATCCAGTCGCGCAACGCCAGGTCGTGGCTGTCCCTGATGCCCATGCGCCGCTGTTCGGGGGTATCGACCATGAACAGGCCGCCGAGGCTCCAGAACGCCTGGCCGCCAAGGAAACCTTCGGGTTCCTGGTCCAGCACGATCACCCGTTTGCCCCGGTCGCCCAGTTCGGCGGCAGCGGCCAGTCCGGCCAGTCCGGCGCCGACGACGATCGCGTCCGCAGAGTTTGAGGTCATGCCGCTTCCTCCCTTAAGGCGGGGGAGGGCCGCACGGCACGTAACCGCTCCCGATACCGTCCTGCGGCCAGCCTAGCGGTCAGTTCGCCGTTTGCGCAATGCCGCGTGCCGCGAGGTCATCCGTATCGTTCGGCGAACCGGCGCAGGATCAGGCCCGGCTGCGTCACCTCGGCGGAGTGGCAGAGCGAGATCAGCCGCTCGGCGTCTTCGGGCGGAAAGTAGCCGTAGTTCCGGTAGATGTTGATGCGCTGCTCGAAATCCATGGCGTCTGCCTCGGGGTGGAACTGCGTGGCATAGACATTCCGACCCCAGCGGATCATCTGGAACGGGCAGGGCTCGGATGCGATCAGGTGAACGCAGCCAACCGGCAGGGTCTGCACCGCCTCCTTGTGGCCGACAAAGGCGTCGAAGACCGGGTGCAGGCCGGTGGTCAGCGGATCCTGCGCGCCTTCTTGGGTAAGTGTGCAGGTCGAAGGGCCGACGGGTTCGCCATAGCGGGCCTTGCTGACCTCGCCGCCAAGATGCGCCGCCAGGATACCAAGGCCGTAGCAGCATCCCATGAACGGATGATCCGTCCTGGTGATCTGTGGCATCAGCCCCATGATCGTGGCTTCGATCCGGGCGTCCATCGCGGACTTCGCGGATGGCTCGTCGCTGACGCAGCCCGGGCCGCCGCCGACGATGACGCCGGCGTAGTCGGTGACCTGCAGCCCCGGCGGCAGGTCCTCGCAGTCCAGCCGGATGCGGTGGGCGCGTTCGGGCGGCAGGCAGCTTTTACCGAGGATCGAGGCGAACTCGGCATCCGCCGCATCCTTTTCGGGGCGAAGCTGCAGGATCAGAAAGCGTTTCATCGCCTGCCCTTAGCCCCTTCGTGCGCCGCTTGGCAACAGGCAGCAAGCCTAGAGCGGCCAGAAGACCAGGATCGCGGGGATCGAGACCGCGACGATCAGCACTTCCAGCGGCAGCCCCATGCGCCAGTAGTCGCCGAAGCGATAGCCGCCCGGGCCGAGGATCAGCGTGTTGTTCTTGTGCCCGATCGGCGTCAGGAACGCCGCCGAGGCGGCGACGGCGACCGCCATCAGGAACGGATCGGGCGACACCTCCAGCGTGCGCGCCATCTGGATGCCGACCGGGGCGGCGACGATGGTGGTTGCGGTGTTGTTCAGCACGTCCGACAGCGTCATGGTCACGACCATGAGGACCGTCAGAATGGCCCAGGCCGGCATCCCGCTGGTCAGGCCGACCAGCGCCCCCGCGATCAGTTCCGTTCCGCCCGAGGTCTCCAGCGCCGCGCCCAACGGGATCATCGACCCCAGCAGCACCACGACCGGCCATTCGATGTGGTCGTAGATCTGGGCAATCGGCAGGATCCTGGTCAGGACATAGCCGATGACCACCAGCCCCAGCGCGATCGGCAGGTACAGAAGCCCGACGCTGGCGGCAAGAACGGCGGCAGCGAACAGGCCGATCGCCAGCCACGCCTTGTCATCCGCCGTCACGTTCAGCCCGCGCTCGGCCAGCGGCAGGCAGCCCAGCCATTCCGTGACATACCCGCCGTGATCGCGCGGGCACAACAGCAGCAGGATGTCGCCGGGTTCGACTTCGGTCTTGCGGACGTGCTTGAACATGCGGCGCCCCTGCCGCGAAATTCCCATCAGGATGGTTCGGTGCCGCCAGGCAAGGCCAAGCCCCTGCGCCGTGCGCCCGGCGATGCGGGCGGTTCTGGGCACGACGACCTCGATGATCTCAAGCCCCTCGCCGGCAGCGTCCAGCACGCCCTGTCTTTCGGTCTCAGCGAAATCCAGGCTGAGGGCCGCCCGGAATTCGTCCAGCGCCTCCGGTGTCGCCTCCAGCACCAGCGCGTCGCCCTCTTCCAGGATCACGTTGGCGGCGCGGCCATAGCGCCGGCGCCCGTCCCGGATCAGGCCCAGGATCGCCACGTCGGTTTTCTCGGCCGTTTCGTCCAGTTCGCCCAGCCGCTTGCCGATATGCGACGACTCGGCCGGCACCGTGAGCTCCGCGATGTATTCCGCCAGCGCCTCGGAGGCGTCGCCCTGCATGCCCCGCTCGGGGATCAGCCGCCAGCCGATCAGCGCGACGAAGATCAGGCCGGCCAGCGCCGCCAGCCCGCCCACCGGGGCGAAATCGAACATTTGATAGGGCGCGCCAAGGGCCTCGTTCCGGATCGAGGCGATGATGATGTTTGGGGGCGTGCCGATCAGGGTGGCCATGCCGCCGAGGATGGTGGCGAAACTCAGCGGCATCAGCGTCAGCCCCGCCGCGCGGCCGGCCTTGCGGGCGGTCTGGATGTCCACCGGCATCAGCAGCGCCAGCGCGGCCACGTTGTTCATGAAGGCGGACAGGACCGCGCCGATCCCGCCCATCAGCGCGATATGGGCGCCAAGCCCGAGCGAGGCATCGACCAGGGTGCGGGTGATCATGAAGACCGCCCCCGAGCGCACGAGACCCGCCGACACCACCAGCACCAAGGCCACCACGATCGTCGCCGGGTGGCCGAAACCGGAAAAGGCGTCGTCCACGGGAACGACGCCAAGGATCACTCCTGCCATCAGCGCGGAGAACGCCACCAGATCATAGCGGAACCGCCCCCAGAGAAGCAGGGCGAAAACCGCGACGAACAGGGTGAACAGAATGATTTGATCCGTGGTCATGGCCCCACCATACGCGGCAACTCGGCCCCGGCAAGCCGGTCTCTTGATCCGGGCCCCCGCAAAAGTCTATATGGGCGCCGAACAGGCAATCATCACGAGGACGCACCATGGCCGGCCATTCCAAATGGGCCAACATCCAGCACCGCAAGGGGCGCCAGGACGCCGCGCGGTCCAAGCTGTTTTCCAAGCTGTCGAAAGAGATCACCGTCGCCGCCAAGATGGGCGACCCCGATCCCGACAAGAACCCGCGCCTGCGTCTTGCGGTGAAGGAAGCCAAGGGCCAGTCGATGCCCAAGGACAACATCGAACGCGCCATCAAGAAGGCGATGGGCGGCGATGCCGATTCCTATGAAGAGATCCGCTACGAGGGTTATGGCCCCAACGGCGTCGCGGTCATCGTCGAGACCATGACCGACAACAAGAACCGCACCGCGTCGAACGTGCGCTCGACCTTCGCCAAGAACGGCGGCAACCTAGGCGAGACCGGCTCGGTCGGGTTCATGTTCGAGCGCAAGGGCGAAGTTGTATACCCGGCGTCGGCAGGCGACGCGGACACCATCTTTGAAGCCGCCATCGAGGCCGGCGCCGAGGATGTTGAAAGCTCGGAGGACGGCCACGTCATCTGGTGCGCCGATACCGACCTGAACGAGGTTTCGAGCGCGCTGGAAGCCACGCTGGGCGAGTCGGAATCGACCAAGCTTGTCTGGCGCCCCACCACCACCACGGAACTGGGGCTCGACGACATGCAGCGCCTGATGAAGCTGATCGACGCGCTCGAAGATGACGACGACGTTCAGCGCGTCACCACCAATTTCGAAGCCACCGACGAGGTGATGGAGCAGTTGTAGAGCCGAAAGGTTTTTTGGCAGGGAAACCCGGCCTGCGCCGGGTTTTTTTATTTCAGGAACAGGCTGAAGGCGCCGCCGGTTCCGGACCGTCAGAAAAAGCTCGAGATTTCCTCCAACGGCTTCTTCATCTTTGCCACCGCAGGCACGGTCGCGTTGGCCGCCGGATGACCCGCCGCGATGATCATGGTGGGTTTCTCCGAGGCCGGGCGCTTCAGCGCATCGTTCAGGAACCGCATCGGGTTGGGGGTGTGGGTCAATGCGCAGAGCCCGGCATGGTGCAGCGCCGCCAGCAGAAAGCCCGTGGCGATGTTCACGCTTTCCGGCACGTAGTAGTTCTTGTAACGCGTGCCGTCCTCGAACTGGCCCCAGCGCTGGGCGAATACGACGATCAGCCACGGCGCGGCCGTCAGGTGTTCCTTGACCGCATTCGTCCCGATCGGTTCCAGCGCCTTGATCCATTCGTCGCCGCCGCCGCCCGCGTAGAAGCGGCGCTCCTCTTCCTCGGCCTCTTCGCGGATGCGCCGCTTCAACGCCGGGTCCGAGACCGCAGCAAAATGCCAGGGCTGGTGGTTCGCGCCGGACGGGGCCGTGCCGGCGGTCCGGATGCAGGTTTCGATCACGCCGCGCGGCACCGGGCGATCGGAATAGTCACGAACCGTATGCCTGCGGCGCATCACGTCGAGGAAACCCTGCGCCGCGGCCAGCATCCGTTCGTCGTCAAGGTCGTTGCGGTCGGGCAGGGGGATCGGATCATAGCTGAGCGCGTCGCGGGCAAACATGGCATGTCCTCCATTGTCCTGAACCGTTATCCGGCGCGGTCAGCCCGGGATCAACCCCTCGGCAGCGGCTGCCTTGACGGCGCGGGTCAGCGGCCCGAGCGCGGGCGACATGATGCGGCTGACCTGCCAGGTCAGCGGCACGTCCAGCGGGGTGTCGGGAATCAATACCTGAAGCTTGCCGTCCCGGAGGGGGCGTTGCACCAGCGACTCGGGATTCATGCCCCAACCCAGCCCGGCGCAGGCCGCATCGACGAAGGCGTGGCTCGACGGCAGGTAATGGGTTGGCGGGACGATCCGGGTGCCGGTATTGGCCGCCAGCCAGGCGCGTTGCAGACCGTCCTTGCGGTTGAAGGTCAGGCAGGGCGCCGCCGCGAGCGCCTGCGGCGTCACCCCGTGCGGGAACCAGCGGCGCATGAATTCGGGACTGGCCGTCGCGATGTATCGCAACGTCCCGAGCGGTGTCGCGTCGCATCCGGTCACCGTCTTGCCGCCCAGCGTGATCGCGGCGCTGACTTCGCCGCGCCGAAGCCAGTCCGCCGAATGGTCCTGATCGTCGATCAACAGGTCGAACAGGACATCGCCCGCCTGCGCCATCGCGTCGATGAACCAGGTCGCAAGGCTGTCGGCGGTCACCGCGATCTTCAGGCGGGCCGGTCCGGCGCCCTGTTCCAGCGCCAGATCGCGGCTGAGCTGGGCTTCGAGCAGGCCGATATCCTCGGCGTGCTTGGCGATCCTCAGTCCGGCGGGCGTGCCGCTGCAGGGCGGGCCCCGGTCGATCAGCGACGTGCCGATCCGGTCCTCGAGCGCCTTGATGCGCTGCGAGATCGCGGACGGGGTCACCGCCAGTTCGGCGGCGGCCGCCTCGAAACTGCCCAGCCGCAGGATGGCTGCCAGGGCGGCCAACTGGTTGGGGTCGAAGGACATTAGCAGATCTTAATTCGTGTTAGCATCTTTAACTGGATAGAGTCGCTCGGCTGGCCTAGTCAATCCGGGCATCGTCCGGAGGCATTATGTCCGCGTCTTTCGTACCAGGGTTCGCCCTTGGCTTCAGCCTGATCCTTGCCATCGGCGCGCAGAACGCGTTCGTTCTGCGCCAGGGGCTCAGGCGCGAGCATGTGTTCGTCCTGTGCCTGACCTGCGCGGTGTCCGACGCACTGCTGATCGCGGCTGGGGTTGCCGGGTTCGGGGCACTGGCCGCCGCGGCGCCCCTGTTCGAGACGGTCATGCGCTACGGCGGTGCCGCCTTTCTGACCTGGTACGGCGCCCGCAGCCTGATGTCGGCGTGGAAGGGCGGCGCGGCGCTGCAGGCGGGCAACGGACAGCGCACCAGCCTGCGCGCCGCATTGATCACGGTGCTGGCGTTCACCTGGCTCAACCCGCATGTCTACCTGGATACGGTGGTGCTGATCGGCTCGATCTCGGCACAGTACGAGGACCGTCTGGGGTTCGCCCTTGGCGCGACTTCGTCCAGCTTCGTGTTCTTCTTTTCGCTGGGCTACGGCGCCAGGCTGATCGCGCCCTGGTTTTCCCGCCCGAGGGCGTGGCAGGTCCTGGACACGCTGATCGGTTTCACCATGCTGGCGATCGCCCTAAAACTTGTTGCGATGTGAAGGGTTGCCTTGGTCAGATTTTGGGTGTTCAACCGTCCGCATGACCACGATCGCCGCCCAATCCCGACCTCTGGCGGGCATGTTCTGGATGCTGACCGCCGGCATGTCCTTCGTGATCATGACGGCGCTGGTCAAGTCCATGGGCACGACGATGCACCCCATTCAGGCGGCTTTTCTGAGATACCTGTTCGGGCTCGTGTTCCTTATCCCGGCGCTGTCCGCGATCGTGAACACCAGACTCACCAAACGGCTCGTGACGATGTTCGGCATTCGGGGCGCCATTCACGCGCTCGGGGTGATGCTGTGGTTCTTCGCGATGACGCAGATCCCGCTGGCCGAGGTTACGGCGATGAACTACCTGACGCCGGTCTACGTCACCCTGGGCGCTGCGCTGTTCCTTGGGGAAAAGCTGGCCTTCCGCAGGATCGCCGCCATTCTTGTGGCGCTGATCGGAACCGCCATCATCCTGCGGCCCGGATTTCGTGAAATCTCGCCCGGTCACCTGGCCATGCTCGGAACCTCGCTGACTTTGGGGGGGTCATACATTCTGGCCAAGGTGATCGTCGCGGATGTGCGGCCTTCGGTGGTCGTTGCGCATCTGTCGATCTGGGTGACGCTGTTCCTGATCCCCTTCGCGGCGGCGGTCTGGACGCCGCCAAGCTGGAGCGATCTGGGCGTCCTGTTCCTGATCGCCTGTTTCGCGACTGGCGGGCACTATTTCATGACCCTGGCCCTTCAGGCCGCGCCGGTGGCGGTGACGCAGCCGGTGACGTTCCTGCAACTGATCTGGGCGACCCTGCTGGGCGCGCTGGTCTTTCACGAGGGCGTGGACATCTGGGTCGTCGCCGGCGGCACGCTCATCCTTGCTGCGGTCAGCTTCATCACCTGGCGCGAGGCGGTGCTCAAGCGGCGCGAGATCACCCCGCCCGGCATCACGCCGACCGTGAGGGTTGTTTCGCCTCGGGACGGTGCGCCAAAAAACGTTATTGATTGACGAGTCAATAAAATTCTCTTAGCGTTTCGGCAAGCAATCTGCTTGGAAGGGGCGAGTCATGCCGAAACTCGGAATGGAGCCGATCCGGCGCGACGCGATCGTGAAGGCCACGATCGCGGAACTCGGCGTGAAAAAGTCCCTCGACGTGACCGTCAGCCAGATCGCCAAGCGGGCCGGCATGTCGAGCGCCCTGGCGCATCATTATTTTGGCGGCAAAGAGCAGATATTTCTGGCCGCGATGCGACATATCCTGACGGATTTCAGCGAGGTCGCGCGATCCAAGCTGAAGGCCGCCGCCCCGGGCGGGCGGGCGCAGGCGATCATTCGCGCCTGTTTCGACCCGTCCTGCTTCACCCCCGACGTCGTCGCGGCCTGGATGACGTTCTACGTGCTGGCGCAGACCAACAGCGATGCCCTGCGCCTCTGGCAGATCTACCAGTCCCGAATGCGCTCGAACCTGATCGACGCGTTGCGGCCCTCGGTCGCGGACCCGGTCGAAGCGGCCGAAAACCTGATCGCTCTGATCGACGGGCTTTACATCCGCGCAGCCCTGAGCGCCCCGGAAGAGCCTGAACTGGCCGTCAGCCATGCCATGCGCGTTTTGAATACCCTGATCGAGGCCGAAAAATGACAAGACCGAATATTCTGATCCTGATGGTGGATCAGCTCAACGGAACCCTCTTTCCCGACGGTCCCGCGGAGTGGCTGCACGCGCCGAACCTGAAAAGGCTGGCCGCGCGATCGACGCGTTTCGCCAATGCCTACACCGCGTCGCCGCTCTGTGCGCCGGGACGGGCAAGTTTCATGTCCGGCCAGCTTCCGTCCCGCACCGGCGTCTACGACAACGCCGCCGAGTTCCGCAGCGACATCCCGACCTTCGCCCATCACCTGCGCCGGGCAGGATATTACACCTGCCTGTCGGGCAAGATGCATTTCGTCGGCCCCGACCAGCTGCACGGTTTCGAAGAGCGGCTGACCACCGACATCTACCCCGCCGATTTCGGCTGGACGCCGGATTACCGCAAGCCGGGCGAGCGGATCGACTGGTGGTACCACAACATGGGCTCGGTCACCGGGGCTGGTGTCGCCGAGATCACCAACCAGATGGAATACGATGACGAGGTCGCCTACCACGCCAAGGCCAAGCTTTACGACCTGGCGCGGGGCAAGGATGACCGCCCGTGGTGCATGACGGTCAGCTTCACCCACCCGCACGATCCCTACGTGGCGCGGCGCAAATACTGGGATCTCTACGAGGATTGCGAGCATCTGCTGCCCGAGGTGGGCGATCTGGGATACGAGAACCACGACCCCCATGCCAAGCGCATTTTCGACGCCAATGACTGGCGCAGCTTCGACATCACCGAAGAGGATATCCGCCGGTCGCGCAGGGCCTATTTCGCCAACATCACCTATCTGGACGACAAGGTCGGCGAGATCCTCGAAGTTCTGGAAACCACCCGGCAGGAGGCGATAATCCTGTTCGTTTCGGACCACGGCGACATGCTGGGCGAGCGGGGCTTGTGGTTCAAGATGAATTTCTACGAAGGATCGGCGCGGGTGCCGCTGATGATCTCGGCGCCGGGCATGCCGGCAGGCAGGATCGACACGCCGGTCTCGACCATCGACGTGACCCCGACGCTGGGCGCGCTTGCCGGTGTGGACATGGCCGAGATTGCCCCCTGGACCGACGGCGAGGATCTGGTGCCGCTGGCGAACGGCGCCGAACGTACGGCACCGGTGATGATGGAATACGCGGCCGAGGCATCCTATGCGCCGCTTGTTTCGCTGCGCTACGGCAAATGGAAGTACAACCGCTGCGCGCTGGACCCGGATCAACTGTTCGACCTCGAAACCGACCCGCACGAAATGGAGAACCTTGCCGGCAAGCCCGAGCATCAGGGGACGCTGCAGACCTTGCGTGCCAAATCCGAGGCGCGCTGGGATCTCGACAGGTTCGATGCCGAGGTGCGCGCCAGCCAGGCCCGCCGCTGGGTGGTCTACGAGGCGCTGCGACAAGGGGGCTATTACCCTTGGGACTACCAGCCGCTGCAGAAGGCGTCGGAGCGATACATGCGCAACCACATGAACCTGGACAATCTCGAGGAAAGCCAACGTTTCCCGCGGGGCGAATGACCTCTTCAACCTACTGAAAAGACTCCCGCCGAAGGCATCGAAAGCGAGCTTGAAAAGGAATCGCTGCTGCGGCGGGTCAAAGGAGCCGTGACCATGGAAGCAGATTTCGTCATCGTCGGCGCAGGATCCGCCGGCTGCGCGATGGCCTATCGCCTCAGCGAAGCCGGCGCCTCGGTTCTGGTGATCGAACATGGCGGCACCGACGCCGGCCCGTTCATCCAGATGCCCGCTGCGCTCAGCTACCCGATGAACATGTCGCGCTACGACTGGGGGTACCAGTCCGAGCCGGAGCCGCATCTGAACGACCGGCGGTTGGTCTGCCCGCGCGGCAAGGTGATCGGCGGGTCGTCGTCGATCAACGGCATGGTCTATGTGCGCGGCCACGCGATGGACTTCGACACCTGGGCCGAGATGGGCGCGGATGGCTGGTCCTTCTCCGACGTGCTGCCCTATTTCAAGCGGATGGAGACCTGGCACGATGGCGGCCATGGCGGCGACGCCACCTGGCGCGGCACCAGCGGTCCGCTGCACGTCACCCGCGGCCCGCGATCGAACCCCCTGTTCCGCGCTTTTGTCGAGGCGGGGCGCCAGGCCGGCTACGAGGTGACTGGCGACTACAACGGCGCGAAACAGGAAGGCTTTGGCCCGATGGAGCAGACCGTCTGGAAGGGGCGGCGCTGGTCGGCGGCCAACGCCTATCTGAAACCCGCGCTGAAACGCGCCAATTGCGACATCGTGCGCGGCCTGGCCTCGCGCGTGGTGATCGAGGATGGCCGCGCCGTAGGGGTCGAACTGATCCGCGGCGGCAGGAAAAAGGTGATCCGCGCCCGGCGCGAGGTCGTTCTGGCGGCTTCGTCGATCAACTCGCCCAAGCTGCTGATGCTGTCGGGAATCGGCCCGGCGGCGCATCTGGCCGAGCACGGGATCGAGGTGGTGGCCGACCGCCCCGGCGTGGGGGCCAACCTGCAGGACCATCTGGAACTCTATGTGCAACAGGCGGCGATCCAGCCGATCACGCTCTACAAGCACTGGAATCTGGTCGGCAAGGGGCTGATCGGCGCGCAATGGCTTTTCACCAAGACCGGTCTCGGCGCATCGAACCAGTTCGAGAGCGCGGCTTTCATCCGGTCGAAGCCGGGCGTGAAATACCCGGACATCCAGTACCACTTCCTGCCGATCGCCGTGCGTTATGACGGGCAGGCCGCCGCCGAGGGGCACGGGTTCCAGGCGCATGTGGGGCCCATGCGCTCGCCGTCCCGCGGCTCAGTGACATTGCGGTCGGCCCGGGCCGAGGATGCGCCTGTCATCCGGTTCAACTACATGAGCCACGACAAGGACTGGGAGGATTTCCGCACCTGCATCCGGCTCACGCGCGAGATCTTCGGTCAGGACGCGTTCAAGCCCTTTGCCGGACACGAGATCCAGCCCGGCGATGCGGTGCAGACCGACGAGGAACTTGACGCTTTCATCGCGGAACATGCCGAAAGCGCCTATCACCCCTGCGGCACCTGCCGGATGGGGCGCCCCGACGACCGCGGCGCGGTGGTCGACCCGCAGGGCCGAGTGATCGGGGTGGACGGGCTGCGCGTGGCCGACAGTTCCGTCTTTCCGCAGATCACCAACGGCAACCTGAACGCGCCGTCGATCATGGTGGGCGAGAAAGTCTCGGATCACCTTCTGGGCAAGGACCCGCTGCCGCGGGCCAACGATCGCCCATGGATCCATCCCGGCTGGGCGACGGCACAGCGTTAACCTTTCTTAACAAGACCCGTTGAATGCACCCCTCAGGGGGTGCATATCGGGGGTATGTTAAGGATTTGTTTGATCTTTGTTCTCATGCTGCCGCTCGCCGCGGCCGCGTCGGAAGAAATTTCCGGACCCGTGCGTGTCGTGGACGCGGATACGTGGGATGTCGGGGGCGTCCGGGTTCGGCTGCACGGCATCGATGCGCCCGAGATGGATCAGACCTGTCAGAGCAGGGAGGGCGCCGACTGGTCCTGCGGCGTCTGGGCGACCGACAAGGTGCGCCGCGCCTATGAAGGGCGCACCGCGCGGTGCCGCCCGCTGGACCGGGATCGCTATGGTCGCACCGTGGCGCGTTGCGAGGTCGCGGGCGAGGATGTGGGGCGGACCCTGGTCGAAAAGGGGCTGGCTTTTGCCTTTCGCAAGTATTCCGGCGACTACGTTTCACAGGAACGGGTGGCGATGGCCGAGAAATCCGGGTTGCACTCGGGCACGGTGCAGGCGCCTTGGTTGTTCCGGGCCGCCGGCGGCGCGGCAAAGGCCCCAAGCGATTGCCGGATCAAGGGCAACATCTCGGCCGAAGGTGAGCGGATCTATCACGTTCCTGGGCAAAGGCACTACGCGCGAACGCAGATCAACCCGAAGAAGGGCGAACGTTGGTTCTGCTCTGCCGCCGAGGCCCGCGAGGCGGGTTGGCGCGCCGCCCGGCGCTGAGAAACCGCGCCTGTTCGCGGCCGATTTGATCCGGGTCAAAGAGGGCGGCGCGATTGCGCTTTAGCTGTGGATCGCAACAGCAAGTCAAGGAGCGAACAGACATGACCCACACGCCGCACGAACTGGCAGAAGAGTTCCCGGAAAAGGCCGAACGCATCAGCCAGCTCAAGCAATCGGACGCGCATTTCGCCCGGCTGGCCGACGAATATCACGAAATCAACCGCGCCGTGCACCGCGCCGAAACCAATGTCGAACCGATGGACGGGCTGGCCGAAGTCGATCTGCGCAAGAAGCGCGCCGCGCTGAAGGACGAGATATGGGGAATCCTGTCCAAAGCCTGACCGGGACGGGCGACGGGGCGGGCGATGCCTGCCTCGCCATGCCCGGAGAGTTCAGTTCACTTCGTAAGGAAGCGTGCCGCGTTCGTCGGCATTGATCGTCAGCCGCCGTTCCAGCGGCGGGACCGAGCGTTGGTGGCAAGTCTTGCGCTCGCAGATGCGGCAGGAAATCCCGATGGGTTCGAAGGCGCTGGCATTGCTGACGTCGAGGGTGTCGGCATAGACCAGCGCGTCGGCGTGGCGTACCTCGCACCCCAGGGCGATGGCGTAGCGGCGCACCGGCGCGCCGAAGGAGCCGCCGGGTTTCGAGACATCCCGCGCCAGCGAAATATAGCGGACACCGTCCGGCGTTTCCGCCAGTTGGCGCAGGAAATGGCCGGGCGTTTCAAAGGCGCGATGCACGTTCCAAAGCGGGCAGGCGCCGCCGAACCGGGCGAATTGCAGGCGGGTCGCCGAATGGCGCTTGGTGATGGTGCCCGCCTGATCCACGCGGACGAAGAAAAAAGGTATGCCCTTGGCGCCGGGTCTTTGCATCGTCGACAGGCGGTGGGCGACCTGCTCGATCGAAGCGCCGAAGCGGTTGCTCAGCAGTTCCAGGTCATGCCGATAATCCTGCGCCGCCGCCAGGAACGTGCCATAGGGCATGAGGGCTGCGCCCGCGAAATAGTTCGCAAGGCCGATCTTCGCGATTGCGCGCGCCTCCTCGCTCTGGAACCGTGCGAAATCCAGCGTCGCTTCCAGCAGCTTGTCCTGGCTGAGCAGGGCCACCTGCAGCAGCAGCTGAAAGACCTGCGTCTGCGGCGCCGCCCGCGAGGACAGGCGCAGCGTCCGCGTCTCGGGGTCGTAGCTGCGCAGGGGCTCGATATCGGCGAACTCCACGGCGATCCCGCGTTCATTCAGGCTTTCCATCGCGATGGTCCTGATCCCGCCGGCAGCGCCCGAGCGTTCCGCAAAGCGTTCGGCAGCGCGGTCCACCGCGTCGATGTAGTTGTCGCAATAGTGGAAAAAATCGCGCACCTCCTCCCAGGGGCTTGCCTGAAGGCGGGCATCCTCGCGCCCAAGCGCCTCGTCCAGCGAGGCCAGCCTTTCGTGGGTCTGGCGATAGGCCCGGTGCAGTTCGATGAAGGCGCGCGCCAGCGCAGGCGCGTTCGAGGCGGTCAGGCGCAGGTCGGCCAGCGGCGGCATCGCGTCGGCAAAGATCGGGTCGGCCAGCGCCTCTCGCATGTCCGAGACCAGGCGCTCGCTGTCGCCGGTGCTGAGTTCGGTGACGTCCAGCCCGAATTCCTGCGCCAGCGCCAGGACAACCGTCGTCGAAACGGGCCGGTTGTTGTTCTCCATCTGGTTCAGGTAGGGCAGCGATACGCCGAGCTTTCCGGCGAAATCCTTCTGCGTCAGGGACAGGCGCGTGCGAATTTCGCGCAGCTTGGCGCCGGCATAGAGCTTTTGGGTGGCCATGGGGTGCCTTTGCAGGTTTTCCTGCCGCAAAGGCTAGCTTTGCAAAGCCCTGGGTTCAAGCGGTCACAAGCCCAACTGGCGTTCGCGCCGGATCACGACCAGGATCGCCAGAATACCAAGGATCGACGTGACCAGCATCAGCCACAGCAGCGGCAATGCGCCGGTTTCCGGGGTCAAGAGCGCACCCGCAAGCGCGCTCAGCCCCGCGCCGCCGCCCAGCATGATCGCCCCGCTCAGCCCGGAGGCCGTCGCCGCCAGATGCGGGCGGACCGAGAGCGAACCTGCGGTGGCGTTGGGAATCGACATGCCGTTGCCGAGACCGACGAAGGTCATCAAGCCGAAAAAGCTGATCGCTGTGCCCAGACCGGCCAGAAAGATTATCAGCGACAGCGCGACGCCGATCGCGTTCAGCCAGCAGCCCCACAGTACCATCCGGTTCACGCCGAAGCGCACCGAATAGCGCCCGCTGATGAAATTGCCGAAGAAATACCCGACAGCCGGTGCGCCGAAATAGATGCCGACCTCGGTCGGCGCCATCTTGAACACTTCGGTGCCGACAAAGGGCGCGCCCCCGAGATAGGCGAAAAAGGCGCCTGAGGACAGGCCCGAGGCCAGCGCATAGCCCCAGAATCGCGGCGAGGTCAGCAGTTCCGGATATTCGCGGAACTGCTGGGTCAGCGTCTTGCCGCTCTTGTGCGCGGTTTCCCCGAAATCCTTGTAGGTCAGCAGCAGGGCCATCGCGCCCAGCCCGAACAGCAGCCAGAAATTGGCCTGCCAGCCGAAGGCCATGTCCAGAACGCCACCGATCGCCGGGCCGATCATCGGGACGACCGCCATTCCCATCGTGACGTATCCCAGCATCGAAGCGGCCTTGTCCTGCTGGTACATGTCGCGCACCGCGGCGCGGCTCAGCACGATGCCGACCGCGATGACGGCCTGGCACATGCGGAAGAACAGGAAGATCTCGGCCGTCGGCGCATAGATGCAGCCCAGTGTGACCAGCAGGAACAGGCCGATGCCCCAAAGGATCACGGGCCGCCGCCCGCCCTTGTCCGCCAGCGGGCCGATCACGATCTGCAGCAGCGCGCTCATCGCCAGATACAGCGCCACCGAAAGCTGCATGACCCGGTAATCCGTCCGGAAATGCTCGGCCATGTTCGGCAGGCTGGGAAGGAAGATGTTCATGCTCAGCGCAGACAGGCCGGACAGCAGGATGAGCGTCGCCAGGGTCGGGGGGCTGCGGTGGGTATCGGCGGAACTGAACTGCATGGTTCGCATCTAGGATATGCGGTTCCGTGAATCCATGCCCGGTGTTGCGTTAAGATGTTAATTAACAAATTTGCGTTTAGCTGAGGATGAATTGCCAATAATTTGCAAATTTGCCGAATTGTTCTTTGGCCCGTGCGGCCCACACTATATGGTCCGGTCAAATTTGACAGGGGACACTCGCGATGAAAGACATCCTTTCCGAGCTCGAAGACCGCCGCACCGATGCACGGCTGGGCGGCGGGCAAAAGCGGATCGACGCGCAGCACGCGCGCGGCAAACTGACGGCACGAGAGCGGATCGAACTGCTGGTCGACGAGGGCAGCTTTGAAGAGTTCGACATGTTCGTCTCGCACCGCTGCACCGATTTCGGGATGGAAAAGCAAAAGCCTGCGGGCGATGGCGTCGTCACCGGCTGGGGCACGATCAACGGCCGGATGGTCTATGTCTTCAGCCAGGACTTCACCGTGTTCGGCGGTTCGCTGTCCGAAACGCACGCGCAGAAGATCTGCAAGATCATGGACATGGCGATGCAGAACGGCGCGCCGGTGATCGGCCTGAACGACTCGGGCGGGGCGCGGATCCAGGAGGGCGTGGCGTCGCTGGCCGGTTACGCCGAAGTGTTCCAGCGCAACATCATGGCCTCGGGCGTGGTGCCGCAGATCTCGGTCATCATGGGGCCCTGCGCCGGCGGCGCGGTCTATTCGCCGGCGATGACCGACTTCATCTTCATGGTCAAGGACACGTCCTACATGTTCGTCACCGGCCCCGACGTGGTCAAGACGGTGACGAACGAGGTCGTGACCGCCGAGGAACTGGGCGGCGCCTCGACCCATACGCGGAAATCCTCGGTCGCGGATGGCGCGTTCGAGAACGACGTGGAGGCCTTGGCCGAAGTCCGCCGACTGGTCGATTTCCTGCCGCTCAACAACCGGGAAAAGCCGCCCGTGCGCCCCTTCTTCGACGAGCCGGGCCGGCTTGAGATGTCGCTCGATACGCTGGTGCCGGAAAACCCGAACACGCCCTACGACATGAAGGAACTGATCGCCAAGGTGGCGGACGAGGGCGATTTCTACGAGATCCAGGAAAATTTCGCCAAGAACATCGTCACAGGGTTCATTCGCCTCGAAGGTCAGACCGTAGGCGTCGTGGCGAACCAGCCGATGGTCCTGGCCGGCTGTCTCGACATCGACAGTTCGCGCAAGGCCGCGCGGTTCGTCCGGTTCTGCGATTGCTTCGAAATCCCGATCCTGACCTTCGTGGACGTGCCGGGCTTCCTGCCGGGAACCTCGCAGGAATATGGCGGGGTCATCAAGCATGGCGCAAAGCTGCTGTTCGCCTATGGCGAGGCCACGGTGCCCAAGGTCACCGTCATCACCCGCAAGGCCTATGGCGGCGCCTATGACGTGATGGCGTCCAAGCACCTGCGCGGCGACTTCAACTATGCCTGGCCGACCGCCGAGATCGCGGTGATGGGCGCCAAGGGCGCGACCGAGATCATCCATCGCGCCGACCTGGGCGACGCCGAGAAGATCGCGGCCCATGCCAAGAGCTATGAGGATCGTTTCGCCAATCCCTTCGTGGCCGCCGAGCGCGGGTTCATCGACGAGGTGATCATGCCGCATTCGACCCGCCGCCGCGTGTCCCGGGCCTTTGCCAGCCTGCGCAACAAGCAGCTGCAGAACCCTTGGAAAAAGCACGACAACATTCCGTTGTAAGACAGCAGGGACAGGGCGGGGTATCCCCCGCCGGTCCGCAAACCGCGGGATGCGCCCGCCTTTCGGAAAGACGCGATGACCAAGCTTTGCACGACCCGGACGTTCCCGATTGGCCTCACGGACGCCTTGCCGTTCGCGCAGGGTCACGCGGGCGTTGCCGGGGTCGTCGCGACACCGTTTGACTCACGAGGCCAATCCGCCCCATGATCCGCGCGAATCGGCATAGAACCGCGTGCGCCGAAAGCGACGCGCAAGCAGCCCCGGCGGGAGGAGCCTGCGTTTCGCGGGGTCGGGGCTGCGGAATCGCCGCGGGCTTTCTGGTCTTCGTCGCCGCCGCGACGGCCAGGGCCGAGGCGCTGCTGCCGGTCCCTTCCGGACAGCCCGTGCAGCTTGCCGATGTCCTGCTGGACGACAATCCCGGCGAATTGTGGGTGCGTTTCCGCTTCATCGCTCCAAAGATCGGCTCGGCCGTGGGCCAGATCGGCTATGACGTGGCCACCATCGACATGGAGCACCTGTGCCGGACCCTGGCCGTTCCCTATGTCGACAAGCACCGGCTGGAGCCGGCCCGGGTGATCATCTCGATGTCCGATCGCGCGGTCGACTTCGGAATGTCCGCGCCCGACACCACCCAATTCTTCGAAGCCTACCGGTTGGAAAATTCCCGCTGTATCTGGGAGGGGTTCTGACGATGACAGGGATTCCGAACATCGCCCGAACCTCTCGGCGGAAACCAACGGCTTTGGAGGCACATGCCATGAACCCATCCACTCCCGGATGTATTTCTGTTTCATTTTCAAGTACCATGGCGTGCGGTTGCAATCGGGCAGCCGTGACCTCGCTTGAGGGGAGAGCATGGACTCTGCCCCCGTCAAAATCAGCGAACGGAGACAGGAGAAATAAATGTCGAAATGCGTCAAGTTCCTCGCAATGGTGGCATTCGTCGGCGCCGTTGCGGGCTGCAGTCAGCAGGAAGAAGAAGTCATCGTGCCGGAACCGGTCACGACTGAGCCGACCTACACCGGCAAGTACGGATAAGATTGCCGCGGGACCGGCCCTGCGGCTGGTCCCGCGCCGTCCGGCGGCCCTGTTCGGGGAGGGCCGGCCATGCTGAAGCATCGCGGTTTCCCCAGCCGCTTCCCCGGCACCGATTTCCAGTTCACCATCCGCCGCGCCAATCCCAAGGGCGTCACGCCGCTGATCCGGCGCGAAAGGTACCGCGACCGCAAGGCCGTGGACCGCAGGGTGGATGCGGCCTTCATGGAGGCGCTGTGGATTCACTTCGGAGACCAGCCCTTCGAACGCGGCAACCTGGATGCCGGACGGCTGAGCTGGCTGTTCGGACGCGAAGTCGTTCCCGCCGAAGAGCCGTTCGATCCCGCCAGCTACGAAGCCCTGCTGGTGATCGACGTGGCCGTGGCGCAGTCAAGCTATCCCGACGTTTTCTCGGAGGAGCACTGACCATGTCCCGCACTCCTCTGCCAGCGACTTTCCCGGCGTTTCCGGGATCGCCGCACGCGCGGTTGCAAAAAACGCTTGCGGCGGGGAATTTGGCGCGGTTTCAGCCGACTTCCCGCGGTCGCGTCGGCGCAATCTTGCGCGCGGATTTACGGAATGGGCAGAAACTGGCCGGAAAACCGGTTCGTGTCAGTGGCGAGTTGGCGGCGCAAACGGACACGGGCAGAGTGATCGGGCCGCACGGCGTCTGTTTGCCTATGCCGTGCATGCACCTACTATTCCGTACCCCTTCCTTGGGCGGGCAGGTCCGTGTACCCCACAGATTCCTGCCCGCTTTTTTCTGCCCGCCGGCCGCTGACGGGCATTGGCAGGATTTTGCGCAGGCTTTTTCCGGGTGCCGAATTTTGTTGCAGACCGCTGGCGTTCCCCGGCATCAGACGGGCGAGCAGTCAACGTCTGACAAGGGACATCAAACATGCGGATCAAACGACTCATCCCGGCACTCGCAATCTGCGCGGGCCTCGCTGCCTGCGGCGACACTCCGGCCGAGCAGGCGCTTTACGGCGGCAGCGCCGGCGTTCTGGGGTCTCTCGTTCTCAACACCGACCCGGTTGTCGGCGCGGCGGCAGGCGCGGCGGGCAACCTGCTGTATTGCCAGACCCAGAACAACTGCGACTGACGTAATCGCTTTCTCCGGGGCCTTCGGGCGCCGGACCGCAATCACGCTTGACGCCACCGCGGGCCGAAAGGCCTTCGGTGGCGTTTTGCGTTCCAAGAACCCCAAGACAAAGGACGTTCCATGTTCAACAAGATCCTGATCGCCAACCGGGGCGAGATTGCCTGCCGGGTCATCAAGACTGCGCGCAAGATGGGTATCGGCACCGTCGCCATCTATTCCGACGCCGACAAGCAGGCGCTGCATGTCCAGATGGCGGACGAAGCCGTCCGCATCGGCCCGCCGCCCGCGAACCAGTCCTACATCGTCATCGACAAGGTGATGGAGGCCATTCGCCAGACCGGCGCGCAGGCGGTGCATCCGGGTTACGGGTTCCTTTCGGAAAACTCCAAGTTCGCCGAGGCACTCGAGGCCGAGGGCGTGGTTTTCGTCGGCCCGCCGAAAGGGGCGATCGAGGCGATGGGTGACAAGATCACCTCGAAGAAGATCGCGCAGGACGCGAATGTTTCGACCGTGCCGGGCTACATGGGCCTGATCGAGGACGCCGACGAGGCGGTGAAGATCAGCCGGGAAATCGGCTATCCGGTGATGATCAAGGCCAGCGCGGGCGGCGGCGGCAAGGGCATGCGCATCGCCTGGAACGACGACGAGGCGCGCGAGGGCTTCCAGAGTTCCAAGAACGAGGCCGCGAGTTCCTTTGGCGACGACCGGATCTTCATCGAGAAATTCGTCACGCAGCCGCGCCATATCGAGATTCAGGTTCTCTGCGACAGCCACGGCAACGGCATCTACCTGGGCGAGCGGGAATGCTCGATCCAGCGCCGCAACCAGAAGGTCGTGGAGGAGGCGCCGTCGCCCTTCCTTGACGAGGCGACCCGCCGCGCCATGGGTGAACAGGCCGTCGCCCTGGCCAAGGCCGTAGGCTATGCCAGCGCCGGTACGGTGGAATTCATCGTGGACGGGCAGAAGAACTTCTACTTCCTCGAGATGAACACCCGCCTTCAGGTGGAACATCCGGTGACCGAATTGATCACCGGGGTCGATCTGGTAGAGCAGATGATCCGGGTGGCCGCCGGCGAAAAGCTGTCCATCACCCAGGACGACGTGCAACTGAACGGCTGGGCCATCGAGAACCGGCTTTACGCCGAGGATCCCTACCGCAACTTTCTGCCGTCGATCGGCCGTCTGACCCGCTACCGTCCGCCCGCCGAAGTCGCCGCCGGGCCGCTGTTGGCGAACGGGAAATGGCAGGGCGAGGCGCCCGAGGGCGCCACGGCGGTGCGCAACGACACCGGCGTGTACGAGGGCGGCGAGATTTCGATGTACTACGACCCGATGATCGCCAAGCTCTGCACCTGGGGGCCGACGCGCGATGATGCGATCGAGGCCATGCGTGTCGCGCTCGACAGTTTCGAGGTCGAAGGCATCGGCCACAACCTGCCGTTCCTCAGCGCGGTGATGGACCATCCAAAGTTCGTGTCGGGCGACATGACCACCGCGTTCATCGCCGAGGAATACCCTGACGGGTTCGAGGGCGTGACCCTGCACGAAAACGAACTGCGCCGCATCGCCGCCTCCTGCGCGGCCATGCACCGTGTCGCCGAGATCCGCCGCACCCGCGTTTCGGGCCGGATGGACAACCATGAACGCAAGGTCGGCACTGAATGGACCGTCAGTCTGCAGGATCACGAATACAACGTGACCATCGCGGCCGATCACCAGGGTTCGACCGTCACCTTCGAAGGCGGCGGTGTGCATCGCGTGGCGTCCGACTGGACGCCGGGCGATCAGCTGGCGACTCTGGACGTCGATGGCAGCCCGCTGGTCCTGAAGGTCGGAAAGATCTCGGGTGGTTTCCGCATCCGCAACCGCGGCGCGGACATCAAGGTGCATGTGCGCACGCCGCGCCAGGCGGAACTGGCCCGGCTGATGCCGGAAAAGCTACCGCCCGACACGTCGAAGATGCTGCTCTGCCCGATGCCCGGCCTGATCGTGAAGGTCAATGTCGAGGTCGGTCAGGAAGTTCAGGAGGGGCAGGCGCTCTGCACCGTCGAGGCGATGAAGATGGAGAACATCCTGCGCGCCGAGAAAAGGGGTGTCGTGTCCAAGATCAACGCCGGCCCCGGCGACAGCCTCGCCGTGGACGAGGTGATCATGGAATTCGAGTGACCGGGTAACCCCGGTCCCTCACCGGAAAGGGAAGGACATCGTGCGACGCGCAAGGACATACATGCCCGAAATGGGCCGCAGGGGCGGATCGGAGGCTCAGTTGCTTTCGCGTCGCTCGCGGATCTCGCGTTCGCGCATGGGGGTCTTGTCGATCGAGCGGGTGATCTCGCGCACGCTCCATGGCGCCGGCTTGCGCAGTTTGACGACGCCGTCCTTGTCCACCAGCACCAGCTGGAAACCGCGCGGGCGCAGCTTGCTGCGCACTGCGGACCGGGCCTTGGGGTCGGTGTCCGTAAGCACCACCACGTCGCGGTCGCGCAGCATCGCCTCACCCTCGCGCAGCATCTCGATCTGCTGCTGGAAGCGGGGATCGGCCGGGCTGTCGGCAAATACGACGATCGGCCGGTTCACCCACAGGAACTCGCTCAGATCGGTGTCGCCCGCCGCCCGGACCAGTTCGTCCTCGGCAGGCAACGTTGCGTCCGCGGCCATCGCGGCCAGGGGGATTAGTGCAGAGAAAACAATGGCTAGCGTGCGTGTCATTTGGTCTCCTGTCACATTGAATATAGACGCTGCCGAGGTGAATGCGACAAGGGAATTGCATGAACGCAGCAAAAACATTGTCGCAGTCCGCTGCGCCGGAGAGGCGGAATGACGATGCGCGCGTTCCCTTTGGCCCGGCCTGACGGCCCGACGCAACCGATCGACAAGCAAAGTGAAGGATCGGCGGGGCAGAGCCCGCCGCGACTGGAATCGACAAGAGGAAGACGCAATGAGCAAGACCGACGACTGGCGCGCGCTGGCTGAGAAGGAGCTGCGCGGCCGTTCTGTTGACGATTTGACCCGCACGACGCTGGAAGGCATCAAGGTCAAACCGCTCTATACCGAAGAAGATACGGCCAACCTGCCGCACATGGGATCGCTGCCGGGTTTCGGCCCCTTCACCCGCGGGGTCAAGGCGACGATGTATGCGGGCCGTCCCTGGACCATCCGGCAATATGCCGGGTTCTCCACCGCCGAGGAATCGAACGCCTTTTACCGCCGCAACCTGGCCGCCGGTCAGCAGGGCGTGTCGGTGGCCTTCGACCTGGCGACGCATCGCGGCTATGACAGCGATCACCCCCGCGTGGTCGGCGACGTCGGCAAGGCCGGGGTGGCCATCGACAGCGTCGAGGACATGAAGATCCTGTTCGACGGCATTCCGCTGGACCAGGTCTCGGTTTCGATGACCATGAACGGTGCGGTGATCCCGATTCTCGCCAGTTTCATCGTCGCCGGAGAAGAGCAGGGGCATGACAAGTCGCTGCTGGCCGGAACCATTCAGAACGACATTCTGAAAGAGTTCATGGTGCGCAACACCTACATCTATCCGCCCGAACCGTCGATGCGGATCATCTCGGACATCATCGAATACACGTCGAACGAGATGCCCAAGTTCAATTCGATCTCGATCTCCGGCTATCACATGCAGGAGGCCGGCGCGAACCTGGTGCAGGAACTGGCCTATACCCTGGCCGACGGGCGCGAATACGTGCGCGCCGCGATCAACGCGGGCATGGACGTGGACAAGTTCGCCGGGCGGCTGTCGTTCTTCTTCGCCATCGGCATGAACTTCTTCATGGAGATCGCCAAGCTGCGCGCCGCGCGCACGCTCTGGCACCGCGTGATGACCGAGTTCGGGGCCAAGTCCGAACGCTCCAAGATGCTGCGCACCCATTGCCAGACATCCGGCGTGAGCCTGCAGGAGCAGGACCCCTACAACAACGTGATCCGCACCGCCTACGAAGCGATGAGCGCGGTTCTGGGCGGCACCCAGTCCCTGCACACCAACGCGCTGGACGAAGCCATCGCGCTGCCGACCGATTTCTCGGCCCGGATCGCGCGGAACACGCAGCTGGTTCTGCAGGAGGAGACAGGCGTGACCGACGTGGTCGATCCGCTGGCCGGCTCCTACTATGTCGAAAGCCTGACCAACGATCTGATCGACAAGGCCTGGGCGCTGATGGAAGAGGTCGAAGAGATGGGCGGCATGACCAAGGCCGTGGCCTCGGGCATGCCCAAGCTCAGGATCGAGGAATCCGCCGCGCGCCGTCAGGCCATGATCGACAGGGGCGAAGAGGTGATCGTAGGCGTCAACAAGTACCGCAAGGCGCAGGAAGACCCGATCGACATTCTGGACGTGGACAACGTGGCCGTGCGCGACGCGCAGATCGCCCGGTTGCAGCGCATCCGTTCGACGCGGGACGAGACCGCCTGCCAGAAGGCCCTGGACGAGCTGACCCGCTGCGCGCGGGAAGGCGGCAATCTGCTAGCGGCGGCTGTCGAGGCCGCGCGCGCCCGTGCATCCGTAGGAGAGATCAGCATGGCGATGGAAAAGGAATTCGGCCGTCATCGCGCCGAGGTTAAGACGCTGGCCGGGGTCTACGGCGCGGCCTACGAGGGTGACGAGGGCTTTGCCGCGATCCAGAAGTCGATCGAGGAATTCGCCGAGGCCGAAGGGCGCCGTCCCCGCCTGCTGGTCGTCAAGATGGGGCAGGACGGTCACGACCGGGGCGCCAAGGTGATCGCGACGGCCTTTGCCGACATCGGGTTCGACGTGGATGTGGGGCCGCTGTTCCAGACCCCCGCCGAAGCGGCGCAGGACGCCATCGACAACGACGTCCACGTGATCGGCATCTCAAGCCAGGCCGCGGGCCACAAGACGCTGGCGCCGCAACTGGTCGAGGAACTGAAAAAGGCCGGTGCCGAGGACATCATCGTGATCTGCGGCGGGGTGATCCCGCAGCAGGATTACCAGTTCCTCTACGATCACGGGGTCAAGGCGATCTTCGGACCGGGCACGAACATCCCCGAGGCGGCGCAGGACATCCTGAAGCTGATCGCCGAGGCGCGCGGCTGAACCCGCGATGCAAAAACGCGCGGTCATCCTGACGGGAATGGCGGCGGGCGCGCTGTGGGCGTTCGCCGTCGTCGGGGTACCGCAGCAGCTTGACCTGCCTTTCCTTCCTCTGCCGATGGCCCTGCCGCTGGCATTTCTGCTGCCCGGCCTGGTGATGACCGCAATGGTCGGGCGGCTGGCGCAGCGCAGGTTCTTCGACGACGCCATCATTGATGGAGAGTCTTTCGCACGGGGAACCGCCGCCGAAATCGATCAGCGGGTTCTGACGAACACGGCCGAGCAACTGGTTCTCGCCCTCGCGATCTGGCCCTTCGCCGCGCTGACGCTGGGCGGCGGTGTCGCGATCGCGCTGGGACTGTCCTTCGGTCTGACGCGGGTCCTGTTCTGGATCGGCTATCACCGCTCGCCACCGCTGCGCGGGTTCGGTTTCGCGGCGACCTTCTATCCGACCGTGCTGGCGGCCCTGTGGTCGCTGACCGCCTGGCTTGTCTGAAGCCGTCGCATCACCGCTTTTTCCGTTGTGCCGGATGGCGGGAGAGGTAGGGTTCGGGCAACGGAGGAGATGCCATGGAACTCGATCATCTTGCGGTCGCGGCCGCGACGCTGGACGAAGCCGCCGAGCGCGTGGAAACCGCGCTTGGCGTCCGGATGCAGCCCGGCGGGCACCATGCGAAATTCGGAACCTACAACAGGCTGCTGGGGCTGGCGGACGGGCTCTACCTCGAAGCCATCGCCATCGACCCTGATGCGCCCGACCCGGACCGGCCGCGCTGGTTCGACCTGGACCGGTTCAGCGGCCCCGCGCGGCTGAGCAACTGGATCTGCCGGGTAAAGGACCTGGACGCAGCCCTCGCCGGGCTGCCCGATGGGGCGGGCGCGCCTGTCGATCTGGAACGCGGCGCGCTGCGCTGGATGATGGCGGTGCCCGGGGACGGACGCCTGCCCTACGACAACCTCTTTCCGGCGCTCATCCAGTGGCAGGGCGACCTGCATCCCGGCAACATGCTGGAACCCAGCGGATGCAGTCTGAAACGGCTGGTCGTCGCGCACCCGCAGGCGCGGGATCTGTCGGCGCTGCTCGGGTCTCTGCCGCGCGTGGAACTGGTGACGGGGCCGGCAGGACTGCGGGCCGAAATCGAAACACCGCACGGCCTGCGGGTGCTGGAATGACGGTTCGCCCGGCAACGCCGGAGGATGCCGTGGCAATCGCGACGATCACCAACGCGATCATCCGCGACACGCTGATCACCTTCACGACCGATCTGCGGACCCCCGAGGCGATCGCGGCGGACATTGCGGCGCGGGGGCCGGCCTATCTGGTCGCGGAACTCGGCGGCGGCATTGCCGGTTTCGCGACCTACGGCCCGTTCCGCGCCGGTCCGGGCTATGTCCATACCAGAGAACACACCGTGCAGCTGGGGCCGGAGGCGCGCGGCAAGGGGCTGGGGCGCGAACTGATGCACCGGCTGGAGGCGGTGGCGCGGGACAACGGCGTTCACGTGCTGGTCGCGGGCGTGTCGGGCGAGAACGCCGCGGGCATCGCCTTTCACGCAGCCCTGGGTTATGCCGAAGTGGGCCGGTTGCCGCAGGTCGGGCGCAAGCGGGAGCGGTGGTTGGACCTTGTTCTGATGCAGAAAATTCTCGGCCGGGCGGGAACGGTTGCACCTGACAGGGGCAGCGGCGCAGGATAGGGTGAGGCCATGTCACTCTGGACCCGCATCTCCGACGCGATCAGCGCATTGGCCAAAGGCGAAAGCCTGGCCGCGGTGTTCGAACGTCTGCGAACGCCGCCCGAAAGATCCGTCGCCTTCGCCATCGCCGTGATCGCCCTTGGCGCCAAGATGGCCAAGGCGGACGGGCAGGTGACGCGGGACGAGGTGACGGCGTTTCGCGAAGTGTTCCAGATCGCCCGGGAAGACGAGGACGGCGCGGCGCGCGTGTTCAACATGGCGCGCACCGATGTCGCGGGCTATCAGGATTATGCGCGCAAGATCAAACGGATGTTCGCCGAAGACAGCGCAACCCTGTGCGACCTGATGGAGGGTCTCTTCCACATCGCGATGGCCGACGGGTTCTATCACCCGGGCGAGAACGAGTTCTTGGAAGAGGTCAGCCGGATCTTCGGCCAGACCGAAGCGCAGTTCAAGGCGCTGCGCGCGCGCTTCGTTCCCGACGCGCAGGCGGATCCCTACACCATTCTCGGGGTGACGCCGGACATGCCCTTGCCGGAGATCCGCAAGATCTGGCGGCAGCTTGTGCGCGAAACGCATCCTGATGCGATGATGGCGCGCGGCGTCCCCGAAGAGGCGATCCGCCTTGCCGAGAAAAGGATGATCGACATCAACCGCGCCTGGGACGAGATCAACGGCGCGCGGGTGTGATGCCATGCGGCTGGCGACCTACAACATCGAATGGTTCGCCAATCTCTTCGACAGGAACGACGCGCTGATCGTCGATGACAGCTGGTCCGGGCGGCACGACGTCACCAAGGCGCAGCAGGTCGAAGCGGTGGCCAAGGTTCTGACCGCGCTTGACGCCGACGCGGTCATGATCGTCGAAGCGCCCAATACCGGGCGCACGCAGAACACCATTCGGGCGCTCGAGCGGTTCGTCAGGGCTTTCGACCTGCGCACCCGCGAAGCGGTTATGGGTTTCGCCAACGAAACCCATCAGGAACTGGCCATGCTCTACGACCCGGACCGGCTGACCGCGCGCCACGATCCGCAAGGGCCGCCGACCGGCAAGAAGGGCAGCGGCGAGGCGCCCCGGTTCGACGGCACGTTCCGCATCGACCTGGATGTCGATGCAACCGAGGATATCGTGCGCTTCTCCAAGCCGCCCATCGAACTGGCGGTGCGTACCCGGTCCGGGACCGAGCTGAGGATCCTCGGCGCGCATCTCAAGTCCAAGTACCCGCACGGCGCCGAGACCCGGGACGAGGAGATCCAGATCTCGATCTCCAACCGGCGCAAGCAGCTGGCGCAGGCGATCTGGCTGCGGGCCCGGCTGGAGCGGCACCTGGAGGCGGGCGAAAACGTGATCCTGATGGGCGATCTGAACGACGGCCCGGGGCTGGACCAGTTCGAACACCTGTTCGGCCGGTCCTCGGTCGAAATCCTGCTGGAGGCGGGGCTTTACGACCCGAATGCCGTCAAGTCCCGGCAACTGCGCCCCGGCCCTCTGCCCACCACCGCGCGGTTCCAGTTGCCGGAGAAGGGGCGCTATCTGCAGGCCCTGCTCGACTACATCATGATCAGCCCGGGTTTGCGCGAGCGGCAGCCGTCCTGGCGGATCTGGCACCCGTTCGACGATGTGGAATGCTGGCAGATGCCGGAGCTGCGCAACGCCCTGCTGACCGCCTCGGATCATTTCCCGGTATCGCTCGATATCGACATATGACCTTTGAAGGACGCCCGGCAGCGCCCTATATTCGAGACATGAAACGGTTCCTTGCCATTTGCGCCATCGCCGGCCTGCCCGCCCTTCCCGCCGCCGCCGAAGAAGAGACCGGGCCGTCCCTGATGGAACAGGGGGCCGAGCTGTTCTTCGAAGGGCTGCGGCAGGAAATGGAGCCGGCGCTGGACAGCCTGCGGGGCATGGCCGAAGAATTCGGCCCCTCGATCCGGTCGTTTCTCGAAGTGATGGGCCCGGCGCTGGCCGAACTGGCGACCGAGGTCCGCGACTGGAGCGCCTATGAGGCGCCTGAAATGCTGCCCAACGGCGACATCATCATTCGCAAGAAGCCGCAGCCCGAACCGGACGCACCGCAGGACGACGGCCAGAACGAGGGACCAGAGGCGCCGGACGGCGGAACCGACATCTAGCCGGGGACAGGGGCCGTCTACCGACCCACACGTCATTTCTGCACGGTCACCTTGACCTCGGACTTGAGCGCATCCGCAAGGGATTTCAGCCTGGCCTCGGCCACTTCGCTGAATAGCGGAACCGTGGCCTTGGGCAGGACGAGCTCAAGCACCTTCTTTTTCGGATAGAAGCGCAGCCTGCCCATCTTGACCTCATGCTGCATCCAGAGCATCGCGCCAAAACGCATGGCCTTGCCCAGAACTTCGGCCTGCTTCTGGCCGTTCTCGTCGAGCAATCCGTAAAGCGCCTCGAACTGATCGCTTTCGCGCTTGTTCCGGTAGCGATGCTGAAGCGCGAGACCGATGAAAATGCGCTCGGAATGCTTCAGGCCGCCCAGGTTCGCGCGGGTCACGTTGTCGAAACAGATTTCGGCCCGGTAATCCGGATGCGCCCGCCACGAGACATCGTGCAGCAGGCAGGCCGCCTTGATCAGCCGCACCTTCGACGCCGGAGCCGAGCGGAACAGCGGCATGACGAAGTCGAACAGATGTTTGCCGAATCCCGGCAGGCGGGCATCCTTGGCTTCGGAGAAGTAACTGGCTTCGATCAGCGGATCGCGGTCCCGCAGGCGCTGCGGCATCTGTTCGTAAAGCAGCCCCTCGCGGATGCCGTAGCTCGATATGGCGATGTCCTTGGGCTTGAAGGTCCGGATCAGGCGCGACAGCACGTCCATCGCATAGGGCAGCAGCGCCATGCGCGACCCGGACACGCCCGCCTTGGAGCGGATCTTTTCGGGATCTGACGCTTCGATGAACTTGATCGTGTCCCGGACCTGTTTCGTGGTCATGCGGTATTCGTGCAGGACCTTCAGCGGGTATCCCCGCCGCAGCATGTCGATACGGGCAAAGGCGCGCCAGCTGCCGCCAACCAGAAACAGCCTGTCCCGCTGGGGGCCAAGCCGGTTCGTCAGATCTTCCATGACCGCCTTGATGTGGTCCTTGCGGCCACGCCGGCCGCCCTTGATGTCCTTGAGCTTCAGCGGGCCGAGCGGCGTGCTGACCCGGCGCCCGACCTTGCCGCCGCCGATCTCGGCCAGTTCCATAGAAGACCCGCCAATGTCGCAGATCAGACCGTGCGCGCCCGGCCATCCCAGCAGCACACCCTGCGCGGAAAGCCGGGCCTCTTCCTCGCCGTTGATGACGGCGATGCGCAGACCGGTTTCTCTTTCGACTTCGGCGCAGAACTCGGGCCCGTCGGACGCCTCGCGAACGGCGGCCGTCGCCACCGCGTGCAGGGGCGGCAGATCGAGATCGGCGGCCAGATGCTGGAAACGTCTGAGGGCGTCCATCGCGCGGACGCGGCCGCGCGGGTTCAGGCGGCCGGTATCGGACAGGCCGGCACCCAGGGCGCACATGACCTTTTCGTTGTAGAAATAAGCGGGCGAGCGGGCAGCCCCGTCGAAGACGACCATCCGGACCGAGTTCGATCCCACATCCACCACGCCGACCCGGGACAGGGCGCGGGCGCTGGGGTCGTCGAACAAGGGTCGGCCAAATGGCCCCCAATCGGGAACGGTGGTTTCGGCTGGTTTGTCCATCTTTCTCCGGCCCTTGCCGCTGGCAGGATGCGAAATCCCGTGTTTCAGGTCAATTGCCGGCCCGTGCGGCATCTGCGTCATCGTTGAGCACCCGGATGGCGAGCGCGCGGGTGATCTCGCGCTTTTCGGCCAGCGCGACGCGGTCCAGACGCCGGACCACCTCGGCGGCGGTCGCAAAGCGGCGGTCCATGTGTTTCACCAGATAGGGAATAACCTCGGGGCGCGGGTTGAGTTGCCGGTCCACGAACAGTTTGGCAAGCACAGCGCAGAGCAGCGCGTCGTCGGGCGGCTCCAGCGCCACGTGATGCGCGCCCTCGATCCGGCTTTGCAGATCCGCAAGGGGCAGATGCCAGAGGTTGGGCGTCAGACGGCCGGTCATCAGCAGGGCCTTGCCCTCGGCCAGCACGAGGTTGTGCAGGTGGAACAGGGTCTTCTGCTGCTCCATGTCGCCAGCGATATCGGGCACGTCCTCTACCGCGACCGGGCCGCGGGCCAGGTCGGGCACGTCCTCGTGCCCCAGCGCCGCCGCCTGCACGATCCGCCCGCCGGTCTCGCCCGCCCAGACATGGGCCAGATGGGTCTTGCCGGATCCGGCGGGGCCGCTCAGCACCATCTTCTTTCCCGGCCAGGACGAGGCCGAGATCATCGCGACAGCCAGGGCGTTTGCCGGCGAGACAAAGAAATCCTCCCGCCCCAGCGCCGTCTTGGCTGGCAGATCAAAGCTCAGTTGTCTGGCCATTCAGTCGTCGTCCTGCTCCTGTCCGACAAGCCCCGTATACAGGCGGCTGGTCAGATACTGCCCCGTGGCAAATCGCGCAAGCACGCCCAGGGCCGCGGCCACCGGAACCGCGATCAGCATTCCGACAAAGCCGAACAGGGCGCCGAAGACCGACAGCGCCAGCAACAGCCAGACCGGATGCAGACCGACGGAACTGCCGACCAGCTTGGGGGTCAGGAAATTCCCCTCGACCACCTGGCCGGTGACGAAAATGGCGGCGACCAGCCCGATTGAGGCCCAGTCGCCCCAGAACTGGAACAGCGCCAGCCCGATCGCCAGCGAGCCTCCGATCAGCGAGCCGAGATAGGGAATGAAGGTGATCAGCCCCGCGATGAAGCCCACGATCAGGCCGAATTGCAGGCCGACCGCCATCAGGGCCACGGCATAGTAGGTGCCGAGGATCAGGCAGACGCTGCCCATGCCGCGCACGAAGGACGCCAGCACGTTGTCGATGTCGCCCGCCAGCCGCCGGATCACCGGCGCGTGATCCCGCGGCAAAAGCTGGTCCAGCCGGGCGATCATCCGGTCCCAGTCCAGCAGCAGATAGACCGTCACCACAGGCACGATCACCAGCAGGATGACGACGTTGATCGCGGAACCCACCGATGCGACGATGGCCTGTACGACCTCTCCGGTCTTGGATTTGAGCGTTTCGCCGACGGAGACAAGGAACTGATGCGTGTTGGAATTCCGGTCCAGAATCGCGGGGAACCGCTCTTCGATGAACGTGCGGAAGTTCTTGAAGAGCTGCGGAAACGCTTCGGTCAGTTCGACCAGCTGGGTGACGAGGGCGGGCACCACCATCACCAGGGCAAGGACGAAAACGACCATGCCGACGATGCTGATAAGCGCCGTGGCGGCGATGCGCGACAGGCCCAGCCCTTCCAGCCGGTCCGCCACCGGGTCCAGGAAATAGGCGATGGCGCCGCCGATCACGAAGGGCAGCAGAACGTCCCCCAGCAGCCACAGGACAAGGACGAAGACCGCCGCCGCAATACCCCAATACCTGAGCTGGTCCCTCACCGGCAAAGCCATCGTGCGTTCCTTCGTTGCGGCACTTGCAAACTTACTTGGCCCATGGGCGCGCGCGATGCAAGCAATTCGGGGACCGGGGAAATCGCCGTTCAGTTGTGCAAGGTGCCAAGCTCGGGCGTGTCGTCGCCCGCGGTCTCGTCGGACCAGTTGGTGCGCCAGATTTCCGCCGACCAGTGGCCGCAATGGACCGCGGGCCGGTCGAATCCGGGGATCGGCTCCAGCAGCGGTTTCACGACGACATCGTGCCGCGGCACGGCGAAATAGGGGAAGGAATAGCGTTCCTGTCCCGAACGGTTCACCACCCGGTGCGGCGTGGATTTCAGCCGTCCGCCGGACCACAGCTCCAGCATGTCGCCGATGTTGACGACGAAACCGCCCGGCGGGCAATCGGGCGTGATCCAGTCGCCGCCTCGCGTGCGCACCTCCAGCCCGCCGACGGGATCGGGCGCGATGATGGTCAGGGCATCGGTGTCCTTGTGGGGGTGAATGCCGTACCCGTCCTCGTCGGGCGCCTGCGGCGGATAGTGCAGCAGGGTCATGTTGGTCAGCGGGTCCTCGAACGCGCTGCGCAGGACGCCGGCTTCAAGACCGAGACCATCCTCCAGAGCGCCGAGCAACAGGAGGGCCACGGCGTCAAGCTCGGCCCAATAGCCCAAGATGGTTTTCCGCGCGGCCGGCACTTCGCGCGGCCAGCGGTTCGGCCCGTAAAGAGGGCAGGCGGCCCGGATCGGCGCGTCCTCCGGAACTTCCTGATGCAGCTTGTACCCCTCGTACCTGTCCGGAGTGCCGCTGCCGTCATTGGGCGTGAAGAACCCCATCGGAATGTAGCCGCGGTAATTCTGGCGGGTGATCGCCTGATCCCATTTGTCCGGCTCAGGCACGTCGAAGATCTGGCGGACGACGGTGCGCATTGCCTCGATCGTTTCCTGGGCGACGCCTGTCCCGGTGACCGAAAGAAAGCCGATGCCGGTGCAGGCGTCCAGGATGCGCCCGACGGTTGCCGCCCGGTCCGGGTGGCCAGCGTCGCGCAACGGCGAAATGTCGATCGTCGGGATGCGTTCCATCAGTGGATCCTCACGCCTTGCCGGTCCAGCTCCTTCCGGACGGCCGCCATGTCAAGCTCGTCCAGCTCGCGGTTGCTGGTCAGCGCGATCGCCGCCGCGATGCCCGCGCCCTGTCCCTGGACCGCGCAGCAGGCCATGTTGCGCGTCGCCGCGTGCGCGATCCGGTCGCCGCCGGTCGAGCGTCCGGCGACCAGCAACCCCTTCACCCCCTTGGGCAGCATGGAGCGATAGGGGATCTGCATGTAGCGCCCGGTGGTCGGCAGGATCAGGATGCCGTAGCCGTCGATGAACTCGGGATAGATGCCGATCGAGTCCTCGAACCGGCCCTGGTTGCGGACATCCGACTCGGTCATGTTGTAGACGGCGTCGATCTTGCGGGTGTCCCGGATGCCGATGGTCATGCCGAAATTGCGCAGCCGCGCGTTTTCGCAGCCGGGCATGAACCGGCGCAGCGCGTCGATGGCCAGCATGGTCTGGCGGCGTCCCTCGATCTCGCCCCGGGTCAGGCTGTCCGGGTCCGTGCCGTCGATCCGGTCCAGGTGGATCAGGTTCATGTAGGTCAGCTCGCCCGTGTCATGCATCGCGCCCCATGTCCCCGCGATGGTGATCAGATGCGGCGGAATCAGGCCCTCGGCGATGGCCCGGGCGAAGGGCTTGTGGATGAAGGGCGAGAACATGTCGTCCTCCTTGCCCGAGGTCTCGATGTTCCATTCGCCGCCGCCGCCCCAATCCTTGTAGGTCTGGGGATCGGCCTTGATCCCCTCGATGAAGGCGCGCTTGTCCACGCCGGCAAGGTGGAACATGACCGAGGCGGCCATCATCTTCTCCGGCGCGCTCTTGCAGGTCGGCGCACCCGCGCGTTCGGCCACGTCGGCGTCGCCGGTCGCGTCGATCACCACCCTGGCCAGGATCGCCTCGCGGCCCGCCTTGGATTCCGCGATCACGCCGACGACGCGGTCGCCTTCCATGATCGGCGCGACGAATTGCCGGTGTAGCATCGGATGGATGCCGGCCTCTTCCACTAGCCTGTCGGCCACCAGCTTGAACCCCTCGCTGTCGAGCTCATAGCTCAGCGACTGGCTTTCCGGGACGGCCGCGCCCATCTCCTTGGCGCGCTGCTCGAATTCCCAGCCGATGCCGCCGGCCTCGACCGTCTTTTCGTGCCGGTACCAGGCGAACCCTTCGACGCCGACCGCCGTGATGTTGCCGCCGAAACAGCCGAACCGGTCCATCAGCGACACCTCGGCCCCGGCGCGCGCCGCGGCAAGGGCCGCCGCCAGCCCGGCCGGACCCGATCCGACCACCAATACGTCCGTCTTGTGGGTTACTGGCGTCTGGCGTGCCGGTTCCGAAATATGTTCCATCTGGCCCCCCTCAACTTCGGTTGGCGCCACCATTTGAGTTCTTGATCGGCCAGTCAATCTAAAATGCGACCAGCGCCCGGTCGCAAAAGCGCCAGAGTCCGATTGCCTGTCGCGCGTTGATCGCATAGACCGCCAACAAAACCGCCCGTGTGACGAAAAAGAGAGAGCCTATGCGCCTGTCCCGCTATTTTCTGCCTGTTCTCAAGGAGAACCCTTCGGAGGCCCAGATCGTCAGCCATCGCCTGATGCTGCGCGCCGGGATGATCAAGCAAGCCGCCGCCGGAATCTACTCGTGGCTTCCCCTAGGCTTCAAGGTGCTGCGCAAGATCGAGAACATCGTCCACGAAGAACAGATCCGCGCCGGGCACATCCCGATGCTGATGCCGACGCTGCAATCGGCCGACCTGTGGCGCGAAAGCGGCCGCTATGACGACTACGGCCAGGAGATGCTGCGGATCAAGGACCGTCACGACCGCGACATCCTCTACGGTCCCACCAACGAAGAACTGATCACCGACATCTTCCGCGGCCATGTCAGCAGCTACAAGGACCTGCCTCTGACGCTCTACCACATCCAGTGGAAGTTCCGCGACGAGATCCGCCCGCGCTTCGGCGTGATGCGGGGGCGCGAGTTCCTGATGAAGGACGGCTACAACTTCGACCTGACCAAGGAAGACGCGCTGCACGCCTACAACCGCCACCTGGTGAGCTATATCCGCACCTACGAACGGATGGGCCTGCAGGCGATCCCGATGCGCGCGGACAGCGGGCCCATCGGCGGCGACGACACCCACGAATTCCTGGTTTTGGCCGACACCGGCGAATCCGAGGTGTTCTATGACAGCGCCGTGACCGACATCCGCCTGGGCAGCCGCGAGATCGACTATGACGACAAGGCGCAGTGCCAGGCGGTGATGGAAGAGTTCACCTCGCTCTACGCCCGCACCGACGAAACCCACGACGAGGCCGTGTTCCAACAGATCCCCGAAGGCCGCCGCCGTTCGGCCCGCGGCATCGAGGTGGGGCAGATCTTCTACTTCGGCACCAAGTATTCCGAGCCGATGGGCGCCAACGTGCAGGGCCCCGACGGCAAGCAGGTGCCGGTTCACATGGGCAGCCACGGCATCGGCGTCAGCCGCCTGGTGGGCGCCATCATCGAGGCCAGCCACGACGACAAGGGCATCATCTGGCCCGAGGGGGTGACGCCCTTCCATTGCGGCATCGTCAACCTCAAGCAGGGCGACGACGAGGCGGATGCGGCCTGCGAACAGCTTTACGCCGCGCTGACCGCGCTCGGGCTGGAGCCGCTCTACGACGACCGCAATGAACGCGCGGGCGGTAAGTTCGCGACCATGGACCTGATCGGCCTGCCCTGGCGCATCACCGTCGGACCGCGCGGCCTCAAGAACGGCGTGGTCGAACTGACCAGCCGCCGCACCGGCGAAAGCGAGGAACTGAGCCCCGAGGCGGCGGTCAGGCAGATCGCCGGGATCTATGGGCGCACAGGCTGACCCGACCGGCAAGCCGCTGATCTCGGTCGTTACGGCGACCTACAATCTGTTGTCGCAGGGCAGGGGAGACAGTTTCCGCCGCGTCGTGGATTGCATGGCGCGGCAGAATTGTCCCGTGGCCGAACACGTCATTCAGGACGGCGCTTCGACGGACGGAACCGTCGAGTTCATCCGGGGCCTGATTGACGGCGCCCCCAGATCGCGCCTGATCAGCGCGCCGGATGGCGGGCTCTATGACGCCATGAACCGAGGGGTCGAAGCGGCCCGGGGCGACTATGTGCTGTTCCTGAATTCCGACGACGCGCTGGCCTCGGACGGCGTGCTGAACGAGGCGGCCGAACGTCTTGCCAGCTGCCGCCCGGATTTCCTGTACGGGGCCACGCTTGGGCACACCGGCGACGACGGCAATGCCGTGCGGTACCGCATGTCGCTCAAGGCGGTGCTGCAGAGGATGCCGTTCTGCCACAATTCGGTTTTCCTGCGGCGCGACGTGTTTCTGGGACTCGGCGGGCACGACACGCAGTTTCCCGTCGCCGCCGATTATGACCTGGTTCTGCGCCTGATCAGCGAGGGATATCGCGGCGAGCGGATGGAGCATCCGGTTTCGCTGTTCTGGACTCGCGGGATTTCCGGCGACGCTGCGCGGACCGCCAAGGATTATGCCCGCGTGTGGGAGAAGTACTTTGCCGGGTATCGCGCGGCGCAAAACCTGACCCAAGGCGATTTTGAAACGTACTACCGCCGGGGGCACATGCCGGCGTCCCTGTTACTGGAAGTTTTGCGAAGGCCGGATACCCCCAGGTCCATCAAGGCTGCGGCGCGCCATAGCTTCTTCAAGACCCTGCGCCGTTCGCTGCAGCCCTGGCGTCGTTTCTAGGCGTTCGCGTCACCCGGGCGCGCACTCAGAATGTCGCCGTCGGCCTGGTCGCCTCGGGCGATCACGACGGGGCGTCCCAGCTTGCGGACCAGGTCCTTCAGGTCCAGCCCAAGAAACCGCAGCCCGCAGACCCGCGCGCCCGTTCGCGTGTCCGTCAGGCACAGCCGCCCGTCGCGGAACGCAAGCCGGTATCCCTTTTCCCTCAGAATGTCCGCCAGCGACCCCCAATTGGCCGCGTTCGTGAACAGCGGACGGATGGCCGCCCGCAGCAGCGCCGCCGTTTCGCAGTCCATGTCGGATGAGGTGTTCGTGACCCCGGCCAGTCTGGGGCTTCCAAAGTGATTATGAAAATCCATGAGCGTACCCTCGCTCCAATCGTACATTTCAACTTCACCATTATGACAAAATTCCACGAAATAATCAAAACGCGAAATAATGTTTCGCATTCACCGTTGCTGGAAGGATTCAGTTTGCGCTCACATCCGGGGATTGTCCCGGCTGTCGCAACCGGATCGAGTGCTTTGCGGGAAATCCGCCGCCGATCGGCGGCGGTGACCCGCCCTGCCCGCGAAACCAGACCTTGACCACGGCGGCATTTGGATTGAGGGTCCCGAAAAATTTTCATCGGAGCAGCAATGGCCGCCACACCACCACCCTTCGCGCCGTTTGAATGGAAGATCGCCTGGCGATACCTGCGGGCCCGCCGGGCCGAGGGCGGCGTCAGCGTGATGACCTGGATTTCGCTGATCGGCATCACGCTGGCGGTTTTCGCGCTGATCGCGACGCTGGCCGTGCGCTCGGGGTTCCGCTCGGAATTCGTCGGCACGATCCTCGGGGCGAACGCGCATGTGACGGTCTATTCCGTCGGCTCCGCGGACGCGCAGGGCGGGGTGGACCGGCGGATCGAGGATTTCGACGCGATGGCCGAACGGGTGGCGCAGGTGCCCGGCGTGATCCGGGCGGCCCCGCTGGTCAAGGGGCAGGTCCTGATCACCAACCGCGATCAAAGTTCGGGCGCCGAGGTGTTCGGCATCCGGCCCGAAGACCTGCGCGACCTTCCCGGCATTGCCGAAAGCGATCAGGCCTATGGCGATCTCGCGCGGTTCGAGGAAGGCATCGCCATCGGATCGGGCATCGCGCGCGCCATCGGCGCTACCGTCGGGGACAGGGTCAGGCTGACCTCGCCCAACGGGGTCAAGACCGCTTTCGGCACGTCGCCCCGCGTGAACGCCTACGAGGTCGTCTACGTCTTTTCCGCCGGGCGCTACGACATCGACCGGACCCGCGTCTACCTGCCCTTCGCCGAGGCGCAGAGCTTCTTCAACCGCGAAGGCATCGCGGACGAGATCGAGGTGATGGTCGAAAGGCCGGAACAGCTCGACAATGTGCTCATCCCGATACTGGACGCCGCCGGCGACGGGGCGCAGGTCTGGACGTGGATGGACGCATCCGGCGGTTTCCTGCGCGCGCTCGAGGTCGAGGACAACGTGATGTTCATCATCCTGTCGATCCTCGTCCTGATCGCGGCCATGAACATCGTTTCGGGCCTGATCATGCTGGTCAAGAACAAGGGGCGCGACATCGGCATCCTGCGCACCATCGGCCTGAGCGAAGGCTCGGTACTGCGGGTGTTCTTCATCTGCGGCGCCTTCACCGGCCTGATCGGCACGGCGCTGGGCGTGGTTCTCGGCTGCCTGTTCGCGATCTACATCGACCCGATCTTTTCCTTCGTGAACTACGCCATGGGCGGCGGGGTCTGGGACCCGGCGATCAGGGGCATCTACGCGCTGCCCGCCGAACTGCACCTTTCCGACGTTCTCAAGGCGGTGGCCCTGTCGCTGGGCCTTTCCTTCTTTGTCACCTATTTCCCCGCCCGCCGCGCGGCGCGGCTGAACCCAGTCGAGGCGCTGCGCTATGAATGACGTGACCCTGCGGCTGAACGGTCTGACCAAGACCTATCTGAAAGGCACCCCGGGCGAGGTGCAGGTGCTGCGCGGCGCCGACCTGGAACTGCGCGCGGGCGAGGCCGTGGCGCTGGTGGCCCCGTCGGGCGCGGGCAAGTCGACGCTGCTGCACATCGCCGGCCTGCTGGACACGCCGGATGTCGGAACCCTCGAGATCGCGGGGCAGGATGCGACCGGCAAGGGCGACCGCACCCGCACCGCGATCCGGCGGCGGGACGTGGGCTTCGTCTACCAGTTCCACCACCTGCTGCCCGAGTTCTCGGCGCTGGAAAACGTCGCCCTGCCGCAATTGGCCAACGGCGTGGCCGAGCGTGCGGCCGAGGCCCGGGCAATGGACCTTCTGTCCCGTGTCGGCGTGGCAGAGCGCGCCCGGCACCGGCCGGCGGAGCTGTCGGGCGGCGAACAGCAGCGCGTCGCCTTCTGTCGCGCGCTGGCGAACAGCCCGCGGATATTGCTGGCGGACGAACCGACCGGCAACCTCGATCCCGGGACTTCGGATCAGGTCTTCGACGCGCTGATGAGCCTTGTGAAGGACACCGGCCTGTCCGCGCTGATCGCGACGCACAACCTGGACCTGGCGGCGCGCATGGACCGCGTGATCCGGCTGGAGGGCGGCATGCTCAGGCCAGCTGAGTGATCGCCACGCCGATGGCCATGACCGCAATGCCGCCGGCGCGCGCCATGGTCAGCGGCGTCACCTGCGCGCCGAACAGGCCGAAATGGTCGATCGCCGCCGTGCTGATGAGCTGGCCGAGCAGAACGAAGAACACGGCGTTTCCCACCCCGAAATGCGGCGCGACATGGGTGATGGACAGCACGTAGAAGGCGACCAGCACGCCGCCCAGGAACAGGTGCTTGGGCGATCCCGCGACCTTGCTCAGGGCGCCCGGGCCGGGAAACAGCAGCAGCACCAGCGCCGACGAGGCCAGCGCCACGGTGAACAGGACGACGGCCGCGGCCGTGGGCGAGTTGATCAGCCGTCCGAGGGCCGCGTTGAGCGCCGCAAGGACCGGTATCCCGATCCCGGCCACAAGCATGATTGCCGCGTATTGTGCCATGTTCCAATTCCCTCTGGCCTCGACTGTTGATTTGGATCATTGCTACTGTGACGGTTGTGGGCAAGCCTGCAAAGGCGTGGAAAGGGCTGGATTTTTCCGAAACCCACGGCAAGACACAGGCAGGAGGAGGCAAGAATGAGAACGGTTTTTGGCAAGTTGCAGATCACGGCCCTGGCCTTGGCGGCGGTCTGGGCATCTCCGCTTCCGGCTCAGGACGCCGAGCGCGGGGCCGAGATCTATCGCCATCACTGCGCCACCTGCCACGGCCTTGACGCCTCCGGAAATGGTCCGATGGCGGCGGTTCTGGTGGTTCAGCCCAAGGACTTGACGACTTTGCAAGGCGAGGACGGGGTCTTTCCGACCGAGCGTGTCGTTTTCCGGATCGATGGCCGCGACCCGCTGGTCAGCCACGGCAGCGCCATGCCGATCTACGGACCTTATTTCGAAGGGAACGACATCGCGATCAAGACGCCCGCGGGCCAGCCCATTCTGACCAGCGAGCCGATCGCGGATCTGGTCGCCTATCTGCAGACTATTCAGGGAAGCTGAAATGCAATCGCCACGAATGATCCGGTTGCTGGCCGCCGGTGCCATCGCCTTTCTGCCGTTCGCCTGCGCCGTCGGATCGAAAATGCCGACGCCGCACGAGGGCGAGGCGCTTTTCGCCGCCAATTGCGCGGCCTGCCACGACTATGCCGGCACCGGCGGCGCATTGGTGGGCGGGCAGGCCGCTCCCGATCTGACCCGGATCGCCGAACGGAACGGCGGAGTGTTCCCGCGGGCCGAGGTCCTGTCGCAGATCGACGGCTACGGGCGCGGCAAGGTGTCCGAAGAGGTCATGCCGGAATTCGGGACCCTGCTGGAAGGCGACCTTGTTCCGGTCGAAGTGGACGGGGTGCTGACCCCGACACCGCGCCCGCTGGCGGCGCTGCTGGCCTATCTTGAAAGCATTCAGGTGTCCGGCTGAATCATCAGTCGCAGATGCCTTCGATCTTGGCCCCTTTCCAGGGGATCAGGACGTCGCTCTCGCGTCCTTTGACGGGCAGGTCGGCAACGTCGAATACGTCGCCCAGCATCGCGTGCAGGCGCTTGGTGCGGGCCGCTTCGGGCGCCAGCGCACGGCAGCAGACATATTCCTCGACGATGGCGCCTTGCTGTTCGAATCCGTAGCTCAGGAAATCCGCCGTGCCGTCCAGATCGAACAGATATGGGTCATCGCCCCGGCTGTGCTCGGCGGCCGCGCGCAGCGGGTGATATCCGGTTTCCTTCCGGTTCTGCCATTGCCAGACATGGGTCAACTCATGCGCCAGCAGCATCGCGGCGACCAGGTTGATGGTGTCCGGAAACTCGGTCATGTAGTCCTCGAGATACCAGTCGCGGGTAAAGAAGACCCGGTTGAACAGCGCCACTGCCGCCGGCTTGCTGGTCACGATCTCGTCCTTGACCGGGGGCAGGATCCGTTCGCGGCAGGTGACGCGCGGTCGCGGCGTGCGCCTGAACGTGACCGCGCCGACGGGCGCGCCTTCGACCAGCCGCACCCGGTTCAGATCAAGGTCTTCGCCGTGGACACGGGTTGCGAAGGCGCGTTCCGTGTCGGTCAGGGGCCGCCCGCAGGCAGCCACGAGAAACAGAACGAGGAAAGCGCGCAGTATCATGGGATTGAGCGTAGTTCACCGCGCTTCTTCCGCAAGTCGTTTTAAAGGCTCATGGCAAGAACGCGGCTGATTTCGGTAAGGGACCGCCCGGATTGCCGCATCCAGGTGTTGAAGGCCCGCTGCACCTCGGCCAAAGCCTTTTTCGAGGTCGGAGCCTTGTCCACCACGCCCTCGGCGATCAGCCGCGCGGTAACGTCCCGCGACAGGATGAAGCTGTCGCGCCCGGCAAAGCGCATCGCGTATTGCGCCGTCGTCCCGCCCAGTCGCGACCCGCGCTTGCCGAGCATCGCCAGAAGCCCCACGTAATCCGTCGAGGGCCAGCCGCCCAGTACCTTGCCCGCCCCGCCTTCGTCGCGCAACTCCATCAGGAACGCGGCATTGTCGCGCACCGCGGCGATCTTGGTGCCGTTGCGCACGATCCGGGTGTCCTGCAGCAAGGCGTCGAATTTCTCGTCGTCCATCAAGGCGCAGCGTCCCACGTCGAAACCGTCAAATGCGGCCTCGAACCCGTCCCACTTGGCCTCGATGACCTTCCAGTTGAACCCGGCCTGAAACACGCACCGGGTGATCGTGGACAGCCATCGGTCCTCGGGCACGGCGGCCAGTTCCTCCGGCGATTTCGGTTTGCTCAGCTTTTTCTCCAGCGCGTCGGCGCCGCCATGCCTGTCCGCCGCCAGTTCATAGATCTCGTCGAAGTGATGCATGTGCGCCTCCTCCCGGACGACAGGGTTTCCGTTAAGCTCCCGCTTGGCAAGCCCGGTTTCAGGGCGCGAAGAAGGTGGCGGTGGCGGCGGCGACCTTCTTGCCGCTGTCCTCCTCGGTCATCTCCGCCCGTGCAAAGACCAGCGCGCGGCCGGCCCGCACCACCTCGGCCCGGCACAGGATCGCGGATCCCACACCGGGGCGCAGGAACTGGGTGTGCAGGTCGGTCGTGGCGAAGGGCTTGAACTCGCCCGTATGCGCGATCGCGGCAAGCACCATCGTCGTGTCGGCCAATGCGGCCAAAGCCTGCCCCGAGACGATGCCGCCGACGCGCGCCAGGTGCGGGGCCAGGGGCATCCTGACCAGAACATGGCCGGGTTCGGTTTCCAGCACCCGCATGTCCAACGCTTTCACCCATTCGGCGAAGTTCTCGTGCAGAAACTCCTGTGCCTTTTCCGGTGTCATTCAATCCTCCGTCCTTCCGGTCACAGCTTATCCCTTGGCTCAATCCCGGCAAGCAGAATGCTGCGGCTTGCAGCAAGGCTGGCCCGATCGTTCGAAACTTGACATCGGGCAAGGAACAGGCCGTTACCTGCGACTAGGCCATGTCCAAACGAACCGGAGAGAATGCATGAGTGGTTGGGGCGAATTTCTGCTGGCGCTGGGCGTCTTTTTGTTGAGCCATGTCATCCCGGTGCGCCCGCCGGTGCGCCCCTGGCTGATCGCCCGCATGGGCCGCAGGGGTTATTTCGCCGCCTATTCACTGTTTTCCCTGGCGGTTCTGGGCTGGCTGATCGTGGCGGCGGCGCGGGCGCCCTATGTCGAGGTCATCCCGCCATATCCCGCCCTGCGCTGGGTGCCGGTGCTGATCATGCCGGTCGTCTGCTGGCTGGCGGTGGCGGGGCTGGCGATCCGCAACCCGTTCTCGTTCGGCGGGTTGGGGCGCGGGTCTTTCGATCCGGACAACCCCGGCATCCTCCGCCTCAGCCGCCACCCGATCCTGCTGGCCCTGTTGCTATGGGCGCTGGCGCACCTGTTTGCCAACGGCAGCCTCGCCCATGTCATCCTGTTCGGGCTGTTCTCGGGCTTCGCCCTGCTCGGCATGACCCTGATCGACAAGCGGAAGGCGCGGGAAATGGGCGAGGAATGGCAGCGACTGGCGCGCAACACAGCGCCGCTGTCGCTGCGCGCACCGCAGCCCTGGCCGCGCCTCTGGGTCTGGCTGGTCGCCGCCGTCGCCTTCGTTGCCCTTCTGCATCTGCACATGCCGGTCATCGGGTTGTCGCCACTGCCGTAACCGCCAGGAGTGGCCCTTGCCCGACCCGCGTGCTATCACCGAAACCGACCTTTGAAGTTCAGGAGCAAACCCATGCATCTGGCCTATGTGACCACCACGGATCGCGGCGCCACGGACCGCCTTCTCAGCGCCGCAGCCGAGCGTCTGCTGGCCAACGGCTTCGCTCTGGCCGGCGTTGTGCAGTCGAACACCGAATGCGCGGACGACCGCAGGTGCGACATGGACCTTCGGGTTCTGCCCGACGGCGGGACCATCCGGATCTCGCAGTCGCTTGGCGCTATGGCGCGAGGATGCAGGCTGGATGCGGCGGCGCTGGAACAGGCGGTGGCCGAGGTGACCGCCTCGCTCGACGATGCGCCGCAGCTGCTGATCGTGAACAAGTTCGGCAAGCACGAGGCCGACGGCCGGGGATTTCGCCCGGTCATCGCCGAGGCGCTGGCGCGGGACATCCCCGTTCTCGTCGGCGTCAACGGGCTGAACGAGGGCAGGTTCCTGGAATTCACCGACGGCGCGGCGAAAAAGATGCCCGCCGATCCCGAAGCGATCGAGGATTGGCTGCGCGCCGTCATCCGCGAACGGACCGCGGCCTGACGAATGTCCCAGGCCCCGAGGGGAGGCCGGGCCGGATGCCACAAGGCCCGTTTACCGTTGAAAAACAGGTGCTTGCGGCGGGGGTGAAACACGCATGCGGCAAGGCGCCGGCCCCGTTCGCTACTGCGCTGATGTCATGGAGAATGGTGGGCGACCCTGGAATCGAACCAGGCGTGCGTCTCCGCGAGGGAGTTACAGTCCCCTGCCACACCTTGCGGCCTGTCGCCCACTGTCAGGCGTTGCACCTGACGTGGAGGCGTGATTACTAGCGCGCCAAAGGAGCGTCAACAGGAAAATTCCGCATTGGCGCAGGAAACCGATTCCATGGCCCGGAGGCCGGCAAAATGAAGAAACCCAAATGGGTCATCGAAAAGGAACAGTCGCGCAAAGCCGCCGCGGCAGAGACCGTCTGGCTGTTCGGATTGCATGCCGTGCGGGACGCCCTGATGAACCCGAAACGGCAGAAACTGCGCCTGATCGTTACCCGGAACGCACAGGACAAGCTGGCCGAGGCCATTGAATTCGCAGGGATCGTCCCCGAGCAGGTCGATCCGCGCAAGTTTACCGCGCCGATCGACCCGGGCTCGGTCCATCAGGGCGCCGCGCTCGAGGTCAAGCCGCTGGATTGGGGCGGATTGGCCGAGAACTGCGTGGGGCGCGAACACCCCCGGGTCATCCTGCTTGACCGCGTCACCGATCCGCACAATGTCGGCGCGATTCTGCGCTCCGCCGAGGTGCTGGGCGCCAGCGCGGTGATCGGCACCCGGCATCACTCCGCGCCCGAGACCGGGGCGCTGGCCAAGACCGCCAGCGGCGCGCTGGAACGGCAGCCTTATCTGCGGGTTCGCAACCTGGCCGACGCCATCGTCGAATTGCAGGGCATGGGCTTTCTGGTCCTCGGGCTGGACGGAGAGGCGGACGATACCATCGAAGCGGCCCTGGACGGCCTTCGCGACCGGCCGGTTGCGCTGGTGCTGGGCGCCGAGGGTCCGGGATTGCGGCAAAAGACCAAGGAAACAGTGGACCGTCTGGTCAAGATCGACGCGGCGGGCGGGTTCGGGTCGCTCAACGTCTCGAACGCCGCCGCGATCGCGCTTTACGCGTCGCGTTACAAGTGACGGTGAACCGCCGCCCGGATTCCTTCCTTGCCGGCCGGATTTTCCCTGTCTGGCGCCAAAGTTGCACACGATCCGATCACATCACCGTCAGCCGGGGTTCCTGAATCGCCCTGTTCTGGGCATCTTGTGTGGCACTGCCACCAAGCTCAGAGACCCATGCTTTCGCGACGCATCCTGCTTGCCGGTTTGACCGCCTTTCTAGCCGCTCCCGCGGCTCATGCGGAAACGCCGGTTTTCTACGTCAACCACGGCGCGGCGATCGGTGGATACGATACCGTATCCTATTTCCGATCCGGCGGGCCGATTCCGGGCCGGCCGGAATATGCGGTGATGTGGAAGGGCGCCGTCTGGCAATTCGCCTCGCAGGACAATCGCGAGCTTTTCGAAGCCAACCCGCGCGCCTACGCCCCGCAATTCGGCGGCTATTGCGCCTATGCCGTCGGGCGCGGCTACCTGGCCACCACCGACCCCGAAGCGTGGCGGATCGTGGATGGCAAACTCTACCTGACCCATTCGCCCGATGTCGCGCGTCTCTGGCGACAGGATATCCCAGGCAACATCGTCCTGGCCGAGCAGAACTGGCCCGGAGTTCTGCAGGACTGAGCGGCGCGGCGCCGACGGCGAAATACTGTCATCACATTTTTGCGTTTGCCCCTTTTTTTCTCGATTTGCTTGCCTAAATGTCACAGTGACCGCGGAACGGAACTGCCGCGGGTCATTTCACTGTCCCTCGTTCCACAACTGGCGCCCAAGCCTCACTTGGGCGCTTTTTTCTTTTGTGGGCCAAGGCTAGTGTGACGCCATGCCAGACTATTCCGACTCGCATCTCAAGGACATCCTGCGGCGCACCAAGGTGGTCGCCGTGGTCGGAGTGTCGATGAATCCGGTGCGGCCCAGCTATTACGTGGCGCGTTACCTGGGCCTCAAGGGGTTCCGGGTCATCCCGGTCAATCCGGGCCATGCGGGAAAGTTGCTGTTCGGCGAAACCGTCCGCGCGACCCTATCCGAGGTTTCCGAACCGGTGGACATGGTCGACATCTTTCGCCGTTCCGAGTCGGTGCCGCCCATCGTTGACGAAGCTCTTGAAGCGTTTCCGAAACTCAGGACCATCTGGATGCAGATCGGCGTCGAACACCCCGTGGCCGCCGCCAAGGCGCAGGCGCGCGGCGTCGACGTGGTGATGAACCGCTGCCCCAAGATCGAATATCAGCGCCTTTTCGGCGAACTGCGCATGGGCGGTTTCGCCACCGGCATCATATCGTCGAAGCTGTAAGCCTCTACCGCGTCAGCCGGTGGTCAGGGTCGCCCGCTGTTTGTACAGCTTGCGTTCCTTGTCCTTCAGAACATCCAGGCGCGGCCGCCAGTTGTACCGCGTGTCCTCGCGGGTCGGCGCCCAGAACAGCGCGCCGCCGTTGCGCCACCCGTCCAGCACGACGCCGTCATACATCGAATCGCCGCGGCGGCTGATGATCGCCGTGCTGTGGTCGATGCGGAACGGGTTTTCCGGGTCGGATATGGCGCGGTGCAGGGTCAGGGTGCGGAAATTCTCCTGATTCAGGCGACGTTCGATATCCTCGGCCCAGTGCCAGCACAGGCCGCGCTCGCGGAAGCCGTTGTTGACCTTGGCGTTGTGGACGATGGGAGAGCTCGTCACCTGATACTCCTGCCGGAGCTGGCTGGAATAGGCGAAGGCGACGCGAGCTGCCCGCTCGGCCTCTTCGGGGTCGACATCCGGCCCCAGCCCCCGCAGTTCCAGCGCCAGTGCCTCGACATCGCGCTGGTTGACGGTCGGCTGCGTGCTGCATCCGCTGATCACCGCAAGTGCCAGGATCGCCAACACGGGTGCGAGAAATTTCTTCATTCCAATGCCCCTCTGGAATTCGGGCGCCGGAGGTTCCGGCCTTGTCGGGTACAGGATGGTAATGGCAAGGGCACCGCGTTTCAATCGCCTGCGCGCGAGGCTTTTTCCGCGATGCCGCTGGTGCCCCGCCGGCGGGCCAGTTCGGCCAGCACGTCATCCAGATCGACGTCGCGGACCGCCAGCATGACCAGCAGGTGATACAGCACGTCGGCGGCTTCGGCGGTCAGCCGGGCGCGGTCGCCCTTGACGGCTTCGATGATCGCCTCGACGGCCTCCTCGCCGAATTTCTCGGCGCATTTCTCGGGCCCCTTGGCCAGCAGCTTGGCGGTCCAGCTCGACTCGGGATCGGCGCCCTTGCGCTCGGCAATGGTCGCGGCAAGGTCGTGCAGAACGCTCATGTCAGCCTCATCGGGATGCCCGCGGCGGCCATGTGTTCCTTGGCCTCGCGGATGGTGAATTCGCCGAAGTGAAAGATCGACGCCGCCAGCACGGCGCTGGCACCGCCCTCGGTCACGCCCTCGACCAGGTGGTCGAGCGTGCCGACGCCGCCCGAGGCGATGACCGGAACATCGACGGCGTCCGAGATCGCGCGGGTCAGCGGCAGGTTGAACCCCGCCTTGGTGCCGTCCCGGTCCATCGAGGTCAGCAGGATCTCGCCCGCGCCTTTCGCCACAACGGTTCTGGCGAATTCCACCGCGTCGATGCCGGTGGGTTTGCGGCCGCCATGCGTGAAGATTTCCCATTTGCCCGGGCTCACCGTCTTGGCGTCGATGGCGACGACGATGCACTGGCTGCCGAACTGGTCGGCGGCCTCGGCCACCACGTCCGGATTGGCGACGGCGGCGGAGTTGAAACTGACCTTGTCGGCCCCGGCAAGCAGCAGGTTGCGCACGTCCTCCTTGCTGCGCACACCGCCGCCCACGGTCAGGGGCACGAAGCACTGTTCGGCCGTCCGTTGCACCACGTCGAACATGGTGCCGCGGTTCTCATGGGTGGCATGGATATCGAGAAAGCAGATCTCGTCAGCCCCCGCAGCGTCATAAGCCTTGGCCGATTCCACCGGATCGCCGGCGTCGCGCAGGCCGACGAAGTTGACGCCCTTGACCACGCGGCCGTCGGCCACGTCGAGGCAGGGGATGATGCGGGTTTTCAGCATGAACGATCCTTGTTTGGGGCTGTCCTAGCGGCAAAGCCCTGCCGATGCCAGAGTTGTGACTGGATGAAACGCCGCATCTGTGGAGATTCGTGAAGCATAATCACAAGGGAGATTTCGACATGAGGGCTCATTTTCTTGCCGCGATTCTGACGCTTGCAGGCGCTTCCGCAATGGCGGACGAGTTGATGAAGGTCAAAACCGACAAGTCCGTGTCCGAGGCGATGGACGCGCTCGAGGCGGCCGTCGGCAATGCCGGGGCGACCGTCTTTGCCCGCGTCGATCACGCCGCCGGGGCAAAGAACGTCGATATGGAACTGGCGGATGCGCAACTGCTGATCTTCGGAAATCCGAAACTGGGAACTCCGGCCATGCAGGCCGATCCCGTCGCCGGGCTTTATCTTCCGCTCAAGGTTCTTGCCTATTCGGATGCCGACGGTCAGGTCTGGCTGGTTTATGAAGACCCGGCGGACATGCTGGGCGGCCTGAACATTCCCGGCGACGCGCCGGTCGTGGGCAAGATGCAGGGCGCCTTGCAGAAACTGACGGAAGCGGCAACCAACTAGGTGCGAATGCGCGCCGTCGTTTCGGGCTGCTGACGGGCCGCGCAAAGCAGTGACAGATCAGGGTATTCCCGGAAAACCAAGCAGGCCCGGTTCGGCCGCCCGCCTGCGCTCAGGCCCGCAATGCGGCCAGCGCCTCGGCCAGATCCAACGCGCCGTCGTACAATGCCCGCCCTGAAATCGCGCCGTTCAGCGCCACGCCGCAATCGCGCAAGGCGATCAGGTCGGCCAGCGAACTGACGCCGCCCGAGGCGATCACCGGGATCGACACGGCGCGGGCAAGCTCTGCCGTCGCCTCGACATTCGGTCCCTGCATGGCGCCGTCGCGGTTGATGTCGGTGTAGATGATGGCGGCGACGCCGGCGTCCTCGAAGCTTTTGGCCAGATCGGTGGCTTCGACATCCGTCTCTTCGGCCCAGCCCTTGGTGGCGACCATGCCGTTGCGCGCATCGATGCCGACCGCGACCTTGCCCGGAAACGCCTTGGCCGCCTCGCGCACCAGATCGGGGTTCTCGACCGCGACGGTGCCCAGAATCACCCGCGCCAAACCCTTCTCCAGCCAGTTCTCGATGGTGGCCATGTCGCGGATGCCGCCGCCCAGTTGCGCGGGCACGCCGCATTCCTTCAGAATCGCCTCGACCGGGGCGGCGTTGACCGGCTCGCCGGCGAAGGCGCCGTTCAGGTCGACCAGGTGCAGCCACTCGCACCCGGCCTCGACAAAGGCGCGGGCCTGCGCGGCGGGGTCGTCGTTGAACACGGTGGCTTTGTCCATGTCGCCGCGCAGCAGGCGCACGGCCTTGCCGTCCTTGAGGTCGATGGCTGGGTAGAGGATCATGTGTCGCGGCCTTTCGCTGAAATTCCGGCGCGATATGGCACGGGCAGGGCGGGGAATGCAACGCGACCCAAAGTCAGTCTTGCCTGTCGCGAGTGCGCCGCGCAACACTGTGCGAAACAGGGAGGTTTTCGATGAAGAAACTGATTCTGGCATCCGCTCTGGGGCTGGGTCTGGCCGGCGGCGCGCTGGCCGATCCGGTCGAGGGCCTCTGGAAGACGGCCGAAGGCGACGAGGGCGGCTATCTGCACGTCACCATCGCACCCTGCGGCAGCGCCATCTGCGGCACCATCGACAACGCGTTCGACGCCGCCGGAGACGAGTCGCTCGACTACGAACATCTGGGCAAGCAGATCATCTGGGACATGATCCCCGAAGGCGACGGCACCTATGACAAGGGCAAGATCTGGGCGCCGGATTCCGACAAGACCTACCGCTCGAAAATGTCGCTCGACGGCAACGCGCTGACCGTCGAGGGCTGCGTCGTGGGCGGGCTGATCTGCCGTGGTCAGGTCTGGACCCGGCTGGAGTAAGCCGGGCCGCGTGACCCGCGCCGCTCAGGGGGCCCAGGTCAGGAAATTGCCGATCAGCCGCAGGCCGACATCCTGGCTTTTCTCGGGATGGAACTGCATCCCAACCATCGTGCCGCGTCCGATCACCGCCGTCACCGGGCCGCCATAGTCCACGTAGGCCAGCCGCTCGGCAGGGTTGTCGACATGGAACTGGTAGGAATGCACGAAATAAGTGTGATCGCCGGTCCTGACGCCCGCGAACACCGGATGGTCGTGCTCGATGACCAGATCGTTCCAGCCCATGTGCGGAACCTTCAGCTTCCTGTCCCCGGGCTCGATCCGGACCACATCGCCGGCGATCCAGCCCAGACCCGGCGTTTCCTCGTATTCATGGCCCGTCGTGGCCATAAGCTGCATTCCGACGCAGATGCCCAGAAAGGGGCGGCCCTTCTGCTCCACCGCCTCGACCATGGCGTCATGGATGCCCTTGTGGCCGCGCAGTTCCGCCGCGCAGGCGGGAAAGGCGCCGTCGCCGGGCAGCACCAGCCGGTCGGCGCGCGCCACCACTTCGGCATCCGAGGTCACCACGACCTCGCCCGCGTCGAGTTCGCGCGCTATGCGCTGAAACGCCTTTTCGGCGGAATGCAGGTTGCCGCTTTCATAGTCGATGATGGCGGTCAGCATTTGCTCCCTTTCCGCGCGCAACTGGTCCGAAAGCCGGATCCCGCTTTTCCGGCTGCGCTCACAGCGCGCCCTTGGTCGAGGGAATCGCGTCCGCCTTGCGCGGATCGGTCTCGACCGCCATGCGCAGGGCCCGCGCCACCGCCTTGAAGGTGGCCTCGGCGATGTGGTGACTGTTGAAGCCGTGCAACTGGTCCACGTGCAGGGTGATGCCGCAATGGGTGCTGAGCGCCTGAAAGAACTCGCGCACCAGTTCGGTGTCGAACGTGCCGATCTTGGGCGCGGGCAGGTCCACGTTCCATACCAGGAACGGGCGGCCCGACAGGTCCAGCGCGCAGCGCACCTGCGCGTCGTCCATCGGCAGGTGGCATTCGCCGTAGCGCAGGATTCCCTTCTTGTCGCCCAGGGCGGCGGTCAGCGCCTGACCCAGCGCGATGCCGGTATCCTCGACCGTGTGGTGATCGTCGATGTGATAGTCGCCCTTGGCCCGGATGGTCATGTCGATCAGCGAGTGGCGCGCCAGTTGGTCCAGCATGTGGTCGAAGAACCCCACTCCGGTCTGGTTGTCATAGGCTCCGGTCCCGTCGAGATTGATCTCGACCGAAATCTCGGTCTCGGCGGTCTTGCGGCTGATCGAGGCGCGACGCATGGGCGATTTCCTTATGCTACAGGCGTGCTTATAGGCCCGGGGCGGGGGCGATTTCCAGCCCGGTTGAGGCCGCCGCGGCGATGTGTTGCGCGAAAAACAGGGGATTGCACCCGGTTCCGGGCCATGCCAGCTTGAAGCCTGTCAAAATCGCCCAGAACCATCGGAACATCCCGGCATGACCACCTGCGTCTTCATCCAGATCCGCTGCAAACCCGGCACGACCTACAAGGTCGCCGAGGATATCGCCCTGCGCGAAATCCATTCGGAACTCTACTCGACAAGCGGCGAATACGACCTGCTGATGAAGCTCTACATTCCCGAGGGCGAGGATGTCGGCCACTACATCAACGAGCATCTGCTGGTCATTCCGAACATCGAACGGTCGCTGACCACCATGACCTTCAAGGTGTTCTGAGGCTCACCCCAGCTCGAACGTCGTGACGCCGTAGATTCGGCTCAGGTCGATGTCCGGCTGATCGCCGGTATACATGCGCACGGTTTCAAACGACTTTTCCAGCCCTAACTCGCCGGCCAGGTCGAAGGCGCGGGCATTGGGCGCGGGCATGTCGATGAAGACGGGCTGATCTTTTCGCCCCTCCGGCACCGCGCCCAGCACCGAGGCCAGAAGCGCCCGCGCCGTGCCAGCGTCGTCGGCGAACAACGGCCCGACCTTGTAGCCCGACAGGCAGGGGCGCAACGTGGCATAGCCCTTGATGTCGCCACCCCGGAGGCAAACGCGCGAGTGATGCCCCGCCGCGCCCAGCCAGCTTGCCAGAAAGGCGTCGCGCGGCGCCGGGAACATCATCCGGTCATAGGTTTTCAGCGCGCCGGAAACTTCGCTCAAAGGCTGGACCGCGCCCGTGTGCACGTTCCCCAACCTCTTGAGAGCGCCCGCGACCGTGCCGCCGAACCTGCAGTTGTTGTAGGCAAAGTCAAAGTCCGACCTGCGGTAATTCTCCTGCTGATCGACCACGCCATCCAGGCCGACATTGCGGCCTTTGCCATGCGTCATGGCGTGGCGGAACAGCTGCAACCCATGACCGGCGCCCCGGTATTCGGGGCGCACGATGTAGAAGCCGAGAAACGCGAAGCTGTCGTCGTAGTTCACCACGGAAACCGAAGCGATCATCTCGCCGCCCAGGAACCCGCCCAGAAAACCGTCGGGGTCGGTCACGCGGAAACACTCGGCATCCTGCAGGCCGGGATTCCAACCTTCGCGGGCCGCCCAGTCCACGGCTCTCTGAACCTCGGCCGAGGCCAGGGTTCGGATGTGATAGTCGGACACGGGTTCAGCCTCGCCTTGGTGTTTGAAGCCGGGCCAGAATGACGCAAGAGGCATCGCATCGCCACCGCCGTTTGCGGCGCGGGCCAGGACGCCGACCGGCGCGGCACATCTCAGGGCCTTCCGACATGGGCCGCATCCAGGGAACTGACGACCGGGCATCCCAGCGTGCGGTTCAGCGCCTTCACCAGGTCGTCGACGGTTTCGGTCGACACGTACAGCCCGCCCGTCTCCTTGGCCAGGCACTGGGCCGCGCTGATCGGCGCGTCGAAATCCGGATTGCTGTCGCCGCCCTCCCAGGCGAAGAAATCCGGCCTGACCCGAAAGCCGATCACATGCACGGTCAGCTTGGGCGCCTCCGCGGCCAGTTGCGCCGCCAGCGCGCAGGGCGAGCCGCCGCAGGTCTCCTTGCCGTCGGTGACCAGCACCACGATGCCGGGGCGCGACGGCGCGCCCAATGCATTTGCCGCGGCGGACACCGCCCGCGTCAACGCGGTGCTGCCGTCGGGTTCCAGCCGGTCGATCTCGGACAGGATCCGCTCCGCCGCATCAGGCGAGGGTACAAGCCTGAGCGCCACGTGGCTGCAGGTGTCCTCGCTGCCGCCGGGGCCATAGGTCACCAGCCCGACGCGGCGGATCGGCGTGATGCGGGGCAGGGCGCGGCGCAGAGCTAAGCGGGCGTCGGTGATCCGCGGCCGGTCGAGGCCGTTATAGCCCATCTCGGCCATCGAGCCCGAGGCGTCGAAGACCAGCATCGCCTCTTCGGTACAATTGGTGGCAGCCGCCGGCGCGGACAGAACAGCCCAGACGGCAGCAGCCAGCCCCGGGGTTTTCAGGCGCTCCCATCGCATCCGGCGGCCCTCCTGACCTGGGCACCAGAATGCCGGTCGCAACGCCGCCTGTCCATGCCGCGATGGTCGGACACCGTACCGCATCTCGCAAGCCGGGTACGATTGATCCTGTCGCTTGTCTGAAATCTGGAGCGGGCGATGAGATTCGAACTCACGACCCTTACCTTGGCAAGGTAATGCTCTACCCCTGAGCTACGCCCGCATCCGTGTGGCCTGATGGCCTGAGGTCCCAACTGGAGCGGGCGATGAGATTCGAACTCACGACCCTTACCTTGGCAAGGTAATGCTCTACCCCTGAGCTACGCCCGCCCGGTTGAGTGAGGTGGGAAGTATTAATTCTGGCCGGAAGCTGCAAGAGGAAAATCGCATCCGCTCCAAAAAAGTTGCCCGCAAATCACGAAGTGATCCCTGCAAATCGGCGGCTTCATGCGCGTTCCTGTCAGGCAATGTTTTGCCACATTCCTTCGCTACGCTCTTTACCCGATGAATTGTGCATTGGAATTTGGTCTGTTCGCGCGCGGCGGATGGAGTTTTTCCATCGAAGATCTTTCGGAGGTGTGCCCATGAAACTTCTGTCCATCGCCCGGGTCGCGGCAACGTCATTCTTGTTCCTCGGCGCCATCGGGTTCGCGGTCACCGTGGCCGCGCCTGACGCCGCTTTCGCCAAGGAAGGCGGCAACGGCGGCGGGAACGGCGGAGGCAATGGCGGCGGAAACGGTGGCGGCAAGGGCGGCGGAAACGGTGGCGGCAAGGGCGGCGGTCACGGCGCCGGTCAGGCCGATGCCGGCGGCAAGAGCGTCGGCCATGGCTTCGGCAAGGGAAAGGGCAAGTCCGGCAACGGCTCGGGCGTGTTCTCGGGGCTCGGCAACGGCAAGGGTAACGGCAAGGGCAAGGGCCTCGGGCTGGGCGCAAAGGCCGATGCATTCGCCGGCAAGGTCTCGGGGCTGTTCAACGGCAAATCCAAAGAGGCGAGACATGCGGTCGCCCCGAACACGCACGGCAAGATCTCATCCGAGCTGAAAGGCTTGAACGCGGCACATGCCAGCGCCCAGGCCTTCGCGAATGCCGCGCCCGAAAGCCGGGTGGGGCAACTGTCCGGCTACCGCGATACGCTTGGCGACCTTGCAACGGCGCAGGACGATCTGGCCGGTGCGCTCGGGGCCTTGGCGGATGCGCAAACGGATTTGAGCGATCTGGAAAGCCTGTCCGACGACGAGATTGCGGATCGGTTTGACTCGGTCGACGACTACAATGACGCGGTGAGCAGCGCCAGTGAAGCGGTGGCGACTGCCGAAACCGATGTCCAGAACGCAGAGGATGCCGTAGACGAAGCGCAGGATGTCACCGATCAGGCCCTGGCGGATCTGACCGGCGATCAGGAACTGTCGGACGAAGCCGTGAGCGCGCTGAACGACATGCTGACCGACTGACGATACGCGCCGCCCGCAACAGCCGGGCGGCGCGACGCTTTACATGCGGGCGGCGTTTCGGCCGCCCGATTTCATTCCAGCTCGACCAGCAGATCCTTCGCGTCGATCTGGCCGCCGGGCTGGACGTGGACGGCCTTGACGGTGGCGTCGCGTTCGGCGTGGATGCCGGTTTCCATCTTCATCGCCTCGATGGTCAGCAACATGTCGCCTTCCTTGACCACCTGTCCGGCGCTGACGGCTACGGTGGCCACGACGCCGGGCATCGGCGCGCCGACGTGGTTCGGGTTGCCCGCTTCCGCCTTGGCCCGCTGGATGGTCGAGGCTTTCACCAGCCGGTTCGGCACCCGGATCACCCGCGGCTGGCCGTTCAGTTCGAAGAACACCTTGACCTCGCCGTTCTCGTCGGTCTCGCCGATGGCCTGGCAGCGGATCTCGAGCGTCTTGCCGGGGTCGATCTCGGCGGTGATCTCCTCGCCCGGCTCCATGCCGTAGAAGAACGTCCGCGTCGGCAGGGTGCGCACCGGCCCATAGGTCCGGTGACGGCCCATGTAGTCGAGGAAGACCTTGGGATACATCAGGTAACCGTTCAGGTCCTCGTCATCGACCTCCTTGCCTTCAAGCTGCTTGGACAGCTCGGCGCGGGTCGCTTCCAGATCGACGGCGGGCAGGTGTTTGCCGGGCCGCTCGGTGTTGGGCGCCTCGTCCTTCAGCACCTTGCGGATGATCTTGTCGGGGAAGCCGCCCGGCGGCTGACCCAGGTTGCCGCGCATCATGTCGATGACCGAGTCCGGGAAGGCCACGTCGGTGTTCGGATCCTCGACCTGCTCGCGGGTCAGGCCCTGGCTCACCATCATCAGCGCCATGTCGCCCACCACCTTCGAGGACGGCGTGACCTTGACGATGTCGCCGAACATCCGGTTCACGTCGGCATACATCTGCGCCACCTCGTGCCAGCGTTCCTCCAGCCCCAGCGAGCGCGCCTGCGCTTTCAGGTTGGTGAACTGCCCGCCCGGCATCTCGTGCAGATAGACTTCCGAGGCAGGGGCCTGCAGGCCGGATTCGAAGGCCGCGTATTGCCCGCGCACCGCTTCGAAATAGTCGCTGATCTCGCGGATCGCCTTGATGTCTAGCCCGGTGTCGCGGTCGGTGTGGCGCAGCGCCTCGACCACGGTGCCCAGCGTCGCCTGAGACGTGTTGCCCGAGAAGCTGTCCATCGCGCAGTCCACCGCGTCCACGCCCGCCTCGGAGGCGGCGAGGATGGTGGCGCAGGCCACGCCGGCGGTGTCATGTGTGTGGAAATGGATGGGCAGGCCCACCTCTTCCTTCAGCGCCCGGATCAGCGCCTTGGCGGCGGCCGGCTTCAGCAGGCCCGCCATGTCCTTGAGGCCCAGGATATGCGCGCCCGCGTCGCGCAGTTCCCTGGCGGTGCTGACGTAGTATTTCAGGTCGTACTTGGCCCGGTCCGGGTCCATGATGTCGCCGGTATAGCAGACGGTGCCCTCGCAGATCTTGCCGTTCTCGATCACCGCATCCATGGCGACGCGCATGTTCTCGACCCAGTTGAGCGAGTCGAAGACGCGGAACACGTCGATGTTCTTCGATGCCTGGCGCACGAATTCCTGCACCACGTTGTCGGGATAGTTGGTGTAGCCCACCCCGTTCGAGCCGCGCAGCAGCATTTGCGTCATCAGGTTCGGCATCGCCTCGCGCAGGTCGCGCAGCCGCTGCCACGGGCATTCCTGCAGGAAACGGTAGGCCACGTCGAACGTGGCGCCGCCCCAGCATTCCACCGAGAACAGCTGCGGCAGGTTGGCGGCATAGGTCGGCGCCACCCGGATCATGTCGATCGACCGCATCCGCGTCGCCAGCAGCGACTGGTGCCCGTCGCGCATGGTGGTGTCGGTGATCAAGAGCTGCCGCTGCGCCTTCATCCAGTCGGCGACCGCCTGCGGGCCTTTCTGCTCCAGCAGGTTGCGGGTGCCCATCTGCGGCTCGGCCTTCTTCGCCGGGGCCTTGGGCTCTTTCAGGTCGGCGCGCGGCAGCGGGCGGTCCTTGGTCTCGGGGTGACCGTTCACCGTGATGTCCGCGATATAGGTCAGGACCTTGGTGCCGCGGTCGCGCCGCTTCTTGAAGGTGAAAAGCTCGGGCGTCGTGTCGATGAACTTGGTGGTGTATTCGTTCGACAAAAAGGTCGGGTGCTTCAGCAGGTTGATGACGAAGTCGATATTCGTCGAAACCCCGCGGATGCGGAATTCGCGCAGCGCGCGGTCCATCCGGGAAATCGCCTTCTCGGGCGTCGGCGCCCAGGCCGTCACCTTGGTCAGCAGCGAGTCGTAGTACCGCGTGATCACCCCGCCCGCATAGGCCGTGCCGCCGTCCAGGCGGATGCCCATGCCGGTGGCCGAGCGGTAGGCGGTGATGCGGCCATAGTCGGGGATGAAGTTGTTCTGCGGATCTTCGGTCGTGATCCGGGTCTGCAGCGCGTGGCCGTTGAGCTTGATGTCCTCCTGGCCGGCCATGCCGGTGGCCTCGGCCAGCGTCTTGCCCTCGGCGATCAGGATCTGCGCCTGCACGATGTCGATGCCGGTGACTTCCTCGGTGACGGTGTGTTCCACCTGCACGCGGGGGTTCACCTCGATGAAGTAGAACTTGCCGGTGTCCATATCCATCAGGAACTCGACGGTGCCCGCGCATTCATAGTTCACATGGGCGCAGATGCGGCGGCCCAGGTCGCAGATCTCGGCGCGCTGCTCTTCGCTCAGGTAGGGCGCGGGCGCGCGCTCCACCACCTTCTGGTTGCGGCGCTGGACCGAACAGTCCCGTTCGTAAAGGTGATAGATCTGCCCGTGCTTGTCGCCCAGGATCTGCACCTCGACGTGGCGGGCGCGGATGATCATCTTTTCCAGATAGCCTTCGCCGTTGCCGAAGGCGGCCTCCGCCTCACGGCGGCCTTCCAGCACCTTCTCCTCCAGCTCCTTTTCCGACAGGATCGGCCGCATGCCGCGCCCGCCGCCGCCCCAGGACGCTTTCAGCATCAGCGGATAGCCGATCTCGGCCGCCTCCTTGCGGATCGCGTCCATGTCGTCGCCCAGCACCTCGGTCGCCGGGATCACCGGCACACCGGCCTCGATGGCGACGCGCCGCGCGCTGGCCTTGTCGCCGAGCGCGCGCATGGTCTCGGCCTTGGGGCCGATGAAGGTGATGCCGTTCTTGACGCAGGCATCCACGAATCTGGGGTTTTCCGACAACAGGCCGTAGCCCGGATGGATCGCGTCCGCGCCGCTTTCCTTGGCGACCCGGATGATCTCGTCGATCGACAGATAGGCCGCGACCGGCCCCATGCCTTCACCGATGCGATAGGCCTCGTCCGCCTTGAAGCGGTGCAGGCCCAGCTTGTCCTCCTCGGCAAAGACGGCAACGGTGCGTTTGCCCATCTCGTTCGCCGCGCGCATCACTCGGATGGCGATTTCTCCGCGGTTTGCGATCAGGATTTTCTTGAAGTCGGTCATGGCAGGTCCCGTTGTCTTTCAGCTTGGCCGTGGTTTTAGGCGGACAATACGCGCAGGTATATCTGTAGTTCTGGGTAGAACCGGCATGTTATCGCTCGCAAACGCCGCGATGCGACGCTTTGACCGTTACCGCTGCCGCGGCGCGGCGTGATTCTACAGAGTGATCGGCCGAGGCAGATCGGCCAGCCGCGCCGCACCCAGCTGGCCCATGTTGGCCTCAAGGTCCCTTCGCAGCAGGTCGATCACATGACCGGGCCCGGCCTCTCCCAAGGCGGCGAGGCCATAGAGGAGCGCCCGTCCGAGCATCACGAGATCGGCGCCAAGCGCCAGGGCGCGCAGGATGTCCAGCCCCCCGGCGACGCCACCGTCGAAGATCAGCGGCAGATCCGCGGCCGCCCGGATGGCGGGCAGGGCGTCGATGCTGGCCGGCGCGCCGTCGAATTGCCGGCCTCCATGATTCGAAACCCAGAGCGCATCGACCCCCGCCGCCGCCAGCGGCGCCGCATCTTCGGGCCGCAGCACGCCCTTGACGACGAAAGGCCCATCCCAACTGTCGCGCAGCCATTTCACGTAGTCCATGCCGGGCGAGGTGCGCAGCAGATAACCGACATGCGCGGTCGGCGGCAGGTTCAGCCGCTCCTGCACGTATTTGTCCAGCGTCCGCATCCGCGGCATCCCCGCCCGCGCCATCCCCAGCGCCCAGGCCGGTCGCAGCGCCACCTGAGCCATCAGGCGCGGGGTCAGTTTCGGCGGCTGCGTCAGTCCCGATCGCGTCTGGCGCTCGCGCCGCGACGCGACCGGCACGTCGGCGGTCAGCACCAGCGTCGAGAACCCGGCGGCGCGGGCGCGGTCCAGCATGTCCTTGCGGATTCCGGGATCCTTCGGCGGGTAAAGCTGGAACCAGGCATTTTCCCCCAGGTGCGGGGCCAGATCCTCGGGGCTCTGGCTGGCGACGGTGGACAGGGTATAGGGTATTCCCTCGCGCGCGGCGGCGCGGGCCAGAATGCCCTCGGCATCGGGCCAGATCAGCCCCGACATGCCGATGGGCGCAATGCCGACGGGCAGGGGATGGTCCTTGCCCAGAAACCGCACCTCCGGGTCGAAATCCAGCGGCCCGTGCAAAATCGACGGCATGAAACCCACGCGATCCAGCGCCGCGCGGTTGCGGCCCACGGTGGCCTCGGTCCCAGTGCCGCTGTCGAGATATTCCCAGACGAAATGCGGTATCCGCCGCCGGGCGCGCCGCTTCAGATCCTCGATTCCCGGGTAGGTGCTGTGCAAGTCCATGAGGATTGATCGGGCGCGCACCGCGATTCGGCAAGGACTCAACGTTGTCAGGCACTTGAGAAATCACCGGAAATGAGGGGAACAAGGCGGGAACAAACCCTTTCCCTCCGGTTAATTCCGGCGTAGTTTGCGGACATGAGCAGTTTCGACGAAACCGACGCCTTCGAAGGCGCATCGCTGTCCGCGCGGGCCATGGCAGCCCGCCCGGCGGCCTACATGGACGACCTGAACCCGGCGCAGCGCGAGGCGGTCGAGAAACTCGACGGCCCCGTCCTGATGCTGGCGGGCGCGGGGACGGGCAAGACGAAAACGCTCATGGCCCGCGTTGCTCATCTCATCACCGTCGGGCGAGCGCGGCCGGACCAAATTCTCGCGGTGACCTTTACCAACAAGGCCGCGCAAGACATGAAGAAACGGCTGGCAAAAACGCCTTTCAGTTTACAACACCCAATTCCGTGGATGGGCACCTTCCACGCTCTTTCGGCAAAATTGCTGCGCCGCCACGCAGAATTGGTAGATCTAAAATCAAATTTCACAATTCTCGACTCCGACGACCAATTGCGCCTGCTCAAGCAACTGGTGCAGGCGGCGAGTATCGACGACAAACGGTGGCCTGTACGTTTGCTGGCCAACTTCATTGATAATTGGAAGAACCGAGCGCTGGCGCCTGACAAAGTGCCGACAATGGATTCTGATGCCTACAACCACAAGGGCGTCGATCTCTATGAACAATACCAGACCCGCCTGCGCGAGCTGAACGCCGTCGATTTCGGCGACCTGCTGCTGCACATGGTCACGATCTTTCAGACCCATCCGGACGTGCTGGAGCAGTACCAGCGCTGGTTCCGCTACATCCTGGTGGATGAATACCAGGACACCAACGTCGCCCAGTACCTGTGGCTGCGGTTGCTGGCGGGCGGGCACAAGAACATCTGCTGCGTCGGCGACGACGACCAGTCGATCTATGGCTGGCGCGGCGCCGAGGTCGGCAACATCCTGCGTTTCGAAAAGGACTTTCCCGGCGCGCATGTGGTGCGGCTCGAGCAGAACTACCGCTCGACCCCGCACATCCTCGCCGCCGCCTCGAACGTCATTCGCGGCAACGAGGGGCGCTTGGGCAAGGAGTTGTGGACCGAGGCGGAGCAGGGCGAAAAGGTCAGGCTGATCGGCCATTGGGACGGCGAGGAAGAAGCCCGCTGGATCGGCGAAGAGATCGACGCGATGCAGGGCGGCACGCGGGGCATGCGCCCGATGGCGTTGGACGAAATCGCCATCCTCGTCCGCGCCAGCCACCAGATGCGCGCCTTCGAGGACCGTTTCCTGACCATCGGCCTGCCGTACCGCGTAATCGGCGGCCCGCGTTTCTACGAGCGGATGGAGATCCGCGACGCCATGGCCTATTTTCGGCTGGTCGTCAGCCCCGAAGACGATCTGGCCTTCGAGCGGATCGTGAACGTGCCCAAGCGCGGCCTTGGCGACAAGGCGCAGCAGACCATCCAGATGACCGCCCGCGCGCATGGCGTGTCGCTGGTCGAGGGCGCGCGTCTCGCGGTCGAACAGGGGGCGATCAAGGGCAAGGGCGCCGCGGCGCTGCGGCAGCTTGTCGATGATCTGGCCCGCTGGAACGCCATGACGCGCGGTCCGCGTATCGAGATCGACGACGATTCGGTGATCGACGACGGCGCCACGCCGGTCCGATATGGCGATCCCGAAACCTCCCACATCGAACTGGCGCAGATCGTGCTGGACGAATCCGGCTACACCGCCCACTGGCAGAACGACAAAACGCCCGAGGCTCCGGGGCGGCTGGAGAACCTCAAGGAACTGGTCAAGGCGCTGGAAAGCTTCGAGAACCTGCAAGGGTTCCTCGAGCATGTCAGCCTGATCATGGACAACGACAGCCTGGACGCGGAAAGCAAGGTCTCGATCATGACCCTGCACGCCGCCAAGGGCCTCGAATTCCCCGCCGTCTTCCTGCCGGGGTGGGAGGACGGGCTGTTCCCGTCGCAGCGGTCGATGGACGAATCCGGCCTCAAGGGCCTCGAAGAGGAACGCCGCCTGGCCTATGTCGGCATCACCCGCGCCGAAGAGGTCTGCACCATCTCCTTCGCCGCCAACCGGCGGGTGTTCGGGCAATGGCAGAACTCAATGCCCTCGCGCTTCATCGACGAACTGCCCGAGAATCATGTCGAGGTGTTGACGCCGCCGGGCCTCTATGGTGGGGGCGGCTACAGCACGCCCGGCATCGAGACCCGCGCCGCCGCGGCCAATGTCTACAACTCGCCCGGCTGGAAGCGGATGCAGGCGCGGCAGGGGCAATACGGCATGTCGCAGCCGCGCGAAAGCCGCAACACGGTGATCGACCTGGACGCGGTGGCCAGCTTTACCCTGGGCGACCGCGTGTTTCACCAGAAATTCGGTTATGGCGCGGTCATCGGCATCGAAGGCGACAAGGTCGAGGTGGAATTCGAAAAGGCCGGCACCAAAAAGGTCGTGGCCCGGTTCCTCTCGGCCAGCGACGACGTGCCGTTCTGAAATGGCGTGAAACGGGGCCTCTCGCCCCGATGCAGATGGGCGTCCGGCCGCAAACCGGGCGCCTTTTTCATGCGCGTCCCAAAAAAACAGAAACGGCGGTTCCCAGGGAGGAGGAGGGGAACCGCCGTTCTTTGCAACACCGGATCAGGGAGGAGGAGAGACCCGATGTATCCGAACCCGGGTTTCATCCCGGTATGAAGGTCGCGGCGATGCCAGGGAGGAGGAGAGGCATCGCCGCGCGCTTGCAACACCGGGTAGGGAGGAGGAGAACCCGGTGTATCAGCGTCCGGCTTTCGGGGCCGGTATGACGTGCGGCGGCATCAGGGAGGAGGAGGATGCCGCCGCCAAGTTTCAGACCCTCCAGGGAGGAGGAGAAGGGTCCGATCCCGTGTATTCCTTCGCGCTCAGCGCGCGGTGAAGTCTTCTGCCGCCTGCAGGGCCACGCGCCGGATCATCGACCGGTGCAGACCCAGGTCCGCCAGGTCGCGCGTCGACAGGGCCGACAGCTCGTTGACGGTCTGGCGATACACCCTGTGACGGGTGTAGCGGGCTTTGGCGGCCTCGATCAGAGAGGAGAGGCCGGCGAAAAATGTGCCTTTATGGGCCGTGTGGTCGCTTATGACAGCCATGGTAGTAACCTGTAGTTTCTTGTCTTTGCGGCGTGTGCCGCCGTTTGCTTGAGAGCGAAAATAAGCGATTGCTGCGGCTGCACAATGGGGGACGTGATCAATGCTGCTATGCAGCAAATGCATGGATTGGTTGGAGAATTCCGGAGGCGCCCGGAAAGGCCAAGAAAGGTTGACGTTTTGGGCAACATGCGGATTTGGTTGCCGTTAGGGCACCAGAGGGCCGAAAAGAACCTTGCCCGTGTCTTGGGCGCCCTGCATATCGATTGAGCTTGACACGGATCGGCGTTTTGCAGCGCCGGAATCGCGGGCGGGAAATCATGGGACGAATGCGCGGCCTGTCCGAATGAATGCTCCGCTCCCCAGGTTTCAGCAGAGGAAACCCGGGTGATTCGCCGGAGATTTTGGGCCGACACGGGGTGCAAAGGCGGAAATTCCTTGTTCGAAGCGAATTTTCCGGGAATTCATGGGACAAATTTCGGCGCAAGGGTTTCTTGCTATATGTTGTGTCGGTTTTCGGACTGATAACAACAAGTGCCACATTTTTGTCCGAAGCACTTGAAAAACACAGTATCCATTGGGCGTTCAGATGCGCCTGTTCTGAACTTTTCCCCAAAATACCTGTTGATTTCCATGAATTCCCATGTCATCCCTAATACATCCGATGAGGACGAGGCGACCGGGGCACCAAACGACCCCAACCAAAAACAAACAGGTTTCATACAGGCATCTCGCTTTCATCAGACCAAGAGATCCGGCGCGCGGGCGAGCAGACATCCCCCCAGGTGGCGCGCGCAGCTGGACATCCCGCAAAGCGGGCAAATGCGGCGGGTTGATCGGTGGCAGCAGATCAACCCGCCGTTTTTAACTCCGGGGGCGGAATTTTTAGGGGCGCAAGCGAAAGGGACTCTCGTCTTGGCGCGCAGGTTCAGAGGCGAAAGCCACCACAAGGTGGACAGCAAGGGCAGGGTGTCGATCCCGGCCTCGTTTCGCCGTGTGCTCGAAGCCGGCGACCCCAACTGGCAATCCGGCGGCAACCCCGAACTTGTGATCGTCTACGGCGACCACCGCCGGAAATTCCTGGAATGCTACACCATGGAGGCGATCGACGAGGTCGACGCCAAGATCGACGCGCTGCCGCGCGGCTCGATGGAGCGCAAGGCCCTGCAGCGCATGTTTCACGGGCAGTCCTTTCCCACCAACGTGGACGAAACCGGGCGCCTGGTGCTGCCGGCCAAGCTGCGCGACAAGATCGCGCTCGAGGGTGAGGCGTTTTTCATCGCCGCCGGCGACACCTTCCAGATCTGGAAACCCGAGACCTATGAGACCGAGGAAATGGTCAAGGCCGAACAGTGGATGGCGGATCAGGGCGACGATTTCGACCCGATGCAGTTCCTCGACGGTCCGGGGGGCACGTGACGGCATGGCTGCCGCGGACCGCCCTCAATCGGACAGCCCGCATATTCCCGTCTTGCTGCGGCCGCTTCTGGCGGCGGTCGCGCCCGTTTCGGGGGTCTGGCTGGATGGCACGTTCGGCGCCGGGGGCTATGCCCGCGGCCTGCTGGACGCCGGCGCGGACAGGGTGATCGGCGTCGATCGCGACCCGCTCGCCTTCGAGATGGCCGCCTCCTGGGCCGGCGACTACGGCGACCGGCTGGTGATGCAGCCCGGCGTGTTCTCGCGCATGGACGACTACGCGCAGGATCTCGACGGCGTGGTTCTGGACCTCGGCGTGTCGTCGATGCAGCTCGACCAGGCCGAGCGGGGGTTTTCCTTCATGAAGGAGGGCCCGCTGGACATGCGAATGAGCCAGGAGGGCCCAAGCGCCGCCGACCTCGTCAACACCGCCTCCGAGGCGCAGTTGGCCGACATCCTGTTCCACTACGGCGAGGAACGCGCCAGCCGCCGCATCGCCAAGGCCATCGTCAAGGCGCGCGCCGAGGAACCGATCACGACCACTCTGCGGCTGACCGAAATCATCGAGGGTTGCCTGCCGCGCGCCAAGCCGGGGCAGTCCCACCCCGCAACGCGCTCGTTCCAGGCGCTGCGCATCGCGGTGAACCGGGAATACGAGGAATTGTTCGAGGGTCTGATGGCCGCGGAACGGGCGCTCAGGCCCGGCGGGCAGCTGGCGGTCGTCACCTTTCATTCGATCGAGGACCGGATGGTGAAACGCTTTTTGCAGGCGCGGGCGGGCAAGACCGGGCGCGGCAGCCGCCATGCGCCCGAATTGCAGGAAGACAAGCCGCAATTCACCCTCAAGACCCGCAAGGCCATCGGCCCGGACGCGCAGGAGTTGGCGGAAAACCCCCGCGCGCGTTCGGCCAAGCTGAGGGTTGCAATTCGGACCGATGCGCCTGCGGGGGCCGTCGATCCCCGCGCGATCGGTATGCCACAATTGAGTGGAGGAGCGAGATGAAGAGTGTTTTGTATGTGTTGACCGCTCTGTCCGTGTTCGGACTGGCGCTTTGGGCGTATCAGGAGAATTACCGCACCCAGCAGGTGTTGAAGGAAACGCAGCTGCTGCAGCACCAGATCGGCGCGGCGCAGGCCCGGCTCAGCATCCTGCGCGCCGAATGGGCCTACCTGAACCGGCCCGACCGGCTGCGCGAACTGGCCGACCTGAACTTTGAACGGCTCGGACTTCTGCCGCTGCGCGCCGAACAGTTCGGCCGCGCCGACCAGATCGCCTATGGCGAGGATCCCGACCTGCCGATCGTCGATCCGGGCGAGTTGCAGGCCATCACCGACGTCAAGGCCATGGCCGAGGTGCAGCAGCCATGACACGCACGCCGCTCCGCCCCCTGGCCCGTATCCTCGAAGCCCGCGCCCGCGGCGAAAACCCCGACGCCATCGAGCGCGAGAACATCCGCAAGCGCCACGAGGACATGAAGGACCGCGCCCGCGCCCGGGCCGAAGGCCGGTTGCTGGTCCTTGGCGCCTTCTTCTTCTGCGTCTTCGCCGTGATCGGGGCGCGAATGGGGATGCTTGCCACGTCCGAGGCGCAGGAGCCCCTGGCCAGCGCGTCCGGCGCCTCGATCGCGATGCAGCGGGCCGACATCGTCGACCGCGAAGGCCGCATTCTGGCGACCAACCTCGAAACCTATTCGGTCTACGCCCAGCCGCCGCTGATGGTCGATCCCGTGGCCGCGGCCGATGGGCTGGTCAAGGTCTTCCCGGATCTGGACAGGGACCGCCTGATCCAGGACTTCTCCGGTGACCGCAAGTTCCTTTGGATCAAGAAACGCATTTCACCCGAACAGAAGCAGGCGGTGCATGACATCGGCGATCCCGGCATCCTGTTCGGCCCGCGCGAGATGCGGCTTTACCCCAACGGCCAGCTTGCCGCGCACATCCTGGGCGGCGCCGGATTCGGCCGCGAGGGGGTCAACGCCGCCGAGGTCATCGGCGTCGCTGGCGTGGAAAAGCAGTTCGACAGCTATCTGCGCGACCCGGCCAACGGCAACAAACCGCTCATGCTGTCGCTGGACCTGACCGTCCAGGCCGCGGTCGAGCAGGTGCTTTACGGCGGCATGAAGATCATGAACGCCAAGGGCGCCTCGGCGGTGCTGATGAACGCGCATACCGGCGAAGTGATCTCGGCCGCCTCGCTGCCGTCCTTCGACCCCAACGACCGTCCGCGCCCGCCCACCTCGGGCTTCGACCCCTCCGACAGCCCGCTTTTCAACCGCTATGTGCAGGGCGTCTATGAACTGGGCTCGGTCTACAAGATCTTCACCGCCGCGCAGGCCGTGGATCTGGGTCTGGTGAATTCCGAAACCATCATCGATACTTCCGGCCCGATGCGGATCGGGCGCTTTCCGATCGGCGAGTTCGACAACAAGAACTACGGCAAGATCAGCGTCGCCGAAATCATCGTCAAAAGTTCGAACCGCGGCACCGGGCGGCTGGCCCTGCAGATCGGGGCCGAGCGGCAGCAACAGTTCCTCGAGGCGCTGGGCATGTTCGAGCCGACCCCCTTCGAGATCGTCGAAGCGACGGGCAGCGAACCCCTGAAGCCCAAGAAATGGGGCGAGTTGAGCACCGTCACCATCTCGTACGGGCACGGTCTGTCGACCAGCGCCATGCATCTGGCGGCGGGCTATGCCGCCATCGCCAATGGCGGCTATTATGTCAGCCCGACGATCCTGCGGCGCAACGGCCCGCAATACGGCCCCCGGGTGATGTCCGCAAACGCGGCGCGCCAGGCGCAGGACATGCTGCGCCGGGTGGTGACCAGCGGCACCGCCAGCTTCGGCGAGGTGCCCGGCTACGACGTGGCGGGCAAGACCGGCACCGCCGACAAGCCAAAGCCGCGCGGCGGGTATTACGACGACAAGGTGATCGCGACCTTCGCCACGCTGTTCCCCGCCTATGACCCGAAATACGTGCTCGTCGTCACGCTCGACGAGCCGTCGATCGTCGCCTACGGCGAAAAGCGCCGGACGGCCGGATGGACCGCCGTGCCGGTCGCCGCCGAACTGATCGGGCGGATCGCACCTTTGCTGGGCCTGCGTCCCCGGCTTGAGCCTGACGCGAGCGCTGCTATAACCCTGACCTCAAACTAGGCAGATTCATGCGGGTGGGTCATGGGTGTAAGGACGACGAAACTTAACCAACTGGCCCTGACCGCCAGGGGCGGCCGAAATCCCGACATAACCGGGCTGGCGGTGGACAGCCGCGAGGTGAAGGACGGCTATCTCTTCGCCGCGCTTCCCGGAACCCGCGTTCACGGCGGCGAATTCATCCAGTTCGCGCTGCGCATGGGCGCCGCCGCCATCCTGACCGATGCCGAGGGGGCCGAGATCGCGGCGCAGGAACTGGCCGCCTCGGACGCCGCTCTGGTGATCGTCGAGGATCCGCGGCAGGCGCTGGCCTACACCGCCGCGCTGTGGTTCGGGGCCCAGCCCGAGACGATGGTCGCGGTGACCGGCACCAACGGCAAGACCTCGGTCGCGACCTTCGTGCGCCAGATCTGGACCGAGCTTGGCCATTCCGCCGTCAACCTGGGCACGACCGGCGTCGAAGGGGCCTGGACCGCGCCGCTGGCCCATACCACGCCCGAACCCATTACCCTGCACCGATGCCTGGCCGAAGCCGCCGCCAACGGCGTCACCCATGCGGCGATGGAGGCGTCCTCGCACGGTCTCGAACAGCGCCGTCTCGACGGGGTGCATCTGGTCGCCGCGGGCTTTTCCAACTTCACCCAGGACCATCTGGACTATCACGAGACCTTCGACGCCTATTTCGCCGCCAAGGCCGGGCTGTTCCGCCGGGTCCTGCCGCCGGACGGGACGGCGGTCATCAACCTGGACGACCCCAAGGGGGCCGAAATGCGGGCCGTGGCCGCCGCGCGCGGGCAGAAGATCCTGACGGTCGGCCGCGCCGGCGGGGACCTGAGCCTGCTGAACCAGCGCTTCGACGCCACCGGGCAGGATCTGCGGTTCTCCTGGCAGGGCAGGGCGTTCCAGGCTCGGCTGAACCTGATCGGCGGCTTTCAGGCCGAAAACATCCTGCTGGCCTGCGGCCTGGTCATCGCCAGCGGCGACGAGCCCGAGCGCGTCTTTGAAACCCTGCCGCATCTGACGACCGTGTGCGGGCGGATGCAACTTGCGGCGACCCGCGGCAACGGCGCCGCGGTCTTCGTCGATTACGCCCACACGCCCGACGCGGTTTCGACCGCCCTCAAGGCTCTGCGCCCGCATGTGATGGGCCGCCTGATCGCCATCGTGGGCGCGGGCGGCGACCGCGACGCCGGGAAACGCCCGCTCATGGGCCGGGCGGCGGCCGAGAATGCCGACATCGTCTATGTCACCGACGACAACCCGCGCAGCGAAGACCCCGCCCTGATCCGGTCCGCCGTGATGGCGGGCGCGCCGGACGCGACCGAGGTGGGCGACCGGGCCGAGGCGATCCTGCGCGGCATCGACGCGCTGCAGCCCGGAGACGCGCTGCTGATCGCCGGCAAGGGGCACGAATCCGGGCAGATCGTGGGCGACCAGATCCTGCCCTTCGACGATGCCGAACAGGCCAGCATTGCCGTGGCCGCGCTGGACGGGAGGGTGGCATGACGCTCTGGACCGCCGCCGAGGCCGCCGAGGCCACCAAAGGCCGCGCCACCGCCGACTGGCAGGCGGACGGCGTTTCCATCGACACCCGCAGCATCCAGCCCGGCGACCTTTTCGTGGCGCTCAAGGCGTCGCGGGACGGCCATGATTTCGTGGCGCAGGCGCTGGAAAACGGCGCGGGCGCCGCGCTTGTCTCGCGGATTCCCGAAGGCGTTGCGCCCGATGCGCCGCTGCTGATCGTGGAAGACGTGCAGGCCGCGCTCGAAGCCTTGGGGCAGGCGGCGCGGTCGCGCTGCGACGCGCGGGTCGTCGCCGTCACCGGCAGCGTCGGCAAGACCTCGACCAAGGAAATGCTGGCGACGATCCTTGCCGCGCACGGCCGCACCCATGCCAGCGTCGCCAGCTACAACAATCACTGGGGCGTGCCGCTGACCTTGGCGCGGATGCCGCGCGACACCGAATTCGCGGTCATCGAGATCGGCATGAACCATCCCGGCGAGATCGCACCGCTGGCCCTGCAGGCCCGCCCGCATGTCGCGCTGGTCACCACCGTCGCCGCCGTTCACCTCGAGGCGTTCGACTCGGTGGACGGCATCGCGCATGAAAAGGCGGCGATCTTCGATGGCCTGACGCCGGGCGGGGCGGCGATCGTCAATGCCGACATCGAACAGGCGGACATCCTGCGCGGTCATGCCCGCGCGCAAGGCGCCCGGATCGTCGAATTCGGGCGCAGGGCCAAGGACTTCCGGCTGACCGAGGTGATCGCGCAAGAGGATCTCACCCGCGCCAGGGCCGTGGCGCAGGGCACCGAGATCGACTACCGGATCGGCTCGGCCGGCACGCATTTCGCGATGAACGGCCTCGGCGCGCTGGCCGCCTGCGTCGAACTGGGGCTTTCCCTGCCGGACGCCGCCCAAGGACTGCGCCGCTGGTCGCCCTACAAGGGCCGCGGCGTGCGCGAACGGATCGAACTGGCCGGCGGCGGCAGGCTCGACCTGCTCGACGACAGCTACAACGCCAACCCGACCTCGATGGCCGCGGCGCTCGAGGTGGTGGCCGCCGCGCAGGGCGACCGCCGCGTGGCGTTCCTGGGCGACATGAAGGAACTGGGGCCGCAGGCCGAGTCGATGCACGCGGGAATGGCAGGCCTGGACGCGATGAAACGCGTGGACAAGGTCCATTGCATCGGTCCGCTGATGCGGGCGCTGCACGCAGCCTTGCCCGAGGCCAAGCGCGGCCTCTGGACCGAAAACAGCGCCGAAATGGCCGAGCGCCTGCCGGACCTGGTGCAGGCCGGGGACGTGGTTCTGGCCAAGGGCTCGCTCAGCATGGGATTGGCGCGGATCGTTGACGGCGTCCGCAAAATGGGGCAAGGCCCCGCGGTTGAACGTTGATACGCGACTGAGGAAGGTATCGAGATGCTCTATTGGTTGACCGCCCTTTCGGACGGAGGGGATTTTTTCAACCTCTTCCGCTACATCACCTTCCGCGCGGGCGGCGCCTTCCTGACGGCCCTGATCTTCGGCTTCCTGTTCGGCAAGCCGCTGATCAACGTGCTGCGCAAGCGGCAGGGCAAGGGCCAGCCGATCCGCGACGACGGGCCGGCGGGGCATTTCTCCAAGGCGGGCACGCCGACGATGGGCGGGCTGCTGATCGTGGGGGCGCTCGTGACCTCGACGCTGATCTGGGCGCGGTGGGACAATCCCTATGTCTGGATGGTCCTGTTCGTGACGCTGGCCTATGCGGCCATCGGGTTCGCCGATGACTATGCCAAGGTCTCGAAGCAGAACACCAAGGGCGTGTCGGGCAGAATGCGCATGGCGCTGGGCATCGTCATCGCCGCGCTGGCCTCGCTCTGGGCCACGCTGCATCATCCCGAGATGCTGCAGAACCAGCTGGCCCTGCCGATCTTCAAGGACACTCTGGTCAATCTGGGCCTGTTCTACATACCGTTCTCGATCGTGGTGATCGTCGGCGCGGCCAACGCCGTGAACCTGACCGACGGTCTGGACGGGCTCGCCATCATGCCGGCGATGATCGCGGCCTCGACCCTGGGCGTGATCGCCTATGCGGTGGGGCGGGTCGACTTCACCGAATATCTCGACGTGCATTACGTGCCGGGCACCGGCGAGATCCTGATCTTCACCGCCGCCCTGTTCGGCGGAGGACTGGGCTTCCTGTGGTACAACGCCCCGCCTGCGGCCGTCTTCATGGGCGATACCGGGTCGCTGGCGCTGGGCGGCGCGCTGGGGGCGATCGCGGTGGCCACCAAGCACGAGCTGGTGCTGGCCGTCGTCGGCGGCCTCTTCGTGGTCGAGGCGCTGAGCGTGATCATCCAGGTGCTCTATTTCAAGCGCACCGGCCGCCGGGTCTTCCTGATGGCGCCGATCCATCACCACTATGAAAAAAAGGGCTGGGCCGAACCCACCATCGTGATCCGCTTCTGGATCATCTCGCTGATCCTGGCGATGATCGGTCTGGCGACGCTGAAGGTCCGCTGAGGCGGCAGGCCGGCCACGGCCGTTTCCGCTCTTGCCAATCGAAATCGCTTCTGCTCAGTGTGGCGGCGAATTTCGCGGGCGGAAAGGAAGGGGCGAGATGATCCCGGTCAAAGGGTTTTCGGGCCAGAAGGTCGCGGTTCTGGGGCTTGGCCGCTCGGGCCTGACGACGGCGCGGGCATTGCGCGCCGGAGGCGCCGAGCCGATGTGCTGGGACGACAACCCCGCCGCCCGCGAGGTCGCCGAGGCCGAAGGGTTCGCCTGCACCGATCTGCGCCGGCAGGACGCCTTCGACGGCGTCGCCGCGCTGATCGTCAGCCCCGGCATCCCGCATCTCTACCCCGAGCCGAACCCGGTCATCGCCGCGGCCTATGAGGCCGGGGTTCCCGTGGACAACGACATCGGCCTGTTCTTCCGCTCCTTCGCCGGGCCGGAATGGAACCGTTTCGACACCCCGCCGCGCGTCGTGGCCGTGACCGGATCGAACGGCAAGTCCACCACCGCCGCGCTCATCCATCACATCCTGACCGAGGCCGGGCGGCCTTCGCAGCTGGCCGGCAATATCGGGCGCGGCGTTCTGGACATCGAGCCGGGCGGCGACGGGTCCGTCGTCGTGCTGGAGCTGTCCAGCTACCAGACCGAACTGGCGCGGGCGCTGACGCCGGACGTGGCGGTCTTCACCAACCTTTCGCCGGATCACCTGGATCGGCACGGCGGCATGGGCGGGTATTTCGCCGCCAAGCGGCGCCTGTTCTCCGAAGGCGGGCCCGACCGCGCGGTGATCGGCGTGGACGAGAAAGAGGGCGCGTTTCTGGCCGGGCAGATGTCCGAAGGTGCGGTCGACGACCGGGTCATCCGGATCTCGGTGGCGCGCAAGCTGGGCGGGCCGGGCTGGAACGTCTTCGCCCGCAAGGGGTTCCTGTCGGAATACCGCAAGGGCAAGCAATCCGCCGCGATCGACCTGCGGCCGATCAGGGGGTTGCCCGGCGCGCACAACCATCAGAACGCCTGCGCCGCCTACGCGGCCTGCCGCGCGCTGGGACTTGCCCCCAAGCTGATCGAGGCGGCGCTGCACAGCTATCCCGGCCTGCCGCACCGCAGCCAGATCATAGCCGAGGCGGGCGGCGTCACCTACGTCAACGATTCCAAGGCCACCAACGTCGACAGCGCGATGAAGGCGCTGGGCGCGTTCCGGAAGATCCGCTGGATCTGCGGCGGGCTCGAGAAAGAGGGCGGCCTGTCAGCCCTCAACGCCGTGTCGGGCGAGGTGCTGAAAGCCTATGTGATCGGGCGCGAGGCCGCCTCCTTCGCCATGCAGCTCGAGGTCGAGGCCGAGGTCTGCACCACCATGGCGGCGGCGGTCGAGCGGGCGATGGCCGAAGCGCAGGAGGGTGACACCGTCCTTCTGGCCCCGGCGGCGGCCAGCTTCGACCAGTACGACAATTTCGAACGGCGGGGCGAGGATTTCGTGGCCGAGGTGACGAAGCGGCTGGCAAAGTAGGGGGCGCTGCCCCCGTCGCGCTTTGCGCGACTCCCCCGGAGTATTTGGAAAAAGATGAAGCCGGTCAGTCGCGGCGCGGCCGCGCGGCGATCGCCGTGCCCGCCGCATGGCCCGATGACCAGGCCCACTGGAAGTTGTAGCCGCCCAGCCAGCCGGTGACGTCCACCGCCTCGCCGATGGCGTAAAGGCCGGGGACGGACTTGACCTCCATCGTTTTCGAGGACAGCGCATCCGTGTCGATGCCGCCCAGCGTGACCTCGGCGGTGCGGTAGCCTTCGCTCCCCGAAGGCGTGACCTGCCAGGATTCCAGCGCCGCGCACAGTTCGGCCAGCCGCGCATCCGACTGGTCGGCGAGATTGCCGTCCAGGCCGAGAACGGGTTTCAGGAAGTCCACCAGCCGCGCCGGCAGATGGCGCGCCAGTTCCGTGGTCAGCGCCTTGCGGCCCGAGCTTTGGCGCTGCTCCCGCAGGATGTCGAACAGCGGCAGGCCGGGGATCAGGTTGAATAAGACCGCCTCGCCCTCGCGCCAGTAGGACGACAGCTGCAGCACCGCCGGCCCGCTGAGGCCGCGATGGGTGAACAGCAGCGCCTCGTCGAAACTGGCGCGCGCATTGCTCAGCCGCACGGGCAGCGAGACGCCGGACAGGTCCTTGAACCGCCCGTCGGAAAAGGTGAAGGGCACCAGCGCGGGCCGGGTCTCGGTCACGGCAAGACCGAACTGGCGGGCGATGTCATAGGCCAGCCCGGTCGCGCCCATCTTGGGGATCGACTTACCGCCGGCGGCCAGCACCAGGTTGGCGCAGGTGATCTGATGCCGTTTCCCTTCGCGCTCCAGGTCCAGGGCGAAGCCGGTCCCGGTGTGCCGCACCGCCTGCGCCGTGGTCGACAGCCAAAGCTCCGCCCCCGCGCGCTCCATCTCGGCCAGCAACAGCGCGACGATCTGTTTCGACGATCCGTCGCAGAACAGCTGGCCCAGCGTCTTTTCGTGCCAGGCGATGCCGTATCTGTCCACCAGCGCGATGAAATCCCACTGGGTATAGCGCGCCAGCGCCGATTTGCAGAAATGCGGGTTCTGCGACAGGAAATTCGCCGGTTCGGCGTGGATGTTGGTGAAATTGCACCGCCCGCCGCCCGAAATGCGGATCTTCTCGCCGGGTGCGCGCGCATGGTCGATCACCAGCGTACGCCCGCCGCAAAAAGCGGCGCACATCATGCCGGCGGCTCCGGCGCCAAGGATGACGGTGTCGTACCTCATGCCGCGTCAAAACACCGCCGCGCGCCCAAGCACAAGGGGGCAATGTGCGAAATGGCTTCAGAACGCCTCCAGCGCGTCACGGGCGCCGATCAGATAGGCCCGGGCCAGCGTCTCCTCTCCGACCGAGGCCACCACGGCGCAATCGCCCGCCGAGTCGCCGAAGAACGGCTCGGTCAGCACGGTCGGCTTCGACGACGCCTTCAGCGAGGATGACCCGCGCCCCGACCGGCGCCCCTTGGCGCCCCGGTTTCTCAGGCCCAGCCCGGACAGCACCGCGTCCTGCAGCGCCTCGGCCAGCAGCTTGCCCTTCCGCGAGCCGTCCCAGTACAGCATTTCCGTCCCGTGGCCGCCGCCCGCGTTGAAATGCAGCTCGATGACCGCATCCGGTCCCCAGGCGTCGATCGCGGCATAGGCTTCGGCGATTTCCTTCTCGTAGCTGGTGGATTTCTGGCGGAAGAACTGCTTCGGCTCGATCTCGTATTCCGGCGCAAGTTCGGCCAGATGGGTGTAGACCCGCTGATTGAAATGCCATTCGGACACGACCAGGCGCTCGGAAAACGCCCCCTGCGCGACCGAGTTGTGGCCGATCAGAACCGCCAGCTTGAACCTCGGGCGCGGCTGCAGTCCGCTGGTTTCCAGCAGTCCGGTGAACCCCAGATCCCCGACCTGTTCCCGCACGCGCGGCAAAAGCTGCATGATCTTGTCGAAATAGTCGGGATCCTGGGCAAATCCGTTCCGGTGCAGGTGGCCGACATAGCCCGACGGGTCATCGGCAAAGCCTTCCCAGCCGTCATACATCGGCCCGTTCGAGACGAAGGCCCAATAGCCGTCGATGAAATCCTGAAGCGAGGCGAACTTGCAGTAGGTGCCCCACCCGTCATGCGCCTGGTAATCGACCGCTTCCGCGAGGGGGCGCTGCGCATTGACCCGTGCGCGGAACTTGAGCCCGCTGAAATTCAGGTGCTCCTTGGCCAGTTCGCTCTTGCCGAAATTGGACTCTAGCGCCCATTGCGCCAGGGTGATCAGTTTCAGGGTCGGGGCGGGAATTGTCGCCTCGGCATAGGTCCGTATCAGCTTTTTCCAATTCTTGGTCATGGATGCCTCCTGAAAAACGGTCGCTGAAATGAGATCATCTTACCATAACCCGGGCCCGTTTCCGCCGATCCGGGCCTTCCGGCGGGCGAACGGGGCCAGGAATAGGGTGGCCTGAACGCGAATTTGCCTGTAGAATCGCGAACAGATCCCGAAAACGGGACGTTTACGAGGCAGAGAGTGGCGGTGGTCTCATGACTGAGATGGTGTATGGCGTGGCCCCTGACCGGGGCGGCGAACCGATCCTTCCGAAATGGTGGCGCACGATCGACAAATGGACGATGTCCTGCGTCCTGATCCTGTTCGTCATCGGATTGCTTCTGGGGCTGGCTTCGTCGCCGCCGCTGGCGGCGCGCAACGGGTTCGAGCCGTTCCACTACGTCGAGCGTCAGGCGCTGTTCGGCGGGCTGGCGCTGATCGCGATGCTGCTGACCTCGATGATGTCGCCGACGCTGGTCCGGCGGCTGGCGGTGCTGGGTTTCCTCGCCTCCTTCGTGGCGCTGGCCTTCCTGCCCGTCTTCGGCACCGATTTCGGCAAGGGCGCGGTGCGCTGGTATTCGCTGGGCTTCGCCTCGCTGCAGCCGTCCGAGTTCCTCAAGCCCGGCTTCGTCGTCGTTTCGGCCTGGCTCTTCGCCGCCGCGCACGAGATCAACGGACCGCCGGGCCGCCTGTGGTCCTTCGCGCTCTGCATGGCGATCGTCGCCATGCTGGTGATGCAGCCCGATTTCGGGCAGGCCTGCCTGGTGCTGTTCGGCTGGGGCGTAATGTATTTCGTGGCCGGCGCGCCGATGGTCCTGCTCCTGGGCATGGCGGGGGTCGTCGTGCTGGGCGGGATGCTGGCCTATTCCAACTCGGATCACTTCGCGCGCCGCATCGACGGCTTCCTGAATCCCGACGTGGATCCGACCACCCAGCTCGGCTACGCCACCAACGCCATCCGCGAGGGCGGCCTGTTCGGCGTCGGCGTCGGCGAGGGGCAGGTGAAATGGTCGCTGCCCGACGCGCACACCGATTTCATCATCGCGGTCGCCGCCGAGGAATACGGCCTGATCCTGGTGCTGATCATCATCGCGCTCTACTCGCTGATCGTGGTGCGCTCGCTGCTGCGGCTGATGCGCGAGCGGGACATGTTCATCCGCCTTTCCGGCACCGGCCTTGCCTGCATGTTCGGCGTGCAGGCGATGATCAACATGGGCGTCGCGGTGCGCCTGCTGCCCGCCAAAGGCATGACCCTGCCGTTCGTCAGTTACGGCGGCTCGTCCCTGATCGCGGGCGGCATCGCGGTGGGGATGCTCCTGGCCTTTACCCGCACCCGCCCGCAGGGCGAGCTTGGGGACATTCTGCGCGGACGGGGGTGATGGGACAACCGTATCTCCTGATCGCCGCGGGCGGCACCGGCGGGCACATGTTCCCGGCCCAGGCACTGGCCGAGACGATGCTCAGGCGCGGCTGGCGGGTGCGCCTGTCCACCGATGCGCGCGGCGCGCGCTACACCGGCGGGTTTCCCCATTCGACCGAGATCGCCCAGGTCGCGTCGGCCACCTTCTCGCGCGGCGGGCTGGCGGGCAAGGCGATGGCGGGTCCGGTGATCGCGGGCGGCGTGACCAGCATGGCCTGGCAGATGCTGCGCGACAGGCCCGATGTCGTCGTGGGCTTCGGCGGCTATCCCTCGATCCCGGCGCTCGGGGCGGCGACGCTGCTGGGCGTGCCGCGCATGATCCATGAACAGAACGGGGTGCTGGGCCAGGTGAACCAGATGTTCGCGACCCGGGTGGCGCAGGTCGCCTGCGGCGTCTGGCCGACCGACCTGCCCGAAGGCGCGCGGGGCGTCCATGTCGGCAACCCGGTCCGCGCCGCCGTGCTGGAACGGGCCGCGGCGCCCTACATCCCGCCCGGCGACTATCCGATGTCGGTTCTGGTGATGGGCGGCAGCCAGGGCGCGCGCATCCTCAGCGACGTGGTGCCCGGCGCGATCGCCGCCCTTCCCGACGACCTGCGCCGGCACATCCGCGTGTCGCACCAGGCCCGCGACGAGGATGGCGAGCGGGTGGCGGCCTACTACTCGGAACACGGCGTCCTCGCCGAGGTCGAGCCCTTCTTCCACGACGTGCCCCGGCGCATGTCCGAGGCGCAGCTGGTGATCAGCCGCTCGGGCGCTTCCAGCGTGGCCGACATCTCGGTGATCGGCCGGCCGTCGGTCCTGATTCCCTACGCGGTGGCCGCCGGCGATCACCAGACCGCCAATGCGCGGGGGCTGGTGCAGGCCGGCGCCGCCATCATGATCCCGGAAAGCGCCCTTGACGTTTCCTCTCTGGCAGAGCAAATCACCACGATTCTGACCAACCCCAAAGCCGCGCAGACGATGGCCCGCGCAGCCCTGTCGGTAGGAGTTCCCGACGCGACCGAGCGTCTGGCGGCCCTTGTCGAAGGTCTGGCGCAAAAGGAGACCGCATGACCCCCGCAACCAAGCTGCCCCAGGACGTAGGCCCCATCCACTTTGTCGGTATTGGCGGCATCGGCATGTCCGGCATCGCCGAGGTGCTGCTGAACCTGGGCTACCAGGTGCAGGGATCGGACCTCAAGGCGTCGAAGATCACCGAGCGCCTGGCCAAGCTGGGCGCCAGGATCTTCATCGGGCAAAGCGCCGAGAACCTGGAAGGCGCCGAGGTGGTGGTGGTCTCGACCGCGATCAAGCCCGGCAACCCGGAGCTGGACGGCGCGCGAGCCCGCGGCCTGCCGGTGGTGCGGCGCGCAGACATGCTGGCCGAACTGATGCGGCTGAAATCCAACATCGCCATCGCCGGCACCCACGGCAAGACGACCACGACGACGATGATGGCCGAACTGATGGTGGCCGGCGACTTCGACCCCACCGTCATCAACGGCGGCATCATCCACGCCTACGGCTCGAACGCGCGGATGGGGCAGGGCGAGTGGATGGTGGTCGAGGCCGACGAATCCGACGGCTCGTTCAACCGCCTCCCCGCGACCATCGCGATCGTCACCAACATCGACCCCGAGCACATGGAGCATTGGGGCGATTTCGAACGCCTGCGCGCGGGATTCCACGAATTCGTCACCAACATCCCGTTCTACGGCCTTGCCGTCTGCTGCACCGACCATCCCGAGGTGCAGGCGCTGGTGGGCCGGATCACCGACCGCCGCGTTCGCACCTACGGATTCAACGCGCAGGCCGACGTGCGGGCGGTGAACCTGTCCTACAAGGGCGGCGTCGCGCATTTCGACATCCACCTGCAGCACGAGGACAGGGTGATCGAGGGCTGCACCCTGCCGATGCCCGGCGACCACAACGTCTCGAACGCGCTCTCCGCCGTCGCCGTGGCCCGTCATCTGGGCATGAAGGCCGCCGAGATCCGCGAGGCGCTGGCGAATTTCGGCGGCGTCAACCGCCGCTTCACCAAGGTGGGCGAGGTGAACGGCGTCACCATCATCGACGATTACGGCCACCACCCGGTCGAGATCGCCGCCGTCCTCAAGGCTGCCCGGCAAGCCAGCGAGGGCCGCGTGATCGCCGTGCACCAGCCGCACCGCTACACCCGCCTGTCGAACCTGTTCGACGATTTCTGCACCTGCTTCAACGACGCCGATGTCGTGGGCATCGCCGAGGTCTACGCGGCCGGCGAGGACCCGATCGAAGGCGCCGGCCGCGACGACCTGGTGGCCGGTCTGGTCCGCCACGGCCACCGCCACGCCCGCGCCATCCACGACGAGGACGAGCTCGAGCGCCTGGTGCGCGAGCAGGCGCATCCCGGCGATCTGGTCGTCTGTCTGGGGGCGGGGACCATCAGCACCTGGGCCAACAACCTGCCCGGACGGCTGAAACCGGCCTGAACCATCCCCGAATCGCACCGAAACACCCCGGCAACCGGCACCCGGCGGACGATGCCGCCTGGTCGCCCGGCGAATACCCCGGCGCGCGCCGTGAGGCCGTTTTGACGACCGTGTTGAGCGTTTTTGCTCTGGTCAACCACACGTTGATCCGGCAGAAGGGACAGGATGCTATGGCCCGTATCGCGGTTCCCGTTCCGGGCCTTGTTCCGCCCCTGATGACGCAGCCCGTCGCAACAGGAGGAATGCCGTGAGCCTGCCCGTCGCCCTCGCCGTGGCCTGGGTCTTCGCCGCGACTTTCGTGGCCTTTCTGCCAATGCGCCGGCAATTCCTGCCGGGCAGCCTTTTGCTGTTGGCGGCGCCCGTCCTGATCGGGTTTCTCGGCTATCAGCACGGCTGGCTCGCCGCGGCCGGGGCGCTGGCCGCCTTCCTGTCGATGTTCCGCAACCCGCTGCGCCATTTCTGGCGCAAATGGCGCGGAAACCATGAGGGGGCCGGGACGGAATGACCACCTCGCTCATCCTCGCCTGCGTCTGGGCCATTGCCGCCAACGTGCTGGCGATGACGCCCAGCCGCGACAACCACTGGACCAACGCCTATGTCCTGATCGCCATCGGCATTCCGCTGCTTGGTTACGTCACCTACCAGAACGGACCGTGGATCGGCCTGCTGACGCTGGCCGCCGGCATGTCCGTGCTGCGCTGGCCGGTGATTTACCTGACCCGTTGGACAAAGTCGAAAATGCAGGGCAAGAAGGCTTCCGAAAAGTAACTCGGATGATTTCGGAGGTTCCGCCATGGGCAACATCGCCACTCTCTTCTACATGCCCCTGGTGGCGCTGGTCGTCGGTGCGATCGCCGGATTCGTCGCGGGGCGCTGGCTGGGCCTGCGCGGCCTGCTGTGGCTGATCGGGCTGACCTCGTTCGCGGCGCTGGTCCTGATCGTCATTCTGGCCACCATCGGCCGAGGCGAAGAAGAACAGGCGTTCGGACCCTTCATCTGGCTGACCGGCGGCGTCCTGCCCTTCCTGTTCTCGGTGATCATGGGCGGCGTTGGCGGGCGCAGCCTCGCCTCGCGGTCGGACGCATGAGCCACCTGCCGACCGTCCGGGGGCGGCTCACCGAACGGCGCGAGCTTTCGGAACTGACCTGGCTGCGCGTGGGCGGCCCGGCGGACTGGCTGTTCCAGCCCGCCGACGTGGACGACCTGCGCCAGTTCCTGCGCGATTTGCCGCAGGACATGCCGGTCTTTCCGATGGGCGTCGGCTCCAACCTCATCGTCCGCGACGGCGGGCTGCGCGCTGTGGTGATCCGGCTCGGGCGCGGCTTCAACGACATCTCCGTCGAAGGAACGCGCGTCACCGCCGGGGCGGCGGCGCTGGATGCGCATGTGGCGCGCAAGGCCGCCGATGCCGGGGTGGACCTGACCTTCCTGCGCACCATCCCCGGCTCGATCGGCGGCGCGGTGCGCATGAACGCGGGCTGCTACGGCAGCTATGTCGCCGACGTGTTCCGCTCGGCCAGCATCGTCACGCGCACGGGGGAACTGCGCGAGCTTGCGGCCAAGGACCTGAATTTCGCCTACCGGCACACCGATTTCCCTGAGGGCGCCGTGCTGGTCTCGGCCACCTTCGAAGGCTCTGCCGGAGACCCGGAGAGCCTCAATTCCCGCATGGAAGCGCAGCTGAAAAAGCGCGATGAAACCCAGCCCACGAGGGACCGCAGCGCCGGTTCGACCTTCCGCAACCCGGCCGGATACTCCTCGACCGGGCGCGAGGACGACGTACACGACCTGAAGGCCTGGAAGGTGATCGACGAAGCCGGAATGCGCGGCGCCCGCCGCGGCGGCGCGCAGATGAGCGAAAAGCACTCGAACTTCCTGATCAACGCCGGCGGCGCGACCGCCGCCGACCTCGAAGGTCTGGGCGAGGACGTGCGAAAAAAGGTTTACGAAACAAGCGGCATCACGCTAGAGTGGGAAATCATGCGGGTCGGTGATCCGCTGACAGATTAAAGCCCCGACCGTCAGACCAAAACAGGCAAATTCAGGCGACGGATCAAAGGCATAACGAAACACGGGCCACAGCATAAGGTCCGGGGACATTGAGGCGCACGAAGGTGGGTAAGTCGAGCAGGACAACCCCCAAAGTGGCGGTATTGATGGGTGGACCCTCGAAGGAACGCGAGGTCTCGCTCAGCAGCGGGCGCGGATGCGCAGCCGCCCTCAGGGGAGAAGGCTATGAGGTGGTCGAGCTGGATGCCGGCCCCGACCTCTGCGCGCGCCTGGCCGAGTTGAAGCCCGACGTGATCCTGAACGCCCTGCATGGCCGCTGGGGCGAGGACGGCTGCGTCCAGGGCATGCTCGAATGGCTGGGTCTGCCCTATACCCATTCCGGCGTGCTGGCCTCGGCGCTGGCGATGGACAAGCAGCGCAGCAAGGCCGCCTTCCAGGCGGCGGGCCTGCCGGTGGCGCAGAGCGTGATCGTGACCAAGTCCGATGCCATGACCGCGCATGTGATGGCGCCGCCCTATGTGGTCAAGCCGAACAACGAAGGCTCCAGCGTCGGCATCTACATCGTGCACGAAAGCGCCAACGCGCCGCCGCAGCTCTCCGAGGACATGCCCGAGCAGGTGATGGTCGAGCAATACGTGGCCGGGCGCGAACTGACCACCACCGTCGTCGGGGACCGTGCGCTGACGGTGACCGAGATCCTGACCGATGGCTGGTACGACTACGACGCCAAGTACAAGCCCGGCGGCTCGCGCCACGTGGTCCCCGCCGAGATCCCGGCCGACATTTTCGACCTGTGCATGGACTACGCCCTGCGCGCGCACGAGGCGCTGGGATGCCGAGGCGTCAGCCGCACCGATTTCCGCTGGGACGAGGCGCGCGGCGCCGATGGGCTGTTCCTGCTCGAGACCAACACCCAGCCCGGCATGACGCCGACCTCGCTGGTGCCCGAACAGGCGGGCAAGCTGGGCATGAGCTTTGGCGAGCTTTGCGTCTGGATGGTGGAGGATGCGTCATGCAACCGGTGAACGACCATCACGCCCTGATCGCCTACCGGGAAAAGCCGCTGGCCGGACCGGACGCGGAATTCGACAGCGCCGACGCGGGGCCCGCCGCCGCCGAACCTAGGCTGCGCCTCAAGGGCCGCAGACTGCTTGGCCGCGGGGCCCGCAAGGCCGATCCCGCGCCCTCGCGCCTCAGCTACCGCTTCCAGCGCTGGATGCTGACCCCCGGCATCCGGCTTGGTCTGCGGATCGGGGTGCCGTTCTGCCTGGCCCTGCTGGCGGGCGGCATCTTCTTCGCGGACCAGAAACGGCGCGACGCCCTGAACATCTTCGTTTCGGACATCCGCACCTCGATCCAGGAGCGCCCGGAATTCATGGTCAACCTGATGGCCGTCGACGGCGCCGGGCCCGGCCTGTCCGAGGACATCCGCGAGGTGGTGCCGCTGGATTTCCCGATCAGCTCCTTTGATCTGGACGTCGATCAGGTCCGCGACACCATCTCGGGGCTCGATCCGGTGAAATCGGCCAGCGTCCGCATCAAGCCGGGCGGCATCCTGCAGGTAGACGTGGTCGAGCGCCAGCCGGTCGTGGTCTGGCGCACCCAGGACGGGATCGAACTGCTGGACGAAACCGGCGCGCATGTGGCCGACCTGGCGTCGCGCGCCGACCGGCCGGATCTGCCCCTGATCGCGGGCGACGGCGCGGATGAACATGTCGGCGAGGCCCTCGCGCTCATGCGCGCCGCGCGCGGCCTCGGGGACCGGGTGCGCGGCGTGGTCCGAATCGGTGACCGCCGCTGGGATCTGGTCCTCGACCGCAGGCAGCGCATCATGCTGCCGACCGAACGGCCGGTGCAGGCGCTGGAACGGGTGCTGGCCGTCAGCGAGGTGCAGGACCTGCTCGAGCGCGACGTGGCCGTGGTGGACATGCGCCTCGGCATGCGCCCGACGATACGAATGACCGAAGCCGCCAGCGAAGAATGGTGGAGCACAAGAATGACGAAAACCGGGAACGGGCAGTAGAGCAATGATGACGGACATCTATCAGTCTCAACGGGCAATGCGGCAGATGCGCCGCCAGGCGATGCAACGCGGCGTGGTGGCCATTCTGGATGTCGGCAGTTCCAAGATCGCGTGTCTGGTGCTGCGGTTCGACGGGACCGGGCGGCTGAGCGACGACAACTCGATCGGGTCGATGGCGGGCCAGACCGGCTTTCGCGTGATCGGCGCCGCCACCACCCGTTCGCGCGGAGTGCAGTTCGGCGAGGTCTCCGCGATGCAGGAGACCGAGCGCGCCATCCGCACCGCCCTGCAGGCGGCGCAGAAGATGGCCGAGATCCGCGTCGATCACGTCATCGCCTGTTTCTCGGGGGCCAATCCCCGCTCCTATGGTTTGGACGCCGAGGTGGATCTGGAAGACCAGCTCGTGACCGAGGCCGAAATCGGGCGCGTCCTGAACGCCTGCGAGCTTCCCGATTACGGCACGGGCCGCGAGGTGCTGCACGCCCAGCCGGTGAACTTCGCCCTCGACAACCGCTCGGGCCTCATCGACCCGCGCGGGCAATTGGGGCAGACGCTGGCCGTGGACATGCACATGCTGACCGTGGACGCGGTGGCGATCCAGAACATCGTGCATTGCATCAAGCGGTGCGACCTGGAACTCGCCGGCATCGCCAACTCGGCCTATGTCTCCGGCATCTCGGCGCTGGTCGAGGATGAACAGGAACTGGGCGCGGCCTGCATCGACATGGGCGGCGGCACGACCAGCGTGTCGATCTTCATGAAAAAGCACATGATCTACGCCGACTGCGTCCGCATGGGCGGCGATCACGTGACCAGCGACATCTCGATGGGCCTGGGGGTTCCGACCGCCGTGGCCGAACGCATCAAGACCTTCAGCGGCGGCGTCCACGCCACCGGGGCCGACGACCGCGACCTGATCGACATCGGCGGCGACACCGGAGACTGGGAGCATGACCGCCGCACCGTCAGCCGCGCCGAACTGATCGGCATCATGCGCCCGCGCGTCGAGGAGATCCTCGAAGAGGTGCGCGCCCGTCTCGACGCCGCCGGCTTCGACCACATGCCCAGCCAGCAGATCGTGCTGACCGGCGGCGCAAGCCAGGTGATGGGGCTCGACGGGCTGGCCAGCCGCATCCTGGGCCAGCGCGTCCGCCTCGGTCGCCCCCTGCGCGTTCACGGCCTGCCGCAATCCGCGACGGGGCCGGGCTTTTCCTCGGCGGTGGGGCTGTGCCTCTTTGCCGCGCATCCACAGGACGAATGGTGGGACTTCGAGATCCCGGTCGACAACTATCCCGGCCGCTCGTTCACGCGCGCGGTGAAATGGTTCAAGGACAACTGGTAAGGCCGGCAGCGGCCTTTCCCTTGAAATCAGGCGCAAATTTTCCGATTTGCGCGGTGACAGCGACGAAGGGCCGTGTTACGGTCCCGATCAGCATCCGAAGAAGAGGTGCGCATCAAGGGTCGAGCAGACCTGCAAAGACGACGATCCGGCCTTTCCCCGCAACCCTGCGCTGCGGGCCCTCATCGTGTTGTGTCGCCATGCGCCAGACTACGCAACATATGCCCGGTTCGGCGAAATGCCGCGGGCAAAGGCGCATTTTCTTCCATATTTTGTGGCGATTTTGCGTTTTTGACGTGACGTTTGCCAATTCGGCTTGTAGGATTGGCTGTGGATAGGCAAGAAAATCCCGCATTGGCGGACATATAACTAACAGGCGGACAGAGCATGACATTGAATCTTTCGATGCCCGGGCAGGATGAACTAAAGCCTCGGATTACCGTATTTGGCGTTGGCGGCGCAGGCGGCAATGCCGTCAACAACATGATTGAAAAACAACTCGACGGCGTCGATTTCGTGGTCGCGAACACCGACGCGCAGGCGTTGCAGCAAAGCCGCTCGCAGTCGCGGGTGCAGCTTGGCATCAAGGTGACCGAAGGGCTGGGCGCCGGGGCGCGCGCCTCGGTCGGCGCCGCCGCCGCCGAGGAAAGCATCGAACAGATCGTGGATCACCTGGCCGGGGCGCATATGTGCTTCATCACCGCCGGCATGGGCGGCGGCACCGGCACCGGCGCCGCGCCGATCATAGCGCAGGCAGCGCGCGAGCTTGGCGTGCTGACCGTCGGCGTCGTGACCAAACCCTTCCAGTTCGAAGGCGCCAAGCGGATGCGCCAGGCCGAAGAGGGCGTCGAGGCGCTGCAAAAGGTCGTCGACACGCTCATCATCATCCCGAACCAGAACCTGTTCCGCCTGGCCAACGAAAAGACCACCTTCACCGAGGCGTTCTCGATGGCCGACGACGTTCTCTACCAGGGCGTCAAGGGCGTCACCGACCTGATGGTGCGCCCGGGCCTCATCAACCTCGACTTCGCCGACGTGCGCGCGGTCATGGACGAGATGGGCAAGGCCATGATGGGCACCGGCGAGGCCGAGGGCGAGGATCGCGCCGTGCAGGCCGCCGAAAAGGCGATCGCGAACCCGCTTCTGGACGAAATCAGCCTTAAGGGCGCCAAGGGCGTTCTCATCAACATCACCGGCTCGCACGACCTGACCCTGTTCGAACTGGACGAAGCCGCCAACCGCATCCGCGAAGAGGTGGATCCGGACGCGAACATCATCGTCGGCTCGACGCTGGACACCGACATGCAGGGCATGATGCGCGTCTCCGTGGTGGCCACGGGCATCGACGCCACCGAGGTTCAGGCCGACATCCCGGTCCCCCGCCGCTCGATGTCGTCGCCGCTGACCCGCAAGGTTTCGGCCGAAGAGGCCGAGGTTGAGCCGGCCCCGGCTCCGGCCCCCGCGCCGGTGGCCGCGGCTGAACCGGTCGCGGCGCCCGCCGCCCGGGCCGAGCGCGAGCCCTCGCTGTTCGAGGACATCGACACCGTCGAAGCGGCGCGGGCCGAGCGGAACGAGGATGTCTTCCAGCGCGACGAACCCGAAGTCTCGGACGATGACGGCCTGCCGCAGCCGGTCTACCAGCCCCGCGTCGCCGAGTTCGAACCGAACCCGGACGCGTTCGAAACCTCGGCCGAGTCTTTCGTCGCCCCCAGGGCTCCGTCGCCCGGAACGCCGTCGCCCGAGGCCCTGCGGCGCTTGCAGGCCGCGGTGCAGAAAGTGCCCTCCCAGCAGCCGCGCCCGGCGGCCGCTCCGGTCCAGCAAAGGCAACCGCAGCAGGCGCAGGAAAAGCCGCGCTTCGGCTTCAACCGGCTGATCGACCGCATGACCGGACACGCCCCGGATACCCCGGCCCAGCCGGTTCGCCAGCAACCGACCATGCGCCAGCATGACGCTACGGCACCCGCCCGCGACGAGGTCGAGCCCGAGCAGGACAAGATCGAAATCCCCGCTTTCCTGCGGCGCCAGGCCAACTGAAAGCGGTAACATTATGGTCAGAAGGGGTCGCCTCCGGGCGGCCCTTTTCCGTTTCCGGACAATGGTTTCGCAGGGTATGAGCAGGGTTTTGCCGAACTGTTACATACATGTTTCATTCGGTTACAAAGAGTGAATTGTGCCCGGCGCTCCGGTAACTTACCTGAGTGTCCAACACAGCCCGTTGAGGCTGGACACGGCTCGCAGAGGCTCACGTTGCAACACACGCTCAAATCCCCGGTCAGCTTCAAAGGCGTCGGCTTGCACAGCGGCAAGCCCGCAACAATGGTTCTGCGCCCGGCCGCCGCCGGTCACGGAATCTGGTTCAAGCGGACCGACATCGAGCTTGGCAACGTCCTCATCCCCGCAATCTACGACGCGGTCGAGCGCACGCCGCTCTGCACCCGTCTTTTCAACGATGCCGGCGTATCGGTGTCGACGATCGAGCATATCATGGCGGCCCTTGCCGGCTGCGGCATTCACAACGCCCTGGTCGAGCTTGACGGGCCCGAGGTTCCGATCATGGACGGCTCCTCGGTGGCCTTCGTACGCGGCATCATGGCCCGCGGCGTACGGCAGCAGGCCGCGCCGGTGCTGGCCTACGAAGTGCTTCAGCCCGTGACCGTCGAGCGCGAAGGCGCCAGGGCGTCGCTGTTGCCCTCCGACGGGCTGCAGATCGAATTCCACATCGATTTCGAGGACGCCGCCATCGGCCGTCAAAGCATGGTGCTGGACATGCGCAACGGCTCTTTCGCCCGCGAACTCAGCGACTGCCGCACCTTCTGCCGCCGGTCCGACGTCGAGGCGATGCGCGAAAACGGCCTGGCCCTGGGCGGCTCGCTCAACAACGCCGTCGTCGTGCAGGGCGATCAGGTCCTGACCCCCGGCGGATTCCGCCGCGCGAACGAGGCGGTGCGCCACAAGATGCTCGACGCCCTAGGCGATCTCTACCTGGCGGGCGGCCCGATCCTCGGGCGCTACGTGGGCGAGAAATCCGGCCATTCGATGACCAACACCCTGCTGCGCAAGCTGTTCGAGACGCCGGGCGCGGTGCGCCCCGTCCTGTGCACGCCGGAACAGGCGGCGCGTCTTCCCGGACAAGGGTTGGTCTGGGGCGAAATTCCCGCAGTTGCATGAACCCGCCTCGGCAGGCCGCGAGTCGCCCGGTCCTGCTGATAAGGCGTTTTGCACCGGAATATTCTGTGCTAGACCGAAACCCAATCCGGGGAAGACCCCACTGAGAAGACGACTAAGGATGGGCAGTATGGTTGGCAGCAAAGCGGCAGTCAGGCTTGCGGGCGCGATTCTCCTGACAGCTACTTTGGCGGCATGCAGCGGCGGCGGGCTTTTCCGCGGCAGCGCCGACCGGACCCAGAATCTGGAAACCTTCACCCCGGAGCAGATCTTCGAACGCGGCGAATACGAGCTGGCGCAGACCCGCACCGACGACGCGGCCTGGTACTTCTCCGAGGTCGAGCGCCTCTATCCCTATTCCGACTGGGCCAAGCGCGCGCTGATCATGCAGGCGTTCTCCTACCATACCGGCAAGAACTACGAAGAAAGCCGCGCCGCGGCGCAGCGGTACATCGATTTCTACCCTACCGACGAAGACGCCGCCTATGCCCAGTACCTGCTGGCGCTCAGCTATTACGACCAGATCGACGAGGTCGGGCGCGACCAGGGCCTGACCTTCCAGGCGCTGCAGGCGCTGCGCACCGTGATCGAGGTCTATCCCGACAGCGAATACGCGACCTCCGCGATCCTGAAGTTCGACCTCGCCTTCGACCATCTTGCGGGCAAGGAGATGGAGATCGGCCGCTACTACCTGCGCCGTCAGCATTACGCCGCCGCGATCAACCGGTTCCGCGTCGTGGTCGAGGATTTCCAGACCACGACCCACACCGCCGAGGCGCTGCACCGTCTGGTCGAAGCCTATCTTTCCCTCGGCCTGGTGGCCGAGGCGCAGACCGCGGGCGCGATTCTCGGCTACAACTACCAGTCCACCGAGTGGTACGACCGCAGCTACAAGCTGCTGACCTCGCGCGGGCTCGAGCTCAAGGACGGCGGCAACAACTGGCTCAGCCAGATCTACCGCCAGTCGATCAAGGGGCAGTGGTTGTAGACGCGATGTGGACAGGCCTCGGATGGTAGAACCCGATGCTGCGCGCGCTTGATATCCGCGACATGTTGATCATCGACCGCCTGGACCTGTCGTTCCAGCCGGGCCTGAACGTCCTCACCGGCGAAACCGGGGCGGGCAAGTCGATCCTGCTCGATTCGCTCGGCTTCGTGCTGGGCTGGCGCGGCCGGGCCGAACTGGTGCGCCAGGGCGCCGCGCAGGGCGAAGTGGTGGCCGAGTTTCACCTGCCCGGGAATCACCCGGCGCGCGCCATACTCGAAGAGGCCGGGATCCCGGCCTCGGACGAGCTGATCCTGCGCCGGATCAACACCGCGGACGGGCGCAAGACCGCCTGGGTCAACGACCGCCGCTGTTCCGGCGAGGTGCTGCGGGCGCTGTCCGACACCCTGATCGAACTGCACGGCCAGCACGACGACCGCGGTCTGCTGAACCCGCGCGGCCACCGGGCCATGCTGGACGCCTATGCCGGGCTCGACGCGGGCCTTGCCGACACCCGCGCCGCCTGGACCGAGATGTCGCGTCGCCGCAAGAGCCTGGCCGAGGCCGAGGCGGCGCTTGCCGCGGTCCGCGCCGAAGAGGATTTCCTGCGCCACGCCGTGGCCGAACTGGACAAGCTGGACCCGCAGCCGGGCGAGGACGCCGAACTCGACACCCGCCGCCGCATGATGCAGGGGGCCGAACGCATCCGCGACGACGTGGCCCGCGCCTTCGCCCTGCTGGGCGGCGACGGGGCCGAGGGCGCGATGGGCGACGCGTTGCGCTGGCTCGAAGGCGTCGCGGACAGGGCAGGGGGCCAGCTGGACGAGCCGATCGCCGCCCTCGGCCGCGCCATGATCGAACTGGGCGAGGCGCAGGACGGCGTCGACGCCTGCCTCGAGGCGCTGGATTTCAACCCGGCAGAGCTTGAGGCGGTCGAAGAACGGCTGTTCGCCATCCGCGCGCTGGCCCGCAAGCACGATGTCGCGCCGGACGAACTGGGCGGCTTTGCCGACACGCTGCGCGCGCGCCTGAACCGGCTCGAGGCCGGCGATGCCGACCTGGCCGACCGGCGCGCGGCGCTGCACGCGGCCGAGGCCGCCTATGACGCTTCGGCCCGCGCGCTGACCGCGGCCCGCGCCGAGGCCGCCGGGCGTCTCGACAAGGCGGTGATGGCGGAACTGGCGCCGCTCAAGATGGAACGGGCCGTGTTCGAAACCGGCATGTCCGAGGCCGAACCGGGCCCCGAGGGGCGCGACACCGTGGCCTTCACCGTCGCCACCAACCCGGGCGCCCCCGCCGGGCCGCTCAACAAGATCGCCTCGGGCGGCGAGCTCAGCCGGTTCCTGCTGGCGCTCAAGGTCTGCCTGACCGGCGACGACAGCGGCCGCACGCTGATCTTCGACGAGATCGACCGCGGTGTCGGCGGCGCCACCGCCGATGCGGTCGGCCGGCGTCTGGCCGCGCTGGCGCAGGACGGGCAGGTTCTGGTGGTGACCCATTCGCCGCAGGTGGCCGCCCGCGCGGCGCATCACTGGCGGGTGCAGAAACAGGTCGAGGACGGCCGCACCCTCTCGACCGTGATCCCCCTGAACCCCGAAGAGCGGGTGGACGAGATCGCCCGCATGGTCGCCGGCGACACCATCACCGACGAGGCCCGCGCCGCCGCCCGCGCCCTGCTCGACGCCTGAGCCGCGCTTCCGCCGGCAACACCCCCGGCCACTCCCGAGCGAAGCGCCTTTTCTGTTTGGCGCGTTGGGCTTACTAAGGGTTAGGCCACGACCAGGGGACGAGATGACGCAACCCACCCGCACCCTTCTGCGCAACATGCTCAATCAGGGCGTCGCCGAGATCAAGGACGCCTGGCGGGTGTTGCGCCGACGCGGCCCCAGCCAGATCCAGTTCTGGTTCATCGCCCTCGCCATCGGCATCGCCGCGGGCTTTGCCGCGCTGTTCTTCCGCAAGGGCATCGCCGCCCTGCAGGCCAAGCTCTACGGGACCGACGACATCCTGTTCATCCACAGCCACGCGGAAAAGCTGCCCTGGTACTGGATCCTCGTCATCCCCATCGTCGGCGGGCTGGTGGTGGGCGTCATCCTGCACCGCTTCACCGATGACGGCCGGGTCCGGTCGGTCGCGGACGTCATCGAAGGGGCGGCGATGACCGACGGACGGGTCGAGGTCCGGGCCGGCGTCGCCTCGATGTTCGCCTCGCTGATCACCCTCAGCTCCGGCGGCTCCTCGGGGCGCGAGGGGCCGGTCGTGCACATGGCGGGCGTGATCTCGACCTGGGTCTGCCAGAGGATCCACGCCGACGGCATCACCGGCCGCGACCTGCTGGGCTGCGCCGTGGCGGCGGCGGTCTCGGCCAGCTTCAACGCGCCGATCGCGGGCGCGCTCTTCGCGCTCGAGGTGGTGCTGCGGCACTTCGCGGTCCATGCCTTCGCGCCCATCGTCATCGCTTCGATCGCGGGTACCGTCATCAACCGGCTGGAATACGGCGACGTGACCGAGTTCGTCCTGCAAACCCCCGGTTCGCTGCAATTCTACGTCGAACTGCCCGCCTTCCTGCTGCTGGGCCTGGTCTGCGGGCTGGTGTCGCTGGTGCAGATGCGCTCGATCTTCTTCGCCGAGGATATCGGCAACCACCTCCAGTCGCGCCTGTCGCTGCCGCGCTGGCTGCGCCCGGCGGTGTCCGGGGCGATGCTGGGCGTGATCGCCATCGGCTTCCCGCACATCATCGGCGTCGGCTACGAAACCACGCGCCTCGCCCTGACCGGCGAACTGGCCCTGACCACCGCCATCCTCTTCGCCGTGGTCAAGACGGTGGCGGTGGCGATCACCATGGGCGGGCGCATGGGCGGCGGCGTCTTTTCCCCGTCGCTGATGATCGGCGCGCTGACCGGGCTCGCCTTCGGCCTCATCGCCACCAGCGTTCTGCCCGAGGTTTCGGGCACCCACACGCTCTACGCCTTTGCCGGCATGGGCGCGGTCGCGGCCGCCGTGCTGGGCGCGCCGATCTCGACCACCCTGATCGTGTTCGAACTGACCGGCGACTGGCAGATCGGCCTGGCGGTGATGGCCTCGGTGTCGATGTCGACGGCGCTGGCCTCGCGGCTGGTGGACCGCTCGTTCTTCCTGACCCAGCTCGAGCGCAAGAACGTGCATCTGGCGGCCGGGCCGCAGGCCTATCTGCTGGCGATGCTCCGCGCCGGCGCGGTGATGCGGCCGCTCGGCAGTCCGCGCTGCATCAGCGCCGCCGAGGCGCGGACGCTCATCGCCCAAGGGCTATGCGTCGATGCGAACGCGACGCTCGAAGCCGCGATGCCCTTCTTCGGGCACGAGGACATTCTTTGCATTCCGGTCGTGGTCCGCGACAAGGACGGCACCGAGGAACCCGTGGGCGCGCTCTATCACATCGACGCGCTCAAGGCGTACAACCGCGCGCTGGCCGCCACGGCGGCCGAAGAGCATTCCTAGATCCGTTCGACCTTGACCGAGTCGCTGGTCGCGAAGGCGAGGTAATCCTTGATCCGCGCCGCCTCGGGCGACGGGTTCTCGTAGCTCCAGACCGCGTTCTCGGTGACCGAGGACTTGTTGACGATCGAGAAATAGATTGCATCGCCCTTGTGCTCGCAATGCGTCACCTTGTCGGAGCGGTCCAGAAAGGCCATGGCGATGTCCTCGCGCGGGAAATAGATCACCGGCTCATGATCGCCCTCGCTCAGCTCCAGCGCGTTCGTCGTCTCGCCCAGGACGGCCCCGCCCGAGCGGACGCTCCATTTGCCTTTTGCTTTGCGAATCTTGATTTGAGCGGTCATTTCCTATCCTTCCAGCGTCGTGTCAGAGCCTCACCCACCAGCCAATCCTTGCAACGGTCCGGCCTCAGATTGGTGCGGTTGCGGCATCCAACCACAGCCTTGCGTCGGTGCCTAGCCTCGGCCCCACTTTTTCCGCAACGTCGTGATGATAAGTGTTCAGCCAGTCGCGTTCCTCGCGCGTCAGCATGTCGGTCACGATCAGGCGGCGGTCGATCGGAACGAAGGTCAGCGTGCGCCAGCACAGCATGGCGCGTTCGGGATCGCCGCCGGGCAGGGGCGGGGCCTCCTGCACCACCAGCAGGTTCTCGATCCGGATGCCGAACGCCCCCTCGCGGTAATAGCCGGGCTCGTTTGACAGGATCATGCCCGGCTCGAACGGCACGTGGCTGACCCGCGACAGGCGCTGCGGGCCTTCGTGGACGCTCAGATAGGCGCCGACCCCGTGCCCGACGCCGTGGTTGAAATCCTGCCCGGCCCGCCACAGCGGCACTCGCGCCACGCATTCGATGTCGCGCCCGGCCAGCCCCACCGGCCAGCGCAGCATGGACATGGCGATCATGCCCCTGAGCACGCGGGTGAAACTGGCCTTTTCCTCGTCGCCCACCGCGCCGATGGCGATGGTGCGGGTGATGTCCGTGGTCCCGTCCAGATATTGCCCGCCGCTGTCCAGCACCAGCAGATGGCCGTTCTCCAGACGGCTGTCGGTCTCTTCCGTGACCCGGTAATGCATGATGGCCCCGTTCGGCCCGGTCCCCGCGATGGTCTCGAACGAGATGTCCTGCAGCGCGTTGTCCTTGCGGCGGCACGCCTCCAGCCGCGAAACCACCTGCGTCTCGGTCAGGCTCCCGGGCGGCTGCGCGTCCAGCCAGCACAGCAACTCGACCATCGCCGCCGCGTCCCGCAGGTGCGCCTCGGCGGTTCCCGCGATCTCGGCCGGGTTCTTGCGCGCCTTGGGCAGGGCGCAGGGATCGCCGCCATCGGCCAGCCGGTCGCCCAGCACGTCGGCCACGATCTGCGGCACGGTCGCCAGGTCGGCCTGCACGGGACCGGCCAGCGCCTCCAGCGCCTCCAGGAACCGCGCGGGCTCGTGCCGCGTGACGCGCGGGCCCAGATGATCGCCCAGCCCCTCCAGCTTTTTCGACGCCATGAACAGGTCTACCCGGCCGTCGTCATGCAGGATGGCAAAGCCGTGGGCCACCGGATTGCGCGCGATGTCCGACCCGCGGATGTTCAGCAGCCACATGATCGAATCCGGCAGGGTGATGACCGCGGCCCTGTTGCCGGCCGCCTTCAGCTCCGCCGACAACCGCCCGATCTTGCCCTCCGCGCTCTCGCCCGCGAACTCCAGCGGATGCGCCTTGACCGGCTCCATCGGCGGCGCCGGCTGATCCGGCCAGATCCGGTCCACCAGGTTTGCGCAGCGCACCAGCTCGATGCCGGAACCCTTCAGCTCCTTCGTCGCGCTCCTGATCTGCCCCGCCGCATGCAGCCACGGATCGAACCCGACACGCCCGCCCTGCGGCAGCTTCTCCTTCAGCCAGGCGGTCAGGCTCACGTCCGGCCACGGCACCGGCGTATAGACATCCGCCACCTGCGCCTTGACCTGCGTGCGGTAGCGCCCATCGACGAACACGCCCGCCACGTCGGTCAGCGCGACGCAGAACCCGGCCGAGCCGGTGAACCCCGTCAGCCAGGCCAGCCGCTCGTCATGCGGCGCCACATACTCGCCCTGATGCGCGTCGGCGCGCGGGATCAGGAACCCGTCCAGCCCCTCGCCCGCCATCTCCTCCCGCAGCGCCGCCAGCCGCGGAGGCCCCTGTTCCGGGCGTGCGGTCACGTCAAAGGTCTGGAACATGTCGGAACTCCCTCGCCCTCTGCGGCAGTCGTCCCGCCGCCGCATCTTCATCTTTTCGGAAATACTCCCGCCGGAGGCAAGGCCAGCGTCAGCTGGCCTTCCTGATCCCCATGACCCGTGCGCGGGCGCGCGGGTCGCTGTCGAACAGCGCCGCCAGTTGCTCGGTCATGGCGCCGGCCAGCTGCTCGACGTCGGTGATGGTCACGGCGCGGTCATAGTACCGCGTCACGTCATGGCCGATGCCGATGGCCAGCAACTCGACCATCTTGCGTTTCTCGACCATGGCGATCACGTCACGCAGGTGCTTTTCCAGGTAATTCGCCGGGTTCACGCTCAGCGTCGAATCGTCCACCGGAGCGCCGTCCGAGATCACCATCAGGATCTTGCGCTGCTCGCGCCGCGCCACCATCCGCCGATGCGCCCATTCCAGCGCCTCGCCGTCGATGTTCTCCTTCAGCAGCCCTTCCTTCATCATCAGCCCCAGGTTGGGCCGTGCCCGCCGCCACGGCGCGTCCGCGCCCTTGTAGATGATGTGGCGCAGGTCGTTCAGCCGCCCCGGCTGCTGCGGCCGGCCGTCGTTCAGCCACGCCTCGCGCGCCTGACCGCCCTTCCAGGCCCGCGTGGTGAAGCCCAGGATCTCGACCTTGACGTTGCACCGCTCCAGCGTCCGCGCCAGCACGTCGGCGCAGATCGCGGCGATGGAAATGGGGCGCCCCCGCATCGAGCCCGAGTTGTCCAGAAGCAGCGTCACCACCGTATCCCGGAACTCCGTGTCCTTCTCCACCTTGAAGCTCAGCGGCGTCGTCGGGTTCGCCACCACCCGCGCCAGACGCCCGGCATCCAGTATCCCTTCCTCGCGGTCGAACTCCCAGCTGCGGTTCTGCTGCGCCTGCAGGCGGCGCTGCAGCTTGTTGGCCAGGCGGCTCACCGCGCCCTTCAGCGGCTCAAGCTGCTGGTCCAGGTAGGCGCGCAGCCGCTCCAGCTCGGCCGGTTCCGCCAGGTCCTCGGCGGCGATTTCCTCGTCATGGGTGTTCTGGTAGACCTTGTAATCCGGGTCGGCCTCGGATGCGGGCGGCGGGGCAGGCGGCTCCATCGGCGCTTCGCCCTCGGGCATCTCGGCCTCGTCGCCCATCTCGTCCTCGGCCATCTCGTCCATCGAGACCTGGGCCTGCGACTGGTCCTGCTGCTCGTCCTGCGACTGCTCGGGATTGGCGTCCGCCTCCTGCTCGTCCTGGTCGTCCTGACCGGTGCTGTCGGGATCGGGCTGCTCCTCGGCGTCGTCCTCGGCCTGATCCTCCTGATCCTCGTCCAGATCATCCGGATCCTCGCCCAGCTGGTCGCCGTATCCCAGATCCTTGATGACCTGCCGCGCGAACTTGGCGAACTCGGTCTGGTCCGACAGGATGTCGTTCAGGTTCTCCAGGGTGCCGCCCGCCTGCTCCTCGAAATAGCCGCGCCACAGGTCCATGACGTTCGCGGCGGCCGGCGGCAGATCGCGGCCCGTCGCCAGGTGCCGGATCAGGTAGCCGGCGGCCACCGGCAACGGCGCCTCGGCGGGCTGCTTGCACTGGTCATAGCCGCGCCGGATCGCCTCGTGGCTGATCTTGACGTCGATGTTGCTGGCGGTGCCCGGCATGTCGCGAGCGCCCATCGCCTCGCAGCGGGCCACCTCCATCGCCTCGTAGAGATCGCGCGCCATGTCGCCCGGCGGGGCATAGCGCGCATGGGTGGCGTCGTCGTGATACCTGCGCTGCAGCGCCAGCGCATCCGCGGTGCCGCGCGCCAGCAGCACTTCCTCGCGCGACATCCGGCGGCTGACCTGCGGCAGCCGCATGGAATCTCCCGTCATCCCCGAAGGATCGACCGTATAGCTGACGCTCAGTTCCGGATCGTCGGCCATCACCTTGGTGGCCTCGGCCAGCGCCTTCTTGAACGGATCGGCGGGGTTGTCGTTTTTCTTCATGTCGGGCCCGTTTCCTGCAAGGGCGGCCGCACAGCCACCCCGATGCCTTGCGCTTGGACCTTATTCGGCCATGGCGGGCGAAATGGCAAGCGCCGAGGCCGGATATAGCCCGCCGGACCCCCCGGACAATGTCGGGGGCTTGACCCGGTGCGGCTTTTCCCGCGTCATGGCGATGGAAAAACACTTGCCGGGACAAGCCCTTGCGCATCGCCGTCATCGCCATTCTGGTCAGCTTCATCGCCGGGGGATTCACTGCGCTGGTCCTGAAGGCGATGCTGTGGATCACCGATCTGGTCTGGCAGCACGAGATCGCCGCGTCGCCCCTCTACATCTTCGGGGCCTGCATCGTCGGCGGGTTCCTGATCGGCCTGACCCGGACCGGCAGCAACCACGTCCAGACGCTGAACGAACAGATCGACGCCGCGTCCGAGCCGCTCAAGGAACAGCAGCGCACCATCCTGATGACCGCGCTCGGCGCCGCCATCGCGGTCGGCTTCGGCGGGGCGCTGGGTCCCGAGGCCGGGCTGATCGCCGCCATCACCGAAATCTCGGTCCTGGTGTCGATGATCCTGGCGCGCAGCGCCGCCGAGGCGCAAACCATCGGACGGGCCAGCGTGTCGGCGGCGCTGGCGGGCCTCTACGCCTCGCCGCCCGGCGGCTTCGCCTACTCGGTCGAGGACGAGGGGAAATCCGGCTGGGCCCGGGCCGCCGAGGCCAGCATCCCCTATCTGGGCTTCATCGCCGCGGTGGCGGGCTTCGTCGGGTTCAAGCTTGCGGCCAACCTGCTGTTCGAAGGCGGGTTCCACCGCATCCACCTGCCGCATTACCAAAGCCCCGGAGACGGTTCCGACCTGCTGCAGGCGGTGTTTCCGGCCATTTTCGGCGCGCTTCTCGGGGCCTTCTTCCTGCACGCCCGCGTCTTCGTCACCCGCCAGGTCGAGACCCGCATCGCGCATCCCGTCATCCAGTCCACGCTGGGCGGCATCCTGTTCGGCGGGGTCGCGGCGATGCTGCCCTTCGTCCGCTTCTCGGGCCATCACGAATTCGAGTCGATGCTCGAACTGGGGGCCGAGGCGTCGGTGCTGGCGCTGCTGGGCATCGCGGTCGTCAAGATGGTCGCGACCGTGCTGTGCTTGTCGACCGGCTGGCGGGGCGGGGCGATCTTTCCGCTGATCTTCGCCGGCGGTGCGGCGGGGCTTGCCGCGCATCACATGCAAGGCGGACAGGACCTGCCCGTCGCCGTCTCGGCCGGGCTTGCCGCGGCGACGGCGGCGGGACTGGGCAAGCCGGTGGCCTCGCTGCTGGTGCTGGTCTTCCTGGTCGGCGCCGACACGCTGCCGTCAATCTGCATCGGCGTCGCCTTCGGCCTCGTGGCCGCCAAGTTCAGCCCGAAAGCGGGGCATTGAGGGCAGGCGGGGCGCCGCTTACCCCAACGTCGCGTTCGCGGCGCTTTCCGGCAGTTCCTCGTCGAAGCAGCGCTGGTAGAACTCGGCCACGGTCTGCCGCTCCAGCTCGTCGCACTTGTTGAGGAAGCTCAGGCGGAACGCGTAGCCGATATTGCGGAAGATCTCGGCGTTCTGCGCCCAGTTGATCACGGTCCGCGGGCTCATCACCGTGCTGAGATCGCCGTTCATGAAGGCGGTCCGCGTCAGGTCGGCCACCGTCACCATCTGGCTGACGGTCTTGCGGCCCTTCTCGGTGTTGTAATGCGGCGCCTTCGACAGCACGATCATCGTCTCGGCGTCGTGGCTCAGGTAGTTCAGGGTCGAGACCAGCGACCAGCGGTCCATCTGCGCCTGGTTGATCTGCTGCACCCCGTGATAGAGGCCCGTGGTGTCGCCCAGGCCGACCGTGTTGGCGGTGGCGAACAGGCGGAAGCACGGATGCGGAGTGATGATCTCGTTCTGGTCCAGCAGCGTCAGCTTGCCGTCATGCTCCAGCACGCGCTGGATCACGAACATCACGTCGGCCCGGCCCGCGTCATATTCGTCGAACACGATGGCCACCGGGTTGCGCAGCGCCCAGGGCAGGATGCCCTCGTGGAACTCGGTCACCTGCTTGCCGTCGCGCAGCTTGATCGCGTCCTTGCCGATCAGGTCGATCCGGCTGATGTGGCTGTCCAGGTTCACGCGCACCGCGGGCCAGTTCAGGCGGGCGGCGACCTGTTCGATATGGGTCGACTTGCCGGTGCCGTGATAGCCCTGGATCATCACGCGGCGGTTATGGGCAAAGCCCGCCAGAATCGCCAGCGTGGTTTCCGGGTCGAACTTGTAGGTGTGGTCGATCTCGGGCACGCGGTCGCTGCGCTCGGCAAAGCCTTTGACACGCATGTTGGTGTCGATCCCGAACACGTCACTGACCGAAATTTCTTCGGTTGGTTTCACGTTGATGTCGGTCGCGCCGTCAGCCATGCCTGTCGTCCTTATCCTGTGCCGCATCACCGTGCGGGCTCTGAACTCGTGTGTGGTGCAACATATTGCGGGAGAGGGCAAGGGAAAGCCGCGCTTGCCACCGGGTAACGGCGCGTTTGTCCCGACGCGCCCGTCTGGCCGGTCCGGAGCCTGCACCGGCGCGGTAGGGGCCGCTGCCCGCAATCTTCCGACGGGAAACACAGGAAAGGACCATCGAGAATCCCCGCCCGCCAGCGGGCGGGTACGGCGGATGTTCCCTGAAACACACAGAAAAATTGCACTTTCCGCCTGTCCGTCCAACGGTGTTGATTGTGTTGCCGCGATGCGGTGAAGTGTTCGCGTTTGGGTAAGGGGTAGTTTTATGGCGCTTCAGATCACCGGTCCGACGGTCATCAACTTCCCGTCTGGCACCGACACGTTCTCTGCCGACTACAACACGTCGAAATCGGTCACCTGGAGTGTCACCGTTCTCAGCGACGGGCCTCTCAGCCCGGCGGACTACAGCGTTTCGATAGATTCCAACGGCCTGCTGACGATCACCCTGACGCCGGGAACAAACATTCCGCCGGGAACGTCGCTTTCCTTGCGGATAAACGCAACCACGGGAAAGCCCGGCGCCGGGAACAACGGAACTCTCGGAGTGACCGTCAACCTGCCCGCGGGCGTCGTCCCCTGTTTCGTGGCCGGCACCCTGATCGAGACCGAGTACGGACCGCGCCCCGTCGAAGACCTTGCCGTCGGCGATCTGGTGCGCGTCGCGAGCGGCGAATTGCTTCCCATCGTCTGGATCGGCAAGCGGACGTTGTCGGCGGAAGAGCTGAAACTGAACAGCAACTTCCGGCCCGTCTGCATCGGCAAGAACGCACTGGGACCGGATCTGCCGTCCCGCGACCTGTTTGTCTCGCCGCAGCATCGTATCGTTCTGCAAGGATGGCCGGCCGAGATGCTGTTCGGCGAACCCCAGGTTTTCGCCGCCGCGGTCCACCTGGTCGATGACCGGCGCATCCGTCGGGTAACGACGGACGAGCCGGTCACCTACTTCCATCTGGCTTGCGAACGCCATGTGGTGCTGATTGCGAACGGCTTGCCAACCGAAAGCCTGTTTCCGGGCGACATGGCTCTCATGGCCTTTGATCGCGCGGACGTGAACGAGCTTCTGGAACTCTTCCCGGACCTGAACTCGGACCGTGCCGAACATCCGGAAACCCGCCTGCGATGCCTGAAGCGCGGCGAAGCCCTGGTGGCGAGGGACATCTACCTGCAATGACCGCAGGAACGCCACCGGCCAAGCGGATCCCGGACCGGTTGAGGACGTTCCAGAACTGCGTAACTACTTGAAGTTGCGGCTGTCCTTGATCTGGTCCCAGGCCCAGACCACTTCCTGCAGCTGTTCTTCCTGGCTGCGGTCGCCGCCATTCATGTCGGGGTGCAGCACCTTGATCAGCTTCTTGTAGGCCGCGCGCACCTCGGCCTTGGACCAGGTGTCCTTGGCTTCGAGGATCTCGATGGCCCGCCGCTCGGTCGGCGGCAGACGCCGGCCGCCGGTGGCCGCGCGCCCAGGGTTCTTGGTGGCGTTCTCGCCCAGCACCTGGTGCGGGTCCTCGATGCCCAGCCGCGCCCAGGCCCGCGTCTCGGGGTCGGCGAAGGGCCGCGTCGAGCGTTCCCAGACCTTGTCCTTGGACCGCTGCGCGTTCATCTCGGCCTCGGTGGTGCCGTCGAAAAAGTTCCACTTCTGGTTATATTCGCGTACGTGCTGCTGGCAGAACCAGAAAAAGTCGTCCAGAACGTCCGGCGCCTTGGGAGCGCGGAATTTCCCGGCCTCCTGGCACCCTTCATGGTCGCAGATTCGGGTCGAGGTTTCGGATGCCCCGGACATGCCGCGCCGCCCGCGCGGGTTTTTCTTCTTGGCGGATGAAACGGACATGTCGAACCCGAACGGGTCTGATTTCACCATTGCGCTGCTCCTAGCGAACTCGTCTTTTCGACTCGGAGGCAGCAGTTTAATCTAAGTGGCCGCAGATAGAAGAGGGGAGCGGTAAAATAATTGCCGCTGAGCAGAATATGAACGTTACCGAAGAAATCCGTGCGCGGCTTCAGGCCGCCTTCGACCCGCGCGAGCTTGAGGTCGTCGACGACAGCGAGCGTCATCGCGGCCATGCCGGCTATCAGGAAGGCGGGCAAAGCCATTTCAACGTGCGGATCCGCGCCGCCGCCTTCGCGGGCCAGTCGCGCGTGGCCCGCCACCGCGCCGTCCATGCCGCCCTGGGCGACATCGTTGCGCGCATTCACGCGCTGGCGCTGGATATCGGCGACTAGGTCTTTTCCGGCGCGTCGCCGTCCTCGTCCGCCGCGCCGGCCTCCTTTTTCGGCTTCAGAGACATCGGCGGGTCGTTCGCCGCCTCGGATATGCGCGCGGGCGCCTTCACGCTGTCCGGCCCCCTGACCGGGCGGGCCAGCGGAATCGCGCTTGCGGCCTGGGCGGGGAACTCGACGACCGGCACTTCGGCCTCATCCTCAAGCGCCCGGCGGAACACCAGCACGTTGCGCCAGTTGACGGTCGAGCCGGTCAATCCGCTGCGCTCTTCGCTCGGCAGCAGTTCGGCGCGCAGATATTCCCAGCCTTCCGCGCCCATCTGGTTCAGCGCCTGTTCGATGGACAGGGCGAACCGCCCCTCCACGGTCTTGACGCCTTTGGCCTTGGTGCCTTTCTGCGGGGCGGGAACAACCTTGTATTCGTAACGGGTCATGCTCGGGCCTCTGTTATTTCTCCGCAGGTTACTGCAAGCCGTGGCGGAAAGGCCAGAGGGCAGCGCGCCGATCCCGCCGCAGGGCGGCATTTTCGCCCATGCCGGACTTCGCCGCGCCCGCGGCACGGACCCCGGACCTTGACGCGGCGCCGGGCGGTCCGGCCTAATGGGGTCATATTTTTGCCGTTTGAACCCGATCATTGCGAAAGCAGGCCGATCATGGACCAAGCCGGAACGACCCGCTGGTGGATACTGGGGGCGATGGGCGTCATCCTCGGCGTCATCCTGCTCGACGAAACCGTGGTCGGCGTCGCCCTGCCAACGATCCAGCGGGATATCGGCCTGACCGCGCTGGGCGCGCATTGGGTGGTCAACATCTACCTCTTGGTGCTGGCCGCGCTGGCCGGGGCGGCCGGGCGGCTGGGCGACATCCTGGGCACGCGGGTCCTGGTGGTGTGCGGGCTGGTGATCTTCGGTCTGGCCTCTGCCGTGGCGGGCTTTGCCGGCGACGGAACCACGCTCACCCTGGCGCGGGCGGTGCAGGGGGTGGGGGCGGCGGTCATCTTTCCGCTGTCGCTGGTGCTGGTGTCGCTGTCCTTCGAGGACTCCGAGCGCGGCATGGCGCTGGGCATCTACGGCGCGATCGGCACGACCTTCCTGGCCCTCGGCCCGCTGGTGGGCGGGCTGCTGACCGAGTACCTTTCGTGGCGCTGGATCTTCTGGATCAACCCGCCGATCGTCCTGGCCGTGGCCGTCGTCAATTGGCGCTACTGGCGCGACCCGCCCAACATGCCCGAGGAAACCTTCGACTGGCCCGGCCTGTTCCTGCTGGTCGGCGGCCTGACCCTGACGGTCTTCGCGGTGATGGAGGGGCCGGACAGGGGCTGGGCGCAGCCGGATGTCTGGGGTCCGCTGATCCTGGGCCTTGCGATGCTGGCCATGCTGATCCCGGCCGAGCTGCGCTCCGCGACGCCGCTGATCGCCGTGCGGCTCTTCACCAACACCACCTTCGCCGCCGCGAACCTGATCGTGCTGCTGGCCCAATACGTCAAGATCGCGACCTTCGTCTTCGGCGCCATGTATTTCCAAACGGCGATGGGGCTGTCGCCGCTGATGGCGGGGGTGGCGCTGCTGCCGGCGGTCGCCCCGCCGATGCTCATGGCCACCTTCGCCGGCAAGGCCGCCGACCGCTACGGCACCCGCGCGCCATCGCTCATGGGCGTGCTGGGCACGATGCTCGGGGTCGCCGCGATGGCGCTGGGGATGAGCACTGGCTTCACGCTGCTGGTCTTCGGCGGCCTGCTGCTCTGGGGCGTCGCCGTCTCGTACCTGTTCGTTCCGCCCCAGCGGGCGGTGATGATGTCGGTGCCGTCGGAAATGCAGGGGCAGGCGGGCGGGCTCGTCCTCAGCAGCCAGTTGCTGGGCGGAACGGTCGGCATGGCGATCTGCAGCACGGTCTACGCGACCACGGGCAGCTTCGCCGCCGTGTTCTGGATCACCGCGGCGCTGTCGCTGCTCGTGCTGCTCTACGGGCTTCGGGCGCTGGAACGCCCCCGTCCGGCCCCGGCAAAACCCTGAGGCCGCGCCCGGTCAATCACCGTGTCAAAGGCTCGGTTGGCCGGCGCGGTTCAGGCGGCCTGATCGCATGTGTCCAGACCGACATGCTGCGCCCGGCTCGGCTCGTGCCGGATGGCATCGTGAAGCTCCGGCTCGGCTTGGAACACGATCTTGCAGTCGGGATACCAGTCGGCGCAGGCATCGGCCATCTCGCGCGCCTTTTCCAGATCCGGGAACCGGACCGACCACGAAGCTGACTTCCCCGAATCCGGGAGTTTCACGACGTAATTTCCGCCGTCCTTGAAAATCTCGACCAACAATGTCGTCTCCTGAAATGCTCGTGCCGCATCTAGGTCATTAGGATGGAAATGTGTAGGGATCTTGAACGAGGCATGACACTTTTTTTGCAGCCGCAACTGCGGCCCGGCCGCCCGCCGGAACGCCGCCGCGCTTGTAATATTTCCGGGTGCGGGCAAACTGGTTTCCGGGCAACGGAGGGTGCGAATGCAAGGAAAACGGGTGAAATCTCTGCAACCGATGGCGCTTGCCGGTCTCGTGACCTTGGCGGCGACCTGCATGGCGACGGCACAGGACACCTCCCCGCCGCTCCAGTTCGCGACCACCGAACCCGGCCTACCGTCGGTGGCGATTCTGGCGACCGGCGGCACCATCGCCGAACGCACCGATCCCAAGACCGGCGCGGCGGTCCCGGCGGTCTCGGCCAGGGACCTGGTGCAGGCCGTGCCGGGGCTGTCGAAGCTGGCGAATGTCGGGGTGCTGCAATTCAGCAATATCGATTCGTCGCAGATGACGCCGATGCATTGGGCGCGCCTCAGCGCCGATCTGGACCGGGTCCTGTCGCGCAAGGACATCAGCGGCGCCGTCGTGACGCACGGCACCGACACCATGGCCGAAGGCGCCTTTTTCGTGGACGTCACCCTGCAAAGCGACAAGCCCGTGGTCTTCACCGGCGCCATGAACGTCGCCTCCAGCCCAAGCCCGGACGGGCCAAGCAACATCCTGCGCGCCGTCGCCCAGGTCCTGTCGGAGGATGCGCAAAACTGGGGCGTGACCGTGACGCTCAACCGCTACGTCAATTCGGCCCGTGACGTGCGCAAGACCCAGACGACGAATGTCCAGACCTTCACCTCGGGCGAAAAGGGTTATCTCGGCTATGTCTTCGACCGGAAGGTGCAGCGGTTCAACGACCGGCTGCACCGGATCCGTGTGCCGTTGCCCGACCCGCTGCCCGACGCCTTGCCCGACGTGCCGATCATCCAGGCCTATGCCGGATCGGACGGGCGCCTGCTGCGCCATGCGATCGACACCGGCGCGAAAGGGCTGGTGGTCGAAGGCGTGGGCGCGGGCAACGTCAATGCCGAGGTTTTCGAGGCGATCGAATATGCCATCGGCAAGGGCCTGCCGGTCGTGGTGGCGACCCGTGTGTATTACGGCAGAGTCGAACCGATCTACGGCGATCAGGGCGGCGGCGCGACGCTGCAAAGGGCGGGGTGCATCCTTGCCGGCGACCTGCCGGCCAGCAAGGCGCGGCTCCTGCTCATCGCCGGCCTGATGCGCCACGGACCCGACGCCGACGCGCTGCGCAAGCTGTTCGAGGGGTGAGGCGGGCCCGAACGACGTCTGGCCGTTTCATCCCGCAGCGCCGACCCCGCGAGAAGGGGTCATAAGGCGTGTACAAAACGGACAACGCGATCCGCCGGACGTGTACAATTCATAAGATTCCGCCCGGATCACAGCCCCAGCTTCTGGCTGACCAAATCGTTCACCGCCTTGGGATTGGCCTTGCCGCCGGTCGCCTTCATCACCTGGCCCACGAACCATCCGGCCAGTTTCGGGTTCACCTTGGCCTTCTCGACCTGCGCCGGGTTGGCGGCGATGATCTCGTCCAGCGCGGTCTCGATGGCGCCGGTGTCGGTCACCTGTTTCATGCCGCGTTTCTCAACGATTTCAAAGGGATCGCCGCCTTCGGTGTAGACGATCTCGAACAGCTCCTTGGCGATCTTGCCCGAGATCGCGTCCGAGGCGATCAGGTCGATGATGCCGCCCAGCTGCGCCGGGCTGACCGGCGACTCGGTGATGTCGTGGTCTTCCTTCTTGAGCCGTCCGAACAGCTCGTTGATGACCCAGTTCGCGGCCACCTTGCCGTTTCGCCCCTTGGCCACTTCCTCGAAATAGGCGGCCGATTCCACCTCGGCGGTCAACACCGAAGCATCATAGTCGGTCAGGCCGAAGTCATTGATGAAACGAGATTTTTTCTGATCCGGCAGCTCCGGAAGTCGGGCGGCGATGTCATCGACCCAGGCCTGTTCGATCTCCAGCGGCAGCAGGTCCGGATCGGGGAAATAGCGGTAGTCATGCGCCTCTTCCTTCGACCGCATCGAGCGCGTCTCGCCCTTGTCCGGGTCATAAAGGCGGGTTTCCTGCACGACCTGCCCCCCCGCCTCGACGATGGCGATCTGGCGGCGCGCCTCGACCTCGATGGCCTGCTGGATGAAGCGCATCGAGTTCATGTTCTTGATCTCGCAACGTGTGCCGAGATGCGAAAAGTCCTGTGTTTCCTGATACTTCTCATAAGCACCGGGGCGGCAGATCGACACGTTCACGTCGGCCCGCAGGTTGCCGTTCTGCATGTTGCCGTCGCAGGTGCCGAGATAGCGCATGATCTGGCGCAGCTTGGCGATATAGGCGGCGGCCTCTTCCGGCCCGCGGATGTCCGGGCGGCTGACGATCTCCATCAGGCAGACGCCGGTACGGTTGAGATCGACGAAGGACATGTGCGGATCCATGTCGTGGATCGACTTGCCGGCGTCCTGCTCCATGTGGATGCGCTCGATCCGCACCTTGCGCGCGGTGCCGTCGCCCATCTCGACCAGCACCTCACCTTCGCCCACAATCGGTTGATAAAGCTGGGAAATCTGGTATCCCTGCGGCAGGTCTGGGTAGAAATAGTTCTTGCGGTCGAAGGCGGATTTCAGGTTGATCTCGGCCTTCAGCCCCAGTCCGGTGCGCACCGCCTGTTCGACGCAGAACTCGTTGATCACCGGCAGCATACCCGGCATGGCCGCATCCACGAAGGACACGTTCGAATTCGGCTCGGCTCCGAATTTCGTGGACGCGCCCGAGAACAGCTTGGCGTTGGACGAGACCTGAGCGTGAACTTCCATCCCGATCACCAGCTCCCAGTCGTGCTTGGCACCGGCAATGGTCTTGGGTTTCGGCATTTCGTAGGTCAGGTCGAGCATGGCGCGCCTCTTTTCCGCGGAATTCTAGGCCCGCGTATTAGGCCCGGCAGCCGCAGGGAGCAAGGGGCAAAGGGTGTTTCGACCCGTTTGCCCGCCGGGAAAGCGCTGTCCGGCGGGCCTATCGACGCTCAGTTGGCGGTGACCCGCGGACCCGATGGGGTAAAGATGACCCGCTGGCCGTTCCGCAACTCGTCCCTGAACAGGGCGGCGATCACCTGCAGCGCCTGCTTCCGCCCGCGCGCGGCAAAGCGGTCGGGCGAGTTGACGCGGGCGCTGTTGTTGAAGCCATCGGCGGCATGAGCCCAGATAAGCGGGTGCAATTCGGTCAGGTGATCTCGGATCAGCCAGTCGGCGGCCTCGCAGAGCTGCGTTCGCACAAGATCCGCTTCCTCGTCGAGGCCAAACCCCTGCTGCAGCGTGATCGAGCAATAGGCGGCCAGCAGGTTGATCATCTCCTGATCCGGGCGCCGTTTCACGATGTCCCGCAAGCCGTCCAGGAAGAATTCGACGTCCACGCGCGCGCAGGCCATCTCGTCCAGCGCGATCGCGTCGAACAAGACCCAGGTGTAGCCGCCGGCGCCCCAGGTCTTGTGGGTAAGCGACGCAGCGCGGCGGGCCTCCAGTTCCAGTTCGTCATAGCTGCCGAACCAGCGCGGCAGCAGGTGATTGCCCATGGCGCGCATGTACCGGTGGTTGCACGGGTCGAGCGCGATCAGGCGCTCGTACTCGTCCGCGACCTTTACGCCGGGCGACCGCTGCCCGGCCAGCAGGCTGCAACTGGCCGAGGTCACCAGCGGGCTGTCCGGAAACGCCGCACGGCAGACCGGCAGAATTTGGGCCGCCCGGTCGAAATGGGCGGCGCACCGCTCGCGGTTGATCTGATGAATGACGTTTTCCCAGCCGGTGCCGCGCCAGATCCAGGCGATGTCGATATGGGCCAGGGCCACGATCAGCGCGATCACGGGGTCGTCGTGGTGTTCACGCAGGACGAATTCAAGCTCCGAGATCCCTTCGGTCAGGGTCGCATGATGCTTTGGTTGCTTGTCCGACAGCGCCTGCTCGACGGCGAGAACGACGTCGGATCGTGCGCCAAATGCCAGAAGTTCGGCGACCGGGATGCCGCCCGGGGCGGTAGCCCGCGCCGCATCGGCGCAGCGGATTTCGGCCGCAAGTTCGCACCACTTTTCCTGCCTCGCCAAATGACGGCCTTTCTCGAAGGCGTCCTGGCCCGCCGGATCGTCGCCGGACTGTGTCACGACCGGAATCGAAAGGGCATCCTCAAGCTGCGGTTTTCGCGGGGCGGGATCAATCTGGACAGGGGCGCTTGCAATGGTGCGATGGCCGACAAGCCCAGCAAAGAGAGCAGACATGCTCTTTGCAACGGACAACATGAGAAACTCGTACTGGCAGATACTAATAAAACTGTCACAATTCGGTGGCAGCGAAATGCGGCAAAATCATGGCATTGCCTTAGATGTGGGTATTATTGATCGCGAATTGGCGACAATAACCTAAAAAACCCTGAAATGGTGCCGAATGACGTTCAGTCCGCAGTCGCTCAAAACCTGCTCGAATTGGCGGTGCGGTGGCAGGGCCTCGTCAGGCAGACGCACCCTTTTGCCGGAATCCAGGCAGGCCGAAACCCGGACCGAGAGATCCCATCGCGTGTCGAACCGCATGTGTTCGATCTCGCCCAACGCAAGTCGGCCGGACCGTTTTCCGGTAAACCAGCGCAATTCCCCGTCTTCGATGCTCAGGCCGGCGCTGGTGTCGGTGAAGACGTCCCACAGCGCCGGAAGCGTGGCGAGCGCGAGCAACGCAACCAGCCACCACGCCGCGTCGAACAGGATGATCAGCGACGCCAGCGCGGCGTAGACCGCGATCAGAATCGCGACCGTCCGGGGTGCGCGGTTGTGCCTGACGAAGCGATACGGCTCCATCATCTGTCGCCGGTACCAAAGGCCGCCCGCGCGGCAAGCGCTATCACCCGCATGGATCAAGCCCCCAGGATGCGCGAGATCATCTCGGTCGTGTCGCGGGACAGATCGGGGGCCGAGGCGATGCGTTCCAGTTGCGCCCGGATCATGGCTTGACGACCCGCGTCATACCGTTTCCATGTCTGGAAGGCCGAGCACATGCGCGCGGTCGTCTGGGGGTTCACCGGGTCGAGCCGGATCAACCAGTCCGCCAGCAACGCGTAGGATGCGCCGCTTTCGTGATGGAACCCGGCGTGGTTCATCGCCAGTGACCCCATCAGCGCCCGGAATCGGTTGGGGTTCTTCCAGTTGAAATCCGCGTGCTGCGTCAGTTGGCGGGCGATCTGCGGCGTGCGGTCCGGGCTGGCCAGCGCCACCTGAAGGCCGAACCATTTGTCCATCACAAGCCGGTCATCGCGCCACTGGTCGTAATAGGCGGCAAGCTCCGTCTCGCCCTTTCCGGCCTTCAACAGACAGGACAGGGCCGAAAGCTGCAGCGTCATGTTGTCGGCCCGCGCGTATTCCGACGCGGCCTGCGCCCCGCCATCCTGCCGCGAGATCAGGGCCAGGGCCGCGCTTCCCAGTGCGCGTTTCCCGGATTGCTCCGCATCCGGGCTGTAAGGGCCGTCAACCTGGGACTGGCTGTGAAGCCGGGGCAGGACGTCCTGCATGTGCTGTGCCGTGGCCTGACGCAGCGTTTCCACCGCCGTCCAGATCGCCATCGGATCGGGCGTCACGCCCCTGTCGTGCAGCATCGCGGCCAGTTCCGACTGGCTTGGCAGATCCAGCATCAGCGCGCGATAGGCCGGGTCCAGCCCGTCGTCGCGCAGAACCGCCAGCAACCCGTCCAGGTAGTCGGCGTCGGGCGCGGCATCTTGGGTGACCATTTTCAGCAACGTGTCCGAAGCCAGCGAGCGCCCCGCTTCCCACCGGTTGAAAGGGTCGGTGTCATGGGCCAGCAGGAAGGCGCGCTGTGCGGGGGTGCTGTCCTGATCAAGGATCACCGGGGCCGAAAACCCGCGCAGGATCGACGGCACGGGTTTCGCCGCAAGACCTTGGAACGTAAAGCTCTGCCGCGCCTCGGTCAGTTCCAGGATCTCGGTCGGGCGGACTTCGTCGCCGTTCGGGCCCAGAAGGCCGACGGCGACCGGGATCACCTGCGGGTGTTTCTGGGGCTGGCCGGGCGTCGGCGGGGTGCTCTGACTCAGCGTCAGGGTGTAGGTGCCATCGGCCCAGGCCTCCTCGACCTTGATGCGCGGAGTGCCCGCCTGACTGTACCAACGCTGGAACTGGCCCAGGTCGCGTCCTGTGGCGTCTTCGAACACCTTCAGCCAGTCCTCGATTGTGCATGCCTGCCCGTCGTGGCGGTCGAAATAGAGATCCAGCGCCTTGGCGTAGCCGTCGTCGCCCACCAGCCGCTTGAGCATGCCGATCACCTCGGCGCCCTTCTCATAGACGGTGGCGGTGTAGAAGTTGTTGATTTCCTGAAAGCTTTCTGGCCGGACAGGGTGCGACAACGGGCCGTTATCCTCGGGGAACTGCCGAGCGCGCAGGTCGATCACGTCGCGGATGCGCTCGACCGGGGCCGAGCGCACATCCGAGGTGAACTGGGCGTCGCGGAACACGGTCAGCCCCTCCTTGAGACACAGCTGGAACCAGTCGCGGCAGGTGATGCGGTTGCCGGTCCAATTGTGGAAATACTCGTGCGCGATGATCGCCTCGATGCGCTCGAAATTGGCGTCGGTCGAGGTTTCCGGGCTGGCCAGAACAGCGGCTGAGTTGAAGATATTCAGCCCCTTGTTCTCCATCGCGCCCATGTTGAAATCGTCAACGGCGACGATGTTGAAAACGTCCAGGTCGTATTCGCGGCCATAGACGTCCTCGTCCCATTTCATCGACTTCTTCAGCGCCTCCATGCCGAAGGCGCATTTTCCCTCGTCGCCGGGTCGGACCCAGAGATTCAGCGCGACTTCGCGTCCGGAGCGGGTGATGTAGCTGTCGGAATGGGCAAGCAGATCTCCGGCCACAAGCGCGAACAGGTAGGCCGGTTTCGGCCAGGGATCGGTCCATTCGGCCCAGCCTTCGCCGCTGCCGGTCGGGTTGCCGTTGGACAGAAGCACAGGCAGATCGCCGTTGATGCGCACGGTAAAGGTGGACATCACATCCGGGCGGTCGGGGTAGTAGGTGATCTTGCGAAAGCCCTCGGCCTCGCACTGGGTGCAATACATGCCGTTCGACATGTAAAGCCCCTCGAGCGCGGTGTTGTTGGCCGGATCGATCTCGACCTCGGCCTCCCAGACGAACGGGGCGGCGGGCGCGGCGGCAAACAGGCCCCCGCCCGTCACCTCGGGCGTGACTTCGGCCCCGTCGATGCTGGCGCGGATCAGCCTGAGATTTTCGCCATGAAGAAAGAAGGTCGTGTCCGTCGCCTCCGGGTTCGGGCGGAAAGAGATGCGCGATTTCACCCGGGTCGCATGTGGGGCCAGGTCGAACGTCAGGTGTACGCTGTCCACGATGTAGCCGAAGGGGGTGTAGTCCTTGAGGTAGATCGTGGTCGGGGCGGCGTCGCGCATCTGGGGCCTCGCTTCGGTTGGTTCCGGGCGCGACGTTATGGGCTTCGCGGCGGCGCTGCAAGCGGACCCGGTCTGGTCCGGCAGGGATGTACCGTTGGCGGATTGTTCCGGCTCGCTTGAAAGTCCCTGTGGCGGATATGGAAGGCGAAGCTCCTGCGGGAAGTTGCCTGCCGGGAAGTTTCCATCTAATTGAGGGCGGCATACGGTGGCACACAATCGCGGGGCGAAATCATGAGTGACAGGCTGGAACGAAACGGGCTGCAAGTGGCGGCCGAACTGGCGGAGTTTATCGAAACGCGGGCCCTGCCGGGCAGCGGGGTATCTGCCGAGGCGTTCTGGTCGGGCCTGGCGAAAATGGTGAACGAACTGACCCCCAAGAATCGCGCTCTGCTGGCCAAGCGTGACGAATTGCAAGCCACGATCGATGCGTGGCACGTCGAACACCGCGACAAGCCGCACGATCACGAAGCTTACAAGGCATTTCTGACCGAAATCGGGTACCTGCTGCCCGAGGGTGGTGATTTCGAGATCGAGACCGCCAATGTCGATCCTGAAATCGCGTCGATTCCGGGACCGCAACTGGTCGTTCCCATCACCAACGCCCGGTATGCGCTGAACGCGGGAAACGCGCGTTGGGGCAGCCTCTACGACTGCCTCTACGGCACCGATGCGCTGGGCGGTCTTCCGCCACAGGGCGGTTATGATCGCGGCCGCGGTGCAAGGGTCGTGGCGTGGTCGCGCGTGTTCCTGGATGACGCTTTTCCGGTCGCAGGCACCAGTCACGCGGATGCGCGGCGCTATCACGTCAAGGACGGCGCGCTTCTGGTGGATGACCTGCCGTTGGAAACTCCCGGGAAGTTCGCCGGGTACCGCGGCGATCCAAGGGCGCCGGACGCGGTCCTGCTGCGCAACAACGGCCTGCACGTGGAGTTGGTTTTCGACAGGGCGCACCCGATCGGCAGCCGCGATCAGGCCTGTCTGGCCGATGTTCGGCTTGAAAGCGCGATCTCGGCCATCATGGACTGCGAGGATTCGGTGGCCTGCGTCGATGCCGAGGACAAGGTGCTGGCCTATTCCAATTGGCTGGGCTTGATGAAAGGCGATCTGACCGAAGAGGTCAGCAAGGGCGGCAGGTCGTTCACCCGCCGCCTGGCCGAGGATCTGGTCTGTACCAGGCCCGACGGCGAAAGTGCGACGCTGAAGGGCCGCGCCTTGATGCTGGTGCGCAACGTGGGCCACCTGATGACCAATCCGGCCATTTTGGACTCGGATGGGCAGGAGGTGTTCGAAGGGCTGATGGACGCCCTGGTCACGGTGTTGATCGCCAAGCACGACTTGAACCGCGCGGGCGGCAATTCCGTCTGTGGCTCGGTCTATGTGGTCAAACCCAAGATGCACGGCCCGGAAGAGGTCGCCTTTGCCGTCGAGACCTTCGACATGGTCGAGGACATCCTCGGCCTGCCGCGCAACACCGTGAAAATCGGCATCATGGACGAAGAGCGGCGCACTTCGGTCAATCTCAAGGAGTGCATTCGCGCCGCGAAATCACGGGTGGCCTTCATCAATACCGGTTTCCTGGACCGGACCGGCGACGAGATCCACACTTCGATGGAAGCCGGGCCGTTCAGCCGCAAGGATTTCATCAAGCGCAAGGCCTGGATCGGGGCCTACGAGAACCTGAACGTGGACATCGGCCTGGAATGCGGACTGCAGGGCAAGGCGCAGATCGGCAAGGGCATGTGGGCCATGCCGGACCGGATGGCCGCGATGATGGAAGCCAAGATCGAGCATCCCAAATCCGGCGCCAATTGCGCCTGGGTTCCCAGCCCGACGGCGGCGACCTTGCACGCCCTGCATTATCATAAGGTCGACGTGTTCGCGGTTCAGGACAAACTGAAGGCAGGCGGTCGCCGCGCGCATGTGGACGGCATTCTCGACATCCCGCTGGCCGCTTTCCGTAAGTGGTCGCCCGAACAGATCCGCCGCGAGGTGGAAAACAACGCGCAGGGTATTCTGGGCTATGTCGTGCGCTGGATCGATCAGGGGATCGGCTGTTCCAAGGTGCCCGACATCAACAACGTAGGTTTGATGGAAGACCGGGCTACCTGCAGGATCTCGGCGCAGCACATAGCCAACTGGCTGCATCATGGCGTCGTGTCGGGCCAGGACGTGATGTCCGCGATGCGCAAGATGGCCGCCGTGGTGGACGAGCAGAATGCCGGCGATCCAGACTACCGGCCCATGTCGCCCGGCTTTGACGGGATCGCCTTTCAGGCGGCCTGCGACTTGGTCTTCAAGGGGCGGGTTCAGCCTTCGGGTTATACCGAGCCGGTTCTGCATGCGCGGCGGCTTGAGTTGAAAGCCGCTCTGGGCGCATAAGATCTGGACGGCGAGGGGGATGCCCCTCGCGCGTCACGCGATATTCTTGGTCAGGTGAAAGAGACGGATATGAGCATCACATTGCGCAAGGCGCGCACGATCATACGCAAGGCGCTGGAAAAAGGTCAGGAACTGGAGCTGAAACCGCTTTCGGTGGTGGTTCTCGATGCCGGCGGGCACGTGATCGCCTTTGAACGCGAAGACGGCGCGGCGCCCGGACGCTTTGCCATCGCGCATGGCAAGGCCTATGGCTCGGTCATGCTGGGAATGGCCGGCACCGCGCAGATGAAGCGTGCAGAGGGTCAGGCCTATTTCATGGCCGCGGTGAACGGCGTCTATGGCGGCCAGGTGGTTCCGGTTCCGGGCGGCGTTCTGGTGCGCGACAAGAAGGGCGCAGTGATCGGCGCGGTTGGCGTCACCGGCGACACCTCGGACAACGATGCCGCCGCTGCGCTTGCCGGCATCGAGGCGGCGGGGCTGTCGGGCGAGATTTGAGGCGTCACGCACTGCAAGTCGAGTGATATGACGCTTGAGGAGTCAAAGTCGCAGCAAAAGCGGCCGCAATCGCAAAAATGACAACACCGCCGGCCACATCGATCATGTGATGCCCGCCATGCGATAGTATCGCGGGCATCATGGCCAAGTTGAGTATTGCTGCCGGAACAAAAAATACGCTTCCTCTCAGGTACCAAACCACCAAGAGCGCCATGACGGTGTGATAAGACGGGAAGGCGATCGTACCGACAATATCTGCAGGTGAAATTTCTGATAGGCCGTTGTTTGCCAATGCCACAAGGTAGGCCCCATATTCCGCATTGGTGACCAACCCGATTGAGTCAGCCAGACCTTCCGGAAGATTGAAATAGGCGGAAGGGCCGATCGAAGGGAGCGCCCACCAAATAATAGTGGTCATCAAAAGACTTAGGCTGCCCGCGCATAGGGCGCGATGCAGGGACAACACCCGACCGGTCAGTGCCAAGAACGCAACCAGGAAAAAAAGCTGCGGCAGGGAACTCATATACACGAAACCCAGAATTCGGGCGGCAGTCGGGTAGGTTCCGACGAGTTGTACGAACTCTGGCCAAGAGTAGCCAATCACCGCATCGATTTGCATCAACCTTTCGTCCAACAAGGGCGTTTGAATCGGAAACCTAAGAAATATCAGCAAGGTAGTGGCGCCTGTGAAGCCTAGGTACAGGCTGTTAGCGACGGCGAGGTTGGCCAAGTTGGGTTTGTTCTTTTTTGTGCGAATGTAGATCCCCGCGACGAACAGGGCGAATGACGGCGCGAGACTTAGTCCGAAAGCACTCCAAGATACGGCTTGGTTCTTTGCGGAGGACAGGATGGCACACAGAACGACCAAGCCTAGCAAAAGCCCCAGCAACAAACGTTCGATCCGGTCGACCGAGCCAAACCATCCCTTGTTCGCCTGCAAAATTTCGTACTGCGGTGCGGTTTCCGTCATGGTGAAATTCGGCTCGTTGCTCCTAAAGGTTTTCAGAGGGTATTGTGGCCAATCTGTGTTGCATTTGAGGGATTGTTGAGATTTTCACCTATTGCTGTGCTTTCCGACATGTTGATGTCTTTCCTTTTTTTGGCATGAATGTTGGAATGGTTGAACAAACGAGAGAGAGACAGTCAAATGCCTCGTCCGGTGGTCGGCATTATCGGTAACTCCTACCTGATCAACGATCAGTATCCGACGCATGCCGGCGGCACCATGAACTCGGATGCGGTGGCCAATGTGTCCGGTTGCCTGCCGCTGCTGGTGCCCGCGGACCCGCGTTTCGTGTCGGTGGCCGAGCTGTTGGAGATCTGTGACGGTTTCCTGCTGACCGGAGGGCGGCCCAACGTGCATCCCGAAGAATATGGCGAAGCCGCGACCGAAGCGCATGGTGAATTCGACCGGGCGCGCGACTCGATCACCCTGCCTCTGATCCGGGCCTGCGTCGAACGCGGCCAACCGTTCCTGGGAATCTGCCGCGGCTTTCAGGAGGTCAACGTCGCGCTGGGCGGTACGCTGCACCCAGAAATCCGCGACCTTCCGGGGCGGTTGAACCACAGGATGCCGCCTGACGGCACGCTCGAAGAGAAATTCGCGCTGCGCCATGTGGTGACCCTGTCCGAGGATGGAGTGTTTCACCGCCTGTTCGGTGCGCGAGAGGTTATGACCAACACTCTGCACGGGCAGGGCCTGAAGGTGCCGGGAAAAGGGGTCGTGATCGACGGTCTCGCCCCCGATGGTACGCCCGAGGCGATCTACGTCAAGGATGCGCCGGGCTTTACCCTGTCGGTTCAGTGGCATCCCGAATGGGATGCCGCCAACGATCCGGTATCGCGTCCGCTGTTCACGGCGTTCGGAGAGGCAGTGCGCAATTGGGCGGATGGCCGTCGCGCGGCGTTCTTTCAAAAGACCGCTTGACCGGCGCTCGCCACGGATGAGGCCCGCTCGCGCGCGGGCGGGACCGGTGTTTCCTCAAACCAGCAGGTTGAAGTTCTGGTTGAGCGGCAGTGTTCGCGCACGCTTGCCCGTCAGGTCGAACAGCGCGTTGCCAAGAGCGGGCATTGACGGTGGTGTGCCTGGTTCTCCGGCACCGCCCATGAAGCGGTTGGTCTCGAGTACCCGTACCTCGACTTCGGGCGCCGTGTGCATGCGCAGCGCGTCGTAGTCGGGGAAGTTGCCCTGTTCCACCTCGCCTTCGGCAAAGGTGATCTCGCCATAACAGGCCGCCGACAGCCCGTACATCATGCCGCCGAACATCTGGGCCTTGACGTTTTCCGGGTCCAAGGCCAGCCCCATGTCGCAAGCGATCCAGGCCTTGTTGATGCGGATGACGCCGTTTTCGTCCACCACCTCGATCACCTGAGCGACCGGCGTTCCGAAGCTGTAGGTGAAGGCGACGCCGCGACCGACGCCGTTGGGCGTCTTGCCGGTCCAGCCCGACATCTCGCGTACGGCCTCGAGGCATCCGGCCGATGGAGCATGTTCGTCCCGCATCAGTTCCAGCCGGAACTCCAGCGGGTCGCGTCCGGCGGCGTGGGCCATCTCGTCCATGAAAGTCTCGTGGAAAAACCCGTTGTGGCTGTTGCCGACCGAGCGCCAGAAACCGACGGGGATCTGCAGATCCGCGATATGGCCGCTGATACGATAATTCGGCACCGCGTAGGGCTGATTGAACAGACCTTCGACCAGAACCTTGTCGGGGCCGCCGCCACCCATTCCGGTCATACGTTCGACCGCCTGATGCGTGCAGGATTGCGACGCGACCTTGCCGTCGATCAGGATGGCCTTGCCGTCCTTGACCGCGCCACGCATCCGGGCAGTCGCGCCGGGGCGGTAGAAGTCGTGGCGCATGTCCTCCTCCCGGCTCCAGGTGGTCTGAACCGGAACGCCGGGCATCGCCAAGGCGATCTTGGTGGCGAGAACGCCGAAATCGAACTCGCCCCTGCGGCCAAAACCGCCGCCAAGATAGGTGGTGTGCACGTCGACCGCTTCGGTCGCAAGACCGGCTGCATCTGCGACCTTCATCTGCATGAAGGTCGGCGCCTGGTTGCCGCCCCAAAACTCCAACCTGCCATCCGAGTACAGCGCTGTCGCGGTCATCGGTTCCATAGTGGCATGGGCAAGGTAGGGAACGCTGTATTCGGCGGTGATCTCGGTTGCCCCTTCTGGCGTTACGCCTACATCGCCGTCGTCCCGCATGGTCGAGTTGGGATCGGCATCGAAAGCTTCGGCGATCTTGGCAAAGATTGCCTGCGTTTCAGGCGGGTAGGGGGCGTCTTCCCAGTCCACGTCGATCGCCTCGACGGCCCGCATGGCGAGCCAGGTGTTGCTGGCAATGACCGCAACACCATTGCCCAGATCGACGACCTTCTCGACGCCCGGCATGGATCTGGCGGCGCTGTCGTCATAGCCATTCATGCCGCCGCCCAGCTTGGGGTTCATTCGGACGCTTGCGAATTTCATGCCGGGCAGCCGCACGTCGATCGCGAATTCGGCGGTACCTGTGGCCTTTTCGACCATGTCGAGGCGAGGCTGGGTCTTGCCCAGGTAGCGCCATTCCGAGGGGTCGCGCAGGTCGGCTTCGATTGGCTCGAGCTTGGCCGCGTCCTCGGCCAGCTCGGTATAGGCGATCCGCGTCCCATCGGGCGCCACCACGTGGCCGGCCTCGGTTGTCAGCTGCAATCGGTCCACGCCCAAACGCCCGGCCGCCGCCTGTTTCAGGGTCTCGCGCGCCGAAGCGCCTGCGTGCCGCATCCGCTCGAACCCGTCCTTCATCGAGGTCGAGCCGCCGGTGACCTGCAGGCTCAGCACCTTGCCGATGACCCCAAGCGCCTCACCGAGATTGTGCTGGAAGTTGGACACGTCATAGCCCTTGTTGGGCAGCCCTTCTCCGATCATCGCGCTGTTGTAATATGCCGCTGCGGCGGGGCCGTGCAGAACGGTGACCTGATCAAGCTCCACGTCCAGTTCCTCGGCGATCAATGCGGCCCAGGTGGTCTTGACGCCCTGACCCATCTCGGCTCGCGGCGCAAACAACGTGACGCCGTTCCGGTCGATGAGGACAAAGGGGTTCAGCGCCGCCTCACCCTCGCCCGGGCTGAGCGGGTTCGGGGCGGGACGCCTCACGTAATAGACGCCAAAGGCGACGCCGCCGACGATCGCGGCGGAACCGATCAAAAAGGTGCGGCGGAGGATTTTTCCTATGCTTGCCATTTTTTACGCCTCCTTCATCTTGGCCGAGGCGGTATGGATCGCTGCGCGGATGCGAGGGTAGGTGCCGCAGCGGCACAGATTGCCCTGCATCGCCTCGTCGATCTCCGTGTCCGTCGGGGCCGGATTGGCGGCCAGCAGCGCGGCGGCCTGCATGATCTGACCCGATTGGCAATAGCCGCATTGGGCGACCTGATGATCGACCCAGGCTTGCTGGACCGCCGACATCGCCTCGGGGGTCCCCACGCCTTCGATCGTCGTCACCTCGCCCCAGACATCCGACAGGGGCACCTGGCACGACCTGACCGCTTCGCCGTCGATGTGAACGGTGCAGGCGCCACAGGCGGCCACGCCGCAGCCGAACTTGGTGCCGGTCAATCCGATTTCGTCGCGCAGCACCCACAGTAGGGGCACGTCGTCGGGCAGGTCGACCTGATGCGTCTTGCCGTTGATGGTGAGCGAGGTAGCCATGGCGCGTCTCTCTTTCTCTTCGGTGTGTTCTTCTGACATAATTGCCGTAAAATGTCAGTGTGTCAATTGACAAAAATTACAGGAACTGTCACAGATGTTTGCATGAAAGATGCGCACCCAGATCCCCGGCAACAGGCAATTCTGTCCTCCGCGTGGCAGGCCTTTGCGACCTACGGGTTTCGCAAGACTTCGATGGACGACATAGCGCGTGGCGCGGGCATGTCCCGTCCGGCGGTCTACCTGCACTACAGGAACAAGGAGGCGATCTTTCGCAGTCTTGTCGAGCATTTCTACCAGGAAAAGACCGAAGCCGTGGCCGAATGCCTGAATGGTCCGGGAACGATCCCCGAGGTTCTCGGGCGGGCGATGGCGGCGCAGAGCGATGGGATCGCGGCGCTTCTGGCATCGCCGCACGGCCTGGAACTGCTGGATGCGGGATCGTCGACGGCGCCCGACATCGTCGCGGCCGGTGAGGCGGGACTTCGCGATCTCTATGCCGGCTGGCTGGATCGCGAAGCCGGGAAGGGCCGCGTTCGATTTTCCGGACCGTCACAGGCGATTGCCGGAATGATCACAGCGGCCCTGAAGGGGATCAAGATCACCGCGCAAGACATTGAAACCTATACTGAACGCGTTTCCGCTTTCGCGATCCTGATCGGAGCCGGGCTGGAGGTCAGGTGACGCGCTGACGGATCTTGTACTCCGGCTTGTCCCACAGCCGGTTGCGCATCACCTCGGCAAGAATGTCGACTGCCCGCGACACGTCACCTTCGTCAATGTAGAGCGGCGTGAACCCGAACCGCATGATGTCTGGCGCGCGGAAATCGCCGATGACTCCGCACGCGATCAACGCTTGCATCGCGGCGTACCCGTCCGCGAAACGGAACGAGACCTGGCTGCCCCGCATTTCGGCATCGCGCGGGCTGGCCAGTTCCAGTTCGGGGCAGGCGGCCTCGACCTCGCGGATGAACAGTTCGGTCAGTTCGATGGATTTGGCGCGCACATCGGCCATGTCCGCCAGGTCCCAGACGTCCATGGCCACCGCTAGCGCGGTCATCTGGATTACGGGGGGCGTGCCCACGCGCATCCGCTCGATCCCCGCGCCGGGGCGATAGCCGAGGTCGAAGGCAAAGGGCGCCTCGTGCCCCAGCCAACCCGAAAGCGCCGGCCGCGCCTTGTCCGCCAGTGGTGGCGCGACATAGATGAAGGCCGGGGCACCGGGGCCGCCGTTGAGGTATTTGTACGTGCATCCCACCGCGAAATCGGCATTGCATCTTGACAGATCCACTGGAATCGCGCCTGCGGAATGGGCAAGATCCCAGACCGTCAGCACACCGTTGGCATGGGCGAGTTCGGTCAGCGCCTTCATGTCGTGTTTGCGGCCGGTCCGGTAATCGACCTCGGTCAGCATCAGGACCGCAATCTCTTCGCTGATGTTGTCGGTCACCGCCTCGGGATCCACCACGCGCAATTCGTACTCTGGCCCGAGCGAGCGCAGCAGGCCCTCGACCATGTAGAGGTCGGTCGGGAAATTGCCGTTGTCCGACAGAACCACCTTGCGACCGGGGTTGAGTTCCAGCGCCGATGCGACCGCCTGATAAACCTTGATCGACAGCGTGTCGCCCACGACCACGCTGTCGGGCTCGGCCCCGATCAGCTTGCCGATCCGGTTGCCAAGGTCCATCGGCATCCCCATCCAGCCGGCCTTGTTCCAGCCGGTGATCAGCATATCGCCCCATTCGTCGGCCATCATGCCTTGAACCCGCGCCTTTGCGGCGCTCGGCAGCGGACCCAGCGAATTGCCGTCGAGGTAGAGGATGCCTTCGGGAAGATCGAACATTGCCTTTGTGGCGGCAAAATCGGTCATCGTGACCTCACATTTATTTCAAGCTTGAAGAACCTGCGCGTGGGATAGCGGCCCGCGAGGACCTTGTCCAGCAATTGTGCCCTTCCTTGGGTTGCGGCGTCAGGTCTGCCCGCCCGAGATTTCGATGCACTGGCCATTGATGCTTTGCGATCCGGGCCGCACCAGCCACAGCGCGGCGGCGGCGACTTCCTCGGGCACGATAAGACGCTTGTGGCGGTTCTGATCGACCATTGCCTTCAATGCATCCTGCTGGCTGATGCCCGCGCGTTCTGAGATCGACGTGATGTTGCGCTCGACGATCGGGGTGTCCACGTAGCCGGGGCACAGCGCGTTGAAGGTATAGGGTTTGCCCATGAACTCTTCCGAATAACTGCGGGTCAGGCCGATCAGCCCGTGTTTCGAGGCGGCATAGGCACCGGCTCCGGGCGCGCCGCGCAAACCGGCAATCGAAGCGACGGAAATCACCCGGCCCCAATCCGTTTCCAGCATCGACCGCAAGCTTTCGCGTATGGTCAGGAACGCGCCATCGAGGTTGGTCGCCATGATGTCGCGCCAGAACGCCATGTCGGTCTTCTGCAGCGTCTTGCCCATGGCGATGCCGGCATTGGCGACGCAGACCTGGATCGGCCCCCGCGCTTCGACCGCATCGGCGATTCCTGTCACGACGTTTTCCTCGTCGCGGACATCCATGACCATACCGGCGATGCGGTCGGTCGAAACCTTGTCCAGAACCTCTTGCCGACGGCCGGTGATGGTCACGACGGCGCCTTCATCGGCCAGCGCCCGCGCTATGGCCAACCCGATGCCCGTGCCGCCACCGGTCACCAGCGCATGTTTTCCAGTCAATGTCATTGCTGCTCCTCCTGTTGCCGCGCAGCCTATATGTCCTGCCGCCTGTGACAAGACGCGCCGTGTCGTCACGCCAAAATCAATGCAAACATGTGAATGTGTATTATAGTGGTGGAGGACCTATGACCGCGAAACCGACGATTCTAGCTTTGGCATTGGTTGTCGGAGCACAGGCATTCGCCAGCGAAGACATCGCGGATCAGTACCCCGCGTCCGAGCTTTACTCCAAGCCCGTGGAAGTGATCCCGCATGTCTTTTCGGCCATCGGCGCAACTGCGCCGCCGACCTACGAAAACGCGGGCCACAACAACAACCTCTCCTTCATCGTGACGGACGAGGGGGTGGTCGTCGTCAATTCCGGCGCCTCCAGCCGGCTTGCCGCTGCGCTACATGACGAAATCAGGCAGGTCACGGACCAACCGGTCGTTCTGGTCATCAACGAGAACGGGCAGGGGCACGCGATGCTCGGCAACGGCTATTGGCGCGACCAAGGCGTCGATATCCTGGCCCATGTCGATGCGGTCGCCGAGACCATGGAAAACGGCGACTTCATCCTTCAGGGGATGCGGCGCTACAATGGGGACCGCGCCGAGGGCACCCGGGTCGAGCACGCCAACCTGACCTTCGAGGATGAACACGTCGTCAAGCTGGGCGATATCGAGATAAAGGTTCTGCACCTCGGGCCGGCGCATGATCCCGGCGACACGCAGGTATGGATTCCGCAATGGGACATCATGATCACCGGCGACATCGCCTTTCACGAGCGGATGCTGCCGATATTCGAGCATACTTGCACAAGCTGCTGGATCGAAACCTGGGAAACGCGGCTGGAGCCGATCGCGCCGACCCACGTGATTCCCGGCCACGGCCATCCCACGAACTTCGCGCAGGTCCGGCGCTATTCGGTCGATTATCTCAGGGATCTCCGCGAGAAGGTCGGCGCGCATATCGACGAAGGTGGAGATCTTGCTGGCGCCTATTACGTGGACCAGTCGCACTGGGCCCACCTGGATACGTTCGAGGAACTGGCGACCAAGAACGCGGGCCGCGTATTCGAGGAAATGGAATGGGAATAGCGGAGGTCAAGAACCGGTTCCCGTATTCGCTGCCGGTAAGGGAAGACGTGTTCCGCAGGACAGGCTGATGTGACAAAACCGGTCTTTTCCGTTTAAAAACCGACATAACTTTTGCCAAGCGGGCGGGAAGGGTCTAGGACTTGCACCAACAAGGGTGTGAAGCCTTGCTTGCTGTTGCCCATGAGGAAATTCATGCACCGGATTGACATACCGCCGGTCTGGCTGGTGGGGTTTGCCGTTTTGGCCTGGATGCAGTCGCGGCACCTGTCGTTGGGACTGTCGCTGGATGGTGCCATCACGGATCTGCTGTCGGGGTTGCTGATCGGCGGCGGTATCCTTCTGATGGTACTGGCGGTCGTCGAATTCCGCCGCCACCGCACCACCATCGTGCCGCACGAGACGCCGACGGCGATGGTGCAGACGGGCATCTACAAGCGAAGCCGCAACCCGATCTATGTGGGTGACGTCCTGATCCTGACCGGGATCATCCTGCGGATGGACGCAGTTCTGTCGCTTGTCCTGGTCCCGATCTTCGTCTGGGTGCTGGAGCGGCGGTTCATACTGCCCGAAGAAAACCGACTGCGCCGTACTTTCCGGGCGGATTTCGCCCGTTACGAACGCAAGACCCGACGCTGGCTATAGGAGAATCGTCTAAGTGACCTGACGTTGCGAATGCTGCGCTTGCGAAATAATCTTGCGCAAGATACACCTCTGCTTTGCAGACAGTTCCGTTGCCCGGGGGAAACCGGGCAAAAAAGAAGGGGGACCCTACTGGTGAAGATAGGTACACCAAAGGAAACATTTGACGGCGAAAACCGGGTCGCGATGACCCCGGACTCGGCGTTGCAGCTGCAGAAACTGGGCTATGACTGCGCCATCGAGACCGGCGCGGGCGCGGCCGCGGGTTTCTCGGACGAAGCGTATGAAAAGGCCGGCGTCGAGATCGTCAAGACCGCCGCGGCGCTGTGGAAAACCGCAGACATCATCGCCAAGGTGCGGCAGCCGAACGAAACCGAACTCAAGCGCCTGACCAAGAACAAGACGCTGATTTCCTTTTTCAACCCCGCCGGAAACGAGAAGGGGATGGACCTGGCCAAGTCCAAGGGCGCGAACGTCATCGCCATGGAAATGGTGCCGCGCATCAGCCGCGCGCAGAAGATGGACGCCCTGTCGTCAATGGCCAACATCGCCGGTTACCGTGCGGTGATCGAGGCCGGCAACAACTTCGGCCGCTTTTTCACGGGCCAGGTAACCGCCGCCGGCAAGGTGCCGCCTGCCAAGGTGCTCGTCGTGGGCGCCGGCGTGGCTGGTCTGGCCGCGATCGGCACCTCGACCTCGCTTGGCGCCATCACCTATGCCTTCGACGTGCGGCCTGAAGTGGCCGAACAGGTCGAATCCATGGGGGCCGAGTTCGTCTACCTCGATTTCGAGGAAGAACAGCAGGACGGTGCCGCCACCGGCGGTTACGCCGCAGTTTCGTCTCCGGAGTTCCGCGAGGCGCAGTTGGCCAAGTTCCGCGAACTGGCGCCCGAGATGGACATCGTCATCACGACCGCGCTGATCCCCAACCGCGAGGCGCCCAAGCTGTGGCTGGAAGACATGGTGAAGGCCATGAAGCCCGGCTCGGTGATCGTCGACCTCGCCGCCGAGCGCGGCGGCAACGTCGAAGGCACGGTGCCGGATGAGAAGGTCGTGACCGAGAACGGCGTGACCATCATCGGCTACACCGACTTCCCCAGCCGCATGGCATCGCAGGCCTCGTCGCTCTACGCCACCAACGTCCGTCACATGATGACCGATCTGACGCCCGAGAAGGACGGCAGGATCAACCACGACATGGAAGACGACGTGATCCGGGGCGCGACCGTGACCTATCAGGGCGAGATCACATTCCCGCCGCCGCCGCCCAAGATCCAGGCGATCGCGGCGCAGCCCAAGAAAGAGGTCAAGGAACTGACGCCCGAGGAAAAACGGGCCAAGGAAGTTGCGGAATTCAAGGCGCAGACCAAAAGCCAGGTGACCCTGCTGGCGGTGGGCGGCCTTCTGATGCTGCTGGTCGGCGCCGTGGCGCCCGCCAGCTTCATGCAGCACTTCATCGTGTTCGTGCTGGCCGTCTTCGTGGGCTTCCAGGTGATCTGGAACGTCTCGCACAGCTTGCACACGCCGCTGATGGCGATCACCAACGCAATTTCGTCGATCATCATCGTCGGCGCGCTGATGCAGATAGGGTCTGGGTCATTCCTTGTGATCCTGCTGGCGGCGCTCAGCGTCTTCATGGCCGGGATCAACATCTTCGGCGGCTTCCTCGTAACCCGGCGCATGCTCGCCATGTTCCAGAAATCTTAAGGAGGCCGGGGAAATGGAATTCGGTTTCACGACTGCCGCTTATGTCGTTGCGGCTGTTCTCTTCATCCTCAGCCTTGGCGGGCTCAGCGGCCAGGAAAGCGCGAAACGCGCCGTCTGGTACGGAATCGTCGGCATGGGGCTTGCGGTCTTCGCGACCCTGGTCGGGCCCGGATCGGGCTTGTGGCTGCTGTCGCTGCTCCTGATCGCGGGCGGTGGCGTCATCGGCACCTACGTCGCGAAGCGCGTGCAGATGACCGAGATGCCGCAGCTTGTGGCGGCCATGCACTCGCTGGTCGGCCTTGCGGCGGTCTTCGTCGGTTTCAACGCGCATTTCGAGATCAGAAACGTCGCCGAAGTGTTCGCGATCGTGGACTCGGCCAAGGACGCGGATCTTTCCGATCTTGGCGCCTTCGCCAAGCTGATCGCCAAGAAGACCTCGGCCGAACTGGCGATCCTGCATGTCGAACTGTTTCTCGGCGTCTTCATCGGTGCGGTGACCTTCACCGGCTCGGTGATCGCCTATGGCAAGCTGGCGGGCAAGGTCACGTCGGCGGCTACCAAGCTGCCGGGTGGTCACATGCTGAACGCCGGCGCGGCGGCGCTGTCGCTGATCTGCCTGATCTGGTACTTCAACACCGGCGGGTTCTTCCCGCTGTTCTTGATGACGCTGGCGGCGCTGTTCATCGGTTATCATCTGATCATGGGTATCGGCGGCGCCGACATGCCGGTGGTGGTGTCGATGCTCAACTCCTACTCGGGCTGGGCCGCGGCGGCGATCGGTTTCTCGCTGGGCAACGATCTGCTGATCGTTGTGGGCGCGCTGGTTGGCTCGTCCGGTGCGATCCTCAGCTACATCATGTGCAAGGCGATGAACCGTCACTTCATCAGCGTGATCCTCGGCGGCTTTGGCGGTCCCCAGGGCGAGCAGATGGCGGTCGAGGGCGAGATGATCGCCATCGAAGCCGAAGGCGTCGCAGCGGCGCTGAACGAAGCCGACAGCGTGATCATCATCCCGGGCTACGGTATGGCCGTTGCGCAGGCCCAGCAGGCGGTCAGCGAACTGACCCGCAAGCTGCGCGCCAAGGGCAAGCAGGTGCGGTTCGCCATCCATCCCGTCGCCGGTCGTCTGCCCGGCCACATGAACGTGCTGCTGGCCGAGGCGAAGGTTCCTTACGACATCGTTCTGGAAATGGACGAGATCAACGAGGACTTCCCCGAAACGGATGTGGCCATCGTCATCGGCTCGAACGACATCGTGAACCCGGCGGCGCAGGACGACCCGAACTCGCCCATCGCCGGCATGCCGGTGCTGGAATGCTGGAAGGCCAAGCAGGTGTTCGTGTCGAAACGCGGTCAGGGCACCGGCTATTCCGGCATCGAGAATCCGCTGTTCTTCAAGGAGAACACCCGGATGTTCTATGGCGACGCCAAGCAGTCGCTCGACAAGCTGTTGCCGATGATCGACTGATCCAGGCGGTTGCACAGATCGGAAAGGCGTCCCATCGGGGCGCCTTTTCTTGTATTCTCGCCCAGGAGGTTGGCGCCAGCCGGCAACAGGGAGGTGTCGATGGAAAAGGTGAATGGCATCGGCGGAATGTTTTTCCGCGCCCGCGACCCCGACGCTCTGGCCGCCTGGTACGAGCAGCACCTGGGGGTGGATCGTGTTGGAAACGTTCCGTGGAAACAGCGCGAAGGTTACACGGTCTTTGCCCCCTTCGCGCAGGACACCGACTATTTCGGCGCAAGCGATCGGCAATGGATGATCAATTTCCGTGTCGACGACCTCGACGCGATGATCGCGCAATTGCGAACCGCCGGGATCGAAGTGGAAACGCGGCCCGAATGGGACAGCGAGATTGGTCGTTTTGCACGCCTGCGCGACCCCGAGGGCAACCCGATCGAGCTATGGCAGCCAAATCACTGAGAAAATTCCGACTGTATACCTTGGTGTTCAGATAAGCGATTGAAATAAAACGGAATTGATGTCTTTTCGTTGTCGCGTATAGTGCCCTGCAATTGCAGGAGCAGAACATGACGCCGATCCAGGACCACCCTTTGCGCTATGCGCTGGCCAACGAGTTGCACGCGCGGCCTTTCCCGGCGACGGCGGCGCCCTGCACGGTGATCTTCCTGGCCATCAAGCAGCCTGTTGCGGCGGTCGTGCGGGACAAGGAGGAGGATCGCGCGCACCTGGTCGATCTGCTGGACCGCCACGGCGCCCCGCATCCGCAACCGGGGGCGACGCATTACGCGGGCCGGATCGGGCGGCACTTGCTGAAGTGGGAGCAGCATACCGAGTTCGTGACCTACACCGCCATTTCGCAGGGTGTCACCGACCGCGCCTTCAACCCGGCGGATTTCGAGATCTTTCCGCCGGACTGGCTGGCCAAGAGCCCGGGCCAGAGGATCACCTCGGCGATGCTGCGGGTCGTCGCGCGTGACGTTGACAACGACATCGACACCGCTCTGGCCGAATGGTTCGAACCCGAAAGCTTGGCGGTAGCGCGCGTGCTGGACGATGCCGCCGTCGCCGCCAGTGATTTCCGGATCGACCCGGCGGGGCACATGCGGTTCGCGGTCTTCGTCTCGCGCGACACCGGGCGGCGCCGGACGGGGCGGATCATTCAGCGCCTGTGCGAGATTGAAACCTACAAGGCGATGTCGATGCTGGGCTTCGCCCGGGTCAAGAACCTCATGCCGCGGATCGGAGAACTGGACGGGCGTCTGACGGATCTGATGACCGAGATGACGAACGATGCCGCGCGCCCCGATGAACTGCTGCCGCAGCTTCTGTCGACTTCCACGGAACTCGAAACCCTGTCGGCACGATGTTCCTTCCGTTTCGGCGCGACCGGAGCCTACGAAGCCATCGTGAACCAGCGGATCGAAGCCCTGCGGGAACAGCGGTTCCAGGGACGGCAGACATTTGCCGATTTCATGATGCGTCGGTATGAACCGGCGATCCGGACGGTGAAGTCGACGGAAAAGAGACTGGCCGCCCTGTCCGATCGGGCGATCCGGGCTGGCGAGTTGCTGCGGACGCGGGTCGATGTGGTGCGCAGCGCCCAGAACCAGGCGCTGCTGGAAAGTATGGACCGTCGTGCGGATCTGGCCCTGCGGCTGCAGCACACGGTCGAAGGGCTGTCCGTGGTGGCGATCAGCTACTACGCCGTGTCGCTGGCCAGCTATCTGCTCTATCCAGTGACCTCGGCGGGGATCAGCAAGGGCATGTTGTCCGCGGTCGTGACCCTGCCTGTCGTTGCGGCGGTTTGGTGGTCGGTCCGCAGAATCCGCCGCCGATTGGAGTGAGCGCCTCAGTACGAGATGCCGACCGCGCGCCGCAAATAGCGGGCTTCGGAGAGTTGCCGGGTAAGAAAACCGGCAACGTCCGCCCGCGAGATCTTCAGGCGCAGTGATCTGTCGCTTGGCTTGAATCCCTCCTTGTAGGCGCCTGACGCAGGGCCGTCGGTGAACGCTCCGGGCCGGACAATCGTCCAGTCCAGTCCGCTGGCCTGCACAAGGTTTTCCTGCAACTCGTGATCGCGGAACGCCGGCCGTAGCAGGAAGCCGAACATGATCCGCTTCCAGAAGAAGTTCAGGTTGCTCCAGCTTTCGTGGGCGCCCAAGGTCGACTGGCAGATCAGGCGGCGAACGCCGTGCCGATGCATGGCTCGGATGATGTTCAGGGTACCCTGAGATCGTATCACGCTCTTGCGTGAGGCTCCGGCCCCCAGGGCGACTACAACCACGTCATGACCCTGCACAGCTGCATCGACATCTTTTGGGTTCAAGGCGTCGCCAGCGACCAGCGTCAACCGCGGTGATCGTTCGCCAAGCCGTTCGGGCCAACGGGCGAAGGCGGTCACGTCATGTCCTTCGTCCAGCATACGGGTCACGGCCAGGCGGCCTACGGTTCCGGTCGCTCCGAATACGATGATCTTCATGGTCGTCTCCTTTCTGGCGGTTGCTCAATTTGACACCGTGTCAAGTTGACATGATGTCAAATAGGAGTAACTTTACATTATGTCAAGTGCAGAGAAAAACACCCGAACGCGAATCCTCGATGCCGCCTGGACGTTGCTTGAGACCAATTTGGGCGAACCCGTCCGCATGTCCGATATCGCACGCGAGGCCGGGATCAGCCGGCAGGCTTTATACCTTCACTTCCCGACACGCGCGGAACTGCTGGTGGAAACCACGCTGCATATCGACGAGGTCAAGAATATGGAGTCGCGCCTGACGCCAAGCCGCTCTGCGCGGTCGGGAGAGGAGCGTTTGACGGCCTTCGTCGATGCATGGGGGAATTACATTCCGGAAATCCACGGTGTCGGACGGGCGCTGATGGCGATGCAGGAAACGGATGCCGAGGCGCGATCGGCATGGCAGGGCCGGATGGAAGCGGTTCGGCACGGTTGCGCGGCGGTGGTCCGAGACCTGAGCCGGGACGGTGGGTTGAAACCTGAACTGGACGAGGGCAGGGCGACCGACCTCTTGTGGACACTGCTTTCAGTCAGAAATTGGGAACACCTGGTGAGGGACTGCGGCTGGTCCCAGACCGCATATCTTGAAACCATGCAGGCGTTGGCGCGCGCGGCCTTGGTCAAGACCGCCGCCACCGACTGACGAGGTAAATTTCGCTTCCGGTTCAGCGCCCGCGGATGCGCGGGTCAAGCGCATCGCGAAGACCGTCGCCCAGGTAGTTGACGCTGAGCACCGTCAGCGAGATGGCGAGACCCGGCCAGAATACCCGCTCGGGATATTGCTGCAGGTAGTCGACGCCATCCTGCAACAGCCGCCCCCATGTCGGGAAATCTGGTGGGAAGCCGAGGCCGAGGAAGGACAGGGCGCTTTCCGTGATGATTGCCGTCGCGATCCCCAGCGTCGCCGAAACCATGATCGGCGAAAGCACGTTGGGCAGGATGTGGCGCATGATGATCCGGCTGTTGCTGGTGCCGATGGAACGGGCCGCCAGTACGAATTCGCGCTCCTTCAGGGCCAGCACGTCGCCACGGACGATCCGCGCGGTGGGCATCCAGGACGTGATCCCGATGGCCGAGACGATCAGGATGAACAGACCACGTTCAAGCCCGAACGCCGCGCTGAGCGGTTCGCGGAAAAGCAGCATCATCACCAGCAGGAGCGGCAGCAGCGGCAGCGCGAGAAACAGGTCGGTCAGCCGCATCAAGGGGCCGTCGAAACGCCTGAAGAACCCGGCCAGAACGCCGATGAACGAGCCGAGGAACAAGGCCAACAGCATTGCAGCGATGCCAACAGATACCGAAGTCTGACCCCCGGCCATCATGCGCGCCAGCATGTCGCGGCCCAACTGGTCGGTGCCGAAGGGGTGCGCCCAGCTGGGCCCTTGGTTCCGTTCGCGGATTGCAGTCTGGGTCGGATCGATGTCCCAGAAGAACGGGCCGAGATAGACCGAGGCGACGATCAGGATGAACAGGACCGCGCCCAGCATGGCGCCCTTGTGGGTCTTGAACTGGTCCCAGACATCGCGCCATTGACTGCGCGGCGGGTTGTGCAGCTCTTCCATCGGACCAGCTGCGGGCAGGGCGGTCGACGCGGGGGCCAGCCCTTCGTCGGGTACAAAGCGCTCCTTGTCAGTCATAGCGGATCCTCGGGTCCAGAATGCCGTAGAGAACGTCGGCGATCAGATTGAACAGAACGATCAGCACGGCGAATATGAAGGTCAGGGTTTGCACCATCGGAAGGTCATTGGCCTGAATGGCGCCGATCAGCAGTTGCCCGATGCCGTTCACCTTGAACACCTGCTCGGTGATGATGGCACCGCCAAAGATCGACGGGATGCCAAGCGCGATCACGGTGACCACCGGGATCATCGAGTTTCGCAGCACGTGGACCATGACCACCGTATACTCGCTCAGACCCTTCGCGCGGGCGGTTCGGACGTAATCCTGGTTCAGGTTGTCCAGCATCGAAGCGCGCATGAAGCGGCTGAGCTGCGCGGTGATCTGCAGTGCCAGCACCATGACCGGCATGATCATCTGCTGGAGTTGCAGCATGAAGCTGTCCCAGTCGGTAACCTTGAGGGTTGTGTCGTAGATCGAAGGGAACCAGCCCAGGTTGACCGAAAAGATCACGATCACCAGAACGCCCGAAAAAAACGGCGGCACCGAAAAGCCGATCATCGAAACAAAGGTGCCCATCTGGTCGAACCACGAATACTGGCGGTAGGCGGAATAGATGCCGATGGGCAGGGCGATCAGGATGGCGACCACGTAGGCCGTGCCAACCACCCACAGGGTCTGGGGGATGCGCTGTACGACAATGTCCATCACCGGCGAGCGGGTCTGCCACGAGATCACCCGCAGATCGCCCTGCGAGAAGGTGGTGCCGAAGATGTGGTCGACCAGCACCTGCGGCTCGATCCAGAAGAACTGCACGATCCACTTCCAGAACCGGATATGCATCGGCTGGCCGAGGCCAAGCGCCTCGCGCATCTTTTCCTTGACCTCCGGAGGCACGGTCAACGGCACCTGCGCCATGGGGTCGCCGGGGGCGAGTTCGAGGAGAAGGAAAATCACAAGACTGATGAACAAAAGCGTCGGGACTGCCAGGACCAGACGGCGGATGGTGAAGGTCAGCATTCAGGTGCGCCTTTGTTTACGAGTCTTTTTCTTGGGTCATTATGCCAGAGGCCGCGCCCCGATAAAGATCGGAGCGCGGATTTGCAAGGCTAGCGTATCAGGAACCGGTCTTGCGGAACCAATCCGCGGCGTTCCACAGTTCGCTGTCCCAGACGTTCAGGATCACGCCGCCCAGCGTGTTCGAGTGGGCGGACAGACGGCCACGGTGCACCAGCGGGATCATGCCGCCGTTTTCGACCATGATGTCGTTCAGACGCTTGGCCAGTTCGGCGCGCGCGTCCGCTCCGGCGGTTTCGGCCAGTTGCGCGTGCAGCTTGTCGAACTCCTCGTTGCAGAAACGGCTGATGTTCTCGCCCTGCCACTGCGTTTCGGGACGCGGAGCCTTGTCGCACAGGCCGTTGCCCAGATAGGACTGCGGGTCGGTGCCGTTGAAGGTGTTGGCGTACATCTCGACATCGGCATAGAACTTCTGGAAGGTGTCGGGCGAGCCCGGATCACCGCCAAAGAAGACCGATGCGTTGATGTTGCGCAGTTCGGTCTCGATGCCGATTTGCGCCCACCATTCCTTGATCAGCGCCTGGAAGTCCTGACGGACGGCGTTGGTCGAGGTCTGATAGACGATCTTGAGCGGAACGCCATCCTTTTCGCGCACGCCGTCGCCATCGGTGTCGACGATGCCTGCATCGTCCAGCAGCTTCTTGGCGCCTTCGATGTCCTGCTTGTCGCAGGTGAAGGTGGTCGAATTGACCGCAGCGGGTGCCGGCACCCAGTTGCAGGTCACCTGACCGGCCTTGCCGTATCCGATTTCGACCAGCAGCGGACGGTCGATGGCCAGGGACATGGCCTTGTAGACCGCCGGATCCTTCAGGAACGGATGCGGATGCTTGGCGGTCGACCGCTCGCCTTCAGGCAGGTCGGGCGACGGGTTGGTCTGGTTCAGCATGATGCGCTCGACGAGCGGGCCGAAGCCCGCCACCGGAACGCCCTTGCCGCCTGCTTCCATCTGGGCGATCACCTCGGGCGCAAGCTGCAGGTTCCAGGCGTAGTCGAACTCGCCGGTTTCCATCACGGCACGGCCCGCCGCGGTCGCATCGCCGCCGCCCTTGAAGGTCAGCGTGGCGAAGGCCGGTTTGTTCGGGTCGCGGTAATTCGGGTTGGCCGACATGGTGATCACGTCGTTCGGCTTGAACTCGTCCACAACGAACGGGCCGGTGCCGATCGGGCCAAAGTTCTGTTCGGTGCATTCAGGTGCCTTGGCGCCCATGCAGTTCTCGAACTGGGCCTTCTGGATGATCGGGCTTTCGCCGCCCACGAAGGGGCCGTAGGGGAAGGGGGTCGGCTTGTCGAAAGTTACCTTGACGGTCATGTCGTCAACCGCCTCGACCGAGGTCACGCCTTCGAATTTCGTCACCTGCGCGCAGCCGCCTTCGGGATGCATGCAGTATTCGGCGGTGAACACGACGTCGGCCGATGTGAACGGGCTGCCGTCCGACCAGGTGATTCCGGGCGCGATCTTCCAGGTGATCGAGGTCAGATCCTCGCTCACCCCGCCGTTGTCGACGGTCGGGATCTCGGCGGCCAGGTAGGGCACCATGTTGCCGTCCTGGTCGTAGCGGGCGAGCGGTTCGATCACCAGCGACGCCGATTCAACGTCCTTGGTGCCACCCGACAGGAAGGGGTTCAGGATCGACGGAGCCTGCCAATAGATGATGCTGACATTGCCGTCCGATCCGCGCTCGGCCATGGCCATCGGGGCCAGCGCCGTGCTTGCGATCGCACCGAGCAAAAGGGCTTTGACTTTCATTCTACACTCCATGTTGGACACGAATGTGTCTTGCTTATCTCCGCACTGCCTGCGGATTTGGCGTTGCCGAAATGGATTCAAGGCTTTGAAACAAAAGGAAAACACTGAACGTGCCCTGTGTTCCGCGCTCTCTCCCCCAGAACGGTTACGCTGCGTATCGAAACAGAGTTTCCGAAAATTGCAAGCCTTGCCGTCGGGAAAAGCTGCAATGGGTTTGACTTTCCCCGCCTCGCGGTCTTAGCGTTTGTCACTCAACCAACAAGGGCGGCCAAGGGGAGCGCTTTCGTGCTGGATCAGCCTATTGCACAGATCAGGAAACTGCGGGTCGAATTCCAGACCAAGGATGGACCGGTCGTCGGGGTCGAGGATGTCTCGTTCGAGGTGCATCCGGGCGAAACCGTTTGTATCGTTGGGGAATCCGGTTCGGGCAAATCGGTGTCGTCGCTGTCCCTGATGCGGCTGGTGGAATTCGGCGGCGGCGAGATTGCAGGCGGCGAACTGCTGTTCGACCGGCGCGACGGGCGCGAGATGGACCTGGCGGAAGCCGACCAGGACATGATGAAGAAGATTCGCGGCAACGAGATCGGGATGATCTTTCAAGAGCCGATGACGGCTCTGAACCCTGTCTTCACAGTCGGCCGTCAGCTGACCGAAGGGCTGCGCATTCACAAGGACATGTCCAAGGCCCAGGCCGAGAAGCGGGCGGTGGAACTGTTGCGTCAGGTCCGTATCCCCGAACCCGAGCGGCGGCTGGAACAGTATCCGCACGAGTTGTCGGGAGGAATGCGGCAGCGGGTCGTGATCGCCATGGCGATGGCTTGCGAGCCGCGCCTGCTGATCGCGGATGAGCCGACAACGGCGCTGGACGTGACGATTCAGGCGGAAATCCTGGCGCTGATGGACCGGCTCAAGCGCGAGACGGGTACGGCGGTGATGTTCATCACTCATGACATGGCGGTCGTTGCGCAGATGGCCGACCGCGTCGTCGTCATGTATCGCGGCAACAAGGTCGAGGAAGGCCCCGTCACCGAGATTTTCGAGAACCCGAAGCACGACTACACCAAGGCCCTGCTGGCGGCGGTGCCGAAGCTGGGCGAAATGCGCGGCAAGGCGGCGCCCGAGCCGATGAAGCTGCTGGGTGTGGAAGGCCAGAAGATCGCGCCGATTCCCGGCACGAAGGACGTGCTGCTGACCGTCAAGGGACTGACGACCCGTTTCCCCGTCAAGGGAGGTCTGTTGCGCCGCACTATCGCCAACGTGCATGCGGTCGAGGATGTCTCGTTCAAGCTGAACCGCGGCCAGACGCTGAGTCTGGTCGGAGAATCCGGTTGCGGAAAGTCTTCGGCGGGGCGGTCGATCCTGCGGCTGGTCGAGCCGATGGCGGGCGAGATCAATCTTGACGGCGTCGATATCATGAAGCTGGACCAGAACGGCCTTCGGAAGGCGCGTCTGGACATGCAGATGATCTTTCAGGATCCGTTCGCCTCGCTCAATCCGCAGATGCAACTTGTGGATCAGGTGGCCGAGCCGCTGAGGAACTACAACGTGGCGACTGGTTCGGAACTGCACGACCGGGTGGCGAACCTGTTCGACCGGGTGCAGTTGCCGCGCAGCTTCATGCGCCGCTATCCGCACGAAATGTCCGGCGGGCAGCGCCAGCGTATCGCCATCGCCCGCGCACTGGCCTTGAACCCCAAGCTGATCATCGCGGACGAGGCGGTTTCGGCGCTGGACGTCTCGGTTCAGGCGCAGGTCCTGAACCTGATGATGGAACTGCAGGCCGAACTGGGGCTGAGTTACCTGTTCATCTCGCACGACATGGCCGTGGTCGAGCGTGTGAGCCATCATGTCGGTGTCATGTATCTTGGCCGGATCGTCGAACTGGGGCCGCGGAGCCGCGTGTTCGAGAACCCGCAGCACCCCTATACGCAAGCCCTGATGAAGGCGGTTCCGATCGCGGATCCGAACAGGCGCAAGTCGGAAAAAGACCTGAACTTCAAACCGATCCCGTCGCCAATCCATTCCTTGGATTACAAGCCGGCGCCGTCGGAATACCGCGAAGTCGAACCGGGGCATTTCATCCTGACCACCGACAGCGGGTACTGATTTAATGACCCAGCGTCTGACGCCGTTGGAGATCATGGCCAAGCTGGTGTCATTTCCGACGGTGAGCCGCGAGTCCAACCTGCCGCTGGTCGATTGGGTTGAGGGCTATCTGGCAAGTCAAGGTATCCAGGCGCATCGCTGGCCGGACCCGGCACAGCCGCACAAGGCCGCGCTCTTTGCCCATGTCGGGCCTTTGGAAGAGGGGGCGGTCGTGCTTTCCGGGCACACCGATGTCGTGCCCGTGGACGGTCAGCCCTGGGACAGCGATCCCTTCACCGTGACCGAGCGAGACGGCAAGTATTTCGGCCGCGGCACCTGCGACATGAAGGGTTTCGACGCGCTGGCGATCTGGGCGCTGGTCGAGGCCCGCCATCGCGGCGTCACGCGGCCTTTGCAACTGGCGCTGAGTTTCGACGAAGAGGTCGGCTGCACCGGCGCGCCGCCGCTGATCGCGGCGATGCAGGAGGTTCTGCCCAAGGGCTCGGCGGTGATCGTGGGCGAGCCGTCGATGATGCAGGCGGTCACCGGCCACAAGGGCGGGTTCGGATATGCCACCCATGTCGTCGGCTTCGAGGTACACAGTTCGATCATGCATACCGGCATCAACGCCGTCATGGCCGCTGCGCCGCTGATCGATTGGGCCAACCACCGCAATGCCGAAAACATGGCGGCCGAACCCTCGGCGCTGGCGGCTGTGTTCGAGCCACCCTGGACCACCTGTCATGTCGGGCAGATACAGGGTGGTACGGCGCATAACATCACCGCCAAGGACTGCCGTTTCATGTTGGATTTCCGGGTGGTGCCTGGCGAGGATCCCGCGACTTGGCGCGATGCTTACCTGGCCCGCGTGCGCGAGGTCGAAGCGAACATGCGGGCCGTCCATCCGGAGACCCGGATCGACGTGTCGGAAAGCTTCGCGGTGCCCGCGCTGGAGCCCGAACAGGGAGGCGAGGCCGAAACGCTGGTGCGGGTCCTGACCGGCGACAACGCGACTCACGTGGTCAGCTACGGCACCGAGGCCGGGCACTTCCAGCAGGCCGGGTATTCCGCCGTCGTCTGTGGGCCGGGGGATATCGCGCAGGCGCATCAGCCGAACGAATTCATCACAGTGGCGCAGTTCGATGCCGGCCACGCCTTCATGGAACGATTGTTGGACAAGCTGGAGAGCTAGGAGATGCCGGGAAACCGCTCGGATCGAGTTCGCGCCTATTTTCAAGCCCTGACTGCGGGCGATATCCCGGCGATCCTGAAGCTGTTTACACCCGATGCAGAGATCCACTCGCCTTTTCTGGGCGTGATGAAGGCTCAGGATTTCTACGCCAAACTCGATGCGGCCTCTGCCTCAAGCGAGCTCACGGTCCTGGATGTGCTGTTGGGCGAAGACGGTCAGAGCGCAGCGGCGCATTTCCGGTACGACTGGGTGCTGAAAAGCGGTAACCGGCTGGTCTTTGAGGGCGTCGATCATTTCACCTTCGGCGCTGATGATCGTTTCACCGCGATGCGGATCTACTATGACACCCACCCTGTGCGCGAAGAGGTGGGGGACAAATACGCCTGAAGCGCGGCGCGGGCCAACATGGGAGAACTGGATATGCCGATCAAGAACCGACTGGCGGACATGCACGGCGAGATCACCGGCTGGCGCCGACACCTGCATGCGCACCCGGAACTGATGTACGACGTCCACGAAACCGCGGGTTTCGTCGTCGAACGGCTCAGGGAATTCGGGGTCGATGACATCACCCCGGGTATCGGCAAGACCGGGGTCGTCGCCGTGATCAAGGGCAAGACCGACACCAAAGGCCGCGTGATCGGGTTGCGGGCGGACATGGACGCGCTGCCGATCGAAGAGGCGACGGGGCTCGACTATGCTTCCACCGTGCCGGGAAAGATGCACGCCTGCGGCCATGACGGGCATACCTCGATGCTGCTGGGGGCGGCGAAATACCTTGCCGAGACGCGGAATTTCGACGGTACCGCAGTGCTGATCTTTCAACCCGCCGAGGAAGGCGGCGCGGGCGGGCTTGCCATGTGCCAGGACGGGCTGATGGATCGCTGGGGCATTCAGGAAGTCTATGGCATGCACAACACGCCGGGTCTACCGGTGGGGGAATTCGCGATCCGGCCCGGCGCTTTGCTGGCCTCCTCCGACGAGTTCGAGATCCGGGTGACGGGCAAGGGCGGCCATGCCGCCGCTCCGCACGAGGCGGTCGATACGACCCTTGTGGCCGCGCAGATCGTCGTGTCGTTGCAATCGGTCGTGTCGCGCACTGTGGATCCGATCAAGCGCGTGGTCCTGACCGTGGGAACCTTCGAGACCGACAGCGTTGCTTCGAACGTGATCGCGCACAAGGTGCGTCTGCAAGGCACGGTGAGGACGCTCGACCCGGAATACCGCCCCATCGCCGAGGAACGGGTGCGCCGGATCGCCGAAGACACCGCCTCGGCCTTTGGGGCACATGCCGAGGTGATCTGGACGCCCGGCTACCCTGTAACCGTGAATTCGGCCGAGGAAACGACCCATGCCGCCGAAGCCGCAGCGGCGGTTGCCGGCAAGGTGAACGACAATGTCGATCCCATCATGCCTTCGGAAGATTTCGCCTACATGCTTGAAGAACGGCCCGGAGCCTACATCTTCATCGGGAACGGGGACACGGCCATGTGCCACCATCCCGCCTACAACTTCGACGACGACGCCATTCCCGCCGGTTGCAGCTGGTTCGCGGAAATCGTGGAACGGCGAATGCCCGTGGCGTGACAAAGGGGAGAGAGACATGCCGATCAAGAATCGTCTTGCGGAAATGCACGCCGAGATCACGGCCTGGCGGCGGGACATCCACGAAAACCCCGAAATCCTCTACGACACTCATCGCACCAGCGCGCTGGTTGCCGAAAAACTCAGGGAGTTCGGATGCGACGAAGTGGCGACCGGCATTGGCCGAACCGGCGTCGTTGGTGTGATCAAAGGCAAAACGGACACAATGGGGCGCGTGATCGGCCTGCGCGCGGACATGGACGCCCTGCCGATGCAGGAGCAGACCGGGCTTGCCCATGCTTCGAAAACGCCAGGCGCGATGCATGCCTGCGGCCATGACGGGCACACGGCGATGGTGCTGGGGGCGGCGAAATACCTGGCCGAGACGCGGAATTTTGACGGCACCGCCGTGGTGATCTTTCAGCCGGCGGAAGAGGGCGGCAACGGGGCCGAAGCGATGTGCAATGACGGTCTGATGGACCGGTTTGGGATTCAGGAAGTCTATGCCATGCACAATGTGCCGGGGATATCCGCCGGTCAGTTCGCGATCCGCTCGGGCCCGCTGCTTGCGGCGGCCGACGAATTCGACGTTCACCTCGAAGGGCGGGGCGGCCACGGCGCCAAGCCGCACGAAACCATCGACACCACGGTCATGTTGTCCCAATTGATCGTCGCCTTGCAGACTATCGTGTCCCGCAACGCCGACCCGGTCCTGCAGGCGGTCCTGTCGGTGACCTCGGTTGAAACTTCGTCGAAGGCGTTCAACGTGATCCCGCAATCCGCCCGCCTGCGCGGCACCGTGCGGACCCACTCGAACGAGTTGCGGGACCTGATCGAGAAGCGCCTGACTGAAGTGGTCGAAGGGGTCGCCTCCACATTCGGTGGATCTGCGCGGGTCAGCTATCACCGGGGCGTGCCTGTGACGATCAATGCCGAGGAGCAGACGGGTTACGCCACCGAGGCGGCGATCGCGGTCGGAGGCAGTTGCGACGAAGCGCCGATGGTCATGGGCGGCGAGGATTTTTCGTTCATGCTGCAGGAACGCCCGGGCGCTTTCATCGTGCTGGGAAACGGCGACAGTGCCGGGCTGCATCACCCGGAATACGATTTCAACGACGAGATCATCCCGATGGGTTGCTCGTGGTTTGCAGAAATGGTCGAGCGCAGAATGCCGGCCGCCTGAGTTTTCGAAGGAGAGAAAAGAGATATGCCAGTCAAGAACCGTTTCGCCGAGTTGCAGGAGGAAATCACCGCCTGGCGACGAGATATTCACGAGAACCCCGAGATCCTGTTCGAAACCCACCGCACCAGCGCAATGGTTGCGGACAAGTTGAGAGACTTCGGCTGTGACGAAGTGGTGACCGGTATCGGCCGCACCGGTGTCGTGGGCGTCATCAAGGGCAAGTCAGACACAAAGGGCAAGGTGATCGGCCTGCGCGCCGACATGGACGCACTGCCGATCCACGAGGCGACGGGGCTCGACTACGCCTCCAAGACGCCGGGCGCCATGCATGCCTGCGGCCATGACGGCCATACGGCGATGCTGTTGGGCGCGGCCAAATATCTGTCCGAGACCCGAAACTTCGACGGCACGGTCGTCGTGATCTTCCAGCCCGCCGAAGAAGGCGGCGGCGGCGGTCGCGAGATGTGCGAGGACGGCATGATGGAACGGTGGAACATCCAGGAAGTCTATGGGATGCACAACTGGCCCGGCCAGCCCGTAGGCCGGTTCGCAATCCGCCCAGGCGCCTTCTTTGCCGCTACCGACCAGTTCGACATCACTTTCGAAGGGCGCGGCGGCCATGCCGCCAAGCCTCATGAGACCGTGGACACCACCGTGATGACGGCGCAGGCGGTGCTGGCCCTGCAGACCATCGCGTCGCGCAATGCCGACCCGATCGATCAAGTCGTGGTGTCGGTCACCTCTTTCGAGACCTCGTCCAAGGCGTTCAACGTGATCCCGCAGAAGGTGCAGATCAAGGGCACCGTCCGCACGATGAGCAAGGACATGCGGGATCTGGCGGAAAAGCGGATCAAGGAAATCTGCAACGGCGTCGCCGCAACCTTCGACGGTCGGGCGGACGTGACCTATATCCGCGGCTATCCGGTGATGGTGAACAGCGAGGAACAGACTGATTTCGCGGCGCAGGTGGCCCGTAGTGTGTCCGGCGACTGCGAAGAGGCTCCGCTGGTCATGGGGGGGGAGGATTTCGCCTTCATGCTCGAGGAGCGTCCTGGCGCCTACATCCTTGTCGGCAACGGCGACACGGCGATGGTGCATCACCCCGAGTACAACTTCAACGACGAGGCCATTCCGGCTGGCTGCAGTTGGTGGGCCGAGATCGTCGAGCAGCGTATGCCGGCGGCATGACGAATTGCGCGGCGGGGTGCAGTCCCCGCCGCGCGGCAATTGACCGTTGCGGCTTAGACCCGGTTTAGGATTGGGGCTGTGGCTCTGCAGCCAGCTCCAGCTGCTCGCAGAGCGTGTCGATAACCGATTCCAGCGCTGATTTCTGATTGCTGACGCAGCCCCGCGCGGCAGAACGCGCTGCGGCCAGCGCCGCGTCATCCTGCAGCCAATGCGCAACGGCTTGCGCGAGGTCTTCGGATGTCCGAACTTCCTTAGCCCCGCCGCTGGCCAGAAGCGGGGCATAGGTTTCGGCAAAGTTGAAGAAGCCCGGCCCGGTGATGACCGCCGCGCCAGCCTGCGCCGGCTCAAACGGGTTGTGGCCGCCAATCTCCTTCAGCGAACCGCCCAGGAAAACGATGGGGCACAGCGCGTACCAGGTTCCGGTTTCGCCAAGCGTGTCGGCAAGATAGACCTGAGTATCCGGCGCGATCGGCTGGTCCTTGGTGCGTTGCGCAAACTCCAGGCCCGCGCCCGACACGAGGTCCGCAACCTGATCCCGGCGTTCCGGGTGGCGCGGGATCAGCAACAGCAGCAGATCTGGCCAGCGTTCAAGAAGCCGGGAATGAGCCGCCAGAACGCTTTCTTCCTCGCCCGAATGGGTAGAACTGGCGATCCAGAGGGGGCGCTCGCCGATTTCGCTGCGGAGGCGGTTCAGCACCTCTTCGTCGATCGGCAACGGGTCCGACATCGCCTTTAGATTGGTTCCGGGTTGCACGCGGTCCGGATCGGCGCCCATCGCGACGAGGTTCGATGCGGTCCTGTCGTTCTGGGTCAGGAACAGGCGGAACCGGTCCAGGATGAAGCGGGCGGTGGCGGGGCGTCGTTTCCAGCCCTCGACGGATTTCTCGGACAGGCGGGCGTTGAGCAGCGCCAGCGGGATGCCCCGTTCGGCGCTTTCGACGATGAGGCGCGGCCAGATCTCGCTTTCGACGAAGATCCCCGCATCCGGGCGCCAGTGCTCCAGAAAACGACGCACAGGGGCCGGAGTGTCCAGAGGCGGGTATTGGTGCCGGGTCCGAGGTGGCAGCCGTTTCTCGATCAGCGCGGCAGAGGTAGGGGTGCCCGAGGTGATCAGAAATTCGGCCTCCGGCAGGTGGTTTCCCATCCGCCTGATCAGGCTCAGTACCGACAGGCTTTCTCCGACGCTGGCGGCGTGGAACCAGATGAGCCGGCTTTGCGGACGGGGCAGGCTGGCATGGCCTAACCTTTCCTGCTGCCGTTTCTCCGGCACGCCGGCGTCTTTCAGCTTTTTCCGGACGGTGGCCCAAGCCACCGGAGCCGCGATAGACGTGAAACCCCGATAAAGCGCGTAAAGCACCGTGGGCCGGCCGCTGATACCGGTCACGTCAGCCGCCCGTGTGGCTCATGTGCCGCGTCATCTGCCCGTCGATGCGTTGACGGGAGTAGTCGAAATCATGGCCCTTGGGCTTGTGGCTGATGGCGGCGCGGATCGCCTGTTCCAGAGGCGCTTCGGTACCCGGATGATCCCGCAGCGGTTTGCGCAGATCGGCCATGTCCTCCTGCCCCAGGCACATGTAGAGCTCACCGGTGCAGGTCAGGCGGACGCGGTTGCAGCTTTCGCAGAAATTGTGGCTGAGAGGCGTGATGAAGCCGATTTTCTGACCCGTTTCCTCCAGCCGCACATAGCGCGCGGGTCCGCCCGTGCGTTCGGCCAGATCGGTCACGCTGTAGTGTTTCTCGTATTCGGACCGCACATCCTTGAGCGACCAGTACTGATCCAGACGGTCTTCGTTGCCGATGTCGCCCATCGGCATGACTTCGATCCAGGTCAGATCCATGTCCCGTTCGGCGCACCATTCGGTGATGCGCGGCAGTTCGTCCTCGTTAAACCCTTTCAGGGCGACGGCGTTGATCTTGATCCGCAATCCCGCCTTCTGTGCCGCGTCGATACCGCGCAGCACCTGCGGCAGCCGGCCCCAGCGTGTGATGCCGGCGAATTTCGCTTCGTCCAGCGTATCGAGCGAGACGTTCACCCGGCGCACCCCTGCCGCGTATAGCTGGTCGGCAAAGCGGGCCAGTTGTGAGCCGTTCGTGGTCAGCGTCAACTCCTTGAGTGCTCCGCTGTCCAGATGCCGGGTCATCGCGTCGAAGAAGGTCATGATGTCCCGCCTCACCAGTGGCTCGCCTCCGGTGATGCGCAGTTTCTCCACCCCCATCCGGATGAAGGTCGAGCACATGCGGTCCAGTTCTTCCAGCGTCAGCAGCTCCCGCTTCGGCAGAAAGGTCATGTTCTCGGACATGCAATAGACGCAGCGAAAATCGCAGCGATCCGTGACGGAAACGCGGAGATAGGTGATGGCGCGAGCGAACGGGTCTATCAGCGGAGCGGTCATGTGACATAGGTAAAGCGGGGATCAGCCAGCGGCAAGAGCTAACCGTCTTTGGGCTGGCATGGACGGACATGCGGGGATAGGGTTCTCGGCATGAAGCGCGCCGTTTTGATATCGCTGGTACTTTTGGCAGGTTGCGACGCCGTTCGCACCTCTTCGAACCGATTGTTCGGTGGTTCGGATCGTCCGCAGAACACCGCCGCGGATGAGGCGGTGGTCGAAGACGTGGCAGCGGAAGAGGTGCAACCAACCGAGGCCGTCGTCGTCGATACCGGCTGGGACGGGGCGAAGCAGACCATCGCGGGATTGGGCGATCCCACGAAACCCGGACGCTGGCTGGAAACGCCGCTGGTCAAGACCGAGATGAACGGGCGGATCGTCGTGCAAAGGACCGGGGCGCAGGCTTATGTCGCCCTTGTTCCCGCGCCCGGAGCCGAAGGCGCCGGCAGTCGTTTGTCGCTTGAAGCGATGCAGGCCTTGCTGGTGCCACTCGACCAACTGGTCGAGTTGGACGTTTATTCCAACTGATCTTTCAAGTACTTGCCCGCTTCCTTGCGTGCAAAGGGTTTCATGTCCTGCCCGTGCCGGTCCAGAAATGCGCGGGTGCGTCCGGGATCGTGTTTCGACAGGTCCCGCAGCCACCAAGCGACCGCCTTCTGGATGAACCAGTCGCGGTCCGAGACATAGGTTGCCGCCCATCCGAGGATGCGGTCGCGGCGCTCCAGGTCTTCGGGTTTGGGATGGTTCTGCTTGGTCCAGGGCAGCGTCGCCACCAGGGCGGCCCGACGGGTCCACATGTGGTCCGAGCGGGTCCATTCCTCGATCTGATCCAGGCGTTCCGGACGGGCAATCAGGCGTTTCTGCATCGCCATGCAGGCATGATCGGCCACTGCCCAGGCGTCGAAATCGGGTAGCCAGCTTAGCAGCAGGGCCCAGACCGCCTCATCCGGCCGGATGCGAGCCTGGGTGAGCAGTTTCGACGCGGCCAATCGTGCCTCGTGGATGTTCGTCTGCCACAGGGCATCGGCCAGTTCGACGCGTTCGGGAACGCTCAATTCCTGCCGCCAGGACTTGGTCAGGTCGTTGAGCACCGGGTTGGACACCCCCAGGTAGGGGCGGTCGATTTTATGATAGGCAGCCATCTGCGCCGCCCGCTCGGGGTCGGCATGGGCCCTGATCTGGTCGAGATGCGGGGCGGGCATGGCGGTTTCAGACCGGCACGCCGGTGGGCTTGCCGTCGATTGTGGTCTGGTTCCTGTCACTCCAATAGGCGCGGATATCCTCATCGGACTTGCCGTCCACCCATTTCTGCATCGTATCGCGTTCCGCCCGGTAATCCATCAGCGGTACCGCATAGCCGCACGAGGTTTGAACCAGGTCTATCGCCACGTCGAAGATCTGGCGGGCGCTGCGGTGAGGCGGGAACAGCGCCGCGAATTCGGTCCAGTCTTTGTCGTCGGCCTGTACGGTTCGCGCAGTGCCATAGGCTCGCAGGATCAGCGGGCGGGTGGTGAAAGAGCACCACATGAGCGTCATCCGGTTGTTCTCAAGCAGATGCCCGGCGGTTTCGTTGCCGCTGCCGGTCAGGTTCATCCAAAGGATCCTGTTCGGCCCCATCACCCGCAGCGACTCCATCCCCTTGGGCGAGATGTTCACCCGCCCTTCCGGACCGGCAGACCCGGTGAAGAAGAGGTGCTGATCCTCGATGAACTTGCGGTGCGCGTCGTCGAGGGCAGGAAACTGCTTGGCCATGGTTCACTCCACAGTAACGGATTTCGCCAGATTGCGCGGCTGGTCCACGTCCGTACCCTTGGCGACAGCCGTGTGATAGGCGAGCAGTTGCGCAGGGACGGCATAGAGGATCGGCGACAGGCTGGAATGGATGTGCGGCATCCGGATCGTGGCCCAAACGCCGTCCTCGGCCTCGGCAATGCCGTCGTCATCCGAGACGAGGATGACCTTGCCCTTGCGTGCCATCACCTCCTGCATGTTCGACACGGTCTTGTCGAACAGCGCATCGCGCGGGGCCATCACTACCACCGGCATGTTCTTGTCGATCAGCGCGATAGGGCCGTGCTTCAACTCTCCTGATGCGTAACCTTCGGCGTGTATATAGCTGATTTCCTTGAGCTTTAACGCGCCCTCCAGCGCCAGCGGATACATCAGCCCGCGGCCCAGGAACAGCACGTCGCGCGCCTCGCTGAGCCTTTGCGCGGCTTTTCTGATCGGGCGGTTCTGATCCAGCGCCGTGTTCAGTGCCGTCGGCAGACCGCGCAGGGCAGCGGCGTGGTCGGAGAGTTCCTCGTCCGTCATGGTGCCGCGGTCTGCCGCGGCCTTGAGGGCCAGCATCAGCAGAACGGCCAGTTGGCACGTGAACGCCTTGGTCGAAGCGACGCCGATTTCCACGCCGGCATGAATGGGCAGCGCCAGATCGCTTTCGCGCGCGATCGAGCTTTCCGGAACGTTGATCACCGACACGATCTTGTCCGCCTTGCCCTCGCAATAGCGCAGCGCCGCAAGCGTATCTGCGGTTTCGCCCGACTGGCTGACGAACAGCGCCAGCGTGCGGCCAGGGATCGGCGGTTCGCGGTAGCGGAACTCCGAGGCGATATCGACCTCGACGGGCATCTTGGCCAGTTGCTCGAACCAGTATTTCGCGGTGAGGCACGCATAGAAGGCGGTGCCGCAGGCGACCATGGTCAGCCGATCCAGTTTGGAGAAATCCAGGTTTTCTCCCGGAAGGTTCACGCGATCGCTGCCCGTGGGAAGGTAGGAACGGATCGCTTCGGCCACGACCACCGGCTGTTCTGCAATTTCCTTCGACATGAAATGCTTGTGTCCGGCCTTGTCAGCCTGCGAATGCTCCAGCTTTATCCGGCGTATCTCGCGGTTGGCCAGTTCGCCTTTCTCGGTGCGGATCTCCAGCGAGGTCCGCGTCACGACGGCCCTGTCGCCTTCTTCAAGATAGGTGATCCGGTCGGTCAACGGGGCCAGGGCGATGGCGTCCGAACCCACGAACATCTCGCCGTCCCCGTGCCCTATGGCCAGCGGCGAGCCCTTGCGGGCGGCGATGATCAGATCCTCCTCGCCGTCGAACAGAAAGGCCAGCGCGAAGGCTCCCTCAAGCTGGTCGATGGTCTTGAACGCCGCCTCGACCGGTCCCAGTCCCGACCGCATGTGATACTCGGTCATCAACGCAACGGTTTCCGTGTCGGTTTCGGTCTGGAACCTGATTCCGTTGTCCGACAACTCCGCCCGAAGTTCACGGTAGTTCTCGACGATCCCGTTGTGAACGACCGCGACCGCGCCCGCGCGGTGTGGATGGGCGTTCTCGACCGTCGGCGCGCCGTGCGTGGCCCATCGGGTGTGGCCTATTCCCGACTTGCCCGGTAGCGGGTCATGCACCAGAAGATCGCTGAGATTGGCCAGCTTGCCCACCGCACGGCGACGGTCGAGCACACCGTCGTTCACGGTGGCGATGCCCGCGCTGTCATAGCCGCGGTATTCAAGCCGCTTCAGCGCCTCGACAAGTATCGGCGCGACCTCGTGCTCTCCCAGAACTCCGACGATTCCACACATAGGTCAGGCCCTTTTTTCCCGGCGAGCTTTCTTCGCCTTCAACATTTCGAACAGTTTCCGTGCGTATCCCGGCTTGTTTTCCTGCCGCGCGCGCGCCACGGCCAGCGCATCGGCCTCGACGTCGCGGGTCACCACGGTGCCGGTCGCGGTCATCGCGCCGTCGCCAAGCCGGACAGGGGCCACCAGCATCGTGTTCGAGCCGACAAACACGTTCTCGCCGATCTCGGTGCGGTGCTTCATCACGCCGTCATAATTGCAGGTGATGGTGCCGGCGCCGATGTTGGTGGCTGCCCCAACTGAAGCATCGCCGATATAGCTGAGGTGGTTGACCTTGGCGCCTTCTCCGATTTCGGCATTCTTGATTTCGACGAAATTGCCGATCCGGCTGTCTTCGGCCAGTTCCGTGCCGGGGCGCAGGCGGGCGTAGGGGCCAACAACGGCCCCACGGCTGACATGACAGCCTTCGAGATGCGAAAACGAACGGATCACGGCGCCGCTCTCCACCGTCACGCCAGGCCCGAAGACGACATTGGGCTCGATCACCGCGTCACGTCCGATCACGGTATCGGCGGCCAGATATACGGTTTCCGGGGCCATTAGCGTCACGCCCAGATCCAGCAGCTCGGCGCGGGCGCGGGCCTGGAACACGGCGTCCGCCGCCGCCAAGTCCGGGCGCGAGTTCACGCCAAGCGTCTGCGCCTCTTCGCAGGCCACCGCCGTGACCTTTAGACCGCGCTGGCGGGCGATCTCGACGACATCCGTCAGATAGTACTCCTTGGATGCGTTGTGATTGCCGACCTCGTCGATCAGCGAGAACAGCGTGTCTGCGTCACAAGCCATCAGCCCTGAATTGCAGAAGGTTATGGCGCGTTCTTCATCCGATGCGTCCTTGAATTCGACGATCCGTTCCAGCGTTTCTCCCTGCATCACTAGGCGGCCATAGCGTGCAGGATCCGCCGCTTCAAAGCCGAGGATCACCAAATCGTGCGCGCGCCGCGCCTCGACCATACGTTCCAGTGTCGCGGGCTGCAGAAACGGGGTGTCCCCGTAAAGGACCACCACGTCGCCGCTGAACCCGTCCAGAGCTTCGCGGGCCTGTTCGACTGCATGGGCGGTGCCAAGCTGTTCTTGCTGAATGGCGACTACGGCGGTTTCATCCTCGTCCGCGACCGCCTTGGCCACTTCATCGGCTCCATGACCTGCGACAACCACGGTGCGCTCGGGCGACAGGGCCACGCCGGCGCGCATGGCGTGAATCAGCATCGGGGCGTGGGCGATCGGGTGAAGAACCTTCGGCAGGTCCGAATTCATCCTGGTGCCTTTTCCTGCGGCAAGGATGACAAGGGCGGTGCTCATGAAAATATTATCTCTTTCGTTTTGCTGGCGACCGTTTTATCCGCTGAGGGCAAAGTCGCAAGCGGTTCCGTGATCAAACAAGATTGCCGTTTGCAACACGTCGTGGCGGATACCCGCCGAGCAAGGAGGCCGCATGCGCACGGTGATTTTCGATCTGGACGGTACCTTGGCGGACACGTCAGGAGACCTGCTGGCTGCGGCAAATCACTGTTTCCGGCAGATGGGGCACGGCGATGTACTGGTGCATGGGCAAGATGCCAATATCGCACTTCGCGGCGGCCGCATGATGCTGACTCACGGGCTGGAGCGTGTCGGTGCGTACCGTGCCGACACCGTCGATGAGTTTTACCCGGTTCTGCTGGCGGCCTATGCCGAAGCCATCGACCACCACACCGCATTCTATCCCGGCGCGATGGAGGCGGTAGAGGCGCTGAAGGCCGCCGGCTATGGAGTCGGCATCTGCACCAACAAGCCCGAAGCGCTGGCCGACCTGCTGCTGACGCGTCTCGGCGTTCGCGAAGTCTTTGCCTCGCTGGTCGGTGCGGACACGCTTCCGGTGCGCAAACCCGATCCCGAACCGCTGCGCGAAGCCGCGCGGAGGGCCGGAGGCGACCCTGCTAGATGCGTTCTGGTCGGGGATTCCGACACTGACCGGAACACGGCCCGCGCCGCCGGCGTGCCTTCGGTTTTGGTGACGTTCGGTCCTTCGGGCGCCGACATGGCCGCATTGGAACCCGAAGCCTTGCTGCATCATTTCGACGATCTGCCGGGTCTTGTGCCGAATCTGATCGGCCGGGTGTTCTGATCTGCGCCGAGTTCACTGTTTCCCCCCTTGACCGGGGCTGCGGCTGCTCGCACAAACAGGCAATGAGCGAAAGATTTTCTGGCAGTTTCACCCAGCAGGAACCCATCCCGGAGGAGGCGATCGAGGCCGCCGTGTCGGTGCTGCGCCACGGGCGGTTGCACCGTTACAATCTTGCGCCTGGAGAATTGGGCGAAACGGCATTGCTCGAACAGGAATTCGCGGCGCAGATCGGCGCGAAATACTGTCTGGCCGTGGCTTCGGGCGGTTATGCGCTTGCGACGGCACTCAGGGCGGTGGGCGTCAAGCCGGGGGATCCGGTGTTGACGAATGCCTTTACCCTGGCGCCCGTGCCGGGTTCGATTGCCGCGGTCGGCGCAGTTCCCATCTTCGTGGGCGTCACCGAAGACCTGACCATCGATCTGGACGATCTGGCAGCCAAGTCGGGGCAGGCCAAGGTGCTGATGCTCAGCCACATGCGCGGCCATCTGTGCGACATGGATCGCTTGATGGAAATTTGCGACGCTGCAGGGATAACGGTGATCGAGGACTGCGCCCACACGATGGGGGCGGCCTGGAACGGGGTGCCTTCGGGGAGGCAGGGGGCCATCGGCTGCTATTCCTGCCAGACTTACAAGCACGTCAATTCTGGCGAGGGCGGGCTTCTCGTCACCGACGACGCGGAACTGGCGGCAAGATCGGTGATGCTGTCGGGTTCGTACATGCTGTTCGAACGGCACATGGCTGCGCCGCCGCCGGAGGTGTTCGACAGGGTGAAATATGACACGCCGAACATCTCGGGCCGTATGGACAATCTGAGAGCTGCCATCCTGCGCCCGCAACTCAGGCAACTCGACGCGCAGGTATCGCGATGGAACGAGCGATACCGCGAGATCGAAAGTGGTCTGCGTGGCACACCGGGGCTGACCATCATCGACCGCCCCGAGGCCGAGTCCTACGTGGGTTCGTCGATCCAGTTTCTGCTGCTCGACTGGCCGGGCGAGCGCGTGGCCGAGGTGGTCCGCCGCTGTGCCGAGCGCGGCGTTGAGCTGAAGTGGTTCGGCCGGGCGGAACCTGTCGGCTTCACGTCGCGCTATGACAGCTGGCGCTACGCCAAGAGCGAACAGATGCCGAAAAGCGACCGCATCCTCGCAGGCATTGTGGACATGCGGGTTCCGCTGACCTTTTCGCTGGAAGACTGCCGCCTCATCGCGCGCATCATCCGGGCGGAAGTCGGAGCCGTATTTCAATCTTGATCCGGCCTAGCACGTCTGCAAAGCGCGGACGTAAACCGAATCGCGCCCGTTTCGGCGGAGCGGCGCCGTTCCGCCGTTTTGTTATTTGGTGCGGGGCGGAACGTGAAGGCAATCGTTGACCGAACGAGGATTCGCTGGTATCTCGTTATTGAACAGTTGTTCATTAACGCGAGAGGAGAGCGCAGATGTTCGCTGCAACCATGCAATTCGATCTTGGCGAGGACGTGAACGCCCTGCGCGAAATGGTGCACCGCTGGGCCCAGGAGCGGGTCAAGCCGATGGCCGCGGAAATCGACAAGACCAACGCGTTTCCGAACGAGCTTTGGAAGGAAATGGGCGATCTGGGCTTGCTCGGCATCACCGTTCCGGAAGAATTCGGCGGAGCGGGGATGACCTATCTCGCGCATACGGTCGCCGTGGAAGAGATCGCCCGCGCCTCGGCTTCGGTGTCGCTTTCCTATGGGGCGCATTCCAACCTTTGCGTCAACCAGATCAAGCTGAACGGCAACGCCGAGCAGAAGCAGAAATACCTGCCGCGCCTTGTTTCGGGCGATCATGTGGGCGCGCTGGCGATGTCGGAACCGTCGGCCGGCTCGGACGTGGTGTCGATGAAGCTGCGCGCCGAGAAGCGGAACGACCACTATCGCCTGAACGGCAACAAGTACTGGATCACCAACGGACCGGATGCCGACACGCTGGTCGTCTATGCCAAGACCGATCCCGAGGCCGGGTCCAAGGGAATCACCGCCTTCCTGATCGAGAAGGAAATGAAGGGGTTCTCGACCTCGCCCCATTTCGACAAGCTGGGGATGCGCGGCTCGAACACCGCCGAACTGATCTTCGAGGATGTGGAAGTTCCGTTCGAGAACGTTCTGGGCGAAGAGGGCAAGGGCGTCGCGGTGCTGATGTCCGGTCTCGACTATGAGCGGGTGGTGCTGGCAGGGATCGGAACCGGCATCATGGCGGCCTGCCTTGACGAGATCATGCCCTACATGGCCGAACGCAAGCAGTTCGGAAAACCCATCGGCAGCTTCCAGTTGATGCAGGGCAAGATCGCGGACATGTACACCGCGATGAACTCGGCCCGGGCCTATATCTACGAGGTCGCCAAAGCTTGCGACCGGGGCGACGTGACCCGTCAGGACGCGGCCGCCTGCTGCCTCTATGCCTCGGAACAGGCGATGGTGCAGGCGCATCAGGCCGTGCAGGCGATGGGTGGAGCCGGATTCCTGTCGGATGCCCCGGTCAGCCGCATCTTCAGGGACGCAAAGCTGATGGAGATCGGTGCAGGTACCTCCGAGATCCGCCGAATGCTGATCGGGCGCGAGTTGATGTCCGAGATGCTGTAGGCTGATCGCCGCGGGGACATTCCGCGAAGCATTCCACGAGGTATAGCATCATGGCCGAAGTGACCGCGCTTTACGTCAACACCTCGCTCAAGCGGCGCCGCGAGGAAAGCCATACACAGCTGCTGCTGAATGCATCGGCCGCCATCATGGAAGGGCAGGGGATCGCGGTCGAGCATTTGTACCTGCTCGACCATCTGGTGCCGCCCGGCATCTACCCGGACATGACGGAACACGGATGGGACCGGGACGATTGGCCCAAGCTGTGGAAAAAGGTGCTGGGCGCCGACATTCTGGTCATTGGAACGCCGATCTGGCTGGGCGAGGAAAGCAGCGTCTGCCGCATCCTGATCGAACGCCTCTACGCCATGTCGGGCGAACTCAATGACAAGGGACAGTCGATCTTTTACGGCAAGGTCGGCGGCACCGTGGTGACCGGCAACGAAGATGGCGTCAAGCATGTTGCGATGACCACGGGGTTCGCGCTCAGCCATTTGGGCTACACGATTCCGCCGCAGGCGGATTGCGGCTGGATTGGCGAGGCCGGACCGGGCCCGTCATACGGCGACGAGGTGGATGGAGAACGCGCGGGATTCGACAACGAATTCACCCAGCGAAACACGACGATCATGACCTGGAACCTTATCCACCTGGCGCGGATGCTGAAGGCCGCGGGCGGTTACCCCAACGAAGGGAACGACCGTGACGCCTGGGCAAAGGGCGAACGGTTCGGCTTTCGCAATCCTCGAACGGTCAGGTGATTCAGTGACATTGGCAACGTCATATCGCGATCTGGTCATGGACGGTCAGTGGCAGGTTCCGCCGAGGCTCAACATGGCTCGGCAATGCCTTGCCGGACCCGCCGAGCAGCTCGCGATCATCGATCTGACGGGGCCGGTCCGGCAGGATGTCAGTGTCGGCACGCTGGAGAAAATGACCGACGGTCTGGCCCGCCGTCTGATGCGCGACGTGGCGCCAGGCGACCGTGTCGGCGTGCTGCTCAGCCAGTCGCCCTGGTGCGCCGCGGCGCATCTGGCGGTCTGGAAGATCGGTGCGATATCGGTGCCCTTGTTCAAGCTCTTTCAGCGGGACGCCCTGCGGTCGCGCGTTTCGGATGCCGGGGCGAAGATCGTGCTGACCGATGCGCAGGGCGCGGAACTTTTGGGCGATCTTGCATCGCCGCTGATGGCGTCCGAGGCCGGAGAAGAGGGCCCGCCTTTGCCTTTCGCGGACACCGGCGCCGATGACCCGGCGGTGCTGATCTACACTTCGGGCACCACAGGCAGCCCCAAGGGTGCGCTGCATGGCCATCGTGTTCTGACCGGCCACCTGCCGGGCGTGTCGATCAGCCATAACCACCTGCAGAAAGGCGATTGCCTCTGGACCCCGGCCGACTGGGCCTGGATCGGCGGGCTTTTCGACGTGCTGATGCCGGGGCTCAGCCTGGGCATACCGGTCGTCGCCGCGCGTCTCGACAAGTTCACGCCCGAGGCCTGCGCCGACGTGATTGGCCGTGGAGGCGTCCGAAACGTGTTCTTCCCGCCGACCGCCCTGCGTATGCTGAAGGCTGCGGATCAGGCCATCCCGGGCCTGCGCTCGGTCGCTTCTGGCGGCGAACCCCTGGGGGCCGAGATGCTGGCCTGGGGCGAGCGGGCATTCGGCCTGACCATCAACGAATTCTACGGGCAGACCGAATGCAACATGGTCGTGTCGTCCTGCGCCACCGATTTCCCGGCGCGCCCGGGCTGTATCGGCAAACCGGTGCCGGGGCATGAGGTTGCAGTGATCGACGAGGCGGGAAACCTTACTTTGGACGAGGGTGACGTGGCAATTCACCGGGGCTCCGCCTCGATGCTGCTGGAATACTGGAACAACCCGCAGGCCACCGCCGAGAAGTTCCGCGGGGACTGGCTTGTCACCGGTGACCGGGGCGTCTGGGAGGGCGACTACCTCCGCTTCGTCGGTCGCGACGACGACGTGATCACTTCGGCGGGTTACCGCATCGGACCGGCCGAGATCGAGGATTGCCTGCTGACCCATCCGGCTGTTGCGACGGTTGGGGTCGTGGGCAAGCCCGACCCGCTCAGGACCGAGATCGTCAAGGCCTATGTCGTTCTGAAGCCGGGGGCGAAAGTCTCGGCACATGAATTGCAGGGCTTGGTCAGGGACCGGCTCGCACATTACTCGTACCCGAGGGAAATCGCGTTTCTCGATGCCTTGCCGATGACGGTGACGGGCAAGGTGATACGCAAGGAACTGAAACGTCGCGCCGCGGCGGAACTGGAGGCTGAACAGTGAAACTCACATCCAAGGCGATGCCCACCTCCGAGGGCTTCAAATCAAATCGCGCCGCGCATCTCGAAGCGCTGGCGCAGATTTCCGCCGCCGCCGAGGCCGCCCGCATGGGCGGAGGCGAGAAGTCCCGCGCCCGGCACGAGGCGCGCGGCAAGATGCTGCCGCGCCGGCGGGTAGCGAACCTGCTGGATCCGGGCTCGCCCTTCCTGGAAATCGGCGCGACGGCGGCGCACGGCATGTATGACGGCGATGCGCCCTGCGCCGGCGTGGTTGCTGGTATCGGCCGGGTCGAGGGGCAGGAGGTCATGGTCGTCTGCAACGACGCCACCGTGAAGGGCGGCACCTACTACCCGATGACGGTCAAGAAGCACCTGCGCGCGCAAGAGATCGCCGAGGAAAACAACCTACCCTGCATCTACCTGGTGGACAGTGGCGGGGCCAACCTGCCCAATCAGGACGAAGTGTTCCCCGACCGCGATCATTTCGGCCGCATCTTCTACAACCAGGCCCGGATGTCCGCCAAAGGCATCCCGCAGATCGCCGTGGTCATGGGTTCCTGCACCGCCGGGGGGGCGTATGTTCCGGCGATGTCCGACGTCACCATCATCGTCAAGGAACAGGGCACGATCTTTCTGGCCGGTCCTCCGCTGGTCAAGGCCGCTACGGGCGAAGTGGTGACTGCCGAAGATCTTGGCGGTGGCGACGTGCACACGCGCCTCAGCGGTGTCGCGGATTACCTGGCCGAGGATGACGCCCATGCGTTGGCCCTTGCGCGCCGCGCGGTCCGGTCGCTCAACCGCCGCAAGCCGCAGACCGTGGACTGGGCCAGCCCCGAGGATCCGGCCTATGATCCCGACGAAATCCTCGGCGTCGTTCCCGCCGATCTGCGTACGCCCTACGACATCCGCGAAGTGATCGCGCGCTTGGTCGACGGCTCGCGCTTCGACGAGTTCAAGCCGCGCTTCGGCGAAACACTCGTCACCGGTTTTGCCCATCTCAAGGGCTGCCCGATCGGGATCATCGCCAACAACGGCGTTTTGTTTTCCGAAGCCGCACAAAAGGGCGCGCATTTCGTGGAACTCTGCAGCCAGCGGAAAATCCCGCTGGTGTTCCTGCAGAACATCACCGGCTTCATGGTGGGGCGCAAATACGAGAATGAAGGCATCGCGCGGCACGGCGCCAAGATGGTGACCGCGGTCGCGACGACAAATGTGCCGAAAATCACCATGCTGGTCGGCGGCTCCTTCGGGGCGGGCAACTATGGCATGGCGGGCCGCGCCTATCAGCCGCGGTTCCTGTGGACCTGGCCCAATTCCCGCATCTCGGTCATGGGCGGCGAACAGGCGGCGGGCGTTTTGGCAACCGTCAAACGCGACGGCATCGAGCGGTCCGGAGGCAACTGGTCGGCCGAGGAAGAGGCCGAGTTCAAACGCCCGACGCTCGAGATGTTCGAACACCAGTCGCACCCGCTCTACGCTTCGGCGCGGCTCTGGGACGACGGCGTCATCGATCCGCGGAAAAGCCGCGACGTGCTGGCCCTGTCGCTCAGCGCCGCGCTGAATGCGCCCATCGCGGACACGCGCTTCGGCGTTTTCCGGATGTAAGGCCGTGCTTCATCTTTTGACAAATACTCCGGGGGTCCGGGGGCAGCGCCCCCGATCCGACGCGTGACACAAAGGACCAACCCCATGTTCGACAAGATCCTGATTGCCAATCGCGGAGAAATCGCCTGCCGCGTGATGGAAACGGCCCAATCCATGGGCGTGGCCTGCGTCGCGGTCTATTCCGATGCCGACGTTTCGGCCAAGCACGTCGCGATGGCCGACGAAGCCGTCCATATCGGCGGCGCGGCCCCGGCCGAGAGTTACCTGAGGGGCGATGCGATCATCGAGGCGGCGAGGCGCACGGGCGCTCAGGCCATCCACCCGGGTTACGGCTTCCTGTCGGAAAACCCTGATTTCGTCGAAGCGGTCGAGGCGGCGGGCCTCACCTTCATCGGCCCGTCGGCGGATGCGATCCGCAAGATGGGGCTCAAGGACGCCGCCAAGGCGTTGATGGAAAAGGCCGGAGTGCCGGTTGTGCCGGGATATCACGGCGACAACCAGGATCCCGAGCATCTGTCCGGTGCGGCCGATGCGATCGGCTACCCGGTTCTGATCAAGGCCGTCGCGGGCGGGGGCGGCAAAGGGATGCGCCTGGTCGAGAAACCGGCGGATTTCGCCTCGGCGCTCGACAGCGCCCGGGGCGAGGCCAGGACTGCGTTCGGCAATGACGCGGTGCTGGTCGAGAAATACGTGGCCAAACCGCGGCACATCGAAGTCCAGGTCTTTGGCGACGGCACCCATGCGGTACACCTTTTCGAACGCGACTGCTCGCTGCAGCGCCGGCACCAGAAGGTGATCGAAGAAGCCCCCGCGCCCGGCATGACCGAGGAAATGCGCGCTGCGATGGGGCAGGCGGGCGTGCGGGCGGCCGAGGCTATCGGCTACAAGGGCGCCGGGACCGTGGAATTCATCGTCGACGCCTCGGACGGGCTGCGACCGGACCGGTTCTGGTTCATGGAGATGAACACGCGCCTGCAGGTCGAACACCCGGTGACCGAGGCGATCACCGGAGTCGATCTGGTGGAATGGCAGTTGCGCGTGGCGGCGGGCGAAAGCCTGCCGATGCAGCAGGAAGACCTGACCATCGACGGTCACGCCTTCGAAGCGCGGCTTTATGCCGAGGACGTGCCCAAGGGTTTCCTGCCCGCAACCGGCACCCTGACGCATCTGGAGTTTCCCTGGCAGTGCCGCGCGGACAGCGGCGTGCGCGCGGGTGACACGATCAGCCCGTGGTACGACCCGATGATCGCCAAGGTCGTCGTGCACGGCCCCACGCGCGCGGTCGCCTTGGCGACGCTGAGCCGCGCGCTGCAGGACACGCAGGTCGGCGGAACCGTAACCAACCTTGCCTTCCTCGGCGCGCTGGCCCGGCACCAGGGGTTCATGTCGGGAGACGTGGATACCGGCTTGATCGGCCGCGACATTGATGCACTCGTACAAGACCCTGCTCCGGAACCGCGCCACAAGGTTGCCGCGGCGATGATGTCGCTTGGGCTGGTCGAGCCGTTGGAGGATGCGGGATTCACCCTCTGGGCCCCGCTGCACAGGGCGGTGCAGGTCGCCTGGGGCGGCGAGGCGGTCGATCTGGACGTTCAGGTCGAAGGACCCGACCGCCAGATCTGGCAAGTCGGCGAGGCGCGGATCGTGTCCGAGCGCCGGCAGGGGGAGTGGATCGTCGGCGGCCAGCCGATGCCGGCAGTGTCCGTTTCCGGATCGACGGTGACGGTGTTCGACGCCTACGGGCTGGAATTCGAGGTGATCGACCCGCTCGACCGCGACGCCGGTGCCGCAGGCGACACCAACGTGATCGAGGCGCCCATGCCGGGTCTGGTCAAGGCGGTCTTCGCCGAGCAGGGACAGGCGGTGAAGGAAGGCGACCGGCTTGCCATCCTGGAAGCGATGAAGATGGAGCATTCGCTGCTGGCGGCGCGCGACGGGGTGGTGGCCGAAGTTTTGGCCAGCGCCGGCAGCCAGGTCGAGGCCGGCGCGGCACTGGTGCGGCTGGAAGAGGAATAGGCGAACCCAAAAAAAGGGCTTGCCAGACAACGGCCCGTCGGAGTTCCGTAACCGGGCCGGAAAGCGGACGAGGGAGTGGCGCGAATGGGCGAACGGGTTGAAATCTTTGAAGTGGGGCCGCGCGACGGCTTGCAGAATGAAAAGCGCGAGATCCCCGTCTCGGAAAAGGTCGCTCTTGTTGATTGCCTGAGTCGCGCGGGCTTCAACCGGATCGAAGTGGCAAGCTTCGTTTCGCCCAAATGGGTGCCGCAGATGGCGGGCAGCGCCGAGGTTCTTGCCGGCATCAAACGGGCCGATGGGGTGCGCTATGCCGCCCTGACGCCGAACATGCGGGGCTACGAGGACGCGCTTGCGGCGCAGGCGGACGAGATCGCGGTCTTTGCTTCGGCCTCCGAGGGGTTCTCGAAGGCAAACATAAACGCCACGATCGAGGAATCGATCGAACGTTTCGTTCCAATTCTCGAAGCCGCCCGGCACATCGACCTGCCGGTGCGGGGCTATGTCTCGTGCGTGACGGACTGCCCCTACGACGGACCGACGCCGCCGGGCCAGGTGGCCGAGGTGGCGGACCGGTTGTTCTCCCTTGGCTGTTACGAGATTTCGCTGGGCGACACGATCGGGCAGGGAACACCTGACAAGATCGCCCGTATGCTGTTGGCGGTGCGCGAGCGGGTTCCGGTGACGCGGCTGGCCGGGCATTTCCACGACACGTCCGGGCGGGCGATCGACAACATCGACGCGTCCCTGGCGCTGGGCGTCCGTGTGTTCGATGCCGCCGTCGGCGGGTTGGGAGGCTGCCCCTATGCGCCAGGAGCCGCGGGCAATGTGGCGACCGAGGCCGTTGCGGCACATCTTGAACGTCTGGGTTACAAGACGGAGCTGGACGCGGCGGTGCTGCAGGAAGCCGCGGAAATGGCACGCACGATGCGGGCAGGATGAGGATTGGACATGTTTGAAACGGTAGCTTTGGAAACCGACGCGCGCGGCGTCGCGACGCTGACCCTGAACCGGCCCGAAAAGCACAACGCCATGTCGGCGCAAATGCTGGCGGATCTTACCGCCGCGGCAAAGCGGCTGGCCGATGACGATGCCATTCGGGTGGTGATCCTGACCGGCGCCGGAAAGACCTTCTGCGCGGGCGGCGATCTGGGCTGGATGCAGGATCAGATGGCCGCCGACCCGGCGACGCGCTTCGTCGAGGCGCGCAAGCTGGCCGAGATGCTGCAGGCCATCAACACGCTTCCCAAACCGGTCATCGGCGCGCTGCAGGGCAACGCATTCGGCGGCGGCGTCGGCATCGCCTCGGTCTGCGATGTCGCGATCGGCGTGGACAGCCTGAAAATGGGTTTGACCGAAACGCGGTTGGGGCTGATCCCCGCGACGATCGGCCCCTATGTCGTCGCGCGCATGGGTGAAGCGCGCGCGCGGCGGGTGTTCATGTCTGCGCGCCTGTTCGACGCGGCCGAAGCGGTGGATCTGGGGTTGCTGGCCAAGGTAGTTCCGGCAGAGCAACTGGCCGAGGCGGTCGAGGCCGAGGTGCTGCCATATCTGTCCTGTGCCCCGGGGGCCGTGGCCTCGGCCAAGCAACTGGTGCGCGATCTGGGGCCGCGTGTCGATGACGGGGTGATCGACCACACGATTCAGGCACTGGTCGACAGGTGGGAAACCGACGAGGCGCGCGAAGGGATCGGGGCCTTTTTCGACAAGCGCAAACCTGCATGGAGCAGTCAGGTTTGACGCCTGGCGCAAATTGGAAACCGTTTGCGAAACAATCCGAATTTCCGCGGCGCAGGTGCGATGATTTAACCGGCGTTGCGCGCTTCTGTTCGGTTGACCCTCTGACCCCGCACGGCTAGAGAATGTCCAGTCAACACGCCAATTGACGGCGCGCCCGGAACAGGGCGTGCAGGAAAGGAGCCACTCGTGGAAGAGCTGTTGCGGGAATATCTCCCGATCCTGGTGTTTCTGGCCGTGGCCGTCGGCTTGGGCATCGTCCTGATTCTCGCGGCTGTCGTCATTGCCGTCCGCAACCCCGATCCCGAAAAGGTCAGCGCCTACGAGTGCGGTTTCAACGCATTCGACGATGCGCGGATGAAGTTCGATGTCCGGTTCTACCTGGTCTCGATCCTGTTCATCATCTTCGACCTCGAAATCGCGATGCTGTTTCCCTGGGCGGTGAGCTTCAAGGATCTGAGCGACGTGAGCTTCTGGTCGATGATGGTTTTCCTGGCGGTGCTGACCATCGGCTTCGCCTATGAATGGAAGAAGGGGGCCCTGGAATGGGAGTGATGACCGGGTCCAACACGGCCGGCGTGGACAAGGAAGTCGCCACCCAGGCCCTGAACGCCGAACTGCAGGACAAGGGGTTCCTGCTGACCTCGACCGAGGACATCATCAACTGGGCCCGCACGGGCTCGTTGCACTGGATGACCTTTGGCCTTGCCTGCTGCGCGGTCGAAATGATGCACACCTCGATGCCGCGCTACGACGCGGAACGGTTCGGTATCGCTCCGCGCGCCAGCCCGCGCCAATCGGACGTGATGATCGTGGCGGGCACGCTGACCAACAAGATGGCCCCGGCGCTGCGCAAGGTCTACGACCAGATGCCCGAACCGCGCTACGTGATCTCGATGGGATCCTGCGCCAATGGCGGCGGCTATTACCACTATTCCTATTCGGTGGTGCGCGGCTGCGACCGCATCGTGCCGGTGGACATCTACGTTCCCGGCTGCCCGCCGACTGCCGAGGCGCTGCTTTATGGCCTGATGCAGCTGCAGCGCAAGATCCGCCGCACCGGCACCATCGTGCGCTGAGGAGGGAAGCTGATGAGCGAAGCACTCAAGGAACTTGGCGCGCATATCGAACTCAAGCGTCCCGATTGCGTCCTGTCGTGGGACGTCAGCTTTGGCGAATTGAACGTGGATGTGGCCCCGTCCAACCTGGTCGAATTCGTGGAGTTCCTGAAGACGGACCGGAACTGCAAGTTCACGAGCCTGGTGGACATCACCGGCGTCGATTACCCGGAGCGGACCAAGCGGTTCGACGTGGTCTACCACTTCCTATCGATGTATCAGAACCACCGAATCCGGCTGCGGGTTTCGATCCGGGAAGAGGACATGGTGCCGTCGATCGAAAGCGTCCATCCCTCGGCCAACTGGTTCGAGCGCGAGGTGTTCGACATGTTCGGAATCCTGTTCTCGGGGCATCCCGACCTGCGCCGAATCCTCACCGATTATGGCTTTCGCGGCTATCCGCTGCGCAAGGACTTCCCCACCACCGGCTATACCGAGGTGCGCTATGACGAGGCGCAGAAGCGCGTCGTCTACGAGCCGGTCACGCTGGTGCAGGAATACCGTCAATTCGACTTCATGAGCCCCTGGGAGGGAGCAAACTACATTCTGCCGGGGGATGAGAAACAGGAGAGCAAGTGATGGGAGGCATCTGGTGGCTGATCCTTTCGGCGCTGACCATCATCCCGATGGTCAAGCTGCTGCCGTTCTTCGGGATCAACAAATACTGGGCTCTGGCCTGTCTGATCCCTTTCGGCACGATTGCGCTGCTGTGGTGGATGGGGATCAAGCTGCAGGAACTGGAGCGCCGCTGAGATGCTGACCTTGCTGGGCGAACTGGCCGCCTTGGGTACTCTGGGGATGTTGCTGGCCGGGGCCGCCGTCAAGACGGCGGAGGCGGATCGGGTCCGCGTTCGGGCCGGGGTGGAAAAGGACGGGACGGGACGGCGCTGACGTCCCCGATTGCCGGGCCGATTGCGCCCGGTGCGAATGAATCAGCCGGGGACGTCCCCGGACAGGAGAGACACGATGATGGATGGCGGCAAGGGCTTCGACGACGTTCTGACGGGCGAACAGAAGATCCGCAACTTCAACATCAACTTCGGCCCCCAGCACCCGGCAGCCCACGGTGTGCTGCGTCTGGTGCTTGAACTGGACGGCGAGATCGTCGAGCGTTGCGATCCTCATATCGGACTGCTGCACCGCGGCACCGAAAAGCTGATGGAAAGCCGCACCTACCTGCAGAACCTGCCCTATTTCGACCGGCTCGACTATGTGGCGCCGATGAACCAGGAACACGCCTGGTGCCTGGCGATCGAAAAGCTGACCGGGGTCGAGGTACCACGCCGCGCCTCATTGATCCGGGTTCTCTACTCCGAGATCGGCCGGGTCCTGAACCACCTGCTCAATGTGACCACGCAAGCCATGGACGTGGGCGCGCTGACGCCGCCGCTTTGGGGTTTCGAAGAGCGCGAAAAGCTGATGGTGTTCTATGAGCGGGCCTGCGGCGCGCGCCTGCACGCGGCCTATTTCCGCCCCGGCGGGGTGCACCAGGATCTGCCCGATGCACTGATCGACGACATCGAGTCCTGGAGCCACGAGTTCCCGAAGGTGCTGGACGATATTGACGGCCTGCTTTCGGAAAACCGCATCTTCAAGCAGCGCAACTGCGATATCGGCGTGGTGACCGAGGACGACATTCAGAAATACGGATTTTCCGGCGTGATGGTGCGCGGCTCGGGCCTTGCTTGGGATCTGCGGCGTGCGCAGCCCTATGAATGCTATGACGAGTTCGAATTCCAGATCCCCGTGGGCAAGAACGGCGACTGCTACGACCGCTATCTGGTCCGCATGGAAGAAATGCGCCAATCGGTTTCGATCATCCGGCAGGCCATCGCAAAGCTGCGCGAAACGCCCGGAGACATTCTGGCCCGCGGCAAGATCACGCCGCCCAGCCGGTCTGACATGAAGACATCGATGGAAGCGCTGATCCATCATTTCAAGCTGTACACCGAAGGCTTCCACGTGCCTGCGGGCGAGGTCTATGCCGCCGTCGAGGCGCCCAAGGGCGAGTTCGGCGTCTACCTTGTCGCCGACGGCTCCAACAAGCCCTACCGCGCCAAGCTGCGCGCGCCGGGGTTCCTTCACCTGCAAGCCATGGACCATGTGGCCAGAGGCCACCAACTGGCCGACGTCGCCGCCATCATCGGCACCATGGACGTCGTATTTGGAGAGATCGACCGCTAATGCTCCGCCGTCTGCATCCCGAACAACCCGAAAGCTTCGCCTTCACGCCCGCCAACCAGGCCTGGGCCGAGGCGCAGATCACCAAGTATCCCGAAGGCCGCCAGGCATCGGCCATCATTCCGCTTCTGTGGCGCGCGCAGGAACAGGAGGGGTGGCTGTCCCGCCCGGCGATCGAACAGGTCGCCGACATGTTGAACATGGCCTATATCCGGGCGCTGGAAGTGGCATCGTTCTACTTCATGTTTCAGCTGCAACCGGTTGGTTCCGTTGCGCATATCCAGATCTGCGGCACCACTTCCTGCATGATCTGCGGGGCCGAGGACCTGATCGCCGTCTGCCGGGAAAAGATAGCGGACAAGCCGCATACCGTGTCCGCTGACGGCAAGTTCTCGTGGGAAGAGGTGGAATGCCTGGGTTCCTGCACCAACGCGCCGATGGCGCAGATCGGCAAGGACTATTACGAGGATCTGACGGCCGGGACTTTTGCCCGGATCATCGACGATCTGGCCGCCGGCAAGGTGCCAGTGCCCGGTCCGCAGAACGGGCGCTATGGGTCGGAGCCGCTGAAGGGGCTGACCAGCCTGACCGAGTATGAAAGCGGCAAGACGAAGTACAACGCGAGCGTGCAGCTTGCCACCGATCTCGGCGACACGGTCAAGCGGATCGACGGAACCGAAGTTCCGCTGCTGACCCCGTGGCTGGACAAGGACGGCAAGGCGGCCAGTCGGGCGGCATCCGGCAAACCGCCGGCCGCGCCTGAAGCTCCAAAGCCCGCCGTCAAGCAGACCGCCGTAAAGAAGTCCGACGCAGCCGAGCCGTCGTCGCCGGAAGGCGCGGCCGCAAAAGTGACGGAAGAGGCTGAACCGGAAAAACTGACCGCTGCCCGCGGTGGCAAGCCCGACGATCTTAAGAAGCTCAAGGGCGTCGGTCCCAAGCTGGAAGAAAAGCTGAACGGGCTTGGGATTTATCACTTCGATCAGATCGCGGCCTGGACCCCTGCGCATGTGGCTTGGGTCGACGAGCGGTTATCGTTCAAGGGCCGGATCGAGCGTGACGGCTGGATCGAGCAGGCGGCCAAGCTGGCGGCGGGCGAAGAGATCGAATAGGCCTGCATGGCCGAGAGAACCGCGTTTGGCACAGCTGGACGCGAGACACGAGACTGATGGGCGTCCCCGGAACCGGGGGCGACGGGATGAACCGGAAGCGATGAGCACGGACAAGGAACAAGCCATGGCCCGCAAGGGCCGTCATATCGGGGTGGTCATTGCCGTGACCATGCTGGCTTGGCTTGCCCTGTCGCTTTTCGTTGGGCCCGCACTGAGCCTGCCGGGACGATACGCGCTGCTCTTCGATTTCGCCGCGCTGGCCGGGCTTATCTATGCGGTGATCAACATATTTCAACTCTGGCGCATGCGTCAGGACAGCCAAAGGTAGGCAAGCGATGCTGAAGGATCAGGACCGGATCTTTACCAACATCTACGGGATGCACGAGCGCACCTTGAAAGGCGCGCAAGCCCGGGGTCATTGGGACGGCACGGCGGACCTCATGGCCAAGGGGCGGGATTGGATCATCCAGACGATGAAGGATTCCGGATTGCGCGGGCGCGGCGGCGCCGGCTTTCCGACCGGTCTGAAATGGTCCTTCATGCCCAAGGAAAGCGATGGCCGCCCTGCCTATCTGGTCGTCAACGCCGACGAATCCGAGCCCGGAACCTGCAAGGATCGCGAGATCATGCGTCATGATCCGCACACGCTGATCGAAGGCTGCCTGATCGCGTCTTACGCAATGAGTGCGCATACCTGCTACATCTACATTCGCGGCGAATACATCCGCGAGCGCGAGGCGCTGCAGGCGGCAATCGACGAAGCCTATGACGCGGGCTTTCTGGGCAAGAACGCCGCCGGATCGGGCTGGGATTTCGACCTCTTCCTGCACCACGGGGCAGGCGCCTATATCTGCGGCGAGGAAACCGCGCTGATCGAAAGCCTCGAGGGTAAGAAAGGCATGCCGCGCATGAAGCCGCCGTTCCCGGCCGGTGCGGGTCTGTACGGTTGCCCGACCACGGTGAACAACGTGGAATCAATCGCCGTTGTGCCGACCATCCTGCGCCGTGGCGCCGACTGGTTCGCAGGCTTTGGCCGCCCGAACAACGCTGGAACCAAGCTTTTCGCCGTCTCGGGCCACGTCAACAACCCTTGCGTCGTAGAAGAGGCGATGTCGATCTCGTTCGAGGAACTGATCGAAAAGCACTGCGGCGGCATTCGCGGAGGTTGGGACAACTTGCTGGCGGTGATCCCGGGCGGTTCCTCGGTGCCCTGTGTGCGCGGCGAGAACATGCGCGAGGCGCTGATGGACTTCGACTATCTGCGGAACGAACTGGGCTCGGGCCTTGGCACCGCGGCGGTGATCGTGATGGACAAGTCGACCGACATCATCAAGGCGATCTGGCGCCTGTCCAAGTTCTACAAGCATGAAAGTTGCGGCCAATGCACGCCGTGCCGGGAAGGCACCGGCTGGATGATGCGGGTGATGGACCGCCTGGTGCGCGGAGAGGCCGAGTTGGAAGAGATCGATATGCTGTTCGACGTGACCAAGCAGGTCGAAGGCCACACAATCTGCGCGCTCGGCGATGCGGCGGCATGGCCGATCCAAGGCCTGATCCGCAACTTTCGCGAAGAGATCGAGGACCGCATCAAGGCCCAGAAGTCGGGTCGAATGGGTGCGATGGCAGCGGAGTGACCCCGATGGAGACCTTTGCCGAATATTCTCACGCGATCGCCTCTCTGGTGATCTTTACTCTGATCGTTCTGGCCCTATCGCCGTTTTCTGCGATTTCCAAGCAGGGCAAAGGGCTGGCGCCGGGCGCGGCGCCCGAACAGGACTACGCGGACAAGGCTTATCGCCTGAACCGGGCCTATCTCAACGGCACCGAGACATTGCCTTCTTTCGTGGCCGTCACCGTGGCGGCCATCCTGCTTGGTGCAAGCCCGTTCTGGGTGAACCTGCTGGCCACTTTGGCCTTGGTGAGCCGCATCGTGATGCTGGTGGTTCATCTGCAGGGTATCGGCAAACCGCACAGCGGCATCCGCTCGGTTTTCTACGTCGCCGGCTGGGCCTGCATGGTCGTTCTGGCGCTCATGGCATTGGTGGCTGCGTTTTGATCGGGATTGATAGAAACCAACGGGGCGGTAGCGTCCGCGGTATCGTCCTGCCCAAGGCGAAGATCGTGTTGGGCGTGTTTGCCGTCGCCGCGCTTGTGGCGGGGTGTGGCGAACGCAAGGAATTCCGGGTCCTTTTCGACGGACACTATTTCCGCACCAAGGCAAAGGTCGTGGACAAAAAGAAGACCCTCGCCGATTTCACGGTGCGGGTCGACGACGTCTCGGCATCGCTTGACGGTGCGCGCGAGGCCGGGCGCCATGCGGGTACACGGTACTGTATTGAAAACTATGGAACATCCCGGATCGACTGGAAGGTGGGCCCCGACACCGAGCCGCGGCAACTGCGCATCGTCGATAACACGCTGACATTCGCGGGAACCTGTCAGAGGCCATGAACCGACGTCGCGCATATCCTTGCCCTTCGGCCTTGACGCCGCTGAGAAGCAGGCCGGGATTGCCCGCCTTGGGCCTTTCCTGGTGCAGACGCGTGACAACGTTCTTCACAAAGCCTGTTTCGTTGGCCCTGCTTCTGCTCGTTCCCTCGATGGTTCAGGCCAAGCCGCCCTTGCGCGAAGTCAAGGAGATCGACGACGAGCTTTACTACATCGCGGTCGCAAAAGAGATTTCCGAACTGTGCGACGAAATCACGGGGCGCAGGATGAAAGCGATCGGTGTTATGTGGGCGTTGCGATCCAAGGCGAACAAGCTGGGTTACTCGGATGACGAGATCCGGTCCTACGTAGATTCCGACGCCGAAAAGGCGCGGATGCGGGCCAAGGGCGAAGCGTATCTGGCCCAGCGTGGCGTCACTTATGAAAAACCGGAAACGTTCTGCGCGCTGGGGCGTGCGGAAATCGAAAGAAACAGCGCGATCGGCGTGTATTTGAGGGCGAATTGAAAGCCATGTCTGACCTTCGCAAGATCAACATCGACGGCAAAGAGATCGAAGTGGACGGGGCCATGACCCTGATCCAGGCCTGCGAACAGGCCGGGGTCGAGGTGCCGCGTTTCTGCTATCACGAACGCCTGTCGATCGCGGGCAACTGCCGCATGTGCCTGGTCGAAGTCGTTGGCGGGCCCCCGAAACCGGCGGCCTCCTGCGCCATGCAGGTGCGTGATCTGCGTCCCGGCCCGGAAGGTCAGGCGCCGGTGGTCAAGACGAATTCGCCCATGGTCAAGAAGGCGCGCGAAGGTGTGATGGAATTCCTGCTGATCAACCATCCTCTGGACTGCCCGATCTGCGATCAGGGCGGCGAGTGCGACCTGCAGGATCAGGCGATGGCCTATGGCGTGGATTTCAGCCGATATCGCGAGCCCAAACGCGCGGTGGACGATCTGAACCTCGGGCCGCTTGTCGAAACGCACATGACGCGCTGCATCTCGTGCACCCGCTGCGTGCGCTTCACGACCGAAGTGGCGGGGATCAACCAGATGGGCCAGACCGGGCGCGGCGAGGACGCCGAGATCACGTCCTATCTGAACGAGACGCTGGTTTCGAACCTGCAGGGCAACATCATCGACCTGTGCCCGGTGGGGGCGCTGACCTCCAAGCCCTATGCTTTCACCGCCCGCCCCTGGGAGTTGACCAAGACCGAGACGGTCGACGTGATGGACGCCCTGGGCTCGAACATCCGTGTCGATACCAAGGGGCGCGAAGTGATGCGCATCCTGCCGCGCAATCATGACGGCGTTAACGAGGAATGGATCTCGGACAAGACCCGTTTCGTCTGGGACGGACTGCGCCGTCAGCGCCTGGACAAGCCCTACGTGCGCGACAACGGCAAGCTGCGCCCGGCCAGCTGGAGCGAGGCGCTGGCCAAGGCCGCCGAGGCGCTGAAGGGTGCGGGCAAACCAGCCGGGATCATCGGTGATCTGGCGCCCGCCGAAGCCGCGTTTGCGCTCAAGCAGATGATCGAGGGGCTTGGCGGCGTCGTGGAATGCCGCACCGACGGGGCCAAGCTGCCCGCGGGCAATCGGGGCGCCTATGCCGGGACCGCCGCAATCGAGGATATCGACACGGCCGAGCGGATCCTTCTGATCGGCACCAACCCGCGCGACGAGGCGCCGGTGCTGAACTCTCGCATTCGCAAGGCGTGGTCGCATGGGGCAGAGGTGGCGCTTGTCGGACCGGCGGTCGATCTGACCTACGAATATCACCACGCGGGCGACGACCGCGCCGCCTTGCAAAAGATCGTGGACATGGGCGGCTCGGACGAGATCAGGGCCAAGCGGTCGCTGGTCATCGTCGGGCAGGGGGCCTTGCAGGAGGCGGATGGGGCCGCCGTGCTGGCCGCCGCGCAGTCCATTGCCGCCAATACCGAAAGCGGCCTGATCATCCTGCATACCGCCGCGTCGCGTGTGGGCGCCATGGACGTTGACGCCACGAACGAGCGCGGGATGGAAGCGGTTAGCGATGCCGACGTCATCTACAACCTTGGCGCCGACGAGGTCGAGATCGGCGAAGGCGCATTCGTGATTTACCAGGGCAGCCACGGTGATCGAGGGGCGCACCGCGCCGACGTGATCCTGCCCGGCGCCGCCTATACCGAGGAAAACGGACTGTTCGTGAACACCGAGGGCCGTCCGCAACTGGCGATGCGCGCAGGCTTCGCGCCCGGCGAGGCGAAGGAAAACTGGGCAATTCTGCGCGCCCTGTCGGCGGAACTGGGCGCTGCGCTGCCCTATGACTCGTTGGCGCAGCTTCGGAAGAAGCTGGTCGAGGCCGTCCCGCATCTGGCCAGGATCGACGAAGTTGTCGAGAACGAATTACAGGCGCTGGACGCCGGTGCGCTGGGGCAGGCCTCGTTCCGCTATGCGGTCAAGGATTTCTACCTGACCAACCCAATCGCGCGGGCCTCTCAGCTGATGGCTGAACTCTCGGCGCAGGCCAAGGCGCGCGGTGCGGAAAAGATCGCGGCGGAATGACCCTGCAGGCCATCATATCGCCTTTTGCCGCGGCTGCGCCCGCGGAACTGGCACCGTTTGCCGACGGGGGCCGGAGCGGTGCGTATGCCCTGCATGTGAATTTGTACAAAAAGGGTGGCGCATGGACAGCGGATGCTGTTTACACCAACTCGCCATCCCAACCGCAGGAATTGCGGGCCGGTCGTCTTTCGCCCGGTCGCGAGGCGCGCGGAAAACGGAATACCCACGGTGTGAGGACCAATGGCTGAATTCTTTAACACCCCAGTCGGCATCGCCGCGATCATCCTGGCGCAAGTGCTTGCAGTCGTTGCCTTTGTGATGATCTCGCTTCTGTTTCTGGTCTATGGCGACCGCAAGATCTGGGCGGCGGTCCAGATGCGCCGCGGCCCCAACGTGGTGGGCGTCTATGGCCTGCTGCAATCGGTGGCCGACGCGCTGAAATACGTGGTCAAGGAAGTCGTCATTCCGGCCGGCGCCGACCGCACGGTATTCATCCTCGCTCCGCTCACGTCTTTCGTGCTGGCGATGATCGCCTGGGCGGTGATCCCGTTCAACGATGGTTGGGTCCTGTCAGACATCAACGTAGCAATCCTTTATGTCTTCGCGGTCTCTTCGCTCGAGGTATACGGAGTGATCATGGGCGGATGGGCGTCGAACTCGAAATACCCGTTTCTGGGATCGCTGCGTTCAGCCGCGCAGATGATCTCGTACGAGGTTTCGATCGGCCTGATCATCATCGGCGTGATCATCTCGACCGGCTCGATGAACTTCGGCCAGATCGTGCATGCGCAGGATACCGGCTGGGGCTTCTTCGGATGGTACTGGCTGCCGCATTTCCCGATGGTCTTCCTGTTCTTCATCTCGGCCCTGGCCGAGACCAACCGCCCACCCTTCGACCTGCCCGAAGCAGAATCGGAACTGGTGGCGGGCTATCAGGTGGAATACTCGGCGACGCCGTTCCTGCTGTTCATGGCCGGAGAGTACATCGCCATCTTCCTGATGTGCGCCCTGACGACCTTGCTGTTCTTCGGCGGCTGGCTATCGCCCATCCCGGGTCTGCCGGACGGTGTGCTGTGGATGGTCGGCAAGATGGCGTTCTTCTTCTTCCTCTTCGCGATGGTCAAGGCGATCACCCCCCGCTACCGCTATGACCAGCTGATGCGGCTGGGCTGGAAAGTGTTCCTTCCCTTCTCGCTGGCCTGGGTCGTCTTCGTTTCCTTCGCGGCGAAATTCGAATGGTTCTGGGGCATCTTCACCCGCTGGAGCGTTGGAGGCTGACAATGGCAAACATCGACTACACCCGCGCGGCCAAGTACTTCCTGCTCCAGGACTTCTGGGTCGGCTTCAAGCTTGGGATGAAGTACTTCTTCGCCCCCAAGGCAACGGTGAACTACCCGCACGAAAAGGGCCCGCTTTCGCCCCGATTCCGCGGTGAGCACGCCCTGCGTCGCTATCCCAACGGCGAGGAGCGCTGCATCGCCTGCAAGCTTTGCGAGGCGATCTGCCCGGCGCAGGCCATCACCATCGACGCGGAACCGCGCGCGGATGGCAGCCGCCGCACCACGCGTTACGACATCGACATGACCAAGTGCATCTATTGCGGCTTCTGCCAGGAGGCTTGCCCAGTCGATGCCATCGTCGAAGGTCCGAACTTCGAATTCGCCACCGAAACCCGCGAAGAACTGTTCTATGACAAGGAAAAGCTCCTTTCGAACGGCGAACGCTGGGAGGCCGAAATCGCCCGCAACCTGGAAATGGACGCGCCCTACCGATGACCGACGCGCCGAAAAATCCGTTCGAGCAGATGCTCAAGCAGGCACAAGAGATGGCCAAGGCGTTCAACCCGGGTCTCGAAAGCTTTTCGCCCAAAGGGTTCGAGGCGTTGTGGCCGACCATGCCCAAAGAGGTCATGGAGATGATGTTCGGCAACGCAGTCAACAAGGACGGGCTGGACGCCAAGACCCGGCTGCTGCTGACGCTGGCGGGGCTGACAATGCAGGGCGCCCAGGCCGATACCGCGGTGCGCCAGACCGTGCGGCACGCCATCGAGGCGGGCGCCAAGAAACAAGAGATCGTTGAGACGATCGGTCAGATGTCGGTGTTTGCCGGCATTCCGGCCATGACCCGCGCGCTGGAACTGGCGCAGGAGGCCATGGGCGAACAAGAGGACGACGACCAATGAGCGTATTTGCCTTCTACCTCTTTGCCATAAGTACGATCACCGGAGGGCTGTTCACCGTGATCAGCAGGCAACCTGTGCATTCGGTGCTGTGGCTGATTCTCGCCTTCATCTCGTCGGCGGGGCTGTTCGTTCTGCTGGGCGCGGAATTCGTCGCGATGCTGCTGGTGATCGTCTATGTCGGTGCGGTTGCGGTGCTGTTCCTCTTCGTCGTGATGATGCTGGATGTGGATTTTGCCGAGCTGAAGGCCGAGATGGCGCGCTACATGCCGCTGGCCTTGCTGATCGGTCTGGTGATCCTGATGCAGTTCGTCATGGCCTATGGCGCATGGGAAAGCGCGCACGGCGCCGCCGAACAGCTGGCGCAACCGGTTCCGGTGGACCGCCACAACACCGAGGCGCTTGGCCTCATCCTTTATGATCAATACTTCCTTCTGTTCCAACTGGCGGGCCTTATCCTGCTGGTCGCGATGATCGGCGCCATCGTGCTGTCCATGCGCCACCGCAGGGACATCAAGCGTCAGGACATCATCGCCCAGATGATGCGCGATCCGGCCAAGGCGATGGAACTGAAGGACGTGAAACCGGGGCAGGGGCTTTGAGACGATGATCGGACTTGAACATTACCTAACCGTCGCGGCGACGCTGTTCGTCATCGGTATCTTCGGTCTCTTCCTGAACCGCAAGAACGTCATCATCCTGCTGATGAGCATCGAACTGATGCTGCTGGCGGTGAACATCAACCTTGTTGCGTTCTCGAGCTTTCTCGGCGACCTGGTCGGGCAGGTCTTCACGCTCTTCGTGCTGACGGTCGCCGCCGCCGAGGCCGCCATCGGCCTGGCCATCCTGGTCTGCTTCTTCCGCAACCGCGGCACGATCGCGGTGGAAGACGTCAACATGATGAAGGGGTAAGGGACCATGGAAACAACCATCCTTTTTGCCCCGTTGGTGGGCGCCATACTCTGCGGGTTCGGCTGGAAATTCATCGGAGAGAAGGCCGCGTTGTGGACGGCCACAGGCCTGCTGTTCCTCGCCTGTATCCTGAGCTGGCTGGTGTTCTTCACCTTCGACGGCCAGACCCAGCAGATCGAGGTGATGCGCTGGATCGAAAGCGGCTCGCTGTCGACCTCGTGGGCCATCCGTCTGGACCGGCTGACTGCAATCATGCTGATCGTGGTGACCACGGTTTCGGCGCTCGTGCACCTGTATTCCTTCGGCTACATGGATCACGACCCGCAATGGCGCGAGGGTGAAAGCTACAAGCCGCGCTTCTTTGCGTATCTCAGCTTCTTCACCTTCGCGATGCTGATGCTCGTGACCTCGGACAATCTGGTGCAGATGTTCTTTGGCTGGGAAGGCGTCGGCGTGGCATCCTACCTGCTGATCGGGTTCTACTACCGCAAACCGACGGCCAATGCCGCTGCGATCAAGGCGTTCATCGTAAACCGGGTCGGCGACTTCGGATTTGCGCTGGGGATCTTCGCGCTGTTCTTCCTGACCGACAGCATCAACCTGTCGGACGTGTTCGCCGCGGCGCCGTCGCTGGCCGAAAGCCAACTGACCTTCCTGTGGGGCGAGTGGACCTCGGTCGAGGTGGTCTGTGTGCTGCTTTTCATCGGCGCGATGGGCAAGTCGGCACAGCTTATCCTGCACACCTGGCTTCCGGACGCGATGGAAGGTCCGACGCCCGTTTCGGCACTGATCCATGCCGCGACCATGGTGACCGCGGGCGTGTTCCTGGTCTGCCGCATGTCGCCGCTCTATGAATTCGCTCCCGGCGCGGCCGCTTTCGTGACGGTGCTGGGCGCCAGCACAGCATTCTTCGCGGCGACCGTGGGTCTGGTGCAGAATGACATCAAGCGCGTGATCGCCTATTCGACCTGTTCGCAGCTGGGCTATATGTTCGTGGCTGCGGGCGTGGGCATGTATTCGGCGGCGATGTTCCACCTGCTTACCCACGCCTTCTTCAAGGCGCTGCTGTTCCTTGGCGCGGGCTCGGTCATCCACGCGATGCACCACGAGCAGGACATGACGAACTACGGCGGACTGCGCAAGCGTATTCCCTATACGTTCTGGGCCATGATGATCGGCACGCTGGCCATCACCGGCGTCGGCATTCCGCTGACAACCATCGGCTTCGCCGGGTTCCTCAGCAAGGACGCGATCATCGAAAGCGCCTATGCAGGCGGTTCCGGCTACGGGTTCTGGCTGTTGGTGATCGCAGCCGCCTTCACGTCTTTCTATTCGTGGCGGCTGATCTTCCTGACCTTCTATGGCGAGGAGCGGGGCGACAAGCACACCCACGAACACGCGCATGAAAGCCCGATGACCATGCTGGTACCGCTTGGCGCCCTGTCGCTGGGGGCGGTCTTTTCCGGTATGATCTGGTACAGCCAGTTCTTCGGTCATGCGGATCAGGTCGGCAAGTTCTACGGCATCCCGATGGCCGAGGCCGCCGAGCACGGCGAGGCCGAAGCACATGGCGCCGAATCCACCACCGGTCACGGCAAAGAGGCGGCCCAGGCCGAAGGCGGCCACGGCGATGAGGCCACGCATGCCGCCACCGACGAGGGCCATGGCGAGGCCACCGCCGATGCGGGGCATAGCGATGCCGCGGCCGAAGGCGAACACCACTACGTGTTTGCGGGCAAGCCGGGTGAGGGCGGGATCTATATCGCGCCGGACAACCACGTTCTGGACGATGCCCACGCGGCTCCGAAATGGGTCAAGGTATCACCCTTCATCGCAATGGTGCTCGGGTTTGCGCTGGCCTATCTCTTCTACATCGTGAACCCGAAGCTGCCGGTCCGCCTGGCCGAGAACCAGCGGCCGCTGTACCTGTTCCTGAAGAACAAGTGGTATTTCGACGAGATCTATGACGCGGTCTTCGTCAAGCCCACGATCGCGCTGGGGCGGTTCCTGTGGAAGCGCGGCGACGGCAATACGATCGACGGCTTCCTCAACGGAGTGGCCATGGGCGTTGTTCCCTTCTTCACCCGCCTCGCAGGCAAGGCGCAGACGGGGTACATCTTTACTTACGCCTTCTGGATGGTCCTCGGCATCGCTGCCCTGGTCACCTGGATGTCGATCGGCGGAGGCGCGCACTGATGGACAATATTCTTTCCATAGTCACCTTCATCCCCGCGCTGGCGGCGCTGATCCTGGCGCTGTTCCTGCGGGGTGAGGACGCCGCCGCGCAGCGCAACGCTAAATGGGTGGCGCTGGTCGCCACCACCGTGACCTTCCTGGTCTCCATCGGCATCTACACGGATTTCGACCCGTCCAACACCGGCTTCCAGATGGTGGAAGAGGGCAAATGGCTCATGGGTCTGAAATACAAGATGGGCGTGGATGGCATCAGCGTTCTCTTCGTGCTGCTGACCACGTTCATCATGCCGCTGACCATCCTGGCCAGTTGGCAGGTCACGGACCGCGTCAAGGAATACATGATCGCCTTCCTGATGCTCGAGACCCTGATGCTGGGCGTCTTCATGGCGCTGGATCTGGTGCTGTTCTACCTGTTCTTCGAAGCGGGCCTCATACCGATGTTCCTGATCATCGGCGTCTGGGGCGGCAAGGACCGCATCTATGCCAGCTTCAAATTCTTCCTCTACACCTTCCTCGGTTCGGTGCTGATGCTGGTGGCGATGGTGGCGATGTATGCCGATGCGGGCACCACCGACATCGAGGCGCTGATGAGCCATCAGTTCTCGTCCGAAGGGTTCAGCGTGCTGGGCGTCTACATCGTCGGCGGCATGCAGACGCTGATGTTCCTCGCCTTCTTCGCCAGCTTCGCGGTGAAGATGCCGATGTGGCCGGTGCATACCTGGCTTCCGGATGCGCACGTGCAGGCGCCCACCGCCGGTTCGGTCGTGCTGGCCGCGATCCTGCTGAAGATGGGCGGCTACGGTTTCCTGCGCTTCAGCCTGCCGATGTTCCCGGTCGGCTCGGCGGTGATGACCGACGTGGTGCTGTGGATGTCGGCCATCGCGGTCGTCTACACCTCGCTGGTGGCGCTGGTGCAGGAGGACATGAAGAAGCTGATCGCCTATTCCTCGGTCGCCCACATGGGGTTCGTGACCATGGGCATCTTCGCCGCAAACCAGCAGGGCGTGGACGGGGCCATCTTCCAGATGCTCAGCCACGGCTTCATCTCGGCGGCGCTCTTCCTTATCGTCGGTGTGATCTATGACCGGATGCACACCCGCGACATCGAGGCTTATGGCGGCCTCGTGATCCGGATGCCCGCCTATGCGCTGGTCTTCATGCTGTTCACCATGGCCAATGTGGGCCTGCCGGGAACGTCGGGCTTCATCGGTGAATTCCTGACGCTGATGGGCGCCTTCCAGGTCAATACCTGGGTGACCGCCGTTGCCGCTTCGGGCGTAATCTTCTCGGCCGGCTATGCGCTCTGGCTCTATCGCCGGGTCGTGTTCGGTGACCTGATCAAGGAAAGCCTCAAGTCGATCACCGACATGAGTGCACGCGAACGTCTGGTCTTTGCGCCGCTGGTCGTCATGACCATCCTGCTTGGCGTCTACCCATCTCTGGTGACCGACGTGATCGGCAATTCCACCGCCGCACTGATTTCGAACTATGACACGGCCCTGGCCGCGGCCGAGGCCGCGACCCAGTTCGCCTCGCATTAAGGGAGCTTTGGAGAGATGATCCAGGCTGATCTGTCTGTAATCCTGCCGGAAATCATTCTGGCGATCTATGCGATGGCGGCGCTGATCGGGGCGGTCTATACGACAAAGGACGCGCTTGGCCCGCTGCTGGTCTGGACCACCGCCGGGCTGATGGCGGTGCTGGCCTTCTGGATCGCCACCAACGGTGACGGCACTCACATCGCCTTCAACGGCATGTTCGTCGACGACGGGTTCGCCCGCTTCGCCAAGGTGGCGATCCTGCTCGCGGCCGCGGCTGTGCTGGTGATGAGCCAGGAATACATGGCGCGTCGCGGACTTTTGCGCTTTGAATATCCGCTGCTGGTGGCGCTGGCTGCAGTCGGCATGATGATGATGGTCAGCGCCGGCGACCTGATGTCCCTTTACATGGGGCTCGAACTGCAATCCCTGTCGCTTTACGTCGTCGCCGCCCTGCGCCGGGACAGCGTGAAGTCGACCGAGGCCGGCCTTAAGTACTTCGTCCTGGGCGCGCTCAGTTCGGGTCTGCTGCTCTACGGCGCGTCGCTGGTCTATGGCTATACCGGCACCACGCTGTTCTCGGGCATCATCAAGACCGCGCAGCATGGCGATGCCTCGATCGGGCTGCTGTTCGGCCTGATCTTCCTGATCTCGGGGCTGGCGTTCAAGGTTTCGGCGGTTCCCTTCCACATGTGGACGCCGGATGTCTACGAAGGATCGCCCACGCCCATCACCGCCTTCTTCGCAACGGCGCCCAAGGTCGCCGCGATGGCCCTGTTCGCCCGTGTGCTGCATGACGCCTTTGGCGGGGCTGTGGCGGACTGGCAGCAAGTGATCGTGCTGCTATCGGTCCTGTCCATGTTCCTGGGCGGGATTGCAGCGATCGGCCAGCGCGACATCAAGCGGCTGATGGCCTATTCGTCCATCGCGCATATGGGCTACGGCCTGATCGGTCTGGCCGCCGGGACCGAACTCGGCGTCAAGGCGATGCTGATGTACCTGGCGATCTACGTGACCATGAATGTCGGCACCTTCGCCTTCATCCTGATGATGGAACGCGACGGCAAACCGGTCACTGACATCGACGCACTGCGCCAGTACTCCCGCCGCGATCCAGGCAAGGCGCTGGCCGTTATGATCCTGATGTTCAGCCTAGCCGGTGTCCCTCCGATGCTGGGGTTCTTCGCCAAATTCGGGGTCTGGCAGGCGGGTATCGAGGCCGGCCTGACCGGGTTGGTCATCGCCTCGGCCATCGCTTCGGTGATCGGCGCGTTTTACTACCTGCGGATCGTTTTCTACATGTATTTCGGGGCCGAGAACGAGGATCCGATCGACACCCACTCTTCGCCCGTTCTATGGGGCGCGCTGATGGCATCGGCGGCGTTGATGGTGGTCGGTGTGTTCTACCAGTTCGGCATCGAAGGCGCGGCGGCAGCCGCTGCGGCGACGCTTGTCAACTGATCTGCACGCCAAACAAACAAAGGGGGCTCGGTTTCAGGACCGGGCCTTTTTGCGATGAGCGATTGGCCGCAAGGATACGGGCTGCACATCCTGCAGGAGGTTGACAGCACCCTGAACGAGGCCGCCCGCATAGCGCCGCAGGCCCGGGGCCCGGTCTGGATCATGGCGCACCATCAGACCGCGGCACGGGGACGGCGCGGGCGCGCTTGGGCCAACCCCAAGGGGAACCTGGCCGCGACCCTGCTGCTACGTCCTGACGCGGCGCCGAAACGGGCGGCGCTGCGAAGCTTCGTGGCCGCGCTTGCCCTGTTCGACGCTTGCGTCGCGGTGACGGGGCGCGCGGACGGGCTTTCGCTGAAATGGCCCAATGACGTTCTGCTGAACGGCGGTAAACTGGCGGGCATTTTGCTGGAAAGCACCGGCCAAGGGCGGGGGATTTCGCATCTGGCGATCGGCATCGGCGTGAATCTGGTCGAGGCGCCGCGCCCGGCGGTGGTCGAGCCCAACGCGGTTCGGCCCGTGTCGTTGCTGTCCGAGACGGGCGCGCAGGTCGAGGCCGAGGATTTCCTGACCGAACTCGCCGCCGCTTATGCGCATTACGAGACCCAGTTCGTCACCTACGGGTTTGAACCGATCCGCACTGCATGGCTCGGGCGTGCTGCGCGGCTGGGCGAGGTGATCACCGCCCGAACCGCAACGTCCGAGACCGTCGGCACCTTTGAAACGGTGGACGCGGACGGCAACCTTGTCCTAAACACCGCCAAGGGCCGCGTCGGCATTCCCGCGGCGGATGTGTATTTCTGAGGGGACGTCCAATGCTGTTGGCCATCGACTGCGGTAACACCAACACCGTGTTCTCGATTTGGGACGGGGAAAAGTTCCTCTGCACCCTGCGCACCTCGACCCATCACGCGCGCACGGCGGATGCCTATTTCACCTGGTACTCGACGCTGGTTAAACACTACGGAATCGAGGCGGACATCACCGACGTGATCATTTCCTCGACCGTGCCCAGGGTCGTGTTCAATCTGCGGGTCTTTGCCGACCGCTTTTTCGGCTGCCGCCCGCTGGTCGTGGGAAAGCCGGAAACGCTGTTGCCGTTCAAGCCTCGCGTCGACGAGGGAACTCAGGTCGGGCCGGACCGGCTGGTCAACACCGCCGGCGCCTTTGACCGCCATGGCGGCGACCTGATCGTGGTGGATTTCGGCACCGCGACGACCTTTGATGTGGTGGCGCATGACGGGGCCTATGTCGGGGGCGTCATCGCGCCGGGCGTGAATCTCAGCCTCGAGGCGCTCCACCTTGCCGCCGCGGCATTGCCGCATGTGGACATCTCGAAACCGCAAAAGGTGATCGGCACCAACACCGTCGAATGCATTCAGTCGGGCGTCTTCTGGGGATACGTCGGTCTGGTCCGCGAGATCTGCTCGCGGATCAAGGGCGAATATGGCGCGCCGATGCAGGTGATCTCGACCGGCGGGTTGGCGCCGCTGTTCCAGCAGAGCGCCGACTTGTTCGACGCATTTGAAGAAGATCTGACGATGCACGGCCTGACCGTGATTCATCGCTACAACAAGGAAAATGGCTCGGTATGAGCAGTGACAGATTGATCTACCTGCCTCTCGGTGGGGCAGGCGAAATTGGCATGAACGCCTATGTATACGGTTACGGAAAACCCGGAAAGGAGCGGTTGATCCTCGTCGATCTCGGTGTGGCCTTTCCGGATATGGACACGTCGCCCGGGGTGGACCTTATCTTTGCCGACATAACCTGGCTGAAAGAACGCGCTGACCGGTTGGAGGCGATCTTCGTCACCCATGCGCACGAGGATCATGTAGGCGCGGTTGCGCATTGCTACGACGCGCTCGGCGCACCCGTCTATGCCCGCGCATTCACCGCCAATATTGCGCGCGGCAAGATGGAGGATCAGGGTCATTCCCCCGAAGCGGTCAGAACCGTGTCTGCCTGGCCCGAGCAGGTCACGGCCGGGCCTTTCAAGGTCGGTTTCCTGCCGGTGTCGCACTCGATCCCCGAAAGCGCGGGGCTGGTCATCGACACGCCGGCCGGGCGCATCGTGCATTCGGGCGACTTCAAGCTTGATCCGCAACCGGTGGTGGGAGAGCCGTTCGATCCCGAGCTGTGGGCCGAAGTGGCCAGGCCGGGCGTCAAGGCGCTGGTCTGTGACAGCACCAACGTGTTTTCCACCCATCCGGGCCGGTCGGAATCCGAATTGGCGCCCGAGATCACCAAGCTTGTCGAGAATGCGGCGGGCATGGTCGTCGCAACCACGTTCGCGTCGAACGTGGCGCGGGTCAAGACGCTTGCCGAAGCGGGTGAAAGGGCGGGGCGGTCGGTCGTCCTGCTTGGCCGCGCCATGCGGCGGATGATCGAGGCTGCCATCGAGACCGGCATTCTGGGCGATTTCCCTCGGGTCATCAGCGCCGAGGAGGCCGCCGATCTGCCGCGTCAGAACCTGATGCTGATCGTGACCGGCAGCCAGGGCGAGCGCCGCGCGGCCAGCGCGCAACTGGCGCGCGGCAAGTACCGGGGGCTTGAGGTCAAGGAGGGCGATCTGTTCCTGTTCTCCTCCAAGACGATCCCGGGCAATGAACGCGGGGTCATCCGCGTCATCAACCAGTTCAGCGAAAAAGGCGTCGACGTGGTCGATGACAGCACGGGTCTTTATCACGTATCGGGGCACGCCAACCGCCCCGATCTAGAGCGGATTCACACGCTGATCGATCCGCAGATGATCATTCCCATGCATGGCGAGCACCGCCATCTGCGGGAACACGCGAAACTGGCCGAAGCCGGTGGCCGCGCCGGGATCGTGGCGGTCAACGGCATGATGCTGGACCTGTCGGGAAACAGGCCGTCAGTTGCGGAGTACATCGAAACCGGGCGGACTTATCTGGATGGTGCAACCAAGATCGGTGCCCTTGACGGAATTGTACGTGACCGGATCCGCATGGCGCTGAACGGCCACGTCACCGTGACCGTCATTCTGGACGAAGAGGACGAGCCGCTGGGCGAGCCCTGGTGCGACACCATCGGCCTGCCCGAGATTGGCCGCTCGCGGGCGGCGCTGGTCGAGGTGCTGGAAGAGGATCTGAACCAGTTCCTGATGCGCGCCGAGGCCAAGACGCTGCGCGACGACGATCGCGTCGAAGAGGCGCTGCGCCGGATCGTGCGGCAGACCGCCCAAAACGAGATCGGCAAGAAGCCCGAAGTCACCGTCGTCGTCAGCCGGATGCGCTGAGGCGCGCCCGGCTCAGTCCGTCTGGGGCATCTGGTAGCCGCGAAGACGCAGGAACAGGCTTGCCTCGTCGTTGTTGTGGAAATAGGGCACCGAGACCGGCGGCTCCCGGTCCACGACGCGGCCGGCGACTTCGGCCAGAACGACCTCGGTGATGAAAGGCAGGTCGAATTCGCGGGCGTCGCGCAGCTTGATCCATTGCAGATGCGACAGCTCGTCCGAGGCATGGGTGAAATCGTCGAGATCGCCCTGGATCTCGTCGGCATCCACCAGGAAGAACCGCGCGTCGAAGCGGCGGGGGCGGCCCGGCGGCGTGAGGGCGCGGAACACGAACTGCAGGGCGTTCGCGGCGGGGACATGACCGGTTGCGGCGAAGCTCTGCCAATCCGCCGGGATGTCGCCCGACCAGGTGCCGGGCTTGCCAAGGATCAGGCCGGTTTCTTCCCAAAGCTCTCGCACTGCCGCCACCGCAAGCGCGTTTTGCAGACCTTGGGTCGCCCTTTCGCCCAGCCGGTCGAAACAGACCTGCGGCAAAGGGGCCGCCAGCGGTACATCCGCATCCTCAAGATCCAGCGCGCCGCCCGGAAACACGAACTTGTTCGGCATGAAGGCGGCCTGCGCGCCGCGCTGCCCCATAAGGACCGACGGATCGCCCATCCGGTCGCGCAGAACGATCACGGTGGCGGCGTCGCGGATTGCGGATTTGTCTGTGCTCATGCTTCTGCCTCGCGGACGGGGTCAGTTCTCCTTGCCGAACCCATGCATCCGGCGCGCCCATTGATAGGCGACGACGACCCCTTTCAATCTGGGCAGAAGGTAAAGGGACAGGGCCAGACAGCCAAGGGCAAAGATCGTGAACAGCGTCAACGGTTCGGGACGCCATTGCACGTAGGAGACGTGCAGCGCCGGGGCCATCAGGTGCCCGACGATCAGAATGGTCAAGTAGGCCGGGCCGTCATCCGCCCGATGATGAAACAGTTCCTGACCGCAGCTGGCGCAGGCGTCATTGACCTTGAGATAGCTGTGCAGCAGCTTGCCCTCGCCGCAATTCGGGCATTTGCAGCGAAATCCTTTCGAGATGGCGGGCCAGGTGGCGCGTTCGTCCGGGGTGTTCGTGTCGATGGTCTGGTCGGTCATGGTTCCACTCATCCTGTTGCGCCCGTCATACCTGAGCCTGATTGGACCATTTCGGAAGGCGAATTAATGTCCGTGCGTCGGGATGCCGCAAAAATAGGGGTTTTGGAGTCGGATTCAACGATTTCGACGCTTGGCCGGAATTATGCGGGCCGAACGACGGAAACCCGGTGCCGCTGCGTTTGAGATACAGGATCGGCGACACGGGGTTGCCGCGCAACAAGGGAAATCCGATATGAAACATGCAAGCCTTATCCCGGCTCTCGTTCTGGCGGCCGCGTGGGTGACCGCGACGTCGGCTTTGGCGATGGGCCCCCGCGGAGGGCAGGATGTGACCTTTCAGGAGCTGGATGCGGACGGCGACGGAGAGGTGAGCAAGGCGGAAATGGAGGCGCACCGGATGGCCAGGTTCGACAAGGCGGACACCGACGGCGACGGCAAGCTGAGCGTCGACGAGATGCAGGCCGCCGCGCAGGAACGGGCGAACCAAATGGTTTCGGCCATGTTCGAGCGCCACGACGCCGACAAGGACGGGTTTCTGGCCGACGACGAATTGCCAAGCCCGCGCCGGGCGGGCAAGTTCTTTGACCGCATGGATGCGGATGGCAACGGCGCAATCTCGGCCGAGGAATTTGCGGATGCTCAGGAACGGATGCAGAAGCGCCACAAGAAACGTGGTCATGGTCAGACCGAAGACAACTGACACGGCATGGAGGATCTGACCTCCATATCGGAAGGCGCTCGCGGCGGCGATGCCGCCGCGGGTGCGCCGAGCGACGACGCGCTGCTGGTGCTGTTTGCCAACGGCGACCACGGCGCGGCGCGGGATCTGACCGGGCGGTTGGGGCCGCGCTGTTATTCCGTGGCGATGCGCGTTCTTGGCAACCGGGCGGAAGCCGAGGATGTGGCGCAGGAGGCGATGATGCGCCTGTGGCGGATGGCGCCGGACTGGCGGCCAGGGCAGGCCAAGGTATCGACCTGGCTGTACCGGGTCACGCTGAACCTGTGCATGGACCTAAAGCGCAGGAAACCGCATGAGGCGCTGGACGCGGTGCCCGAGCCACAGGACGGGGCCAAGACGGTTCCGGAGCGGATACAGGAGGCGGCGCGGGCCGATGCGCTTCAGGCTGCATTGATGCAGTTGCCGGAACGTCAGCGGCAGGCGGTGGTGCTGCGCCATATCGAGGAACTGACCAATCCCGAGATTGCCGGGATCATGGATATCAGCGTGGAGGCGGTCGAAAGTCTGACCGCCCGCGGGAAACGGGCGCTGGCCAAGGCACTGGCCGGGCGGCGCGAGGAACTGGGGTACGAAGATGACTGACAAGGACACTCATCTGGAACAATTGTTTGCGGCGGCGCGGCGGCAAGGTGAGCGCCTGCCGGACGATCTGGCGGCCCGGATGCTGGCCGACGCCGGGACGGTCCTGTCGGAACGGGTTCACCCGGTGCAGGAGCGGCAACGGCCGTCCTGGCGGCAGGTCTTCGACTATCTGGGAGGCTGGCGCGGCATGGGCGGTCTGGCGACGGCCTGTGCGGCAGGGATCTGGATCGGGCTGGCGCCGCCGGGCTTTCTGCCTGACCCGGCGGAGCTGTTGATTCAGCCGGATGCAACCGACCTGTTCTCGGACCTGACCTTGTCGGAACTTTATGTGGAGGAAGGGTGATGAGCGAAGAAAAGCCCAAGACGCGCAGATGGCTGCCCATTTTGCTTGGGCTGTCCCTGGCACTGAACCTGCTGGTGGTCGGTGTGGTGCTGGGCACGGCGATGCGGTTCCGGGGGGGCGAGGGCATGCGTCATGCGCCGAGTTTCGGTCCGGTCCTGTACCGCGCCCTTCCGGAAGAGGACCGCAAGGCGTTGCGGGGTCAGTTGCGCCGCGACCACGAGGCGAGTTCCCACGAGCGCCGGGAAGATTTTGAGGCTTTGGCCGATGCACTGCGAGCCGTTCCGTTTGACCCTGACGCGGTGCAGGTATTGATCGGTGCGCAGGCCGCGCATCGGGCCGAGACGCACATGGCGCTGAACCGCGCGTGGCTGGAACGTGTCAGCGCCATGAGCGATGCGCAGAGGGCCGCCTATGCCGAGCGCGTCGAGGAGGCCGTTGAGCGCGGCAAACGGTACAAGGGCTACAAGCGCGATCGGGACTGAACCATCGCTGGCAGTGTTCCGGGTCATCCTGTCCTGGTTGCGTCCAATAGGCTTTTGCGTACCGGTGCGCGGAGATAGTCGCTGCGGGTTTTGCGAGCGATCCGGTTGTCCAGCCGCAGCGCCAGTTCCTCAGCGCAGAACCCGTCCAGCAAGGCGGCATCCGCGCCGCGGTCAAGCGCGGCGGCGGCAAGATCGGCGTCGTTCAAGCCCAGAACCGCGATCAGCACGGTATGCCGGGCGGCGCTTCGTGCGTGCAGATCGGCCAGCAGGTTCAATTCCGCGCCGTCGCGCCCCAGTTCAACGACGAACGCATCGGGCAGGGGGCCGGCCAGCGCCGCCCGAGCCTGGTCGAACCCGTGGCTTGCCACCCTGTGCCGTGTCAAAGGCTGCAGGGCGTCGCGCCACGCGATCCCGGTATCGGGCCGCAGTGCAAAAAGCGCAACGAGGGCCGGCGGAGCGAGCGGATTCACAATCGCCGGAGCTTCGGCGAAGCCGAGCGGCTGCGAGCCGTTCCGGAGGCGCAATTCCTCGGCGCCCGGGCTTGTGCGCAAAAGGCTGCGGATGCGCGCCAGCAGCAGGTTGTCGTTGTAGGGTTGGACCAGCACGTCGTCCAACCCGGCGGCAAGCGCGCGCAGGCGCGCCGCCTTGTCGTTGCGCGGCGCGATGGCAAGGACCGGCACGTCGGCTTGGGAACGGTCGGTTTGCAGCAGCCTTTTCACATCCATGGCCGTGCCGTCGGGCAGGGCCATCGCGGTCAGAACCAGATCGGGGCGGGTGCGCCGCATTAAAGCCTCGAACCCTTCGAGCCGGTCGGCTTGCACGACGTTGTACCAGGCCGCGGTCAATTGGACCTTCAGCATGATGCGGTTCGTCGAAACTCCGTCGAGAACAACTATCGTTCCCTGCACCTGACTGGCCTTTCGCGTAGTTCCCAAGCGTTCCTCAAGTGTTTATGAGACTGGTTAACAATCTCTTTCCGAGATCCCCGTTCAGGAGATTCCATGCCCATTTCCCCGGATGCCGCCGAAACACTGGCGCTCAAGGCCCTGTCCTGGCTGGTGGCGAACGAAGAGCTGCTGCCGCTGTTTCTGGGATCGACCGGCGCGTCGGGGGCGGATTTGCGCGCACGGGCCGCCGAGACCGAGTTCCTGTCTTCGGTTCTGGACTTTCTGATGCTTGACGACGCCTGGGTGGTGGCGTTTTGTGATGCCAATGCGGTACCTTATGAACTTCCCCTGCAGGCGCGGGCGATGCTGCCCGGCGGGGGAGAGGTGCACTGGACCTGAGTGAACGCGCCGGAGAACACCGATGCCCATCGAAGCCCTTCTGTTTGACAAGGACGGCACGCTTTTCGATTTCGCGGCCACGTGGGGCGCCTTTGGCCGGTCGTTTCTGGCCCGGATTGCGAATCAGGATGCGGATCGTGCCGAATACCTGGGAAGATTGATCGGATTCGACATGGTCAGCGGCCGCTATGAAGCTGGCAGCGTCGTGATCGCCGGTACGCCGGGCGAGATCGCAGATGCTCTGCTGCACGAGTTTCCCGGCATGGCCCATGCGGACATGGTGTCGATGATCAACGACGAATCGGCCTGCGCCCCGCAGGTTGAGGCGGTGCCGCTGGTTCCCTTTTTCGGCGGACTGCGCGACAAGGGCTACAAGCTGGGCGTTGCGACCAATGACGGCCATTCTCCGGCGCATGCGCATCTGGAAGCTGTGGGAATCCGGGAACTTTTCGATTTTGTCGCGGGATTTGACAGCGGCCACGGCGCCAAGCCCGGCCCCGGGCAACTGCTGGCTTTCGCCGCCCATGTCGGCATCGATCCGGCGCGCATAGCGATGGTCGGCGACAGCACGCATGACCTTGAAGCAGGTCGCGCCGCCGGCATGACGACGATCGGCGTTCTCACGGGTTTGGCGGGCGCCGAGGACCTGTCGCCCCTGGCTGATGTCGTTTTGCCCAATATCGGGCATATCCCGGACTGGTTGGCGGCCTGACGCCGATTTTCACGAAATTCGGCGGTTCTCTGACAGAAAGCGACACCTGCTGTCGCAGACAGAACGGCCATTTGAACATGCATTGGGCCTTGCTTGTTGCGAAGCAAGCGAAAGAGGACTCTCATGGCCGACAGTGCGACCCGTAAACGCCGCGGAGGCGGACGCGCCGGCGCAGCCGCCCGCAGAGGTGCTGCCGTAATCGAGCAGATGCCCTGGAACCCTCCCGTCAATATCGACCGCCCGGTCGAGCCGATGGATCAGGAGGGGGTCGAGGCGATTCACGAAGGCGCCATGCGCATCCTCGAAGAAATCGGTATCGCATTCTACAACGAAGAGGCGCTGGGCATTCTGCGCGAGGCCGGATGCATCGTCGAGGGCGACAACGTGCGGTTTGGCCGCGACTTCGTGATGGAGATGGTGGGCAAGGCCCCCAGCAGTTTCACCATCACGCCGCGAAACCCGGACCACACGATCGAGATCGGCGGCAAGACCATGCTGTTCGGCAACGTGTCTTCTCCGCCGAACTACTGGGATCTGGAGATCGGCAGAAAAGTTCCCGGCAACCGCGAGATGTGCCGCAACCTGCTGAAACTGACGCAGTATTTCAACTGCATCCACTTTGCCGGCGGGTATCCGGTGGAACCGGTCGACCTTCACGCCAGCGTCCGGCATCTGGACGTGCTTTATGACAAGCTGACGCTCAGCGACAAGGCGATGCACGCCTATTCGCTGGGGAAGGAGCGGGTCGAGGACGTGATGGAGATGGTCCGCATAGCGGGCGGCCTGAGCCACGAGGAATTCGATGCAACCCCGCGCATGTACACCAACATCAACTCTACCTCGCCGCTGAAGCACGATCATCCGATGATCGACGGCTGCTTGCGGCTGGCCCGGCGCGGCCAGGCGATCGTGGTGACGCCGTTCACGCTGGCCGGCGCGATGGCGCCGGTGACCATGGCCGGCGCAGTCGCGCAGTCGCTGGCCGAGGCGCTTTGCGCCATCGCGCTGTTCCAGTACGTCCGGCCGGGCATTCCCTGCGTGATCGGCACCTTCACGTCGAACGTGGACATGAAGTCCGGTGCGCCGGCCTTCGGGACGCCGGAATACATGCGCTCGACCCAGATGACCGGACAGATGGCCCGGTACTATGGCCTGCCGCTGCGGTCCTCGGGTGTCTGCGCGGCCAACGTGCCGGACGGTCAGGCGATGTGGGAGACGTCGAATTCGCTGTGGGCTGCGGTCCAGTCGGGCACCAACATGGTCTATCACGCGGCGGGATGGCTTGAGGGCGGGCTGATCGCCAGCCCCGAGAAGTTCATCATGGACTGCGAGATTCTGCAGCAGATCCAGCGTTACATGCAGCCGGAAATCAGCGCCACCGGCCCGGACGAGATCGCGCTGGACGCGATCAAGGCGGTCGGGAACGATGGCCACTTCTTCGGCATACAGCATACGCAGGACCGTTACACCACCGCGTTCTACCAGCCGTTCCTGAGCGACTGGAAGAACTTTGAAGGCTGGGAAGCCGCCGGAGGGCTGTGGACCGCCGAGCGCGCGCATCACATGTTTAAGGAGATCATCGGCAGTTTCGAAGCGCCGCCGATGGACGAGGCCATCCGCGAAGAGCTTGCCGAGTTCGTTGAACGCCGAAAGGCGGAAGGGGGCGCGCCGACCGATTTCTGATCGGGGACAGACAGCGGCCGGCGCCTCCGAAACACCCGGAGTCGGGCAATCGGGCCGGCCGTTTTTTCCTGGTCGCAAGATTTGGTAGGCAACCGCGCCCGTTGGGCATTTGTTAAGAATTGCCGAGTGAGATTAGGCATGGAGTTTGTCGGGGAACGCCATGCACGGTCTGATCAACAGGGCGGTTCAATCATTCGTCTGTGCCACCTACGGGCGGTCCTGCTGGCTGAGCGTGACCCAAACCGCCGGGTTGGGTTTCACCGACTTCGAAGCGATGCTGATCTACGATCGGGACGTTTCGCTGCGGGTTCTCGACACGCTTTGCGCCAAGCTGGGCCGGAGCCGCGACGAGATACTCGAAGACTTGGGAACCTTTCTGGTATCTCACCCCAACACCGAAGCCTTGCGCCGGCTGTTGCGGTTCGGCGGCGTCAGCTACGTGGAGTTTCTGCATTCGCTCGATGACCTCGCCGACCGCGCCCGTCTTGCCGTGTCCGATCTTGATCTTCCGCGGCTGGAACTGCGCGAGAAGTCACCGACCGATTTCCTGCTGCTCTGCGAGCCGGGACTGCCGGGATATGCCTGCGTCCTGGTGGGGCTGCTTCGGGCAATGGCCGACGACTATGGCGCCCTGGTGGTGCTGTCTTATGAAGGCCGAAGGGAAACCGACGAACTGATCGCCATTTCGCTGATCGAAAGCGCGTTTTCCAGAGGGCGGCGTTTCGACCTTGGGGCGCGCGCCCGATGATGACCGAAGATCTGACCGGAATTCTGGAACGATTCTGCCCCATGTACGTCTTGCTGGACGATGGCGGCCGGATTCTGAACGTAGGGCCGACGCTGCAGAAGCTGCGCCCCCGGCACGCCATGCCGGGACAGGGTTTTCTTGACCTGTTCGAACTGCTGCGCCCGCGTTCGGTGACGACGATACCGGCGTTGATGGGCGCAACGGACGCCAAGCTCCGCCTGAGGTTCCGGGACGAACCGCAAACGAGTCTCAAGGGCGCGATCGCGCGGTTGCCGCAGGGGCGGGGCGCCGTCGTCAACCTGTCTTTCGGCATTTCGATCCTAGACGCAGTGCGCGACTATGCGCTGACAAGCGCGGATTTCTCGGCCACGGACCTTGCAATCGAGCTTCTCTACCTGGTCGAGGCGAAATCCGCCGCGATGGAAGCGTCACGTTCGCTCAACTTGCGTTTGCAGGGTGCGAGGATTGCCGCAGAAGAGCAGGCGTTCACCGACATGCTGACCGGACTGAAGAACCGGCGGGCCATGGATCAGGTCCTGAGCCAACTGATTTCCATGCAGATGCCGTTCGCCCTGATGCACCTGGACCTCGATTTCTTCAAATCGGTCAACGACCGGTTCGGTCACGCGGCCGGTGATCACGTATTGCAGCAGGCCGCGCGCATCATGGGCGAAGAAACGCGCGGCACCGACTTTGTCGCACGCATCGGAGGGGATGAATTCGTGCTGATTTTCAGGGGTCTGGAGGACAAAATTCAACTAAACAAGCTCGCCCGCCGCCTGATCGAGCGGCTGCAGGAGCCGGTCCCGTACGGCGGGCAGACGTGCCGCATTTCGGCAAGCATCGGGACCGCCCTGACATCGCAGTTTCCCAGACCGGCGGCTGCCGAAATCCTCAACGCCGCGGACCTCGCCCTTTATGCGGCGAAACGCGCGGGCCGTGGCGAACACCGGTTCTTTTCCAGATGCGACGAAGGTGACGGCTGCGTTGCGGAAATCGGCCGATTCGGTTGAGGTTTTCGTGCCCTGGCCGCCGATTCCCGCGTCATTGGCCCAATCGGGGGAGCCAAGAGATTTGTTTGTGCTATATTCAGTACATTAAGCATTTCTGGCCCTGGTCTGCGCCGGGTCTCAGAAGCAGCGAGGTAGTCCAAATGATTGCAAAATATCTAAGCACCACATTCATTGTCGCCAGCCTGTCTCTCGTCCCTGCCGAAAAAGCGGCTGCAGACGAAGCCGCCGCCTTCATCGGGGGCGCTCTTCTGGGCGGGATTGTTGGCAGCGAGATTCAGAAGAACAAGCAGCGCAAACAACAAACCACCCGTCGTTCGACGACGACGTCGAAGAGCTATTCCTCGGGCATATCGTCCGCACAGCGCCAGCAGAACCGCGAGGTTCAGACCGCGCTGAACTATTTCGGCTACAATGTTGGGGCCGTGGACGGCGCGCTGGGGCGCAACAGCCGGGCAGGCATTACCCGGTATCAGGCCGATATGGGGTATCCCGCGGACGGTTATCTTGACGACCACGAGCGGAGCTTCCTGCTGACATCCTATCAGCGCGCGCTGGCGAGTGCGCACGTGCCGCCATACAACCAGATCCTGGCCAGCCAGGGCCAAGCCGGGCTGCTGCGCACCTATCGCAACGAGCAGCTGGGCATCGCGACGCCGCAGGGGGCGACAACGCAACCGCAGGGCCAGTTGGCCGTATTGCCGCAACAGGGCCAAACTGCGACGTTGCCGCAAATGGGTGTGCAAGGCACGACTGCGCGCGCCGATACCGGCGGCCAGTTGCCGTCTTTCGCCTTTGCGCCGACCGGAAAGTCCGCGAACGATCTGTGCAATGACACCAGTGTCCTGACCGCATCGAATGGTGGTCCGATCCAGGCGTCGTCGATGACGAATCCGAATCTGGCGCTGAACGAGCAGTTCTGCCAGGCGCGGGTTCAAGCCATCGCGGAATCCGACCGTTTGGAGGAAGCGGTGCCGAACATGACCGCGCCGCAGATCGAACAGCAGTGTGAGCAGTTGACCGCAGCCCTTGCGCCTTACCTGAGCGGTATCGAATCCAAGTCCGCGAATGACGTGATCGCGGCGACTTCGACCTTCCTGCATCAGTCGGGCCATTCGATGGATCAACTCGTCTCGGGTGGTCAGCTCTGCCTGGGCGTCGGCTATCGGACGGACAACGGGGAAATGGCGCTGGCCTCGGCCGTTCTTCTGTCCGCTGCCGGTCAGCAGGGCTATGGCGAAGTTGTCGGCCACCAACTGCGTGAAGGCATCGGCGTGGCCAAGGCAACCGGACCGCAACCCGGCGAGTGGATGCGTCTGGCGCTTGATGCGGCGCAGAGCGGCAACACCGTACTGGGGCAGACGCCCGAGCGACTCGCGGTTCTGAACGCGGCGATGTCGCCCGCCGGCGCATCGGCCACGACGACATTGCCGGTGTTCCAGACCACGACGGGGAACTGACGCGGTTCAGTCCGGCAAACGGAAATCGGGGACCGTTCGGCACGGGCGGTCCCTGACTGTATGCTCGCGCGAGGGTTCTTGAAGGATGGGGTCTAAGCCCGCGCCGCAAAATGCCGGGTCAGCCGACTGCCGATATGGGGCGGAACCGGGGGCAAGTCGCCAAGCACCGGAAGCACGCGGCCCGTATATCGCGCATCGCTCAATGCCATTGGAACATCCTCCAGTGCGTGACCGCCCTGACAGGCAAAGAACGGCAGGCACAGCGCCTGAACTCCGGCGCCACGGGCGGCATCGGTGATCGAAGGCTCCTGCTCGACAAAACCAAGACGAATGCTGGCGAAGGAAAGCCGCTCGGCGAGCGCACCGGCAAAGTCACGGGCGACCTCGGCCGGGTTGCGGCTGCGCCCCGAACCATGGGCCGCCAAGACCAGATCGGTCTGCTGCGGAACCCAGCCCAAACGCTGCATCTCGGAAAGCAAGGCATCCGCCACCAGGGCAGGCAGCGCCGGATCGACGCCCAGCGGATCAAGAATCTCGGCCGAACGGCTTCCAAGACGCTTCGGCAGAACGTCGGTCACGAACCAGCCTTTCGCCATGAAAAGCGGATAGATCACGGTGTCCGCGGGCAAGCCGTCCAGGACGGTCTCCAGCCGTTTCGGGGCGGACAGGGTTGCCGAATGCACGGTGACGCCAGGCGAGGCCGCGCCGACACGTCCGGCGAAGTCGCGCAGGGCGGCTTCGGCGGGCTTTGGGTCAGAGGGCTGTCCGTGGGCGACGATGACCGCGTGCGGCATTCCATGCTCCTGAGTTGATCCGGCAGCAAGATGTTCCTGCGGCCTCGAAAGTCAATCGGTTGAGCCGCGAAATCCGGCGTTTTTCGTCGGGGCGGCAAGCACTTGATCGGCCATGGCGCGTCAAGCAGGCTTGGAACTACTCCAGAAGCGTCAGCCAAAGCCAGACGGTCAGAATGGACGCGCCAGTCGCGATCAGAACGGACGAGGCGGCGACGCGCTTTGCCCGTCCGTAGATGTTGGCAAAGATATAGGCGTTGAAGCCGGGCGCCATGGCCGAATTCATCACGGCCGAACGGAACAGGTCCTGCGGCAGGGCGAGTGTCTTTCCGAAGATCCAGACCAGTGCCGGGTGCAGCAACAGCGAGACAGCGCAGACAAAGGCGATCGTGCGCAGATCGCCTTCGGGCCGGTACTGGACCAGCACGCCGCCCAGAGCAAAAAGCGCACCGGGCAAGGCGGCCCGGGTGATCAGGGCCAGCGCGTCATCGACGACGACCGGCAAGGCGAGACCGGAGAGGTTGACGATGAACCCCAGCCCGATGCCGACGATCAACGCGTTCTTGAACATTGCGGTCAGCACCGATCTGACCATGCGCCGGCCGCCGCCGCCGCGGTTCCGGATGACCTCCATCACCGTGATGCCGACCCCGTAGCAGAAGGGGGAATGGAAGGCGATGATGGCGTAGTTGCCGATCAGATTGTCTGCCCCGTAGGCGCGTTCGGTGATGGGCAGGCCCAGCAGGACCGAGTTGGAAAACAGACAGCAGAAGCCGATGGCGACGCAATCCTCCCAGTCGCGGTTGAAGATCAGCCGGGCGCCGGCCATGCCCGCGATGAAGCACAGAGCGGCTCCGGTGTAAAAGCTTGCGAGCAGCCTGGGGTCGAAGCTGGCTTCGAGGTCGAGATTGGCGATGGCGCGGAACAGAAGGCAGGGGATCGCGAAACTTTGGGTAAAGCGCATCAGCCCGTCGATATGGGCCTCTCGGAAATACCCCGCGCGGGTCGCGGCATAACCCGCTCCGATGACGAGAAAGACCGGGAGAATGACGTCGATCAGGCTTTGGAACATGGCCTTGCGTGCTTTTGGCCAGGCTGGTGTGCGGCTGGCGGGGATATCTTGGGCCGGGTGTACAGGGCTGAACTGCCTAGATCGGATAGCGGATCACCATGCCGTCATAGGCGGGCGTGATGTGATCCGGGGTTTCCGCATCGACCGTCGCATAGTCGAGGTCGATATGCATGTTGGTCAGCACCGCACGCCTTGGTTTCGCCTGGGCGATCCATTCCAGCGATTTTTCAAGGTGCGCGTGGGTGGGGTGCGGGGTGCGGCGAAGGGCGTCGATGACCCAGCAGTCCAGGTTCTCCAACTCGGTCCAGGCATTCTCGGGCATGTCCGACACGTCGGGCAGATAGGCGAGGTCGCGGATGCGGAAGCCCAGCGAGTCGATCGACCCGTGGCCGACGCGGAACGGCCGGAACGGGATCGGGCCACCGGGGCCATCGATCTCGAACGGGCCATCGATGGTCCTGAGATCGAGGATGGGAGGGTAGGGTGAGCCTTCGGGCTGGACAAAGGCATAGCCGAACCGCGACAGCAGGGCGTTCTGGGTGTCGCCGTCGGCCCAGACCGGGATACGGGCGCGCATGTTGAAGACGATCATGCGCAGGTCGTCGATGCCATGCACGTGGTCGGCATGGGAATGCGTGTAGACCACGCTGTCGAGACGCCCGGTTCCGGTATCCAACAGTTGGCTGCGCATGTCCGGCGGCGTATCGATCAGAACCGTGGTCGTACCGCCGGGGCCTTCGCGTTCGACCAGCATGGAACAGCGGCGCCGGAGGTTTTTCGGGTTGTCCGGGTCGCAATCGCCCCAGTGACCGCCGAGCCGCGGAACGCCGCCTGACGAGCCGCAACCAAGGATCGTGAACCGCAACTCGCCCGTCATGCGGCGGCCTTGTATGCGGCGGCCTTGGCGAACAGCCGGTTGAAATTGGCCTGCGTCTGCGCCGCGAAGGCGGCATAGTCCATGCTGAAGATCTCGGCGCCGGTGCGGGCGGTATGGGCGGTGAATGCCGGCTCGTTCCGTTTGCCGCGATGCGGTGGCGGCGCGAGATAGGGCGCGTCGGTTTCCACCAGCACCCGATCGACCGGGGCGGCGGCGAAGATGTCGCGCAGGTCCTGGCTTTTGGGAAAGGCCGCGATGCCCGACATCGACAGGTAGAAGCCCAGATCCAGAGCGGCCTTCGCCAGTTCCGCGGAGGAGGAAAAGCAGTGCATGACGCAGTTGTAGGGCGCGTTGCGGTATTCCTCGGCCAGGATGCGGGCCATGTCGTCGTCGGCGGCGCGGGCATGGATGATCAGCGGCAGGCCGGTGCGCTGGGCGGCCTCGATATGGATGCGCAGCGAGGTCTTCTGCGCCTGGGCGCTGTCGGCGGTGTAGTAGTAGTCCAGCCCGCTTTCGCCAATTCCCACGAATTTCGGGTGCCGGGACAAGGCGACAAGCTGGTCCACGGTCGCCATCGGTTCCTCGCCGGCGCTCATCGGGTGGGTTCCCGCCGCGTAGAAGACCGGGCTATGCGCTTCGGCGATGGCCCGGACCGAAGGCTCGTTCCGCAGCCGCGTGCAGATCGTCACCATCCGGGTCACGCCGGCCTCGGCCGCTCGGGCGACGATGTCGTCCAGCTGCCCTGCGAAATCGGGGAAGTCCAGGTGGCAGTGGCTGTCGGTGATTTCCGGGGGGATCGTGCTGTCGCTCATCTGCTCTGACCGGCGGTTTCCTTTATCTTGAACACCGTATCTAGGACGAGGGCGGCAGGGTCAAGGTTCACGGCCTGCCCGTGGCGGGCGCGGGCGGTGATGATCGCCGCGGCCTCGGCCCAAAGGCGTCCCTGGTGCGGAGTGGCGGACAGGCGGGACAGGATGGCGGCCTCGTCCGGGGCAGCTTCGGGTTGGGGCGGCTGGCCTGTCGCGCCGGTCAGGGCGAGTCGCGACAGGGTGATGTCGATCAGGGTCAGTAGCAGCTCGAACCGCTCGGCCGCGCCGCGTTGCGCTGCCGCTTCGGCAAGCTTCAGGGCGCGCTGCCGGTCGAGGCGGGGCAGGGTGCCAAGGATGCCGATCAATTCGGCGTAGATTTCGAGCCCGCCCAGGTTCGTCAGCCGGATCGCGTCGCCCACGGAGCCGGCTGCAAGGGCTGCGAGGTGGTCTGGGTTGGCCGGGATACCGGCGCCGGTCTGCTCCAGCGCGGACTGCATGTCCTGCGCTTCCAGCGGCGACAGGCGCAGCGTCCGGCAGCGCGACCGGATCGTCGGCAAAAGGCGCGACGGCTGGTGGGAGACCAGAAGGAGCGTCGTGCGCGCCGGCGGCTCTTCTAGCATCTTGAGAAGGGCGTTCGCGGCGCTGACATTCATTTCGTCCGCGCTGTCCACGATCACGACCCGCCGGCCTCCATCCGCGGCGGAAAGGCCGAAGAAGCGGCCCAGCTTGCGGATGTCGTCCACGACGATCTCGCCGCGCAGCTTGCCCTGATCGTTCAGCGAGCGCGTGATCGCCGCCAGCCCGGGTTCGGCCCCGGCTTGAATTCGGCGCGAGACCGGATTTTCGGGGTCAATGTCCAGCGAGGCCGGAGGCGGCGGGGCGCCGAACAGCCCGCCCTCGTCGGCGGGCGGGGCGGCCAGCAGGAATTTGGCGATCCGCCAGGCCAGCGTCGCCTTGCCGACGCCGCGCGGCCCGGTCAGCAGCCAGCCGTGGTGCAGGCGATCTGAAGAAAATGCCGCCAGAAATGCCTGTTCGGCCGCGTCCTGACCGAAGAGGCGCGGTGTCTCGCGCGGGTGCGGGGCGCCGGGGGCTTGATCCGGGGTGGGAGTTTCGTCGCTCATCCGTGTCTATCGCAATGCCTGCATCACGATATCTGTCACATCTGCGGCCACGCTGTCCATGTCGCGTCCGCCGTCGATGACCCGGAAACGGTCGGAAAATTCGTTGGCGAGCGCCAGGAAACCCGCTCGCATCCGGCGTTGCAGGTCCGGGCCGAAATCCTCGAAACGCTCTTCAGAGCCCTGACGGCCCTTGGCACGCGACAATCCGGTGTCAGGGTCCATGTCGATGAGCAGGGTCAGGTCGGGTTCCCGCTTGATCATCAGCGCGTGCAACCGATCGACCAGGCCGCGCAGATCACCGCGTGAAAGGCCCTGATACATGCGGGTGCTGTCGGCGAACCGGTCGCAGATCACGACTTTGCCCGCATCGAGCGCGGGCTCGATCGTCCGTTCAAGATGGTCGCGGCGGGCGGCGGTGAACAGCAGGATTTCCGTCTCGGCCGACCAGCGGTCAGGGTCGCCTTCAAGAACCAGCCGGCGGATCTCTTCGGCCCCGGGCGAACCGCCGGGCTCGCGCGTCAGGACGACCTCGCGCCCTTGCGCGCGCAGGAACTCGGCCAGCCGCCGCGCCTGAGTGGATTTGCCCGAGCCGTCGATCCCCTCGAAGGTCAGAAACAGCCCTTGGCCCGTCACATCGCCTCCAACGGACGTTTGATGAGGTCGCTCAGAACGATACCGGCGACGGTCATCATCCGGACCACGAAACCGCCGACCGCAACGTCTTCGGCGGCCACCAGCGGGCGGCGGATTTCGGGCAGATCATCGGGCCTGATGACCAGTTCCGCCAATTGCTGACCTTTGACGATCGGCGCGTTGATCGGACCCTGGTAGACAACCTCGGCCTCGGCCGTCTTGCCGCCAAGCACCGGGAACAGGATCTGCAGGTCTTGGGCCGGAACCAGCCCTACCGATCGATTTGCTCCCATCCAGACTTCGGCTTCGGCGACGGGGGTATCGGCCTTGGCGATGGTCTTCTCGACAAAATTGCGAAAGGACCAGTTAACCACGGCCTCGGCCTCCTCTGCGCGCTTGGAGTTGCTTTCGATACCCGTCAGCACGAAGATCACGCGCCGGTCGCCCTGTTTGGCCGATCCGACGAGACCATAGCCCGCATCCTCGGTATGCCCGGTTTTCAACCCGTCAGCGCCGATGTCCAGCTTGAGCAGCGGGTTGCGGTTGCGCGTGTTGGACGGGGCACGGCCGTCGAAGGCGAACTCTTCCTCGGCGAACAGGGGATAATACTCGGGGAAGTCCGTGATCAGCCTGTCCGCGAGAATGGCAAGGTCCTTGACGGACATCATGTGACCGGCGGCGGGCCAGCCGTTGGAATTGGCGAAGTGCGAATTCTCCATGCCCATCTGTTTCGCCCGCTGGGTCATGTACCGGGAAAAGCCCGCCTCGGTTCCATCGGGGCTGAGCGCCTCGGCGATGACCACGCAGGCGTCATTTCCCGACAGCACGATGATGCCGCGCAACAGATCCTCGACGTTGACCCGGTCTTGGGTGTTGAGAAACATGGTGGATCCGCCATAGCTCATAGCGTGCTCGGAAACGGGCAGTTCCTCGTTCAGGGTCAGACGCCCGTCCCGCAAGGCCTCGAATGCGACGTAGAGCGTCATCAGCTTGGACATCGAGGCCGGCGGCAGCGGCAAGTCCGGTTCCTTGGACAAAAGCACCGTACCGGTCGTCTGGTCCAGCACATAAGCGGCGCGGGCGGTGGTGTCGAAAGCCTGGGCCGGAAGCGCCAGAAGCGCCAGACCCAGGGCAAGAGCGGCAGATCGCAGCGAAGACAGCATTGGCAGCCTCCTTGTCAGTTCTTAACGATATAGGCGTCGGCGAACCCGAGCCCTTCGACCTTGGCCATGATGTCCTTTCGTTCCGACCGGTTTGCGGCCGGACCGACGACCACGCGCCAGATCGTCTTGTCATTGTTCGAAACAGTCCGTACCTCGGCGTTGAGCCCGGTCTTGCTGACCGTTTTCGCGGCCGTCTTGGCGTTCTCTTCGACGGTGTAGGTGCCGATCTGCACATAGGGTTTCGTCAGGGAAGAGGTGCCGGATGGCTGGGCCGGGGTTTCCGCCGGCGCGGCATCGGCATTCGAACCGGCGGCGGTGGCCGCAGCGACTGCGGTAGCGCCGGCGACGGCAACGGGCGCAAGAGTGGATTCGGTGATTTCACCGGCCTTCGGGCGTTTCTGCCAGAACCATTTCCTTTTGGCCGGAGCTTCCTCGGCGTCGGCCGCTTCGGCGTCCTGCGGTGCCTGATCTGCGGCCGCGATGGTCAGTGCTTCGGTTTTCGCGTCTGGTTCCGCCGTTTTCACCGGTTCTTGCACTGTTGCTTCGGGTTTTTTCGCAGGCTCTTCCGTCTTCGGCGGAGCGGCGGCCTCCGGCTTCGGCTCCGGTTCGACCGTTTCACGCTTGAGCGCGACGACGTGGACCTTCACGGGCGCGCCAGCCAGCATTCCCAGCGCCGCCGCCGCATCCGACGAGACCTGAACGATGGGCCCCGGGATCGCGCGCTCGCGGCGGAACAGTGCTCCGACGGTGGATTTGTCGTTCGAAGTGTTGCGGATCATCACCCGCGCGGGCTGCGTCACATCCGGATGCGCTACCCAGATGCCGCCCAAGGACGGCCGACCGTCCCAGAGTCCGGCTTCGGTCACCTCGAACACCTCCGGCGCTTCGACATCGCGCTCGGTCTTCTTGCCGCCGGTTTTTGGTGTTTCAGTCGTGTCCTGGGCGTCGGTCTTGGAGAAAGGAGACCCGGTGCCTTCACCGCATCCCGCCAATGCGGCCATTGCCAGACCCAGAACCGCAAGCCGAAACGGGCTTGTGCGTTTCTCTGTCGCTCGCTTCATTATTTCGTCCCTTGCCTGAATTCGGTCCGGTTTTCCGGACCCTGCCGCCGGTTGGCCGATCGGTTCGCAACCTGCCTCCAACGGTCTTTCAGGCGGATCATAACGCGCGTATCTGGCCATTGAAAGCCCGCTGCCTGCGGCTCGGCAAGATTTCCCTCTTTCGGCATTGCGCTGGTTTGGTTGGGGACGGAAATGCGCCTGTGACGGGACGCGGCACGGCACGTCCGCGAAAAGGGGCAACCCATCCGGTCGAGCGGGAAACGGGCGCAGGCCAATGGACGGGAAGCACAACTGAGCGGATTTCGTGGCAGCCCGTAGGGGAATCGAACCCCTCTTTCCAGGTTGAAAACCTGGCGTCCTAACCGATAGACGAACGGGCCACGACAAGCGGAAATGGCAGCCCGTAGGGGAATCGAACCCCTCTTTCCAGGTTGAAAACCTGGCGTCCTAACCGATAGACGAACGGGCCACTCTGGCTTGTGGAGGGCCTTTTACGTATTACCTCCGCCCCCCGCAAGACGAAAAATGCGGGGATGAGAAACTTTTTTCCGCCCGCGCGAACGGGTTGAAATTCAGTCCGAAACGGCCTCTGCAGCGTCCTCGATCCGCAATTGAACGCTCTGCCGCCCGCCCCAGGAATTGACCTCCAGGCGGCCCGCGAAATGGAACCGGGCGCCGCCGTGATTGGTCAGGCGGTCGCCCATCGGGCCGTCGAAGGCGCCGAAGGCGATGGCGTCCACACCGCCGTTCATCCCGTCCGACAGGGACAGTTTCAGATGCGTTTCGCCGACGCGTTTGGCAAAGCGGACCTGCAGGTCGGGCAGGGCGTAGCGCGGAGCCGGGGCTCCTGCTCCGAAGGGGCCGGCCAGTTCGATCTGTTCGACCAGATCGACGGTCGCCGCGCCGGGCATTAGCGCGCCATCCAGTTTCAGATCCGCCGGTCCGCCCTCGCCGGCGCCCTGCTTCGCCAGCAGTTCCGACAGCCGGGCCATGGCCGGCTCCAGCTTGTCTCGCATCACCGTCAGCCCGGCGGCCATCTTGTGCCCGCCGCCCTTGACCAGCAGACCTTCGGCCGCCAGCCGCTGGATCGAAGCGCCCAGATCGACGCCCGAGACCGACCGGCCCGAGCCCTTGCCTTCGTTGCCATCGAACCCGATGACGATGGCGGGGCGGTTCGCGGCCTCCTTGAGCCGCGAGGCGACGATCCCGACCACACCGGGATGCCAGCCTTCTCCGGCGGCCCAGACCAGCGGCGCGTCAAGCCCGCGCGCCTCGGCCTGTTCGAGCGCCGCGGCGCGGACCGCGTTCTCGATCTCGCGCCGCTCGGTATTCAGTTCGTCCAGCCGCTGTGACAGGGCCTCGGCCTCGACCATCGACTCGGTTGCGAGAAGCCGCGCGCCAAGGTCCGCCTGGCCGATCCGGCCGCCGGCATTGACGCGTGGGCCCAACAGGAAACCCAGGTGATAGGTATTTGGCGCCGCGTCCATCCGCGCCACGTCGGACAGCGCCACCAGCCCCGGCCGCTGCCGCTGCGCCATCACCTTGAGCCCCTGCCGCACCAACGCCCGGTTGGCCCCGATCAGCGGCGCGACATCCGCCACCGTTGCCAGCGCCACCAGGTCCAGCAATGCCATCAGATCCGGTCCCCTGGCTCCGGCCAGTCGCAGTTGCCGGCCGGCTTCGACCAGCATGAGGAACACGACGCCCGCGGCGCAGAGATATCCCAGATCGCCGCTCTCGTCCTGGCGGTTCGGGTTCACCACGGCCACGCAGTCCGGCAGCGTTTCACCGCCCAGATGGTGATCCAGAACGATCACATCCGCGCCTTCGGCGGCGGCGATCGGTTCATGACTCAGAGTGCCGCAATCGACACAGATGATCAGATCGTGCCCGGCCGCCAGTTCCCGCATCGCCGGCACGTTCGGCCCATAGCCTTCGTCGATCCGGTCAGGCACGTAGAGCGTGGCGGCTACCCCCATCTGCCGCAGCCACACGAGCAGGAGCGCCGCCGAACTGCCGCCATCCACGTCGTAATCGGCAAAGACCGCGATGCGCTGGCGGCCATGCACGGCGGCCAGAAACCGCGCGGCTGCCACCTCCATGTCCTTCAGGTCACGCGGATCGGGCAAGAGCTCTTTCAGCTTCGGTTCCAGAAACCCCTTGGCCTCGATCAGGGGAACTCCGCGCCGCGTCAGCACCTGGCACAGGGCGCGGGGCAGGTCGGTCTGCTGCGCCATCATCTCGGACGCGCGTTCCACCTCGACCGAAGGTCCAACCCAACGCCGCCCTGTCAGCGACCGCTCAACCGATAGAAAACTCAAGATCTCGCCTCATGTGCCAAGGCCGGACCCAATGCGGACCCGGCCTTTTCATCTTTTCACAAATACTCCCGCCGGAGGCTGCGGCGCAAGCCGCATCCCCGCGCCACCGGGTCACACCGGCGTGCGATAGGACATCCGGCGCACCGATCCGGTCTTGGACCGCATCAGCAAGGTGGTGGTTTCGACCCATCCCGGCTCGCGCTTGATGCGCGGCAGCAACGAGCCGCCGGTAACGCCGGTCGCGGCAAAGATCACGTCCGCGGTCACCATCTCGTCGCGCGCATAGACGCGGTCCAGGTCGGTGATGCCCGCCTTGGCGGCGCGCGCCCGTTCGTCGTCGTTGCGGAACAGCAGGCGGCCATAGATCTGCCCGCCCATGCATTTCAACGCGGCGGCAGCCAGCACGCCCTCGGGCGCGCCGCCCTGTCCCATGTACATGTCGATGCCGGTCACGTCGCTTTCGGCGCAATGCATGACGCCCGCCACGTCGCCGTCGGTGATCAGGCGGATCGCTGCGCCGGTTTCGCGCACTTCGGCGATCGTCGCCTCGTGGCGCGGGCGCTCAAGGATGCAGACCGTGATGTCCGAAGGGGCACAGCCCTTGGCCTTGGCCAGCGCCTCGACCCGCTCGCGCGGGTTCATGTCGAGCGAGACGACGCCCTGCGGCAGGCCCGGCCCGACCGCCAGCTTGTCCATGTAGACGTCTGGCGCGTGCAGCATGGTTCCGCGCGGTCCCATGGCGATCACGGTCAACGCGTTGGGCATGTCCTTGGCGGTCAGCGTGGTTCCTTCCAGCGGGTCCAGAGCGATATCGACGCCCGGGCCGTTGCCGGTGCCGACCTCTTCACCGATATAGAGCATCGGTGCCTCGTCGCGCTCACCCTCGCCGATCACCACGACGCCCGCGATGTCGAGCAGGTTCAGCTGCTCGCGCATGGCGTTCACCGCTGCCTGATCGGCCGCTTTCTCGTCGCCGCGTCCCACCAGCGAGGCCGAAGCCAGTGCCGCCTGTTCCGCCACGCGTGCAAGCCCCAGCGACAGCATGCGGTCGTTGAAATCGATCTTGGCTGCGTTCATTTTCCGAATTTCCTTTGGTCGTGAAGACGTTTGTTCCGGCATAGCCCGGCCTCGACCGGTGCCGCAAGAGGCGAGGGGTCAGACTTGTTCGATCCGCAGGGCCACGGGCTCACCGGCCACGGCGTCGGTCGATCTGAACCCGTCAAGCGCCACGTCCAGCGCGGCCCGGGTCGTCTTGTGGGTGACGATCAGCACCGGGGCGGTGGCGTCGGTATGTCCGTATTGGCGCATCCGGTCGATGGAAACGCCGGCGTCGCCCAGGATCGCCGCCACCTTGGCCAGCGCGCCCGGCTTGTCCAGCAGGCTGAGGCGCAGGTAGTAGGGCGCGGGCAGGCCGACGCGCGCGGCGGGCGCCTTTTTCAAGGTGTTGGCGGGCTGGCCGAAAGTGGGAATGCGGATGCCGCGCGCCAGGTCGCAGATGTCGCCCAGAACCGCGCTTGCGGTCGGACCCTCGCCCGCGCCGGGGCCACGCAGCACGATCTGTTCCACCGCGTCGCCTTCGATCACGACCATGTTGGTGCCGCCTTCCAGCTGGCCCAGCGGCGAGTCGCTGGGAACGAGGCAGGGCTGCATCCGCTGCACCAGTCCGCGCGCGCTGCGCTGCGCCACGCCGAGCAGCTTGATCCGATAGCCCATGTCGGCGGCCTGGCTGATGTCGTCGAGGCTGATGTGCTCGATGCCTTCGATCTCGATTCCGTTGAAGTTGGGCTTGGTGCCAAAGGCGATGGACGCCAGCAGGGCCAGCTTGTGCGCCGCGTCGATCCCGCCCACGTCCAGGTTGGGATCGGCTTCGAGATAGCCCAGCTGGGCGCATTCCTCGAAAAGCGCGTTGTAACCAAGGCCCTGCGACTGCATCCGGGTCAGGATGTAATTGCAGGTGCCGTTCATGACGCCCATCACGCGCTTGATCTCGTTGCCCGCCAAGCCTTCGGTCAGCGCCTTGACGACCGGGATGCCGCCTGCGACCGCGGCCTCGAACCGGATCACGCGGCCCGCCGCCTCGGCCTGTTCCGCCAGCGACTGACCGTGGATGGCAAGAAGCGCCTTGTTGGCCGTGACCACGTCCTTGCCGGATGCCAGGGCGGCCTCGACCGAGGCTTTCGCGGTACCGTTCTCGCCGCCCATCAGTTCTACGAACACGTCGATGTCGTCGCGACGCGCGAGGGCGACGGGGTCGGCTTCCCATGCATAGCCCGAGAGGTTCACGCCGCGATCTTTTTTTGCGTCGCGAGCCGAGACGGCAACGATCTCGATCTGCCGCCCGGTTCGCGCCTCGAGCAGGGCGGCCTGACGCCGGATGATCTTGACGACACCTATGCCGACGGTTCCCAAACCTGCAATGCCCAACCGCAGCGCCTGTGTCATCCTGTGGGTCCCTTTCCGCTCGAAATTACGGCCTTTGGCGGCACGTACTTTGCCCGGTGCCTTATCCGGTTCGGCGCAAGGGCGCAATCCATCTGATGTCGCGGAGTCGGCGGTCGCCCGGCACTGTCTGCTTTTCAGCGTGATCAGTCGGTCTGTGCGGCGTGCAAAGCATCGGCACGCTTTCCCAGGGCCTCTCTCCGCTTGGTCAGTTCCTCTTCGACCTTGCCCGCTTCGTCCACGGGATCGACCGGCGGTCCCAGCGTGTCCTGCAAGGGCACCAGACGAGGGAACTTGGCCCTCAGCAACTCGGGCGTTTCGCGCTCTTCGAGTTCGGGGATCTGGGTGCACCCGGCAGCGGCAGCGATCAGGATCAGCAGCAGTGGCTTCATTTCGGTCCCTTCGGGTGGGTCAATTCCGGTTGTTGCACTTTTTGGCCAGGCGGTTCAAGCGGGCTTCTATATGAACAAATGTTCATATAACGTGGAGCCATGGCACGTACCCAAGGTTCCCATTCCGACATTACCGGCCCGCGCATCCACAAGGCGGCGCTGAAACTCTTTGCCCAGCATGGTTACGCGGCCGTCTCGATGCGTCAGATCGCGGGCGAGGTCGGGGTGCAGGCCGGCGCGCTCTACAACTATACGCCCGACAAGCAAAGCCTTCTGTTTCACCTGATGCACGGGCATATGGACGATCTGCTGTCAGCGCGCGCCGGCTCGAAGCGAGTGAAGGACGCGCTGGAAAACCTCAGACAGTTCGTGGGTTTTCACATCCGCTTTCACCTGGAACGGCCGGACGAAGTGTTCATCGCCTACATGGAATTGCGCAACCTGACGCCCGAGAATTTCGCCGCGATCGAGGCGCTTCGTCGGACCTATGAGAATGATCTCGAAGGCATCCTGCGCGATGGCGTCGCGCAGGGCGTGTTCGCCGTGCCCGACACCAAGGTCGCGACGCTTGCGGTCATCGCGATGCTGAACGGTGTGAACACCTGGTACCGCAGCGGTGGCCGCCTGTCGCTGGACCAGGTCGAAACCATCTATTGGGACATGGTGCGCAAGGCGGTCGCGCTGTGATCAGGCGGCTTCCTGCGCCAGGTCGTAGTGGTGCAGGAACCGCTCTTTGACGATGCCTTCCTCTTCGGGAAGCACATGGGGTTTCCGCCAATCCTCGCCGGCGAAGGCGGCCAGCGCGTCCACCGTCTCCCACACCATGACCAGGCAGAATTCGTTGGGCGTTTCGGCGCGCGGAAGGCACGGGGTGATCGAAACCAGCCCCTTCTGCTTACGCATGAAGGGCAGGGCGGTGCCGATCAGGAATTTGCGGAACTCTGCGACCTTGTCGTCAAAGATGACGGCACGGAAAATTCGGACGATCATGATGGCCTCCCCTGTTCTGTGGCGAAGCCATCATAGCATGTTTCAATGCGCGGGACGGATGAAGGTCCCGTTGCGCAGCTCCCGGAACGCCTGCTGCAATTCCTGCTGCGTGTTCATCACGATGGGCCCATGCCAGGCCACCGGCTCGGCGATCGGCGCGCCCGAGATCAGCAGAAACCGGACGCCTTGCGGCCCAGCCTGCACGGTGACTTCGTCACCCGTGCCGAAACGCACAAGGGTGCGGTCGCCGGACATGTCGCGGATGTTGACCTCTTGCCCGGCCACTTCCTTTTCCAACAGCACTCCGGTGGGGACAGAGGCATCGGCAAAGGCGCCTTGCCCTTCAAAAACATAGGCGAAGGCGCGACGATAAGTGTCCACCTTGAAGGTCTTTCTGACGCCCGCCGGGACGGAGATGTCGAGGTATTGCGGGTCCGCCGCGATCCCGTCCACCGGACCGGTCTTGCCCCAGAATTCGCCCACGATCACCCGGACGCGTGTGCCGTCATCATCGATCACTTCGGGAATGTCGCTGCCGCGTACGTCCTGATACCGCGGCGCGGTCATCTTTTGGCTCGACGGCAGATTGCCCCACAACTGGAAGCCGTGCATCTGACCTTTGGCGTTCCCCTTGGGCATTTCCTGATGCAGTATGCCCGATCCGGCGGTCATCCACTGTACGTCGCCAGCCCCCAGCAACCCGGAATTGCCCAACGAGTCGCCGTGCTCGACGGTGCCGGCCAGCACATAGGTGATGGTTTCGATGCCGCGATGCGGGTGCCACGGGAAGCCGCGCAGGTAATCCGCGGGGTGTTCGTTGCGGAAATCGTCGAACAGCAGGAACGGATCAAGCTCGGTTGGGTCATGAAAGCCGAAGGCGCGGTGCAGTTTGACACCGGCCCCTTCCATGGTGGGCATTGCCTTGCGGGTTTCGATGGTCGGACGGATGGACATGGCACCTCCTGAATGCTGCGTTGCAATCTAACCCTTGAAGGCAGGCAATCAATTCGCATCGCGACACTGGTGTTGTGCAATTTTGCGGAATAGGCAGGGGCGGCGATACCCCCTGTCGTCTGGCGGGAAATCAGAGTAAGGGGCGGAAGGACAAACCGGAGGATCGAATGCAGGACGAAGTGCTGGCCGTGGTCGAGGCGTCAACGCCAAGGCGCTGGTTGGGGGTGGGGATGCTCGCGACGGTCGGGCTGTTGTCGATATATGTTGCCCTGGCTACGCCGCCCGCGCCTGGTTGGCAGGTGTTCCTGATCGTGATCGGGGGACTTTCCCTGTGGCTGGCGCAGCGCCTTCATCAGGCGACGGCGCACCGGATCGAATTGACCGAACAAGAACTGCGTTCAAGCACCGGGGAGGTCATTGCCAGGGTGTCAGAGGTCGAGGCCATGGATCGTGGCGTTTTCGCCTTCAAGCCGTCGAACGGTTTCCTTGTCCGGACCCGTGAACCGGGCCAAAGGGCCTGGGCGCCCGGCCTCTGGTGGCGGGTCGGACGGCGCGTCGGCATAGGCGGGGTTACGCCAGCCGCGCAGACCAAGTTCATGTCGGAAACGCTCGCCGCGCTGATCGCGGAACGGCAGTGACCTAAACCGAGCCGGCGATCTCGTTGGTGAAACGCGGACGGGTGAAAACGAAGTTGTCGAAGGTGATGTTGTTCCCGAGACCTACGTTGAAGAACGGTACGTAAGTGTTGCTGGTCTCAACCAGGATCAGGGTATCCGCGTTCGGCATCGGAGGAAGCTTGTCGCGGATGAGGTGGATGTTGTCGTCCGTCCATTCCTCGTCGAATCCGCGAATTCCGGACCACCTGACATAGTGGCGGTCATCATCCTCGTCAAAAGCGATAAGCGAGATCCGGACGTTCATCTGCGTGCCGTTGTCCACCATCAACTCCATGAGTTCGTGCATGGAGTCGAGATAGGTTTCCGTGATCGTTCGCGTTTCCCGAGAGATCAGGTCGCTGACGGTGAATGCGGCCTTGAGGTTCGACGCGCTTTGGCGAAACCCGTCGAAATACGTGAACGTGGCTGCTATGGCCCAAAGCAGAACCGGCAAGGCCAGCAGGGCTTCGACAAGAATCGAGCCGCTTTCGTCGCTTCGGAAATTTTTGAGACTTTTGCGCATCGTCTTACAAAGGCTCCTGAACAAAGGCCGTGGTTGCGGTCAGCGCGTACTGACCGTCCGTGTTGTCCGATAGCTGCGCGCCCAGAATCGAGGTCGGGAAGATCGGGTTGATCTTGGCGCAGGCGCGCAGGACCATCAGTTCATTCGACTGACCGTTCACGAAAGTCCGCACCGGTTTCACCTCTTCCGAGGTGTCCGTGCAGTCGGGCTCTTCGGGAATGGTGATCGCGGCGAAGGGGTCCTGACGGATCATTTCCAGACGCAGATTGGCTTTGCAGTCGTTGATGAAGATGGCGCGTTCGCAGATCGTGTCCTTGAGTTCGTCATGCTTGGGGTTCGTGCCCGTGCCCAGCCGAATGTCCCGAACCGTCAGGTCCACGGCCCGTTCCAGCATGGCGTGGTGGAGCACGACAAAGCCCAGTTCCACCCCGGACAGCATGAGGGCGATGATGGCCGGGTAGACCATCACGAATTCGACGGTCGCCGTTCCGTTTTCTTTGCGCGCGAAACGGCGCGTGGCCTTGAGGATGTGGCGTATCATTGCGTCAGCCTCAGTTTGCGGATCGAGGAAGCGATCGACGCGAAGGCGTCCGAGATTTCCAAGCCTTTCACGTCATAGTAATGGCTGTCAGAACTGGCGCAGTATTTCAGCACGGCCTTGCCTTCGGAAGGTGCCTCGAACGCGATGGTGTAGAGGATGATGCCTTTGTTACCGGCTTTGGCCGCATCGCAGATTGCTTTCGTACGGACGTCCTTGATGGTGTCGTTGTAGTAGCTGCGAACGCCGTATTCCCAGATGCTCCTGGCGGTGCTGTCGTTCATCCAAGGATAGTAGTGTTCCTGGACGTTGAACTTTAGAGACGTGCGGGCCCAAAGCTCGGGATAGTCCAGTCGTACGGCTTCGCCTGGTTCGTCTTCGTTGTCCGTCCAGCAGCTATAGCTGTTGCAGTCCTTGTGCTTGTTATCGTTCCCATACGGGTGGTCCTGCCACCGATACGCGTTGAGGTCGTCGTAGTCGGGCCAGTAGTAGCTGTCGCTTTGGGGATCGTAGACCGAATAGACTTTCTCCTGGGCATTCCACCAGATGTTTGACATCCCGCTTCGGTAGTTCTCGTCGATGTAATATTGCGAGGTGTTGTTACCGTCGGTCATCAGCACGATCACCTTGAGCGTATCGCCGCTGTTGTAGTTGGCCGGGCGCGTATTGAATCCCGCGTCCACGTCGCCGGCGGCAATCAGCGAATTAACCACTGGCCGGAATGCCGGGTCGAGCATCGCGGTGCCCCATTTCATGCCGATATCCAGCGAGGTGTTGCCGCGGGCCACGAAGCTGTCGATGTAGTTCTTCAGTGTGGTCGCGTTCTTCTGGAACGGCATGATTTCGCGGCTGGCCCACGCTTCGCAGACCGGTCGACCGTAGTAGGAGTTGGTATTGGTGCTCTGCCCAAGGAACTGGCCGTTGTCGCGGCGGTCGGTATCCTGCCACGGGTCAAAATGCATGGTGCGCTGCAGTGGGGCGGTCTGGCTGATCGCGGTGGCGTTGAAGTCGCTCGCCGCAAAATTGATGCATCGCGAATAATTGTTGGTGCCGGTCGTGTTGTATTGGCTGAAGATGTTCTGCGGCACCGAAACCTGTGTCGCATAAGGCACGATGGAGATGGACAGTTTGCCGTCTTCGGTGTTGTTGACCATCTGGTCGACGAAATCCTTGGCGGCGACTTTGAGGTTTGTCAGGCGGCTGTAGCTGTTCATGGACCCGGAAACGTCGAGGATCAGCGAGATCTCGACGCCGCCGATGCTTTCCTCGGCGGAACTCAACGCCGGCGCGTTCAACATATCCACGCCGGACAGGTGCATGAAGAAGGTCGGAACGTCGATCTGGGCGTTCGCCGTCACTTTCCGGTAACCGATACCGCTGTTTACGGTCGGGGTCGGAAATTTTCCCGACAGCCCGGCCTTGTCCAGATAGTTGCTGACCACTTCGGTCGGGGGCAGTTTCTGATCCAGGTCGGCCGCTGCCAGCACGGCGCGATCCAGGGTGGATTGCAGGATGGCCCGGTCGCGCTCGTACCGCATGAGATCGACGCCGATGCCGGCGACCATGAGGATGATGAGGAAAAGAAAGACTGACAGAATTGTAACGCTTCCGCGTTCGTCGCGGTGGAATTCACCGGAACGAGTTTGCGAAAAGAGTGCGGCAGCGGAGTTGCGGCCAATGAAATTCTCGAAATGCTTGCGCATGGCAGAAACCTCTCTTGGCCGGGAGGTCCGGCCACAAGACATATTCGGACCTTAAGAGGGTAAATTCTGAAAATGGCAGGATTTAGGCGAAAAGGCCGCCGTCTTGCCCGTATTGCCTTGACTTGGGCGATACTACCAGTTGGCCGGACGATTCTGTTTCCGCCGCAAGGACAATCGAGAGAGCGGCGCCAAGCCGAAACGACTCATTCAGAGCATCCATTGGTAACCACAATTCACTGAAAAAAAACCTCTTTGCGATTGATCCGTTGCGAATTCGCTGCGACTAATCGTCGTGAAGCCGGTCGAAATTTCGGACCCGGAGGAGACCATGAGCCCAATAGCCGAACCGAGTTTTCGCGAGAGCGTGGACCTTATGTTCAACAGGGCTGCGGCCCTGATGGACCTTCCGCCGGGGCTTGAAGAAAAGATCCGCGTTTGCAATGCGACTTACACCGTCCGCTTCGGAGTCCGGCTGCGCGGCCACATTCACACGTTCGTCGGATATCGCTCGGTTCATTCCGAACATATGGAGCCAGTGAAGGGCGGCATCCGCTACTCTCTGGCGGTCAACCAGGACGAGGTCGAGGCGCTGGCGGCGCTCATGACCTACAAATGCGCGCTGGTCGAAGCGCCGTTCGGCGGTTCAAAGGGGGGATTGTGCATCGATCCGCGGCAATACGAAGAGTATGAGCTGGAGCAGATCACCCGGCGCTTCGCGTACGAACTGGCCAAGCGCGACCTCATCAACCCGTCCCAGAACGTGCCTGCGCCCGACATGGGGACGGGCGAGCGCGAGATGGCCTGGATCGCCGATCAGTACGCGCGCATGAACACCACGGACATCAATGCACGCGCCTGCGTGACCGGAAAGCCGCTGAATGCGGGCGGCATTCAGGGCCGGGTCGAGGCAACGGGGCGCGGAATTCAATACGCCTTGCGCGAGTTCTTTCGCCATCCGAAAGACATGGCCAAGGCGAAGCTGTCAGGCAGTCTCGACGGCAAGCGCGTGATCGTGCAGGGGCTGGGCAACGTGGGATACCACGCCGCGAAATTCCTCAGCCACGAGGACGGCGCGCGCATCGTCGGCATCATCGAATGGGACGGGGCGCTCTACGACCCGGAAGGCATCGATGTCGAGGCGGTCCATCACTGGATCGTCCGGCACGGCGGGGTCACGGGTTATCCGGACGCCACCCACACCGCCGAGGGCGGCGCGGTTCTGGAGGCGGAGTGCGACATCCTGATCCCGGCCGCGCTTGAGGGCGTGATCAATCTGGCCAACGCCGACCGGATCAAGGCGCCGCTGATCATCGAGGCGGCGAATGGGCCGGTGACGGCGGGGGCGGACGAAATCCTGCAGAAGAAGGGCACCGTCATCATTCCCGACATGTATGCCAATGCGGGCGGTGTGACGGTTTCCTATTTCGAATGGGTCAAGAACCTTAGCCATATCCGGTTCGGAAGGATGCAGCGCCGGCAGGAAGAAGCGCGGCATGAGCTGATCATCAGCGAGTTGGAACGGTTGGCGCGACACATGGGCGACGGGTGGTCCATGTCGCCCGATTTCAAGGCGAAGTACCTGAAGGGCGCGGACGAACTGGAGCTTGTGCGCTCGGGCCTCGATGACACCATGCGGTTCGCCTATCAGTCCATGAGCGAGGTCTGGCACGATAGACCGGATGTCGAGGATTTGCGGACGGCGGCCTATATCGTGGCGATCGACCGGGTGGCCAAGAGCTATCGCGCCAAGGGGCTTTGACGTTGCGGCAACCAAGGTGAATTGTCCTTGAAGACCTTGCAGTTGAACTACGTTGAACTGCGTCCGGTTGCCGGTTCGAACAGTTCGCAAGAGTGTCCTGAATGCGCAAAGTCCAATTCCCAACGGCCATCGCGGCCGCGACGGCCTTGACACTCGTTCCAGTGGCGGCGGTCGCCCAGCAGCCCGAAGGCTGGAGTGCCATCTTCGATGGTCTTGCCGTTCATCAGGGCGACGCCGATCTGGAGGGTGGCGGCGAATTCAGTGCCAACCGCGCGTTTCTACGGGCTGGCGCGATCTACAGCTTCGGCAACGGCGCCGCCGCCGGACTAGTCGCGAGTTTCGGTGAATTCGACTACGATTTCGGCACGGCCGCCAACGAACCCTGGCAGGACGTGCGGGATATCCGCCTTTCCGTCCCGATACGCTGGGCATCGGAAAACGGGCTGCAGGTGCTGGTTTCGCCGCAACTTCGCTGGGATTATGAACGTGGCGCCAGCGCGTCGGATGGTTTCACCTATGGCGCCTTCGCGGGGGTGTCCTGGCAACTGAACCCGGCCTTGCGGATCGGACCCGCGTTCGGCGTCTTCTCGGAGGTCGGAACAGGCGATCTCGACGTCTTTCCGGCTCTGCTGGTCGATTGGGACATCTCGGATCGCTGGAACCTGAGCACCGGCGGCGGACTTGGGGCGACGCAAGGTCCCGGGCTGTCCCTCAGCTACGCCGTGTCCGAGCAGTTTCGGCTGGGCCTGGCGGTCCGCTCGGAACGTGTGCGGTTTCAGCTGAACGACTCGGGGCCGGCGCCGGGTGGCGTCGGTGAGGATCGGAGCATTCCGGCTGTCGTGTCGCTGGACTACACGCCAACCCGAAGCACCTCGATCAGCGTGTTTGTCGGGGCCGAATTCGACGGTGAACTGCGGCTGGACGATGCGACCGGACGCGAGGTCGGCAGGCAGACTTACGATACCGCCCCGATCGCGGGACTGGCGGTCAGAGTGCTTTTCTGAACTCAGGCATCCGGGCCGCCGTCGGTTCCGCTTGGCCATTGGTCGCCCAGCGACATGATTTTGTCGAAAATGGAAGGGGGGGCGCGTCAAGGCGTTGATACTGGTGCGCGGAGTTGGTTCTATGCCGACAAATCCGCAGGGAGTTCAACATGCGCTTTTCCGGCTTTCGCGTCTTCAAGGAAGGGTTGACCGGCAACAAGGGCTGGACGCCGCACTGGCGCGATCCTGAACCGAAATCCGAGTATGACATCATCATCATCGGCGGCGGCGGCCACGGCCTGAGCACGGCGTATTACCTGGCCAAGGAGCATGGCCTGACCAACGTGGCGGTGCTGGAGAAGGGTTACATCGGCGGCGGCAGCATCGGCCGGAACACTACGATCGTGCGCGCCAACTATTTCCTGCAGGGCAACTCGGAATTCTACTCGCACTCGCTGAAGCTGTGGGAAGGGCTGGAAGAAGACCTGAACTACAACGTCATGCATTCGCAGCGCGGCATCATCAACCTGTTCCATTCGGACGGACAGCGCGATGCAGCGGCGCGGCGCGGGAACATGATGATCAGCCAGGGGGATGACGCGATCCTGCTGGGCCGGGACGAGCTGCGCAAGATGCTGCCCTATCTGAACTTCGACGATCTGCGCTTTCCGCTTTATGGCGGTCTCTATCATCCGCGCGGTGGCACCGCCCGACATGACGCGGTGGCGTGGGGTTTTGCGCGCGGAGCGGATCAGCGGGGCGTCGACCTGATCCAGAATTGCGAGGTCATCGGCATCGACATCGAAAACGGAGCGGTCCGGGGCGTGCAGACCACGCGCGGGCCGATCCGGGCGAAGAAGGTGGCGATGGTGGCCGCGGGCCGCTCGGGGCAGGTGGCGGCGATGGCGGGCATGCGGCTGCCGATCGAAAGCCACGTGCTGCAGGCATTCGTGACGGAGGGGCTGAAGCCCTGCATCGATCACGTGGTTACTTTCGGCATGGGGCATTTCTATATCAGCCAGTCGGACAAGGGCGGGCTGGTCTTTGGCGGCGACCTGGATTTCTACGCCTCCTACGCGGCGCGCGGGAACCTTCCCACGGTTGAAAACGTGATGGAGGCGGGCGTGGCGCTGATGCCCATGATCGGCAAGGCCAAGGTGCTGCGCAGTTGGGGCGGGATCATGGACATGTCGCCGGACGGTTCGCCCATCATCGACAAGACCCATATCGACGGGCTTTTCCTGAACTGCGGCTGGAACTACGGCGGGTTCAAGGCGGTTCCGGGATCGGGCAACGTCTTTGCCCATCTGATCGCCACGGGTCGCTACCACGAGAACGCCACGAAATTCCGTCTCGACCGGTTCCGGACGGGTCGCGGGGTCATGGATGAAGAGGGCAAGGGCTCTCAGCACAATCTGCATTAGGGACGGGTGGCGGATGCTGGAATTGAGTATTTGTGAAAAGGCGAAGCAGGGGGCGCGGCCATGAGGATCACCTGTCCGCATTGCGGCGAGCGGGATCGCCGGGAATTCTATTATCGCGGAGCGGCCACCGACCTGGAACGTCCGGCTCCGGACGCGGGCGAAGAGGCGTGGGACAATTTCGTCTTTCTGCGCGAGAACCCCGCGGGCGAGACCCGCGACCTCTGGTATCACGAGGGCGGTTGCGGAGCCTGGATCGTGGTGGCGCGAAATACAGTGACGCACGAGGTTCTGGGTACGCAACTCGCATCGGAGGCGCGGTCATGAGGATACAGGGAAAGGGGCTGGTCGATCGCTCCAAGTCGATCCCGTTCATGTTCGACGGCGTTCGGTACTCGGGCTGCGAGGGCGACACGCTGGCCTCGGCGCTGCTGGCGAACGGCATCCGGATGATGGGGCGGTCGTTCAAGTACCACCGTCCGCGCGGGGTGCTGACGGCGGGCAGCGAGGAGCCGAATGCACTGGTCACCGTCGGCCACGGCGCCGCGCAGGAACCGAACGTGCGCGCCACGGTGCAAGAGATCTACGCCGGGCTCGATGCGCGCAGCCAGAACCGGTGGCCGTCGCTGAATTTCGATCTGTTGGCGATGAACGATCTGGCGGCGCCGTTCTTTGGCGCCGGGTTTTACTACAAGACCTTCATGTGGCCCAAGAGCTTCTGGGAAAAGGTCTATGAGCCGGCCATCCGGCGCGCGGCGGGGCTTGGGGCGTTGTCGGGGCAGGGCAATGTTGACAAGTACGAACGCGCGTTTGCGTTCTGCGACCTCCTGGTGATCGGCGCGGGGCCTGCGGGCCTGATGGCGGCGCTGTCGGCGGGGCGGGCCGGTGCCGACGTGATCCTGGCCGACGAAGACAGCCGGATGGGTGGCCGTCTGCTGGCGGAAACCCACGAGGTCGATGGCAAGCCGGGGCATGTCTGGGTGGACGAGGTTCTGGCCGAACTGAGATCGATGGACAACGTGCGCCTGATGACGCGGACCACCGTGGCCGGCGCTTATGATCACGGGACCTTTGCCGCGCTGGAGCGTGTTCTTCACCATGACGGGCGCCGACCGCACGGCGCGCCGCTCGAGACCTTCTGGCGCATCGTCGCCAAACGCTCGGTGCTGGCGGCCGGGGCGTTGGAACGGCCGGTCGCGTTCCGCGACAACGACCGCCCCGGCATCATGACGGCGGGGGCGGTGCGGGCCTATCTGAACCGCTGGGGCGTCAGTGCGGGCAAGAACGTGACCGTGTTCGGCAACACCAATGACATCCACCGCACCGCGCGCGATCTGCTCGATGCGGGCGTGCATGTGGCGGCAGTGATCGACAGCCGCCACGACGCGCCCATGTCGGATGACTACCCTGTCCTGCGGGGGGCGCAGGTCTGCGGAAGCGCCGGTCGCAAGGGGCTGGAGGCCATCACCGTCCGCCGGGCGAGCGGCGAGGAACGGATCCAGACCGACTGCCTGGCGATGACCGGCGGCTGGAACCCGTCTGTGCACCTGACCTGCCATATGAACGGCCGCCCGACCTGGCAGCGCGACATCGCCGCCTTCGTACCGACACCGGGCGCGATCCCCGGAATGGTCACGGCGGGCGCCTGCAACGGGTCCTTCTCGACCGCGGCCTGTCTGCGCGAAGGCATTGCCGCCGCGGGCGAGGTGCTAGGCGATCTCGGGTTCAAGGTGCCGGAGATGTCCGCGCCGAAGGCCGAGGACTCGGCCTACGAAATCGCGCAACTCTGGGCGGTTCCGGGCAAAGGGCGCGCCTGGCTCGATTTCCAGAACGATGTCACTGTCAAGGACGTGAAGCAGGCAGCGGTCGAGAATTTCCGGTCGGTCGAGCACATGAAGCGCTACACCACGCAAGGTATGGCGACCGACCAGGGCAAGAACTCGAACGTGGCGGCCCTTGCGGTGCTGGCGGATGCCACCGGGCGCGGGATTTCCGAGACGGGCACCACGACCTTCCGTCCACCGTATTCTCCGGTGGCCATTGCTGCCTTGGGTGCGGGGGCCGAAGGCAAGGGGTTCAAGCCGCAGCGCTTCACCACGTCGCACAAGGCAAGCATCGCGCGCGGCGCGCCGATGATCGAGGCGGGACTCTGGTATCGCCCGAGCTATTTTCCGAAGGCGGGCGAGACCACCTGGCGGGACTCCTGCGACCGCGAAGTGCGGATGGTGCGCGAGGCGGTCGGCGTTTGCGATGTCTCGACTCTGGGCAAGATCGACATCCAGGGCCCGGACGCGGGCGAGTTCCTTGATTTCGTCTACACCAACATGTTCTCGACGCTGAAGGTGGGGCGCACGCGCTATGGCCTGATGCTGCGCGAGGACGGATACGTGATGGACGACGGCACCACCGCGCGGCTGGGCGAGCAGCACTTCCTGATGACCACCACCACCGCCGCGGCGGGCGAGGTGATGAAACATCTGGAGTTTGTGCATCAGGGGCTGAGGCCGGATCTGGACGTGTGCTTTACCTCGGTCACCGAGCAATGGGCGCAGTTTGCGGTCGCCGGCCCGAAATCGCGCGATTTGCTGAACGATCTGCTGGATGAGCCGCTGAGCGATCAGAACTGGCCCTTCATGGCCTGTGGCCCGGTCAAGGTGCTGGGCATCGAAGGGCGGCTGTTCCGGATCTCTTTCTCGGGCGAACATGCCTACGAGATCGCGGTGCCGTCGCGCTATGGCGCAAGCCTCTACGACGTGCTGACCAAGCGCGCCGAGGCGCTGGGCGGCGGGCCCTACGGGATGGAGGCGCTGAACGTTCTGCGGATCGAAAAAGGCCACATCACCCATGCCGAGATCCACGGCCGGACCACGGCTTACGACATCGGCATGGAGAGGATGGTCTCGCAGAAAAAGGACTGCATCGGCAAGACGATGTCACAGCGTCCAGGTCTCGAGGAAACCGGCCGCGAGCGGCTGGTGGGACTGAAGCCGATCGGAGAAAGCAAGCAGTTGCTGGCCGGCGCGCACCTCTACAAGGAGGAAGCCGAGCCCAGGCGCGTCAACGATCAGGGCTATGTGACATCGGTCTGCTACTCGCCGACCCTCGGCCACATGATCGGGCTGGCGTTTCTGGCCGATGGGCCGGAGCGGCATGGCGAGACGGTCAAGATGGTGGATGGGTTGCGCGGGGTAACGACGCTTTGCGAAGTGGTGAACCCGATCTTCTTTGACCCCGAGGGAGGGCGTGTGCGTGGATAAGCTGATTGCCAAAAGCCCCTGCGAAGGGTTGCTGCCGCTGACCGTTGGTTCGGTGACGCTGACCGAAGAGGAACCGGGGGTGATGACCTCGGTCGCACCGTACAAGGGCTGCGAAGAAGCACTGTCCGAGGCGTTGAAGGCCGCGCATGGCATGGGCTACCCGGCTGCCAATCGCGCCACCGGGCGGGCCGGGTCACGCGCCGTCTGGTTCGGGCACGGGCAGGCGATGCTGATCGGGCCGGTTCCGGATGCCACGTTGAGCGAACATGCCGCGATCGTGGATCAGTCGGATGCCTGGGCCGTCGTCCGGCTTGAGGGCGAAGGGGCCGAGGACGTTTTGGCGCGCCTCGTTCCGGTCGATCTGCGGGCCGCCCATTTCAAGCGCGGGCACACGGTGCGCAGCCTGCTGTTCCACATGACGGCATCGATCACGCGGGTCGGCGACACTGCGTTCCAGATCATGGTCTTCCGTTCGATGGCCGAGACCCTTGTGCATGATCTGAAAACGGCGATGGAAGGTGTGGCCGCGCGCGGTTAAGCTGCGCGCGCCACATTGCAATGATTCCGGGAGACCGCCTGATGTTCCGCCTTGCCCTTGCCGCCACCCTGCTGGCCTCGCCCCTGGCCGCCGCCGAAACCAAGCAACAGAGTTGCCAGTACCAGGCGGATGTGGTGGCCGCGATCCAGCAGGCGCGGCTGGACCGGGTGAAGGAGCGGCAGGTGCCGCAGGCAATTGCCGACACGAACCCTTCCTGGCCCGAAAACTACAATGCCGCCATCCCGCTGATCACGCCCTGGGTTTACGAACAAAAGATGCGCGACGTGCGTGAAAAGGACCTGGGTGCGGCCTGGCTGGAGCTGTGTCTCAAGCAGCCTTGATCCACATTCGCGAATTTGACTGTGGACAATGCGCGCCGGGTCCTTGGCGAGCGTTTCCGTTTCTGCCAGATTTAGCACATGTCACTGCCCCCGGGATTCCTGGATGAGTTGCGCACCCGCCTGAGTCTGTCTCAGGTCGTCGGGCGCAAGGTCATGTGGGACGCGCGCAAGTCCAATCAGGGCAAGGGCGACATGTGGGCGCCGTGCCCCTTCCACCACGAAAAGACGGCCTCGTTCCACGTGGACGACCGCAAAGGGTACTATTACTGCTTCGGTTGCCACGCCAAGGGCGACGCGATCAGTTTCGTGAAGGAGACCGAGAACGTCTCGTTCATCGAAGCGGTGGAGATTTTGGCCCGCGAAGCCGGGATGACCATGCCTGCCCGCGATCCCAAGGCGCAGGAAAAGCAGGATCGCCGGACTCAGTTGGCCGAGGTGATGGAGCAGGCGGTGCAGTTCTTCCGCCTGCAACTGAGCACAGGCGCCGGTACCGCGGCACGGGACTACATCACGCGCCGCGGGTTGACGGGCCAGTCGATGGACCGGTGGGAGATCGGCTTCGCGCCGGACGGCTGGCAGAACCTGTGGGATCACCTGCGGGGCAAGAACGTGGCCGAGGAACTGATCCTGGGCGCGGGACTGGCCAAGCCTTCGACCAAGGGGGGCAAGCCCTATGACACGTTCCGCAACCGGATCATGTTCCCAATCCGCGACGTGCGCGGGCGCTGCGTCGCCTTTGGCGGCAGGGCGATGGACCCGAATGACGGCGCCAAATACCTGAACTCTCCAGAAACCGACCTCTTCGACAAGGGCCGAAGCCTGTACAATCACGGACCTGCGCGTCAGGCTGCTGGGCAGGGACAGCCCTTGATCGTGGCCGAGGGATACATGGACGTGATCGCACTGTCCGAAGCGGGGTTCGGCGCTGCCGTGGCGCCCCTGGGGACCGCGATCACCGAGCATCAACTTCAACTCTTGTGGCGGATCGCGGACGAGCCGGTCATCGCGCTGGATGGCGACACCGCCGGGCTGCGCGCGGCGATGCGCGTGATCGACCTGGCCCTGCCGCTTTTGCAAGCGGGGAAGTCGGTGCGTTTTGCGCTGATGCCCGAGGGCAAGGATCCCGATGACCTGATCCGGGCCGAAGGTCCCGGCGCCGTGCAGGCCGTTCTGGAGCGGGCAATTCCCATGGTCCAGCTGTTGTGGCAACGCGAAACCGAGGGCAAGGTTTTCGACAGCCCCGAGCGCAAGGCCGCCTTGGACAAGGCGCTACGCGAGAAGATCAAGCTGATCCGCGACCCTTCGATCCGGACCCACTACGGGCAGGAGATCAAGGATCTGCGCTGGCAGTTGTTCCGCCCCAAGCGGCAGCCGCGCCCCGGAGGGTGGCAGCCGCGTGGCGCGTGGAAACCCGAGAAAGCGCCGGCTACCGCCGGTGTCCGGACATCCTATCTGGCCGCGTCCGGCGAGGATGCGCAGACCCGTATGCGCGAAGCGGTCATTCTGGCCGCGGCGATCTCGACCCCGGCGGTCGTCGTGCAGTTCGAGCAACAGCTTGAGGAAATGGACTGCCGCGATCCGGACCACGCGGCCCTTCGCGAAGCGATCCTGCGCCACGCGATCGATGATCCGGACAACCTGAAAGACCACATCGTGGACTCCGTTGGGGCCGAACCCCTTGAAAACCTGTTGGGGCTTCGCCATGTGGCAATAAGCCCCTGTGTGCGAAGACCCGGCGACGTCGAACTGGCCGAGATGACCCTGGCCGAAGAACTCGCAAAACTCCAGGCACAACGCGGGCTCGATGCCGAGATTGCAGAAGCCGAGGAGGAATTGTCCGATTTGGCCGATGAAGCGTTGACATGGCGGCTGAAACAGGCCGCGGAACAGCGAAACCGCGCCAGTCGCAGCCAGAACGAGGACAAGGCCATTTTTGACGTTGCGGACAACGGCGCGAGGATAAATCGCGATGAACGTCAGGCCTTCGAGGCGATCATGTCCGGCATCAAGTTTGAGCGGAAGCGCCGGTGAGCGTGCGTTTTCCAGAGGAACAGCCAAAGAAAAACGGGTAAACGGGTGGCCGAATCAATTCTTCGCGCTAATGATTCGGTTCCAACGAATCACCCATCCCTGCAGGAGCACTGAATGGCCGCCAAGGACACGACCGAGGAAACCAAATCCGACGAGCAGGAACAGGAAATCTCGCTGGACATGAGCCAGGCCCAGGTCAAGAAGATGATCGCCGAGGCCCGCGAGAGAGGATACATCACCTACGATCAGCTCAACCAGGTGCTGCCGCCCGACCAGGTCAGCTCGGAGCAGATCGAGGACGTGATGTCGATGCTCAGCGAAATGGGCATCAACATCATCGAGGATGAGGAGGCCGAGGAAGGCGACGACAAAGGCTCGACCGACCTGGTGACCACCGACAGCAACCGCGATGTCGCGCTTGCCGGTGCGCAGACCGAGAAACTGGACCGGACCGACGATCCGGTGCGCATGTATCTGCGCGAGATGGGCAGCGTCGAACTGCTGAGCCGCGAAGGCGAGATCGCTATCGCCAAGCGGATCGAAGCGGGACGCAACACGATGATCGCGGGCCTGTGCGAAAGCCCGCTGACGTTCCAGGCCATCACGATCTGGCACGACGAACTTCTCTCGGAAGACATTCTGCTGCGCGACGTGATCGACCTGGAAGCCACGTTCGGCAACCAGATGGACGAGGATGCCGATGAGCCGGTGGTCGACCCGTCGGCCGTGCAGTCGGCCAAACCGGCCAAGGAATCCGGGCCGGAACTGGACGCGGACGGCAACCCGATCACGAGCGACGACGACGACGAGGAAGACGATCAGGCCAACATGTCGCTGGCCGCGATGGAAGCCGCGCTCAAGGACCGTGTGCTGACGACGCTTGAAAGGATCTCGACCGATTTCGCCCAGCTCAGCTCGATGCAGGACAACCGGATCTCGGCCACGCTGAACGAAGACGGATCGTTCAGCGACAAGGACGAGGCCACCTACCAGAAGCTGCGGTCCGAGATCGTGGAGCTGGTGAACGGGCTGCACCTGCACAACAACCGGATCGAGGCGCTGATCGACCAGCTTTACGGCATCAACAAGCGGGTGATGTCGCTGGACAGCGCGATGGTCAAGCTGGCCGACCAGGCCCGTATCAACCGCCGCGAGTTCATCGACGCCTATCGCGGGCGCGAACTGGACCCCAACTGGCTGAGCGACATGTCCGACAAGCCCGGACGCGGCTGGCAGATGTTCATCGAACGCTCGTCCGACAAGGTCGAAGAACTGCGCAATGACATGGCGCAGGTTGGGCAGTATGTCGGTCTCGACATTTCGGAGTTCCGCCGCATCGTCGCCCAGGTCCAGAAGGGCGAGAAAGAGGCGCGCCAGGCCAAGAAGGAAATGGTCGAGGCGAACCTGCGCCTAGTGATCTCGATTGCCAAGAAATACACCAACCGCGGCCTGCAATTCCTTGATCTCATTCAGGAAGGTAACATCGGCCTGATGAAGGCGGTGGACAAGTTCGAGTACCGCCGCGGCTACAAGTTCTCGACTTATGCGACCTGGTGGATCCGTCAAGCGATCACCCGGTCCATCGCGGATCAGGCGCGCACCATCCGTATTCCGGTGCACATGATCGAGACGATCAACAAGCTGGTCCGCACCGGCCGCCAGATGCTGCACGAGATCGGCCGCGAACCGACGCCCGAGGAATTGGCCGAAAAGCTGCAGATGCCGCTGGAGAAGGTCCGCAAGGTGATGAAGATCGCCAAGGAGCCGATCAGCCTTGAAACCCCGATCGGGGACGAGGAGGACAGCCAGCTGGGCGATTTCATCGAGGACAAGAACGCGGTTCTGCCGCTCGACAGCGCCATTCAGGAAAACCTCAAGGAGACTACCACGCGCGTGCTGGCGTCGCTCACCCCGCGCGAGGAGCGGGTTCTGCGGATGCGCTTCGGGATCGGCATGAACACCGACCATACCCTGGAAGAGGTGGGGCAGCAGTTCAGCGTGACCCGCGAAAGGATCCGCCAGATCGAGGCCAAGGCGCTGCGCAAGCTGAAACACCCCAGCCGATCGCGCAAGCTGCGGTCATTCCTGGATCAGTAAATTCAAAGGCGCCTCGTTCAAGGCGCCTTTTTCCTTCTGCCACGTCACCAACCGGCCAAGCGGGTTGGGTGCTGGTAAGCTGTCGCAAATATCCGTGAATTCCCCTGTGACATCAGACGGTTTCGTTCTAGGCTTTCGGTCACATGATTTCAGGGAAGGTTTGCAGGATGTTCAAATTCATAGGCATCACCGTTACCGCAACGACCCTTGTTCTGGCGACACAGGCCCAGGCCTTCAGTTCCGCGAATGGCTACCGGGTCAATCAGGTGGACAATGCCGTTTTCGAAGTGATCCCGCGTGGCCGCAGCAATACCAATTTTTACTGGTGCAGCGCGTCTGACTATGCCCGCCGCGTATTGGGAGCAGGGTGGCAGGACAGAATCTACATAGCGCGTGGGTACGGCCCAAGCGTGACCACGGGGCGCAAGACTGCGGTGCAGTTCACGCTCAATCCGCAGGCAGCAGGCGTAACCCCGTTGGAGAGCGGCGGCTTCCGAAGCGGGTTGCAGGCGGGCGACAGCATGTCGGTGCAACAGGCGAACGCGTATTGCGATCCGTTCCCGGCCCGGTTCTGAATCGGAATTGCATCACCTCAACATTTGAGCGCAATAGCCAGTCATGCAGCACGAATTCCTGATTTCCACACGGGGGCAGGGCCTTTACGAATTCACTTCGCAGGTGCGGGATTGGCTGCGCCCCTGCGGCCACGACGGTCTGTTGACTCTTTTCGTGCGCCATACGTCCTGCTCGCTTTTGATACAGGAAAATGCCGACCCCGAAGTGCAGACCGACCTGCAGGCGTTCTTTGAACGGTTGGTGCCGCACTCGGATCACCCGTCCATGTCCTACCTGCGTCACACATACGAAGGGCCGGACGACATGCCGGCGCACATCAAGGCGGTGATGATGCCGGTATCCCTGTCGATACCGGTGAGCGGAGGTGTTCCGGCACTGGGTACCTGGCAGGGGGTTTTTCTCTTTGAACACAGACGCTCGCCACATACTCGCAAGGTCATGGCGCACCTCGGATGACGCCCTTTATCTAGCGGTTTGAAATTCCTTCTACCCAAACCCTAGCGGCTGCCCTATAGTTGTGGATAAGTGGGCCGAAGCACTCACAAAAAGAGGCGGACAAGGGACGAGGAGACGGCGGATGCGCTGCCCGTTTTGCGGAAACATCGACACTCAGGTTAAGGATTCACGGCCGGCAGAGGACCACGTGGCGATACGGCGGCGACGGTTCTGTCCGGCGTGCGGCGGGCGCTTCACCACCTATGAACGGGTGCAGTTGCGTGACCTGGTGGTCATCAAGTCGAACGGCAAGCGCGAGGATTTCGACCGCGACAAGCTGGAGCGTTCGATCCGCATCTCGATGCAGAAACGGCCCATCGATCCCGAGCGGATCGACCAGATGATCTCGGGGATCGTCCGCCGGTTGGAAAGCATGGGCGAGACCGACATTCCGTCGAGCAGGATCGGCGAGATCGTGATGGAAGCTCTGGCGCGGATCGACACTGTGGCCTATGTTCGCTTTGCAAGCGTCTACAAGAACTTCCAGGCGGCCGATGATTTCGAGGATTTCGTTCACGAATTGCGACCGCCGCAGCCATCGACCGAAGAGTGAGCGAAAAAGATAACCGATTCATGGCGCTGGCCCTGTCGCTGGGTCGGCGCGGCCAAGGCACGTCTTGGCCCAACCCGGCCGTCGGCTGCGTCATCGTGCGCGACGGCCGCATCGTAGGGCGCGGCTGGACGCAGCCGGGTGGCCGGCCGCACGGGGAAACCGAGGCGCTGGCGCAGGCCGGCGAGGCGGCACGGGGCGCCACGGCCTATGTATCCCTCGAACCTTGCGCGCATCATGGGCGCACCCCTCCTTGCGCCGAGGCGCTGATCGCTGCCGGGGTGGCACGCGTCGTCTGCGCTGTGGAGGACAGTGATCCGCGCGTCGCCGGCCAGGGCATCGCCATGCTGCGCGAGGCGGGGATCAAGGTGACGACAGGGGTATTGCGCGATCAGGCGGCGCGGGATCACGCGGGGTTCTTCCTGAAAACGGAACAGGGGCGCCCTCTGGTCACATTGAAGCTGGCCAGCAGTTTCGATGGCCGGATCGCCACGGCGACCGGCCAGAGCAAATGGATCACGGGTCCCGAGGCGCGTCGCGCTGTGCATGCGATGCGTGCGCGCCACGATGCGGTGATGGTGGGCGCCGGCACCGCGCGCGCCGACGATCCTTCGCTGACCGTGCGGGACATCGGCGTGGCGCATCAACCGGTGCGCGTGGTCGTGTCCCGGCACCTGGATCTGCCGCTGATGGGTCAGTTGGCCCGGACGGCGAAGGAAAACCCCGTCTGGCTTTGCCACGGTCCAGGCGCGGATTCCGAGCGCGCCAGGGCGTGGGAAGGGCTGGGCGCGCGCCTCGTGCCCTGTGCCGTTCACGGTTCGCAGATCGACACGGCGGATTTACTTCAGCAGCTTGGGAATGCAGGGCTTACACGCGTCTTTTGCGAGGGCGGGTCGGCCTTGGCCGCCTCGCTGCTGGCCGACGACCTTGTGGATGAGCTTGTCGGCTTTTCGGCCGGGCTGGCGATCGGCGCCGAAGGACTTCCCGCGATCGGCGTGCTGGGGTTGAACCGGCTTGAAGACGCGCCCCGGTTCGAACTTGTCGAAACGCGGGCGGTCGGTCCGGACATCCTGCATCATTGGAGCCGCGCGCTCGGCTGAAGGTAAAACAGACCGTCAGCGCCAGAGGTGCGCATGGGTCGAAAAAACGCCCTGCGCCTTGGAGAGCAGCCGGTTGAGCAGCCCGGTATGCGCGGGTTTCCCGGCCGCAAGCCGATCGATGGCAACCTCGACCGGACAAGGAAGGCCAGTCACGGGGTCCAGGTAGCGCGGATAGTCAATGAGCGCGGCGTGGACGAGGCCCAGCAACGATGGCCGGGCGCCACGCCGAACAGGCACCGCGCCCAGATCCTGTGTCAGGCCCCAACCTGCATAGAAAGGCGCGCCGAGCGTGGTGACGCGGACCCCGCGCAACAACGCCTCGAACCCGGTCAGGGACGTCATGGTCCACACCTCCTGCACCTGCGCCAGCAACGCGGCGGGATCGGAGTTCGTGGCGACGACATCCGCCAAATCTTCGTCGACGATGGCGCCGTCTCGCAGCCCGGCTTCGACATCCGGGTGTGGCTTGTAAATGATCACGGCCCCGGGGTTCGCCTCGCGCGTCCGGCGCAGCAGCCCGAGATTCGTCTTCACTTCGCCGGCGCCCTTGAGGATCGAGGCGTCGTCTTCGACCTGACCTGGCACGAGGATGCGGTGGCCCTTGGGAAGTTCAGGGCACGGCCCGCCGGCATTGTATTTGCTCAGGCCCTCGCGCACGAGGCGCGCGACCAGCCGTTCCGCGCGAAGCTGCTGGTCCGGGCGGAGGGCTTCGCGGGCGGCGATCAGGGTTTCAAGGCGGCTGGGACGCGTCGGGTCATAGTAAATGCCCTGATCGTCGGTCACCAGCGACAGTGGCGGCACCAGTTGTGCGCCCAAACCGCGCGAGCGCAGAAAACCGTCTTCGACCCGGACAACCCCGTCGTCGGGTCCGGCCCGGCTGGCCCAAACCATATGGGGCCGCAGACCGGCTGGATCGGGCGATTCGGTGAAGCGAATCTTTTTGTGCCGGCCGAAGAATTTCTGCAAATGCGGTCGCTTCCAGACCCTCATGCCCGCGGCGGTCCAACCCCGGTGGTCCTGGCGCCAGGCTCTCGTCTGGGCCTCGAGCGTGTCCAACACCGTTTCCAGTTCGCACAACGTGTCGCGATAGGGGTCGTACCACGTTGGGTAAAGCACCATCGCGGCAGCGAACAGTTGCGCGCGGGTCAGGTTCCGTTGTCGGCGGGGCAGGGGGTTTTCGTCGTGCGTCAGGCCCCATCCAGCATAGAAGGGGTCGCCGAAGACGCGAGGCTTGTGCCCCGCCAATATGGCCTCGAAGCCGAACTGGGACGACAGGGTATAGACGCCCACGGCCCCTTCAAGCAGCGACCAGGGGTTGATCGCCTGGTCCAGAAGGGTGACGCGTTCGGTCGCGTCCTGTGCCGAGAAATGGCCGGAACGGTATCCCGCGGCCGTTTCGGGATGCAACTTGACGAGCACGCGCGCGCCGGGGTTTTCCACCTGCGCCGCAACCAGCATCTCGCGGAACAACGCCTCGGTGCCGCCGCTGGCGGTCACCGCCGCGTCGTCGCGGGTCTGATCCACGACCAGCACGTAACCGGGCTCCGGCGCGGGAATGTCCGGATCATGGGCGGAATACTTGCTCAGCTGCAGTTCGCGCATCCGCTCCATCGCGCCCCGTGCGCGGTCGAGCAGGGCGGTGTCGTCGAGCGGGTGGCTGCCGAGCATCCGTTCCAGGTCCGAGGGTTGCTCGGGATCGAAATGGACGCCAGAGCGGTCCAGCAAAAGCCCGAGCGGCGGTTCGCCGCTGCGCCCGGGCTGGAGCGATCTGAGGAACGCATCCTCGACCCGAAGCAGGGGCGTATTTCGGGTTGCCGCGATACCGCGGCCGCGATGTGCGGTCGGGCTGTTTCCCCAGATGCCGACCATGTCACCCGGACCCGGCAGGCCCAGCCGGATATCATACCCGCTCAGGTCCAGAATTCTGCGAATGCGCCCTTGGGTCAGAAAGCCGCCGTTGAAAACAAACAGCCGGGAGCGTTCGCACCCGGCTGCAGGGTTTTCGTCAGCGATCACGGCCTCAACTGCCTGTCAGGGTCGCGACATTGGCAAAGGGCGTCAGACCGCCGGCGACCAGCGATATTGTCTTGGTCCATTGTGCGTAAGGTGCTTCGGTGACGTAGATCGTGTCGTCATCGCGGATCACGAAGTCGCGTGCGACGAACAGGCCGTTGGGTCCTGTCAGGTTCAGCACGTAGACCATGCGCTGTTCCCCCTGAAGGTCCGCCCGTCCCAGCACCTGCCGGGCAATGTCCTGCGTCTCATCGCGCAGGATGAAGACGCCCGTCGGGTCCGAGGACAGGGACAGCAGGCCGCCGACCTGCGCCAGCGCCTCAAGTGCGGACAGATCCTGGCTGTCGAACGCGACACGGGCCTGGCTGCCGGTTGCGCCAAGCGCCGTATAGCTGCGTTTGTCCTTTTCGACCAGAATGCGGTCGCCACCCCGCAGGGCGATATCGAGGTTGGGGTTCTTGAACACGTCCTCGTACCAGACCGTGCCCCTCTGATCGCCGCGGATGACGGTCACCTGCGCGATTTCGGGGGCCACCGCCACACCGCCCGCTTTCGCGAGCATGTTGGACAGGGTCCGCGTCGGGCGCTCGATGGGGTAGACGCCCGGCGCGCCGATGGCGCCGGTCAGCGACACGGTGGATCCGTCGCCGGCGATGCGGCGCACCTGCACCTGCGGATCCGGCGTCTGTTCCTGCAGCTTCGAGGTTATCAACTCCCGCAGCTGCTCGGGCGTGTTGCCCGAGGCGCGTACGCGCCCGGCATAGGGCACGAAGATGTAGCCGTCGCTGTCCACCTGCACTTCTTCCAGCGCAGTCTGATTGCCGGTTTCTCCGGCCAGCAGGCCGTCATCTACGTTTTCCCAGATTGTCAGTCCCAGCACGTCGCCCGGACGCACGGTATCGGCGGTCAGGCTGGCCGCGCTCCGGAAAGAGGAATTGAAACCGAGCTCAGGCACGGCGGCAGCAGCGCGGGCCACGCGGTCATCTACGGCCACTACGAAGGCATTGCCGCCGTCCTGAACGGAACCGGCGAGAATCTGGTTCTTGCTTGGGCCGGATTTCGGCAGTTGGCAGGCGGCCACAAGTCCACATGCGACAAGCAAGGCGAACCGCTTCGCCCAAACTGCAGGGTAGGATTTCACTGCCGGGTTTCCTCAAACATTATTGTTTCTTGTTTCCGCCAAGGATTCTGCGGCCAATCTATCCAGTTCGAATTGGAACATCCAGTCTCGGACCGGGGCTGGTCATTTCACAAGGCGCAACTGTGGCTCGGGAGTCGATGTTCCGGTTTCGAACGCCTCGTAGGGATCTTCGGGCCGCAGCACCATGTCGATCACCCGGCGCAGCAACTGCTGCCGTCCCCTGCGCGAATAGTAGCCTCCGGGAACCTGGCTGGTCGCCAGCAGATAGCGCCGGTAGGTGCGGTAGGCCGGACCGTCGGGTTGTTGCGGATTGGCGAAGAATTCCTCGACCGGCTGCGTCGAGACGAATTCCGGTTTGGCGTAGACCGAGCGGCCAAAAACCCGCAATGGGATGCCTCGCCAGAGCGCCTGCAGGCCGGCGGTCGAGTTGATCGTCAGGGCCGAACGTGCGTCATCGAGCAGTGTCGCCAGTTTTCCGCCCGGCACGTAATGCACGCGGCCCCGCAGCCCGTGCTGACGCACCAATCGCCGAATTTCCCGGCGCAGCGGGGCGGTGTTGTTTTCAAGGGGATGTTCCTTGATGACAAGGTGGTGGTGCCGCGGGGCGCCCTTGGCGAAACCGCCGACGACCTGTTCCAGGAACTCGGTCATGCAGGAATAATCCGAGTGGCTTTGCACCGAACTGTCATGCGCCAGTTGCAGCAGGACGAGGTGGTACGGATAACCGCCGCGCCGGACACGGGCGGTCGCCCATGCGCGTTCCAGCCTGTGCACGGGCATCAGCAGTAGACGTCTGAAATACAAGCCGAACTCTTGCGATACCGTCAGCGCGCGATGCGGACGGAAGTTTCGGTACTTGCGGTTCGCGAACATCACGAACCAGTGGTAGAGCGCGCCATGGAAGACGTGTTGGCGCATGTCGCCCCAGTGCGAAGGAGGTGGCGGCGCCTCGGCGTCCGAATGTGTCAGCGCCTGACGCATCCGATCGACTCCCATCGCCATCAGGCGCGAGTTGCCATTGGATCCGTCCCGCTCGTAGGTGATCCACCAGGGACGCAGATACCCTTCTTCGAAGACATGGACCGCCACGCCCCGGGATCGCGCGATTTCGACCGCCCGGGCATGAATGGGGCGGGTGTCGCCATAAAGAACGATGTCGGTGACGCCGAGATCGGTCACGAGCCCGTCGAAAAAAGAAGGCCAAACCTCGGGATGTCCCAGAAAGGGGATGTAGCTTTTTCTGTCGAACCAGAAGGCGCGGTCGCCGGCGTTGAAGCCGACGCGCCGGACGTCGGCGCCGGATTTTCGCAACATGCGGCCGAGCGCGTCAAAGAACGGGCCGTGCGGGCCCTGCAGAAACAGAAAGACGCGGACCGCGGCCGGAGGCGCGGATTTCAGGGCTTCCCGGGACATGGCCCGCTGCTCGGTCCTTTTCGGCATTTGTTCGGTTCGAATTTCAGGACGCCGTGGGAATTGCTGGCAAGGCAGGGCTTGCCCGCATCCATCTATACCGTTACCTCAGCCCTGAACGCTAGACCTACGAGGGTTAACAGGATGTTTACTGGGATCGTAACCGATGTCGGCACGGTGATCGAACTTGAGCAGCGCGGCGATCTTCGCGCGCGGATCGGGACCGGATACGACACCGCCTCAATCGACATCGGGGCGTCGATCGCCAGCGACGGCGTTTGCCTGACGGTAATTGCGCTGGGCGACGACTGGTACGACGTGGAAATCAGCGCCGAAACCGTATCCAAGACCAATCTCGGCGGTTGGAAGGTCGGCAAGCGCGTCAACCTTGAACGGGCGCTCAAGGTTGGCGACGAGTTGGGCGGCCACATCGTCTCGGGTCACGTGGACGGCGTGGCCGAGGTTGTTGCGGTCAAGGACGAAGGAGACAGCACCCGCGTGACCCTGCGCGCCCCGAAGGACCTGGCGCGGTTCATCGCGCCGAAAGGCTCGGTGGCGCTTAACGGAACCTCATTGACCGTGAACGACGTCGACGGATGCGACTTCGGCATCAACTTCATTCCTCACACCAAGGAAGTGACCACCTGGGGCGACGTTTCGGTCGGCGATCAGGTGAACCTGGAAATCGACACGCTGGCCCGTTACGTGGCGAGGCTGGCCGAGGCCGTTTGACCGTACCGGGTGAACGTCACCACATATCCCCGACGGTATAGCCCGACGGGAACGGATCGGTTGGATCCAGCGTCCAGTTCGCGGTGCCGTGTATCCAGGCCTGGCCGGACAGGGTCGGTACGATGGCGGGGTAGGGGCCGACGGTCGTCGTTTCGACGATGCGGCCGGTGAAGGTTGTGCCGAGTGGCCCCGCGTTGACATATGCCTCGCCCACGCCCAGCATCCCCCGAGCGTGCAGAACCGCCATCTTGGCGCAGGTTCCGGTGCCGCAGGGCGAGCGGTCCAGGATTCCCGAGGCATCCTGCGGGCGCGCCGGATCGAAAGGCCCCGTGGAAATGGTGATCGCACCCCGTCCTTGGGTGCCGGTTGCGACGGGCGGCCCCCAAAGATTGGTGATCGTCGGTCCGGTGATCGCCGGGTTCTCGGGGTGCGATACGGGAAGCTGTTCCACCGTCGCGTGGCGGATCGCCTCTGAAACCCGGACGATTTCGGCGCCGTTGTTGGCGTCCAGCGAAACACCCAGTTTCGCGGCCTCGGCCAGTACGAAGAACATGCCGCCCCAGGCCACGTCGACGGTGACAGTGCCCAGCCCAGCGACCTCGACAGGGGCGTCCAGGTGAACGGCGAAAGCGGGCACGTTGCGAAACTCGACCCGTGTAACCTTTCCGTCCCGGCATTCCGCCCGAACCCGGATCAGCCCGGCGGGCGCTTCGAGGGTCAGTTCCGTCACCGGTTCGACCATCGGCAGGATGCCGGTTTCCAGCAGGACCGTCACGACGCAGATCGTGTTCGAGCCGGACATGGGCGGGTATTCCGTCTGCTCCATGATGATGAAGCCCGCATCTGCCGCCGGATCGCAGGGCGGCACCAGCGCATTGCAGCAGAGGCCCGGATTTCCGCGCGGCTCGCGCAGCATCATCAACCGGACCTCGTCCAGGTTGGACTGCATCCATCGCATCTTTTCAAAGACCGAATTTCCGGGCAGGTGCGGCAGGCCGCCGGTGATGACCCGGCCGGGTTCGCCCTCGGCATGAGCTTCGACCGCGGTGATCATGCGGGACAGGCGCATGGCGTTCTCCTCATTCGTTCGGCGCACGCTACCGCCCGCGGCAACGCCGCGTCCAGCCCCGTCAATGCCGTTTGCGGTCTGGTCTTTGCGGCGCTTGTGGTCTATCCCGCCTTGCGAGACATTCTCTGCGAAAGGCTGCCCCATGAGCTTTGAGACCCCCGGCCCGGTAGAGGCCCAGTTGCGCGACGCGATCAGCCCGATCGAGGAGATCATCGAAGAGGCCCGCAAGGGCCGGATGTACATCCTTGTCGATCATGAAGACCGCGAGAACGAGGGCGATCTTTGCATTGCCGCCGAGTTCGCCGATGCGGCGGCGATCAACTTCATGGCCACCCACGGGCGCGGCCTGATCTGCCTGCCGATGACCGCCGAGCGGATCGAACGGTTGGGCCTGCCGATGATGGCGGTGAACAACTCTTCGCGGCATGAAACCGCCTTTACCGTTTCGATCGAAGCGCGCGAAGGGGTCAGTACCGGCATTTCCGCAGCCGACCGTGCGCTGACCGTCGCGACCGCGATCAACGAGCAGAACACCATGGCGCATCTTGCAACGCCGGGTCACGTCTTCCCGCTGCGGGCCAAGCGCGGCGGCGTTCTGGTGCGGGCAGGGCATACCGAGGCGGTGGTGGACATCTCGCGGCTGGCGGGGCTCAATCCCGCCGGCGTGATCTGCGAGATCATGAAGCCCGACGGAACCATGGCTCGGCTGCCCGATCTGGTGGATTTCGCCCGCGAACACGGGATGAAGATCGGCACCATCAGCGACCTGATCACCTATCGCTCGCGCAACGACAACCTGGTGGTCGAAACCTCGCGCGAGAGTGTCACATCGGAATTCGGCGGCGAATGGGAATTGCGGATCTTCACCGACCAGACCCACGGCGTAGAGCATGTGGTGATGATCAAGGGCGACATCACCACGCCGGAACCGGTTCTGACCCGTACCCACGCGTTGCACGAGGCCTCCGATGTCCTGGGGCTGGGTCCCAAATCCGCGCGGGAACTGCCGCGCGCGATGGAAAAGATCGCCGCCGAGGGGCGCGGCGTGGTGTGCCTGTTCCGCGAACCGCGTCATTCGCTGTATGCCAGCGAGGAGGAAGGGCCGCGGACCATCAAACAGACAGGTCTTGGGGCGCAGATCCTTTCCAATCTCGGACTGCATGAGCTTGTGCTGCTGACCGATTCACCTCAAACAAAGTACCTGGGTCTGGATGCCTTCGGGCTTTCCATAGTCGGGACCCGACCGATCCTGAAGGACAAGTGATCATGGCTGGACGCGAAACCCACTACATCCTGCCGCGCGCGGAATTCGACAAACCGGTGAAACTGCTGATCGTCGTGGCGCCCTATTACAAGGACATCGCCGACAACCTGGTGGCCGGCGCCAAGGCCGAGATCGAGGCTGCGGGCGGCAGCTGGGAAATCGTCGAAGTGCCGGGTGCCCTGGAAGTGCCCACGGCCATCGCAATGGCCGATCGCCAGTGCAACTTCGACGGCTACGTCGCGCTGGGCTGCGTGATCCGCGGAGAGACCACCCACTATGACACGGTCTGCAACGATTCCAGTCGGGCGATCCAGTTGATGGGGCTTCAGGGGCTCTGCATCGGCAACGGCATCCTGACGGTGGAAAACCGTCCGCAGGCCGAGGTGCGCGCGGACCCGGCGCAGATGAACAAAGGTGGCGGAGCCGCGGCTGCGGCCTTGCATCTGATCGCGCTCAGCCGTAAGTGGGGCGCTTCCAAGGAGGGCGTCGGATTCAAACCGCCGTCCGAGTCCATCCTCGTGGCGGGCGACAGCAACGGATCCACTACTGCATGACACGAACAGAAGCGCCCAAACCGGTCAGCCGGAAACGCATGATGAAATCCGCGGCGCGGCTTTATGCCGTGCAGGCCCTGTTCCAAATGGAGCGGTCGGGCCAGACCATCGAGCAGGTGGTGAGCGAGTTTCTGGATCACCGGTTCGGTGAGGTTTACGAAGGGCAGGAGATGATCGAAGGCGACGTGTCGCTGTTCCGCAAACTGGTCGATGACGCGGTGAACTACCAGGCGCCGATCGATCAGATGACCGACCGGGCGCTGGTGGCGAAATGGCCGATCGCCAGGATCGATCCAACGCTGCGTGCGGCATTTCGCGCGGCGGGCGCCGAACTGACACAAAGCGACACGCCGCCCAAAGTGGTCATCAACGAGTTCGTCGACATCGCCCGCGCCTTCTTCCCCGAGGGTCGCGAGCCGCAATTCGTCAACGCCGTACTGGATCACATGGCGCGCGAAGCCCGGCCCGAGGCATTCTGAAACAGCCCCGAACGCTTTACCCGGGTCAAATATGCGCTAAACTGAATGCCAGAGCGCAAGGAGACTCGCCATGCCCAAACTGATCCGCCTCTACATCACCCAGGTCGCAATCGGATTTGCCATCTCGGCGGTATTCATCGCGGCGCTCCTGCTGTTGAACGTGGCCAACCTGCGCGGCTTGATTTTCAGCTCGGACAGCGGGTTGATCGCGCTGGCAATGCTGTGGTTCATGAACGGTATCGTCTTTGCCGGAGTGCAATTCGCCTGGGCGATCATGAGCTTGGCCGAAAAACCGGAAGGTCCCCGCGGCGGCACGCCGGTCGCTCATGCGCTGAAGCCTGTTCTCGTCAAACAGTTCCACAAATAGAGCGCGCCCAAGCAGAGTTCTTTCCTTTCCCCGCATACCCCATGCGGTGACAACTATCCTGTCGGTACTTGTTTCGCGCAGCTTTGCCGAGGCATGAAGCAAAAATGCTCTTGCCGTATCTTTTCGTGAAATCTTGCTGGCCGATACCAACTGGAAACACATCCGGTTGACAGAACTAAATTCGGTTGTGCACATAGCGTTTCTTAGTGTCTAGTTACGAGAAACGACCTTGGAACTCCCCACGTATGAAGAAGTGCTGGCATCAAAAAGCTTTGAAAATGATCTATCCCAACTGAACCTTGCAATAGCGGAAGGGCTCTCGGAGCAGGGGGAGCCGGTGGCGAAAAACGGGAACGTGTTTTTTTCCCATATGCAACACCGGTTTCACGAGGCTGAGTTTGCGCCCGCGATGGAAGGCAAGCGCCGTGCCATCAACCTGATTTCTCGAGAAGTCGAATGTTTTGCCGAGGTTGGTGTTGCGGGTGGACATGCGGCACTTCTGGCTCTCCATTCCAATCCAAAGCTGCGCTACATAGGGATCGACTTGGGGCAACGTCTCATGCCCTCGTGGCCGCCCGTGCACATCTTCGTGCCGATCGCGTTCCGGTGGCTCGAGCGGCGATTTCCTGACCGGGTCCGATTGTATATGGCGGATTCAATCGACGGTCTCACTCAAGCGGTAAAAGAGAACCCGTTCGGACCAATCGGTTTTCTGCACTTGGACGCCCAAAAGAAGAACAGGTATGCCGAAGTTCGGGCCGCGTGGCCCGGTCTCGCCAAGCAGTGCTTTCTCATGCAGGGGGACTTTGTCAACGGTCACGTCCGCGAAAGTTCAGATCGTTTGTTGAGTGAAGGGATGGCTAGGCCAGTGAACAGGCCAGAGTTTGCGGAAATTGAAAGCCGCAACTACAAGGTGCTTGAAATAGGCCAAAAACGCGCTTCGGAACTTTCTACGCTCGAGGCGCTGAAGAACCAGCGTCTTCTTGTTTGTGTCGCGCATCAGGACGACGAGACCTTGTTTTGCGGTTCGCTCTTGTCTCGCCTCAAAGGGCATGCCGAAATCACCGTAGCAAGTTTCTTTCGACCGGCCCCAAATCGCCGGGATACTCACACACGTGAAGCCACTTTGCGACGGGTCTGCGAGCATCTCGGGGCGGAGTGTATACAGTACCCTTTCGCGGTTGAACAGGATCACCCCAGACTCAGACGCTTCATTCGGAAGCCTGAGCAGGAAGGCCAAGGCGCGGTCGAGATCATACGCCCTCTCAGGCGGCACCCGCTATTTGGCGCCTTGTCGGAGACGGCTCTGGCCACAATGAAAAAATGCAATCCCTCCATCGTTATCACACATAATTCCGTGGGTGAGTATGGGCACTTGGAACATGTGCTTCTGCATCATGCGGTGTTGAACGCCGCCGGACGATACCAGGCAAGCCAGGTTCTGACTTTCGGCGTTGGCTTTGCAGAAGCCGATTTGAAGGTGCCCGTTGCGCATGATGAGAAGAACAAGCTTTTCGACGAATACCTACCGCAATGGGACGGAAGACGGCGATATGATTTTGCGATGTATGATGAGAGCTTTATCAAGATGGCCGTACCCCAAAGCGATTGAAGGCAGAGGTGCATTGTCGGGTATACATCCGGGTGTGATTGACGGCGCCAGGTGACCGGAACGAAAAAGTGGCGGGACCGCCGGTCAACCGTGGGGCGTTGATTCCCGAGGACCTGCATGTACAGGTGGGCGCCAGGTAATCAGGCCAGGACCTGAACAGAGCCGGCTCCCTCGGAAATGTTTAAGGCCACCGGAATGCTGCCTGACACGAGAAGGGCAGAACCCGCCACCCGCCTAATTAGGGCCAATCGCGGGTTTCTACAAGGGGCAGGCGCGAACAGTTGTTTCCATCGTCCATAAGATCCTTGCTCGAGCGCTGCTGCGCGGCCCAAGTCGCCGCACCCTTGATTTTTGTTCACTTATTGTTCACGTTACATCCATGACTCTGGATTTGCAGCCCGGACAGAAGCTCGCGCGCGGTGTGGCACGTCACCTCGCTAGCCACGGCTTTGTTTCCGTTGAGGAATTCGTGCCGGCGCGGGGGCTTCGGGTGGATGTGATGGGGCTCGGCCCCAAGGGCGAACTTTGGGTGATCGAATGCAAGTCTTGCCGCGCCGACTATCAGGCGGACTCAAAATGGGAAGGGTATCTGGACTGGTGCGACCGCTTCTTCTGGGCCGTGGATATCGAGTTTCCGACCGATCTGCTGCCGACGCGAACCGGGTTGATCATTGCCGATGCCTATGACGCTGAAATCATCCGCATGGGGCCCGAGGACAAGATAGCCCCGGCACGGCGCAAGAAGATGATCCAGAAATTTGCAATGGACGCGGCGCGGCGGCTCAGGACGTTGCGCGACCCGCGTCTGTAGCGTTCAGCCTTTCATGCTGCGGGCGGCTTGCGCGGCTGCCCGTATCTCTTCCGCGATTTCCTCGGCTTCTTCGGGGTCGAAATCCATCGGGATCTCGACGCCCTCGGCTTCGACGTACAGGCGAACCATGCCCTTGTCGGTCGGGCCGATCTGCAGGTTCGCTTCGATGTCGCGCTCGGTATTGATACCCATGCCACCCTCCGGAATGAGCGTTCCTGCTACTCCGCAAAGGGTTGAGAATCAAGCGTCCTTCGCGTTCTGATAATGCATGACCGAACCAATGCTGCGCCCCTTTCGCCCGGATGACGCCCCATGGCTGGTGGAACGCCACGGCACGCTCTATGCCCGCGACGAAGGGTTTGACCACACCTTTGCGCCTTTGGTGGCCCGGATTCTGGACGACTTCGTTGCCGGCCACGACCCGGACCGCGAAAGGGGCTGGATCGCCGAAGGCAGTGGGCACAGGCTTGGCAGCATATTTTGCGTCGCCGCGACCGGGCCCACGGCCAAGTTGCGCCTGTTTCTGGTGGATCCCAAGGCGCGAGGTATGGGGCTGGGAAAAAGCCTGCTGCGGACGTGCATGGATTTCGCGCGCGATGCCGGATACCGCGACATGGAGCTTTGGACACATGAAAGCCATCGGGCCGCCTGCGCCCTCTACGCGGCTTTCGGTTGGCATTTGACAGAGAGCAAACCGGTGCATTCCTTCGGGGTCGATCTTGTGGAGCAAAGCTGGAGAATTCGGCTATAATCCACTTGCAATCCCGGGACGCGTTGGTTACATCGCCCCACACAAGTGCCGCCTTAGCTCAGTTGGTTAGAGCGCTGGATTGTGGATCCAGAGGTCCCCTGTTCAAGCCAGGGAGGCGGTACCATAATCCCATGAATATCGATCTGGTGAATTGCTCAGCGCAGCGCGCAATCGATCGTGCGCGGTTTCCAATTCGCGGTGAAATTCGTCAGCGTTCCTGCACCAGTTCTGGACCCGTTGCCCGTGGAACGGAAAACGGGTTCTCACAGGTTGTCCGCCATCGGCACGGCAACCTGGCTCTTCCGAAATCGTTTCCCCTTGCGGACTTGTGCAGAACCGCCTAAGTGCATGCACGGCCTGCACCGGGGAGGTGGCAGAGTGGTCGAATGCGGCGGTCTTGAAAACCGTTGAAGGTGAGAGCCTTCCCAGGGTTCGAATCCCTGTCTCCCCGCCACCCATGCCCGTCTCACTGCAGTGGTGTTTTTTGCCCCGGAATTGTGCCGCAATTCCCGCGGGTTGTCGTACCCGTTTCCCATCAGAGACGATCCAACAGGCATACCCGGGACGCGGTTCTGGCGGGTGTCTCTGTTGGGCAGTTTGGCGGGGTCGCTTTGAGTGTCATTTCCCTGATAACAGGCTATTTACAGGGAATTTTTGTCAAAAAGGCCAAAACCCGTCGTTTTCTGTGCGGATATCCGCATTTATTTCAATGGCTTATGGCGCGATTTCCCTGGGCGCCGGAACAGGGAATTTTTTCGGGCGAACAGGGAATTTTCCGGCCCGGAACAGGGAAAGCAAAGCGGGTATCAGGGAAGCCGGATTTAGTGGCGTCAGAAGCCGAAGATATGCTCCTGCTCCGCCCAGCTGATCGGGTGGGTGAGGCTGACCAGGCGCTTGAGCGTGAGTTCCGGTGGTTGACTGCCGTCGAGGATCGCAGCCTGGATTTTCGGCGACAGGAAGGCGAGCTGGGCACGGGTGCGGATGTAGGAGGCGGGAAGCCGGTCGCGGCGGGCAATGTCGACCAGCTGGACGCCAGCCTTCAGATCACGGGCCCAGCCATGGGCGCGGATCAGCATGGAGCGGAGATGGGGATCGGGTTGGGGCGTCACGTCACCGGCGATGATCTTCGCCTCGACACCGCGGCGGCGCAGATCGAAGGGCGCAGCAACGGAGAGCAGGTCCGGGTGCAGATCGTCTGGCGCAATGCCAAGTGCGTTGGCCACGGCCTTGCCGTCCAGGTCGAGGCAGATCCGCCCGCGCTTCAGCATACCGGAGACAAGCAGACCGGCGCAGACCCGACTTCCGGTGTCGCTGAGACCGGTGGCCAGGTCTGTAAACGCTGCCCGGATTGCCTCGGCGGACCCGGCCTCGGGCCGCGCGAGGATACGGTAGGATGCGGAGGCCTCCCGCAGATGTCGGACAACGATATCGATGACCGCCGTCTCCAGCGCCGGTCCCGGCAATCGCCAACCGGTGGGGTCCGTGCCTCCCGAGATCAACCGGTTGGAGACGTAGTACCGCAGCCGCCGGCCCTTGCGCGTGGTGTGGGTCGGGGTAAGCCGGTCGCCGGTCTCGTCGCGCAGCAGGCCGGTGAGCCAGGCGCCTGGATCCGTCCCTCTGGATGGCGTGTCGGGTGAGGATTGCGCGCGGGTCCGTTGTGAGGCTTGCCGCATCAGATCCTGTGCCCGGTCCCAGATCTCTTCGTCGATGATGGCCAGGTGCTGGCCGTCCCAGACCTTGTCCTTGTGGCGGATCCTGCCGAGATAGACCGGGTTGCGCAGCAGGTAGTAGATCTGGCCGCGCGACAGCGGGCAATTGCCCTTGACGCTGCCATCCGCGCAAACCACGCGTTTCGAGCGCAACCCCTCCGCAGCGGCCCTCTCCGCCACCCGGCGCAGGCAACCCAGTTCCGCGTAGAGATCGAAGAGACGCCGGACCGTTCGGGCCTCGCACGCATTCACCACCAGCGTACGTGCCTTCGGATCGGGATGGCGATCATAGCCCAGCGGCAGGTTGCCTCCCATCCAGAGACCCTTCTTCTTGGAGGCGGCGATCTTGTCGCGGATGCGCTCTGCGGTCACCTCGCGTTCGAACTGGGCGAAGGACAGGAGCACGTTCAAGGTGAGGCGACCCATGGACGACGAGGTGTTGAAGGCCTGCGTCACTGACACGAAGGAGCAGTTCGCCTTCTCCAGCCGCTCCACCAGCTTGGCGAAGTCGGTGAGCGACCGGGTCAGCCGGTCGATCTTGTAGACCACCACCATGTCGATGCGACCGGCATCCACCTCGTCGAGCAGGCGCTGCAGGGCAGGGCGCTCCAGGGTGCCTCCCGAGAGGCCGCCATCGTCAAAGCGTCCCGCAAGCAGGGACCAGCCCTCGTGGCGCTGGCTGGCGACATAGGCGGCGCAGGCCTCGAATTGCGCATCCAGCGAGTTGAAGTCCTGGTCCAGCCCCTCCTCGGAGGATTTGCGGGTGTAGATGGCGCAGCGGATCCTGGGGCGCGGGCTCATCTGGCAACCTTTCCATCGAGGCCGAAGAAGCGCGGCCCGGACCAATGCGCCCCGGTGATCTCGCGGGCGATGGCCGAGAGCGAGCGGTAGGCGCGACCGTTCCAGGCAAACCCGGCTGCGGTGACATCGACCACGTGGGTCACCCCGTTCCACTCGCGCAAGAGGCGCCCGCCGGGTTTGAGGGCCGGGCAGCTTGGGCGCGGCTTCTGATCGGCGCCTCTCTGCAGCGCGACCTGCGCGGACCGGGGCAGCCCGCCATGACGGCGGGACTGCAGTTCGAAGGCGAGAAACCGGCGCAGGAAGGGCTGGCTCAGCATTGCCGGAGCGGGCTGCCCGAACAGATGCTGCCAGAGCGCCAGCAGGTCTGACCTGTCCATCACCTCCAGATCGGAGATCTCAGCGGGCATGGTCACAACCCGATACCTGCGTCCGCGATCAGGTGATAGGTGGCTGGCGCTCCCGCCTCTTGTGCCGGGTGGCGTTCGATCGTGGCGCCCTTTTTGCGGAGGGTGCTGAGGGCGGCCCGGGCCGAGTGTTGCTGCCAGCCGGTGGCCTTGCAGATGTCCGCGAGGCTTGTGCCTTCGGGACGGCGCAGCAGGGCCTGCACCATGTCGGTCTTGGTTTGCCTGGTTTTGGACATGTCCGATCTCCTCGTGTTCCGGGGGCCGGCGGGATGCCGCGCCCCGGTACCGAGAAGGGCCCGAACGCTTCGGGCCTGGGCTCAGTGATGCGTGGTTCGCGCCAGTAGTCCAGCCCGAATCCGCTGGCGTTGACGAAGAATCGTGGGTGTCTTAACGATCTGTTAATAAACAAAAAAACTTGCACCTTGTCGTGGGGGTGGGTATCTTCAAGGCAATCGCCCGGTACGACCGGGCGGTAAACAGCTCCATTTCTAGGCAGCACTCACTGGAACTCGAAAGTTCCGAAGGGAGCAGCGGAAGGAGCAACTCTCGGATCGTTCGGTCCGGGGAGTTGCCATTCGTGCTCTCTCCGATTTTCCCGATGCGATCCGTTCCGACCTCTGCCGCGACAGCGGCGCAACTGAATGGAGACGCACATGCGTACCAAGCACAAAAACCCCGATGCCCAGGTTTCGACCAAACCGGTCTGGATGGCCGAGAAGGTGATCCAGACGTCCGTTGCCAAACTCAAACCTTACGCCAACAACAACCGCATCCACACGGCAAAGACCGTGGACAAGCTGAAAGCCTCGGTGGAACGGTTCGGCTTCGTCACCCCGATCCTGGTTGATGGCGATGGCGTGATCATCGCCGGGCATGGCCGTTTCGAGGCCGCCAAGGCGCTGGGGCTGCAAACGGTGCCGACCGTGGTCGCGGCGCATCTGAGCCCGGCCGAGGTGCGCGCCCTGCGCATCGCCGACAACAAGCTGGCGGAACTGTCGGAGTGGAACCTGGAAGCTCTGCAGCTCGAGCTGGGCGAGCTGATGGATCTGAGCCTCGAGGGTACGTTGGACTTCGACCTCGACATCATCGGCTTCGAGATGCCCGAGATCGACATCCTCATCAGCGGGGCAGGGCAGAGCGACACTGCCCCGCCGGAAACCGTGGATCTCCCGGATCCGGGCGAGCCGGCGGTGACGCGGCCGGGGGACCTCTGGCTGCTGGGCAATCACCGCATCCTCTGCGGCGATGCGCTGGAAGAGGCCAGCTATACGCGGGTGCTGGATGGTGATGTCCCGCGCATGGTCTTCACCGACCCGCCCTACAACGTGCCGGTGCAGGGACATGTGCGCGCCGGCACCGGCAGCAGCCATCGCGAGTTTGCCATGGCCTCGGGTGAGATGTCGGCCGCGGAGTTCAGCGGCTTCCTGGAGACCGTGCTGTGCCGTCTCACGGACAGCCTGCCCGCGGGCGGCGTCGCCATGGTCTGCATGGACTGGCGCCACATCAAGGAACTGGTCGCGGCTGGTGAGGCCAAGGGGTTCGATCTCATCAACCTCTGTGTCTGGAACAAGACCAATGGCGGCATGGGCAGCCTCTATCGGTCCAAGCACGAGTTGATCTGCGTCTTCAAGAAGCCGGGGGCCCCGCACATCAACAACGTGGAACTGGGCCGGCATGGTCGCAACCGCACCAATGTCTGGGACTATGCGGGCGTGAACAGCTTCGGCAAGTCGCGGGAGGCGGACCTGGCCGATCACCCCACGGTCAAGCCGACTGCGCTGGTGGCGGATGCGATCAGGGACGTGAGCCATCGCGGCGACGTGGTACTGGACGCCTTCGGTGGGTCCGGTGCCACGCTGCTGGCCGCCGAGACGTCCGGGCGCCGGGCGCGGCTGATCGAGCTCGACCCGCTCTACGTGGATGTTGCCATCCGTCGCTGGCAGAAGATGACGGGCGAAAAGGCCGTTCTCTCGGGGACCGGTGAAACTTTCGATCAATGCGTGGCGGCTCTGGCCACCGCCAGGGAGATGGAGGTCGATCATGTCTGAAGACGTCAAGGACTATGAGGTCGGGTATGGCAAGCCGCCGAAGACGAGCCGGTTCCAGAAGGGTCAGTCGGGCAATCCGAAAGGACGGCCGAAGGGCGCCAAGGGGTTGAATGCCAGCCTGAAGCGCGAGTTGGAGTCGAAGATCACGGTCCGCGAGGGCAACCGGGAGATCCGGATCTCCAAGGCGGAGGCCATGGCCAAGCGGATTACGACCGGTGCACTCAAAGGTGACCCCAAGATGTTGATGGCACTTCTGAAACTCGATGCCGAACTGTTCAACGTCGTCGAGTCAGAAGCGGAGGCCAACGCCGGCGCTGGCCTGCCCGAGCCGGTCGATTTTGACATCCTCCGGGATTTCTTTTCCGCCCCGCGGGCCGGCGAAGAAGACATCGAAGACGAGGAGACCGATGATGTCGGCACCTGATCCCCGCATGGTCCGGCAGGCTGTGAACGCTGTCTGCCGGGACAACTTCTTTTCGTTCGTGTGGAAGGTGTTCGACACCCTCCATCACGGGCCCAATGGCACGTTCGAGCCGGCCTGGCACGTGCGCGCGATGTGTCATGCGCTCGACAACGTGCGAACCGGTGAGTACCACCGGCTGGTCATCAACATCCCGCCCCGCTGCCTGAAATCCGTGACCGTGGCGGTGTCTTACGTGGCCTTCCTGCTGGGGCATCATCCCGGGGCCAAGATCATCGTGGCCAGCTACGGCCTCGATCTCGCCCGCAAGCATTCCGAGGATTGCCGGCGGGTCATGTCTTCGCGCTGGTACCAGGAGATGTTCCCGGACACCCGGCTGGCACGGCGCGGCAACACCGTCGACGAAATCCGCACCACCCGGGGCGGCAGCCGCAAGGCGGTGTCCATCGGCAGTTCGGTGACCGGTCATGGGGCCGACTACATCATCATCGATGATCTCCTGAAGGCCGGGGACGCCAATTCCGAGGCGGAACTGATCCGGGCGCAGGAGTTCATCGAGGGCACGTTGTTGTCGCGCTTTGACAACCCCGGCGAAGGCCGGGTGGTGATGATCGCACAACGTCTGCACGAGATGGATCCGCCGGGCTACCTCCTCGACCAGGGCACCTACCGCCACCTGAACCTGCCCGCCATCGCGGAGGAGAACGAGGTCGTGCCGATCGGGCGCGGGCAAGTGCATCGGCGCAAGCCCGGGGATCTTCTGTTCCCGGCGAGACTCGACCGGGCGACACTCGATCGCATGCGCCGTGAAATGGGGTCCGCGGTCTTCAACTGCCAATACCAGCAGAACCCGGTCGCGCCCGACGGATCTCCGCTTCGCTGGGAGTGGTTCAAGACCTATGAAACTGCGCCGGATATGCGCCTGTGCCAGCTTGTCGTCCAGAGCTGGGATACCGGCACCTCGTCAGATCCGCGGTCGGACTATTCCGTTTGCACCACCTGGGGATTTTGGGACAACGCCTGGTACCTGCTCGATCTCTGGCGCGGGCAACTGGATTACCCGGATCTCAAATCCAAGGCGCTTGCTTTGGTCCGCCAGTGGAACCCCGACAAGGTTCTGATCGAGGATGCGGCAACCGGCCGGCCTTTGTTCCAGGAACTGTTCCAGGATGACAAACGGTACGTTCGCATGGTCCCGGAGAAAGACAAGGAGATCCGGTTCAACGCGGCCTGCGCACCGGTGGAGGAGGGCAAGGTGTTCCTGCCTGTAGAGGCACACTGGTTGCCGGTCTTCAAGCGCGAGTTGCAGTCCTTCCCGCGCGGACGGAACGACGACCAGGTCGACAGCTTCAGCCAGTTCCTGAATTGGTCCAAGGGCAACGGCTTCTATCGCAGCCTGGGGCGTGAGCACCCAATCAATCTCGAGCGCCGCGAACGCAACCGTTCGCGCGAAAGGCGGCGGTGACGCCGCCGTCCTCAAGCGGTTGGGCTGGTTCGAAGAACAGTGAGTGCGGGCAATCCAACCCGTTGCCTGCTGCCTTGCGGCGTAGCGCTCGACGGGCGCATTCTGTTGAAAAACATCGTGTTGCGACTGCAAAAAGTGGGCGCTGATTGAAGGCGCGAGTGCCTTTTTTGTCAGGCTGTTCTCGGTTTCTGCGGTGCAGGAAAGATCTTCGCCAGTTTGCGGAGGTTTTGGGCGGTGGCGGCGAGGAGGAATTGGTCATTTGCGCCGCATGGGCCACGTAATCGGAGGCGTCCGAGGCCAAGGATGCGTTTGAGGTGCGCAAACAGCATCTCGACCTTCTTTCGCAGCTTCATCGAGATTTCGTATTGCTTGGTCTTGGCGATGTCGCGGGCGACCTGACGGGCGTTTTCATGCTCTTCACGAGTGATCGATCTGGCATCCGCGTTCGGGCAGCATTTTGCTTTGGACGGGCAAGCCTGACAGGTCAATTTCAAGGCCCGGTACTTGGCTCGTCCCATGCGGGTCAGCCCTCGTTTCGGGTCGGAATAATTCCGGCGGAACTGCTTGAGCTCATGGCCTTCGGGGCAGATGTATTGATCGTTCCCGGCATCCCATTCGAAATCGGCGCGGGTCCATGTGCCGTCGCTGCGTCCGGATTTATCGAAGACGGGGATGGGCTCTGTTGCACAAATCCTGTGAGGGATTCATCTCGTGAATCCAGCATGGTAGCTGGGCAGTATGAGCAGACCTCCACCCCCGACCTACAAGACCAGGAACTGGCCGGCCTATAACGAAGC
>NZ_VCPD01000004.1 GCF_005938215.1 Ruegeria sediminis
GCGCGGAACTCGCCGAAATACTTGGTGATCGCTGCGGTCAGCGTGGTCTTGCCGTGGTCAACGTGGCCGATCGTGCCGATGTTGACGTGCGGTTTCGTACGCTCAAACTTTTCCTTTGCCATTGCAAAGCTCCTTTTTCTCTGTCGGACGGCGGGGTCGACCCCGCCCTACGGTTGGTGGGTAGGGCGGGGTTCACCCCGCCACCCGGGTTACGCGTATTTCGCCTGGATCTCGTCCGAGATGTTCTGCGGAACCGGATCGTAGTGGTCGAACTGCATGGTGAACTGGGCGCGGCCCGACGACATCGAACGCAGGGTGTTGATGTAGCCGAACATGTTGGCCAGCGGCACGAAGGCGTTGATCGCGATCGCGTTGCCGCGGTTCTCCTGGCCCGACACCTGGCCCCGACGCGAGGTCAGGTCGCCGATGATCCCGCCGGTATATTCCTCCGGGGTGATCACTTCGACCTTCATGATCGGTTCCAGCAGCTTCGCGCCAGCCTTCTTGAGACCTTCGCGCATGCACATGCGCGAGGCGATCTCGAAGGCCAGAACGCTCGAGTCGACGTCGTGGTACTTGCCGTCGATCAGGGCCACCTTGAAGTCGATCACCGGGAAGCCGGCCAGCGGGCCCGAATCCATGACCGAGTTGATGCCTTTCTCGACGCCCGGGATGTATTCCTTGGGAACCGTACCGCCGACGATGCGGCTTTCGAAGGAATAGCCTTCGCCCGGCTGGGTCGGCTGGATCTCCAGCTTGACCTCGGCGAACTGACCCGAACCACCCGACTGTTTCTTGTGGGTGTAGGTGTGTTCGATCGGCATCGAGATGGTCTCGCGATAGGCCACCTGCGGCGCACCGATGTTCGCCTCGACCTTGAACTCGCGTCTCAGGCGGTCAACCAGGATGTCCAGGTGAAGTTCGCCCATGCCCTTCATGATGGTTTGACCCGATTCCAGGTCGGTTTCCACGCGGAAGGACGGGTCTTCGGCGGCCAGACGGGCCAGACCCTGGGACATCTTTTCCTGGTCGCCCTTGGTCTTGGGCTCGACCGCGATCTCGATCACCGGCTCCGGGAAGGTCATGGTTTCCAGAACCACCGGATCCTTGGCGTCGCAGAGGGTGTCGCCGGTGGTGGTATCCTTCAGACCCGCCAGCGCGATGATGTCGCCCGCGAACGCTTCCTCGATTTCCTCGCGGTTGTTCGAGTGCATCATCATCATGCGGCCGATGCGCTCTTTCTTGCCCTTGGTCGAGTTCAGGATCTGGTCGCCCTTCTTCATGACGCCCGAGTAGATCCGGGTGAAGGTCAGCGAACCGACGAACGGGTCGTTCATGATCTTGAACGCCAGGCCGGCGAACGGCATGTTGTCGTCCGCGCGGCGGGCGATGTTGCGAACCTCTTCCTCGTCGCCGGGCTTGAAGCCCATGTAGTCGACCACGTCCAGCGGGCTGGGCAGATAGTCGATCACGGCGTTGAGCAGCGGCTGGACGCCCTTGTTCTTGAAGGCCGAACCGCCCAGAACCGGCACGAAGTGCAGCGCCAGGGTGCCCTTGCGCAGCAGTTTGCGCAGGGTCGGAACGTCGGGTTCCTCGCCTTCGAGGTAGGCCATCATCGCGTCGTCGTCTTCTTCGACGGCCGCTTCGATCATCTTGCCGCGCCATTCCTCGGCCAGATCCTTCAGGCTGTCGCGGATGTCGACCTGTTCCCAGCTTGCGCCGAGGTCTTCGCCCTTCCACAGCCATTCCTTCATGGTGACGAGGTCGATCAGGCCTTCGAGTTCGTTCTCGGCGCCGATCGGGATGCCGACCGGAACCGCGCGGGCGCCGGTGCGGTCTTCGATCATGCGGACGCAGTTGAAGAAGTCGGCGCCGATCTTGTCCATCTTGTTTACGAACACCATGCGCGGAACCTTGTAGCGGTCAGCCTGACGCCACACGGTTTCGGTCTGGGGTTCGACACCGGCGTTCGCATCGAGAACGCAGACGGCGCCGTCGAGCACGGCCAGCGAACGCTCGACCTCGATGGTGAAGTCGACGTGGCCGGGAGTGTCGATGATGTTCAGGCGGTGCTTCGGAGTGTCGGCGGTCTTGCCGTCCTCGGTGCGCTCCCAGAAAGTGGTGGTCGCAGCCGAAGTGATGGTGATGCCGCGTTCCTGTTCCTGCTCCATCCAGTCCATGGTGGCCGCACCATCGTGCACCTCACCGATGTTGTGGGATTTGCCGGTGTAGTACAGGATACGCTCCGAGCAGGTGGTCTTGCCTGCGTCGATGTGCGCCATGATACCGAAGTTGCGGTACAGTTCGAGCGGATATTCGCGTGCCATAGGTCTGAGCCCCTTGGGTTACCAGCGATAATGGCTGAAGGCTTTGTTCGCCTCGGCCATCTTGTGGGTGTCTTCGCGCTTCTTGACGGCGGTTCCGCGGGACTGAACGGCGTCCAGCAGCTCGCCGGCGAGGCGTTCTTCCATGGTGTTTTCGTTGCGGTTGCGCGCGGCGGCGATCAGCCAGCGGATGGCCAGGGCCTCGCGGCGCTCAGGGCGCACTTCGACCGGAACCTGGTAGGTGGCACCACCCACACGGCGCGAGCGGACCTCGACCGACGGCTTGATGTTGTCGAGGGCTTCGTGGAACACTTCGACAGGGGCGCGCTTGATCTTGGTCTCGACGCGGTCGAAGGCGTTGTAGACGATGCGCTCTGCGACCGACTTCTTGCCGTCGATCATCAGGTTGTTCATGAACTTGGTCAGAACCTTGTCGCCAAATTTGGCGTCGGGCAGGACTTCGCGTTTTTCTGCGGCGTGACGACGGGACATCTCGGCCTCTCCTTCTTACTTGGGACGCTTCGCGCCGTATTTCGAACGGCGTTGCTTACGGTCTTTGACGCCCTGGGTATCCAGAACACCGCGCAGGATGTGGTAACGCACACCGGGAAGGTCTTTCACCCGGCCGCCACGGATCAGGACCACCGAGTGCTCCTGCAGGTTGTGGCTTTCGCCCGGGATGTAGCTGATGACTTCGTAGCCGTTGGTCAGGCGCACCTTGGCGACCTTCCGCATGGCCGAGTTCGGCTTCTTCGGCGTGGTGGTGTAAACACGAGTGCAGACGCCGCGTTTCTGCGGGCACTGCTCCAGGTGCATGGACTTCGAGCGTTTTACTTTCGGCTGCCGCGGCTTGCGGATCAGCTGTTGGATCGTTGGCATTCCGGTTCTTTCCCCGTTTCGCAACACTTGTGTCATGCACGCGCGTTGCGTGCGGTTTCAATTCACTGCACCCACGCGTCCGCAAGCGCAAAACCCGCGATCGTTCCCATTCCGAGGTGAACGTCGCGGTTGGTTATCAGAGGACCGGGACTGCAAAATTGTCCGGGTCTTGACCACTTCCAATTTGAAGTCGGCGTTGGGGCGACCCCCGGTGCCGAGATAGCGGGCGTAATAGGGGGAGTCGCGCCAAGTGTCAACAGCCCTGCCCGCCCCGGCCCGGACAAGGCCGGATCGGGCGGCAATATTCCCGATTTTCCCCGCGCGCAAGCCCGTTTGCGAGTGTTGCGGCCGAGGCGCACCGCGGGCATAGTCGCGGCCTGAAGACCGCCTTCCGGAGAAAGCCATGCAAGTGATCGGCCTGTGCCGCTTTTCCTATCCGGCCATCGGCGGCTTCCAGGTGGAGCACGAAACCACCGAAGAGCGGGAGCGATTTCTCTATACCCGCGACCGGATGGAGGAGCGGTTCCGTTTGTTCGAAACGGTCACGCTGCCGGGCTTGCGGGCGCAGACCGAGCCGGATTTCGACTTTCTGGTCGTGATCGGGAACAGCCTGCCCGCCGCGGATCGCGACCGGTTGCAGGACCTGACGGCGGGAATGCCCCAGGTTCGCATCATCGCGCAACCGCCGAAGCCGCACCGCGAGGCGATGAAGGCGATCCTGAACGCGGCACGGCGCAATCCGAGCGAACCCTGCCTGCAATTCCGTCAAGATGACGACGACGCCGTTTCGGTGGACTTCGTCGAGCGCCTCCGCACCGCGGCCCGGGACTGCGCCGGCTTGCTGCGCCGGAACAGGACCGTCGCCATCGACTATCCCCGGGGATTCATCGCCGAAATGGGCGCGGACGGGATCTCGGCCAGCGAACAGGTCCGCAACCTGATCACTGCGGCGCTTGGCATGTATGTGAGGGGAGGCTGCCCTGCGAGCATCATGAATTTCGCCCACCACAAGCTTGGGCGTTTCATGCCGGTCGTCAGCTTTTCCGACGCCCCGATGTGGGTGCGCACGCACAACCGGTTCAACGATTCGCGCGGTGCGAATGCAAGTCCGGTTGCCGTTTCGCCCTTGACCGCCGAGCAGGAGGACGAGTTCCGCGCCCGTTTCGCGATAGACGCGGATCAGGTGCGTCAGGCGTTCGCCTCTTCCTGACGCGCCCTTTCGCGGAACAGGGTGAACAGCCCCGCCGCCGCCACCAGCCCCGCGCCCAGCAGGGTCAGCGGGTCGGGCCAGTCGCCGAACACGGCCAGACCCAGCAGCAGGGCCCAGATCAGGCTGGAATACCGGAACGGGGCCACGAAACCCACCTCGCCCACGCGCATGACCATGACGCTGAACACGTAGCCCATCAGGACGAAGACGGCGGCGGCGGCGACCGTGAGGCCGGTGGCCTGTGTCATCGGCACCCAATCGGTGGCGGTCGAGGCCAGCGCCGCCGTCAGCGTCACCGAGATCGACGTCGCCAGGGTCACGACCATCGAAGGCACTTCGGCGGACATGCGGCGCGTCAGCAGATCCCGCGCCGTCACGCAGACCACCGCGATCAGGGCGTAGATGGCGTGGATGCTGAACCCGTCCGGCCCCGGCCGGACGATCAGCAGCATGCCGGCAAATCCGATGCCGATCGCGGTCAGCCGCCGCCAGCCGACTGGCTCCTTGAAGAACAGAGCCGCCCCGAGCGTCACCGTCAGCGGCAGCGCCTGCAGGACCGCCGTGACATTGGCCAGCGGCATGTGCATCAGGGCGGTCAGGAAAAAGAACGTGGCCGCCACTTCGCTGACGCAGCGGAACAGGACCGTGATCTTGTCCCGCCGCGGAAAGTTCAGATGCAGGGCGCCCAGATGGCGCGCGAGAAAGAAGACCAGCACCGTCGCCAGAATTCCGCGCAGCGTCACGATCTGGAAGAGCGGCAACTGGCCCCCCGCCGACTTGACCAGCGTGTCGTTCACGGTGAATGCCGCCATGCTGCCCATCATCAGCAGGGCGCCGGTCATGTTGGGGGCCATGCAATTCTCACTTTGGACTCATCGGCCTGACTTGGGGCCGGCCGGCGCAGATTGGTCGCAACTTCGCGGCAAGGCAATCCGGGAATTTGCCGGAGCGGCCCAGGGAAAGGACCGGCGCGCGGGCGGGCCCGGAAAACAAAAGGCCCCGCGAAATCGCGGGGCCTTTCCTGTACGTTCGTTGCCGGTCACTCGCGGCTTTCGGGGGTCTCGACCAGGGTCTCGAACTCGTCCCCGATGATGTCGTCCTCCATGATCGGAGCAGCCAGGGCCGCGGCCGCTTCGGCCTCTTCCCGGCGGGCTTCGATCACCACGTTGTCGCGCTGCTGCGCGATGTGGCGGACGCGCTGGGTGGCGCCGCCGGTACCGGCCGGGATCAGGCGGCCGACGATGACGTTCTCCTTGAGGCCGACCAGCTTGTCCACCTTGCCCTGAACCGAAGCCTCGGTCAGCACGCGGGTGGTTTCCTGGAACGACGCCGCCGAGATGAACGACCGGGTCTGCAGCGAAGCCTTGGTGATGCCGAGCAGGATCGGCTCGCCCTGCGCCGGACGACCGCCGCGGGCGATGGTCTTGGCGTTGGCCTGGTCGAACTCCTGCTTGTCCACATGTTCGCCCTTCAGCAGGGTGGTGTCACCGCTGTCGAGGATCTCCCACTTCTGCAGCATCTGGCGCACGATGACCTCGATGTGCTTGTCGTTGATCTTCACGCCCTGCAGACGGTAGACGTCCTGCACCTCGTCGATCATGTAATCGGCCAGGGCCTCGACGCCCATGATCGACAGGATGTCGTGCGGGGCCGGGTTGCCGTCCATGATGTAGTCGCCCTTCTGCACGAAGTCGCCTTCCTGCACCGGGATGTGCTTGCCCTTGGGCACCATGTACTCGATCGGCTCGAGCGACTCGTCCGAAGGCTCGATGGTGATGCGGCGCTTGTTCTTGTAGTCGCGGCCGAAGCGCACGTAACCATCTGCCTCGGCGATGATCGCGTGATCCTTCGGACGGCGCGCTTCGAACAGTTCCGCAACTCGCGGCAGACCGCCGGTGATGTCCTTGGTCTTGGCGCCTTCGCGCGGGATCCGCGCGACGACGTCACCGGCCTGGATCTCCTGCCCGTCCTCGACCGACAGGATCGCGTCCACCGACATCGGATAGTGAACCGGGTTGCCCGCGTCGTTGCGGACCGGCTCGCCATCCTCGCCCACCAGGATGATCTCGGGCTTGAGGTCGCTGCCTTTCGGCGCGGCACGCCAGTCGATCACGATCTTCTGGGTCATGCCGGTGGCCTCGTCGGTCTCGTCGCGCACGGCGATACCCGAAACCAGGTCGACATATTTCGCGGTACCGGCCTTTTCGGCGATGATCGGCAGGGTGTAGGGATCCCACTCGAACAGCTTGGAGCCGCGCTTGACCTTGGTGCCTTCCTTGACGAACAGCTTGGAGCCGTAGCCCAGCTTGAAGCTGGCGCGCTCTTCGCCCTGGTCGTCCTTGATCACCAGCTTCATGTTCCGGCCCATGACCAGGCTTTCGCCGGCGGCATTGGCCAGGATCTGCGGGTTCTCGAAGGCGACGGTGCCGTCCTGGTTGGCTTCCTGGAACGACTGCTGGCCACCCTGGGCCACGCCGCCGATGTGGAAGGTCCGCATCGTCAGCTGCGTGCCGGGTTCACCGATCGACTGGGCGGCGATGATGCCGACCGCCTCGCCGGTGTTGACCATTGTACCGCGCGCCAGGTCGCGGCCGTAGCACATGGCGCAGACGCCTTCCTCGGATTCGCAGGTCAGCGGCGAGCGGATGCGCGCCGACTGCACGCCGGCCTCGTCGATGGTGTCGGACATGCGCTCGTCGATCAGCTGGCCGGCGGCCACGATGATCTCTTCGCTGCCGGGACGCAGGATGTCCTCGGCCGCGACGCGGCCCAGCACACGCTCGGCCAGCGACGCCACGACCTCGCCGTCGTTGACGGCCGCTTCGGCGGTGATGGCGCGGTCGGTGCCGCAGTCATGCTCGCGCACGATGCAGTCCTGCGCCACGTCCACCAGGCGGCGGGTCAGGTAGCCCGAGTTCGCCGTCTTCAGGGCGGTGTCCGACAGACCCTTGCGGGCGCCGTGGGTCGAGTTGAAGTACTCGAGCACGGTCAGACCTTCCTTGAAGTTCGAGATGATCGGCGTCTCGATGATGTCGCCGTTCGGCTTGGCCATCAGGCCGCGCATGCCGCCCAGCTGCTTCATCTGCGTGACCGAGCCCCGCGCGCCCGAATGGGCCATCATGTAGACCGAGTTCGGTTCCCTGTCGGCGCCGTTCTCGTCCTTCTGCACCGCCGAGATGGTCTTCATCATCGCTTCGGTGACGCGGTCGTTGCACTTGGACCAGGCGTCGACGACCTTGTTGTACTTTTCGCCCTGGGTGATCAGGCCGTCCATGTACTGCTGTTCAAAGTCCTTCACCTGGTCGCGGGTGTCGTCCACGATGCCCCACTTGTCCTCGGGGATCACCATGTCGTCCTTGCCGAAGGAGATGCCGGCCTTGAACGCCTCGCGGAAGCCCATGACCATGATCTGGTCGCAGAAGATGACCGATTCCTTCTGGCCGCAGTAGCGGTAGACGGTGTCGATGACCTGCTGCACCTCTTTCTTGCGCAGCAGACGGTTGACCAGTTCGAACGGGGCCTTGTTGTTCTTGGGCAGCAGAGCGCCCAGGCGCACGCGGCCCGGGGTGGTCTCGTACCGCTTCTGGACCTCGTTGCCCTCGTCGTCGATCTGGGTGATCCGGGCGATGATCTTCGAGTGCAGATGCACCTCGCCGGCGTCGAGGGCGTGCTGCACCTCTTCGATCGAGCCGAAGATCTTGCCTTCGCCGGCCATGCCGTCGCGTTCCAGGGTCAGGTAGTAGAGACCCAGGATCATGTCCTGCGACGGAACGATGATCGGCGCGCCGTTGGCGGGCGACAGCACGTTGTTGGTCGACATCATCAGGACGCGCGCTTCCAGCTGGGCCTCGAGGCTCAGCGGAACGTGCACGGCCATCTGGTCGCCGTCGAAGTCGGCGTTGAAGGCCGAGCAGACCAGCGGGTGCAGCTGGATCGCCTTGCCTTCGATCAGCACCGGCTCGAACGCCTGGATGCCCAGGCGGTGCAGCGTCGGCGCGCGGTTCAGCATCACGGGATGCTCGCGGATCACCTCGTCGAGGATGTCCCAGACCTCGGGACGTTCCTTCTCGACCAGTTTCTTCGCCTGTTTCACGGTCGAAGACAGGCCCTTGGCCTCGAGTCGCGAGTAGATGAACGGCTTGAACAGCTCCAGCGCCATCTTCTTGGGCAGGCCGCACTGGTGCAGCTTGAGTTCCGGGCCGGTCACGATGACCGAACGGCCCGAGAAGTCGACGCGCTTGCCAAGCAGGTTCTGACGGAAGCGGCCCTGCTTGCCCTTCAGCATGTCGCTGAGCGATTTCAGCGGGCGCTTGTTGGCGCCGGTGATGACGCGGCCGCGGCGGCCGTTGTCAAAGAGGGCGTCCACCGATTCCTGCAGCATCCGCTTTTCGTTGCGGACGATGATGTCCGGCGCGCGCAGTTCGATCAGCCGCTTGAGGCGGTTGTTCCGGTTGATCACCCGGCGGTAGAGGTCGTTCAGGTCCGAGGTCGCGAAGCGGCCGCCGTCCAGCGGCACCAGCGGGCGCAGTTCCGGCGGAATGACCGGGATCACGGTCATCACCATCCACTCGGGCCGGTTGCCCGACTCGAGGAAGCTTTCGACGACCTTCAGGCGCTTGATGATCTTCTTGGGCTTCAGTTCACCGGTGGCCTCGGCCAGTTCGGCACGCAGCTGCTCGGCTTCGGCCTCGAGGTCGATCTGGGCCAGCATCTCGCGGATCGCCTCGGCGCCGATATTGGCGGTGAAGGCGTCCATGCCGAACTGGTCCTGCGCGTCCATGAACTCTTCTTCGGTCAGCATCTGGCCGTAGGTCAGGTCGGTCAGGCCGGGCTCGATGACGACATAGTTCTCGAAGTACAGCACACGCTCGAGATCACGCAGGGTCATGTCCAGCATCAGGCCGATGCGCGAGGGCAGCGACTTGAGGAACCAGATATGCGCGACCGGCGCGGCCAGTTCGATATGGCCCATGCGCTCGCGGCGGACCTTCTGCAGGGTAACCTCGACGCCGCACTTTTCACAGACGACGCCGCGGTATTTCATGCGCTTGTACTTGCCGCACAGGCATTCGTAATCCTTGATCGGGCCGAAGATGCGCGCGCAGAACAGGCCGTCACGCTCGGGCTTGAACGTGCGGTAGTTGATGGTTTCGGGCTTCTTGATCTCGCCATAGGACCAAGACAGGATCCGCTCCGGCGACGCCAGCGAGACCTTGATCTCGTCGAAGACCTTCGGCGGGGTCAGCGGATTGAACGGGTTGTTGGTGATTTCCTGGTTCATTTGTTACCTCAAATCTTGCGGAAGGGGGGACGGGGGCAAGGGCGCGCGGCCCTTACTCCTCAACCTCCGCATCCAGGAGTTCCATGTTCAGGCCGAGGCCGCGGACTTCTTTCACCAGAACGTTGAACGATTCCGGTACGCCCGCTTCAAAGTTGTCCTCGCCCTTGACGATCGATTCATAGACCTTGGTCCGGCCTGCGACGTCGTCCGACTTGACGGTCAGCATTTCCTGCAGGGTGTAGGCGGCGCCATAGGCTTCGAGGGCCCAGACCTCCATCTCACCGAAGCGCTGGCCGCCGAACTGCGCCTTGCCGCCCAGCGGCTGCTGGGTGACGAGGCTGTACGGGCCGGTCGAACGCGCGTGGATCTTGTCGTCCACCAGGTGGTGCAGTTTCAGCAGGTACTTGATACCGACGGTCACGGGGCGCGCGAACTGCTCGCCGGTACGGCCGTCGAACAGGATGCTCTGACCGCTGGTGTCGAATCCGGCGCGCACCAGCGCGTCGTTGACATCGGCCTCTTTCGCGCCGTCGAAGACCGGCGTCGCGATCGGCACGCCACGGGTGACGTTGCCGGCCGCCTCGATCAGCTCGTCCTCGCCCAGGTTCGAGATGCCCTCGGCATAGACGTCCTCGCCATAGGCGTGCTTCATCGCATCGCGCACCGGCGTCAGGTCGCCCGAACGGCGGTATTCCTGCAGCGCCTCGTCCACCTGGATGCCGAGACCGCGCGCGGCCCAGCCCATGTGGGTTTCGAGGATCTGCCCGACGTTCATCCGCGACGGCACGCCCAGCGGGTTGAGACAGAAATCGACCGGGGTACCGTCGGCGAGGAACGGCATGTCCTCCATCGGCACCACTTTCGAGATCACGCCCTTGTTGCCGTGACGGCCGGCCATCTTGTCGCCCGGCTGCAGCTTGCGCTTCACGGCGATGAAGACCTTGACCATCTTCATCACGCCCGGCGGCAGGTCGTCGCCGCGGCGGACCTTCTCGACCTTGTCCTCGAACCGGGCATCCAGGGCGCGCTTCTGCACCTCGTACTGCTCGTTCAGGGCCTCGACGACCTGGGCGTCCTTCTCGTCTTCCAGCGCCAGCTGCCACCACTGGCCGCGGGTCAGGGTTTCCAGCAGGTCCTCGGTGATTTCCGAGCCCGCCTTGACGCCTTTCGGCCCCTTGACGGCGGTCTTGCCGAGGATCATCGACTTGAGGCGCGCGTAGATGTTGCGGTCGAGGATCGCCAGCTCGTCGTCCCGGTCGCGGGCCAGACGCTCGACTTCCTCGCGTTCGATCTGCAGCGCACGCTCGTCTTTTTCGACGCCGTGGCGGTTGAACACGCGGACCTCGACCACGGTGCCGTAATCGCCCGGCTTGACGCGCAGCGAGGTGTCGCGCACGTCCGAAGCTTTCTCGCCGAAGATGGCGCGCAGCAGCTTTTCTTCCGGGGTCATCGGGCTTTCGCCCTTGGGAGTGATCTTGCCGACCAGGATGTCGCCTGGCTCCACATCGGCGCCGATGTAGACGATGCCGGCCTCGTCGAGGTTGCGCAGCGCCTCTTCACCGACGTTCGGGATGTCGCGGGTGATCTCTTCCGGACCCAGCTTGGTGTCGCGGGCGGCGACCTCGAATTCCTCGATATGGACCGAGGTGAAGACGTCGTCGCGCGCGATGCGCTCGGAGATCAGGATCGAGTCCTCGTAGTTGTAGCCGTTCCACGGCATGAACGCGACGACCACGTTCTTGCCGAGCGCCAGTTCACCCATGTCGGTCGAGGGACCGTCGGCGATGACCTCGCCCTTCATCACGGTGTCGCCCACCTTGACCAGCGGACGCTGGTTGATGCAGGTGTTCTGGTTCGACCGCTGGAACTTGCGCAGGCGGTAGATGTCGACGCCCGCATCGCCCAGTTCCAGATCCTCGGTGGCCCGGATCACGATACGCTGCGCATCGACCTGGTCGATGACGCCGGCGCGTTTGGCCTGAATGGCCGCGCCCGAGTCGATGGCGACCTTTTCCTCGATTCCGGTGCCGACCAGCGGCGCTTCGGCCCGCAGCAGAGGAACCGCCTGACGCTGCATGTTCGAGCCCATCAGGGCCCGGTTGGCGTCGTCGTTTTCAAGGAACGGGATCAGCGAGGCCGCGACCGAAACCAGCTGTTTCGGCGACACGTCGATCAGGTCCACGTTCTCGCGCGGCGCCAGCGTGTAGTCGCCAGCCTGACGGGTCGAGACCAGATCGTTGACGAACCTGCCCTCGCCGTCCAGCGTCGCGTTGGCCTGCGCCACGGTGTGGCGCATTTCCTCGGTCGCGGACATGTAATGCACCTCATCGGTCACCGTCGCGTCCTTGACGACGCGATAGGGCGTTTCGATGAAGCCGTACTTGTTCACGCGGGCGAAGGTGGCCAGCGAGTTGATCAGGCCGATGTTCGGGCCTTCGGGCGTCTCGATCGGGCACATCCGGCCATAGTGGGTCGGGTGCACGTCGCGGACCTCGAAGCCCGCGCGCTCGCGGGTCAGGCCGCCAGGGCCAAGCGCCGACAGGCGGCGTTTGTGGGTGACCTCGGACAGCGGGTTGGTCTGGTCCATGAACTGCGACAGCTGCGACGAGCCGAAGAATTCGCGCACGGCGGCGGCGGCCGGTTTCGCGTTGATCAGGTCCTGCGGCATGACGGTGTCGATCTCGACCGACGACATGCGCTCCTTGATCGCGCGCTCCATGCGCAGCAGGCCGACGCGGTACTGGTTTTCCATCAGTTCGCCGACCGAGCGGACGCGGCGGTTGCCGAGGTGGTCGATGTCGTCCACGTCGCCTTTGCCGTCGCGCAGTTCCACCAGCGCCTTGATGCAGGCCACGATGTCCTCGCGGCGCAGGGTGCGCATGGTGTCGGGTGCGTCCAGCGCCAGGCGCATGTTCATCTTCACCCGGCCGACGGCGGAAAGGTCATAGCGTTCGCTGTCGAAGAACAGGGTGTCGAACAGGGCCGATGCGGCTTCGACGGTGGGCGGCTCGCCCGGGCGCATGACGCGGTAGATGTCCATGAGCGCGGTTTCGCGGTTCATGTTCTTGTCCTGCGCCATGGTGTTGCGGATGTAGGGGCCGACATTGATGTTGTCGATGTCCAGGACCGGGATGTCGGTGATGCCCGCATCGATCAGGTCCTTGACGGTGCCGCCGACCAGATCGCCGTCCTTGTCGTATTCCAGCGTCAGCTCGTCGCCGGCCTCGACATGGATCGCGCCGGTTTCCTCGTCGATGAGGTCCTTGGCGACGAACTTGCCGTTGATGTGGTCGAACGGGACCAGCAGGTGCGTGACCTTGCCCTCTTCGATCAGCTGCTTGACGGCGCGCGGAGTGACCTTCTTGCCGGCTTCGGCGATCACCTCGCCCGAGGCCGCGTCGATCAGGTCATTGGTCGGACGGGTGCCGCGCACGCGCTCGGGGAAGAACGGGGTGACCCAACCCTTCTTCTTCTCGAGCTTGTAGGACACGGTGTTGTAATAGGCGTCCATGATGCTTTCCTGATCCATGCCGAGGGCATAGAGCAGGGTCGTCACCGGCAGCTTGCGGCGACGGTCGATACGGGCAAAGACGATGTCCTTGGCGTCGAATTCGAAATCCAGCCACGACCCGCGATAGGGAATGATGCGGCAGGCGAACAGCAGCTTGCCCGAGGAATGCGTCTTGCCCTTGTCGTGGTCGAAGAACACGCCGGGGCTGCGGTGCATCTGGCTGACGATCACGCGCTCGGTGCCGTTGACGATGAAGGTGCCGTTCGGCGTCATCAGGGGCATGTCGCCCATGAAGACATCCTGTTCCTTGATGTCCTTGACCGAGCGGGCGCCGGTGTCCTCGTCCACGTCGAAGACGATCAGCCGCAGCGTGACCTTGAGCGGGGCGCTGTAGGTCATGTCGCGCTGCATGCACTCTTCGACATCGTATTTCGGCTTTTCCAGATCGTATTTCACGAATTCCAGAACCGAGGTTTCGTTGAAATCCTTGATCGGGAAAACCGACTGGAACACGCCCATGATGCCTTCGCCGTCGGTCGGCTTGTCGGCATCGCCGGAGCGCAGGAAAAGATCATAAGAAGATTTTTGTACCTCGATGAGGTTCGGCATTTCCAGCACTTCGCGGATTTTGCCGTAATATTTCCGAAGACGTTTCTGGCCAAGGAACGATTGAGCCATGTCAGATGTCACCTTTCGATGTTCTCAGCGGACAACGACGCCGTCGGGCCCCGGCGCCTTGCCCATACGAGACGACACGTCCGGATCAATTCATGGCCACCGTCCCGAGTGGCGGCCTCCCGATCCGTGAACCGCGTCTTAGAAAACGCCCCTTCCAGAGGCCCTTTCTAAGACAGGTTCGGCTGGGCCCGGAAATTCCGGACCCAGCCAAATTGGCGATGCATCAGCGATGCACCCGAAACCTGACTTAGGCCAGCTCGACTTCGGCGCCAGCTGCTTCCAGCTTGCCCTTGATCTCTTCGGCTTCGTCCTTCGACACGGCTTCCTTGATCTTGCCGCCGGCTTCGACCAGTTCCTTGGCTTCTTTCAGGCCCAGGCCGGTGATGCCGCGGACTTCCTTGATCACGTTGATCTTGGAGGCGCCGGCGTTCTTCAGAACGACGTCGAATTCGGTCTTCTCTTCCTCGGCTGCGCCACCGGCGTCGCCGCCAGCCGCTGCGACCATGACGGCGCCGCCCGCTGCGGGCTCGATGCCGTACTCGTCCTTGAGGATGGTTTTCAGTTCTTGTGCTTCCAGCAGGGTCAGACCAACGATCTCTTCTGCCAGTTTCTTCAGATCAGCCATTGTATCAGCTCTTTCCGTTTACAGTGTGTGTTCCAACGCCGGGGCACATGCCCCACGCAGATCATTCAGTGCCAACCGCTTACGCAGCTTCCGCCTTCTCTTCGATGGTGGAAAGGATGCTTGCGATGTTGCTTGCAGGTGCGCCAATCGCGCCGGCGATGTTCGAAGCAGGTGCGCCGATGCAGCCCACGATCGAGGCGATGAGTTCCTCGCGGGACGGCATTTTCGAAACAGCTTCGATGCCAGCACGGTCCAGAGCGTTCTCGCCCATTGCACCGCCAAGGATTTCGAACTTCTTGTTCTCCTTGGCGAAGTCCTCGGCCACCTTGGCAGCTGCCACGGGATCCTCGGAATAGGTCAGAACGGTCATACCCGTCAGCAGGTCGGCCATGCTTGCACACGGCTTACCCTCAAGGGCGATTTTGGCGAGCCTGTTCTTGGCAACACGCACAGACCCGCCCGCCGCGCGAGCACGTGCGCGCAGGTCCTGCATCTCGGCAACTGTCAGACCGGCGTAGTGAGCAACCACCACGACGCCAGAGCTTTCGAAGATCTGGCCGAGTTCCTCGACCACTTTCTCTTTCTGGGCTCTATCCACAGTTCTCTCCAAGTTTGGGATGATGGTTCATCCCGGCTCATATTTGCCGGGCTCTCGCCCGGCGTTCAGGTCCGTGTTACGGGGTTGAGCCAAATATTCGCCCGAGGGTTGGGACCCTCGAATTCTTTGGTCTTTCCCGTCTCAGGCAGGGTATTAAGACCTTTCGCAAGGTCACCCACCGTCTTGGACGAAACGAAATAAAGCGCACGACGAATCGCACGCTTTACTTCGCAGGTCTTCTTAGGCCAGTGAGCCGGGGTTTCCAAGGGGTAAATTGCGGCAATCGCCAATGGCGCGCAACTTCGGCCCTTTCGCACCTGCCGGCAACAATCCCGCTGGAATTCGGGCCACCCGAAAGGGTATCTGATGCGTCAACTTCCATCCAGGGAAAGCGCAAAACACATGTGCAGATTCGTCGCCTATAGCGGGCCGGACATTCCGCTCGAGAACATCGTCATCCTGCCGCAGCATTCGCTGCTCAACCAGAGCCAGCACGCCGCCGAGGCCAAGCTGGCGGTGAACGGCGACGGGTTCGGCATGGCCTGGTATTCGGATCAGGAGCGGCCCGGGCTTTACCGCGACGTCCTGCCGGCCTGGTCGGACAGGAACCTCGTCGATCTGTGCCGCATGATCAATTCGCGCCTGTTTCTGGCGCATGTGCGCGCATCCACCTTCGGCGAGACCTCGCGCAGCAACTGCCACCCCTTCGCCTGCGGCAGGTGGTCATTCATGCATAACGGGCAGATCGGCGATTTCGCCCGGGTGCGCAGGCGGCTGGAGGCGTCGCTGAACGACGAACACTATGCCAGCCGGCGGGGCAGCACCGATTCCGAGCTGCTGTTCCTGCTGCTGCTGACCAACGGGCTTGATCATTCGCCTTACGAGGCGGTGGTCCGCACGATCCGCCAGATCGAGGAGATTCAGGGCGAGATCTCGCAGCCCAACCGGCTGACCGCCTCGTTCTGCGACGGCCAGGTGCTCTATGCGTTCCGGTATTCCAGCGACCGCCACAGCCCGTCGCTGTATTTCGGCCAGGGTCTGGATCATGGCGGCAAGGTCATCGCCTCGGAGCCACTGGACCGCGGGACCGGCACCTGGGAGCCGATCGCGGACCGCAGCTTTTTCACCCTGGCGGGCGGTGCCGCCACAACGCAGGCGCTGCCGTTCTGAACCCCGCAAAGCAAAACGGGCAGCCCGATGAGCTGCCCGATCCGTTCTTGCGCGGCGTTTGACCGCTTGTCTTATTCGCCTGCGGCGCTGGACACGTCCACCGACACGCCCGGGCCCATGGTCGAGCTCAGCGCGATCTTCTTCAGGTAGGTGCCCTTGGCGCCCGTCGGCTTGGCCTTGGCGACAGCCGAGACGAAGGCGCGGATGTTCTCGGCCAGCTTGGCTTCGTCGAACGACACCTTGCCGACGCCTGCGTGGATCACGCCGGCCTTTTCGGCCTTGAACTGGACTTCACCGCCCTTGGCGTTCTTGACCGCCTGACCGACTTCCATGGTCACGGTGCCGACCTTGGGGTTCGGCATCAGGTTGCGGGGGCCCAGAACCTTGCCCAGACGGCCGACGATCGGCATCATGTCCGGGGTGGCGATGCAGCGGTCGAAATCGATGGTGCCACCCTGGATGGTCTCCATCAGGTCTTCCGCACCGACGATGTCCGCACCGGCTTCCTTGGCTTCGTCCGCCTTGGCGCCGCGAGCGAAGACGGCGACGCGCACGTCCTTGCCGGTGCCGTTCGGCAGACCGACGACGCCGCGGACCATCTGGTCGGCGTGGCGCGGATCGACGCCCAGGTTCATGGCGATTTCGACGGTTTCGTCAAACTTGGCCGAGGCGCTGGATTTCACCAGGGCGACGGCCTCTTCCACCGACAGGTTTTCCTTGCCAGCAAAAGCTTCGCGTGCGGCGCGGGTCCGTTTACCGAGTTTTGCCATCTTACTTCACCTCGATGCCCATGGAACGGGCCGAGCCCAGGATGATCTGCATTGCGCCTTCGACGTCGTTGGCGTTCAGATCCTTCATTTTGGCTTCGGCGATTTCACGCACCTGCGCGCGGGTCACGGTCGCGATGGTTTCGCGGCCCGGGTTTTCCGCGCCTCTCGGGCGGTTGCGCTTGCCGACCGGCTTCAGGCCCGCAGCCTTCTTCAGGTAGTAGGACGCCGGCGGCGTCTTGATGTCCATGGTGAAGGACTTGTCCTGATAGTAGGTGATCACGGTCGGGCACGGAGCGCCGGGCTCCATGTCTGCGGTCTTGGCGTTGAACGCCTTGCAGAATTCCATGATGTTGATGCCGCGCTGACCCAGCGCCGGACCGACCGGCGGCGACGGGTTCGCCTGACCGGCGGGCACTTGCAGCTTGAGCGTGCCCATCAGTTTCTTGGCCATTGGCCTTCTCCTTTTCCAACACCCTCGGGGCGCGCCCTTCGGGTCTTCTTGTTGTGTGGTCTGGTCCGCGCGTCGCGACGCGCTCGCCTCCCACGATGAAACGGCACCGGAATGCCGTCTGGCGGGGTGCGTCCCCGCCGTTCACGTCAGGACTGTTTGGTGACCTGCGTGAAATCCAGTTCGACCGGCGTCTCGCGGCCGAAGATCGAGACCGAGACCTTGAGCTTCTGGTTCTCGTCGTCGACGCCCTCGACCATGCCGTCGAAATCCTCGAACGGGCCGTCGTTGACCTTGACCTTCTCGCCCACCTCGAAGGTGATGAGCGTCCGCGGCGCCTCTTCGCCTTCCTGCACGCGGTTGAGGATCTGGTTCACCTCGGCGTCGCGCATCGGCATCGGGCGGCCCTGCGGGCCAAGGAAACCGGTGACTCGGTTGATCGAGTTGATCAGGTGATAGCCCTGATCGGACATTTCCATGTGCACCAGCACGTAGCCGGGCATGAAACGGCGTTCGGTCGTGACCTTCTTGCCCCGGCGCACTTCGATCACCTCTTCGGTGGGCACCAGAACCTCGTCGATCTCGTCCTCAAGGCCCTGTTCGGCAACCGAGGTGCGGATCTGTTCTGCGATCTTCTTCTCGAAATTCGAAAGAACGCTGACCGAGTACCACCGTTTCGCCATGAACCTGTCGTCCTTGTTCTGCCTTTGGCCCGCCCCTCTCCCGGACGCGCCGTCATTGAAATCCCATTGCGGCGTCGCCGCGCTGCCCGGAATAAAAAGCGGCGCGCAGCCCGAATCGCCGCACGCCCATCCCGAAAGGTATCGCGTCACCTACTCCGACATGGCGCGCGGTGCAAGGGGTGCCTTGCCGTTTGACGCCGGACCGCGACCCCGATTCCGGGGGCCACCGGGAGCGATCAGTTGAACGCGCCCAGGATCAGCTGCAGCCCGCCGCGGATGCCCAGATCGACCAGCGCGAAGAACACGGCGGTCAGGGCGGCCATGATGAACACCATCACCGTCGTCAGCAGCACTTCGCGGCGGGTGGGCCAGACGACCTTGGAAACTTCGGCGCGGACCTGCTGGATGAACTGGATCGGATTGGTGGTGGCCATTTGGCGATGTCTCTCTGCTTGCGATGGGCCGGACATAGCCGGGCATCGTGGCAATTTCAAGGGCGGCCTGCACCGCCGCCCCAACGCGGATCCGCGCCTAGAGCGGCGTTTGCCGGTAGTCTTCGTCGTTGACCAGCTCCAGCCAGTCGGCGACACGCCCATCCAGACGCTCCTGGACGGCCAGATGCACCATCGCGGCGTCCGGACCCGCGCCGTGCCAGTGTTCTTCGCCCGGCGCGATCCAGACCGTGTCGCCCGGCCGGATCACCTGCGGCCGCTCGCCCCGTTTGGCGACAAGCCCGGTTCCCGAGAGAACATGCAACGTCTGGCCCAGCGGATGCGTATGCCAGGCCGTCCGCGCCCCGGGTTCGAAGGTGACGTGGACCGCCATCACCCGGCAGGGTTCGGGGGCTTCGACGACCGGGTTTATCCAGACCGTTCCCGTAAACCACTCTGGCGGACCCTTGCGGCTTGGCCGGCTGTCGGCCAGATGAACTTCCATGCGGTTTCCTCCGTTCCAATGGCGGCCTGCCGGTCGCGGGGCCGGATCACGGCTTGGGCTTGTCGTCCCACTGATTGCTGAGAATGCGCCGCGCGTCGCCCTCGGGGTCGTCGTACTGGTTCGACCGGACCGTGTAGATGAAGGCGGCAAGGCCGATCCCGCCCAGCAGCAGGGAAATCGGAATCAGGTAGGCCAGCACTTCCATCGGGTCACCTCAGCCGCAGGGCGTTCAGGGATACAGTAATCGACGAGGTCGACATCGCCAATGCGGCAATCAGCGGCGAGCAGAGCCCGGCCACCGCCAGCGGCACGGCAATCACGTTGTAGACCGTGGCGATCTGGAAATTCTCGCGGATCCGCCGGGTCGCCTTCGCGGCGGTGTCGCAGGCGTCCGCGATCGGCGACAGGTCGGTGCCGAGAAGCACGATATCCGACGCCACCCGCGCCGCGTCCAGCGCCGAGGCGGGCGAGATGGAGACATGCGCCGCCGCCAGCGCCGCGGTGTCGTTCAGGCCGTCGCCCACCATCAGCACCTTGCGCCCCGCGTCGGTCAGCGCCTGCACGCGGGCCGCCTTGTCCTGCGGCAGCGCCTCGGCCACCCAGTCCTCGATGCCGAGCCGCGCGGCCAGTTCGGCGACGGCCGCCTGGGTATCGCCGGAAATCAGCAGCACCTGCTTGCCGGCCTGCCGCAGTGCCGTCACGGCTTCGGCTGCACCCGGGCGCAGGGCATCCGAGAACAGGAAGGCGGCGGGAGCGCGATCGCCGATGGCCAGCCAGGCAGCGGTTTGGCGCCCCTGCTCGGCGCCGGTCCAGGCGGCCCGGCCAAGCCGGACGCGCTGGCCGCGGTACTGGCCTTCGGCACCGAAACCCGGCACTTCGACCACGTCGGTCACCTTGGCCGGCCTGATCCCCGCCTCGCGCGCCGCGTTGGTCAGCGACACCGACAGCGGGTGCGAGGAAGCTTCGGCCAGCGCCAGCGCGATCTCAAGATCGGCGCGGGGATGATCGCCCAGGTTGGTCAGTTCGGGCGTTCCCGCCGTCAGGGTGCCGGTCTTGTCGAAAACGACGGTGTCGACCTCGGCCAGCCGCTCCAGCGCGGTGGCGTGCTTGATCAGCATGCCCTTGCGGAACAGCCGGCCCGATGCCGCCGTCGTCACCGCCGGCACGGCCAGCCCGAGCGCGCAGGGGCAAGTGATGATGAGAACCGCGGCAGCGATGTTCAGCGCGGTGCGAATGTCGCCGGAATAGAGGAGCCAGCCCAGAAAGCTCAGGGCCGACAGGATGTGAACGCCCGGAGCGTAGAGCTTGGCGGCGCTGTCCGCCAGCGAGGTGTAACGCGACCGCCCGGATTCAGCGATCGCCACCAGATCGGCCATGCGGTGCAAGGAGGTGTCCTGCCCCACGGCGGTCGCGCGTATGGTCAGCGGGCCGGTCAGGTTGACCTCGCCGGCGCTGACGGCCAGGCCCGGTTCGGCAAAGACCGGCAGGGTCTCGCCGGTCAGCAGCGACCGGTCCAGTTCCGACCGGCCCATCACGATCTCGCCATCGACCGGCATCCGCCCGCCCGGGCGCACGCGGATGAGATCACCGACCACCAGAGCGGCAACCGCCACTTCTTCCTCGCGGCCGTCGACCAGGCGCATGGCGCGCGGCACTTCCAGGGCGGCCAGCTCCTCGGCGGCGGATCGGGCGACGGCGCGGGTGCGGTAGTCCAGGTAGCGGCCCGCCAGCAGAAAGAACGTGAGTGTCAGCGCCGCGTCGAAATAGGCGTGTTCGCCGCTCAGCGTGGTTTCCCAAAGCGATGTCACCAGCGCCAGCAGGATGGCCAGCACGATCGGCACATCCATGTTCAGCCGCCGGACGCGCAGCGCGCTCCAGGCGTTGACGAAGAAGGGCTGGGCCGAGAAGGCGATCGCCGGGAACGCGATCGCGGCGGAGATCCAGTGGAACATGTCCCGCGTCGCGTCCGAGGCCCCGGACCAGACCGAGACCGACAAGAGCATCACGTTCATCGAAGCGAAACCGGCGACCGCCAGCCGCATCAGCAGATCGCGCCCCGCCTTGTCGGATTGCGTGGCGGACAGCGCGCCGGGGTCAAGCTCGTGCGCCTCGAACCCGGCGCGTTCCAGCACCGGGATCAGGTCCGCGGCGCGCACCTCCGGTCCCGCCTGAACCATCGCCCGTTTCAGCGTCAAGTTCACCCGGGCCGAGTCGACCCCCGGACAGGCGTTCAGTTCCCGCTCGACCGTGGCGATGCAGGCCGAGCAGTGAATGCCGGGCAGCGACAGCGCGATCTGCACGTCCTGAGGCACCGGCCGCACCGGCTCTGCCGGGGCGGCGATGCAGCCGGGACAGGCCGCTGTGCCTGGACGCATCTGGGCCGTCATCCGGTCAGCCCTTCACGTAAAGGGGAATGCGCTGGGTGAATTCGGTCCCGTCTTCGGCCTTGGCCACCATGCGGATGTTCCAGTTTCCCTTGCCCAGTTCGGCCTTGGCGACATAGGCGGTGCCGTCGAAGGCAAAGTCGGGCCGCGTGTCCTCCTTGACATGCGTCGCCCGGCCCAGAACGGCATCGAGTTCGGCCACCTCGACCGGGTTGCCCGCCCGGTCGGTGATCGACAGGATGACCAGCCCGCCGGCGGCCTTGGCCCGGATCGTCCAGCCGAGCGCGTTCTGCGCGTCGCGCCGTTCGTCGAACTGCTGGCTGGCGACGTAGGAGTTCTTGACCTCGAGCCCCGGGAAGGTTTTGACGGCGCTGTAGGCCAGCACCAGGTTCACGGTGACGATCACGCCGAAAGCGGCGATGAAAACGGCCAGCGCGTGCTTGCCGGTGAATTGACGGTCCGCCATCGATCAGTTCCCCCGTCCGTTGAAGGTCGTGTCCTTGAAGGCGCGCTCGCCGCTGGTCAGGTCCTCGACCCAGATCCGCACCGGCGTATTGGCCGCATTGGAGGGCGCCGCATCCTTGGGCGTCACGATATATACCCGAGTGAGCAGCGCCGTGTCAGCCGGAACGGCGACGGTATCCTGCGGCGTGCCCTCGATCTGGATGCTCATGGACGGATCGCCCTTGACCGACAGTTGGAAGGGCCGCTCCTCGCCGTGCTTGTTGCGCAGGCGCACATCGTAGGTGTTGCGGATAGAGCCGTCGGAAAGGGTCACGAAGGTCGGGTTGCGCACCGGTGCGACGGTCAGGTCGATCTCGGGGCGGATGAACAGCGCAAACAGCAGCCCGAACCCGACCAGCGACCACAAGGCGGTGTAGAGGATCGTGCGGGGGCGCAGGATGTGCTTCCAGACATCCTTGGGCGACTGGCCCTCGCGTTCGCGCAGCTCGTCGCTGAGCGCCATGTAGTCGATCAGGCCGCGCGGCTTGCCGATCTTTTCCATCACCTCGTCGCAGGCGTCGATGCAGAGCGCGCAGGTGATGCATTCCAGCTGCTGGCCGTCGCGGATGTCGATGCCCACCGGGCAGACGTTGACGCAGGCCATGCAGTCGATGCAGTCGCCCTGCGACGGGTCCAGCAACCCTTTCTTGAGCTTGCCGCGCGGTTCGCCCCGCCATTCGCGGTAGCCGACGACCAGCGTGTCCTCGTCCATCATCGCTGCCTGGATCCGCGGCCACGGACAGGCGTAGATGCAGATCTGTTCGCGCGCAAAGCCGCCGAACAGGAAGGTGGTGCCGGTCAGCAGCAGCATGGTCGTGTAGGCGATCGGATGGGCGTCTCCGGTGACCAGGTCCCGCGCCAGGGTCGGCGCGTCGGCGAAATAGAACACCCAGGCGCCGCCCGTGGCGAGACCGATCAGCAGCCACACCGTCCATTTCGTCAGGCGCAGCCGGGCCTTGCGGAGATCGAGCTTTTTCTGGCGGTGCAGGCGCAGGCGGGCGTTGCGGTCGCCCTCGATCCAGCGTTCCACCAGAATGAAGAGGTCGGTCCAGACCGTCTGCGGACAGGCATAGCCGCACCAGACCCGCCCCAGCGCCGAGGTGAACAGGAAAAGCCCCAGGCCGGCCATGATGAGAAGCCCGGCGACGAAGTAGAACTCATGCGGCCAGATCTCGATCCAGAAGAAGTAGAAACGCCGGTTCGCCATGTCGAGCAGCACCGCCTGGTCCGGCAGGCTTGGCCCACGGTCCCAGCGGATCCACGGCGTCAGGTAGTAGATGCCCAGCGTCACCGCCATGATGACCCACTTGAGGTTGCGGAACTTTCCGGAGACGCGCCGCGGAAAGATCGGTTCCCGGGGCGCGTACAGGCTGGGGGCGGGGTTGGAATCGCTCACGGATATGCTCCAGGTCTTGGGGGCCTACGACGCGTCTTGTCCCAGAACATAGATGGTTCAACATTGACATGGGTCAAAAAGCGCATCTGCAACTTACGTTTTGCGAAACCGGGATTCCGTGCGAAAAACGGAAGGCCGGCTCGGAACCCGCGTCTCGGGAGTGCTGTCGGGAAAATTGGCGCCGGCTGTTCTGGAAACGCGCGAACAGATGGAACAGCCGGCACCGCACCTTTCGGGCGGCAAGCCGCCCGAAAGTATCCTCAGAGGTTACTCGCCACCGCCAAGCTGATGGACATAGGCCGAGACGGCGCGGATCTGCGCTTCGCTTAGGCGGGAGTTCCACGCGGGCATGACGCCGAAGCGGCTGTTGGCCACGGTGTCGACCAGAGAGTCGTAGTCGCCGCCAAAGAGCCAGATCGCATCCGCCAGGTTCGGCGCGCCCTGCTCGCGGTCGCCCTTCGCATCCTCGCCGTGACAGGCCGCGCAGTTGTCCGCGAAGACGACCGACCCGGCCTCGACCGCGCCGGCGTCCTGCGGCTCGGTCGACAGCGACATGACATAGTTGACGACCTGGTCGATTTCCTCGTCGGTCAGCAGCTCGTCGCGGCCGAAGGCGGGCATCTCGGAATAGCGCGCTTCGTCGCTTTCCTCGTTGCGGATGCCGTGGGTGATGGTGTGGTGGATGCTTTCGATGTCTCCACCCCAGAGCCAGTCGTCGTCCAGCAGGTTCGGATAGCCCTTGGCGCCGGCGGCACCCGAGCCGTGGCACTGCGCGCACCAGGTCTTGAACACGGCGCTGCCCGCGGAGACCGCGTAGCCATTGAGTTCGGCATCATCCTGGATCGACGCCAGTTCGACCGAGGCCAGCTTGTCGTTGATCGCTGCGTTGGATTCATCGACCGCCGCGATCTCGGTGGCGACGTTGGCGCGGGTCGACCATCCCAGAACGCCGGCGGTCGCGTGGTTCACCAGCGGCCAGGCCGGGTAGAGGATGGTGTAGATCACGCCCCAGATGATGGTTACGTAGAAGGTCCACAGCCACCAGCGCGGCATCGGGTTGTCGAACTCCTCCAGCCCGTCCCAGACGTGGCCGGTCGTTTTCGGATCACCCGGTTGCTTTTCAGGTGTCTTGCTCATTTCCGCGCCTCCTCGGATGTGGCGGGTTTGTCTTGATGCCGGAACGGGATGTTGGCGGTGTCGCGGTGCGCCTTGCCGGCACCGGGGCGGAAGACCCAAAGGACCACCCCGATGAAGAAGGCGAACAGGACCAGCAGCATCCAGCTGTCCGCGAATTGACGAAGGATCGTGTATTCTTCCATGACGTCCCTCCTCAGCGGCTCGCGACCGGGGTGAAGGTCGAGAAATCGACCAGCGTGCCCAGCATCTGCAGGTAGGCGATCATCGCGTCGGCTTCGGACACGCCAGGCTGGCCATCGAAGTTGCGCACGTTGACCTTGTCGCCATACCGCTCCAGCAGCCCGTCATAGTCGCTGTCCGGATCGGCCTGCGCCCGGAAGTCCGCCTGCGCGTTCTCGATCATCTCCTCGGTGTAGGGAGTGCCGACCAGCGCGTTGGTGGCCATGATGTCGCCGATGTACTTGCCGTCGATCTTCTTGTTCTCGAGATAGCCGTATTTCGGCATCACCGATTCCGGCACCACCGCCTGCGGGTCGCGCAGGTGATCGACGTGCCATTCGTCCGAGTAGCGGCCGCCGACGCGGGCCAGGTCCGGCCCGGTCCGCTTGGACCCCCACTGGAACGGGTGGTCGTACATCGACTCGGCCGCCAGCGAGTAGTGGCCATAGCGCTCGACCTCGTCCCGCATCGGGCGGATCATCTGGCTGTGGCAGACATAGCAGCCTTCGCGGATGTAGATTTCACGTCCCGCCATCTCGAGGGGGGTGTAGGGGCGCATCCCCTCCACCTTCTCGATGGTGTTCTCAAGGTAGAACAGCGGGGTGATCTGCACGATGCCGCCGATGGTCACGACCAGGAAGCTGAAGATCAGCAGGAGGGTCGCGTTGGTCTCGAGGATCTTGTGTTTGTCGAGAATTGCCATTGCTCCGGCCCTCCTTATTCAGCCGGGACCGCGACCGAAAGGCTGGCCTCTTTGGCCGGTGCCTTGCGGACGGTCATCCACAGGTTGTAGCACATGATCAGCGAACCGGTCAGGAACAGAACCCCGCCCAGCGCGCGCACCACGTACATCGGGAACTTCGCGGCCACGGTGTCAGCGAACGAGTTCACCAGGAAGCCGTTGGCATCCACTTCGCGCCACATCAGGCCCTCCATGATGCCGGTCACCCACATCGAAGCGGCGTAGAGCACGATGCCGATGGTGGCGAGCCAGAAGTGCCAGCTGACCAGTTGCAGCGAATAGAGACGCTCACGCTTCCACAGGACCGGAACCAGGAAGTACAGGGCCCCGAAGGTGATCATGCCGTTCCAGCCCAGAGCGCCGGAATGCACGTGGCCGATGGTCCAGTCGGTGTAGTGCGACAGCGAGTTCACGGCGCGGATCGACATCATCGGGCCTTCGAAGGTGGACATGCCGTAGAAGCCGACCGAGATCACCATCATCCGGATGACCGGGTCGGTGCGCAGCTTGTCCCAGGCGCCCGACAGCGTCATCAGACCGTTGATCATGCCGCCCCACGAGGGCATCCACAGCACGACCGAGAACACCATGCCCAGCGTCGAGGCCCAGTCGGGCAGCGCGGTATAGTGCAGGTGGTGCGGACCGGCCCAGATGTACAGGAAGATCAGCGCCCAGAAGTGGATGATCGACAGCTTGTAGCTGAACACGGGACGTTCGGCCTGTTTCGGGATGAAATAGTACATCATGCCCAGGAAGCCGGCGGTCAGGAAGAAGCCCACGGCGTTGTGGCCGTACCACCACTGGATCATGGCGTCCTGAACGCCCGACCAGACGATCACCGATTTCGAGCCCCAGATGCTGACCGGGATGGTCATGTTGTTGACCAGGTGCAGCATCGCGACCGTCACGATGAAGGCCAGGTAGAACCAGTTGGCGACGTAGATGTGCGGTTCTTTCCGCTTGACGATCGTGCCCAGGAACACGGCCAGATAGGCCACCCAGACGATGGTCAGCCACAGGTCGACATACCACTCGGGCTCGGCGTATTCCTTGGATTGGGTGCCGCCCAGAAGGTATCCGGTCGCCGCCAGCACGATGAAGAGCTGGTAGCCCCAGAACACGAACCATCCCAGGTTGCCGCCCCAAAGGCGCGCGGCGCTGGTGCGCTGAACCACGTAGAACGAGGTCGCGATCAGGGCGTTGCCGCCGAAGGCGAAGATCACCGCCGAGGTGTGCAGCGGACGCAGGCGCCCGAAGTTGGCATAGCCTTGCGCCCATTCGAAGTTCAGGGCCGGAAAGGCCAGCTGAAATGCGATGAAGGTGCCCACCAGAAACCCTACGACGCCCCAGAAGGCGGTCGCGATCACGCCGTAGCGCACCACGTCATCCATGTATTCGGCCGAACGATCGGTCAGGATGTCCGGTTCTTCGGCGTTGCGGAGCGTCCAGATGAACAGCCCGCCGGCGATCAGCATGACCAGGATGGAGTGAACCTGGTACGCCAAGTCTCGCGCATAGTTGGCCGCGATCGCGCCGAACAGCGCAATCAGACCAAGCGCGATAAGCTTGATAACATTCGACATATTGCGTCCCTTTGCCATGCCCCGCGCGTTTCTTCCGTCGCGCCAGACTTCTTTGACTGGCTGCCGTAATGTAGAATGGCAGCCGAAGTTGCTTTGATCTGCATCAAGACGGTAGCCCGTTTTCTGTGACACGCATATTCCGATGAATGGGTAAACTGGTCGCATGTGCCGACGCGCCCGAACCATGAGGTTGAAATGTCTTACAAATCCCTGCTGACCGTGATGACCGAGACCAAGCTGGCAGAGCCGGCCCTGGCGCAAATGGTCGCGCTGGCCCAGGCGCAGGATGCGCATGCCGAGGCGCTCTGCCTCGGCGTGGACCGCAGCCAGACTGGCTATTATTACGCCGGCGCGAACGCGCTGATCCTTCAGGAGACGCTGAGCCGCGCCAAGGCTGAAGCCGACGAGGTGCTGGCCTTCGCCGAAAATTTCCTGGGCAAGTCCGGCGTGCGCTGGTCGGCCGAGAACGGCGTGGCGCAGATCGCCGATCTGGGGCGCCACGTCGCCCACCGGGCCCGGTTCTCGGATCTGGTCGTCCTGCCGCGCCCCTATGGCGAGGGCCGGGGCGCCGAGGCCGAGCCCATCGTCGAATCCGCGATGTTCGAAGGCCACGCGCCGGTGCTGATGGTACCGGACAAGATGAAGCCGTTCTCGAAGCCGGGAACGGTGCTGATCGGCTGGAACGAAAGCGTCGAGGCGATGCGCGCGATCCGTCAGGCCCTGCCCTTCCTGAAACAGGCCGACCTGGTGCGCATCGTGGTGATCGATCCGCCCAGCCACGGGCCCGACCGCTCGGACCCCGGCGGGATGCTGTCGCAGATGCTGTCGCGCCACGGCGTCAAATGCGAGATCGACGTGCTGAGCAAGACGATGCCGCGTGTCTCGGACATCCTGAACCGCCATGCTGCGGACACCGACGCCAACCTGATCGTCATGGGGGCCTATGGCCATTCCCGGTTCCGCGAGGCCATCCTGGGCGGCGCGACGCGCAACATGCTGGAGCAGGCGACCGTGCCGGTCTTCATGGCGCACTGACGGCCTGACCTACTGGAAAAGGCGCCCGAGCGGGGCGCCTAGTTCAACTGGGCGAAATAAAGACGTCCTGTCTGGGGAATTTCTCGACAACGTCCGGTTTTTGATCGAAATGCGCGGCGAGCAGGTAGTCGGGATTACCTGCCAGCCATTCCGACAGGTCGATGGCTTGATATTCGCCCGTGTTGAACGCAATCAGAATCCGGGCCTTGGCGTCTCCGGTGTTTTCGATCGAATGGCCGTAACCCTGCGGAATGTAACCCACGTCGCCCTTGTTCAGGTTCTCAATGGCGAAACGACCATTCGCGCCGAACATCGTGATGCTGACGCTGCCCTCCATGACGTACTGCCATTCATCCGCATTCGGATGCCAATGCAGTTCCCGCAACGCGCCGGGCTCAAGCTCGAGAACGACGCCGGTGATGGTCGTGGCGATCGGAAATTCGTGTGCGCTGACAAGCCATTCACGACCTCCGGTGTAGCTCGATGTCGGCGCCTGATCCAAAAGCCTGTAGCGATGGGTGTTCGGCGGCGAATCCAGTTTGCCCCGATGTGGCAGCGCGGGCTTTTCGGGCGGCGGATCCCCGTGAACGAAGTACACCTCGCTTTTCGGGAAGCTGTCAAAAGCCGCCGCCGGAAGGCCCAGGTTCTTGGATAGCAGTTCCTTGGGGGCGTGCCCCAGCCAATCGGTGACGCTGAAGGTGCCGAACTCGGAAAAATAGCCGTTGTCGAAGATCAGGATGAAATGGCAGGGCTGATCGCCCAGGCACTGGATCGAATGGCCATATCCACGCGGGAAATACCACACGTCGCCAGGCTCGAAATCGTTCGTTTCGGATTGGCCGTCGGGATTTATGACCGTGGTCCTGCATCGGCCCTCCATGACGAAGGCCCATTCAGCCGCGGTGGCGTGCCAGTGCAATTCGCGCGCCACGCCTGGCTCCAGCCGCATCGACACGCCCGCGATGCCTGTCGAGATGGGCAATTGCTTGACGGTTGCCTCCTTGCCGAAACTGCCGCCGTCCACCCGGCCTGCGGATTTCTCCAGCTCGAACTTGAAAGTTGGAAGATCCTTCTGGGACAGGTCCGGGTCCGGCACGTTGTTCCAGAAGGGCCCGGACGGATATTCCGACGCCGAAACCTGAGTTGCCGCGGCGCCGCCGAGCCCTGCCGCCATCGCTGAACTGAAGAATTTCCGCCTCGAAGACACAACCATGTCACCCTCCGATTCCGAGAAAATCAATCAGACCAAGGTAACACATTACCACTCTTGCGGATACAGCTGTTCCGGGAGCATGAACCGTTGCTGAAGTCGCGCGCGGCGAAAGCGCGCCGGATCGAAGGCGGGAATTGCGCCTAGTTCACCTTGCGGATCAGGCTGATCAGGAACAGCAGGATCACGGCACCGATGGTGGCGTGGAGTATCGTGGCAAAGACCCCCCCACCCGCGGAAAACCCCAGCACCGGGAACATCAACCCGGCCAGAAAGGCGCCGACGATCCCGACTATGATGTTGCCGATCAGGCCGAAACCCCGCCCCACCATGATCTTGCCGGACAGCCATCCCGCGATGGCCCCGATGATCAGCATGCTCAGAAGGCTGCCAAACTGCATCCCTGTCGTCTCCTCTGTCTTGCGCTGAAACGACTAGAGCATGAGACCGGGCAGAGGTCACGCCCTTACATAATGCATGTCCTGGAATTGTGCCCGCAGCGCCCGCGTGCTGGCCGCCACCTGTTCCGGGTCGTTGCCGGTCAGGCCCCGAACGATCAGAGCGGCCAGGTCCGCCGCATGCGCGGGGGTCACGCCCCGGCGCACCAGCTCGGGCGTGCCGATGCGAAGCCCGTTCATGTCGCCGTCGACCGGGGCGATCGGCAGGCCGATGCCGCAGGCCAGGAACCCGGCCCGGCGCAGCGTTTTCGAGGCGGCCTGCCCGCCGCCGAACGCCGCGGCCTCGACCGCGAACTGGTGCGACGCGGTCGCGCCGCCCGTTCCCTTGAAGACCGGCAGTCCCAGCGTTTCGATCTCGGCGGCCAGGGCCTGCGCCAGATCGACCATCGCCCGACCGTAGGCGGCGCCGAATTCGACCCAGTCCAGCAGCGAGATGGCCAGCGCCGCCGATTTGGCGGCGTCGAAATTCGCGGTCATGCCGGGAAAGGCGATGGCGTCCAACCGCTCGGCGATCCCGGCGTCATTGGTCACGATCAACCCGCCGGCAGGTCCGCCGAGGCTCTTGTAGGTGCTCATGGTCATCAGGTGCGCGCCCTCGTCCAGGGGATTGGCCCAGACCCCGCTCGCGATGATCCCGCATTGATGCGCGGCGTCGAAGAGAACCTTTGCGCCGACCTCGTCCGCGATGTCGCGGACCGCCTCCACCGGATGCGGGAACAGGTTCAGAGAGCCCCCGACGGTGATCAGCCTGGGCCGGTGTTCCCGCGCCATTTCGCGCAGCCCGTCCAGATCGAGGCTGTAGCCGTCCGCGTCCACCGGCGCGTTCAGCGTAGTGAGCCCGTAAAGTCCCGCGCACCCGTCCGCGTGATGGGTCACGTGTCCGCCGATGCTGGCGGGCGGCGCGATGATGGTGTCGCCGGGACGGGTCAGCGCCATGAATCCGTAGAGATTGGCCAGAGCGCCGGAACCCACGCGGATCTCGGCATAGCGCGCGTCGAACACGCGCGCCGCCAGTTCCGCCGCGATCACCTCGATCTCCTCGATGGCCTCCAGCCCCATCTCGTACTTGTCGCCGGGATAGCCCAGCGACGGGCGGCTTCCCAGCCCCGCCGAAAGCGCGGCCTCGGCTCGCGGGTTCATGACGTTGGTGGCCGGGTTCAGGTTGAAACACTCGCGATCGTAGATGTCCTGGTTGCGCGCGATCAGCGTGTCGATCCGCTCGGCGACCGAAGCGGCATCCGCCTGGGCGGCGCGGGCGGCGATTTCCTGAACGCGGTTCTCGCAATGAGGCGGAACCCAGGGACGGTGGGCGAGTTGCGGCATTGAAACCTCCTTGTTCTGGCGGGCAGGATGCGCTCAGGTTCTGTTGCGCGCAAACCAGATTTCTGAAAAATTAGGGTCAGAAAAACTAAGGCTCCACTGATGCCCGTCGCGCCGCCCCGCCCCAAGCCCTTTCCTCTGAACGCGCTGCGCGCCTTCGAAGCGGCTGCGCGTCTGGGCGGTTTCGCCGCTGCGGCCGACGAGTTGGGCGTCAGTCCCGGAGCGGTGTCAGCCCATGTGAAGGCCCTGGAAGACGAGCTGGGCGCGCCGCTCTTCGACCGGAACGCCCGCGGCGTGGCGCCGACGGCCCTGGCCCGCCGGGTTCTGCCGGATCTGACCCTTGCCTTCGACGCGATGGGCAAGGCGGCACAGACCCTGCGCGCCGAGGCGGCCCCGCATGTCGTGCACATCGTGGCGCTGCCGTCGGTGGCGCAGCTGTGGCTGTCGCCGCGATTGCCCGAACTGCGCGCCGCCGCGCCCGAGATCGAGATCTCGCTGACCGCGATGGAAGCGCCGCCGAACCAGAAACGCGCGCCCTACGACCTCTACCTGTTCTTCGGAGCCGAGCGGGGGGAAACGCTGGCCCGGGACGTGATCTTTCCGGTTTGCGCCCCGGCGATGGCCAAGCGCCTGAAATCGCCGGCAGACCTGCTGCACGTTCCCTGCCTGTCCGATACCGCCTGGTCCGGCGACTGGAGGCTGTGGGCCGAGGCGGCGATGCCGGGCGCCGATTTCGCGCCGCGCGGCCCGGAGTTTTCGCTCTATGCGCTGGCGGTGGAGGAAACGGTGAACGGCGCAGGCGTGCTGATGGGGCACGAAGCCCTTGTCGCGCGGCACCTGCGCCGGGGGCAGCTGGTCGCGCCGTTCGAAACCCGGGTGGAGCTGCCGAACGCGCTCAGGCTGTGGAGCCCGAAGCCCCTGCAGCCGAACTCAGCAGTCGGGAAGGTGGCGAAATGGCTGCGTGAGATGGCCTAGACCAGGAAACCGCCGTCGGTGTCATCGCCCGCCTCTTCCATCAGGCGACCCATGTCGGGGATGGTCACGTGACGCTTGCCTTCCAGCAGGATCACGCCGTCCTTCTTCAGCGCGGACATCTGCCGGCTTACGGTTTCCAGCGTCAGGCCCAAGTAATCCGCCATCGCCTCGCGCGTCAGCGGCAAGTCGAACACGATCGGCTCGGCCCGGCGGTCCTTGCTGATCGAGGCATCGCGGCGGGCGATGATCGACAGCAGGCTGGCGATCTTTTCGCGCGCGGTCTTGCGGCCGAGCACCAGCATCCATTCGCGGGCCGCGTCCAGCTCGTCCAGCGTCATCTGCAGCAGGCGATGGGCGATGTGCGGCGTGCGGGCCATCAGCTCTTCGAACGGTTTCTTGCGGAAACAGCACATCACCACGTCGGTCGTGGCCAGCACGTCATAGGCCGCCGATTCGCGGCCGGGGCGCCCGACGAAATCGCTGGGCAGCAACAGGCCCACCATCTGCGTGCGCCCGTCCTCCATCGTCTGGGTCAGCGAGGCGATTCCCGAAACGACCGAGCCCACGAAATTCATCTGGTCCCCCGACCAGATGATCGTCTGACCCGCCTCGAAAGTGCGGTAATACTTGATCTCTTCCAGCTCTGCGAGTTCATCCCCATCGCAATGCGCGCAGACCGCCCGATGGCGTATCGGGCAGTCGCTGCAATTGGAATGTTCCAGTGGTATTTGAAGAGTCATCCGTTCACCCACTTGATCTCGGTCAAGGTATCTGAGCAAGCCATCATATAGCGGGTTCTTTATGATAGCGAAATCTCAATTGGCTCGGCTCGGACTTTTTGACGCGAAAGTACCGCGCTACACAAGCTACCCGACCGCACCCCACTTCAACAACGACGTGGGACCCGATGTATTTGGCGACTGGATCTCGGGCATCAAGCCCGGCAGCGCCATTTCCCTTTATATCCACGTGCCGTTCTGCCGAAGGCTGTGCTGGTTCTGCGCCTGCCGGACGCAGGGCACCCAGACCGACAACCCGGTGATCGCCTATGTCGATACGCTGAAGGCCGAGCTGGACCTGCTGGCGGCGCGGCTGCCCGATGGCGTCATTCTGTCGCGGCTGCACTGGGGCGGCGGCACGCCGACGCTGCTGAATCCGGATCTGATGCGCGATCTCGCGGGGCGGATCCTGGACATCGTCCCGCTTGGCCCCGACGCCGAGTTCTCGGTCGAGATCGATCCGAACGAGATCGACGAGGGTCGTCTGGACGCGCTGGCCGAGGCCGGTATGAACCGGGCGTCGATCGGGGTCCAGGATTTCGACGACGAGATTCAGAAGACCATCGGCCGCATCCAGAGCTACGACACCACCCGCGAAGCGGTGGACATGATCCGCGCCCGCGGCATCGCCAGCCTGAACGCCGACATCCTTTACGGGCTGCCGCACCAGACCAAGGCGCGGATGACCGAGAGCGTGCAGAAACTGCTGTCGCTCAGCCCCGATCGCGTGGCGCTTTACGGCTACGCGCATGTTCCGTGGATGGCCAAGCGGCAGCAGCTGATTCCGTCCGACGCCCTGCCCACGCCGGAACAGCGGCTGGACCTTTTCGATACGGCGCGGCGGCTGTTCATGTGGGACAACTACGCCGAGATCGGCATCGACCACTTCGCGACGCAGGACGACGGCCTGACCCGCGCGCTCAAGGCCGGCCAGCTGAAGCGGAATTTCCAGGGCTATACCGACGACCAGGCCGACGTTCTGATCGGCGTCGGAGCAAGCTCGATCTCGCGTTTCCCGCAGGGCTACGCGCAGAACGCCCCGGCGACGGGCGCCCACACGGCGGCCATCCGCGACGGGCGCTTCTCGACCTCGCGAGGACACCGGTTCAAGGGACAGGACATCCTGCGGGCACGGCTGATCGAAGCCCTGATGTGCGACTTCCGCATTAATTCCGCGGAAATCCTGCGCGACCATGACGTTTCCCGCGCCGAACTGACCGGGATGTTCGAGGACGCGAACCGGGCTTTCGCGGGCCTGCTGCGCATCACCGACGAGGGGCTGTTCATCCCGCCCGAGGCGCGTCCGCTGACCCGGATGATCGCCCGAAGCTTCGACGCCTATGACCTGAGCAAGGCTGGACACAGCTCGGCCATCTAGAGCGGGCGCGGCAAGAAAAAGAAGGGCGGATCAGAAAAGAAGATCCGCCCTTTCTTACGCGGGGGCTTGACGCCCGCCACCGGGATTTCCCACACTCGAAGGGCCGGGGCGACGCCGCGCCCGGCGCTTGAGGCAGGGCAAACAGCAGGCAGTGATCGTCGGCGCCTCCGCGTCCGGCATACCCTTTTCGTGCAGCGGAACTGCAACCAGAGAGAGGGACTGCACTCATGCGCGTCTTCACCGTCCTCGGCCCGACTCAATCGGGCAAGTCTACACTGGTCGAGGCCATCAGCCGCCTCGACGACCGCCCAACCAAATTCGACGTATCCGGAACCGTGCATCTGCACGGTTTTTCTTACTTGGGCGAGCCGTGGTGCGCGGTCGACGTGGACGGGGGCGGCGATGCGCTGGCCTATGCCGGACCCGCAATGGCCATTTCGGACGCTGCGGTGGTCGTGGTCCCACCCGATCCTGACGCGGCGGTGCTGTGCGCGCCCTACCTGCGGCTGGTCGAAGAGGCGGGCATTCCCTGTTTCCTCTTCATCAACCGGATGGACAACCCGAACGGCCGGATCCGCGACATCGTCGCGGCCCTGCAGACCTATTGCACCCATCACATAGCCCTGCGGCAGGTGCCGATCCGCGACGGCGACCAGGTGATCGGCGCGGTGGACCTGATCTCGGAGCGCGCGTGGAAATACCAGGAGGGGCAGCCCTCGGCCCTGATCGAGTTGCCGCAATCGGTGCAGGACCGTGAAAAGGAGGCGCGGGCCGAACTGCTCGAAACCCTCTCGGACTTCGACGATCACCTTCTGGAACAGCTGATCGAAGACAAGCAGCCGCCCAGCGACGAGATCTACCACCTGGCCGCGCAGGTGCTGCAGAACCACCAGCTCATCCCCGCCTGCCTCGGCGCGGCCAGCCACGGCAACGGGCTGACGCGGCTGATGAAGGCGCTGCGTCATGAAGCCCCCGAATTCGACATCGCCGCGGGCCGGGACGAGGCCGAGGAGGACGCCCGCGCCATCGCCGGCTTCGCGGACGTGAAGAAACATATCGGCAAGATCGTCGTTCTGCGCGGCCTGGGACAGGGGGTGAAGGCCCACGACACCCTGGGCGGCGAGACGGTCGGCAACCTGACCGGGCTTGACGCCAAGACGCAGATTCAGGCCCTGGAGGCCGGGCAGATCGGGCTGGCGGTGAAGTCGGATCACCTCAACCCCGGCAACCTCTACGACAGCGACAAGGCGACGCCCTTGCCGGAATGGGCCAGCTCCCGGCCGCCGGCGCATCGGCAGCTCGTGGCCCCGGCGCACGAGCGCGACGACGTGCGCCTGTCCAACGCCCTGGCCCGGCTGGCCGAGATCGATCCCGGGCTGCACCTCAGCCAGGACGAAAGCAGCGGTCACGCCATCCTCGGATGCCAGGGGCCGCAGCACATGCGGCGGATCAAGTCCAAGCTGGACGAGGATTTCGGCATCGAGATCGTGACGGAACCGGTTGAAACCGCCTATCGCGAGACGATCCAGAAACCCGTCGAACACCACCACCGCCACCGCAAGCAGTCGGGCGGCGCCGGGCAGTTCGCCGACGTGCAGATTTCGGTCGAACCGATGCCGCGGGGCGCCGGTTTCCAGTTCGACGAGGTGGTCAAGGGCGGCGCGGTGCCCAAGAACTACATCCCCTCGGTCGAACAGGGGGCCAAGGACGCCCTGGTGCAGGGGCCCGAAGGTTTCCCCGTGGTCGACGTCAAGGTCACGCTGAAGGACGGCAAGCACCACAGCGTCGACAGTTCCGACTATGCCTTCCGCACCGCGGGCAAGAACGCCGTGCGCGAAGCCCTGCCGCAGGCGAAGCCGGTGGTGCTGCAGCCGATCCTGCACGCCGAGATCCATCTGCCGTCAATCTACGTGGGCGACCTGGTGCCGACCATCAGCTCGCTGCAGGGCCAGGTGCTGGGGTTCGAGGGCAACCCCAATGCCTCGGGTTGGGAGATCTTCAATGCGATGCTGCCGGCGGTGGCCGAGGACGAGTTGCACCGCACCCTCGCCAGCGCCAGCCGCGGGACCGGCTGGGTCAAGCTGACCTTCGACCATTACGAAGAGCTTCGGGGGCAGTCGCCCAGGGTATTGCGGGAACAGGCGGCGAACGCCTGAGGGTGTCGCGGGGTCAAGGCGTCCGACGACGCCTTGACGACCCTAGCCCGCCGCCGCGATCAGTTCGCGCGTGTAATCCGTCTGCGCGTTCTCGAACAGGTCGCGGGCGCTTCCCATCTCGATCACGTCACCGTTGCGCATGACCAGCACCTGATGCGACATGGCGCGCACCACCTTCAGGTCATGCGAGATGAACAGGTAGGCCAGCCCGTACTTGCGCTGGAGATTGCGCAATAGCTCGACGATCTGCACCTGCACCGTCATGTCCAGCGCGCTGGTCGGCTCGTCCAGCACCAGCAGTTTCGGGCGCAGGACCATGGCGCGGGCAATGGCGATCCGCTGGCGCTGACCGCCCGAGAATTCGTGCGGATAGCGGTCCATCGCCGCCGGATCTAGGCCCACCTCGGTCATCACCTCGGCCACCAGTTCCCGCGGGGCGCGGTGCGGGTCCACCTTGTGGATCGCCAGGCCCTCGGCGATGATCTGCTGGCAGGTCATCCGCGGGCTGAGCGATCCGAACGGATCCTGGAACACGATCTGCATGTCCTTGCGAAGCCGCCGCAATTCGCGCGTGGACCAGCGCCGCACGTTCTGCCCGCGGAAGGTGATGCCGCCTTCGGACGAGATCAGCCGCATCAACGCCAGTGCCAGCGTGGTCTTGCCCGATCCGCTTTCGCCGACGATGCCCAGCGTCTCGCCCGCGCGCACCGAGATCGTGGCGTCGTTCACCGCCTTGACGTGACCGACGGTCCGCTTGAGAAAACCGCGCTGGATCGGAAACCAGACCTTCAGATGATCGGTCCGCGCGATCTCTTCGGCGCCTTTCGCCACCGGATCGGGCGAGCCGGATGGTTCGGCCGCCAGCAGCTTCTTGGTGTAGGGATGCTGCGGGTTGCCGAAGATCTCGGCGGTGGCGCCGGTCTCGACGATCTCGCCATCCTTCATCACGCAGACCCGGTCTGCGATCCGGCGCACGATGCCCAGATCGTGGGTGATGAACAGCATCCCCATGTTCTCGGACTTCTGCAGCTCGACCAGCAGTTCGAGGATCTGCGCCTGAATGGTCACGTCCAGCGCGGTCGTCGGCTCGTCCGCGATCAGGATGTCGGGCTTGTTCGCCAGCGCCATCGCGATCATCACCCGCTGCCGCTGCCCGCCGGACAGCTGGTGCGGGTAGCTGTCCAGCCGTTCTTCGGGATCGCGGAGCCCAACCTTGTTCAGCAGCTCCAGAATGCGGGCCCGCGCCGCGTCGCCGGTCAGTCCCTGGTGCAGCGCCAGCGACTCGGCCATCTGCTTCTGGATCGTGTGCAGCGGGTTGAGCGAGGTCATCGGCTCCTGGAAGATGAAGCTGATGTCGTTGCCGCGCACATCCATCAGCCGCTGCTCGGTCGCGCCGATCATCTCCTGCCCGTCATAGACGACCGAGCCTTCGACGGTGGCGCTTTCGCCCAGCAGCGATACGGTGGACAACGCCGTGACCGACTTGCCCGACCCGGATTCGCCTACTAGCGCCACTGTCTCGCCCCGGTCCACGGAAAAGGACACGCCCCGGACCGCCTGCGTCACCTGCCCGTCCTGGCGGAACGACACCTTCAGGTTTTTCACGTCGAGCAGGCTCATGAGAAAGTCTTTCTCGGGTCGAACGCGTCGCGGACGCCTTCGAAGATGAAGACCAGCAGCGACAACATGATTGCGAAGGTGAAGAAGGCGGTGAACGCCAGCCACGGCGCCTGCAGGTTCTGCTTCGCCTGCAGGGTCAACTCGCCCAGCGACGGGGCCGAGGACGGCAGGCCGAAGCCGAGGAAGTCCAGCGAAGCCAGCCCGCCGATGGTTCCGGTGACGATGAAGGGCAGAAAGGTCAGCGTCGCCACCATCGCGTTGGGCAGCATGTGGCGGAACATGATGGTCATGTTGCCGACGCCCAGCGCCTTGGCCGCGCGCACGTATTCGAGGTTCCGCGCCCGCAGGAACTCTGCCCGGACCACTCCGACGAGGCCGGTCCATGAGAACAGGATCATCAGCGCCACCAAGAGCCAGAAACTTCGCCCCAGGATGGCGAACATGATGATGATGACGTAAAGCGACGGGGTCGCCGACCAGATCTCGATGATCCGCTGAAACACCAGATCAAGCCAGCCGCCAAAGAACCCCTGGATGGCGCCTGCGAAAATGCCGATCAGGCTGGCGATGCCGGTGACGATCAGCGTGAACAGGATCGACAGGCGGAAGCCGTAGATCACCCGCGCCAGCACGTCGCGCTTGGTGTCGTCGGTGCCCAGCAGGTTCTGGGCGTTGGGCGGCAGCGGCGCAGCGCCCGGACGATCGACGGTGGTGTTGAAGGAATAGGGGATCAGCGGCCAGAGCGCCCAGCCCTTTTCATATCCCTCCGCCTCGAAGGTGCCGGTGTCGATCTGGTCGATGATACCTTCGGGATCGTCGAAGCACTCTTCCAGCCCGCCCGAGGCGATCAGGCATTGCACTTCGGGGTCTCGATAGATGGCCTCGGTCTGGAAATCGCCGCCGAAGGCCGTTTCGGGGTAGAAGTTGAAGATCGGGGTGAAATATTCGCCCCTGTAGTTGACGAGGATCGGTTTGTCGTTGGCGATGAACTCGGCAAAGAGCGAGGCGCCGAACAGCACCGAAAAGATGATCAGCGACCAGAAGGCGCGGCCGTTGCGGCGGAAGTTGCGCCAGCGGCGCTGGTTGAGCGGTGACAGCGCCATTTACCCCTCCCGGCTTTCGAAATCGATGCGCGGGTCGACCAGCACGTACATCAGGTCGCTGAGGATGCCGACGACCAGGCTCATCAGGCCGAAGATGAAGAGGGTGCCGAAAATCACCGGGTAATCGCGCGCCACGGCGGCCTCGAAGCCCAGCCGCCCCAGGCCGTCCAGCGAAAATATCGTCTCGATGATGATCGAGCCCGAAAAGAACACGCCGATGAACACCGCCGGGAAGCCGGCGATCACGATCAGCATCGCGTTGCGGAACACATGGCCGTACAGCACCCTGCTTTCGCTCAGCCCCTTGGCGCGGGCCGTCATCACGTAGTGTTTCTTGATCTCGTCCAGGAACGAGTTCTTGGTCAGCAGCGTCAGCGTCGCGAAGGCGGAAATGGTCGAGGCGACGACCGGCAGGGTGATGTGCCAGAAATAGTCCAGCACCTTGCCCACCAGGCTGAGTTGATCCCAGTTGTCCGAAGTCAGGCCGCGCAACGGAAAGATCTGCCAGTAGGAGCCGCCCGCGAACAGCACCAGCAGCAGGATCGCGAACAGGAAGCCGGGGATCGCGTAGGCCACGATGATCGTGCCGCTGGTCCAGGTGTCGAAGGTCGAGCCGTCCTTGACCGCCTTGCGGATGCCCAGCGGAATCGAGACCAAATAGGCGATCAGGGTGGACCAGAGCCCGAGCGAGATCGACACCGGCATCTTTTCGAGCACCAGGTCGATCACGCTGATCGAGCGGAAATAGCTCTGCCCGAAATCCAGCGTCAGGTAGTTGCCCATCATGGTCAGGAACCGTTCCAGCGGCGGCTTGTCGAAACCGAACTCGCGCTCGAGCTCCTCGATGAACTCGGGCGGCAGGCCACGCGCGCCGACGTAGCGCTCGTTCGCGCCGCCGGTCTGGCGTTCGATGTCGCCACCGCCGCCGGCGATGCCCTCGAACACGTCACCGCCGCCTTCCATCTGGGCGATGATCTGCTCGACCGGACCGCCGGGTACGAACTGCACCAGCGTGAAATTGATGATCATGATCCCCAAGAGCGTGGGGATCACCAGCAGCAGGCGTCGTAGAATATAGGCTCCCATGTGGGCGGCTTACCTCAACGCGCCCGAGGCTTTCAATGCCGCTTCCTTGTCGGCGTTGATCCACCACAGGTCCTCGACGCCCAGCGCATAGGGCGGCAGGTTCTCGGGGTATTCGTACATGTCCCAATAGGCGACCCAGTACTTGCCCAGATACCAGGTCGGAACCATGAACCGCTTGGCCCGCAGAACCCGGTCCAGCGCACGCACGTTGGCCTGCAGTTCCTCGCCTTCCTTCGCCGCCACGATGTTGTCGATCAGCGGCTCGATGTCCGGACCGTGCACGCCCGCGGGGTTGAACACCGAATAGGACGCGGCTTCGGATCCGAACTGCTGGTAGAGACCGGTCGAAGGCTGCAGCGACATGTTGTAGCCGGCCACCATCATGTCGAAATCGCGGTCGCGGCGGCGCAGGGTGAATTGAGCGTCGTCCACGCGGTTGTAGATCGCGTCGATCCCCATGGCGCGCAGGTTGTCCACGAAGGGCTGGATGATCCGGTCCAGGGTCGGCTGGTCGGACAGGAACTCGATCCGCAGGACCTCGCCCTCGGCGTTGCGGCGGATGCCGTCGTCGCCGACGGTCCAGCCCGCCTCGTCCAGAAGCTTCATCGCCTTGCGCAGATTGCCCCTGTCGTTCTGGCGGCCGGCGCCGGATTCGTGGGCCCTGACCGGCTCTTCGGTCAGCACCGCCGGGTCCAGCGCCTCGCCGAGGCCTTGCAGCACCTCAAGCTCGCGCCCTTCGGGCAGGCCGGTCGCTTCGAGGGGGGTGCCTTCCCAGAAGGAATGGCGCTGCTGGAACAGGCCGTATTGCAGGCTTTCGTTGGTCCATTCGAAGTTGAAGGCCAGTTGCACTGCCTGCCGCACGCGGATGTCCTGGAACTGCGGGCGGTCGAGGTTCATCACGAAGCCGCTGGCGGGCGGCACGTCGCCGTCGATCAGTTCGGCCTTGACGATATGGCCCTTGGCGATCGCCGGGAAATCATAGGCCGTGGCCCAGCTTTTCGAGTTGTTCTCCTGCCGCAGGGTGAAAGTTCCGGCCTTGAACCCCTCCATCGCGGCGATCGAGTCGCTGAAATACTCGATGCGGATGGTGTCGTAGTTGTTGCGGCCCGCGTTGACGTTCACATGGTCGCCCCAATAGTCCGGGTTGCGCTTGTAGACGATCCGCCGGTTGATGTCGTAGCTGTCCAGAACGTAAGGCCCCGATCCGATGCCGGGGTCCAGCCGCGGCTTGTCGATGCGCCGGTTCTCGGGGTCCGCCTCGAACCATTTCTTCGAGAATACCGGGGTTCCGCCCACCTGCGTGATCAGGGCCCGCCGCGGGATGTCGGGCGCGAAATGGAACTTGACCCGGTGGGTATCCAGCACCTCGGCCTTGGGAATGCGTTTGCGCACCGCCTCGGCATAGGATTTCAGGCCCTGATCCAGCAGGATCTCGTGCGAGAATACGACGTCCTCGGCGGTCAACGGCGTGCCGTCGGAAAACCGCGCCTCGGGGCGCAGGTTGAAGATCACCCAATCCTGGCTTTCGGGATATTCCAGGCTTTCGGCCAGAAGGCCGTAATAGGATGCCGGCTCGTCATAGGACGGGTAGAGCAGGCTTTCGTAATGGTCCGACGACCGCGCCCCCGCCCGGCCCTGCCGCGTGAAGGGGTTGAAACTGTCGAACGTCCCCTGCGCCGCATAGGATAGTTCGCCGCCGCGCGGGGCGTCCGGGTTCACATAGTCGAAATGCGCGAAACCCTCGGGATATTTCAATTCGCCGAATTCCGAAAAACCATGGCTCTTGATGATCTTCTCTTCGGCGCGAAGCTGCGTTGCGGCCAGCGCCAGAACCAAGATTGCGCCCCAGAACAAGGTCGCCGCCCATGGCCTCGGATCCAGTGCGCGGGCGCGGGTTCGGGCGCGGGGCGGTCTCATATGCTCTTCCTCCGGGTCGGTATCGTTATTGATCTTGCTGCCGCTAGCTAAAGGTCCAGCCGCAGCAAGTGCAAGTTTAGATTATGTGAACGCGCCGTGAACGGGTCCCTGCAAACGATCTGGGCAGCGCAATATGCTATATTGTTCCGGGACTTTCAAAGTCGAGGCCTGTGCATGAAAAGCGATGTTTCCGAGGCCCGGATCACTCCGGCGGGTTTCCTGCGCGAGGAGTCCGCGTTGCTGATCGGCCTGGCAACCGTTGCCGCATTTCAGTTCGGCGGCGACGCCTGGCTGGTCGATCTTGCCGATCCGATCGTCGGTGCGCTTTTGTTCCTCTGGCTGTTCGGGGCCGTTCTCTGGGCCTCTTTCGGCGTCGTGCGCCATGCCGACACCCTGGCCGAACTTCTCGGGGAACCGTACGGAACTCTCATCCTGACGGTCTCGGTGATCGGCATCGAAGTGTCGCTGATCGTGGCGGTGATGCTTTCGGGAGATTCCGCGCCGACCCTGGCCCGCGACACGATGTTCGCGGTGCTCATGATCGTGCTGAACGGGCTCGTCGGCGCGGCGCTGCTGTTCGGCGGCTTGCGGCATTCGACGCAGGACTACAACCTTGAAGGCGCGCGGGCGTTCCTGGCCGTCCTGTTTCCTCTGGCCACGCTCGCACTCGTCCTGCCGCGCTTCACGGTATCGACGCCCGATCCAACCTATGCACCTCTGCAGGCCGCCTTTTTTGCCATTTCCACCACCCTGATGTACCTGGTCTTCCTTGGCATTCAGACGATCCGGCATCGGGCGTTCTTCGAGCAGCCGGCGCGTCCGGACGACAACCCGGGCCGCGTCGCGGAGCACTCGGTCGACCACGGCTCCCACCGGCCGATCCGATCGGGCCCGTATCACGCGATCCTGCTGATCCTGACCCTGCTGCCGATCATCCTGCTGTCCAAACGCGTGGCGAAACTGGTCAATTTCGGCATTGTCGGCATCGGCGCTCCGGCGGCGCTCGGCGGTGTGCTGATCGCGCTCTTGATCCTGACGCCCGAAAGCATGGCCGCCGTAAAAGCCGCCCGAGCGAATAGGCTGCAAAGGTCGGTGAACCTTCTGCTCGGCTCCGCTCTGGCTTCCATAGGCATGACCGTGCCGGCGGTTCTGGCCATCGGTCTGATCATCGACGAACCGGTTCCGCTGGGGCTGGACGATGCGTCGATCGTGATGTTGTTCCTGACGCTGTTCACCAGCGCGATGACCTTTGGCGGCACCCGGACCAGCGTGCTGCAGGGCGCGGTCCACCTGGTGCTGTTCCTGGTCTACGTCATACTGATCTTCAATCCCTGAGCGCCGCGTTCCTCGCGCCCGGAATCAGGAAAGCCGCTGCATGGCGCAGCGGCTTTCGCAAGGTTTCGGCTCTGGACAGGCTCAGTTGTCGAGGCTGTCCAGATAGGCGATCAGGTTGACCCGGTCGGAGGCCTTCTTGAGGCCGGCAAAGCTCATCGAAGTGCCAGGCACGTCCGCGCTCGGCTTTTCGAGGAAGGCGTCCAGCGCCTCGGGCGTCCAATCGCCGCCCTTTTCCTGCATCGCGGCCGAGTAGCCGAAACCGGACGCCGAAGCGATCGGACGGCCAACCACGCCGTACAGATACGGGCCGGTGCCGTTCGCGCCGTCTTCCAGCTTGTGGCAGGCGGCGCATTTCTTGAAGACGTTGGCGCCCTTGTCGACGTCGGCCTGCGCCATCATCTCTTCAAAGCTCACCTCGGGCTCGTCCGAAGCTTCGCGGTCCGATTCTTCAACCTCGACGATGTACGAGGCTTCGCCATGCGCGCCCACATGGAAAAGTACGTCGGCCGCCCACTTGGCCAGAAGGAATGCCAGGAAGGCGCCAAACAGGCCGGCAGCGGCCTTGGTAACTGTCATCGTGTCGAACATTGATCGCGAGTCCATTTCAGCTGTCTGCGCGGGTGTCTAAGGCTTCCCCTTGCAAGAGGCAAGGTATAGACACCGCGACGAAACGCCCAAATCGAGAACTTGTTGCACGGATACGACCCCATGACAAACCGCATCGCCTTTCAGGGAGAGCCCGGCGCCTACAGTCACGAAGCCTGCCGCAACGCAAGGCCGGACATGGAGGCCCTGCCCTGCCGCACTTTCGAGGACGTGATCGAGGCGGTGCGTTCGCACGAAGCCGACCTGGCGATGCTGCCGGTCGAGAACTCCACCTATGGCCGGGTGGCGGACATCCACCGGTTGCTGCCGCACAGCGGGCTGCACATCGTCGAAGAAGCGTTCGTGCGCGTTCACATCAACCTTCTGGCGGTGCCCGGCGCCAGGCTGGAGGACATCTCCGAGGCGCATTCGCACCTGGTTCTTCTGCCCCAGTGCGAAGGCTTCCTGCGCAAGCACGGCATTCGCGGGCGGGTCAGCCCGGACAACGCCCGCGCCGCGCGCGAGGTTTCCGAGCGCGGAGAAAAGAGCCACGCCGCCCTGGCCAGCGAGCTTGCGGGCGAGATCTACGGGTTGAACGTGCTGGCGCGGCACATCGAAGACAGGGGGGACAACACCACCCGTTTTCTGGTCATGTCCCGCGAATTCGACGAATCACGCCGGGGCGAACACGGCATGATCACCAGTTTCGTCTTCCAGGTCCGAAACATTCCGGCCGCGCTCTACAAGGCGATGGGCGGTTTCGCGACCAATGGCGTCAACATGACCAAGCTCGAAAGCTACATGCTCGACGGGTCGTTCACCGCGACCCAGTTCTATGCCGACATCGTCGGCCATCCCGAGGACGAGAACGTGCAGTTGGCGATGGACGAGCTGGAGCATTTCACGACCAACGTGGAGATCCTCGGCGTCTACCCGGCGGCCCGCCCGCGCGGCTGACGCTTCAGACCAGGCCGGCATAGCGCGCTTCGAGCGTGCCGGAGAACTTCTCGAGCTTGTTGTGGAACTGGCGACGCAACCGCGCCTTGCCAAGCTTCAGCGACTGCAGCAGCAGCCGCGCCGGCAAGGTTCTTGCCGAAAGGGACATCTCGACGATCAGCCGCGTCCGCCGCGGCGACAGCGCCAGAAGCTCGACGATCGTCTCGCCGTTCACGCCCTTGCCGGTCGCTTCGAACCGCATCATGTGCGGCGGCTCGAACTGCCGCAGAACGACCTGAACCGGGCGCGGCTTGCCGCGCACGACAAAGACCGTGTCCCAGATCAACCCTTCGCTCACCGGCGCGACCGGGCCGGTCCGGCGCACCTCGACCCCGCGCCGGATCGCAAAGCGCTCGAACCGGTCGTATTCCGACAACATGCCGAACACCGCGTCGATCGGCACTTCGATGTCCTGTTTTCCCGATAGCTGCATTCTTCCCCCGGGGGTTTGCGCCGTTGCCTCAGTTTCGTGTCAGTCCAGCGTATCCGCAAGCCAGTTGCGCAGCAGGAAATGCGCGATCGCTCCCTTGCGGGCCGGCATGAGCGTCGGGTGCTCGCCGGCAAAGGCCTGCATCATCTCGCTTTTTCCGACCCAGATCGCATCCTCGATCTCGGTCGGATCGATCCTGATGTCCTGCGACAACGCCTCGCCTTCGCAACCGAACATCAGCGATGCCGGGAAGGGCCAGGGCTGACTGGACAGATAGCGGACCCGCCCCACCGGCACGCCGGCCTCTTCCATCACCTCGCGGCGCACCGCGGCCTCGAGCGTTTCGCCCGGTTCGACGAAACCGGCCAGCAGCGAGTACATCCCGTCGGGCCAGCCGGGCGACCGTCCCATCAGCACCTGGTCGCCGTGGGTGATCAGCATGATGACGACGGGATCGGTGCGCGGGAAGTGATGACCGCCGCAGACCGGACAACTGCGCTGCCAGCCGGCTTGGGAGATCACGCTCCGTTCGCCGCATCGGGCGCAGAACTTGTGCGTTTCGTGCCAGCCGATGATCGCCTTGGCCGTGGCCGCAAGCTCGGCGTCGCGGGCGCCGAGACGCGTCATGACGCGTCGAAGTTCGGCAAAGACATGGCCTTCGGGCAGGTCGGGATGCTGTTGTTCGGTCCGGTCCACGAAGGCGCCGACGCCAGACAGATCGAGCCCTTCGGCATCCCAGGACGAAACATCGAAGGCAAAGCGCGGCGCGTTTTCGGCATCGACGCCCAGAAAGATCGGCTCAAGTATCACGCCGCCCGGGCCGTTCCGCACCAGGGAATGATCCATCCGCACCAAGGACAACCGGTCGAGCCTGTCGCCCTGCACCAGGATCTTGCCGCGCCACAAGAGCACGCAGGCGGCGTTCGGGTGCGCCGTGGCCTCGGCCAACAGCGCGGCATCGCCGCGGACATGCGCCGCACGATCCATCCCGGATCCGCCGAAAGTGACCTGTTCCGCGCGTTTCATGCCTGTCCCTTGTCCCGCCCGGTCACAGGGCTGCCACGGCTGGCGGCGCTGCGCAATGCCCAAGTGACGCGGTGCCCCGAAACCCTTTACGGGCGCGCGATGCCGCCGGGCGCGGACAAGGGCGGAGTCCTGCGGGTCCGGCTGACGCTCAGACGGGTTGTCATTCGCTCGGACGTTGCTTATATCGGCGGTCGAGAGGTTGGCGCGGGCGAGCGCCTCGCCAACCTGGTCAGGTCCGGAAGGAAGCAGCCACAACGAGTCCCGCTTGGGTCGATGTCCAACCTCTCACTTTCAATCCCCGAAATCGCGGCGTGACCGGCGCGGCCCCTTGGCCGGGCGCCGAACTATTCTCCGATCAGCGCAGGCCAGACAGCCGCGTTCCGCCGCGTAAAGGCTCCCAAGTGGCCCACCTGCCGCAGCCCGTATGCGGTCGGATCGATCTGGCGCCTGCTTGCGTCCGCGCCATAGACGTCGGCCAGTCGCCAGACGCATTTGGGCGGGATCACCTGGTCGTCGGCAAAGGCGATCATGTCCACCGGCGCGGCGGACCTGCCCCAATCCGGCTCCGGCAGGTTGATCCCGGCCTCGGGCAGATAGCTGTCGCGCGAGGTGCACCATTTGCGCCATTGCCAGTAGACCTGCGGCGGCAGGTCGGCGCCGAAACCCACCATCCGCCCCGGCAGGAACCCCATGACCCGGACAAGCAGCGGCACATGTCCGAACCAGAACATCCGCGCGAGCGCCTGATAAGGCCAGGGATGATCGCCGTGATGCACCAGCCCGGCGCAGACGCAGATCATCCGGTCGATCTCCTCGATACCCGGCTGCACGGGGCCCAGCATGCCGCCGACCGAATGGCCGATGACCCAGAGCGGCGCGCCCGGAAAGCGGCGCCGCATTTCCGCCCGCGCCGCCGGCATGTCGATCAACGCCCAATCCGCCATCGTGACGGGCGAATCCTTCAGGCGACCGGACAGAGAATGGCCGAAATCCCGATAGTCATAGGTCAGGCAGGCCATGCCGCGGTTTTCGGCCAGCCAGCGGGCGAAATGCGCGTAATAGTCCCGCGGCACTCCGGTCGCGCTGTTTAGGACGACGGCCACCGAAGGTTCGCCTTGCGGGCGGTAGAGGCGCGCGGACAGTTCCGCCGGTCCGGCCCGGAACCGGAAATCCTCGACCATCGCTGCGCCGGTTCCATCCAACATCGCGCTCTCCCACATAGCTAGACCAATCGGTCCACTCTCTTTCACTGGACCAACTGGTCCAGACCTGTCAATACTCGCCGCAAATGACCGAACGTCCGCTTCCGACCAAAGATCGCCTGATCCGAACCGCCGCCGAGCTGTTTCAACGCTCGGGCTATCACGGCGTGGGCCTGTCCCAGTTGCTGGCGGCGGCGGACGCGCCGAAAGGGTCGCTGTACCATCACTTTCCGAACGGCAAATCCGATCTGGCGCTCGCCGCCGCGACCTGGGCCTCGGACGGGATGCTGAGGCTCATCGCCGCCTCGTTCGAACCGGCGGGCAGCTTTGCGGAAGGGGTCGAGACCCTGTGCCGCAAGATCGCCAAGCTTTTCGACAAGTCCGGACGATGGGACACCTGCCCGATCTCCGCGACCCTGTTCGAAGGGCCGGACAACCTGAGCTTCCGTAGCCATGCCTATCACCTTTACGAAGGCTGGATCTCGGAAGTTGCGCATCATGCAAGACGTCTTGGCGTCACCGACCCCGCCGAGGCGGCCGACACCCTGTTCATCCTGCTGCAGGGCGGCTGGCACCTGGCGCGGGCCAGGCAAGATTCGGACGTGCTGCGATCGCTTCCGGGTCGAATGCGGATTTCCGGCGCGCCTTAGCGTCAAAGCCGCTCGGCGCTGAACGTGTCGCAGTCCGCAAGGCTGCCGCTGTCGTAGCCGCGCTCGAACCAGGCCGACCGCTGCGCCGAAGTGCCGTGGGTGAAGGTGTGCGGGCGCGGGATCTGCCCTGCCTGCCGCTGCAGCCGGTCGTCCCCGATCATCCGGGCCGCATTCAGCGCCTCTTCCAGATCGCCGCGCTCCATCAGCCCCTGCACCGATCGGGCCCAGACACCGGACAGGCAATCCGCCTGCAACTCCAGGCGGACGGTCAGGGCGTTGGCCTGAACCTGCGACACGCGCTGCCGCAGATCATTCACCTGACCGAGTATGCCCAGTTCGTTCTGGACATGATGCGCGACCTCGTGCGCGATCACATAGGCCGCCGCGAAGTCGCCGCCGGCCCCAAGCCGGCGCGACAAGGTCGCGAAGAAATCCGTGTCCAGGTAGGCTTTTCTGTCGACCGGGCAGTAGAACGGGCCGGTTGCGCCGGATGCCCCGCCGCAAGGGCTTTGGGTGACGCGGGAAAACAGCACCAGCGTCGGGGGCGTGTAGCTCCGCCCCAACTGGTCTTCGAAGATGGCGGACCAGACGTCTTCGGTCGTCGCCAGAACGCGGGACGAGAACTCGGCCGCCTGCTGGTCCGCCTCGGAGATCTGCGCGGACGATTCGACCCCGCCGCCGGGGTCTTCCAGCAGCTGGGACATGTCGACGCCGAACACCGCGCCGATGATCAGCAGCAGCAAAAGCCCGCCCACACCGATGCCGCCCGCCCCGGCCGCCACGCGCCGCCTGCCCCGCCGGTCTTCGACGTTTCGGCTGCCGCGGACTCCACGCAATCTCATCTCTGGCCTCCTGACTGAAACCACCCGACCCTGCCAATGATACCATCAGATCAGAGCAGACCAAAACCGCCCGCCCGCAACCGGAATCGGCTTGACCGGTCCAGGACCCCCGGATAGCCATTGGGTGATGGTTCCTGCCGCGCCAGCGGCTTGGATGAAAAGGGAACACGGTGCGGTCCTTCGGGACCAAGGCCGCGACTGCCCCCGCAACTGTAGGCGGAGAGCGATGCCGGAATGCCACTGGTCGAAAGGCCGGGAAGGTCGGCAAAGCAGCGACCCGCAAGTCAGGAGACCTGCCATCGGAACTGAAACTCGTACTCGGGCGGGGTGTCCGGGCGGGGCGCGGCGGCGGCCAGCCGTCCTTCCCGACCTTCCCCCGCCGCACCAAGCGCGGAGGGCGCATCATGATCTGGAAGACCGACACCCATCTTTTCTCGGCAACCCTGTGCCAGCAGACCGGAGAGCCCTGCCCGGCCCTTGCCCGCATGGCGGAGAAACTGGCCGGGGCGATGACCACCGCTGCCCCGATGACCGCCGAGGATTTCAAGGTCGAAGGCACTTGCACGCTGGAACACTGCCCATCCGGCTGCGCAGCCCGCTTTGAGGCCGGGCATGGGCGCATCCGGGTGTTCTGCGGGGTCGATGCAGATGCCGACGGGGATCGGCTGAACCAATTCGCCGACATGCTGCTGCATCCGGAGGCCGGCTTCCTGCCCTCGGGCTGGTTGACCAGAATGCCCTGCGCCTTGCTGGAAGGAATCCCGATCGAGCAGCCGGCCAGAACGGCGGCACATCACGCGGCGCTCTGACGCCGCGCGGCCCTATTGCTGGCCCGGAGCGGGTTTTGCCTGCATCGCCCATTCCTTCTGCGCATCGGTCTCGACCGCGCAGGGGCGCAGGACCCGCAGCCTCGCCAGGGCTTCGGCGGGGTTTTCGCCGCTTTCCACCATCAGGCGCAGCGCGGCCATGCCCGAACGGCCGCAGCCGCCCCGGCAATGGATCAGCACGCGGCCGCCGCCGGACAGGGCCTGCCGGGCCGAGGCGCTGACGGCGGGCCACTTGGCCTGAACCTCGCGCTGGGGGGCGTTGAAGTCCTCGATCGGCAGATGCGCCCACCTGCTGGCCCGGCCCTGGATGTCGGTGCCGAAATGGCGGGCGCCGTCCTGGATCATCTCGACCTCGGTCGTCATCGAGATCACCAGCCCCGGCTTCCAGTCGGCGATCGTCTTCAGGTCGGCGGAATAGTCGCCATTGCGCCCCGGCATCGCGCTGATGGCCAGCGTCCCGCCTCCGACCTGCAAGGCATAGATCACCAGTTGCGCCATGACCCGAACACTCCTGAAAACTGAACCGACAAGAACCGACCCTCCAACACGGACCAAAGTGTTTTATCCCGCCCGCCGCGCAATCCCAACGAAAAACGCGCCCGCCCGCTGTGGACGCGGGCAACGCGGGACACTACGCTGCGGATCCAAGACGAATCCGGCAGAGCAGAGATGACCGACACCGCACCCGCCCCCTATCAGGTCCTTGCCCGCAAATACCGCCCCGAAACCTTCGCCGACCTGGTCGGTCAGGACGCGATGGTGCGGACGCTGAAAAACGCGTTCGCGGCGGACCGGATCGCGCAGGCCTTCATCATGACCGGCATCCGCGGGACCGGCAAAACCACCACCGCGCGGATCATCGCCAAGGGCATGAACTGCATCGGCCCGGATGGCGCGGGCGGCCCGACGACCGACCCCTGCGGCAAGTGCGAGCATTGCGTGGCGATCATGGAAGGCCGACACGTGGACGTGATGGAGATGGACGCGGCCAGCCGCACGGGCGTCGGCGACATCCGCGAGATCATCGAGTCGGTGCGCTACCGCGCCGCCAGCGCGCGCTACAAGATCTACATCATCGACGAGGTTCACATGCTCTCGACCAGCGCCTTCAACGCGCTGCTCAAGACGCTCGAGGAACCGCCGGCGCATGTGAAGTTCATCTTCGCCACGACCGAGATCCGCAAGGTGCCCGTCACGGTGCTGTCCCGCTGCCAGCGTTTCGACCTGCGCCGGATCGAGCCCGAGGACATGATCGCGCTCTTGCGCAGGATCGCGACCGCCGAAGGCGCCCAGATCGCCGACGATGCGCTGGCGCTGATCACCCGCGCCGCCGAAGGCTCGGCGCGGGACGCGACCTCGCTGCTGGACCAGGCGATTTCCCACGGGGCGGGCGAGACGACCGCCGACCAGGTCCGCGCGATGCTGGGGCTGGCCGACCGGGGCCGGGTGCTGGACCTGATGGACATGATCCTGCGCGGCGACGCGGCGGGCGCGCTGACCGAACTGGGCGCGCAATATGCCGAAGGCGCCGACCCGCTGGCGGTGCTGCGCGACTTGGCCGAGATCACCCATTGGGTATCCGTCGTCAAGATCACGCCGAACGCGGCCGAGGACCCGACCGTCTCGCCGGACGAGCGCGCGCGCGGGCAGCAGATGGCCGAAGCCCTGCCGATGCGGGTTCTGACCCGGATGTGGCAGATGCTGCTAAAGGCGCTGGAAGAAGTGGCCGCCGCCCCGAACGCGATGATGGCCGCCGAGATGGCGGTGATCCGCCTGACCCATGTGGCCGATCTGCCCAGCCCCGAGGAATTGCTGCGCCGTCTGCAGGATGCTCCGCCGCCGCCGAACGGGCCGGGCGGCGGCATGGCCTTGCCCGGCTCTGCGGCGCCGGTGGCGCGGGCGGAAAACGTGGGCGCGCCCGCCTATGCCTCGGCCCCGCGCGGGAATGGCGGCGCGCCGACCGCGGCGCTGGCGCAGGATCTGCAGGCCGCGCTGGCCCGCTATCCGACCTTCGAGCACGTGGTCGAGCTGATCCGCGCCAATCGCGACGTGAAGCTGCTGGTCGAGGTCGAGACCGGCGTGCGGCTGGTCTCGTACCAACCCGGCCGGATCGAGTTCACCCCGTCCGAACAGGCGCCTTCGGACCTGGCGCAGCGCCTGGGAACGTCCCTGCAACGCTGGACCGGCAACCGTTGGGCCGTATCCGTCGTGTCGAACGGCGACGCCCCCACGATCGCCGAGATCCGCGACGCCGCCGACACGGCGCTCAGGGCCGAGGCCGAGTCGCACCCGCTGGTGCAGGCGGTTCTGGCGCAGTTTCCCAAGGCGCGGATCATCCGGATCGAGACGCCCGAACAACGCGCGTCGCAGGTCGAGACCGAAGCCCTGCCCGAGGTCGAGGACGAATGGGACCCGTTCGAGGAGGATTGAGCCGCGACCGGCGGCCGATCGCCCCTGCCCCCTTGTGCCAGATCGGCGCCCCCCGTATCTAGGCGTCAGACCGACATACAGGAGAAAACCAATGCTCAAAGGACTCGGCGGTCTCGGCGACATGGCCAAGATGATGAAATCCGCCCAGGAACTGCAGACCAGAATGGCCCAGGTGCAGGAAGAACTGCACACCATCATGGTCACAGGAGAATCCGGCGCCGGACTGGTCAAGGCCACCGCCTCGGCCAAGGGCGAACTCAAGGGCCTCGACATCGACCCCTCGATCTTCAACGGCGACGACAAGGAAGTGGTCGAGGATCTGATCCTGGCGGCGATCAAGGACGCCCAGGCCAAGGCGGCCGAGCGGGCGCAGGCGGAAATGACCAAGCTGACCGAAAGCATGGGTCTGCCGAAGGACATCAAGCTGCCCTTCTGATCCGGGCGCCTGCCCAATCATTGGCCGGGCGCGTCTGCGGCCCGGTCCCATCACGGAAGGCCGCAGGTGAGTTCAAACCGTGACATCGACAACCTGATCGAGTTGATGGCCAAGCTGCCGGGGCTTGGCCCGCGTTCGGCGCGGCGGGCGGTCCTGCACCTGATCCGGAAACGCGCCCTGCTGCTGACGCCGCTTGCGGATGCCATGCTGCGGGTCGCGGAAACCGCCCGCGAATGCCTGAATTGCGGTAATGTCGGCACGTCCGACATCTGCGACATCTGCGAAAGCGAAGAGCGCGCCACCGGCGAGCTTTGCGTGGTCGAGGACGTGGCCGACCTTTGGGCGATGGAACGCGCCGGGGTCTTCAAGGGGCGTTATCACGTTCTGGGCGGCACGCTTTCGGCGCTGGACGGGGTCGGTCCGGATGAGCTGCGCATTCCGCGTCTGAAGGACCGGATTACCGCCGAGGGCATCACCGAGGTGATCCTGGCCTTGAACGCCACCGTCGACGGCCAGACCACCGCGCATTACATCGCCGATCAGCTGGAGGCCCAGGTGCGCCTGACCTCGCTGGCGCAAGGCGTGCCGATCGGCGGCGAACTGGACTATCTGGACGACGGAACCATCACCGCAGCGCTGAGGGCGCGGAAGGAACTCTAGCCGCGCAGACGCGTCAAAACGCTTTGGCGGCCGTCCGGCGGCGCTAATCGAAGACGCGTCGCAGCAGGTCGGTGTCCAGATAGGCGGTGATTTCCACGATCCGGCGGTTCCGCATCACCATGGCCCAGCAATAGGCCTGTTCGTACCTGACCCCTGTCTTCGACACGCCGCTGCTTTCGAACCGCAGAAACGCCTTGTCGCCTTCCATCGCAAGATCGACGAACCTGGTCCTGAGGCCGCCATCCAGACGATCCAGCAAAAGGCCGAAAGCCCGGTCTATCAGATCCTGTTTCGAGCGGTACACGCCGGACACTTGCGTCGTTCCGATGACCGTCCAATCCACATCATCGGCGATCAGATCGAAAAATGGCTTGCTGTCGCCGCTTTCCCAAGGCCGGAACGCCTCTCGGATCAATCGCTTGTTTTCGGAGACTGACAAGTGGTCACCTCGGACCGATTGTTCAATTTCATCTGCGGCAGAGCAATCCGAATGTTGGTCGAAAAACAGACCTGGCTCAAGCCTCATCCGCCGCTTCGCATGCTGACCGCATCCCATGGAACGCGTTCGGCAAGGGCGGTTTTCCCAGAAATTCTTTGGCCCCGCAGCGCTTTGCAGCTAGGAAGAAGGCAAGTGAACTTGCATCCTTACGGAGTTCTTGCCATGCCCCGCCTTCTGGCCTTCGCCTTTGCCGCCATCTCCGCGACCTCTGCCTGGTCGCAGGAACTGATCGACAAGGGCTTTGTCGAAGGCTGGAACATCATGATGGATCCGTCACTGGGCAATGGCTGCCTGATCCAGACGGTCTATCAGGATCTGTCGGTGGTGCGTCTGGGCTATGACGCGCTGGACGACCGGGGGTATTTCACCGTCTTCAACAAGGCCTGGGGCGATATCGAGCCGGGCAAGACCTATCCGATCCGGTTCGACCTGGACGGCAAGAGCTTTGATGCGACCGCCACCGGCTTCCGGCAGGACCGGGTGCCGGGCGCGACGGTGTTCTTCAGCGACCGCAGCTTCGTCAACGCCATCGCGCAGAACAGGACGATGACCGTCTACAACCCGGCCGGAGACCCCGTCATGGCGATCGACCTCAAGGGAACCGCCAAGGCGCTGGACTATGCCCGCGACTGCCAGAAGCGGCAGGGCTGACCGCGTCTAGCGAATCGGATCCAGCCGCGCATCGGTGGCGCGGCAATCGCGGATCACGTCCGCTCCGCAGGGCACCGGTTGCAGATCGCGCGACAGGCACAGGCGGACCTCCTCGATATAGCCGTCTCGGCAGGTGACGGTGATCATGTCGGGTTCCAGCCCCGGGTTGGCCTGCAGAAACGCTTCCTCCACCACGGCGGCGGGCAGCGTAACCGCGGTTTCGAGCCTGCGGAACACGTCCGGTCGTTGCACGGCGTCATAGGCCCGCCGGGACAGCGCGAAATAGTCCTGCGCGCTCAGCCCCGAGCAGGTTCCGTGCTTTTTCCACTGATGCCAGGCCAGGCCGGAACTGGCCTGAATGTCCTCCATTTCCCGTGTCATGCCGCGGCTGGGCGGCGCCTCGGGCGTGGGGCAATAGGACGGCCAGCCGCGATGATGCTGCGGCCACAGCCCGTGCAGGATCCAGCCGTGGTCGTGACGCGCGTCGCATTGATCCGCCTGGCGCGCGTCGCCTTCGATCGCGCACCAGGTCGGCGACCAGCTGAGCGACAGCACGAAGTAGTCGAACTCGCCCGCCTTGCCGCCGCCGGCAAGGCCCGGAACCGCAGTCAGAAGCCACAAGACAGCCCAGCGCATTCGCCTCTTTCCTTCTTTGCCTTGCGCGACTATATACAGCCCGAGTTCCCCGACAACGGAAACCCGCCCCGATCCCCCGGGGCAGCCGAATTCCGGCGACGGGAAAGATGTATTCAAAGGAGACGGGCTCATGGCAAAACCCCTCATGGCCAAGGCGACCGCCGTGTGGCTGGTGGACAACACCACGATCAGCTTCAAGCAGATCGCGGATTTCGTGGGCATGCACGAGCTGGAAGTGCAGGGCATCGCCGACGGCGACGTGGCGACCGGCGTCAAGGGTTTCGACCCGATCGCCAACAACCAGCTGACCCAGGAAGAAATCGACAAGGCGGAAAACAATCCGCTGCACAAGCTGAAGCTCAAGTTCAACCCCGCTGCGGCCGGCGAGGAAAAACGCCGCGGCCCGCGTTACACGCCGCTCAGCAAGCGTCAGGACCGCCCGAACTCGATCCTGTGGCTGGTCAAGTTCCACCCCGAACTGACCGACGGCCAGATCGCCAAGCTGGTGGGCACCACCAAGCCGACCATCCAGTCGATCCGCGAGCGCACGCATTGGAACATTTCCAACATGCAGCCGATCGACCCGGTCGCGCTGGGGCTGTGCAAGCAATCCGAACTGGATGCCGCCGTGCAGAAGGCCGCCGCCAAGAAGGCCGCCGAAGGCGGCGTGATGAGCGACGACGAGCGGCGCAAGCTGGTCTCGACCGAACAGTCGCTGGAAATGGAGGCCGCGCCCAAGATCCCGACCGCGATCGAAGGGCTGGAAACCTTCTCGCTGTCTGGCAGCGATGAAGACGAGGACGACAAGAGCGACAAGTACGACGCGGACAGCTTCTTCAACCTGCCCAAGGGCGGCGACGAGGAAGAGGACGAAGACGAAGACCGCCGCTACTGATTGACACGCGGCCCCGGTCCGACCGGCCCGGGGCCATCCGACAACTGCAGGGCAACATGCTGGACATTCTGTCGAAACTGATCGGCCCGCACCGGGCCGTTTCCGTCTATGTTTTCTTGAGGACCAAAGGCCTCGCCGTGCTGGGCGTCCTGGTCATGGTGGCGATCCTTGCCGGATTGCTGCTCATGGGCGGCGACGACAAGCACGAGCACGCAGCCTTTCTGACCGTTCCCGTGCTGTCCGCGACGGCGATCAACGGCGACCTGTCCAACGGCGTGATCATTTCGGTCCGCCTGCCGGACGGGTCGGCGACCTCGATCACTTCTACCGAAGGTCCGGTCGCCACCACGGTCGGCACCACCGCCTGCGTCGAGAAACGCGTCTATGTCGACAGCGGCGAACCACGCTACAGGCTGAAACTGCCGAAGAATTGCGGCCAGGCCTGAGAACGAGGGTTGCGCCCATCCGACCCGGATCGAACCCGCCCGGCGACATGCCGGACGGGTTTCGCGTTCAGAGCATCTGGAACACCACGCCCGCGATCACGGCGCCGCTGAGGCCAAGGCCCAGATACACCGCAAAAACGCGCGGTTTCACCAGCGACCAGACCGCCGCCATGGCGGGGATCGAACTGACGGCGCCGGCGACCATGAAGGCCATCGCCGCGCCCGCGGTCATCCCCTGCTCCATCAGACCGGCCAGCAGCGGCGGCGCGACGTAGGAGTTCAGATAGGCGGGCATTCCGACCAAGGCCGCGGTAGCGATCGGAAGCACGCCTTCGCCGCCGACGACACCCGCGATCAGGTCCGCCGGGACATAGCTGACCAGCAGCGCCTCGAGCACATAGGCCAGCGCCAGCCATTTCAACAGGAAGACGCCGTTGTACAGGAATTCCGCGCGGAACCGCGCGCGGCGTTCCGGATCGGCCCAGAACCGCCAACGCGGCTTTTCCTGTTTCGTCGGCCCGCAGCCGCAGCAGCCGGCGGGCTTGTATTCCCGCAGCGGCTGGGCGAAGGCCCCGTGCCCCATCAGCGCCTTGACGATGAAGCCGCCGAAAAGGCCCAGCGCCACCGCAGCCACCGCCTTGCCGATCGCGAACGGCCAGCCCAGCGCGCCCGCGGTGATCAGCAGGGTCGGCGGGTCGATCAGCGGAGAACTGAGCCAGAAGGCCATGACCGCCGACAACGGGGCGCCCAGCGCCAGCAACCCGGCGATGAAGGGGATCACCTCGCACGAGCAGAACGGCGCCAGCCCTCCGAACAGCGCGGCCAGGACGATCATCCGGGTTTCGCGCCCCTCGAAGGCCCTGGCGACCATCACTTCGGCCCCGGTGGCCTTGAGATAGGACAGCAGGAGCACGGCGAACAGGATGTACTGGCCGGTATGCGCCAGTGCCTTCCCGGCGAAGATCACGACCGCCGTCCAGTTGCCCGGATCGAGGATCGCTACGGCGATCAGCAGCGCGGCAATCGCCGCCCAAGGCGTTTTCAGATAATCCGCCATGAGCCTGCGGGGCCGGTTCGGGCTCTGCGTCAGTTCAGCCATCGTTCGCCGCCTTTTTCACCGCATCGGCGCAGCATTCGCTCAGAATGAACTGCGCAAGGTTCCTGAGTTCATCGAAACGCGCCCGGTTGATGGTGCTGCGTCCGACCTTTTCCTGCTCGACGAGCCCTCCGGCCGCGAGGAACTTGAGGTGATGCGCCAGGGTCGACGGCGCGATGCCCGTCCTATCCCGGATCTCACCGACGGTCAGTCCGGAGTCCCCGGCGCGCACCAGCGTCTTGAGGACCCTGAGCCGCGCTTCGGACCCCATGGCCGAGAACCCGGCCGCTGCTGTTTCCCACATGTCCGACACCTTAAATAACTACATTTCTAGTTTTATGGTTTATTAATCCATGACGGTCAACCGGGAATCCGCGATCCGGCCCCTTGTCGCCTCATAGGTCCAGATTGTAACCAGCTTGAGTCCACCCTATGCTGCCGCAATGGGGATTTCAGTCGACACCTTCTTTCTCAAGCCCGACGGTCCGGGCACGCTGCAGGCGCAGATCCAGCAGATGATCGCCGAGGGGATCCTCTCGGGCCGCTTCCATGTCGGTGAAAAGCTGCCCTCGTCCCGCAAGCTTGCCGCGCATCTCGGGGTCAGCCGGATCACCGTGACGCTGGCCTACACCGAGCTTCTGGCCAACGATTACCTCACTGCGAAAGGGCGTTCCGGCTACTATGTCTCTGAAAACGCGCCGGTTCCGCCCACCTATTCGCCCATGCAGCGCGGCGAGGAGACCGTCGATTGGGACCGCGCCATCGCGCGCCGTTTCTGCGGTGGAGACACCCTGCCCAAGCCGCGAAACTGGCGCGATTTCCGCTATCCCTTCATCTACGGCCAAGCCGATCCGACACTGTTCGATCACGCCAACTGGCGGCTCTGCGCGGTGCGGGCGCTGGGGCAGAAGGACTTTGCCTCGCTGACGGCGGATTATGTCGACGAGGACGACCCGTTGCTGGTCGAGTTCATCGCGCGCCATACCCTGCCCCGGCGCGGCATCACCGCACGGCCCGAGGAAATCCTGATCACCCTGGGCGCGCAGAACGCCCTGTGGCTGGCGGCTCGTGTCCTGCTCAACCGCAGCCGGAAGGCCGCCATCGAGGATCCCTGCTACTATGCCCTTCGGGAACTGCTGGTGCGGTCGCAATGCCGGTTGGCGCCCTTGAGAGTCGACATGGACGGCCTGCCGCCGGACGCCATTCCCGACGATACCGACGTGATCTTCACGACGCCCAGCCATCAATGCCCCACGACCGCGACCATGCCGGTGAATCGCCGCCATGAACTGCTGCGGCGGGCGCGGGACATCGACGCGATGATCGTCGAGGACGATTACGAGTTCGAGATGGCCTTTCTCGGCGCGCCTTCGCCTGCGCTCAAGTCGCTCGATCGCGACGGCCGGGTCATCTATGTCGGCAGTTTTTCCAAGTCGCTGTTTCCGGGGCTGCGGCTTGGCTACATGGTCGGGTCCGAGCCCTTCATCCGCGAAGCGCGAGCGCTGCGGTCGCTGGTGCTGCGACACCCGCCGGGCCACATCCAGCGCACTGCCGCCTATTTCCTGTCGCTGGGCCACTACGACGCCCAGATCCGCCGCATGTCCAAGGCCCTGCTGGAACGCCGCAAGGCGATGGAGGCGGCCATCGCCAGGAACGGGCTGACCATCGCGGGCCGGGGGGTCTATGGCGGATCGTCTTACTGGATGAAAGCCCCCGAGCACGTGAACACGACGCAACTGGCCGGCACCCTGCGCGGCCAGAGTGTTCATGTCGAACCGGGCGAGCCGTTCTTTTTCGGCGCCGGCCGCCCGAGAAACTACTACCGGCTGGGCTATTCCTCGATCCCCACCGACCGCATCGCCGCCGGCCTCGAAATCGTCGCGACGGCGATCGATGCCGCATGACCCGGATTCTGGACATATTCCGCTGTCGGGTCTGGCCCTAACGCGCGAGGCGCCCTTCCGCCTAAACCTGATGCAAACCCCCGGAACCGCGGATCCGGTTTCCCTCATTCTGCCTGGAGTGCCCCCTCATGAAGATGACGACGGAAGAAGCCTTTGTAAAAACGCTGCAAATGCACGGAATCGAACATGCCTTCGGGATCATCGGCTCGGCGATGATGCCGATCTCGGACCTGTTTCCCAAGGCGGGGATCATGTTCTGGGACTGCGCGCATGAGGGCAGCGCCGGGATGATGGCCGACGGCTACACCCGCGCCACCGGAAAGATGTCGATGATGATCGCCCAGAACGGTCCCGGCATCACCAACTTCGTCACCGCGGTCAAGACCGCCTACTGGAACCACACGCCGCTTTTGCTGGTCACGCCTCAGGCCGCCAACAAGACCATCGGCCAGGGCGGGTTTCAGGAAGTCGAGCAGATGAAACTGTTCGAGGACATGGTCGCCTATCAGGAAGAGGTTCGCGATCCTTCGCGCGTGGCCGAAGTGCTGAACCGGGTGATCATGAACGCCAAGCGCGCCAGCGCCCCGGCGCAGATCAACATTCCGCGGGACATGTGGACCCAGGTGATCGACGTCGAACTGCCCGCCATCGTCGAGTTCGAGCGTCCCTCGGGCGGCGAAACCGCCGTTGCGCAAGCGGCCGAACTGCTGTCGAACGCCAAGAACCCGGTGATCCTGAACGGCGCCGGCGTCGTTCTGTCCAAGGGCGGCATCGAGGCGTCGAAGGCGCTGGCCGAACGGCTGGATGCGCCGGTCTGCGTGGGCTACCAGCACAACGACGCCTTCCCCGGCTCGCACCCGCTATTTGCCGGCCCGCTCGGCTACAACGGCTCGAAGGCGGCGATGGAGCTTATCAAGGAAGCCGACGTGGTGCTCTGCCTCGGCACCCGTCTGAACCCGTTCTCGACCCTGCCCGGATATGGCATGGAATACTGGCCAGCAGAGGCGAAGATCATCCAGGTCGACATCAACCCCGACCGGATCGGCCTGACCAAGAAGGTCACGGTGGGCATCGTCGGCGACGCGGCCAAGGTGGCCCAAGGCATCCTGAACCAGCTCGGCGACAGCGCCGGCGACGCGGGCCGCGCCGAACGCAAGGCGCTTATCGCGCAGAAAAAATCCGCCTGGGCGCAGCAGCTGAGTTCGATGGATCACGAGGACGACGATCCGGGCACCACCTGGAACCAGCGCGCCCGCGCCGACAAGCCGGACTGGATGAGCCCCCGCATGGCCTGGCGCGCGATCCAGGCGGCGCTGCCGAAAGAGGCGATCATTTCGTCCGACATCGGCAATAACTGCGCCATCGGCAACGCCTATCCGTCGTTCGAGGCGGGCCGCAAATACCTGGCCCCGGGCCTGTTCGGTCCTTGCGGCTACGGCCTGCCCGCCATCGTCGGCGCCAAGATCGGATGTCCCGACACACCGGTAGTCGGTTTTGCCGGTGATGGCGCCTTCGGCATCGCGGTGAACGAACTGACGGCGATCGGCCGCGAGGAATGGCCCGCGGTGACGCAGATCGTGTTCCGCAACTACCAGTGGGGCGCCGAGAAGCGGAACTCGACCCTGTGGTTCGACGACAACTTCGTCGGCACCGAACTGGACACCCAGGTCTCATACGCGGGCATCGCCAAGGCCTGCGGCCTGAAAGGCGTCGTCGCCCGCACGATGGAGGAACTGACTGCGGCGCTCGCACAGGCGATCGAGGATCAGAGGAACGGCATCACGACGCTGATCGAGGCCATGATCAATCAGGAGCTTGGCGAGCCCTTCCGCCGCGACGCCATGAAAAAGCCCGTCCATGTGGCCGGCATCGACAAGGCCGACATGAAACCGCAGACGGTGTGATGCGGACTTGGCGCGGCGCGTGTCACTGCGCCGCGCCCGTCCCGGTCGCCGCAATGGACAGGAACAGCTATGCCTGTGTCATCCCTTTTCTCAAACCGAGACGTTGACATGACCCGGCCAGCCTTTCCCTTTCTCTCCCCGACTGTTCCGACGGTTTCCGAGGCCCTGCTGCAACAGGCGCGCGCCCTGCCGACGCCCCGCGTGGCGCTGGTCAACGCGGGATCGCCCACTGCCCTGATGGGCATTCAGGAAGCCGCGGCATCGGGTCTGGCCGACCCGGTCCTGATCGGCGACCCCGACAAGATCCGCGCCACGGCCGAAAGCATCGGCTTCGATATCGGCGGCATCCGTCTGGTCGATGCGCCTCATGCCGCCGCCGCGCACGAGGCTGCGCGTCTGGCGCGCGCCGGCGAGGTCGACGCGATCATGAAGGGGCAGATCCACTCTTCGACCTTCCTCAAGGGATTGCTGCCCGCCGCCGCCGGTCTGCGCGATCCGGATACGCGCTGCGCCCATGTCTTCCACGTCACGGCCACCGGTTCGGACCGTCCGCTGTTCGTGACGGACGCGGCGCTGAACGTGGACCCGAGCATCGAGACCAGAAAAGCCAGTCTGATCCACGCGATCCGGCTGGCGCAGAAGCTGGGCATTCCACGCCCCAACGCCGCCATCCTGTCGCCCAGCGAAGACCCGACGCCGTCGATCCAGAACACGATGGACGCGGCCGAAATCTCGGAATGGGCCAAATCCGCCATTCCCGACGCCGAGGTCGCGGGCCCCTTGGCGCTGGACCTGATCTTTTCCAAGGAGGCGGCGGCCATCAAGGGCGTCGAAACGCCTGTCGCGGGCGATGCGGACATCATCCTGACCCCGAACATCACCACCGGCAACGCCGTGGTCAAGCTCATGGTTCTGGGCATGGGCTGTTGCGCCGGCGGACTGGTCCTGGGCGCGAAGGTGCCGATCCTGCTGACCTCGCGCTCGCAGGGATCGGCGGCGCGGCTGGCCTCCGCCGCGCTCGGGGCGATTGCCGCCAGCGGGGAAACCTCATGATCCTCGTGGTCAATGCCGGGTCGTCCTCGATCAAGATCGAACTGTTCGGCCGCGATCTGACGCCGGTCCTGTCCGGTTCCGTCAGCGAAATCGGCGGTGACGCCCGGCTCAAGCTGGGTGACGGGAAAGGCCCGGTCGAAGCCCCGGATCACGCTGCCGCGCTGGACGCCCTGTTAAAGGGGCTGGATGCGCGCGGGCACCGCCTGTCTTCTTTCACGGCGGCCGGTCACCGGATCGTGCATGGCGGCGCGGACCTGACCGCGCCGGTCAGGTTGACGCCCGATATTCTGCAAAGGATCGACGCCTGCACGCCGCTGGCGCCGCTGCACAACCCGCACAACCTGACCGCCATCCGCGCCCTGGCGGAAAGGCTGCCCGATCTGCCCCAGTTCGGGTCCTTCGATACCGCCTTCCATGCAACGAACCCGCGGGTCGCGACCGAATATGCCCTGCCCGCGGATCTTCGCGCGCTGGGTCTGCGCCGCTATGGTTTCCACGGCCTCAGCTACGCCTCGATGGTCGAGCATTTCGGCGACGCCCTGCCGCACCGCCTGCTGGGGCTGCACCTGGGCAACGGGGCCAGCCTGTGCGCCATGATCGGCGGTCGCAGCGTGGCGTCCAGCATGGGCTATTCCCCGCTCGACGGTCTCACCATGGGCACCCGCTGCGGTGCGATCGACGGCATGGTCGTGCTGCGGCTTGCGGGCGAGCGCGGGATCTCGGAAACCGACCGGCTGCTCAACCGGCACAGCGGTCTGACCGGGCTTGCCGGGACCAACGACATGGCCGCGATCCTGGCGCGCGACGACGATGAGGCACGGTTTGCGGCCGAGCATTTCTGCTACTGGGCCGCGCGCCATGCCGGCAGCGCCGCGGTGGCGATGGGCGGGCTCGACGCCGTCGCCTTCACCGGCGGCATCGGCGAGAACGCGGTGCCCATCCGCGACAGGATCATGGAGCACCTGGCCTTCCTTGGCCCGGTTCCGGTGCATGTCGTGCCGGCGGACGAAGAGCGCCAGATCGCCCGCGACACCCTGCGCCTGCTGGAACGGGAACAACCGTCGCCGCATGAAACACTTGATTGACGGTCCGTTTTGACGAGGCTGTATTGGAACCGCCTGGGAGGAAGCACGTGACGCACCAGCCGAAGTTGGACCTGTCGCCCAAGGTCTCGGACGAGATCCGGCGCACCACCTGCTACATGTGCGCCTGCCGCTGCGGCATCAACGTCCACATGAAGGACGGCAAGGTCGCCTACATCGAAGGCAACCGCGATCATCCGGTGAACAAGGGCGTGCTTTGCGCCAAGGGTTCGGCGGGGATCATGCAGGTCAACGCGCCCTCGCGGCTGCGGGCGCCTCTGAAGCGGGTCGGGCCGCGCGGATCGGGCGAATTCCGCGAAATCAGCTGGGACGAGGCGATCAGCACGGCGGTCGGCTGGCTGAACGAGTTGCACGAAACCGCGCCGCACAAGCTGGCCTTTTTCACCGGCCGCGACCAGAGCCAGAGCTTCACCAGCTTCTGGGCGCAGAATTTCGGCACCCCGAACTATGCCGCGCATGGCGGTTTCTGCTCAGTCAACATGGCGGCGGCAGGCATCTACACCATGGGAGGAGCGTTCTGGGAATTCGGCCAGCCTGACTGGGACCGCACCAGGCTGTTCATGCTGTTCGGCGTGGCCGAGGACCACGACAGCAACCCGATCAAGATCGGCATCGGCAAGCTCAAGGCTCGCGGCGCGCGGGTGATCGGGGTCAATCCGGTGCGCTCGGGTTACAACGCCGTGGCCGACGACTGGGTCGGCATCACTCCGGGCACCGACGGGCTGTTCGTGCTGTCGCTGATCCACCTGCTGATGAAGGCGGGCCGGATCGACCTCGACTATCTCAGCCGCTACACCAACGCGCCGGTGCTGGTGAACGCCGCCGAAGGCCCGGATCAGGGTCTGCTCTTGCGCGACGAGAACGGCAAGGAGCTGGTGATCGACCGCGCAACCGGCAAGCCGGCACCATTCGATCAGCCCGGCGTGCGCCCCGACCTTTCGGCGACCTATAAGCGCGACGGCGTCGTCCACCGCCCCGTCTTTCACCACATGGCCGAGCGGTATCTATCGGACGAATACGCGCCCGAGGCGGTGGCCGGGCGCTGTGGCATCCCCGCCAAACGAATCCGCGCCATCGCCGCCGAACTGGCCCGCGTCGCCTTCGACGAGGCCTTCACGCTCGACCGGGAATGGACCGATTTCCGTGGCGAAACCCACAAGACCATGACGGGCCGCCCGGTCAGCTTTCACGCCATGCGCGGCATTTCGGCCCATGCCAACGGCTTCCAGACCTGCCGCGCCATCCACGTGCTGCAGATCCTGCTGGGCACGGTCGAGGTTCCGGGCGGCTTCCGCTTCAAGCCGCCTTATCCCAAACCGGTCAGCGCCCATCCCACTCCGCATGGGCACGGCCGTCCGGGCCGGCCGCTCGAAGGGCCGCATCTGGGCTTTCCGCGCGGGCCGCAGGACCTGCAGATCGATGACGAAGGCCGCGCCAAGCGCATCGACAAGGCCTTTACCTGGGAAAACCCGATGTCGGTGCATGGGCTGATGCACATGGTCATCTCGAACGCCCATGCCGGCGATCCCTACCGGATCGACACGCTGTTCATGTACATGGCCAACATGTCGTGGAACTCCACGATGAACACCAGCGGCGTGATGGAGATGCTGACCGCGCGCAACGACGACGGCCGGTACGTCATTCCGCGCATCATCTATTCCGACGCCTATTCGTCCGAGATGGTGGCCTATGCCGACCTGATCCTGCCCGACACCACCTATCTGGAGCGGCACGACTGCATCAGCCTGCTCGACCGCCCGATCTGCGAGGCGGATGCGGCGGCGGATGCGATCCGCTGGCCGGTGATCGAGCCCGATCGGGACGTGCGCGGCTTCCAGTCGGTGCTGATCGAACTGGCCAACCGGATGCAACTTCCGGGCTTCACCCGCTCGGACGGCAGCCCGAAGTGGAAGGACTATGCCGACTACATCGTCAACCACGAGCGCAGGCCGGGCATCGGGCCGCTGGCGGGATTCCGCGGCGAGAATGGCGATCTCGAGGGGCGCGGTCCGGTGAATCCCGACCAGCTGGACCGCTATATCGAGAATGGCGGCTTCTACGTCGCGCATATCCCCGAAGGCGCCGACTATTACAAACCCTGGAACAGCGCCTATCAGGACTGGGCCGTGGGCATGGGGCTCTATGACAGCCCGCAACCCTACCTGTTCCAGCTTTACGTCGAACCGATGCGCAGGTTCCAACTGGCCGCCGAGGGGCATGGCGACCGGCAGCCGCCCGACCACCTGCGCGCCCGCATCCGCGACAAGATGAATCCGCTGCCGATCTGGTACGAGACCGATCAGACCGGCAACGAAGGCTTTACCGTCAATGCGCTGACCCAGCGCCCGATGGCGATGTATCATTCCTGGGGCACCCAGAACGCCTGGCTGCGCCAGCTGCACGGGCGCAACCCGCTTTACGTGCCTACCAGGCTGATGCGCGAGCATGGGCTCGAGGAAGGCGACTGGGCCAAGGTCAGCTCGCCGCACGGGTCAATCACCGTGCCGGTGATGGAGATGGCGGCGCTGAACGACAATACCGTCTGGACCTGGAACGCCATCGGCAAGCGCAAGGGAGCCTGGGCCCTGACCGACGATGCACCCGAGGCGACCAAGGGATTTCTGCTGAACCACCTGATCCACGAGCTGCTGCCGCCCAGGGGCGACGGGTTGCGATGGGCCAATTCCGACCCGATCACCGGCCAGGCGGCCTGGTTCGATCTGAAGGTGAAGATCGAAAAGGCCGCGAACCCCGAGGAAGTGACCGAAAGCCAGCCTGCCTTCGGCCCGATCAAGTCGCCGGTCGGAACCGGCCCCAAAAACCTGGTCTGGAAGGTAGGCAAATGACCCAGCTCCCCCAATCCACCGAACGCAAGCTGGGGCTGGTGATCGACCTGGACACCTGCGTCGGCTGTCATGCCTGCGTGATCTCGTGCAAGGGCTGGAACACCGAGAATTACGGCGCGCCGCTTTCCGATCAGGACGCCTATGGCGCCGACCCGGCGGGCACCTTCCTGAACCGGGTGCATTCCTACGAGGTACAGCCCGAACAGGGTCACGCCCAGCTGGTCCACTTTCCCAAATCCTGCCTGCATTGCGAAGACGCGCCCTGCGTCACGGTTTGTCCGACCGGGGCCAGCTACAAGCGGGTCGAGGACGGGATCGTGCTGGTCAATGAAAGCGACTGCATCGGCTGCGGCCTCTGCGCCTGGGCCTGCCCCTACGGCGCGCGCGAGATGGACATGGCCGAGCGCGTGATGAAAAAGTGCACCCTCTGCATCGACCGCATCTACAACGAGAACCTGCCCGAGGTGGACCGCATACCGTCCTGCGTGCGCACCTGCCCGGCCGGGGCGCGGCATTTCGGCGATCTGGGCGACCCGGACAGCGACGTTTCGAAACTGGTCTCGGAACGCGGCGGCGTGGACCTGATGCCCGAAATGGGCACCAGGCCCGTCAACAAGTACCTGCCGCCTCGCCCCAGGGACAAGATGGAGGAGCAGGTGGACGTTCTTGCGCCGCTGCTGGCGCCGGTGGCTGAAGATGCAAAGGGCTTCATGGGCTGGCTCGACAAGATGTTGGAGAAGATCTGATGCATCCCGCACCTTCCGTCATCATCTTCACGACCCTGTCGGGTCTGGGATTTGGCCTGCTGTTCTTCCTGGGCCTCGGTTTTCCGGCGGTATCTGGCCTGGTCGCCTTTGTGTTCTTCGCAATCGCGTTCGGCCTGTCGGTCGCGGGGCTTGTGGCCTCGACCTTTCACCTTGGCCATCCCGAGCGGGCATGGAAAGCCTTCACGCAGTGGCGATCCAGCTGGCTGTCGCGCGAAGGCTGGTGCGCGGTCATCGCGCTGATCGTCATGGGGCTTTACGCCGTCGGGGCTGTGTTTCTCGGCCAGCATTGGCGGGTCGTGGGCGTGTTCGGGGCGCTGTTCTCGCTTGCCACCGTCTTCACCACGTCGATGATCTATACCCAGCTCAGGACCGTCCCGCGCTGGAACATGAAGCTGACCCCCGCCCTGTTCCTGTCCTTCAGCCTGGCAGGCGGCGCGCTTTTGGGCGGTCAGGTCAGGATCGCGCTGGTACTGCTGCTTGTCGCGGCGCTGGTGCAGCTGGCCTATTGGAAACAGGGGGACGGAGCATTGGCCGCTTCGGGAACCGATCTGGGAACCGCCACCGGCCTGGGATCACGCGGCGCAGTCCGCGCCTTCGAGCCGCCGCACACGGGAACCAACTACCTGTTGCGCGAATTCGTGCATGTGGTGGGACGCAAGCACGCGCAAAAACTGCGTGTGATCGCCTTTGCGCTGGCCTTTGTCCTGCCGATCGTCTTGCTGCTGCTGCCCTTCAACCACGTCTTTGGCCTGCTCGCGGTCCTGTCGCACCTGGCGGGCGTGGCCACGTCGCGCTGGCTGTTCTTTGCGCAGGCCGAACATGTCGTGGGGCTGTATTACGGCAAGCGCTGAAGCAGGCGGAGATCGCCGGGGGCGTTGCCCCCGGACCCCCAGAGTACTTGTGAAAAGATGAAGTGTTCGGGCTTTGCTCAGCGGCTTCGGATCACAGGATGCCCGCGTGCTTCATAGCGGCGTCGATGGCGGCCTTGGTGCCGTTCTCGAGGCCGGTCAGCGGCGAGCGCACCTCTTCGGTGCAGAGGCCCAGCTTGCTGAGCGCATATTTCGCGCCGACCAGGCCCGGCTCGATGAAGATCGCCTCGTGCAGCGGCATCAGGCGGTCCTGGTATTCGAGCGCCTTGGCGTAGTTTCCGTCGAGCGTCGCCTGCTGGAACTCGGCGCAGAGTTTCGGCGCGACGTTGGCGGTGACCGAGATGCAGCCGACGCCGCCATGCGCGTTGAAGCCCAGCGCCGAGGCGTCTTCGCCCGACAGCTGGCAGAACTCGGGTCCGCAGGTGGCGCGCTGCTCGCTGACGCGGGTGACGTCGCCGGTGGCGTCCTTGACGCCGACGATGCGGGGCAGTCTCGCAAGTTCGCCCATGGTTTCGGGGGTCATGTCCACCACGGAACGGCCCGGGATGTTGTAGATGATGATCGGAATGTCGGCGCAGTCGTGCAGCGCCGTGAAATGCGCCACCATGCCGCGCTGGGTCGGCTTGTTGTAATAGGGCGTCACGACCAGCGCCGCGTCGGCGCCGACCTTCTCCGCGAATTGCACGAAGCGAATCGCCTCGATCGTGTTGTTCGACCCGGCCCCGGCGATGACCGGTACGCGGCCCGCGGCGGCCTTGACCACCTCGGCCACGACGGTTTCGTGCTCTTCATGGGTGAGCGTCGGGCTTTCGCCGGTGGTCCCGACCGGGACCAGCCCGGTGGAGCCTTCGCCGATCTGCCATTCCACCAGTTGTTTCAGGGTTTCCAGGTCCAGCTCGCCGTTGCGGAACGGGGTGACGAGGGCTGGCATAGAGCCTTTGAACATGGAAAACGCTCCCTTGATGTCGACGTGACGGGAAATACCCGCCGATTTCGCACGCGGCCTGGATTGTGAGTTGATCCCGGCGGCGCACCGTATATCGTGAATGGCTGTATCCTCGGTTTGTTGGGAATTGCAAGGGATGACGCGCGTTCTGAACCCTCTTCTGGCCCTGATTCTGTGTTGCCTGGCCCTGTCCGTGCCTGCGCGCGCCGATACGGTCGACGATCTGCGCCTCGCCATGGCGGAAATGCGGGACGGCAACTGGAACGAGGCGCTGGACGCGGCCGGCCAGCGCGGCTCGGTGGCGCGCGACATCATCGTCTGGCACTGGCTGCGGCAGGGATTCGGAAGTTCCGGCGACGTGCTCGTGTTCCTGGCCCGGCGCCCGGACTGGCCCGGGCTGGAGTATTTGCGCAGGAAAGGCGAGCCCGCCTTCACCAATGCCGATCCCGACCGCGTGCTGCAATTCTACCGGGAAAACCCGCCCCAGACCGCCGAAGGCGCCCTGAACCACGCCGTTGCGCTGATGGCCAAGGGGATGCGCGGCGATGCCGAGGCCAACCTGGTCATGGCCTGGCGCACCATGCCGATGGGCAAAGGGTTGCAGAAGAACTATCTTGAGAATTTCTCGAAATTGCTGAAGCCCCATCACGAGGCGCGGCTGGACCGCATGTTGTGGGACGGGCACCTGGTCAGCGCGAAACAGATGCTGCCGCTGGTGGGCGAGGATCAGCGCAAGCTGGCGCAGGCGCGGATCGATCTGCGTGACATGGCCCCGGGCGTGGATGCGCGCATCGCGGCGGTGCCGAAATCCCTGATCGATTCTCCGGGCCTTGCGTTCGAAAGGTTCATGTGGCGCGACCGCAAGGAACTGGACGACAGCGCCATCGAACTGATGCTGCAGCGTTCCACCGGGCCGGAAGCCTTGGGCGAACCCTCGAAATGGGCCGAAGGCCGCCGCAGGCTGGCGCGACTGAAAATGCGCGAAGGCGAACCGGCCACTGCTTACAAGATCGCGGCCCAGCACTTCATGACGTCCGACGCAGGCTATTCCTATGCCGATCTGGAATGGCTCGCTGGGTTCCTCGCGCTGCGGAAACTGAATGATCCGGCGACGGCCGCCCGTCATTTCGAACGGTTCTCGGAGGCGGTGCAGTCGCCGATATCGAAGGGACGCGCCGGTTACTGGCTGGGCCGCGCCTATGCCGAGCTTGGCGATGCGGAAAAGGCGCACGAAGCCTATGCGATGGGGGCCGAGCATCAGACCTCGTTCTACGGTCTTCTGGCCGCCGAACGGATCGGCCGCCCGTTCGATCCCGAGCTTGCCAGCCCCACTCCCGCACCGGGCTGGCGCGAGGCCCCGTTCGCCGATTCAAGCGTTCTCGAAGCCGGGCTGCTGCTGCTGAAGGCCGGGGAACGGGATCTGGCCGAGCGTTTTCTGACTCACCTGGTCGAGGGGCTTGACCAGAAACAGGCGCTGCAACTGGGAGACATGGCGCTGGACATGGACGAACCGCATCTGGCGGTGATGATCGCCAAGCGGGCGGCGGAGGCGGGTGTCGTGTTGCCGGCCGCCTATTACCCGCTGCACCCTGTGGCCGATCTGGGACTGCCGATGGCCCAGGAGATGACGCTGGCCATCGCCCGCCGCGAAAGCGAGTTCGACCCGATCGTGGTCAGCGGCGCCGGGGCGCTGGGTTTGATGCAGGTCATGCCGGCGACGGCCAAATACGTGGCCAAGGACATGGGCATCCTCAGCAAGCACAAGACCACGCGGCTGACTTCGGACTGGAAGTACAACGCCACGCTGGGCGCGCACTACCTTGCCGGGCTCGCCGCCGATCTCGACGGCAACGTCGTCATGATGGCCGCCGGGTACAACGCCGGGCCGGGGCGGCCGATCTCGTGGATGAAACGTTTCGGCGATCCCCGGACCGGAGAGGTGGACGTGATCGACTGGATCGAGCACATCCCGTTCAACGAGACCCAGAATTACGTCATGCGGGTTGCCGAAAGCCTGCCGGTCTACCGCGCACGGCTGGGCAGGCCGGCACTGCCGATTCCGTTTTCGCAGGAACTGATCGGCTCAACGCTGCTTTCGTTCGCGCCATAGGGTGAACAGGCCGGCCGAGACGATCAGCGCGGTGCCTACCACCACCGCGGTCCGCAGTTCCTCGTCAAAGACCGTGATGGCCAGGATCGCGGCCCACATCAGGTGGAAATAGGCGAAGGGCTGTACCGCGCTGGCATCGGCCATTTCATAACATTTGATCAGCAGCCAATGCCCGCCGGCGCCGGTCACGCAAAGCAGCGCCATCCAGCCCCAGTCGCGGCTGGCCATCGGCTCCCAGAACCAGATGCCGACCGCGGTCATGCCGACCGCTCCGGCCACTCCGGTCCAGAAAAAGCTGGTCGTCGTGCTGTCGCGCCGCGCCGCATAGCGCGTAAGCAGTGCGTAGAGCGCGAACATGAAGGCCGAAATCAGCGGGATGATGGCCCAAGGGTTGAACACGCCCATGCCCGGCTGGAGGATGATGAGAACGCCGATACAGCCGACCCCGATCGCGGACCAACGCCGCCAGCCGACGCTTTCGCCCAGGACCGGGCCGCTCAGCGCCGCCACCATCAGCGGATAGCAGATGAAGACCGCCTGGCTTTCGATCAGGCCCAGCACGGTGAAGCCGAAGACGGCGACGCAGATCTCGGCCGCCAGCAGCAGACCGCGGAAGATCTGCAGCCCCGGCTGGCTCGTGCGCGCGGCGACCGCCAACCCGCCAGTGGACCGCGCCGCCAGCACGATGACGAATGCGGCGAAGAACCAATAGCGGATCATCACCACCATGTAGGTGTTGTAGGTGCCCGCCAGATGGCGCGAGATGCCGTCCTGCAGGGCGAAGACGATGGTCGCGCCGATCATCAGGGCGATGCCGGCCGGGATGTTGTTCTTTTGCGTCACGCTTTGATGGCCCGTGTCATGTGTCTTTTGCGGCCATAGCCGGGAGTGCGGGTGACGGTAAAGCCCGCCTCTTCCAACCCCCTGCGGACGAACCCCGCCGCAGTATAGGTGGCCGCGGTTCCGCCCGAGCTGGTGTGGTTTGCGACCTCGCGCATCAGGCCCGGCTCCCAAAGCTCGGGGTTCTTGGCCGGTGAAAACCCGTCGAGAAACCAGGCATCGGCCTGCCCCGGCCAGTCCGGCAGCGTGTCGCGTGCGTCGCCCCCGATCACCTGCAGCCGCAAGGAGCCAAGGTCGCATTGCCCGCCCCGCCAGACCGCAAGGAACCTTTCGGTCCAAGGCATCAGTTCCGGAAAGGCCGCAAGCGCGCGCGCCATCTCGTCCGGCGACATCGAGAATGCTTCGAAACTGGTGAAGCCAAGCGGCCCGTCCTGCCCGGATTTCTCCCATTCGGACCAGGCGGTCAGCATGTTCAGACCGGTGCCGAATCCCAGCTCGGCGATACGAAAGCCCGGGGCAAAGCGCGCCGGCAGATCATTGCCCGCCAGAAACACGTGCCGGGTCTCTTCCAGCCCGCTCTGGAGCGAGAAATAAGGATCGTCGAACTGCGCGGACACGGGAACCGCGCCTTCGGTCCAAGAGAGTTTGGCGCGCTGGTCTGGCATCGGGAATTCCTGTAGCTAGGCGGCGCGACACTGAACAAGGAACAGGGGAATGGCAATGGCCGATGTGACGGTGCGCGGCGCAGGCATTTTCGGCCTGTCGATCGCCTGGATCTGCGCCCGGCGCGGCGCAAAGGTGCGCGTGATCGACCCCTTCGGTCCCGGCGCGGGATCCAGCGGCGGGCTGGTCGGCGCGCTGGCGCCGCATGTGCCCGAAAACTGGAACGCCAAGAAGGCCTTCCAGTTCGAGAGCCTGATCATGGCCGAACCTTTCTGGACCCAAGTCGAGGCGACAGGCGGCGTTTCTTCGGGCTACGGCCGCCTTGGCCGTCTGCAGCCGATCGCGGACGCGCGCATGCTGGATCTGGCGCGCCAGCGAGAGGTTGCGGCGCGCGACCTGTGGCAGGGCCGGGCAGAATGGCGCGTCGTGCCTCTGGCCGAGATCGGCGCCTGGTGCCCCCCCAGCCAGACGGGGTTCGTCGTTCGTGACACCCTGAGCGCCCGGATGCACCCGCGCCGGGCCTGTGCGGCGCTGGTGGCCGCCCTGGCGGTGATGGGCGTCGAGGTGGTGCCCGAGGCCGACGACGCCGGCCATGTGATCCACGCCACCGGCGTCGCGGGGCTGTTGGAGCTGAGCCGCGTCCTGGACCGGAACGTGGGCGGCGGCGTAAAAGGACAGGCCGCCCTGCTGCGCTTCGATGCCGGGACGGCGCCGCAGATCTTTGCGGATGCGGTCCACATCGTCCCGCACGCGGACGGCACGCTGGCCATCGGTTCGACCTCGGAACGGGACTATGACGACCCCAAGAGCACCGATGCCGCCCTGGACGACGTGATCGATACGGCGATGCGCGCGCTGCCGGTGCTGCACGGAGCCGAGGTGATCGAACGCTGGGCCGGGCTGCGCCCGCGGGCGAAAAGCCGCGCGCCGATGCTTGGCGAGCACCCGCTGCACCCCGGGCAGTTCATCGCCAATGGCGGCTTCAAGATCGGCTTCGGCATGGCGCCGAAAGTGGCCGAGGTGATGGCCGATCTGGTGCTGGACGGCCGCGACAACATCCCCGCGGATTTCCGCCCCGAAGCGTCACTCTGATCGCGGCAGGGCGGCGGCGCGCATGCACTCGCGCCCGTCCGGCCCGCGCACCCACAGATCGCCGTCCTTCCGGCACAGGGTCGCGGTTTCGAAATGCATCAGCGGCGACGAGGCGCGAAAGGAAAACTCGGACAAGGGGCCCATCAACTCTTCCGCCAGCAGCATCAGGTGCTGGGCCAGGAGCGGGCCGTGCACGACCAGCCCCGCATAGCCTTCGACGTCGCGGGCATAGTCCAGATCGTAATGGATCCGGTGGCCGTTGAAGGTCAGCGCCGAATAGCGGAACAGAAACGTCGAATCGAACGCGACCTCGCGCCGCTCGGTCTCGTCCGTGCGCGCTTTCGGCGGCTGCGGGCGTGGTGCGTCGGCAGACGGATCCTCGCGATAGACGAGGTCCTGCCACTCGGTCAGGCACAGCCGGCCATCCTGCCAGATCTCATGCCTGAGGGTGACGAACCCCAGCGGGCCGGTGCGCCCGGCCTTGGAGGCGGCGCTTTCCAGTTCCGAGCGTTTCTCGGCCGGCGCGCCGGCCCGCAGGGCATCGGCAAAGCGCAGTCGCCCGCCGGCCCACATCCGGCGCGGCAGTCCGAGATCGGGGATCAGGCCGCCACCCACCTTGGGATGACCGTCCCGTCCCAGCCCCTGCGGCGGGCGCGGCCACCAGAAGTAGAGCTGATGGAAGAAGGGCGGCAGAACCGAACCGTCGGCGATCGTCGCCTCCTGCCCCATGGCCACCTGGAAGGCCGCGGCGCGGGCCGGGTCCATCACGTCGCTCTGGATCTCGCGGGTCGTTTCGTCGTTCATGGCGGCGACTGTACGCATCCCCTCGCGCCGGAACAAGCCGCAGCTTCAGATCAGAATCCCGCCTCGGCGCGAAGCTTCTGCATCAGGATCCGGACGGTTTTCTCGTACTGTTCGCTGGTCAGCCTGCCCTGTTCGTCGAATTCGTTCGAACTGTCGGCCAGGTGGACTTCCGGCCCCTGCAGGATGCGCGTCCGGAACGGCACCATGAAGGCGCGCAGGATCATCTGCGCCCTTTCCCCGCCGGCGCGGCCCGCGGCGGCGGACATCACGGCCACCGGCTTGTCCGTCCAGGGCTTGCCTTCGGTGCGGCTGACCCAGTCCAGCGCGTTCTTCAGAACGCCCGGCGGTCCCTTGTTGTATTCCGGAGTCGAGATGATCACCGCATCGGCCCCGTCGATCTGGTCGGCCAGTTTCTGGACCGAGGCGGGAATGCCGTCCGCGTCCTCGTCGTCGCGGTCGTAGAGCGGCAGGTTCAGATCGGCCTCGACGTACTCGCAGGGCCCGAACAGCCGCGCCGCCTCGCGCAGGAGTTTGCGGTTGGTCGCATCGCGGCGCAGCGAACCGGACAAGCCCACAAGGATCGGGTCGGACATGACGTGAAACCTCCGAGATTTGGTCCCTGCTTGACATAGCCCCCGACGGGCTGCAACCCAAACGCCGTCAGCGCGCAGTTACTGTGCGAAACGAAATGAGGCCGCCAGAGGCGGCCCCGAGGTCATAATGGATTGGCCTGCGATCAGGCGTTGCCGCTGGGGACCACGACGATCTCGACCCGGCGGTTCTGCTGCTTGCCGGCGGGCGTCAGGTTCGAGGCGACCGGGTTGTTCTCGCCCTGGCCAATCGTGGTGATCCGGGCATAGCTCACGCCGCCCGCCTGCAGGATGTCGGCCACCGCATTGGCGCGGCGCTCGGACAGGCCCTGGTTGTAGGCGGCGTCGCCGTCGCTGTCGGTATGGCCGATGATCTGCACGTTCGAATTGGGATAGCGCACCAGGTTCTGCGCGACCTTCTGCAGATCGGACCGCAGCGCCGGACGGACGGAATAGCTGTCGGTGTCGAACGTGATGTCGTTTGGCACCGAAACGATCAGCCGGTCACCGGTGTTGGTGATGGTGATGCCGTCATTGGCCAGTTGCTGGCGCAGTTCGGCCGCCTGCTTGTCCAGCTGGTTTCCGATCGCGCCGCCCGCGGCCGCGCCGATCGCAGCCCCAGCCAGCGCGCCGAGACCCGGATCCGAATTGTTGGCAAGCGCGCCGACACCGGCGCCGACAAGCCCGCCGATCAGCGCGCCCTGCTTGGTTTTCTGGTTCGGGTCGGTCTGCACACCCAACGTTCCCGGATCGGTACAGGCACTCAGGGCCACGGCCGAGCACAGTCCCGCCGCCAGGGCGAATTTCGTCATCTTCATTGAATCACCTTCTGCTCAGTTACCCGTTCTCGGGTTTTGTGTCGTTCACCACAGTATAACACGGCAGGCAAGATCGGGCTCAAGCAACAAAGCGGTGAGATCGGCGATTCCCCGCCAAGCCAAACGGTTTTTCAGCGTGTCACTTGCCTGAAAGAGCATCCGACTGCGCGGCCTCGAAGGCAAGCATGGCGCGCTTGACCGGCAGGCCCCAGTGATATCCGCCCAAGCCGCCCGACTTGCGCAGCGCGCGGTGGCAGGGGATCAGCCAGCTTATCGGGTTGCGCCCGACCGCCGTGCCGACGGCCCGCACCGCCTGCGGCGCGCCGACCGTCTGGGCGATCTCGGAATAGGTCGTGACATGGCCCGTGGGGATGCGCAGCAATGCCTCCCAGACCTTGATCTGCAGGGGCGCGCCGATGAGGTAGAGCGGCGTCGGCTCCAACCGATCGCTCGAGGCGCCAAAGGCACTGAGAACCCAGGGGCGCAGGCGCATCGGGTCTTCGATGTAATCCGCCTTGGGCCAGCGCGACACCAAGTCCTCCATCGCGGCCGCTTCGCCGGTTTCCGAGGCGAAGCCGATGCCGCAGATTCCCTTGTCGGTTCCCATCACGAGGGCCGGGCCGAAGGGGCTTTCGAACCAGCCCCAGTAGATCCGCAGGCCGTCGCCCCTGCGGGCGTATTCGCCGGGGCTCATCGCCTCCCAGCGAAGAAACAGATCGTGCAGGCGGCCGCTGCCGGACAGGCCGACGCCATGCGCCGTCTCGAGCGTGGTGAAACGCTCGTGCAGCAGCGCCTTGGCGTGACCAAGCGTCAGATATTGCTGGTATTTCTTGGGGGAAACGCCGGTCCAGCGCGAGAACAGGCGCTGGAAATGCGCGGGGCTCATGTCCATGCGGCGGGCCAGTTCCTCGAGCGGCAGGGCCTCGCCGCCCTGGTCGATCAGGTCGATGGCGCGGCGCATGACGCCGTAGTGATAGCTGTTATCCGTGGTCTGGACGTTCATGGCTCACCTCTTTTCCGACATCCACACTAAACCCGTTTCGAGCCCCTCGCGACCCGGAACCTGCTGAATTGTACGTGTCGCCGGACCCCCGTCTTCCGTTTTGTACAGCCTGCCGGAACCCGTTCTTTGGGCTTGTGCGGGGCCGTGCCGGTCGGCATTAAGGCGCGGATGGCAAAGCAACTCGACTATCACACGATCCGCGAGATCTTCACCCGCTTCCAGGCCCATGACCCCGAACCCAAGGGCGAGCTGGAGCATGTGAACGCCTATACGCTGGTCGTCGCCGTGGCGCTGTCGGCGCAGGCGACCGATGCCGGCGTCAACAAGGCCACCCGCGCGCTGTTCCGGATCGCGGACACGCCGCAGAAGATGCTGGATCTCGGCGAAGAGGCGTTGACCGAGCACATCAAGACCATCGGCCTGTTCCGCCAGAAGGCCAAGAACGTGATCAAGCTGAGCCGCATCCTGGTCGAGGATTACGGCGGCGAGGTGCCCAATTCCCGCGCGGCGCTGCAATCGCTGCCGGGGGTCGGGCGCAAGACCGCCAACGTGGTGCTGAACATGTGGTGGCGGCATCCGGCGCAGGCGGTGGATACCCACATCTTCCGCGTCGGCAACCGCACCGGCATCTGCCCCGGCAAGGACGTGGACGCGGTCGAGCGCGCCATCGAGGACAACGTGCCCGTCGAGTTCCACCTGCACGCCCATCACTGGCTGATCCTGCACGGCCGCTATCACTGCAAGGCGCGCAAGCCCATGTGCGGCACCTGCATCATCCGCGACCTGTGCCAATACGAGGACAAGAACCTATGAAGACCTACCAGCTTGTCGGCATCGGCAATGCCGTCGTCGATGTCATCAGCACCTGCGACGACGATTTCCTCGAGATGATGGACATCGAGAAGGGCATCATGCAGCTGATCGAGCGCGAGCGCGCCGAACTGCTTTACGGCTCGATGCGCAACCGGGTGCAGACGCCGGGCGGGTCGGTGGCCAACACCATCGCAGGCGCGGGCGCGCTGGGGCTGGACGCGGCCTTCATCGGGCGGGTGCATGACGACCGGCTGGGGCATTTCTACGCCGACGCGATGAACGAGGACGGGGTGGATTTCGTCAACCCGCCGGTGGCGGGGGGCGAGCTGCCGACCTCGCGCTCGATGATCTTCGTGTCGCCGGACGGCGAGCGGTCGATGAACACCTACCTGGGCATCTCGTCGGAACTGAGTTCGGTGGACGTGCCGAAAGAGGTGGCGGGCAACAGCCAGATCATGTTCCTGGAAGGCTACCTGTTCGACAAGGACAAGGGCAAATCGGCCTTCCTGGAGGCGGCGCGCGACTGCCGCGAGGGCGGCGGCAAGACCGGCATCGCCATTTCCGACCCGTTCTGCGTGGAACGGCACCGGGCCGATTTCCTGTCGCTGATCGAGAACGAGCTGGATTTCGTGATCGGCAACGAGGCCGAGATCCGCTCGCTGTTCCAGACAGAAGACCTGGAGGAGGCGCTGCGGCGCACGGCGGCGATCTGCCCGCTGGTGGTCTGCACCCGCTCGGGCGACGGGGTGACGGTGCTGAACGGCGAAGGCCGCGTCGACGTGCCGGTGGAAAAGGTGGTGCCGGTGGACGCCACCGGCGCCGGCGACCAGTTCGCCGCCGGCTTCCTGTTCGGCATGGCCACGGGCCGCGACCTGGAAACCTGCGCCCGCATCGGCAACGCCTGCGCGCGGGAGGTGATCGGGCACCTTGGGCCGCGGCCGGAGGTCAATATGTTGGAGGTGTTGAGGGAGGAAGGGTTGGTTTGAGGAACCGCACCAAGCGCTTCTCTATGTAGCGTCAAATTTTCGCCCGATTGCAACAATACCCAGTTTGAATTGCAGATTGGTGATTGGAGTACGCATGACATCTAGGGTGGCGGTGCTGGTTGATGGTGACAACGTTAGCGCGGATCACGGAAACAGAATCCTAGAGATATCTGAGCGATACGGGCGAATAGACACGGCGCGAATCTATTTTGACGCTCAAAAAGGCAACGGGTGGCACAAGGTAGTTGGTTACCGAACCGTTCACGCCGGCACCGGAAAAAATGCTGCCGATCTGCTGCTGGCCATTGACGCGATGGAGATCGCGTTCACGCGCGCGTTCGACGTATTCGTGGTCGCCAGTTCGGATGGTGACTTTTCCCACCTCGTTCAGCGTTTGCGCGAATTGGGACGGATGACGATCGGAATCGGCGAGGCCAAGGCCCCCCACTCGATCCGGGCGAATTGCGCGGAGTTTGTCGAGCTTGGTGAAAACGAGCCGGTCAAGCCGAAGGCAGTTCCTCGGCCCAATTGTTCGAAGCTGGACCGTCAGATCCGATCCGTAATCGCCATTCACAGCAAAAATGGCGCGGGCATGAAAATTGCCTCTCTTGCCCCCAAAATGCATCAGCAGTTCGGCATTCGTATCAGTACGCTCCCCGAAGGCACTTGGCGTGCATATTTACTCGCGCGCCCTGCGCTTTTTGATCTCGATCCGAAAGGGCCCGAAGCAATGGTTCGCTTCAAGCCAGAAGGGTTCGCCTGCAGCGATTTGCTGGATGTTAGTTAGCCCCCCAAATACCCCTCGAAGGCCTGCATCACCTGCTCGTAGACCTCCCGCTTGAACGGCACGATCTCGGATATCAGGCGGTCGGGGTCCTGCCATTTCCAGCGGGTGAATTCGGGGTGGGCGGTCTCAATGTCGATCTGGTCGTCGCGGCCCAGGAAGCGCATCAGATACCATTTCTGCTGCTGGCCGCGGAACCGGCCCTTCCAGATGTGGGGGACGATGTCGTGCGGCAGGTCGTAGGGCAGCCAGCCCTCGGTCTCGGCCACGATCCGGACCAGGTCGGGGGTCACCCCGATCTCTTCCTGCAGCTCGCGCAGGGCGGCGGTGCGGGGGTCTTCGCCCTTGTCCACCCCGCCCTGGGGCATCTGCCAGGCGTCCTCGAACCGGTCGTTGCGCTGGCCGACGAAGATCTGGCCCCGGTCGTTCATCAGCATCAGCCCGACGCAGGGGCGGTAGGGCAGTTTGGCGATCTCGTCCGGCGTCATCGCGGGCTCCTGTCTGGTTCGGCCCTTGGTAGCAAGCGACGTAACGGCAGAAAAGGCATGACGCGGGGTTTCGCGTGACAGGGCGGGGTGCGGCGGCAATCTTGCGGCGCAAATCCGGAGGGAGAATTGCATGACCGCCTACCCGCATATGCTGGCCCCGCTCGACCTGGGCTTCACCACACTCAAGAACCGCGTCCTGATGGGCTCGATGCACACGGGGCTGGAGGAAACCGGCGACTGGAACCGGGTGGCCGAGTTCTACGCAGCCCGCGCGCGCGGCGGCGTGGCGCTGATGGTGACGGGCGGCATCGGGCCGAACTTGGAGGGATCGGTGCTGCCGGGCGCGGCGATGATGACCAACGAAAGGGACGTGGCCAACCATGCGGTGGTGACGCAAAGGGTGCACGAGGCGGGCGGCAAGATCGCGATGCAGATCCTGCATGCGGGGCGCTATGCCTACGGGCCGAAATGCGTGGCACCGAGCCCGGTCAAGTCGCCGATCTCGCCGTTTCCGCCGACCGAGCTGGACGAGGACGGGATCGAAAAGCAGATCAGCGACATCGTGCGCGCCGCGGTGCTGGCGCAGGAGGCCGGGTATGACGGCGTCGAGATCATGGGGAGCGAGGGGTATTTCCTGAACCAGTTCCTGGTGACCCACACCAACAAGCGCACCGACCGCTGGGGCGGATCCTATGAGAACCGGATGCGGCTGCCGATCGAGGTGGTGCGCCGCACCCGCGAGGCGGTGGGGCGCGAGTTCATCATCATCTACAGGCTCAGCATGATCGACCTGGTGCCCAATGGCTCGACCCATGACGAGGTGGTGCAGCTGGCGCGTGAGATCGAAAAGGCGGGGGCCACGATCCTGAACACCGGCATCGGCTGGCACGAGGCGCGGATCCCGACGATCGCCACCTCCGTGCCGCGGGCGGCCTTCGCCTGGGTGACGAAGAAGCTGATGGGCAAGGTCGGCATCCCGGTGATCACCTCGAACCGGATCAACACGCCCGAGGTGGCCGAGCAGGTGCTGGCCGAGGGTTGCGCCGACATGGTGTCGCTGGCCCGGCCGATGCTGGCCGATGCGGATTTCGTCGCCAAGGCCATCGCGGGCAAGGCGGCGCAGATCGCGCCCTGCATCGCCTGCAACCAGGCCTGCCTGGATCACACCTTCGGCGGCAAGCTGACCTCGTGCCTGGTCAACCCGCGCGCCTGCCACGAGACGGAACTGGTGATCGAAAGGACCGAAGCGCCCAAGACCGTCGCCGTCGTCGGCGCGGGTCCGGCGGGGCTGGCGACCGCGATGACCGCGGCCCAGCGCGGCCATTCGGTGACGCTGTTCGACAAGGCCGACGAGATCGGCGGGCAGCTCAACATGGCCAAGCAGATCCCCGGCAAGGAGGAGTTCTGGGGGCTGGTGGACTGGTACCGCGCCATGATCGCCGATCTGGGGGTCAAGGTGGAACTGGGCCGCGAGGTCGGCGCCGGGGACCTGTCCGGGTTCGACGAGGTGGTGATCGCGACCGGCGTCAGCGCCCGTGATCCGGGTATCCCGGGGCAGCAGCGCGGCAACGTCCTGAACTACATCGACGTGCTGCGCGGCAAGGCGCCGGTGGGCAAGTCGGTGGCGGTGGTCGGCGCCGGCGGCATCGGCTTTGACGTGTCAGAATACCTGCTGCACGCGGGCGAGAGCCCGACCGAGGACCTGCCGCTGTGGATGAAGGAATGGGGCGTCGCGGATCCGGCGGAGCACCGTTCGGGCCTCGCGCCCGAAGGCCCGCAGCCCGAGGCGCCGGCGCGCGAGGTCACGCTGCTGCAGCGCAAGAAACAGGCGCATGGCAAGGGGCTGGGCAAGACCACAGGCTGGATCCACCGGGCGACGCTGAAGATGAAGGGGGTGAATTTCGTCGGCGGCGTGAACTATGAGCGCATCGACGACGAGGGCCTGCACATCTCGTATGGGGACGAGCGCGCCAACCCCGGCGTGATCGCCGCCGAGACGATCGTGCTCTGCGCCGGGCAGGAACCGGAACGCTCGCTGGCCGATGCGCTGATCGAAATGGGCCGCGCGCCGCACGTGATCGGCGGCGCGGACGTGGCCGCCGAACTGGACGCGAAACGCGCGATCAACCAGGGAACGCGGCTGGCGGCGGCGCTGTGACCGCGCCATGCGGCATCCCGGGCGCAGCCGCCGGGGATGCCTATTCGACGTTGATCGTGATCACCTCGGAGACGACGGGCGTGGCATGGGGAACATGGCCCATGTCGCCCAGCACCAGTTGCAGCGTGTGCGGCCCCGGCGCGAGTTCCAGCGTCACCTCGGTCTGACCGCCGCCGAAATGCATGTGGTTCTCGTCCGACGGCAACCCGGTGGACAGTTCCTCGGGATTGCCCTCGCCGAAAGGCGGGCGGTCGATCAGCAGATGGTGGTGGCCGGTTTTCTCTTTTTCGGTGCCGGCCGGGGCGACGCCCATGCCGGACAGCCCGAAGACGACGGTCACCGGCGATGACACGGTGTCGCCGTCCGCGAGGTTGACGAAATAGACCTTGGCGTCGGCGCTGGCCGGAGTCTCGCCGCCCGCCAGGACCGGCGCGGCCACCAGGCAGAAGGCGAAAAAAGCAGCAAGCAGTCTCATCATGTCCTCCCTTGACACAGAATTGCCATTCTCAGCATAACTCAAAGCCACGACAAAGCCGATCAATCCCGGCAAAATCAGCTATGTGCGCCTGCCGGGACCATTGTTTCCACGTTTCCCATGCGCAAACGATCCCCGCTGAATCCCTGATATTATCCCATCCGCGCCCCGATCTCGCCCAGATTCAAAGCGACATGTATAAGCAACGCAGCGAATACCGAGGACCGCACTATGGACCGACTCACCGAAATGGAAGCCTTCGCCAACGTGGTGGATCAGGGCGGCTTCACGGATGCTGCCAAGAAGATGGGCATTTCCAAGTCGGCGGTCTCGAAGCACGTCTCCAGCCTGGAGGCGCGGCTGGGCGCGCGGCTGCTGAACCGGACGACGCGCCGGGTGTCGCCGACCGAGATCGGGCTGGCCTATTACGACCGCGCCCGCCGGGTGCTGAACGACGCCGGCGAGGCGGACGCGCTGGTCACGTCGATGCAATCCGCCCCCTCGGGGCTGCTGCGGATCAGCGTCGCCACCGATTTCGGCGTCAACCACCTGTCGCCGGTCCTGTCGAATTTCCTGTCCAACTACCCGGACATCACCGTGAACATGGTGCTGAACAACCGCTATGTCGAACTGATCTCGGAAGGCTTCGACGTGGCGGTGCGGATCGGCGAGCTTGAGGACAGCACCCTGCGCGCGCGCAAGCTGACCGAGACCGTCAAGCGGATGGTGGCGTCCCCGAAATACATCGAGAAGTTCGGGCGGCCGCAGAAGATCGACGAGCTGAACGAACACAAGCTGCTGCATTATTCCAGCCAGTCCTCGGGCAACGTGTGGAAACTGACCGCGCCGTCGGGCGAAAAGCGGCAGGTGCGCACGGCGGGCTGGCTGAGCGTCAATGACGGCCAGTCGCTGCTGAACGCGGCGATTTCGGGGCTGGGGATCGCGTATCTGCCCAGCTACCTCTATGCGGATGCGATGAAACGCGGGCTGGTCGAGGATGCGATGCCGTCGCTGCCCGACGAGGTGCAGGGCATCTACGCGGTCTACCCGCCGGGCCGGTTCACGCAGCCGAAAGTGCGGGCGTTCATCGATTTCCTTGTCGAGGCCTTCAACGAGAAAGGCCCGATGGACTGGTGATTTTTCCCTCCGGCAACTCTTGAAACCCGCGCCCGGCGCGGGTTTTTTTTGCCGCCGGCCGGGGCGTTACTGCGCCGGTTTCTTGGCCAGCACCAGGAAGGTCATCATCCGGATCGGCGGCAGCAGCTCGCGTTCTTCCACGACCAGCTGCTTTTCCCGCAGGACGGTTTCGATCTCGAAATCCGAGTGCCAGCCGATGAAGTTGGCCAGCGGGGCGAAGCCCTTGCCCAGCGCCGCCAGCAGGCCCTGCGAGCGGACGAAATGGTTGGTGATCACCACCTTGCCGCCGGGTTTGCAGACCCGCGCGATCTCGGCCATCACCGTTTCCGGCTCGGGCACCACCGAGAGGACGTGCATCGCCGCGATCGTGTCGAAGTGGTTGTCGGGGAAATCGAGGCTGCGGGCATCCATCTGCCGCAACTCGGTGACGTGGCGCAGGTTCCGTTCCCGCACCCGTTTGCGGGCCTTGCCCAGCATGTCCTCGCTGAAATCGATCCCGGTCACGCTCAGTTCGGGATGGTAATGCTCGAGCGACAGGCCGGTGCCGACGCCGACCTCGAGAACCGATCCCGTACGGGTGTTGATGTAGTCGACCGCCCGCCGCCTGCCGGCGTCGGTGATCACCCCGAAGGTCTTGTCGTAGACGGGCGCCCAGCGGGCGTAAGAGGATTGAACGGCGTTGATGTCCATGTCTTTCCCTTAATGCGTCGAAGAAAACTTTTTGTGAAACCAGGCCCAGATCACCATGACGGCGTAGCCGAGGCATAGCGCGATCAGGGTGGTCCATGCAAATGTCAGCACCGCGGCACCGGCGAAGGCGACCCCGATCAGGAAATATTTGACGTTCGCGCGCGAGATCCTGGTGGTCTTGAAGGACCAGGTCGGAATCGTGCTGATCATCAGCAGGCCGATCAGCACCATGTAGACGCAGATGGCGATGCCGGGCACCTGCGGCCAGTCCGAGAAGGCGAAGGACAGGTACATCGGCAGCATCACCAGCAGCGCCCCCGCCGGCGACGGCACACCGGCGAAATAGGCGCTGTCCTTGCCCGGCTCCTCGGATTTGCTGGTCACGTTGAACCGGGCCAGCCGCATGACGCAGCAGACCGCGTAGATCAGGACCGACAGCCAGGCCAGGCTGCGGATGTCCTGCAGCGCCCAGAAATAGACGATGAGCGGCGGCGCCACCCCGAAATTCAGGAAATCGGCCAGCGAATCCAGCTCGGCCCCCATCTTGCTGGAGCTCTTGAGCAGCCGCGCGATGCGCCCGTCCAGCCCGTCCAGCACGCAGGCCGCCACGATGAGCTGCACCGCCAGCGTGTAGTTGCCCTGCACCCCGAACCGGATGGCCGACATGCCCGCGCAGATGGCGGTGATGGTCAGCATGTTCGGCAGCAGCTGGATCAGCGAGAACTCGGCCTGGGGCTTGTCTGCGGGGTCCGCCATCAGTCGGGCTCCTGGCCTCCGGCGGTCGCGTCGAGCTGGGCGATCACGGTTTCACCGGCGACCATCGTCTGCCCGACGCTGACCAGCGGATTCACGCCGTCGGGCAGGTAGACGTCGAGGCGCGAGCCGAACCGGATCAGGCCGAACCGCTCGCCGGTGCGCATCATGGCGCCGGGTTTCACGAAACAGACGATGCGCCTGGCCACCAGCCCCGCGATCTGCACCACGGCGAGGTCGCGCCCGTCCGCCATCTGGATGCGCAGGCTGTTGCGCTCGTTGTCGGCGCTGGCCTTGTCGAGCGAGGCGTTGAAGAACTTGCCGGGCCGGTAGGCGACGGCCGTGATCTCGCCCGCGATCGGCGCGCGGTTCACGTGGCAGTTGAACACGCTCATGAAGACGCTGACGCGGGTCAGCGGCTCGTCCGGCATCCCCAGCTCTTTCGGGGGAACCGCCGGTTCGATCAGCGACACGATCCCGTCCGCCGGGCTGACGATCACGCCCTTGCGCGCGGGCGTGACGCGTTCCGGGTCGCGGAAGAAATAGTAGCACCAGACCGTCAGGCCGAGGCCGATCCAGCCCAACGGCTCCCACAGCAGGAACAGCAGGAGGGTGATCGCGGCGAAGGCCGCGACGAACTTGATGCCTTCACGATGCATCGGCTTGATGAACGTATCGCGCATTCGCATCGCGAGCTTCTCCGTTGGACGACTTGCGTCACACTCATAGACGGATTGGGTTCGGGCGCAAGGCCCCGCCGCGCCGGGGCGTCAGCCGCCCAGCATCACCGCCTCGACCCTGCGGTTCAGTTCGCGCCCCTCGGGGTTGAGGTTCGAGGTCAGCGGCGCGAGGTAGCCCACGCCCTCGGCTTCGAGCCGTTCGCCGTCGATGCCGTGGACCTCGATCAGCCGGTCGCGCACCGACTCGGCGCGGCGCTGGCTGAGGGCGATGTTGCCCTCGAGCGTTCCGACATCGTCGGTATGGCCGACTAGCGCCAGCCGCACCCGCGCGTTGGCCTTGAGGAACCGGGCCAGGTTGGCCAGCGACGCGAAGGGGCCCGCGCCCAGCGCGTCGGCGCCGGTTTCAAAGGTGAGATCGTCGAGAATGACGCGGCCGTCGCGCTGCAGCACCTCGAGCAGCCCTTCGGTTTCGACCTTGACCTCGGGCTTGGCCACCACCAGCGGCGGCTCGGGCTCCTTGCCGGGCGGAGAGACCCGGATCAGCTGCACGTAGCCGTCCGGGGGATTGCGGCTGACCAGCAGGCTCAGCGCCTCGTCGCCGCGCACGGCAGACAGGAACCGGTAGTCGTGGATCGCGACATACATGTCCGGATTGGGCACCACCTCGGTTCCAAAGCGGAAATCGAAGCCGCCGCATGTGCGCGCCTCGCAATCGAGGAGGATGTCGTAGCCCTGCGCCTTGATCTGCTTGCGCAGCGGCGACAGGATCTGCAGGGTGGTGCGCGCCCCGGCGTGGAACCGCCAGGTGAACCGTTCGACCTTGCCTTCGAGGGTGCGCGAGGGCACCGCGCCATCCGCGAACACGCCGGTCGGCAGGTCGTAGCTGTCCAGCGGGCTGATCCGTTCGGTCAGCTGCCGCGCGCCCTCGGGCAGCACCAGCTCCTGCGCCGCGAGGGGGGCCGCCGCCAGCGTGGCGCAGAAGGCAAGTGCGCGGATCATCTGTGCTGCGCGTGGTATTCGTCGTTGGGCACCATGGCGGTGGCGCTGGCCACGCGGTTCGACATGTTGAAGAACCCGGCCACGTTGGCGATGTCCCAGATGTCGCGGTCCGAGAAGCCCACGTCGCGCAGGCGCTGGCGATCGGGTTCCTCGATCTCGGCGCTGGCGGTGGTCATCTTGGCGGCGAAGTCCAGCATGGCGCGCTGGCGCGCGTCCAGCGGCGCGACGCGGTAGTTCATCACCAGCATCTCGCCCAGCCTGGGATCGCCCGACAGCTGCCGCACCGCCGCGCCATGCGCCACCAGGCAGTAGAAGCAACGGTTGATCGACGACACCACCACCGCGATCATCTCGCGTTCCAGCTTGCTGAGGCCGCTGGGGGCCAGCATCAGGTCGTTGTACATGGCGGTGAAGGCGTTCAGCTTGTCGATGTCGAAGGCGTTGGCCTTGAGCACGTTCGGCACCATGCCGAGCTTTTCCACGCAGATGTCGAAATATTTCTGCGTCTCGGGCGGCAGCGGGTCCACCATCGGCAGGTCCAGTGCGGTGGGGCGGTTCTGTTCGGTCACGTGCGTCTCTCTTCCTCAGACAAGCTGGCGATAGTGATACTCTCCGGCGATCTCCATGCCGAGCGAGCGGTAGAGCGCGTTGGCCCCGTCATTCGCCTTGGTGCAGATCACGCTAAGGGTCTGGGCCCCGTTGTCCAGCGCCCAAAAGGCCGCGCCGCGCATGGCCCACTTGCCCAGGCCCTGGCGCTGCTGATGCGGCAGGATTTCCAGCGCGTGCACCATCGCGACGCCGTCGTGGATGGCGGCGAAGCCGGTGCCGCCGGGCTTGTCCCGGTGCCGCAGCAAGAGGCCGGTCTTGGGCCCCGCGGCGCGGTCCATCACCGCCAGACGCTCGGGCCCGATGCCGGCCTGCGCCCAGATCTCGCGCATGATCGCCAGCGGCTCCCACAGGGTGAAGACGGTGACGCGCGGGATCGGGATGTCGGTCAGCTGCGCCGCCGGGCAGGCATAGATGTTGACGGGATCGAGGATGTCGTAGCCGCGTTCGGCCAGTTGCGCGTCCAGCGCCTCGTCGCCGGGGCGCAGGCAGAAGATCCGCTTTTGCCCCATCGCCAGCATCGCCGTCTCGGCGGCGTCGATGTCGGCCCCCGAAACCTCGCCCATCCGGCTGGCCGCGGACACGCGCGAGCCGCCGCCCCGCCCCTCGCGCAGCAGGAACGGCCCCAGCCGCCGGTAGCTCGCGGCGGGCCAGGTGCCGTCGACCACCTTCGCCCAGTCGATGCTCAAAGCTCCAGTTCCTTCGCGAGGCGGGTGATCGCGGCGTCCACGCGGGCGCCGTCCGCGCCGCGGACCACGACATTGGCGCCGAAGACGCCGTTCACCTGGAACGGATAGCAGCCGATGGACAGGTCGTCGAAGGCCTCGGCCAGCAGCGACAGCGTCTCGGCGATGTCGCCCTCGCCGCGCTCGACCCGCAGGGTCTGCGACAGCAGCGGCGCGCCGCCGGTCAGCGTCGGCAGCACGCTGGCCACCATCGCCTGGAAGATCGCGGGAACGCCGGCCATCACGTGGACGTTGCCCAGCGTGAAACCGGGCGCCGCCGAGACCGGGTTTTCGATCAGCGTCGCCACGTCCGGGATCCGCGCCATGCGCAGCCGGGCGGCGTTGAGGTCGTGCCCGGTCTTTTCGTAATGCGCTTCGAGCAGGGCGCGGGCGTCGTCGCGGACGCCGATGCCGACGCCGAAGGCATGGGCGATGGCGTCGGCGGTGATGTCGTCATGGGTGGGACCGATGCCGCCGCTGGTGAAGACGTGGTCGTACGCCTGTGACAGCGCCTTGACCGCCGCCTCGATCGCCGCGGCGTCGTCGCGGACGAAGCGCGCCTCGTTGAGGTCGATGCCGTGCTTGGTCAGTTCCCCGGCCAGGAAATGCATGTTGGCGTCGCGGGTTCGGCCGGACAGGATCTCGTCCCCGATCACCAGCATCGCCGCAGTTGGATTGGCCATGGCGCCCTCTTCTCTTGAACCACCCACGGTGCAGGTATAGGCCCGGACCCATGCGCTTTCAAACCCCTCTTGTCCCGGCCCGCCTGATCCGCCGCTACAAACGCTTTCTCGCCGATTGCAGGCTGGAGGACGGGCGTGAGGTGACGGCCCATTGCGCCAATCCCGGCAGCATGATGGGGCTGGCCGAGCCGGACATGAAAATCTGGCTGGAGCCGAACGACGACCCGAAGAAGAAGCTGAAGTTCGGCTGGCGGCTGGTCGATCACGAGAACGGGCACTTCACCGGCGTCGACACCTCGGTTCCCAACAAGGCGCTGAAGGCGGCGCTGGAGAGGGGCGAGATCGCGGAACTGGCCGCGTACCGGACGGTGCGCGCGGAAGTGAAATACGGGGCGAACAGCCGCATCGATTTCCTGCTGACGCAGCCGGGCCTGCCGGATGCCTATGTCGAGGTGAAAAGCGTGACGCTGTCGCGCCGGCCCGGCCTGGCCGAATTTCCCGACAGCGTGACGGCGCGCGGCGCCAAGCACCTGGGCGAACTGGCGGCGATGGCGGAACAGGGACACCGGGCGATCCTGCTGTACCTGGTGCAGCGCACCGATTGCGACCGCTTCGCGCTGGCCGCCGATATCGACCCGGCCTATGCGGCGGCATTTGACGCGGCGGCAGCAAAAGGGGTTGAACCTTTGGTCTTTTCGGCCCAAATCACGCTTGAAGAGATTGGGATCGGACCTACCCTCTGATCCTCGCGCCCTCTGGCACTTTCTGCACAAGCAGCGTAAGAAGGGTGCCGCGCGCAACAATTGGAGCCCATTGTTGATGAAAGAACATCGTGGCCGCCTGACCAAGGACGGCATCCGCATCCACGAAAAGGCCGACTTTGCCGGTATGCACGCGGCAGGGGCCGTCGCGGCGCGGATACTCGACGACATCGCGGCGCATGTCTTTCCCGGTCAGACCACGGGCGAAATCGACCAGATCATCACCCGGATGGTCGAGGAGGCGGGCGCCCAGTCGGCCACCATCGGCTACAAGGGCTACGAGCACGCCAGCTGCATCTCGGTCAATCACGTGGTCTGCCACGGCATTCCCGGCGACAAGCGGCTGAAGGACGGCGACATCCTGAACATCGACGTGACCGTGATCGTCGATGGCTGGTTCGGAGATTCGTCCCGCATGTACGTGGCGGGCAAGCTGCCGCGCAAGGCCGAGCGGCTGATCCAGGTGACCCATGACGCGCTGTTCAAGGGCATCGAGATGGTCAGGCCGGGTAACACCTTTGGCGACATCGGCCACGCCATCCAGTCCTACGTCGAGTCGCACCGGATGAGCGTCGTGCGCGATTTCTGCGGCCACGGGCTGGGCCGCGTGTTCCACGCGCCGCCGAACGTGCTGCATTACGGGCGTCCGGGCACCGGCGCGAAGCTGGAAGAGGGCATGTTCTTCACCATCGAACCTATGGTGAACCTGGGCCGCCCCGAGACCAAGACGCTGGCCGACGACTGGACCGCCGTGACCCGCGACAAGTCGCTGTCGGCGCAGTTCGAGCATTCAGTGGGCGTGACGGCGAACGGGGTCGAGATCTTCACCCTGTCGCCCGGCGGCAAGTTCCACCCGACCTACGAGTCCTGATCCCCGCCTTTGCCGCGGTCCTGCTGCGCCCGCCACAGCGCCAGCAGCAGGGTGTCCGGCCCCCAGGGCGTGACCGCGTCCTGGATGAATACCGGCGCGCGCAGCGGCTCGGGCGGCGGCCCGGTCGCGGTTTCGGCGTCCTGCGCAAGGCCCCAGGGCGGGGCGGTCCATGCTCGGTCCATGGGCGGCAAGATAGCACGCCGGCGCGGCCGGTCCAAAACGGCTTTTCGATGGCCGCCGGGTCAGCTGCGCCGCATCAGCGAGACATGGGTGTCGCCGTATTTCCGCGAGTCGTGCAACGCGAACTCCTCGGGCGCGGCCATCGGCGCGTTTTCCTCCCAGACCAGCAGCGCGTGGTCGGCCAACCAGCCCCCGGCAAGGGCGGCGGCCAGCGCCTTTTGGCCCAGCCCCTTGCCGTAGGGCGGATCGAGGAAGATCAGGTCGCAGGGCGCACCGGGGTTTTCGCCCAGCCGGGTCGCGTCGCGGCGGATCAGGCTGGTGCGGCCGGCGCTGCGGGTCAGGTCGATGTTCTTGCGGATCAGGCCCTGCGCCACGCGGCCGTCATCGACGAAGGTGACATGCGCCGCGCCGCGCGACAGCGCCTCGAGCCCCAGCGCGCCGGTGCCGGCGAAGAGATCCAGCACGCGCAGCCCGTCGAAGTCGATCTGGTGGGTCAGCACGTTGAACAGGCTTTCGCGCACCCGGTCGGTGGTGGGGCGCAGATGCGCGCCCGCATCGCCCTTGCCGACCGAGGCCAGGGCGCGGCCGCGGAACTCTCCGGCGATGATCCTCACGCCTTGAGCAGCGGTTTCAGATCCGCGTCCGGGTCGGCCACCAGCACCGGGTCGGCGGTTTTGCCCGCTTCGATCAGGCGTTTGCCGACCATGTAGGCGCGCGGATCGTTCATCGCGTCGACGGCCAGCAACTCGTCGCCGCGGTAGTACCAGAACGAGATGGTCTGCCCCTCGCCCCGGCGCGTCACCACGCGGTCATAGCCCGCGTTCAGCCCGGCGATCTGCAGCTTGACGTCGTACTGATCCGACCAGAACCACGGTTGCGCGACATAGTCCTTGCCCGCTCCCAGCATGTTCTGCGCCACCAGTTCCGCCTGGTCGATGGCGTTGGGCACGCTTTCCAGCCGGATGCGCCGCCCGCGATAGGGGAACGAGGCGCAATCGCCCGCGGCCCAGATCGCCGGGTCCGAGGTGCGGCCCTGCGCGTCGGTCCTGATGCCGTTCTCGATCTCGAGCCCGGCCATTTCGGCCAGCCGCGTGGAGGGGGTGATGCCGACGCCGACCACGACGAAATCGACGTCAAGCCCGGTGCCGTCGCCGAGGACCGCGCCGGTGACCTTGCCGCCCGCGCCGGTGAGCCGGTCGAGGCCCACGCCCTCGCGGATGTCGACGCCGTGGCTGGCGTGCAGCGCGCGGAAATAGTCGCTGGTCTCGGGCGCGGCGACGCGCTGCAGGATGCGGTCGGCCATTTCCACCAGCGTCACCTTGACCCCGCGCTTGGCGCAGACGGCCGCCGCCTCGAGCCCGATATAGCCGCCGCCGACGATCAGCGCCCGCGCGCCCTGCGCCACGCCGGGCGCCATCGCGTCCACGTCCGCCAGATCGCGCACCACGTGGACGCCGGCCAGGTCGCCGCCGATGGCGGCGGGCAGGCGGCGCGGGTCCGATCCGGTGGTCAGAGCCAGCTGGTCGTAGGAAATCACCTCGTCGCCCAGCGCCACGGTCCTGGCGGCAGGGTCGATGGCGGTCACCCGCTCTCCGAGGCGCAGGGTGATGTTCTGGTCGGCGTAGAAGCTTTCGGGCCGCAGGTACAGACGCTCGACCTCCATCTCGCCCAGCAGGTAGGCCTTGGACAAGGGCGGACGCTGATAGGGCGGTACCGGCTCGGCCCCGATCAGGGTGATGTCGCCCTCGAACCCGTCCTTGCGAAGCCTGGCGACCAGGGACGACCCCGCCTGCCCGGCACCGATCACGACAATATGGCTCATGTTCCTCCCGCCTCGTCGAAAAACCGTGGTTTCCTTCACCGGCACAGCTATATGCCTTGTGTGGGACAATCCGTAAATGGAACAGAGAGGAAACTACAAGATGATTTCAGTTGGAGACAGGCTGCCGGACGCAAAACTGCTGCGGATGACCGAGAACGGCCCGGAAGAGGTGGAACTGTCCAAGAAGCTGTCCGGCCGCAAGGTGGTGATCTTTGCGGTGCCCGGCGCGTTCACGCCGACCTGCCATTCGGCGCATGTGCCCAGTTTCATTCGCACCAAGGACCAGTTCGCCGCCAAGGGCGTGGATGAAATCATCTGTGTGTCGGTCAACGACCCCTTCGTGATGAAAGCCTGGGGCGAGGCCACCGGCGCGGCATCGGCGGGCCTGACCATGCTGTCGGACGCCCAGTCCGCCTTTTCCGGCGCGATCGGGATGCAGTTCGATGCGCCGCCTGCGGGGCTGATCGCGCGGTCGAAACGCTATGCGATGCTGGTCGATGACGGCAAGGTCGTCGCGCTGAACGTCGAAGACAGCCCGGGAACCTGCGAAACATCCGCGGGTGAAGCCCTGCTGGAAGCGATGTGACTCCTGCTGGCCCCGGCCGGTCCGGGGCCAATCGCCGCCAATTTCGCGGTTTTTCACAAGCTGCTGTGACATGTTCGCCATCCCCGGGTACACTGACGGGATCAGTGAGGAGTTGGTGACATGAATTCCAAGCTCATTTTGACAACCATCGCCGCAGCCGGGCTGCTTGCCGCCTGCGAGCCCGCACCGACGCCGCAGGCGCAGGCGGCGCGGCAGCACGAGATCGCCTGCCTCAGCGGCACCGTCGGCGGCGCGCTCATCGGCGGGGTCATCGGTAACCAGTTCGGCGGCGGCTCGGGCCGCGCCGCCTTGACCGCCGTGGGCGCCGGATTGGGCGCCGCGGGCGGAAACCGGTATTCCTGTTAGGGAGTCGTCGTCATGAAAACCAATCTAGCACTTGGCGTTATCCTGGGCCTGACCGGCGCCGCGGCGCTGGCCGACGAAGCCAGCATGACCGAGGCCGAACTGAACGCCATCGACAGGAACAACGACGGGTTCCTGTCGAAGGAAGAGTTCAACGCCTTCTCGGACTATGCGTTCCAGGCCATGGACGAGGACAAGAACGGCACCCTGACCGCGGCGGAAACCCGGCCCTATTTCGAGATCAAGCATTTCTCGGCGATGGACCGGAACGGCGACAGCCTGCTGTCCCCCGACGAGTTCGGCGCCCAGATGTCGGCGGATTTCGCGACGGCGGACCAGGACGGCGACGGCCAGCTCGACTGACCGGAAGCCGGTGCGCGCGGCCGGGTCAGAGCATGGCGTCCATCTTGCGCGCCAGCTTGGCGTCCAGCGCCGACAGCCCGCCGACGTCATGGGTGGAGAGCACCACCTCGACGGTGCGGTAGACGTTGGACCATTCCGGGTGGTGGTCCCATTTCTCGGCCCAGATCGCGACGCGGGTCATCCAGCCGAACGCCTCGACGAAATTGTCGAAGATGAAGGTCTTGGTGATCGCGTCGCGGTCCTCGACCATGGTCCAGCCGTTCTTGAACAACGGGTCCAGCAGCGGTCCCCGGGCCTCGGTGGACAAAAGTTCGGTCATTGCTGTTCCTCCGGATTCGACTTTCTGAACGGGCCATATTCGGTCAGTATCTCGATCTCTTCTCCCACGGCTTCGCGTTCCGCTTCAAGATATCTTGCTACCGCATCCGAAAATCCCGGATCGCCGATCCAATGCAGGCTGTGGGTCCGTGTCGGCAGATAGCCGCGCGCCAGCTTGTGTTCGCCCTGCGCGCCGGCCTCGACACGTTTCAGACCCAGGGCGATGGCAAGGTCGATCGCCCTATAATAGCACAGTTCGAAATGCAGGCAGGGGTGATGTTCGACGCAGCCCCAATAGCGCCCGAAAAGCGTCTCGCGGCCGATGAAGTTCAGGGCGCCGGCCACCGGGTATCCGTTGCGCCCGGCCAGCACCAGCGCCACGTCATCGGCCATCGTCTGGTGCACGATGTCGAAAAAGCCGCGCGTCAGGTAGGGCGAGCCCCATTTGCGCGCGCCGGTGTCCTGGTAGAAGGTCCAGAACGCGTCCCAGTGTTCCGGGCGCAGCTCGGCGCCGGTCAGCGTGCGGATCTGGCCGCCGAAGGCGTTGGCCTGGGCGCGCTCGCGGCGGATGTTCTTGCGCTTGCGCGACGACAGGGCGGCGAGGAAGGCGTCGAAATCCGCATATCGGTCGTTCAGCCAGTGGAACTGCTGCGAGGTCCGGGACAACAGCCCCATCTTTTCGCCCGCCTCCGCCTCGGCCCCGGTGCAGAAGGTCGCGTGCAGCGACGAGACGCGGTTGTCCGCCGCCAGCTGCACCGCGCCCTGGACCAGCGCCGACATGCCGATGCCGTCGTAGCCGGGCCGGACCAGGAACCGGCGGCCGGTGGCCGGGGTGAAGGGCACGGCAATCTGCAGCTTGGGATAGTAACGCCCGCCCGCGCGCTCATAGGCATGGGCCCAGTTGTGGTCGAAGATGTATTCGCCCTGGCTGTGCGACTTGGCGTACATCGGCGCGGCTGCGATCAGCATGCCGTCCAGATAGGCGGTCAGGTATTGCGGCTGCCAGCCGGTGCCGGGACCGACCGAGCCGCTGTCCTCGAGCGCCGACAGGAAGCGATGCGTGGTGAACGGGTCGAGCGGGCGGCCACCATCGGCGGCTTCCGGGCAGGCGCATTCGTCCCAGTCGTCCGCGTCGATCTGGGACAGCGATCCCAGAACCCGTACTTCGATCTGTGCCTGATCCATATGCCCTCCGCGCCTCACCACTATCTGTGGTCGCGCCCGCCGGGATCAAGCCGGAAGGGCGGCCAGATACTTTTCGAAGGTCACGTTGTCGGCGACCTTGCGGACCTCGGCCTCCTGCGCGGCGGAGCGGACCGTCCAGCACAGGATGGGCACGCCGCGCGCCTTCAGCTCGGCCACGCGCGGGCGGCCGAGGTCGGCGGCCTCGTGGCTGATGAAATCGGCGCCGAGCCGGTCGAAATCGGGGATCTCGCGCAGCCGGTCGCAGACGGCGGCGGGCAAGGCCCAGTCGAAGGGGTTGTACGCGCTTGTCACCAGGCCGCGGGGCAGATCCGGGGCGAGGCGCGCGATCGCCGCGACGCTGTGGGGATTGAAGGACATCAGCGCGACCGGACCCGCATAGCCGTCGAGCGCGCGGGTCGCGGCCTGTTCCAGCGGGCCGACATCGGGGCCCATCGCCCCGTCCTGGTCCTTGACCTCGATCAGCAGCGGCGCCCGCCCGGCCACCAGGTCCAGCACCTCGGACAGGGTCGGGATGCCCTCGGCTTCGGAGTGCAGCAGGGTGATCCCGGCCGCCTCGGCGGCGGTGATCCGGCGGATCGGCCCGGACCGGCCGGTCAGGCGGCCAAGATCGTAGTCGTGAAAGACGACGGCCTGCCCGTCGCTGGTCAGTTGCAGGTCGATCTCGATGCCGTAGCCGCCCGCGATGGCGGCGCGGATCGCCGCGCGGCTGTTCTCGGGCCGCCCCTGCGCGGCATCGTGCAGCGCCCGATGCGCGATCGGGCGCTCGCAAAAGACGGGCGGCAGGCGCGAGGTCATCGGATCTCGAAGATGCCTTCGATCTCGACCGCCACGCCCAGCGGCAAGGCGGCGGCGCTGACCGCCGAGCGCGCGTGGCGGCCGGCCTCGCCCAGCGCCTCGACCAGGAAATCGGAGGCGCCGTTGATCACCTGCGGCTGCTGGGTGAAGTCGGCGGTCGAATTGACGAAACCGGTCAGCTTGATGACGCGCACCAGCCGTTCGATATCGCCGTCGCAGGCCGCCTTGACCTGCGCCAGCAGGTTGATCGCGCAGACCTTTGCCGCAGCCGCGCCGGCCTCGACCTGCATGTCGGCGCCCAGCTTGCCGGTGATCAGGCCGCCGTCGTCCTTGGAGATCTGCCCCGAGACGTAGACGATGTCGCCCACGCGCACGAAGGGCACGTAATTGGCCGCCGGGGCCGGTGCGTCCGGCAGGGCCACGCCGAGGCTTTCGAGTTTTGCGGTGATGCTCATGATCTTGGTCCTCCAGAATTCGGGTTCGCGCGGACGCTAGCGGGGAAAGCGAGTGCCGGAAAGACGGAAACCGGCATTTCCCGGCGCATTTCCGTTGGCGGGCCGGGAAATGCGCGGTTCCCCTCTCATCCGCCGGTCCGCGGGGCCGGTGCCTTTACCTGTGGCGGAAACGCGGTTTACACGCATGGCTGTTTCATTTCCGCCACGGAATGGGTATGTGTCCGCAACCATCCGCCCTTCGCATTGAGTACGCGACGGTTTTCCAGTTTGACCTGCCCGCGCCGCCAATCCCGGCTGCCACGGAGTATCGAGACCAGTGTTGACCAGTTCGTCCTTCGTCAGATCCCTGGCACTGGCCGCGTTCGCGGCCCTTTCCGCCTGCGCGACGCAACCGCCGGAAACCGCGGCTCGCGGCGAGATCTTCGACCCCTACGAGCGCACCAACCGGTCGATTCACCGGTTCAACCTGGGTGTGGACAGGGTGCTGTTCCGCCCGGCGGCCAAGGGTTATGTCAGCGTCATTCCGGAACCGATGGTGACCAGTTTCAACCATTTCGCCGAGAACATCTCGCTGCCCGGGCAGGCGGTGGACTATCTGCTGCAAGGCAAGCCGCGCGAAATGGGTTACGCGCTTGCCCGCTTCGTCATCAATTCCACGGTCGGATTCGCCGGACTTGCCGACCCGGCCAGCGATTTCCGGGTGCCGCCGGTCGATACCGATTTCGGCGAAACCCTGCATGTCTGGGGCTTCGGCGAGGGCGCCTATGTCGAACTGCCGCTCTACGGGCCGTCGACCACGCGCGACGCGATCGGGGTCGTGGTGAACCTGTTCACCAACCCGATCGATTTTGCGCCGACCCGGCCCGTCGACAACCTTGGGCTTTACACCGAGATCGTCCGCAGGATGAGCGACCGGGGCCGGTATTCGGATACGGTCGACTCGATTCTCTACGAAAGCGCCGACAGTTACGCGCAGGCGCGTCTGATCTATCTGCAGAATCGCCGCTTTGAACTGGCAGGAGACGACGAGGCGGCCTATCTAGAACTCTACACCGATCCCTATGCCGAAACCGGGTCCGACCCGACGACGGACCCGTATATAGACCCGTATGAGGACCCCTATGCCGAGTAATGCGATGAACCGCCGCGTCTTTGTCACCTCTGCCCTGGCGGGGATGAGCCTGGCCGCCGCACCGCTGCCGGCCCTGGCGCTGACCGAGGCGGCCGCGATGCAGCTGGTCAACAGCGTGGTGGCGGACATCAACCGGGTGATCGACTCGGGCAAGTCCGAGAACGCCATGCTGAAGGATTTCGAGCAGATCTTCGTGCGCTACGGCGACGTGCCGATCATGGCGCGCTATGCGCTGGGCGCGGATGCCCGCAGCGCCAGCCCGGCGCAGATGCGCCAGTTCACCAACGCCTTCCAGCACTATATCTCGCGCAAGTACGGCCGCCGGTTCCGCGAGTTCATCGGCGGTCAGGTCACGGTCAAGAGCGCCCGCAAGATCAAGGCCGGCTACGAGGTGCGCAGCACCGTCAAGCTGCGCGGCGAGGCGCCGTTCGAAGTGACGTTCCTGGTGTCGGACAAGTCCGGCAAGGACAAGTTCTACAACATGTTCATCGAGGGCGTGAACATGCTGCTGACCGAGCGCACCGAGATCGGCGCCATGCTGGACGCGCGCAAGGGCAACCTGAACCAGCTGATCCAGGATCTGAACAGGACCGGCTGACCGGTCAGCCTGCCGGCGGCACGGCCGCGCAACCGCGCAGGGCCGCGTCGTCGTTCAGGATCAGGTGAACCGGCGCGCCGAGGTCGTCCGACAGGGGAAAGGGCTGGGTGAAGACCTTCGCGAAACGCGGCTGCGCTGGGGGCTGCAGGATCGCGCGCGCGACGCTGCCGGCGAAGTAGATGCCGGAGTTCGGCAGGAAGGTCAGGAACAGGTCGCGGGCAAGGTGTCCCAGCAATTCGGCAATGTGGCCGCGAAAGCCGGAGGGGTCGCCGTCGCTTGCGCGGCGGCGGTGCCAGGCGTCCTGCATCCGCGCGAAACCTCGGCCCGAGAAACAGTCCTCGACCGTCGCCATCGCGGCGAGTTTGGGAAAGTCGGCGCGCAGGCGGTCGGCGATCAGGGCCGGAAGCGGGGTGTGGCCGTATTCGGCCGCCGGCGTGAGGACGGTGTCGCCGGCCATCAGCACGGGGCTCACGTTGAACCCGGTTCCGATGCCGATCACCAGCGCCTGACGCGACCCGGCGGGCGCGACCGCGTGGGCAGCGATCGTCGCGACGTCGCCTGCCCCCAGATGCGGCACGGCATGGCCCAGCGCGCCGAGGTCGTTCATCAGCATGACGGTCGCGCCGCCCAGCGTTTTTGCGATCCCGGCGGCGTCAACCTGCCAGTCGCGGTTGGTCAGGCGGGCGCGGCTGCCGGACACCGGGCCCGCAACGGCGATGACGGCCTCGGATACATCGGGGTGACCGATTCCGGTCCAATAATGTTCCAGCGCGGGCATGAAGCCGGTGAAGTCGTCATTCCGGAACGTCGCAACCCTGTCGGGGAGTACCTGCCCCCCGGGAACCACGCCGAACCGCAGGTTCGTGCCGCCGAGATCCGCGACCAGCCGCATCCTGATTCATCCCCTCGCTTGCCCGCCCGGGCATAGGACACCCTGCCCTCGGGGAAGGCAAGGCGCGGGCGCCGGGCGGCGGCGAGGTGCGGGCGGCGATCGGCGGCGGGTTTTCGGCGCCGCGACCGGCGGGCCGCCGGAAATTCAGCCGGCATAGCTGCGCACCAGCGCGCCCGCGATCAGCGACCACCCGTCGGCGAGGACGAAGAAGGCCAGCTTGAACGGCAAGGCCACCGTTGCGGGCGGCACCATCATCATGCCCATCGACATCAGGATCGCCGCCACCACGAGGTCGATGATCAGGAACGGCAGGAAGATCAGAAAGCCGATCTGGAAGGCGCGCGCGATTTCCGACAGCATGAACGAGGGCACCAGCACCGACAGCGGGGCGTCGGGCGACAGGCCGGCGATGCCCGCATCCGGGCGCAGATCGGCCATCGCAAGAAAGGTGTCGGGATCGACCCGGGCCGCCATGAAGGCGCGGAACGGGCGCATCGCAAGGTCCATCGCCGGCTCCACCGCCAGCGTTTCATCCAGCATCGGGCGGATGCCGGTTGCCCAGGCCTCGGCAAAGACCGGCTCCATGATGAAATAGGTGAGGAACAGGGCAAGGCTCACGATCAGCATGTTCGGCGGCGACTGCTGCAGGCCGATGCCCTGCCGCAGGATCGCCAGCACGGTGACCAGGAACGGGAAACAGGTGATCATGATGGCGATCCCGGGCGCAAGGCTCAGGACCGTGATCAGCAGGATCAGCTGGATCGACCGCGCCGACAGCGATCCGCCCTCGCCCAGCGACAGCGAAAGCTCCTGCGCGCCGGCGCCCGACGGCAACAGGCCGGCGGCAAGCGCCGCGGCGAGGGCCCAGGCGAAGGCGCGCATCAGCCGATGCCGCCCTTGAGATCGGTGATTTCGGTCAGGCGCACGGCCAGCTGCCCGGGTTGGTCGCCGCCAAGCTCCTCCAGCTGCCCGCGCGCCACCAGCTGGTCCCCGACATAGAGATCGACCGGATCCTCGATCCGCCTGTCGAGCGTCAGCACCGCATTTTCGCCCAGGCTCAAAAGGTCGCGGATCAGCGGGCGGGCGCGGCCCACGCAGACCGTGACCTCGATCGGAACCGCGTCGAAGGGGTTCGGCCTTTCGCCATTGGGTTTCCCGGTTTCACTCATGCGACGATCCCTGTCTTGCCTGATAGATGAACGCCTCCATCGCCTGTTCGATCGAGGCCAGCAAAGCCCTGCAGTCCAGCTCGCGCTCGGCGGCGCCCACCCGCAGGCGGGCCTGGCCTGGCAGCAGCGCCCGGTCCTCCGCCAGCCGCAGCGGCGCCGGAAACTCCCGCTCCAGCAGCGGCCCGAGTTCCGCGCTCGCCCCCGGCGGCACGGCCAGTTCGATGGGCTGGGCCATCTGGTCCTCGGCCATGGCCTGCAGCTGTTCGACGACATGCCGGCCGAAGCCCTGCGCCATCGTTTGCGGCAGCACCGTCCGGACGAGGCTTTGGAACATCGGCTCAAGCGACAGCGTCATCCGGGCCAGAGCCTCGTGATAGGTGAAGGAGAGATCCGCGAGGTTCCTGGAAAGGGCCGCCACGAACTGGCCCCGGTTTTCTTCCTGCGCGCTCAGGGCGTCCTCCCACCCGGCGGCATATCCCTTTTCGAACGCGGCCAGCCGCTCCTCCTCAAGGGCGTCCTCGCGCATCAGGTGCATCGTGCCGCCTGCGGGCGGGTCGGCGTCGAACCGCTCAAGGAGATGCGCGATTGTCATCGGGCCTTCTCCTCGCTCTCTTCCAGCCAGCTGCGCAGGATCTCGACGGTCTCTTCCTGCCTGTCGCCGATCATCGCCCGCAGCCTGTCCACGGCATTGCCGGACCCGGTCGCCGCAAGGGCCGGCAGCGCGCGTTGCCCGGCGGTCCGCCCCGGCCCGTCGGACGCCGCCACTTGACCCTGCGCGTCTTCCGGCGCGATCTCCCCGATCAGGACCGGGGATCCGGCCCGCGCCTCGGCGCCTTTGCGTCCCGCGGGCGGCGGCAGGGCGCGCGCGGCCCCCGGATTGGTCAGGATCGGCCGAATCACGAAAATCCCCAGAAACAGAGTCACAATTGCCAGCGTCGCCATCTGGATGAGCGACATCATGTCGAGGGGCAGCTTGTGCCAGATCGACGCCGCCGCCAGGGTGCCCTGCGGCTGGTGTGCCGGCAGTTTGAGCGACTTCAGGGTGATGACATCCCCGCGCTCGGCGTCGAAACCGACCGCCGAGGCCACCAGTTCGCCCAGCGCGTCGAGTTCCGCCTGCGGCAGGGGCTCGAACACATCCGCCCCGGCCTCATTTGGTTTCCGGATGCCATTTACCAGCACCGCGACGGTCAGGCGCCGGATCGCCCCCGGCGCCCGGTGCACCTCAAGCTCGGTTTCCGAGACCTCGTAGTTCACGCGTTCACGGGTCTGGCTGGCGGTGGAATTGGACTGGTCGCCGCCTGCCGCGTCGCCGTCCGGAAGGTTTGACGCCACGGTGACTTCGGAGGATTGGTTGCGGGAACTGTCCGACCGCTCCTCGACATCCGTGCTGATGGCGACGCGGGTGTCGGGGTCGATGCGCCGCTCGCGGATCGATTCGGTTTCGGTGACCGTATCGACGCTGACCTCGACCACCGCGTTGCCGGGCCCTACCCGCGCCTCCACCAGGCGCAGAACCCGCTCCCGGATCCGCTGCGCCTGGTCGTCGGTGCCGCCCGCCGCCGGATCCTGGGCGCCGATGACGGCGCCGTTCGAATCGATCACCGTGACGTTGTCCGGTTTCAGGCCGCTGACCGCCGAGGCGACCAGGTAGCGGATCGCGTTGGCCTGCGCCGGCGTGATCTGCCCGCCCGCCGGCACGACATAGACCGAGGCGGTCGGGGTCCCGGCGCGCTGGAACGCATGGGCGGTGCCGTTCGCGATATGCACCCGCGCCTGGCTGACATGCGGGCTGCCGACGATCGTGCGCGCAAGTTCCCCTTCCTTGGCGCGCCAATAGGCGGCGTCGAACATCTGCGACGTGGTGCCGAATCCGCTGAGCGAATCGAGAAGTTCGTACCCTTTCGTGCCGTTCGCCGGCAGGCCCTCGCTCGCCAGGGTCATGCGCAACTCGTCCCGTTTGGCCCCCGGCACGTAGATCGAGCCGCCGCGCACCTCGTAGGGCACGCCGCGCTGGTCCAGCGCGCTCACGATGTCGCCGGCCGCGCCGTTTTCCAGCCCGGCATAGAGCAGCGTCATCGAAGGCGCCGTCGCCAGGCGCGACATCGCCAGGATGCCCAGGAACACCGCCAGCGCAGTGCCTGCCGCCGTGATCCGCTTGCGCCTGTCCAAACCCGCCCAGACAGTCCTGATCTGCTGCACCTGCACCTCCGTCCCGCCGGCATTCTGCGCGGCCTGCCCCCTGTTTGAACGATGGCGCTTAACAATCGGTTAGCTCCTGCGGGGTTATGAATCGGCCGAACAGACAAGGAGGGTGACATGACCGACGCGACCGCCCAGGCGGACGAACCCGGAAGCAAATCCGGCAAGGCGGGACTGATCGTGGGGCTGGTGCTGGCGCTGGCCGGGGCGGCGGGCGGCTATGTCCTGGCGACCTCGGGCATGATTCCCTTCGGCGACCGGGCCGCGTCGCCCGATGCGCCGCCGGGCGCGACCCTTCCCGCCGTGGCTTTCGTGGACCTGGCGCCCATCATCGTCACCGTGAACTCGGGCGGCGAGGACCGGCACCTGAGATTTCATGCCCAGCTCGAAGTCGACGAACACCATGCGGCGGAGGTGGAAAGGATGCGCCCCCGGATCATGGACGTGCTGAACGGCTATCTCAGAGCGATCGAACCGGCCGATCTGCGGGACCCGCTCGCCCTGACCCGGCTGCGCGGGCACATGCTGCGCCGGATCGGCATCGTTCTGGGCGAAGGCAGGGTCCGCGACGTTCTGGTGATGGAATTCGTGCTGAACTAGGAGACGGGCTTGGAACTCATCGCGGATATTCTTCTGGTCGCGGGCGCTTCGGGGGCGGGGCTTTACTGTTTCGTGCTGGCGCGGCGGCTGAGGCGGTTCACCGATCTGGAAAAGGGGGTTGGCGGGGCGGTGGCGGTGCTGTCGTCGCAGGTGGACGAGCTCGACAAGTCGCTGGCCACGGCGCGGCAGGTTTCCGACCAGTCGACCTCGGCCCTGGAAAGCCTGACCGGACGCGCCGAAACCGTCGCCCACCGGCTGGAGCTGATCATGGCCTCGATGCACGACGTGCTGCCGAACGGCCCGCAGGAAGCGCCCGGGCAACCCCCGGAGGATCAGGAAACGGCAACCGCCGGCGGCCCGCTGTTCTTCCGGCACGACCACGGACAGGGCGAGGCAGGGTGATGGAAGTTTCCGGCAAATCCGACCCGTCGCCGCGGACGCGCGGCGGGGCGCTGCTTGTGATCGCCGCGCTCATGATCGGTTCGGCCCTCATCCGTGTCGGGGTGCAGGCCGGACCCGCCTTTGCCCGCGACGCGTCGGAACCCGGCACGGATGAGGGCGCCGGCGCAAGCGCGCCCCCCGCGTCGCAGAACGCGGATCTGAACCGTTTGCTGCAGGACCTTTTGCGGCGCGAAGTCGCCGTCAAACGCCAGGAGACGGACCTGGAGGAACGTATGAAGGCGCTTCAGATCGCCGACCGGGCCATCGAAGGCCGGCTGTCGGCGCTGGTGGCGGCGGAAGAGGCGCTGAGGTCCACGTTGGCCCTGGCCGATGTCGCGGCCGAGAACGACCTCGCGCGCCTGACGGATGTCTACGAGACCATGAAGCCGAAAGAGGCCGCGGCCCTGTTCGAGGAAATGGATCCCAGTTTCGCCGCCGGGTTCCTGGCCCGCATGCCGCCCGAAGCGGCGGCGGGCGTCATGGCCGGGCTGAGCCCGCAGGCGGCCTATACGATCAGCGTTGTGCTGGCCGGCCGCAACGCTTCGGCGCCAAAAGAGTAGGGTCTTGGCGATGCCAGCAGTCAGCTTTGCCGGAGAACGGACATGATCGGGATCATCGGAATCGTCGTCATTTTCGCAATGGTCTTCGGCGGCTATCTGGCGGCAGGCGGCAAGATGGCGATCATCCTGAATTCGCTGCCTTTCGAGTTGATGATGATCGGCGGCGCGGCGCTGGGCGCGTTTCTGATCAGCAACGACATGGGCAGCGTCAAGCATACGCTCAAGGATATCGGCAAGGTCTTCAAGGGGCCGAAATGGAAACCCGAGGACTACCGGGACCTGTTGTGCCTGCTGTTCTCGCTGATCCGCATCGCCCGCGCCAACCCGGTCGAGGTCGAACCACATATCGAGGATCCGGCGAATTCGCCGCTTTTCTCGCGCTACCCGCGGATCCAGGCCGACCGCGAGGCGGTCGAACTGATCTGCGACACCATGCGCGCCGCCGCGATGAATTACGACGATCCGCACCAGGTCGAGGTGGTGCTGGAAAAACGGATGGAAGCGCATTTCCGGCGGGCGATGCATTCGAGTCACGCGCTCCAGACGGCAGCCGACGGGCTGCCGGCGCTGGGGATCGTCGCCGCCGTGCTGGGCGTGATCAAGACCATGGGGTCGATCGATCAGCCGCCTGAAATCCTAGGAAAACTCATCGGCGGGGCGCTGGTCGGAACGTTTCTCGGCGTGTTTCTCGCCTATGGCCTGGTCGGACCCTTCGCCGGCAAGCTGAAGGCCGTGGTCGAGGAGGACGACCATTTCTACCAGCTCATCAAGGAGGTTCTGGTCGCCAACCTGCACAACCACAACGCCGCCATGTGCATCGAGGTCGGCCGGCAGAACACGCCTGCGCACAACCGCCCCGGATTCACGGAACTGGAAAGCGCCCTCAAGGAACTCAGGCAGGCGGCGGCATGATCGGCAGGCTGGCGGCATCCGTTCTGCTTCTGCTGGCCGGTCCGGCAACCGCGCAGGAGATCCGGGTGCGGTCGGGCGAACATGCCGGTTTCACCCGGCTGGTGTTCCGGGTTCCGGCCGGGACGGAATGGCAATTGACGCCCCGCCCGCGTGGCGCACGGCTGGCCGTCGGGCTGGAGAACACGGTTTTCGTCACCGATGGCGTGCATGACCGTCTGTCGCGCGGCCGCCTGGGGTCTCTGCGGCAGGAAAGCCCCGGCGCCGCGCTGGAGATGGCGTTTTCCTGCGACTGCGCCGCGACCGGGTTCCTGCATGACCGCACCATGATCGTGGTGGACATCGCCGTGGGAACCGTTCTTGACCGGGCCCTCGATGCGGGTGCCGCGAACACGCCCCTGCAGGGGCCGCCGCCCTGCATCACGGACGCGGCGCTGGGTTTCGCGGCCTGGTCCGACGGCGCCCCTTTTGCCGAACAGGTTGCAACCGCGCGGCGGGGCATGTTCCTGGAATTCGACCGCCTCGACCGGAATCAGGCTCTGAAACTGGCCAAAACCTATGCCTATTTCGGTTTTGGCGCCGAAGCGATGCAGGTTCTGGCCTTCATCGATCCGCCGCCCGGCGAAGCGCCTGTGGTCAAGGCGATCGCGGCGGCGATGGAAGGCGAGGGCCGACAGGACGGAACGGCCTTTGCCGGCATGCAGACCTGCGACGGCGATGCCGCGCTCTGGGCCGTGCTGGCGGAAGCCAGGCTGGACGGCGTTGCCGAAACCGGTCCCATCGAACAAGCCTTCGCCCGGCTGCCCGATCATCTGAGGGGGCATTTCGGTCCGACCTTGTCGGAACGGATGACCGAGGCCGGCCACCTTGAAGCGGCGCGTCGGATCCTGCGCTCGGTCGCGCGCAGCGGGTTCGAAACGCGCGCCGACGTTGCCCTGGCCGAGGCGGGCCTGGCCGCGGCGGCAGACGACGCCGAAGCGGACGAAAACCGGCTGACGGAGGTGGTGACGTCGCAGGACGCCTCGGCCAAGGCGCCCCTTGCCCTGGCCCGGCTGATCGGCCGGCGCTGGTCCGAACGCGGCACGATGACCGAGGCCGAGATGGAACTGGCTGCTGGTTTCGCCCTGGAATACCGCCGCTCGGAAATCGGCCCGATGCTGGCGCTGGCTCATGCGCTGGCGCTGGCGCTGAACCTGGAGTTCGACCGGGCGCGGGACTTGCTGGCGCGCCACAAAGCGGGCGAGCCCGATGGAGAATGGGCGAAAACCCAGGACCGCGTGGCGATGCTGCTGGCGGAACGGGCCGACGACGTCACCTTCCTGAGCCATGCCACGGGGTTCGATGCGGAACAGGTGGCGGCGCTGTCCCCGAAAACCGCGGTCACAATCTCCGAACGGATGATCGCGCTCGGGTTTCCGTCATCCGCGTTGTCCCTTGTCGATCGCTCCAGCGGCCGATACCCGCGGCAGGCGGCAATGCTGGCCCGCGCCCGGGCGGCGCTGGCGGCGGGGCGGCCGCATCTGGCGCTGCTCGAACTCGAAGCCGAGGACGGCGCCGAGGCGCTTCGCCTGCGCGCCGAGGCCACATCCGCGACCGGCGAGCATCGGGCGGCGGCGGAATTGCTGCTCGAGGCGGGCGAGCCGGAGGCGGCCGCGCGGCATCTGTGGCTGGCGGAGGCGTGGGAGGAGGCAGCCGAAATCGCGAGTGGCCGATACGGCACGGTTTCACGCCTCAGCCGCGACCTGGCGGCGGAGCCCGAGCGCAGCCCGGCGACGCCCCTGGCGGATGCCGGGAACCTGCTGGCCGACAGCGGCCGGGTACGCGAAACCATCGCCGAACTGCTGGGGGCCTTGGCGCAGGAAACGCCGCCGGCTGACGGGTCATGACGCCGCCGGATGCGGAAAACCGCGTCTGCGGCGGGATCAACGCGTCGGTTTCGTGCCGAAATGTCGCCCCCGGGACAGATGGCGGCCCGGCGCGGTGCGACGCTTGCGCCATGAGAGGGATCGTTCCGAAATCGCTGCTCCGCCGGGCGACCGGCGCCGATCTGGTTGCGTTGCAAGCGGGTGACTGACCCGCTGCCTTCCCAAAACGCAACCTTCGGAACCTCACATGACACCAACACCTGCGCTGCGCCTGGCCGTCGATATCGGCGGCACATTCACCGATACGGTTCTGGTGGAGGGAACCGCGAACATTCTGGCCTCGACCAAGACGCTCACGACCCACGGCAATCCGGCCGAGGGCGCGATGGAGGGCGTCCAGCGGGTTCTGGCGCAATCGGGTCGCCGGGCGGAGCAGGTGGCGGGCTTCATCCACGGCACCACCCTGGCGACGAATGCCCTGATCGAGCGGCGCGGCGCGCACGTCGTCACGGTCACGACCGAAGGTTTCCGCGACATCCTGGAAATCGCCTATGAACGGCGATACGCGCAATACGACATCAACCTGGAAAAGCCCGACCTGCTGGTGCCGCGCGAAAGGGCCCTGACCATCCGCGAAAGGATGTCGTCCGAGGGCGAGGTTCTGATCCCCCTCGATGACGCGGCCATCGACCGGCTGGCGGCGGAGATCGAGACCAGCCGCGCCGAGGCCGTCGCGATCTGCCTGCTACACGCCTATGCGAACCCGGCGCATGAAAGGCGGCTGCGCGACGCCCTGTCGGACCGGTGTCCGGGGCTGAAACTGTCGATTTCCAGCGAGGTCAGCCCCGAAGCGCGCGAGTTCGACCGGCTTTGCACGACGGTTGCCAACGCCTATATCCAGCCGCTGATGCAAGGGTACCTGACTCGCTTCGCCCAGAGCTTTCGCGACGCGGGCGTCGCCTGCCCGATCCTGATGATGACCGCGGGCGGCGGCATGTGTTCCATCGACAGCGCCAAGCGGTTCCCCGTCCGGCTGGTGGAATCCGGTCCCGCAGGCGGCGCCATCCTGGCGGCCCGGATCGCCGCGCAGGCCGGGCTGGAACAGGTCGTATCCTTCGACATGGGCGGCACCACCGCCAAGCTCTGCCTGATCGACAGGGCGCGCCCGCAGACCGCCCGGCAGTTCGAGATCGCGCGGGCGGCGCGCTTCATCAAGGGGTCGGGGATGCCGGTGCGGATCCCGGTGATCGAGATGATCGAGATCGGCGCGGGCGGAGGATCGATCGCCGCGGTGGACCGGCTGGGGCGCCTGACGGTGGGGCCCAGAAGCGCGGGCTCGGAACCCGGGCCGGTCGCCTTTGGCCGCGGCGGGAGCGAGCCGACGGTCACCGACAGCGACATCGCGCTGGGCTACATTCAGCCCGACCGGTTCGCCGAAGGTTTTATCCGCATCGCCCGCGATGCGGCGGAAAAGGCTCTAACAAAGGCAATCGGCGGCGGGCTTGCGATATGCGGGACCGAGGCCGCCGATGGCGTCAGCCGGATCGTGGACGAGAACATGGCCAGCGCGGGCCGGATGCACGCGGTGGAATCGGGCAAGGATCTGGGCGCGCGGACGATGATCGCCTTTGGCGGCAACGGCCCCTTGCACGCGACCCGGGTGGCGCGGGCCGCCGGGGTGAACCGGATCGTTATCCCGCCGAACCCGGGCGTCGGCTCGGCCGTCGGCTTCCTGTTCGCGCCGGTGAGTTTCGAGGTCATCCGCAGCCGCTACAGCCTGCTCGACCGGCTCGACCTGGACGCGGTGAACGCGGTGTTCGCCGCCATGATCGAAGAGGCGGCGGCGGTCGTGGCCCAGGGGTCGGGCGGCGCGGCAACCCTGACCCGGCGCAGCGCCTTCATGCGCTATCACGGGCAGGGGCACGAGATCGAAATCGGCCTGCCCGACAGGCCGCTGACCGTGGACGACATCGAACCGCTGCGAACGGCGTTCGAGGAGGAATACCGCCGCCAGTTCTCGCGCCCCGTGCCGGGGATGCAGATCGAGATCCTGAACTGGGCGGTGCGCGTCGCGACGCCTGACCTGCCGGCGCCAAGGCTGCCGGACACCGCGCAGGGCAGGCCCGCAACTCCGGCGGAACACCGGCCGATCATCTGCGATCTGGACGGGCGCACGGTGCAGGCCGGTCTCTACCTGCGCGAGAACCTGTCGCCCGGAGACCGGATCGACGGGCCGGCCCTGATCACCGAACCGCAGACGACGACGCTGATTTCGGCGGATTTCAGCGCCGAGGTCGACGGCATCGGCAACCTGATCCTGACCCGCACAGCGATGGGAGCGGTGCAATGACCAGTCTTTCCCCTGCCCGCCTGCAAGTGATGTGGAACCGCCTTTTGGCCGTTGTCGAGGAGCAGGGCCAGACCCTGATCCGCGCCGCCTTCTCGCCGATCGTGCGGGAATGCGGCGACATCTCGGCCGGCATCTTCGACGCCGAAGGCCGGATGCTGGCGCAGGCGGTGACCGGCACGCCGGGCCATATCAACACGATGGCCGCGGCGGTCATGCACCTGCGGGAACGCTTTCCTGTACAGGACATGAAGCCGGGCGACATCTACATGACCAACGATCCCTGGCTGGCCTCGGGGCATCTGAACGATTTCCTGCTGATGATGCCGGCCTTTCACCGCGGCAAGGTGGTGGGCTTCACCGCCTGCACCTCGCATCTGGTCGATCTGGGCGGTCTGGGAATGGGCCCCGAGGGATCGGACATCTATGACGAAGGGCTGCTGATTCCGCCCTGCAAGCTGGTCGATCGGGGCGAGCTGAACGGGCTGCTGATGGACATCGTCCGCGCCAATTCGCGCGAGCCGATCGCCAACGAGGGCGACATCTACGCCCTGATCGCCTGCTGCGAGGCCGGGGTGAAACGCCTGACCGGCATGATGGAGGAGTTCGGTCTCGACGATCTGGACGAGCTGGGCCGCTACATCATCGACACGTCGCGCCGGGGTACGCTGGCGGCCATCGCCGAGGTGCCGCCCGGCACCTACCGGAACATGCTGAGGATGGACGGCTACGAGGCCGAGCTTGAGCTTCATGCGGCGCTGACCGTGACCGGCACCGGCATGCATGTCGATTTCACCGGCACTTCGGGCTGTTCGCGCAAGGGCATCAACGTGCCGCTCAACTATGCCACCGCCTACACCGTCTTTGCCCTGCGCTGCATCGTCGGGCCCGACATTCCCAACAATGCCGGGTCGCTGGAGCCGTTCACCGTGGACGGCCCGCCGGGCTGCATCCTGAACGCGCAGCGCCCGGTGCCGGTGGCGATGCGGCATACGCTGGGACAGGTGACGCCGGACCTGGTGCTGGGCTGCCTGCATCAGGCGCTGCCCGACAAGGTTCCAGCCGAGGGCGCGTCCTGCATGTTCGACCTGCCGATGCGCCACGCGCCCGAGGTGGCGGCGCGGGGCGGGCGCGCCTTCGCCATCGAGCCGGTGCACAATGGCGGCACCGGCGCGCGACCCCATGCCGACGGCCTGTCCGCCACAGCCTACCCGTCGGGCGTCTACGGCAGCCAGGTCGAGATCACCGAAAGCGTGGCCCCTGTGACCATCTGGAGGCGAGAGCTGCGCCCCGATTCCGGGGGCGCGGGCCGGTATCGCGGCGGGCTGGGGCAGCGGATCGAGATGACCTCGGCAAACGATGCGCCCTTCCTGGTGTTCCTGTCGGTGGAGCGGCTGAAGTTTCCCGCCCTCGGTCGGGCCGGCGGCCTGCCCGGCGCGCCGGGCCGGATCCGCATCGCGGGACGGCAAGGCGACATCCCCGGCAAGGGAGAGCTGCGGGTGGAACCCGGCGACCGGCTGATCTTTGAGACACCGGGCGGCGGCGGTTTCGGACCACCCGGGGAACGGGACCCGCGGGCGCTGGCGCTGGACCTGGAACGCGGCCTCGTCACCGAGGACGGGGCCGGGCCGTACCGGGCCGCGCCATGATCCCGCCCCTGCCCCATATCGCCGCCATGTCGCCTTATGCGCTGGCCGATCTAGGCGGCCCGCGGACCGTCTCGCTGGCGCAGAACGAAAGCGCCTTTGCGCCAAGCCCCGCGGCGGTTGCGGCGGCGCAGGCCGCGCAGGCGAACCTGGCTTTGTACCCCGATCCGGACTGGAGCGACCTGCGCGCCGCCATAGCGGATGTCCATCGCGTCGATCCGGCGCGCATCCTGTGCGGCGCCGGGTCGATGGAGCTGATCGGCTGCCTGATCCACGCCTATGCAGGCCCGGAATCTTCCGTGTTAGGGACTGAATTCGGCTATGCCTTCGCCCGCACGGCGGCCGCACAGGCGCGGGCGGAATACCATGCCGCCCCCGAAGCCGAGCTGACCGTTTCGGTCGACAACATCCTGTCGGCTATGCGCCCGGACACGCGGATCGTGTTCCTGTGCAACCCCGGCAACCCGACCGGCACCCTGATTCCCAATTCCGAGATCCTGCGCCTGCGCAACGCGCTGCCCGGGACGGTGCTGCTGGTCGTCGATCAGGCCTATGCCGAGTTTTCCGACGCGCTGGAGCCGCCCTCCGAGATCTTCGCGCTGGCCGAACGCGGCGACACGGTGATCCTGCGCACATTCTCCAAGGCCTATGGCCTGGCCGGGGCGCGGGCGGGTTGGGGGTATTTCCCTCCGGATGTCGCGGGGCAGGTGCGGAAACTGCTGAACCCCAACAATATCGCCGCCGCCTCGCAGGCCGCCGCCGCGGCGGCGATGCGTGATCAGGACCACATGCGCGGCACCGTCGCCCGAACCGCCGAGATCCGCGACCGGTTCGCTGCGCAAATGCGTGTTCTCGGGCTGGAGGTGCCGGCCGCGCACACCAATTTCGTGCTGCTGCGCTTTGCCTCGGCCGAGGTCGCGCGCCGCGCCGATGCGGCATTGCGGGCCGAGCACCTGCTGATGCGCGGCATGGGCGGCTACGGCCTGCCCGATTGCCTGCGTGCCACGATCTGCGCCGGGCAGATCATGGACCGCGCCCATGACGTTCTGAAAGGAGTGCAGCGATGACCGCGCCCCGAACCCTCGCCAGGATCGGCGTTCTGGTGCCCTTTACCAACACCAACCTGGAACCCGACCTTGAACTGATGCGCCCGCCCGGCACCACGCTGCATTTCCAGCGCCTCGGCGGCTATGACGTGGACGAGATCCCCGGGGCCGAGCAGATGGCGGGGCTGGGCGCCGCGGACATCGGCCATGACCTGCGCATGATCGCGGGCGTGCGGCCGGCGGCCGTTCTGTACGGCTGCACCTCGGCCACGCTGACGCACGGACCCGCCTTCGACGCCGATCTGGCCGCGCGGATCAAGGCCGGGTCGGGTGCGCTGTCGCTGACCGCCGCCGGGTCGCTGGTGGCCGCGATCCACGCCCTGGAAGCGACCAGGGTGGGGTTCTCGTCGCCCTATGTCGGCGAGATCAACGATCAGGCGGTGGAGTTTCTGGCCCGGAACGTCGTCGAGACCGTGGCCCGCGCCGATATCGGCCGCGAACTGGGCAATTACGGCCAGGGCGAACTGACGCCGGACGAGGTGTTCGACCTCGCCTGCCGGGCGGATCACCCGACCGCGCAGGCCATCGTGCTGAGCTGCACCGACATGCGCTCGGTCGAAGCGGTCGGGCGGATCGAAGCGGCGCTGGGCAAGCCGGTCGTGACCTCGAACCAGGCGATGATGTTCTGCCTGATGCGGGCGCTGAACCTGCCGCGCCACGATCGCTTGCCCGGCCGCCTGTTCGATCGTCTATAACCGGAGACATGCGCAGCTTCATCGCGATTCCCGTCGCCGACGACACCGCCAAGGCATTGGCCGCGCTGCAGCGGCGCCTTGCCGTCGGCCGCCCCCTGCCGCGCGACAACCTGCACCTGACGCTGGCCTTTCTGGACGACCAGAGCGAGGAAACCCTCGAAGCCCTGCACGAGGAGCTGCAGCAGATCCGCTGCGCGCCCTTCGCCCTGTCCCTTGCCGGGCTGGGCCAGTACGGCCGCGCGGTTCATCTGGTGGTGTCGGATACGCCGGCCCTGACCGCGCTGCATGGCAGCATCGGCCGGGCCGTCAGCCGCGCCGGGATCAGCCTGCCGCGCCGCCGGTTCCGCCCGCATGTCACCATCATCCGGCTGAAACCCGGAACCCGGCTGCGGCGCCTGCGCGAGGATGTCGCCGGCTTCCGCTACGAGGACATGCCGGTCGACCGTTTCGCGCTGTACGGCTCGACCCTGCATCCCGAGGGCGCGCGGCACGACTGCCTTGCCGACTATCCGCTGGCTTCGACCGCCCGGAACGAGACCGGCGAGTCGTAGAGCAGACCCGCCAGGTCCGAGAACCGGCTGCCCGGATCGGTCAGGCCCAGCATCGCATCGCGGATCGCCGCCGCGCGGGCCGCGCCGATGGCCGGGGCGGCAAAGTCCATGTACTTGCCGATCACCTCGTCCCGGCTCATCGGCGCTTCGGGGCCGCCGCGGGCATGGGTGTCGCCGGAGTCGAGAACGCGGCCGTCGGTCGTGGTGATCTGCACGTCCGCCCAGCGCCCACCCGGGAACCGCTCGCTGTGTCTGGCGGTTTCACTCACCGAGATCCGCTCCATGAAGCGGGCGACGACCGGGTCCTTGAGCCCGGCGCCCGAGATGTGCTCGACCCCGATCCGCCCGTGAACGGCCTGCACCGCCACCGCGAAAGGCAGCGAATACTGCGCCTGCGAGGTGGTGTCCGGTATGCCCGCGAACAGGCAGGCTGCCTGGTGGAAGCTGTTGATGTGAACGCGGGCGATCTGATCATGGCCCAGGCCGTGCTCCAGCATCAGCGCGCGGGTGCCGTCGATGGCGGCATGGGCCCAGCGGCAGATCGGATAGGGCTTCACGTATTGATGCTCCATCTGCCAGAAGGTTCCCAGGTCCTGCCAAAAAGGCGCGGCCCGGTCTTCCTCGATGGTGATGGCGGGCGCGCCGGTGAAGCCGCGTTCGGCCAGAACCGCCGCCGACATGCCGACCAGCGCCCCCCAGCCCGAGCCGTCATGCAGCATGGTGGGATTGGCGATCTCGCGCATCATCTGGCTGCGGGGGCCGTGATATTCGGCGATGCCCATCGCCTGCCGCATCTGTTCGCGCGTGTGCCCGCGCAGGCGCGAGGCCATCGCGACGACGCCCAGCGCGTTCCACGCGCCCGAGGTGTGATAGTCGCTGACCGTGGCGTGCAGCGCGAGCCCGGCGCGGCCGGCGACCTCGTAGCCGGTGATCACCGCCGCCAGCGCCTCGGGGCCGGTCAGGCCGGGAAGATGCTCGGCCAGCGCCGCCAGCGCCGGGATCACCACCACGCCGATATGACCCTTGGTCGGGTTGTAGCCGTCATGCCCATCCAGGTTGTCGGTCTGCGTGGCGGCGGCATAGGCCGCGCCCGCCATGCTGACCGGCCGTCCGTCGAACAGCATCCGCGCCGAATAGGCCGGGTCGGAACTGGCATAGAGCAGCGCGGCGGTGTCGCGGGCGATCACCCCGGCCTCCATCGGGCCTGCGGCGATCAGGATGCCCATCGTGTCCAGCGCCATCAGCGCCGCCGCCTCGCGGGCGCTGTCGGGCATGTCGCCCGGCGCGCGGTTCAGGGCGAAATCTGCGACGCGGTTGAATGTTTCGGACATGACGGTTCCTCCCTTGCCTTGCCCTTTCAGCCTCTCAGACGTTCCCCGGCCGGATCGAACGGCGGTTCCGCCAGCAGCACCGCCTTGTGCGGCTTGCCGAGGATGTAGATCTCGACCGCGTCGCCCGGCCTCGCCACGTTCGGGTTGGCGTAACCGATGGCCAGCGACTTGCCGACGGAATAACCGAAGGCGCCGGAGGTCACCCGCCCCACCGACTTGCCGTCCGGGGTGAAAACCGGCTCGCCGCCGGTGGCGTCGGCGTCATGCGCCACCTCGACCTCGAAGATCGACAGCACCTCGCGCGGGGCGTTGTCCTTGACCGCAAGATAGGCGTCCTTGTGCAGGAAATCCTTGTCGAGCTTGATCAGGCCCGCCAGCCCCACCTCTTGCGGCCAGTATTCCTGGGAATATTCCCGGCCCCAGGATCCATAGCCCTTTTCGATCCGCAGCGAGCCCAGCGCGCGGCCGCCCACGGGGCCGCCGTCGAACTTGCGCGCCGCCTCGAGAAGCGCGGCATAGAGCCTGATCTGGTCTTCTTCGGCGCAATGCAGCTCCCAGCCGAGATCGCCGGTGAAACTGACCCGGATGGCAAGGCAGGTGACGCCCGCCACTTCGATCGTCTTCGAGCGCATGAATCGGAAGGCGTCGTTGGACAGATCCGCGTTGGTCAGCCGCTGCAGGACGGAACGCGCCTTGGGCCCGGCCACGTTGAAGCCCGCGATGCGGTTGGTGGCCACTTCCAGGGTGGTCCCCTCGGGCAGCTCCACCATGTTGAAGAACCGCTGGTGATAGCGCTCGGCCATGCCCGAGCCGATCATCATGTACTCGTCCTCAGCCACCTTGGTGATGGTGAAGTCGCCCGCAACGCCGCCCCGCACCGAGATCAGCGGCGTCAGGCAGGACCGGCCCACCTCGGTCGGCACCCGGTTGGCGACCAGCCGGTCCAGCCAGTCATGCGCACCCGACCCCTTGATGACGTAATTGGCGAAGTTCGAGATGTCGATCACGCCCACGCTCTCGCGCAGCATCCGGACCTCGCGGCCGACCGGCTCCCACCAGTTCTGGCGCGTGTAGCCGTTGGTTTCCACCGCGCCGGGCCGGTCCGCGAACCAGAGAGGATGTTCCCAGCCGCAGTTCAGGCCGAAGACGCAGCCCATGTCCTTCTGCATCTGGTAGGCGGGGCGCACCCGCGCCGGCCGGCCGGCCGAGCGTTCCTCGTTCGGGAAATGGATGGCGAAGCGGTGGGTATAGGCGTCCTCGACCCGGGCCTTGGTGAATTTCTTGTCGGCCCAGTCGCCGAAACGGGCCAGATCCCAGGCGAACATGTCGTATTGCGGCTCGCCCTCGATCATCCATTGCGCCGCCAAGAGGCCCAACCCGCCCGATTGCGAGAAGCCGGGGATGATGCCGGTGCAGCAGAAATAGTTCCTCAGTTCCGGCACCGGCCCCCAGATGGCGTTCGAATCCGGGGACCAGATCATCGGGCCGTTGATGACGCGCTTGACGCCCGCGGTGGCCGCGACCGGCACCCGCTCGGTGGCGCGGATCACGTTCTCCATGATCCGGTCCAGGTCGTCGGGGAACAGGTCATGGGCGAAATCCAGCGGCGTGCCGTTTTCCGCCCAGAATTTCATGTCCTTCTCATAGGCGCCGATCAGCAGGCCGTTGCCCTCCTGCCGGAAATAGTATTCGCCGTCGCGGTCCGCGATCGACGGCAGGCGGCGGCCCAGCTTTGCGACCTCGTCGATCGACTCGGTCACGAAATACTGGTGCTCGGTGGGCTGCAGCGGCAGTTCGATCCCCGCCAGCGCCGCCACCTCGCGCCCCCACAGCCCGCCGGCGTTGACCACCCACTGCGTGCGGATGTCGCCCTTGGCGGTGCGCACGATCCACGAGCCGTCGGGCTGCTGCTCGGTGCCGATCACCGGGCAGAACCGTTCCACGGTCGCCCCCATCTTCCGCGCGCCGGCGGCATAGGCCATGGTCACGCCCGACGGGTCCACGTTGCCGCCCTCGGGTTCGTACATGATGCAGCGGATGTCGTCGAACTGCGCCAGCGGGTGCAGTTCCATCGCCTGTTCGCGGCCGATCTCGTAGAAGTTCAGCCCGTAGAATTTCGCCTTGGCCTCCTGCAGGCGCAGCTGGTGCTCGCGGTTCTCGGTCTGCGCCAGATAGAGCGAACCCGGCTGGAACACGCCGCAGCCTTGGCCTGTTTCCTTTTCCAGCTCCTTGTAGAGGTTCATCGTGTAGTGCTGGATGCGGGTGATGTTGTTGTTGTCGTGCAGGCCGTGAATGTTCGCCGCCGCATGCCAGGTCGATCCGCTGGTCAACTCGTCCCGCTCGAGCAGGATCACGTCGGTCCAGCCGAGCTTGGCGAGGTGATAGAGGATGGAGCAACCGACAAGGCCACCTCCGATCACGACGGCCTGGGCGTGGGTTTTCATGGGCATTCACTCCTGATTTCGTGACGCGGCGCGGAATCCCGGTGCGTCGATTTTGCCGGAGTGAGCCACAGTGCGCGGTTCAGTTATGCTCTGTTCCCGACGCCCGATGTCGGGAACGGAGGATTATCCGCCGGTTTTCGGGCCGTTCCAGCAGGATCGCGCCAACCGCCGCGCGATGCCCGGGTCAGATCCGTTCCGGCGGCGCGGCCTGTTCGTCCCGGTCCCTGTCGCGGCCATAGACCCCGACCGCCGCGGCGACCAGCAGGCCCAGCAGGACGTAGCCCGTGATCGCCTCGGCCACGGCGATGAACCTGCACATTCCGACCGGCAGCAGATCCCCGAAGCCCAGGGTCGTGAAGGTCACATACGAGAAATACAGCGCGTCCGCGGGCGACCTGGCGCCGAGCACGCAGAGATCGTAATACCCGAATGCCCCGTAGACGGCGGCGAACAGGAAGGGCACGACCTGAACGAAGGAAATGCCCATCAGCAGCAGTTGCCGCCGCGCCGAGTGAACCATGGTCATGTGGTACCAGGTCTGCGAGAACAGCCAGATGGCAAGCCCCGCCGTCGAGATCGTTCCGACCGTCACCCCGGCCGCGGCATCGGTCAGACGCGACAGCAGGTAATAGGCAAGAACGCTGACGACGACCAGCCCGAGAGCGGCAATCAGGGTCGTCCTCCATTCATCCGACGTGCTCGGGTTTCGCGACATGAGGGCTCCGCATGGGTTCGGTTTTCCGGATCATCCGCTGCCGACCGCCCATCCGCAACCTGAAATGAGGCGGCGCGGTTCAGAGAATGCCCATGTGCCTTTCGCCGCGCGCCCGGGCCAGGGCGATCTGTTTCTGCCGTTCGCGGAACCGCATCTTGTCCGCCTCCGAGGTCTCGGCGATGCAGCGGTGGCAGGACACGCCCTGTTCATATTCCGGGCGGGTCTTGTCCTGGGGCAGGATCGGGCGGCGGCACCCGTGGCACAGCTCGTGCGGACCTTCGACCAGCCCGTGACCGACCGATACCCGGTTGTCGAAGACAAAGCACTCGCCCTGCCAGGCGCTGTCCTCGGCCGGGACCTCCTCGAGGTAGCGCAGGATGCCGCCCTTGAGGTGGTAGACCTCTTCGACCCCCTGCCCCAGCAGGAAGTTGGTCGATTTCTCGCAGCGGATGCCGCCGGTGCAGAACATGGCGATCCGCTTGTTGTGGAAGCGGTCCTTGTTCCGTTCCCACCAGGCCGGGAAATCGCGGAAACTTTCCGTATCAGGGTCGATTGCGCCCTCGAAGGTGCCGATGGCGACCTCGTAGTCGTTGCGGGTGTCGATCACCGCCACGTCGTCGGCGCGGATCAGGTCGTTCCAGTCCCGGGGCTCGATATAATGGCCGACGCGGGCGCGCGGATCGATGTCCGGCTGGCCCATGGTCACGATCTCTTTCTTCAGCCGCACCTTCATCTTGCCAAAGGGCGGCTGCTCGGCGCTGGCCTCTTTCCAGTCCAGATCGGCGCAGCCCGGCAGCGCGCGGACATGTGCCAGTATCGCGTCGATGCCGGCGCGGGGGCCGGCGATGGTGCCGTTGATCCCCTCCTGCGCCAGAAGCAGCGTGCCCTTGACGGCTTGCGTTTGGCACAATTCCAGTAGCGCGGGTTTGAGCGCGGCGGGGTCGTCGAAGCGGGTGAAGTGGTAGAGCGCGGCAATCGTGTACATGGCCGCGATCTAATGCCCCGGGGTCCGGGGGGCAAGAGCCCGGATTGACCTGCGCCCGCGCGCGTCCTACCGATAGGGCAGCGCAAGGAGACCGCCATGACCCATGCCCTGCTCGTGATCGACGTCCAGAACGATTTCTGCCCCGGCGGCGCGCTGGCCGTGCCCGGCGGCGACGAGGTGGTCGCGCCGATCAACGCGATGATGGAGGATTTCGACGCGGTGATCCTGACCCAGGACTGGCACCCGCCAGGTCATTCCTCGTTCGCCAGCAGCCATGCGGGCAAAGCGCCGTATGACCTGATCGAAATGCCTTACGGCCCGCAGGTGCTGTGGCCGGACCACTGCGTGCAGGGAACCGGAGGCGCGGCCTTTCACAGCGATCTGCGGACCGATGCGGACCTGATCCTGCGCAAGGGGTTCCGCGCAGCGATCGACAGCTATTCGGCCTTTTTCGAGAATGACCGGACCACGCCGACGGGTCTGGAAGGGTACCTGCGCACGCGCAGCATCGACCGGCTGACCCTTGCCGGGCTGGCCACCGATTTCTGCGTTCATTTCTCGGCGGTGGATGCGGCGCGGCTGGGCTTCGGCGTTTCGGTCAGGATGGAGGCGTGCCGGGCGATCGACCTGGACGGGTCGCTTGCCGCCGCCGAACGGGCCATGCGGGATGCGGGCGTGAAGCTTGTGTGACGACGAAGGCGTTCAGTCGGAGAACGTGTCCGCAAGACACTTGATCAGCGCGAACGCGATCGCGGCCAGGCCCACGCCGATTCCGACCCGAAACAGGGCCTTCCGGCGGGCCGAGGGCGCCTGGTCGGTTTTGCCTTCGACGACCTGCATGCTTGCGGGGGTGATCAGCGGCTTGGCGGTCAGGATGTGGTCCAGGAACCCCGCAAGCTCAAAGTCTCCGCAATATTCGCCCCTGAGCCGGGTGTTCTTCATGTCGCCAACCAGTTGCCGCAGGATCTGGTTGCGCGCCTCTTCGTCCTCGGCCGGGTAATACCCCGCCGGCACGCCGCTGTCATAGGTGTTCAGGCCGAAGCCGGAATTCAGGAACAGCCGCCGTATGGCGGGCGACGCGGCGCGCAGGGCGTCGGCGGTCCTGACGTCCCGGAACAAGGCGACCTTATTCTTCTTGCCGCCCTGCTTGATGCCGCTTTGACGGAGCAGCTCCAAAAGTTTTTCATTCTCAAAAAGGTCGTCGGACATAATCGTAAGAATGTCAAAATCGTACCTTAAACCCATACGAACCACTCAGCACTGGTATTTCCATCGCCAGTATCCGGAAAACAGGCGCAACAATTAAGCCCGGAATGTGACCTGACCTAGCCATTGTCTTCAATTCGGATGCTCTTGCCAAGCATTCCGGTGATTGGTCTAACAGTGGAAATTGCGGGAGTTTGAAATGGTCGACATCGCGACACGCGTCTACAATCACAAGTGGAAGATCGACCCCATCGTCCGATCCCTGATTGATACGGACTTCTACAAACTCCTCATGTGCCAGTCAGTGTTTCGAAATAAGCCGCAAACGGACGTGGTTTTCTCTCTGATCAACCGCTCGAATCACATTCCCCTGGCCGAGTTGGTCGATGAAGGCGAGTTGCGCGAACAGCTGGACCACATCCGCTCGCTCGGCCTCAGCCGCGGCGAAAGCACCTGGCTGCGCGGCAACACGTTCTACGGCAAGCGCCAGATGTTCCGCCCGGATTTCATGGAGTGGTTCGAGAACCTGCGCCTGCCGCCCTACCATCTTGAACGCAAGGGCGACCAGTACGAGCTGACCTTCGAGGGCAAGTGGCACGAGGTCATGCTGTGGGAAATCCCGGCGCTGGCGGTTCTGATGGAGCTGCGCTCGCGCGCGGTGCTGGACCAGATGCGGCGGTTCGAGCTGCAGGTGCTCTATGCCCGCGCCATGACCCGCGTCTGGGAGAAGATCGAGAAGCTGCGCGAGATCGACGGGCTCAGCATCGCCGATTTCGGAACCCGGCGGCGGCATTCCTTTCTGTGGCAGGATTGGTGCGTGCAGGCGATGATCGAAGGGCTTGGCAGCGCCTTCACCGGCACCTCGAACTGCCTGATCGCGATGCGGCGCGAGGTCGAGGCGATCGGCACCAACGCCCATGAACTGCCGATGGTCTATTGCGCGCTGGCCGAAACCGACGAGGAACTGGCCAAGGCCCCCTACGACGTGCTGAGCGACTGGCACGAGGAGCATGAGGGCAACCTGCGCATCATCCTGCCCGACACCTACGGCACCAAGGGGTTCCTGGCGCACGCGCCCGACTGGCTGGCCGGGTGGACCGGCGTCCGGGTCGACAGCGGCGACCCCGCCGAGGGGGCCGAGATCGCGATCGGCTGGTGGAAATCGCGCGGCGAAGACCCGATGCAGAAACGGATCATCTTTTCCGACGCGCTGGACGTGGACAAGATCGTCGAATTGCACGCACGGTTCTCGGGGCGGGCCAAGGTCTCGTTCGGCTGGGGCACGCTGCTGACCAACGATTTCCGCGGGCTGGTCCCCGACGACCGGCTGGCCCCGTTCTCGCTGGTCTGCAAGGCGGCCGCGGCCAATGGCAAGCCGACCGTCAAACTGTCGGACAATCCGGAAAAGGCGATGGGACCCGAGGACGAGATCGAACGCTACAAGCGGGTCTTTCACGTCGGCAAACAGGCGGCGATCAAGGTCGAGGTCTGACGCCGCCCCTAGCCGTGATGGGCGGCGACCGTCTTAAGCTGCGAAAAGCCGTATAGCGCCTCGAACCCCTTTTCCCGCCCGTGACCGGATTTGCCGACGCCGCCGAAAGGCAGTTCCACCCCGCCGCCGGCGCCGTAGTTGTTGATGAAGACCTGTCCCGCGCGCAGACGTTTCGCCAGGCGCATCTGCCGCGCGCCGTCGCGGGTCCAGAGGCTGGCGACCAGACCATAGTCGGTGCCGTTGGCGATTGCCACGGCCTCGTCCTCGGTATCGAACGGGATCAGCACCTGCACCGGTCCGAAGATCTCGTTTCGCGCCAGCACGTGGTCCGGCGGCACGTCGGCGAACAGGGTGGGGCGGACATAGGCCCCGGTCCTGGGCGCGTGGTCCACGATCTGCCCCTGCGCCGCCACGGTCAGATCGGCGCCCCTGGCGAGAAACCCCTCGACGATCTCCTTCTGGCGTTCCGAGATCAGCGGGCCGAGGCGGAGATCCTCGGCCGCGGGGCCGACGGTGAGCTGCCCATAGGCCTCGACCATCCGCGCCTTCACCTGATCGTAGATGCCGCGCTGCGCCAGGATGCGCGACGAGGCCGAGCAGGTCTGGCCCGCGTTCTGGATGCCCGCGTTGACGAGGAACGGCAGGGCCGCGTCCAGATCGGCGTCGTCAAAGACCAGTTGCGGCGACTTGCCGCCCAGTTCCAGCGTCACCGGCACGACGTTGCGCCCCGCCGCCTGTGCGACTTGCGCGCCGGTGGCGACCGAGCCCGTGAACGAGATGTGTTGCACGCCCGGATGGCCGGCCAGCGCCGCCCCGGCCTCGGCCCCCAGCCCCGGAACCACGTTCAGCGCGCCGGCGGGCAGCCCCGCCTCGGCGGCCAGATGGGCAAAGGCCAGCGCGGTCAGGCAGGCCTCTTCCGCCGGTTTCAGCACGCAGGCATTGCCCATCGCCAGCGCCGCCCCGACCGAGCGGCCGATGATCTGCATCGGATAGTTCCAGGGCACGATATGGCCGGTCACGCCGTGCGGCTCGCGCAGGGTATAGACGGTATAGCCGTCGAGATAGGGAATGGTCTCGCCCGTCACCTTGTCGGCCGCACCGCCGTAGAATTCGCAATAGCGCGCCAGCGCCAGCGCATCGGCGCGGGCCTGGGTCAGCGGCTTGCCAACATCCATCGCCTCGAGCGTGGCCAGTGTTTCCGCCCGCTCCTGCACCAGCTGGCCCATCCGTGTCAGGATCCGCCCCCGCTCGAGCGCGGTCATGCGGCCCCACGCCCCGTCCCGCGCCGCCTGCGCCGCCTTGACGGCGGCCTCGACATCGGCGGGCCCGCCCCGCGCGATCCGGCAGATTTCGGTTCCGTCCGAGGGATTCACCAAGGTCAGGGTTCCGCCCGCCGCGGCCTGCCAGGTGCCGCCGATCAGGCATAGACTCGGGTCGAACCAGATGGGGTCGGTCATAGGGAACTCCTTGTCACATGGGCGCGAAATGCGGCTCTGAGCAGGCGTATTCCGCGTGTCCGGGGTGAGTCTGGCATCAGGCCGCCCCCCGTCCGAAATCCGGCAGGCGCGGGGCGGCCGCGATAAGCGCCCGGGTATAGGGGTGCTGCGGGTCGGAAAAGACCTGTTCGGTCTCGCCCTGTTCGACGATCCTGCCGGCACGCATCACCATCACCCGGTCGGTGATCGTGCGCACCACGCTCAGGTCGTGGCTGATGAACAGATAAGTCAGGTCATAGGCCGCGCAGAGCTCGGCCAGCAGATCGAGGATCTGCGCCCGCACCGAAACGTCGAGCGCCGACACCGCCTCGTCGAACAGGATCAGCTGAGGCCGGGTGATCAGCGCGCGGGCGATGGCGATGCGCTGCCGCTGGCCGCCCGAGAATTCGTGGATGTATTTGCCGGCATCCTCCGGCGTCAGTCCGACGGCGGTCAGCATCTCGGCGATGCGGTCCTGCCGCTCGGAGCCGGTGGGCGGTGCCTGCAGCAGGTGGAAGGGCTCGGTGATCAGGCGCGCGACCCGGTGACGGGGGTTGAAGCTGCCGAACGGGTCCTGGAACACAACCTGCATCTTGCGGCGAACCTCGAGGTTGGGCCTGTGCCCGGCAAAGACCGGCTGCCCGTCCAGCAGGATCTGACCCTGCTGCACGTCCTCAAGCCCCAGAATCGCCCGTGTCAGGGTCGATTTTCCGCAGCCGGATTCGCCCACCAGCCCCAGGCGCTCTCCGCGGTTCAGGGTAAAGCTCACGTTGTCGACGGCCCTGTGATGGCCCGGATCCCCGAACAGCTTCGTCCGCGGGAGGCGGTAGTCGCGCACAACCCCGTTAAGGGCGAGCAGCGGCGCGCGGCCGGTCGCATCCGGCAGGCTGACCTGGTGGCTCGACGCCTCGAACAGCATCCGGGTGTAGGGGTGGCGCATGTTGGCCAGCAGGTGACGGGTCGGCCCGGTCTCGACCACTTCGCCGCGGCGCATCACGACGATCCGGTCCGCCATGCCCGCCACCACCGCCAGGTCGTGGGTGATCATCAAGAGGCCCATGCCGTATTCCGAAACCAGCCCCTTGAGCAGGTCGAGGATCTGCGCCTGCGTGGTGACGTCCAGCGCCGTCGTCGGCTCGTCCGCGATCAGGAGCCTTGGCCGCAGCGCAATGGCCATGGCGATCACCACGCGCTGGCGCTGCCCGCCGGACAGTTCGTGGGGATAGCGGCCCAGGGGGAACTTGTCGGGCGGCAGGCCGACACGGGTCAGCACCTCGCGCGCGCGGTCCTGGGCCTGATCCTTCGGCATCGCCTTGTGGATCAGGATGGTCTCCATCACCTGGTCGCCGATGGTCTTGACCGGGTTGAGCGCGGTCATCGGCTCCTGGAACACCATGCCGATCGAGGCGCCGCGCAGGGCGCACATCTCGGCCTCGGGCCGGTCCAGCAGTTCCTTGCCGTCCAGCAGGACCGACCCCGCCGTCCGCGCCCCGTTCGGCAGCAGTTGCATCACCGCCAGCGCCGTCATCGACTTGCCCGAGCCGCTTTCGCCGGTGACGGCCACGATCTGGCCCGGGTCGATGGACAGGCTCACGTCCTTGAGGATGCCGGCGGCATGGACCGAAAGCGACAGGTTGGTGATCGCAAGCAGGCTCATGCGCGGGCCACCCTGATGCGGGGGTCCAGCCAGTCGCGCAGCCCGTCGCCCATCAGGTTCAGCCCAAGCACTGTCAGGATGATGGCGAAGCCCGGGATCAGCGCCAGATGCGGCGCGATGCCGACCATGGTCTGCGCATCCGCCAGCATCCGGCCCCAGCTGGGGGTCGGCGGCTGCGCGCCGAGACCCACATAGCTGAGCCCCGCCTCGGCCAGGATGCCGAGGGAGAACTGGATGGTGCCCTGCACGATCAGCAGGTTGGCCACGTTCGGCAGGATGTGCTCGGCCGAGATGCGGGCAGCGCCCTTGCCGGCGACGCGCGCGGCCATGATGAACTCGCGCTCCCACAGGGACAGCGCCGCGCCGCGGGTGATGCGGGCGAAGACCGGGATGTTGAAGATGCCGATGGCGATGATCGCGTTGATCGCGCCGGCCCCGAACACGGCGGTGATCAGGATGGCGATGACCAGCGACGGGAAGGCGAAGACCAGGTCGTTGCCGCGCATGATCAGCTCGTCCAGCCACGAGCCCTTGCGCGCCGCCGCGGTCAGCCCCAGCGGCACGCCCAGCGCCATGCCGATTCCCACCGCCACCAGCGCCACCGCGATCGAGGTGCGCGCGCCCACCATGATCATCGAGAACATGTCCCGCCCGAAATGATCGGTGCCGAACCAGTGCTGCGCATCGGGCGGCTGCAGCTTGGCGGGGATGTCGAGCGCCGCATGGTCGTAGGGCGTCCAGACGAACGAGATCAGGGCCGCCAGCACCACCAGCGACGACAGGCAGGCGCCGAGGATCAGGTTGCGGCTCATGTGCGGCTCCTCAACCGGGGATCGACCGCGGCATAGGCGAGGTCCACCAGGAAATTCACGATGATCACCGCAAACACCAGCAGCATCACTACGGATTCCACCACGATCAGGTCGCGCGACGAGATCGCCTGGAACACCAGCCGCCCCAGCCCGGGCAGGTAGAAGACCTGCTCGATGATGATGGCCCCGGCCAGCAGGAACGAGAATTGCAGGCCGATGATGGTCAGCACCGGGATCAGGGCGTTGCGCACCCCGTGCCGCCACAACGCCTGGCGGCGGGAAAGGCCCTTGGCGCGGGCGGTGCGCATGAAATCCTCGCCCAGGATGTCCAGCAGCGCCGACCGCATCACGCGGGCCAGGATGGCGGCCTGCGGCAGGGCCAGCGCGATCGCGGGCAGGGTCAGGGAATGCAGCCCGGTCCAGATCCCGTCCTCCCACCCGGCGAAGCCGCCGGCGTTGAAGAGGCGCAGGTTGATCGCGAAGATCAGCACCAGCATCATCGCGAACCAGAAATTCGGCACCGCGATCCCCAGCTGCGTGGCGCCCATCACCGCGATGTCGCCCGGCTTGCCGCGCCGGGACGCGGCGTAGATGCCCGCCGGAAAGGCGATCGCCGTGGACAATGTCAGGGCATAGAGCGCCAGCGGCAACGACACCCACATCCGGTCGGCGATCATGTCGGATACCGGTGTCCGGTAGGTGTAGGAAGTGCCGAAATCCCCCGTCAGCATCCCGCCGACCCAGTTGAAGTACCGCTCGTGCTTGGGCACGTCCAAACCCAGCTCGGCCCGCAGCGCCGCCAGCGTGTCCGGCTGCGCATTGACGCCCAGCATGAACGAGGCCGGGTCGCCCGGCGCCACTTCGATCACGGCGAATATGACCACCGAAGCGACCGCCAGGCTGAGGCAGAGCGAGATGAGGCGTTTGAGCGAATAGCGAAGCATCCCCGCCACGTTAGGCGCGGTTGCGGCTACGGTCCAGAACCTAGGACGGCACCAGCAGATAGGCGAAAACCGCGTAGCCGACGATGGCGGCATAGCCCAGCGGGTAGATCCACTTGATGGCGTAGTTGTCGAGCTTGCGCGCCAGCGCGTCGCGCCCCGAAACCTTGATCTTCCGCAGCACCACGTTGAAGACGATGATGGCGCCGGTCACCACGAACATCCATTGCAGGATGAAATCCAGGAAGGTCAGGTATCCGAGCTTGGGCAGGTCGGCCGAGATCGCCCAGTTGAAGGCGACGAAGACCAGCAGGTTGGCGCCCGAGATCTCGATCCGCTTGCGGTATTCGTCCAGGAAGAACAGGGTCCAGCTGACGGTGACCAGCACCAGCATCGGCAGGAAGACACGGATGACGTAATAGGTCAGGTGGCGGTTGCCGTCGAAAACCAGCGCCACCTGATCGCTGACCCGTCCCGACAGGCCGATGACATGGGATTTCTCCAACCTGGCATTGCCGAGGATCCATTCTTCTTCGCCCAGCTGGTCGCCGAGGCCGGAAAACTGGTGCAGGGGTTCGTAGCTCACGAATTCTGAGGGCAGGATCGAGACCACCTCGAAGTGGAATTCCTGCGTGTCGAACGGGTACTTGAGAAAGTTGAAATGCGGTGCCTGCAAGGTGAGGTTCGATTTCTCGACATAGATCACGCTGCCGTCGCTGCTGACGGCGGCGGCGGATTCGTGGATCCAGCGGTTGGACTGCTGATTGTGGATGACGAAGGCGGGAAGGACCGTGCCGATGGATTCGGCATGATCCGCCAGTGACCTCGGCGCCACCACGCGAATGTCACGGCCCACGACCTCGGGATCGAAGGCCAGCGCCGGATCCTTCCATTCGGCCCGGATGACCACGACGGCGCCGTAGTTCTCGGATTTCTGGTCGACGCTGGTGATCTGGTCGATCTTGATACCGATGCCGACCTGCAGCGGGGAGTCCGGTTTTCCCAGCACCGTCTTCATGTCACCGCGGAACAGGTCCTGCGCCTTCGCCGGAAAGCTCGCGGCGATCAGCCCGGCGAATGCCGGGACGACGAGAAAGCCGAAGAACCTGAGGCACTTGGAAAAGAACATGGCCGGGCCAAAGCCTTGAAAGAATGCAGGAGGCCCAGTGTAGGGCCTCCGGCGATTCTTGTCACTCGGCCCAGGTGATGGCGGACAGGTCCGTCGCCGCCGTCGGCGCGTTGACCCACAGACCCTGGACGCCCGCCTTGGCCACGCTCAGCGCCGCCAGCTGGAAGAGGAAGCCGTTGACGTAATCCTCGGCGATCATGCGCTGCGCATCGCCCAAGAGCTTGTTGCGCTCGTCCGGGTCGGTGGTCTTGGTCAGCGTTTCCATCAATGCCTGGAACTCGGGCTTGTCATACTGGAAGTAGTAATCCGGCCGGGCGTAGATGCCGATGTCCATCGGTTCGGTGTGGCTGACGATGGTCAGGCCGAAATCCTTGCCCTTGAACACGCTTTCCAGCCACTGCGCCCATTCCACGTTGATGATCTCGGCCTTGATGCCGACCTCGGCCAGCTGCGCCGCGATGATCTCGCCGCCGCGCCGCGCGTAGGAAGGCGGCGGCAGGTGCAGCGTGGTTTCGAACCCGTCGGCAAAGCCCGCCTCGGCCAGCAGCGCCTTGGCCTTTTCCGGGTCGTAGGCCGAGTTGCCGGTCAGATCGACATAGGCCGGATGGTGCGGCGCGAAATGGGTGCCGATCGGCGTGCCGTATCCGAACATCGCGCCGTCGATGATGGCCTGACGGTCGATGGCATGGGCAAGCGCCTGGCGCACGCGGACGTCGTCGAAGGGCGGCTGCTTGTTGTTGGTGGACAGGATCGTCTCGCCCTCGGTCGAGCCGACGAGGACCTGGAACCGCGGATCGGCCTCGAATTGCGGCAGGTTTTCGGGCGCCGGGAAGCCGGTGAAGACATCGACATCCTCGGCCATGACCGCGGCGAAGGCGGCGGTCGGGTCCGAGATGAACTTGAACGTCGCCATCTCGAGCGCCGGCTGCTCGCCCCAGTAGTCGGGGTTGCGCTCCAGCACGATCTTGTCGCCCTGCACCCATTCGCCGAACTTGTAGGCGCCGGTGCCGACCGGGTTGGTCTTGATGTTCTCGATGCTTTCCGGCGCCACGATCACCGCGTCGCCCCAGGCCATGTTGAACAGGAAGTTGCCGTCCGGTTCGCTCAGCGTGACCTTCACGGTCAGCGGGTCCACGACCTCGACCGCCTCGATCCCGGCGAACAGAGCCTTTTGCGCATTGGCGCTGTCCTCGGCGCGGGCGCGGTCGAGGCTGAACTTGACGTCCTCGGCATCCATCGCCGTGCCGTCGTGGAAGGTGACACCCTCATGCAGCTTGAAGGTGTAGACCTTGCCGTCATCCGAGATCTCCCAGCTTTCCGCCAGGCCCGGAACGATCGAGCCGTCGCCCATGAACCGCGTCAGCCCTTCGAAGACGTTGGCGTAGACCACCGAATCGATGGCCTGCGCGGCGGCGCTGGTCGGGTCCAGATGCGGCGGTTCAAGCTGCATCGCGATGGTGATGTCGGACTGCGCCCAGCCCTGCGTTGCGAACAGGCTGGCGCTCACCGCCAACGCGGATGCGAAAGCCCGGTACATTGGCTGTCCCATGAAAATCCCTCCCCTGAAGTATCGGTCATTCCGCGCTTTCGGCGCGGACGATCCCCCTCACTGTTCCCCCAAACCTTGGGGCAATCAAGGAATTGTTGGCGCAACCGGTCTTTCTTGGACGGGCCTTACTTGCTATGCCGCGCTGCAACATGACCTGTCCAGGGGACCGCAAATGAGCGCCACAGCCCGCAAGAAAGCCCCGACCGCCGAGGATATCCGCGCCGGAAAAGGCGGCGAGCCGCTGGTCAGCCTGACCGCCTACACGACGCCGATGGCGCGGCTGATGGACGCCCATTGCGACTTCGTGCTGGTCGGCGACAGCGTCGGCATGGTCCTGCACGGGCTGAGCTCGACCCTGGGCGTCACGATGGAGATGATGATCCTGCACGGTCAGGCCGTGGCCCGCGGGCTGGAGCAGGCGATGATGGTCATCGACATGCCCTTTGGCAGCTACGAGGAAGGCCCGGCGCAGGCGTTCCGCAACGCCGCCCGCCTGATGGCCGAGACCGGCGCGGGCGCGGTCAAGCTGGAGGGCGGCGTCGAGATGGCCGAGACCATCCGGTTCCTCGTGGCGCGCGGCATCCCGGTGATGGCGCATATCGGGCTGACGCCGCAATCGATCAACACGCTGGGCGGCTACAAGGTGCAGGGCCGCGACGCGCAGGCCGAGGCGGTTCTGGCCGACGCCCGCGCGGTGGCGGCGGCCGGCGCGTTCGCGGTGGTGCTGGAAAAGGTGCCGCAGGGCCTGGCCGACCGGATCACCGCCGAGGTTCCGATCCCCACCATCGGCATCGGGGCGTCGGCCGGCTGCGACGGGCAGATCCTGGTCGTCGACGACATGCTGGGCTTCTTCACCGCCTTCAAGCCGAAATTCGTCAAACGCTATGCAGATCTTGGTCCGCAGGCCGAAGCCGCCATCGCCGAATACGCCGCCGAGGTGCGCGCCCGCGCCTTCCCCGCCGCCGAGCATGTCTTTGCCGACCAGGCCCCCGCCAAGGGCGCCAAGTCATGACCGCCCCGATCCTGCGCCGGCTGGCCGACCTGCGCGCGCGGACTTCGGAATGGATGCGGGCGGGCCAGGTGATCGGCGTGGTGCCCACCATGGGCGCGCTGCACCAGGGGCATCTGTCGCTGGCCCGGGCCGCCCGCGCGGAGTGCGACCGGGTGATCGTGACGATCTTCGTGAACCCCAAGCAGTTCAACAACCCCGAGGATCTGGCGAAATACCCCCGGACCGAGGCCGAGGACGCCGTCAAGCTGACCCCTTTCGATGTGGACGCCATCTATGTCCCCGACCCGGACGAGATCTATCCGGCGGGTTTCGCCTCGACGGTTTCGGTCTCGGGGCTGACCGACGTGATGGAGGGCGAGTTCCGCCCCGGCCATTTCGACGGCGTCGCGACCGTGGTCGCCAAGCTGTTCCTGCAGACGCAGGCAAACAGAGCCTATTTCGGGGAAAAGGACTATCAGCAGCTGATGGTCGTCCGCCGCATGGCCCGCGATCTCGACATTCCGGTCGAGGTGATCGGCTGCCCCACCGTGCGCGAGCCATCGGGCCTGGCGATGTCCTCGCGCAACCTGCGGCTGTCGCCCGAAGGGCTGCGCATCGCCGCCGGGATGAACGCGGTCATGGGCGACGTGGCCAAGGCGCTGGAACGCGGCGAACCCTTCGATGCGCTGACGCGCAAGGCGCAGGGCGATCTTCTGTCGGCGGGCTTCGTGCAGGTCGAATACCTGGACCTGCGCTGCGCCGAAACGCTCGAGCCGCTGACCCGCGCATCCCGCCCGGCGCGCCTGTTCTGCGCCGCCTGGGCCGAGGGCGTTCGGCTGATCGACAACATCCCGGTGTCACCCGCCTGAACTCGGGGCTGGCCGGATCGGCCGGCTTCGCGCTAGTCTCCCCCGCAAATTGACAGGGAAGAGGCGGGCATGACCCACATTCTGGCCATCGACCAGGGAACCACATCGACGCGGGCCATTCTGTTCGACGCGCGGATGCAAGCCGTCGGCACCGCGCAGAAGGAATTCTCGCAGCATTTCCCGCAGGAAGGCTGGGTCGAGCACGACGCCGAGGAGATCTGGGCCAGCGTTCTGAAGGTCTGCCGCGACGTGATGGAATCGCAGGGCGTGACGCCGGGACAGATCGCCGGCATCGGCATCACCAACCAGCGCGAAACCACGGTCATCTGGGACCGGGCCACCGGCAAACCGCTCGGCAACGCCATCGTCTGGCAGGATCGCCGCACCGCCGGCATCTGCGAAAGGTTCCGCCAGGCCGGGTGCGAGGACGACATCTCGGCCCAGACCGGGCTGCTGCTGGATCCCTATTTCTCGGGCACCAAGGTCAAGTGGATGCTCGATACCTTCCCCGGTGCGCGCGAACGGGCGACGGCGGGCGAGCTGTTGTTCGGCACCATCGACAGCTTTCTGGTCTGGCGGCTGACCGGGGGCCGGGTGCATGCGACCGACGCCACCAACGCCGCGCGGACGCTGCTGTTCGACATCCACCAGGGCGTCTGGAGCGACGAGATCTGCGATCTGCTGGACGTGCCCGCGGCGATGCTGCCCGAGGTGCGGGATTGCGCGTCGGAATTCGGGCACACGACGCTGTTCGGCGGCAGCATCCCGATCCTCGGCGTCGCGGGCGACCAGCAGGCGGCGACGATGGGGCAGGCCTGTTTCGAGCCGGGCATGATGAAATCGACCTATGGCACCGGCTGTTTCGCGCTGCTCAACACCGGCACGGAACCGGTCGAGTCGCAGAACCGCCTGCTGACCACGATCGCCTGCCAGCTTGGCGGCCAGCGCACCTATGCGCTGGAAGGGTCGATCTTCATCGCCGGGGCGGCGGTGCAATGGCTGCGCGACGCGCTGCGGATCATCGACGACGCCGCGCAATCCGGCGAGTTGGCCGCGCAATCGGACCCCAACCAGCAGGTCGTGCTGGTGCCGGCCTTCACCGGGCTCGGCGCGCCCTATTGGAACCCGGATTGCCGGGGCGCGATCTTTGGCCTGACCCGCAATTCGGGCCGGGCCGAGATCGCCCGCGCGGCGCTGGAAAGCATCGCCTACCAGACGCGCGACCTGTGGCAGGCGATGCAGGGCGACTGGGGATCCGAGACGGATGTGATCCTGCGGGTGGACGGCGGCATGAGCGCCTCGAACTGGGCGATGCAGGGGTTGGCCGATCTTCTGGGCGCGCCGGTCGACCGGCCGGTGATGCAGGAGACGACGGCGCTGGGCGCCGCGTGGCTTGCCGGGATGCAGGCCGGGGTCTATCCTGACCGCGCCGGCTTCGCCGAGACCTGGGCGCTGGACCGCCGGTTCGAACCGGTCATGTCCGCCGAGAAACGCGACGCCGCCTATGCCCGGTGGCAACGCGCCGTGCAGGCCGCGATGGCGTTCTGAATCAGGCTCTAACCCTGCTCTTTCAGCAGTCTTTGCTTTTGCCGTGACCAGTCGCGCTTGGCCTGGGTCTCGCGCTTGTCATGGGTCTTCTTGCCCTTGGCGATGCCGATCTTCACCTTGGCCAGACCCTTGTGGTTGAAGTACAGCGCCAGCGGCACCAGCGTCATGCCCTTGCGCTGGGTGGCGTTCCACAGATCCGCCATCTGCTTGCGCGAGACCAGCAGCTTGCGCCGCCGCCGCTCTTCGTGCCGGAAGACCTTGGCCTGCTCGTAGGGCGGGATGTAGCTGTTGACCAGCCACAGCTCGGCGTTCTCGACCGTGGCATAGCTGTCGGCGATGTTCGAACCGCCCGCCCGCAGCGCCTTGACCTCGGACCCTTCCAGCACGATGCCGCACTCGATATCGTCCTCGATCGCGTAATCGAAGCGCGCGCGCCGGTTGTCGGCGATCACCTTGTAGTTCGGGTCTGTCTTCTGCTTGGCCATGACGCGATGATGTAGGCGGCTTCACCGCCCCTTGCAAGCGGCGGCGGGCGCAATTCGGCAGGTTCAGATCCGGGCGCCCTCGGGGATGGTGCGCGGACGCGCGTTGAGCTCGGCGATCGAGAACCCGGCGACGGTCTTGTACTTCTCGGCATGGGCCGCCAGTTCGGCGCGCGGGATCACCTGTTCGATATCCTCGAAATCGCCGCGGCACAGATCCTCGACCCGCTGCAAAACGCCGTCGGGGCCGCCGCCGGCGCGGTTGGCCTGGCCGACCGCGGTCGTCAGCGGGCGCATCGCGGCCTCGTAGGCGTCGAACGCGGCGGGGGTCACGCCGTGCCGCAGCAGATGGGCGCCGATCACGCGGGCGTCGATGATCGCCTGGCTGGCCCCGTTCGAGCCCACCGGATAGGTCGGATGCGCGGCGTCCCCCATCAGAGTGACGGAACCCTGCGTCCAGCGCGGCAGCGGATCGCGGTCGACCATCGGATATTCATAGACGACCTCGGCCCCGCGGATCAGGGCCGGCACGTCGATCCAGTCGAAGATCCAGTCCGCGAAATCGGGCAGGAAATCGTCGATGTCGGCGGCGCGGTTCCAATCCTCCTTCTTCCAGGCGGCATCGAGAGGGAAGCGTTTCTCGGCGATCCAGTTGATCGTCGCGGTTCCATCCGCGTCCGGGTCAGAGATCGGATAGGCCACCAGGCGCAGATCGTCGTGGCCGATCATCACCATCGCCGCGCCGCCGAAATAGACCGGCGCGCGGGTCGTCGCCCGCCACAGCACGCGGCCGTTCCAGATCGGGTCGCCCTCGTCCGGGTACATCTGCGCGCGGATCGCCGAATGGATGCCGTCGGCCGCCACCAGCAGATCGCCCTCGAGGTGGCGCCCGCCTTCCAGCAGCAGCGTCGCGCCTTGCTTGGTCTCAAACCCGGTCGCGCGCGCGCCGGTCATGACGCAATCCGGACCGGCGCGGTCGCACAGCGCACGATAGAGCATCATCTGCAGATGCCCGCGATGCACCGAGTATTGCGGCCAGGCATAGCCTGCCCAAGTGCCGCGCGGCTCTTCCCAGATGGTCTTGCCGAGCTTGGAATAGAACCCGTATTGCCGCGTTCGGACGCCGATCTCTTCCAGTTCGTCGCCGAGGCCCAGATCCAGCAGCTCGCGCACGGCGTTGGGCTGCAGGTTGATGCCGACCCCCATCGGCCGCAACTCGCGCGTCGATTCGCAGATGCGGAAGGGAACGCCGATCTGATGCAGCGTCAGCCCCAGGCTGAGCCCCGCAATGCCGGCGCCCGCGATCAGAATGGTCATGGCGTCTCTCCTCGAAGCTTTCGGTCAAGGAAGCAGGAGCGGGCAGGCGGTTCAAGTCTCAGGATTTGGCCGAGATGATCAGGTCCGGGCCGAAAATGGTGTCGGCGTGGTTGTGGAGATAGATCTTGAGCCAGGGGGTGAAGCGTTCCGGGTGGCGTTTCACCTCGGCCAGCAGGTCGTGGTAATCGACCCAGCGGGTCTCCATCACCTCGTCGGGATTGGGCTGCATCTGCAGCGGGCCGCGGGCATGGGCCAGGAACACGTCCACCACCTCGTTCTCGACCATGCCGTTGCCGACATCCGCATGATATTCCAGCCGGTGCCGGTATTCCGGGTAAAGGCCGGTGATGCCCAGTTCCTCGCTCAGACGGCGCACGGCGCAGCTGGACGAGGTTTCGTCCCAGTCGGGATGGGTGCAGCAGGTATTCGCCCACAGGCCCGGCGTGTGGTATTTGCCCATCGCCCGGCGCTGCATCAGGATCTCGGTGCCGCGCACGACGAAGACCGAGACCGCCTTGTGCTTGAGCCCCTTTTCATGCGCTTCGAGTTTATCCACCGGGGTCAGTTCGCCTTCGACCCATGCGGGGATCGTGATTCCCATTTGGTTTCTCCTGTTGCCGCTGCGCCGGGCGGCGACTTGCACGGGCTTGGGGATGGCCTGGCCGGCCTGACGGTCGCGTCACTTCGGTTGCGATGAGCGGTCGGGCGCAGCGTCGGCCGGCCTCTTCAGTTACCCAAAGTGGCGGTGATCCGCGTCACGATCAACGGAACGAAAGGCCGCAGGGGGGCGGCGGCGGATATCACCCGTTGCCGGGAATGGCCGACCAGCAGGGCAGAAGATCGCCCTCGGCGGGCGTGGCCAGATAGACCGCCCGGGCGATGGCGCGGGCAAGGCAGAGCGCGGCGGCGTGGCCGATGAGGGTCAGGTCACGCTCCGGCGCGGCCAGGGGCCGCGCGCCGGTGCTGACGCCGAACACCAGGTCGCCGTCGCCCGGCGAATGCGCGGGCACCGTCGCGCGGGCGATGCCGTCATGGGCGGCCACCGCCATGCGCAGGCACTGGGCCTTGGTCAGATCGGCGTCGGTGGCGACGATGGCGATGGTCGTGTTGGCGCGGTCCTGCGCCTGCCCCCGCATGGTCTGCATCTTGCGGCTTTCGGGGTTGCGCCCCAGCCCGGTCGCGGGGTCGGTGCCGACGCCGCCGAACTCTGCGCCGATCTCGAAGGGCGCGGCCCAGAAATGCCGGTCGCCCGGCGTGGTGACGCTGCCCATCGGGTTGGCCGCCACCAGCGCCCCGACCGTCGTGCCGTCGTCCAGCACCAGCGAGGCCGAGCCCAGCCCGCCCTTGAGCATGGCCGTGAGCGCGCCGGTGCCCGCGCCCGCAGTACCGAGGTCGAAATCGTCCGACGCGGCCAGATACGCGGCCCGGCCCAGCGCGCGATAGGGGTTCTCGGTCCAGTCCTTCTTTCCGCCGTTCAGCAGGTCGAACAGGATCGCGCCGGGCACGATGGGAATCACAGCATCCGCCAGCCGGAAGCCCCGACCGCGTTCCCGCAGCGCGTCGGACACGCCGGAACAGGCGTCGAGCCCATAGGCCGAGCCCCCCGACAGGGCGATGGCGTCGATCCGGGCCACGGACTTGTCCGGGGCCAGAAGATCGGTTTCGCGCGTCCCCGGCGCGCCGCCCATCACGTGCACCGAGGCGGCGAAGGGCCTGTCGGCGGTCAGGACGGTGGCGCCGGATTTCAGCGACGCGTCCTGCGCGTTGCCGACCAGCAGGCCGGGGATGTCGGTGATCAGGTTTCGGGGTCCGGGGGTCATGTCTGTCTCGTCGGTTGCGCGGGAAAGCGCGCTGGCGCGCGCTGCCTCCGGCGGGGGGTTTGCTGGCCGGATGAAGCCGCGGATCAGATGCAGCGACCGCCGTCCACCTCCATCGCGACGCCGGTGATCATGCTGGCCTCGTCCGAACACAGGAAACAGGCGGCGTTTCCCATGTCCTCGGGCGTGGAAAAGCGGCCCAGCGGGATGGTCGACAGGAACTTGGCGCGCATTTCCGGCGTGTCCTCGCCCATGAAGGACTTGAGCAGCGGCGTTTCACCTGCCACCGGGCAGATGGCGTTGACGCGGACGCCGGCGGGGGCAAGCTCCACGGCCATGGTGCGGGTGGCGGTGATCATCCAGCCCTTGGAGGCGTTGTACCAGTTGAGCCTGGGGCGCGGCGAGATTCCCGCGGTCGAGGCGACGTTCAGGATGGCCCCGGCTCCGCGGCTTTTCATGTGCGGCACCAGGGCGCGGGCGGTCAGGTAGACCGATTTCATGTTCACCCGGAACATCCGGTCGAAATCCTCTTCCCCCACATCCTCCAGAGGCGTGGGCAGGTGCGTGACGCCGGCGTTGTTCACCAGGATGTCGAGATGGCCGAAGGCCGTCAGCGCCGCCCCGGCCAGGGCGTTGACCGACGCGCCGTCCGCCACATCGACCTGATGCGCCACCGCGTTCGGTCCAAGACCGTCGGCCATGTCGCCGGCGGCCTGCTGGTTGATGTCCGCGATCATGACCCGCGCGCCTTCGGCGATGAACTTGGCGGCGATCCCCGCACCGAATCCCGAAGCGCCGCCGGTGACGATCGCCGTTTTTCCGTCCAGCCGCATGGCCTTGCCCTCCCCTCGCACTGTCCGGGCGCAGAGTAGCAACGTACCCGGAAGATGCCAGACTAATCCTCGGGGATCTTGCCGCGCAGCGCCTTGACCTCGCCGCGCGCCTTCTTGGCCGCGAGGCGCCGTTTGACCGAGCCGTAGGTGGGCTTGGTGGCGACGCGGCGTTTCGGGGCCACCAGCGCCCGGGCGATCAGCTCGGCCAGACGCGCGCGGGCGATTTCGCGGTTGCGCGCCTGCGACCGGGTCTCGTCGCACTGGATCACGACGGCGCCGTCCTTGGTCCAGCGCCGCCCGGCCAGCCGGCGGAGACGCGACTTGACCGGGTCCGGCAGCGAAGGCGAACGCGCGGCCTCGAACCGCAGTTCGACGGCGGTCGCGACCTTGTTGACGTTCTGCCCGCCCGGCCCCGAGGCGCGCACGAAGCTTTCGGTCAGTTCCCAGTCCTGCAGGACGATATCGTCGGTCACGTGCAACATGGCGCGACCTTACAGGCGGGCGGAGAAATCAGAAAGGGCCACCGCATCCGGTGGCCCCTTGGCGTCAGGCGGTCCTGAGCGCGGGGTCCAGCCATCGCACGATGACCCGGAACGGGATCAGCGCGACCAGCGCCAGCGCCAGCTTGACCAGCCAGTCGGCAAAGGCCAGCGACACCCAAAGCGGCGCCATCGGGCCGGTCAGCATGAAGGGCACCGGCTCCCACGCCCAGTTGATCGCCGCGTCGGCATCGGCGCCGAACAGCGTGATCGACGCCGAGAAGGCGATGGTGAAGAACAGCGCCGTGTCCAGCGCCGAGCCCACCAGCGTCGAAACCAGCGGCGCGCGCCACCAGCGGCCGCCGCGGAATCGGTTGAACACGGCCACATCGGTCAGCTGCGCCGCCAGGAAGGCGGTGCCCGAGGCGACCGCGATGCGCAGCGGCACGGCGGCATAGGTATAGCCGTCGCCCTGCAGCATGATCTGGCTGCCGATCAGCGAGCAGAGGATGCCGGTCACGAAGCCGGCGAAGACCACCTTGCGAGCGGGCCCGGCGCCGTAGACGCGGTTCATCACGTCGGTGACCAGAAAGGCGAGCGGATAGGTGAACGCGCCCCAGGTCAGCAGGCCGTCCAAGATCAGGAATTGAACCAGAATGTTCGAGGCCACGACGATGGCGGCCATGGCAAGAATGCCGGGGATATGTGCGCGTTGCATGTTCTGATGCCCGTTTTGACAAGGTTGCGGCGACTTGGCCCCGAAATCGGGGCGAGGCGCGCCTTCTAACCGGTCTCGCCGCGCCGCGCAAGTCAATCCGGCAGCGCGTATTCCACCAGTTCGGTGCGCTGCAGCCCGAAGAAGTTGTCATCCGAAACCATCGTGGCCCTCAGCGCGCCCTCGGCGTCGCGCCAGACTGACAGCCCTTCGAGGTTGTCGTGCCTGCCGTGGGGCGTCGCGAAAAGGGTCTCTTCGCCCCCGACCCCGTCTTCGGTCACCTCCCAGCGGCGCAGGCGCGAGCGGAAGGCGATCAGGGTGGCGGCGCGCTCCAGCACGTAGAGGCGGCCGTCGGGGCCGAAATCCGCCGCCACGGGCGCAAAGCCGCCGCGCTCGGGCAGGGTGAAGGGCGTCGTCCAGGACCGCCCGTCCCAGCGATGGACCGGGATCCGGCCGTCCGGCGACCGTGCCGTTTCGCTCATCGTGTAAAGCCGGCCCTGGCCGTCCATCGCCAGGGCTTCGAGCGAGCCGTTGATCGGCTGGTCGCGGAACGCCGCGGCGCGCGGCAGAACCTCGGCAGGCCCGCCCATGGCCGCGTATCGCGCCACGCGCGGAACCGCTTCGAACGAAATGTAGATGGTCCCGTCGGGGGCGATCGCCAGCCCCTCGGAATCGCCGGCGCGCCCTTGCAGGTCGCTGTTGCCGCTGGAGCGCACCGGCCAGTGCCGCAGGTCCTCGACCGCAGCGATGCGGCCATCGACGCGCGGGATCCGGGCGGTCGCGATCCGCGCCCGATCGCTGAGCACGGTCATGCTCTGGCCGTCGTCGGACAGTTCCAGCCCCGACCAGCCGCCGAACCACTCCGCGTCGTGGTGCCAGGCGAAGCTGCCGAGATGCGTGGCCGATCTGACATCGACCCCGTACGCGGCTCCGCCCAGCAGCAGCGCGGGGATCAGTTGGAGCGCAAGACGGAGACGCATTGGTTCGGCAGATCCGCCAGCACGTATTCCCGGCGCTTCTTCGGCGCCGGCGCGTTCGGGTCGGGCGGCGGCGGGTTGAGGATGTTGTTCACCCATTGCTGCGCCTCGGCGCAACCATCGCCCTTGGGCGGCGGGCTCTGATCCACGCAACCCCGCGACCCCCTTGGACAGTTAAGGCGCACGTGGAAGTGATAGTGATGCCCCCACCACGGGCGGATCTTGCGCAGGTAGGCCCGGTTGCCCTTTTCGTCGTTGCACATGCGAACCTTGGCGCCGGGAAACACGAAGATGCGGGCGACGCGCCTGTCCTGGGCGGCCTCGCGCAGGATCGCATGGTGCGCGGCGGTCCAGTTGTCGTTGACATAGGCGCCGTTGGCCCGGCGCAGCGAGATCGACGAGATGTTCTCGCGCGCCTGCCGCGACAGGCGCAGGTTGTTGGCGGGGAGCATCCAGATGTCGATGTCGAGCCCGATCTGATGGCTGCGGTGCCCCGACAGCATCGGTCCGCCGCGCGGCTGGCTGATGTCGCCGATATAGAGGCCGCTCCAGCCGCGTTGGCCGGCGGCGAAACGGCTCAGGTCCTGGACGAAATCGATGGCTTCGGGATGGCCCCAGTTGCGGTTGCGCGACAGGCGCATCGCCTGCCAGGTCGGCCCGGTTTCCGGCAGTTGCACCGATCCGGCGGCACAACCCCTGGAATAGCTGCCGAACCCGGCGGGTTTCTGCCGAGAGGCGGCTTTCTGCGCCCCGAACAGGTCCTTGGCCAGGGGCTCCGCCGCCACGGCGGCCCCCAGAATCAACGCTCCGAGAACGGTCAAAATTCGTAGAAAAATCATCAGGTCTGGTCCCCTTCCGGTCTGACCCATCGCATCAGAAACAATCCCAGAATAAACAACAGAACGATCGGCGACACCCCCAGCCGGGCGTTGCCGGTCGCGACCGTGGCGATATCGATCAGCAGCGGCGCGGCAAAGGCGGTGGCGCGGCCCGACAGCCCGTAAAGACCGAAGCTTTCGACCGGGGCCAGCGGGTCCGTATGGCGCACCATCATCGAGCGGCTGGCCGACTGCAGGATGCCCCCCATGCCGCCGATCAGGACGCCGCAGCCGAAGAACACCATGTCCGGCAGGCCCGACCCCTCGGGCAGCGCGATGCCCAGGATCTGCGTGCGGTCCATCGACACGATGGTGGTGCAGACGAGGATCAGCACCCAGATCGAGACCAGAATGACCGGTTTAGGGCCGAATCTGCGGTCCAGCTTGCCGCCGATCCAGGCAAAAACCGCAGAGGCGAGAACGCTGACGATGCCAAAGACGCCGATCCGGATCAGGTCCCATTCCAGCACCAGCCGGGCATAGACCCCGCCAAAGCTGTAAAGCCCGTTCAGCGCGTCGCGATAGAACATGGACGAGCCCAGATAGGCCGAAAGGCTGGTGCGGTGGCGCAGGTTGGCCACCGATTTCCACAACAGCCGCAGCGCGTCGGTGAACTTTCCCCGTTGCGCCGGGCGATCGCCGTCCCGGACCCAGAGGAAATAGGGCACCATGAACAGGATGAACCATCCGGCGGTGAACGGCCCGACGAAGCGGGTGCCCTCGCGCTGGCCGGCGTCGAGACCGAACAGAGGGTCCAGCCCGATCAGCGTCTTGCCGTTCGGCTGTTCGACGAACAGGGCCAGCATGAAGGCCAGCGACAGCAGCCCGCCGAAATACCCGAAGGCGAAGCCCGAGCCCGAGATCTCGCCCACCTCGTGCGAGTCGCCCATGTCGGGAAGCTGCGAATTCGTGAAGATCAGCGCATATTCGGCCCCCACGAAGCCCAGGCCGAAGGCCGACAGCATCAGCCACATGTTCGAGCCGTCCGGCATCGTGTACCACAGCGCGGCCGAGCCCGCCGCGTACATCACCGAAAAGGCGAAGATCCACGGGATGCGCCGCCCCGACACGTCGGCCAGCGCGCCCAGCAGCGGCGCGCCGAAGGCGATGATCAGCCCGGTGATGGTCAGACAGCGCGCCCACACGCTCTGGGCCTGCGCTGCGGCCAGTTGCGTGTCCATCCCGGTTCCGGCGTAGTACTGGGCCGCGACCCCGGCGAAATAGGGGCCGAACACGAAGGTGATCAGCAGCGTGTGATAAGGCTGGCTGGCCCAGTCGAAAAACCACCAGCCCCAGATGCGCTTGCGCTTGGAAATCGCCGCCATGCCTGCCCCTGCTCTTATCGTTGGCCTCATATGACGGCCGTTTGTCTTGTTTCGCAAGCACTCAGTTGGGGTTTCGTGCCGGATGGGCTTGCCCTTTCCCGCGGTGCCGCTTAGGTCTCGGACCAATGCGGAAAGGGAGTGCCCATGCTGTCGCTGATCCAAATCCTGTTGCTGGTCCTGGACGTGGTCTGGTTCCTGATCCTGGCCCATGTGATCATGAGCTGGCTGATCAACTTCCAGGTGCTCAACCTGCATCAGCAGTTCGTGGCGCAGATCTGGTACGGGCTGAACCGCATCCTCGAACCCGTCTACGGGCCGGTGCGCCGCATTCTGCCGGCGATGGGCGGCATCGACCTGGCGCCGCTGGTCGTCCTGATCGGCGTCTACGCCCTGCGGATCGTGCTGATCAACAACATGGCCTATTTCTATTGACGCCATCCCTGCGGACCCGGCGGCAGGAAAGACGCTGCCCTCTTGTTCCCTGAATCGCAGTATGTGAAACTGCGACCCAAGAGCAGACAGAACAAGTAACCGACAGGGCCGCCCCGCACATGTTCGACGCCGCGCCGTTGCTGCGAGATGTCTTCGGATTCGACGCCTTCCGCCCCGGGCAGGAGGAGATCGTCGATGCCGTGACCGCCGGCGAGAACGTACTGGCGATCATGCCGACCGGCGGCGGCAAGTCGCTCTGCTACCAGTTGCCCGCGCTCCTGCGCGACGGGGTGACGGTGGTCATCTCGCCGCTGATCGCGCTGATGCGCGACCAGGTGCGCGCCCTGCAGGAGGCCGGCGTCGAGGCCGGCGCGCTGACCTCGGGCAACACCCCGGAAGAGACCGAGGCGGTGTGGGCGGCGCTGGAGGAAGGCCGGCTCAGGATGCTCTACATGGCGCCGGAACGGCTGGCCGCGGGTTCGGCGCTGGGCATGTTGCGGCGGATCGGTGTCGGCCTGATCGCGGTGGACGAGGCGCATTGCGTCAGCCAGTGGGGGCATGACTTTCGCCCCGACTACCTGCGCATCGGCGAGCTGCGGCGGGCGCTGGGCGTGCCGCTGGCCGCCTTCACCGCCACCGCGGATGCCGAGACCCGCGACGAGATCGTCGAAAAACTGTTCGACGGCACTGCGCCGCGCCTGTTCCTGCGGGGCTTCGACCGGCCCAACATCCATCTGGCTTTCGCCGCCAAGGACAGCCCGCGCCGGCAGATCCTGGATTTCGCCGAGGCCCGCCGCACCCAGTCCGGCATCGTCTATTGCGGCACCCGCAACAAGACCGAGGTGCTGGCGCAGGCCCTGCGCGAGAACGGCCACAACGCCTGCCACTATCACGGCGGCATGGAGGCCGAGGACCGCCGCACCGTGGAAACCCGCTTCGCCCGCGAGGACGGGTTGATCGTGGTGGCCACCGTCGCCTTCGGCATGGGCATCGACAAGCCCGACATCCGCTGGGTCGCCCATGCCGACCTGCCGAAATCCATCGAGGCCTATTACCAGGAGATCGGCCGCGCCGGCCGCGACGGCGCCCCGGCAGAAACCCTGACGCTCTACGGCCCCGACGACATCCGCCTGCGGCGCACGCAGATCGACGAGGGCCTGGCCCCGCCCGAACGCCGCGGTGCCGACCACGCCCGGCTGAACGCGCTGCTGGGGCTGGCCGAGGCGCTTGAGTGCCGCCGCCAGACCCTGCTGGGCTATTTCGGCGAGGAAACCGCGCCCTGCGGCAAATGCGACCTGTGCGACAGCCCCGCTGACGTGTTCGACGGCACGACGCCGGTGCGCATGGCGCTGTCGGCGATCCTGCGCACCGAGGAATGGTTCGGCGCCGGCCATCTGATCGACATCCTGACCGGCAACACGACCGACAAGCTGCGCGCGCGCCGCCATGACGACCTGCCCACCTTCGGCATCGGCAAGGACTGGTCCCGGCCGCAATGGCAGGCGATCTTCCGGCAGATGATGGGGCACGACCTGATCCGCCCCGACCCGGACCGCCACGGCGCGCTGCGGATGACCGAGACAGCCAAGCCGATCCTCAAGGGCGAGGCGCAGATCCGGCTGCGCAAGGACACGATCAGCAAGGCCCCCCGCAGGCCGGCGGTGAAAGAGATGGTGTCCGAGGAGGACGCGCCGCTGCTCTCGGCACTCAAGGCCAGGCGCCGGGCGCTGGCCGAGGCCGCCAAGGTGCCCGCCTACGTGATCTTTCCCGACCGGACCCTGATCGAGATGGCCGAAAAGCGCCCCGCCACGCTGGACGAGATGGCCCGGATCGGCGGCGTCGGCGCGAAAAAGCTGGAACGCTACGGCGCGCTGTTCCTCGAGGTGATCGCGGGCGCGGTGGCGCATGTCCACCCGGCGCGGCGCAGGCTGGCCGGGCGCGGCACGGCCGGGGTTTATGACCGTCTGCTCGAAGTGCAGTCGGAACTGGCGCGCGGACCCGACGGCATCGACAAGCCGCTGACCTGCTCGGCGTCGCAGCTGGCCCGGGTGGCGCAGCTGCGCCCGGACGATGCGCGCGGTCTGGAGCAGGTGTTGGGCGAACGCCGCGCCGAACGGTTCGGCACGGCGTTTCTGGACGTGCTGAAGGTGGCGGGCTAGACAGGCCGGAACGCAAGAAAGACGGGGGCGGACATGCTGGTGGTGATCTCTCCGGCCAAGCGGCTGGACTGGGCGGAACGGAGTACGGGAACGACCGAGCCCGCGTTTCAGGACGATGCCGTCCGGCTGGCGAAAACCGCGCGCGACCTGACCTTGGGCGATCTGAAGCAGCTGATGGATCTCAGCGACGATCTGGCCCGGCTGAACCGGGACCGGTTCCGCAGCTTCGCCGATGCGCCCGATCCCGCGCTGACCCGACCGGCGGCGCTGGCCTTCGCCGGAGACACCTATCAAGGGCTCGAGGCCGGGTCGCTGGACGATGACGAGATGGCCTGGGCGCAGGACCATCTGCGGATCCTGTCGGGGCTGTACGGCGTGCTGCGCCCGCTGGACGCCATTCAGCCCTATCGGCTGGAAATGGGCAGCAAGCTGAAGACCCGCCGCGGCGGCACCCTGTACGACTACTGGCGCGACCAGTTGAGCAAGGCGCTGAACGCGCAGGCCGAGACGCTGGGCACAGAGGTTCTGGTCAACTGCGCCAGCCAGGAATATTTCGGCGCGGTCGCGCCCCGGGCGCTGAAGCTGCGGGTGGTCACGCCGGTCTTCATGGAGGACAAGGGCGGCGCGCCGAAAATCGTCAGCTTCTTCGCCAAGAAGGCGCGCGGCGCGATGGCGCGCTACATCATCCAGCGCCGCCTGACCGATCCCGCCGCGCTGCGCGACTTCGACACCGGCGGCTACGTCCATCGCCCGGACCTGTCAGAGCCGGACAGGCCGGTCTTCGTCCGTCCCTATCAGGCCTGATCCGTCCGCATCGACGGGTCGTAGGCCACCAGTTCGACCGTGTTGCCCTCGGGGTCCTGGGTGAAGATCCCGCGCCATCCGATCCAGCCGAATTGCTCGACCCGGTAGGGCTGACCGATCCTGTCATACCAGCGCATCACCGCGTCCTGCTCCTGGAACGGCAGGGACAGGGCAATGTGATGCAGGGCCGAATTCCCGCCCGTCACCGGCTTTTCCGCCCCGGCCGTCTGGTGGAACAGGGCCAGTACCGCCGTATGCCCAGCGAACCCTTCGGCAATCCGGAAAAAGACGATGGCGCTGTCGCGGTTCCCGTGCAGGCGTTCGAGCCCGATCGTGTTTTCGTAGAAATCGACCATCGCCGCCATGTCCGCGCAGCGGATGGCGATCTCTCCCAGGGCGCGGGGGCGGAATCCTCTTTCTTCCGACATGCGGCAAGCCTATCGGGGCTCGGGGTCCGGAACAAGCGGGTTGGGCGACTCGTGACGAAGCCGCCGAACGCCGTCCGGGCGGTGCGCGGCGATCATTTCGTGAATCAGCGCCTTGTGCAGCGGCTTGGTCAGGTAGTGATCCAGACCGGCGGCCAGGATGCCGTCGGCATCGCCCGCGACGGCATGGGCGGTCAGCGCCACGATGGGCACATGCCTGCCGGTTCCCGCCTCGAGCCGCCGGATTTCCCCGGTCGCCTGCTTGCCGTCCATTTTCGGCATCGAAATGTCCATGAAGATCAGGTCGGGCCGGAACTCGGCATAGGCCTCGACCGCCTCCTGCCCGTTGCCGGCAAAGCGCAGCTCGATATCAAGGTCCTTGACCATCTTGCCCAGAACCATCCGGTTGGTGCGGTTGTCCTCGGCGGCCAGCACCCGCATCGCCCGCAATCCTTCGCCCGCCTGTGCCCCCACTGCATCCGGCATTTGCGCACCTTCGGCACCCGGCCTGTCCAGAACCGCCGCCCCGAGCGACGCCAGCCGGGCGAAAAGCTCGGCCCGGGGGATGGGTTTCTGCAGCACGCCCTGGATCAGGTGGCGGGCCGGGTCCGCGTGCAGGGCGCCGGGACTGGATGAAAGCAGAACGAAAGGAACTTGAAGTCCCCGCTGCCGCAGCGCCTGCGCCAGCTCCGGCCCGTCCATGTCGGGCAGGTGATGATCGCACAGCACCAGATCGACCGACCCGTCTGCCCGGCCCAGCGCCTCGGCCCCGGAGCGACAGGCGGTGACCCGCGCGCCGAGCCGCCGCAGCTGCTTGTCGAGGATCGCGCAATTGACCGCCAGGTCATCCACGACCATCACGTGACGCAACCGGCCTTCCAGAACCGGGGGCACCGGTTGCGGGCCTTCGGCGATGGGCAGCGTCACCCGGAAGCCAAAGCACGAGCCCCGACCCTCTTCGCTGTCGGCCCAGACGGTGCCGCCCATCAGGCGGATCAGCCGCCGCGAGATGGCAAGGCCCAGCCCGGTGCCCTCGAACTGGCGGTTGCGCGCGTCCTCGACCTGGTTGAACTCGCCGAAGATGTGATCGATCTTCCCGGGCGCGATGCCGATGCCGGTATCCTCGATGGCGACATGCACGCTGCACCTCCGCGTTCCGGCGTCCGGCACGCCGGTGACGCGGATCAGCACATGACCCTGCGCCGTGAACTTGACGGCATTGCCGACGAGATTGGTCAGCACCTGCCGGACCCGCCCGGGATCGCCGATGAAACAGGTCGGCAGGAACAGGTCGTAATCCACCAGCATCGTCAGGCCCTTGGCCCGGACCGCCGGCTGCAGCAGCATGGCGACCTCGTGGATGCAGCGTTCCAGATCGAAGACGTCGCGATGCAGGACCAGCTTCTCGGCCTCGATCTTGGAATAGTCCAGCACGTCGTTGATGATGACCAGCAGCGCCTCGCCCGAATTCCTGATGGTGTTGACGTAAAGCCGCTGCTCTTCGTCCAGCGCGGTCTCGGCCAAAAGCTCGGCAGTGCCGACGATGCCGTTCATCGGCGTCCGGATCTCGTGGCTCATGTTGGCGAGAAAGGCGGACTTGGCGCGGTTCGCCGCCTCGGCCCTTGCGCGCGCCGCCCGCAGTTCCGCCTCGTAGCGGACGGTGGCGGTGATGTTCAGCGCCAGGCTCACCACGTCGCCGCCCGGCCCGCGCTGGTCGATCAGCTTCACGTACTGGCCGTTCCACAGCCGGATCACGGTGGGCGCGGGATTGGCGGACAGCCAGCGGTCGCGCATCGTCGCCCGCCAGTCGTCCGCGGGGGTTTCTCCGGTGTCGACGATCCCCTCTTCGGTGAGGATGTCGAGGATGCGCATGTACGAGATCCCGGGCCCCACCTCGTCCAGCCCTTCGAACACGCTCAGATAAGCCGGATTGGCGGCGATCAGCCGGGTATCCGCGTCGAAAAAGGCAAAGCCGTCCTGAATGGTCTGGATCGAATGCCACAGGCGGCGCTCGGCCACCTCGATCTTGGCGTGGGCGACGGTCAGGTCGGATTTCACCCTTTCGTTTTCGACCCTGACATTGGCCACTTCGGCCTGGGTTTCCCCGATCCGCCTGGTCAGCGCCAGCGCGTGCCGGCCCAGCTTGCGGTTCGCCACCGACAGTTCCGCCTGCTTCTGTTCCAGCAGCCGCTCGGCCGCCAGGCGCGCGCGGCGTTCCTGTGCAAGTTTGTCGGCAAGACTCATCGTCCGGTCCCCGGTTCCTGTCCGCGACACCGTTCCACGGTTGGATGAAGAACTGTTTAAGCCCCGCGATGGGCCGCTAGACCGTTGCAATCACGCGAGCGGCCATGCGACCCTTGCGGCAAACAGGAGATCGCCATGCGCCGCATCGTTTTTCTTACCGCTTCCGTGATTTGTTCTTTTCTCGTCGCCGCGGTCGGGCTTCAGGCGCAGGCCGGAACATCCGAATTCCGCTATGTCGTGACCCGCGACGCCGATTTCTACGGCTCAGACCTGGACGCGCTGTTCGACACCGATTTGCCGTCCTGCGTGCGGGCCTGCTCGGCCAACGGCAACTGCGCCGCGTTCACCTACAACACCCGTTCCCGCGCCTGTTTTCCGAAAAGCGGCGTGAACCGGCAAGAGCCCTATGTCGGCGCGATCTCGGCGCGAAAGGTGATGACGGATCCGCAGGTCTTGTCCCTGACCGAGGCGCGCGCCGTCGAACTGGCGTTCCTGGGCCAGCCCGATCTCGACCGCGCGCGGCTGCAGGCCCGCGACCTGGGGCTGCGCCATTCCGGCGGCGGACAGGAGCTTGACGCGGTGCTGGGCGCGGCGCGCGCCGCCGCCACGGCGGAACAGGCGATGGGCTGGACCGGAACGGCGGTTTCCATCAGCGACCGGGCGGATCTTTGGACCGAATACGCCCGGCTGCTGCTGGAAATCCCCGCCGAGGACCGGAGCCGCCAGCGCGACTACCAAGCGCGCGCCCTTGCGGCCGCGGTCAACGGCTACCTCCGCTCCGGCACTCCGGCCGCGCAGGCCACGGCGCTTGAGATCATGGCCCGCGCGCTTGAACGGGACGAGCGGGGCCGCGACATGATCGCCGCGCTGCGGCTGGCCGCCGAGCTGCAACCGCGCCAAGACATCCTGGCGGCGCTGGACTCGGCAGTGGCGAAATACGGCTTCCGCATCACCGGCAGCACCGTCGAAAGCGACGCGGCGGCGCCCCGCATCTGCGCCGAATTCTCCGAACCGCTGGTCAAGGCGGGCATCGACTACGAGCCCTTCGTGCAGCTGCCCGAACCGCAGATGGTGGTCCAGGCCCAGGGCAGCCAACTCTGCGTGGACGGCGTCGAACATGGCAAGCGCTACCGCCTGACCTTCCGTGCGGGCCTGCCCGCCGCCTCGGGCGAGACGCTGCTTGGCGACGTCGAACTGACCCACTATGTGCGCGACCGCGCGCCCTCGGTCCGGTTTCCGGGCCGCGCCTATGTGCTGCCGAAATCCGCAGATGCGGCCCTGCCGGTCGAGACGGTCAACCTGACGCGGCTCGACCTGACGCTGCGGCGCATCAGCGACCGCAACCTGCTGCGCGCGGTGCAGGACGGGTTCTTCGGCCGCCCCCTCAACCACTGGCAGGATCAGCAGTTTTCCAACGAGATCGCCCAGGATGTCTGGTCCGGCACCGCCGAGGTGCCCTCGGAGCTCAACCGGGACATGACCGCGCGCCTGCCGATCGGGGCCGCCATCGCGGAACAACCCGCGGGGATCTACGCGCTGACCGCGCGGGCGCCCGGGGCCGATCCCTATGACGATCCGGGCGCGACGCAGTGGTTCGTCCTGTCCGATCTCGGGATCAGCTCGGTCGCGGGAACGGACGGGCTGCACGTCGCGATCCGCGGACTGGGCGATGCCGCGCCGCGCGCCGGCGTCGAGGTGTCGCTGATCTCGCGGGCCAATGCGGTCATCGCGCGGGCCGAGACGGATGCGCAGGGGCAGGTTCGGTTCGATCCCGGCCTGACCCGCGGGACCGGATCCGCCGCCGCCGCGCTGATCCTTGCCGCCGCCGGCGACAGCGACTTCAGCTTCCTGTCCCTGACCGATCCCGCCTTCGACCTGTCGGACCGCGGCGTCGAAGGGCGCACGCCCGCGGGCCCGGTCGACGTGTTCCTGACCACCGATCGCGGCGCCTATCGCGCGGGCGAGACCATCCATGTCACCGCGCTGGCCCGCGACGGCGAGGCCAGCGCCATCGACGGCCTGCCGCTGACCGCCATCCTGAGCCGCCCCGACGGGGTCGAATACCGGCGGATCGTCTCGGACGGGGGCGTCGCCGGCGGGCATGTCTTTTCCCTGCCCGTCGCCGCCGACGTGCCGCGCGGCACCTGGCGGATTGAGATCAAATCCGATCCCGAAGGCCCGGCGCTGGCCGGCCAGACGGTGCTGGTCGAGGATTTCCTGCCCGAGCGCATCGACTTCGACCTCAGGCTGCCGGGTGCGCCGCTGCGCCCCGGCGACAGCTCGCCGCTGCGGATCGAGGCGCGCTATCTCTTCGGCGCGCCGGGATCGGATCTGAGCGTCGACGGACAGGTGGTCCTGCGCCCGGCCGAGGCCGTCGACGGGTACCAAGGCTACCGCTTCGGGCGCTACGACGACGCGCCCTCGGCGCAGAGCAGCCAGTTCGGCGGCGAACGAACCGACGCGCAGGGAAATGCCACGGTTCCGGTGGAAATCCCCATGTCAGAGACTGTCGGCAAGCCGCTGGAAGCGACAGTGATCGCGCGGCTGGCGGATGGCTCGGCCCGCCCGGTCGAGCGCCGCCTGACCGCGCCGGTCCTGCCTTCGGCGCCGATCATCGGCATCAAGCCCCAGTTCCAGGACGTGGTCTCCGAAGGCTCCGAGGCCGGGTTCATGATCATCGGCCTGTCGCCCGACCTGACCCCCGTTCCCATGCAGGTGCGCTGGACGCTGAACCGCATCGAGACCCGCTATCAATGGTATCAGCTCTACGGCGACTGGAATTGGGAGCCCGTCACCCGCCGCACCCGCGTCGCCACGGGCGAGGCCGGTCTGGACGCCGCGCCGCTGGCGCTGTCCCAGCCGGTCGATTGGGGCCGGTACGAGCTGGTGGTCGAACGCATCGACGGCCCCTATGCCGCCGCCGCCTTGGATTTCCACGCGGGCTGGTACCAGGCCGCGGATGCCTCGGCCACGCCCGACCGGCTGGAGATGTCGCTGGACCGCGCCAGCTACCGGCCCGGCGACACCGCGCAACTGCGGATCGTATCCCGCATGGCCGGCATCGCCCGGATCGACGTGCTGTCGAACAAGCTGATCTCGCGGCGGATGATCGAGGTGCCCGAGGGCGAAACCGTGATCCCGCTGGAGGTGACCGGGGATTGGGGCGCCGGCGCCTATGTCGCCGCGACCGTCATCCGCCCCATGGACGTGACCGCCGGACAGAACCCGGCCCGCGCGCTGGGCATCGCCCATGCCGCGGTCGAACCCGGCGACCGGCGGCTGTCGGTCTCGATCGCCGTGCCCGAGGTGGCCCGGCCGCGCGGCGTCGAAAAGGCCCGTATCAGGGTCGAAAATGCCGGTGACGGCGAGAAGGTCTGGCTGACCCTGGCCGCCGTCGATCAGGGCATCCTCAACCTGACCGGCTTTGAAAGTCCCGATCCCGAAGGGCACTATTTCGGCCAGCGCCGCCTGGGGGTCGAACTGCGCGACGTCTATGGACGTCTGATCGACGGGATGAACGGCGCCATGGGCGTCGTCCGCTCGGGCGGCGACAACGATGGCGGCATGCGGATGCAGTCGCCGCCGCCGACGCAGGATCTGATGGCGGTGTTCAGCGGCCCGGTGGAACTCGACGCCGATGGCGAGGTCGAAATCGACGTGTCGCTGCCCGCCTTCAACGGCACCGTCCGTCTGATGGCGGTGGCCTGGTCGCGCCGCGCCGTCGGACAGGCCGAGGCCGAGATGGTGGTCCGCGACCCGGTGGTCGTCACCGCCAGCCTGCCGCGGTTCCTCGCGCCCGGCGACGACAGCCGCATTCTGCTCGAGGTCGTCCATGCCGACGGGCCCGCCGGCGCGATGGCGCTGGCGCTCGACGCCCCGGCCGAACTGGAACTGGGCGCGGTCCCGTCGACCTTCACGCTCGAGAACGGCGGCAAGGCGGTGTTCGAGATCCCGGTGCGCGCCAACGCCTTGGGCGATCCGGCGATCGACCTGGTCCTGACGACGCCGCTCGGCCAGACCCTGAAGCAACGTCTGACCCTGCCGGTACGCGCCAACGATCCGGTGGTGGCGCAGACAAGACGGTTTTCGCTGGGTGCCGGGGACAGCTTCCTGTTCTCTTCGGACGTGTTCCAGGGTCTCCGACCTGGCTCGGGCAAGGCGATCCTCTCGGCCGGGCCGCTGGCCCGTTTCGACGCGCCCGGGCTTCTTGATACTCTGGACCGCTACCCCTATGGCTGCACCGAACAGGTCGCCAGCCAGGCGCTGCCCCTGCTCTACCTCTCGTCGGTGGCGCAGGCCGCCGGTCTCGGCGACGGCCCGGATGTCGATGCCCGCATCGCCGCGTCGATCCGGCGGGTTCTGGCGCGGCAGGCCTCGAACGGATCCTTCGGGCTGTGGCAGGCGGAAAGCGGCGATTTCTGGCTCGACGCCTATGTCGGCGATTTCCTGTCCCGCGCCCGCGCGCAGGGCCATGCCGTACCCGACCGGGCGTTCGCCCAGGCCATGGACAACCTGCGCAACCGCATCAACTACGCCCCGGATTTCGACGAAGGGGGCGAGGACATCGCCTATGCCCTGATGGTGCTTGCGCGCGAAGGCGCGGCATCCATGGGCGATCTGCGCTACTATGCGGATGTGAAGGGACAGGCGTTCGCCACCCCGCTGGCGGCGGCGCAGCTTGGCGCCGCGCTGGCGGCCTATGGCGACCAGACGCGGGCCGATGCGATGTTCGCCCGCGCGGCGCGCATGGTGGCGGGTCAATCTGACCGCGATACCGCGCTTTGGCGTGCCGATTACGGCACCGCCCTGCGCGACGCGGCCGGTCTGCTGACGCTGGCCGCCGAGGCGGGCAGCGCCGCGGTGGACCGGGATGCCCTGTCCGCGCGGATCGGTTCCGCGACCGGCCCCCTGTCCACGCAGGAGGCCGCGTGGTCCCTGCTTGCCGCGCACGCGCTGATATCGACGCCCGAAACCTCCGGTCTGCGCGTCAACGGCGCGCCGGTCACAGGGCCCTTCGTGCAGGTGTTGGAAGGCGATGCGCCCGAGGTCCTGAACATCACCGCCGCTGACGACCAGAGCACCGACATCACCCTGACCGTGACCGGCGTGCCCGAGGTGGCGCCAAAGGCGGGCGGCGCCGGCTATGCCATCACCCGGCAATATTACTCGATGGAGGGAGAACCGATGCAACGACGCGACTTCGCGGTGGGAGAGCGGTTCGTGACCGTCCTGACCGTCGATCCCTTCGAGGACGGCGGCGCACGGCTGATGGTGGACGATCCCCTGCCCGCCGGGATCGAGATCGACAATCCCAGCCTGCTGCGCTCGGGCGACGTGCGGTCGCTGGACTGGCTCGACCTGTCCGAGGCCAGCCATGCCGAATTTCGCGCCGACCGCTTCCTGGCCGCCGTCGATCTGCGGGGATCGGACCGCGTGACGCTGGCCTATGTGGCCCGCGCGGTGACGCCCGGCACCTTCCATCACCCGGCGGCCTCGGTCGAGGACATGTACCGGCCAAGCTTCCGCGCCCGGACCGCGACCGGGCAGGTGGTGGTCCGATGACCGGCCCGACGGCGATCGCCACCGGCCATTGGCGCCGGCTGGACATGGAAGGCACCGACCGCTGCACCCTGTCGCGGCTGGAGCAGGGCTGGATGCTTGTCGGTCAGGCGATCTGGCATGACGGCGGCGCGGATGCGCGCCTGACCTACGACGTGCGCTGCGACCCCGACTGGGTCAGCCTGTCGGCGGACGTGGTGGGCAAGGTTTCCGGCCGCGATCTGGCCCTGCGGTTGCGCAAGGGGCCGGAGGGCTGGTTCCTCAACGACGATCTGCAGGAGGACACCGGCGACTGCATCGACCTGGACCTCAGCTTCACGCCCGCCACCAACCTGCTGCCGCTGCGGCGCCTGTCCCTGCGGGAAGGCCAAAGCGCGCAGGTCCGCGCCGGATGGCTGCAGCCGGGGTTCCGGCGCGTGGCGCGGCTGGACCAGGTCTATGACTGGCGGGCGCCCGACACGGTCCGCTACAGCTCGCCGAATTTCGAGGCGGAACTGGGCGTTCACCCGTCGGGCTTCGTCACCAGCTATCCCGGTCTTTGGGAAGGCTGGGTCGATGCCTAGGCCGGCCTCCCTGCTGCTGGGCCTTGCCGCCGGCCTGTTCCTTGCGGGCCTGGCGCGCGATGCCGCGGACCGCTGGATCGACCGGACGCAACTGCCGCCGGTTCTTGCCGGAACCTCGGTCGAACTGCGGGACCGCCACGGCGCGCTTCTGCGGGCCTATCCGGTCGAAGACGGCATCTGGCGGCTGCGGCCCGGCGTGGTCGATCCGGATTTTGTCGCCATGCTGCTGCGCTACGAGGACAAGCGTTTCAATTCTCATTCCGGGGTGGATGCGCTGGCCCTGATGCGCGCCGCCGGTCAGGCGGTCTGGAACCGGCGCACCGTGTCCGGCGGTTCGACCCTGACCATGCAGGTGGCGCGGCTGCTCGAGGACGGGCCGACCGGCAGATGGGGCGGCAAGCTGCGCCAGATCCGCCTGGCCCTGGCGCTGGAGCGGCGGCTGGGCAAGGACGAGATCCTGGCGCTCTACCTCACCCACGCGCCCTATGGCGGCAACCTGGAAGGCGTGCGCGCGGCGACGCTGGCCTGGTTCGGCAAGGAGCCGCGACGCCTGACCCCGGCCGAAGCCGCCCTGCTGGTCGCCCTGCCGCAATCGCCCGAGACGCGGCGCCCCGACCGCCACCCGCAAGCCGCGCGCGCGGCGCGGGACCGGGTCCTGGCCCGGGCCGCCCGGCACGGCATTCTGCCCGAGGCCGAGATGCTGGCCGCTTTGCGCGACCGCCTGCCCGACCGGATGCGCCCTTTTCCGCAGCTGGCCCCGCATCTGGCCGACCGCACGAGGGCGCAGGAACCGGAAACCGCGATGCACGACCTGACGCTCGATGCCGCCCTGCAGGCGCGCCTCGAACCGCTGGTCGCCCGCGCCGCATCCCTGGCCGGGCCGCGCGTTTCGGGGGCGATGGTCGTGGCCGATCACGCGACCGGAGACATCCTCGCCTTGGTCGGATCCGCCGGCTACGGTGACGCGCGCCAGGGCTTCGTGGACATGACCACCGCCCTGCGCTCGCCGGGATCGACCCTGAAACCGCTGGTCTACGGGCTGGCCTTCGATCAGGGCCTGGCGCATCCCGAGACGCTGATCCACGACGGCCCGGTCATGTTCGGCCGCTATGCGCCGCGCAATTTCGACGGAGCGTTCCGCGGCGATGTCCGCATCCGCGAGGCGCTGCAGCTGTCGCTCAACATCCCCGTGGTCCGGCTGACGCGCGAGCTTGGCCCCGGACGGGTCATGGCGGCGCTGCGTCGCGCCGGGACGGCGCCGCGCCTTTCCGGCGGCGCGCCCGGGCTTGCGATTTCCCTGGGCGGGGTCGGGATCACCCTGCGCGACCTGGTCCAGCTTTACGCCGCGATCGCGGCCGGGGGGCAGGGGCCGGTGCTGCGGCACCAGATGACGGCGGGCCGCGACGACACGGCGCGGGTGATGTCGCCGGTCGCCGCCTGGCAGGTCGGGGACATCCTGGCCGGGCTCGCGCCGCCGCCCGGAGCGCCTGCCGGGGCGCTGGCCTACAAGACCGGCACCTCCTACGGCCACCGCGACGCCTGGGCGGTGGGCTATGACGGGCGGCACGTGATCGGCGTCTGGCTGGGCCGGGCCGACGGCACGCCGGTTCCCGGCGCCTTCGGCGGCGATCTTGCCGCGCCCCTGCTGTTCGAGGCGTTCGGCCGCCTGAAACCCGGCTTCGATCCGCTGCCATCACCGCCGCCATCGACGCTGATCGTCGGGGCCGCCGATCTGCCGCCGCCGCTGCAACGGTTCCGCCCGCGCCAGGCGGCCTTCGGCCAGGACGCCGACGCGCCGCAACTGCTGTTCCCGCCGGATGGCGCGCGGCTGGCGACCGACGGCGCGGCGCTGACCGTCAAGCTGCGCGGCGGAACCGGGCCCTATTCGGTGCTGGCCGACGGACGGCCGGTGGCGACCGGCATCCGGCACCGCGAATTCGAGATCCCGAACCCCGGGCGCGGCTATGCCTCGCTCGTCGTCGTCGACGCGCAGGGCCGCGCCGACCGTGTCTCGGTCCGGATCGACTGAAGGTGGCCGCAACCCCGCGCTAGTGCCGTCCCTCGCGCAGCCACCCGGCCAGCAGGAACCCGCCCGCCAGCAGCAGCACCAGCCACGGCGGCAGCAGGCCCGCCTGCGTCACGTCCCGCGTCTCGTAAGCGCCGCGCGGCGTCAGGCCGATCCAGCCGCGCCCGGCGGCGGGCCGCCCCTCGCGCACCAACCGGACCGAGGGCAGGCCGTCCTCCAGCCGCAGGATGCCGCCCCGCATCCCGGCCAGCACCGGTTCCAGGATGTCGCCGGTGGCGATCGTGCGCTCAAACTCCTTCGGCGCTGCGGGGCCAAGCCCGATCACCGCCTCGCGGTCGCCTTCGCTCAGCCGGTAGAGGCCGATTTCCGGCCCGAAATACTGCGCCTCGAAACGGCCGGGCGACACTTCCTGCAAGGTCAGTTCCAGCGTTTCGCCGTTGGGCCGGGTCACGGTCAGGGGGCCGACCTCGTCCGCCAGCGTCCGCCGGATGATGCGCATGGACTGGCCGTTGGCCTCGGCCCACAGCGCCTCTTCCTCAAGTTCCGGCTCCTTCATCATCCAATGCGCCAGCCGCCTCAGCAGTTCAAGCTGCGGCCCGCCGCCCTCGTAGCCGCGGCTCCACAGCCAGGCATGGTCCGAGGCCAGCAGCGCCACCCGCCCCTCGCCCACCCGGTCGAGCATCAGCAGCGGGCGGTCGCCGATCCCGGTCATCAGCAATTCGCCCGAGAGGTGTTCCACCTCGATCTGCCGCAGCCAGGCGCCCCATTCCCCGGCGTCGCCCAGATCGGCGGTCACCGGATGCCGCTGCCCCAGATCGGTGACCTGCGGAACATAGCGGTCCTCGACAACCCGCGCGGTCGGCTCGCCCGGCAGCACGGGCGCAAGCGGCGAGCGGAAGATGCTGTCGGCGGTGGCGAAATCGGGACCGGCCGCGACCAGAACCGCGCCGCCGTTGTTGACGTAGCCGGTGACGTTGTCGAGATAGATCGCCGGCAGGATGCCGCGCCGCTTGTAGCGGTCGAAGATGATCAGGTCGAAATCGTCGATCTTCTCCAGGAACAGCTCGCGGGTCGGAAAGGCGATCAGCGACAGTTCGTCGACCGGAACGCCGTCCTGCTTTTCGGGCGGCCGCAGGATGGTGAAATGTACCAGATCGACCGAACTGTCGGATTTCAGCAGGTTGCGCCAGGTGCGCCCGCCCGGATGCGGCTCGCCCGAGACCAGCAGAACCCGCAACCGGTCGCGCACCCCGTTCATCTGGATCAGCGCCGTGTTGTTGCGGTCGGTCAGCTCGCCTTCGGTGGCGGGAACCGAGAACTGGATCACGTTGCGGCCGCCGTGCGGCAGCGTGACCGGCAGTTCGATGTCTTCTCCGACCGGCAGGTTGAACCGCTGCGGCTCGCCGCCATCGACGGAAACCTCCAGCGGCGCCAGCGGGCGCGTCGCGGGCGCGGCGCCGCTGTCCTCGATCCGCAGGGTCAGCGTGACCGGCTCGCCGATGATGGCGAAGGCCGGCGCGTTGCGCACGATCAGGCGGCGGTCCCAGTCGGCCTCGCGCCCGGTCAGCAGCAGATGCATCGGCGCGGGAAGGTCGGGCGCCTGTTCGATGTCGTGCACCAGCCCGTCCGACAGAGCGATGATTCCGGCGACGCGCGCGCGCGGCTCTTCGGCCAGCGCCTCGGTCAGCGCGGTCATGACCCGCGTGCCCTCGTCGCCCTCGCCGTCGGCCACCCGGATGCGGCGCAGCTCGGTATTGTCGCGCGCCTCGATGACGGCGGCCAGTTCCTCGGCGGCGCGCGCGGTCTGGTCGGGCCGGTCCGACAGGGTCTGGCTGGCGCTTTCATCCTCGATCATCAGCACGATGTCGCTGAGCGGCGCGCGGTCCTCGATCTGGTAGACCGGCCCGGCCAGCGCCGCGATCACCACCAGCGCGGCCAGCCCGCGCAGGGCCCAGCCCGACAACCCGCGCCACAGCGCCAGCATCACGCCCGACAGCGCGATGGCGGCGACCACGGCCAGGACCGGCCACGGGATCAGGGGGTCGAAGATCACGGTTCCCGTCATTGTCCCAACCTGTCGAGCAGAGCAGGCACGTGCACCTGGTCCGATTTGTAGTTCCCGGTCAGCACATGCATCACCAGGTTGACGCCGAAGCGGTGCGCCAGTTCGCGCTGCCGCTCGCCGGCATAGCCGCGCCCGACGGGCAGCAGCGACTGCCCGTTGCGGTCCACCGCCCAGGCCCCGGCCCAGTCGTTGCCGCCGATCACCACCGGCGTCACCCCGTCATTCAGGTTGCGGAACGGCATCCCCTCGATCTGTTCCGCGTCGGGCGGCGCGGCCTCGACCCAGACCTCGGTGCCGCCGTAGCGGCCCGGAAAATCCTGCAGCAGGTAGAAGGCGCGGGTCAGCACGTGGTCGCGCGGCACCGGCTCCAGCGGCGGAATGTCAAGCGGCGCCGCCAGGTCCTGCAGCTTGCGACCGTTGGGGCTGGCGGTGCCGAAGCGGGCGATGTCGGAATCGCGGGTGTCGAACAGGATCATCCCGCCGGACCGCAGATAGGTGTTCAGCTTGGCATAGGCCTCGGCGGACGGCGTCGGCTGTTCCGGCGTGACCGGCCAGTAGAGCAGCGGAAAGAAGGCAAGCTCGTCCCGCTCCAGGTCGACGCCGATCGGATCGGCCGGCTCGACCGAGGTGCGGTAGAACAGCGTGTCGGACAGGCCGCGCAGCCCCGCAAGGGCGATCTCGTCCACCCCTCGGTCGCCGGTCAGCACATGGGCCAGAACCAGCTCCTTGGTCGCATCGATCGCGAAATCCGCGTCGCCCGCCTGTTGCGCCGGGGCGTCCGGCGCCACCAGAACCGCGGCCAGCGCGACGGCCGCCGCCCGGGCCAGCGCCAGACGCCCCGACAGCGCCAGCGACGCCACCACGTCGGCGGCCAGCAGAATCAGCGCAAGGCTCAGCAGCAGACCGCCAAGCGGGGTTTCCCGGCTGACCTCCTGACCCTTGACCGGCACGTCCGGCGGCCAGGCCGAAGGCCGCAGGTCGGCGCCCTCGGACAGGACGTTCAGGGCCAGCCTCTGCTTGCCGCTCTCGTAAAGGCCGGGACGCAGGTCGGGTCCGACCGCGCCCGAAACCAGTTCGGCGCCATCGACCCCGGCAAGGGTGCCCGCGTCCGACAGGGCGCCGAACCCGTCCAGCACCTGCACCGGGGCCCAGGCGGTGCCCTGCAGTTGCGCCTCCTGCCGCGCCTTCGCGGCCGAGGCGACGGCGAGACGGTCGAGCATCTCCACGAACAGGCCCGACAAGGGCAGGCTCGACCATTCGGCGTCGGCGGTGACATGGAACAGCACCACCTGCCCCAGCCCCAGCGGCTTGCGGGTGACCAGCGGCGTGCCGTCGCTGAGCGAGGCGATCACCCGATCCGCAAGGTTCGGGTCGGGCTGGGCCATGACCTGCGTGCTGACGGTGACGTCGGCCGGTATCGACAGCCCGTGAAACGGCGAGTTCTCGGCGAAGGGCGCCAGCCCCTTGGCCTCGCCCCAGCTCATCGCCCCGCCGACCGAACGTCCGCCGCTGCGCAGGCGCACCGGCAGCAGGATGTCCTCTTCGGCGCGTCCCAGATCGCTCGCCGCCATGCGCGGCCCGGCAAAGCGCAGCAGCAGCCCGCCCTTCTCGATCCATTCGACAAGCCCGGATTCCTCCTTGGCCGACAGGGTGGCCACGTCGGCCAGTACGATCACGTCGGGATTGGCAGGCAGCACCTCGAGCAGGGCGCCATCGACGAATTCCGCCGTCGGCACCAGCACCTGCGTCAGGTAGTGGAGCGGCGACAGCAGCTCCAGCCCCTCGCGGTTGCGGCGGCCCGCGATCAGCGCGACCTCGCGGCGGCGCAGGCTGTCGTCGGTCAGGGTGACCGCGCCCGCCGAACGCTGTCCCTGGATCTCGAAACGGGTGATCCGCGCCCGCAGTTCCGACGGCAGCGCCAGCGCCACCTGCGCCGAGGTCTCGCCGTCGTCGAACGCCGCGGTGGCGGTTTCCAGAACGCGCATCGTGCCCGCCGGATCGCGGCCCTGCGCCAGAAGCGTCACGCTGGCGGCCGGGCCCGGCTCGGACCTGAGCGCGGTCAGCTGCACCGCGCCATCCTCGAACCCCGCGGGCAGCAGCCCCGCGACCGACGCCGCCGAGCGGTAGACGGTCACGCCGCCGCGAGCTTGCAGCGCCGCCAGAACGGTGTCGCGGCCCGCGTAATCCAACGTGTCGCTGAACCAGTTCGTGTCGAAGCCCCCGTCGATCCCTGCAATCGCCTCCACCGATCCGGCGACCTGTTCCGCGCCCGGCTGCCAAGGCATCGGCACAAGGCCGGGCAGGCGGCTGCGCCAGGCCTCGGCCGACTGGAACAGCGGCGGTTCCGGCTCGCTCAGCCGCAGGATGGCCACCGGGCGGCCGGCGCGGCCCGCCTCGGTCAGCTGGGCGTCGATCTGGTTCAGCGTCGCGGGCCAGCGCGACGCGCCCGCCCAGCTGGCGTCCAGCACCAGCAGCAGCGGCCCGCTGCCCGCCTCGTCCCGCGACGGATTCAGGACCGGCCCGGCCAGCCCGATGATGATCGCCGCCGCCGCCAGCATCCGCAGCAGCAGCAGCCACCACGGCGTCCGGTCCGACACGCTTTCGTCGTCCTTCAGCCCCAGAAGCAGCGTGACCGCCGGAAACAGCCGGCGGATCGGCGCGGGCGGCACCGCCCGCAGGATCAGCCACAGGATCGGCAACACCAGCAGCCCCAGCAATATCCAGGGCGCGGTAAAGCCGATGCCAGCCAGAACGGTCATCGGGTGCCTCCGTCCAACGCGCGATAGAGCCACAACAGCGCGGCTTGGGCGCTGTCGCCGGTGTGATGCAGCCCCAGCTGCCAGCCGGTCGCGCGACACAACTGATATAAGGCGTCCTTGCGGCTGGCCAACCGCTGCAGGTAGCGGCCGCGCAGATCCCCGGCCTTGAGCGTCTCGTGCCGCAAGGATCCGCCGACGCTTTCAAAGATGGTGCGGCCGCGATAGGGAAAGCTTTCCTCGCTGGGGTCCAGAACCTGCAGCAGCACGCCCCGGACGCCGCGATCGGCCGCCTTGGTCAGCGCCAGTTCGACCTCCGACAGGTCGCCGAGGAAATCCGAGATGAACACCGCGCGGGCATGCGGGATCATGGCGCGGTGCTCGGGCGGGGCGTAGTCGGCCTCGGCGTCCTGCGACCAGGCCTGCGCCAGCCGCACGATCTGTTCGTTGCCGCGCCGCGGCGGCAGTGCGGTGCCGGTCAGGCCGACCCGCTCGCCGCCCCGCGCCAGCAGGATCGCGGTCGCCAGCCCCAGCAGCCGCGCGCGGTCGGCCTTGGCCGGCAGGTTCCGGTCCGAGGAAAACCGCATCGACGCGCCCTGATCGACCCAGAGCAGCACCGACTGCGCGATCTGCCATTCCCGCTCGCGCACGTATTGCTGATCGCCGCGCGCCGAGCGCCGGTGGTCGATCATGCGCTTGCTGTCGCCGCTCTGCGCCGGCCGGTACTGCCAGAAATCGTCGCCCAGCCCCGACCGGCGGCGGCCATGCTCGCCCAGAAGGACGGTGCCGGCCAGATGTTCGGCCCGCGCCAGCAACGGCGGCAGGCGCGACGCCTCGGCCTCGGATCTTTCGCGTAGGGTCAGGGCGGCGTTCACGCCGCCGCCTCGCTGCGGGACAGGCCCGCGGCGGTGGTTTCGATGAGATCCGCCAGGCTGTCGCCGCGCGCCCGGGCGGCGAAGTTCAGCGCCATGCGGTGGCTGAGAACCGGGCGCGCCATGTCCAGCACGTCCTCGGCGTTCGGCGCCAGCCGCCCCTGCAGCATCGCCCGCGCCCGAACCGTCATCATCAGCGCCTGCGCCGCCCGCGGGCCCGGGCCCCAGGCGACCGTCTCGGCCACGCGCTCGGACGCGCCCGGTTCGTCGGGCCGGAAGGCGCGGACCAGGTCGAGGATCAGCTCGACCACCGAATCGCCCACCGGCATCCGGCGCAGCAGCACCTGCGCGGCCAGCAATTCGTCCTTGGTAAAGATCTGCGACGCCTGATCCTCTTCCACCCCCGTCGTCGCGATCAGGATGTCGCGCTCGGTGTCGCGGTCGGGATAGTCCACGTCGATCTGCACAAGGAACCGGTCAAGCTGCGCCTCGGGCAGCGGATAGGTGCCCTCCTGCTCGATCGGGTTCTGCGTCGCCAGCACGTGGAACGGCACGCCGAGCGAGCGGTCCTCGCCCGCGACGGTGACGGTGCGCTCCTGCATCGCCTGCAACAGCGCCGATTGCGTGCGCGGGCTGGCCCGGTTGATCTCGTCCGCCATCAGCAGCTGGCAGAAGATCGGGCCCGGGATGAAGCGGAAATGGCGGCTGCCGTCCTCGGAAGTGTCCAGCACCTCGGATCCCAGGATGTCGGCGGGCATCAGGTCGGGCGTGAACTGGATGCGGTTGCCGTGCAGGCCCATCACCGTGGACAGCGTCTCGACAAGCCGCGTCTTGCCGAGGCCGGGCAGGCCGATCAGCAGGGCGTGGCCGCCGCACAAGAGCGCGGTCAGGGTCAGATCGACCACCCGCTCCTGCCCGATGAACCTGCGGGTGATCGAGGATTTGGCCTGTTGCAGCTTTTCTTCGAGGACTTCGATCTCGGCAACGAGGTCGGCGGGTTCGGACATGACTTTCCCTTCCGTGGACGTATATGCTTGGAGTGTATCGCGCCGCGAGGAAATGGCAAAAACAATGAGTGGACAAAAAGCTGTGACACCGTCGGCCGAGAGCCTCGCCGCCTCGGTCAAGGCCGCGAAACCCAGGGGCCTGCCGCCGGTCCATCTGTGGAACCCGCCCTTCTGCGGCGATCTGGACATGCGGATCGCGCGGGACGGCACCTGGTTCTACCTCGGCACGCCGATCACCCGGTTCGAGATGGTCAGGCTGTTCTCGTCGATCCTCAAGAAGGAAGAAGGCCGGTATTTCCTTGTCACGCCGGTGGAAAAGGTGGGCATCACGGTCGAGGACGCCCCCTTCGTCGCCGTCGATTTCGATGTCTCCGGCGCGGGCGAGGCGCAGGTGCTCGAGTTCCGGACCCATGTGGGCGACACCGCCGTCGCCGGCCCCGAGCACCCGATCCGCGTTGTTCGCGATCCGGAAACAGGCGAGCCCTCGCCCTACATACTGGTTCGCGCCGGGCTCGAGGCGCTGATCGACCGCAAAAGCTTCTACCGCCTCGTGGATCTCGGCATGCATCACGACGGCTGGTTCGGGGTCTGGTCCTCGGGCGCGTTCTTTCCGATCATCCCGTCCGACGAGATGGCGGCGGATTAGACCGACGCCGTCGTCCTAGGCATTCTCCATCCGCGCCGACGGCGTCGACATCGAAATTTCCCGCTCTTCCTCTGTCATCTCCTCGGGGATCTGGTCGAACAGCGGCGTGGACAGGTACCGCTCGCCGGTATCCGGCAGCATCACCAGCATGACCGACCCTTCCGGCGCGGTCTCGGCCACCTGCATCGCGACGGCAAAGGTCGAACCGCCCGATATGCCGGTGAAGATCCCTTCCTCGGCGGCCAGCCGCCGCGACCAGGCCATGCCCTCGGGCCCCGGCACCGGGATCAGCTCGTCGTAATAGGACCGGTCCAGCGCCTCCTGCAGCACGTAGGGAATGAAATCGGGCGTCCAGCCCTGGATCGGGTGCGGTTCGAAGGTGGGATGGCTCTCGGTCGGCTGATGCGCCGCGTTGCGGGTATTGACATAGCCCGAGGACACGATGGCCGCATTCGCCGGTTCGGTCAGGATGATCTTGGTTTCGGGCCGCTCCTTGCGCAGCACCCGCCCGACGCCCGAGATTGTGCCGCCGGTGCCGTAGCCGGTCACCCAATAGTCCAGCCGCTCGCCGTCGAAATCGTTCAGGATCTCCTGCGCGGTGGTGCTTTCGTGGATGTCCGCGTTGTCCGGCGTTTCGAACTGGCTGGCGAGGAACCAGCCGTTCGTCTCGGCAAGCTCCTTGGCCTTGGTGTACATGCCAAAGCCTTTCAGCACCTTCGGCGTCAGGATCACCTTGGCGCCGAGAAAGCGCATCAGCCGCCGCCGCTCGACCGAAAAGCTTTCGGCCATGGTGACCACCAGCGGATAGCCCTTGGCGGCGCAGACCATGGCCAGACCGATGCCGGTGTTGCCCGAGGTCGCCTCGACGACGGTCTGGCCGGGTTTCAGGCGCCCGTCGCGCTCGGCCGCCTCGATGATGTTCAGCGCCAGTCGGTCCTTCACCGATCCGGCCGGGTTGAACGCCTCGAACTTGACGTAGACCGTGACATGCTTGGGCGCGATCCGGTTGATGCGGATGACGGGCGTGTCGCCCACCGTTTCCAGCACGTTGTCAAAGCGGCGTCCACGGCCGCGCGTCCGTCGTATTCCCATGATGTCCCCCAGGCTCCGGTTTGCGTTTTTGCGTTCGCCCAGCCTAAACCGGAACACCTGGACCGTTCCACCCGGTTTCGCGATGCGCGTCCCCGGCTTACCTGAGCGCCTCCCCCGTCCATTGCCTTCGGCCCCGTTCCCTGCGATATCCCGGCAGCGGACCAACGCCCGAGACCCGATGCCCCGATTTGCCGCCAATCTTTCGCTTCTGTTCACCGAACTGCCCTATCTCGACCGGTTCGAGGCGGCGGCCAGGGCCGGGTTCGGCGCGGTCGAGATCCTGTTTCCCTACGATCTCGCCGCCGAGGAAACCCGCCGCGCCCTGCTGGCCAACGGCCTGGAGCTGGTGCTGATCAACGCGCCGCCGCCGGACCAGGCGGGCGGAACGCCGGGCTATGCCGCGATCCCGGGCGCCGAGGACAGGTTCCGCGCAGACCTCCGCCGCGTCCTGCACTATGCCGAGGTGCTGCGGCCCGGGCTGATCCACCTGATGGCCGGCTACGTCTCTGGCGACGAGGCGGCCGAAACCTTCGTGCGCAACCTGCGATGGGCGGCCGATGCCGCCCCGGACCGGCGTTTCACCATCGAACCGCTGAACCCGATGTCGCAGCCCGGGTATTTCCTGAACGACTACGGCCTTGCCGCCGAAATCCTCGACCGCGTGAACCGGCCCAATGTCGGGCTGCAATATGACAGTTTCCACGCCCAGATGATCCACGGCGACGCGCTGGCGGTCTGGCAGCGGTTTCAAGCAAGCGCCTTCCACGCCCAGATCGGCGCCGCCCCGGACCGGTCCGAACCGGGCCGCGGCCCGACCGATTTCAGGGCGCTGTTCGCGGCGATGGACAAATCCGGCTACGACGGTTGGGTCAGCGCCGAATACACGCCCTCGACCGACCGCACCGAGGCGTCTCTGCACTGGATGACAGCCTGATGTGCGCCGACGCACTGGACTTCACATCAGGAAAAACAAATATGACGCTGCGACCCTGAACCAGGAAGGTGCCCATGAATCCCGCCCGATTTGCCCCCATTCTGTTCGGCTTCCTCGTCTCGGGGCTGATGTCCTGCCTCGTCTCCCTGGTCGCCACCCTCAGAACCTCCGGCTTGACCGCCGAGACCTCGACCAAGTGGATGGAGGCCTGGACCACCAGCTGGCCGGTGGCCTTCGCGGCGATCCTGGTGGTGGCGCCCGCCGTGCGGCGGCTGGTCGCCCGTCTGGTCAGGTCCGAGGCCTAGTGCCCCGGCGCTAATGCGCCTCGGCCCAGTTGGCGCCCTGCCCGGCATCCACGGTCAGCTTCACGTCCAGCTTCACCGCCGGATCCGCGGCGCCTTCCATGACCTCACGCGCCGCCGCGATCGTGTCGTCCACTGCGTACTCCGCCACTTCGAACAGCAACTCGTCATGCACCTGCAGCAGCATCCTTGCGGGCAGGCCCTCGATCGCCTTGGGCATCCGCACCATCGCGCGCCGGATCACGTCCGCCGCGGTTCCCTGGATCGGCGCGTTGATCGCCGCGCGCTTGGCAAAGCCCGCATGGGGGCCCTTGGCGTTGATCTCGGGCGTGTGGATCTTGCGGCCGAACAGCGTCTGCACATGCCCGTGTTCCTTGGCAAAGGCGATGGTGTCGTCCATGTAGCGCCGGATGCCCGGGAAACGCTCGAAGTACCGGTCGATGAACCCCTGCGCCTCGGCCCGCGGAATCCGCAGGTTGCGCGCCAGGCCGAAACCGGAAATGCCGTAGATCACCCCGAAATTGATCGCCTTGGCCTGGCGCCGGATCTCGGGCGTCATCTCGTCCAGCGGCACGTCGAACATTTCGCTGGCCGTCATGGCGTGAATGTCCAGACCGTCCGAAAACGCCTGTTTCAGAGCCGCAATGTCGGCGATATGGGCCAGGATCCGCAACTCGATCTGCGAATAGTCGAGGCTGACCAGCACATTCCCCGGCTCGGCGATGAAGGCCTCGCGGATGCGGCGGCCCTCTTCGGTGCGCACGGGGATGTTCTGCAGGTTCGGATCGGTCGAGGCCAGCCGCCCGGTATTGGCCCCGGTGATCGCGTAAGAGGTATGCACCCGGCCCGTGTCCGGGTTGATATGGGTCTGCAGCGCATCCGTGTAGGTCGATTTCAGCTTGGATAGCTGCCGCCAGTCCAGTACCCGGCGCGGCAGTTCATGCTCGGTCGCCAGGTCCTCCAGCACGTCCGCCCCGGTCGAGTATTTGCCGGTCTTGCCCTTCTTGCCGCCCTCCAGCCCCATCTTGTCGAACAGGATCTCGCCCAGCTGCGCCGGGGAACCCACGTTGAAGTTCTCCCCCGCCAGTTCGTGGATCTCGGCCTCCAGCCCCGCCATCTTCTGCGCAAAGGCGTTCGACATGCGCGACAGCACGTCGCGATCCACCTTGACGCCGTGCATCTCCATCTCGGCCAGCACCGGCACCAGCGGCCGTTCCAGCGTCTCGTAGACGGTCGTCACCCGCGCCCTGTGCAGCTGCGGCTTGAACAGCTGCCACAACCGCAGGGTGACGTCGGCATCCTCGGCGGCATAGGCCGTGGCCTCGTCGATCGCCACCTTGTCGAAGGTGATCGCCGATTTCCCCGACCCCAACAGCGGCTTGATCGGGATCGGCGTATGGCCAAGGTAGCGTTCCGACAGCGTGTCCATGCCGTGCCCGTGCTCGCCGCCATGCATGGCATAGGACATCAGCATCGTGTCGTCGATCGGCGCCACGGCGACCCCGTGCCGGGCAAAGATCTTGGCGTCGTATTTCATGTTCTGCCCGATCTTCAGGATCGACGGATCCTCCAGCACCGGCTTCAGCAGCGTCAGCGCCTCGTCCAGCGGCATCTGCCCCTCGGCCAGCGCGTCCGAGCCGAACAGGTCGTCGCTCGCCCCCTGCCGATGGGTCAGCGGGATGTAGCAGGCTTCGCCCGGCTCCACACACAGCGAGATACCCACCAGATCCGCGATCATCTCGTTCAGGCCGGTGGTCTCGGTATCGACCGCCACCCAGCCGCGCTCGCGGATCCGGTCGATCCACGCCTGCAACGCCTGGCCATCCCGGACGCATTCGTATTTCGACGCGTCGAACGGCACGTCCTCGGCCTGCTCCTGCGCCTGCTCGGGCGCCGGCGTATCCGGGATCACCGGCGCCTCGACGCCCAGCCTGTCCGCGATCCGCTTGGAAAGCGTGCGGAACTCCATCTCGGCCAGAAACGCCATCAGCCGCTCGGGCACGACGTCGCGGATCTCCAGATCGTCCAGCGTGAAATCCAGCGGCATGGCGGTGTCCAGCGCGACCAGCCGTTTCGACAGCTCGATCTGGTCGCGCATGTCGATCAGCGTCTGGCGCCGTTTCGGCTGCTTGATCTCGTCGGCGCGGTCCAGCAGCGTCTCAAGGTCGCCGAATTCGTTGATCAGCAGCGCCGCGGTCTTGATCCCGATGCCGGGCGCGCCGGGCACGTTGTCGACGCTGTCGCCCGCCAGCGCCTGCACATCGACCACGCGCTCGGGAAAGACGCCGAACTTCTCGAACACCCCGTCGCGGTCGATGCGCCTGTTCTTCATCGCGTCCAGCATCTCGACGCCGTCGCCCACCAGCTGCATCAGGTCCTTGTCGGAACTGACGATGGTCACCCGCCCGCCCGCGTCCCGCGCCTGGCAGGCCAGCGTGGCGATGATGTCGTCGGCCTCGTAGCCCTCGATCTCCTTGCAGGCGATGTTGAACGCCTCGGTCGCCTGGCGCGTCAGCGGGATCTGCGGCCGCAGGTCCTCGGGCATCGCCTCGCGGTTGGCCTTGTACTGGTCGTAAAGATCGTTGCGGAACGTGTGGCTGCCCTTGTCGAAGATCACCGCCAGATGGGTCGGCGCGTCGGCCCCGTGATCGCCGTCCACATAGCGTTGCAGCATGTTGCAGAACCCCGACACCGCCCCGATCGGCAGCCCGTCCGATTTCCGCGTCAGCGGCGGCAGCGCGTGATAGGCGCGGAAGATGAAGGCCGAGCCGTCGATCAGATGCAGATGGCAACCCTTGCCGAAAGTCGTGGTCATCGCGCGCCCCTTCCCGTTCAGTCCGAAACCACTAATGGCACGGGCGCGGCGACGGAACCACCCGCCGCCACGGCCATAGGCTTCATCTTTTCAAAAATACTCGCGGCCCGACGCGGGCCACGGGCGCTCAGGCCGCCGCCTCGCGCCCCTTCAGCACGTATTTGCAATCGCAATAGGGGCATTCGACCCAGCCCAGCTCCTCGGGGATCTGCAGCCAGACCCTCGGATGACCCAGCGCGCCTTCGCCGCCGTCGCAGGCGATGCGGCTTTTCTCGACGATCTTGGTTTCCGGCGCTTCGATGGTCATCGCTGGCGGTCCTTCCTCAGTTGTCGGCCTCGCGGGCATGCGTTAGGTGCGTTTATGAGCGATGCGCACAGCAGGGGCAAGAGCCGCAAATGACCGAAGCAGCGATCCGGATCGAAGGTCTGCGAAAAACCTACCGCGGCGGGCGGGGCCAGCCTGAGAAACACGCGCTCAAGGGCATCGACCTGACGGTGCCGCGCGGCTCGGTCTTCGGCCTGCTTGGGCCGAACGGGGCCGGCAAATCGACCCTGATCAACATTCTCGCCGGCCTCGTGGTGAAAAGCGCCGGCACGGTCGAGATCTGGGGCTTCGACCAGGATCAAAGCCCGCGCCCGTCCCGCGCCGCCATCGGCGTGATGCCGCAGGAGCTGAACTTGGATCCGTTCTTCACGCCGCGCGGCGCCTTGGAGGTGCAGGCGGGGCTCTACGGCGTGCCCAAGGCCGAGCGGCGCAGCGGCGAGATCCTCGAACTGGTCGGCCTCAGCGACAAGGCCGAGGCCTATGCCCGCACCCTCTCGGGCGGCATGCGGCGGCGGCTGCTGCTGGCAAAGGCGCTGGTGCATCACCCCAAGGTGCTGGTGCTGGACGAACCAACGGCGGGCGTGGACATCGAGTTGCGCCAGATGCTCTGGGCCAACGTGCGCCGGCTGAACGAACAGGGCATGACCATCATCCTGACCACCCACTACCTGGAAGAGGCGCAGGAGATGTGCGACGAGATCGCCATCATCAACCAGGGCGAGCTGGTGGCACAGGACAGCACCGCCAACCTGCTCGGGCGGCTCGACAGCCGGACGATGGTCATCACCCCCGACGCCGAGGTGGCCGCGCTGCCGCAGGCCGAGGGCGTGCAGGCGCAGCTGCGCCCGGACGGAACCCTGGTGCTGCAGTATCACGGCCACCAGACCAGCGCCGAACAGGTGCTCGAGGCGGTCCGGCAGGCCAATATCCGCATCCGCGACGTGCGCACCGAAGAGGCCGATCTCGAGGACGTGTTCCTGGCCCTGACCGCCAGCCGGGCCGAGGATCCGCCCGCCGACGACCATGACCGGCCGCGCCGCGGGATGCACCGGGTCAAACTCTGACCGCGCTCAGCCCCGGTCGATCCGCGCCTGGTAGCAGTTGTTGCGCGCCGACCGGACGTGGATGTAGGCGACTTCGGGCCGCGCAAATATCTCCCCCACCGCCGCGCCCATCCGGTCGGAGGCAACGACCGCGCCAGTGCCGTAGACGATGCGGTCGGTCGCGCCATACCCCTTGATCAGGTAATCCGGCGACGAGGTCAGCACCTCGGGAATCTCCGCGCCCTCATGCCGCTCGCAGGGATCGGCGCACAGGAAGATCGGCCCGGTTTCGGCATAGGGTTGCGGCTCTGAAAAAGGGCGATGGGCCAGAATCAGCATCTCCGCGCCCTCGGGAATGTGGCGCAGGCAATGGCGGCAGGGATTGCCGCCGCCATCGGAAAGGGCGCGTTCGGGCGGGTTGCCATAGGCGTCGGGCCGGCCGGCCTGATAGCCGCGCACCTCGTCCGTGGGCAGGGCGGTGATCTTGTACATGGGGTGCCTCCTTCTTTGCCGTCGAACATGCGTGCGCCGGCGGACCGAAGCGACCCGTTTCCTGCGCAATGCGGGAGGCTCCGGTCGCGCCGGGGATGCGCCGGGCCGAACGCCGACCGCGCCCATCGGCAGCCATACCCGTGCCGCGCCGGCTACCCGGTGATGACCAAGGACGATGTTCCAAACCTGACGCCCCGTCCGCCTGACGGCACAGGCCCCTTCACCAACCACAAGGGGCCATTCGCTGCGCCGCCCTTTAAGGGCTGGCCTGCGGGGCCAAGCTGCCCGCGAAACGACATCGGTCGTCCATGTCTAGCCGGGTTTTCGCGCAATCGCTGTTGCAAATGCCTGATACCCGTAAAGCGATCCGTTTTGGGCACGTCGGTGATGTTCTGCGACCAAGGCGTCGGCCAGTTCTTTTCCTATGTCCCCGCGCTCGTACATCTGCTGACACGTCACATCCACCCAGGGGAGCATTTGTTCCGGGTTGTTGACGACGCGACTCTCGACGCCGAAGCGGGCAACTGAAAAACCGACATCCGAGATAAGCGATCGCATCTTGGCCACGATGAATGGGTCGGTTACGAATTCGCGAACGAATTCTTTCGCGCATATGTCCAGTGGATCATTGGGAAAGGCGCTGAAGGTTGCTTTCGAAAAATCTGCGTCGCACACAATCAGGGTGCCACCCGGCTTTAGTACCCTGAACGCTTCGACAATCAGTTCTTTCGGGTTTTCTACGTGGGTCAGAACGGTGTGCATGACAACAGCATCAATAGACCCGCTGTCCAACGGCAGGCTCGCTCCGTCAGCGACCAAGAACTCCAAGTTCGGGTAGCCTTTCCCCCTGTCCTTTGCTTCGGCAACGAACCCTTTTGACGGCTCGAAGCCGATTACTTTCGAGGCACTGGAATGGGCGGCTATTCGCCGTGTGACGGCACCCGCTCCTGCTCCGACCTCGATAACTGTGCTGTGTTCCGAAAGACTTAGTGCTGCCAGGTATGAAGCGACGATTTCCTCCATTTTGGGGTCGGATTGCCTCTCATCCATCGAGTCCGCGAACAACTTGATAAACTCTGGGCCTGCTGAATCTACGTCCTGAAATGGGTCCGCCACTATGGTTCTCCGTCGCGCTGTTTTGCAAACCATAGCACGAATTGAGATGCCCGATGAATCGGTCGAGTTCGGACCCCAACCGGGATTTCGCCGCGCTCGACCTTGCGACCCGTTTCCTGCGTAAAGACGGGAAGGACTCGAAGTGAGAACAAAACGTGAATATAATGCCGACTCGCCATGTATGCCGAACTGTCGATCACCTCGAACTTCACCTTCCTCACCGGGGCCTCCCACCCCGAGGAATACATGGAGCGCGCCGTCACCCTGGGCCTGCCCGCCATCGCCATCGCCGATGACAATTCGGTGGCCGGGATCGTGCGCGCCCACACGCAGGGACGCGAGATCGCCCGCAAGGTGCGCGAGCGCCTGGCGTGGGAGGAACGCAACGCGCCGATCGGCCCGGCCCGCCCGGATCACATCGCCCAGCCGCCCTCCTACCCGATCCGCGCGGTGCCCCGGCTGATCCCGGCGGCGAGGCTGGTCTTCACCGACGCCCCGCCCGTCACCGCCCTGCCGCTGAACCGGCAGGGCTGGGCCAGCCTCTGCCGCCTGCTCTCCACCGGCCGCCTGCGCGCCGGCAAGGGTGACTGCATCCTGCAGCTGGCGGACCTGCTGGAGTTTTCCGACGGCCTCCACCTGCTGCTCTGGCCACAGGCGCAGCGGTCTGCGGGCGGCGCGGGCGGATGGGGGCCACGGGCGGACCAGCTGACGCGCCGCTTTGCCGGGCGGATGCACCTGCTGCTGCATCCCCGCTACGACGGCGCGGATCCGGCGTATTTTGCCTTGCTAGAGACTGAATCCCGCCGGCTCGGCATCCCCACGCTCGCCAGCGCCGCGCCGCTCATGCATCACGGGGGCCGCCGCAAGCTGGCCGATGTGCTGACCGCCATCCGCCTGCGCCGCAAGGTGGACGACCTGGGCCGCAACGCGCTGGCCAACGGCGAACAGCGCCTGCGCTCCGGGGCCGAGATGCTGCGCATCTTCAAGGGCCACGAAGACGCCGTCGCCCGCGCCCACGCGCTCAGCGAAACGCTCACCTTCTCGCTCGACGAGCTGCGCTACGAATATCCCAGCGAGGTCAGCGGAACCGAAACCCCGTCCGAACGCCTGCGCCGGCTGGCGCAGGAGGGGCTGGCCTGGCGCTACCCCGCCGGCGCGCCCGACAGGGTGCGGTCCATGCTGGCCCATGAACTGGCGCTGATCGGCAAGCTGAAATACGAACCCTACTTCCTGACCGTCCGCGACATCGTCGCCTTTGCGCGATCCCGCCACATCCTCTGCCAGGGGCGCGGCTCGGCGGCCAATTCGGTGGTCTGCTACTGCCTGGGCATCACCTCGGTCAGCCCGGAAATGGGCACCATGGTCTTCGAACGGTTCGTCTCCGAGGCCCGCGACGAGCCGCCCGACATCGACGTCGATTTCGAGCACGAACGCCGCGAAGAGGTGATCCAGCACATCTACGAACGCTACGGCCGCCACCGCGCCGGCCTCTGCGCCACCGTGGTCCATTACCGCGGCAAGCGCGCCATCCGCGAGGTGGGCCGCGCCATGGGCCTGACCGAAGACACCATCAGCGCGCTTTCCTCGCAGCTCTGGGGCTTCTTCTCGGCCCGGGGGCTCGAGGCGCAGCGGATGCGCGAGATCGGCCTCGACCCCGAGGACCGCCGCCTGAAACAGACCATGGCGCTGGTCTACGAGATCAACGGCTTCCCCCGCCACCTCAGCCAGCATGTCGGCGGCTTCATCGTCACCGAGGGGCGGCTCGACGAGCTGGTCCCCATCGAGAACGCCACCATGGAGGACCGCACCGTCATCTGCTGGGACAAGGACGACATCGACTCGCTTGGCATCCTCAAGGTCGACGTGCTGTCGCTCGGCATGCTCACCTGCATCCGCAAGGCCTTCGACCTGATCGACCGGCACCACGACACCACCTACACGCTGGCCACCCTGCCGCCCGAGGATCCGGCCGTCTACGACATGCTCTGCAAGGCGGATTCCGTCGGCGTCTTCCAGGTGGAAAGCCGGGCGCAGATGAACTTCCTGCCCCGGATGCGCCCGCGCAATTTCTACGACCTGGTGATCGAGGTCGCCATCATCCGCCCCGGCCCCATCCAGGGCGACATGGTGCATCCCTACATCCGCCGCCGCAACGGCGAGGAAAAGGTCGAGTTTCCCTCGGACGAGCTGGGCGAGGTGCTGGGCAAGACGCTGGGCGTGCCGCTGTTCCAGGAACAGGCGATGCAGATCGCCATCGTCGGCGCGGGCTTCACCCCGGAACAGGCCGACCGCCTGCGCCGCTCGCTGGCGACCTTCAAGAAACACGGCAACGTCAGCGAATTCCGCTCGCTGTTCCTGCGCGGCATGAAGCGCAACGGCTATGACGACGACTTCGCCGAGCGGTGCTTTTCCCAGATCGAGGGCTTCGGCTCCTACGGTTTCCCCGAAAGCCACGCCGCGTCCTTCGCGCTGCTGGTCTATGCCTCGGCCTGGATCAAGTGCCACCATCCCGGCATCTTCGCCTGCGCGCTGCTGAATTCGCAGCCGATGGGCTTCTACGCGCCCGCCCAGATCGTGCGCGACGCCCGCGCGCACGGGGTGCAGGTGCGGCCGGTCTGCATCAATGCCAGCTACTGGGACAACGTGATGGAACCCGACGGCCGCGGCGGGCTGGCCCTGCGCCTGGGGTTCCGGCAGATCAAGGGGCTGGGCGAAGAGGATGCCGGCTGGCTGACGGCGGCGCGCGGCAACGGCTATCAGGCGGTCGAGGATGTCTGGCGCCGCGCCGGCCTGGGACCCGCGGTGATCGAGCGGCTGGCCGAGGCCGACGCCTTCGCCGCCTGCGGCCTCAACCGGCGCGAGGCGCTCTGGGCCGCCAAGGCCATCGCCACCGCCAGGCCCCTGCCGCTGTTCGCGCAGGACCTTGAGGGCGAGGCGCTGGCCGAGCCCGCGGCCTTCCTGCCGCGGATGAGCCTGGGCGAAGAGGTGGTCGAGGACTACGTCGCCCTGCGCCTCAGCCTCAAGGCCCACCCCGTCGCACTGCTGCGCCCCCTGCTGACGCCGGGGGCGGCGGTGGCGGGATGAGGTCTGGAGCGGTCATTGGATTTGGGTAGGCGTCACAGCGGCGGCGAAGGGCGGGTTTGAGCCCAAAGTGCCCAATGCTGCACAACGCACCAACGGCCGTTTTGCAATGCCGACGACGGTAGCCGGTCACCGTTGAAGCAACGACTCAGTCCTTTTTCCAGTCGCCATCCTTGTTCCACCAGCGATGCGGATTCTTTGAATCATCCAGCCCCTTTGTCTGGCTGCGCAAGATTTCGGTCACAGTGATCGGGGGCTCGTAATACGAGTGTACGTCATAGATCGCTTCGATCACGCCGTTCAGAAGATCGGTGTCACGCGGGATGAAGAAGCGCATTTGGTTGACGCCGGGGCGCTGGCGAGGCTCATCGGCACCGGTCGGGGCTTCGTCGGTCGGCCGGTAGTATTCAATGCCGCCAGGCAAGCGATAGCCGTTGCGGTCGGTCGCGCCATACTCCAGCGGCGCGATCTCTGCGACGGCATCGAAAATCCGGTCCACATCTTCGTCGGGGGCAAGGAATGCAACCTGCCACATCGGCACCATCTCGATGGGCTTGGTGTCAAAGCCGTCATTCATGATGTTCATTGTTCGCGTCCTCCTTGCTGAAATTGTGATATTCCGTACCTTTCCCGGACGCCTTCCGAGCGCCGTTGCCTCTGTTGGGCATCGGGAACTTGACCAGCGCCGTGCGGTCGCCATCAATCTTCGAAAATGCCGGTCGGCCGACCGTCGATCGTCTCGACATTCTTGCGTCGCCAATAGTCCCGGACGCCATCAGGGCCGAGCCCGTCGTAATAGGGCTCCAACTCTTCATCGCCGCGGGATTTTCTGAAATCCATGTAGGGAACGCCCGTGCCGCACGACGTTTGGACGAGGTCGATGTTCAGATCAAAGACCTGGCGGCTACCTCCCAGCTTGGGAAACTCTGAGATCAACGAGTCCCATTGAGTGTCACGCGGGTGGTAGGCAACTGCCTGGCCATAGACACGCAGGATCATGGGCTTGCCTTCGAACGCACAGAACATGAGGGTCATGCGTCCAGTGGCGCGCACATGTGCGGCTGTCTCGTTTCCGCTACCGGAGAGATTCAGCCACAGAATACGGTTGTCGTCCTCGATCCGCAGAGTGTCCATCCCCTTTGGAGAGACGTTCACGCGCCCCGTAGTGTCTGCCGTGGCAACAAAGAACACCGGCTGTTTTTCGATGAATGTCCTGAGCGTTCCATTCAGTTTTTTTCCTGTCGCCATATGCTTATCCTCCGTAGACTAAACAAATCTATAGAACTGCCCTGATGGGCTGCGATGTCCAGATCGCGTCCAACACGGCCATGTCAAAGATCTGCAACAACAGCATTACAGGTTGCCGGACCGGGACATGCGAATTGCTATCAAATCCACCGCGCCCTTCGAAGGCAACGGTATGCGGTCGATGGACGACACATCGGTGCGGGTCAGACCAATGTCACGCAGGCTCTCGTCCGACAGCTTTTCGAGCGCCGTCTTTGCGGCGTCGTTTTCAATGAACCGGCGAAGCATCGCCGCTGCTTTTTCGACAACCTGCGAAATTGTGGGGGCAATCTGTGTTTGGTTCAGCGGAGTGTTTTGCGAAATGTAGGTCATCTGGCGTCTCCTTGGGTTGGTGTGCGTTGTTCTGATGCAATCAACCTGACACGCCGTCATCGCTAAGAGGCAGTGTAGAAAGTGGACCAACCCTGATACAGAAAGTGTACTGGCCTGGTAGTGTGCCGGGACCGAATATTTATAAAGACACCTCGAATAGCCCGGAAGGCAGAGCGAATGACAACCAAACCCTACGGTCTTTTTTGTCCTACCTCAAAGGCATGCGAGATTCTCATGCCACGCTGGACGATCCAGATTTTGGGCGAGCTTTGGGGCGGTTCCACGCGGTTCAACGACATCAGGCGCGGGCTGCCGGGCATCTCGCCGACCCTGCTGACGAAACGCCTGAAAGAGATGCAGGAGAACGGGCTTCTGGAGCGTGTTGAGGACAAGGCGACCGGAAACATCGACTATCTTCGCACAGAAAAGGCCGCCGAACTGGACACTGTTCTTGCCGATCTGGCGAAATGGGCGCAGCGGCACATCAAGGCTGAGATCGCATTGGAAGATCGGGATGCCGATCTGCTCATGTGGAACGTGCGACGGCAGATTGATCTTGATGAGCTGCCACCCAAACAGAACGTCATGCGGTTCAATTTCTCTGATGCGACATCCCCAGCATCGACATATTGGCTGATTACCAAACCCGGTGAGACAGTTGAACTATGTGCAAGCGACCCCGGTTTCGACGTCGATCTCTATATTGAAACAGGGGTTGCCGTAATGACGGGCTTCTACCTTGGCCGCAGCTCCTTCGAGCGCGCCGTTGAAAACGGGAGTTTCTTCATGAGCGGCGATCAGAGGCTCATCAAGACGTTTCGGAGATGGTTTAAGTTCAGCATGCATTCTCACACAGATGGAATTGTGCAGGTCGATGATGCAGCGCTGTGAACCCAGCAGGTCCGAGCCTATTCCGGGACAATTCGGACATTGCGCTCGCCACAAAAAACTCCGCCCCGACACCGAACGCCGCGACGAAACGGGAGGGCTTCGGCCAGCCCCCCCGTCCGCCCCTTGGCCCCGCAATCCTTTCCCAAACCCTGACCGAAAACTTTGTACAAAACGGACTCTCGGCCCTTTGTCCCTGTACAAAAAAGAAGGTTCACCCCCGCGCGGCCAGCAGGTAGAAGGCGGGCAAGAGCAGTTTCCGGAGTCCGACCATGACCGCCCCCAAGCCCGTTGTCCTGTGCATTCTCGATGGTTGGGGCCTGTCCGACGACACCCGGGCGAATGCGCCCCACCTGGCCCGCACCCCCACCTTCGACGCCCTCATGTCCAAGGGGCCCCATGCGAAACTGATTACCCACGGGCCGGATGTGGGCCTGCCCACCGGGCAGATGGGCAACTCCGAGGTCGGACACACCAATATCGGCGCCGGCCGCGTGGTGGCGATGGATCTCGGCCAGATCGACCTGGCGATCGAGGACGGATCGTTCTTCGAAAACCGGGCGCTTTTGGATTTCATAGAAAAAACAAAGGCTAGCGGCGGAACGGCGCATCTGATGGGCCTGGTTTCGGATGGCGGGGTGCATGGGCACATCAACCACATCGTCGCGGCGGCGCAGGCGATCACCCGGGCCGGTGTGCCGGTGGCCCTGCACGCGATCACCGACGGCCGCGACGTGGCGCCGAAGTCGGCCTATGGCTATATCGGCGAGCTGGAGGAACGCCTGCCCGAGGGCGCGCGGGTCGTCACCGTCTGCGGGCGCTATTTCGCGATGGACCGCGACAACCGCTGGGAACGGGTGAGCGAGGCCTATGACGCCATGGTCAAGGCCCAGGGCCGCCGCGTGCCGACCGCCCATTCGGCAGTGGACCACGCCTACAACCAGTCCGAAACCGACGAGTTCATCGCCCCGACCGTGCTGTCCGGCTATGGCGGCCTCAAGGACGGCGACGGGTTTTTCTGCCTGAATTTCCGCGCCGACCGCGCCCGCGAGATCCTGCGCGCCCTGGGCGAACCGGGATTCTCGGAGTTCGACACCGGCAAACGGCCGGACCTGGCGGCGCTTCTGGGCATGGTCGAGTATTCCGACGGCCACAACGCCTACATGACGACGGTGTTCCCGAAACGCGACATCGTCAACACGCTGGGCGAATGGGTGGCGAAACAGGGGCTGCGCCAGTTCCGCCTGGCCGAGACCGAGAAATACCCGCATGTCACGTTTTTCCTGAATGGCGGCAAGGAGTTGCCGGAAGTGGGCGAGGAGCGATTCATGCCGAAATCGCCCAAGGTCGCGACCTATGATCTGCAGCCGGAAATGTCCGCGGCGGAAGTGACCGAGAAATTCGTCGAAGCGATCGAGGCGGGCTATGACCTGATCGTGACCAACTATGCCAATCCGGACATGGTCGGCCACACGGGCGACCTGCAGGCCGCGATCAAGGCTTGCGAGGCGGTGGACCAGGGGCTGGCCAGGGTCGTCGCCGCGCTGGAAAAGGCGGGCGGGGCGATGATCGTCACCGCCGATCACGGCAATTGCGAGATGATGGTCGACCCGGCAACCGGCGGCCCGCACACGGCCCACACGCTGAACCCGGTGCCCGTGGCGCTGGTCGGCGGCCCCGCGGGCGCCACCCTGCGCGAAGGCCGTTTGTCCGATCTTGCCCCGACGATCCTCGAACTGATGGGCCTGCCAAAGCCCGCCGAGATGACCGGCCAGAGCCTGCTCGCATGAGGTGCCGCGCGGCGTTTCTGGCTGCGCTGCTTTGGGCCGGACAGGCGGCGGCTCAGACCGACCCCGCGCAGGCGGCCGAAGAAGCGGCGCAGCTTCTGGAACAGGCGGCGCTTGCGCTGTCCGAGGCCGACACCGCCCGCGACCGTGTCCGCGCGCTGACCGAGATCGTCCGCGCCTACGAGGCGGGGCTTGCCGCCACGCGCGAAGGGCTGCGCAAGGCGGCGATCCGCGAGGCGCATCTGGCCGCCGAACTGCGGGCACGCGAAAAGGAAATCTCCCAGCTGCTGGGCACCTTGCAGACCATCGAAACCGCCTCGCCCCCCGTCCTGATGCTGCATCCGTCCGGCCCCTTGGGTACCGCGCGCGCGGGTATGATGCTGGCCGAGGTCACGCCGGGGCTGAACGCCCGGGCGCTGGATCTCGCCAAGGATCTGGACGAGGTCAGAACCCTGCGGCAGCTGCAGCAAGGCGCCGCGGACACTTTGACCGAAGGGCTTGCGGGGGTGCACAAGGCCCGCGCGGAACTCAGCGAGGCGATTGCCGACCGGACCGACCTGCCGCGGCGCTTCACCGAAGATCCCATCCGTACCGCGATCCTGATCTCTTCGACCGAGACGCTGACCGGTTTCGCCAGCGGCCTGTCCGAGATCGCCGGGGGCGAAATCGCCGCGACCGAGGCGGATGTTTCGACGCTGAAAGGGCAGATCGGCCTGCCGGTGCAGGGCGTATTGCTGCACCGGGCGGGCGAGGCCGATGCGGCGGGCATCAGCCGCGAGGGGCTGATCCTGGGCACACGCCCCCGCGCGCTGGTGGTTTCCCCGACCGCGGCCACGATCCGCTACCGCGGGCCGCTGCTGGATCTTGGCAACGTGGTGATTCTGGAACCGCAGCCCGACCTACTGTTCGTGTTCTCCGGGTTGCAGGAGGTCTTCGGAGAACCCGGGCAGGTCGTTCCGGCCGGCAGTCCCGTGGGTTTGATGCCGGGTTCGTCCCCCGAAATCGGCGCGATTTTGTCAACAAGCGGTGATGGCACTGGAACTGACCGTACAGAAACGCTCTATATAGAGGTGAGAGAGGGCGGAAGCCCGGTGGATCCTGAAACATGGTTCCGAACGGACAAGGATGGATAAACGAGCATGAAGAAATTCGTGATGGCCGGTCTGGCCGGAACACTGGCGGGCATCGTCGCCACGACGCAGATCGCCGGGCCTCTTGTGGCACAGGAAGCAAAAGCCAACACCAGCGTATATCAGCAGCTTGATCTGTTCGGAGACATCTTCGAACGCATCCGGGCGCAATATGTCGAAGAGGTCGAGGCGAACGAGCTGATCGAGGCGGCCATCGACGGGATGCTGACCTCGCTAGACCCGCATTCCAGCTATCTCTCGCCGGAGGATGCCGAACAGATGCGGGTCCAGACCCGCGGCGAGTTCGGCGGCCTGGGCATCGAGGTCACGCAGGAAGAAGGCTTCGTCAAGGTGGTGTCGCCCATCGACGATACGCCCGCCGACGAGGCCGGAATCGAGGCCGGCGACTTCATCACCCACGTGGATGGCGAAAGCGTGCTGGGCCTGACGCTGGACAAGGCGGTCGAACTGATGCGCGGCCCGGTCGGCTCCGAGATCGTGATCACCATCGTCCGCGAGGGCGAGGCCGAACCTTTCGACGTCACGATCATCCGCGACACGATCAAGCTGACCGCGGTGCGGGCGCGCACCGAGGGCACCAGCGTCGTGCTGCGGGTCACCACCTTCAACGACCAGACCTATCCGAACCTCAAGGAAGGGCTCGAGAAACAGGTCGAAGAGGCCGGCGGCATCGACAAGGTCAACGGCGTGGTGCTGGACCTGCGCAACAACCCCGGCGGCCTGCTGACACAGGCTATCAAGGTGTCCGACGCCTTCCTCGACGAGGGCGAGATCGTGTCCACCCGGGGCCGCAATCCCGAGGACGGCGAGCGCTTCAACGCCACGGACGGCGATCTGATCCAGGGCAAGCCGATCGTCGTCCTGATCAACGGCGGCTCGGCATCGGCTTCGGAAATCGTCGCCGGCGCGCTGCAGGATCATCGCCGCGCGATCGTGGTGGGCACCAAGAGCTTCGGCAAGGGCTCGGTTCAGACCGTGATGCCGCTGCGCGGTGACGGCGCCATGCGCCTGACCACGGCGCGCTACTACACGCCGTCGGGCCGGTCGATCCAGGCGCTGGGCGTCAGCCCGGACATCGTGGTGGAACAACCCCGCCGCCGCGCCGAAGCCGAGGAAGACGAGGCGAAATCGCCCCGCACCCGGTCCGAGGCCGACCTGCGCGGCCGTCTGAACAACGACAGCCTGAGCGAAGACGAAGCCCGCCAGATCGAAGAGGACCGCGCCAAGGCCGAGGCCACGGCGGAACTGCGCGAACAGGACTATCAGCTCGCCTACGCGATCGACATCCTGAAAGGTCTGTCGGCCTTCGGCACCAAGGACTGAGACCCGCTTCAGTTGATCGGAAAGGGCCGCGCCAAGCGCGGCCCTTTTCAGTTCTGGAACCGGGTTTCCCGGGGGATCCCGGCGCAAACGGCCGGCTCGGACAGCGCGGGACCCGCGGAAATTGCTCCGGGACGCATCCCCGTGTTAGAAAACGGCATATCCGCGGATCGAACCCGGCCTGCGGACCTGTTTTTTTGAACTGACGATAGGTTTTGCCATGATCCGCTTCCCCAAGATCTCCCTCGTTCCGCTTGTATGCCTGGTCGGGGCCTGCGCGAATTCCGGCGCCAATTACCAGCCGGTCATCGACGGCCCGGTGGGGCCGAACTACAACGCCGATCTCGCGCAATGCCAGTCGCTGGCGGCGTCGCAGCCCCTGGCCGACGGCAAAACCGCCGGGTCGGTCGCGGTGGGCGCGGGCGTCGGCGCAGCCACCTCGGCCATCCTGGACGACGGCGACAACCTGGGCGAGGCGGCGGCGGTGGGCGCCCTCGGCGGGCTGACGTCGAGCGCCATCCAGAAGAACGCCCAGCGCGAATCCATCGTCAGGAACTGCATGCGCGGGCGCGGCTACAACGTCGTCGGATGACCGGGTGTCCGGCTGGGTTTGGCCGGGCTTCTCAGCCTTGCCCTGATGTTTCCAGGCAATGGCGCCGGAAGGCCCGTTTCAGCATGTCCAGCTCCGCGCGCAGCAGCGCCACTTCGGCCCTCAGATCGTCCGCTACGGGTTCGCCCGCGATCAGGGTGAAATCGCCCAGCTTGGTGTTGGAGGCGGCATCGTAGATCAGAAAGCCGTGGACCCCCTCGGCCACGGCCCGCCGGGGAACCGGCACCCGCAGCGTCCACCCGTCGCCGTCTTCGGCAAGCTCGACGCCCTCGACCGCCTGATCGAGATGGCGCACCTCGACATCCGGCCGGCCCTCGCCGGTGATGCGGCCTTCCCAGACGCCGTTGTCGAAGCGCAGCTTGGTCAGTGTCAGTTGCCCCATGTCGAATCCCCGTCAAAAATCGGCACGCGGATGGCGGCACAAGGTCAGGTCGCGCACCGTCATCCGGTTCATCTCGGGCGCATCGAAGATCAGGTCCAGCCAGATCTTTTCGATCCGCTTCTCGTTCAGCCGGGCATAGGCCAGATCGAACTCGACCGTCTTGACCTCGCTTTCCTGCGGCAGCGTCCGCACGATCTGCTCGGTATTTGGCCCGTGCTGGATGTTGAGCCGGGCGATGACTTCCAGCGGACGCTCGAACCCGATCGTGGTGTCAAGGCGCACCAGGTGCGACCCGGTCATTCCCACGCCGGCATCGGTCGGCAGATCGACCGACAGCGACAGGAAGGATCCGTCGAACCTGAACACGTCCAGGCACAGGCCGAACGGAGCAAGGTCGCCGTCCCGGGTGTTGCGCAACTGCCGCAGCGCGATCTCGGAAATGGCGCAATCATGGAACAGCGTGACCTCTCCGTCGACCGGCGCTTTCCTGGCTGCCGAGGCGAGACCGGGAACCGGCAACGGTCCGCGCCAGAGATCCGGCCGCCAGGACCAGTCGGTTCCCGGAGGTTTGGGGAAAAGCTCCGACCCGATCCGCGGGTGCAGCAGACGCCCGTCGGCCACATGGATCAACTTGTCGAGATGCCGGCGCAGGTCGCGGGCGCGGTTGCGCTGCATGCGCAGATCGGTCAGGTCGGCCATGTCCGACCGGCGCGCGGCCGCGCGCCAGTTGCGGATTGCCCGCGCATGGAAAAGTCGATCCAGAAACCTGTTCATGGCCCTTCCGCGAAGATTCGTCCGTCTTTACCGAATGACGCTTGGCGAGACAAAGCCGTTGGCGCGACTTTGCCAAAAAAAAATCGCTCGGAACCGGTTGCGAAATGATTGACGCGCCCTGTTCGGCGGAACCGCCGGTGGTGGCGAAGGGCGACACCCGCGGCAAAAGCACTTGCCATTCTTGTATTCTCCGAAGTCAATACTTACCGTCGAGGTCCCGGTAGTTGTGCGTTTTCCGCGTCTTGCCGCGGATCACTCCAGCCTAGATGAGGACCGGGGCATGGAACCCAGTTTATTCTCATTCATCTGGAAATACTCGAAGAAGCAGCAGTTCGTGCTGCTTCTGCTGACGGTCCTGTCCTTTCCGTTCCTCTACGCCTCGCTGGAACTGCCCAAGCGGATCATCAACGACGCCATCGGCTCGCCCTCGGACAACGTGACTTTCTGGGGCATCACCGTGACCCAGGTGCAGTACCTGTGGCTGCTCTGCTTCGCCTTCCTGGCCACCGTCCTGGTCAGCGGCCTGATGAAGATGCAGATCAACACCATGAAGGGCGTGCTGTCCGAACGCATGCTGCGCCGCCTGCGCTACAAGCTGATCAGCCGGATGATGCGGTTCCCCAAGTCCTATTTCGCCACCACCAGCCAGGGGGAACTGGTGTCGATGATCTCGTCCGAAGCCGAACCGATGGGCGGGCTGATGGGCGACGCCATCGCCCAACCGGTGTTCCAGGCCGGGCAGATGCTGACCATCGTGACATTCCTGTTCATGCAGAGCGTCTGGTTCGGGCTGGCCTCGATCGCGCTCATCCCGCTGCAGGCGTGGCTGATCCCCAAGCTGCAACGCCAGATCAACCTTTTGAACAAGGAGCGGATCCAGGAGGTCCGCAAGCTCAGTTCCGAGATCGGCGAAAGCGCCGCGGGCATCAGCGACCTGCGGGCCAATGGCGGCTGGCGCTACCGGCTGGCGCTGTTCACCGACCGGCTGGGGCGCCTGTTCGAAATCCGTTTCAGGATCTACCAAAAGAAATTCTTCATGAAGTTCCTGAACAACACGATCACCCAGATGACGCCGTTCCTGTTCTACTCGGTCGGCGGCTACCTGGCGATCAACGGCGAGATCACCGTCGGCGCCCTGGTCGCCGCGCTGGGCGCCTACAAGGATCTGTCGAGCCCCTGGAAGGAACTGCTGTTCTACTACAACCAGGTCCAGGACATGTCCCTGCGCTGGGAGATCGTGACCGAGCGTTTCGCGCCGCGCGACATGATCCCCGAGCATCTGTTCGAAGGCGAACCGGAGCACATTCCGCATCTGCGCGGCCAAATCGAACTGCGCGACGTGACCGTCCGCGACCAGGACGGCAACACCGTTCTCGAGGACATCGACCTGACGATCCCGCCCGGCGCCCGGGTCGCGATACAGTCCACCCGCGCCGCCGAGCGCCACGCGATCGCGCATCTGCTGACCCGCGAGGTGCTGCCGTCGCGGGGCGAGGTGGTCATCGCGCGCCACAGGCTCAACGATCTGCATCAGGCGGTGATCGCCGCGCGCATCGGTTACGCCCATTCCCGCCCCTACCTGTTCGACGGGACGCTGGGGGACAACCTGCTGATGCCGCTGCGCCCGCACCCTCAGAAACGGGCAGGGAGCGAACAGCGGCCCGACCCGAAACAGGCCGAGGCGATACGCGCGGGCAACAGCCCGGATTCGCTGGCCGAGGACTGGGTCGATCCGAGCATTGCGGGGCTTTCCGACAGCGAGCAGATCCGCGATTGGTGGTTCAGGCTGGTCGAGGCGATGGGGATCGACGAATTCATGGTCCGCCGCACGCTGCGGTCGCATTTCGATCCGGCGCAACATCCGGCCCTGGCCAGGGCGGTCGTCGACATCCGTCCCGAGGTGGCCAAGCGGATCAGGGAACGGGGTCTGGACGGGCTGGTGCACAGGTTCGAACCGGACCGCTTCAACCCGGCCGTCCCTTTGGGCGGCAACCTGCTCTACGCCTCGCCGACCCAGGACATTTCACCCGAGGAACTTGCCGGCGATACGCGTTTCACCGCGCTGCTGAACGACCAGGGGCTGGCGGAAGAGGCCCGCGACATCGCCCTAGGCGTGATCGAGGCCCTGAAACAGACATTCGGCCGCGATGGCACGGATCACCCCCTGTTCCGCCGGCTGGGCATGCAGGAAGAGATGTACCGCCGACTGCTCGACATCGCCGACCGCCGCGCCCTGCGGGGAGAGCGGGTGTTGAGCGACGAGGAACGCGCCCTGCTGCTGACCGTGCCGTTCCTGCTGACCGCCGAACAGATCGGCCCCGGATTCCCCGAGCGCTACAAGGACAAGATCCTGGCCATCCGCCAGAGCCGGTCCGGGAAACTGCGCGAAGCCCTGGGCGGCATGTTCGTCCCGGTGGCGCCCGACCAATACGTGCCGCGCCTGACGGTCGTCGAAAACGCCCTCTTCGGCCGCGTGTCCCTCGTGGCAGGTGCGCGGATGGAGGAAATCGAGGACGTGGTCGCCGAGGTCCTGACCGAAGCGGGGCTGCGGCGGCGGATCGCCGGGATCATCTACGACCTGCCCTCGGGGCTGGGCGGCACCAGCCTGCCCACGGTGTTCCAGGAGCGCGCCGCCTTCTCGCGCGCCGGGATCAAGCGCCCCGACATCCTGATCCTCGACAAGATCCTTGCCAGCCACGATTCCGAAATGCGCCTGCGCACCCGGCAAAAGCTGCGCGAACTGCTGCCCGATTCCATCATGATCTTCATCGAGGACAACTTCGCCCATCCCGAAGCCTATGACTTGTTCATCGAGATCGTGGATGGCCGCATCGACGGTCTGTCGCGCAAGGAACTGGAACTCGGCGAAGGCGCCGCCGCCGACCTGAGCCGCAAACTGAACATCATCGCTTCGACCGAACTCTTCGCAAAGCTGGATGCCCGCAACCAGCGGCTTCTGGCCTTTTCGGCGCAACGCTACGATGCGGCGGCGGGACAGGTCATCTTTTCCCGCGGACAGACACCGGATGCGGTCTACCTGTGCCTGGAAGGTCGCGCGACGCTGCTCTGGCCCGGAGACGATTCCACCGTCGCGTCGCTGTCCCGGGTGGAACCGGGCCGCCTGATCGGGGACTTGTCCATCATCACCGGCGCGCAGCGGCAACTGGATCTCGTCGCCGAGACCGACTGCCGATTCCTGCGGATCGGGGCCGAGGAATTCCGCGCGGTCATGGAAAGCGACGCGGGCGTCGCGGTGCAACTGCTCGAGACGGTGGCAGGCCACCTGGTAGAACTGTCCGCCAGGCTGCAGGCGGCCAACATCAATGCCGCATCGCTTGCCGACCCCGAGCTTCTGGCGCTGCCCGAGGACAAGATACATGGCCGCTGACCTGACCGGACAAGCCTATGCCGCGCATGAAAGGCTGGTCGCGCCCGCCCGCGCCCGGCCGGAAATCTGGCGGCTGCTGGCAGGCCTCGCCCTGCTGGCCGTGGTCGTGTTCGGGCTGAACGCGTCCCTGCTAGCGCTGGTCGCGGGGCTGGGCTCGGACGTCTGGGTCGAAACCTTCCTGTCCGGTTCGACGCCCGTCGCGATGCTGGTGCTGCTGGGCAGTTTCGGCTTCGTCATCCTCGGCGTGGCGCTGGCGGCCCGGCAGATGCAGCGCCGGATGCTGCAAAGCATCGTCGGGCCCTATCGCGAAACCCTGGCCCAGTTCTGGCAGGTGCTGCGGGTTCTCCTGGTCCTTGGTGCCGTGATCCTGGCCCTGCCGCCCTATGACATGGGCGCCCCGTTGAAACCCAACCTGGCGCCGCTCGTCTGGCTGGCCATTCTGCCCTTTTCCCTCATGGCGATCCTGATTCAGACCAGCGCCGAAGAGATCCTGTTCCGCGGCTACCTGCAACAATGCCTCGCCGCCCGCTTCCGCTCGCCGGTGATCTGGATGGGCCTGCCCTCGGTCCTTTTTGCCTTGGGCCACTACGTCCCGGCGCAAGCCGGCGAGAACGCGTTCCTCATCGCGCTCTGGTCCGGAACCTTCGGGCTGCTGATGGCGGATCTGACGGCCCGGGCCGGAACCCTGGGCCCGGCGATCGCGCTGCACTTCTTCAACAACCTCATCGCGCTTCTGTTCATCGCGCTTCCCGGCAGCCTGGACGGGCTGGCCCTGTTCCTGCTGCCGTACGAGATGTCCGACACCGGACATCTGCGCGCCTGGCTGGTGGTGGATTTCGCGCTGATGCTGGTGGCCTGGCTGACGGCCCGCATCGCATTAAGGCGCTGATTGCATTTCCTGACGCAGGGTCTTATTTGACCTGAACGCAGCATCAGCAAGGGTCCCTCATGAACTGGATCACAAACTACGTTCGCCCCCGGATCAATTCGATCTTCTCGCGCAGGGAAGTGCCGGAGAATCTCTGGCAGAAATGCGACGAGTGCGGCACGATGCTGTTCCACCGCGAACTGGCGGACAACCTGAACGTCTGCACCCAGTGCGGCCATCACATGGCGATCACCCCGCGCGAGCGGTTCAAGGCGCTGTTCGACGGCGGCGTGTTCACCGAGGTCGCCGTTCCCGCCCCCACCGCGGACCCGCTGCATTTCCGTGACCAGAAGAAATACCCCGACCGCATGAAGGCGGCGCAGAAGAAGACCGGCGAGAAAGAGGCGATGCTGGTGGCCTCGGGCGAGATCGGGCGCACGCCGGTCATCGCCGCCGCGCAGGATTTCTCGTTCATGGGCGGGTCGATGGGCATGTATGTGGGCAACGCCATCATCGCCGCCGCGCAGGAGGCGGTGAAACGCAAGCGCCCGTTGATCCTGTTCTCGGCCGCCGGCGGCGCCCGCATGCAGGAAGGCATCCTCAGCCTGATGCAGATGCCGCGCACGACCGTGGCGGTCCAGATGCTGAAAGAGGCCAACCTGCCCTACATCGTGGTTCTGACCCATCCCACCACCGGCGGCGTCACCGCCTCCTACGCGATGCTGGGCGACATCCAGATTTCCGAACCGAACGCGCTGATCTGCTTTGCCGGTCCCCGCGTGATCGAACAGACGATCCGCGAAAAGCTGCCCGACGGGTTCCAGCGCGCTGAATACCTGCTGGATCACGGCATGCTCGACCGGGTGACCAAGCGGACCGAAATGCGGGACGAGTTGATCACCATCACCCGAATGCTGCTGGGCCTGCCGCCCGCGGTGGCGGGCGACCTGCCCTCGCCCCCGCCCGCCGCGCCCGCGGACAAGGACGCCCCCGCCGAGGACAAAGGCGAGAAATGACCGCTGCCACATCCGACGCCATCCTCGCACGGATGATGGCGCTGCATCCCAAGATCATCGACCTGACCTTGGACCGGGTCTGGCGGCTGCTCGCGGCGCTCGACAACCCTCAGGACCGGCTGCCGCCGGTGATCCACATCGCCGGAACCAACGGCAAGGGCTCGACCCAGGCGATGATCCGCGCCGGGCTCGAAGGCGCCGGGCTGACCGCACATGCCTACACCTCGCCGCATCTGGCGCGGTTTCACGAACGCATCCGCGTGGCCGGAGAGCTGATCGCGGAACCCGACCTGACGGCGGTCCTGGACGAGTGCTACGCCGCCAATTCGGGCGAGACCATCACCTATTTCGAGATCACCACCTGCGCCGCCCTGCTGGCCTTTGCCCGCACGCCCGCCGATTACACGCTGCTGGAGGTTGGGCTTGGCGGACGGCTGGACGCCACCAACGTGATCGACAAGCCGGCGGTCACGGTCATCACCCCGATCTCGCTGGATCACCAGCAGTATCTCGGCGACACGCTGGCCAAGATCGCCGCGGAAAAAGCCGGTATCATCAAGCGCGGCGTTCCCTGCATCGTCGGGCCGCAGACGGACGAGGCGATGGAGGTCATCGAAGCGACCGCCGCCCGCCTCGGCGCACCCCTGCTGGCGCATGGCCAGCACTGGCACGTGCACGAAGAGCGCGGACGCCTGATCTACCAGGACGAAACCGGATTGCGCGACCTGCCGCTGCCCAACCTGCTGGGCGCGCATCAGGTCCAGAACGCCGGAGCCGCGCTGGCGGTACTGCGCCATCTCGATCTGGGCGATGCCGCCTATGAAGCGGCCGTGACCAATGCCTTCTGGCCCGCCCGGATGCAGCGCCTGAAGACCGGGCTGCTGGTCGAGGCTGCGCCTCGGGCCGAGCTATGGCTCGACGGCGGCCACAATGCCGCTGCCGGGGTCGCGCTGGCGGATGTGCTGGCAAAATTGCCGCCCCGGCCTACCCACATGATCTGCGGCATGCTCAACACCAAGGACGTGCGCGGCTACCTCGCGCCGCTGGCCGAACGCGCGGACAGCCTCACGGCCGTATCCATTCCCGGCGAGGCCAACACGCTGAGCGCGGACGAGACCGCCGCCGCCGCGAACTCGGTGAACCTGCCCGCCACCACCGCCGACAGCGTGGCCGAGGCCCTTGCCGCGATCGTCGCCCGGGATCCGCTGGCCCGCATTCTGATCTGCGGCTCGCTCTATCTCGCGGGCAACATCCTGCGCGAAAACGACTAGGGTTTGACCCGCCGCCGGCTGCTCCGAGGCGTCTCGGGGCAACGCCGGCCTATTTGCCCCAGTCCTTGTCCTGCATCTCCCGCAGGCGCGATGCGGTGCGCTCGAACTCGAAGGTGCCCTCGCCTTCGACATAGAGCATTTCCGGCTCGGCCGCCGCCGAGCAGATCAGGCGCACCCTGGCCTCGTACAGCGCATCGATCAGGGTCACGAACCGCTTGGCCTCGTTGAAGTTGTTGCGCGACAGGCGGGGGATGTCCTCGAGCACCAGCACCTTCACCTCGTCGGCGATGGCAAGATAGTCGCCGGCCCCCAGCATGCGCCCGCACAGGTCATAGAACGACGCCCGCGCCACGCCGTTGCGAAAGGCGGGCAGCACCACTTCGCGCCCCTTGACGTGCAGCGTCAGCGGCTCGGCCGGGCCGCCGGACAGATCCCGCCACACGGCGCGGATGTTCTCGCGCGCCTCCGGCCCGATCGGCGTGAAATAGACCTGCGCCCCTTCCAGCCGGTTCTGCCGGTAATCGGTGGGCGACGCCATTTCCCATACCACCAGCCGCTCCTTGATGAGCTTGATGAAGGGCAGGAACAGCTGCCGGTTCAGCCCGTCCTTGTACAGGTCGTCGGGCACCCGGTTCGAGGTCGTCACCACCACCACGCCCGCCTCGAACAGGAACTCGAACAGGCGGCCGACGATCATCGCGTCGGTGATGTCGGTGATCTGCATCTCGTCGAAGGCCAAAAGCCTGACCGACTTGACCACCTCCGCCGCGACGGGGGCCAGCGCATCCTCGACACCTTTCTGCCGCGCGGCGTGCATCTTCGTGTGGATCTCCTGCATGAAGGCATGGAAATGCACCCGCCGCACCGGCACGTCGCCCAGGGTCTCGACGAAAAGATCCATCAGCATCGACTTGCCGCGCCCGACGCCGCCCCAAAGGTACAGCCCCTTGGGCGGCGGCGGGGCCTTGCGGAACAGCCCGCGTTTGACCGGCGCCGCCAGCGCGGCGCGGATGCGCTCGAATTCCGGCAGCACGGCCTGCTGCACCGGGTCGGCGGTCAGAACGCCCCCGGCAACGCGCTCTGAATACAGGGAAACCACGTCAGTCATGCCCGAGCCATAGCGCCGCGCCGATGCGTTGGAAAGCCGACAAGGCGAAGCGCGCATCAAATTTCCTTAACTGTGCAATCAAAACTCCTGAATTGACGCCCGGCGAAATGCCACTAGGGTCTTCGCCACCCCAATCCCCGGAGAAATCATGGACCGTTCGGCCCGCCTGTTGTCCCCAGTTCTGATCGTCGGCTGCATCATCATCACGGTCAGCTTCGCGGTGCGCGCCTCGTTCGGGGTGTTCCAGATCCCGATTGCCGACGAATTCGGATGGCTGCGCACCGAGTTCTCGATGGCGATCGCGATCCAGAACCTGGCCTGGGGAATCGGGCAGCCCATCTTTGCCGCGATCGCCGAAAAGGTCGGCGACCGGCGCGCCATCATTCTGGGCGCGCTGACCTATGCCGCCGGCATGGTCCTGACAGCTTGGTCGGTCACGCCTTTCGCCCATCAGATGTATGCCTGGCTGGTCGGTTTCGGCATCGCCGGGACCGGCTTCGGGGTGGTTCTGGCCGTGGTCGGGCGCGCCTCGTCCGACCGGAACCGCTCGATGTCGCTGGCCATCGTCACCGCCGCCGGCAGCGTCGGCCAGGTGATCGGCGCGCCGACGGCCGAGTGGATGCTGACCTTCCTGCCATGGCAGCAGGTGTTCCTGGTCTTTGCCGCCGTGATCCTGACGCTGGTCCTGACCCTGCCGTTCATGCGCGCCCCTGCGCCGGCCGACAGGAAGGAACTGGAAGAGAGCATGGGCCAGATCCTGACACGGGCCTTTCGCGATCCGTCCTACACCCTGATCTTTCTCGGCTTTTTCAGCTGCGGCTACCAGCTGGCCTTCATCACCGCGCATTTCCCGGCCTTCGTGACCGAGATGTGCGGACCGATCCAGCCGGGCGGCGTTCTGCACTCGATGGGGATCACGACGACCTCGGCGCTGGGAGCCGTGGCGATCTCGCTCGTCGGTCTCTCCAACATCGCGGGAACGCTGGCGGCGGGCTGGGCCGGCAACCATTTCCCCAAGAAATACCTGCTCGCCGGCATCTACACGGCCCGGACCGTCGTCGCCGCGGCCTTCATCCTGCTGCCGATCACGCCGGCCTCGGTGATCGTCTTTTCGATCGTCATGGGCTCCCTCTGGCTGGCCACGGTGCCGCTGACCTCGGGCCTGGTCGCGCATCTCTACGGGCTTCGCTACATGGGCACGCTCTATGGCATCGTCTTCCTCAGCCACCAGATCGGCGGTTTCCTCGGCGTGTGGCTGGGCGGCCGCATGTATGACCTCTACGGCGACTACACCATGGTCTGGTGGGTCGGCGTGGGCGTCGGCGCCTTCAGCGCCATCGTCCACCTGCCGATCCGCGAGAAACGCGCCGGCGCGGCGGTGCCCGCCTGATCAGCCCCGCCACTTGTCGAGGATGTAGCGGCTGGTCATCAGGTCCAGATGCGCGCCGCCGCCGTTCTTGAACAGCGAAATCGCCGCCGGATCGTAGGAAAACGAGCCGAGATCGTAGAAATCGGCCACCAGGTCGGACCGCTGGATGACGCCTTCGGCCAGCGGCGTCTTGATCTCGCCGATGTGATCGACGGTGGTGTCGAAACTGTCCACGAAGATGCGCGCACGCGTCAGGGCCTGGTCATCCGCTTCGCGCATGTCCGGCCTGTAGGCGCCGATCAGGTTCAGGTGCTGCCCGGGGCGCAGCCATTCGCCGCTGATCACCGGGTCGGTGGACATGGTGGCGGTCACGATGATGTCGGCCCGGTTCACCGCCTCGGGCAGGTCCGGCGCGACATCGACATCGTGCAGGCTGGCAGCCAGTTCCTCGGCCTTGGACCGGGTCCGGTTCCACAAGCGCAGCTTCGCCTGCGGAAAGCCCGCCCTGAACGCCGCGCAGAGCGACCCGCCGACCGTGCCGGCGCCGACGATCAGGATCTCGCGGCTGTCAGGGTTGGCCAGCCGCAGCGCGCCGAGCAGGCTGTCGCCCGCGGTTTTCCATTTCGTCACCAGGTGGAAGTCCACCAGCGCCGACAACGCCCCGTCGGCATCGTCGTACAGGCAGACCGAACCGTTGATCATCGGCGCGCCCCGATCCGGGTTGCGGGGAAAGATCGTGGCGGTCTTGACCGCCATGCCCAGCCCGTCGATCCAGGCCGCCCGCGACAGCAGCGTATCCGGATCACGGTACAGGAACGTGTCGCCGATCTCGGCCTTGGGCAGGTCATGCCCGTCCGCCAGCGCGCCGGCCAGTTCCAGCCAGTCGAGATTGGCCTCGCCTTCGGCAAAGGGGATGTGGGTGATGCTCATGCGGCCTCGCTTTCGGTCGACAGGCCCGTCGCACTCAGACGATCGGCCCGGCCCTGCATGCGCCGGACGTGATGCGTCTGCCAGCCCCGGGCCATTTCCGGTTCCAAGCAGTCAGTAGTGTCGAGGCCGACTGAACCAAGCCCGGCGGGAATGATCAAGCCGGAACCGCGGCCCAACGCAAATCACCGCTTCCCGCGGCCCCTCAGCCGCGCATCGCGGCCCGGATCTCGCGCTCGAGCGCGTCCAGAAACCGCGACCTGTCGGCCTTAGAAAACGCCTTGCCGCTGCCGCCCGCACCCAGCGGATTGGCCGCGCGCAGATCTGCCATGAGGTCGCGCATCGCCAGTTGCTGACCGATATTGGCCGCGGTGAACGCCTCGCCGTTGGGGCGCAGCACCCGCGCCCCGGCCTCGACGCACCTGGCCGCAAGCGGGATGTCCGAAGTGATCACCACATCCCCCCTGCCGCTGCGTTCGGCGATCCACTTGTCGGCCTCGTCCGGCCCTTCCGCCACGATCACCACTTCGACCAGCGGATTGGCCGAGGGCCGCAAACCCCCGTTCGAGACCAGCACCATGCGCAGCCGATGCCGTGTCGCCACCCGCTCGGCCTCGGCCTTGACAGGACAGGCATCGGCATCGACGAAAACCGTCGTCACGCCTTCTGGGCCTTCTTGGCGGCCGGTATCGGTTTTGCCTCGGCTTCCTCCGGCTTCTTGCGCACCTTGAACTCGTCCGGGATCGGCATCCGGTTGAAGGCGTCAAGCCCGGCGATCTTGTAGGCTTCGGCCAGCGTCGGGTAGTTGAACGTGTTCTGCACGAAATAATCCACCGTTCCCTTCAGGTTCAGCACCGCCTGGGCGATGTGGATCAGTTCGGTCGCGCCTTCGCCGACGATCTGGACCCCCAGCACGCGGCGCGTCTTGAGCGAGAACAGCATCTTCAGCATGCCGTGCTCCAGCCCCATGATGTGCCCGCGCGAGGTTTCGCGGAACCGCGCCACGCCAACCTCGTAGGGAATGCCGCGTTCCTGCAGCTCTTCCTCGGACATGCCGCAGGTGGACATTTCAGGGACCGAGTAGATGCCGTAGGGAAACCAGGGGCTTTCCGGCAACGTCGGCGTCTCCAGCGCGTGACAGGCGGCAACCCGGCCCTGCTGCATCGCGGTCGAGGCCAGCGACGGATGCCCGATCACGTCGCCGGTGGCATAGATATGCGGCACCGCGGTCTGATAGGTCTTGCGGTCCACGCTGATGCGGTTGCGGTGATCGGTTTCCAGCCCGACCGCGTCGAGATTCAGGGCCGAGGTCATGCCCATCCGCCCGGCCGCGAACAGCAGCATCTCGGCCCGAACGTGGCGGCCGTTGGCAAGGCTGACCTCGACATGGCTGCCCGCATCCTCGATCTTTTCGACCGCGGAACCCAGGCGCAGATCGACGCCGTTTTCCCGGATCTCGTGGGTGAATTCCTGGATCAGGGTGCGGTCGATGAAATCCAGGAAGGTCTCGCGCGGTTCGATCAGCGTCACCCGCACGTCCAGCGCCGAGAACATGGTGGCGTATTCCACCCCGATCACGCCCGCCCCGATCACCACCAGCGAGCGGGGAATCTCATCCATCTCCAGGAAATCGTCGCCGTCCACCACGGTCTTGCCGTTGAAGGGCACGTAGTCGGGCCGGTAGGTCTTGGTGCCGGTGGCTATCAGGAACTTGGCGGCCGTCAGGCGCGTCGTGTCCCCGGCCTCGGTCGCCACTTCGATCTCGTGCGGCCCGATGAACTTGGCCAGCCCGTTCAGCGTGTCCACATGGTTGCGGTTGAACTGATGCTCCAGCACGTCGACTTCGTAATCGAGGGTCATGTGCAACCGCGCCTTCAGGTCCTCGGCCCGGATCTCGTCCTTGACCCGGTAGGACCGGCCGTAAAAGCTGCGCTCGCGCCAACCCGACAGGTTCAGAACCGTCTCGCGCAGGGTCTTCGAGGGGATCGTGCCGGTATGGACGGAAACCCCGCCCAGCCGGTCCTTGCGGTCGATGACCAGAACCCGGCGTTTCAGCTTGCCGGCCTGGATCGCCGCGGCCCGGCCTGAGGGACCGGAGCCGATGATGATGAGGTCGTAGTCGTACTTGCCCATGCTTCAATCCCCGTACAACGCTTCGGCGTGGAAGCCGACGTGATCTTCCATGAAGGTCGAAACGAAGAAATAGGAATGGTCGTAGCCCGGCTGCAGCCGGTTGACGGCCTGTTGCCGGCGCTCCGCGATGGCCTGCGCCAGCGCCTCGGGGCGCAGCAGGTCGATGAACTGGTCCCTGGTGCCGGTGTCGATCAGGATCGGGCCGTCGAACCCCTTTTCCTTCATCAGAACCGTCGAGTCGTGCCGCGCCCAGGCCGCCTCGTCCTCGCCCAGATAGGCGCGCAGCTGCTTGCGGCCCCAATCGCTGGCGGTCGGATTCGCGATCGGCGCGAAGGCCGAGACCGAGCGGTAGCGGCCCGGCAGGCTCATCGCCAGCGTCAGCGCGCCATGCCCGCCCATCGAGTGACCGGTGATCGACTGCCGCTCGCCGTCGATGGCGAAGTTTTCGGCCAGCAGGGCCGGCAGTTCCTCGGCGACGTAATCCCACATGTTGAAATGCGGGGCCCAGGGTTTCTGCGTCGCGTTCACGTAGAAACCCGCGCCCTTGCCCAGATCGTAATCCTCATGATCCGCAACGCCCTCGCCGCGCGGCGAGGTGTCGGGAAAGACCAGCGCGATGCCCTGCTCGGCGGCCCAGCCCTGGGCGCCGGCCTTGGTCATGGCGTTTTCGTGGGTGCAGGTCAGGCCCGAGAGATACCAGAGCACCGGCACCGGGCCGTCCCTCGCCTCGGCGGGCAGGAACAGGCCGAAGGTCATGTCGCAGTGGCAGGCGGCGGATGTATGGCGGTAGACGCCCTGAACGCCGCCGAAACAGGTGTTCTCCGAAAGGGTTTCCATCTGGCAAGGTCCTTGCTTGGGGATTTGCGCCATGGCTAACGGGCCGAGGCCGTGGCGTAAAGTGCGGGAACCTGCGACAGAGACGCTTTTGCCCCGAAAAGCTCAGGGAACCCCGACCCAGGCGATCACCAGCGGCACCGTAAGGATGCTGGCGACCGTGGACAGCAGGATCGCGGCCGAGGCGCGGTGCGGCGCCACCCCGTAATGCGCAGCCAGCATGTAGACGTTGCCCGCAACTGGCAGGGCGGCGGCGGCGATCGCCACCGCGGCGGGAAAGGCGTCGATCGGCATCAGCCACAGCAGCACCACCGCGACCAGGGCGGGATGAACCGCCAGCTTGCAAAAGCTGAGCCAGGCCGCGATCTGCACGCGCTCGGCGGATTTGCTGGCCAGCGACGCGCCGATCGCGAACAGCGCCCCGGGCGTGGCGGCGCCGCCCAGAATGGTGAGGAAATCGAACAGCGGCGGCGGGACGGGCAGGCGCAGCGCCGACCAGGCAAGACCGGCCGAGATAGACACTATCATGGGGTTTTTGACCAAACCCAGGCCGATCAGCCGCAGCGTGTTCGCCGTCAGTTTGCCGTCCCGCCCGCCATTGATCAGGATGACGATCAGCGACGAAAAGACGACCAGATCGACCGTCAGCACCAGCATCACGGGTCCGATCGCCGCTTCGGTGAACAGCATGGCCAGCATGGGCAGGCCCAGAAATCCGACATTGCCGATGGCCGAACATTGCGCTTCGACCGCGGCGGTCGGGATGTCGAGGCCGCGCAGATAGGCGACAAGCGTCGCCAGAAGATAGACCCCCGCCGTACCGATCAGATAGCCGACCACAAGCCGGCCGTTGAAGATCTCGGCAAAGGGCAAGGTGGCGGCGAAACGGAACAGCATCGCCGACAGGGCGAAGTAGAACACGAACTTCGTCAGATAGGCGGTCGCCTCTTCGCTGAAGAACCGGCTGCGCCCGGCCCAGTAACCCAGGCCGATGATCGCGAAGAAGGGAAGAGTCCGGAGGAAGATATCGACCATGGCGGAACTGGTAACATGATTTTACCGATCCGCAAGGTTCCAGTCTCAGCCGCTGCCGATCAGGATCCCCGCCGCCAGCACCAGCGAGCCGCCAAGCACCACCTGGAATACGGCGCGGAAGAAGGGAGTTTCCATGTACCTGTTCTGGATCCAGGCGATCGCCCAAAGCTCGAAGAACACGATGATGAAGGCGATGACGGTGGCGGTCCAGAATTCCGGGATCAGGTAGGGCAGCGCATGGCCCAGCCCGCCCAGCGTCGTCATCACGCCCGACGCCAGCCCCCGCTTGACCGGCGAACCTCGCCCCGACAGTTCGCCGTCATCCGAGGCCGCCTCGGTGAAGCCCATCGAGATCCCGGCCCCGACCGAGGCGGCGAGGCCGACCAGAAATGTCGTCCAGGTGTCCTGCGTGGCAAAGGCCGCGGCAAAGATCGGCGCCAGCGTGGACACCGACCCGTCCATCAACCCGGCAAGGCCCGGCTGCACCCAGGTCAGGATGAACTGCCGGTGCGAGGCGGCATCCTCGTCGGCGCGGGTGTCCTCGTCGAGATGGGTCTCCTCCAGATGCGAGGCGGTGGCCTGGTGCCCCGCCTCGGCGGCGGCCAGGTCGCCCAGCAGCTTGCGGGTTGCGGCATCGGACGTGCGCGCGGCGGCGGCCAGGTAAAACCGTTCCGCGTCCCGCTCCATCGCCTCGGCCTCGGCGCGGATGCGCTCGATGCCCAGGTTTTCCACCAGCCAGACCGGGCGGCGCGCGTAATATCCCGCCACGTGCTCGCGCCGGATCAGCGGAATCACCGGGCCGAACCGCGCCTCGTGCAGGGCGATCAGCCGCGCGCGGTGCTGATCTTCCTCGACGGCCATACCGTCGAAGATCCTGGCGGTGGCGGGATAGTCGGATCTCAGCATCTCGGCATAGGAGCGGTAGATCCGCGCGTCATCCTCTTCCGAGGATATGGCCAGCGCGATGACCTCCTGCTCGGTCAGATCGCGGAAGTGTTTGCGTTGCGTTAAAAACCGCATTCCCTGCCCCTTGTTTAGAACAATTCCAAGATAGCGGTTGCGCTAGATCATGCAACAGAACGCGCGAATCGTTGAAACTGAACCAAACGGTTTATAAATTTGAAAAACCGAATATCTCAGGGGACGACATGACGCAATCCGCCACAATCCTTCGCACCGGACGGAAATTCGACCAGGTGCTGCGCGGTGCGCGCGAAGTGTTCATGGGGGACGGGTTCGAAGGCGCCAACGTGGATGACATCGCCCGCGCGGCGGGCGTCTCCAAGGCGACGCTCTACAGCTACTTCCCGGACAAACGGCTTTTGTTCATGGAGGTGGCGCAGACCGAGTGCCGGCTGATGTCCGAACGCATTCTGTCGATGATCGACGAGACCAAGCCGGCGCGCGAGGTGCTGACCATCGCCGCCACCCAGCTCACCGGGTTCCTGGTCTCGGATTTCGCGCAGAAGGTGTTCCGGATCTGCATGGCCGAACGCGACCGCTTTCCCGAACTGGGCCGCGCCTTCTACGCCGCGGGTCCCGAGAACGGGCAAAGGCAACTCTGCGACTACCTGGAAAAGGCCGTCGCCGCGGGCGAACTGGTGATCGCGGACATTCCGATGGCGGCCGAACAGTTCTCGGAACTGTGCAAGACCCGGCTCTGGACGCGGGCTGCCTTCGGCATCCAGAACAGCTTCACCCAGGCCGAGATCGACGAAGTCGCGCTGCAGGCGGTGGACACGTTCATGGCGCGCTACGGCGCTTAATCCTTGCGGCGCACCATCAACTGGTTGCCCTGCCCGCGCTTGGTTTCGAAGATCTTGAGCGCGGTCACCAGGTCGGACAGCTTGCGCTTGCCATAGCTGCGCGTGTCGAAGTCGGGATTGGCCGCAACGATCCGCTGGCCGATGCTGCCCAGCGTGTACCACTCGTCCTCCTGATCGATCGAATCCATCGCCTTGATCACCAGGTCGCGGGCTTCGCGCATCTTGCTGGCCGGCAGTTTCCTGGCGGCGGGCTCGGCACCGGTCTTGGCACCGTCCGGGCCGGCGGCCTCATCTTCGGGACCGGTGAGGTTTTCCAGAAAGATGAAGCGCTTGCACGCCTTGCGGAAGGCGTCGGGCGTCTTCATCTGGCCCATGCCGAACACGTCCAGCCCCTGTTCGCGGATGCGGCTGGCCAGCCGGGTGAAATCGCTGTCCGAACTGACCAGGACGAAACCGTCGAACCGGCCGGAATGCATCAGGTCCATCGCGTCGATCACCAGCGCGATGTCGCTGGCATTCTTGCCGACCGTGTTCGCCGGCTGATGGTGGGGCACCAGGCCGAATTCGGCCTGGACCCTGTTCCAACCGCTCATCTGCTGGCTGGAAAAGTCGCCATAGCAGCGCCGCACCGAAGCCTCGCCCAGGGTCGCGATCTCGTCGAAGATCGCCTTGGTGAATTTGGGCGAGGTGTTGTCGGCGTCGATCAGGACAGCCAGCAGGGGAACGGGATCGGCCACTTAGTAGATCACCACGCTGCGGATGCTCTCGCCCTTGTGCATCAGGTCGAAGCCCTTGTTGATGTCATCAAGCGGCATGGTGTGGGTGATCATCGGGTCGATCTCGATCTTGCCGTCCATGTACCAGTCCACGATCTTGGGCACGTCGGTGCGTCCGCGCGCGCCGCCGAAGGCGGTGCCGCGCCAGCTGCGCCCGGTGACCAGCTGGAACGGGCGGGTGCTGATCTCGGCCCCGGCCGGCGCCACGCCGATGATGATCGACTCGCCCCAGCCCTTGTGGGCCGATTCCAGCGCCGCGCGCATCACCTGCACGTTGCCGGTGGCGTCGAAGGTGTAATCCGCGCCGCCCTTGGTCAGGTTGACCAGATAGGGCACCAAATCGCCTTCGACCTCGGCCGGGTTGACGAAATCGGTCATGCCGAATTTCTGCGCCATCGGCACCTTGTCCGGGTTGATGTCGACGCCGACGATCTGATCGGCCCCGGCCAGGCGCAGGCCCTGGATCACGTTCAGGCCGATGCCGCCCAGACCAAAGACGATGGCGCGGCTGCCGATCTCGACCTTGGCGGTGTTGATCACCGCGCCGATGCCGGTGGTGACGCCGCAGCCGATGTAGCAGACCTTGTCGAAGGGCGCGTCGGGCCGGATCTTGGCCAGCGCGATCTCGGGCAGAACCGTGTGGTTCGAGAAGGTCGAGCAGCCCATGTAATGCAGGATCGGATCGCCATCCAGCGTCGAGAAGCGCGAGGTTCCGTCGGGCATCAGGCCCTTGCCCTGCGTCTCGCGGATGGCCTGGCACAGGTTGGTCTTGGGGTGCAGGCAGTATTCGCATTCGCGGCATTCGGGCGTGTAAAGCGGGATCACGTGGTCGCCGGGCTTCAGGCTGGTCACGCCCTCGCCCACCTCGACCACCACGCCCGCGCCTTCATGGCCGAGGATGGCGGGAAACAGCCCTTCGGGATCGGCCCCCGAAAGAGTGAATTCGTCGGTGTGGCAAATGCCGGTGGCCTTGATCTCGACCAGAACCTCGCCGGCCCTGGGGCCTTCGAGGTTCACATCCATCACTTCCAAGGGCTTGCCCGCCTGAAGGGCAACGGCGGCACGAGTACGCATGTTGCTATGTCTCCCTGTCAATTTCGCACGACCCTGCGGCAATTGCAGGGTGTTTTCAACTCCCGTTTCGTGACAGTTTGGGCCGGCCCATGACATTCCAGAACCGACACGACCGGAGAAAGGAACGCCAATGTACCGTTTTGTCCTGATCCTGACCGCCCTGGCCGCCTGCACCGACACGCAGGTTCCGGTCGAAAGCGTGGCAGCGCCCGAGCCGGCGCCGGTCGATCTGGCCTTCTGCAAGGGCGAGAGCTTCGCGAATTCGGTGGGACAGCCGGTTTCGACCATACAGTCGAGCCTGCCCGACAAGGCGCGGGTTCTGGGTCCGGACGACATCGCCACACAGGATTACCGGGTCGACCGGCTGAATGTTTTCGTGGACGGATCGGGGGTGATCCAGCGCCTGACCTGCGGTTGAGCCGCAGCTCTGCGGCCCTCGACTCGGCCGGTGATTCTCGGGTAAGAACAAAATAGGAACATCTTGATGTCTGCCCGATGCCGAAACGCCGAATACTCTCGCTCTGGTTCCCCCGCCTCGGGGCGGAACGGCTGGTGCGGGCCGCACGCGGCCTGCAGTCCGGCCCGCTGGCCGTCGTGGCGGAACAGGCCAACATGCAGGTCATCACCTCGCTGAACGCCGAAGGACAGGCCGCCGGTCTGCGCGTGGGCCAGCCGGTGCGCGACGCCCATGCCATGTGCGCGGCCCTCGTCACCCGCCCCCGCAACGCCCCCGCCGAGGCGGCGTTCCTGTCGGCGCTCAGGCGCTGGGCGGGCAAGTTCAGCCCCTGGGTCGCCGAAGAGGCGCCGGACGGGCTGGTCGTCGACCTGTCGGGCTGCGCGCATCTGTTCGGCGGCGAAGCGGCCCTGCTGGACGTGATCGAGACCGACTGCGCCGACATGGGGCTCGGCGTGCAGATGGGCATTGCCGACACGCTGGGCGCGGCCTGGGCCCTGGCGCGCTATGCCGGGCAGGAGGCCGCATCGGACCGCAACGGCGACGCCATTGCCCAAGAGGCCCGCGCCACCCGCGCCCGCGCCGGCAAGCGGCGGCACTGGACCAGGGGGGGCGCCGCGCCGCAGGTGGCGGCGCCGGGCGGCGGCGCCCGGATCGCGCCGCCGGGGCAGACCTATGGCGCGCTCAGCCCGCTGCCGATCGCCGCGCTCAGGCTCGAAGACCACACCCTGGCGCAGCTGAACCGGCTGGGCCTGCGGCGGATCGGCGACCTGCTGGGCCAGCCGCGCGCCGGCCTGGCCCGGCGGTTCGGCCGGGGCCTGGTGCTGCGGCTGGACCAGGCCATGGGCAGCGCGCCGGAACCGGTCTCGCCCGCCCGGCCGCCGCATCACTTCGCGGTGCGGATGACCTTGCCCAACCCGATCGGGCTGACCGAGGACGTGATGGCGGCCATCGACCGGATGCTGCCAGCGCTCTGCGCCCGGCTCGAGGAAAAGGGGCGCGGCGCGCGCGCCCTGCGGCTCGAGGCGCACCGCACCGACCAGGCCGCCGAGGTGGCCGAGGTCGGGCTGGCCCGCCCCTCCTTCGACAAACACCGCATTCGCCCTTTGTTAGAGATGAAAATCGACAAGATCGACGCCGGCTTCGGCATCGACATGCTGCGCCTGGTGGCGGTGCGGACCGAGCCGGTCCATGCCCGCACCCTCACCGGCCATGCCGAGGCCAGCCGCGCGGTGCGCGAGCGGTTGGCGGGCAGCACGGCGGTCGATGACCTGCTCGGAAAGCTGGGCGCGCGGATCGGGCTCGAGGCGATCACCCGCCGCCACCCGGCGGCCTCGCACATCCCCGAGAAAACCGCGCAGACCCTGGCCGCCGCCTGGTCGGAGCCGGCGCGCGACTGGCCCGTCCCGCCGCGCCCCCGGCCCCTGCTGCTGTGGCGGCCCGAGCCGGTGACGGCGCCGGATACGCCCGATGTCCCGCAAACCTTCCGCTGGCGCGGGCGCGACTGGCGGCTGGCGCAGGCGACCGGCCCCGAGCGGATCGCCCCGGAATGGTGGCTGGACGACCCCGACTGGCGCAGCGGGGTGCGCGATTACTGGACGGTCGTGACCGAACAGGGCGACCGGTTGTGGCTGTTCTACGGCCACGGCGGAACCATGTCCGCGGGCTGGTTCTGCCAGGGAAGTTTCGCGTGAAGCGCCGAAAAAAGATGGCGAGCCGAGCGGAAAAAGCCCCGCCGCCGCGTGATCGCGGCGCCTCAACTGCAGGCGATCTGAGCGCATCAGGCTTGATTTGGAGAAAAATTCTGGCAAGGCTTGAGATATGAACATGCAGCCACCCAGCCCGTTGCCAACGGGTCCGGCCCAGATGCAGGTCGCGTTCGACCGGCGCGAATTGTCCTTGATCCTCTCTGTCTATGGCCGGATGGTCGCTTCGGGAGAGTGGCGCGACTACGGCATCTCGAACCTGCGCGACATGGCCGTGTTCTCGATTTTCCGCCGCAGCGCCGAACACCCGATCTACCGCGTCGAAAAGCATCCCCGCCTGCGGCAGCGGCAGGGCATGTACTCGGTCGTCGGCATGGACGGGCGCATCCTGAAACGCGGGCCGGATCTGCGCGCGGTGCTGCGGGTTCTCGAACGCAAGCTGATCCGCCCGGTAGACCCTGATTAGAGCCTTTTGTGGGCCGTGACCGGCCCGTCGCCCTGCGCCTCGATCCGGGCCAGGGCCTCTGTCAGGGGTTCGTATTGCACCGCCATGTGATGGGCGTTGGCGTGCAGCAGCGTTCCGGCGTCCGCGACCCAGGCCACATGGCCTTTCCAGAACATCAGGTCGCCGCGCCGGGGCGGCGTGTCGGGCGCAAGCGCGCTGCCCAGGGCGCGCTCCTGATCGCCGCTGTCGCCGGGGCACGGGATGCCGCAGGCCAGCAGGGCCGCCTGCACCAGCCCGGAACAGTCCAGCCCGAATCTGCTGTTGCCGCCCCACAGGTAGGGCGTGCCCAGAAACAAGGCCGCCGCCGCGACCGGATCCGGCAGCACCGTGCCTTGTTCCACCACATGCGGTCTGGGCACGAAGCCCGCGTCGGTTTCGACGAATGTCCCGGTCTCGGAAATCGCCGACAGACGGCTGCCGAAACTCAGCGACATCCGATCGGGGCTTTTCATGTCGGGCCGTTCGTAGACATGCGTCGCCGGTGCGCTGACCCAATGGGTCGCGCGCCGCACCGGCCCCAGCGCATCCGGCCGGACCCAGCCCGGATAGCCGTCCTTGTCCGCGATCAGCCGGCACCACCCGTCCCGTTCCTCGCTGACCTGCACCGTGTCGCCGAACAGCAGCTGCCGGTCGCGCGGCCCGTCCGGATGGCGCAGCAGATCGACGACCGGCGCGATGACGCGGCGCGCCGTCATAGGTTCAGCATCTCCGGCAGCGCCGCCAGCAGAGCGCGGGGCCCCTGCCCAAGCCCGCCCTTGCTGCGGCCCGGCTCCTTGGTCTGTTGCCAGGAATAGATGTCGAAATGCATGTAGGCGCTGTCCCCGACGAACCGGCGCAGGAACAGCGCCGCCGTGATCGACCCCGCGAACCCGCCCGATGGTGCATTGTCCAGATCGGCGACCCCCGGTTCGATCTGCGTCTCGTAGGGTTCGTGGAACGGCAGCCGCCAGACCGGGTCGGCAACCCGCGCCGCCGCACGGCTCAGCGCCAGCGCGGCGCCATCGTCATCGGTGTAGAACGGCGCCAGATCGGCGCCGACGGCCACCCGCGCCGCGCCGGTCAGCGTCGCCATAGACACCACCAGATCCGGCGCGCCCTCATCCGCCAGCGCCAGCGCATCCGCCAGCACCAGCCGCCCTTCGGCATCGGTGTTGTTGATCTCGACCGTCAGTCCCTTGCGCGAGGTCAGGATGTCGCCGGGCCGAAAGGCGTTTCCGGCCACCGCGTTCTCGACCGCGGGGATCAGCACACGCAGTTGCAGCGGCAGGTTCAGCGCCATGATCATCCGCGCCAGACCCAGAACGTTCGCCGCCCCGCCCATGTCCTTTTTCATCAGGGCCATGGCCACGGCCGGCTTGATGTCCAGCCCGCCGGTGTCGAAACACACGCCCTTGCCGACCAGGGTCAGTTTCGGCCCCGATGTCCCCCAGTTCATCTCGACCAGGCGCGGCGCCCGATCAGCGGCCCGCCCGACCGCGTGGATCATCGGCAGGTTCCGCTCCAGCAGCCCGTCACCGGCGACGGTTTCGCACGAGGCCCCGAATTCCGCCGCCATATCCTCGCAGGCGGCCTGCAGTTGCTCCGGCCCCATGTCGGCCGCGGGCGTGTTGACCAGATCGCGTATCAGCGCCTCGGCGCGGGCCAGCACCTCGATCCTCGCGGCGTCGATGCCCTCGGGCGCCACCAAACCCGCCTTGGCCTTGTTTTGCGTCTTGTAGCGGTCAAAGGCGTAGCCGGTCATCAGCCAGCCGAACGCTTCGACCTCCAGCGCCTCGGGCGCAACCCCGGACGCGATGCGATAGTCCCCCTTGGGCAGCGCCTCGGCGGCCGCGGCCAGCGGGAACCGCTTGCGCGCCCGACTGGCCGCATCGCCGTAGCCCGCCAGGGCGAATTCCGGCGCGCCGCCCGGCCCCGGCACCAGCAGAACCTGACCCAACGCGCCGGTGAAGCCATTGGCCTCGATCCAGGACCGGACATCCGGCCCGTGCTGGTCCAGCCAGGCCTCCAGCCCGGTCGATTCGATTACGTGCAGGGGCAATGCGCCGTCCGACGGCGCGGCGAAGGTCAGGGACATGGGCGGATCACCTCGGTTTGGTCGCGGCCCAGACTACTCTGCGCCTGCGCGCCTGCAACCCCCGTCAGACCGAAAGGTCCCGCTGATCCCAGACCGCGCTCAGAGACCGTTCGCCCACCCGGATCAGACGGAACAGCGTCGCGCTGGTGGCGACATGGTCGCCCGCGTCCACCGATCCCGACACGTCGCCCGCGACCCGCGCCAGGACCGTCATGCCGATCTGCTCGGATATCGCCACCAGCGACCGCGCACATTTGCGCAGCTCGGCCCAATCCTGCCGCCGCCACATCCGCTCGCAGTTCGACAGCCGGACCGCCAGTTCCTCGATCGCGCGGCAGACCACGTCTTCGGCGTCGCTGTCGCCAAGCCGGCGGTACAGGCTGCCCAGCCGCTCCGGGTCCAGCCGGACGGATTCCTTCTGTTCGAGTGTGATGACCTTTTCCACCCCGTTCACCCCTGTTTTTGCGCACCCCCACGGTACAGGTGCATCCTGTCGTCGCAGGCGTTCGCAAAACGTTGCCTTGGGTATTGATAATGTCTCGAATTTTCCCTCAATTCGAGCTAGACGAGCCTTCAGAAAACAAACGGGGGATGCGGGAATGGAATTTGCCCGGCCTTTGCCGAACTACCTGGCGCAGCGGTATCACGGCTGGAAAGCCACGACCTATGCCGAGAACCAGGTCTGGTACCGCCGGCTGGCGGACGAAGGGCAGCGCCCGCGCGCCATGGTGATTTCCTGCTGCGACAGCCGGGTCCATGTCACGTCGATCTTCGGCGCCGATCAGGGCGAGTTCTTCATCCATCGCAACATCGCCAATCTGGTGCCGCCCTATGAACCGGACGGAGACCACCACGGCACCAGCGCCGCGATCGAATACGCCGTGACCGCGCTCAAGGTGGCGCACCTGATCATTCTGGGGCACTCGCAATGCGGCGGCGTTCAGGGCTGCATCGACATGTGCAAGGGCCACGCGCCGCAGCTCGAGGCCAAGGAAAGCTTCGTCGGGCGCTGGATGGACATCCTGAAACCGAAATTCGATCTGGTGGCCGATGTCCAGGACGGCGCCGAACAGGCGCGCCAGTTCGAGAAACAGGCCGTCGTGGCATCCCTCGAAAACCTGATGACCTTCCCCTTCATCGCCTCGGCGGTCGAGGACGGCAGCCTCAGCCTGCACGGTCTCTGGACCGACATCGGCGAAGGCGGGCTGGAGTGCCTGGAACCGGGTACGGGAAAATTTGTTCCGGTCTGATCTTTCATTTTTCGCGTACCTCGTTATTTGAACGTGAGTTCAAATTGGGGACGCGCGCATGGATCAGATACTCTCGCTGACGGCAGACAACCTGCTGTCGCCAGTCATATTGAGTTTTGCCTTGGGGCTGGCGGCCTCGCTGGCGCGGTCGGACCTGTCTATCCCCGAAGCCATCGCCAAGGGCATGTCGATCTACCTGCTCTTCGCCATCGGCTTCAAGGGCGGCGTCAGCGTCGCCTCGCACGGGATCGACGCCACCCTGGGTCTGTCGCTGCTGACCGGCGTGCTGCTTTCCGCCCTGTTGCCGCTGGTGGCCTTCTTCCTGCTGCAGGTGCTGACCGACCTCGACCGCCTCAATGCCGGCGCGGTGGCGGCGCATTACGGCTCGATCTCGATCGTCACCTACGTCGCCGGAACCTCGGTCCTGGAAAGCCAGGGCCTGATCTACGAAGGCTACATGGTCGCCGTGGCCGCCGCGATGGAGGCGCCGGCGATCCTGTCCGCGCTGTGGCTGATCTCCCGCGGGGGCGGCGACCGCAAGATGGATTCGGACCTGTGGCGCGAGATCATCCTGAACGGCTCCATCGTCCTGCTTGTCGGCTCGTTCGCGATCGGATGGGCGACCGGCGAAGAGGGGCTGGCCGAGATCAGCAGCTTCGTCGTGTCCCCCTTCAAGGGCGTGCTGTGCCTGTTCCTGCTGGACATGGGCATCGTCGCCGGGCGGGGATTGCGCAGCGGCAGCGGGCTGATCAAACCCGGCCTGCTGGCCTTTGGCGTGCTGATGCCGGTGCTGGGCGCCTCGGCGGGGCTGGCCTGCGCGCTGCTGCTGGGCCTGTCCACCGGCGGAACCGTCCTGATGATGGTCCTCGGCGCTTCGGCCTCCTACATCGCGGTGCCCGCAGCCATGCGGGTCGCGGTGCCCGAGGCCAACCCGTCGATCTACCTGACCCTGTCGCTGGGCGTGACCTTCCCCTTCAACCTGACCCTGGGCCTGCCGATCTACGTGGCGGTGGCCCGCACCGTGACCGGAGGCTGACCTTATGCAAACACATGACGCGAAACGGGTTGAGATCACCATCGAAGCCGTGATGCAATCGCGCCTCACCGAGGCGCTGAAATCGGCCGGCGTGACCGGGTTCACGATCCTGCCGGTCTTCGGCGGATCCGGCCGGTCCGGCGAATGGAGCCGGTCGGGCCAGGTCAGCCGCGCCAGCGGCATGGTGCAGGTGATCTGCATCATCCGCCCGGAACGGCTGGATGCGCTGCTCGAAGCCGCCTTTGCCGTGGTGGACCGCCATATCGGCGTGGTCAGCGTCACCAATTGCCAGGTTCTGCGGGCCGAGCGGTTCTGAAACGAAAAAGGGGCATCCGGCGGATGCCCCTCGATCATGAACGTCGCTGCGGCGCGGTCAGCCCTTCTTCAGGACCTCGCGGCCCAGAAGCTCGGCGATCTGAACCGCGTTCAGCGCCGCGCCCTTGCGCAGGTTGTCGGACACGCACCACAGGTTCAGGCCGTTCTCGATGGTGGGATCCTGGCGGATGCGGCTGATGAAGGTGGCGAAATCGCCGACGCATTCCACCGGCGTGACGTAGCCGCCCGCCTCGCGCTTGTCGATCACCATGATGCCCGGCGCCTCGCGCAGGATGTCGCGGGCCTCGTCCTCGTCCAGAAAATCCTCGAATTCGATGTTGATCGATTCCGAATGGCCGACGAAGACCGGCACGCGCACGCAGGTCGCGGTGACCTTGATCGCGGGATCGACGATCTTCTTGGTCTCGACGACCATCTTCCACTCTTCCTTGGTCGAGCCGTCCTCCATGAAGACGTCGATATGCGGGATGACGTTGAAGGCGATCTGCTTCTGGAACTTCTTCGGCTCCACCTCGTTGATCGGGTTGTAGACCGCCTTGGTCTGATCCCACAGCTCGTCCATGCCCTCCTTGCCGGCGCCCGACACCGACTGATAGGTCGAAACCACCACGCGCTTGATCCTGGCGCGGTCATGCAGCGGCTTGAGCGCCACCACCATCTGCGCGGTCGAGCAGTTCGGGTTGGCGATGATGTTCTTCTTGGCGTAGCCGTGGATCGCCTGCGGGTTCACCTCGGGCACGATCAGCGGAATGTCCGCGTCGTAGCGATAGAGCGACGAGTTGTCGATCACCACGCAGCCCGCGGCCGCCGCCTTGGGGGCGTAATCCTTGGTCGCGGCCGAGCCCACGGCGAACAGCGCGATGTCCCAGCCGGTGAAGTCGAAGGCCGCCAGATCCTTGGTCTTCAGGGTCTTGTCGCCAAAGCTGACTTCGGTGCCCAGGGATTTTCGGCTTGCCAGAACGGCAATTTCATCCACCGGGAACTGGCGCTCGGCCAGGATGTTCAGCATTTCGCGGCCCACGTTGCCCGTGGCGCCGACGACGACGACGCGATAGCCCATGTCTTGTCTCCTGAGTTAAGGACGCGCGTTCATAACACCCTTTCCGGAAGAAAAAAGGGGTTGCGGGGGCGTATTTCCGCCTTTGACGCCGATTTCAGACGTGGCGCGGTGTCTCAGGCCGCGTCCAGCAGCGCGCGGTAGACCTCGACCAGGGCCTTGGCCTCGGCCTCGATGTCGAAATGCCGCTCCACATGCGCCCGCACCGCCTTGCCCGCGCGCAAAAGGGAATCGCGGTCGCCCAGCATTTCCGCCGCCGCCTCGGTCAGGGCCGGAATGTCGTCCGGCGGCACCACCCGGCCCAGCGACGGGTCGGTCACGATCTCGGAAAACGCGCCGACATCGGTCGCCACCACCGGCACGCCGCAGGCCATCGCCTCCAGCGGGGTCAGCCCGAACCCTTCCCAGCGTTGCGGCGCGACGAAGAGGTCCAGCACCTGGTACCACTCGGCGATGCGATCGACCGTGACTTCGGGCTTGAACAGGATGCGGTCGGCCAGACCGGCCTCGGCGACGCGCTGTTTCAGATCGGTCAGGTAACCGGCGTGCTTTTCCGTCGCCCGCCCCATGACGATGCCCGACACGTCATCGAACCGGCCGCACAGCCCGATCATCGCATCGACGAAGGCGTCGGTGCCCTTCTGGTGCCGGATCCGGCCATAGCAGCCCAGCAGCACGCCGTCCGGCAGGCCCAGCCGCGCCCGCAGCGCCGCGCGGTCTTCGGGCGGGGTGAAGTTCTCAAGGTTGATCCCGTGCAGGATCACGCGGGCGTCGCGATCCAGGTACCCGGCGGTCTTGCGCGAGGTGGCCACCACCGCGTCCATCCTGCCGATCAGCCATTTGGTATAGCCCGTATGCGCCCGCTGCGAGGCGCTGGTGAACAGCAGCTTCAGCCGCATCCGGAACAGGCCGCGCAGGATCAGGCCCAACAGCATCTCGGTATTGCGCCGTGCGTGCCAGACCCGCGTCGTGCGGCGCGGCAGGAACGGGATCTTCGCCAGCGGAATATGCGGCACGTCCGCGGGCAGCCCGGGGCCGGTCGCGGCAATCTCTATCCACCGGTTCTGCAAGGGCACCAGCCGGGCGATCGTCGCCGTCACGCCCGACAGCCGGCGCTTGAGGTTCGGGGCGATGACGCGGGCGTCTTTCACTTGCTTCTCCTGACCCGGGCTGGACGGCCGCGCTCAGTCTATGCTGTCGCGGCTGAACACGTAAATCGCGCAGCCGGCGGCAAGCGCGACCGCGAAGAACCCGAAGATCGCGGTGTAGGGCGCGGTAGGGCCCAGATCAACCGTTCCCGCGTGGATCCGGCCGGTGACGAATTGCATGATCCCCACCCCGCCGATGCCGAACAGGTTCAGCAGCGTCACGCCGCGCCCGACCAGATGCGCCGGGATGAAGGCGCGGCCATGCGCCATGATGACCGGAAAGGTCGCGCCCAGGAAACCGACCGCCGCCAGCAGAAAGACCGAACTCCAGACGGCGCGGTCGATCCACAGGCACAACAGCGCCAGGGCGCCGACCCCCAGGACGTTGCCGCCCAGGATGACCCACTTGCGGGTGCGCAACAGCCGGTCCAGCGGCCCGTAGACGAAGGTCCCGGCGATCATCGCCGCCCCCATGACCAGCGTCGCCTGCCCGATCTGCGTCGTGCTCAGACCGAAGACGTCGCGCAGATACGGCCCGGCCCAGAGCCCCCGCAGCGCGGCCGAAGGCGCATAGGCCACCAGCATCAGCGGCAGGATCGCCCAAAGCGCCGGCTCCTTCAGCAGGTCCAGAAGCGAGCCCTTGGCGTCGGTCTCGACCCGCTTGGGATCCTGGACGCTGGCCCAGATCCCCACCGCCACTGCGGCGGAAATCAGCGCCAGCCCGGCCAGCGTCGCCCGCCAGCCCACCAGCTCGACCGCCAGCGCCGTCGGGTAGGACGCCACGAGGTTGCCGACCGACCCCATGCCGAGCATCACCGCCGCAAGGGTCGCGAATTTCGCGGGCGGAAACTCGCGGGCGAAAATGAAATAGGACGCCATCAGCACCGGCGAACAGCCGACACCGATCAGGACCATGGCGAGGCTTACGTGGACCGGCGCGGTCGCCACCGCGAACAGCCCCGCGCCGCCTCCGCCGCCGATCAGCAACAGAACCGCCGCCGTGCGCCGCGGCCCGATCTTGTCCAGCGACCAGCCGACGGGAATCTGCATCAGCGCGAAGGTCATGAACCAGAGCCCCGAGGCAAAGGCCAGATCCTCGGGCGACGCGCCGATGTCGCGGCCGAGATCGGCGGTCAGAACTGCCAGAAAAGCCCGGAAGAATTGGCTGAGGACATAGGCCAGACACAATACCACCAATCCCGCCTGCATGTTCCCTCGCTCTGCCGGACGCCGTTGCCGGCATGGTTGGCATGTCTGGCCTTCATGCACAAGCGCGTGTGATATGTTGCAACCGGATGAAGTGACCGGCGCTTGGGCTATGTTTGCCCGAAACCGGGCGAGGGGGGGGCGATGTTCGACAGGCACGATCCGTTTTACGCGCAGCTTGCGCCCCTGCGGGAATTCTCGCAGCTGGCGGATCCCGAGCGGTTCCAGCCGGTTCCCGGCGACTGGGTCGTCGGCGCCGCCGACATCGTCGATTCGACCGGCGAGATCGAACGGGGCCGCTACAAGACCGTGAACATGGTCGGCGCTGCGGTGATCTCGGCCATGATCAACGCCCTGGGCGGACAGGTCTTTCCCTTCGTGTTCGGCGGCGACGGGGCGTCCTTCGCGGTTCCCGGCGCCGATGCGGCCCGCAGCCGCGAGGTTCTGGCGGCGATGCGGCGCTGGGCCGAGGAGGAGTTCGCGATCTCGCTGCGCGCCTCGCTGATCCCCGTGGCGGACATCCGCGCGGCAGGCCGGGACGTGCGCGTCGCGCGCTACGCGACCTCGGACGGCGTCGATTACGCGATGTTCTCGGGCGGCGGCCTGGCCTGGGCCGAGGCGCGGATGAAGGCGGGCGACTACGCGGTTTCGCCCGCGGACCCCGGCGCGCAGCCCGACCTGACCGGCCTGTCCTGCCGCTGGTCCAACAGCCGGGCCCTGAACGGCGAGATCGTGTCGCTTGTGGTCCAGCCCACCGAACGGGCGACCGAACGCGATTTCGCCGACCTCGCCCAGCGCCTGGTGGTAGTGTCCGAGGGGCTCGCGCGCGGTGGACACCCCGTGCCCCCTGCCGGGCCGCCGATGCGATGGCCGCCGCCCGGTCTCGCCCTCGACGCGCACGTGTCGCGCGAGGGCGGCAATCTGGCCCTGCGAAAACTGCTTTTGCTGGGGCAGAACCTGCTGATCTGGATCCTGTTCAGGACCGGCATGAGGCTGGGCTCGTTCGACCCCGAGCATTACCGGCGCACGGTCAGCGCCAATGCCGATTTCCGCAAGTTCGACGACGGGCTGAAAATGACGCTGGATTGCGACGGACCGACGCTGGCGCGGATCCGGCAGCTGCTGGACGAGGCGCAGTCCCGCGGCAAGATCCGGTTCGGCATCCATGCCCAGACCGAGGCGATGATGACCTGCTTCGTGCCGTCGGCGACGCAGGACGACCACGTCCATTTCGTCGACGGCGCGTCAGGCGGCTACGCGCGGGCCGCGGCCGCCATGAAGGGGCAGGAAATCCGCGCGTGACGCGCTATTTCCTGGCGCGCAGCCGGCCCACCACCCCGGTCGGGAAGAAATAGACCGACAGGATGAACAGCACCCCCAGCCACAGCAGCCAGCGGTCCGCGCTGAGCAGTTCCGGCAGCACCGGAAGCCCGTCGACGACGCCCGAGGCCACGCCCATCAGGTTCTGCAGGTAGTTCTGCGCGATCACCAGCAGCGTCGCGCCGATCACCGCGCCGTACATCGTGCCCATGCCGCCGATCACCACCATCAGAAGGATGTCGATCATGATCTCCATCGACAGGGCCGTGTCCGGCCCCACATAACGCAGCCAGATGGCATAAAGACTGCCGGCCAGCGCCGCCACCGCCGCCGAAAGGCAGGTCGCGGCGACCCGGTAATGCACCACCCGGTAACCGATGGCCTCGGCGCGGAAATCGTTCTCGCGGATCGCCTGCAGCACCCGCCCGAACGGCGAATTCACCACCCGCAGCATCAGCAGGAACAGGATCAGGCTGCCCAGGAAGATCAGGTAATAGGCCAGCAGCTTGCCGTTCAGCTTGACCCCGAACAGCTCGTCCCCGAACTTGAATGCCGGGCCCAGCGCGCGCGGCGTCTGAAAGGTCAGCCCGTCCTCGCCCCCGGTCAGGCCGGACAGCTGGCTGACCAGCACCGCCACCGCCGAGGCGACCGCCAGGGTGATCATCGCGAAGAAGATCGCCCGCACCCGCAACGAGAACAGCCCGATCACCAGCGCCAGCGCCGCCGCCACCCCGGCCCCGGCCACCGAACCGACCAGCAGCGCGTCAAAGCCGCGCCCCATATGCGTCGAGGCCAGCGCCACCCCGTAGGCGCCGATGCCGAAGAACATGGTATGCGCAAAGCTGACGATTCCGCCATAGCCCAGAAGCAGGTCATAGCTCGCCACCAGCACCACGAAGATGCAGATGCGCGCCGCCGTGTCCACGGTGCGGACGCCGGGAAACAGGAACGGGGCCAGCGCAAGGCACACCAGGATGACGCCGAGGATCAACGTCAGGGGAACCGACCGGGGCATGTCGCCCGAAAGAACCGCTTTCATCATTTCGCCTTCACCACCGGGATCATGCCCATCGGGCGCCACATCAGGATCGCGACCATCAGGCCGATATTGGAAATCAGCGCCACTTTCGGCTCCAGAAAGGCGACGTAGTTCTGCATCAGCCCGACCAGCAGCGCGCCGATGAAGCAGCCCTCGACGCTGCCGAGCCCGCCGATGATCACCACGATGAAGATCAGGATCATCGCCTGGTTGCCCATATGCGCCGTGATGACCTCCTGGTAGAGACCCCACATCACCCCGCCAAGCCCCGCCAGCGCGGATCCGGCGATGAACACGCCGACAAAGACCAGCCGCAGCCGGTAGCCCAGCGCCTGCACCATCTCGCCGTTCTCGACGCCGGCGCGCACGATCAGCCCGATCTTGGTGCGCCGCAGCACCCAGCGCATCGCCAGAAACACCACCAGCCCGATGGCCACCGCAACCAGCCGGTATTTCTCGAGCGCGGCCCCCGCGAAGGTCACCGCCCCCTTCAGGGCTTCGGGACGGGCGATATAGATCTCCTCGGGCCCCCACAGCACGATGATCAGCTGCTCGACCACGATCAGCCCGCCCATGGTCACCAGGATCTGTTTCAGGTGATGGCCGTAGACCGGCTCGACGATCACCTTCTCGAAGGCCCAGCCCATCAGCCCCGTCGCCGCCATCGCCCCGAACACCGCCACCATCAGCGCCGCGAGGTTCAGCGCCAGCGACGGCGCCGAGGTCATCTGCCCCAGCACCAGCAGGACCGACACGCCGACGAAGGCGCCGACCGACACGAAGGCCCCGTGGCCGAAATTGATCACGTCCATCAGGCCGAACACCAGCGTCAGACCCGAGGCCATGATGAAGATCATCATCCCCATCGCCAGGCCCGAAACGGTCAGCGTCAGCCACGAGGTCGAACTGGGGATCGCAAGAAACCCCAGGACGATCAGCACCGGGATCAGCAGCACCGGCATCCACGGTCCCAGCCGATGCGCGAACGAGGCTTGCGCCATCTTGGGCGCATGTTCAGGCGCGACACTCATGCGCGGCCTCCCTGCGTTTTTGTTTTCGTTTTCTGCAACTCGACCATCTGCCTCAATGCGCCTCCATGCTCAGACCCATCAGCCGCTCCTGCAGGGCCGCGTCGGTGGACAGTTCGGCCATCTGCCCGGACCAGATCATCCGCCCGTCATCCATCACGTTGGCGCCGTCCCCCAGGGCCCTCGCGACCGAGAAATTCTGTTCGACCAGCAGGATCGACGCGCCCTGCTCCTTCAGCTCCTTCAGGGCCCGCGCCATGGTCGAGATGATCGCCGGCGCCAGCCCCTTTGTTGGCTCGTCGATCAGGTAGAGCCGCCGTTCCTCGACCATCGCCCGCGCGATCGACAGCATCTGCTTCTGTCCGCCCGACAGGTTGCCGGCCTCGGATTTCCAGAACGTCTTGAGCGGCGGGAAGATCGAGAACACCCAATCCAGCCGCGCCGGGTCGATCGGGCCGGACACGGCCGCAAGGATCATGTTCTCCTCGACGGTCAGGTCGGCGAAGATGCCCATTTCCTCGGGCACGAATCCGACGCCAGCCCGCGCGATCGCCGGGGTCGGCATCCGGCTGATGTCCTCGCCATCCAGCAGGATGCGGCCCTGATGCGCGCGCCAGTGGCCGATGATGGTGCGCAGCGTCGTGGTCTTGCCGACGCCGTTGCGCCCCAGCAGCATCGTCACCGCGCCGCGCGGTACCTCCAGGTCCACGCCCTGCAGGATGTGATACTGGGCGATGTTGGTATAGACACCCTCGAGCCTGAGAATGGGATCAGACATCTTCCAGCTCCCGGCCCATGTAGGCCTCCTGCACCACGTCCGAGGCCATGACTTCGGCCGGCGGTCCATCCGCGGCCAGCGCGCCGTTGTGCAGCACGATGATGCGATCGGCCAGGGTGCGGATCACGTCCATCTTGTGCTCGACCAGCAGAACCGTGCGGTCCTTCTGCTCCTTCAGCGCGGCGATCAGTTCCAGCACCACGGGCGCCTCGTCCACGCTCATGCCGGCGGTCGGTTCGTCGAACATGTAGACGTCCGGATCCAGCGCGATCAGCAGCGCCACCTCCAGCTTGCGCTGGTTGCCGTGGGACAGTTCCGAGACCACCTGGTCGCGATTGTCCAGCAGCCGCACCCGGGCCAGGATGCCCTCGGCAGCGTCGGTCAGTTCCGCGTGGCGGCTGGCCATGGACAGCAGGTTGAACCCCTGCCCCGCCTTGGCCTGCACAACCAGCCGCACGTTTTCCAGCACGCTCAGATTCGGAAACAGGTTGGTCAGCTGGAACGCCCGCCCGATCCCGGCGCGGGTGCGGTGCGACACCGACTGCCCCGAGATGTTCCGGCCGCGCAGCAGAACCCGCCCCGCCGATGCCGGGATCTGGCCCGATATCAGGTTGAAATAGGTGGTCTTGCCCGCGCCGTTGGGCCCGACGATGGCCGTCAGCTCTCCGGCCCGGAACGCGCAGGTCACCGCATCCACGGCGACATGACCGCCGAACCGGACGGTCAGGTCCTCGGTGGCTAGAATGGGAGGTGTCATGGGCTGAGGTCTTCTTTCGACAAAGGACCGGCCCGGAGCCCGAAGGTCTCCGGACCGGACAAGGTCACAGGGATTACTGGTTGCGGACCGGGATCGGCAGATCTTCGATCGTCAGTTCGCGGACAAGCTCGGGGATGGCCCACTCGACGCCATCATCGATCTTGATCTTGAAGTGATACATGGACTGCAGCGCCTGGTGATCCTCGGGGCGGAACTTCATGGTGCCCTTCGGCGTCTCCCATTCCATGCCCTCCATCGCGGTGATCAGGGCCTCGGTATCGGTGCCGCCCGCCTTCTTGATCGCCTCGACGATCGCGATGCCGGCCGCCATGCCGCCCGCGGTGAAGAAATCCGGCGGCGTGCCGAACCGTTCCTGATGCTCCTTCACCAGCCAGTCGTTCACCGGGTTCTTCGGGATTTCATAGTAGTAATAGGTCGCCCCTTCCATGCCCGGGAAGTCCTTGTAGGCGCTCATCGCCGCCAGGATGTTGCCCCCGGTCGCGATCTCGATGCCGAAGCGGCCCGGATCCATGGCGTTGATCTTGCCCATCGGGTTGCCGCCGCCGGCCCAGATGATGAACAGCCGCTTCTCGCCGTCCAGATCCTTCATCGCGTTGAAGATGCGCTCGGCGGCGGCGGTGAAGTCGGTGGTGTCGGTCGGCACGTATTCCTCGTGCACGATGCCCGACCCGGCGCCTTCCAGCGCCTCCTTGAACGCGGCGATGCCGTCGCGGCCAAAGGCATAATCCTGCGCCAGCGTCGCGATGTGGACGTTCTCGCCCGCCAGCGCAATGGCGTTCGCCACCGCGTCCTGGGACGAGTTCCGCCCGGTGCGGAAGATGTAGCGGTTCCAGTTCTCGCCGGTGATCGAATCCGCCACCGCCGGTTCCACGATCAGCAGCTTTTCATACTCCTGCGCCACCGGCAGCATCGCCAGCGCCACGCCCGAGCTGACGGGTCCGACGGCCAGGTCCACCTCGTCGTCGCCATAGGCCTCTTCCAGCAGCGCCTTGCCGTTTTCCGGCTTCAGCTGCGTGTCCTTCTCGATCACGACGATCTTTTCGCCGTCGATCTCCATGGTGCCGCCGGTGGCGTATTCCAGCCCCAGCATCAGCCCGTCATGGGACTGCTTGGCATAAGCCTCGAACGGGCCGGTCTTGCCGTAGACATGGGCGATCTTGATGTCGGCGGCGGCTGCGGATGCCAGCGCCAGCGCCGACACCATTCCTGCGCACAGAATGCGTTTCACGTTTATCCTCCCCGATGGTGCGCCACGGTTTCGGCGCTGCAATATTTGAATGTGAGCAGGCTAAGGTGGAGGAGGCGCAACGGTCAATTATGCGGAAATACGTATTCCCTTACGGCCCTGCCTCATTTCGCCTTCCAATGCGCCGACAGCGCCCGTGCGGTCTGCGTCAGCAGCATCACGTCGATCCCCACCGCCAGGAATTGCGCGCCCATGTCCAGGTAGGCCTGCGTCGCCTCCTCGTTGGTGCCGAGGATGCCCGGCGCCTTGCCGGCCGCCCTGATGCGGGCAAGCGCATCGGCGATCACCGCGCGGACTTCCGGCGCGGCGCTGTTGCCCTGAAATCCCATATCCGTGGACAGATCCGCCGGCCCGATGAACACACCGTCGATACCCTCGACCTGAAGAATCTCGTCCAGGGCCGCGATCCCGGCCCGGTTTTCCACCTGCACCAGCAGGCAGATCTCGGCGTCGGCGGTCTGGATGTAGTCGCCGACCGATCCGAACATGGTCGCCCGCGTCGCAGAGGCCCCGACGCCCCGCGCGCCCTCCGGCGGGTACCGGCAGGCGCGGACAAGTTCGCGCGCCTGCTCCGCGCTTTCCACGATCGGCACGATGACCGTCTGCGCGCCGGCGTCGAGCACCATCTTGATCAGCCAGGTCTCGCCCACGGGAACCCGCACCACCGGATGCGACGGGCTGGCCGCCAGCGCCCTCAACTGGTCCCGGATCGACCGGATGTCGTTGGGCGCGTGTTCGCCATCGATCACCAGCCAGTCGAATCCGGCCGTGCCCATGACTTCGGCGACGCTGGCCTCGGCAAAGCTCAGCCAGCAGCCGATCAGCCGATCGCCCCGTATCAGAGCCTGTTTGAACGTGTTGACGGGGGCAGGCATGGCGGAACCTCTCAGGCGAAAGCGATGTCGACCGTACCGAACGGCCCGAAATCGGCGTGGAACGCGGACCCCGGCGGGGCCTCGATGGGGCGGATGAACGAACCCGACAGGACGATATCCCCGGCTTCGATGACCTGTCCATACTCGGCCATGCGCCGCGCCAGCCACTGGACCGATATGACCGGGTCGTTCAGGACGCCGGCGCCCAGCCCGGTTTCCTCGACCGTGCCGTCGCGGCTGACGATGGCGCCGACCCAGCGCAGGTCCTGCGCATCCGCCGCGTGACGTTCCGCCCCCAGCACCACGCCCGCATTGGCGGCGTTGTCGCTGATCGTGTCGGTGACGATGCGGGCCTGACCCGTCGCCGGATCGGCGCGCAGGATGCGGGTGTCCAGGATCTCCAGCGACGGGCAGACATGGCCGGTCGCCGCCAGCACGTCCTCGCGCGTGCACGCCGCCCCGGCCAGCGGCGCCTTCATGACAAAGGCGATCTCGGCCTCCACCCGCGGCTGGATGAACCGGCCCGCCGCTACGGTGCCGCCATTTTCGAACAGCATGTCGTCCAGCAACACGCCGCTGTCCGGCGTGTCGATGCCCAGCGCGTCCTGCATCGCCCGGCTGGTCAGCCCGATCTTCCAGCCGACCTTGCGCCGCCCTTCGGCCAGTTTCGCCGCCACAAACCGCTTCTGCACGGCGTAGGCGTCATCCAGCGTCATGCCGGGATGCCGCAGGCTGAGCAGCCCGCATTGAACGCCCGTCTTCTCGGCCAGGAACAGGACCTCAGCCGCTTCCTGATGCTGCGCCGGGGTCATTCGTCCTCCACCGTGTTCACCAGCCTGCCGATGCCTTCGGCCTCGATCTCGACCACGTCGCCGGGCTTCAGGAACCGCGGCGGATCGAACCTTGCCCCGGCCCCGGTTGGCGTTCCGGTGATGATGATGTCCCCGGGCACCAGCGTCGTGAAGGTCGAGATGTATTCGATTTGCCGCCGGATCGGGAACAGCATCCGGCTGGTGCGGTCGTCCTGCCGCAACTCTCCGTTCACCCTTGTCGTCAGCCGGATGTCATCAAGTTGCGCCGGCGCAAGAAACGGCACTAACCAAGGCCCGATCGCCCCGGACCGGTCCCAGTTCTTGCCCTGCGTGACGTTGAATTTCGCATGGCGCACCCAGTCGCGCAGCGTGCCGTCGTTGCAAAGCGTCAGCGCCGCGATGTGGTCATAGGCCCGATCCTGCGAAATGCGGCGGCCGCCCTTGCCGATGACCACGGCGATCTCGCCTTCGTAGTCCAGTTGCGGCGTTTCCGGCGGCCGGATCAGCGGTTGCCCCGCCCCGGTGAACGAGCGCGGAAAGCGGATGAACAGCGACATGTTCGGCGGCGCATCCTGCCCGTCCCTGTATTCCACATTGCGGTCGGGAAAGTTCACCCCGACACAGATGATCTTTTCCGGCGCGGGGATCGGGATTTCATACCGGAAGCCGCCATCGGGATGCGTGACCGCCTTGCCCTTGGCGGCCAGGGCCAGATCGTGCAGCCCGTCCGCCTCGATCACCTCGCGCAGCGTCGGCCAGTCGGGGAAATCGGGCGAGAGCGCGATCATGCCCGCGTCGGTCGCGACACCGTAATACGTGCGCCCGTCCGCGCTGAAGGTGGCGAACCGCATCAGGCCAGCCCCCGCGCGATTCCGGTGATGACGTCGAAGGCCATCATCACGTCCGCCTCGGTGGTCTCGAACTGCCCGGCCTGAAAACGGATCGCCAGATCGCCATCCACCCGCGTCTGCGTCAGGTAGATGCGGCCGTCGTCGTTGATGGCGTTGACCAGCCGCAAATTCAGGGTGTCCAAGTCATAAGATCCGCCCTCGGAAGGTGGTACAAAACGGAAGGTCCAGAGCGACCACATCGGCGGCGTGACGATTTCGAAATCCGGCTCGGCCGCCAGCCGGTCATGCAGCGCCAGCGACCAACTGATGTGATTGCGCATACGTTGGCGCAATCCCTCCAGCCCGTAGGTGCGGATCACGAACCACAGCTTCAGCGCGCGGAACCGGCGGCCCAGCGGCACCGACCATTCGGAATAGTTGATGATCCCGTCCTTGCCGTGGGTTTTCAGGAATTCCGGACTGATCGCCAGCGTCTTGACCAAGTCATCCGGGTTCTTCAGGAAATGCGCCGAGCAATCGAACTGCACCCCAAGCCATTTGTGCGGGTTGAAGACGATGCTGTCGGCGCGCTCGATGCCCTGCCAGTAGTGGCGATACTCGGGGCAGATCATCGCGGACCCGGCCCATGCGGCGTCCACGTGGGTGTAAAGCTCGTGTTTCGCGGCAACCTCCAGGCACTGGTCGATGGGATCGGTGGCGCCCGTACCCGTTCCGCCAACGCTCAGGATCACCCCTGCGGGTTGAAAACCAGACTCTAAATCAGCCTGAATCGCCTTTTCCAGTGCCACCGGATCCATCCCCCGCCAGTCACCGCGGATCGGTACGCGGACCAGGTTCTGCTGCCCGATGCCCGCAATCCAGATTGCCCGGTCGATCGAGGTGTGCACCTCGGACGAACAATAGACGCGCAACGGTCTCTGCCCGAACAGCCCCTGCTGGTTGCCCTGCCAGCCCAGCGCCTTTTCCCGCATGGTCAGCACCGCGGCCAGCGTCGCCGACGAGGCCGAATCCTGAATGACGCCCGCAAAGTCCCGGGGCAGGTCCAGCGCCTGCCGCAGCCAGTCCGTCATCCGGGTTTCCATCTCGGTCGCCGCCGGCGAGGTCTGCCACAACATGCATTGCGGCGCGATGGCGCTGGCCAGGAACTCGGCCAGAACCGAAGGGGCCGAGGCGTTTGAGTTGAAATAGGCGAAGAAACGGGGATGTTGCCAGTGGGTGATCCCGGGCATCACGATCTCTTCGAAGTCCCGAAAGATGTCTTCCATCGCTTCCGGCGTCTCGGGCGGCGCGTCAGGAAGGGCGGTCAGCACCTCGCCCGGCTCGGTCTGCGCCCGGACGGGCCTGTCCCCGACGGTCTGATGATAGTCCCGCGCCCAGTCGGTAACCTTGTGGCCCCAGTCGGTAAATTCGTTCCAGTCCATCCAGATCTCCTACGGCGCGATGATGGGCTGAGCGGTCAGCGCACTCGGCACCGGCTTGATCCCGTCGAAGGTCGAGCCTTCTTCGAACCAGCTGCGCGGTGCAGGCGCGCCCCAAAGTGTCTGACGCTGAGGGTCGGTGAGGGACCACTTGATCGGCTCAAGATCGGGATCGACGGTCTGATAGTCCGAACAATAGATCTCGATCCGGTGCCCGTCGGGGTCCCGTACGTAAAGGAAGAAGGCGTTGGAAATGCCGTGCCGGCCCGGCCCTCTTTCGATATTGCCGACATAGCCGGTGGTCGACATCAGGTCGAGCAGGTCGATGATGTTGAGCGGATTCGGCACCCAGAAGGCCGTGTGGTGCAGCCGGGGCCCGTGGCCGTTCGTGAAGGCCACGTCATGCACACCGCCCTTGCGATGCATCCATGCGGCCCAGATTTTGCCGCTGACGTCATCCTCGGTGTATTCGGTCACCCGGAATCCGATCTCGTTGTAGAATGCGACTGCGCTGTCCACGTCCGCCGAGAACATGTTGAAATGGTCGATCCTCAGCGGCTTTGCCCCTTTGTAGAGCCTGTATTTCTGGTGGATCGGCTCCAGCCGCTCCATCTTGACATAGAATTCCAGAGGGATGCCCCAGGGATCGCGGACCCGCAGCGTACGCCCCATATGCGGGCGTTCGACCCATTCGGTCGGCAGGCCGCGCAAGGCAAAGAACCCCGCCGCCTTGTCGAGATCCGGCTCATCGTACAGCTTGAAACCCAGCACCCCGACTTCGGCCTTGTCGGCCTGCTCCAGCACCACGCAATGATGACCGCGTTCCTCCATCGCGCGCAGGTAGATGCGCGCGTCGTCCTCGTGGGTGACCTGCAGGCCCAGCGTGTCGACGTAAAAGGCGCGCGAGGCCCCCAGGTCCGTCACGCTGTATTCAACATGGCTGAGCCGCACGATGTTGAAAGGCGGGTAGAGATTGGGGGCCGGAACGGGCATTTGTTCGATCTCCTTGCTATGCCGGGTGAAGCCGGCACGGTGCGCGTTTCCCAGAGTTTCAGACGCCGAGGCGCAAGATCCTGTGCTGACCGGTGGCGAAACCGATATGTTTCTGCTCCATGTAGAACTCGAACGACCAGTCGCCGCCATCCCTCCCGATGCCGCTGGCTTTGACGCCGCCGAACGGAGTCGGCAGGTGGCGGACGTTTTCGCTGTTCACCCAGATCATGCCCGCTTCAAGTGCTTCGGTGAAGCGCAACGCCCGTGTCAGGTCGTTGGTCCAGACATAACCGGTCAGGCCGTATCGGCTATCATTCGCCAGTTTCAGAGCCTCATCTTCGTTCTGGAACCGGATCGCGGTCAACACGGGGCCAAATATTTCCTCCTGCGCGATGGTCATGCCGTTGGTCGCGTTTGTGAACAGCGTCGGCCGCACGAACCATCCCTTGTCGCCGACCCGTGTGCCACCTGCTGCGATGATCGCGCCTTCTTCCCGGGCGGTTTCAAAAAACGAGGTCACCTTGTCGAAATGAACCTGGTGGATCAGGGGGCCGATCTCGGTCTCGGGATCCAACGGATGGCCGACGCGGATGCGGTTAACCCGGTCGGTCAGCCTGGCCAGAAAGGCGTCGGCTACCGAGTCCTGGATCAGCAGGCGCGAGGACGAGGTGCAGCGTTCGCCGTTCAGCGAATAGATCATGAAGATTACCGCATCGAGCGCGCGGTCGAGATCGGCGTCGTCGAAGACCACGACCGGGTTCTTGCCGCCCAGTTCGAAATGCACCCGTTTCAGCGTGTCGGCGCCTTGTTTCATGATCATCGAACCGGTCCTGCTTTCACCGACGAAGGCGATGGCCTTGATGTCCGGGTGCTCGGTCAGGCGCTTGCCCGCATCCTCGCCGAAGCCGTTGACCAGGTTCCAGACGCCATCGGGCAGGCCGGCCTCATGCGCGATCTCTGCCAGGATCCGGGCGGTCAGCGGTGAAAATTCGGCCGGTTTGTGGACCACCGTACAGCCCGCCGCTAGCGCGGGCGCGATCTTCCATGTGCTCAGCATGAAGGGCGTGTTCCACGGCGTGATCACGCCGACCGGCCCGATCGGGACGCGCGTGGTGACGTTCATCAGCGTGCGTGACGGCAAGTTCTGACCGTCCCGCGCAGCGGGGGCACGGTCGGCGAAAAAGCGGAAATTCTCGGCCCCACGCAACGCGGCCTTGGACATGAAGCGCAACGCCTGCCCGGTATCCCAGCATTCGCACAGCGCGATTTCCTCGGCGCGCTCGACGATCAGATCGGCGATCCGGTGCAGGATTTGCTTGCGCTCCGGGGCGGGCATGTCGCGCCAGGCGGGGAAGCCCGTTTTCGCCGCTTCGGCGGCTGTGTCCACATCCTCGGGACCGCTGCGCGCAACCGTGCAGATCGGGCTTTCATCGACCGGCGAACGGGTTTCGAACGTCGCCCCCGAAGCCGAGGGGACCGACGCGCCGCCGATAAGGTTCCTGATCCCGTCGGTGCGGAAGCGCGCGAGATGGGCGTCCAACTTCCTGATGTTGGCGTCAAGTTCGGTCATTTCCGGTCCGCCCCTTTCAGATGCTCGCTGATGGTGCCGGTCTTGGGGGAAAGCTCCGGGTCGATGTCTCGCATTTCCATCGACAATGCGACGGAATGCTCGCGCATCGCCGGGGCCAGGAAACCCTCGGCCGCGGCAAAAATACGCGCTGCCGCCGCCTTGCGCGTCGCCAGATCGCGCCCGCCGCGAAGCCGCACCGTAATGTCGACATATCCGTGTTGCGGACCGCCATCCCCGATCGCTGCATGATCCGCACGCATCGCGCGCACCCGGATGCCCGCGACGGGAAAGACGCCGGTTTCGATCGCCGCTTGCCTCAACGCCTCGCACAGACCGGCCAGGTCCGTGCGCTGCTCCATGTTCGCGGAGTAATCCACGATGATGTGCGGCATGGTTTCCCCCTTTAATTAACATGTGAAGTATTTTTCTGATTCTGTCAACCGCGACTTCAATCCCCAGTTGCAGCGCAGGACGAATTCGGCAAAGATTCTCTATGCCCAGCGACTTGCCGCTCACCTCCCGATCCTTGCCAATCGCGCTGCTGCGCGCCCGTGAAAGCGTCATGGGGCCGATCCGGACGATGCTTGCCGATGTTGACATCACCGAACAGCAATGGCGGGTTTTGCGGGTGCTTCAGGAAGAAGGGCCGCAGGATCCGACCCGGATCGCCCATCGCGCCTGCCTGCTCTTGCCGAGCCTGACGCGCATCCTGCAGAAGCTTGGTGAAAAGGGGCTGATCGACCGGCAGCCGGATCCCGATGACCGCCGCAAGCAGATCATCCGCATCACCGACGACGGCCTGAAGATCATCCGGAACAACCTGACGGCCAGCATTCAGGCTGCCGAGCGGATCCGGGCGCATCTTGGGCCGGAGCGGTACGAGGCCCTGCTGGACCTGCTGAACGAATTGAACGACATGGACAACTGACACCGGGTTCGCCGCTCGGGGTTCAGTTGCGGATGGCCCGACGGGTTTCAAAGCCAAATCGTGTTGAGGTTTGCAAGTCCCCGCCGGAGAGGAGGGGGTTCCCTCCGGCGGGGTGGCCAGGCCTGATATCAAGTGTTCGCCTGACCGGCGACCGGCTTCGTCTTGGACTTGCGCGACGGTCCGGCCCAAGCATCAAGGCGCATTAGAGGTCAAAAATGTGACCCGTGTTGTTCCAGAGAAACCAGGGGGTCGGCTCTCTGAATGACGCGCCCTGAAGCGTTCGAATTTTGATGCCCCTTTGTCCCGCTGTGTTCAATACCTTCCCTTTCGTTAACCTTTGTGGCGCCGGAAATTCCGACGGATGCAGGTGCGTAAAAGAAGTGAAGGGGCCATGATTCAGCCCCCCGGAATCGCAACATTCCCGCCGCGTCTTGCCGGGTAGGTTCCTGTGGATAACTGTAGCACAGCCGCTCCGTGTTCCAACCCCCCAAGTTATTAAGTTTCTGTCACGATCCTGTGCCTTTTTTTCTTGCCCATCATATTGGGGGAAGCAGACAAACACCTACAATCCATACACGCAGGCAATCGGGCCGTTCACCATGCGGGCTTTTGGCGATATCACTCTATTTGGCGCGCTCCGGGCCCAATAATGGACCTCGGAAACATAACAAGATGGGGAGTCCCGCATGACCGAAAGCCTGTTCACCCTGCCCGCGGTTCCCGGAATTCCGGTCAACGGCGAGAGCGCCACCTACCCGATCGGCCGGATATTCTGCGTCGGCAGGAACTATGCCGCGCATGCTGCTGAAATGGGGCATGAAGTGGATCGCGAGGCACCCTTCTATTTCACCAAATCCGCCTCCAACGCGGTCCTGTCGGGGGCATCGGTCCCCTATCCGCCGGGAACCGAGGACTACCACCACGAAATGGAACTGGCGGTCGCGATCGGGCGCGAGGTTTTCAGGGCAGACGCGCAGGACGCCTGGAAAGCGGTCTATGCCTATGGCTGCGCCCTCGACATGACCCGGCGGGACTTGCAGATCCGCGAGCGCAACAAGCAACGCCCGTGGGACCTGGGCAAGGATGTCGAAAACGCCGCCGTCTTTGCTCCGCTGACCCGGGCCGAGGCCTGGTCCCCGGACGATGACAAACGCATCCATCTTGAGGTGAACGGCATGTCGCGCCAGGACGCGACACTGGCCGAACTGATCTGGAAGATCGACGAGATCATCCGTCACTTGTCGGGCTTCTATCATCTGCGGCCGGGCGACCTGATCCTGACCGGCACACCGGCCGGCGTCGGGCCGGTCGTCGCGGGCGACGTCATCACCGGCGGCGTGGACGGTCTGGACCCGATCGAACTGACGCTGACAGGGGCCGAATAGGACCGGTTTTCCCCCGGCTGATTGCCCAACGCTGTCAATTCACGAGTGTTTTGCACAGCCCGCCGAAACAGGACGCTTGCGTAGAGCCCGGGTTCGGTTGCAGTCTGAGGACATCGGAAAGCACACACGATACCCCGTCGCGGCCGTGTCGGTTTGCGGGGGTGGAAGGAGATGGATCGGCCTGGCGGCGGGCCCTGGGGTGAAGACCCCGGCATCCGCAGCGGGACGAATACTGGCAGTATATTGCAATATACAAGAAAATTCGCATTATATTGCCACAATAATGGGTCAAAGGGAGGATAACATGACCTATCGGAGAACGCTTCTGAGCATGATCGGCGGGGTCGCCGCGGCGGCTCTGGCCACCGGCTTCAGCGCGGGATCGGCGCTGGCCCAGGAGGTCACGCTGAAACTGCATCAGTTCCTGCCGGCGCAGGCCAACGTGCCGAAACTGGTTCTGGACGTCTGGGCGGACAATGTCGAAAAGGATTCGGACGGCCGCATCAAGGTGGAACGCTATCCCTCGATGCAGCTGGGCGGCAAGCCGCCGGAACTGATGGACCAGGCGATCGACGGCGTGGCCGATGTCGTCTGGACTGTGGTCGGCTACACGCCCGGGCGCTTCCCCTCGACCGAGGTGTTCGAACTGCCGTTCATGATGACCAATGCCCGCGCCGTGTCGCGCGCCTATTGGGAAATGTTCGACAAGCACATGAAGGATGACGAGTTCAAGGACGTCCACATCCTTGCCACCTGGGTGCATGGGCCCGGCATGATCCACACCGCCGACCCTGTCGAAAAGCCCGAGGATCTTCAGGGGATGAAGATCCGCGGCGGTTCGCGCTCGGTCAACTCGCTCCTGACCAAGCTGGGCGCGACCCCGGTCGGTATGCCGGTGCCGGCGGTACCCGAGGGCCTGTCGAAAGGCGTCATCGACGGAACCACGATCCCATGGGAAGTGACCACTGCGCTGAAAGTGCCGGAACTGGTCGAGAACCACACCGAGTTCGATGGCCGTGCGCTCTACACGCTGACCTTCGTCCTGGCGATGAACAAGGACAAGTACGAGAGCCTCCCGGATGATCTGAAGAAGGTGATCGACGACAATTCGGGGATGGAATTCTCGGTCTTCGCGGGCGGCACCCAGGCCGACGCCGATGGTCCGGCCCGGCAGGTCGCCGAGGATCTGGGCAACAACATCATCACCATCGACGAAGCCGGTGTCGAAGAGTGGCGCCAGTTGGCCCAGCCGATCTATGACGAGTGGATCGCCGACATGAACGCCAAAGGCAAGGACGGTCAGGCGCTGCTTGAAGAGGCGCAGATGCTGATCGAGAAATACACGCCGGAATACACGAACTGATCCGGCGCAGAACCGACGGCGGCGGCGCGCGGGCGCCGCTGCCGGAACGGCCCCGAAAAAGATCGAGGACCAATGCATAAACTGATGATGGGGTTGGCCAGAACATTGGCCATCATCGGCGGGATCGTCCTGAGCGCCCTGATCCTGCTGACCTGCCTGTCCATTCTGGGCCGGCTGCTGAACGGGTTCTTTCACGGCGGCTTCATGCAGAGCGTCGCCCCCGGTTTTGCCGACTGGGCGATCGGAATAGGCGTGGGGCCTGTCAACGGCGACTTCGAACTGGTCGAAGCCGGGGTGGCCTTCGCCATCTTCTGTTTCCTGCCGCTCTGCCAGATCACGGCGGGCCATGCGTCGGTCGACATCCTGGCGAACACCTTTCCCAAGGGCGTGAACCGCTTCCTGCGCATGGTGACCGAAATCGTCTTCGCCGCGGTTCTGGTCCTGATCGCGTGGAAGCTGTTCGACGGGATGCTGAGCAAGAAGGAATACGCCGAGACGACCTTTCTGCTGCAGTTCCCGATCTGGTGGGCCTATGCGCTCAGCTTCGTAGGGTCCCTGGCGGCGGCGATCGTCGGCATCTACATGGCCGGCGTCCGCACCTATGAATTCTTTACCGGCCGCATCCTGATCTGGGACGGCGTGGAGGCGACCCATTGAGCGCGCTTGAAATCGGAATCGCGTCATTCCCGGCGCTGATGGTGCTGATCTTTCTGCGGGTGCCGATCGGGCTGGCCATGTTCCTCGTTGGGCTCGTTGGCCTGGTCCTGGTGACCGACGGTACCCAGGTGGCCTTCGCCCGCCTCAAGAACGAGACCTACACGACCTTTTCCAGCTATTCGCTGACCATCGTGCCGATGTTCCTGCTGATGGGGCATTTCGCGACGCTGGGCGGCATGTCCAACGCGCTGTTCAAGGCCGCCGAAGGCTGGCTTGGCCATCGCCGGGGCGGCGTCGCCATGGCTTCGATCGGGGCCTGCGCCGGGTTCGGCGCGATCTGCGGCTCGTCGCTGGCCACGGCGGCCACGATGGGCCGGGTCGCCTTGCCCGAACTCCGGCAATACGGCTATGCGGGCGGGTTTTCGACCGCCACTCTGGCCGCGGGCGGCACGCTGGGCATCCTGATCCCGCCCTCGGTGGTGCTGGTGATCTACGCGATCCTGACCGAGCAGAACATCGCCAAGCTGTTTCTCGCCGCCTTCATCCCCGGCATCATGGCCGCCGTAGGCTATGTGATCGCCATTTCCATCTACGTGCGGCTCTATCCGGAAAGCGCGGGCACGCGCCCGGCGGTTCCCTATTCCGAACGTTTCGCGGCGTTGCTGCAGGTCTGGCCGGTGCTGCTGGTGTTCGGGCTGGTGGTGGGCGGCATCTACCTTGGCTGGTTCACCCCGACCGAAGGCGCGGCGGTGGGCGCATTCGGCACGGGCGTGATCGCCTTTTTCAATGGCGGCCTGACGATCTCGACGTTGGCAGACAGCTTCATCGTCACGGCCCGCTCGACGGCAATGATCTTTTTCATCGTGCTGGGCGCGGGGTTCTACAACGGCTTCCTCGCGCTGACGCAGGTGCCGCAGGAATTGTCGAACTATGTCGTCAGCCAGGGACTATCGCCCTTGATGGTGCTGGCGCTGATCCTGTGCTTCTACCTTGTCTTCGGCTGCCTTATGGACAGCCTGTCGATGATCCTGCTGACGATCCCGATCTTTTTCCCGGTGATCTCGGCGATGGATTTCAACCTGATCTCGCTTCCGGCCATGCAGGCCGAAGCGGCGATGGACGTGCTCAAGAACGGCGTACCCGAGGGCATGGGCGCTGAAATGCTTGCCTCGATACAGGAGGCGATCGCCAGCGGCGCGGAGCTGACCCGCGAGCAGATGAAGGAACTGGGCATCCGCGTCACGCAGGGCATGGCCAACCGCATCGAGGCCGAGCATGTCGCGATCTGGTTCGGCATCCTGGTGCTGATCGTGGTCGAGGTGGGGCTGATCACGCCGCCGGTCGGGATGAACCTGTTCATCATCAACGCCATGGACCGGGCCACGCCGATGATCGAGACCTACAAGGCGGTCATGTTCTTCGTGGCGTCGGACATCATCCGGGTCATCGTTCTGGTCGCCTTCCCGGCGATCACGCTGTTTCTTCTGCCGGGCTGAGCCGCGCTCGGCGGTCTTTGAACAAGAAAGCCCCGTGGCATCGCGGGGCGGGAGGGAATAATGGCGGGCTATGTAGAGCATGAGGTCATCCGCGAGGATGCCGGTGACGGCGTGATCCTGTTGCGCTCGGCCCATGCCCTGCCGGAACCGGCCCGCAAGACGACGGACTGGCTGCATCAATGGGCGGAGGAACGCCCCGATGCCGTGTTCCTGGCCGAACGCAGCGGACCGGGTTGGCGTGAGTTGCGCTATGCCGAGGCGCTGGATCGGGTGCGGGCCCTTGCGGCAGGTCTGCTGGCGCGCGGGCTGGATGCGGATACACCCATCCTGATCCTGTCCGGCAACAGCGTCACGCACGGCTTGCTCTCGCTTGCCGCGCAGTATGTTGGCATTCCGACCGCGCCGGTGGCCGAACAATACTCGCTGATCCCCGGCGCGCTCAAACAGCTTCACCACATCCTCGACCTGATCGATCCGGCCATGGTCTTTGCCGAGGACGGCGCAACCTTTGCCGAGGCCTTGGGCATGGACAAGATGGCCCGCCGTCAGATCGTGGTGGGCCGCAACCCCGGCCCCGGCATGGCCCTGTTGTCCGACCTGACGCGGGAACAGGCAATGGTCGAAGAGGCCGCCGCGAAGGTCGGTCCCGAAACCGTGGCCAAGATCCTGATGACCTCGGGATCCACATCGAACCCCAAGGGCGTGCTGACGACGCAGGCCATGCTTTGCGCCAACCAGGCGCAATACCGGCAAGCCCTGCCTTTCCTGTCCGAGCGCCCGCCGCGTCTGGTCGATTGGTTGCCATGGAACCACGTCTTTGGCGGCTCGAACAATTTCAACCAGATGCTCGCCTTTGGCGGCGCGCTCTACATCGACGACGGCAAACCGATCCCGGCCCTGATCGGCAAGACGTTCGAGAACAACCGGATCATGAACGGCACCATCGCCTACAACGTGCCGGTGGGCTATGCCCAGTTGCGCAACGAGATGCAGCGGGACGAGGCGCTCAAGCGGAATTTCTTCGCCGATCTCGACATGCTGTTCTACGCCGGCGCCTCGCTTTCAGCGGATGTCTGGCGGGATCTGAGCGACATGGCGCTGGACGTCCGGGACGAAGCACCGCTGATCACCACCTGCTGGGGAATGACCGAAACGGCGCCCGCCTGCATCTTCCAGCATTTCCCGGCCAACCTGCCGGGCATCGTCGGCGTTCCGTTGCCGGGCGTCACGGTGAAACTGGTGCCGGAAGAGGGCGAGCGCTACGAGGTTCGGGTCAAGGGGCCCAACATCTTCCCGGGTTACTTCCGCGATCGCGAAAAGACCGCCAGGGCATTTGACGCCGACGGGTTCTTTTGCAGCGGCGACGCCATGACCCTTGTTGACCCTGGCGACGCCAACCGGGGATTGCGTTTCGACGGGCGGATCTCGGACGATTTCAAACTCGCCTCGGGCATCTGGGTCCGGGCGGCCGCGCTGCGTCTGGAACTGCTGGCGGCGCTGGCGCCGTTGGCCGCGGATGTGATCGTGACGGGCGAGAACCGATCCGAGGTCGGGTTGATGATCGTGCCGACGCCTGCCATGTCCGACGGGCTGGAAGGCTTGGACGGCGCCCTGCTGGCCGGGGAAAAAGCGCGGGACATCGCCGCCCGTCTTGCCCGGGCCAATGGCGACAAGGGATCGTCCGCCAGCATCACGCGCGCCGTCATTCTGGCCGAGCCTCCTTCGATGGCGGAGGGCGAGATTACGGCCAAGGGCAACCTGAACTTCAGGAAACTGCTGGATCGCCGCGCTGTGTTGGTGTCGCGCCTCTACGGCGCCGGTGATCCCGCGGTCATTCACGTGCAATAAATTGCAAATCTGGAGGCGCCAATGCTGCAATATCTTGCATAAATCCATCCGGGATGCATTATTGCCCGCAGGGGACAGACGCGAGCGGGACGGCAGGAGGACCAACCGCTCGCAGCCCCTGCGCGTCACGTGGGAGGAGTGAATATGAGCGGAAACGCCGCGCTGTATTTTGTGGATCGCCATGTGCGCGACGGGAACGGCGACCGGCCGGCATTCCGGGAAGCGGCCGGGCAGAAACGGGCGATGACCTATGGCGAACTGGCGGACGCCACAAACCACGTCGCCGGCGCACTCGGCCGCGCCGGGATCCCGCGCGAGGCGCGCGCGGCGATGCTGGTTCTGGACCAGTTGGAGTTCCCCCAGATCTTCTGGGGCTGCATGAAGGCGGGCGTGGTGCCGGTTCCGCTGAACACGCTGCTGACGACGCAGGTCTACGACGTGATCCTGAACGACAGCCGCGCCTCCTGCCTGTTCGTGTCCGAAGAGCTTTGGCCGGTCGTGCAGCCCGCCGCCGAGGCATCGCCGCACCTGAGCCATATCGTCGTGATCGGCACGGCGCCGGAAGGCAGGCAAAGCTTTGCGGATTTCGTGTCGGGCGCTACGCCGATGCCGGCAGTCGCTGCGTCCGAGGATGACGTTGCCTTCTGGCTGTATTCCTCGGGATCCACTGGCCAGCCCAAGGGAGTGCGGCACGTCCATGGCAGTCTCAAGGCCACCGCCGATGCCTACGGCGCGCGGGTTCTGCAGATCGAGCCGGACGACGTGGTGTTTTCAGCGGCCAAGCTGTTCTTCGCTTACGGGCTGGGCAATGCCATGACCTTTCCGATGTCCGTGGGGGCCGAAACGGTGCTGTTCAACGGCCGACCCACTCCCGACACCATGGCCGAGATCATTGCCGCCGAAAAACCCACCATCTTTTGCGGCGTTCCGACGCTTTACGCCGCCATGGTTGCGCAGCTGGAAAGCCGGGGCGTTCCCGACGTGAAACTGCGCCGATGCATCTCGGCTGGGGAGGCGTTGCCTGAAGAGATCGGGCGCGGCTGGCGGCGGCTTTGGGGCGTGGACATTCTCGACGGGGTCGGTTCGACGGAAATGCTGCATATCTTTCTGTCCAACGCTCCGGGCGACGTGGCCTATGGCACGTCCGGCCGCCCGGTCCCGGGCTACGAAGTGCGCCTCGTGGACGAGGACGGCAAGGATGTGGGCGCCGGCGGGCTTGGCGAGCTTCTGGTGCGCGGCGCTTCGGCGGCGGACGGATACTGGAACAAGCGCGACAAGAGCCGTGCCACGTTCGAGGGCGAATGGACCCGGACTGGCGACAAGTACGAGCTGGCGGCAGACGGGCGCTATGTCTATTGCGGGCGGACCGACGACATGTTCAAGGTCTCGGGCATCTGGGTTTCCCCCTTCGAGGTGGAACAGGCGCTGGTATCACACCCGGCCGTACTCGAGGCGGCGGTCGTCGCCGCGCGCGATCAGGATGGGCTGGAAAAACCCAAGGCCTACATCGTGCTGAAACAGGCCAAGGCCGACGGCCTTGCCGACGAGTTGCGCGAGTTCGTCAAGGACAAGGTCGGCAAGTGGAAATATCCCCGCTGGATCGATTTCGTCGAGGATCTGCCCAAGACCGCAACCGGCAAGATCCAGCGATTCAAACTGAGGGAGGAACCGTGATGTTCGAATGGAGCCGAACCCCGGCCAGCCCCATGAATGTGAAGGGCGTCGCGCTGGAATACGCCTGTTTCGGCCCGCCACCGTCCGAGGCGCCGACCATAGTATTGCTGCACGAAGGGTTGGGCTGCGTCGCCCTGTGGCGGGATATCCCGGAACTGCTGTCCGAACGAACAGGGCTGGGCGTGCTGGCCTACTCCCGCCAGGGCTACGGGCAATCCGACCCGGCCGACCTGCCGCTCCCGCTCGATTTCATGACGCGCGAAGCGGTGGATGTGCTGCCTCGTGTTCTCGAGCAGTCAGGAATTCGCCGCTGCATCCTGTTCGGCCATTCCGACGGGGCGACGATCGCCGCCATTTACGCGGGCAGCGTCGAGGATCACAGGGTGCGGGGCCTGATCCTCGAAGCGCCGCATTTCTTCACCGAAGAGATGGGGCTGCGGGAAATCGCCCGGGCGCGCGACAGTTTCGCGGCATCGGACATGCGGGACAGGATGGCGAAATATCACCGCGATCCCGAAGGCGCCTTTCGCGGCTGGTGCGACACCTGGCTGGATGCTGGCTTCAAGGGCTGGAACGTCTCCGAGGTAATCGACTACATCCGCGTGCCGATCCTCGCCATCCAGGGGCGCGGCGACCAATATGGCACCCTCGCGCAGATCGACGAGATCGAAACCCGCGCCTATTGCCCTGTCGATACCGCGGTTCTCGATTGCCAGCACGCGCCGCATCACGAGGCGCGCGAGGCCACTCTGGAGGCGGTTTCGGAATACTGCGCCCGGCTGCTGCGCATCGAGGCGGCCGAGGTTGCACCGGCCTGAGCAGTGGAACTGACCCTTCCCGCAAACGCCTACGTGCCGGGCCGGACCGCAAGGCACCCCGAGGACACCTTTGCCGCACTTTGCGGGACGGTTGCGCAAGGGATGAACATCCGCGACATCGCCGCTTCCGACGCATGGCGCGCGGGATGGGTTCTGTTGGATCGCGGCTATTTCTGGGAAGCCCACGAGGTCTGGGAACCGGTCTGGCTGCACCTGCCGCCAAACTCGGCCGAGCGCCAGTTCGTGCAGGCCTGCATCCAATTCGCCAACGCCTGCCTGAAAGAGCGGATGCAGCGGCCCGCGGCCGCGCTGCGGCTATGCGGCCTGGCGCGGGAGCGGCTTGCCGCAGCCGGATCGGGATCCGGATCGCGGATCATGGGGATCGATACGGCGGAACTCCACTCGCGCCTAACTGCGCTGCGTGAGCGACTCAGGAACACTGCAACATAATGCATACTTAATCCCGAGGCAAATCTTGCATTTTAAGATCATTTTTCCAAATCCTTGATTTTAAACGACACTATGTATGCATTATTTTGCCAGCCAAGTCTTGCCGCCCATGACTTAACATACTAAAGTGCGGCCTGCCGCCAAAGTGAGGATCCCGGAATGTCCCAGCGCATCGACTTTCAGACCGACCCCACTAGATACCGCCACTGGCGCGTCGAATATGACGGCGAGGTCGCCAACCTCTACATGGATGTCGACGAAAAGGGCGGACTGTTCCCCGGCTACGAACTGAAACTGAACTCCTACGACCTCGGGGTCGATATCGAACTGGCGGATATCGTGCAGCGAATGCGCTTCGAGCATCCCGAGGTGAAGGTCGTGGTGATGCAATCCGGCAAGGACAAGGTGTTCTGCGCCGGGGCCAACATCCGGATGCTCGGCGGGGCCAGCCATGCGCACAAGGTGAACTTCTGCAAGTTCACCAACGAAACCCGCAACACCTTCGAGGCGGCCGAGGCGGATTCGGGTCAGAAATACATCGCGGCCGTCAAGGGTTCCTGCGCCGGCGGCGGATACGAACTGGCGCTGGCCTGCAACCATATCATTCTGACCAATGACAGCACCTCGTCGGTGGCCCTGCCCGAGGTGCCGCTGCTGGCAGTGCTGCCGGGGACCGGCGGTCTGACCCGGGTGACCGACAAGCGCAAGGTGCGGCGCGATCTGGCCGACGTGTTCTGCTCGGTCGAAGAAGGCGTGCGCGGTCAGCGCGCGGTCGATTGGAAACTGGTGGACGAGATCGCCCCGAACTCGAAATTTGACGAGGTGGTGCAGGAACGCGCCCGCAAGTTCGCCGCGGCATCGGCAAAGCCGTCCGGCCTGAAAGGTATCGTGTTAGAGCCGATTTCCCGCAGTTTCGGCGAGGATGGGTCGGTCATCTATTCCCTGGTCGAAGTCGCGGTCGACAGGGATGCAGGCCGGGCCACCATAACCGTCAAGGGCCCCGACGAGGACGCCCCCGCCGACATGGATGCGCTACAGTCGCAGGGGTCGCAGGCATGGATCTTGCGCCTTGCCCGGGAACTGGACGACGCCATCCTGCACCTTCGGCTGAACGAGCGCGAACTGGGCCTGATCGTGTTTCAGACGCAGGGCGATCCGGTTCGGGTTCTGGCCCATGAAAAGCTGCTCCTCGACAATTCGGGCAACTGGCTGGCGAACGAGATCCTGCAATACTGGAAACGGGTCCTTAAGCGGATCGACATGACATCACGCAGCCTCGTGGCGCTGGTCGAGCACGGATCCTGCTATGCGGGCGTTCTGGCGGAACTGCTGTGGGCGGTGGACCGGTCCTACATGATGCTGGAGGAGTTCGAAGGCGACAACCGCCCGCTGGCGTCGATCACGCTGAGCGACGGCAACTTTGGCACCTACCCGATGGGCAACGACCTGTCGCGTCTGGAAACACGGTTCTGGGGCGACCTCGACGCGGTGGAAACCCTCAAGGAACATGTGGGCAGGCCGCTCGAGGCGGAAGACGCCGAGGAGCTTGGGCTGGTCACCTATGCCTATGACGACATCGACTGGGAGGACGAGGTGCGGATCTTCCTCGAGGAGCGCGCCAGCTTCTCGCCCGACGCGATGACGGGAATGGAGGCCAACCTGCGGTTCGCCGGTCCCGAAACGATGGAAACCCGGATCTTCGGCCGCCTGACCGCCTGGCAGAACTGGATCTTCCAGCGCCCGAATGCGGTGGGTCCCGAAGGCGCCTTGCAGCGTTACGGCACCGGCCTGCGCGGCGAATACAACATGGAACGTGTGTGAGGGGCGCTGGCCCTTTGTCGGAGGAAAGACATGCTCGACCTGATCAACGTAAGCTACGACACCCAGATCCCGAACAACGTGGGGCTGAGCCAGGACAAGAAGGTGCTGAAGGCGCTGGAGAAATGGCACCCCGGCTACATCGACTGGTGGAACAAGCTGATCCCGCAGAACTTCCAGGAATCGCTTGTCTACCTGCGCACCGCCGTCAGCGTCGACCCCAAGGGCTGGGCCAAGTTCGACTACGTGAAGATGCCCGAATACCGGTGGGGCGTGCTGCTGGCCCCGCAGGTCGAGGAACGGGTGATCCCCTGCGGCGAACATGCCGGTCAACCGGCCTGGCAGGAGGTTCCCGGCGAATACCGCAACCTGCTCAAGCGCCTGATCGTCATTCAGGGCGACACCGAACCCGCCTCGGTCGAGCAGCAGCGGTTGCTGGCGCTCACGGCACCGTCGCTTTATGACATGCGGAACCTGTTCCAGGTGAACGTCGAAGAGGGACGCCACCTCTGGGCCATGGTCTATCTGCTGCACAAGTATTTCGGCCGCGACGGCCGGGAAGAGGCCGACGACCTGCTGCGCCGCCAGTCGGGCAGCGAGGAAGCGCCGCGCATGCTGGGCGCCTTCAACGAGGAAACGCCGGACTGGCTGTCCTTTTTCATGTTCACCTATTTCACCGACCGCGACGGCAAGATGCAGCTCGAGTCGCTGGCGCAATCCGGTTTCGATCCGCTCAGCCGCACCTGCCGCTTCATGCTGACAGAAGAGGCGCACCACATGTTCGTCGGCGAAACCGGCGTCGGCCGGATCGTCCAGAAAACCTGCGAGGTGATGAAGGAGAACGGCATCGAAGACCCCTTTGACGTGGGAAAGATCCGCGATCTGGGCGTGATCGATCTGCCGACGGTCCAGAAGAAGCTGAACCTGCACTACACGCTGTCGCTGGACCTGTTCGGGCAGGAGGTTTCGACCAACGCCGCAAACGCCTTCAACGCGGGGATCAAGGGTCGGTACATGGAAAACCGGCTGACCGACGACCACCGGCTGCAGCAGGACACCTATACCGTCTGGGACCTGGAAGACGGCAAGGCCGTGCAGAAGGAGGTTCCGGCGCTGACCGCGATCAACATGCGCCTGCGCGACGATTACACCAAGGACGCCGCAGGCGGCGTCGGCCGCTGGAACAAGATCATCGAGAAATTCGGGATCGACTTTGAACTGAAGCTGCCGCACGAGGCGTTCAACCGCAAGATCGGCGTCTTCGCCGACAAGCTGTTCGACCCCGACGGCAAGGTGGTCAGCGGCGCGGATTACGACAAGGGCCTGCCGGAATGGCTGCCGACCCATGCCGACGGCGATTTCATCCAGTCCCTGATGAAGCCCTGCTACGAGCCGGGCCAATACGCGCGCTGGATCGCGCCGCCCAAGGTGGGCATCGACAACAAGCCGGGCGATTTCGAATACGTGAAGCTTCACATGGCCTGAAACCACAAACCCGAGCCGGGTGCCGCAAACGGTAACATTTCGTGACGAAAACCGGATTGACGGACTCACCTATTGTCCTGTTGGCTGGACCCGGCTTGTTCAGAAGGGGAGACCCGCAATGCAGATCAACCGCTCCAAGGCCGAGACACCAAAGCTGGTGGCCCTCGCCGGTCAGGTATCCGCGCTGCAAGGCCCCTGTGTCGGCTGTTCCGATTGCGTCGGTCTGTGCACCGCCCTGATCGACACGCTGGTTCTGCCCGACATGATCCTGACCAAGAAACGCGAGAGTTCATGAACCAGCCGCTCAAGCAGCACCTGATCGACCCCGAAATCTGCATCCGTTGCTACACCTGCGAGATGACCTGCCCCGAGCAGGCCATCGAGCATGACGACATGAACGTCGTTGTCGACGTGTCCAAGTGCAAGTTCTGCATGGATTGCATCCCGGTCTGCCCCACCGGCTCGATCGACAACTGGCGTGTGGTCACCGAACCCTATTCGCTCGAGGATCAATACGGCTGGATGGAGTTGCCTGAGCAGGAGGACGTGGCCGGGGACGAAGGCGGGCTGGAGGCGTTGGATGACGCCATCGCCGCCCTGCTGGCCGAGGCGCACAAGGGCGCGGGGGGCAAGGCCAGGGCGCCCGCGACGGCGTCAAAGCCGACGGTCAACATGTATGGCCTGGGCAAACCGGCGGACGCCAAGGTGGCCGGAAACTTTCGCCTGACGGCCGAGGACAGCGACAGCGACGTCCGCCACATTATCCTCGATTTCGGCTCCCTGCCCTTTCCGGTTCTCGAAGGCCAGAGCCTAGGGATCATCCCGCCCGGCACGGACGAAAACGGCAACGCGCATCTGCCGCGGCTCTATTCCGTATCCAGCCCCCGCGACGGCGAACGCCCCAACTTCAACAACCTCTCGCTGACCGTCAAACGCGAGGAAAAGGGGCTATGCTCCAACTATGTCTGCGACCTGAAACCGGGCGACACGGTCAAGGTGACCGGCCCGTTCGGCGCGACCTTCCTGCTTCCATCAGACCCTAACGCGCAGCTTTTGATGATCTGCACCGGCACCGGCTCGGCCCCGTTCCGCGCCTTCACCATGCGGCGCCAGCGGGAATACCCGTCGCTCAAGGGTTCGCTGATGCTGGTCTTCGGCGCCCGCAGGCCGCAGGAACTGCCCTACTTCGGACCGCTGAAAAAGGTGCCCGAAAGCTTCATGGCCAAGCATTTCGCCTTCTCCCGGCAGGAAGGAGAGCCGAAGCATTATGTGCAGGACAAGCTGCGGCAAGAGGCCGAACAGGTCGGCGAACTGCTGAGGAACCCCGACGGCCACATCTACATCTGCGGCCTGAAGGCGATGGAACAGGGTGTCGAAGAGGCGTTGAAGGACATCGCACGCGGATTGGGACTGGATTGGGGTGAGTTGCGCGACCGCATGCGCGATGAGGGCCGCTATCACGTGGAGACCTACTGACACCGGCCGAGCATCCGTGCCGCGAACGTCAATTTCGATTGCCCGCACGGGGCGGTCGGCGTAGTTTGTGCATTATTTCACATAAGCGACACGGGAAGCATGAGCGAGATCACCAATTTCAGGGGCGACAGCACATCGCAGCGCGGCTCGGACCTTGCCGATGCGTCCGTGTCGGCCCTGATCGCCCGTGTCGGCGAACGGGTGCGGGAAGCGCGCGAGCGGCGCGGAATCCCGCGCCGTGTGCTGTCAGAAATCTCGGGCGTTTCCCCGCGCTATCTTGCGCAACTGGAAGCAGGCGAGGGAAACATCTCGATCGGCCTGCTGCAACGGGTCGCCATTGCGCTCGATCACCGGATCGAATGGCTGGTGGGCGAGGACGATCCGTGGAGTTCCGATGCCCTGCGTGTCGCGGACCTGTTCCGGGCGGCCCCAAGCGACGTGCAGCAGACGGTGCTGCGTGCCCTGAGCCCGGAACCGGACGAAGTTCTGCGCGCCCGCAGGATCTGCCTCGTCGGCCTGCGCGGCGCCGGGAAATCCACCCTTGGGAGGCTCCTGGGGCAGGAACTGGGCCTGCCTTTCGTCGAACTCAACGACGGCATAGAAGAGCAGGCCGGAATGCCCGTGGGCGAGGTCATGGCGCTCTATGGGCAGGAAGGCTACCGCAAGCTCGAAGCGCAGACCGTCGAGCGGGTGGTCGCGACCCATGACTCGTTGGTTCTCGCCGTGGCAGGCGGCATCGTCGCCGAGCCGGACACCTACAACACCCTGCTCAGCCATTTCCACACCATCTGGCTGCGCGCCTCGCCGGTCGAACACATGGACCGGGTGCGGGCGCAGGGGGACGAGCGGCCGATGGCCGGGAATCCCGAAGCGATGGAGCAGCTCAGGTCGATCCTGACCAGCCGCGAGGCCTTGTACGGCAAGGCGCAGGCGCAGCTGGACACCTCGGGTCAGACCGTCGAGACGTCGCTGGCGCAACTCAAGTCCCTGATCGAAGAGCGCGGGTTCCTGAACTGACTTCGACGGGTCTCCGGGTCACTTGGGTTCGCGTAGCCAGCCATCGTCAAACAGGACCCTGTCCATCCCGGTGAAGCGGCGAACCCGCTCCAATTCGGCCTCGAGCCGCCGGGTGCGGGCTTGCGACCACTTGACCGACCGCTCAGGCCACAGCGCGCGCACCCTCAGTTCTCCGTCATCCCGATGCGCCTTCATGTCGATCCGGCCCACAAGCTTGTCACCTTCGAGCAGGGGGAAGACATAGTAGCCGTAGACCCGCTTCGGTTCGGGGACGAAAACCTCGATCCGGTAGTGGAATCCGAACAGTCGCTCGGCCCGCTTGCGGTCGCGCAGCGCCGGATCGAAGGGGCTGAGAACGCGCATCCGGCCCGGCGGTGGGGCAAGGCGCGCGACCCGTTCCCCCACGTCGGCCCGAGTGAAGACCTTGCGCGGGCGGCCATCGGCGCATTCGATCTCGGCCCATTCGATATCGCCGCTCGCCAGCGCCCTTTCGCACCAAGCCTTCGCCTCGGCCGGAGTGACCGTATCCCAGAACGCCGCCAGTTCCCCGGATGTGGCAAAACCCAGCCGGTCCAGCGCTGCGTTGCACAGCCAATCCACCGTCGCCTGCTCATCACACGGCGCGGCGCCGGGGCACAGATGCGCCTCGATCACCCGTTCGGTCAGGTCGTAGCGTTTCTGGAACCCCTCGCGCCCGATGACGGTCAGCGCACCGGTGCGCCACAGGTATTCCAGCGCCGTCTTGGACGGGTGCCAATCCCACCAGCCGCCCGAGCCCTTCTTCTCGTCCCGGCCCACATCCGAGGAACTGACCGGCCCGTGGTCGCGGATGTGCTGCAGAACCGACTCGAACCGCGCCTCGAACCCGTCGCGCCGCCAGTTCTTCCAGCGTCGGGCCAGAAGATCGGCGTCGCGCTGAAACCGCAGATGCCAGTGGCGGAAAAACTCCATCGGAATGACGGCGGCATCATGCGTCCAATGCTCGAACAGGCCACGATCCCTTTCGTAGAGCCGCTTGAGGTTGTCGGAGCGGTAAGTCGGCCGGCGCGCGAACAGGATCATGTCATGCGCGCGGGCAATCGTGTTGATGCTGTCCACCTGAACAAAGCCGAGCCGGCGGATCAGGTCCTGCAGGTGTTCACCCTTGGCCGCCCCGGCCGGCGGTTCGACCAGGGCGTGCCGGTCCAGGAACAGCGCCCGCGCGGCCCGGTTGTCCAGTCGCCGAACCGGCACCGGCTCAGCGCCGCTTCAGGGTGTCGCCGTAGCTGATCTTGGGGGTCAGGATGACGCGCGTTTCCACCTCGGCGTTCGGGTCTTCCAGCCGCGCCGCGATGATCTCGGCCGCCTTGCGTCCGATTTCCAGACGGCAGGCGTCCATCGTGGCCAATCTGCGCGGCAGCCCTTGCAGCAGTTCCACATTGTTGAACCCGGCAAGACCGATCTGTCCGGGAACGGCGATCCCCTGATCCAGCAGGTAGAGCAACCCGCCAGCCCCGATCATGTCGTTGGAATAATAAAGGAAATCAAGATCCGGCGAGCGATCCAGCATCGCCTTGGTCATCTCGCGTCCCTTTGCCAGAGCAGAGCCGCCGGAATAGAATTCGCGATCCACGATCTCGACACCGTTCTTGCCCAGCACCTCGGTGAACCCCTCGAACCGCTTCCGCGCCCGGTGGTCCAACGGCATCTTGGTGCCCATGAAGCCGATATGCTGGTATCCGGCCTTGAGAATCGCCTGCGCCATCTCGCGTCCGGCACGGCGATGCGAGATGCCGACCATCGCATCGACGGGCTTGCCGTCCGTGTCCATGATCTCGACGACGGGAATGCCCGCCGATTCCAGCATGGCCCGCGCCGCGTCCGTGTGTTCGAGCCCCGCGATGATCACGCCCGAGGGCCGCCACGAGAGCATCTCGTACAGCACCTTTTCCTCTTTTTCGGGCTGGTAATCGGTGACGCCCACCACCGGTTGCAACTCGGTGCCCTCGAGCACCTGGTTGATGCCGGTCAGTACCTCGGGGAACACCATGTTCGACAGCGAAGGGATGATGACCGCCACCAGGTTGACGCGGTTGGAGGCCAGCGCCCCCGCGATCTTGTTCGGAACGTACCCAAGCTCTTTCGCGGCGGCCAGAACGCGGGTCCGCGTCGCCTCGGACACATCGCCCCGGTTTCGCAACACCCGGCTGACCGTCATTTCGGAAACCCCGGACGCCTCGGAGACGTCGCGGAGGGTGAGCGGGCGTTTTGTTTCAGTGGTCACCGAAGCACCTGTTCTGTTGTTTTGAGCGATGGTAGCGCGAACACAGCAATTGGTTCAACTGTTGCGCAAAGGCGATGACAATCCGAAAAAAGACGGCTAGACAGAGCCCCGCGTGGCCCCGTGGCTCAACTGGATAGAGCAGCCCCCTCCTAAGGGGCAGGTTGCAGGTTCGAATCCTGCCGGGGTCACCACTCACCCAAAGGATACATCAAAAAAAAATCCGCAGGATTTCTTTGGCGCAGCTGCATCGCTGCCGGTCGTCATTGGCGCGCGAATGTCCTTTCGTGTCGCAAACGACATTGATACCAAAGTGCTGGCTGGCGGATCCTTTGACAGGGAAACACCTCACCTGACTTTTCGAACGACAGGATCACTGGACATGCTGCATGAAAGAACCGGCCTGATCGAAGCCATCCGCGCGCGCTTCGCCCATGTAGACGCCTGCCCGTTCCAAGGGCCGCGAATCTTCTTCGAGAATGCGGGCGGGGCGCTGACGCTGAAATCGGTGGTCGAAACCTCGGCCAGGTTCGCCGCGATCCCCGACAACCAGGGGCGCGACAACGTGGCGAGCCGCGCTCTCGTCGATGTCATCGACACCGCCAAGGCCGACCTCGCCACCTTCATGAACGCCTCTACCGGTCAGTTCTTTGTCGGCGAGAGCGGGACGGAACTGCTTTTCCGCATGATCCGCACCGCCTGCGTCAACGCCCCGAAGGGCCGCAAGGTGATCGGCAGCTCCATCGAACATCCCGCCAGTCGCAGCGCCGCGCGCCGCTGGGCCCGGATCGCGGGGCTGGACTATGTCAACGTCCCGCACGACGACGCGACCGGCACCGTCACCGCCGATGATTACCGGGTCCGTCTGACCCCGGATGTCGCGGTCGCCACCATTCTGCACGCCTCGCCGGTGACCGGAATGGGCATGGACGTGGCCGCGATCGCTTGGGCGATCCGCGAAGTCGCGCCGGATTGCCTGATCATCGTGGATGGCATCCAGCACGCGGCCCACGGCCAGTTGGACATCGACAGCTACGGAATCGATGGCTACGCGATCTCGCCCTACAAGGTGTTTTCGCGCCACGGCTACGGGGTGGCCTGGATCTCGGACCGGCTGACCGCGCTTCCGCATGACATGCTGATCGACGCGCCGGCCACCGGCTGGGAGTTCGGCACCCGCGACACCGGTTCCTATGCCACCATGTCGGATGTGGTCGCCTATTTCGACTGGCTGGGCGGAGAAGTTTCGGATGAGGTCGACCAGCGTAAACGCATCGAAGCCGCGGGACGGGCCATTCACGCCTATGAGACGCATCTGACCAATGCGATGATCAACGGAACCGGCAACCTGCCCGGGCTGCGGGACATGGAACACGTCACCATCCTTGCCGGGGCCGACAACCCCGCGCGCGAGGGGCTCGTCTCGATCGTCGTCGATGGAATGCCATCGGCCGAAGTGGTGACGCGGCTGAACGAACAGGGGATCCGCACCCATACGCGCAAGGCGGATCACTACAGCGGCAACGTGCTGACCCCGCTGGGCCTCAGCGACTGCATCCGCATTTCGCTCTGCCACTACAACACCGAACACGAGGTGGCGCAGCTGCTGGCGGTTCTGAAGAACATCCGGGACTGAGCCCAAGCGAGAATTTGCGCCCTCCCCCCTTGCACGCACCTTCGGGCTTGGCTACATCCCCCCTCACGGGTGATTAGCTCAGTTGGTAGAGCGCTTCGTTTACACCGAAGATGTCGGGAGTTCGAGTCTCTCATCACCCACCATTACACAACCATTGAAAAATAAAGAAGAAATCTCTATCACAGCCATCAATGTATGGTAATGGACGCGAAATTGTATGGTACTGTGTATGGGCGATGTATGGTAGTGCGTCGCGCCTTGTAACCACCGCCAACCCCCTAAAAACGAATCTTGCGACTAGGCGTCGGCAGCTTTCCGCGCCTGTTCCCGCTTGCGCGCATCCTTGATCTTGGTCTTCCGCTTCGACTCTACCCGGTTGAGCCAAATCGTGGCGGGTAGTCCAACAAGAGCCAATAGCCCAAGACCCGCATAAATCGCGAAATCTAAGGGTATATCGACGACTGCCAGCAACGCGGCCGCTACAGCAAGTGCGCAAAGAAGAGCGGCACTTCGTAGCAACCCATGTAGCCATGCGCTGCCAAAAAGCAATGTTAGAAGGATGGCGAACAAGAGCAGCCCAATCATCATACCGACCTTTCTATAGTGTAATGCAGATACCTAAATGCGCATGCAGGCGAAAATGAGGCTTGAGCTGCTCGGCCCGAAAACGACATTCTCAGGCGCGCTGTCCGCCGCAGCCTTGAGTAATAGTTAACACGTTAACGTGACCCGTTTCGGGCCAAATTCTTGATTGATTCGCAATTTTCGGGCACTATTCCGATATCACACAATGTAGTGTCAAGTAAAAAGTATCACGCTTTTGGAGTAGGTTAACAAGTGCTGACTGTATGTCAATCTGATCTGGGCAACGCGGTCGGGCTGTCACGAAATACTGTGTCCGTCCGGACGCGGGGTCTCGATTTCACCCATCGTGGGCAGGGCGCGCGCCGGTATCGGCTAGCGGACGTCCTGCCCACGATCAAGGACCGGGAACGGGACTCTGTTCCTGCCCTTTTTGGTCTGGCGCAGGATGACGGCGAAGAACTGTTCGTCGGAGATAGCGCGGTACGCCGAGCGCGACGGTTGGAAGGCTGGATGCGCGGGGAACAGATCGAACGGCTGTTTGGGGCGAGAGTGATGTTCACGAACGCTCTGGCGGCGTCTGTGCAGTCATCGGTGCTGTTCGAACATTTGGAGGCACTGCGCCTCAAGTTGGTTCTGACCGACCCCGTTCTGCGCTGGGCCGTGCTTGGCGATGTGGACGCATTGCCGCCCTTCGAAAGCTGGGCCGTGCCATTCGCAATCACCAATGCCCGCTATGAACCATTGTATAAAAAGGAGGCCGCGTAATGAGCGACCCGACCGAAAATTTCCGCAAAATCGTCGCGGCTGACGACTTGACCCGCGCCCGCTGGGAAGCGGTGAGCGACAAGGTAATTGCCGATGCAAACAAGCTTCTGGGCGTGAGTCTGACTCGTGAAGATGTGGTTGCACTGCCCAGCGCAAGGCTGGCGGTGTTGACCGACGAACCTCTGTCCGAGTCGTACTTGTCCGAGGTGAAGCAGCTTGAAGCTGTTCAGGGGCAGATGCGTCAGAAGGAACTGCGCGCCGCGCTGGAACGGGGCGAAGATGAAGCCCACGCCGAATTGAACCGTCTGCCGCGATACCAGCGGATGGCGCGTGCCCGTGATCTGGGAATGACCGGTGCTGAGCCTGTTGCGGTACCGTCCAGCGCCGCGGACGAAGCGACCTTGCTGCGGCGTCTGTTGACCCTTTCCCCGGCAGAGCGACTCGCCAAGGCAAGGGCATGGGGTTTGGCATGACTCTGGACGATATTGCTCAGATCATCGCCCATGACCACGCCGGGGCGTGGTGGGGCCTTTTTCGTTCCGATGGAAACGGACACCGGTTTCTGCCCACCGGCCACGTCTTGACCCACGCCGCATACGACGAAATCCGCGCGCGGTTCGGACCAACCCCGAGTGGCGAAAAGCCGGAACTGACGCCCGAACAGATCAAGCGCAACAAGCTGCGCGGTATTGCCGATGCCGCCGGGGAAGGGCGTCGCTATGGGCGCTAAGAGCCTCCTTCACGACCCCGGCACCATTTTGTCCGATACCACCTTCGACGGCGGCGGCGATTACGTAGATGTATCCGGCGATTATCTGCATCTACAGCCGAGGGAAAGGGAGGCGGCGAAGGCGCGCCAGAAGAAGTGGCACAAGCGCGTGCGAAAGTGGCAGAAAGCGCGCGAGGAATGGACGCCCGAACATATCGCCGCCGAGGAAGAACGACTCCGCGCAGAGGCCGAGTCGCTCCTTGCGACGCGGGAAGAGGAATTCCGCGGTGCCGCGTAATTGCGCCTTCGACCGGGGCAAGTTCACCCGCGCCTCACGCCGTGCCTTGCGGCGGGCGCAGCTATGGCACGCCAGCCGCCTTGCCGTTCCTGATCATGAGGCTTGGCGGGCAACATGGCCCGCTATCGGGGAAGGTATCGAATCGATCCTCGCCCGCGAATTCGGCCTCTAGCGGGCGACATAAAAGGGGCGGCGGCGATGGCTCCCCGGCCAGCCGCCCGACACCCGCCGGGGCGGTGAACGCCATTCCCGCCCCGGCGGACCTTTCAGCAACAGACAGGACTACCAAAATGATCCACCTGACCCCTTCACAGCGCGCCCAGCTTTACCTTGCCATGACCAAGGCGCTGGACGTATCCGACGATCCCGAAACCCGCGAAGAGGCGCAGCGGCTGGCGCTGTGTCAGCTTGTCGCCGACTACAGCGGCGGCGAAGGCAAGTTCGCCCTTCATGAAGCATTCCGGCTGGCGGACGCCCTTGATTACTATCTGACCGACCACGCGGGCGCGGGTCCGCATGGCTTCAGCGTCGCAAATGTCGCCCGGCTGGTAGGCGGCGACAAGGACGTCGTCCGCGCCGCCCTGCGCCTTCTGGGCGCACTACCCACTCATGACTCGGAAGCCCCGGACGATTGGTCAACTGCGCCCGGTCGGAAGGTGGAGTCGATCCGTTTTCCGCGCGACCTTCTTGCCGATTACATTCGGTTGGAACTGGAAGAGGCCGAACAATTCGCAGCCAAGTTGTGCTGATTTCCATGATCCGCCTTTGAGTATGTGTCTTTTTGGTACCTACTATATCTTGTGCCGTTGTCGGAAAATCCGGTCCCAAGTTCTGCTTCAAGCTGAATTTTTTTGTGGTCGGCTCGCATCGCAAAATACGTGTTAAAACCTTTTGTTTTCATGGTGATGACTCCGTTTTGCGCCCCGCCTATGTTTGGCTCATCTGAACGAACGGAAGGAGAATAGAAAAATGAAAATCGTCAACATTTTGGGTCGCGAGGACCGCGAAATTGCGCTTGTGCTGGCAGCTGACCGAATGGCGCAGGTCGCGCAAAAGCCCCTGACGCGGTCCGCCGCCGACGAACTGCGGCGGCTGGCGGCGAAGGTCGCGGAACTGGCGGGGGCGGCATGATGCGCAGAGTTCCCGAGAAGGACAACGGCGAACGCTTCCAGAGCCTGAGCCGAAAAGAAATCCGCGCCGCGCTGCGCGCAATCAAAGAAGGCGACTTGCATAACCTTGCGGCGGAAACTGCGTACGATGTGGCTTGGCGGGTCTTCAAGGATGCAGGCTGTGACATTGAAATGCGCGACGTGGCCATGGATGGAGCCATTGAAGCAATTCGCACGGGGTGCGGGGACGGCGAAATTTGGAGTGCAGGGTGGAATGAAGCTTGGGAATTCCAGCGTGAAATAGAGGCCGAAGAGGCGCAGGACGAAATGAACGAATACCTCACCCGCCGGGACCACGAAGACGAAATGTGGGACCAGATGGACGAATACTGCGACCGATAGATTTGGCAGGGGCGCATTTGCGCCCCTGCACCCTCACCAAGGCCATCATGCAATTCTAAAAGAGGGAGAAACCACAGAATGGCAAAGAACGTAACCGCAGCACCCGATCTGGACATTGCAGACATGATCGCAATGGCGGGGCTTGAACTTTCAGCCGGGGAATTGGCAGAACATGCCGAATGGCACCACGGCTGGGAAATGGACACTCCAAAACGGGAGGAGCCGCCCCTTTGGCTTTATGACCATACCAGCGACGGGAACGTGATCCGCCTTTCACGCCCGCCTTTGACACGCCTAGGCGATGCCACCGTGATTGGCGATCTATCTGAATGTGACGCGCTGCTGAATATGCCTGTCATCGTCGGCACGACCGATACCGCTCCGACCACGTTCGGCAGCAATTGGGAACGGCACGAAAAGACTTGGGGTGAGGCGATCTTATCGTTTCTTGCACGTCATCCGGAACAACCCAACAAGGGCGGGAACGCAATCTTCTTTGCCGAGGGGCAAAAGGTTGGGAAGCGCCGCAACGGCGTCGAGTTCTGCTACAAGCTGGAAAAGAAGATTCTGAATGTCCGCGCCGTTGCCGCCGACATTGATGGCGGCTGCACGGTGGAACAGGTCATTCCGCGCCTGCGCGAGCTTGGCCTCTTTGCCGTGATCTATACGACGCATTCACACAGCACAAAGGGTGGTTTGGGGAGCGACCGATTCCGCATCATTCTGCCGCTTGCCGAGGTATTCGAACTGGGCGACCGGGAAGCCGATCCGGCGGGCTGGGACGCCCGCAAGGCCGAATGGCAGAGCCGATATTTCGGGTTTCTGGAAATGCTCATTCCTGAGGGCGGGGAGATCGACTCGCGTGGCTCGCTTCCGTCTCAGATGATGCACGCGCCCGCCCGCCCCACTGGGGCAGACTTCAAGCACTACATTCTGGCAGGCCGGGGCGTGACGCTAGACGATATGTCCGCTGGGGATGTTAGCAAGTATATGCGCCGGAGTCCGTCTGGTATCAAAGCAGGCGGTGGCGCAGGGCGCGGTGAACCTGCCTATCTGTCGGATGGCTTCGACCTTCTGGCGTGGGCTGGTGACCATGGCGAGTATTTTGACCTTCCCGCCTTTCTCGAAATGATCGGCTGGGATGTGCGGGGGGATGCAGGGCGCGGGGCCGATATTCTCTGCCCGAATGCAGGCGCTCATACCTCCGGCGAGGATATGGCGTGGGCTGCTCCGGGCGATGGCGGAGGCGAAACCGCTATTGTCTACTGCCACCATTACCACTGCTCAGGCCTTTACACCTGCGACTTCCTGCGCCTGATCGAAGAACTGACTATAATGCCGGACGGAGAGACCTTTTCTGCCCTGCTTTGTAGCCCGCTGTTCTATCCGTCTGAGGTGGACGGGGAAGCTATCACCGTGAACCGAGCGGACTACATTGACGAAGAGATTGAGATTGGATGGATCAAGACTTCCGTCGCCGTGAAGCGGGCCTTCAAGGCTCTGCCTGCCAACGCAGGCGCTGACCACTTTGCCGCGATCTATGCAGGCATCGTCAAGGCGGGTGAACGTGGCGACGCCGTTGCCAAGTGGGGCGAACTTGTGAGGGTGCATCTTGATGCGAACGCGCGTAAGCGCGTGGAAAAGCTTGGTCGGGAATTTCTGGAAGCTGAACGGGCCGAATTTACCGCCGAGAAGACTGCAGAGCGTCAGGAAGGCTATGCCGAGGCACTGGATAGCGGCGAGCCTGCCAATGTCTCTCTCGACCCCGCCGAGCCGCTGGGAGACAACATGGAAACCGCTTTGGCGACACTTAGTCATCGGTTTGCCCCCTGCGATCTGGGCGGGCAGTTTCGCATTGTCCGCAAGCCCGATCTGAACGCCTTCAATTCGGAGTTCGACTCCACGATTTCTGTTTATCGGAAGGAAGATTTTCTGAACCTGCACCTTGATCGGCAGATCATGGAAGGCGAGAAGCTGATAAATCCAGCAAAGGTCTTTCTTGAAACCGCAAAGCGTAAGAGCGGCTTGGTTTTTGCACCGCCACCGATGGTGCCCGGTGAGAATGATTTCAACATGTATCAGGGAAGGAAGCTAACGGGTCTGGCGGGCGAGTTTGGAGACGAACGGGATTTCCCGGTCCTGTTTGATTTCATGCAGAGGATTGTCTGTGATGGAGATCAGGACAAGTTGGACTGGCTATTGCTCTGGATGGCGCATCTGGTTCAGAGACCCGGAGAGAAACCGGGGACGGCAATCATCGCCGTTGGTGAAGGCGGGATCGGCAAGGGGCGATTTGGTGCGCTTCTTTCGCGATTGGCGGCACCCCATTTCAAGCAGCTTGAGAATGAGAAACACGTTATCGGGCAATTTGCAGGCGAGCACATGAGCAAGTGCGTTCTTGTGGTTGTGAATGAAGCGGTGTTTGGAGCGGCCCCCAAGGTTTCAAGCTCGCTGAAGGCGCTGATCGACTCTACTTCGATTCAGGTCGAAGCGAAGGGAATGAACCTTACCACGGTGCCATCGTTTACGCGGTTTTATTTTGACTCCAATGAGGCGGTCCCAGTTCTAATTGAGAACAACGGCTCAGAGCGTCGGTATTTTGTCCTGCGTTTCAATTCCGAAGAGCAAGGAAACACGAAGAACTTTGAGAAGCTGACCGAGGCCATTGAAGGTGATGAGATGCGGCGCCTTCTTGCTTATCTGGAACGGTACGACCCCGCGTTGGCGGGCTTGAGCTGGGCAAATGTCCGTACCGCTCCTGAGACGCCAGAACGCAAGGTCATGGGCTGGAACTCACGCCGTCCGGCAGAACGTCGTTTGATCAATGTTCTGCGAGATCGAGAAGTGACGCTCAGGGTTGCCGGGTACGATGAGACGTTTGTCGCCAGCGATAAAGAGTTTCGTGTGCCTAGGGCCGCATTCCGGGCGTATATTGAAGCCGCTGGTAACAAGCACAATGCCGAGGACTCAGACGTGGTGGGGATGGTCCTGCGCTTGTTTGGAGTGGAAGTCACCGAAAAGCGCGGGAAAGTCGGCGACCACAGCGATACACGGCTTTGGGTCTTTCCGCCTGAGGTTTTGGGCGAGAACGTGGATAAGGTTTTGCTGGGGGCCGCGTGAGCGGCCCAACCTCCATGCGGTGCAGGCTGTGGAGGTGGTTTGGAGGCGCGAAGACGCTTATTTATTGGGCTAACCGGCGACGGTCTCCAAACCTCCACCGCGCGCAAACCCTCACGGAAAGCAGATGGGGACACACACACCTGTATTTGGTGGTGTGTGTTTATTCTAAATTTTATTGAAGTAGTTTCTATTGGAGGTTTGGAGGCAGCGGCCTGATGCCCCCTATTCTTATGGGAAAATCCGCCTCCAAGACCTTGGAGGTTGCTTGGAGGCTTGGAGGTGAGTGAAATAGAATAATCAGATTGGAACTCTGATGGCCTTGCATCTTGTTTCGATTGACACACTTCGAATTGCATGGTTGAGCACTGCATAGAAAAGGTGGACGGCGGCCATCAACCAACCATATGTTGATATAAAAGACTTCGATTCTTGCGGTGTTCTCCTTTTGTTCTTAAATGTAACATATTCACACCCCAAGGCGACCAAGAACGGGAGGATATTACATGCTGCAGTTTCACCGAACTAGCCTGATGACATCTTCCGCACAGACAGTTGTGAACACCGTCAACACTGTTGGTGTGATGGGAAAGGGCCTCGCGGCAGCATTTAAGGAGCGTTACCCGAAAATGTTCCTTGAATATAAGGAGCTTTGTAGAAGGGGCGACTTAAAGCCGGGATCGTTTTGGCTTTGGAAAGGCACAGATCAATGGGTTTTAAATTTCGCAACTAAGAAGCATTGGAAGAACCCGTCCAAAATCGAATACATCCGAGACGGGTTGATGGAGTTCAGGCAAAGCTACGATGCCCTCGGCATACGCGAGATTGCTTTCCCCCGTCTAGGGTGTGGAAACGGCGGTTTGGACTGGGCTGAAGTTGGCCCCATGATGATTGACCATCTCCACGACTTGCCAATCACGGTTTACATTCACGACTTCGAAAAGAAGCTGGGCCGCTTAGAACATGACCTGCCACTCATGCAGCAAGGGCATAAGCCAAATTCGTTTGAAGGTTTCTACAATGACCTACAAGCTGCGATCGATGCACAAGGTGGTGAAGTCCGACCATTGATGATGACCGAACCTTTCCACGTCTGGCTGAACGAAAAACGAGAACTCCGTGGCGCGAAGGGTTGCGACCAACTTCTTGCCGCAGAAGAAGATCTGTTCCGTATTTGGAACCTACTGACCGTTTGTCCTGTCTCTCGATATGATCTGCCAGAAAACGTACAACGTTCGGCGCTCAAGGTGTTTTCTGTTCTTTCACAATTACCGTATGTTCGCCCGGTTAGTATGGCGGACCGATGTGGTCGAGTTAACCTCGCTGTCGAATTCGTAAGAAGTAGTACTCCTCCTTCTGTGGCGGTTGGTTCGCACTAAAAGGCATTAAATATGGGAATTAGTTCTGCGCGTTACCATGCGCATCTCGGAGAATGGCTGGGTAAGTTTAGCAACTATAAGAGGAAATGGCCCAAACACCTCTTCCATCACGCGAATATCGAAGCAGCAATAAACATATTGAAGAGCGGCAATTTACTATCGCGCGACGATGCACTCGCAGGAGCGGTGTTACGGCAAGACATTGCACCTGCCGACATTGTACAGACCCGCGACGCAGCGCATCAATTTGCGCGGTTGTATTTCCGTCCCCGGACACCAACTCAGTACCACATTGAAGGCATTCGCAAACCCGCCGACTATTTTATGGGTAGGCATGGCGGGCTATTGGTGATGCTTGCCTTTAGTAGTGAGAGAGTTCTCACGATGGAAGGTACTAGATTCTCTACGTGCAATATGCAGTCACACTTGTCCCAAGTGCTAGACGGCGATGGCGGATTCGATCAATTGGATTTCGACGGGATTTTCCACGACGAAGCCTATCCAAGTGATGACCAAAAAAAGAAGCGATGCGCCGAGGTTCTAGCGCAAAGCCCACTTGATGTCGCTTCAACACTCAAGGCCATTATTGTTCGGACAGACGCAGATGTGGCTACAGTTAAACATCTTCTTGTACGAGAAGGGCTTCCCCACTTTGTCCCGAAAGTAAAGAAATCCCAAGGCACCGGAGTTTTCTTCCACAAATACACTGCGGTCCAGTACGTCGACTCTGCGCCGGGAAGGATCAGCTTCAAGCTCTTGGGGACTATGTCAACTGGCGACATACACACTCAAATGAGTGTTTTTGACGACGCCAATGCCCGCTCTTATTTAATGGTCGATCAACATTTGCGCGCTCATCAGGGATATTTCACTGAGCATATGTTGCCTACAGGAAGCTATAGAGTGGTATTTCATTTGGAGGGGTGTTTTGCGCACGAGTCGGTAGTTAACCTTTCGAGTTAACCTCTGCCACTATTCCTTGCGAGCAATTGTATACGGCTCCAGATGCCGCTGACGCGGCGCAAACCAACTCTGCCAAGTTGCATAATCGATGTATATACAAACTTGAAATAGGAGAGCCGACCGGTGCCCGCTGACGGGGAGGAGGCAATGACCCGAAAGTAAGGAAAACTTTCTATTTTCAATGGGTTACCAAATTTTTTACAAAGTAATAATATTGCGCGGAATCTTGTCAATTCAGCCAAGAATTAGTCCAGACTTTAAGTAATTGAAAACATTAAATTAAAATGAAAAAATCCGAAAGGAGAATTTAACATAATGGGCATTATGATGCACTTGGGCGCGCAACTCCGGTATGCCAGCCCAATGCCGACAGGACATAACACGACATGGATGTGTTTTTGCGTCCAATCACTGTCGCCGCGTTAGCGGCAAAGGCTCAACGAAGCCTATATATTGCGCGGGGGGCCCCCAAGGGCACTAGGGGTAGGGTCATATTGGCGCGCAGTATCTGACTGAACGGCGCACTGCAACTTGGCAAGTCGTGTTTACAAGTGCCAATATAACCCCTTGTTCAATAGTCCAGTCACTACATTCGTCTACCCGGCACTCGCGCAGATCGAACGAGCGGAACATACTGAGTTCGCCTTTGTTCAATCTGAACTTGAGGTGGCCTGTTACCAAGTTCAAACTGCTTGACGAGTGTTTCCTTTTTCAACGGATAGACAAGAACCGAGGTTTCTAAACTGTTGCCGATTACCCAGATTTTTTCGCCGCCGAAATCGACGACGACGGGCGCACTCAAACCGGCCCATTGTTTAAGAAATCTGGAGTGAGTCAAATACGCTTGATAAACTTCAGTTCCTCTTGATCCGACTGGCCTGCCCATTTCGAGTGCCTTCACGAATTGAGTTAAGGTACTATCAAGACGTGTGCCATCGACGATCCAGCATATGTTTTTGTGGAAGTTGGTTCTAATTTCGATCTCTTCTCGCTTGATGTAGGAATGCTGAAATTCCAAAGCCAAACCCTGAGGCGTCAGTACATCCGCGATATGAAGCTCTCCGTTGTCGTCGCGTCTCCCGACCTCTTGCCATTCCGTCGGGAACAATTCCTTCCATTTCCTGTGCCAATCAGTTTCGGGTTCCCACCAACTGTCGCAATGCCGGGTGCTCTTGTGCGCCCAGTGCCATACACGCTGCGTCCCGCACTTCGCTAAGACTTCAGCGCCACAAAACGGACACGTCGCCCTTGACTTAGGCGTTGGCTCAACACGGGTTCCCGCTTGTTCAGCAAATTTCATAGCTCGATCCTCAATTTTTATGGATCAATCTTATTTTTCGAAACTCCGATACGCAAACTGGGGGTGTCACTAAACGCATATACGGTTGAAACAAAATGTGAAGAAATCAGACTAAAAAAGCACCGGAAAGGTCAGGCCATTCGGAAAAGCCAAGGGCCAGTGTTTCTCGCGTATACTTGCGAACCGTTCTCAACTAGATTTTGTGATCCATCTGCGGTGTGCGATAATTGGCGCGAGCGCGGGGTTTTTCTTGTTCCTACCCGCGCACTCCTCCGGAATTGCGCGGTTCTCCCATCTGCGCGTCCGATTGGCGGGGCTGGTTTACCTGTCCCGGTCCCGCCATTTCTTCGCAGACAGGACTCCAGAACAATACAGGCAGGCAGTCACAAATGGCAGAAACGCACGAGCTACGGCTCAAGATCGACGCAGGCGCGGCACAGAGCGGTGCGCGCCAGTTCAAAGGCGCAATTGACACCGTCCGCGCGGCGGTAAAGGGGCTGGAAAAGGATAGCGCAGGCGCGTTCCTAACCCTCAAAAACATGTCCCCAAAGGTGGACGTGTCAGGCCTCAAGGCCGCATCTCGTGAAGCTCAGAACGTGGTCGCAGCACAGGACCGTGTTGCAACCGCAAGCGACCGTGCCGCCGAACGTATCCGCACGCTCGCAATCCAGTCCGCCAACGCCTTGCGCGTCTCGACCGATCAGGCCAGCCGGTTGCGTGACCGCCTGTTGAGCGTCGGAGATACCTCCGGTCTCGCCAAGCTGGAAGCAGGTCTGGACCGTCTGCGCGCCGGTCTGACCAATGCCACCAGCGGACTCGACGTCCGAGCAGCGCGTGCCGGTTACGCCGATCTGGCATCCGAACTGAACCGGACGGCGAGGGAATCCGAACGCCTGCGAGCTGAGGCCATCGCCGCCGCTCGTGCTGAGGAAGAGGCAGCTAACGCGGCCCGCTCCCACGCTGCCCAACTGGATGCCCTCCGCGCCAAGTACGACTCGACGTACCGCATCAGCCGCCAGTACGAAGCCCAGCTCGCAGAAATCCAAACCCTCGAAAACGCAGGGGCGTTGTCCGCATCAAGGGCGGCACAGGCACGAGAACAGGCCGCACAGTCCTTGCTGGCAGCGGGCAATGCGGCGGACGTCTATGCGGGTAAAGCCCGCGTTAGCGGGCACCAGACCGCCTACATGGCCGCTCAACTGAACGACGTGGGCGTAATGCTGGCCGCAGGGCAGTCGCCGCTGATTTTGGCTGTCCAACAGGGCACGCAGATCAGTCAGATGCTGAACCAGATGGGGGACCGTGCGTCGATGCTCGGCACCCTGCGCGCAGGTTTCATGTCCATGATTAACCCGGTCAGTCTTGCGACCATCGGTATCATCGCCGGGGGCGCGGCGCTGGCGCAATGGGCCATCTCCGCATTCGGGGCGGAAGACGCCGCCGAGTCTTTCAAGCGGCAGCTCGACACCCTCAGCACCCTTTCCAGCGACCTTTCCGACACTCTCAACATCCTAGAAATGGATGCCGTGCAACTTGCGGAAAAGTATGGCATCGCCGCAATCCGCGTTCGGGAACTGGCGATTGCGCAGGCCGAACTGCGCCGGGGCGAGATTATGGATGCTCTGCGTGATCAGGTTGCAGAACTTGGTTTCATCGAACTGCGATACAGGCAGGCGCAGGGCGCGGCGGCGCTGTACAGCAACGGCATCACCAATATTACCCGCGATTTCAAGATTTCGCGGAAAGAGGCTGTGGCCTTCCATGATGTATTGATGGGGCTGGGCGAGGCTTCCACGTTCGAAGAGCAGCGCGCCGCCCTGCAAGCTATCGTGAAGCACGCGCAAGAGGCCGGAATCGAGCTATCTCAGTTCCCGCCCGAGCTGCGCGCCGCCGCGATTCAAATGATCGATCTCAGCAACGAGTCTGACGCCTTGCAGGCCATGCTGGAACGCGCCTCAGACGCCATTTCCGGTGCAACCGGGCGAACAAACGCATGGGCCAACGCAATGTCAGGTGTCCGGTTCGAGATCGACGCCATTGCGTCCAGCCTCGCCAATATCGGCGGCGGTGTGATCGACAATGCCGCCAAGCGTGCCGAGCTGTCCGCGTTGCAGGCCGGGAAGTCGGTCAAAGAAGCCGCTGTTGCGCGCGGACGGTTCCGAAAGGAAAAGGAATGGTCCGCCCGCGAGCAAGGCGCAGGATGGTTTGAGCGCCAGATGATCGACGCTGAACGCTTCCAATTTGAAGAGGGCGTGACCCTCGACTCCCAGATCGACGCCGCACGGGAGGCCGCGCGCAAGGCTGCATCCAGTTCCGGCAAAGGGTCCCGCGTTGAGGCTTTGGGCGCGGAAGAGCGCCAGTTGCAGCGCCTTATCAAGGAAATGAACAATCGGACCTATGCCCTTGGTGTCGAAAATGACGCCTTGCAGCTCGTGGCGTCCGGTCAGGCGTCCAGTCTCGACGTTGCCAAGCTCATCATTGCGGCACAGCGCGAAGGCGCTGGCGCAATTGACGATCAGACCGCCGCCATGATCCGGCAGTATGAAGAAGCAGGACGGCTAAATGATCGCTTGACCCGGTTGGCCCATGATCCGGTCAAGGATTGGGTGGATTCGGTGCCAAGCTGGACCGAGGCAGGCCGTATGATCGAAGAAGGCGCAATCAGATCCCTGTCGGACGCCGTTGCGGAATTCGCTGCAACCGGCAAGTTCGACATTGAATCGCTTGGGCAGTCCATCGTCACGACCGCGACCAAGATCATCGCGGATATGGCGGTCAAGGAACTGATCGGACTCCTTGGCGGCGATACCGGCGGCACTGGTGGCGGCGGCGGCGGGTTTGGGTTGGGCGATTTGATCGGCCAATTTTTTGGGGGCACGGCAGGCGTCTTCCATGATGGCGGTATCAGCCATTCCCCGAACGTGACGCGCCCTATCGCTATCACACCGCAGGCCCTTGCCCGCGCGCCTCGGTATCACGAAGGAACGCCGAACACCGGCCTGCACTCGGGCGAACACGTCGCTGTCCTACGGGACTCGGAAGCGGTAATCCCGCTGCGCCGTGGCCACGTACCTGTAGAGCTTAACGGAGACCCTGCGGCGCAGCGTGGGTCCCCAGTGGTCAACAACTTCAATTGGTCGATCCAGACGCCGGACGTTGAATCGTTCCGTCGCAGTTCAAAGCAGATTCAGTCCGATGGTTTCTCAGCCGCACAACGTGCAGCCGTGGCCAACCGTTAAGGAGGTATCACCATGGCAGGCTATGTTTCACCGCCGCCGCCCCATCCGCTGGGGCAGCACCGCGAAAAGTTCGAACGGCTGCGTCAGCAGCGCGGACTCGATGAACGTGGATTTCCGATCAAGCGCGAGACTGAACCCGCGTCGGAGGAAGACTCTGAATAGACAAATCGCAGGCACGAAACCCGAAAACTTTGCTGACCTGTTCCTTAACTTTGCCTCATTTGTCCAGCACTCGAAGATGCGATCTTAACGCTCACTTGAGGCTTCTAACATGTTGATAAAATGTCGCGAATGTACGAATGACATTTCGAGCAAAGCAAAAACATGCCCGCACTGTGGTGCCTCCACCGAGTCGGCAATAAGCAAATTTTTGGGAGGAGTCTTTGATCTCTTTGTTTGGCTGTCTTTTGGGCTTCTGTTCCTGTTTATCTTGCTGTGGATCGTGCCGCAGCTTTAATCAGTTCGATGATAGCCAATCTGGCCCCTCACCAATACACCACCGAGTCCAGCGCCTTCTTGACCTTCGCCCGCATTGCCGGATCGTCCCCCAAGGTGCCGCCGTAATGGCGACCCATTTCCAACTTCTTGACGTGACCGGTAACCACGACCTCAATAGGCGTGCTGTACCCATCCACATAGCGAAGGCGCTGCAATAGCGTGTCCTTGGTGCTGTAGAGCACCTTGCGCGGTTCCGTGATCTTCGCGCGCTTGCGGATCTTCGCGAATGACCGACGCATAGCCTCGTGCAGCTTTTCCGCGTTGTATCGCCCGTATTCCTCTCCCCGGTGTTTCCCATGAAAGATACAACGGTCAAATCCGCCCCATGCTGCAAATGTGGGGAAATCGGCGATATGGTCAGAAATCGGAATCTTGCGCTTGATCCCGGTCTTCGTCCGCTGGACGTCGATATAGTCTCGTTTCACGCCGCCATGATCGCGCAGCCAAAAGACCTCTACCGGGCGTAAGCCCGACCACAGCAGGACCCGGAAGACCATCAAGAACGCCTTGCGGCGGTCGGCGCTAAGCTTGCTCTTGTGGTTATCCGGATCCCATTCCGCCTGAGCCTCGGCCCAGATGCGTCTGATCTCTTCATCATCAAAGGGCAGAAACATCGTTTCTTCGATGGAATCGGCGCGGGGCAGTTCAAGCTTCTTGACCGGGTTCGCGACAACCCCCGGAACTTTTCCTGTCTTGATCGCGTGATTGAACACACTGGTCATTCCGTCGAAGTATTTCGAGATACTGCCGTTCTTCACGTCCGGGTCGGCAAGTAAGTAGTCCAGATATTCCTGCAACAGGTTCGGTGTAATCGACGCAAGGGAAGGCTCAAAGTCTGTATCCTTTTCTTCCCGTAGGAACTTGTTGAACTTGGCCGTTGTGACCTTGTGGTTCCGCCGGGTGTTCGGCTTGAGATTCCGCAGTTCCGCGATGACTCCATGAATATGCGAAAGCGTGTGCTTGGGATTCACCAGCCGTTCCCCTGCCAGTTCGACAATGCGCGCGTCCAGCGCGGTTTTCATGGCGTCGAACATCGCAGCATCCACCGCGTCAGCGGGGCGGGTAGGTTCAAGCACGTCCACCAGCGAGTCCCCCAAGACGCTGTTATCGGGCAGAAGGTCCAGCGTGGAACGGTCCCCAAAAGCGTAGGCAGCGAAATAGGCCAGCGCCTGTAATTCCTGTTCGGGTGGCAAGGCGCGAACCGCTTTCATCTTGTCGGACGTCTGCCGCCACAGTTCAGGATTCCGGTCCATCGGCGGGACGTCTTCTAGCTGCCCATCGTCGCCGATACGGCGCAGCATTCCGGGGCGCATCGACACCGCCACGGCGACGACCTGTTCCTTTAGTTCTTCCCGAAATGCTTCCTTCGCCTCTGACCCATCTAGTCGCGTCAACAAGGTGTCGTGTTCCTCAGCATAGGCCCGCGCCCTGTCCACTGCGGCCCCGTAGTTCGACCCAAGGGACAGGTCCCACATCTTCCGGCCAAGCACGCTTTGCGCGTCTTTCGGGACGCGCCGCTGATACTTGTAGATGCCCTTTTTCGTCTTGGTCAGGTACGGGATTCTGTCGGCTTCCTTGGCGTTCATGGCGGCGGTCCTTCGGCAGGATTGTATGGTAATGGTTGCCGGAATGTATGGTAAAATCACGCCTTAAAGGCAAGTAGAAATCGCATAAGTACTTAAAATTATGGATTTTCGTGTATTCTGGGGTTTATGAGTCTCTCATCACCCACCATCCCCGACGCCATCGACATCGCAAACCAACTTCTCCAGAGAATTTCGCCGGTCCGGTCACCTTACCCGACCATAGCTGACCGGTCGTCAGTCGGAAAACAGGTAACCGATCTCCAAGATCTTCGCGGCCCGATCTTCTGGAACCGACAGGAATTCGGCCAGCTTGGCGGCGTTCGCCAAAGGCTGCTCGGTTTCGCGCAGAAGCCAGTGGCGGGCAAAGCCCGCGTCGCGGATGCGCTCTGCCTCATGCGCCAGGTCATTGCGGATCGTCGGCAGCAGTTTCTCCAGCGTCGCTTGCGGCGTATGCTCGCCCGCCAGACGAACCCTTTGTGCGTGTCCGATCAGGTAATCGTCGGAATACCGGCATTCGATCTCGAGCAATCGGGTCTTCGCCTTGTCCGAACAGAAATCCTTCACCAGATCAATGTCGGCCGGATCGAGGCACAGGATCAGCCGGTCTGTACCGAAATGGTCGAACAGCATCCTGACCAGCGCGCGACGGTGCCGTGTCCGTTTGGCGAGGGTGGATTCCAAGCCGCCCAGATCGGGTAGCGCCGCGCGTTCTTCGTTGAAAAGATATTCGACACCCGGAATGCCCGTTTCGCGCCGAATCTGCTCGACCAGACGCTTGGCGACGTGCCATTTCTTGCAGACGATCAGCAACAATTCGCGGTCAGGACCAAGGGTGCTTTCGGTCTCCCAGAACCTTTGTGCGAACCGCCTGCCGACCCGGCCGCGACCGGTCAGAAACGCATGTAGGTTTCGCCCCTCGTTCGAAATGCGGAATTCCACCCCTTTTGCGGCATAAAGCTGTCCCAGCCGCTCTTTCAGTTGCAGCGCTTCGGGGCTGATCTTGCGCGCGAACAGGAAATCCTGGGCCAGCAGCAGATCGTAGTGATCGTTGTAGAACGTCACAGGCATCCCGTAATCCGAGAACATCAGGAACGTGAGGGTCCGGTTCTCGATTTCACGCTCCGGGACCAGGTGCCGGACCAGTGTCTGGAAAAAGGTTTCGTCCGGAATCCACGTGGTCGAGAAGAACCGCGTCACGTCCCGCCGGGCGCGCAGGAAATCGAGGATCCGTTCGATCGTCCGGCGCCGCAGACACCACCACTGGCTACCGATCATGACCTGGATGTCATGCGGAATGTCGCGTTCAAGTCCGAGGCGTTTCTGCAGATTGCAGGCGGCATAGAACCACCACTGACTGTTGCGCTCGTTGAAATAATGGCGATAGATCAGCCGGTCTTCTTTCATGCCGGTCTTGATCCAGTCGCTTTCGAAGAAGTCGTGGCTTTCGATGTAATCCTTGTCGTTTTCGTCGAGGAGCCGGTGCGCGTATTCCGCCGTCTTTATCGCCATGCAATCGCCGGACACCATGTAGAAATGGGTGGCGCGCGGGAACGCTTCGACCGCCGCTTCGATCGCGTTCAGCGAGGCTTTGACCAGCGACCACTCGCCCCAGCCGCATTTGATCCGCTTTCGCGCAAAGGTCACGTTGGGGTTGCCGTCCAGCGCCGATCGGATGCGGCTGTAATCCGCGGAACTGGCACGGGCGTCAAAGTGGATCGACATGCAATCGCCCGCCGCCGTCAACTGCCCGGCCTGCGCAATGATCGCATCCGGGTTCTTGTGGCACAGCAGGATATAGGCGATTTTTGCCATTCTCGAAACGATGGTCTCAGTATCTGCTCATTTCCAACCCTGATACTGATGATGGGCGATTGAATAAACAGAAGATTTTTGGTTCCTTGATTTCAAAGAACCTGTCGCTCAACGTGAGGCGTGCAGGCTGAGGAGGCGCGGCAGATGGGGTTCCCCGGAACTTGGATGACGGAAAGCGAGAGCATGCTCTATCGCGTCGTGCCGAAATGCGCCTGCTCGACCATCGGTCAGATCATGTATTTTTCCGACCACGGTCAGTTTTTTGACGGCGACATCCATGACGCCCAGTCGGGGCTGCACAAGTGGGCCATGGACGACAGCCAGGAGGCGATTTCCCGCAACGTGAAGTCGCATCGCACCTATGCCTTCACCTGTGTCCGCAACCCCTATACCCGCATCCTCAGTTCCTTCTTCGACAAGATCTGCGGCATTCAGCGCAACGGCAAACGGTATCGCGGCAACCTGGTGCCGACGCTGATCTTCAACTACGGGATCGAGGTCGGCGGGGATGACGGCAAGGGAGAGTTCGACCAGATCCAGAGCTTCCGCCGCTTTCTTCTTTTTGCCCGCGACACGATCCGCTGGCGGCGGCCGATGGATCCCGACATCCACTGGTCGGCCATGTCGGGACATGTGGCAACCTTCATCGCCAACGGCGGGCGGTATGATCGGATCTTCTGGACCGAAAAGTTCAACGAAGGGATGCAGGACGTCCTGAACCATGTCGAAACGCCAAACCCGGTGAAGCTGGCCGAGATCCCGCGCTTCAACGAATCCGAAGGTCACGGTCCAAAGCGCGCGCATCCGGTCGAGGACTACTTCGACGATCTGTCGATGCATCTGGTCTACGAAATCTACAAACGGGATTTCGAGCTTTTCAGATACGATTTCGAGAACCCAGGCAACAAGATGCCCATCGGCGAGATCGATCTCGACGAGGTTCACGCGAAGCTGGGCGATTGACCGCGCTTAGTTGGCCGTCGGGCACCAGGAAACGACGCTACACATATGGCGAAGGCCAAAAAAGGCTGCCGGATGGGCAGCCTTTTCCGTTTCACCCACAGAACTTGGGATCAAAGCTGGCGGACGGCGCCTTTCGCCGCGCTGGTGGTCAGCTTGGCATAGGCCTTCAGCGCCGTGGACACCTTGCGCTTGCGCGGCTTGGCCGGCGCCCAACCCTTTTCGTCCTGCAACTCCCGGCGCTCGGCGAGCAATGCATCATCGACCGCCAGATGGATCTTGCGGTTGGGAATGTCGATTTCGATCATGTCGCCCTGTTCGACCAGGCCGATCAGACCGCCCTCGGCGGCCTCGGGCGACACGTGCCCGATGGACAGGCCCGAAGAGCCGCCGGAAAAACGGCCGTCGGTGACCAGCGCGCAGGCTTTGCCGAGCCCCTTGGACTTGAGGTAGCTCGTCGGATAGAGCATCTCCTGCATCCCCGGACCGCCGCGCGGCCCTTCGTAGCGGATCAGCACCACTTCGCCTTCCTTCACCTTGCCGGTCAGAATACCGGACACGGCATCGTCCTGGCTTTCGAAGATATGCGCCGGGCCGGTGAAGGTCAGGATCGATTCGTCGACGCCTGCCGTTTTCACGATGCAGCCCTCTTCCGCAAGGTTGCCGTAGAGCACGGCCAATCCGCCATCCTGCGAGAACGCGTGTTCGGCACTGCGGATCACCCCGGTTTCGCGGTCCAGATCGACACTGTCATAGCGGCGGTCCTGCGAAAAGGCGGTCTGGGTCGGAACGCCGCCCGGCGCGGCGCGGAAGAAGTCGTGCACCGCTTCGCTGTCCGTCCGTTTGACATCCCAACGCTCCAGCGCATCCGCCAAGGTGGGCGAGTGCACGGTCCCGACCGTGGTGTTCAGCAGGCCGGCGCGGTCCAACTCGCCCAGGATGGACATGATGCCGCCGGCACGGTGAACGTCCTCCATGTGGACGTCGTCCTTGGCCGGGGCCACCTTGCACAGGACGGGCACCTTGCGGGACAGGTGGTCGATGTCGGACATATGGAATCCGACTTCGCCCTCGTGCGCGGCCGCCAGCAGATGCAGCACCGTGTTGGTCGAACCGCCCATGGCGATGTCCAGCGACATGGCGTTCTCGAACGCGGTGCGGGTCGCGATGTTGCGGGGCAGAACGCTTGCGTCATCCCGTTCGTAGTAACGTTTGCACAGATCCACGACCAGGTGGCCGGCCTCGATGAACAGTCGTTTGCGGTCTGCATGGGTCGCCAGGGTCGAACCGTTGCCCGGCAGCGACAGGCCCAGCGCCTCGGTCAGGCAGTTCATCGAGTTGGCGGTGAACATGCCCGAACATGATCCGCAGGTCGGACAGGCCGAACGTTCGATGGCCGCGACCTGCTCGTCGCTGTAGCTTTCGTCGGCGGCCGCGACCATGGCATCCACCAGGTCCAGCGCCTTTTCCTTGCCTTCCCAGATGACCTTTCCCGCTTCCATCGGGCCGCCGGACACGAACACGACCGGGATGTTCAGCCGCATTGCCGCCATCAGCATGCCGGGCGTGATCTTGTCGCAGTTCGAGATGCAGACCATGGCGTCGGCGCAATGGGCGTTGACCATGTATTCCACCGAATCCGCGATGATCTCGCGCGAAGGCAGGGAGTAGAGCATTCCGTCATGGCCCATGGCGATGCCGTCATCCACCGCGATGGTGTTGAACTCCTTGGCGACGCCGCCCGCCGCCTCGACCTCGCGCGCGACCATCTGGCCCAGATCCTTGAGATGGACGTGGCCCGGCACGAACTGGGTGAAGGAATTGACGATGGCGATGATCGGCTTGCCGAAATCATCGTCCGTCATGCCGGTCGCGCGCCACAATCCGCGCGCGCCCGCCATGTTGCGTCCGTGGGTCGAAGTTCTGGATCGGTACATCGGCATCGGCTGTTTCCCTTGGTTTTTCGAACAGGGACACCATTCGGGCGGCAAAAGCAAGGGAGCGGGGCCGATTCAATGACGGGACGGCAATCGCAGCCGCAAATTGCCCCCCATCCGACCCCGCCCGACGCCGGGATTGCATACCCGAAGGGCCCTCGGTAGTCCTTCTGGCGGGAAATCTAGACCGGAGAACGCGGATGACCACCATTGCCGATTCCCTCACGCTTGCCGACGGCGTCGGATCGCTGGGCGCGCTGATGGTGGTGATCGCATATTTCGCCACTCAGATGCGCTGGATGAATTCCGAGGATCTGGCCTTTCCGGTGGTGAACCTCGTGGGATCGATCCTGATCGTCTATTCGCTGACGCAGAACTTCAACCTGGCCTCGATGCTGATCGAGAGCTTCTGGATCGCGATAAGCCTGGTGGGCATTCTTCAGCATTTCAGGCTCCGCCGCAGCCGCTGAACCTGGCGCGGCCTCGTCTTGTTTGCGGACAGGAACGGTGCCGTTCCCTTCTTGAAACAACATCCGCCGGCGTATAGGGAAAACCCTGCGCGCATAGGGGAGGCTTAGATGCAGGACGATCCGAAAACCCTTGTTTCCACCGACTGGCTGGCCGCGCATCTCAAGGACCCGGATCTGCGGGTTCTGGATGCGTCCTGGTATCTGCCGCAGCAGGGTCGTGACGCCAAGGCCGAATATGACGCAGCACACATTCCCGGCGCGCGTTTCTTTGACATAGACGAGATTTCCGACCACCGGTCGGATCTGCCGCACATGGCGCCGCCGGTGGAAAAGTTCATGTCGCGCCTGCGGGCCATGGGGGTCGGCGACGGCCATCAGGTCGTCGTCTATGACGGCGCGGGGCTGCTGTCGGCGGCGCGTGTCTGGTGGCTGTTCCGGCTGATGGGTCAGGAGAACGTCGCCGTTCTGGACGGCGGCTTCCCCAAATGGCAGGCGGAAGAGCGCGAGATCGAGGATCTGCCGCCCGTCATCCGCGACCGCCACATGACCGTCCGCGTGCAGAACCACCTGTTGCGCGATGTCACGCAGGTTTCGGCGGCGGCAAAGCTGTCCAACCACGAGATCATCGACGCGCGCTCTGCCAACAGGTTTGCCGGCACCGAGCCGGAGCCGCGCGAAGGGCTGCGGCCGGGTCATATCCCGGGGTCGCGCAACGTTCCGTACGGCGCCCTGCTCAACAAGAATGGCACGATGAAATCGCCGGAAGACTGCCGCGCCGTTTTCGAGGCTGCGGGCGTCGACCTGTCCAAGCCCGCCATCACCACCTGCGGATCCGGCGTGACCGCAGCCATCCTCAGCCTGGCGCTCGAGCGCATGGGCAAGACCGATCACTCGCTTTATGACGGCTCCTGGGCCGAATGGGGTGCATTCCCGACCCTGCCCGTCGCAACCGGAGAGAACTGATGTTCGAAAATCTCAAGGCGCAGCCCGCCGACAAGATCCTGATGCTGATGCAGATGTATCGCGACGATCCGCGCGAAGACAAAATCGATCTGGGCGTGGGCGTCTACAAGAACGCCGAGGGCGTGACCCCGGTCATGCGCGCGGTCAAGGCTGCCGAGCACCGCATATGGGAACAGCAGGAAACCAAGGCCTATACCGGCCTGGCCGGTGATCCCGCATATGCGGACGCGATGATCGCGCTGATCCTGGGCAGTGCCGTTCCACGGGCGAACGTCGCTGCCGTCGCGACGCCGGGCGGCACCGGCGCCTGCCGTCAAGCCTTCGAGATGATCCGCATGGCCAATCCCGAGGCCCGTGTGTTCGTCTCGAATCCGACCTGGCCGAACCACATCTCGATCCTGAACTACCTGGGCATCGAAACCGTCGCCTACCGCTATTTCGACGACGAAACCCGCGGCGTCGATTTTGACGGCATGATCGAGGATCTTGGGAAGGCCAAGGCCGGCGACGTCGTGCTGCTGCACGGCTGCTGCCACAACCCGACCGGCGCCAACCTGAACATGGTTCAGTGGCAGGAGGTGGTGAACCTCATCAACGAACGCGGCCTCGTGGCCATGATCGACATCGCCTATCAGGGTTTCGGTGACGGCCTGCTCGAAGACGGCCAGGCCACCCGTCTGGTGGCGGCATCGGTCAAGGAATGCCTGATCGCGGCGTCCTGCTCGAAGAATTTCGGCGTCTATCGCGAACGCACCGGCCTGCTGATGGCGGTCAGCGCCGACGCCGGGCAGACCGCGTTGAACCAAGGGACGCTGGCCTTTCTGAATCGCCAGAACTACTCGTTTCCGCCGGATCACGGCGCGCGTGTGGTGACGACGATATTGATGGACGAAGATCTGCGGGCCGATTGGGCCGCCGAACTGGAGGAAGTGCGGCTGTCGATGCTGGGCCTGCGCCAGCAACTGGCCGACGAGTTGCAGCGGCTGACCGGCTCCGACCGTTTTGGCTTCATCGCCCAGCACCGGGGCATGTTCTCACGGCTCGGCGCTGCGCCCGAACTGGTCGAGAAGCTGCGGGTCGAGCATGGCATCTATATGGTGGGAGACAGCCGGTTGAACATCGCTGGCCTGAACGCGAACACCGTGCCGGTTCTGGCACAGGCCATCGTCGACGTCGGCGTCTGATACAGTGTCCCGCCGCGCTCTGCTCAACCCGGGCGCGGCGGCGTATCCACGAAGCGCATGTCGCCATCCGCGACGGCAAACGGTTCACCGCCTGCCGTCAGAACGGCGCGGTCCTTCATGTTCCTGAAATCGAACATCGCGTTCAGCACCACGTCCGGGCGGCCCTGGTATACCTTGGGACGGTAGATGCAGATGCCCATCTCGTCATCCAGACGCCTGTAGGTGTATTGCGCCTCGCCAACCAGTTTGCCTCCCGCCGTCACGTAGCAGGTGGTTTCGGTCTCGTAGCTGACGGTATGGGTCGACAACTCTGCGAAATCGCCGGTGCCGGAATGGTGGGTACCCGTCCATTCCAGGCTGTGTCCGACCAGTGTGTCCGGTGCGCAGGCCATTGATCTGCTCCGTTTTCGGCAATCTGTCCGGATGCAGGTTAGGCCGATTGCGCTGCCAAGGCAAAAAGCCCCGGCACTTGGCCGGGGCAATCTGATGGATATGAAGGGTGGTTATCCTTTCGAGAATTCCGGATAAGCCTCCATGCCCAGTTCGGCCATGTCGAGGCCGTTGATCTCTTCCTCTTCGCCGACCCGCAGGCCCACGGTGCTCTTGATGACCGTGAACAGGACGTAGCTGACCACGAAGACGAAGACACCGATCGCGACGAAGCCGATGATCTGGGTGACGAAGGAGGCATCCGAGTTGGTCCAGGCGACGATGAAGGTACCCCAGAAACCGGCGATCAGGTGAACCGGGATGGCGCCGACAACATCGTCGATCCGCATCCGGTCGAGCATCGGCACGGCAAAGACCACGATGACGCCGCCGATACCGCCGATGATCAGCGACTGGAACAGCGACGGGGCCAGCGGCTCGGCCGTGATCGAAACCAGACCCGCCAGGGCGCCGTTCAGCGTCATGGTCAGGTCGACCTTGCCGAACCGCACCTGGGTCAGGATCAGTGCGGCAACGGCGCCCGCTGCAGCGGCCATGTTGGTGTTGGCGAAGATGCGGCTGATATCGGCCATGTCACCGATGGTGCCCATCGCCAGCTGCGAACCGCCGTTGAAGCCGAACCAGCCGAGCCACAGGATGAACGTGCCGAGCGTGGCCAGCGCAAGATTCGAGCCGGGGATCGGAACGACCTTGCCGTCCTTGGTGAACTTGCCGATGCGCGGACCCAGCACGATGGCGCCGGCGAGGGCCGCGAAGCCGCCTGCTGCATGAACCAGCGTCGAACCGGCGAAATCGGAGAAGCCCATTTCCGACAGCCAGCCGCCACCCCACTGCCACGAGGCCTCGATAGGATAGATGATGCCGGTCAGCACGACCACGAACAGCAGGAAGGGCCAGAGCTTCACCCGCTCGGCCATGGTGCCCGACACGATCGATGCGGTCGTGGCGCAGAACATCAGCTGAAAGAAGAAGTCCGAGCCGACGGACGCATAGGACAGGTCGGTTTCCGTGTCGGCCAGGCCGACAGGCTCGAGCACGGTCGGCGAGAACGCCCCCAGGAAACCGGTGATGGTCCAGCCGTCGCCCGGATACATCAGGTTGAAGCCCACCAGCCAGTACATGATGGCGGCCAGCGAAAACAGCGCGATGTTCTTGGTCAGCTGCATGGTGACGTTCTTGGAACGGACCAGACCGGCCTCGAGCATGGCGAAACCGGCGGCCATCCAGAACACCAGGAAACCGCCCATCAGGAACAGAAGAGAGGTCAGGATGTACTGCGTGTGCTGGGGCGTCTCCCCGCTCGCGGCGGTCTCCTGGGCCAGGCCCACTTGCGGCAGCGCGATGACCGCGGCAGCGGGAATGAGAGTTTTGATCAGGTTCATTTTCTTGTCCTCGGAGTGGAAGTGGCAGGGCTCAAAGCGCGTCTTCATCGGTTTCCCCGGTCCGCACGCGCATCGCTTGTTCGACGTCCAGCACGAAGATCTTGCCGTCGCCGATCTTGCCCGTCTTGGCGGTCGAAGAGATGGTCTGGATGATCTGTTCGACCATCGCTGCGGGAACCACGATCTCGAGCTTGATCTTGGGTACGAAATTCACGGCATATTCTGCGCCGCGGTAGATTTCCGTGTGTCCGGACTGCGAGCCAAATCCCTTGATCTCGGTCACCATCATGCCGCGGATGCCCGCCTGGGTGAGCGCCTCGCGCACCTCCTCGAGCTTGAACGGCTTGATTGTCGCAATGATGAGTTTCACTTCTTTCCCCTTTGCCTTGCCGGCCGACCCGGCGTGTTTGCACCTGCAGAAAAAAGAGCGCGGGAATGGTCGTAAAGGAACAATTCGACGAGGTTGAACTTGGCAAAATTCGGCCTTGTCGCACATTTTTTGCACAAAATTCAGCCGGTGATTAAATTTTAATCATGTCTGTGAAGCGGAATTCCGGTAATTCGCACCTCTACATGAGCATCCGGGCAGGGTATTGTCCGGCAAAAGCAAGGAACGGGCAGAGTTGAGCATGACTGAGTCCAAGCGCCGCGGGTCACCTCTGGTGGCGGACAAAAGATACCCGTCTGCGGGCAGGAAAAAGACGTCGGGCAAGAAACCGGCGCGGAAATCGGCGGCGAAGAACACCACCCGGAAACGTCCCGCGCGACGCACTACACGCCGAACAACGCGGAGTTCGGGGGGCGGGTTCTTCGGCTTCGTTCGTCGTTTCTTCGGCTGGCTGCTCCGCCTTGTCTGGGGCGTCACCTGGCGCGTCGGGATGGTCGTCGCGGTTCTGGTCGCGATCGCGGTGGGGGCGGTCTACACGACTCTCCCCGATTCCGATTCTCTGCTGGACGGCCGCGCGCGCGGATCGGTGACGCTGCTGGACCGCGACGGCAAGGTGTTCGCCTGGCGCGGCGACCAGTTCGGCGGCGTGATCACAGCCGATACCGTGTCGCCGCATCTGAAACACGCGGTGATCGCCACCGAGGACAAACGCTTCTATCGCCATTTCGGCATCAGCCCGCGTGGCGTTGCCAGCGCCGTCCGCATCAACCTGAGCGAGGGGCGCGGGCCGCTGTCTGGTCATGGCGGTTCGACCATCACGCAGCAGACCGCGAAGCTGCTGTGCCTGGGCGTGCCGTATGATCCGACGCAATGGAAATCCGAGGCCGACTACGAATCCGATTGCCGCCGGGGTTCCCTGTTGCGCAAGGCCAAGGAAGCCATCTACGCGATGGCCATGGAGGTCAAATACTCCAAGGACGAGATCCTGACGATCTATCTAAACCGCGCCTTCCTGGGTGCTGGCGCCCGCGGCTTCGAAGCGGCCAGCCAGCGCTATTTCGGCAAGTCCGCGGCCGAGGTTTCGCCCGCCGAGGCGGCGATGCTGGCCGGCCTGCTGGTGGCCCCGACGCGGTACGCGCCGACAAACGATCTGGAGCGTTCGCAAGGCCGGGCAGATGTCGTCATCGGCCTGATGGAGGAACAGGGCTACCTTTCGGCCAATCAGGCGCAACGGGCGCGCACCGAACCGGCCGAACTGTCCGAAGCCGCCGCCGCGCGCGCGGGCGGGTATTTCGCGGACTGGGTCATGGCCAGCGGTCCGGAATTCTTTACCCGCAACACGACCGAGGATGTGGTGATCCGCACCACCCTGGATCAGCGGATACAGACCGCCGCCGAAGAGGCGATGAAATTCATCTTCCTGGAAAAGGTCAAACCCGATTCCAAGGCGCAGGCAGCCATCGTGGTGATGTCGGCGGACGGCGCGGTGCGGGCCATGGTCGGCGGGCGCAAGACCCGCGTGTCCGGCGCGTTCAACCGGGCGACGCAGGCGCTGCGTCAGACCGGTTCCTCGTTCAAGCCGTTCGTCTACGCGACCGCTCTGGAACTGGGGTATTCGTCGCTGGATACGGTGATCGACGAGCCGTATTGCGAGAACATTCCCGGATCCGGACAATGGTGCCCGAAAAACTACACCAACAAGCATTTCGGCCGGGTGACGCTGACGCGGGCGCTGCGCGATTCGCTCAACGTACCAGCGGTGAAGGTGGCCAATATCGCCGGGCTCGACAACGTGCGCACCGTGGCGAGCGGATTCGGCATCGAAAGCGATCTGGCCTCGGGTCCTGCCCTTGCTCTGGGCGTGTCCGAAAGCACGCTGATCGAAATGACCGGCGCCTATGCCGGGATCCTGAATGGCGGCTCGTCGGTCGAGCCTTACGGGCTGACGGAACTCAAGCTTCTGGGCGACGACGAGCCGCTGATGGCGACCAGCACCGGCATCGGCGAACGGGTGATCCGGACCGATGCGGCGCAGCAATTGATATGGATGATGGAAAAGGTGGTGTCCGAAGGCTCGGGCAAGCGCGCGGCGCTGCCGGGCTGGCAGGTGGCCGGCAAGACCGGCACGACGCAGGCGGCCCGCGATGCCTGGTTCATCGGCTTCACTGCCGATTACGTGGCCGGGGTATGGCTTGGGTATGACGACAACACGCCGCTCTCGGGCGTCACTGGCGGCGGTTTGCCGGCCGAGATCTGGCACGAAACCATGATCCGCGTGACCGAGGGCATGACCCCCAGTCCCTTGCCAATGCAGGCCCCGAAGGAACCGACATTGACCGCGCAGCCCAGGCAGAACAAGAAGGGCGGGGGCAGCTTCGGCCAAGAGGTCGAAAAGCTGCTGAGGAACATTTTCGGCGGTAACAACTGACGGCCGGATCGGAACTTCTGCCTGCCCAAGTCATTGACCTTGGCAGATCTTTCCGCTTTGAACGCGCGGGTGCCCGTTGCGAGGAACGACATGAAAAAAGTGCTGATTACCGGAACCGCCGGCTTCATCGGTTTTCACCTTGCCAAACTGCTGGTGGCCGAGGGGTTTCGCGTCCACGGCTATGACGGAATGACGGACTATTACGACGTCGACCTGAAACGCCGGCGGCACCAGATGCTGTTGCAGTCGCCGGGGTTCTCGGCAACCGAAGACCTGCTGGAAAACTACGAGCGGCTGTCGCAGGCAGCGGACGCGTTTCAACCGGATGTCATCGTTCATCTCGCCGCACAGGCAGGGGTGCGATACAGCCTGGAACAACCGCGAAGCTACATCGACTCGAACGTCGTCGGCACGTTCAACGTGATGGAGGTGGCACGCCAGCACGCGGTGGAGCATTTGCTGATGGCTTCGACCTCATCTGTCTACGGCGCGAACGAGGACATGCCATTTGCCGAGACCGACAAGGCCGACACGCAGCTCACCATCTATGCCGCCACCAAGAAGGCGAACGAGGCGATGGGCCATTCCTACGCCCACCTGTGGAACCTGCCGACGACCATGTTCCGGTTCTTCACGGTCTACGGCCCCTGGGGACGGCCGGATCTGGCGCTATATAAATTCGTCGACGCCATTCTGGATGACCGGCCGATCGACATCTACAACAACGGCGAGATGTACCGCGACTTTACCTATGTGGATGATCTGGTCCGCGGTATCCGGCTGCTGATGGACGCGGTTCCAGTCCGCCCGGGCAGCAGCGAAGAGATAGAAGAGGACGACAGCCTATCGCACGTCGCGCCGTTCCGCATCGTGAACATCGGCAATGCGGACAAGGTGATGTTGCTGGATTTCGTCGAGGCGATCGAAGAGGCGCTCGGCAAGAAGGCGATCCGCAACTACATGCCGATGCAAAAAGGCGATCTCCACGCGACATGGGCCGATACCGGCCTGTTGCAGCGCCTGACCGGCTACCGCCCGCAGACCGACGTCAGGAATGGCATAGCGCGTTTCGTTGAGTGGTTCCGGGACTATCACGGCAAATAGCCCGCGAAGAGCGACAGAAGCCGTTCGCCTCTCGAAACGGACCGTCATCACACCGGGTCACGATTGCGGGCGTTCAGCGGGCAATTGACCATGACCGGCGGATCGGTGTGGCCCGTGCGGACATCTGCACTAGCTTTGAAGGAAGAGGAGGAAAAACATGCCCTTGAAATCCATTCTGGCCGTTTTCCTGCTGGTTGTTTGGGTGTCCGGCTGCGGTGATACCACCGGTGAACAGATTCTCTACGGCGCAGGCGCAGGCGCCGCCGGATCCGCCATCCTGGATACAAACATCGTCGCAGGTGCGGCGGTTGGTGCGGCCGCCAACGTGATCTACTGCGAGGAAAATCCGCACAAGTGCTAGGCCGCGTCCAATGGCCTTGGGTGGAAAACTCGCGTCTTCCGAGCGCGGCATTTCAGCCGTGCCATAAAAACGCGAGGTCTTGGGAAATTGAAAACCGGCGCGTTTTGCGCCGGTTTTTCGTTTCCTACCCGCCGAAATCGTCGAGCATGATGTCTTCGCGGTCCACGCCCAATTCCAGCAGCATGTTGATGACCGACTGGTTCATGATCGGCGGGCCGCACATGTAGAACTCGCAGTCCTCGGGCGCGGGGTGGTTCTTGAGATATTCCTCGAAGAGCACGTTGTGGATGAAGCCCGTGTAGCCATCCCAATCGTCGCCCGGCTGCGGGTCGCTGAGCGCCACGTGCCACTCGAAGTTCTCGTTTTCGGCGGCTAGCATGTCGAAATCCTCGACGAAGAACATCTCGCGCTTCGACCGGGCGCCGTACCAGAAGCTGATCTTGCGCTTGGTCTTGAGCCGCTTGAGCTGATCGAAGATGTGCGACCGCATCGGCGCCATGCCGGCGCCACCGCCGATGAACACCATCTCCTTGTCGGTGTCGCGGGCGAAGAACTCGCCGAACGGGCCCGAGATCGTGACCTTGTCGCCCGGCTTGAGATTGAAGATGTAGGACGACATCTGACCCGGAGGAATACCGTCCGCGCCCGGCGGCGGCGAAGCCACCCGGACGTTGAGCATGATCATGCCCCGTTCCTCGGGGTAGTTCGCCATGGAATAGGCGCGTTCGATCGGCTCGGTTACCGTGGACTTGTACTGCCACAGGTTGAACTTGTCCCAATCCTCGCGATACTCATCTTCGATGTCGAAGTCGGTATAGGACAGCTGATGCGGCGGCGCCGCGATCTGGATGTAGCCGCCGGCGCGGAAATTGACGTTCTCGCCCTCGGGCAGGTCCAGCACGAGCGCCTTGATGAAGGTCGCAACATTCTCGTTCGAGCGGACGGTGCATTCCCATTTCTTGACGCCGAAAACCTCTTCGGGAACCTCGATCTCCATGTCCTGCTTGACCGCGACCTGGCAGGATAGACGGTCGCCGCAGGCGGCCTCGCGCTTGGTGATGTGGCTTTCCTCTGTCGGCAGGATCGATCCGCCGCCCGACATCACCCTGACCCGGCATTGCGCGCAGGTTCCGCCGCCGCCGCAGGCCGAGGGAACGAACAGCTTCTCGGCCGCCAGCGTCTGCAGCAGCTTGCCGCCCGCCGGAACCGCGATGGTTTTTTCGCCGTTGATGGTGATGTTGACGTTGCCTGTCGAAACCAGACGCGAACGGGCCGCCATGATGAGTGCCACCAGCGCCAGAACGATCAGGGTAAAGAGGACTACGCCGAGCGTGAAAGTTTCCATGTCTCCGCGCTCTCCGTTACAGTTTGACGCCCGAGAAGGACATGAAGGCCATTGCCATCAGTCCCGCGGTGATGAAGGTGATGCCAAGACCCTGCAGCCCGTCCGGCACGTCCGAGTATTTCAGCTTCTCGCGCACACCGGCCATCGCGGTGATCGCCAGCGCCCAGCCAAAGCCAGACGACAGACCGTATGTCGCCGCCTCGGCAAAGTTGTAGTCGCGCTCCACCATGAACAGCGATCCGCCGAGAATGGCGCAGTTCACGGTGATCAGCGGCAGGAAGATCCCCAGCGCGTTGTAGAGCGGCGGGAAATACTTATCGAGGATCATCTCGAGGATCTGCACCATCGCGGCGATCACGCCGATATAGGAAATCAGCCCGAGAAAGGTCAGATCCACGTCCGGAAAGCCCGCCCAGGCCAGCGCACCCGGTTTCAGCAGGTAGGACAGCAGCAGGTTGTTGGTGGGAACCGTGATCGCCTGTACGAGCATGACCGAGATGCCCAGGCCCAGCGCGGTCGAGATCTTCTTCGACACCGCGATGAAGGTGCACATGCCGAGAAAGAAGCTGAGCGCCAGGTTCTCGACGAAGACCGCCTTGACGGCCAGAGAAAGGAGCCCTTCCATCAGTGCGCCTCCACCGACTGGATCTTGAATTCGCGTTCTTCGACCTGGTTCGGTTTCCACGTCCGGAAGGCCCAGATCAGCAGGCCGATCACGAAAAAGGCCGAAGGCGGCAGCAGAAGCAGCCCGTTCGGGACGTACCAGCCGCCGTTGTTGACCGTTTGCAGGATCGTCAAGCCGAACAGCGAGCCCGATCCGAACAATTCGCGGATGACACCCACGAGCATCAGGATCAGGCCATACCCCGTGCCGTTGCCCAGCCCGTCGATGAAGGACGCCACCGGCGGGTTCTTCATCGCGAAAGCCTCGGCCCGGCCCATCACGATGCAGTTGGTGATGATCAGGCCGACGAAGACCGACAGCGTCTTGGATATCTGGAAGGCGTAGGCCTTGAGGATCTGGTCCACCAGGATCACCAGCGAGGCGATGATCACCATCTGCACGATGATCCGGATCGAGCCGGGGATCTGGTTGCGCAGCATCGAGATGAACATCGACGAAAAAGCGGTCACGAAGATCACCGCCAGCGCCATCACCATCGAGACCTGCAGCGACGAGGTCACCGCCAGCGCCGAACAGATGCCCAGCACCTGCAGGGTGATCGGATTGTTGTCGACCAGCGGATCGACCAGCAGTTCTTTCCTAGTCTGGGCCATCAGATCTCTCCCGCTTGCAGTTTGGCCAGGAAGGGGCCGTAGCCCGCATCGCCCATCCAGAATTTCACAAGGTTGTCCACGCCGACGGTCGTCAACGTGGCCCCGGCCAGCGCATCGACGTAGAATTCCGGCCCGGCGGCGGGTTGCGTCTTGGACACGGTGATCTGCAATTCGCCCGTGTCATCCCGCAGCTTCTTGCCGTTCCACAGCGCCTTCCAGCGCGGATTGTCGACCTCGGCGCCGAGGCCGGGCGTTTCGCCGTGCTGGTAGAATTGCAGGCCGAAGATGTCGTTGCCATTGTTTTCCAGCGCGATAAAGCCGTACAGCGTGGACCACAGCCCATAGCCGTGCAGCGGCAGGATCACCTTGTCCAGTGCCCCGCCTTCGTCCCGCAGCAGGTAGATCACGCGGTATTTGGCCTTGCGACCGATGCCCGCGGGATCGTCGTCGAGCGCGACGCTCAGTTCGGGATCGCTGGCGGCGGCCAGATCATCGAAGGTTTCGGGATCGAACCGGTCATCGACGAATTCGCCGGTCTCGAGGTCCAGCACATGCGGCTCGAACGCGGCGAATGCCTCGCTGACATCGATGCCGGGCTCGTAGACGCCCGCCACCTGCAGGACGTTCACCTGCTTGTCCTTTAGCTTGTTGGCCTCCTGCACCGGGCGAAGGCTGACCGCCGCGGTCGAGACGATCATCGAGGCCACGAGACACACCGCCACCGCGATGAAGATCGTCTTGCCGACCGAGTCGGGGGATGCCGCCAGAAACCGGGCGATCGCGCCCTTTGGTTCAGGGGTTTGCGTGTCAGACATGGCGACGCGCCCTCCGTTTGATGTTCGCTTGCACGACGAAATAGTCGATCAGCGGCGCAAAGACGTTGCCGAACAGGATGGCCAGCATCATGCCTTCGGGGAAGGCCGGGTTGACCACACGGATCAGCACCACCATGACGCCGATCAGCGCGCCATAGACGTAGCGGCCCATGTTGGTATGGCTGGCCGAAACCGGCTCGGTGACCATGAAGGCGAGGCCGAAGGCGTAGCCGCCCAGCACCACGTGCCAGTACCAAGGCATCGCGAACATCGGGTTGGTGTCCGACCCGATCAGGTTCAGAAGCCAAGTGAAGGCGATGGTGCCGGCCAGGCAGCCGACGATCAGGCGATAGTTGGCGATCTTGGTAAGCAGCAGGAAGGCCAGGCCGATGATGCAGGCCAGGGTCGAGGTTTCGCCGAAACTGCCCTGAATGGTGCCGTAGAACGCGTTCCACCAGGTGATGCCTTCGGCCGCCAGCGCCTGATAGCCGTCCGCCGCCGACACCGCCAGGGCGGTCGCGCCGGAAAACCCGTCCACCGGGGTCCAGACCGCATCGCCCGACATGGCGGCGGGATAGGCGAAATACAGAAACGCCCGGCCGACCAGCGCAGGATTGAGGAAGTTCTTGCCGGTGCCGCCAAAGACCTCCTTGCCGATCACCACCCCGAAGATGATGCCCAGCGCAACCTGCCAAAGGGGCGTGGTGGCAGGAAGGATCAGCGTATAGAGCATCGACGTGACGAGGAACCCCTCGTTCACCTCATGCCCGCGCACAGTGGCGAAGATCACTTCGAAAATGCCGCCGGCGACGAGTGTCGTGATGTAGATCGGCAGGAAATACAGCAGCCCGTGCATGACGTTGCCAAAGGCGCTTGCCGGGTCCAGCGAGATGCCAAACGCCTGCAGGATGGCGATGCGCCAGCCGGTCGCGGCCTCGGAACCCATCACGGCAAGCGCGGAATTGGCCTGGTAGCCGGTGTTCCACATTCCCCACAGGATGCAGGGGATCGTCGCGATCACGACATAGGTCATGATCCGCTTCATATCCACGAAGGAACGGGCATGAGGCGCGACGGTGGTTACGGTTTTCGGTGTGTAGATGAAGCTCTCGACCATCTCGTAGACGGGAAAGAGTTTCTCGTACTTGCCGCCCTTGGTGAAGTTCGGCTCGATCCGGTCAAAGAAGCTGCGCAAACCCATCCGGCTCAGCCCTCCTTCTCAATCTTTGCAAGGCAGTCGCGCAGCGCCAGCCCGTATTCATACTTGGCGGGACAGGCAAAGCCGACAAGGCCCAGATCCTCTTCGTCCAGTTCCAGCGCGCCAAGCGCCTGCGCCGTGTCGGTATCCATCACCAGCAGCGCCCGCAGCAATTGCGTCGGCAGATAGTCCTGCGGCATCAACTCTTCGAACGTGCCGGTGGGCACCATCGCGCGGCGACCGCCATTGAGGTTGCTGGTGAAGGCGTAGAGTTTCTTGGCGAAGGCCGAGCCCAGCACCGGCTGCACCGCGTATTTCGAGGGCATCGGTCGGATCCAGCCCATCGGGATCTGTTCGCGATCCTCGCGGATGATGGAAACCTGGCGGGCGAACCGGCCGAGATAGGCGACCGGCCCGTCGGCATGGCGGCCCGACAGGATCGAACCCGAAATGACCCGGACGGGTCCGTCCGCGTTGATCTCGTCGCGGGTCAGATCCTCGGTCGAAGCACCCATGACGGTGCGGATCAGCCGCGGCTGACGCGCGGCGGGACCGGACAGCGCAACGACGATGTTGGGATCCAGGTGACCCGTCTGCATCAGGCGGCCGATGGCGATCACGTCCTGATACCCGATGGTCCAGACCTGCGTATCTGCCTTGGGCGGCGCAAGGAAATGAATATGCGTACCGGCCAGGCCAGCGGGATGCGGGCCGGAAAATGACGCGGCTTCCACGCCGGGCAGATCGCCGCCCGGGATGCTGTCGCCGTCCTTGTGGCACAGATAAGTCTTGCCTTCGGTCAGTTTCGATACCGCGCTCAGCCCGGCGGCGAAGGCGTCGCCTGCGTCCGCGATGATCAGGGCTGCATCCGCCGACAGCGGTTCGCTGTCCATCGCGGTCACGAAGATCGCGGCCGGGGCGGTGCCGGGCAGAGGCATCTTGGAATAGGGCCGCGTGCGGAACGCCGTCCACAAGCCGGCGGCGCACAGTTTGGCGGTCACGCCTTCAGCCGTCTCGCCGTCGCCCACGCCCGAAAAATCGACGCCCGCATCGTTGGCATCCGCGACTTCGATCACCACGCTTTGCAGAACCCGGCGCGCACCGCGGTTGATCGCGACGACCTTGCCGCCCAGCGGCGCGACCATCATCACGTCGGGTGCATCCTTGTGGCAGAAAAGCGGAGTGCCGCGTTGCACATCGTCGCCTTCCTGAACCAGCATCCGCGGCTTCAGTCCGACATAATCGGGGCCAAGCACGGCAACCGTCGAGAATTCCGGCCCTGGGTGGATCTTTTGTTCGGGCGCGCCCTCGACAGGCAGGTCCAGCCCCTTTTTCAGTTTGAAAGTCTGCATGTCGCTTCGTTCTTCCGAGCCCAGTTCCCGTGCCAGCTAGTCCCTACCGGATGACCTTGGCCCAGCGGATGCGCAGGAAACAGGTGTGAATCCGCGAAACCGGCCTCGGTCAGGGCACCGTTTACGCGGGGACGTTACCGAAGGCAAACCTGTTACCGCTCAAACAGGCGCCAAAGCCCGGATTTGGGCGAAATTGACGCAATCGGCGCCAATGATGCCGCCTATGAATTTGCATGTCGCACATTCGCGGCAGCCAGTATATGCAGCCGGCATGAGCAAATCCGACGATCTGGACATCTTTCTGGTCGCCACGCCCGGCCTTGAAAACCCGCTTTGTGCCGAAACGGCCGAAAAGGGTTTTGCCGGCGCGCGCGTCATCCCCGGCGGCGTGAGCTGCCGCGGCAACTGGGCCGAGGTCTGGCGCGCCAACCTGCAGCTGCGCGGCGCGAACAAGGTTCTGGTGCGCATCGGCTCGTTCCCTGCCGTGCATCTGGCGCAACTGGACAAGCGCGCGCGGAAATTCCCCTGGGGGGACGTGCTGCGCGCGGATGTGCCCATCAAGGTAGAGGCGACCAGCCGCAAGTCGCGCATCTATCATGCCGGCGCCGCGAAGCAGCGGGTCGAGACCGCGATTGCGGAAACACTGGGCGCGCCGGTTTCGCCGGAGGCCGGATTGCGCGTCCTGCTGCGGATCGAAAAAGATCTGTGCACTTTTTCTGTGGATACGTCCGGCGAGCCACTGCACAAGCGCGGCCACAAGGAGGCCGTCGCCAAGGCCCCCATGCGCGAGACCATGGCCGCCATGTTCCTGCGCGATTGCGGGTTCGACGGATCCGAACCGGTACTGGACCCCATGTGCGGCTCTGGCACATTCGTGATCGAAGCCGCCGAGATCGCGATGGGACTGGATCCCGGACGCACGCGCAGCTTTGCCTTCGAACAGCTCGCGACATTCGACGCGTCGGTGTGGCAAGACATGCGGGATTCCGGCACCGCGACCGAAACAGGCATCCTGTTTCACGGCTCGGACCGCAACGATGGCGCGATCGAAGCCAGCCGCGCCAACGCCGCCCGCGCCGGTGTCGACGGGATCACCCGCTTTCAGCATCGGGCCGTCAGCGACCTGAAGGCGCCCGACGGCCCGCCGGGCCTCGTGATCGTCAACCCGCCCTATGGCGGCCGAATAGGCGACGAAAAACGGCTGCGTTCGCTCTACGGGTCGCTCGGCAAAGTGTTGCTGGAGCGCTTTTCCGGCTGGCGGGTCGGCATCGTCACCAGCGGCCAGGGTCTGGCGCGCGCAACCCGGCTGCCTCTGCTGCCGCCGGGGCCGGTGGTCGATCACGGCGGCACCAAGATCCGGCTTTATCGGACGCCCCCTCTGGCGTGAAGCGGCAGGGGTGTACACATGGGCAGCGATCCGATCCGATCCGATCCACGCATTTCCGTGTCGCCGGAATCCACAATGGCACGGCAGAATCCCCCTTGCGCATCCGATTTCACGGGTATAGATCACCCGCCACGGTCGGAGTGTAGCTCAGCCTGGTAGAGCACTGTCTTCGGGAGGCAGGGGCCGGAGGTTCGAATCCTCTCACTCCGACCAATACTTCAATCAAAATCCGACCTTTTTCGCTTCCGGAAGCTGAACGGCGCCGTACAGCCCCTCGGAAGCAACCGGAGGTCAGCGTCTCTTGCCGGCACTTTGACCGCGCGGACTGGTTTCGATTCACCGTATTTGGTGATCGTCTTGTCAGACTTCCTGAGATTGACCGGACAGACCAAGTGGGCGAACTTGCAAGGATGACACGTCTGGCTATTGCCGATCAGCTGTTGCCTTTGACAGGTATTCATAACCCAAGCGGGACGAACATCCGCAACCGCAAATTGGCAACTGACGGCCCTCCTGCATCGCAGGCCGCAAAGATACAGCTTGGCAGCGGCACAGGTTCATTCAATTGTCAGACGGCATGGAAACATGCAGAATGCCTTTGGTATTGAGTTAAGTGGTTAGATGAACGGGCTGTCTTTCAACATCATCGCCGGATTGATCCTGCTCGCGGTGGGGCTGGTTCTTCCCAGCAGCGCACTGGTCCAGGGACTGCGCGGCAGTGGTGCCGTCGGTGAACCGGCCCTTGTCCAGGGCGCTTGGCTTTTCAAGGCCGGTCTGGTGACATTCGGGGCGTATCTTCTGGCGCTGCGGTTGTTGCCGGTCCGTCAGCCTCCGGTTCACATCCGCCCAGAGATTTCTGAGGCAAGCCCTGTCCAGACCGCGATTTTCATTGCATTGCTGGTCTGCGCGACGGCGCTTCGGCTCCACGATCTCGATGTCGGGATCTGGTATGACGAGATGCTGACATCGGTCTACTACATGCCGATGACCGTGGGTCAGATCGTCAGCACCTATCACGACGCCAACAACCACGTTCTGTTCTCGGTCCTCGCGCGGCTGTCCCTGTCGGTCTTCGGCGACAGCGTCTGGGCATTCAGGCTGCCTGCGGTGCTTTTCGGCATCGGTGGCGTCGCCGCGCTCTATTACCTTGCACGGCGGGTCAGCGGGACGAACGAAAGCCTGTTTGCCGCGGCGCTGTTGACCTTTTCCTATCATCATATCTGGTTCAGCCAGAACGCGCGGGGCTACACCGCGCTGCTGTTCTTCTCGATTCTTTCAAGCGCCTGGCTGCTGGACGCCATCCGTCACGGTAGCCCGCGCAAATGGGGGCTCTACTGCCTTGCCGTCGTTCTGGGGGCTTTCACGCATCCGACCATGGGCCTGATGGCCCTGGCGCAGTTCATGATCTGGGGCGCGACCCTTTTCGGCCGGACCGCCCAGCGGGCTCCGTGTCCGTGGAACGGGCTGTTCTGCGGTTTCATTCCCGTGGGTCTGCTGACCTTTCAAGCCTATGCGCTGGTCTTGCCAAGCATGGTCGGTGGAGCGCTGCTGAACTCCGGCCTCCAGGGAAGGGACAATGAGTGGACCAATCCGCTCTGGGCGTTCGCCGAACTCGTCAGCAGCCTTCGGATCGGCTTTGCCAGCGGCGGCGTCGTGCTTGTGGCGGGAGCGGTCTTTGCCATCGGTCTGCTGGATTTCATCCGCAAAAGGCCGGCGGTCGCGTCGTTGTTCCTGATCCCGGTGGTGGTCGGGTTCACCGTCATGACGAGCATCGGGTACACGCTGTTCCCGCGGTTCTTCTTTTTCGCCTTCGGGTTCGCCATCATCATCGTGATCCGCGGCGCGACCGTGACAGGCCGTTTCCTCGAACGTTTCCTTCCGTTGCCTGCATCGGCCGCCGGCTGGCTGCCTGCATTGCTGTGCGCCGGCATCGTGTCGGCCTCGGTCCTGTCCCTGCGTCACGTCTACCTGCCGAAACAGAACTATGCCGCGGCGATTGAATTGATCGAGCGGGAAACGCAGCCAGGCGACACTGTTCTTACAGTTGGCATCGCCGGCTTCCCGTTCAACGCCTACTACGGCAAGGAGTGGCCTACGATCGAGACCGTGGAGGAACTGGAGCGTTTGGGCTCGGAAACCGGCAGAACCTGGCTGATCTACACCATGCCGGTACATGCCAAGACCACGTACCCCGAGATCCTTGCCCGGATCGACAAGGATTTCACTGTCGTCGACCGGTTCCATGGCTCGCTGGGCGGCGGAGACGTTGTCGTGTGCCGGGAGAACATCGACAGGGGCGCCCGTGCCGGCACTGGTCGCTTAGTCTCGAAAGGAAGCGAATAGCATGTGCGGAATTTGCGGGATCCTGCGGATAGACCCTTCGTCGGAAGCTCCCGACGAGGGGTTGGCGGCCAGAATGGCGGCGACCCTTGCCCATCGCGGGCCGAACGACGATGGCACCTGGTCGGACGATCATGTCGCGCTGGGTTTCCGGCGGCTGTCGGTGATCGACCTGTCCTATGCCGGGCATCAGCCGATGACGAACGAGGACGGCACCGAGGTGATCGTCTTCAACGGCGAGATCTACAACTTCCAGGAACTCAAGAAAAAGCATCGGCTGGAAGAACGCGGTCATATCTTCAAGTCGCGCACGGATACCGAAGTGCTGATCCACCTCTACGAAGAGATGGGACTGGACATGGTGGCCGAGCTGAACGGAATGTTTGCGTTCGCGATCTGGGACTCGCGCAGCCGGGAACTGCACCTGGTACGGGACCGGTATGGGATCAAGCCCTTCTTCTATCAGTCCGATGAGGCATATTTCCGGTTCGGTTCGGAAATCAAGGCGATCATTGCCGACGAGCGGGTTGAGCGCAAACCTTCGCTTCAGGCGCTGCACGATTTCCTGACCTTCAACTACATCCCCGGCACCCAAACCGCCTTTGAGGGGATTCTGGAGGTGCCGCCGGGCCATCACATGACCGTCACCGCAGGCGGTGAGATCTCGATCAAGCGCTATTGGGACCTGCACTTCCGCGCCGATGCCGCAATGGCCGAAGAGCACGCGGTAGCGCGTTCGTACGAGTTGATGGACAAGGCGCTGCAACGGCGCCTGATAGCCGATGTTCCGATCGGCGTATTTCTGTCCGGCGGCCTTGATTCCAGCACGCTCGTGGCGCTGATGCACAAGCACGTGGACGAGCCGGTCCATACCTACTCCGTAGGTTTCGAGGACCAAAGCTTCAATGAACTGCCTTATGCCAGGATCGTGGCGGACAAGTTCAACACCGTGCATCGCGAGGTGACGGTCACCGCGGATATGGTGCGGGGCATGCTGCCGAAATACCTCAGCTTCACGGACGAGCCATATGGTGACGGCTCGGCCATTCCGACCTATTTCGTGAGCGAACTGGCCAAGGACGAGGTCGTGGTGGTCCTGTCCGGCGAAGGTGGCGACGAAGCCTTCGCAGGCTACGACACTCACGCCGCTTACAACGTCTACAGTCAGGCCCGAAAGATCCCCGGCTTCATCCGCAACGGCGTCGTGAGGCCCTTGGTGAACCTGCTTCCCGTGTCGGACAAGAAGCTGAGTTTCGAGTTCAAGGCGAAACGGTTCCTCGGCGGCTTGGACCTGCCGCCCGCAGAGGCGCATCTGTGGTGGCGGATCGTGCTGGGCGAGGCCGAGAAATTCGACCTTTACGCAGAAGGCCTGGCGAATGTGGCCGCGCTGCAGCCGTCTGTGCGCCATTTCAGCGCCGCCTTCGACCATTGCGGCGCCGACGAGATTCTGTCGCGGCTGATGTACATCGATTCGACGATCTTTCTGCCCGACGATCTGATGATCAAGAATGACCGGATGACGATGGCGCATTCCCTGGAGGCGCGGGTGCCTTTCACAGACCCGGAACTGACCGCGTTTCTCGCCACGGTGCCGCCGCATCTGAAGATGAAGAACCGGCGCAAGAAGCACCTGATGCGCCGGGCGATGGAGAATGATCTGCCCGAGAGCATCCTCAACAAGAAGAAGGTCGGGCTGGAAATGCCTTATTCGCGCTGGCTCAAGAGAGAGTTGAAGGACCTGATGATGCGCTATCTAGGACCCGACAACATCGCGAGGATCGGCCTGTTCCGCCCGCAGGCGATCCAGCGCTTGATCGATGACCACCTGAACGGCCGCCGCGACAACGGCCGGCCGCTTTGGGGGCTCTTGAACTATGTTATGTGGTACGAGCTCTATATCGACACTCAGCCGGGCTTGCGGAAAACCCAGATGGTCGAGATGACGTAGCTGGCGACGAAAGAGGCGCCGATCGCCACGAGCAGGATGAGCCAGAACGGCAGGTCCGTCGCGAATCCCAACCCCGCCACAACGGCGAGCCGGACCACCAGCGAAAACAGCACCGCCAAAAGGTATTTGGCAAACCCCCGGACTGAAATGGTGTGCCGGCTGGTATGTTCATAGCTGAAGATGTTGTGCCCGCAGTAGTTCACGGCGGAACCGACGACGAACCCGAATGTCGCGGCGAAAACCGGAGGCGAGGACAAGGCCGCGACCAACAGAACCGCAAGCAGGAAATCAGCGACGGTGCCCAGAATGTTGATGCTCAGGAACCTGAAGAACTGGCGTTTGTCTTTGAGGTTTGAAGTCATCTTGCCAATTGCCAGTTATTGACTTGGAACCATCGAGAAAACACATTCTGCCTTTTGTCAAAATGTCTCAGCCAGTCCTCTGATCCGCAGCCCAGGAAACCAATAGGCGTCTACCTGCGAGACGACGGGTAGTTGCGAACAAGTGTCGATCCAGCGTCGAGACGGTGAATCCGGCCACCGGGACGCACACCATACTCAAAATAACCATTTTTCGGACCGGTCGCGTAGTAGATGAACTCGCGATCGTAGTAGCCTTGAGCAGATGGCGATTCATCCTGAACAAACGCATTTTCGATAACGACCCAGTCCCGCTGGTTTTCGAACCCACCTATGCTACTGACGACGTTTTTTTCGATAACGACATACTTTGACGACAGGACGTTGATGCGTGGGATTGAGACATTTCCACCTTCGGCTCGGCGCACCCGGATGATCGTATTTCTTCTGATCGAAAGGTTATCAACACCATCTACAGAGATGCCGTGAACATGCGCATTGTAGATGACGTTGTTTTCAATCGCGACATTCTGGTGCCGCATATTTGGGTCATTCATGTTCTTACCGCTACTCCCCATAAAAATAGTCTGGGTGTAATCCCCACGCCCGATGTCGAAGATGTTATCCCGAATCACGACATCAGTGCTGCGCAATCCAGAACTACGCATGATCTGAAGCATGTCTCTGTGATCTCGTCCTTGAACGCCGCGGAAATTGTGTAGACGGTTGGCTTCAACCACCAAACCCGAGATACCTCCGAATGCCATTCCATCCGACCGAACATCATAGATGTTGTTGCCGCGTAAGATGAGGTTGGAGGTATTTCCACCCGTAATAGCCTTCCACCATTTCCGGAAAGTACTATTCAGGATGCTTACGGATGCGCTGTCTGTGATCCGCAAGCCACGTCCGTGCCCAACGCCGGCGTTATAATCACCATCGAACACCGAATTGGCAATAGTTACGTCGCTACTGGCCTTTATTATGAACGGACTGAAGGAGTCCTTGTCGCCTTGCGTAAAAGCGTAGTCGAATACCAACCCGTCGAGGACTATGTTCCGGACACCACTCAGATGCAGCTTTGAAAAACAGGCCGGTGACTTGGGATTAGCTGACCGAATCGTAACTGATTTCCCGAAGGTCGCACGGATTTTCAAGGTCCCATAGTTTCCGCCCGCCAATGCCAAGGTTTCGCCTCCGCGGGCTTTCCTGAGAGCGGCGGACAGTTCGGCGGCGTTGCGGATGACCTGCCCCTGGCCGGCCCCGGCAGCGGTCGTCGTGATTTTGTTGCCTGAACAAGCCGGAGCGGCGGACAGTTGCGTCGACAAGGCCAAGAGGAGGACTGCGGTGCAAGCCAGAAGGCCGACTGGGTTGTGTTTGCTTCGCATGTGGCGGCCGCTCTTCATCCCTTTCGTGACGGGCCCGATTCTACGATCCGGGGAAAGTCTTGTCCACGTCGTCATGTTTGCCGGCCGGAAACGGGCATTCCAAACCCGCTTCGGAATTGCTGCCCAAGCGTCAACGGGCGATTTGCTGCCGATGACCTATCGGGGATACGCGGGGATATGCCTGAAAAAAAGGGGGCTCAAGCCTGGATGTTGCGCATCGCGTTTCTCGCCCTCAAAGCTGGACGCAAGAAAAAAATGTCCGGGTATCGAGTTCAAGTTTTCCCGGAAACGGAAGGCAGTCGAGCAATATTGTCCACACGCAGGCAAAAATCTCTGAATATTTCCGTTTTTGGCCACGCTGTCGCCGCAAAGCGACTGTTCCCTATGGCCCTCTCGAGCGGGGTCTACTGCGCTGTAAAGGCGCTTCTGAAACCAAAGGTGTAGAATGTCAAAAACGATCACGGTTACCTCTGCGGCCGAGTTGAATCAGGCGCTGTCGCAAGCAACAGGAGGCGAAACGATCCTTCTGGCGGCAGGCGACTATGGCACGTTGAATTTGAAGAACATCCAATATGGGTCGAATGTTTCGATAAAGTCGCTGGACCCCAATGTGCCTGCTACCATTTCGAAAATGAGACTAGATGGTGTGTCGAATATTACATTCGAAGATGTGATGTTTGACTACAAATTCAACGGTGAAGCGACAAGCCATATGGCTTTCGAAATCAAGAACAGTTCCAAGATCGCGATCAAGGACTCGGTTTTTTCCGGCGACATCGCGCAAGGAGTTTCTTCGGTTGACGACGGATATGGGACTGGAAAGGGCCTCGTTGTTCGGAACAGTTCGGATATTGTTGTTTCCAACAATGAATTTTTCGACTGGTGGAAAGCACTTAGTGTTTCCGGCACCATCGGTGTGAACGTGTCAGGCAACAATGTTCATTCAATTCGGTCGGACGGGATGTTTTTTGACGGGAACCAAACCGTACTCATCGAAAAAAACTATATCCATGACTTCAAACGCTCACTTGGCGCGGGAGATCACGGAGACTTCATTCAGTTCACCAAGCTTCTTGGCACAAGCAGTGATATCACGATACGCGAGAACGTCATCGACATGGGTTCGGGCGAATACGCCCAATCGATTTTTATGGGGAACGGAAAATCGGACCCGAATAATCCGGCCATGTTTTATACCAATGTCGTGATCGAGAACAACTTGATCTACAATGCCCAAACGCACGGCATAACTGTAAGCGGCGCTAAGGACCTGACGATTTCTAAAAACACGCTACTGGCAATGGACCGAGGCGTTACCGGCGGAATCGCGATCCCCAAGATCAACGTTGCCGGCGGTTCGCAGAATGTCACGATCGACCACAACGTCGTTTCCGACGTTGCCGGCTATACTGGTCAATCGGATTGGAATGTTACGAAAAACGTGCATGTCCAAAACACGGACCCAAATGCGCCGGGCTACTATGACAACTTGTTTGTCTACCACGCCACCGCCGCACAGGACGGGTACAATCAGTATGGTGTGGTTCCCGGCAGCGTCATTGATGCGTCCAACGCAGGATCGGATTTGGTCAAGCTGTTTCCCATGTCATACGACACATGGGTGGGCAGTTCGGGCATCAGCATCCCGCCGTCTTCCGGCAATATTGGCAGCGGCGGAACCACCGTGCCGGGAACGCCGGCGACCGACCCCAGCGCTCCGGACACCGGCGGGTCTGAGGCAACGGGTGGGAGCACCAATCCGGCACCGGACACTGGCGACACTAGTACCTCCGGCCCCGAAACTGGAGATACCGTTGTGGCCGGGCCCGCTGAGGAAACCTCTGGTTCGACCACACCAGACATTGGCAAAACCGAAATCGCGGGGCCGGAAGTCGGAAGCACCGATGCGACGTCTGCCCCGGACAACGGGCAAACCACAGAGACGCCACTTGGAGATTTCGTTCTGGACTTAGCCGAACTCCTGAATGGCAATCAAGGTGAATTACGCGGTGACGCGGCAGTTCTCGACACCCCGACTGGTCCAGCCATTCACTTTGACGGATATGGTGACTCTGTCAGACTGGGTCGCCTGGAACAATTCGAGCACTCGGAACAACTCACTTTCACGGTTGAGTTCACGCGGAACGAAGCGGATGGCAGCGAGCAACGGGTAGTCTGGAACAAAGGCCACGTAGGGCTGACACTCGAGGATGATGGGCTGGTAGCGCATGTCGCAAACAACGACGCCAGGTTCACCAGAGGCTTCAAGGTAGACAATATTGGTCTAAATGACACCGATATGCATCGGATCACGGTCATGGTCGATCAGAATGCCGATCGACTGCAGATCGTGGTGGACGGCGCCGTTGTCCTAGAAGAGACCAACACGGATCTGGATTTCGTGGATGCCTTTGGTGGCCGCCAGCGGGGTTGGGAACTCGGAACTACACACAGTCGCCATGTCGATGGCCAGATCAGTGAGTTCAGCGTCGACGACGATGTCGCCTTTCTCGATACTCCCTACGTGCAGGAGAACAGCTTGCTTGGCTGACGTATTCGCTCCAGCAGTACGGATGTTCGAATACTGTTGAAAAGTTGTATTGGCTGGGTGCAGAATTGCATCCAGCCAATCACTTTCTTGGACGGCATATTGTCGGTCCCGAATTCAATTCTCAATGCGGAGGCGATCGCGACATGATATTATCCGATCGCTACCGTTTCGTGTTCGTTCATGTTCCAAAATGCGCGGGTACGTCCGTGAGAGAAGCAGTTTTGCCCTTTCACGATGCCGATACCCGCTTTCTGAAGACCGTCGAACATCATTCGGAACTGGGAGACATAGACTATCGGCACCTGCCGCTAAAGCTGTTGCGAGACCTTGATTCGGAGGCTTTCGCAAAGCTAAAAACCTATGAAAGTTATGCCCTTTTGCGCGATCCGTTCCAACGATTCCGCTCGGCAATGTCGCAAAGGGCAAAAATGTACCTCGGGAAGGAATTCGCGCAACTTGACGACAACGAAATTCGCGCCGAGATTGAACAGGTCAAAACTTATCTACAATCCGAACCTAAGGTACTTGAACCCGGGTTCATTCATTTTTCGAGACAATCAGATTACGTCTGGCTCGACGGTCAGAAACTGATAAAGAACCTATATCCGGTTGAGCGTCTCGATCTACTTCTTGCTGCGCTCGCCCGGCAAATCGGAACTGATTCCTTGAAAGCCGGTCATGCGAACAGAACCAAGGTATTTCGCCATCCCGGGTTGAAGCGCATCATGTATGGAAGCGCCGCATTGTCACGCAGGCTTCTACCCAGCGCAGTTCACGAAAAACTTCGAACCTCAGCGCGACGTATGCTAATGAAAGCAGGAACCTCGCAATCGAGTCCAGTTTTCGGCGAACGCCATGTGAAAAACTTCATCCGCGACTACTACGCCGCCGATCTTGCCATGTATCGTTGCGTTTTGGCGGGTGTCTCTTGACCAAACTCGTTACTTCGGGCGCCATGGAATGCCAATTGATGGTCAGTAACCACCTAAGACAGTTCATCCAATAAACGCCTCGATTGGCGGAGACTGGTATCGTACAAATCTTTCGCACATGTGACCGTGACAGCGGCTTCTTTCAAAGTGCCTGAGAAGAGCGGAGAATGGAAGATGACGAGAGTAATCCGAATCGACGAGGCTCGGATTCTTGATCACCTCGGTGAGATGATACACGCTCTGTCGAAGGGGCATTGGATGCGATGCTGGACACTGAGGCGGATCGGCCGTGCGGCGCGAGCAAATACGAGCGGACGGAGCCGCAGGGATACGCAGGCGGGCATCTATGATCGCTTGCTCGACGCCAAAGCAGGGCCAGTGAAGCTGGAAAGTACGAAAACTACGCAAACAGACGTTCGAGACGGCAATCATCGAGCGGTATCAGCGCCGAGAGAGCAGCGTCGACCGTCGGCGCGCGATTGGTACCGCCTGCCTGAGTATGTGGCTGAGATCAAAAGCACGTAGTTAACTCCGTCTATAGGAACGTGTGTTATGCGGGGTCTGCGATGCGTGGTGAAATTCTTTAGGTTGGAACAGCGGCGTTTCTGTAGTGACGTGGACAAACTCGAGATTGTCACGTCGGTTGGTATCGGCGAAGCTGTGTGGCGTCAGCACCTACCGGACAGATTGACCTGCTGCCAGAAAACTGGACCGTCCTAAGCTGCAATTTTCCACTTATTGAGCCGCTCCCCTTGTTCGGACCACCCGATGGGGGCACGCCACCCCATCTGCGTCCGCGAGTTTTTCCTTCCAAACATCAATCCCAACGTATGTCACCGAAAGCTCGTCTTCCATGCCAGTCCTCTATTGCAAAAGGTGACGCGCGTCGCCCCGCGATCAAGCCACAGGCAATATCCAAGGAATACGCCGCCCCGAAGACATGCAGTACTACGGAAAAACCAGCTACAGTTAGTAGCATGTGCGGGCTAGTCTTCCGACGCTTGGGCGCCTGAGGCTTCGGCACTTGACAACTGAAGAACGGATTTTGCGATCGCGAGCTGTTCCTCGTGCCATTGCCAACGCAGCTTTTGCACGGGCGCCGCACCTCTTTCAAGGATGCGTGCTGCGCGGGGCAAGTCTCGCTGGCGCATGACACAGTCATGTACCAGATGCGGACCGAAACAGCCGATCTTGGGGACTTCACACAGGGCCTTCCTGAACGGCCGTCGCAAATAGATCAATAACTCAAAGAGCGTATGGCACCAAAAGTAAGTATGCGGATTCCGGCGCTTGTCCAGGTAGCGGATACTGTAGTCACACCAATCCGAAACGACCGGGTGGTTTGGCTCGGCCGCGAGAAACCATGTCGCGACTTCACGTGTAATTCCAGGCCAGGTAAACCATCGGGTTTCTCTCGTCCAGAAGAACGCAAAAAAACCCCGTTGACCCAAGACAGGCAACCACTCATCCAGCGGCTTGACGCAGAAGGTCGTTGCATCCGCCCATGCTCCCCCCCGTTCCTTGAGCAGCTTGAGGCGCAGGAGGTCGGAATAGGATTGTATCGATATCTCTGATGATAGGGGCGGCATGTCTACGAATTTCGCCACCGTTTCCTTGCTAAGAACTTGAACGGTCCAGTTCGGGTTGTTGGTTTTCCATGATTCTATGCACATTCGAACGACTTCCGGCGCGTTGTCGATCCCAGTGTCCCAAAAGATCCAAATATTGCGCGGTATCGTGCGCGGTATGGATTTTTCGAAACCGTCCGGTCGTGGCATCCCCGCTTTTCGGATCACTCTGCGAGCAAAACTTCGGAGCTGTTTTCCCTTAAAAAGAAACACAAAAAATGCCAACCATGAGTTTCCAGCCAACACCAGTACTCCTACAAACAACCGCTTTGCATATTTTACCGGCCATTTCAAACAGGCTCCAGAAATCAATCGATGCCGGTGCGCGGCAATACGCTTTCCGCGTGTCGTGGCAACCTTTGGGCAACAGTGACGCAAGCATGGCGGAACTGTGTGCCTTGTCATTCCGAGCGTCGCCATTCCGGGCAGTTCCACGTTGCCGTGTGACAACCCATGTCAGTATAGTTTCTCTATACTTCAGCCTTCATAGCGGGCATCGAAGGTGTGGCCGCCATGGGTAGCCAATTGTTAGGATGGATACCGTTGGCAACGCGGACAGTAACGAAGCGAAAAAAGCAGATGGGGTTTGGATCGACAAGCGAAGTGTCCCGACCGTACATCGTGCTCATTCTGTTGTTGTGTTTCATTCTACCTTTCTACTTCAATATCGCCGATTTCCGCCTGAGCGGATATCGCACTGCGCTGATCCTATTGTTTGTTCCGGCGGTCGTCCGATGGTTAGACGGGAGTGATCGGGTACGCGCGGTTGATCTGTTGCTAGTATGTTTCGCAATTTGGGGTAGTATTGCGATTCTGGCCAACCACGGATTTGCGCAGTATGAGTACATCGGCATCAGGTTGATCGAGACTTTGTCACCGTATTTCATTGCCCGCTGGTTGATTCGAGATGCAAGCGCCTTCCGGGCATTCTCTGGATGGCTCTTTTTTGTCGTTGTTCTGATGCTTCCTTTCAGCATCCACCAATCCTTCACAAACCGATCGATAGTACTCGAGTTTTTTGACAGCTTTAGTGAAGCCTATCGCACCGTACAGCAAGAACCACGACTGGGACTGTATCGCGCGCAAGGGTTCCTGCCGCACCCGATATTGTTCGGTGTATTCTGCAGCCCCGCATTTGCATTGGCGTGGTACGTTCTTGGGTACGACCGGAGCCTTGTTTTCAAGCTCCCAAGAGTCGGTCTCATTGGATTGGTCGTGTTTACGTCGTTATCTTCGGGCGCATGGTTGTCAGTCATGGTTCAGGTCGCACTGATGCTGTGGAACAGGGTCATGGCCGCAATTCAAGCGAAATGGAAACTTCTGCTCTACATGTTCGCGGGGATGTACATCTTCATCGAAATCTTTTCCAATCGTTCGCCAGCGCAAATCTTCGCAGCCTACCTGACGATCAAGAAATCGACGGCTTGGAACCGGATTCACATCTTCAACAACGCTATCGATGACATTATGCGCAACCCGATCTTCGGTATCGGACTGAATGACTGGACGCGCCCTCGTTGGATGCTGGCAAGTGTCGACAATTTTTGGTTGGTGATGACCATGCGGTATGGACTCCCGGCCTTTCTTTGCCTACTTGCGGCAGTCATACTACTTTATCGTGACATTGGCCGAGTAACTCTGACCGGAAAGCTAGCGTGCTATCGGTTGGGTTACCTTTTCGCCTTGACTGGCGTTTGTGTCGCCGCGATTTCGGTCCACCTATGGGACGCGGTATACTGCCTACTAATGTTCATGCTTGGCGCGGGAGTCTGGTTTGTGGACGCGAAAGATGAAAGCGTGACGGAACCGGTCGTTGCCCCCTCGGGGCCGGATCGCAAGATCAGGTACACCCGGTTCGGCAAGGATCATGATGCTCCAGTCGCGAGACGCCGCACGAAAAGCCAACTTGGGGCAAGGGACAACGACTGAATGACTGTTCAGGACAACAAGATCAGGACGGATGCCGGTCTGGGCCGAAAATCACGCCGGTCGAGATTTCGGAAGAGGATTACCCAAATTCCCATCTCCGTCCGCAAAAACTACCGGCTCTTTCGAAATCCGGAGTTCTGGCAGATGCTACCACTCTTGCTCGCCTGCCGACTTCAAGAGCGCAACTTTGCCGAGGAACGGACAAAAATATTCGTCGGAACGCATCACAAGGCAATGACGACATATTTCAAGCCCGTTCTCAGGATCCTGTCTTTTGGATTGGGAACACGCTTCGAAGAAATCTCGAAAGAGATTCCGCAACCGGAAACCCGGGTCTTTCTGTCGATGCACAGCCGGACGCCTTTGTCCGAGATTGGGCCATACAGGGGGGTTCATGTCATGCGCGATCCGCGCGACGTGATCGTTTCCTCCTACTATTATCATTTGTGGACCAACGAGCTTTGGGCCCACGTTCCGGATGAGAACGGACTGTCCTATCAGGACAAACTCCGGTCGGTTGACAAGAAGGACGGCCTGTTCATGACAATCCGGCATTTCATCTATTTCAACCGAGAAACACTAGAAAACTGGAATTTGGATGATCCTGATATTCTAGAAGTCTCCTACGACGCCTTGATGGGAGAGAACCGCGACAAGCAATATTCCGAGATATTCACGTTTCTTGGATTGACCGATAGGGCGCATGAACTGGGCGTGCGGTTGATGCGCCTATTCGAGGCTGGCAATCGGAGCAAAGTACCCGCGGGCAGAACCAATGAGCGGGCGCATATCCGCAGTGGCCGAAGTGGACAGTGGAAAGACGAGTTGGAACCTGAACACGTAGCATTCATCGAACGCGAGTTTGGGCACATCCTGGACAAGTTCGGATATCCCCGGGCCAGTCCGGAACTGGAAAGATGAACATGCGGACATCCATTCACCCGAGTGGCAGAAAACGCCGCCGGGCCATTCCGAACGCGCGACGCAATTGTTTGATTTGCGGCATGCGGCCAGCCAATACCGCCTCCAACTCAGCTTGGGTCATGTCGCCCCGCAGGGAGGTGCGTGGCCGCAGGAACGCGTCTTTGCGAAGTAACCCGGCATCGCTGGAATAGGACGCAGTATAGCCGGTTTGGCGAAGGAAACGAAGGACACGGGCGTCGTAGCGGCCAAACGGTATTCCGGCTAGATTGACAGGATGGCCGCAGATTTTCTGCAGCAAGTCGCGGGACAGGCTTAGTTCCCGATGGAGCGCGTCGTCGTTCAGACTAGTCCAATCGACATGTGCAATTCCGTGGCTGCCGATTTTCATCCCCGCTTCGACAAGTGCCGTGAGGTGCCTACGTTCTAGTGAACCCTCTTTGTCTAACCGTCCAGTCAAAATGAAAAAGATCGCGTGCAGTCCCCGTTCAAGCAAGGCCGGCACGGCGACTTCATAATCCGACAGGTTCCCGTCGTCAAAGGTCAGGACGTAAGCCTTCGGATCGGGCGATCCCGCGATCCGGTCAACAACGCTCAGGAACTGCGCCTCAGACATCCAGTATCTCGACTCACCATCCTCAAGTATGCGGGCAGTGGGGCCAATACCGTGAAAGTTGAGAGCAATCAGATGCTTCATGTCAGGTTTTGTATTTGCGATGCAACGATTCAGCCAAGCCGATCAGGCCAGCCACAGGTCCTTTTGGCCAGGCTTCGTAGGGTCCCGCGGCCGTGGAATCCCGGCCGCCTGTCCGCAACTTGAAACGGGTAACGTCAGGGTTTACGTCAGGGTCTATTCCACCCAAATCCAAGCACTTGAGACCTAATTCGCGGCAATGAAGCACAGCGCGCCACATCAAGTAGTGCCCGGCATTAAGCCTTCGCCCTGTCGGAGAAGTGGCTCCAAACAAGTAGGTCGCATTCGAGCCCGCTATCCCGAGTGTCATTGCTCCGATATCCTCGCCATCCTTACGTGCGACCAAGACCGTATGATCGAAATCCTCGCCCGACAAAGAATAGTAGAATTCCGGTGGAATATCGGGTCTAAACCCTTTGGCCGCTTGAACCTGTTCATAGAGGATTTGAAACCGTTGGGACAAAAAACGGATCGGCCCGGTTTCCAGGTCCAACTCCGCTTTCAGCGCGTTTCTCAATGGATTGCGCCATTTGCCATGAAGTGCGGCCAAAAGCTTCTCATCGTTCTGTTTGGGATCGATCAGGACCGTCCGATAGACCGGGGCGCGGGCGGTCGGGACAAAGCCTGCGCGCGCAATCACTTCGTCCGGTACAGAAACAGAGGCTGGAAAGCGCAAGCGCAGAGTGTGGCCGGAAAAATGCGCGTACTGGCGAAGATCACGCAGTACGCCGCAGAGTGTATCTGCATCAAGCATGTCGTCATTCTCAAGACGAGTCAAAGGTCCGGCGGCGATCCAAGCGATCCCCCGGTTCAGCAATGGAGCCCGTTTGACTCTGAGACAGGCTGCGGCGACCGGCGCACCCAGCGCATTATGCAGGCTTACAAATTCCGCATTGGATCCAATCCGTTCGGCCGCGGCCTTGGCGTAGGTCAACGTCTGTTCGTAGGTGAGATCCTCGAACCCTCGGCAGAGTTCAGGCCAGTCATCGGGCGCCACGCGGCGCAGGGTCAGAGGGAGTTGCGCCATCAGATCGGTGCCATTTCCTGTACCGACCGCAGCATCCGTTCCAGTGCAAGTTCTTCCTCCGGGGCCAATGGTCGGGAAGGTTGTAGAGCGAATTCATTTGGAATACCGTCGCGGGCACCGGGAAAAATTGAAAGTCCGTTCTGTGACAGAAACACTTCAACATTTGCCAGAACTTGCCATGGGTCGACGCATAGGTTTTCGTAATCGATCCGAAAATACCGTTCCGATCCGACATGGGCGCAATCGCGTTCGATATCCTGCGCAACGCCAATTACTTGCCGGCAGGCGCGCTCAATGATGGTATCGCCGCCCGCGTTCGACGGCCGGACGGACCACCACTTTTCCCGATCCAGCCTTGGCCCTTTGTTGTGCTGCTGCGCCCGGATAATGGATCTAGCGGTGTTCTTGGCATCGCGTCGGATTTCAAGAAACAGACAACCTGGAAACAGCGCGTCGAGAAGCCGGACACGGTTCGAATGCATTACGTTTTTGTTCACGAAAGGAGCATCGGCAAGCGCTGAAATTCCCGCCAGCGTCCTTCGAATTTCCTCGACAGGTAATCCTGTAAGCCCGCGCTCGTCGATCCAGTGGCCATCCTCCAACCACCTCCGCCAGATCCATCCTCCTTCATTGGGAGCGGCCCAACCGGAAATATGGCCGTAGACACTTTGGTACTCGGGCTTGTGCTTGGGAACCAACCTCTGACCAAGCATGGTCGCAGTTAGGGGCGTCTGGTAGAACCGGTGCGCGAAATTCGAAAAATAAGAGAATTTGAACCCCGCTATCATGATTTCATAAAAAAGCGACGTCCCGGATCTCGGTGCTCCTAGGATAAATACATGCGGCCAGCGGGCTGCCGATTGCCGCGCGAGCATCCTGGACTCCAGCGGGGAAAGAACGGTATGTACCGCCCCGCGCAAGAGTGATGTCGCTAGGTTACTCATGCCGCCATGTCCGCTGAAGGCTTTGGCGGAACTTGCCCACGCGGTGGTCTCACCAGAGCCCGAATCAGGAATGACAATCTCTTGCGCCAAGCCCGAGCGCCTTCGTTCCTTGGTCGTATCAGGCTCACGGGCAAAAACCAGGCGGCGCGCAAAAGGTCACCGCTCAACATGAGCATGGTTCCCAACCATGCGACCGTGGGGCCGCGCGAAAACCGAAGGAAAAGGATCCGTCCTTTTGCAATCTCAACGGATTTCCACGGCGATCTCTGGCCCGTAGAAAACGCACCGTGATGTATGATCCTGATATCCGGATTGTAGCGCACTTTTAGGCCTGCCTGCCTGACACGCCAGCACCATTCCGCCTCTTCGCTATACATGAAAAAGCGGTCATCCATCATGCCGACCCTGTCGACGACTTCTCTCGAGAGCATCATGAAACATCCTGCCACGACATCCACATCTTGTACGCGATCCCGCGCAAGTGAAACGTAGCGTTGATCGCCAAATTGCCGACTGTTGCGGATCAATTTGTTGGGAACGAAGACATTCCAGAAAAGCCCACTCAACGAGACTTGGCGAAACAATGTAAGTTGTTGCGTTCCGTCGCCCAACGACGCGTGGCAACCAAGGATGCCGACATCCGGGTTGACCTCCAGATATTTCACAGCCCTTTCGAGTGCGCCATCAAGAATTTCCGTGTCAGGATTAAGTACAAGCAAATAACGGCCTTGCGCGTGCCGTATGCCGATATTGTTGCCCCAGGCGTAGCCACCGTTTTGGCCCGTAGCTAACACCTTCACCCGTGGAAACGTCCTTCGAAGCGACGCGACGCTGCCATCCGTGGAAGCGTTGTCCACCACGATGACCTCAAGATCCAACGCTCCTGCATTGTCCAATACCGATTGGATCGCATTGGCGGTCACATCTTGAGTATTGTAATTTACGATGATCACGCTCAGGTCGAACCGGGCCCGAGCAGGCGAAACGCAGGGTGCGGGCATATTAGGTTTCGGGTTTTTTACCTTTTGTTCCATTTGGTACTTTGCTACTCTCCGCATGTTTTGTTTTGCGAAGTTTCCTGTCCACGATTTCGAGCACTTGTTTGAGCCTCTGATGTCATCACTTTGTCTGGGGTAGCTTTGCGGATTTAGAGTTATTGAAGTGTTTGTAGAGACGCTTGGGGATTTGCAGCGCTGTGGTTTCAAAACCGTCGGGGCGACCGGCAAGTATCCATAGAAGAAGATGTGACCCGACATAGGAAAAAACTCCGGTCAGAACTTTGACTGCGAAGATGTAACGGAGCTTCGGCACGTCGTCAAAAGAAGCGAAGGCCCATCCAAGCTCGTCGTGTGTTCCATAAGCGCTACCAACAAGTGTGACTACCGCGATCATGACAATGCAAGAAACAATACTGCGCCAAGAAACGGTCAGAGGCCCAAGAAATGTTCGGTTTCCAAACCGTTTTGCGATTGCCAGAGTCATTAAAATTGCGACGACACTGGAAGCACCTGCAGCGATGACCGCCCCGGTAAAGCCAATTTTTACCCCAATCCACATGAGCAGGCTTACCAATACCAATAGTACCGTATTTCGGATGAAAAGGAGCTTGGTCGAACCGTCGACATATGTCGCGGCGCGGACATTGTCCTGCAGCGCCTCGAGAGCCCTTAGTGGCGCCAGAACCGCAATCACCTGCCAAGCTTCCAACCACTTGAAACCGAATACTACGACGATGATGTGGTCAGCCACCAAAGCCATACCAATCGAAATCGGCAACAAGATCGCGACGAGAAACTCGTTAATTCGGACAAAAGCCGCGTCCTTTTGGTCCGTATTTCGGGAAATGTCCGCGAGCGCGGGGTAAATGACCCTCTGAAATGGCGCAAAAACTTGAGTCGTGACGAGCATTGTAATCCGGTTGCCCAGCCGGAAAATACCGGCATCAGCTAATCCTAGGGATGCGCCGATCACAATCTGCGGCATGTTTTTGGACAGAAACTGGGCTATCTGAGCGCCCATTGACCACGTCAAAAAGGAAAAGCTGTCCCGCCAACCCGCCAAAGAAAAGTGTGGCGCCATGGGAGCCACTCTGAAAGTCCAGGCGCCACGAGCAGTCAGCGAAATTATGTTGGCAACGACGATCGCCCAAAAATCTCTCCACACCCAAGCCAGTGTGATTACGAAGACGGAATATACAACGCGGATCAGCGTTTCTTCACCCGCTGCATGACGAAACTGGAGTTTCCTTTCGAACAGAATGAAGCGCGGGCTTCTGAACGCGACAGTTATTGACAGCAAGCAGAGAGCAGGAACGAGTTGCACAAGTTCGGGAATTCCGACAAAGCTCGCCACCGGTTGTAATATGAAGAAGAAAACCGCGGCTAAAGCCCCAATTATCACCTGAAATGTGAAAACTGTGTCTAGATGCACCTGCGAAACATCGTCGAGTCGAATGAGCACAACCGATACTTGGCGTTGCATCATCTCCAATAAAGTCGTCGCAATCAGAAAAAAGGCTGCGATCCCGAAATCTTCAGGCGACAATAGTCTCGCCGTAATTGCTAGCGTTAGAAACCCGAGGATTTGTCGGAAAAGACCGCTTGCCAACAGCGTCGCGGCACCTGCCACAAGTGCCGAGCTGCGATCGGGCAAACCTTCTCGCGGATCGGATTCCGGGGACTCTTTCAAGTGCACCGTCTTTCTCAATTCAACAATCAACCACAATACTAATCAATGTTTCGCAGACTGGCACCTCCACGTCGCCTGCCCAACTCGAGATCGACGTCACGGTGTCTGGGTTTTACCGCCAGAACTAATACCGGCAACTTCTTAACCATCGCCAAACCCGAACCATACCGGTCCAGTGTCAGCATTACATGACTTGATTCGTTGGATACTTCTGTTCAGTGTCGGAATGTTGGGCCATATTTCAAGGGATATTCTCGAACGGCTTCAAAAAAACGGGCGACATACACTGAAACATGCCCAAAACGAGATGTTTAAAGTTGCTAGATGGCAACTAGGATCGCGGAAGCCATTTGTTAGGTGTGACTATATGAAGATCGCGATTTTCGGGATGGGGTATGTCGGCTTCACGGCGGCGTGTTGCCTGGCACACCAGGGGCACGAAGTTGTGGGCATCGAGGTGAATGCCGACAAGGTGTCCGAGATCAACTCCGGCCAGCCTCCGATCAAGGAACCCGGCGTGGGCGAGTTGCTGGCGACGGCCCGGAGCAAGGGCCTGATCCGCGCGGTCACCGAAGTCCCCGATCTGGCCGAATTCGATCTTGCCATCGTCTGCGTCGGCACGCCCAGTTCCAATGACGGCTCGCACAACATGAACTTCGTGGCCGAGGTCACCCGCCAGATCGCAAACACCGTGTCGCCCGACCGGTCGCGGCCGTTGACGGTTGCCTACCGGTCAACCTTTCGCCCCGGTACCGTCAAACAGCTGATCGAGCCGATCTTCCGAAACTGCCTGGGTGACCGCACCGAACAGGCGGTCGAGATCGTATACAACCCCGAATTCCTGCGCGAAGCCTCGGCAGTCAAGGATTTCTTCGATCCGCCCAAGATCGTCGTCGGCACCAGGGATGGCAAACGCTCCGGCGTGATGGACGCGCTGCATGAAGGTCTCGATGCACCCGTCTTTTATACGGCTTATGAAGAGGCCGAGATCACCAAATTCGTCGACAATACCTGGCACGCGATCAAGGTGGCTTATGCCAATGAGATCGGTCGGATCTGTCACCGGATGGGCGTGTCGGCGAGAACCGTACACGAGATATTCGTCTCGGACACCAAGCTCAACATCTCGGCCACATACACCCGCCCGGGTGGTGCATTCGGCGGATCGTGCCTGCCCAAGGACATCCGGGCGCTGCAGCACATCGCGGAAGAGATCGGCGCGCACACGCACCTGATCGACAGCCTTTTGCGAACGAACGAAACCCACAAGACCTACCAAGCGCAGGACATCATGGCTCGGCTGCCGGACGGCGGCCGGGTGCTGATGGCAGGACTGGCGTTCAAGGCCGAAACCGACGACCTGCGCGAAAGCCCCAATGTCGATATTGCCAGGCGACTGCTGGAAGGCGGCTATCAGCTTTCGGTCTATGACCCGGCGATCAGGCCCACAGATCTGCGTGGCCAGAACCTTGGATACGCCTTCGCCCACCTGCCAACCGTCAGCACCTTGTTGGTCGACAGGGAAACGGCCGAGGCCGGGCCCTGGGATCTGGTGATCGGGTCGAACAGGATTGTCGACGAGTTGGATCTGGGCGATGTCGAGGTGGTGCGGACCTATGAATATGACTAGCCAGCCACCGGCCGCGCGACCGGTATCTCTCGACGAATTGCGCCAGACCTGTCCCCTGGACGGGCTCAAAGTGCTGATCGTCGTTGAAAACCTGCCCGTGCCCTTCGACCGCAGGGTCTGGATGGAAGCGCGGACACTGACGGCGGCGGGCGCACTGGTCTCGATCATCTGCCCAACCGGCAAGGGCCATGAAGAACGGTTCTGGGAAAGCGAAGGGATCAGCGTCTACCGCCATCCCCTGCCGCTCGATGCAAGTGGGGCGTTGGGATATCTTCTGGAATATGGAGCCGCACTTTTCTGGGAAAGCTGGCTCGCCCTGCGGATCAAGCTGACGCGGGGGTTTCACGTCATCCATGGCTGCAACCCGCCCGACCTGATCTTTCTGGTGGCATTGCCCTACAAGCTGTTCGGCGTGCGCTATATGTTCGATCACCACGACATCAATCCCGAACTCTACGAAGCAAAGTTCGGCAAGCGCGGATTTTTCTGGAAGTTGATGCGCCTGTTCGAACGGCTGACCTTTGCCTCGGCGCGGGTATCGATCGCGACCAACGAAAGTTATCGCAGAATCGCCATCGAACGCGGCGGCATGGAGCCCGAGGATGTGTTCATCGTCCGCTCGGGTCCCGACCTCAGCCGCCTGAAAAAGCTGCCGCCCAACCCGGCCTGGCGCAACGGGCGGCGGTTCTTGGTGGGCTATGTCGGCGTGATGGGCGATCAGGAGGGGATCGACCTTTTGCTCGAAGCGGTTGATCATCTGGTGCATGGCAAGGCTCGCACCGACATACAGTTCTGCCTCGTCGGGGGTGGCCCCAGTCTTGAAAAACTGCAGCAGCAGTCCGCGGACATGGGGTTGTCGGAGTTTGTCACGTTCACCGGCCGCGCGCCCGATCATGACCTGTTCGAAGTTCTGTCCACGTCGGATGTCTGCGTGAACCCGGACCGGGTGAACGAGATGAACGACAAATCCACCATGAACAAGATCCTCGAATACATGGCCTTCGAGAAACCGATCGTTCAGTTCGACGTCACCGAAGGGCGTTATTCGGCAGGCGAGGCATCGCTCTACGCGCGCCCGAACGACCCGCAAGACCTTGCGGATAAGATCGCAGATCTACTGTCGGACGAAGCGCACCGGGCCGAAATGGGGCGTTTCGGCCGAGAGCGCGTCGAAGCCGAGATGGCCTGGCCGCATCAGGTTCCGGCCCTGATTGCGGCCTACCAGCGTATCTGGAAGGGGTAGAATGGCCGCTGCGACACCCGCACCGGCCGATTCCGTCCGCAACCAATCCGCAGCAAGCATCAGGGCTTCAGCGTGAACTGCCGCCCCAGCGTGAAGTAGACCGAGTTTCCGGATGCCGTCGTTCCACCCTGGTCATCGAACTGGTGCTGGTAGCCAAAGCTCATTGCCCAATCATTGGTGATCGCTCGGGTATAGGCCGCGGTGAAGTTTGCCCTCTGGCGTGGATTGGCCGCTCCGGGTCCTTCATCTTCCTGGTCCGCGAAGTCGAGGCTGAACGAAACCGCCGATATCGGGTTGATGAAGTAGTCATAAGCCAGGTAGGCCAGCGTCTGACGGGTCTCCCGGCTTTGAGTGCTGGTGCCTACGCGGCGCTGAAGGCGAGCCGCGAACTGTGAGGTGTTCAGCGAATACAATAGTCCGAGGTCTCCGATCCAGGTCGTTTCCCCGAACGGTCCTTCCGTCAAACCGACGTTGAAATCCAGCGATCCATTGGCCCGCTGGTAGCTCCGGCCAACCGTGGCGCTTGTACGGGAACCATTGACGCCGAACGTGTGGTCGAGCACAGCATTTGCCGTACCATCTGGAAGCGCCTTGCTCCAGGTGAACAAGGCGACATAATCCTCGGTCACGGAATTGGTGTTGAGTGCGCGGAACGTTTCGTCGACCTGCCTGATACCGATGTCCGCATTGACCGTGGTCACCGAAGAAACGTCATATGAAACACCGGTGGAAAGCGTTGTCGTGTTTCGGTCGGTTTGCACCGTGTCTTCGGCCTTGAATTCCTCATAACTGAGGCGCACGTTTCCCTGCAGGACCGGCGAATAGCGCATCAATGCCGCCACCGAGAAGTTGTCCGTCCTGTTGTTGAACAGGTTCGGATCTGTCGTGTCCCGATAGTCGCGTTCCCGGTGAAAATACCCGAACTGGAAGCCTAACGGATCATTGATCCCGGTTTGCCAATCCAGGTTTCCGAAGGTGGCGGTTCGTATGCCCGCACTGGTGGTGATATCGCTGGAATCGATGATCCCATCCAGGTTGATGTCCGTCAGCGATCGACTGAAGTTCAAGTCCGTCTCGCGGTATTCCAACGCCGCGCCGAACTGGCTGTTGGCGCTGTCGCGCTGATAGCTGAACCGCGTGAACGGATCTACGAATTCCGTGTCAGATCCCAGAACCGGCTCATCGTAGATGCGAAACAGGCCCGAGAGGTCGAAGGTCAGCGTGGAATTCGGTGTCTGGTTGACGACCCCAAGACCCAGGATGTTTTCCCACCGCGTCGTCGACCCCAGAGACGGATCGGTCAGCCTGAGGTTGTCGTCATATCTGAATGTCGAAAGATAATCGAGCGTTACGCTCGGGCCCCTGCCGACCCCGGTTTGCAGTAGGCCCGGTCGCGCGAGCCTTCTGGCCGGGTTTTGCGCCAGTTGCCTTACGACCGGGTTTTGAATCAATTGAGCGGACGCTTGTTGCCCCGGGGTCTGCTGCAAAGTCGTCAGATCGCCGGACGATTGTTGTCCGGAGGATTGCTGATCGCTTGACTGTTGCCCAGCCGATTGTTGTCCGGGCACTTGCGGCTGTTGTCCGAGCACTTGAGGCGCGGTCAATTGCTGACCTGAGGCCACTTGAGCCGGAACTTGAGTCGGATACTGCTGCCCGATTGCTGGCGCGACTGCTATGATAGAAGCTGCCCCTCCTGCCAGCGCGAGGGACAGCTTTTTCTTGTTTTTCCCCACCTGTATTGGCCCTTATTCGAACAATCGACGTGCTGGTACGACGATAACGTCACCCGGCCTGAGAATCGTGCTGCCTTTGATGCTGCCGCCCGTGCCGTCATAGTTGTAAAGATATCTGGTGTCCGCCCGACGCAGTTCGATGCGCTTGCGGGCGGCGAACCGTGTCAGTCCCCCGGCTTCGGCCAAGGCTTGCAGGATGGTCGTTCCTTCGCTGGCCGCGATCTTGCCGGGCACGCCAACCTCGCCAGTCACGTAAATGTCGATCGTCGGGCCCAGCGGCGCACCACCCGGAAACGCAGCCCCGAATGGCGGCGGTGCGATGGACGCCACCGAAACATAGACGGTCGGCGGTGCATTGAAATTCGTGGCAAGCGCCGAAGACAGCGATGACCTGAGTGCATCGACCGATTTCCCGGCGGCCCTGAGCGAACCGACCAGCGGGAACGTGATCGAACCGTCAGGAAGGACCAGAACGGTCCGGTTGAGGTTGGGGTCCTCCAGAACCTCGACCGCAAGAGCGTCTCCCGGTTTGATCTGATAGGAGCTTTGTGCAAAAGCACTGGTCGCTACGACCATGGCAGCGACGATGGCGAAAAATGATCCGATTACTGTACGCATATTCATGACTTTCACTTTTTCCCCTCTTATGCCTTCGTTTTTTTTACGAAACAATCTACCGAAAAAACCGTAATTTCAGAATGCGGCAGAAATGCAGCGGATTCCCCGCGTGCTGATTCACTCATCGCCATTGATCGAGGCTTTCAGCCGTTGAACTTCGTCATCAAGTGTTGGGGTAACGTCCAAAGAGACGCCCAGGTCACTGGCCGCCCGGTAGGCGCGCAGGGCGTCTTCGTTTCGGTCAAGGGCTGCATAGGTCCTGCCCAGGTGATACAGAAACAGCGGTTGGTCGGGACGCGCTCTTGCGGCTGGTTGGAGATAGATCAGAGCCTCCTCATAGTTGCCCAGCCGGAAGGCGATCCAACCATAAGTGTTTTGATACTCGGGTACACGTATCCCGCGCAGGCGCCGCGCCACTGACAAGGCTTGTTGCAGGCTCTGGTCATCGTCGCGATGCGTTGACAGGAGCCTTGCAAGGTTGTTGGCGACGACGGGTGAGCGATTATCCAAGAGGTAAAGCTTTTCATAGGCGGCGATTGCCTGCTCTACGTCACCGGAGCTTTCCTGATCTTTTGCCAAAAGCATGAGCAGATCCGGATTCTCGGGCAGTGCTTTCAGAGCCTCCAGCAACACACTCCTGGCTTCCGTCGTTTTTCCACGCTCGGACTGCAGGTCATAAAGCGCCACCCATGCCCGCGCAGCCTCCGGATGGTCCCGGAGTATCGCACGGTACAACCGCTCTGCCTCGGGATATTTCCCTTCCCCGGCCAGCAGATGCGCTTTGATGATTCGCAGCGGCAAGGAATCCGGGTTTTGGTCGAGCCTGCTGTCGAGGCGGGCGATAGCGCCAGGCGTGTTGCCCCTCGCAAGCATCGTACGGATGAACGTGACATCCGCCGAGAGGCCAAAATCCGGATCGTCAGCCAGTTCGAGTAAGATCGCAGAAAGGTCATCCGCGCGTGCGCGCGCCGCAATCATGTGAGCGCTGACTTCGGCCGACAAGCGTTCGGCCTCGGGGTCATCGAGAACACGCAGCGAGTCCAAGACGGCTTCAAGTTGCTCCCAGTTCTGGGTGTTCAAGTGGATCTCGCTCAACATGGACAGCAGATCCAGGTTTCCGGGGTTCCGGCGAAGCGAGGTGATCAAAACGCTTTCAGCGATTTCCATGTCGCCTTCGTCAATGAGGTAGCGTGCATAACGCAGTGACTCAGCAGGCGCATTCTCAGACACCTCCGCGGAAAGCACCAGCATTTCTCCCATCAATGCCCGGTCACCGTTGCGCTCATGCGCCCTGGCCATCAGGGTCAGCAGTTGGGGATCGCGGGGCTCAAGACCAAGAGCCCGGCGCAGAAGACCAATTGCTTCACCGGCACTGCCATTTTCTATCAACCAAGACGCACTTAGCTTGAGTGCGTCCAACTGGATGGGGTCTTCACGGAGAACCTTTTCGACCAAGGAACGCGCGGCATCGTGCTTTCCGACCTCAGCCAGCATTCGGGCGAGGTCCACCTCGCTTTCACGAGTATGTTCGGATCGTTCTGCATCTTCGACAAGCGCCTGCATCTCAAGGATCGCCGCCTGCCGGTCTCCTGACCGGAATTTCAGCATGGCCCGCATCGACTCGAATTGAGGCAGATTCGGGCCATTTTGTGCGATCATCCTATCCAATTCGGCAATCGCCGCGGCGATCCCGCGATATTGTTCGAGGAACGCAACCAAAGCCCGCGCCGAGGCAACGTCGCCGGCCTTTGCAGCCACTTCCGCGCGGAGAATTCGTTCCGCGGCGTCCAGGTTGTCTTGCGCGACATAGTGCTGGAGAAGCATCTGCTCCAGGTCACGATTGTCGGGAAACACGTTTTGCATCAGCTTGAGTTGCGCTTCGATTTCTTCCGGCCTGTCCAGTTCCTTAAAAGCGCGCAGGCGGATCTCATGCAGATCGAAACGCCCCGGCGCAAAGTTCTCGGCGGCACCGACTTCTTCCAGAACGCCTTGCCAATCCTGAATGCGGATCATGGAATCGATCACGACCTTCCGTGCGGTCGTCAGATCGGGGTGGACTGAAACGAGCTCCCGGGCAGCACGCACGGCTGCATCCGCGCCATTCGCATCGCCGTCCAGAATGGCATCGAAATAGGCCAGGGCATTGTTGACGGATTTGATATCGATGTCATCCGGGGCCAGTTCTGCGGCGGCGGCGCCATGGCGCCTTGCATCGTCCCAGTTCTCCAATTCCAGAGCCATTTCCGCCAAGGCGCGCCGGCCTTCCAGATTTTCCGGATAACGCTCCACCAAGCGCAGATAATGGCCGTAGGCCGCGCCGATATTGCCGCGTTCGCGCTGCACCCGGGCCACGGTTGCGCGCGCGTCCTCGTGGTTGCCATTCAATCTGAAGACTTCCCTGAACTCGCTCAGCGCGCCTTCGACATCGCCCTCTTCCAGCAAGGCCATGCCGGCCTGGAAATGCGCCTCGGCGCGTTCCTCGGCCGTGTCACAAGCGCTCAGCAACAGGATCGCGACACACAGGGCAGACGCGACGCGCGCACCACGAAAGAACCCAAATTGGCTCATTGTTACCTTTCCCGCACTGCCCCGAGAAATCGGAGTGCCAATCGATCTGACGGCCCCGAGAACGGAGTGTCAACAACCGGTCCCGCGTAGCACGACGAATATGGTCCGGAGCAGGATGGAAAGGTCGGTCCCGAGAGACAGCTCTTGCCAGTATTGCACGTCGTGTTCCGCACGCTCGGCAAATGAGGAGTCGTTTCGCCTGGAGACCTGCCAGAGCCCCGAAATGCCGGGACGCATGATGTAGTAAACCTTGCTGGGGTAGTGTTTTTTCTGACACACCATCATGGGGCGCGGGCCGACCAGGGACATGTCGCCTACAAGAACGTTCCAGAACTGCGGCAGCTCGTCCATCGAGGATTTCCGAAGAATGGTGCCGAACTTGATCACCCGTGGGTCTTCGCGAAGTTTCTGGTTTCTGTCCCATTCATCCCGGGCTTCGGGATTGTCCTCGAGATGATCTTCGAGAACGGTATCGGCATTGCGAACCATGGTCCGCAGCTTGATCATGCTGAATATCTTGCCGTTCCGGCCAACGCGCGGCTGCACGAAAAAAGGCGACACCCCCTGAAGGGCAAGCACGGCGGCGAACATCAGAGTCAACGGCACGACGATCGGCGCGGACACCAGTACGAAGATCACGTCGAAGACGCGTTTCCCCGCACTCCTGTAAACCGTCGAAGGGCGGGCTACGGCCGGCACTGCAATTTTTTCGGAGTAGCCAACGTCAACGTTGACGACGTCCTTCGAATGGGCTGTCACAATCAAACCCCCAAAAACAGGTACTCATTAACCCCAACACACAACCAAGCCCCAATACCTGGTACGAAATCAAGCTATGCAATCAGGATTGGCCAATCGACCGGCCATTCCACGTGCTCGGTAGGCTTACTATTGTTAACAAATTTCGTTCGACCTGCAAAACACTAATCCGACAGCAGTCACTGCAACTGATCGCGCTGTCGGGCGGGTTTTGACCGCCCGAGCGCCCAAGCAAAACCAGGAGATTGCGAGAATGTTCCAAACAGGATCTATTGATGAGCGCGCAGAAACATTTCGCCACCCTCATTGTCTGATATGCTGGATCCCCGGTTCGGTACGATGGTATACTTCAATCCCAATGAGTTACGCCGCAAGAAGGCCAGCCGCGTTCGGTAATACGTTAAACTGAAACTTCTTCGGGTCAGTTGCTTCGATGGGCTTCGGTCGCGACGACGTCGGGAATATCATTCAGGCGTTCAAGAAAGGCGGCACGTGCTGGGCAAGGCGGTTTCACACCTCTCCGCTTACCGCCACCACATTGCCGAGCACATTCGCGAACGAATGCCTCCAGTTGATCTGTGACCAGTCTGATCGCGCATGTCACGACATTCTGCTCCACGATTCGGGCGTCGTTGGTACATGTCACGCGTGCAAACGTTTGGGGAAGAGATCCAGACTTCGAGTTTTCCTGTCCGAGCTAGTCGCAAAACAGGATTTCTCAAAAGTGTGCACCTCGCAACACACTACAACAGCTTCTTTTTTCAGTTTTTTTCTTTCGCGACCGTCCGGAAGTCAGAATTCCATTGGTCACGCGCCCGATGAAATCTGCGCATTCAAATCACCGTTTTGCGAGGGAACAATCATCGCATCAAGCGGCGACACGATGGCAGAGCCGACGGTCAATAAATCCAGGATTGTGTTAAGTCTTCCAACAAAAGTCAGATAATTCAGCCTTTGGCGCGTCAAAAGCGACAGTTTGGCTCGAAGGACATTGCTACCGCGCCTTGCCCGCTTGTTTCGACCGCCCGTGATGAATTGGGAAGCGATTTCAGGGGATTGTTCCAACCTCGGTCCCGGGTGAGTCCTGGTCGTCAACACGAGATTATGTGGTGCTTATCTGCTTCATTTCATGGCAGAATGGACCGCAGTCATTATCTACCCAAGGCAGCATGGTATAAATGCGCGTTAAGTAAGGATTCGCCGGTGGTTCGGAACAGAGGTATAGCTAACCCCCGAGAAACCAAAATCAAATTTGACAAGTCGGAAGGCTCCCGCGGCAACATGGCTTCAAGCGACGCCTTTTATCTGGACTTTTTCGGGCTCGACCGGCGGCCGTTCACGTTGCTTCCGGACCCCGGTTTCATGTTCTGGTCCCCCTTGCACAAGCGGGGGTATTCCGTCCTGCAATACGGCATCATGAGCTGTGCGCCGATCACCGTTCTGACGGGCGAGATCGGAGCGGGAAAAACCACTCTGATTCAACATCTTCTGAGCGAGATCGAAGATTCCATCACAGTTGGGCTGATTTCCAACGCGCAAGGCGGCCGAGGCGAATTGCTGCAATGGGTGTTGAACGCGCTGGGGCTGCCGCTCGGCAACGATCCAAGCTACGTGCAGATGTTCCAGCAGTTGCAGGATTTTCTGGTCTCGGAATACGCCGAAGGACGGCGTGTTGTCCTGATCTTCGACGAAGCGCAGAACCTGACGGTCGAGGGCCTCGAAGAAGTGCGCATGCTGACCAACATCAATTCCAACACCGACGAACTGATCCAGCTGATCCTGGTCGGCCAACCCGAACTGCGCGATCTGATCCTTAACCCGAAGATGCGGCAGTTGACGCAGAGGGTGGCGGCCAGTTTTCATCTGGAAAGGATGGATGAGGAATCTGTCGAGAACTATATCCGGCACAGGATGAAGGTTGCCGGCGGAACCGGAGCGGAGTTCACGGAAAGGGCCTGCAGGCAGATTTTCCAGCAAACCAAGGGCGTACCGCGTCTTGTGAACCAGTTCTGTGATTTTGCCCTGCTTTATGCCTGGACCAATGAAACCAAGATGGTGGACGAGGAGATTGTCGGCCAGGTGGTCAAGGACGGTGTATACTTCGGTGGCAATTCTCTTGAGAGGGAGATGACGATCTGAAATGGGCCCGGTTCGCTACTACACCTCGATTTTCCTGAGACGGTTTCCGTATTTCCTGATCGTCGCCATGATCGTGTCCGCGGCGTCGGTCATCGTGGCGCGGACGTTGCCTCCGACCTATGTCTCGCATATGCGGCTGATCGTGGAATCGCCCCAGATCCCGGGAAATCTCGCCGCCAGCACCGTCACCACGTCGCCATTCGAACAGCTGCAGATCATCGAACAGCGCCTTTTGACCAGGCCCGTTCTGCTAGATATCGCGCGGAAACTGCAGGTGCTGCCCGACCAGGCCGATGCCAGTGCGGATCAGATCGTGGATACGCTGCGCGCCAAGACTGCCATCTGGATCGATTCGGGCCGCAATCAGGCCAACCTGATGACGATCACATACGAAGCCCATAGCGGCGAAGTGGCCGCGGGCGTATTGAATGAATACCTGACGGAAATCCAGAAACTCGACGTGGCCTACCGCAAGGAACGGGCTTCCGACACGTTGGAGTTCTTCGAACACGAAGTGGAGCGGCTGAGCAACGAACTCGACAAGCGAAGCGCCCGAATCCTTGAATTCAAGCGAGAAAACTCCGGCGCCCTACCCGAGAGCCTGCAGTTCCGTCAGGCGCAGCAGGGGGCGCTGCAAACGAATCTGGAACAGACAGATCAGCAGATCTTCTCGCTAAAAAATCAGCGGGAAAGACTTGTGGAGACTTTCAGTTCCACCGGACAGGTCGTCGGCGTCTCGCCGCAGAACCAGACGCAGGCTCAGCAACAATTGACCCAGTTGCGATCCCAATTGAACAACCAGTTGGCGGTCTATTCCGAGAACAACCCGCAGATCAAGATTCTCAGGGCCAGAATCTCCAAGCTCGAAGAAACGGTTGCAGTCGAACAGGCGGCCAGCGCTGCAAACACCAGCGCGCAGACCGGCAATTCGGCCCTGGACATCCAACTCGCACAGATCGACTCGCAGATCGCGGCCCTTGAGGATCAGAGGGTTACGATCTCGGATCGGTTGAAGCGGCTGACGCTCACGATCGAACAGACGCCGGCCAACGCGATCACCCTGGCGGAACTCCAGCGCGATCACGACAATATCCAGAATCAGTACAACTCCGCCGTGGGCCGATTGGCCGAAGCCTCGACGGGCGAGCGCATCGAGGTGACGTCGCAGGGCCAACGCATTTCCGTGATCGAGCACCCGGCGGCGCCGACCACACCCGCCAAACCCAACCGCCTGATGATCGCAGGCGGAGGCACTTTGGCCGGCATCATGTTGGGGCTGGGATTGGTGGTATTGCTGGAACTTCTGAACCGCACCGCGCGTCGTCCGGAAGATCTGATCAGCAAGCTCGAAGTCTGGCCGATCGCCACCATTCCGTATGTACGATCCCGTGGCGAAGTGATCGTGCAGCGGGTTGCCTGGGTAACTTTGATCCTGGCCATCCTGATCGGTGTGCCTGCGGCGGTTTGGGCCGTGCATACCTATTACCTGCCTCTTGATCTGATCGTCGAACAGGTGATGGACAAAATGGGGGTGTATTGGTGATTGTTGTTGCGATTGATCGGAGGGGGGCGTGATGGACCGTCTTCAGGTGGCGATTCAAAAGGCCCGCAAGAAACGCGAAAGCCGCCAGCAGGAAACGCTGACACTCAGTGAGGAACAGCGTTTTATCCCGACGGACAGCTCGCACGAGGCCTGGCTCACCCTGCCGGAAATCGAATTCAGCCAAAAATCCTTCCCGCACAGCCGCCTCATGTCCTACGGCGGCGGTCCCGAAGCCACGCCCTACGACATGCTGCGGACCAAGATGCTGCAGCAGATCCTCACCAACGGCTGGCGCAGGGTGGCGCTGACCTCGCCTCACAGCGGCTGTGGCAAAAGCACGACTGCCGCCAACCTGGCCTTCAGCCTCGGGCGACAGGACGATCTCTTCACTATCGTGATCGATTTCGACATGCGCCGCATCGGACTCGCCCAGATCCTGAAACAGAGTGGCCGCCACAGCATGGCCGATGTCATCCTGGGAGACGTACCATTTGAAGAACACGCGCTCCGCCATGGCAAGAACGTGATATTCGGGCTCAATCACACCTCGGCCCGCAACCCGGCTGAGATTCTGCAAAGCAGGAAAACCATAGAATTCCTGGAACAGATCGAAGAACAGTACAAACCCGATATCGTTCTGTTCGACACGCCGCCGTTGCTGGCAAGCGATGACAGCCACGGTTTTCTCAGAAATGTCGACTGCGCCCTGCTTTTGGCCGCTGCCGAGGAAACCAGCATCGATCATATCGATGTGGCCGAGCGGCAGCTGGCCGAACTCACCAGCGTCATGGGCATCGTTCTGACCAAATGCCGCTACATCAGCGGGGCCTTCGGCAATGAGGACGGCTATTACTACTGAACCCGCCAAGGCCGATGCGGTCATAATCCCTCATTACAACGACGTCCCCAGATTGGAACGGTGCCTGCAGGCGCTGATGAAAAACGACATCGCCGGAACCGAGATCGTGGTCGTCGACAATGACTCGCCGATCTCGTTGGACCGGTTGCGCCGAGATTTCCCGAATGTGCGTTTCGTGGTGGAGACCCGGAAGGGCGCCGCCCACGCCCGCAATCGCGGTTTGTCCGAAACCAGTGCGCCGCGGCTTTTCTTCATCGATGCCGATTGCGTCCCGGCGCCGGACTGGCTGGCCGTCGGGCGGATGGTGGCAGACCAGGCCGACCTGATCGGAGGCCGCGTGGACGTGTTTGACGAGACGCCGCCTCCGCGCAGCGGCGCCGAGGCGTTCGAGGCGGTGTTCGCCTTCAATTTCCGACGCTACGTCGAGGTTCAGGGGTTTTCCGGCGCGGGCAATCTTCTGACCCGCCGTGACGTGTTCGAGGATATCGGCGGTTTCATCAATGGCGTGTCCGAAGACCGCGAATGGACCATGCGAGCCGTCGCGCGGGGCTATAGCCTGATCTACGAGGACCGCCTTCGGGTCAGCCATCCTTCGCGCCAGGACTGGCAGGCGCTCAAGGCCAAATGGCGGCGCACCACTCAGGAAGCCTATCAGTTGAACGGGACCGGTCCGGCCGCGCGCATTCGCTGGGCGATCCGCGCGCTCGCGATGCCGGTCAGCGTCGTGGCGCATGTTCCCAAAGTGCTGGCCAGCGGCAAGCTCTCTTCCACCGGAGAAGTTCTGCGGGCGGTCATCACGCTGGCAAGGCTCAGGTGCTTGCGCATGGTCTGGATGCTGAAACAGGCGGGCGGCGGCTCGATTTGACCTGAGCCGTGAGGATCCGGCCGAACTCCTGCATGTCAGAAGCGTGAACAATGGCGCCTTGCCTTGACCCACTGTTCCGGCTTTCGGCGTCATCCGAAGCCATGATGCCAGACTAAAGGCCGTTAAACGCACAAATCAGGACACCTCGCAAAATGCCCCCTCGCCGTTCGGAAAACTTCGTGTAAATTTAACTCAGTACCATGATGAGCCCAGGCATCCGTATTACCGTCTGGGTCGGTTTCAAGATCGTTCATTATGCTTGCCAGAATTTCACAGGGGGGCGTCGCGCATGGTTTCAGTTCGGAAAAACTTTTCAGCCAACGCGCATTGGAATCATGCGACCGGACTCCGGAGTGAGTTCCCGTTCACCGCCCACCGCAATTGGCGCTGCAAGGGAGGCCTGCGGCAAGACACATGAGCACGTCCGAATTCGACCTCGCCGATATGCATCAAACCGCCAAGCGGATCCTCGTGACCGGAGGGGCCGGTTTCCTCGGCTCGCATCTCTGCAAGGCCCTGCTGGACCAGGGTCACGAGGTTCTCTGCGTCGACAACTTCTTCACTGGCCGGCGGGCCAACCTGCACCACCTTCTGAACAATCCAAGGTTCGAGGTCATGCGGCATGACGTGACCTTCCCCCTCTATGTCGAGGTGGACGAAATCTACAACCTGGCCTGTCCGGCCTCGCCCTTCCATTATCAGCACGACCCGGTGCAGACCACCAAGACGGCCGTGCATGGCGCGATAAACATGCTGGGGCTGGCCAAGCGGGTCGGCGCGCGAATCCTGCAGGCTTCGACTTCCGAGGTTTATGGCGACCCGCAGGTGCATCCCCAAACCGAGGATTATGTCGGCTATGTCAATCCGATCGGGCCACGCTCGTGCTACGACGAAGGCAAGCGTTGCGCCGAAACACTGTTTTTCGACTACTATCGACAGCACAAACTGCCGATCAAGGTGGCACGGATATTCAACACCTACGGGCCCAACATGCACCCCGATGACGGTCGCGTCGTGTCCAATTTCATCATGCAGGCCCTGGCAGGCGAACCCATCACGATTTACGGCGACGGTGGTCAGACACGGTCGTTCTGCTATGTCTCGGACCTGATCGACGGATTGGTCCGGCTGATGGGATCCCCCAAGGAAGTCAACGGTCCGATCAATCTCGGCAACCCGGTGGAACTCAGCATCCACGAGCTAGCCGAAACCGTGATCCGCATGACCGGGTCGGACTCGGAGCTGGTGTTTCAGCCCCTGCCGCAGGACGACCCGATCCAGCGCCAGCCCGACATCACCCGGGCCCGTGACTTGCTGGGATGGCAGCCCAGCGTGCCGCTGGAGCAAGGGTTGGAGGCTACCATCGCATATTTCCGGCGCATCCACGCGGCGGCCAGGAGCGCCGCTGACCGGTCATGACCTCGCAGGGGATATCCACGCGGCCGTCATACCGGCTTAGATCCCTCCTGTTGCTTGCCGCAACCGTGGTCATCTGCCTGTCGGTCCTGATCATCAATCGCGGCCCTCTGTTCTATTTCGACACCGGCAGCTATTTCCGCCAGGGCAATGTCGCATTGTCCATGGTCCTGCCGCCGGCTTCCCGCGAAACCGGCGAAACGGCAGCGTCCAAGCGACCCAAGGCCGAGGTCGCGGATGAAGACGACACCGCCGGCGGATCACGCTCGATGGCCTATGCGCTGCTGGTGGCTGCCTTCTGGCGCGCCGATGCGCTTGCCGGCGTCGCAGTCGTGCAACTGGCGGCGGTTCTTCTGGCCGTCTGGTTGGCAATGCGCATGCTGCAGCGAACCGCAGATACCGGCCGGTCAACGTTGGAACTGGTCACCATTCCGCTCCTTGCCGCCGCGACGACCTCTCTGCCTTTCTATGTCGCCTATGTGATGCCGGACATTTTCGCAGCGATCATGCTGATCCTGATCGCGGCCGTCGTTGCGGCAGGTTCGCAAATGCGCTTGGCGGAAGGGTTGGCCGTCCTGGCGCTGGGCGCCTTTGCGGTTGTGCTGCACTCGTCACACATGGGAATTGCGGTGCTGATGGTTCCCATCGCCGTGATTGCCGCTCTGTTGAGACGGGGCCAGGGACGGTGGATCGCCGCAGCTTTTTCATTGGGCCTGGCCGTCATCGCGATTGCGGAGCGCAAGGTCTTCGAAGTCGCGGTGGAAACGGCCACCAAGAAAGAGGTCATGTATACACCCCATATCACGGCGCGGCTGATCGTGGACGGTCCGGGGATGGCCTATCTCGAAGAGACTTGTCCGCAGACCGACCTGGCGACCTGCGCGCTCTACGAGGCGCTGTCGTGGTCCGATGATCCGTACCGCCTGACCGCCGCGCACATCATTTTTGAACGCTCCAAGCGACTGGGGTCCTTCCGGCTCATGCAACCGGAGGACCAGAAGGCGGTCGCGGCCGAGCAGCGGGAGTTCTTTTTCCGCGTCCTCGCCAATCGGCCTGTGGCCACGGTGCTTGCGCTCGGACAGAACGCTGTTGACCAACTGGGCAGCAACAGCGTGGTGATGACCATCCCCAGCGGCCCAGTCATCCGAAACGCGAAATCACTGTCGGGGCTTCCTGAGGAAAAGCTTGTGGTGCTCGACAACATCCGGCTGACACGCGACCCATCCTGGCTTGAACCCGCCGACACGATCCACACGGCCATCTACCTGATTTCCTTTGCCATCGTGGCTTGGATACTGGTCCGGCCCGGGCAGGTTGCGCCGCAGATGAAGGTCTTTGCGTTGTTCCTGCTGATCGGCATTGCTGTCAACGCGCTGGTTTGCGGGGGAGTATCACAGCCTGCTCCCCGGTACGGGGCAAGGGTGATTTGGTTGTTGCCTTTCGCGGCCGCATTTCTTCTTCTGGTCAGGCGGCACCCGAAGCCGCGATCCGACGCCCGGAGCGCTGTGTAATGCCTGACCAGACCCTTTCGATCAGCGTGGTGATGCCTGCCTACAAGGCCGAGCACCTGCTGCCGCGCGTGCTGCCGCCGCTGATCGGGATGTTGCAGTCCGGCAAGGTCCAGGAAGTTCTGGTGGTGGATGATCAGTCACCGGACGAAACCGCCAGTCTTGCGAAACAGATGGGCGCGACCGTCCTCACCACTCCTGTGAACGGCGGCCCCGGCGCGGCGCGAAATTTGGCGGCGGAACATGCCAAGGGCGACGTTCTGTGGTTCGTCGATTCCGATGTCATCGCCTGGCCGGACGGCCCCGACCATATCCGCATGGCGATGGCCGAAGAAAATGTCGCGGCGGTGTTCGGCTCGTATGACGATGCGCCTGACGGGCAGACCTGGTTTTCGCGCTACAAAAACCTTTTGCACCGCTATCACCATCAACGCGCCCGACGCGAGGCGCGCACGTTCTGGGCTGGCTGCGGCGCCATCCGCAGGGACGTTTTCCTGGAGGTCGGCGGATTCGACGTGAAGACCTACAAGGTCCCGTCGATCGAAGACATCGAATTGGGCTACCGGATCGCCGAGACCGGACGGCGCATCCTTGTCGAGCCGCAACTGCAGGGCAAGCATCTGAAAGTCTGGACCATGCGCAACAGCCTGAGTACGGACATCTACTGCCGCGCGCTGCCCTGGGCGCGCTTGATGATTTCGCGCGAAGGGCTGACAGACGACCTCAACACCTCGATGGCAGAGCGGGTGCGGGCCGCAATCGCGGGGCTGCTGCTGTTGTCGGTTCTGGCCCTGCCGTTCTGGCCGGGTTCATGGCCATTGCCGATGGGCCTGTTTGCTTTGGCATTCTTGGCCAATTTCGACTTCGTCCGCACGATGGCAGGCCACGGCGGGTCGTGGTTCGCGTTCAAATGCCTGCTCTATCACCAATTCTACTATGTCTACTCGGCCGCCATCTACGTCTGGTGCCTGATCGAATATCACCTGCTCGGGCAAAAACAGAAACTTCGCGTCAGGCGCGGGTGATTGGCGTCATATCCCCTGACTGCGCGGCCCGATTAAGATCAGAAGGTTTTCGGCGGCAGCTGTTCGAAGGGAAGCTTTTCGATCTCGTCGAAGCGCGGATTGCTTTCGTGGACGTAGAACGTGTCGTAGAGCGAATTGCGCACGAAATGATACCCATTTGCGAACAGTAGCGCGTTCAACTCAGGTGTCGGCCGTTCAATCGTCATGGCAAGAAACCGATACCTGTCGAAAGGAAAGTTCCGCAAGATCCGAGTTTCCGATCCTTCGACGTCGAGGCTGAAGTAATCGATGGCTTCCGGGGCTCCGTAACGGTCAAAGACCTCTTCCAACGGAACCGCCTCGACCGTGACGACCCGTCCCATGCTCCGGAATCGGGCCAGCTTGGCGGCGCGCCGCTCGGTCATGTTGTCCGCCTCCTCCACCAGCAGGCTGCTGCGCTGACCGTCGATCATGAATTCCAGGTTTCCCGGTACCGGGTCCACGGCCAGGGGAACTGCCGTTGCCGACCGGTTATGCCACGCCTTGATCCTGTGGTAGTTGATCGGGTTGGGCTCGATCAGAAGCCCGCTCCAGCCGTAGTGTTTTTCAAGTATGAACGTATTCGACTCCGAAAATCCGTCCGCCGCGCCCAGTTCGACGAAGAACCCGTTGCGCTTGCCGTTGAACACCTCGTTGATCACCCAGATGTCCTGCCCCCGATCCGAAACTTGCCGAGGCAGGTAGCCGAGGTTGTTCATGGCGAAGCGCAACCCGACGTTCTTGGCCGTATTCGCGCCAACATAGGCAAAATAGGCAGGTTTCTGGAGGGCAGGATAGGATTCCACCAGCTTGGCAAGCTTCTGCTTCATTCGGTTCTCCCCTGGTTGCCCGATCTTGCTTGATCGGGCGAATCAAATGTTTGACAGCCCCCGGCTATCTTAGCCCCACAAGTTTCGCGATGTCCCATACCGGGCGTGGTTCCTGCCGGGCCCCCTGCCCGAAAATCGTATCGAACGAAACATGATAGGCCGGCGCAATGCTGACCGGAATGCCGGCGCTCTGCAGATCTTTTTCATAGACAGCCGTGCTGCGCGCCACCAGAACCCGGCCTTCCACAGCTTTGCCGATCACGCGTTCGCCATCGCCCAACGGCTCGGATTCGTCGCGAACGAAATAGTCCGGCGTCGTGCCTTCCGGCGCGGGCATCCGCGCATGAACATAGACCGAAAGACCGCCAGCCATGTACCTTTCCTTCAGATCGGCTTCGGTCCAGACCGGTGGGAACGCGCCTCCGATAAGCGCCGGCGTGATCCGGATTTCGTCCAGATCGAAAGATGAGCTTGTCTCTGTTTCTATGACGATGCGATGTCCCAAATGCCGGGTATGGGTAAAGGGGCGAAGTGTTTCAGGCCAACTGATCCAAGTGCTGAAAACCAGCCCGACCAACGCCAGCGCCAGCGCACCCGCCGGTGCCGCCTGAACCGGGCGCAACCGCCAAAACACGATCAAGGGCAACAGAACCGCCGGGGCGAAGTGGTGCGGCAGGATGCGATAGGCCTGCACGTAGAAAAACAGCACATAGCCCACCGTCATCAACGTCAGCGTTTTCGAAAGCTTGTCCTGCCACGGCCACGCAAGAAGCGCCAATCCGGGTAGAAGTCCCCCTGGCAGGAGCCAAAAGAGGATTCTCTGTGTGTCGAATACGGTGACGAACCGAAGGCGCCGCAAAATGCTGTTGGTGTTGAACTCGCTGGACATGCCGGTCAGTCCGGAACGTTCCAGCGCCATTTGGGTCAGAGACGCCAGAATCACAACTGCCAAGGCAAGCAATCCGCCAATGATCACGTGCGCGAACGGCAGAGGCCTCGTCAGGACGAAATGGGCGGCAAGAAAGAATCCGACAAGCAAGATGCCGTTCGGCGCAGTCAGCAGGGCCAAGGTCGAGACAGCGGCCATCCAGCCGAACTTTCGTTCCGTGAAAAACAGGATGTAGCCCAGCACGCCAAGAAATATCAGCGGCTCGCGCGTCATCGGCAAAGCGATATCCGCGAAATAGGGGTTATAAGACGGATTGAACGCCATGACGAAGGAAAACAGAGCAAGGGCGGCAGCCAGGCCTATAGCCGACCATGCGTCGGTTCCCGTCTTGGGGTTGCGGACGAATGCAAGCATGACCGCGAACAGGAACGAAACACCCGGCAGATAGGCAAAGCGGATGGACGACTCGTAGGGTCCGAAAAAACGCGCGAACCCGGTCTGCAGAAAAGTTTCGGCAACCATTTTCGGTGTCGGGTAGCCCCCGATCGGGCCGGACTCGGGCGGCCAGAATGGCAGCCCACGGGCAATGAACAGCCTTGCGTTCATAAAGCTGTGTGCCCCGTCGTCATTCAAGACCTCCCAATAGAATTTGGGCGTCATCAGCAGCAGGACCACAAGCGGCAACAACACCATTCCCGCAACGTCCCAACTTCTGCCCTTCAGGATGTCTGGGCTGGGACGGCTGGAGAGAAGTCCGATCCCGATCAGGCTGAGCAGAACGGTCAGCAGAACGAAAGCCGTTCCCACCATCGGAATGCCGGTAACGGACTGCGCAATTGCCGCGATTGCAGGCACACCGAAAAGAGAAAGTGTAAAACCCTTGAGCAGCCAGTGCTCGAACCCTTCGTCCGGGGGAGCTGCCGCCAAAGCCAACAGCAGTCCCGGCGCCACAAAGAGCGCAGACGCCGATAACACGACCAACGGAACCCAGACATACAGAAGCCAGAATTCACCGGCGATGAAATACGGGGAAGGTCCGTCGGCAAAGTCGGCTTTCGCGGCAACAACACCCGCGATATCCTGCCCTGCCCAGGTGATCCCGGCCAAAGCTGCCAACAGAAATGTAATACGCAACAATCTCAAGGTCCCGACAAACCCAACTTGAACATTCTGAAAAGCGCTTGCCTTACAATTTTTCCTGCTATCGAAATCGAACCGCTCAGAATGGCATTCAGAGCACCGCCCCCTTGTCCAAACGCTCCTTGCTGGCCTTGTTCTTGGGCTTGGCCTCGAATTCCTCGTGGTAGGACCGTTCGACATTGACGTCCCAAACGTCGTTGTTCTCGCCCAAGATGTTTCGCGCGGCATACATCGCGGACAGCATCGAGTGGTCCTGGTTGTTGTACCGATGCAGGCCGTTGCGCCCGACGGTCTGGAAGTTCTCAAGTGTCTTCAGCCAGCCGCTGACGGTATCCAGCGCTTCCTTGTATTCGCCATCGTAGACCGGATAGGCCTTGGGTTGGCGGATCACGGTCCAGTCTATGACGTCGCTTGCCTTTGCCAGGTCCAGCTTTTCCAGTTCTTCGCTGGCCAGCTTTCTGAGATCCTCGTCCGAAGACGACCACAGCCCGTCGCCCTTCTGGCAGAAATACTCCATTCCGATCGACGAGGTGTTCTGATCCGGCAGCATTTCCTTGGACCAGGCCCGGAAATTCTGGATGCGGCCCACCTTTACCTTGGGGCTGTGGATGTAGATCCAATTGTCCGGGAAGGGATCTGCATGATCCAGCATCAGCGTCACGATCAGGAAGTCCCGGTACTTCAGGCGATCGGCCGCCGCGACGACTTCCGGTGGGGGCGGAGGGTCAAAGGCGTGGATCAGGTCCCGGACGGCCATGGAGTTGACGAAATGCGCACCTTCGATCCGTTCGGTTTTTTCGCTTTGACCACCATTTTCGGTCCAGCGACGGACGTCGATCGAAGTCACGCGATTGCCGTCTCGATTCACCTTCACGACTTCCGTGCGCATCTGGACCGTTCCGCCCTGTTTCTCGATCAGGTCACGGGTCTTTTCCCACATCATGCCGGGGCCAAGGCGCGGATACTGGAACTCCTCGATCAGGCTGGCCGTGTCGTTGGCGCCGGAAATCGCGTTCCAGACCGCCTTTGGCAGGGACAGGTTCTTGATCCGCTGCGCCGCCCAATCAGCGCGGATCTCCGAGGGCGGGATGCCCCAGACCTTTTTCGTGTAACTATGGAAGAAGTGCATGTAGAGCCGCCCGCCAAAGCGGTTGATGACCCAATCTTCGAACGTGTCTTCCTGAGCTTTCGGCCGCAGCTTCCATTTGATGTAGCTGCCGATGATCTTGTAGGTCTCGTAAGGTCCGATATTGCCCAGCGCGTTGAAGATGCGCAGTGGATAGTCGTAGAAGCGGCCGCGGTAGAATATTCGGCTGAGGCGCTGCACGGTGATGAAGTCATCGCCGAGAACCTCGCGCCACATATCCTCGACCTCGCGCACCTTGGTGAAGAACCGGTGCCCTCCGATATCGAAACGATAGCCCTTGTAGGTTTCGGTCCGGGAAATGCCGCCAACCATATCAGAGGCCTCGTAGACCTGCGGCACGTGCGCATGGCTCAGCTTCTGCAATTCGTAGGCTGCGGTCAGCCCCGCTGGCCCGCCACCAATAATCACGACTGGAACAGTATCTTGTTTCAAATCACCAATACTCACACCAAAACATTTAGGTCAGGCTACAAGAGGACGGCTTCGATTCACAACATATTCCTGCCGGCCGCCCATTCCGGGCGGGACGTGCGCGGACCAGCGCGATGAGGTCCAGGCAGTGTTTTTTTGCAATGGCATCCGAACAGGCTTTCGAAACGCCCTCTGGATTGGCTACTGGAAACGCTGCGACCAAAAATGCTGCCCAGCTCCACTTGCCTAACACGTCCTGACGCGGCGAAATGCTCAGGTTCAGGCGCCGCCTTCGTCGACAAGCCTCTGAATCAAGGCGGAATTAGCGCACATGCTCGAAACGTAGAAGTGTCTGTGTGTCTGCCGACTATGTGTGCCCAGCATATCTGCTCGATTTTGCATTGATCTAGACTTGGGTAGCGTCCGATTTGACCCAACAAAAGTCAGAAATTTCTCGATTCATGGCGTGTTGAAACCAGCCCCAATCGAGTTCAACAATACGCCCTCTTCCCTGCAATTGTCTCCGTCTCTTCCTCGACTACGGCCAAACCTTCAGACCCTGAGAGTCGGGACTCCGTGAATCTTGACACAAGCCGGGTGCATCCGCCCTACTGCGGATGAGAGTTTGTTTTGGAAAATGCCGTATCGGCCGGGTTTTGCGGCCATCGAATTGGCGGTGCGGCCTGTTGGTACCGAGGGAGCATTTCATGAAGTGCGTGATTTTGGCCGGTGGTCTCGGGACCAGGCTCAGCGAGGAAACCGTCAGGATACCAAAGCCGATGGTCGAGATTGGCGGACGGCCGATCATCTGGCACATCATGAAGATCTACGCTGCCCATGGCATCACCGATTTCATCGTTTGCCTTGGCTACAAGGGCTACGTCATCAAGGAATACTTCGCGAACTACTTCCTTCACAGTTCGGACTTCACGATCGATCTGGCGAACGGCGATCTCGAAATCGCAAACAGCAAATCCGAGCCGTGGCGCGTGACTCTGGTCAATACGGGTGAAGGCAGCGAAACCGGTGGCCGACTGGGGCGCATCATGCATCTGCTCAAGGATGAAGAAGCCTTTTGCATGACCTACGGCGACGGTGTTGGCGACATCGACGTCACCGCGCTGATCAAGTTCCACAGGAACCACGGCAAACAGGCGACTTTGACGGCTGTCGTGCCGCCGGGCCGTTTTGGCGCTCTGGAGCTTTCAAGCGACCGAATTGCCCGGTTTGCCGAGAAACCAAGCGGTGACGGCGGTTTCATCAACGGCGGATTTTTTGTTCTGCACCCGTCCGTCGGAGAGCTGATCCAAGGCGACGACACGATCTGGGAACGCGCCCCGCTTGAGACGCTTGCCGCACAGGGCGAACTCATGGCGTTTCGACATTCCGGTTTCTGGCAGCCGATGGACACGCTTCGAGACCGCCGACAGCTGGAAGCCCGCTGGCTGGAAGGCAATGCACCCTGGAAGGTTTGGGAATGACCCTGGGTTCGAATCCGAAAATCATCCTGCTCGGCAATCTGGGTTATGTCGGGCCCGTGGTGACCGCAGCCTTGCGGAAGTCTTATCCCGGCGCCGAACTGATCGGGATGGACCCCGGCTATTTCTCGGACCGGCTGACCACGCACGATGCCTGGCCTGAACGCCACCTCAACCGCCAGATCATCGCCGATATCCGCGACATCGACGCATCACTGTTCGAAGGAGCCGACGCCGTCGTGGCGCTTGCGGCTGTATCGAACGATCCCATGGGGGCACGGTTTGAAGCCGTCACCCAAGAAATCAACCAGGATGCCGTCATCCGCGCTGCGCATCTGGCGGCCGCGGCAGGGGTCAGCCGTTTCGTTTTTGCGTCCAGTTGTTCGGTCTACGGGTTCGCCGAAGGCGACGCGCGGTCCGAAGATGCGCCGCTGAACCCCCTCACCGCCTATGCGCGCAGCAAGATTGGCGCCGAGCGTGCCCTGGAGACGATGGATGCGCCGGGTATGCTGCGCACAGCATTGCGCTTTGCCACCGCTTGCGGCCCGTCGCCCCGACTGCGGCTTGATCTGGTGCTGAACGATTTCGCCGCCTGCGCCGTCACCGCCGGCAAGATCACGGTGTTGAGCGATGGCAGCCCGTGGCGGCCGCTCATCGATGTGCGCGACATGGCGCGCGCCATAGACTGGGCCATCTCCCGGTCCGATGCGGCCGGCGGCCAATGGCTGGCAGTCAACGCGGGCTCAGATGCCTGGAATTATCAGATCCGGGACCTTGCCCAGGCAGTTGTCGACGCCGTCCCGGGCGCGAGCTACTCGATAAATCCAGATGCCTCGCCCGACAACCGGTCCTATCGCGTGGACTTTTCGCTCTACGGCCAACTCGCTCCGGATCACCAGCCGATACATACGCTCGCCGGCACGATCGGCGATCTGGTCAAACTTCTCAACGAGATCGGCTTTCGCGATTCCGATTTCCGGTCCTCACCACTGATGCGCCTGAAGGCACTCGAGCAACATATTCAGCAGGGAACGCTCGGCGAGGATCTGCGCTGGAGGCTGCCGCAATGACTCAACCTTGTTGCCGGCACTGCGGTGCGGCCTTGTCGCAAACCTTGGTCGATCTTGGGCTTTCGCCGCTCGCAAATTCGTACGTTCCGCCTGAGCGCGCCGATATGCCATGCCCGCGGTATCCGCTCCACGCCTGGGTCTGCAACCGGTGCTATCTTGTTCAAGTCGAGGACGCGGTTCCTGCGGACGAGATCTTCAACGCCGACTATGCCTATTTCTCCAGCTATTCGGTCAGCTGGCTGGCCCATGCCCGTGCCTATGTCGAGGACATGGTTCAGCGGTTCGACCTCGGGCCGGAGGATCTGGTGATCGAGATCGCTTCGAACGATGGCTACCTGCTTCAGTATTTCGTCGAAAAGGGTATCCCGGTGCTGGGTGTCGAGCCTTCCGGCAGTGTCGCTGCTGCCGCTCAAAGCAAAGGTGTCCGCACGATTGTCGACTATTTTGGCGTTGAACTTGCCCGGAAAATTGCCGGATCAGAAAAGCCTCCCGCGCTCATCTGCTCGGCCAACGTTCTGGCCCATGTGCCCGACATAAACGATTTCGTGGCCGGCATCGCTTTCCTGTTGTCCGGCGACGCGGTCTATACGGTCGAGTTTCCGCATCTCCTCAATCTCATCAACGAAGTCCAATTCGACACTATCTATCACGAACATTACTCCTACCTGTCCCTTCTGGCGGTCGAAGAAATCCTTTCCAAGGCAGGCTTGCGCGTGTTCGACGTCGAGGAATTGCCCACGCACGGCGGATCGCTGAGGGTTTTTGCCTGTCTCAACGCCGCGAGCCATTCCGAAGGCGCCGGCCTCGCCAAGGTTCGCGCGGACGAGGCGGCAGCCCAGCTTGACCGTCCCGAGGGGTACATGAACTTCACCGGCAGAGTCGAAGCGTTGCGCGACGGGCTGCTGGCCTTTCTGCGGCAAGCGAAAGCCAAAGGCGAGACCGTCGCCGCCTATGGCGCTGCGGCCAAGGGCAATACGCTCTTGAATTACGCGGGGATCGGCACTGATCTGATCGCCTATTGCGTGGACCGCAATCCGGCCAAGCAGAACACCCTGCTGCCGGGCAGCCACATCCCGGTATTCGGGATCGAGGCGCTGCGCGAAGCCCCGCCGGATTATGTTCTGATCCTGCCCTGGAACATCCGGGACGAAGTCGTGAAACAGATGGAAGATCTCAGGACGCACGGAACAAGGTTCGTGACCGCCGTGCCGGAGATCCGGGTCAACTGATGGCCCGGGTGCTGCTGACCGGGGCGACCGGATTGATTGGCCGTGCCGCAGCTCGGGCTCTTGCCGGTGCGGGACACGAGGTGATTGCGCTGGGCCGCGCCGGAACAAGCGATATCGCCTGCGATCTGCTGGATCGGGAAGCCACCACATCGGCCACAAAGCAGGCACGCGCCAGCCACCTGCTTCATCTGGCATGGCATGACGGAACCCGCGACCGGTGGACCGCTCCGGAGAACCTCGATTGGATGGCCGCGACGCTGCACCTGGTTCGCGAATTCGCACGCGCAGGTGGTGAACGCGCGGTCTGTGCCGGCAGCTGCGCGGAATACGACTGGACTGTGCCGATGCTGACCGAAACCACACCCTTGCGTCCGCGTTCGCTCTACGGTGCGGCGAAGGCAGGGACCGGCCTTGCGCTCTGTGCCGGTCAAGAGGCGCTTGGCCTTTCAATTGCCTGGGCCAGGATCTTTTTCGTCTATGGGCCGGGCGAACCGCCGGGGCGGCTTTTTGGCGATCTGATCTCGAACCTGACCGCAAACCGGCTCGTCGACTGTACCGACGGTTTGCAGGAACGTGATTTCCTTCATGTGAACGACCTGGCGCGCGCCCTGTTGCGACTGCTGGAAGCCGACTTGGCCGGCCCCGTGAATGTCGCCAGCGGGGCCGCAATTCCTGTCCGGAAGCTGATCGAGGAAATCGCGCTGCAGATGCGCCGTCCGGGGCTTGTCCGGCTGGGCGCCGTGCCACGCGCGGCCGACGATCCGGCCCGGCTGGCGGCGGATGTGACCCGCCTGCGGCACGAGGCCGGCTTCGTGCCGCATTATGACGTCGTTTCTGGGGTGGCTGATGTTCTCGACGCGGAGGGCGTAGCGCGATGATTAAGCGTATGGTGCCCCGCAAAAGATCGTTCATGCGTTTCGCCATGGTCGGGGTTCTGAACACGGCCTTCGGATACGCGCTTTTTGCCGCTCTAAACCTGTCCGGACTGCCGCCGCAAGCCGCCCTTGCGATCGCGTTTTCCGGCGGCGTGCTGTGGAACTTCATGACCCACGCCCGGCTTGTCTTCGATACCAGAGGCTTCAGGCGGCTGCCATTCTACGTGCTGTCATACCTCGTGATCTATGGCCTCAACGCGGCTTCACTTGAGGGCCTGCTTGCCATCGGGCTCCACCCGATCATGGCACAGGGGATCATCGTTCTGCCCGCCGCCATCCTCGCCTTCATCGCCATTTCCCGGGTATTGACAGATCGCTTTCCGTGGGAGCCCGAAGCCTGATATACTGCCAGAAGGCCGGGCGGCGAAAGCTCGGCAGACTTCGAACAAAGGGCCAAAGTGACTATGGAGCCTGAAAATTGAAATAGACTTTGTATCGTGAGAGTAATTGTTGATGCGTCTCTATCTTGCCGATCTCGGTCATAACCTCGTTACCGCAACTTCGGACACCTATCCTTTGGGTGTGGGAAACCTCGCCACCTACGCCAAGGCTTATGCAAAAAGCCCCAAGCCGTTTGATGTCGCGATCTTTCGCGACCCGCAGGAACTCAGGGCCGCGATCGAGAAAGCGGCGCCTGATGTGATCGGGTTCTCCAGCTATTCCTGGAACCATCACCTGGCACTGTCCTTTGCCGATTTCGCCAAGTCGATCAATCCGAATGTCCTGACGTTGATGGGCGGACCGAACTTTCCGCTGACCGAGGAAGAGCAGGAAAGCTGGATCCGAACGATGCCGCAGATCGACATGCATGTGCGTGGTCCCACATACGAAGGCGAGCGGGCCTTCCTGAACACCTTGCAACGGTTCATCGACATAGGCGCCCGCCGCGAGGGGATGTGGGACGAAGCGATAGACGGAACTCTGTTCGTGCATCCGAAAAGCCAGGAGATTCTGCGCGGAGGCGAGGTGCCGCGCATTCGCGACCTGGACGAGATTCCCTCACCCTATCTTGCCGGATTGATGGACAAGTTCTTCGACACCGGCCTGTTTGCGCTGATGCAGCTTGCACGCGGATGCCCGTTCACCTGCGCCTTCTGCAACTCGGCGGTCAAGTCGAACTCGAAGGTTTTTCGGCACTCGTTCGAACGGACCAAGGCTGATCTCGACTACATCGTGGCGCGCATCAATCATGCCAGCCCGCTCTGCTTTGCCGACGACAATTTCGGCATGTATCTGCAGGACGAAGAGGTCGCCGACTACCTCGGTCACCTGATGGAGAAATACGACTGGCCGAAATACATCCGGACGACAACGGGCAAAAACCGCGGCGACCGGATCATCAAGGTCATGCGCAAAGCCAAGGGCCGGCTTCCAATGACCTCTTCCGTCCAGTCTTTGAACCCGACGGTGCTGAAGAACGTCAAGCGCGACAATATCAGTCTGGATACCTATGCCGAGGTACAGCAGGAACTCCATGCAACCGGCATGCAATCCTATGGAGAGCTGATCCTGTGCATGCCCGGCGAAACCAAGGAATCCTTCATGGACGCCGTGGACAAGCTGATCGAAACCGGCGTCAGCCGGGTGGCGGCGCATCAGCTCATGCTGCTGCACGGCGCCCCGCTGGCCAATCCCGACAGCCGCGAGAAGTTCGGTTTCAAGGTTCGCCACAGGGTGGTTGCCCGCTGCTTGGGAAAATATGCCGGTCCGACGGTGGTCGAGACCGAAGAGATGGTCGTGGAATCCGAACAGTTTTCCTTCCAGGACTATCTGGACACCCGCGTGTTCCATCTTTTGCTGACGATCTTCTACTACGAGAACAATTTCGAAGAAGCCTTTCGACTGGCGCGATCGCGCGGTATCCGGCCGTTCCAGATTGTCAGGCACATGCAGGACATTCTCGATCAGGCACCTAGGCCGTTCCGGGATGCCGTGTCGAACTATCTCGACGAGAACCAGCAGGAGCTTTTCGATACCCGTGCCGACTGCGTCGCGTGGGCCGAGCAAAACTATGATGCCCTGATTAGCGGCGAACTGGGCGGCAACCTGCTCAGCAAGTATTCCATGATCGGGCGGTTCATCGTGCTGAGCGAGGCCCTCGCTTTCCTGCGGCAAGCCATATCGGATCTGCTGGACGAAAACGATGACGAGGCGCAGGTCATGCTGGAAACGATCATCAACTACTACGGCGCAGTCATGCTGCACGTGCCGTTTTCCGAAAGCCTTGAACGCGAACCGGTCTGGACGTCTCTGTACGACGTCGAAAACTGGCGGAACTCGGGGTACGAAGGGTCGCTGCTGGACTACAGGTTCGACGCCCCGCGCGAGTTCCAGACGCGGGTCGATCCGCGCGTCAAGACGACATTGCTGTCTCGGATCAAAACGTTCGGGGAACACGCCTCGGGCTTGGGCAGGTTCACGCGAACCATGTTTGCGAATGATTTCAGGCGCGTGTTCACGAATGCCGAAAATCGGCATGTCGCCGAATAACAGGTGTTGGCGCGCAAAGCCCTTTAGTCTTCGTCTTTCATGTAGACGACCTCTCGCCCGGGGAATGCCGCGATGACGGCAGCGTTCTGCTCGGGACCCAGATCGCGCAGAAAGATCGGCTTGTCCGGGGGCAGGAAAGGATCGTTCAGATAGAGCGCCGATCCAATGTCGCGTTGCGTCGTGACGAACACAAGCGAGTTGCCCAGATCCTCGGCTTGGGCCTGCCGCCTTATGTCGCCCGAATACCCTCCATAACCGCTGTATTTCGAAACGCCGCGCCAAGAGGCGAAACTGACGACCGACACCGCGCACAAAAGCAGGATGATGCAGTTCAGGCGGCCGCGCGACTCGTCCGGCAGCCGTCGCCGGACCTCTTCGATCCCGGCGGCGGCGAGAACGAATGCAGGAAGAAGGGCGGTATGCCAGTAGCGCGGGCCGACATAGAACGTCCCGGTGAACCAGTAAAAGAACAACGCTCCGACAAGCGCCGAGAAGACCGCAAGCATCGCCCAGTCGAACCCCGTCAGGCGCTTCCGCCAGATAAAGGCGATCCAGACCGGAACCAGTGATCCGAATGTCCAACCCAGCAATTCGAGATTTAGAGACGCAAACCCGTTGAACAGATTCAGCAAGCCCTCAGCCGGGCTATGACCGATCCAGATGTCGAGCGCGCCCCACATTTTGGCAGGCGGTCCCACGTTGGCGCCAAATCCGAAAGCGTTCTGTGTATCGGGCCAGTAGCGGCTGAGGTAATCGGCTTGCGGGGTCAGCAGTGCGTCCCCTGTGACCGCATAGTTGAACAGCAGGAACACCGATCCGGAAGCGATACCGCCAAGCGCGCAGGCGAGGACTTGCCCGAAACCGCCGGGCAGGCGGCGCAATAGCCATAGCCCGGTCAATCCGCCAATGATCAATCCATCAAGCGGCCGGGTGACGAAGACCCAGCCCAGCGCCAACCCCGCGACAAGCGCCAGCACCGCGTCGCGACGGCTAGACCCGGCCCCCGCGCACAGCAGACACCACCAGGCCAACAGGACCATCACCAGCGCCGTCGCATGTGTCATCAACGTGGCGCCCGTGGCCAGCACCCAAGGGGAAGTCGCCATTAACAAAGCGACCAGGTCCGCCCGCTCTCGGCTGACGGCGCGGCGCAGGATGTCGTGTGCCAGCCACACGGAAGCCCCGGTCAGAAGCGGGTTGATCAGCCAAGGCGCCCCGATCAGAACACCTACGGTCAGGACAAATGCCCAACCCGGCGCGGGCACGCCGATCCATTTGCCTTCGTGAACATCCAGCAGATAAAACTCCAACGCCGGTTGTGCCGCCTCCGGCGGAGCCGGACTCCACAGCGCGCCTTCTGCAAAGGTGCGCGCCTGAAACAGATAGGCCAGTTCATCCTGAACGTGCGGAACGCGGTCGAAAGCAGTCCAGGCGAGAACGGCGCTGACCACGGCGGCGAAGGCGGCAAGACCGGCAGCCGGAATGCGCGGCGCGCCATCCGGCCCGGCCACGGTGAAAAGCGCGACCAGTGTTGCCATCTGCATGAATGACAACGCGCCGCCGACACCAATCTGAAGCCCAAAGGCCAGATGATATCCGTAGGCGAGATAGGGCGTCGCGGACAGGCTGAATGCCGCAACCAGAACAGCCAACAGGATCAGGCGCAGGATTCCAGCCCGACCAACCAGGGCCATTGTTGCTGTCCGGCCAGCGGGTTGTAACAACACGTATAGCGTCAAACCGGCCTGAGCGGCGAGCACCGCCAGCATGATCAGGTTTTCCGGCGGGACGGCCGAGATCTCAAGTCGCGGGAACCAAAGCGGCAAGGTCAGCCACAACCGGGCGGAACTCCCAAGCAGAATCGCGGCACCCAGGATGCCGAACAGAAACTGCCCACGGCGCCAGAAAACGCCCAGCACCAGCACCGCGGCCAAGACCATCACGAGGAACCAGAGCCTCAGTTCGACCAGAGTCGCATTGGTGACGGGGGCTTCGACGGCCCAGGCGGGCCCGCCGCACAGCCAAAGCCCAAGCGCGGCGATGCATCGCTGCCGCATAGCCTGAACGGCATTCATGCCAACGGCTCGTCTTTGACCAGAGCCGGATCCCTGGCCGGTCCTTCAATGTTGATTCGCTCCTGTTCCGTAACAATCGGGCCGCCACGCACCTGATTGTGTATCGAAGTAATATATTCCCCTAACATGCCTATGAACAGCATCTGGATACCCGACAGGAAGAACAGCGCGACGATGATCGTCGTCGTCCCACGCGGAGCTTGATCCGGATTGACGAAATAGAGCAGCGTGGAAATGATCGAAAACAGGATGCAACTGATGGCGATCACAAGCCCGCTGAGCGTGCAGAACCGCATGGGCGCACGCGTGAACGAGAATATCGCGTTCAACGCCTGATCGGTCAGCGCCATGAGTGAATGTTTCGACAGCCCGCTTTTTCGCGCCTTCCAGACATAGGGGATAATGATCCTGCGAAAACCGCAGCTTGCGATGATTCCGCGGATGTAAGGGTAGTGGTCGTTATGCGACAGGACCGCTTGAAGAACCTTTCGGTCGATGAGTTGAAACTCGCCCACCGAAGGTTCCAGCCATACGTCTGACAACCGGTTGACGATCGTGTAGAACACCCCTCGGGCAGAGCGCATCACGAAGCCTTCCTCGCGGGTACTGCGGGCGCCCGCCACCACGTCGTACCCCTTTTCCCACAATTCCACGAATTCGGGGATCATTTCGGGCGGGTCCTGCAGATCGACCGGCAGCATGACGACGACCCCGTCTCCGGACGCGTAACGCAACCCGTTGAAAGTAGACCGGAACACACCGAAGTTGCGGGCATTGACCACGACCTTCACGTCCTGGTCCTTTTTCGCAATCTCCCGGAGGATCTCCACGGTCCGGTCCGACGAGGCATTGTCGATGAATATGTGCTCTCGCCTGTAGCCCGGCAAATCCTTCTCGAAAATCGCCTTTACGGTTTCATAACACGTCGCCACGTTGTCTTCTTCGTTGAAGCACGGCGAGACAATGGAGATGGTTTTCATTTCATTTCTTTGCATAACAATCACAGGTACCGATAACACACGCCGGTCTTAGGCACCTATACCATCCTGCGATCCCGCGGATTCGCACAACCCCCGGTAAGAAATAATCTTTCGCGCTACGTGCGCCGGCCGCCACAACTGATGCCGAAACTGCGGCGCGGAACGCCGGGAAACTGCGAGCACTTGTTTCCCGAATGGAAGTTTCATTTAATGCGTTCAATTCATCGAATATGTCGTGGAACGTTGTGATTGTCGCTGGCTGAATGAATCGAAAATTTCGCAACTGGGTGTTCAAGCTTCATACTTGGCTGGGCCTGCATCTTTCCATTTTTTTCGCTTTCCTGTTTTTAACAGGCACGCTGCTGGTCGTCGGCTTGGAGCTTGAATCCATTGCGCGGCCTGCAATCTGGACCACCGTGAACAAAGAGGATCGCACGGCCAGCTTCAGCACCATCTACCAGGGCATCAAGAAAGCTCATCCCGAAAGCGACGTCTTCAATATCACCAAACGTCCCACGCCGTGGTTCGCTGACCGGTCGACAGGCCATACCGGATGGGGCGAAATCGTGAATTTCTGGACGGATCCGGTCACCGGTGAAGTTGTCGCGGAATCCCGGACAGTGGGATTCAGCAGTATTTTGCGCAACCTGCATGACAGTCTTCTGACAACCAAACAAACGGTCGTCCTCGTGATTTCCGCGTCGTCGATCCTGCTGTTCCTTCAGATGACAAGCGGTCTCGTCACGTATCGCCGCTTCTGGAAGGGCTTGTTTCGATGGCCCAACAGTTCGAACGGTCCCAGATCCTGGGCCGGAGGCGCCCATCGGTTGACGGCGGTTTGGGCAGTGCCGCTTGTGCTTCTGATCGCGGTGACGAGTTTCTGCTTCTTTCTCGGCGAGTTGGGATATGCGGACAAGGTACCGCAACCGAAACCCACGGCCGAGCGTGAAACCGCTTTGCCATCCGACTTCGGGCCCGCCGCCATCGATCGGGCCGAAGCGCTGGCCCGAAACGCATTGCCGGGCTTTGAACCGGTCGAGATGCTGATACCGGGAAGGAAAACAGAAAGTATCAAATTCATCGGTCATCAGGATGGCTACTCGGAGTTGAGCGGATCGAGTTCGGTTTCAATCGATCCATTGACCTTCGAGATACTGGGCGCCTTCGCACCGGACGACTCACGGGGCCTCGCCCGCTGGTACACGCTTGTGGAGATGCTGCATTTCGGAACTTGGGGTGGAGCCTTCTCGCGCGGCCTCTGGGTCCTCCTTGGTTTTGCCTCCACTGCCGTCGCCCTGACCGGCGCCCTTGTTTTTGCGGCCCGACTGGCGCCGAATGCCGCACAATACGGGCCGTTGAGGCGAATCTGGCGGGGTTTGGGGTGGTCCCGTTGGATCTATTTACTGATCCTCCTGGGCATTCTTGTCGCCGCCTATCTACGGTTCGGCCCGGATTCGGTTCGCAAATCGTGGATCCATCCCGTCGATACGCCGGGCTCCGTGGCCCGTCTTATTCTGAACGAGCCGTTGCGACGGGATCGGCCCCTGGATGTCGCGCTACGGCTCGGTGAACCGGATGTCGAGGAAGCCTCGGTCGTGGTCAACAACGGCGACGCCCAGCAACTGGAACTGACGCAGGTCAGAGAAAAGCCCCAAGCACAATTCCGAATTCTACCCAGCGACACTTCGATGGAGATTACCGTCCGACTGAAGAAAACGGATAACAGCGAACAGATCGTCAATTTCCGCCTGGGGCGCCCGATCTGGTGATCCCTGACCTCAGGCCCGACTGGCGAGCACCGAAAGCAAGTCAAAGCGGCCCCGCATGGTCAGGAGAGCGAGGCAAGTATCAACCAACCCTCCTGTCAGCGTTCCCGCCAACAACAGCGGGATTTGCGGCTATCCGTTTCCAATGCAGAGACAACACCTGCGGCCACCGAAGGCAGGGATTGAAGTCACGAAAGGCGTCCAATTTGCAGGCCGGTTACCGCGGCCCGCACCGCGAGGACCTGGAAACGCATTTCGCGTCGCAAAATCGCCACCGGCACGGCCGCTGCTGCGATCATCAACACGGTCGGGGAAAGTCCGATCAGCAAGCGGCCCGCCAGCACTTCGCCGTAAAACGGCGAGACTGGCCCAGCGACAAGAACCAGAAGTGTGGACAGGCCGACCCCAAGCAACATCAGCAGCCAGAATACCGAGTTCAGCCGCTCCGGCGACAGATCGTCGAAGGTCAGCAGAATTTCCGAGATCGATTCCCGCACCAGGAACTCGGAAAACAGCACGAACGCCGCGGCCATCGCCAGAAGGCCAAAGGCCTCGACACCCAGAATTCGGGCCAGAATGGCGAAAATGACGAAATTGAGCACCTGCTCGAGCCAGATCCCCGCAGACATCCAGGCGACACCGCTGGTGAAGTTCTGCCGCCGTGACATCGTTCTCCTTTCTTTCGCTCGTGCCACCCAGCCCTGTCCGCATACGGCTTCGTTTTGGGCTTCAAGGCACTCAATCTGCTTTGTGACGCCCGAACAAGTACAAAACTTGACGCCCAATGGCCGTTTTCGGTCAGATTTATTGTCTATGTTCAGGTTGCGCATGTTCGAATACTATCGACAGAACAGGGAACTAGGCCCGCGGCGATCCTTTCGCCACGCATGAGGACGAGGTCGGACGCAGGCATTGAAATTGTGATTACGTAAAAGGTTTGTTTTTTGATGAACAAGATTGCAGAGCGGATCGACCCGGGCAACGCCACGTCGGGCGAGATATCCAAGCTGGACACGTCGGGCATGAGCCTGAGCGTGGTCATCCCCGCCTACAACGAAGAAAAGTCCGTGCGCGGCACGGTCGAGGACGTGCGCACCCATCTTGAACCGCTCGGCATTCCCTACGAGATCATCGTGGTGGACGATGCCAGCGAAGACAACACCCGCGCCGAGGCCCAAGCCAGCGGCGCCACCATCGCATTCAACGACGTCAATTCCGGCTATGGCGCCAGCCTGAAACGCGGCGTGCGAATGGCACAGCACGACTACATTGCAATCCTCGATGCCGACAGCACATATCCGGCGCGTTATCTGCCGGGCATGCTGGCGCTGTGCCGCGATCAGGATATGGTCGTGGGCGACCGTGGCGCGGCGATGAAGAACGTGCCACTGCTGCGGCGACCCGCGAAGAAGCTCCTGTTCGCCTTCGCCTCATTCCTGGCCGAGCGCAAGATCAACGATCTGAATTCCGGCCTGCGCGTCTTTCGCAAATCCGAACTGATCCCGTTCCTGCCACTTCTGCCGCAGAATTTTTCTTTCACCACCACGATCACTCTGTGCATGACGTCGAATGGCAAGCGGATGATCTATACGCCGATCGAATACGGCAAGCGGGTGGGAAAATCGAAGATCCGACCGGTCGATTTTCTCAATTTCATCATCCTGATCCTGCGCATCAGCACGCTGTTCAATCCGCTCAGGGTCTTCATCCCGCTTGGCCTGATGTTCTTTGCGTTGGGCATGGTGAAGTTCATCATCGACCTCACCTACTGGAACCTCAGCGGAACCACGGTGTTCGCGTTTCTTGCGGCCATCATGATCTGGTCGCTGGGGCTGATCGCCGACATGATCTCGCGCTTGCATCTGAGGCCCTGACATGAACCGCGCGGACAACCCGGTGAAGGCGCCGCAGTTGGCGGACGCGTCTCCGCCAGAAAGAAACACAGACAAACCACATGTCATCATTCTCGGCGCCGGACCGGCCGGGCTGGCCGCGGCGCACAGTCTGACGCGCTCGGGCCAGGCCAAGGTCACTGTGATCGAACGGGCCGCCGTCGCGGGGGGCAATTCGGCCTCGTTTCCGGTCGAAGGCGTGATCTGCGACTACGGCTCGCACCGGTTCCATCCGGCGGCGGAACCCGAGGTTCTGCGGGATGTAAAGGCACTGTTGGGTGAAGATCTGATGCTGCGGCCGAGGCACGGCCGCATCCGGTTGGGCGGAAAGTGGATCCATTTCCCTCTGAAACTTTCGGACGCTCTGATCCGGCTACCCAAACCTTTTGCCCTTTCTCTGATCGGGGACATGGTCCTCAAACCCTTCCGCAAGAAAAACACCGGCCCCGCCACCTTTTCCACTGTGCTCTACGACGGTTTGGGGCCGACGATTTCCGAGAATTTCTATTTTCCCTACGTGCGCAAGCTCTGGGGGCTGGATCCGGACAAACTGGCGGTGACGCTGGCCGAGCGGCGTGTCGGCAGCGGCTCGGTCGGCAAGATCCTGATGAAGATGCTGCGCCTGCTGCCGGGACTGCGCAGCGAAACGGCCGGACGGTTCTATTATCCGCGCCGGGGTTTCGGACAGATTTCCGACGCGATGCTGAAAAGCGCCCGCGAGGCCGGCGCCACCTTTCTGTTCGAGACCGAAATCACCCGCATCGAACGTCTGGGCGACCGCATCAGCGGGCTGACAATTCGCGACGGCGCGACCGAACGGCAACTGAGCGGCGACCTGATCCTGTCGACCATCCCCCTGACCGGTCTGACCCGGCTGATCGATTCGCCCCCGCCCGAGGTGGTGGACGCCGCGCGAGCGATTCGGTTTCGGGGCATGATCCTGCTCTACCTGGTACTGGAATCGGAACAATTCACTGAATTCGATGCGCATTATTTCCCAGAGCAGTCCATTCCAATCAGCCGAATGTCAGAACCCAAGAATTATTCGGCCAGTGCCGAGCCGAAGGGCGTCACCGTGCTTTGCGCCGAACTGCCCTGCGATCCGGACGAGAAGTGGTGGTCCATGTCCGACGAGGAACTCGGACTCGAATTCACCGGCTGGCTGGAGCAACTGGGCCTGCCCGTCACGGTGCCGGTCCGCCGCTGCGAAACCCGGCGGCTGAGCCATGCCTATCCCGTCTACGATGCGGGCTATCAGGCGCGGTTCGATGCCGTCGACAACTGGCTTTCCGGCCTCGACGGGCTGTTGGTCTTTGGACGGCAAGGGCTGTTTGCCCACGACAACACTCACCACGCCTTCGCCATGGCCTACGGCGCGGCGGATTGCATCGATGCCAAAGGCAATGTCGATCGCGCGAAATGGAACCGGTACCGCGAGGTCTTTGCGACCCACGTGGTGGAAGACTGATCCATGTCCAATTGGCAGGCCGATATCCTGATGTACCACTCCATCTCCGAGGCGGCGGGACCGACTTCGATCGCGCCTGCCGTGTTTGCCGCGCAAATGCAGGAGTTGGCAGATTCGGGCCTGCCCGTGGTGACGCCCGACGCGCTGACCGCACCTGCCGCGCCTCGCATGGTCATCATCAGTTTCGACGATGGGTTTGCCGATTTCGCCGACACGGCTTGGCCGATCCTGCGCGATTTCGGCTTTCTTCCGATCGTCTACCTGCCCAGCAGCCACGTGGGCGCCTCGGACTCCTGGCGGGGCGGGCACATTCCGCCGCGCCCGCTGATGACCTGGAAAGACATCGAGACACTGGCGGCCGAGGGCGTTCTCTTCGGCGCACACAGCCTGACCCATGCCGATCTCGCCACGCTTTCGGCACCAGATCTGGAAGAGGAAGTGGCGGGTTCGGGGCGTGAGATCGCCGCGCGTCTTGACCGGCCTGTCCGTCATTTCGCGCCTCCCTATGGTTCGTCCAGCCCCACGGTTCGCGCCTGCATCGCCAGGCACTATGACACTTCGGTCGGGACGCGGCTGGCCGTTGCCGGGCCGGGTGACGACCTCCACGACCTTCCGCGGCTCGAGATGTACTATTTCAACGACATCACGCGCTGGCGGACCCATCTCGAGGGGCGGGGCAGCCTTTATCTTGCCGCCCGCAAGACAATGCGGGAACTGCGTGCCATGATGCGCAGGCACGCTTGATGAACATGTCATCACCTGCCCGTGTCTGTGGCCGGACGCACGGGCGGGCGCTCCAATTCCCGGCACAATGGCATTTGAAATACGAGTGGCACAGCACATGCATATTCTAGTTACCGGCGGCGCCGGATTTATCGGATCCCACCTTTCGGAACGGCTCGTCGCCGACGGTCACACGGTCACGGTTGTCGATGATCTGTCGACCGGCCGCATGTCGAACCTGTCCGCATTGACCGACCGGCCCGGGTTCACCTTCGTCGAAGGCAGCGTTCTGGACCGGCAGCTGGTGGCGAACCTGGTCAAATCCGCCGATGTGGTGTTCCACCTCGCGGCGGCGGTTGGCGTCAAGCTGATCATGGACGAACCCAGCCGGTCGATCATGACAAATGTGGCCGGCACCGAGAACGTTCTCGACGCGGCCTTGTCCAACAAGACGCACACCTTCATCGCCTCCAGTTCCGAAGTCTACGGCAAGAACACGAGCTTTCCGTTCAGGGAAGAGGATGACCTGACGATCGGCTCCACCCGCAACCTGCGCTGGTCCTATGCCTGCGCCAAGACGCTGGACGAGTTCCTCGCGCTGGCTCATGCCCGGGAATCCGGCCTGCCGGTCACGGTTCTGCGCTTCTTCAACACCACCGGCCCCCGGCAAAGCGGGCGTTATGGCATGGTGCTGCCGAATTTCGTCAAATCGGCGCTCGAGGGCGCGCCGCTGACCGTGCATGGAACCGGCGACCAGTCGCGGTGCTTCGGCCATGTAGCCGATGTGGTCGAAGCCCTTTGCCGGCTTATGGCGACCCCGCAGTCGCGGGGCGATGTCTTCAACATCGGCACCGATCAGGAAATCTCGATCCGCTCGCTGGCCGAGCAGGTCATCGAGATGACGGGATCGAAATCGGAAATTCGTTACCTTCCCTACGACGCAGTCTATCCCGAGGGTTTCGAGGACATGCAGCGCCGGTTGCCGGATGTCTCCAAGCTGAAGCGCGTGACCGGGTTCCGCCCGATGCGGCCGCTGTCGCAGATCATCGACGACATCGTCGCCGAGATGCGTCTGACTACATGCGGCTGAACCTGCCCTTTCCGGCCGCCGGGGATACTGCGCCGTGACCGACGTGGTGATCGGCTCTGGCCCGTCGGGCGTGTCGGTCGCGACCGCTCTGCTGCGACGCGGCCGCCAGGTTCTGATGCTGGACGGAGGCAGGACGCTCGGCCCCGAGACGCAGGATCGAAAGGGGCGCATGGCCGCCTCGGATCCGTCCGAATGGTCCGCAGAAGATCTGGGTGACTGGCAAGCCCCGCAATTCGATTCTCCGCCCGGTCAGGTACGCCGGTACGGCTCGGATTTCGCGATGGAACCGGGGCAAGAGACATTTGTCCGGCCCCAAGGCATTGGCTTGCGCGCCTCACATGCCACGGGTGGTCTGTCCAATCTTTGGGGCGCGGCGGTCCTGCCCAACCGTGCCGCCGACATGGCCGACTGGCCGATCGGCATTGACGAATTGGCCCCGCACTATCAGGCCGTCGCGGAGTTTCTGCCGGTAAGCGGCCGGACGGACGACTTGCAGGACGTGTTCCCCGCCTTTCCGATGCAAGGTCTAAGTGCCCTTTCGCATTCACCGCAAGCCGGCCGCATCCTGGACCGGTTGAACCGGAGCAAGGCGGATCTTGCGGACATGGGCGTCCGGTCGGGAGCGTCGCGCCTGGCGGTCAACCCAGGCTGCCGCTACTGCGGGCAATGTCTGCATGGATGCCCGTGGGGCCTGATCTATTCGGCCACGCAGTCCTTGGACAACCTGTTCCGACACGCAGGTTTCCAGCACCGCACCGGCCTCGTCCGCCGTTTTGAAGAGGCCGGCAGCCATGTCGCTTTGACGTTGGCCGATGGTGAGATCCTGCGGGCGGGCCGGGTCTTTGTGGCCACGGGCGTTCTGGAAACGGCGCGGCTGCTACTGGCTTCACATCCTGACCAGAGCCGCAAGTTGCGGCTGCAGGACAGCCAGCATCTCTTTCTTCCCAGCCTGCATCGATGGCGCGTATCGCCCCGCCCCGACCAGCGTCCGTATCACACGCTGCCGCAGATCTTTGTCGAGGTCGATGACCCGCAGATTTCCCCCTATCTCGTGCATAGCCAGATCTACACATGGAACGAATTCTACGCTCACGATCTGATTACCCGCTATGGCGCAAAACTGCCGGGATCCGCGCCGTTGTGGAACATGCTGGCGCGGCGTCTGATTGTGGCGCAGGTTTTTCTGCACTCCGCCCATTCTCCGCAGATCGAACTCTCGCTGGCCCCAGACGGGCGGCTCAGCCCATCGGTCCTGCCGAACAGCGCAACGCACGGTGTCATGAAGGCGGCGTCCTCCCGGCTGGCGCAGGTTCTGAACAAGGCAGGCTGCACGGCGCTTACCTTCGCCAGCCGCCCCGGCGAGCCGGGATCCAGTTTTCACACCGGCGGTTCGGTACCGATGTCCCGAAACCCCGTACCCGGACAGGCGGACACGCTTGGGCGACCAAGGGGGCTGGAGCGTGTTCACATCGTCGATGCTTCTTGCCTGCCCAGCATACCGGCCACGACGATCACCTTCACCGTCATTGCCAACGCACATCGCATCGGGAGCCTGGCGCCCGAAGATTGAACGCTGGCAGAATAGACGCCCGGAGCGGCAGGCCCAACCTCCAATCCGATCGTCGATTTCAGGCGTCTGTACTCGGGCCGGTCTCGAACGCCCCCGCCTCCAGCACCCGGGCCAATTCCCGGTCTCCCTTGCCGTGCGCCGCGCGGGCCATAGCGGCGCCGTAGGCTGCGAGAACGCGGTCCTCTCGCCAGGTTTGCTCGAAAGCGCGGCGGGCGGCTTGCGCCTGCTCTTCGCGCCGCACCGGTTGGTGCTGCAGGTCGCGCATCGCCGCGATCAGATCATCCTGCGTTTCGAACAGGGCACCACCGCCCGCCCGTTCCACGATCTCGGGGAAAGGTCCCAACCGGCGGGCGATCACCGGAGTTCCCAGTCGAAAGCTTTCGATCAGGATGATGCCGAATGTCTCGTAACAGACGGATGGCACGATCAGTCCGATCGCGCCGCGGTAATAGGCGTTGAGTTCGTCAAGGGATTTGCGGCCCAGAAACCTGATGCGATCATTGCCTGCCGCCATTCTTTTCAGATTGTCCGCATAGTCGCCGTCGCCGAGGATCAGCAGATCCGCATCCGGATACCGGTCGAAGGCCGGGAACACGTCCTGCAATCCCTTGATCTTCTCCAGGCGCCCGACGAACAGGAAATACGGGCGTTCATGCGTGGCCGGATCAGGCAGCGCCGCCTGATCGATGTCGGGCAGGAAATAGGGCAGAACCTGCATCTCCTGACGCAAGCCGAATTCGTGGTGTTTCACGCGGCTGAATTCGCTCTTGGAGATGATCAGGTCCATCTGGTCAAGCTGCCTGTCCAGGTAACCCGTGTACCGCCAAAGCTGCGGCGGCCGGCGATGGGCCAGCACACAGCGCAGGCATTCGCGCGCGTCGCAGAGTTCCCGGTGATGACGCCAAAGCACATGGGTCGGGCAAACCAGCCAATGCTCATGCGCCTCGTAGATCTTCAGCCCGTCGCCGACCGACAGCAGCCCGGGCCCTCCGACCAGCGAGACGTTGTTGTACCAGATGATGTCGTAGCGACCCTCTGCGGCAATCTCTGCGATCTGGCGACCATGCACGACATTCTTGCCGGTCTGCTGCGTCAGCAGGTTCGAAAACATGCCGAACCGACTCCGCAATCCGACGACCCGCACTCCGTCGTCGGCAGCGGCCGCCGGTTCGGCGCCGCCGAGAGACAGAAACGCATCCTCGTCATGCACCACCGTCACGTCATGGCCACGGGCTACCAGCGCGCGCGCCATGCGTTGCACGCCGACCGCGTCGCCGCCAAAGGAATACGGCGGGTAGAAGGTGGAAAACATCAGGATACGCAGTGTTCGCATTCAGATCGCACCGGATTGCCTTGGATCGCAAGCATGAGACACGATCGCGTCGGCAATCAAAAGACCCAAGCCGCGCAATCAGAGTGTTCGCACCCGGTGTTGCTGGCGTGCTGCATTCGCTGTGCGGTGGTACGTCGGGGTCATGGGAGCGTAGGCAAATCGGGTGCGCATGCTATGATCCGGAAAAATCTTGGTATTTAGATCCGAAATCCTCCGCAGATGCAGACAGACGCCGCCCAGAAACCTCTCAATATCATCGAAATGGGCACCCAGTTCGGCATGGGCGGAATATCCAAACACATCCTCGGCCTGACCGAGTGGCTGCGTGCGCACGATCACCGTGTCACCTTGGCGGGCACCGCCGACATCTGGGCCGGTCCCGACCAGGAGGCCGAGTTTCTGGAACTGCCGACGCGCTATGTCGCGGCGGACGGCGGCTCGGTCGCCAATCGGATGCGCCACGCGGCGATTGCGGCCTGGCGTCTGCGGCGTTGGCTGGCGGCCAACCCGGCGGACCTGATCCATTGCCACGAATCTGCGCCGGCGCTGGTGGCCAACCTGGCCCGGGTCGGGCGGCGTGTCCCGGTCGTCGTAACCTATCACGGTTCGGAACCCGATCGGATCGCCGCCTTTGGCGGCATCGCCGCAAAATGCGATCTGGTCATCACCCCAAGCCACCGATCCGCCGAAGATCTTGCATCGATCGGAAAGGTGCCGCGGGAAAAATTGAGGGTGATCGGCTTGGGAGTCGCGCAGCCGCCCAACGACAGCGCGGATGAGATCGCCGGTCTGCGGGCCGAACTTCTGGGAGATGGCGAGCGACTGATCGTCACCCTCGCCCGCTTGCAGCCACAAAAGGGGATCGACATCCTGATCGACTGCGTCGCCCGGATGAAGAATAGCCATCCCGGCTACCGTTTCGTGGTTGCCGGCGACGGGCCGGATGAAGCGATGCTGCACGCCCGTGCGCAAGAAAAGGGGCTCGGCAAGCACCTGCGCTTCATCGGTCGCACCGACGCGCCGATCCGGCTGTTGAGGGCGGCGGACCTGTTTCTTCTCACCTCTCGATGGGAGGCGCTGCCCTTCACCATCGCCGAAGCGTTCCAAGCCGGGACGCCCGCGGTGGCGGCGGCCTGCTCCGGGGTGGTCGAACTGATCGACGGCCGCGTCGGGGCCGTCGTACCCATCGGCGATGTCGACGCGATTTGCGCAGCTGTAGCGGAAATCCTGTCGGACGAGCCGCGCCGCCGGAACATGGCAGAGAACGCTTTGGAACGCAGCCGCGAAGACCGGTTCAACCCCGACTGGGTGCATCGACAATTTGAAAAGACGTATTACGAGCTTGCGCGCGCGCAGATCCGCGCCTAGGGCCGCTTGGTGATGTAGCCCCAGACTTCGCCCAGCGTCCAGGCCGTTGTCAGCAGCATGACATAGGGCAGCGCCTTGAGGTAGCGCACGCCGCGCCCCTTGCTGGCCTGCAACCTGTAATGGCGGACCCACAGCAAAGGCGGGATCAAAGGACCGGCCAGGATCAACCCGAGCCGTTTCAGGTTGCTTTCGTTGCGCACCCGGATCTCACCGAACAGCCGTCCCCAATCGAACCGCTCGGGCAGCAATTCGCCGAATGTGGCCTTGGGCCGGTGGTGGTGAACGACGACCTCGTTCGACAGCCACAGGTCCTCGCCCTGTTCGATCAAGTGCCAATGCACGATGGGTTCATGGTAGCGGTCCTTCCAAAGGTGGCGCGTCTCTTCCAGCGCCTTGCGGCTGTAAGTCAGGTTCACGTCGGACACCCAGTCAGCGGGCCCGGAGTCGAAGGGGCGTCCGTACCGGCCAAAATCCGTTACGTAGAAGGCCCAATTGAGCGTGCTCACCGGTTCCATGCACTCGATCGCACCACCGATCACGTTCTTGCCGGTTTCGGCGTGGAGCCGCACGATGGTGCGCGCCCAATCGGCCTGAGGCAGGCCCCTGTCTTCTAGAATACCGATAATGTCGCCCTTGGCTGCGGCCAACCCGGCCGAGCGGCGACGGTCGTAAAGCTCGTGCTTGCCTGCTTCCGAGGTAATCGGGCGGATCGGCTCGATCACACCGAGATCGAGAAACCGCACCTCGGGATAGTCACTGGCATAGTCCGCCACACTTGCGACACTGGCGTCATAGGGAATGATCACGTCCAGCGGCGGTGGATCGTCGAAGCTGCGCACGGCTTCGAGAAAGTCGCGAACATAGGTTCCGCCCTGAACGATGGTCAGAACGATCGAAAGGGTCGGATCGCTGCTCATCGCGCCGTCATCTCCCCTAGTGGTTCCAGAAAGACCGGCTGACCGCTGCGCGAGCTTTCAGGGACGGCTGCGGCGATTTCAACTGCGCGAAGACCTGCATGCCCATCAGCGCAGCGTAATCCGGTTTCGCCCCGGGCCATACGGATAAAGTCGGACAGTTCCTCGCCAAACGACTGAATAGCGGTCGTTTTCCACGACTTCAGTTTCTCGCGCAGCATGATCTCGGGGTAGTACTTCCGCACTCGCCGTGCCGTGCCGCCCGGTTTGTCCATTGTGATGACGAGGTTCTGCATCGGCGCATAGGCCCCGCGCACCATGCCGTGTGAACCATAGACCTCGATGGCGCTCTGATACCCCTTCCAGTCGATCCAACTGGCCTGGTAAACGGCCGGAATGCCATCAGTGTTTCGGAATACCGCCACTGCGTTGTCTTCGGACCCGGGCACGTTCCAGACCTTGTTGCCCGTCACCCCATAGACGCTGGTGATGTCCCCAAGGATGAACCGCACCATGTCGGTCATGTGAATGCCCACGTCCCAAAGCGCGCCGCCGCCGGAAAATTCGGCCTGATACTCCCAGTCATGTGTGAAATTTCCAAGCCCGCCATGACCGCCATAGACCCGGACATGATCGATCTCACCGATTTCGCCAGACATGACGATATCCTTCACATGAGCGAAGGACGGGTAGTATCGCATGTTGAACCCGCACCCCAGGACCTTTCCGGCATTCCGGGCTGCCTCGACGATCCGCCTCGCGCCCTCAACCGTCGGCGCCAACGGCTTTTCGGTCAGGACGTGGAGGCCCTCTTTGAATGCACGGATGCAGAATGTTTCACGCACATGGGCCGGGGTCGAAATCACCACGGCGTCCATCGTCGTTGAGAAGAACCGGTCGAGGTCGGTATAGGCCGGCGCACCATCGGCTACGGCCACGGCGCGGTGCAATTCAAGATCGAGAACCGCCGCCAGATCGGCATCGGCAGACTCGAGAATGTTCTGAACCCGCATCTGGCCGATTTTTCCGGCCGCCCCGATCACCCCGATCTTCATGCAACGCCTCTTCACCAAACAGGGGCGTTCGCAGACACGATGCGCCCGGCACCTCAATAAAAAAATCACATGCAAGCGGAGTAGCATAGCCACCACCCCTGCGCTAGGTTTCTGAAATCCAAAGCTATACCGGGATCATCCGATTGGGAAAGGGCCAGGGACTGTGAACATTTCCGGATCGGAGCACCTCGGCGGCAAGACCGTCTTCGTGACCGGGGCAACCGGGTTCATCGGCAGGCGGTTGGTTCCGGCCCTGCTGAACAGCGGCGCTAAGGTCACCGTGCTGCTGCGCAGTCGTCACGGGGCCCGGGCACTTGAGGCATCGGGCGTGCATGTTGTGACCGGCGCGATGAATGACCGGACAGCCATCGAAACCGCGCTGCATGGTCAAAGCGTGCTGATTCACCTCGCCTACGACATGCGGGCGCCGGCGGCCCGAAACCTTGACGCCTTCGAGGCGCTCAAAAGCGCCGCCGAAGCTGCTGGCGTGGGACGGATCGTTCATGTCAGTTCCATCGTGGTCTACGACGGCTGGCCACAGGAAAACCTGACGGAACAGAGCGCGACCACGAACCCGGGCGGCACGCCTTACCGGCAAGCCAAGTTGGCGATGGAACAGGCTCTCATACAGGGGAAATGCCCGGTTGCGATCCTTCAACCCACGCTGGTTTACGGCCCCGGCAGCATGCTGTGGACCGATCGCTTGACTGACTGGTTGGCGGGCGGGACCGTGGTGCTGCCCGAGCCGGAGGGGATCTGCAACGGCGTGTTCGTAGATGACCTGGTGCAAGCCTTGCTGCGTGCTTCCGTGATCGATGACCTGGGCAGGGAGCGATTCATCATTTCCGGACCGGAACCGTTCGCCTGGTCGGGTCTGATTGGCGGCTATGCCGAAATCATCGGCCGGGGAGCGATCCGTCACGTACCGGTCCGACGACTTCGCGACAGCTTGCCGCCGGAGGACACCGGCGAAATACCAGATACGCCGCCCTTGGCTGCCCGGGTCAGCGCCACCGCGCGGGCATGGATCGGCCGCGAGCGGTTCGAGTCGTTGGTGCGTCGGTTGAAACGCCACCTGCCATCGGACGCCGAGGTCTATCCCGACCGCTACATGCTGGACCTGTACTCGGCCACCGGGCGCTGTCGGATCGATCACGCCCGAACGCGGCTGGGCTATGCGCCGGCTCACGATCTGAAGGCCGGATTGGCCGCAACCCGCGCCTATCTGGAATCCCGCTATGGGAAATAGCGGTTTCATGGCTATCGTGGAGACAGAATTTCAGGGATTGAGGTAGTTGACCCATATCGCCATTGACGCCAGCCCTTGGGAAAACGAGCGCGGTTTTGGCCGCTTCACCCGCAATCTCGTCGCTGCCCTGGCCGCCCGCGACGCGGGATTTCGCTATTCGCTTCTCTTCGACCAGGCGCCGACGCGACCCGTGCCCGATGGAGTCGACACAATCATCGCCGGGTCTGGGACGTCGATGTCCGAGGCCTCGTCCGGAACGAAATCCCGCGGCGGCGCCGATCTTTTCACGATGGCAAAAGCTGCCCGCCGCATCGATTGCGACCTGTTCTTCTACCCTGCCGTCTATTCCTATTTCCCGTTGCTGGCCCGCCGCCCCGCAGTCGTCTGTTTTCACGACACGATCCCCGAGCGGTTTCCGGACCTCATCTTTCCCACAAGGCGGAACTTGCTGCTGTGGCAGGCGAAATGCAGACTGGCCAAGATGCAGGCGACACGCGTGATGACAATTTCCGAAGCGTCGGCAGAGGATCTCACGCGCATCCTGCATGTTCCTCGCGACAGGATCGACATCATCACCGAAGGCTCCGAAGCGGTCTTTCGCCCAATTGCCGACCCGGCGCTGCTCGCCCGAACCAGGCAAGCCTACGGCATCCCGCCCGAAGCGCCGTTGCTGGTCTATCTGGGCGGGTTCAACCGGCACAAGAATGTGCTGAAGCTGATCGAGGCCATGCCGCAGATCCTGGCGCAGGTGCCGCAGGTTCGGCTTGCCATCGTCGGGCGCTCGACCGGCGCCCGGTTCTGGGACAATGTCGAAGACCTCAAGGCCAGCGCCGCAGCGGACGCGGCCCGGTCCAACAGCATCGTGTTTACCGGCGAGATTGAGGATCCGGCCCTGGCCGCCTTGCTGTGCGCAGCCGACGCGCTGGTGTTTCCCTCGCTTTGGGAAGGCTTCGGGCTTCCTGCGCTCGAGGCAATGTCCTGCGGCACGCCCGTTCTGTCCTCCGACCGCGGCAGCCTGCCCGAGGTGGTGGGCGACGGCGGTCTCTATTTCGACCCGCTGTCGAGCGAGGCTTTGGCGACGCAGGTCATCCGCCTGCTGACCGAACCCGGACTCAAAGAAGATCTGTCAAAAAAGGCCCTGGCGCGTGCCGCAACCTTCGGCTGGGACAAGGGCGCGGAACTTGCCGAAGGATCGTTCCGCCGCGCCCTCGGTACGGGACGTTAATTTTTCACTACTTGCGACGAATCTTCCGAAAACTGGAACAGTCATCGACCTGCGGTCGCATTGAGTCTAACTCGGAAACACTGGGTTGCGCTCCGATACGCGGTCGACAATCTAGTTGGAATCACGCCCGTTCCGACATATCCGTAAAACAGGACCGAAAAATTGCCTCTGTTGTGCCGAAATTTGATTTCAAAAAGACTTCTCGACTTCAGGACGCCCAATGAACATTGAAGCCTCACACCATCAGTCCCTGAGACAGCTCATCGCCACGCGAAAGGCGCGCGTCGCCGTAGTCGGGCTGGGCTATGTCGGGCTGCCCCTGGCGCTGACGGCTCATGACGAGGGGTTCGACACGACCGGGATCGATCTCGACCCCGAGAGGGTCAACAAGGTCAATCAGGGCGACCAGGTCATTTCCTATCTCGCGCCCGGGCGCATCGCGCGGGCGGTGGACAGCGGGCGGTTCCGCGCGACGCAGGACAGCGCCGCCTTGGCAGAGGCCGATATCGTGCTGATCTGTGTGCCGACGCCGCTCACCGAGGCGCAAGAGCCGGACATGCGCTATGTCACGGCCGCCGCCGAGACCATCGCCCGGCATTTGCGCCCCGGCCAGCTTGTGGTTCTGGAAAGCAGCGTCTGGCCCGGCGCGACCAGCACGCTCGTCCGCCCGATACTCGAAACGGGCGCCCTGCGTGCCGGGGCTGACTTCTTCCTCGGTTTTTCTCCCGAACGCGAAGATCCGGGAAACGACAAATTCGACACGCACACCATTCCGAAGGTGGTAGGCGCCGACGATCCGCTGTCGTTGCAACTGGTCGAGGACTTCTACCGCGCCATCGTCACACAAGCGGTGCCGGTCAGTTCAGCCGCCACCGCCGAGGCGGTGAAGCTGGTCGAGAACAGCTTTCGTACCGTAAACATCGCTCTGGTCAACGAGTTGAAAACGGCGCTGGAGGCGATGGACGTGGATGTCTGGGAAGTGATCCAAGCCGCATCGACAAAGCCCTTCGGTTTCATGCCGTTCTACCCCGGCCCGGGAATCGGCGGCGCCTGCATCCCCGTGTCACCGGCCTACCTGTCCTGGCGCGCAATCGAAGCGGGGTCGGCCACCCCGATCATCGACTTGGCGCGGACAAGCAACGATGCCGTACCTGCGGCGCTTGCCGCGCGCATCGCCACCGAACTGATTGCGCGAAACGGTTCCTCGGCGCCGGCGGAAAGTCAGCCGCTGGCCGGGTACAAGATTCTCTTGATGGGCATCGCCTACAAGCGCGATGTCGAGGATACCCGCCGAAGCCCGGCGCTGGTGCTGCTGGGCGAACTGGAAAGACTGGGCGCCGAGGTGGACTATCACGACCCCTATTTCCCCCGCCTGCCCGAAGGCGGCGAATTCCCCACGCTCGCTGGTCGGCAATCTGTGGCGCTTACCGCGGAAAGCCTCGGACGCTACGAGGCGGTCGCCATCATCACCGATCACAGCGCACCGGACTACGACCTGATCGCCCGCGAGGCAGCGCTGATCTTCGACACGCGCAACGTCTTCGAAAAAGCCGGAATCAAGGTGACGGGCGGTCGGCTGGTGAAGGTCTGAGGGCTCGGCCGGCGCGACCTGATGGAAGCGGCTGGATCCACAGCCATTTCGTCCCTGATACGACTAGGATACCACCGTCCATCCCTTGCGCGGCGGACCCGCCCGGCATTTCCCCGACCGGAGTTGAGTTTGCCTGCCAAACCCCCTATCTCGGTGCCGGTACGGCACAAAGGATATTTTCGTGGCAAATCACCTGTACAAGAACGACCTGCCCGACGGGTTGGACCTGGGCCCGGTCGTGGCCATCGACTGCGAAACCATGGGGCTGAACCCGCATCGCGACCGGTTGTGCGTGGTCCAGATGTCCGGCGGCGATGGTGACAGTCACATCGTTCAAATCGAAAAGGGTCAGACCCGCGCGCCGAACCTGTGCGCCATGCTTGAAAACCCGGAAGTGCTGAAACTGTTCCATTTCGGCCGTTTCGATATCGCGGCGCTTTATCATGCCTTCGGCGCCCTGGCCTCGCCTGTCTACTGCACCAAGATCGCAAGTCGCCTGGTGCGCACCTATACCGACCGCCACGGGTTGAAGAACCTGTGTCAGGAGCTGATCGGGATCGACATCTCGAAACAGCAGCAGATGAGCGACTGGGGGTCCGAAACGCTGACCGAAGCGCAACTGGACTATGCCGCGTCGGACGTGCTGTATCTTCACCGACTGCGCGAGGAACTGGAAATGCGGCTGGCCCGCGAAGGGCGGACGGACATGGCGCAGGCCTGCTTCGACTTCCTGCCCATGCGCGCCCGGCTTGACCTCGACGGCTGGCCCGAAACGGACATCTTTGCACACTCATGACCGACACCGAATCTTTCCTCAGAACCGCGCGACAGGTCGTCACCGACGAGGCCAAGGCGCTGGAAGTCCTCGCCGGCAGCCTTGACGAGCATTTTGCCGAGGCCGTCCGGCTGATCCTCGACGCCAAGGGCCGCATCATCGTGAGCGGTATCGGAAAATCCGGCCATATCGGCCACAAGATCGCGGCGACGCTGGCCAGCACCGGCACGCCCGCCTATTTCGTGCATCCGGCCGAAGCGAGCCATGGCGATCTCGGGATGCTGTCCGAAGGCGATGTGGTACTGGCCATCTCAAACTCAGGCGAAGCGCCGGAACTGGCGAATCTGCTGGCCTTCACCCGCCGCTTCGGAATTCCGCTGATCGGCCTGTCCAGCAAGCCGGAAAGCACGCTGATGAAACAGGCCGACGTGCATCTGCTGATCCCGTCTCTGGGCGAGGCATGCGGCTTTGGCATGGTGCCGTCGATCTCGACCACCCTGACGCTGGCGATGGGCGATGCGCTGGCGATCGCGCTGATGAAATACCGCGACTTCCGGCCCGAGAATTTCCGCGATTTCCATCCCGGCGGCAAGCTGGGCGCTCGGCTGAGCAAGGTCGGCGATCTGATGCATTCGGGAGCGGCGCTGCCGCTGGTTGCAATGGATACGCCGATGAGCGACGCCCTGATCGAAATCAGCCAAAAGGGCTTTGGCGTGGCAGGCGTTGCCGATGCGGATGGCAACCTGGTGGGCATCATCACCGACGGCGACTTGCGGCGCCACATGGACGGGCTGCTGGACAACACCGCGGCACAGGTGATGACCCGGAACCCGACCACGATCGCGCCCGACGCCATGGCCGAGGAAGCGGTGGCGATCATGAACCGGCGCAAGATCACCTCGCTTTTTGTGGTGGACGCGCAGGGCCCATCACGTGCGCAGGGACTCTTGCACATCCACGACTGCCTGCGCGTCGGCCTGGGTTGAGAGGGGGTTGGCGTGGACAGCTATTCCCGCATGGTGCAGTTCCTCAAGGTGCTGTTGCCGCTGGCGGCCATCGCCTTGCTGTCCACGGTGTTCCTGCTGTCGCGCAAGATCGACACCGACGTTTCAGGTCCGTTTTCACCCGGAGACATGGACGAGCGCCTGAGCGGACAACTCGTCACCCGCCCCGTCTATTCCGGCACCACCCGGAAGGGTGAGGAAATTCAGGTCTCGGCCACTCTGGCGCGTCCCGGCGGTGCGCAAAGCCCGTCGCAGGCCGCCGACCTCAGGGGACGGATCCGGTTCCTGAACGGCCGCGAAATGACGTTGGATTCGGACCAGGGGTCGCTCCGCCCGGACCGGGGAACCGTGACCTTCACCGGCAACGTGGTCATCACCACCGCGGACGGGATCCGCGTGACGACGGATACCCTGAACACGGCGCTGGACGAAATAAGCGGAGATGCGCCGGGAACCGTCACCGGCACCGGTCCGATCGGCGATTTTACCGCCGGCCGGATGCAATTCGGCACCGAAACCGAGGATGGTCCGGTGCATATTCTTTTTACAGATGGCGTGAAGCTGATATATGACCCTCAGAAGCCGGAAAGATAACCTGTGATCGATTTTCGTGTAGTCACGTTTTGCATTGCCTTGGCGTTCGGGACTCCTGCCGCTTTGGCGCAGGAGACCAACCTGACCTTTGGCGAAGGCGCGTCCGATCCCTCTCTGCCGGTCGAAGTGACCTCCGAGACGCTGGACGTGAATCAGGCGGACGGGTCCGCCGAGTTCAAGGGCAACGTCATCGTGGTTCAGGGCGAGATGCGGCTTTCGGCGCGGCGCGTGCTTGTCATCTACAACGAGGAAAAGTCGGCCATCGAGCGCATGGAGGCCACCGGCGATGTCGTGCTGGCCAGCGGGCCGGATGCCGCCGAAGCCGATCGCGCGGATTACACCATCGACAGCGGGGTCATCGTGCTGACCGGCAACGCCCTGCTGATGCAGGGACCGAATACGCTTGCCTCGGACAAGGTGACCGTAAACCTCGAGACGGGTACGGCGCAGATGGTCGGCCGTGTGAAAACGATCCTGCAGACGGGTGGCAACTGATGCGCCGCCCGAATTTGACTGTCACCGAAGGATCCTCGGGTCTGAAGATCGAGAAACTGCGCAAGTCCTACCGCAAGAAGACCGTGATCCGGGACGTGTCGATGTCGCTCGACCGTTCCGAGGTCGTGGCTCTGCTTGGGCCGAACGGCTCGGGCAAAACGACCACCTTCTACGCGGTGGCCGGGCTGGTCTTTCCCGAAGCCGGAACCGTCACCATCGACGGCCAGAACGCCACCACCCTTCCGATGTACCGCCGCGCCCGCATGGGAATCGGCTATCTGCCGCAGGAAATGTCGATCTTTCGCGGCCTCAGCGTCGAGGACAACATCGCCGCTGTTCTCGACATCACCGTGAAGCACGCGCACAAGCGCAAGGAGCGGCTGGAAGAGCTGCTGTCGGATTTCTCCATCGAGCATCTGCGGCGCGCTCCGGCGCTGGCGCTGTCCGGCGGCGAACGGCGACGGGTCGAAATCGCGCGGTGCCTTGCCGCCGACCCGAAATATCTGTTGCTGGACGAGCCGTTCGCCGGCGTCGATCCGATCAGCGTCGGCGACATCCGGCATCTGGTCGCGGATCTTAAGAAGCGCGGCATCGGTGTCCTGATCACCGATCACAACGTCCGCGAAACGCTCGAGATCGTGGACCGCGCCTATATCCTGCATGACGGCCAGGTCCTGATGTCCGGCACGCCCGGCGAGGTGGTCGAGAATGAAAATGTCCGCCGCGTCTACCTGGGTGAAAACTTCCGGATTTCCTGATTTTCATCGTCTCTTCGCCCGATGTTCGGCGAAAACTCGTGAATACGCATCTGTTTTGATTGACTCCGCCTGCGTCTCTTGCCTCAATTGCATCATGGCATTTCTTCGGCTCCAGTCTGGATCTCGATGCCCCTTCGAAGAAGGGTTCAAAGACGGACAACCGGGTGATATGTCGTTCCCCACCACCCGATAACAACAGGCATGCCGCGCCTCGCGGCGTCAAAACGGGTGCGAATTGTGAAGGAGATCACATGCGTTACCAAATCAGCGGAAAACAGATCGACATCGGCACTGCTCTGCAAACCCACGTGCAGACCGAGCTGGGCGAGGTCGTGGGCAAATACGCCCAGAGGCCGACCGACGCCAACGTCGTCTTTTCCCGTTCGGCGCATGAATACGTGTGCGAAGCTACCGTGCACCTGTCCACCGGGCTGACCGCCCAGGCCAAGGCGCATGCCAACGAGATCTACGCGGCCTTCGAAGCCTGCTGCGAAAAGATGGACAAGCAACTGCGCCGCTACAAGCGCCGTCTCAAGGACCATCACCGCGAGCGGGCTGAACCGGTTGAACTCTTCGGAGCAGCGTCCTATATCCTCGCGTCGGACGAATCGAGCGCGGCTGACGAGCCGGACTCGTTACAACCGATCATCGTCGCCGAGATGGAAACCAGAATTCCGTCGCTGAGCGTGGGTGAAGCGGTGATGCAAATGGAGCTTGCCGGCGCCCCGGTGCTGGTGTTCCGCAACGAAACCAAGAATGGATTGAATGTCGTGTACCGCAGAGATGACGGAAACATCGGCTGGATCGATCCATAAACAGGCAAGACAAACGAAATGTGCCTCCGCAAGGCGGGGGCACAATCAGGAGCGGTATCATGGAGCTTTCGAGCATCCTCAAGCCCGAGGCTGTGCGCGTTTTGGCATCGGCCTCGAGCAAGAAGCGACTATTCCAGGAAATCGGTGATGTGGCCGCCAGTGTTCTGCATCTGGACCCGCAGAACATCGTCGAAGCCCTGCTGGAGCGCGAAAGCCTCGGCCCGACCGGTGTCGGCCACGGCGTCGCCCTGCCGCATACCCGCCTGCCCGAACTCGAGTCGGTGGAGGGTGTTTTCGTCCTGCTGGAAAAACCGCTCGATTTCGGCGCCGTCGACCGGCAGCCGGTCGATCTGGCCTTTGCCCTGTTCGCGCCCGAAGAGGCCGGCGTCGAACACCTCAAGGCGCTGGCGTTGGTATCCCGCACCCTGCGCGACACCACCGTTTGCAACAAGCTGCGCGCCAATCCCGATCCGGTCAAACTCTACGCCATACTGACGGAACCGCATTCGGTGCAGGCGGCCTGAATTTTCAGGACCGGGAACGAAAAAGGGCCCCTCGCGGGGCCCGTTTTTTTGGGGGTTTGAAGGCTTTCCTCAAAGGGAATAGCCGCCGGCCCCCATTTCCAGCGTCCACCACAGCTTGCCGCTGCCTTCCTGATGCCAGGAGAAACCCATGTCCGTCGCCTTGGGGTCCATGATGACCGCGCGCGACCCCTGCTCGTCCATCCAGGCGGCCAGGGTTTCCAACTCGGTCTCGTAGGTTTCCGAGATCGCCTCGCCGACAAAGGTTCCCGCATACCCCGCGCGCGCCGCCCGGTCGAGCGGCGACGAGCCGTCCGACCCGAAGTGCCACGGACGGTTCTGCCGCGCCATGTCCTTGGCATGGGTTGCCGCCGCTGCATTCAGCTGGGAATTGAGCTGCACCGGTTGCAGGCCCGAAGCCTGACGAAGCGCGTTGACCGAATCAAGCATCCGGTACTGGATCTTCTCCGGATTGCCGCGAATCTTGTAGACTTGGGGCAAAGGCCTGCCGTCCGCGGCCAACCTCTGCGTGTTGGGCGAGGTACATGCCGCAAGAGCGACAAAGCAAATCAGCAGAAGGGAAATAATGCGCGCCATGATCAACCTGGTTATTGTGTCGCACACGGAAATAGCGCGCCGGGCCCCGAGGAGCAAATGCCCAATGGGCGCAACCTGCGCATTTTTGCCGGTTTGATTTGCGACTGAGGCATTCCGGCAATAAAATGCCGGGAATTTCTCGGTTTGAACACGATAGAGGACCGCGACCATGGTCAAGAAACCCATTCAGTCTGCAACCCGCCGCGGATTTCTGTTCGGCGCCACCGCCACGCTCGCCACGCCCGCGATCGCGCAATACATCCCCGGCGATCCACTTCGCCCGGCGCCGGAACTGGAACCGGCCGTCCGGCGCAATGTCTCGGGCTTCCGCGCGCAAAGCTGGAAGGCGTACTTCTCCAACACCCGAAACGGCGCGATTCTCGTCGATACTGTTTCCCGCGCGCTGCACTACTGGTCGGACGATCAGACGATCTACCGGCTGTACCCGTCTTCGGTGCCGCTGACCGAGGAAATGACCCGCCGCGGCAGAACCAGCGTCATCCGCAAGGTCGAAGGGCCAAGCTGGGCGCCTACGCCGTCGATGAAAAGACGAAACCCCGAGTGGCCCGACTATATCCCGCCGGGGCCCGACAACCCCCTTGGAACCCATGCGCTGTACCTGAGTTGGCAGTACTACCGGATCCACGGCACGCATGACACGCGCAAGATCGGACGCCGGTCCTCGAACGGCTGCATCGGCCTTTACAACGAGCATATCGCCGAACTTTTCTCGATGGCCAAGGTCGGTACGCAAGTGTTGCTAATTTGACGACATTTCCAAACCCGAAGCCGCCGGACGCACAAGTATCAATTGCATTCGCCGCGGATAGCTGATTAGAAAACGTCACGAGGTAAGTCTTGGGTGCGCATTCCAAACATTGGGAATCGCGCAAATTCTGGAGGTTAAAATGAAAAAACTCGTTCTCGCCGCAGCTCTGACCGCCGCTGCTTCGACCGCATATGCTGGCAACCTGGAAGAGCCGGTTGTTGAAGCACCTGTCGTCGTCGAAGAAACGCAGGGCACGTCGGCCGGCATCTGGCTGCCCCTGATCCTGCTGGTTCTGGTTGGCGCAGCTGTTGCAGCAAGCTAAGACGACGCAAGTCATCGAAGAAAAGGCGGTGGAGAAATCCACCGCCTTTTTTTGTGCCCGGACGAAGGGCGGCCTCACTCCAGCCAGCCCTGCAAATTCTCCTCGATCACCTGGCCCAGCGCGGCGATATGCGCATCGTCATCGTTCAGGCATGGAACATAGGTAAAGGTCTCGCCGCCGGCTTCCTCGAAGCTTTCGCGGATCTCCTCGTTGATCTCTTCCAGCGTTTCGATGCAGTCGGCGGAAAAGGCCGGGGCGACAACGGCGATGTTCTTTTTGCCCTGCCGCGCCAGTTCGGCCACGTGATCGACGGTATAGGGCTTGAGCCACTCCTCGGGCCCGAATCGCGACTGGAAGGTCGAAACGATCTGGCTGTCCTCCCACCCAAGCCGTTCCTTCAGCAGCCGCGTGGTCTTGACGCATTGGCAGTGATACGGGTCGCCCTGCTGAAGGTAGCGTTCCGGCATGCCGTGGTACGAACAGACTAGAATATCCGGCTTGATGGCAAGATCCGAATAGGCGCGTTCGACCGACTGCGCCAGCGCGTCGATATAGGTGGGGTGATCGAAATAGGCCGGAACCGTGCGGCTCGCCGGCTGCCAGGCTTCCTCCATCAGCGCCCGAAAGAACTGGTCATTCGCGGTGGCCGTGGTCGCGCCCGCGTATTGCGGATAGAGCGGAAAGAACAGGATGCGGTCACAGCCTGCCGCCACCATGTCCCGCACCTTGGACCGGGTCGACGGATTGCCGTAGCGCATGCAGAAATCCACCAGCACCCGGTCGCCGTAACGCGCCTCCATCGCCGCGCGAATTCTTGCGGTCTGGTCCTTGGTGATGATCATCAGTGGGCTCTCGTCCCTGTCGTGATCCCAAATCGACTTGTAGGCCGCGCCCGAACTGAACGGGCGCTTGGTCAGGATGATCGCCTGCAGGATCGGCTGCCACTTCCACGCCGGATAGTCGATCACCCTTTTGTCCGAGAGAAACTCGTTCAGGTAGCGCCGCATCGGCCAGTAGGAATAGTCGTCCGGCGTGCCGAGATTGGCCAGCAGGATGCCGACCCGGCCCATCTTCACCTTGGGGTGATCGGCGGGCGCGTGGGCGGGTCGGGTGGCGTCAAACATATCTGGCTTCCTGAATTTTCTGCTTCCGGCCTGAGATATAGGGAAATCAGGCCTCGTCAATCGGACAGTTTGTTCTCGGTCGTGCCCAGTGCCTTGGCCAGCGGCGTGTTTGCCGAACCGGGACGCAGGGGTTTGGGCTGGCTTTCGTGCGGTGCCCAGCCGGTCAGGCAGATGAGGTCAAACGTGGCGCGCAACCGGCCTTCGGATCCGATGAAATGCTCGGCATAGAGTGCGCCGGCCCGTTCGAACACCGCGCGCCGCGTGGGATGTTTCAGGCGGGCCGCCAGCGCGTTGCTTTCGCCCATTGCCCGAAGATCCCGCATCAGGTGCCATATGTCGCGGTATTCCGCCGTCAGCGCCACGTTGTCGGCAACCGGCAGCGCCAGTCCCGCGCGCTGCAGCAGCGCGCCGAGATCGCGAAGTTCGCCCATCGGCGCGATGCGGGGGCTCAGGCCGCCTGTCACCTCGACCTCAGCCTGGCCCAGTACGGCGCGCAATTCGTGCAGGGTTTCACCGCCAAGGCATATGGCAACCAGCAGCCCATCCGCTTTCAGCGCGCGGTGGCATTGGATCAGCTGTCCGACGGGATCGTCGGCCCAGTGCAGCGCCATGGCGTGGATCACCAGATCATGCGACCCGGGCTGCACCTGCAAAACGTCGTCATCGGCAACGATCGCTGCGCCCGGCAGAACACCATCCCAAATCTGCGGAAACGGCGTGATGATGGCGGGTGCCGTAAACGCTCTCTTAACCATCGCCAGACGATCCTGCACCTCGTCTACCGCCGCGCGCTGCAGGAACAGCGCCTCGTCGCGGGCGCGGGCGCGGCGGGCAGCGACGGCGGCACGGTCGAACAGCGGGGGCGTTTTGGATGCTGGCATCTTCATGAGGCGCAGTTAACCCATGTGGAACCGGATTCAAACCGCTGTCGAACTGATCTACCCGCCGCGCTGCCTGGGCTGCGGCGATCTGGTCACCTCGGATTTCGGCCTCTGCGGGCCATGCTGGCGTGAAACGCCGTTCATCGGCGGCACCATTTGCGAATGCTGCGGAACACCACTGCCGGGCGAAACGGACGGCCACAGGATCGAATGCGACGATTGCATGCAGGACCCGCGCCCGTGGGGCGACGGACGGGCGGCGCTTCTGTATCAGGGCCGCGCCCGGCGCATGATTCTGGCCCTGAAACATGGCGACAGGCCGGAATTGGCGCGCCCCGCCGCGCTTTGGATGGCGCGGGCCGGCCGGGAAATCCTGCGGAACGTCGACCTGATCGCGCCGGTGCCGCTGCATTGGTCGCGGCTGGCAAAACGCCGATACAACCAGTCGGCCCTTCTGGCATGGCACCTCGGTCGCGAAACCGGGCTGCCGGTCTGTCCCGATCTGCTGATCCGCACCCGGCGCACGCCGGTACTGGACGGCAAGACCGCCAATGAGCGCGCCGAAACCCTGGCGCAGGCCATCGCGCCGCATCCAAGGCGCCGTCATCGGTTGGCTGGGCAGACCGTGCTACTGGTCGATGACGTGATGACCTCTGGCGCGACGCTCGAAACCTGCGCCCGCGCCTGTCTTGATGCAGGCGCAGAACAGATTTGCGTGCTGGTACTGGCGCGCGTTGCCAAGGATGCCTAATTCCCCCTAGATTGCGCCAAACCGCCAGGGGACGGATATGAAAACGGTCGAAATCTACACCTCGCCGCTTTGCGGCTTTTGCCATGCCGCCAAACGGCTGCTGACCCAGAAAGGCATCGCCTTCACGGAAATCGACATACGGGCCGATCCGAACCGCAAACCGGAAATGATTCAGCGTGCAAACGGTCGCCATACCGTGCCGCAGATTTTCATCGGCGAAACCCATGTGGGCGGCTGCGACGACCTGTTCGACCTGGACCGATCCGGCAGGCTCGACCCGCTGCTGGCCGCATGATGCAGACCGCCCTGCTGCAGATCACCTCGTCGGACGACCCGGCCGCGAACCTGGAAATGGTGCGGACGATGATCGCCGAAGCGGCCTCGCAGGGCGCCAAATTCATCCTGACGCCCGAGGTCACCAATTGCGTCTCAACCAGCGCGACGCGCCAGCGCCAAGTGCTGCAGCACGAAGAAGACGACATCACGCTGGCGGGCCTGCGCGAACAGGCCGCGAACCTGGGCGTTTGGCTGCTGATTGGCTCGCTTGCGATCAAGACCCACGACGCGGATGGCCGCTTCGCCAACCGCTCGTTCATGATCGATCCCCAAGGCCGCATCGTGGCGCGCTACGACAAGATTCACATGTTCGACGTGCAGGTGACCGAAACCGAGACCTTCCACGAGTCCTCCAACTACCGCCCGGGTTCGCGCGCGGTGATTGCCGAGACCGATTTCGGCAAGGTGGGCATGACCGTCTGCTACGACCTGCGTTTCCCGCATCTCTACGCCGCGCTTGCGCAGGCCGGAGCGCGGATCCTGACCATCCCATCCGCCTTTTCTCCGGTCACCGGCGCGGCGCATTGGGAGCCGCTGCTGCGCGCCCGCGCCATCGAAACCGGGTGCTGGGTGATTGCGCCCTGTCAGACCGGCACACACCCGACGACGCGGGGAAGGGTGCGTGAAACCTACGGTCACGGGCTGGTCGTGTCGCCCTGGGGTGAGGTGCTGATCGACGCAGGCACCAAGCCCGGCATTCACTTTTTCGATTTGGATGATACTTCTGTTTCAAAGGCGCGCGGCCGCGTGCCCTCTCTGTCTCATGTCCGTCCCTTTGACGGCCCCTGATCCTGATTCGGAAGATGCCGGACGATACCAATGCCCTTGCGGTCGCGCTGTTCAGCGAGATCCTGACCGCCGATCAACTGTTGCGGAACCGGCTGAGCCGGGTACTGCCCAAGGGCATGGAAATCTCGCATTTCTCGGTGCTGAACCATCTTGTATTCGTCGGCGGCGAGCGCAGCCCGGCGCAACTGGCCAGCACCTTTCACGTCACCCGCGGCGCCATGACCAACACCCTGGCCAAGCTGGAATGGGCCGGATACATCCACATCCGCCCCGACTGGGACGATGCCCGCCGAAAGATGGTCGCGATCAGCCCGGCAGGCCGGCAGGCCCGCGACCAGGCGATCTCGTCGATCGCACCGCTGATAAACCGGGTGGTCGGTGAACTGGGGGCCGAGCGCGTCCGCACGACTCTGCCCGTCCTGCGCGACCTGCGGATCAGGCTCGAGGAAGAATAGGCGCTGACGTTCAGCCCGGCTTCACGCTGGCCGTAACGTAGTTCACGCTGAGGTCGCGGTCGGAAATCGCCCAACTCCAGGAGATCGGGTTGAAGACGAACCCCTTCCGGTCCACCGGTTCCAGCCCTGCCTCGCGCAACAGGTCGAAAAGCTCGTCCGGGGTGATGAACTTGGACCATTCATGCGTGCCGCGCGGCAGCCAGCGCATCACCACCTCGGCCCCGAATATGGCCATCGCATAGGATTTCGGATTGCGGTTGATGGTCGAACAGATCTGCAAGCCGCCGGGCCGCAGAAGCTGCCGCGTCGCCGTCAGGTAGCTCAGTGGATCGGCGACGTGTTCGACCACTTCCATGTTCAGCACCACGTCGAACTGCTCGCCCGCCGCGGCCAGCGCCTCGGCGGTGGTGTGGCGGTAATCGATCTCGAGCCCCGACTGTTCGGCATGAATACGCGCAACCGGCAGGTTGCGCTCGGCGGCATCCGCCCCAACGACCTCGGCCCCCAGCCGCGCCATCGGCTCGCTCAGCAGCCCGCCACCGCAGCCGATATCCAGCAGCCGCAACCCGGCAAAGGGTTTTGCGGCCTGCAGGTCGCGGTCGAATTCACCGGCGATCTGCTGCGTGATGTAGTCCAGGCGGCAGGGATTGAGCATGTGCAGCGGCTTGAATTTGCCGTGCGGATCCCACCATTCGGCGGCCATCGCTTCGAATTTCGCGATCTCGGACGGGTCCACCGTGTTTGGAGGCGCTTGCATTCCTGTCTCCGTATGCTCTTTTACGCTTTAGGACTATATAGGCCCATAATGGACAAGTACCCGGACCAAAAGCGCGCAGTTCAGTTTCTCTATCCGCCGACCGATCCTTACGATCAGCGGATGGTGGATGTCGGCGACGGCCACCGTATCTACGTGGAACAATGCGGCAATCCCGCTGGCATACCCGTGGTGATCCTGCATGGCGGTCCGGGCGGCGGCTGCAGCCCGGCGATGCGGCGCTATTTCGATCCGCTGATCTACCGGGTGATTCTCTTCGATCAGCGCGGCTGCGGCCGGTCGCGCCCGCACGCCTCGGTCGAAAACAACACGACCTGGCATCTTGTCGCCGACATCGAACGCATCCGCCGCCTGCTGCAGATCGAGGAATGGATCGCTTTCGGCGGCAGTTGGGGCGCGACGCTGGCGCTGCTTTATGCGCAGACCCATCCCGATCGCGTTCTGCGCCTGGTTCTGCGCGGCGTGTTCCTGATGACGCAGGCCGAGCTGGATTGGTTCTACGGCGGCGGCGCGGGAAAATTCTGGCCGGAACAATGGGCGAAATTCCTGTCGCTCCTGCCGGAGAACGAACAGTGCGACGCGATCCGGGCCTATCACAAACGGCTGTTCTCGGGCGACTACGCGACCGAGATCCTGTATGGCCGCGCCTGGTCGAACTGGGAAAACGCCTTGGCTTCGATCCACAGCAGCGGTCCGACAGGGGAAAGCCCGGGGGATTACGCCCGCGCCTTCGCCCGGCTTGAGAACCACTATTTCCTGAATGGCGGATTCCTGGAATATGACGGCCAGATCCTGGCGCAGATGGACCAGATCGCGCATATTCCTGGCCACATCGTCCAGGGCCGCTATGACATGATCTGCCCGCCCAGCTCGGCCTGGAAGCTGAGCGAAGCCTGGCCCGAAGCGGAACTGCGGATGGTGCGCAACGCCGGCCACGCGCTGTCGGAACCGGGCATCAGCGCCGAACTTGTGCGCATCATGGACCGGGTTGCGGAGGGTGTGGCATGACCCGGATCGATCGCCGCGCATTGTTTGCCTCGGGCGCCGCCGCCGCGCTGCTGGCGGCGACCGGGGTTTCACTGGCCGGCACGCCAAAGCCCGGCGGAACGCTGCGGCTGGCCGTACCCCGCGACGACAGCCTGGAACAGGTGGCCCGCGGAGCGGTCTTTGACTCCCTGACCGAGATTGCCCCCGACGGCACGCTGCGGGGCGAACTGGCCAGCGGCTGGCAGACCGATGCCGCGGCGCGCGTCTGGACCTTCGATCTGCGCGACGACGTCCTGTTTCACGACGGCGCGCCGCTGCGGCCCGAGGATGTGACCGCGATACTGGCCGAAGTTGGCCGGTCCGAGGCGCTGGCGCCCAACCGGGTGCGGTTGGAATTGGCCGAATCGAATCCGGGTCTGCCTTTCCTGCTTGCCGACACCCGGTTCGTCATCACCCGCGGGGGTCAGGACGTGTCCCCATTGCACGAGGCCAACGGAACGGGTTGCTACCGGGTCGAGCGGGCGCAGGATGGCCGGCATTTCCTGGGGCGCAGGATCGCCGGCCACTACAAGGACGGCAAGGCGGGATGGGCCGACGCCGTGGAGATCATCGTGATCCCCGACGCCCGCATCCGCGCCGAGGCGCTGCGCGACGGATATGTCGACGTCGCCGCCCTGCCCCTGCCCGACGATCTGCGCGCGCGCCGGGGTTTCCGCTATCACCCGTCCGAGATGGACATGACCCTCGCCGTCGCGCCGTCGGTCGGCATGCCCCGGCAGATCGCGGCCCGCGGCGTCCTGGACGACGGCCGCGTCGCCGAGCGGTGGTGGATGCTCTGAAATTCCGCCATGACCGGCAAAAATAGGTGCGCCTCGGCAAAAGGCAGGGGTTGCAGATTCGGTTTCCCGCGCGTATATGGCCTTTCAACAGCGGCGCGTCGGGCCTAGGGCTCGGGGCTCCACCGGAATGATCGACGGGCCGCGCGCCCGTTTTTTTGTGCTTGGACAACATGACCAACGACCTGATAGCAAAGGCTGCCATCGACCGGCGACTGGCCGAGATCATCACCCCAGTGATCGAGGATCTGGGGTTCGAACTGGTCCGCATTCGCCTGATGAGCGGCAAGCACACCACCTTGCAGATCATGGCCGACAAGCCCGACGGCGGGATCGAGGTCGATGATTGCGCCGAGATCTCGAACGCGGTCAGCGCCACGCTGGATGTCGAGGACCCGATCCTGGACGCCTATACGCTCGAAGTGTCGAGCCCCGGCATCGACCGGCCCCTGACCCGGCTCAAGGACTTCGAGATGTTCGAAGGCTACGAGGCCAAGCTGGAGACCTCGGAACTGATCGACGGGCGCCGCCGCTTCAAGGGCGAGCTGGCCGGGGTCGAAGGCGACGAAGTTCTGGTTAACATTCCGCAAGGGAATGAGACGATCACCATCGGTCTGAAATTCGACTGGCTGAGCGACGCCAAGCTGGTCCTGACCGATGATCTGATCAAGGAAATGCTGCGTCAGCGCAAGGCCGCGGGCGCCCTGAACGAAGACCAATTCGACGAGATCGTGACCGAAGGGTCCGAAGAGGAGACGAACTGATGGCAATCACCTCTGCAAACCAGCTGGAGCTGTTGCAAACCGCCGAGGCCGTGGCCCGGGAAAAGATGATCGACCCCGGTCTGGTGGTCGCGGCGATGGAGGAATCCCTCGCCCGCGCCGCCAAGAGCCGCTACGGCGCCGAGATGGACATTCGCGTGTCGATCGACCGCAAGACCGGCAAGGCGACCTTCACCCGCGTGCGCACCGTGGTCGAGGATGAAGAGCTCGAGAACTACCAGGCCGAGATGACCGTCGAACAGGCCCGGCAGTACATGGAAAACCCGCAGGTGGGCGACACCTATGTCGAGGAAGTGCCGCCGGTGGAAATGGGCCGCATCGCCGCCCAGTCGGCCAAGCAGGTGATCCTGCAGAAGGTGCGCGAGGCCGAACGGGATCGCCAATACGAGGAATTCAAGGACCGCGCCGGTACCATCATCAACGGCGTCGTCAAGCGCGAGGAATACGGCAACGTCATCGTCGATGTGGGCGCCGGCGAAGCGATCCTGCGCCGCAACGAAAAGATCGGCCGCGAAAGCTATCGCCCCAACGACCGCATCCGCTGCTACATCAAGGACGTGCGCCGCGAGCCGCGCGGGCCGCAGATCTTCCTGTCGCGCACCGCACCGGAATTCATGGCGGAACTGTTCAAGATGGAAGTTCCGGAAATCTACGACGGTATCATCGAGGTCAAGGCGGTGGCCCGCGACCCCGGTTCGCGCGCCAAGATCGCAGTGATCTCGTATGACAATTCCATCGACCCCGTCGGCGCCTGCGTCGGCATGCGCGGCAGCCGCGTGCAGGCCGTCGTGAACGAGCTGCAGGGCGAAAAGATCGACATCATCCCGTGGAACGAGGATCAGCCGACCTTCCTGGTGAACGCGCTGCAGCCGGCCGAGGTTTCCAAGGTGGTTCTGGACGAGGAAGCCGGCAAGATCGAAGTGGTGGTCCCGGAAGAACAGCTGTCGCTCGCCATCGGCCGCCGCGGTCAGAACGTGCGCCTGGCCAGCCAGCTGACCGGGCTGGACATCGACATCATGACCGAAGCCGAGGAATCGGCCCGCCGCCAGAAAGAGTTCGAGGCCCGCACCCAGCTGTTCATGGACAGCCTGGACCTGGACGAGTTCTTCGCCCAGCTTCTGGTTTCGGAAGGCTTCACCAACCTTGAAGAAGTCGCCTATGTCGAGCTTGACGAGCTTCTGGTGATCGACGGCGTCGATGAGGACACCGCCAACGAATTGCAGGCCCGCGCCCGCGACCACCTGGAAGCGCAGGCCAAGGCGGCGCTCGACAACGCCCGCGCACTGGGCGCCGAGGACAGCCTCATTGAATTCGAGGGCCTGACACCCCAGATGGTGGAAGCACTCGCCAAGGACGACGTGAAGACGCTTGAGGATTTCGCCACCTGCGCCGACTGGGAACTGGCCGGCGGCTGGACCACGGTCGATGGCCAGCGGGTCAAGGATGACGGCATTCTCGAACCTTTCGACGTGTCGCTCGAAGAAGCGCAGGATCTGGTGATGACCGCGCGGGTCATGTTGGGCTGGGTGGACCCGGCCGAATTGGAAGCGGCCGCGGAAGAGGTCGAAGACGAGGTCAGCGAAGAGGAGGCCGGGGCCTGATCCCGGGCCCCTGCGGGTGGCGCAGATGGGTCGCGGCGGCGTCTCGAAGGATCGTTCGGATGGACCCGAGCGGAAATGCATCGCCACGGGCGAGGTTCGGCCTAAATATGGCTTGATCCGCTTCGTGGCGGGGCCGGACGGCCAGGTCTGCCCCGACATAACGGGCAAGCTGCCCGGACGCGGGGTTTACGTGGCCGCCGACCAAGGCGCATTGCACCGCGCGATCAGCAAGAAACTGTTCGCGCGGGGCCTCAAGATGCCGGTGACGGTGCCCGAAGGCTTGGCGGCCGAAGTCGAACGGCAATTGTCCCGGCGCGTGGTGGAACTCATCAGCCTCGCGCGGAAATCGGGCGATGCGGTCGCGGGATACGAAAAGGTCAAGACCTGGCTCGACAAGGAAGAGGCCCAGATCCTGATCCAGGCGGCGGATGGCTCGGGGCGCGGCAAGTCCAAGCTGAGCACGCCGCATTTCGGGAAATACATCGGCTGGCTGACGGCGGATGAATTGGGCATGGCGTTTGGACGCCAAACAGTGATACATGCGGCGCTGGCCTCTGGTGGACTCGCCAAACGTGTTGTAGAGGAAGCGCAGCGCCTGCGTGGCTTGCGCGAAACGGATGACGGCGGCAAGGGCCGCTCGGAAGGGTAAGAAGCTTTATGAGCGATAGTGACGGCAAAAAGACATTGGGTCTGCGTGGCGGGGCACGCCCCGGGAATGTGAAACAGAGTTTCAGCCACGGACGGACCAAGAATGTCGTGGTGGAAACGAAACGCAAGCGCGTGGTCGTCCCCAAGCCGGGAGCGGCCAAGCCGAGCAGCAGCGGTTCCGCGCCGGCGGGCGATCCCTCGCGCCGTCCCGCCGGGATCTCCGATGCGGAAATGGAACGCCGCCTGAAGGCGCTGCAAGCCGCCAAGGCGCGCGAATCCGAAGAGGCCGCGCAGCGCGAGGCCGAGGAAAAGGCCCGCGCCGAAGAGCGGGAGCGCCGCCGCGCCGAACAGGAGGCGAAGGAACGCGAACAGCGCGAGGCCGAGGAGAAGGCCCGCCAGAAGGCCGAGGAAGAGGAGCGCCAGCGTCAGGAGGCCGAAGTGGCCGCCAAACGAGCCGCCGCCGAGGCCGCCGCCGCGAAAGAGGCGCCCAAGGCCAAGGCCCCGGTACCCGGCAAACCGCCTGCTTCCGAAGAAGAACAGCGCCGCGGCGCCGAGCGTGAGCGCGAACAGCGCCCTGCCCGCACCAAGGGACGCGACGATGGCCGCCGGTCCGGCAAGCTGACCCTGAACCAGGCGCTTTCGGGCGGCGAAGGTGGGCGTCAGCGGTCGATGGCCTCGATGAAGCGCAAGCAGGAACGCGCCCGCCAGAAGGCGATGGGCGGACCGGTCGAGCGCGAAAAGGTGATCCGCGACGTGCAGCTGCCCGAAGCCATCATGGTTTCCGAACTCGCGAACCGCATGGCCGAACGCGTTTCCGACGTGGTCAAGGAACTCATGAAAATGGGCATGATGGTCACGCAGAACCAGACCATCGACGCCGATACCGCCGAACTGATCATCCAGGAATTCGGCCACAATGTGGTCCGCGTCTCGGATGCCGACGTCGAGGACGTGATCAAGGAGGTCGAAGACAAGGAAGCTGACCTGCTGCCGCGCCCGCCGGTGATCACCATCATGGGCCACGTGGACCACGGCAAGACATCGCTGCTGGACGCGATCCGCGACACCAAGGTCGTTTCGGGCGAGGCCGGCGGCATCACCCAGCATATCGGCGCCTACCAGGTCGAGACCAATGACGGCGTCACGCTGACCTTCCTCGACACGCCGGGCCACGCCGCCTTCACCTCGATGCGCTCGCGCGGCGCGCAGGTGACGGATATCGTGGTTCTGGTCGTCGCCGCGGACGACGCGGTGATGCCGCAGACGGTCGAAGCAATCAACCACGCCAAGGCCGCCAAGGTTCCGATGATCGTGGCGATCAACAAGATCGACAAGCCCGAGGCGAACCCGACCAAGGTGCGCACCGACCTGCTGCAGCACGAAGTCGTCGTCGAAGCGATGTCGGGCGAGGTGCAGGACGTCGAGGTTTCGGCCAAGACCGGCCAGGGTCTGGACGATCTGCTCGAGGCCATTGCGCTGCAGGCCGAGATCCTGGAACTCAAGGCCAACCCGAACCGCGCGGCCCAAGGCGCGGTGATCGAGGCGCAGCTTGACGTGGGCCGCGGCCCCGTGGCCACGGTTCTGATTCAGAAGGGCACGCTGCGCCAGGGCGACATCTTCGTCGTGGGCGAGCAGTACGGCAAGGTCCGCGCTCTGATCAACGACAAGGGCGAGCGTGTGCAGGAAGCCGGACCTTCGGTCCCGGTCGAGGTTCTTGGCCTCAACGGCACGCCCGAGGCCGGGGATGTCCTGAACGTGACCGAAACCGAAGCGCAGGCCCGCGAGATTGCGGAATACCGCGCCCAGGTCTCCAAGGACAAGCGCGCCGCGGCTGGTGCCGCGACCACGCTGGAACAACTCATGGCCAAGGCCAAGGAAGACGAGAACGTCTCGGAACTTCCGATTCTGGTGAAGGCGGATGTGCAGGGCTCGGCCGAGGCCATCGTTCAGGCGATGGAAAAGATCGGCAACGAGGAAGTGCGCGTGCGCGTGCTGCATTCCGGCGTCGGCGCGATCACCGAGACCGATATTGGCCTGGCCGAAGCGTCGGGCGCGCCCGTCTTCGGGTTCAACGTCCGCGCCAACGCCTCGGCCCGAAACACCGCCAACCAGAAAGGCGTCGAGATACGCTACTATTCGGTGATCTACGATCTGGTGGACGACGTGAAAGCCGCCGCATCGGGCCTGCTCAGCGCCGAGATCCGCGAAAAGTTCATCGGCTATGCCGAGATCAAGGAAGTCTTCAAGGTTTCCGGCGTCGGCAAGGTCGCTGGTTGTCTGGTCACCGAAGGGGTCGCCCGCCGCTCGGCCGGTGTGCGCCTGCTGCGCGACAACGTGGTGATCCACGAAGGCACGCTGAAGACGCTCAAACGCTTCAAGGACGAAGTGAGCGAAGTCCAGTCGGGCCAGGAATGCGGCATGGCCTTCGAGAATTACGATGACATTCGCGCCGGCGACGTGATCGAGATTTTCGAACGCGAAGAAGTGACGCGGACCCTCGCCTGATCCCTTGCGGAATTGCGAAACTGCGAACGGCGGCCCCTTGGGTCGCCGTTTTTCGATGAAAAGGGGATGGCAGAGCCATCCCCAAATCGTTCGCGAGTGGTGTGCCAGTTTGCGCTTACGAGGCAGCCTTGACTGGCCGTCCGGAGTAGATCTTCTTGCCTACACGCACCGATATCCGGCCGCCGGACAGTTTCTTAACAAAAATACCTTGAACCAGAACACAACTACCGAGAGTGATGGTTCTGAGCACGTCAAATCCTCCCCACAAGAACGAGACATACTTATTGATATAGTAAAATGCTTGATTAATCACGTTAATTTTCGCCCAGACACGAGGAAGTGTCGAAAATTCATCAAGAATTCCCGTTTCCAAAGTGTCCCGGATTTCTCATTTCCCGCTTCTATTGCTGCGGGCATTGGATGATCGACGACGTCGGTCTCAACGTGACCGGGCGTGCCGGCCCGGCGCGGCCTTGCGCTGCAGTTCCTGCATCTTCTCGCGGGTCTTCTCGGTCTCGCGAAACGCTTGCATCGCACCGCTGAGGTATTGACGGGGCCATGCGGCGTCGTTTCGAACGCCGTACCAGGCGGCGGCCTGATGGGTGAAATAGGGGTTCCACAGGTGCGGGCGGCCGATGGCCACAAGATCGGCGCGGCGGGTATGCAGGATGGTGTTGATCTGCGCCGGCTCGGTGATGGCGCCGACCGCCATGGTGGCGATCCTCGGCACGTTGCGGACGGCTTCGGCCAGGTGGGTCTGGAACATGCGGCCATAGACCGGCTCCTGATCCGGCACGGTCTGGCCGGCCGAGACGTCGATCAGGTCGCAGCCTGCGTCGCGGAACGCTTCGGCAATGCCGATCAGCTCGGCCTCGGTCAGACCGCCGTCCTTCCAGTCGGTGCCCGAGACCCGCACCGACATCGGCCGCTCGGCGGGCCAGGCGGCGCGCATCGCGGAAAACACCTCGAGCGGATACCGCAGGCGGTTCTCCAGGCTGCCGCCATAGTCGTCACCGCGCAGGTTGGTCAGGGGCGACAGGAACGAGGCCAGCAGGTAGCCATGGGCGCAGTGCAGTTCCAGCATGTCGAACCCTGCGCGGGCGGCGCGTTCGGTCGCCTGCACGAAATCGGCTCTGATACGGTCCATTCCGGCCCGGTCAAGCTCGGCCGGGATCTGGCTCTCGTCCTCGAACCACGGCAGCGGCGAGGCCGAGACCAGCGGCCAGTTCGCCCCGGCTTCGGCGATCGGGTGGTTCTCTCTCTCCCAACCCAACTGGGTCGAGCCCTTGCGCCCGGCATGGCCGAGCTGCATGGCGAATTTGGCCGCCGAATGGGTATGGACGAAATCGACGATTTCCTTCCAACGCCTCTCATGCTCGTCCGTCCACATGCCGGTACAGCCTTCGGAGATGCGGGCGTCCGCGGACGGGCAGGTCATCTCGGTATAGATCAACCCCATGCCACCGGTCGCATGGCTGCAGTAGTGCACCTTGTGCCATTCGGTCGGGTTGCCCTGCCTGTCCGCCGAATATTGCGCCATGGGCGACATGACCACACGGTTGGCAAGCTCCATATCTCGCAAGCTGAACCGCGAGAACATCGGCGTGGGGCGCGATTTCCGCAGATCCTCGCCGGTTTCGCGCAGGTGGCGGGCATACCACTCGTCATCCGCCTTCCGCACGAACTCAGGGTCGCGGATGATCAGGTTGTCGTAGGTGATCGATTTCGCCCGGCACATCACGACCATGGCGAATTGATAGGGTTCCATGTCCCAGGACCGGTTCATGTGTTCGAACCAGGCCAGGGAAACGTCGGCATTGTGCTGGATGATCTGGCAGGGCGTGCGGCGGGCGTCGTCGTAGGCCCGGAAGGCCGTCTGCACGTCGGTTTCTGCATGGTCTAACAAGGCATCCGACAGGGCAATCGCACATTCCATCGCCAGCTTGGTGCCCGAGCCGATCGAGAAATGCGCGCTCGCCTTGGCGTCGCCCATAATGACGATATTGTCCACGAACCAGTTCTCGCAGAATATCCGCGGAAAGTTGCGCCAGTTCGACCGGTTCAGCAGCAGCGGGTGGCCCTGCAGTTCCTCGGCAAAGATCGCTTCCAGCTTGGCTTTCGAGCCTTCCTCGTCGAATTCCTCGAACCCGTGCCCGGCCCAGGTGGCCTCGTCCATTTCGAAGACCCAGGTCGAGTGATCCTTTTCATACTGGTAGCAATGGGCCACCATCTGTCCATGCTCGGTCTCGCGGAAGAAATAGTTGAACTCTCCCATCGGGCGGGTCGAGCCCATCCAGCAGAACCGGTTGCTGCGCCAGGTGGTCGAGGGCCTGAACGCGTCCTTGTACTGCGTGCGTATCGCCGAGTTGATGCCGTCGCTCGCGACGATGACATCCGAATCCGGGAATTGCGTCTTCAGATTGGCGGCGTCGATCTCGGCGCCGAAGGTCAATTCGACCCCAAGCTCCGCGCAACGTTCCTGCAGGATCCGCAGCAGCGTGTGCCGCGACGTGCCGCAGAACCCGTTCCCGGCACAGCGCATCTCGTGGCCCTTGAAGTGAACGGCGACGTCGTCCCAATAGGCCATCTCGTCCTTCAATCGCTCGAAGACCGGTTTGTCCCGGCTCAGGAACTCATCCAGCGTTTCGTCCGAAAAGACCACGCCGAACCCGAACGTGTCATCGGCGCGGTTGCGCTCGAACACCTCCACATCCCAGTCCGGTCGCGCCTTTTTCGTCAGAAGCGCCGTGTAGAGACCGCCTGGCCCACCGCCGATCACCGTGATCTTCATCTTCGTTCTCCGCCTGAGTCCGACGCGCTCGTACCCTGCGCCTTACCATGTTTCGCCATTTGATTTAAGTATGAAATGTTTAGACATATAGAAACTGTTGGCATTTCACACCTCCGCTTACCGCCGGTCGCCTCAGCCCAACGGTGTCCGAAACGTCCCGGCATGCAGGATGATGTCGAAGTGATTCACCCCTTGCTGCAGATCGAAACTGACCGAATGCCCGGCCTTGCGCAGCCGTTCCGCATAGTCGCGGCTCTGGCGGATGAACTCTCCGGTGTCGCGCCCGCCCGCCGTGACGCGGTATTGCGGGCCGGTGGGCGGAAGGTGGTGGATCGGAGAAAGGTCTTCGATTTCCTGCTGCGTCAGTTGCAACGGGTCGTTGACCGGCACCAGCGAAATCGGCTCCAGATCGAATACGCCGCTGATCAGGGTCACATCACTCACCTGCAACCCGGCCCCGGCCAAGTCCGACCCTGCCGTCGCCATCACCATCGCCGCCAAATGGCCGCCCGCGCTGTGCCCGGACAGCGACACCCTCGCCGGGTCAAACCCCATCGTCCCGGCCTGTGACCCCAGCCACATCAGCGCGTCGCGGCATTCGACCACCATTTCGCCAAGCCGGGCGTTGGGCGCGATCGTGTAGTTCAAGGTGGCAAAGGCATGGCCGCCCTCGACCAGCGCCGGCGCCATCATTGCCGACTCCCGCTGGCTCAGCGCTTGCCAGTAGCCGCCATGGATGAACACATGCAGCGGCGCGTCTGGTTCCCGGCCCGGGAAGTAGTCCAGCACATGCGTCGGCCCGTTCCCGTAGCTCAGGTTCTCCTGCACCTGCAGGTCCGTGCGCACCTTGGCGCTGAGCGCCGCATAGGCCGCAAGATAGGGAGAGTTGTCGCCCCCAACCATGGAACTGGGCGAATATTCCCGCGCCAGCTCGTCGGAGGAAAAGCCGCGATACAACACGTCTCAGGCCCCCTGATTGTACATGAGTTCGGTCCGCATGTCGTAAAGATCGTGGAAGAATTTGAGCTCCAGCGCCTTTTTCAGGAAGGCTACCCCGCTGGACCCGCCGGTGCCCGGCTGCATCCCGATCACCCGCTCCACGGCCGTCGCATGGTCGAAGCGCCAGCGCTGGAACAGCGACTCCACATCCATCAGCTTTTCCGCCAGCGCGTAGAGATCCCAGTACTTGTCGGTGTCGCGGAAGATCTCGACCCAGATCTTCACCACCCGCGGATCGCCGGAATAAGGCTGCGAGTAGTCCCGGTCCAGCAAGTCCTGCGGCACGTCAAACCCTTGGCGCGCCAGCATGTGCAGAACCTCGTCGTAGAGCGACGGCTTGGTGAGCGCCGCGTTCAGCATTTCCATCACTTCGGGGTCGTGCGCGTGTACCTTCAGGGTCGAAGTGTCCTTGTTGCCGAGGATGAACTCGATCTGGCGATAGCCGTAGCTCTGGAAACCCGACGAGTTCCCCAGAGCATGGCGGAACGTAAGGTAATCCGCCGGCGTCATGGTCAGCAGTGTGTCCCAGGCCGAGATCAGCTGCCGTTGGATCGCCTTGATCCGGTCGAGGTTCTTCATCGCCGGGCCGAAGTCATCCATCTGCAGGAACCGCCGCACCTCGACCAGCTGGTGATGCATCAGCTTGAGCCACAGCTCGCTGACCTGATGGATGATGATGAACAGCATTTCGTCCGGCTGCGCCGGGTCCTGAAAGGTCTTCTGCAGGTTCAACAACGTCTTGAGCTGCAGGAAATCGCCATAGCTCTTGCGGTGCTTGTCCGCGAAATCGGTGACGAGCGTGTCTTCGACGCCGCGCTTCACAAGCCGGTCCCGTTTGTCCTGTTCAGCCATCTTGGTTCTCCAGAATGCGGGAATACCCGCTATTTCACCTGAATTAGAGCCGTTTTTCGAGTTTGGCAGTCGCTTCGATCTCGACCAGCGCCTCGTCCTCGACCAGCCCGGCGACGACGACCATCGTCATGGCGGGAAAGTGCCGCCCCATGATCTTGCGATAGGTCTCGCCCACTTCCCTCTGGCGGGCCAGGTATTCCTTCTTGTCGGTAACATACCATGTCAGCCGGGTGATATCCTCTGGCCTGCCTCCCGCGGCACGGACGATATCGACGATGTTGCGCAGCGCCTGTTCCATCTGCCCGATAAAATCGTCGGATTCGAATTTCTGCTCGGCGGTCCAGCCGATCTGGCCTCCCACGTAAAGCGTCCCGTCATCGCACAGGATACCGTTGGCATAGCCCTTGGCGGGCGCCCAGCCCTCGGGATGTATCACCTGGTTGCTCATGTCGGCTCTCCAATCATCCGGGTTATCTCGTCGCGCACATCCTGCGGCCAGGGCGAGGCGGAAAAGTTCCTGATATGCACGAGGGTAAGTTTCGCGCTCAGCCGTCTTTCCGCCTCGCAGGACGCGGTCACCGCGAAATCGAAACTGCTGCGCCCGATTCGGAGCGGTTGCAGCGAGAAATCCAGCCAGTCCCCATGCCGGCTGATCGCCTGGAACGTGGTTTCGATGTGAACCGTCGGCGCGCCTGCGTCCAGCTTGTGGAAATCCTCGAACGGATAGCCGAGCGCGTCGAAAAAGAACGCCTCGACGCAATCGTTGATCATCTCGAAATAGCGCGGGTAGAACACGATCCCCGCCGGGTCGCAGTGCTTGAACAGAATCTTCTGCCGCCAGTGGAATGTCATGGTCAAACCCCCAGGTATCGGTCGGTGATGTCCGGCGTCAGCGCCCCCATCGCGCCGTGCCAGACCGTTTCGCCCCGCTGCAGCACCACGGCCTCGTCGGCGATCTGCCTCAACTCGCGCAGCGACTTGTCCACGACCAGAATGGCGAGCCCGGTTTCGCGTTTCAGCGTGGCGATAGCGGCCCAGATCTCCTGCCGCACGATCGGGGCAAGCCCCTCGGTGGCCTCGTCGAGGATCAGAAGCCGCGGGTTGGTCATCAGCGCCCGGCCGATGGCCAGCATCTGCTGCTCGCCGCCCGAAAGCGACGCGGCGGATTGCGCGCGGCGCTCTTCGAGAACGGGAAATAGCTGCGCAACGCGCTTGAGATCCCAATGCCCGGGACGCGCGGCGGCGGTCAAGTTCTCTTCGACGCTGAGATTCGGGAAACAGCGGCGTCCTTCGGGAACCAGGCCCAGACCCAACCGCGCCGCCTTGTGGCTTGGCAGGCGCCGCAGATCCTCGCCGTCGAACATCAACTCGCCTCCGGCGGCGGGCAGCATCCGCAAGATGGTCTTGATCGTGGTGGTCTTGCCCATGCCGTTGCGGCCCATCAGGGCGACCACCGCGCCTTGCTCTACGCGCAGGCTGACCTTGAACAGCGCCTGAGACGCGCCGTAGAAGGCCGAGACGTTGGTCAGGCTGAGCAGGCTCATGCGTCCTCCCCCAGATAGGCGCGGCGAACCTCGGCATGGTTGCGGATATCCTCCACCGTCCCCGTCGCGATGACCTCGCCATAGACCAGCACGCTGATCCGATCGGCCAGCGCAAAGACCGCGTCCATGTCGTGTTCCACCAGCAGGATCGGCGCTTCGTGCCGCAACTCGTCCAGAAACCCGGTCAGGCGTTTTGAACCGCTGGCGCCGAGACCCGCCATCGGTTCGTCCATGATGAAGGCGCGCGGTTTCAGCGTCAGCGCGACGGCAACTTCCAATTGGCGGCGCTGGCCGTGGGACAGATCCGAGGTGCGGATGGCCGCGTGATCCAGCAAGCCGACGCGATCCAGCGCGGTTTCCGCCACTTCGCGCAGGTCGCGGTCCTTGAGCACGGGCCGGAAAAAGCGGTACGGTCGGCGGCCGGCGCCCAGCGCGCCCAGCATGGCATTCTGCAGAACCGTGTCTTCCATCGCCAGCGCCGAGATCTGGAACGTGCGCCCCAGCCCCATCCGTGCGCGTTGCACCGTGCTCAGCGCAGTGACGTCGCGACCGAGGAAATGCACCTCCCCGCTATCGGGCCGCAATCCTCCCGCAATCTGCTTGATCAGGGTCGATTTTCCCGCCCCGTTGGGCCCGATCAGCGCGTGGATTTCGCCCGGGCGCAGATCGAGGCTGACATTGTTCGACGCGATCAGAGCGCCGAATTTCCTGGAGACGTTGCGGACGGACAGCACCGGCTCAGTCATGCGCCACCTCCCGCCCCGCCAGCGTGCCGATGATGCCGCCGCGCGCATAAAGCACGACGGCAAGCAGCAGCAGCCCCAGGTAAATGTGCCAGAACTCGGACAAGCCGCCCAGGACATGTTCCAGCGCGATGAACAGCGCCGCACCCGCCACCGGTCCGAACAGCCGCGCGACACCGCCCAGAATGATGAAGATCATGATCTCGCCCGAGGTCTGCCAGCTGAACATGGAGGGGCTGACGAAGCGGTTGAGATCGGCAAACAGCGCGCCCGCAAGCCCGGTGATCGCACCCGAGATGACGAAGGCGGTCAGGCGCAAACGATAGGGAGTGATGCCGATGGTCTCGACCCGTTCGGCCGTCTGCCTTGCCGCGTTCAACGCCAGCCCGAAAGGGGATTTAGCCAGCATGGCCGCGAACATCAGCGCCGCGGCGAGAATGACATAGGCGATCAGGAAGAACTGGATCGGGTCCAGCGTGTTGAGGCCGGGAAAGCTGTTTCGGACATAGATCGACAGCCCGTCCTCGCCGCCATAGGCCGGCCAACTGATGGCGAAATAGAACAGCATCTGGCCGAATGCGAGGGTGATCATGATGAAATAGACGCCCGATGTGCGCAAGGACAGCGCCCCGATCACCAGCGCCGCAAGGGCCGACGCCGCCAGCGCCACCAGCCAGATCACCGGCATCGACTTGGTCCCCTCGATGAGAAACGGAACCTCCATCAGGGGCGTGTAGCTTTGCGCGTGGTGCGCGAGGATGCCCATCGCATAGCCGCCGATGCCGAAGAAGGCCGCGTGACCCAGGCTGACGAGACCGCCAAGGCCAAGCGCAATGTTCAGGCCGACGCCGGCCAGCGCCAGGATCGCGACGCGGGTCGCCAGCGTGATCATGAAAGGCTCGTCCGCGACATAGGCCCAGAGCGGGAACAGCAGCAGACCAAGCGCCAGCACCGCGTTGAAGATCGTCTCCCGGCTCATGCGCGCGCTCCGTATAGGCCGGTCGGTCTGACGATCAGCACCACGGCCATGAGAATGTAGATCAGCATCGAGGCGAGCGCCGATCCGACCGCCGTGGCCGAGGCCGGATCCATGAACAGTTTGAACGTTTCGGGCAGCAGCACCCCGCCCAGCGTATCGGTCAGCCCCACGAGGACCGAGCCGATCAGCGCGCCCTTGATCGACCCGATGCCGCCGATGACGATGACCACGAATGCGAGGATCAGAACCGGCTCGCCCATGCCGACCTGCACCGACTGGATCGCTCCAACCAGCGCGCCGGCCAGCCCCGCAAGCCCCGCACCAAGGGCAAAAACCACTGTATAGAGCCTGTTGATGTCGATTCCCAACGCGGCGATCATCTCGCGGTCGCTCTCGCCCGCGCGGATCTGGACGCCCAGCCTGGTGCGCGAGATCAAAAGGAACAGCCCCAGCGCGATCAATAGGCCGACGGCGATGATCGTCAGGCGGTAAAGCGGGTATTCGATGCCTCCGGGCAGAGTCACCGGCCCCGACAGCGCCAGGGGGATGTTGAGGTAGAGCGGGAACGACCCGAACAGCCATCGCGTGCCTTCGGAAAAGATCAGGATCAGCGCGAATGTCGCCAGCACCTGATCGAGGTGATCCCGGTTGTAGAGGCGACGGATGACCAGCATCTCGACCAGCGCGCCGGCGGCCGCCGCGGCGGCGAGGCTGGCGGCAAGCCCCAGAACGAAGCTGCCCGTCGCGGCGGCGGTGGCCGCGGCGGCGAATGCCCCGATCATGAACAGCGAGCCGTGCGCAAGATTGATCAGCCCCATGACGCCGAAGACCAGCGTCAGGCCGGCGGCCGTCAGAAAGAGCATCACCCCGAACTGCAAGCCATTCAGGATCTGTTCGATCAGCAGAAGAAAGGACATTTCGCTACCCTGTGTGCTGGCGCGGGGAATAGCCCCCGCGCCACCGGGTTCTTACATCTTGCACTCACCCGCATAGGCATCGGCATGATCCTCGAGCGCGACGCCGAGGATCTTGTTGGTGAAAACATCGCCTTCCTGCACCACTTCGCGGACATAGATGTCCTGGATCGGGTGGTGGTTCGGGCCGAACTTGAACTCGCCGCGCACCGAGTCGAACTCGGCCGCCCTCAGCGCCTCGCGGAACGCGTCCTGGTCCTTGACGTCGGCCTTGGCCATCGCCGACAGGATCAGGTTGGCCGTATCGAACCCCTGCGAGGCATAGAGCGACGGCAGGCGTCCATATTCGGCCTCGAAGCTTTCGACGAACGCCTTGTTGGCGGCGTTGTCGATATCCTTGTTCCACTGGCTTGTGTTCTTGACGCCCAACGCCGCCGCACCGACCGCCTGCAGGATGCCCTGGTCGAACGAGAAGGCCGGGCCCACGACCGGCAGGTCCACGCCACTGTCGGCATATTGCTTGAGGAACGAGATCCCCATGCCGCCGGGCAGGAAGAAGAACACGCTGTCGGCGTCCGAGGCGCGGATCTGCGCGATTTCGGCGGCATAATCCGTCTGGCCCAGCTTGGTGTAGATCTCGCCGGCCAGCTCGCCTTCGTACATCCGCTTGTACCCCGCCAGCGCGTCCTGTCCCGCCGGGTAGTTCGGAGCCAGGATGAAGCTGTTCTTCAGGCCCGCCGAATTGGCATAGGCGCCCGCCGCTTCGTGTAGGTTGTCATTCTGCCAGGCGACGTTGAAATAGTTCGGGTGGCAGCCCTTGCCCGCCAGTGCCGACGGCCCGGCATTGGGCGACAAATAGAATTTGCCCTGCGCGGTCGCCGATGGCACCACCGCCATCGCGAGGTTGGACCAGATGATGCCGGTCAGGATGTCCACGTCGTCGGACTGGATCATGCGGTCCGCCAGCTGCACGGCGATGTCGGGTTTGCGCTGATCGTCCTCGATCACCACCTCGATGTCGGGATTGCCCGCCTGTTTCACCGCCAGCATGAAGCCGTCGCGCACGTCGATGCCCAGACCGGCGCCGCCGCCCGACAGCGTGGTGATCATTCCGACCTTGACCGGCTCGGCCAGGGCCATTCCGGCGGTCATTGCGGCAGCCGTCGCTGCCAGTAGCAAGGATTTGGTTTTCATCATCTTCTTCCCCTGTTGAAGGACTATTCCCGAAGGTTTTCTGGAACGCTCCGATCTCGGGCGTCACGGATCTCCTGCCGGTCCCTTCCCAATCCGGCAGGTTTCAAATGGTCAATCTCCCCGACGCCCCCGCTGCGCAGGCTAAACGGTTTCGGCAAGGGTGCAACAGCGCGCGTCATTGCGCGGCCTCGCGCAACTGGAAACGCTGGATCTTGCCGGTGGCGGTTTTCGGCAGGGCGTCGGCGAAGACCACGCTGCGCGGGTACTTGTAGGGGGCGATGGTCGCCTTGACGTGATCCTGCAGCGCCCTGACCGTCGCGTCATCCGGCGCATGGCCGTCGTTCAGCACTACATGGGCCTGTACGATGTTGCCACGCGCCTCGTCCGGCTTGCCGACGACGGCGCATTCGGCGACGGCGGGGTGCGACAGCAGGGCCGCCTCGACCTCGGGCCCCGAGATATTGTAGCCGGAGGTCAGGATCATGTCGTCGTTTCGGGCGCAGAAGTGCAGATAGCCGTCCTTGTCCATGGTGAAGCTGTCGCCGGTGATGTTCCAGCCGTTCAGCACATAGTCTTTTTGCCGTTCGTCGTTCAGATAGCGGCACCCGGTCGGGCCGCGCACGGCCAGCCGCCCGACCTCGCCACGCGGCACCTCGTTGGCTGCGTCGTCGATCACCCTGGCCTCGTAGCCCGTGACAGGCTTGCCGGTGCAGGCCGGGCGGTGGTCGGAAAAGCGGTTGGTGACGAAGATGTGCAGCAGTTCCGTCGCACCGATTCCGTCCAGCATCGGCTTGCCCGTCTTGGCCATCCAGTCATCGTAGATCGGAGCAGGCAGCGTTTCGCCCGCCGACACCGCGGCGCGCAGGCTGGAAAGATCCGCGCCTTCCTCCATCGCCGCAAGCATGGTGCGATAGGCGGTGGGCGCGGTGAAACAGACCGTCGCCCTGTAGGTCTGGATGATCTCGATCAGGTTCGGCGGCGAGGCGTTTTCCAACAGCGCCGCCGCCGCGCCGAAGCGCAGGGGAAACACCGCCAGGCCGCCCAGGCCGAAGGTAAAGGCAAGCGGCGGCGAACCGACAAAGACGTCGTCCGGCGTGACCTTCAGCACTTCCCTGGCATAGCCGTCCGCGATGATCAGCAGATCGCGGTGGAAGTGCATCGTCGCCTTCGGCGAGCCGGTGGTGCCCGAGGTGAAGCCCAGCAGCGCCACGTCGTCCTGACTGGTTTCGACCGCCTCGAAATGCACCGGTTTTTCCAGCGCCAGACGGTCCAGCTCGGCATCGTGATTGGCCGTGCCGTCGAACCCGACTACCGTTTTCAGGAAATCGGATGTCTTGGCGCAGGCGACCAGTTCGTCCTTCAGCCGGGTATCGCAAAGGGCATGAGAAATCTCGGCCTTGTCGACGATGGCAGTCAGTTCGCCCGTGCGCAGCATCGGCATGGTGTTCACCACCACCGCGCCCGCCTTGGTAGCGGCCAGCCAGCAGGCGACCATCGCCGGGTTGTTGGCCGAACGGATCAGGATGCGGTTGCCGGGCACGATGCCCAGATCCTCGACCAGCACATGGGCGATCCGGTTGCTCCAGTCGGACAACTCCTTGTAAGTGCGGCGGCGGCCGTTGCCGATCAGCGCCGTGTGATCGCCAAAGCCCTTGTCGACCATCCGGTCCGTCAGTTCCACGGCCGCGTTCAGGCGGTCGGGATAGTCGAACCCGTCCAGCAGCAGGTCCGGCCATTGATCCGCGGGCGGCAGGTTGTCCCGGGCGAAGGTATCGGTATGAGCCGAGGGTCTGAGCATTTCATCCTCCCAGATGCGCGCCGAGGGTCTGCCGCGCGATCACCACGCGCTGCACGTCCGAAGCGCCTTCGTAGATGCGCAGCGCACGGATTTCGCGGTACAGCCGCGCGACCGTCTCGCCGGATCTCACCCCGTCGCCGCCGAACAGCTGCACGGCGCGGTCGATGACCCGCTGCGCGTGATCGGTGGCGAAAAGCTTTGCCATCGCCGCTTCGCGGGTGACGCGGGGCGCGCCCGAATCCTTGGTCCAGGCCGCGCGATAGACCAGCAGCGCGGCGGCATCCACGTCCAGCGCCATGTCGGCGACATGGCCCTGGACCATCTGCAGATCAAAGAGAGGCGCGCCGCCGATTCGGCGAGTATTGACCCGTGTCAGAGCCTCATCCAACGCCCGTCGTGCAAAGCCCAAAGCGGCCGCGGCCACGGTCGACCGAAAGACGTCCAGCACCGACATGGCGATCCGGAACCCGTCGCCCGGCGCGCCGATCATCGCGTCGGCGGGGATGCGGCAATCGGAAAACCGCAACGTGGCGAGGGGGTGCGGGGCGATGGTTTGCAGCCGTTCCGCGACCTCGAACCCGGGCAGGCCGGCGGGCAGGACAAAAGCCGAAAGGCCCTTGGCCCCGGGCGCCTCGCCGGTGCGGGCAAAAAGCGTGTAGACATCTGCGATGCCGCCATTGGAAATCCAGGTCTTTTCGCCGTTCAGGATAAAGTCGTTCCCGTCGCGCACTGCCGTCATCGTGGAATTGGCGACGTCCGAGCCCGATTGCGGCTCGGTCAGCGCAAAGGCCGAAATCGCCTTGCCCGAACGGGTCAGCGATAGCCATTCCGCTTTCTGCGCCTCGGTCCCGAACAGCGAAATCGCGCCGGTGCCCAACCCCTGCATGGCAAAGGCGAAATCCGCCAGACCGTCATGGCGTGCCAGAGTCTCGCGGATCAGGCACAGCGTGCGGACATCCAGGACACCCCCTTCGGTAGACACGCCAGTGTGCTTCAGCCAACCGTCCCGGCCGAGGGCTGCGACCAGGTTGCGGCACGCCCGGTCGGTATCCCCGTGGTCGACCCCCGAAAGCTCCCGATCCGCCCAGTCCTCCAGCGCATCCGCCAATTCGCGGTGCCGCGCTTCAAAGAAGGGCCAGTTCAGGAAAGACCGGTCCGGCATGGTTCAATCCCCTTCGAAAACCGGTTTCTCGCGGGCGACAAAGGCGCGGTAGGCGCGTTCGAAATCGCCGGTCTGCATGCAGATCGCCTGCGCCTGCGCCTCGGCCTCGATGGCCTGTTCGATGGACATGGACCATTCCTGAACCAGCATGGTCTTGGTCATCATGTGGCCGAAATTCGGGCCTTCGACCAGGCGCGCCGCCAGTTCGCGGGCCGCAGCGTCCAGTTCGGCCGCCGGAACCAGCCGGTTGAAGAAGCCCCAACGCTCGCCCTCTTCGGCGCTCATGGACCGTCCGGAATACAGCAGTTCCGCCGCGCGTCCCTGGCCGATGATCCGGGGCAGGATGGCGCAGGCCCCCATGTCGCACCCGGCGAGCCCGACCCGGGTGAACAGGAACGCGGTCTTCGCCTCTGGCGTCGCAAGCCGCAGATCGCTGGCCATTGCGATGATCGCGCCCGCGCCGACGCAGATCCCGTCGATGGCCGCGATGACCGGCTTTCCGCAATTCACCATCGCCTTGACCAGATCGCCGGTCATGCGGGTGAAGGCCAGCAATTCCTTCATGTTCATGCGGGTCAGCGGGCCGATGATGTCATGCACGTCCCCGCCCGAGCTGAAATTGCCACCGTTCGATGCAAAGACCACCGCCTTGATGTCATCCGAATAGGCCAGATCGCGGAACCAGTCGCGCAGTTCGGCATAGCTGTCGAAGGTCAGCGGGTTCTTGCGGTCGGGCCGGTTCAGCGAGACCGTCGCGATGCCATCGGAGATCGCGCAAAGAAAATGCGTCGTGTCACTGCGCATGTCCATCATTTCCCCTCGTCCAAGGCCGTCATCAATTCGTCCATCCGCGCACCTATCGCCGCGGCCTCTGTCGCGCCCAGCGCCCCCAGCATCTCGTCGATCCAGCCTTGGTGGGCCGCCGCCTGCGTGGCGAAGTCGGCCTGCCCCTTGCGCGTCAGCCGCACCAGAGACGCGCGCCGGTCCCCTTCGACCGCGACGCGCATGACCAACCCTTCTTCCACCAGCCGGTCCACGATGCCTGTGACATTGCCGTTCGAGACCCTCAGAACCCCGGAAAGCTGGCTCATCTTCAGCCCGTCCTTGTGGCGCGACAGCGCCGCCATCACGTCAAAACGCGGCAGGGTCGAGTCGAATTCCCTTCGCAGGTTGGCGCGCAGCTGCGCCTCGATCCCGCGGGACAGCTTCAGCAGGCGCAGCCAAAGCCGCAAGCGTTCCTTGCTGGGGTTTTCGGCGGATTTGCGATTGGGCCGGGTCATCGGATCCCTCCGGACAAGTCTGACAAGCCGGTCGCAAACGCAGCCCGATCCGTTGAACGACCGCCGGTCACCTGGGCTTGTGTATCAGAAACGACCATTGCGCACCTCTGTTGCAGAGAACACTAGCAACGGGAATTTGTTTCAACAATATAAATTTTGAACTTGAAGGAAATGCGGGAATTCACGGCGCCCGGAACAACCTTTGCCGGACGTTTCCGCAACAACCCTTTGACGGATCGCGATTCCCGATCCTATCCTTTTGAAGCATGGCATGGCGGAACCCTTCCGCCACGACTTGCAGTGTTGAAGAATTCAACGGTTCCAGTGACCACAACGTCGACCCGGTGAGAGATGATCGGAGTTCTGAACAACCGGACCTACCGCCACCTCTACGCAGCCCAGATCGTGGCGCTGACGGGTACCGGGCTGGCGACCGTCGCGCTTGGGCTGCTGGCATATGATCTGGCCGGGGCGGCAGCGGGGCTGGTGCTGGGTACGGCGCTGACCATCAAGATGCTGGCCTATGTGATCGTGGCCCCGCTGGCTGCGGCGATTGCCGAGCGGGTGGACCGGCGCCGGATGCTGGTGACGCTGGACATGGTGCGGGCCGCCGTCGCCGTCTGCCTGCCCTTCGTGAGCGAAATCTGGCAGATCTACGTGCTGATCTTCGTGCTGCAATCGGCCTCGGCCGGCTTCACTCCAGCCTTTCAGGCCACCATCCCGGACGTTCTGCCGGACGAGCGCGACTATACCCAGGCCCTGTCCCTGTCGCGCCTGGCGATGGACCTGGAAAGCCTGCTCAGCCCCATGCTGGCCGCGGCGCTACTGTTGATGGTCAGTTTCGACGGCCTGTTCTGGGGCACCGGACTGGGCTTTGCGGCCTCGGCGCTGCTGGTCGTGTTGGTGGCGCTGCCCTCGCCCAAACCCGTCCCGCGGCGCGGGATCTACGACCGGACGACCCGTGGGCTGCGGATCTACCTGAAGACGCCCCGACTGCGCGGGCTGTTGGCGCTGAGCTGGGTGTCGGCGGCGCTTGGCTCGATGGTCATCGTGAACACCGTGGTGATCGTGCGCTCGGACCTGCGGCTGGCGGAAAGCGCCGTGGCACTGGCGCTGGCGGGGTTCGGCCTTGGGTCGATGTTGGCCGCCCTGATCCTGCCGCGCCTGCTGGACCGGGTCGAGGATCGCAGCGTCATGCTGGCCGGTGCAATGCTCGGAACGGGCGCGATGGGGCTGACCGCCCTGATGTCCGCGGCGTTGCCGATGACTCTGTCCATGCTGGCCCTGTCCTGGGCCCTGATCGGGTTCGGCTATTCCACGGTGCTGACGCCGTCGGGCCGCCTGCTGACGCGTTCGGCGCATCCCGCCGACCGCCCGGCGGTCTTCGCCGCGCAGTTCACGCTGTCCCACGCCTGCTGGCTGGTCTTCTACCCGTTGTCGGGCTGGCTGATGACCGTCAGCGGCGCGACTGTGACGATGGCGGCGCTGACGACGGCCTCGGTGGGCGGTGTCCTGACCGCCTGGGCGGTCTGGCCACGGAACACCGCCCAGCCCGTGCCGCACAGCCATCCCGATCTGCCGCCCGATCACCCGCATCTGAATGGCAACGGGCCACACAGTCACGCCATCATCATAGACGAACTCCATCCCCGGTATCCGCAGGAGCCTTGAGCCCCGGACGGGATGTGCTTTACACCAACTCGGGATACGACCCGCACCGGAGAATCCATGGACCAGCTGGACCGCCGAATCATCGCCGCCCTGCAGCACAACGCGCGGGAATCGACGACCAAGATTGCGGCCAGGCTGGGCGTGGCCCGCACCACCGTGCACGAGCGGATCGCGCGCATGGAAGAACGCGGCGAGATCGCCGGCTACTCGGTGGTTCTGCGCGAACCGCAGGATGAAAGCCGGGTGCAGGTGGTCGTCATGCTGGAAGTTCAGCAGAAAGAGACCGCGCGCATCATCAAACGGCTGGAAGCCTATCCCGAGGTCAAGCTCTGCCTGTCGATCAACGGCGAATTCGACCTTCTGCTCTCGGCCGAAGCCCCCCGGATCGAGGATCTGGACGTTCTGGTCGACGAACTGGCCGAAATCCCGGGCGTGCTGCGCACCAACACCAGCGTCGTCTTTGGCCGCCGCATAGACCGTTCCTGACGATATGATGCATGATCCGTCATTATGACGGGATCGTAGGTCATTCCGTCACTCTGATCCCTACAGACCGAACAGCGGATACGTCAGACTTGCTGACAGAGAAGGAGACGTGCCATGCAATGGAATATCTGCATCGTCGGGGCCGGAAAGATCGGCCAGATGATCGCCACTTTGCTCAAGACCTCGCCCAATTACACCGTCACCGTGGCCGACCACGATCTGGCCGCGCTGGCGGTGCTGAACAGGATGGGCGTGGCAACCAAACAAATCGACGCCAAGGACGAGGCCAGTCTGGCCGACGGGCTGCAGGGATTTGACGCGGTGATTTCGGCCGCGCCGTTCTTCCTGACGCCTGCGATCGCCAAAGCCGCCAGGCAGGCCGGCGCGCATTATTTCGACCTGACCGAGGATGTCGCCGCCACCAAGGCCGTGCGCGATCTGGCCCAGGGCAGCAAGACCGCCTTCATGCCGCAATGCGGGCTGGCGCCCGGTTTCGTCGGCATCGCCGGCGCCGCCCTGGCCGCCGAATTCGACGAGCTTGACACCCTGCACATGCGCGTGGGCGCTCTGCCGCTCTATCCGACCAACGCGTTGAAATACAACCTGACCTGGTCCACCGACGGGCTGATCAACGAATACTGCAACCCCTGCGACGCCATCGTAAACGGCGAGCGGGTCAAGACCGCGCCGCTGGAGGATTACGAGATCCTCGGCCATGACGGTGTGGAGTACGAATGCTTCAACACCTCGGGCGGGCTTGGCACGTTGCCCGAGACGCTGGAAGGCAAGGCGCGGTCGGTCTCCTACCGCTCGATCCGCTATCCCGGTCACCGCGACATCCTGAAACTGCTCCTGAACGATCTGGGGCTGGAGCGGCGCCGCGACCTGCTCAAGGAAATCTTCGAATCCGCCCTGCCGCGCACGGATCAGGACGTGGTGCTGGTCTATTGCACCGCAAAAGGCCGGATCGACGGGCAGTTGCGGGAAAAGAGCCTGATCAACAAATCCTTCTCGCGCCTGATCGACGGACAGGTCTGGAGCGCCATCCAGGTTACCACCGCCGCCGGCGTGTTGGGCGTCGTGGACCTGATGCGCACCGGAATCCTGCCGTCGAACGGGTTCGTCCGGCAAGAGCAGGTAAAGCTCTCGGACTTTCTCAACACCGAATTTGGCCGCCTCTACCGGGCGGGGGACGTAACCGCACAGAACAAGGCTGCCTGAACCATGAAAGACATCGTCATGACTGCTGAAACCACCCTTGCGAAACTGGGGCTGACCGCCGCTGAACTGTCCGGCGGCACGCTCAAGGTGACCTCGCCGATCGATGGCAGCCTGCTGGCCGAGGTGCATGAAACGCCTGCCGCCGAAATGGGCGCGATCCTTGCCAGGGCCAAGGCGGCCTTCAAGGCGTGGCGCACCGTTCCGGCCCCGCGCCGCGGCGAGCTGATCAGGCTGCTCGGCGAGGAACTGCGCGCCGCCAAGGACGATCTCGGCGCGCTGGTCAGCTGGGAAGCCGGCAAGATCACTTCCGAAGGTCTGGGCGAGGTGCAGGAGATGATCGACATCTGCGATTTCGCCGTCGGCCTGTCGCGCCAGCTTTACGGCCTGACCATCGCCAGCGAACGTCCGGGTCACAGGATGATGGAGACCTGGCACCCGGCGGGGCCCGTGGGCGTGATCTCGGCCTTCAACTTCCCTGTCGCGGTCTGGTCCTGGAACGCGGCGTTGGCGCTGGTCTGCGGCGATCCGGTGATCTGGAAGCCGTCGGAAAAAACGCCGCTGACCGCGCTGGCCTGCCAGAAGATCTTTGAAAAGGCTCTGGCCCGGTTCGGCGATGCGCCCGACGGCCTGCTGCAAGTGCTGGTCGGCGGCGCCGATCTGGGCAAGGCGCTGGTCGAAAGCGAGGACGTGCCGATCATCTCGGCCACAGGTTCGACCCGCATGGGCCGCGCCGTCGCGCCCATCGTGGCCCAGCGTTTCGGCAAATGCATCCTCGAGCTTGGCGGCAACAACGCCATGATCGTCGGCCCGTCCGCGGATCTGGAAATGGCCGTTCGCGCCATCGTCTTCTCGGCCGTGGGCACCGCCGGGCAACGCTGCACCTCGCTGCGCCGCCTGATCGTGCACAACTCGATCAAGGACGATCTGGTCGCGCGCCTCAAGAGGGCCTATGCCGGTCTGCCCATCGGCAACCCGCTGACCGAAGGCACGCTGGTCGGGCCGCTGGTGGACGAGGCGGCGGGCAAGGCGATGGCGGCGGCGCTGGAAGCGGCCAGGGCCCAAGGCGGCACCGTGTTCGGCGGCGCCCGCGTCACGCAGGACGTCCCCGAGGGCGGCGTCTACGTGGAACCGGCGATCGTCGAGATGCCGGGCCAGACCGAAACCGTGAAGACCGAAACCTTTGCGCCGATCCTCTACGTTCTGGGCTATGACGACTTTTCCGATGCGCTGGAAATCCAGAACGACGTGCCGCAGGGCCTGAGTTCCTGCGTCTTCACGCTCAACATGCGCGAGGCCGAGCAGTTCCTGTCGGCGGCCGGGTCCGATTGCGGCATCGCCAACGTCAACATCGGCCCGTCCGGCGCCGAGATCGGCGGGGCATTTGGTGGCGAAAAGGAAACCGGCGGCGGGCGCGAAAGCGGCTCGGACGCCTGGAAAGCCTACATGCGCCGCCAGACCAACACGGTGAACTACTCGGCCGAACTGCCGCTGGCCCAGGGCGTCAAGTTCGATATCTGATCGGGATACGCACCGGACCCGCCCGGCCACCCTTGCCGGGCGGGTTGTCACGTTGGCCAAAACTGTGCTTGGCCGATAACTCTCTGTAAACGAGAGAGTGGCTAGCTTGGTCGGGATCGATGGACTCCCGGACCGGCAGAATGCCCAAACCCACGACCACGAAACCGCTTGTGTCGCCTCTGGCCGCGCTGCTGCTGCCGGTCTGGCTGATCCTCGCCGCGCCTGCTCTCTCCGACACGCGGGCAGGCGAAATCTGCGACGCCGCTGCGCGGCGCGCTGCGCGATCCGAGGGTGTGCCGCTCGACGTGTTGCGCGCGATCACGCGGGTCGAAACCGGGCGCATGGTCAACGGCAGACGCGTCCCCTGGCCCTGGGCGGTCAACTTGGAAGGCAAGGGGTTCTGGTTCGACAACGAGGCCGAGGCCAAGGCCTACGTATCCAAGGTGTTCAAGGCCGGCGCCCGAAGTTTCGATATCGGCTGCTTTCAGATCAACTACCGCTGGCACGGCCAGGGTTTCCGCTCCATCGACGCGATGTTCGACCCCAACCAGAACGCGGCCTACGCCGCCCGCTTCCTGCGCGAACTTCACGCCGAATTCGGCTCATGGACCGCCGCCGCCGGGGCCTATCACTCGCGCACCGCAGCGCTGGCGGCCGCCTATTCGCAACGGCTCGAAGCCACCCTTGCCGCTTTGGACGGCGGGCCCGGTCACCGTGTCGACGCCGTGGCGCGAGAGGCAAATACAGTCTCTAATCAACCACTTTTCTCCGGTTCGGGAACGTATGGTCCAGCCGTCCTCGGTTCCCTGGTTCCGGTTTCGGGCGAACGCACCGCCTTCATCGTCTTCAAATAGGAGCTCCGCTTGCTCAGGATCGATCCGCGCACCCTGTTTTCCCCCACCGTGCTATTGGCGCTGGCGCTGATGGCGGTCATCGTCATGATGATCCTGCCGATGCCGGCCTGGGTTCTCGACGTCGGTCTGGCGGCGTCCTTCGCACTGGCAATCCTCATCTTCACGCTGACCCTTTTCATCGAGCGCCCGCTGGATTTCTCGTCTTTCCCCACGATCCTGCTGGCCTCGTTGATGCTGCGCCTGTCGCTCAACGTCTCGTCCACCAAATTGATCATCGGGCAGGGCCACACCGGCCCCAACGCCGCGGGCGACGTGATCGAAGGGTTTGCGCAGTTCATCATGAGCGGCAGCATCTTCCTCGGTCTCGTGGTGTTCGGCGTTCTGCTGATCGTCAACTTCATGGTGATCACCAAGGGTGCCGCCCGCATGGCCGAGGTCGGCGCGCGATTTGCGCTGGACGGCATGCCTGGCAAGCAGCTCGCCATCGACAGCGACATGTCGGCCGGCGCCATCGACCATCAGCAGGCCAAGGCGCGGCGGGAACTTGAGCAGCAGGAGACCACGTTTTTCGGCTCGCTCGACGGCGCGTCGAAATTCGTCAAGGGCGATGCGGTTGCCGGGCTGCTGATCACCCTGCTGAACCTGGTCATGGGTCTGATCATGGGAACGCTGGTGCACGGAATGCCGGTCGCCTCGGCCTTTGAAACCTATGCCATCCTCACCGTCGGCGACGGGTTGGTGTCGCAGATCCCGGCCGTGATCATCTCCATCGCCTCGGCGCTGTTGCTGGCGCGCGGCGGCACCCAGGGGGCGACCGACAACGCGATTTTCTCCCAACTCGGGCGCCACCCTGCCGCGCTGGGCACCGTTGCCGTCCTGATGGCGGTTTTCGCCCTGGTGCCCGGGCTGCCCTTCGTTCCGTTCATGATCGGAACCGCAGTTCTGGGCTTTGCAGCCTATTCGGTCCACAAAAGGCACGACAGGGAATTGCCCGGCGTCGACGGCACCCCCGCCGACGTTCAGCGCCCCGTGTCGCAGGCGATCGGAGACGTCCTGGATCTGGACGACATCCACCTCGAATTCGCTCCGGATCTCGTGAGCATGGTGCTGAATCCGGGTACCGGTCTTGATGCGCGGATCGCCAACATGCGCACCCATATCGCCTCGGTATTCGGCCTCATTCTGCCCGACATCCGGCTGACGGACCGGGCCGACCTGTCCACCGGCACCTATGTCATCCGCATCCACGGCGTCGAGCAGGCGCGCGGCGTCCTGAACCCCGATCTGGTTCTCGCCCTCGTGCAAGAGGGTGCGGACACATTGCCGGACGGCGAAAACGTGACCGAACCGGTCTACGGAGCGCCGGCCCGCTGGATCCGACCGCAGGACCAGGAGGCTGCGGCGCTGTCCGGCGCCACGATCGTTACGCCGCCCGAGATCCTGGCCACGCATCTGCTGGAGATCATCAAGCAGAACTTCGCCCGCCTGCTGACGCTCAAATCCCTGCGTCGCCTCCTGTCCGAATTGACCCGTCTCAGCGATCCGGTGCGGGCCGAAGCGAACCGCAAGCTGCTGGACGAACTGATTCCGGACAAGGTTCCCGTCGACACGCTGCACGCGGTCCTGCGCCTGCTGCTGGAAGAACGGGTCTCGATCCGCAACATGCCGCTGATCCTCGAATCCGTGGCCGAGGCGCGGCTGTTCGTGACCCAGCCCGAAGCGATCTGCGAGCTTGTACGGCAGCGGCTGGGGTTTCAACTGGTGGCCGACCTGAAGCGCGAAGACGGGTCGATCCCACTGATCCAGCTGGCGCCCGAATGGGAAGACACCTTCGCCATGTACCAGATCGACGCCAGCGCGTCGGGCCAGGACGTGGCGCTGCCGCCCGATCTGTTCAACAAGCTGGCCAACGGCGTCGCCGGGCGCGTGGCGCAAACGGCCGATCGCGGCCTCTACCCGGCGCTGGTCACTTCGACACGTAGACGGCGTTTCCTCCGCACCATCCTGCGCGCACGCGGGATCGCAAACCCGGTCCTGTCTTTCGAGGAAATCGGGCTCGAGGCACGTCCGGCGCTGGTCGGCACCGTGGCCGCATGATCGCCTTGCCGCCTGACCTGCTCCCTTTGCTGGAGTCCGGGTTCTGGCATATGCTCGCGGTTTTCCTCCGTGTATTGGCCATGGTGTCCGTCATGCCGGCCTTTGGCGAGCGATGGATCCCGATGCGGGTAAGGCTTGGCGCGGCGGCAGCCTTCACCCTGATCGTCGCCCCTTCGGTTCACAGCCCGGGCGGTGCGCGAAACCTGACGGGCCTCGTCATGCTGGCCGGAACCGAAATCCTGATCGGCCTCGGGCTGGGAATGGGATTCCGCCTCTTCGTTCTGGCCCTGCAGACGGCAGGCTCGATCGCCGCGCAGGCGACGTCGCTGTCGCAGATTCTCGGCGGTGCGGCGGCGGAACCGGTTCCGGCCATGAGCTATCTGCTGATGCTGGCTGGGCTCGCCCTCGCCGCCCTTCTGGGGCTTCACGTCCGCGCCGCCGAGTTCCTGATCCACAGCTACGATCTGTTTCCCGCCGGAACTCTGCCCGCGGCACCCGATCTGTCGGCTCGGGGCGTCGGTCAGGTGTCGCGCAGCTTTGCCCTTGCCTTCGGCCTGGCGGCTCCGTTCGTAATCGCCTCGCTGCTCTACAATCTGGCGCTCGGCGTCATCAACCGGGCGATGCCGCAACTCATGGTGGCCTTTGTCGGCGCCCCTGCCATCACGTTGGGCGGTCTGTTTTTACTTTTCGCCGGCGCGCCGTTGATCCTTTCCGTCTGGTCCGGCGCCCTTTTCGACTTCCTGGTGAACCCGATCGGCAAGTCCCCATGAGCGCGCCGGACGACGACAGCGAGAAACCCTTCGACCCGACGCAGCAAAAGCTTCTGAAGGCGCGCCAAAAGGGCGAAGTTGCGAAATCCACCGACCTTTCCGCCGTCGCCGGGTACGCCGGCCTTCTGCTGGCCCTTGTCGCGGCCGGAGAAGCGGTGCTGAGACAGCTGGGCACGGTGTTCGCCGTGTTGATCGACCAATCCGATCGGTTGTCCGGCCTCTTGATCGATGGTCACGCCCAGGCGCCGATGGCCGGTCTGATCGGCCGAACCGGCCTGTCGGTTTTGCCGCTGTTCGCGGTCCCGGCCATCGCCGTACTACTGAGCATCATCGCGCAAAGGGCATTCATCGTTGCCCCCGGCAAAATTCGGCCCCGGTTGTCGCGGGTTTCAATCCTGTCCAACGCCAAGAACAAGTTCGGCCGCGGCGGGCTTTTCGAGTTCGCAAAAAGCTTCGTGAAGCTCCTGCTCTTCTCCCTGTGTCTGGCCGTTTTCCTGCGCGCCAATCTGGCCGGGATCGTCGCGGCAAGCGCCTCCGATGCGCAGGGCTCGATCATGTTGATGACCGACCTGGTCATCCGGTTCACGTCCACCGTCATTGCCGTGGCCCTGTTGATCGGGGCGGTCGACTACCTGTGGCAGTTTTCCGAACACCTCCGGAAGAACCGCATGTCGCGCAAGGAGATCCAGGATGAAATGAAAGAGGCCGAAGGCGATCCTCATGTGAAACAGCAGCGCCGGCAGCGCGCGCAGGAAATCGCGATGAACCGCATGATGGTGGACGTTCCGACGGCGGATGTGGTCATCGTGAACCCGACCCATTTCGCGGTGGCGCTGAAGTGGTCGCGCGCGCCCGGCGCGGCTCCTGTCTGTGTCGCCAAGGGGATCGACGAGATCGCCGCCGCCATCCGCGCCGCCGCCGATGCCGCCGGCGTGCCGATCCATTCCGATCCGCCCACGGCCAGGGCCCTGCACGCAACTGTCGCCATCGGGCAGGAGATCGCGGAAGAGCACTATCGCCCGGTCGCCGCCGCGATCCGCTTTGCCGAAGCCATGCGCAAACGCGCGAAAGGCCAGATCCGATGAAGAAATCCGACCTGACCGAAATCGGGCAAGTCGCCGAAGCACTGTATCTCGACCAGTTCGAGAAACTGCGCCCGATCCTGGCAAGGGAGGCGCAAATCCAACAGCAGTTGAGCCGACTCGCCCTTCAGGAAAAGGACGTCCGCGAAACGGAAGGGCAGCTGTCCGACTACCGGGCGTTCGGCGCCGACATCCTGTGGCGCAGTTGGGAAGCCCGCACCCGACGTGGCCTGAACATGGAACTGGCCCGGCTCCGCGCCCAGAAGCTGACGGCGATCGACGGTTTGCGCCGCGCACATGGCCGCCGCGAGGCGATCGGAGATCTGGCCGCGCGGTTGGAACAGGCTTGCAAAAGTCGGCGCGCAAAGGCGCAAATCGAAGACCTCTGCACACCGGGTTTGCTCGACCGGGACCGTTGATCCCGACACCCCAAAGCGCCGCCCGGCGCCTTGGCCGCTCAACCGTCGGACGTCAGGCGTCCTGCCGCGCGACGCTCATGATCAGTACCTGGGATATGTCCGGGCCGAGGGCGCGTTGCGCGACGACCAGCAGGGCTTCGCGCAGGCTGGTCAGCCTGTCAGACTGCGTGAAGGCCCCGTCGAAACCGCCCATGTTGGCATGATCAAACAGCACCTGCAGGAATCCGTCGCGCAGCTTGGGCTCGACGGCATAGAACCGTTCGCCCATGCCCGGGCTGGCCTCGAGGCTGAGCGACAGCATCACGAGGGCCGCGATCCGGTCGCGCTCCACCACCGGGATGACGAACTGTTTCGTCAGATTCAGATATTCGAAATCCAGGCCGGCCTCGCCGGTGTGTTTTCGACCGTCCGCACCGGGCGCCCCGTTATCGGGTTGGGCGACCGCCTCCGTGTCTTGCGGCAGGTTTTCCTTGCTCGACGCACCCGAAGGCCCCATCAAAAGTCCGGCGCCGGCGCCGGCCCCCACTCCGCCGATCAGAAAGAGAACCGGAAGCAGCTTCGCGATCATCGCAACCCCTCAGAACGGCAGAACGGCATCGAGGATCTGCTGTCCGTAGCGCGGCTGTTGCACATCCGTGATCTGCCCGCGACCGCCATACGACACGCGCGCCGAGGCGATCTTGTCATAGGTGATCTCGTTCTGGCGAGAGATGTCCTCGGGCCGCACGAATCCCGAAACCAGCAATTCGCGCAGTTCGAAATTCACCCGCAACTCCTGTGAGCCGCTGATCGACAGGACCCCGTTCGGCAGCACGTCCACAACGGTGGCGGCGACCCGAAGCGTCAGCTTCTCCTTGCGTTTCACCGAACCCTTCCCCTTGCTCGAGGTTGCGGAATCGATGGACACCGCATTCGACAAGGATGCGCCCTCGGGCAGGCTTTCGTCAGCCCGCTGAGGCAATCCGAAAAGCTGCGGAATCTCCAGGCTGTCGGATCCGATGCGGGACCGGTTGGTGTCGTTCGAGATCTCGGCCTTCTCGTCGAGTTCGATGACCACGGTCAGAATATCACCCTTCTTCATCGCGCGCTGATCGCCCAATAGCGAGTTCTGCCCACCGCTCCACAGCGATGCGCGGTCGACCGACCGTTGCGGCTGGCTGTAGAGGGGCAGCCCGGGCCAGAGCATCGCCACATGCTCGGGCGATTCGGTATTCGGGGTGAAGCTCGGCGGTTTTCCCAGATGATCGGCCCGCCCGCAGGCCGTGATCGCCAGAAGGGCAACAAAAGCAAGGGAGCGTCGCATCATTTTACCTCGATTCTTCCGTCCGGACGGATCTGTCCGGTGACAGTGGTTCGGGACGCCAGGTTCATGGCCTGGATGATCTCGCCTGCCGAGCCTCGGCCGAGCGCACGTCCTTCGACCGTGATCGACAGCCGGCCATCGGCAAAAACCAGGGTGACGAGGTCGTTCCGGTCCACGATCGCGGGCGGGCCAAAGTCGGAATTCCGGATCGGCCGGCCGGGGTACAGTGCGATGCGCGCCTCCTTGCCAAGAACATCGCCGAGGTCCGGGGCCGTTCCAACGGCTTCGGACGGCTCGACCGCCACGGCGTCGAAGGTGATGATTTCCTTGGCCCGGATGGTTCGAACCGGAACGACCACGTCGGCCACGGCCGGCAGGGCGATGATCGGCAGCAACACTAAGAAAACCCGTCGCATCATCGCACCTGCGTTGTCGCGCCCATCATCTGATCGACGGCGGAAATCACCTTGGCGTTCATTTCGTAACCCCGCTGCGCCTCGATCAGTTCGGTCACCTCGCGCACCGCGTCGACCGAACTGTCCTCCAGATAGCCCTGTCGCAGCGTTCCAAGCCCCTCCCCGCCCGGTGACCCGATGACCGGGGCGCCGGAAGCCTCGGATTCCTTGAAAAGATTGCCGCCGATCGCCTCGAGCCCCTTGGCGTTGGCAAAGCCGGCGAGGGTGAATTCCCCCAGCAACTGCGCCTCGGCGGCATCGTCAAAATAGGCGAACACCTGGCCGGAGGCATTGATCGAAATCGAACGGGCGTCGTTGGGAATGGTGATCTCGGGCGCAACGGGATAGCCGTCGGACGTGACCACCAGGCCTTCGGCGGATCGCTTCAGGCTGCCGTCGCGGGTATAGGCGGATTGCCCGTTGGGCAGCGTCACCTCCAGGTATCCGCGGCCTTCGATGGCCAGATCGAGATCGCTGCCCGTTGCCGACAACGCGCCTTGCGCCAGGTGGACGGAAACGGCGGCGGGCCGAACCCCAAGACCAAGCTGAATGCCGGTCGGCAGAACGGTGCCGTCCGCGGCGTTCACCGTGCCCGCTCGCGCCATCTGCTGATAGTGCAGGTCCGCGAATTCCGCCCGCCGGGCGTTGTAGCCGGTGGTGTTCATGTTCGCGAGGTTGTTCGAGATCGTTTCGACCCGCAGTTGCTGTGCGGTCATGCCGGTGGCGGCGATTTTCAGGGCGCGCATTCTGGACACTCCTCTTGTTTCTGGTCAGCGCATCAGGGCCTTGAGCGCACCGCGGACGCGTTCGTCCTCGGCCTCGAGAAAGCTTTGCCCCAGCTCATAGGCGCGCTGTATCTCGACGAGCCGGGCAACCTGTTCGATGGCGTTCACGTTGGACCCCTCGAGGAAACCTCGCAGGACCTTGGGATTCTCGACCGGTTCGAACCCTCCGTCGGCGCGGAACGTCACGCCGCCCTCGCGGACCAGGCCGGCCGGGTCGGTCGGCGCGTACACCCCGATCTGGCCCAAGGGTTGCCCTCCGGCGCTGAGCGTTCCGTCGCTGCCCGCATCAACCGACACTGCGTCCGGCGGAACAAAGATCGGTGCTCCGTTCACATCCAGAACGCGATAGCCGTCGACCGAAACCAGTTCGCCTTGACCGTTGGAGGCAAAGCTGCCGGCGCGGGTCAGACGATTGCCCGATGGCGTTTCCAGCAGGAAAAACCCCTCGCCCTCGATCGCAAAGTCGAACTGCCCGTTCGTTTGGGTCAGAACCCCGGGCTGCAAAGACGTGTTCCGAACCTGCGCCCGCGCCATGGACAGCGACGGCCCCTGGCCGGCGGCTTGGACATACTCGGAAAACACGAGGCCCTGTTGCCGGTATCCGGCGGTGTTGGCGTTGGCGATGTTGTTGGCCACCATGCGCATTTCGTTCATCAGGCCCGATTGCCGGGACAGCGTGACATAGGCCGAGTCCATCAGTGACCTCCCGAAATCAAGGGTATGAGCGTGGTCGTGAAGAACGTCCCCAGCGTCTGCGTCATGAACCCCATCGAGATCCAGAACACCGCGACGATGGCGACAAGCTTGGGAACGAAGGTCAGCGTCATTTCCTGGATCGACGTCAGCGCTTGGAACAACCCCACGGTCAGGCCGGTGACCAGCGCCACCGACAGGATCGGAACCGACGTGATCACCGCGACCCAAAGTGCCTGGCGCAGGATGTCGTAAAACAGGCCTTCGCTCAGCATGATTCAGACCGGCATCCGCAGGATTTCCTGATAGGCTTCGACCACCTTGTTGCGGACGATCACCGCGGTCTCGACGGCCAGTTCGGTCTGCGCCAGCGCCTGTACCAGCGCGTGCGGATCGGCCTGCCCGACCATTGCCGATTGCGCGATCTGTTCACCCTGCCGCAGCGTCGCGGCAAAGTCGGTGAACGTGGCGCGCAGCCCACTGGCGGCGTGGTCGGGATCGGGCTGCGTGGCGGGCCGGGCCGAGGCATAGCTCTGCGCGGCGTTGAAGGGGCGGATATCCATTCTGGTCGTCCTTTACTTGCGAAGCAGGTCCATCAGGCCTGCCGACATCTGGCGGGTCTGATCGAACATTTTCAGGTTGGCCTCATAACTGCGCTGCGCCTCGCGCGCGTCGGCGATCTCGATCATCAGATCGACGTTCGAGCTCTCGTAATGGCCGGTGTCGTCGGCCATCGGATGACCCGGATCGTGAATCCGGGTCAGCGCGCCTTGGTCTAGGCGGACGCGCCCGGTCGCGACCAGTTCACCCTCGGGGCTTTTGACGGTCTCAAAAGGGACCGACTTGCGGCGATAGCCAGGGGTATCGGCGTTCGAGATGTTCTCGGACACGTGCCGCAAACGCGCCGCCTGGGCGCGCAGGCCGCTGGCCGACGCCGCGAGGGATTGCGAAAAGTCACTCATCGAAACCCCTCTCAGGCCTTGCCCAGACTGGCGCGCAGGACGCCCAGCGACGACCGGTAGATCGCGAGCGCACGGTCGTGCTGACGCTTGACCTCCACCGCCTTCAGCATCTGCTCCTCTAGCGAGACGCTGTTGCCGTTCGGGTCCTGCCGGCTTGCCACCGGGAAGTCGTCCCAGCCCCTCGCGCCTTGCGCTGCCCGGTTCAGGTGCCCTTCCCGGGTCGCGGCCATCTCTGCGCCCAGACTGTCGGAATAGGCCGATCCGAAGCCCGCGATATCGCGGGCGCGGTAGCCGGGCGTATCCGCATTGGCCATGTTCCGCGCGATGACGGCCTGCCGTTGTCCCGCATGTGTTGCCATGGCGTACGCCATCTTGAAGACGTTCAAGTCCGAGAACATCGGGGTTTCTCCCTCGATCCATTTCAATCAAGGCTTAACCCCGATTCCTTTAGAAACCGTTTTCGAGAAACTGATGGAGTCGCCGTCATGCCCGCGCCTGATCCGTCGCTGTTGAAAGCGGAACTTGACAATCTCGGGCTTGCGCGCCCGATCGGTCGCGTCCTCAGCGTGGGCCGCGGCGTCGTCGAAATCGGCGGGCTGGCGGCCGGGGCGCGCGTCGGCGACCGGCTGGAACTGAAACGCCGCTCGGGCGAACCGCTGGCGGGAGAGGTTCTGCACGTCGAGCGCGTCGCGGTCCACATGCTGCCTGATACCGCGCCCGAAGGCGTTTCGCTTGGCGACCGCGCAGCATTGGTGCCGATGCCGGACTTCGCACCGGGGTTGCACTGGCTGGGCCGGGTCGTGGATCCCTTCGGCCGGCCGCTGGACGGCAAACCGCTGCTGCGCGGCGCCGATTCGAGGGACGTCATGCAGCCCCCACCCCGCGCCACCGACCGCAAACCGCTCGGCGAACGCATGCCCACCGGGCTTGCCGTCCTGAACACGCTTCTGCCCATCGTGCGCGGTCAGCGCGTCGGTCTGTTTGCCGGATCGGGCGTCGGTAAATCGTCCCTGATGGCGGCGCTGGCGAATTCGATGCAGGCCGATGCCGTGGTCGTCGCGCTGATTGGCGAACGGGGGCGCGAGGTGACCGAATTCACCGACAGGACGCTGGGACCGGATGGAATGGCGCGGACGGTGGTGGTCGCCGCAACCTCGGATCTGTCGGCCCTGGCCCGCCGGCGCTGCGCCTGGTCGGCCATGGCCGTTGCCGAATTCCTGCGCGAACAGGGGATGAACGTCCTGTTTCTGGCCGACTCGGTGACGCGCTTCGCCGAGGCGCATCGCGAGATTTCGATCGCCATGGGCGAATCGCCGGCGTTGCGCGGTTTTCCTCCGTCGGTCACACCGCTGATCGCCGGCCTCTGCGAACGCGCGGGCCCCGGAACGGCCGGGCAGGGAGACATAACCGCGGTGTTCAGCGTCCTGGTCGCGGGTTCCGACATGGACGAGCCGATCGCGGACATCCTGCGCGGCGTCCTGGACGGGCACATCGTCCTGAGCCGGGAAATCGCCGAGCGCGGGCGTTTCCCGGCGATCGACGTCAGCCGCTCCGTCTCGCGCAGCCTGCCCGACGCCGCCACGCCCGAAGAGAACGGCATGATCGCCGAGGCGCGGCGGCTGGTCGGCGCCTACGAGCGGTCCGAGGTGATGATCAGGGCAGGGCTCTATACCGCCGGAGCGGATCCGCACCTAGATCAGGCGATCCGCGCGCACGATGACCTCGACGCGTTTTTCGGCAAGGCCGACCAGAAGGGCATTGCCAACAGTTTTGCCCGCCTGTCGCTGATCCTGCGGCGCGCCAGGACTGGCCCGGCCTCGTGACGGCCCGGGCCGGAAAACTCCGACAATTTCGCCTGTTATGCATCCCTTAACGTCTGCCCTGCTATCCCGGTTCACGGGTGAAGGAACAGGTGGTGGAGATGGGTGCGCAATCGAATGCGGCGCCGATCATCATCAGGAAGAAGCGCAGCAAGTGTGGCCATGCCCACCACGGCGGCGCGTGGAAGGTCGCATACGCGGATTTCGTCACGGCCCTGATGGCCTTCTTCATGTTGATGTGGCTGCTGAACGCGACGACCGAAAAACAACGCAACGGGCTTGCGGATTACTTTTCGCCGACCATAGCGGTCAACCCGATCTCGGGTGGCGGCGACGGCGCGCTGGGCGGCGACAGCATGTTCTCGGAAAACGCCCTGGTCATGGATGGGACCGGCGCCGCAAACCGCAGCCCGACCGAGGTCAGCCGGGCGCGCGGCGCAACCGGCGTCGATGACAGCGGCGACGACCGGGACGTCGAGGATTTCTCGTCGCTCGAGGCGCAACTTCTGGGACGCAGCGGCGAAAGCATGGTCTCGAAGAAGCTGCTGCAGCATATCGTGACCCGTGTCACCGACGAAGGGCTGGTCGTCGAACTCTTCGCGACCGAAGATTCACTGTTGTTCGAGCCTGATTCGAGCCGCCCGACCCAATTGATGAAGGATCTCGCGCGACTGGTTGCGCGGTCGTCGGATCTGGTGACGAATGGCATCGCGATCGGCGGTCACGTTCACGCGCATCCGGTCGTTCTGGCGGAAAACCCGGTTTGGGATCTGTCGAGCTCGCGCGCAGGCGCGGTGCGTAACCTGTTGGAACTGGGCGGCGTGGAGCCCGCGAGAATTCAGAGGGTTACCGGCCATGCCGACCGGAAACTGGCGCATGAGAACCCGATGGCCGCCCGCAACAACCGGATCGAGGTGATCTTTCTTCGCAAGCCCTGAAGCCGGGCGATCCTGGGCATTTTAGCTGTTAGCACGCTGTTAAGGGGCCGTGCGCTAGCTGTTGCGACAGGGATCGCTGCAACAGAAAGGCGTGCCGATGACCATTTCCTCTTCGCTGAATGCCGGCGTCGCTGCGCTCAAGGCCAATGCCAACCGCCTCGCCTCCATCTCGGACAATATCGCGAACTCGTCCACCTTCGGCTACAAGCGGGTGGAGACGGACTTCCATTCGATGGTCACGTCAAGTCCGGGTGGAAACTACTCCGCAGGCGGCGTGCGCACCACCAGCCAGCGCATGATCGATCAGCGCGGCTCGCTGGTCACCACCAGCAACTCGACGGATCTGGCCGTGCGGGGCCGCGGAATGCTCCCGGTCCGGCCCAGTTCCCAGATCGCCTCCGGCTCGGGCGAGATGCTGCTGGCCACGACCGGATCGTTCCGCACCAACGAACAGGGGTATCTGGTCACCGAATCGGGCCTGGTCCTGCTGGGATGGCCCGCCCAACCGGACGGCGCGATCCCGAACTTCCCGCGCGACACGCCTGCGGGGCTGCAACCGGTGCAAGTCAGCGTCAATCAGCTGTCGGGCTCGCCCACGACCCGGATGACGCTACGGATGAACCTGCCGGCGACGGCCACCGAGGCGGGATCGCCCGGCGACGCACAGCCGCTGTCGGTCGAGTATTTCGACAACCTGGGGAAATCCGAGAATGTCGAGATCGAACTCACACCGAACGTTCCCGCCACCGGGGTCAGCAACGAATGGCGGCTGGTTCTGCGCGATACCGCATCCGGCGGCGCCGTGATCGGGGAATATGATCTCAGGTTCGACGACAGCCGGACCACAGGCGGCACGCTTGCGGGCGTCACACCCGTTTCGGGCGGTGCATACGATCCTGCCACCGGCAGTTTCCTTGTCAACGTCGCGGGTGGGCCGCTGGAAATCAACATCGGCCAACTCGGGGATTCGAACGGCATCACCCAGCTGTCCGACACCTTCGCTCCTGTCTCGATCACCCGGGACGGTTCGGCGGTCGGCACCATGACCGGCGTCAAGGTGGACGACAACGGGTATGTCTACGCGTCCTATGACAGCGGGATCACTCGCCGCATGTTCCAGGTGCCCCTGGTGGACATTCCCAATCCAAACGGTCTGACCGCCCTGGACAGCCAGACCTACGCGCCTTCGCGCGAAAGCGGCACCTTCTTCCTGTGGGATGCCGGGGACGGGCCGACCGGCGATCTCGTCTCCTTCGCGCGCGAGGAGTCGACGACGGATGTCGCAACCGAACTGACCGCCATGATCCAGACTCAACGCGCTTATTCCTCCAGCGCCAAGGTCATCCAGACCGTGGACGAAATGCTGCAGGAGACCACCAACATCAAACGCTGACCTGACCGACCGGCGAAAGGAGTCCTCCGATGACCATGTCCACCGCCTTTCAGAACGCGCTCGGCGGGCTGGCCGCGGCAAGCCGCGGCGCGGCGGTCGTCTCCGACAACATCGCGAACGCTCTGACACCGGGATATGCCCGGCGATCGCTGGAACTGGCATCCGGTTCCGGCCCCGGCGTCCGGATCGTCGGCATCAGCCGTCATGCTGACCCGGTGCTGACGGCCAACCGGCGGAACGCCGAGGCGATACATTCCAATGCAGACACTGTCGCGGGGTTTTTCCGCGGATTGGAGAAACTGGTCGGAACGCCGGATGATCCGCATTCCCTCTCGGGCCACTTGGTAAACTTCGAGAACAGTCTGATCGCCGCCGCCAGCCGGCCCGATGCGGCCACGCGCCTCGATCAGGTCGTGACCGAGGCCAAGGCCCTGACCGGCGCGATCAACAACGCCGCCGAAGGTCTGCGCAAGATGCGGTCGGACGCAGACCGAAAGATCGGCCAACAGGTCCAAAGATTGAACACGACGCTTTCGGACATCGCAGGTCTGAACACCCGCATCCAGACCGCCAGGAACTCCGACCAGGATGTCGCCTCCATGCTGGATCAGCGCCAGTTGCTGGTCGATGCAATCAACGAATTGATCCCCGTCAATGTCGTCGCGCGAGAGAATGACCGCATCTCCCTCTATGCCGAGGGCGGTCTCATCCTGCTGGAAGGCCGGGCGGCACATTTCACCTTTGCGACGACCGGCGAGACCATGCCGCATATGACCGCCGCGAACGGGCTGCTTTCGGGATTGGAACTTAACGGCCAACCGGTGCGAACGGATGGCGACAAATCCGGCATAAGGGGCGGAAACCTGGCCGCTTTGTTCGAGATCCGCGACACTCTTTCGGTCGAAGCGCAAATGGACCTCGACGTGCTGGCGCGCGACCTGATCGAACGGTTCGAGACACCGGGTCTGGATCCGACCGCGGGTCCGACAGCTCCGGGGCTGTTCACCGATGGCGGTTCGAGGTCAGACCCGACCGCCAATCCCGGCCTCGCCGCAAGGATCGGGGTCAACACGCTTGTCGATCCGGGCGCTGGCGGCAGCAGTTGGAAACTGCGCACCGGTCTCGGCGCGACATTGCCCGGCGATCCGGGGGACGCCCGGCAGCTTCAGGCTTTCAGCAATGTCCTGAGCGACACCCGCGCCGTGACAACGAACTGGGCCGGGACGAGAAACATGTCGGCGTCAGAAGTTGGCGCGGCGCTGTCGTCCAAGATCGGCCAGAACGCACACACCGCCGAAGGGCGTCTGATCTTCACGGCCGCAACCCGGTCCGAGATGGCGCGCATCGAGGCGGAACAGGGCGTGGACACCGACGCCGAATTGCAGCGGATGATGCGGATCGAACAAGCCTACGCCGCGAACGCGCGCATCATCCAGACCCTCGACGACCTTATGGAAACCCTTCTGAGGCTTTGATCCATGACACTGACTTCGATTGGCGATCTGGCCAGGGGGCTCGCCTTCCGGCACCGCACAACCCAGATCAAGACCCAGATCGACACCCTGTCTCAGGAACTGGCCACCGGTAGGGTCGCAAACGTGGCGGAACGGCTGCGCGGTGACTACTCGCAACTGGCCGATATCGACCGCAACATTGCCCGACTCGGCACGCTGTCCGTTTCCACTTTCGAGGCGCGCCTGTTTGCCGACGCCATGCAGACCTCTCTGGCGGCATTCGAAACCTCGCTGTCCGACCTGTCATCCGGGCTGCTTTCGCTGGACCAAAGCGACCAGGCACCGACACATGAACGGGCCAGCGATCTGGCGCGCACCCAATTGGACGCGATCATGGCGGCCCTGAACGCCCGCGCCGGCGGACGCAGCCTGTTTTCCGGAACCGCGACCGACAAAACGCCCCTCGCGCCACCGGAAACACTGCTGACCGCTCTGAAGGCCGAGCTTGCCGGCGCCACGACCGCAGCGGAGATCCAGCAGGCCGCCAAGCGATGGTTCGACGATCCGGCCGGTTTCCAGGTTGCCATCTACCAGGGCGCAACCAATGCGCTCGCACCGATGCAGATATCGGAGTCCGAACGTATCGAACTCCCGATCAAGGCGGATGACCACCTGTTCCGGGATGCCCTGCGCCATGCGGCCGTGGCCGCCCTCGCCGCGGACCCATCCTTGGCCCTCGCGCCCGATCAGCGGACGGCGCTTCTCCGGGATGCTGGCGCTCAGCTTGTCACGTCAACGCTCGAAACCGTCGCCTTGCGCGCGCAGGTCGGGGGGGCGGAGGCGCGGGCGGACCGGGCCGCAACCACACACGCCGCCGCGCGCACCAGCCTGGAGCATGCCAGATCGGAACTGATCGGCGCGGACCCTTACGAAACCGCCACCCGGTTGCAAAACGTGCAGTTTCAGCTGGAAAGCCTCTATTCCGTAATCGTTCGCAACGCGAACCTGTCGCTGGCGAATTTCCTCAGATGAGACTCCTGGCCCTGATCTTCGCCGTATTCTTTCCCGTTTGTGCTCCGGCCGGTGCCATTCGTCTCAAGGACCTGGTCGATTTCGACGGTGTGCGTGGCAACGACCTGATCGGATACGGTCTCGTGGTCGGTCTGAACGGGACCGGTGACGGTTTGCGGAACGCGCCCTTCACCGAAGAGATCATGTCGAACATCCTTGAACGGCTCGGGGTCAACGTGACCGGCGAGGAATTCCGCCCAAAGAACGTGGCCGCCGTCTTCGTCACCGCCAGCCTGCCGCCCTTTGCGCGCGTCGGCAGCCAGATCGACGTCACCGTCTCGGCCATCGGGGACTCCAAGAGCCTGTTGGGCGGCACGTTGATCATGACGCCGCTCAACGCGGCGGATGGGCAGATCTATGCGGTGGCGCAGGGAACCGTTCTGGCCGGCGGCGCGGTGGCCGAGGGAGAGGCCGCCTCGGTCGTGCGCGGGGTTCCCACCGCCGGCGTGATCCCTGCCGGAGCCAGGATCGAGCGGGAGATCGATTTCGAACTCGGCTCGCTGACACAGCTGCGCCTGGCCCTGCGCGAGCCCGACTTCACCACCGCCAGCCGGATCGAAGCCGCGGTCAACCGGGAGTTCGACCGCCCGGTCGCGCTGATGCGGGATTCCGGCACCGTCGAGTTGAACATCGCAGCGACGCAGGCCTTCTCGACGGCCCATGCCATCAGCCGCATCGAAAACACTCTCGTCGAACCCGAACGCAAGGCGCGGGTCGTGGTCGACCAGCGGTCCGGCACCATCGTCATGGGCGATGACGTGCAGATATCGCGGGTCGCGGTTTCCCAGGGAAACCTGACTTTGCGCGTCGAGGAAGCGCCCATCGCCGTCCAGCCCAACCCGTTCGCGCAGGGCCAGACCGTCGTGGTGCCCAGGACTATCGCCGGCATCGAAGAGGAGGAAGGCACCGGGCTGGCCGAGGTGCCCGACAGCACCACGCTCTCCGAAGTCGTGGCCGGCCTCAACGCGCTCGGCGTGTCCCCGCGCGACATGATCGACATCCTCAAGACGATCAAGGCGGCCGGCGCCCTGCATGCGGAATTCGTGGTTCGTTGACAGTGCAAACACGGCCGAGCCGGCACTTGCAATTCCCCGCCACACCTCCGCCGCCGCGAACCGACCCCGCCGAACCCGATCGGTGCATCGCGGCAGAGCGGTCAACGCCCGGTCGGGCGACGCGCCAACGCCTGGACTATTTGCTTTTCCAACTGTCCAGCCACCGGCGCAGGCGCCCTCGGCGCTCTTCGATGGCATCGCCGGCCGCGTAATAGCTATCCTCGACGCTCTCCAGCATGGGATCGATCCGCGCTTCGCGGAACCGGCGCCAGCGCACCCAGACGGCCCAGAGCAGCGCGAAAAAGACGGTCAGGAAAACGATGTTGAACCAGGGAATGATACGCGCATCCGGTCCGTCGACCGGCTTGATCGACACCGCGTTGGGAAAGACCGAAAGGAATTCGTTCCGCCAGCCGTAATGCGTGACCGCCACCCATTCCGGATCGTCCTTGGTCGAAATCGCGTCATTGGCCTCGGTATAGAGATTGGCGGTGTCGAACTTGAAATAGAACGGCCAGCCCCAGCCGGTATCCTCGTTGCGGTAGACCACCACCCGACCGCTGGGCCGGACAGCCTGTATGAACTGCACGTCCCGGTTGGTCAGGTTTGCGGATTGATCGTCGGGCGACGCCCAGAACATGCGGGTCCAGTCGTTCAGTTCCTGCCGCTCCTCGTAGGTATTGACGATCCGCACCACGTCATGCTGCGGCAAGGCGTAGTGCAGGATCGCAGCCACGCTGCCCCAGAAAATCAGGATGATCGCCCATTTGACATAGACCATGCGTCAGGTCCTCACATGTAGTTCACGACATAAATCAGGGTCAGGATCGCGACCCAGGGCACGATGTAGACCCCAAGGATCAGTTTGCGGCGGAACGAGTTGTCATAGACCTTCAGCCCGCGCGCGATGAAGGCGTCCCTGTCTCCGACCATCTTCTTCCTGTCCCAATGCGCTTCCAGCTTGGCGCGCCGGACGCTGCGGGAATAGAGCGACAGACCGACATAGGCAATCGTCTGCAGAACCAGAAGGACCAGAAACAGCCGCAACGCTCCAAACATGTCAGCCCCTTCTCACCGCGCCCCAGGGGCCGACGCGGCGGATCATCGCCTCGCTCGCCCGATCTTCGCCGCTCATGTCCGGCTCGTGGCCAAAGAGTGCGGCGCGCGCGCCCGCCTTGTCCACCTGATATTCCCGCGCAAGGAAGTCCGCCACATAGGCGCGCTTCGCTTCGGGCCAGGTGGCATAGGTGCGATAGAACAGTTCCTTGTGGCAGATGAACAGCTGCCGCGGGTCCAGCGGCGCCAGTTCCGCCAGCAGCATGTTGACCAGATCCCGGTTCGGCGTGTCGGCGGCGCGCAGCGTGTAGAAGAAGGCCGGATGATCCGAGGTGATCCGCGGCCACGGCCCTTCGCCCGCCGCCCAGCGCAGCATTTCGGCCAGCCCGTGATAGGCCGCAGGCAGCCGGTCGGCGTGGTTGCGCGCCAGCCGCCGCATGTCGGTCCGGTCCAGCCCGGTCAGATCGATGCCGGCAGCGGCCGCCGTGTCGATGGTGATGAAATCCATCTTTTGCTGCAGCACCGCCGCGGCATCCACCCCGCGCGCCTTGACGATGGGTTCGACAAGTTCGTTCAGGTCGAAGAACTTGGCGATGCGGTTCCGCTCGGACAGGTCAAAGACGAAACGCACCGGCAGGCCCTCGGGCTTGCCGCGGGCGCAGATCACCGCCGGGTGATCCAGGTCGGGAAACAGGTAGAGCCCGCCGAAATGCGCCGTCCAGAAATTGCGCTGCTCGAATTCCGTATGGCGCAGCCGCACCGGGTTGCGGGTAACGTCGCCGGTCTGTTTCGCGGTGTCGATCATCCGCGCGATCAGCACGTCGTCGAACCAGGCGTCCTCCTCGGTCATGAACCGCTCGACCATGCCTGCCAATTGTTCGGCCTTGCGCAGGGTCCCGCCCACCGTATCCGCCTCGATCTCGATCTTGCGCAGGTTCAAGAGATCCCGGGGCGAACTGAGCTTGATGACCGAGTTCACCAGCTCTCCGGCCACCGCGTCTGTGGCGGTCAGGGCGAACAGCTGCGCCTCGTTCATCTCGATGAATTCCCGCAGAATGTCGCGCGAGGTCGAGAACTTGACGTTCAGCAGGGGGCTGCGTTTCTGCTCGGTGGTCAGCAGGATGAACTGCCGGTTGACCCCGTTGGGGTTGAGATACAGGTCATCGCCCAGTTCGTCGCCAATCTCGGGGGAGTAGCCCGAAATGTCGATGTGGAAATCGGTCAGTGCCGTGGACTTGCCCGACAGATGCTGCAGCGCGCGGTTGTAGCGCTCGACCAAGGCCGGGCTGGAGATATGGACGAGGTTGCCGAACATCAGGCCCTTTTCGATGAGGTGGATCATGACGACCACCTGCGCGAAGTCTGCAGATCAATGCCCTTCACAACGCCAACCCAATAGGGTGCCGACAGAATCACGGCTCCGAGCATAAGGACGGCGGAATCCAGCCTGTCGCCCAATTCCTTCAGTCCGGGGATGGCCGAAACCAGGACAAGTATCGCACAGGCGTAAACCGCCACCGAAGCCAACACGCTGAGAGTCCACCAGAAAAAAAACCTGATCCACATGAACGCGCCCAGCGGAACCGGCAAGCTCCTCTTGATGGCCCAGACCACGAACCGGATGCCGGCATATGCAGCCAGAACACAAGCAGCGATATAGGTCAGGCTCAGCAAGCTATTTCCCCTCCAGATACCGCCGCTTGGCCTCTTCCATCCGTCCCATCTCGCGTACGGCGTTCTCGATGGCGACTTCATCGCTCTTGTCAGCATAGCGGAACTCGCTGTCGGCGTAGCGGTTGATCTCCTGGATCACCATCTCCACCGTGATCGGCTGGCGCAGATCCCGGATCATCGCCGTCTTGGTGTCGTAGTCGCGGAACAGGAACAGATCGGGGTTTTCCATCCATTCGTCGGGCAATTCGAAATCCATCGCGCGGACCTTGACCGCATCGGTGATGTTCTTGATCGCGCGCCCGGTGAACCTCTCGTCCGCCTGCTGTATCGCCTTGAGATAGGTGCCCAGCTTGGCGATCGTGTCCAAGGGCCCGATCTGCCCTTCGACCCTTTCATAGACCCGCAACAGCGCCTCCTCATGCGGGCGCGAGTGGCTTTCGAAACTGGCGGCGACGGCCCGCTTGATCTCCTGCGCGGCATATAGGTCGTGGCTGCCCAGCGGGATGTCGTGGTTGCGGCCCATCAGCAGGTGCAGGATGTCGATGTAATCCTCGCGCGTCTGCGGCCCGTCCACCAGGAACCGCGCCCCCGCCCGCTGGCGCAGCGCGTCATCCACGTTTTCGGGATAGTTCGAGAACATGCCGAAGGTGCAGTTGCCCCGCACGACCGTGTTGGCGCCGGCAAAGCTCTCCATCAGCACGGCGGTGATCTCCAGCTGCCCGGCGCTGGACTGACGGTCGCCTCGCTTGCCCGCCAGCTGGTCGATATCGTCGATGGTGCCGAATCCGATCACCGCAGGGTCGATGATCGTGTTGATGAAGGCCTTGGCGTTCTGCCCCGACTTGCCCTGATAACTGTCGATGTTGTCGGTGCTCAGGTTCTGGTAGCGGAACGGATAGCCCGCGTTCCGGCAATAGTCATGGATCAGCCCCGCCATCATCTGGATCAGGGTGGTCTTGCCGGTGCCCGGCTTGCCGTCACCCATGAAGGTGAAGATGAACCCGCCAAGCTCGGCAAAGGGGTTCAGCCGGCGGTCGAAGTCATAGGCCATCAGCATCTTGGCCAGTTTCATCGCCTGATACTTGGCGATATGGTTGCCGACCACCTCCTCGGGCTTCTTGAACGTCATCGTCAGCGTGGTCGATTTCGCCTTGGCCGCGGGCTCAAAACCGCGAATGGTCAGATCGTCCGCCTCGACATGCCAGGCCGCGGCATTGAAGGGCGCAAGATGCCCGGCCGTCTGCGCCCGCAGGGCGACCTTTTCCATCAACTGCTCGGCAAAGCCCGAAGCCGCCGCGACAAGATGCGCGTCATCCTCGGCATGCCGGGCGATCACCTGGTCCAGTGCCCAAAGGGCGCCATGCAGCGCCAGTTGCCCGTTGTCGGTCAGCACCTCTTCGACCTCGCCGGTCTCGACCGTGGTCTCGCCAAGATGCGATGACAACAGATAGGCCAGCGCATTTCCGAACACATGCGACGTGATCAGCGCCTCGGCGGTCAGCAGGTCGGCAAACTCGGTCTTGCGCGCCGGCGGCAGGTCGCCGGCCAGGTTCGCCCGTTTCAGATCCGCCAGCGGGGTGCGTTCCGCATAAGCCTCGGCCACGGACAGGGCGATGGCGATGGCGCGGCGAATGGCCTGCTGCACGGTCGCCTGCGTGGGCGAGGTCAGCGCGTCGCCGCCATCCGCACCTTCGATCCTCTCGATCAGGTGGACGCCGTGCGGCTGAACCGTCCTGCGCGTCGCCAGTCCAGGGGTCGTCGACCGGAACCGGCGCGCGGATGAAACGCCCGGCGAGCGTTCCACGGCCGCAGCCTCGGCCGGTTTCGCGATCCGCGGCGCGTACTCGAACCCTGTCAGCAAGGCCGTCGCCGCCGGGTAATGCTTGCGGATGTCCGCCTCGCGCAGCTCCATCCGATCCGATGTCAGGCTCATGTCAAAACCGCCCCTGTCTTCATCTTTTCAAAAATACTCCCGCCGGAGGCATGAAACCTAATAGCGCAGCACCTGCCCCGTCGCGCCGACCACGAACTTGCGCACATCGGCAAAGCCGGGCGGGTTGCGCTCGGCCAGCACCTGGAACGGCCGCTGCGGCAGGATGATCGACCGCTGCGTCCTGGTGGCGCCGGTTTCGGCCCCGCGCCCGCCGAACGGGTCCAGCGCGAACACCTCGCGCTCGACGGTCGAGAACCATCCCGCCCGTTCTTCGGTCACGCTTTCGCTTTCCAGCTCCTCGGTGGTCCAGGCCAGCGCCCAGTCCTGCCCCTCGGGCGACTGGGCATCCTCCAGAACCCGCCGCAGCGGCCCCGATTGTTCGGTATAGGCCGAGGAATACATCGGCCCCACATGGATCCGGCGCAGGTGCTTGGGGTGCAGGTCGTCGAAATCCTCGTCGAACCCCTTGGCGATGGTCACCAGCTTCAGCCCGCCCAGGGATTGCGCCATCAGATGCGCCTGCACCTCGGGCCAGCGGCGCTGATCCTTGGGCAAGGCCACCTTGCCGGTATCCTCGAGCTGCATCAGGTAGATCACCGGCAGGTTGATCTGGCTGTCATAGACCGCCCAATGCACCAGGAACCGCCGCCGCTCGCCGTCGTTGCCGATCCAGAGGCATTCCGGATCATTGCGCACCCAGAACAGCTCGCCCCTGAGGATTTCCTCGTAATAGAGCCTTTGCGACAGCGCGAATTGCAGCTTCGTCGGAATCTCGTGCCTGCCGATGATGGTGCGCACCATGTCGGTCTTCAGCTCATTCTCGGCGGGCATGTTCTCAAGATGCACCCGCGCCTGCTGCGCGTCGTTGGCCATGGTCAGCAGCTCGGCCGCCACCGGAAATCCGCTGTCGCGCTTGTCCATCGCGAGACTGCCGAAGAACCGCCCGGTATCGCGCCCGACCAGCAGGTATTTCATCGACAGCGCCCGGAAGGTGTAGAGCAGCCCCGACAGGTAGCGCGACACGATCCGCACCTCCTGCTTCGAGATCTCCCCCTCGGCCTCCATCGCCGCGGCCACGCGCAACAGATGCACGGTGATCACCTCGAACTTGCGGAAATACCGGCGCGAGGCGAATGTGTCGGTCAGGCCGACATGGTCCTGGGCGGGGTCGCTCACCCTCACCCCCCATACAAATTCTTGTCGTGCTTCTCGACGATCGCCGCGAACCTCCGGGCGAAACGCTCATCCGCCTTGGCCTTCTTCTCCAGCACTTCGCGGGCGAACACCATGTGGCCCTCATGCGCCTCCAGCATGTCGGCCATCTTCTGGTTGGTGGCGGTGCCGATGGCGGCCATGGCGGTCTGCGCCTCCTGGTCGGTCTGCACGCCGATCTCGTTGATGCGGTGGGCCACGTCCTGCTGCTGCGCCGTCTTCAGCGACTTGGTCAGCGCGTCGTACAGCACCACCCGCTGTTGCGTATCCGTCTGCAGCTTGTTGATCAGAACCATCTGCGTCGCCGCCTGGTTCTGCAGCGAATCCACCCAGCTCTTGCCCTTCTCGATGTAACGTTCCAACGTCTGCGACTTGGCAAGCTTGACCTGCTCGTCCTGCACCTTGGCGTTGTACTCGGTGTTCAACTCCGCCAGTTGCGTCTCCAGCTTGGTCCGGGCGGCGGCGTCCTGTTCGACGCTGATTTTGTTCTCCAACTCGATGATCTTCGGGTCCATCGCCAGAATCTCGGCCCGCACCGTCTCCAGCGCCGCCACCGTCGCCTCGCGGTCGTCCAGCGTCGCCGACAGGTTGGTCTCGACCTTTCCGCGCTGCTCTTCCAGCACCGCCAGCTGCCCCTGCAGCAGCTTCACGATCACGTCCGACTTTGCGATCAGATCCTGCAGCTTGTCGTCGATATTGGCCGAGCGCATCCGCTCCTGCCGCATCGACTCGGACTTGCCCTTGGAAAAGACGCCGACAAAGCTTTCCCACCCGGTTTTCGACCGCATCTCGTCGAAATCCTTGGAAAACGCGCTGGTCACATCGTCGAGCCCCATGATCAGCTCGGCGATATTGGCGTTCATCACCTCGGTATGGGCATGAACATCCTCCAGCGTGGCATTCTCGATGTCGATATCCGCCTCGCCGGCATCGATCTTGGCGCGCGCGGCCTCGATCCGGCTGGTCAGGCCCTCGATCTGGGCCCGACTTTCGCGCACCCTTTGCTGAGTTTCCTCGATCAAGGCGTCAAATTGCTGGTTCGACATCCCGAAGCATCCTTTTGTCGTTATATCTCTGTAAGATAGGGAATGTTACAAGCGTTTACATCCCCCGCCCTGTCAATTTCCAAGAGAACACTGGCAAACCGACGACAAAAAGAAAAGGGACTTGGATAGCGCCGGATGGTCCCGACAGACCCGCCAAAGGCAAAGGGCCGTCCGGTATCGGGCGGCCCCGCTTCATCTTTTCTGAAAATACTCCCGCCGGAGGCATGGCCCATAAGGGCCATTCTCCTCAGCCGACGACGTTGAACTCCGGCCCGTAGGGATAGCCGGTGATGTTCTCGTTGCCATCCTCGGTGATGATCAGGATGTCATGCTCGCGGTAGCCGCCGGCGCCGGGTTGGCCATCGGCGATGGTCAGCATCGGCTCCATCGAGATCACCATGCCCGGCTCCAGCACCGTGTCGATGTCCTCGCGCAGTTCCAGTCCCGCCTCGCGGCCGTAGTAATGCGACAGCACGCCGAAGGAATGGCCGTAGCCGAAGCTGCGGTACTGCAGCAGGTCGCGCTCGGCGAAGAACTGGTTGATCTGGTGGGTAACTTCGGCGCAGCTCGCGCCGGGTTTCAACAGCGAAATCCCCAGCTCGTGCGCGCCGATATTCGCCTCCCAGATCTTCAGGCTGGCCCCGTCGACCTCGCCCACGAACATGGTCCGCTCCAGCGCCGTGTAATAGCCGGAGATCATCGGGAACGTGTTGAGCGACAGGATATCGCCCCGCTGCAGCACCCGACCCGTCACCGGGTTGTGCGCGCCATCGGTGTTGATGCCCGACTGGAACCAGACCCAGGTGTCGCGGTACTCGGCTTCCGGGAACCGCTTGGCGATTTCCAGCTCCATCGCGTCGCGGCCGGCCATGGCCACGTCGATCTCGCGCACGCCTTCCTTGACCGCGTCGCGGATCGCATAGCCGCCGACATCGGCGACGGCGGCGCCGGCGCGGATCATCTCAAGCTCCGCCGCGCTCTTGTGCATCCGCTGCCGCATGGTCGCCTCGTAAAGGTCGACCGCCTTCGACGGCTTCAGGAACGCGTCCAGCTTGCCCTTCTGCAGCAGGCTCAGATGGTCGCTTTCATAGCCGATCGCCTTGCCCGCGCCAGTGACCGACAGGATCGCCCGCCAGAAGTTGTCGCGCTGCCAGTCGGTATAGGTGATGTTGTCGCCGTAGCAGCGCCGCCAGGGCTGCCCGGCATCGATGCCGGCCGAGATCGTCACGCAGTCCGACGCCGTCACCACCAGCCCGTAGGGCCGCCCGAACGAGCAATAGGTGAAGCCGGAATAATACGAGATGTTGTGCATCGAGGTGAAGACGGCGGCCTCGACGCCCAGATCGATCAGGATCTTGCGCAGCTTGGCGACGCGGGCCTCGTACTCAGCCTCCGCGAATTGCAGCGGCGCCTTTTCGCCATTGTGGAACCGGTAGAAATCGGGACGCGCGGTGGCGGCATTGAAGTTCTGGTAGTTGGGAACAACAGTCATAGTGACCCTCCTTGAAAAGAAAGGTCCCGGCGTTCAGGACGGGGGATTGGGCACATGCATCCCGCATGAGGCGACGCCATCGCCAGAGCCCGCGCAATTTGTGCCGTATCCGCGAGATTCGATCAAGCGCTATATCCGTGGCCGCCCATGCGTCCTGAATTTGATCAAATTCACCTTGATTCACCATCCGCAGTGGACATAGACAGGGACCGGAACACCTGATTTTGTGCGCGCAACCCAACCCAAGCCGGAGGCTGAACCATGCTGGATGCACCGACCGATCTGAAATCGATCCTGAAGAAACCGGAACTGCTGGCGACCAGGGCCTATATCGGCGGCAAGTGGGTCGAAGGCGATCACGGCACCTTTGCCGTGACCAACCCGGCCCGCGGCGACGTGGTGGCCGAGGTGGCCGATGTCAGCCGCGCGCAGGTGGCGGGCGCCATCGCCCAGGCCGAGGCCGCCCAGAAGGATTGGGCAAAACTCACCGGCAAGGAGCGCGCGGCGATCCTGCGCCGCTGGTACGACCTGATGATGGAAAACGCCGAAGACCTGGGCAAGATCCTGACCGCCGAACAGGGCAAGCCGCTGGCCGAGGCGATCGGCGAGATCGGCTATGGCGCCTCGTTCATCGAGTTCTTCGGCGAAGAGGCCAAGCGCGTCTATGGCGAAACCATCCCCGGCCACCAGCGCGACAAGCGCATCATGGTGCTGAAACAGCCGATCGGAGTCGCCGCCTCGATCACGCCCTGGAACTTCCCCAACGCCATGATCACCCGCAAGGCCGGGCCGGCGCTGGCCGCCGGCTGCGCCTTCGTCGCCCGCCCCGCCGCCGAAACGCCGCTGTCGGCGCTGGTGCTGGCGGTTCTGGCCGAACAGGCGGGCATCCCGGCGGGCGTGTTCAACGTCGTGCCCTCGTCGCGCTCGTCCGAGATCGGCAAGGAGTTCTGCGAAAACCCCGGCGTGCGCAAGCTGACCTTCACCGGCTCGACCGAGGTCGGACGCATCCTGCTGCGCCAGGCCGCCGACCAGGTCATGAAATGCTCGATGGAACTGGGCGGCAACGCGCCCTTCATCGTCTTTGACGATGCCGACCTGGACGCCGCCGTCGAGGGCACCATGCTCTGCAAGTTCCGCAACAACGGCCAGACCTGCGTCTGCGCCAACCGGATCTACGTGCAGGCCGGCGTCTATGACGCCTTCGCCGCCAAGCTGAAGGTGGCGGTCGAAAAGCTCAAGGTCGGCGACGGTCTGGCAGACGGCACCACCACCGGTCCGCTGATCAATGCCGACGCCGTCGCCAAGGTGCAGGAACATCTTGCGGACGTCACCGCCAAGGGCGGCGCGATCCTGACCGGCGGCCTGCCGCATGATCTCGGCGGCACGTTCTTCCAGCCGACCGTCGTCACCGGCGTGACGCAGGACATGAAGGTGGCGCAGGAGGAAACCTTCGGCCCGCTCGCCCCGCTCTTCAAGTTCGAGAACGAGGACGAGGTGATCGCCATGGCGAACGACACCATCTTCGGCCTTGCCTCGTATTTCTACGCCAAGGATCTGAGCCGCGTCTGGAAGGTCGCCGAGGCGCTGGAATACGGCATCGTCGGCGTCAACACCGGCATCATCTCGACCGAGGTCGGCCCCTTCGGCGGCGTCAAGCAGTCCGGCCTGGGCCGCGAGGGCAGCCATCACGGGATCGACGAGTATCTCGAGATGAAATACGTCTGCATGTCGGTCTGACCCGAACCGGGTCCGCAACGAAATCCGCCCCGCGCCTGGAGGAGCACGGGGCGGGGCGATAACCGCGGGAGGACAAGATTATCGCGCTTGGGTCCTGCGGCGGGATCACCGCATCACGCGGGACCTCAGTTCACGGCCTTGGCGTCGACCACGTCCTTCTCGATGGCCTTGGCCGAAGTGATCTCGATCCGGCGCGGTTTCAGCGCCTCGGGCACCTCGCGCTTGAGATCGACGTGCAGCATCCCGTTCTCGTGGCTCGCGCCGGTGACGCGCACGTGATCGGCCAGCGCAAAGCGGCGCTCGAACGCGCGGGTGGCGATGCCCCGGTGCAGATAGGTGCGGTCCTTGTCGTTCGCGGCCTTCCTGCCCGAGACCACAAGGGAATTCTCCTTCACCTCGACCGACAGATCCTCTTCCGAGAATCCGGCGACGGCGATCGAAATGCGATAGGTGTCGGCGGCGGTCTTTTCGATGTTGTAGGGCGGGTAGCTCGACTGAGCCACGTCGTTGGCCATCACCCGGTCCATCATGTCGGCGATCTGGTCGAAACCGATGGTGGCGCGGTGCAGGGGTGCAAAATCAAGTGTACGCATTGTCGTCATCCTCATCTTCAGAGCGATTTACGATTTGTGCCCTCCGTTCGGACGGGCGTTCTCTGTCTCCGGACCCCGATGCCGGCGATCCGGTACCCAAGAAAATGGGATGCGGTCACGTCCAGTTCAAGACCCGCCCGAGCGGATGAACTTCGCGCCCGAGCCGGATTTCCCCGTGCCGACCTGCAAACGCCGGATCGTCGCCTGCGGCTGCGGCGCGTCGCGGCGGAGCATCGCCTTCAGCTCGGCCACGATCCGCGGCAGTTCCATGCCGAATCCGACCGGCTTGCCGTCGATGTTGCCGCCCGCCGACACGACCGACAGGATCTGCCAGCGCGCCCCGGACTTCGCCATGATCGCGGACCCGGACGAGCCGAAGGTCACGTAGCAATCGAAGGCGATGATCCCCTGACGGCGGTCCAGGATCCGGCAGGACCGCTGACGCGATATCGCCTCTTCCCGCCCGCGCCCGTACGAGGCGCCGCTGACCTCGCCATCCGACAGGCTGCCGCTGAACAGGACGAACGGATCCGCCTCTGCGATCGAAACCGGCTGTTCCAGCCGCATCAGGGCCACATCCACGCGCACGCGTTCGGCCGAGACCGGTGCGTTGGCGACGAAATCTGGATGCGCCACGATCTGGCTGACCTGACGGTCCGCGACGGATTTGCCATCGCGCAGCCCGGCCCGGAACATGACCTCTCCCGGGGCAAAGGGCCGCCCGGTCCTCCGGTCCAGCGCGCAATGCGCGGCGGTCAGCACCAGGTCCGGCGCGATCAGCGTCCCGGTGCAGAACCCGCCATTCGCAATGTCCAGCCGCCCGACGGCCTCCCAGCCCAGCAGATCGTCGCGGTCGGTAAGTCGCCGCAACCCGCTGTTCTGGGCCTCGGCGCCGGCGGCGAAGGAAGAGACAAACAAAATACCTGCAAGAAGAACACGGATCATGGTCTGACGAACTTGGCTCCGATCTGGTTGCGCGCCGCGCCGCCCGTCACCCCTTCGCCGCCTTGATCCGGGGAGGTTCCGAAACCCCGCCCGGCCAAAAGCTCAGCCTGCAGCAGTTCCAGCGACTCCTCCAGCGAGGTGCCCAGCGATACGCTCCGGCCCTCCAGTTCGGCCTTTGCCGACACCACGGAAACGATGCGGGGGCGGTCCCCGGAAAAGGAAAAGACCGGCGCCCCGGACGAGCCGAAATCCACGTCGCAGGACATCACCAATACGCCGCGCTGCCGCGCCATGACCGAACAGACCTCCTGCAGCGAAGGCGCTTCGGACCTGTCCTTGGCATAGGATACGACCCCCACATCCTCGCCCCGCGCCGGTCGCCTGCCGGTCTCGAACGGCATCACCGACGTGTGGCGGATGGGCTGGAACAGCTCGATCAGGGCCACGTCATGGCGCACCCGGTCGGTCGAGGCCTTGTCGTCGTAGCGGTAGGCCGGATGCACCACCGCCTGCCGCACCGAGCGATAGGCCAAAGCCCGTCCGCGCCGCCACCCCGCCAGGAATTCGATCCGGCCCGGGTCGATGCGCTGCCGCGTGACCTTGTCGAAAAGGCAATGCGCCGCCGTCAGGACCAGCGTCGGCGTGATCAGGGCGCCGGTGCAGAACCCGGTTCCGTCGATGTCGAGGCGTCCCACCGCCATCCAGTCGCGGCCGGCGTCCGAGGTCTCCAGGCTTTTCAGCCCGGTATCCTGCGCCGCCGCCGCCAGCGGCGACAACGCCAGCACCATCGCCCTGATCCAGTATCGCACCTGACCCCTCCGGTTCCCTTTGCGGTCCTTTTGATACGCGCGGGCTGGGGCGAAAATAGGGCGATACCCCGGCGCCGATTTTGGGCCGGAGCGGTGATGCGGTCCTGCATCACCGGGTCATGGGATCGTCAGCGCAGGATCGGAATGTCGCCGCCGCGGCCCTGCGTCCTGCCCAGCGCAGGCGGCTTCGGCCCGCCGGTGGCCCAGTCCAGCAATTCGACCGTGTGCACCACCGGCAGCCCGGTGCCCGAGCCGATCTGGATCATGCAGCCGATATTTCCGGCCGCGATCAGGTCGGGCTTCTTCGCCTCGAGCGTCCGCACCTTGCGGTCCTTGAGCTTGGCCGAGATCTCGGGCTGCATCAGGTTGTAGGTGCCGGCGCTGCCGCAGCACAGATGGCTGTCGGCGGGCTCGACCACCGTAAAGCCGGCCCGTTTCAGCAGGTCCTTGGGATGGGTTTTTATCTTCTGCCCGTGCTGCAGCGAACAGGCCGCGTGATAGGCGACGGTCAATCCCTGCTCGTCCCGTTCCGGCAAAGCGAGCTGCATCAGCAACTCGCTGACATCCATGGCAAGGCCCGACACCCGCGCGGCATCCGCGGCCAGGGGATCGTTGCGGAACATGTGGCCGTAATCCTTGACGGTCGTGCCGCAGCCTGAGGTGTTGATGACGATGGCATCGAGACCCTCGCCATCCATCTCGCGCGCCCAGGCGCGGATGTTCCTGGCCGCGGTGCGGTGGCTGTCCGCGGATTTGCCCATGTGATGGGTCAGCGCGCCGCAACAACCCGCGCCCTCGGCCACCACCACCTCGCAGCCCAGCCGCCGCAGCAGCCGGATGGTGGCGTCGTTGATATCCGTATTCAGCGCCTTCTGCGCGCAGCCGGTCATCAGCGCCACGCGCTTGACGCGCGGCCCCTCGGGCGCAAAGCTCTGCGGGTCGTCGTTGCGGCTGACCGGCGGGATGTGCTTGGGCGCCATGTCGAGCATCGCCCGCAACCGCGCATCCGGCATCAGGAACCGGAAGGGACGGCCCAGCTTGGCCCCCAGCAGCGCCAACCGGAAACGCGTCGGATAGGGCAGGATCTGCGCCAGCACCCAGCGCAGCGCCCGGTCCTGCCACGGGCGCTTGTACTTTGCCTCGATATATTCCCGCGCGTGATCCACCAGATGCATGTAGTGGACGCCCGACGGGCAGGTGGTCATGCAGGCGAGGCAGGACAGGCAGCGGTCGATATGCTTGACCGTCTTCTCGTCCGGAATCCGCTCGTTCTCGAGCATGTCCTTGATCAGGTAGATACGCCCGCGCGGGCTGTCCAGCTCGTCCCCCAGCACCTGGTAGGTCGGGCAGGTGGCGGTGCAGAACCCGCAATGGACGCAGGCCCGCAGGATCTCGTTCGACCGCTGGATCGCAGGATCCCGCAACTGTTCCGGTGTGAATGTCGTCTGCATCGCCTATCCCATCAAGCCCGGATTGAAGACCCCGCGCGGATCGAATTTCTGCCGAAGCCCCTTTGACAGAGCCGCAACCGCAGCCCCTTCCGGCTGAAACCGGCCCAGCGCGGCGAATGTCGGGACGCTTGCCCGCACCAGCGTCGCATGTCCCTGAAACGCACCCAGCCGTGCGCGCAGATCGGTGCCTCCTGCCACCAGGGCCCAGATCAGCCCGCCGCCCCAATCGAACAGCAGCCCCTCCGCCTCGGCCCGCGCCGCGATCTCCGGCGCATCCGAGGGCTTGACCGAAATCCGCCAGACATCGCCCGCGCGGCCCCGGAACGCATCGACATCGCGGATCGCGCGCCACAATTCGGCGCTTTCGCCATCCCGCCCCACGTCGCCATGCGGACGCAACAGCGCCTCCAGCCGCTCCGCACGGTAGGACACCGAATCCGCGAACCCCTCGATCCGCAGCAACGCCCCTCCGGAAGCCGGGTCATAGGCCGCCCCCGACACCTCGAAAGGCGAGCCGAGCCCCGCCGACAACACCCGGATCGCCGCCCCGGCATCCGGCACCGCGACGGTGATCGTCTCGGCCGTTTCGGCCTGCGGCAGAACCTTCAGCGACACCTCCGACAGCACGCCCAACGTGCCCCAGGACCCCGCCATCAGCTTGACCAGATCATAGCCGGTGACGTTCTTCATCACCCGGCCGCCATTCTTCAGGATCTGCCCGCTGCCATCGACAAAGCGCACCCCCAGCAGGAAATCCCGGCACGCCCCGGCCTGCACCCGGCGCGGGCCCGAGACATTGGCGGCCACCACGCCGCCGATCGTCGGCTCGCCGCCGGTGTCCAGCAGCCCGCGGTGATCCATCGGCTCGAAGGCCAGGCGCTGCCCTTCGGCCTCCAGCGCCGCCTCGATCCCGGCCAGAGGCGTTCCCGCCCGCGCCACCAGCGTCAGCGCGCCGGGCTCGTAGTGGACGATCCCGCTCAGCCCCGCCGCGGACAGCGCGTTTTCCGGGCCTGCAACGCCGCGCGTGCCGCCGCCCGCAATCCGCACCGGAGCGTTCAGCCCGGCCACCATCTCGGCCAGTTCGGCCTCCGTCTCAGGTCTCAGCATCTTCATCTTTTCAACAAATACTCCGGGGGAGTCGCGCGGAGCGCGACGGGGGCAGCGCCCCCTATTCGGCGGCCATCCGCGCCATGCGCCGGCTTTCGGACGCGCTCAGCGGGAACACCTTGGCCGGGTTCAGCAGCCAGGACGGATCGAACACGTCCTTCACCGCCATCTGCGCCTCCAGATCCCCGGCGGCATACTGGTAGAGCATCAGGTCGCGTTTCTCGATCCCGACCCCGTGCTCGCCCGTCAGGCAGCCGCCCGCATCGACGCAGAGCTTCAGGATTTCGGCCCCGAACGCCTCGCATTTCTCCAGGTCGCCGGGCTTGTTCGCGTCGAACAGGATCAGCGGGTGCATGTTGCCGTCGCCGGCGTGGAACACGTTGCCGACGGCCAGCCCGTACTCCTTGCTCAACTCGCCGATCCGGCGCAGCACCGTCGGCAGCGACGAGACCGGGATCGTCCCGTCCAGACACATGTAGTCATTGATCTGCCCCATCGCGCCGAAGGCCGATTTCCGCCCCAGCCAGATCTTGGCGCTTTCCTCGGCCGACTGGCTTTCGCGCAGCTCGACGGGGTTGTGGCGCCTGGCGATCTCGATGATCTTCGCCAGCTGGCTGTCGATCTCTGCTTCCGACCCCTCGACCTCGACGATCAGCAGCGCCTCGCAATCTGGATATCCGGCATGGGCGAAATTCTCGCAGGCGCGGATGCACAGCCGGTCCATGAACTCGATCGCCACCGGCAGGATGCCCGACTTGATGATGTCCGAAACGCATTGGCCCGCCACCTCGTTGTCGTCGAACCCCATAAGCACCGGACGCGCCCCCTCGGGCTTGCGCAGGATGCGCAGCGTCGCCTCGGTCACCACGCCCAGCTGCCCTTCCGAACCGCAGATGACGCCCAGCAGGTCCAGCCCGCCGGCGTCCAGATGCGCGCCGCCGATCTCGGCCACGGTGCCGTCCATCAGCACCAGGGTCACGCCCAGCAGGTTGTTTGTGGTCACCCCGTATTTCAGGCAATGCGCCCCGCCCGAGTTCATCGCGATATTTCCCGCGATCGCACAGGCCAGCTGCGAGGACGGGTCGGGGGCGAAAAAGAAGTCCTCTTCCTCCACGGCCCCGGTCACGCTGAGGTTGGTGCGGCCCGTCTGCACGCGGATGAAGCGGTTGTCATAGTCGGTTTCGAGGACGCCGTTCATCCGGGCGACGCCCAGGATCACGCAATCCGCGGTCGGCAGAGCGCCCCCCGCAAGCGACGTGCCCGATCCGCGCGGCACCACCGGCACGCCCTCTTCGTGGCAGATGCGCAGCACGTCGGAAACCTCCTGCGTCGAGGCCGGCAGCACGACCAGCATCGGTGGGCATTTGTAGGCGGTCAGCGCGTCGCATTCGTAGGCGCGGGTTTCCGCCTCGTCATGGATCACGGCATCTTCCGGCAACACCTCCTTCAGACGCTCCAGCACCGTGGCCTTGCGGGCCAGCACCGCCGGATCGGGTTTCGGCATATCCATGGCAGCTCCTCCGTTTGGTAAAGTAATATTACCAATTCACGCGTCTGGCAAGCCAAACCGGTAAGCTTCTTTGCCGCAGCCTCGTTCCCGGCCTGCCCCGGGACACGCGGTCGTGATCCCGCACCGGGCGGATCCGGCCTATTCTCGCCGCATGAGACATGTGATCCTGACCGCCCTGCTCGCGAGCCCCGCCCTTGCCGACCCGCCCGTCATCGAAGATGCCTTTGCCGCCCGCAGCGGCGACGGCTGGCGCTTCGACGTGACGGTCTCGCATCCCGACACCGGCTGGGATCACTATGCCGACGGCTGGCGGGTGCTGGACATGCAGGGGAACGAACTGGGAATGCGGGTGCTCTACCATCCGCACGAACAGGAACAGCCGTTCACGCGCTCTCTCGGCGGCGTACAGATCCCCGACGGAACCGCGCAGGTCCAGCTACAGGCCCGCTGCAACGTCGATGGCTGGAACCAGGCGACCCACCTGATCACACTGCCGTAACCCTCAGAACAGACCCATGCTCAACCCGGCGCCCATGGCCAGCCCGATGTCGCGGCACTGCGCCAGTTCCTCGTCGGGGATGGTCTTTTCCGCCAGGATCTGCTCGGGCGTCTGGGCGTGGGTGCAGACGATCAGGGGCGGCTGAACCTCTTTCAACCGCCACCCGGTGGCAATCCGCGCCATCTGGCGCACGGCGTTCGCGCCATCCGAACCCGCGCAGACCATGATCGCATAGGGCCGCCCCTCGATGCGCCCCAGAACCGGATAATAACTGCGGTCGAAGAAATCCTTCATCACGCCCGATATCGCGGCCAGGTTTTCGGGTCCGCAGAAGATGTAGCCGTCGGCCCGCAGCAGGTCTTCCGGCCCGGCCCGATCCGCCGGCTTCAGAACGACGGTCGCCTCGCCGCGGGCGGCTTCTGCGGCGGCCTCGGCCATCTGCCGGCTGCCGCCCGTCCGCGAATGGTAAACGATCAGAAGTTCCGCCATGCCGTTCCCGCTCAGACCCTGTGATACGGCCCGCCCGACAGGATCGTGGCGGCGCGATAGAGCTGTTCGGCCAGCATCACCCGCACCAGCATGTGCGGCCATACCATCGCCCCGAAAGAGACCGAGAAGTCCGCCTCGGTCCGCAGCGACGGGTCGATCCCGTCCGCTCCGCCGATGATCAGCGCCAGATCCTGCCGCCCGGCATCCCGCCAGCCCGCCAGCCGGTCCGCGAAATCCGGCGATGACATCACCTTGCCGCGTTCGTCCAGCGTGCAGACGACCGCCCCCTTGGGCAGCGCCTTGCGCAGCAGGTCCGCCTCGGCCCCCATGCCGGCATTCTTCTTGTCCTCGACCTCGACGACACGCGCCGGCCCAAGCCCGAGTGCGCGGCCCGTGCGCTCGAATCTGGTCAGGTAGTCGTCAATCAGGAGTTTCTCCGGTCCGGCCCGCAACCGGCCGACCGCACAGATGCTAATACGCATTTACTCTCGCCTCCGGCCCGGAATATGGGCCGGGATGGCGCCTCAGTTGGCCGAGGCGCTGCTACCCTGCGGCAGCCACATCTTTTCCAGCTGGTAGAAATCGCGGACCTCGGGGCGGAAGATGTGGACGATCACGTCGCCCGTATCGATCAGCACCCAGTCGCCGGCATCCTTGCCTTCGACCTTCGAGGTGAACCCGAATTCCTGCTTGATGCGCTCCATCAGCTTCTCGGCCATCGACGAGACCTGGCGCGTCGAGCGCCCGGATGCGATCACCATGTAATCCGCAACCGAGGATTTGCCGCGCAGGTCGATCTGCACGATGTCTTCGGCCTTGTCATCGGAGAGAGAGGAAAGGATGCGCTCCAGCAGATTTTCACTGGTAAGCGGAGTGTGGGCCATCACAGCGGCCCGTTCGTCGGCGGGCAAACCCGCCTGAGTATGAAGAGACAGGACATAGTCCTCCTTTGCAACGCGCCGCCAACCTCCGGCGCCGAGGTATCTTAAAATTAGCAAGCCGGAGGTGACATTTCAATGAAACACGACGCCCAGGGGCCCACGGCACGTCACTCTTTGGCGAGTTGTTGCGCGCCGGACCCGTCGTCCTCGTCCTTCAGCAGCCGGACCTCCCGCTGCGGGAACGGGATCGAGATGCCCTCGGCCTTGAACGCGTCCCACAGCGCCAGATAGACGTTGCCGCGGATGTTGGTCAATCCGGCGGTCGGGTCGCTGATCCAGAACCGCAGCACGTAATCGACGCTGCTGTCGCCGAAGCCGGTGATGTGGCAGACCGGTTCGTGCCCAAAGCCGCTGAGCACGCGCTGCACCGATTTCACGGCGCGGATGGCGACCGCGCGCACCTGGTGCGGGTCGTCGTCGTAGCTGGTGCCGAATTCCAGATCCAGCCGCACGAAGCGGTCGGAATGCGACCAGTTCACCACCTGGCCGGTGATCAGATCCTCGTTCGGAATCAGGTATTCGCGCCCGTCCCGCGTGACGACCGAGACATATCGCGCGCCCAGCGAATTGATCCAACCGAAGGTTTCGCCCAGCGAGATCACGTCGCCCGGCTTGATCGACCGGTCCATCAGGATGATGATGCCCGAGATCAGGTTCGACACCACCTTCTGAAGCCCAAAGCCGATGCCGACACCGACGGCCCCCGACAACAGCGCGATCCCGGTCAGATCGAATCCCAGCGTGCGGATCGAGACCAGGAAGACGATGCCGTAAAGCGAGACCTGGATGGCCTTGCTCAGCAGCACCTGCATCGAAGGGGACAGGTCGTCGTTGCTGTGCAGCGCCCGCGATGCCGCCTGCGTCGCCAGCCGTGTCAGCACCAGCAGCACGCCGATCAGCAGGGCGGCCTTGAGTATCCCCAGGATCGAGATGTGCAGATCCCCGATCGAGACGGCGACCCCGTCCAGGAACCCGGCGACGTCGTCGGTCAGATTCAGGGCAACCAGCGTTGCATAGACCCACATAGACCATTTGAAGATCTTGCGCAGCGTCCGGTTGTGCACCAGCCGCGCCACCAGGGCGATGACCAGCCACGCGGTGGCGAGCGTCGCCACGATGCCGATGATGTAGCTGCGCGACGGCCAGGTGACCTGCTGCATCACCAGGTAGACCAGCCAGGCCAGCAGCGCGAAATACAGCAGCGTCAGGCGGCGCATGATCTGGACCAGCGAGCGCAGCCGCCATTTCGGCCAGCCTTCGCGGGCGCGCGCCCAGGCCTCCCATTGGTTTTTCGTCAGCAATCTCAGCAGGAAGGACAGCGCGACCAGCAGCAGGACGATCAGGATCTGGTACTGCCGCCAGCCCGGCGTCACGAACAGATCGAACACCTTTTCCGCCTGGATGAAAAAGGCGGCAATCATGTCCGCGAACATGTCCGTCATCGTCTGCGGCGGTTGCTCTTGATCCATGCGCTACTCCCGAACGTCAGAATGAACGGCTTCGGCGGCCCAGCGCAAGGGCCAACGGTGTGCCGAGAACGACCTTGATTGCCGCGGTGCCGCGTTATATCTGATGCGCATGAGACACATGTCCGCCCCGAAACCGAATCTGCAGGACCGCGCCCGGTTGCGTGAACGGTTCTTCGGGGCTGCCCGCACGGTTCTGGCCCGCCTATAAGCGGCCGCCAGTCACCTATCGCCAGCCATTCTCAAAACACGGGAGAGGACCGATGTCCCCCAAGACACTCTATGACAAGATCTGGGATGCGCATGTCGCGCACCAGGCCGACGACGGCACCTGCCTGCTCTACATCGACCGCCACCTGGTCCACGAAGTGACCAGCCCGCAGGCTTTCGAAGGGCTGCGCATGGCCGGCCGCAAGGTGCGCGCGCCGGAAAAGACCATCGCCGTGCCGGATCACAACGTGCCCACGACGCCCGACCGGGTGAACGGCATCGAGAACCCGGAGTCGCGCCTGCAGGTCGAGGCGCTGGACAGGAACGCCAGGGAATTCGGCATCCACTACTACCCGGTGAATGACGTGCGCCAGGGTATCGTCCACATCGTCGGCCCGGAACAGGGCTGGACCCTGCCTGGCATGACCGTGGTCTGCGGCGACAGCCACACCGCCACCCACGGCGCCTTCGGCGCGCTGGCGCACGGCATCGGCACGTCCGAGGTCGAGCACGTCCTGGCCACCCAGACGCTGATCCAGAAGAAATCCAAGAACATGAAGGTCGAGATCACCGGCAAGCTGCAGCCGGGCGTGACCGCCAAGGACATCACCCTGGCCGTGATCGGCAAGACCGGCACCGCCGGCGGCACCGGCTACGTGATCGAGTATTGCGGCGAGGCCATCCGCTCGCTGTCGATGGAAGGCCGCATGACCGTCTGCAACATGGCCATCGAAGGCGGTGCCCGCGCCGGCCTGATCGCGCCGGACGAAACCACCTTCGAATACGTCAAGGGCCGTCCCCATGCCCCCAAGGGCGCCCAGTGGGAAGCCGCGCTGAACTGGTGGAAGACGCTCTATTCCGACGATGACGCCCATTGGGACAAGGTCGTGACCCTGCGCGGCGAGGATATCGCCCCGGTCGTCACCTGGGGCACCTCGCCCGAGGACGTGCTGCCGATCACCGCAACCGTGCCCAACCCCGAGGACTTCACCGGCGGCAAGGTCGAGGCGGCCCGCCGCTCGCTGGAATACATGGGCCTGAAGCCCGGTCAGAAGCTGAGCGACATCGAGATCGACACCGTCTTCATCGGCTCCTGCACCAACGGCCGCATCGAGGACCTGCGCGCCGCCGCCGAGATCCTGAAGGGCAAGAAGATCAAGGACGGCCTCCGCGCCATGGTCGTGCCCGGCTCGGGCCTCGTCCGCGCCCAGGCCGAAGAGGAGGGCATCGCCGAGATCTTCAAGGAGGCCGGATTTGAATGGCGTCTGGCCGGCTGCTCGATGTGCCTGGCGATGAATCCCGACCAGCTCAGCCCCGGCGAACGCTGCGCCGCCACCTCGAACCGCAACTTCGAAGGCCGCCAGGGCCGCGGCGGGCGCACCCACCTGCTGAGCCCCGCGATGGCTGCCGCAGCGGCAATCACGGGAAAGCTGACAGATGTCCGGGAATTGATGTAAGCTGCCCTCATATCTAGATTTTTGAGGGAGAGACTGAAATGAGTGACTGGCTGAAATGGCTCCTGCTGGGGCTCCTGACCATCGTGTTCGGCATCATCGTGCTGGGCAACACCGTCATTGCGTCGATCGCGGTGGTTACCCTGACCGGCATCCTGCTGCTGGTTGCCGGAGCGTTCCAGATCTTCGGCGCTTTCACGGTCGAAGGCGCCGGAAACAAGATCCTGTCCTTCATCATGGGCGCGATCATGCTGTTTCTCGGCTGGTCGTTTCTGGCGCATCCGCTGCAGGGCGTGATCTCGCTGTCCATGCTGGTCATCATCCTGTTCATGGCCGGAGGCATCGCCCGCGTCATCCTGTCGTTCCAGATGCGGGGAACCCAGTTCTTCTGGCCGACCCTGATCTCGGGCATCCTGTCGATGGTGCTGGCCGCGATCATCTGGAACTACGCAACCGCCGAACCGGCCGCGATGTTGAACCTGCTCGGGATCCTTCTGGGCATCGAGATGCTGTTCAACGGGTTCGGCCTGGTCTTCATGGCGCTCTTCGTCAAGGGTGCCGGCAACGAACTGAAACAAGCATAGGCGGGAAACGGGGCTGGCCCTCTCCCGCAGGAGTAGAACATGGAAAAGTTTGAGAAAATCCACGGGGTGGCCGCCCCCATGCCGCTGATCAACATCGACACCGACATGATCATCCCCAAGGTCCACCTGAAGACCATCAAGCGGTCGGGCCTCGGCGTCGTGCTGTTCGACGAGATGCGCTATCACGACGACGGGCGCGAGAACGAGGAATTCGTGCTGAACAAGCCGGCCTACCGCAACGCCGAGATCCTCGTCGCGGGCGACAATTTCGGCTGCGGCTCGTCGCGGGAACACGCGCCCTGGGCGATCAAGGATTTCGGCATCAAGGTGGTGATCTCGACCAGCTTCGCCGACATCTTCTTCAACAACTGCTTCAAGAACGGCATCCTGCCCATCGTCGTGGAGCAGGACCACCACGACATCCTGATGCAGGACGCCCACAAGGGCGAGAACGCGCGCATCACCGTCCACCTCGAAGCGCAGGAGATCGTGACCTCGGACGGCGTGGTGATCACCTTCGACATCGATCCCCACCGCAAGCACTGCCTGCTCAACGGGCTCGACGATATCGGACTGACGATGGAGAAGGCCGAGCATATCGACAATTTCGAATCACAGGCCGCGCAGGCCCGCCCCTGGGTCTGATTCTCTTTGTCGCAGCTTTCCGGCGGGGTCGCGATACGCGGCCCCGTTCGTATTTTTGGTGCCCGGCAAGGCACAACCACAACATGTAGCGTCATTTGACAAACACACGCCACATTTGCGCCCTTAATGATGCAAAGCGGCACCAGTTTCGCCATCTTTTCGCCCGGAATCAGGTATTTCCTGTGCCGTGGCTTGAGTGAAATGCCTCTGGCGGTCACAACTTGGACACAAGGAGGCATCCGCCGGACCGGCGGACTCAAGTTGGAACAAAGGCTCGGCAAAGAACCGGCCTGTCCAGTTTGGAAAGGGTTGGAAAAGTGATTGCTCGCACATCAGGGGCGGCGATACGCGGCATTCTCGTGGCACTCATGGTGCTGACGCCGGCGTTGTACCTGCCCCACTCGACGGCAAACGCGACCGAGATCGTGGTGTTCCTCGCCATTCTCGCGTTCATCCTGACATTCGCCGAATACAACTCCGCCTTCCCAAGCTTCATCGAGTTCCGGGACGCTCCTCCGATCAACCGGCTGCGCTTCGTCGGATTGATGTCGATGGTCACCTTCCTGACGCTGATCTGCAAGCACTCCTATGCGCCGACGACCGCAACCACCCTGTTCCACGGAATGGGCGTGCTGGTGGCCAATGTCGTCGACTTTCCCTATTCGCCGGTGCGGCTCGTCGTGCTGATCCTGCCGCCGCAGGCAAGCCCGGCCCTGATCGAAATGGTCCGGATCACCGCCAGCGTCGCCTATGTCGCCGCGCTGGTCACGGTGGCGAGCTTTGCCTACGCCCTGCGCGTCCGCGGCTGGCCCACGGGCAACGGCGCGTTCAACGTCTGGATCAACCTGCCGCTCTTCGACCCGACCGCCGGCGGCGACGTCGTGACCCGGATGCAGCGGGACGGCCGCATCAACATCATTGTCGGCGTTCTGCTGCCCTTCGTGATCCCGGCCCTGGTCAAACTGGCAGCGGATTACGCCAGCCCGATCACGCTCTCGAATCCGCAGACGGTGATCTGGACGGCAAGCGCCTGGGCGTTTCTGCCGGCCAGCACCATCATGCGCGGCATGGCCATGCTGCGGATCGCCGGGCTGATCGCGGAAAAGCGCCGCGCCTATTCCACCGCCGAGGCTGCCCAGCAGGCTGCATGATCCGAGCCCTCCTGTTTCTGCTGCTGCCTTTCACGGCGCAGGCCGAGACGCTGCGCATCGCGACCTTCAACACCGAACTCAGCCGCGACGGGCCCGGCCTGCTGCTGCGCGACATTCGCGGCGGCGACCGACAGGTCATGGATGTCGTGAGCGTGATCGCCGCCGCCGCGCCGGACGTGATCGCGCTGCAGGGCATCGACTGGGATTTCAACGGCCTGGCCCTGCAGGCACTGGCCGAGCGGCTTGCCGAGGCGGGGGCGCAATACCCTCACCGGTTCTCGCGGCAACCGAACGCGGGACTGGAAACGGGGCTCGACCTCGACGGTGACGGCAGGCTGCACGGCCCCGGCGACGCGCAGGGATGGGGACAATATACCGGGCAGGGCGGTCTGGCGGTCCTGTCCCGATATCCGATCGCGGACCGAGAGGCGCGCGATTTCTCGGGCCTCCTGTGGCGGGACCTTCCCGGCGCCCGGCTGCCCGAAACGGACGGCCGGCCGTTTCCTTCGCCCGATGCGCAAGCCGCGCAGCGCCTTTCCTCAACCGCGCATTGGGTTGTGCCGATCGACGCGCCCTCCGGCCGGTTCGAGCTTTTGACTTTCCACGCCGCGCCGCCGGTCTTCGACGGTCCCGAAGATCGCAACGGGCTGCGAAACCGCGACGAGCTCCGCTTGTGGCAGGTGTTTCTCGACGGCGCGCTCGGCCCCGGCCCCGATGGGCGGTTCGTCATCGCGGGCGACGCCAATCTGGACCCGAAAGACAGCGAAGGGCATACGGCGGTCATGCAAGGGCTGTTGTCGGATCCCCGGCTGCAAGACCCGAGACCGCGCAGCGACGGCGCCGCCCAAGCCGGTCCGCAAGGGCACCGCGCGCCAGACGATCTCGACACAGTGGACTGGGATGGCGCCGGCAGGCTGCGTGTGGACTATGTGCTGCCCTCGGCCGGATGGCGGGTCGTCGGCGCCGGCGTCCACTGGCCGGCACCGGATCAGGAAGGTCACGACACGGCGTCACGCGCCAGCCGCCACCGCCTGGTCTGGGTCGACCTTGCCCGCTGACATCCCGGCGGGAATGGCCGTGCGCAATGCGGCCTCGATATCGGTCTGTACAAAATCGCCAACCAGCGTGTCGAAGAACGTACCATCCAGACAATGTGGCGTATTCCAAAGGTAACGCATCTCGATCAGGTGCGGCGCCAGCCTCCAGAAGGGCCGGGCCAGCTGGACCGGCCACCACTTCATCCTGGCCACCGAAACCTCTCGTCCGGTGTTCCGCGACAGCGCTTCCGCGATCTGCCGCCCCGTCAGGGTGTAGCCCGCAAACGGCACATCCGCGAATCGGGGCAACTCGCCGCGCATCTCGGCCAGCGCCACCGCCGCGCGGGCAAGGTCGGGCAGGTAGCCCCAGGCATGGGGAACATCCGGGTCACCGGGATAGATGAAACGCCCGCGCGCCAGCGGCTTGATCATGACCCGGTCGAACCAGTTGCCCGAGGTCTCGGTATCGATGAAATCACCGGCGCGCAGGATGATCGTCCGCACGTTCGAGGCGCGATAGCCCTCTTCCATCTCGATCCGGATCCGGCCCAGCGGGTTCCTGGCCTGATGCGGCGTGGCCCCGGACCAAGGGCCGGGCGTACCGGCGCCGAACACATAGACGTTCCCCGGCACGATCACGGTCGAACCGCTTGCCGCCGCGGCCTCGATGACCTTCCGGTGCAAACCGGGCAGCTGGCTGGCCCAGTCCGGATAGGGCGGGTTCCAGGCGTTCACGATCACGTCGGCGCCCTGCGCCGCGATCATCAGGTTGTCGGTGCGGCGATCGAATCCGCGGACGCTCCAGCCCGATTTCGCGAAAGCTTTCGCGGCATTCCGGCCAAAACGCCCGGACTTTCCTAGAACGAGCACTGTCTGGGTCATGGGAAACCTCCTGTTCTGCAGACAATACTAGTCATTCATCAGCGTTAGAGAATTGCCGATACTCGCAGAACATGTATTCATTTCTGAATGGACAAGACGACTGCCCTTGCCGACTGGTCCCTGATCCAGAGCTTTCTGGCCGTGGCCGAGACCGGCTCGCTTTCAGCCGCCGCACGCCGGCTTGGCAGCAGCCAGCCTACGATCGGCCGCCAGATCCAAGCGCTTGAGACGGCGCTTGGCGTCTCGCTGTTCATACGACATGCGCGCGGCCTGCGGCTGAGCGATACCGGCGCGCGGATGCTGCCGATGGCGCAGCAGATGCGCGCCGCGATGAGCGCCATCGCCCTGACCGCCGCAGGGCAGGACCAGCAGCTGCACGGAACAGTGCGCATCACGGCGTCGGTCTTTGCCTCGCATTACATCCTGCCGTCCATCCTGGCCCATATCCGCGCCGCCGAACCGGCGATCCAGCTGGAACTGGTTCCTACCGACACGACCGAAAACCTGCTGTTCCGCGAGGCCGACATCGCCGTGCGCATGTACCGGCCGCGGCAGGCTGACATCGTCACCCGGCATATCGGCGACGTGGCGCTTTGCGCCTGCGCCGCGATTTCGTACCTGGAGCGGGCAGGGCGTCCCGAGCGGGTCGAGGACATTCTGGATCACGACCTGGTCGGCTATGACACCAGCGACCTGATCATCGACTCCATGCGCGAAAGGGGCTGGCCGGCGAGCCGCCGGAACTTTCCCATGCGCTGCGACAACCAGAGCGCCTATTGGCAACTGGTCCGCGCAGGCTGCGGCATAGGCTTCAGCCAGCGCTCCTTTGCCGAGGCCGATCCGCTGGTCGAGGCGCTGCCGTTCGATCTGGGCATTCCGCCGCTCCAGGTCTGGCTGGCCGCGCCGCAGGCCATGCGCCAGACCCCCCGCATCCGCAGGGTCTGGGACCTGCTGGCCGAAGGGCTGAAGGCCGCCGATCTCTGACCGGAACCGACGGATCGACAGGCTCTTGTGAAATCAGGATCGAATTTGCCGTGGCTCGGCCGGATCGCCTCATTGACCCGTTGCCGCCCACGCGCTAGGGCCATTGCGACGAAACGCAAGGAGACCGTTCATGTCCAACCCCTCGCTCCTCATCCTGCCCGGAGACGGAATTGGCCCGGAAGTCATGGCCGAAGTGCGCAAGATCATCGATTGGTTCGGCGCGAAACGCGGCCTGGCATTCGACGTGAGCGAGGATCTGGTCGGCGGCTCGGCCTACGACGTCCACGGGGTGCCACTGGCGGACGAGACGATGGCCAAGGCGCAAGAGGCGGACGCGGTTCTGCTGGGCGCCGTCGGCGGTCCGAAATACGACGATCTGGACTTCAGCGTCAAACCCGAGCGCGGCCTGCTGCGCCTGCGCAAGGAGATGGACCTGTTCTCAAACCTGCGCCCGGCGCAGTGCTTCGACGCGCTGGCCGATTTCTCGTCGCTCAAACGTGATATCGTGGCCGGTCTCGACATCATGATCGTGCGCGAACTGACCTCGGGCGTCTATTTCGGAGAGCCGCGCGGCATCTTCGAAGAGGGCAACGAACGCGTCGGCATCAACACCCAGCGCTACACGGAATCCGAGATCGAACGCGTCGCGCGCTCGGCCTTCGAGCTGGCGATGCGCCGGAACAAGAAGCTCTGTTCGATGGAAAAGGCCAACGTGATGGAATCGGGCATCCTCTGGCGCGAGGTGGTGACCCGCGTCGGCAAGGACTATCCCGAAGTGCAGCTCAGCCACATGTATGCCGACAACGGCGCCATGCAGCTTGTGCGCGCGCCGAAGCAGTTCGACGTCATCCTGACCGACAACCTGTTCGGCGACCTCCTGTCGGACTGCGCCGCGATGCTGACCGGTTCCCTGGGCATGTTGCCCTCGGCCAGCCTCGGCGCGCCGATGGCCAACGGCCGTCCCAAGGCTCTCTATGAACCGGTACATGGCTCGGCCCCCGACATTGCCGGCCAGGGCAAGGCAAACCCCATCGCCTGCATCCTGAGTTTCGCCATGGCGCTGCGCTACAGCTTCGATCAGGGCGCCGAGGCCGACCGCCTGGAAGCCGCGATCGAACAGGTTCTGGCCGACGGCGTGCGCACGGGCGACCTGCTGGCCGAAGAGGGCGTTGCACCTGTTTCGACCGCGCAGATGGGCGACGCCATCGTGGCGGCGCTGGACGCAAGCCTCTGAGACTTCGGCCCGCGGCGGTTCGCGCCGCCGCGGGTCAGATGATTTCGTCCTCGTCGAACATCGGATCGTCACCAAGCTGGGTGCTGATGTCCTCGACCGTGCCTTCGGCTTTTTCGACCGACACGACGCGGCCAAGGTGAAAGACGGCGTCGCCCTCGTTCACGATCGGCATGACGGCCCGGCCGACGATCAGCCCGTCGAATGGCGCGAGGATCTCTTCCTCTTCCTCTCCGAACGGGTCCGAAACCGAGGCCATGAGATCCCCCTGCCGCACCAGCTCTCCATCGGCCTTGTAGACCCGCAGCAGACCGCCGATCGGCGCCCGCAGCCATTTGCTCGACTGGCAGAATTGCGGCGTGGCCTTGGGCTTCGATATCCCCTTCGCCGAAATCATCTTCATGTGCCGCATGACGCGCAGGATGCCGGCCAGACCGGCCCGAATCGAGATTTCGTCGAAGCGCAGCCCCTCGCCCGCCTCGTAGAGCAGAATGTCCTTGCCGATGGCCTTCGCCGCCCCGCGCAGAGAACCGTCGCGCAGCGGCGACTGCATCACGATGGGCGCGCCGAACACCTCGGCCAGTTCGCGGGTTCTGGGGTTGTCCGGGGAAATGCGGATCTGCGGATAGTTGATGCGGTGGATGGCGGCGGAATGCAGATCGACGCCGAGGTCGGACTTGGCCACGACTTCGGTCATGAACAGGTTCGCCAGCCGCGAGGCCAAAGAGCCGTGCTCGCTGCCCGGAAAGGCGCGGTTCAGGTCGCGCCGGTCCGGCAGGTAGCGCGAGCGGCTGATGAACCCGAAAGCGTTGACGATGGGCACGGCGATCAGCGTGCCCCTGAGCGTGGACAGGTTGGGCGCGCGCAACAGGCGGCGGATGATCTCGACCCCGATCACCTCGTTGCCGTGTACGCCGCCGCTGACAAAGACCGTCGGCCCGTCCTGCCGCCCATGCACGACATGCACGGACATGGTGACCGGCGTGTGATCCGACAGCACGCTGACCGGCAGATCGACGGTGCGCCGCGAACCGGGCGCCACCTTCACCGAGCCGATGGTGAATGGCGGGCGGCTTTTCATCATCCCTTGCCCCTGGTTCTCGTGGCGCCGGCCTTGGCGTTCTTTTCCAGAAATTCGATCATCTTGCCCGCGATGTCGAGACCGGTCGCCTTTTCCACGCCTTCGAGGCCGGGCGACGAGTTGACCTCCATGATGACCGGGCCGTGATTGGCCCGCAGCATGTCCACGCCGCAGGCGTTCAGCCCCATGGTCTTCGCCGCCCGCAGCGCGGTCGCGCGCTCTTCCGGGGTCAGCTTGACGACCTGGGCCGAACCGCCGCGGTGCAGGTTCGAACGGAACTCGCCCGCCGCGCCGGTCCGCTTCATCGCCGCCACCACCTTGCCGCCTATGACGATGGCGCGGATATCCGTGCCGCCCGCCTCCTTTATGAATTCCTGCAGCATGATGTTCACGCCCGCGCCCCGAAACGCCTCGACCACGGATTTCGCCGACCGGTCGGTATCCGCCAGAACCACGCCGATGCCCTGGGTGCCCTCGAGCAGCTTGATCACGATTGGTGCGCCGCCGGCAAGCCGCAGCACCTCTTCCGTCTGCTTCGGATCATGGGCGAAGGTGGTGACGGGCAGACCGATGCCGTCGCGCGCCATCAGCTGCATCGACCGCAGCTTGTCCCGCGACCGGCCGATCGCCACGCTTTCGTTCAGCGGATAGACGCCCATCATCTCGAACTGGCGCAGCACCGCGGTTCCGTAGAACGTGACCGAGGCGCCGATCCGCGGAATCACAGCGTCGTATCCCGTCAGCTTTTCGCCGTTGTAATAGATCTCGGGACGGCGGCTGGCGATGTTCATGTAGCAGCGCAGGGTGTCGATGATATCCAGTTGGTGCCCACGTTCCTCGGCAGCGGCCTTCAGGCGCTGGTGGGTGTAAAGATTGGCGTTGCGCGCCAGCATGGCGATTTTCATCGGTTTTCCTTTCCCTCTTTGCGCTTCGGTCTACCCCGCAAGAGGTGCGCGCGCATGGTATGGACGGCGATGGAGTGGTTTTTCAGCGCGGCGCGCCCCACGATCATCTGGAATGTCATGTTTTTGCGATCGGTCAGTGAAAGATCCACGGGCCAGGACTGATCGCCCAGCCGGAAGGTCGTGCGGATCACGATCCGGTTCTCGGGAACGCCGCTGGTGTTCTTGATGTTCCGCTTTTCCTTCACCGGCGCTTCGATCCACACGTCCGGGCCGCCATCGGTCGATTCCGTCCGGAAGGACACCCAAACGTGCCCGTCGCGCGTGAACCGCCGGATATCCTCGGCATGCAGCGCCGAGGTGCGCGCGCCGGTGTCGATCTTGGCCTTGATGTCGTGCAGCGGCAGGTCCGGAAGATCGACATATTCCATCCAGCCGATGATCGTCGGCAAGGTTTTCAGCGGTTTCACCAATTTCCGTCTGTCGGTCATGAAATCAGCCATGGCATCATCAGTGTCGCGAGGCTGAGCACGAAGAAAAAGCCCGCCATGTCGGTGATCGTGGTCAGAAGCGGGCCGCTTGCGGCGGCCGGGTCCTGGCCCATGCGCTTGAGCATCAGCGGCACGACGCCGCCGATCGACACGGCCAGCACCGTGTTGAGCGCCAGCGCCAGGCCGATCACGATGCCCAGCGCCGGGTTTCCCTTCCACAACCAGGCCACCAGCCCGATCAGGATGCCCAGCGCGATGCCGTTGATGACGCCGACCGAAACCTCCTTGACCCAGACCCGGAAGGCGTCGATGGGACGGACCAGCCCCAGGCTCAGCTCGCGCATGGTCACGCCGACCGCCTGGTTGCCCGAACAGCCGCTCATGTCCGACACCATCGGCAGGAATATGGCCAGCGCGATGACCGCCGCCAGGGTTTCCTCGTAGGCCGAGATCACGCTGGCCGCGATGATGTTCAGAACGATGTTGGCGGCCAGCCACGCCAGACGCCGGCGCGACCGCAGCCAGAGCGGCATCGACCGCAGCTCGTCACCGACGACGCCCTGCCGTTTCAGGCTTTCGCTTTCCGACCGCTCCAGCAGCGCATCGGTGAAGGCCGAGCGCATCACGACGCCGACGAGGACGCCATCGGCATCGACCACCGGCACGCTGAGGAACGGGTTTTCGTCAAATATGTCCTCGAGCTGCTCAAGCGGCATGTCGACCGGCACGGTCAGTGGCGGCACCATGATCGAGGTCAACAGCTCGCTGCGCTTCGCGGTCAGAAGTCCGCGCAGCGAAACGACGCCCACCGGCCTGTTGTTCTGGTCCACGATGCAGGGATGCTGACCGCGATACTGTTCGAAGTCCTCGTCCTCGGCAGCCAGTTCACGCAGCACCTTTCCGACGGTCTGGGTATCGGTGAACCGAAAGACCTCGGACATCATCAGGCCGCCGGCGGTATCGTCCGCATAGGTGGACAGGCGGCGGACATCTGCGGCCTCCTGTTCGTCCATTTCGGACAGGATGGCTTCGGCGTCTTCCTCGTCCAGCTCGCCGATCACGTCGGCCTGAATGTCCGACACCAGCTCTTCGAGGATTTCCGCCGCCCGCTCAGGCTCCAGCCGCTCGACCAGCTCAACCGCCATTTCGTTGGGCGCTTCCTCGACCAGCTCCGCGGCCAGTTCGACCGGGACGAGCTCAAGCACCCGGTCCCGTTCGTCCGGCACCAGCATCAGCAGTTCGCGCAGCGCCTCGCTGCTGGGCAGCGGATCCAGCAGCCCGGCCAGACGCTCGGCATCGCCTGCGCCCACGGCATCCTTGATGCGCTGGGAAAGGTCGCCGCTTTCCATTGGCGGAGTTTGCGTCTCGTTCATGGCATCATCGCTCATTCAGGTTGCCGCCGACTTATATACGTGATAATTTTTTGTCTATAGACAAAAAACTACCACAAGGTATCCAGGTGTCCAGCTACGAAGCCGCTGCTGACGTGCTTGCCAGACTTTATGGCGAGGAATTCGGAGGGAAACCATCCGGCCGCTACAGAATTCCGCAGAAACTGCTCAGGGAACTGCTCGGACGCCGCAGGCTGTATGAAGAGGATGTCACTGCCCTGGGCAGGGCGTTGCTGGAGAGGGGATTCGTCCTGATCGACATGGACAGTTTCTTCGTCGTGATGAGCGCCAACGCCTTTGTCAACTACAGACGGGTAAGCAAAGAAGCCTTGCCCTCGGCCGCCGCATCTTGCTAGCGCAGTGCCGGACACTAGATCCACCGTGAACAACGAAAGCGGCGCCGTGCGCAAGGCCGCCCGGGACATGACGGAATGAGCAGCGCGACGACCATCGACCCCACCATGCTGACCGCCTGTCCCGTCTGCGACGCGCTGCACAGGGACCAAGAGGTGCCGCCGCACCGAACCGCCCGCTGCGCGCGCTGCGGCACCGTGCTGGCCGCGCCGCGGTCGGGGGCGATGACCCGGATCACCATGCTGGCCGCCACCGCCCTGATCCTGATGATCGCCGCCGTGCTGTTCCCGTTTCTGGAACTGAGCGCGCAGGGCCTGTCGCAGAGGGCCTCGGTGCTGGATGCGGTGCTGGCCTTTTCGACGGGCCTCATGGCGCCGCTGTCCCTGGCGGTCGCGTTTCTGATCGTCCTGTTGCCGGCGGCGCGCTACCTGGCCATTCTCTACGCGCTTGCGCCGATGGCGCTTGGATGGCACCCCGCCCGCCATGCCATCGCCGCCTTTCGCTGGGCCGAACGCATCAAGCCCTGGGCGATGGCCGAGATCTTCATCATCGGGGTGGCGGTCGCGCTCGTCAAAGTGGCGGGTCTGGCGCGTGTCGAGCTGGGACCGGCATTCTGGGCCTTTGCGGCGCTCGTCGTCGTCACCATCATCAAGGACAACTACATTTGCAGGCCGACGGTATGGAAAACCCTGGAAGAACGCAGCCGGTCCTGACGGCCCGCGGCGCGGGCTTCGTGGGCTGCCGGGCCTGCGGGCGGGTCAATCCGCCGGACGCCAGAACCTGCGTCCGCTGCCGCAGCGCCATCGAGCCCGACGACCCGGCCAGCCTGCAGCGGGTCTGGGCCTGGCTCGCCGCCGGTCTGATCGCCTATGTCCCCGCCAACATCTACCCGATGCTGCGCACGACGACGCTTGGCCATACCTCGGAAAACACCCTGATCGGCGGCGTGGTCGAGCTTCTCAGCCACGGCGCCTATGGTGTCGGGCTGATCGTCTTCGTCGCCAGCATCGTGATCCCCGTCGCGAAATTCATCGCCATTGCCTATCTCGCCGTTTCCGTCCGCCGGCCCGCGGCGCTCGGCAGCCACGGGCGGCAGGTGCTTTTCGAAGTGGTCGAGTTCATCGGGCGCTGGTCGATGATCGACGTCTTCGTGGTCGCCATTCTCTCGGCCCTTGTCCAACTAGACTTCGCCGCCGCCATCAATCCCGGCGCCGCGGCGGTGAGTTTCGCACTTTCGGTTGCATTTACGATGCTGGCGGCGCAGAGCTTTGATCCGCGCCTGATCTGGAACGCCAACGAGCGAGTACAAGTCACATGAGCCAACCCGAACCCGCCGAGATGAAGATCTCCGGTCCCCGGCCGTCCTTCTGGCGGAACCTGTCCTTCGTCTGGCTGGTCCCGGTGGCGGCGCTTGCCGTGTCGCTGGGGGTCGCCTGGAAGGCCTACAGCGACCGCGGCGTCCTGATCAGCATCACCTTCGCCAACGCCGCCGGGATCGTCGAGAACGAAACCACGGTCCGCTACCGCGACGTAGTCGTCGGCCATGTCGAGCGGGTGGGCTTCGGCGACGACCTTTCGCAGGTTGTTGTCTCGGCCCGGATCGACAAGGACATCGCTCCCTTCCTGGACGCGGACGCCACCTTCTGGGTGGTGCGCCCCGAGGTCAGCGCGCGCGGCATTTCCGGCCTCAGCACGGTTCTGTCCGGCGTCTACATCGAAGGCGCATGGGATCAGCAGGCCGGCAGCCCGCGCACCCAATTCGAAGGCGCCGACCGGCCGCCGCTGGTGCAGCCCGGGCGCGCCGGGCGTCGCATCACGCTCCGGACCGACGACGGCAGCCTGATCTCCGAAGGCGCGCCGGTGCTCTATCGCGGCATCGAGGTCGGCCGCCTGGAACAGCCGCGCCTGACGCTGACCGGCAGCAACATCGTGGTGGACGCCTTCATCGAGGCGCCGCATGACCGGCGCATCAATTCGGCCACCCGGTTCTGGGACACGTCGGGTTTCTCGGTCTCGATCGGCGCAGGGGGCTTGTCGCTGGACGTGGACAGCCTCGCCTCGCTGGTCGCGGGCGGGCTCGAGTTCGACACGATCTTCGACGGCGGCCGCCCGGTCGGCGCGGGCGCGGTCTTCGACATCTATCCCGACGAGGCCACGGCCCGCCGCACCGCCTTCGCCCGGACACTGTCCGGCGGCGTGCCCGTAGCCGTCGCCTTCGACGAATCCGTGGCCGGGCTGACGAACGGCGCCGCCGTGCAATACGGTGGCATCCGGGTCGGCGAGGTCAGCAGCCTGAACGCGATCGTGGACAGCGAGGCGGAAACTCCCGAGGTTCGGCTGGTCGCCAACCTGATGCTGGACCCGGTCCTGTTGGGACTGCCCGCCGGTTCCGGCGAGGCCGAAGTTCTAGAGTTCCTGGAACAGGCGGTCGCCACCGGCCTGCGCGCGCGGCTTGCGGCGGCGGGCCTGTTCAGTTCCGAACTGATCGTGGAACTGGTCCGCATCGATGACGCCGCGCCCGCCGCCTTCGACCGCAACGCCGAGCCGCTGCCGGAACTGCCCAGCGCGCCGTCCGATCTGCCCGATTTCACCGCCACGGCTGAAGGGGTGCTGGAGCGCATCAACGACCTGCCGGTCGAGGAGTTGCTTGAGCAGGCGATCCGCACCATGGCCAGCATCGAAAGCCTCGCCTCCGCCGAAAGCACGCGGCAGACGCCAGCGGCCGCCATCGCGCTGCTGGAGGAGACGCGGGCCCTGGTCGCCAACCCCGCCACCCAGGCGCTGCCCGGCGAATTGCGGGCAGTGGTCGCGGATCTGCAGGGCGCCGTTGCCGAGCTGCGCGAAAGCAGGGCGATCGCCACGCTGGCCGAGGCGCTGGAACAGGTCAACGTGACCGCGAACAACTTCGCGACCGCCTCCGAAGACGTGCCCGCACTGGTCGAGGAAATCCGAGCGTTGACCGCCAAGGCCAATTCGCTTGAGGCCGAAGAGCTTGTCCGGGCCGCGCATCAGCTGATGGACAGCGTCGGCGGGCTGATCGAAACCGACGACGCCCGCGCCCTCCCGGCGGCGCTGACCGGAGCGCTGGGCGAAGTGCAGACCACGCTGAGCGAGATGCGGCAGGGCGGGCTTGTGGAAAACGCGAACGCGACCATGGCCTCGACCCGCGACGCCGCCGAAGCCGTGGCCGCGGCCACCGAAAGCCTGCCTGAACTCTCCGCCCGTCTCGACCAGCTGGTCGCGCAGTCCGAAGCCCTTCTCGCGGCCTATGGCGACAGTTCGAGCTTCAATACCGAGACGCTGGACGCCCTGCGCGAAGTCAAGAGCGCGGCGCGGGCGATATCGCAGCTGGCCCGCCAGATCGAACGGAATCCGAATTCCCTTGTTTTTGGAAAGTGACATGAAAACGCACCTCATCCTTCTGGCTTGCTGCGCCGTGCTGCCCGCCTGCGCGTCGAACGAAGCCCTTTACCTGATCGCCCCGACTCCGGGCGAAAAGGCCGTGCGGGTGCAGGCCAGGACCATCGAGATGCGTATGGTGTCGCTGCCCACCTATGCCGCGGCCTCCGAGATCATCGCCCAAACCCCGGACGGGGCCCTGCACGCGCAAGGCAACGCGCTGTGGGCCGACGACCCCGAGCGCGGCATGACCGCCGCACTCGCCCGCGGACTGGGAGAGCGGACGGGGGCTTCGGTGACGATGGAGCCCTGGCCCCTGAGTGACGGCCCGGACGCCAGGGTCGATGTGCGCGTGGACCAGGTCTATGCCCGCGCCGACGGCAGTTTCGAACTGTCCGGACAATTCGCGGTTTCTTCGCCAGACGGCGTCATGCGTGAATTCGTGCGCCGCTTCGACATCCGCACCCCGGTTCAGGGCGAAGGGCCTGCGGCGATCTCCAACGCCCTGGCCGTCGCCCTGTCGCGACTGTCGAGCGATATTGCAGTTGCCATGCGATAGGGCCGAAAAACCGGCTTGAACCGAACCGGCCCGCCAACCGATGTCAGAGCCAGTCGCGCAGGATCGGGATCAGCGGAATATCCGCCGGCGGCATCGGGTAGTCGCGCAGTTCGGAAACGCGCGCCCATTTCAGCGCCTGGCCTTCGCGGGAATGGGGAATGCCCTCCCATTTGCGGCAGGCGAACAGCGGCATCAGCAGGTGGAAGTCGTCGTAGCCGTGGCTGGCGAAGGTCAGCGGCGCAAGGCAGGAAGCCCAGGTGTTGATCCCAAGCTCCTCTTCCAGTTCGCGGATCAGCGCGGCCTCGGGCGTTTCGCCCGGTTCCACCTTTCCGCCCGGAAACTCCCACAAACCGGCCATGGACTTGCCTTCCGGGCGCTGCGCCAGCAGCACCCGGCCGTCCACGTCGATCAGGGCGACCGCCGATACCAGAACGGTCTTCACGAGCGGTAATCCGCGTTGATCTCGATGTATCCGTGGGTCAGATCGCAGGTCCAGACGGTGGCCCTGCCCTCGCCCAGCCCCAGATCGACGGCGATAACCAGGTCCTGGCGCTTCATGTAGGCGGCGGCGTCCGCTTCGCTGTAGCTTGGGCTGACCCAGCCCTTTTCCGCCACAAGTATGTCGCCGAACGAGATGCTCAGCCTGTCCCGGTCGGCCGCGGCGCCGGATTTGCCGATCGCCATCACCACCCGGCCCCAGTTCGGATCCTCGCCCGCAATGGCGGTCTTGATCAGCGGCGAATTGGCGATGGCGAGCCCGTGCGCCTTTGCGTCGGCATCCGAAGCCGCGCCGGTCACGCGGATTTCGACGAATTTCGTGGCGCCCTCGCCGTCTTTCACCACCTGTTGCGCCAGATCCAGCATCACCGCCTCAAGCGCCTCGGCAAAGGCGGCGTTCCCGGTCGCATCCACCCCTGACGCCCCGGTCGCGCCCATCAGCAGCGTATCCGATGTCGAAGTGTCGCTGTCGACCGTGATGCAGTTGAAGGTACGGTCGGTGAGCTCGCCCAGCAACTGCTGCAGCGCGCCCTGCTCGACCCGGGCGTCGGTGAAGATGTAGACCAGCATCGTCGCCATGTCCGGCGCGATCATGCCGGATCCCTTGGCGATCCCCGAAATGGAAACCGTCTTGCCGCCGATCTCGACCCGGGCGCTGGCGCCCTTGGGGAAGGTGTCAGTGGTCATGATGGCCTGCGCCGCCTCTTTCAGCGCATCCGCCTTCAGGGCGGCATTCAGGTCGTCCAGCTTGGCCACGATGCGTTCATGCGGCAGCGGCTCGCCGATCACCCCGGTGGACGACGTGAAAACCCGTTCGACCGGCACGCCGGTCGCGGCCGAAACGGCCCTGGTCACCTTGGCCACCGAAGTCTGGCCATGATGCCCGGTAAAGGCGTTGGCGTTGCCCGAGTTCACCAGGATCGCCGCCGCACCGTCGCTGGGTCCGCCGATCTTGGCCTGGCAATCCAGCACCGGCGCCGAGCGGGTGGCCGATCGCGTGAACACGCCGGCCACCGATGTGCCCGGGTCCATCACGGCCAGCATCACATCCGTCCGGCCCTGATAGCGCACACCCGCCGCCACGGTGGCGAAGCGCACGCCGTCGATCACGGGCAGATCGGGAAAGCCGGCCGGAGCCAGCGGAGACACCTTGGTAATCTTAGCCATCCGGCCTCACTCCTGAACCAGATCCAGCTGCCGCAGTACTTCGGGGCCGACCCCTTCCAGTTCCGGGCGCTCGATCTCGCCTGCCTTGGTCAGCTCGTCCACGCGCGCCTGGATGGCCTCTTGCTGGAGTTGCTGGGCAAGTTCGCCGCGCACCTGCTCCAGCTCGGGGGCCGTGGCCTTGCGCTTGTCGTTCAGGATCACCACGTGCCAACCGAACTGGGTTTGAACCGGTTCCGAGATCTGCCCTTTTTCAAGCGCCACGACCGCCTGTTCGAATTCGGGCACCATCGCGCCCAAGCCGAACCAGCCCAGCTCGCCGCCGTTCGGGCCGGACGGGCCGGTGGATTTCTCCTTGGCGGTTTCGGCGAAATCGGCGCCGCCGTCCAGATCGGCCTTGATCGCCTTGGCTTCCTCTTCGGTCTCGACCAGGATGTGCGACGCATTGTATTCGTCGCCGCCGAAACCGTCCGCGTATTTCTCGTCATAGGCGGCCTGCAGCGCCTCTTCGGTCAGGGCCTCGCGCAGGATGGCTTCGATCGTCTCCGCCGCCAGCAACGACCGCGACTCGTTCTCCAGCGCCAGCGCCACATGTTTCGGCATCTCGCCGCCCTGAACCTGTTTCAGCAGGCTCTGCTGGATGAGCTGGTCCAGAATGGCGTCATAAAGAACCTTGTCTTCGATCTCCTGATATTGCGGCGGCAGGGAGGCGCGGGCGATGATCATGTGACCCAAAGTGATCTCGTCCCCGTTCACGCGGGCCACCACCGTGTCGGCGTCGGCGTTGGTCTCGGCGGCCAGCGGCAGGGCCATCCCGATGGCAAGCGCCAGCGATGGCAGAAAAGTGAAGCCTTTGGGCATTGATTCATCCTATTCTCAGGCCGCGACCGGGCGCGGCGTTGACACTCTATGGCCTGCCGCTTACATCGCTTGAAGCCTTGGACAGGACCGCCTTTCACCCCCCGTATCTATGGGTTGTGCGCTGGGCGGGCAAGCCTGTCGGAACCTCGACACGAACTGATCCGCTGGAGTGAACATGCTGGGACTCGGAACGCTCGCCAAAAAGGTGTTCGGAACGCCGAACGACCGCAAGATCAAGGCGACCCGCCCGCTGGTCGAAAAGATCAACGCATTGGAAGCGGAGTTCGAGAAGCTTACGGATGACGGCCTGAAAGCCAAGACCGAGGAACTGCGCACGCGGGCGCTCGATGGCGAGAGACTGGACGACCTTTTGCCTGAGGCCTTCGCCAACGTGCGCGAAGGGGCCAAGCGGGCGCTGGGCCTGCGCGCCTTTGACGTGCAGCTGATGGGCGGCATCTTCCTGCATCAGGGCAACATCTCGGAAATGAAGACGGGCGAAGGCAAGACGCTGGTCGCCACCTTCCCCGCCTACCTGAACACGCTCACCGGCAAGGGCGTGCATGTGGTGACGGTGAACGAATACCTGGCCAAGCGCGACGCCGAATGGATGGGCAAGGTGTTCGGCATTCTGGGCATGACGACCGGTGTCATCTATTCCGGCCAGCCCGACGCGGAAAAGATGGCCGCCTATTCCTGCGACGTCACCTATGCCACCAACAACGAACTGGGCTTCGACTATCTGCGCGACAACATGAAGTCGGACCTGAACGAGGTCTACCAGAAGCACCACAACTTCGCGATCGTGGACGAGGTGGACTCGATCCTGATCGACGAGGCGCGGACGCCCCTGATCATCTCGGGCCCGTCGCAGGACCGGTCGGATCTCTATGTCGCGATCGACAAGGTGATCCCGTCGCTGCACGACGATCACTTCACGCTCGACGAGAAATCCCGCAGCGTGACCTTCACGGACGAAGGCAACGAGTTCCTCGAACAGCAGCTCCTCACGCAAGGGCTGCTGCCCGAGGGCCATTCCCTCTACGATCCCGAAAGCACCACCGTCGTGCATCACGTCAACCAGGGCCTGCGCGCGCACAAGCTGTTCCAGCGCGACAAGGACTACATCGTGCGCGACGGCAACGTGGTGCTGATCGACGAGTTCACCGGCCGGATGATGCCCGGCCGCCGCCTGTCCGACGGTCTGCATCAGGCTATCGAAGCCAAGGAGGGCGTGGCGATCCAGCCCGAGAACGTCACCCTGGCCAGCGTCACGTTCCAGAACTACTTCCGGCTCTACGACAAGCTTTCCGGCATGACCGGGACGGCCCTGACCGAAGCCGAGGAATTCAGCGAGATCTACGGACTGGGCGTGGTCGAGGTTCCGACCAACAAGCCGATCGCCCGACTGGACGAGGACGATCAGGTCTACCGCACGGCTGTCGAGAAATACGGCGCGATGATCAAGGAGATCAAGAAGGCCAACGAAAAGGGCCAGCCGGTCCTGGTGGGCACCACCTCGATCGAGAAATCCGAGATGCTCAGCCAGATGCTGGGCAAGGAGGGGATCAAGCACAACGTCCTCAACGCCCGCCAGCACGAGCAGGAAGCCCAGATCGTCGCCGATGCGGGTCGCCTGGGCGCGGTGACCATCGCCACCAACATGGCCGGCCGCGGCACCGACATCCAGTTGGGCGGCAATGTCGAGTTGAAGGTTCTCGAAGCCATCGCCGCGAACCCTGAGGCCGACCCGGCGGAATTGCGGGCCGCAGAAGAGGCGCGCCATGCCGAGGAGAAGCAGAAGGTGCTCGAAGCCGGCGGCCTGTTCGTCATGGCCTCGGAACGTCACGAAAGCCGCCGCATCGACAACCAGCTGCGCGGCCGTTCGGGGCGCCAGGGCGATCCCGGTCGCACCGTGTTCTACCTGAGCCTCGAAGACGACCTGATGCGCATCTTCGGCTCGGAACGTCTGGACAAGGTGCTGACCACCCTGGGCATGCAGGAAGGCGAGGCCATCATTCACCCCTGGGTCAACAAGTCGCTGGAACGCGCGCAGGCCAAGGTCGAAGGCCGCAACTTCGACATGCGCAAGAACGTTCTGAAATTCGACGACGTGATGAACGACCAGCGCAAGGTCATCTTCAGCCAGCGCCGCGAGATCATGTCGGCGGAGGACCTGTCCGAGATCGTGTCGGACATGCGCGAACAGGTCATCGACGACCTGATCGACCAGTACATGCCGCCCAAGACCTATGCCGACCAGTGGGACACCGAAGGACTGCATGTCGCGGTCGTCGAAAAGCTGGGCGTGGATGTGCCGGTGGCGGACTGGGCCGCCGAGGAAGGCGTCGATGACGACGCAATCCGCGAGCGGCTGATCAAGGCCGCGGACGAGATGATGGCCAGAAAGGCCGTCGATTTCGGCCCCGAGAACATGCGCAACATCGAAAAGCAGGTGCTGCTGCAGACCATCGACACCAAATGGCGCGAACACCTGCTGACGCTGGAACACCTGCGCTCGGTGGTGGGTTTCCGCGGCTACGCCCAGCGCGATCCGCTGAACGAATACAAGAACGAAAGCTTCCAGCTGTTCGAGAACATGCTCGACAGCCTGCGCGAAACCGTGACACAGCAACTGGCCCGCGTGCGGCCGCTGACCGAGGAAGAGCAGCGGCAGATGCTGGCCCAGATCGCCGCGCAGCAGGCGCAGATGCAGAAGGCCGGCGAACAGGCCGAAGCCGCCGCCGAAGCCGAGGCGTCCGGCGATCCGCTGCCGGGGTTCGTTGAAGACGACCCGAACACCTGGGGCAATCCCTCGCGCAACGACAGGTGCCCCTGCGGGTCGGGCAAGAAGTTCAAGCACTGCCACGGACGCCTGGCCTGATCAACCAAAAGGCGAGTGACACAATGACTCCCAAAGGCGGCCACATATTGGCCGCCTTTTTCTCGGATCGTCACAATTCCTCCTGCGACTGGGGTGGGTGTGATGATGAACTTTGGAAATATTCTGACGATAGGCGGCACGCTCGGCTGCGCATTGGGCATTGGCTATCTGATGCAGAACGGCGCCTCGGGTCCCGCATCCCTGGATTCCGCTTCGGTAGATGTGGCATCGGCGTCCCTGGAAGTCACGGACGTGGAAGTGACCGTTCTGACCGATCTGCGGGATATCACCCTGACGTCGTCATTGGCGCCGGAACCCGAACAGAAAGGCGCAATCGACGTCAGCAAGCGTATTCCCCCGCAACTGCCCGGTCCTGCCGACCGCGCCAATTGCCGGGTCTCCGCCACCGCAACCGCGGCGCCGATGGCCAGCGCCGATCTTTCGGTCAGCGCGCCATGCCACAAGAACCAGCGGGTGACGGTGCATCACAGCGGCCTGGCCTTCACCGAGACCACGGACCCGGAAGGCCGTCTCGACATCACGATCCCGGCTCTCACTGAAAGCGCGGTGTTCGTCGTGGCCCTTGACGACGGCAACGGCGCGGTCGCCGCGACCCGCGTTCAGGACCTTGGCGCCTATGACCGCATCGCGCTTCAATGGGCCGGGGATGCCGGGTTCCAGATCCACGCGCTCGAGTTCGGCGCCAGCTACGGCGAGGACGGCCATGTCTGGGCCGATGCGGGGGCCAGCGGCATGGGCCGGGTCACGCATCTGGGCCGGAACGATGTTCCGGCATCGCAGGTGGCCGAGGTCTATTCCTTTCCGTCGGACAAGGCCCGCAAGTCGGGCAGCGTGGCATTGACGCTCGAAGCGGAAGTGACGGCCAGCAACTGCGGCCGGGACATCAGCGCGCAATCGCTGGAACTGCGCGGGAACTCCGCCTTGCGGCTGCGCGATCTGACCCTGGCCATGCCGGATTGCGGCGAGACGGGCGAATTTCTGGTGTTGAATAATCTCGTCCAAGACCTGAAGATCGCCGCAAAATAGAACGCAGGCAATTTCGGGTTCCCCATGACTTGGCTCCGTGCGGCCGCTTGCGCCGCGCTCACTCTGTTCGTCTCGGCGTCATGGGCGCTCGCACAGGATACCACGCTGACGTCGCGCGACGGCAAGGTCGAGGTTTCCGGTTTTCTGCTGGGCTTTGACGGCGAGTTCTACCGAATCCGGACGCAATTCGGAGAATTGACCGTGGATGCCTCGGGCGTGAGCTGCGACGGGCCGGGCTGCCCCAGCCTCACCGACCACGTTGCCGAGATCAGGCTGTCCGGCTCCTCCACCATGGCCGAGGTGCTTTTGCCCGCCCTGATCGAAGCCTTCGCGCAGCAACGGGGAATGCATGTCCGGCGCGAGGCATTGACCGGCACCCGCACCGTTTTCAGCCTGCACCAGCCACGGCGCGCGCTGCCGCTGGCGCGGTTCACCATCCACGCCTCCGACACCGATCAAGGCTTTGCCGATCTGCTGTCGCATGATGCGGATGTGGTGATGGCCATGCGCGAGATCCGCACGCCCGAGCGGTCCGACGCCTTTGACGCCGGGATGGGCGATCTGGCCGAGGCCAACCGCAGCCGTGTCCTGGCGCTGGATGCCATCGTGCCCGTGGTCGCGCAGGAAAACCCGATCCAGGGCATTTCCGCCGCCGATCTCGCCCGCGTCTTTGCCGGCGAAATCGCCAACTGGTCCGAACTGCAGGGGCCGGACGCGCCGATCGCCTTGCATCTGCCCGCCGCCGGCGCCGGTCTGTCGCAGGCGGTCGAGGATCGCCTGCTGGAACCCGCCGGCAAGTCATTGGCCGCGACCGTGACCCGCCACGCGCGCAGCAGCCAGGTTGCCCGGGCGGTCGCGGCGGATCCCTTCGCCATCGGCCTCGCGAGCTTTGCCGAAACCGGGGTCGCGCGGGCGCTCGCCCTGACCGGCCCATGCGGCTTTGCGCTTTCGGCCTCTCGCTGGACGATCAAGACCGAGGATTATCCCCTGACCTCGCCCATGTTCCTGTATCTGCCGGCGCGCCGCCTGCCCAAGATCGCACGCGACTTTCTTGCTTTCACCCGAAGCGCCGAGGCTCAAAGCGTGATCCGGGGCGCCGGATTCGTGGATCAATCGCCCGAAACCATCCGTCTGGGCGTTCAGGGCGACCGGCTGGCCAACGCCATCGCCGCCGCCGGCGAAGAGGTCGATCTGACCGAAATGCAGCGGTTGGTGAACACGCTGGCGCCGATGGCGCGCCTCACCACCTCGTTCCGGTTCGAAACCGGCTCCTCCCGGCCGGATGCGCAGTCGCGCTCAAACATCCTGCAGCTTGCCGAGGCGCTGGAAACCGGAGTGTACGACGCCCGAAAGCTGTATTTCGTCGGCTTCAGCGACGGCGAGGGCCAGGCCGACGGCAACGCGCGAATTGCCCAGCGGCGGGCCGAGGCCGTGCGCGACGCGGTGCTGGCGGCGGTCGAGACCGCCCTGCCCGAAAGCGTCGAAATCGGTGTCGAAGCCTTTGGCGAGGCGCTTCCGATGGCCTGCGACGACAGCGACTGGGGCCGGCAGGTGAACCGCCGGGTCGAGGTCTGGGTCCGCTGACCGCCCATCCGTCACAGATACCCCGCCGACCGGAAACTGAGTTCGGCGGATTTCCCGATGATCAGGTGATCGTGCAGGGTCAAACCCAGCGCGGAACAGGCATCCTGTATGCGGTTGGTCATGTCGATGTCCGACTGCGACGGTGTCGGATCCCCCGAAGGGTGGTTGTGCACCAGGATCAGGGCCGAAGCGTTCAGTTCCAGCGCCCGCTTGGCCACCTCGCGCGGATAGACCGGCACGTGATCCACGGTGCCGCGCGCCTGCTCCTCATCCGCGATGAGAACGTTCTTGCGGTCCAGGAAAAAGACCCGGAACTGCTCGGTCTCGCGATGCGCCATGGTCGTGTGGCAATAGTCCAGCAGGGCGTCCCAGCTGGAGATCACCTGCCGCTGCATCACCCGCGCCCGCGCCATTCGGTGCGCGCAGGCCTCGAGGATCTTCAAATCGGTGACGACGGATTCGCCGACGCCCTTGATGGCCTGCAACCGGTCTGCCGGTGCCGTCAGAACCCGATTGAAGTCCCCGAATTCGTCCATCAGCCGCCGCGCCAGCGGTTTCACGTCCTGCCGGGGGATCGAGCGGAACAGGACAAGCTCCAGCAGCTCGTAATCCGGCATCGCCGACGCCCCGCCGGACATGAACCGCTCGCGCAGCCGTTTCCGGTGGTCCTGGATGTAGGACGGCAACCGTCCCGACGGCAGCGGCATGGCCGGCGCTTCGTCGGTGTCGAACAGCATCGGGGCTTCGGCAAAAGCATCCTGGGTCATGGCCGCAGCCTCGCCCCGAATCGGTTTCCGGACAGTTAACGCCGTTCACCCGCCATCCGCTTCGTCGCCAGCCTTACCGCGAGATGCAGCAGAACCGAGAACACGCCCAGCGTCAGCATGGCGGCGAACATCAGGTCGGTCTTGGCGCGGCCATTGGCCAGCAGCATCAGGTACCCCAATCCCTTCGATGCACCGACCCACTCGCCGATCACCGCGCCGATCGGCGCATAGACGGCGGCCAGGCGCAGGCCCGAGGCCAGCGACGGCAGCGCGGCCGGAACGCGGATGTGCCAGAGGATCGCCCGTTTCTTCGCCTGCATCGTCTGCGCCAGATCCAGAAAGCCCCGCGGCGTCCGCATCAGCCCGTCGAAGAAGGACGAAGTGACCGGGAAATAGATGATCAGCACCGCCATGGCGATCTTGGACCACAGCCCGTAGCCCAGCCACAGGGTCAGGATCGGCGCCAGCGCAAAGACCGGCAGCGCCTGCGTGAACACCAGCATCGGCTGCACCAGCACCCGCGCGACGCGCGAGGTCGCAAGCTGGATCGCCGTCACGAAACCCAGCATCGACCCCAGCGCAAGGCCGATCAGAACCTCGATCGCGGTGATCATCGTGTGCTCGGCGATCACCGCGCGGTTCTGCCACCAGGCTTCGGCCACCGGCACCGGGCCCGGCAGGATGAACCGCGGCAGGCCCGTCAGGGTGACCACCGCCTGCCACAGGGCAAGCGCAAAGGCGGTGGCGGCCAGGGCGGGAAGATATCTCATGCCGCTTCCTCGCGCAGCAGGCGCAAAAGCGCGCCCTGGGTCGCCAGTGTTTCAAGGTCGTCCACCCGGCGCGGCGGCTTCTGCGCCGGTGGCGCGCAGTCGGTCAGGCCCATCTGCGTCATCACCACGATGGAATGGCCGAGGCGCGCCGCCTCGCCCGGATCGTGGGTAACCAGAAGCACCGTGCGGCCTGCCAGCAGTTCCACCGCCAGATCCTGCATGTCGGCCCGCGTGCGCGCGTCGAGCGCCGAGAACGGCTCGTCCAGCAGGATGATGGGCTTGTCTTCCATCAGGGTCCGCGCCAGGGCCACGCGTTGCCGCTGTCCGCCCGACAGTTCGTCGGGCTTCTTGTCCGCGTGATCGGCAAGGCGGACCCGTTCCAGCAGCCCGGACAGGCGGGCCTCGTCTGGCCGTTCGCCCCGCAGCCGCGCGCCCAGCGCGACGTTCTGCGTGACCGTCGCCCAGGGCAGCAGCAGATCGTCCTGCGCCATGTAGCCCACGCGCGGGATCACCTCCGCCCCGTCCGTCGCTGCGATCCGGCCGTCGAACTCGGCGCCGGTCGCCAAGCCCGCGATCAGGCGCAGCACCGTGGACTTGCCGACGCCGGAACCACCCAGCAGGCAGGTCCATTTTCCCGCCGCCATGGACAGGGTCAACGGCGCGAAAAGCAGGTCGCCATCGATGGTGGCCCGCCCTTCGAGCGTTATGCCGGGGGCCGGTGTCACGGGGTCAGGCCCATCTGCCAGAAATTCACCTCAAGCTCCGTGGCGGTCCGGAACGTCCGGCAGAGACGCTCCCATCGTGGTGACGCCACGAAATCCGCCCCAAGCCGCCGTGTCAGAGCCGAATCCAGCAGGCCGCCCACGGCCCGGCATGCGGCCTGATACTCCTCGCCGGCATAGGTGTTGATCCAGCCGCGATAGGTGTCGGACCCCGATTCCGCCCCCAGCCTCACGCCGATCTCGCCATAGCCCAGAACGCAGGGCGCAAGCGCGGCCAGCAGATCCAACAGATCGCCGCTATAGCCCGCCTCCAGCACGAAGCGGGTATAGGCCAGGTTCTCGGCCCGTTCGGGCGTCGCGAACAGGTCCTCCTGCGAGATACCCGCCGCTTCGCAGATGCCGACATGAAGCTGCATTTCTTCGGCCACCAGCGCGTTGACCGTACCGACCGCCGTCAGCATCTCGGCATGGGTCTCCGATTTCACCACGGCCAGGGCCCAGGCGCGCGAGAAATGGATCAGGAACACGTAGTCCTGGCGCAGATAGTGCAGGAACGTTTCGCGCGGCAACGTGCCGTCCTTCAGCCCCTCGACGAAGGCGTGGCGGGTATAGCGCCGCCACGCGTCGCCCGCGGCGTCGCGCATCAGGGCGAAGCCGCGGCCATAACCCGCCGCCGGGCTGAACGGCCGATCGAAGGCGCCGACATGATCAACCGTGTTCATTGCGCCGTCACGTCGATTGCGATGGCATCGACAGGGTTGATGCTGTCGATCAGGCCGCTGTCCTTGAGAAAGGCCTCGAACCGGGCATAGCGCCCCGCGTCGAATGCGGCGGGACGCAGCGCAAAACGCGGCAGGGTATCGACCCAGGCGCGGGCGTTCAGTTCGTCCTGCAATTCGGTCGATGTGGCCGCGAAGATCTCCCAGCTTTGGTCCGGGTTGTTGATGATGTACTGGGTCGCCTTCTCGGTGGCAGCAAGGAAACGCGCCACCTTGTCGACATCCATGGTGTCGGGGTTGGCGACGTAGATCAGCTCGTCATAGGACGGCACGCCCTCTTCCTCGATGTAGAAGCAGCGGCCGGGGACGCCCTCGATGTCCATCTGGTTCAGTTCGAAATTGCGGAATGCGCCGATCACCGCATCCACCTGTCCCGACATCAGCGCGGGCGAGAGCGAGAAGTTGACGTTGATCATCTCGATATCGTCGAGGGTGATGCCGTGCTGGCCCAGCATGGCGGTCAGGATCGCCTCTTCGACGCCGGCAACCGAAAAGCCGATCTTCTTGCCCTTGAGATCCGCCAGCGACTTGATCGGGCCGTCCTCGAGCACCAGCAGACAGTTCAGCGGCGTGGCGACCAGCGTGCCCACGCGTTTCAGCGGCAGGCCCTCGTGGATCTGCAGGTGCAGCTGCGGCTGGTAGGACACCGCCAGATCGGCCTGACCGGCAGCCACCAATCGCGGCGGGGCCGAGGGATCGGCGGGCGGCACGATCTCGACCTCAAGCCCCTGTTCGGCGAAATAGCCGTTCTCCTGCGCCACGATGATCGGGCCGTGGTCGGGGTTGATGAACCAGTCCAGCAGGACGGTCATCTTGTCCTGGGCCATGGCCGGCGCGGCGGCCAGCATGGCGATGGCGGCGATGATGTTTCTCATGGTGCGCGTTTCCCTTGTCATGAGGTTGCGGCGGCGACGAGAACGATCTCGCCGGGCCATTCGGTTTGAATGCGTTCGGCCGTGCGCCAGGCGCGCAGGCCGGTGGCGCAGCACAGCGCCAGCCGGGTGGTCGGATCCGGCAGGTGATTTGCCAGTTGCTCGGGCGCGATGCGCCGGGCGCCGGGGTGGACCGCCTCGGGCGCTTCGGCCTCGTCCCGCAATTCGACGATCAGATCACGCTCCGACAGCTGCGTCGGCGCGGCAAAGCGGAATGCCGTTTCCGGCTCCGTGGCCGCGTCGAACCGGAAGCCCGTGGTGCGCAGGGTGCGGCCGTCGAACCGCACCAACTGGCCCAGCGGCGACGGCGTCAGCCCCAGCAGCACGGCCAGCGCCATCTGCGCCTGCGTCGCGCCGATGATGCCCACGACCGGGCCGAGCACTCCGGCGCTGGCGCAACTGGCGCCGCTGTCGGGCGCGTCCGGAAAAACCGCGCGCAGCGACGGGGCCGGACCGCAGAACCCGCCGACATATCCCGACAGGCCCAGCACCGACGCGCTGACAAGCGGCTTGCCCAGCACCAGGCAGGTATCGCTGAGAACATAGCTTGCCGCGTAGCTGTCGGCACAGTCCAGGACCAGATCCGCGCCGGTCACCAGATCGGGCGCATTCGCCGGTGTCAGAGCCTGATATCGCGCCTCGACACGGATGTCGCCGTTGATCCTTCGGCACCGATCGGCGGCCACATGCGCCTTGAGCTGACCGCAATCCTCTTCGGTGAACAGGGTTTGGCGATGCAGGTTGCTGACGTCTACCGTGTCGCCATCGACGATCGTCAGATGCCCCACCCCTGCGCCCGCCAGCAAGGGCAGAACCGGTGCCGCCAAACCGCCCGCGCCGACGATTAGCACCCGGGCGGCGGCAAGGCGGTCCTGCCCGCCTGCTCCGACCTCCGGCAGAATCATCTGGCGGGAATACCGGCTCATCGCGTGACCTCGATCCACTCGCGGACCCGCGCCTCTGGGTCCGGGTTCAGCGTGATGTCGGTGACGACCGACACGATATCCGCCCCCGCCTCCAGCACGCCGGGCGCGCGCTCGACGCTCATGCCGCCGATGCCCACCAATGGTAATTCGCCCACGCGCCGCTTCCACTCGGTGACGCGCGGCAGGCCCTGCTGATGCCATTTCATCTTTTTCAGAATGGTCGGATAGACCGGTCCAAGGGCCACGTAATCGGGCGCGATGCACAAGACCCGCTCAAGCTCATCGTCGTCATGGGTGGATACGCCCAGTTTCAGGCCCGCCTTGCGGATCGCCTTCAGATCGGCCTCGTCCAGATCCTCCTGTCCCAGGTGGACCCAGTCGCAACCGGCGTCGATCGCAGACTGCCAGTGGTCGTTGACCACCAGCACCGCGCCATGCCGGCGGCAAAGGTCGCGCGAGGCGGCGATCTGTTCATCGACTGCCTTCTGCGACTGATCCTTGATGCGCAACTGAACCAGCCGGACCCCCAGCGGCAGCATCCGCCGCAGCCAGTCGGAATGGTCGAAGATGGGATAGAACCGGTCCAGCGTCATGACAGGAACGCCTTTCCGATGACGGGGGTCGAAGGCGTGGCCATGTCGCGCGGCTCGATCGGGTCGGCCCGATGCGCCAGTTGCCCGGCCTCGACCGCCAGCGCCATCGCCCGGGCCATCGCCACCGGATCGCCCGCGCGGGCCACCGCCGTGTTCAGAAGCACGGCGTCATAGCCCAGCTCCATCGCATGGGCCGCATGGCTGGGCAGGCCGATCCCGGCATCGACCACCAGCGGCACGTCGGGAAACTCGGCCCGCATCGCGCGCAGGGCGTATTCGTTGCTCAGGCCGCGCCCTGACCCGATCGGCGCGCCCCAGGGCATCAGCACCTCGCAGCCCGCCGCCAGCAGCCGTTCGCCCACCACCAGATCCTCAGTCGTGTAGGGAAAGACCTGAAACCCCTCGCCGGTCAGGATGCGCGCGGCCTCGACCAGTTGGAACACGTCCGGTTGCAGGCTGTCGGTATGGCCGATCACTTCCAACTTGATCCACGGCGTGCCGAACACCTCGCGCGCCATGTGGGCGGTCGTCACCGCCTCCTTGACCGTGTGGCAGCCGGCCGTGTTCGGAAGGACCTGAACGCCCAGATCCCGGATCATCGCCCAAAAAGTCTGCCCGGCGCCGCCGGCCCCCTCGCGGCGCAGCGAAACGGTGGCGACCCCGGCGCCGCTTTCGCGAAACGTACGCTCCAGGATCGCCGGGCTGGGATATTGCGCGGTGCCCAGCATCAGCGGGTTCGGCAATTCGGTTCCATAGAAACGCTTCATCCTCACCCCCCCTGCATCGGCGCCAGCACCTCGACGCGGTCGCCGTCCTTCAGCCTGTGGCCGTTCCGCAGCGGTGCCGGCACGAATTCCTCGTTCACCGCGGTGGCGACCCGGCCCGGGAATTCGCATTCCGCAAGCAGGTCCGACAGGGTTTCGGCGCGAATTTCCGTGGTTTCCCCGTTAAGCACGATCTTCATCGACCATCTCCGAATGTCTGTTCTCCAGCGCCAGATCGGCCACCCCCTGCGCCAGCGCGGGCGCCAGTAGGTAGCCGTGGCGGTATAGCCCGTTGGCATGGATCACCCGCCCAAGCCGCCGGATCCGCGGCAGATTGTCCGGGAAGGCCGGGCGCAGATCGACGCCGATCTCCAGCACCTCGGCCTCGCCGAAGGCGGGGTTCAACGCGTATGCGGCGCTGAGCAGTTCCAGCATCGACCGGGCGGTGATGCGGCCACTGTCCTCGCTTTCGATCATCGTGGCGCCCAGCATGTAGATACCCTTGCCGCGCGGCACGATGTAAAGCGGGATGCGCGGATGCAACAGGCGCACCGGCCGCGTAAGGGTCACGTCCGGACAGCGGATCACCAGCATCTCGCCCTTCACCCCGCGCAGATCGTGGAGCAGGTCGCGGGCATGCAAACCCCGGCAGTCGATGGCGCTCGCAAGCCCCGAAGGCGCGAATTTGCGGTGGAACGCAACGCCCTTGTCCATCAGGCCGCGATAGAGATCCTGCATGGCCTTGCGGGGATCGAGATGCGCTTCGTCCGCAAAGAAAAGTCCCGTACCGAATTTCTGAAAATCAGGCTCTAACTCTTTGATTTCGGCCTGTCCGACCTCAGAGAACCCTTCGGTCCGGCGCGCGAAGCGGCGCAGGTCGGGCAGGTCGCGGGTGCCGGCAACCACCAGCGTTCCGCGCCGCGTGACCTCGGTTCTGTCCGCCCACCAATCGATCGCCTGTCGGCCCAAACGCAACACCGGTTCCTCGGCGTTTTCGTACTCGCACCAGGGCGCCAGCATGCCTCCGGCCCACCACGAACAGCCATGCGGCCCCGGCGGGCCGCCGGGGTCGAACACCTGCACCCTGGCGCCACGGGCGACCAGTTCGGTCGCCACCGCCAGACCGGCCACGCCGGCGCCTATGACGGAAAACAGCGTCACGCGGCCCAGACCCGGTAGAAGTGATGCACCGGCCCGTGCCCCTGCCCGACTTTCAGCCGGTCGGCCTCTGAAATCGCGCCTTGCAGATAGCCATGCGCCTCGGCAACCGCGTCCTGCAGCGCCAACCCTCGGGCCAGACCCGCCGCGATGGCCGAGGACAGGGTGCAGCCGGTGCCGTGCGTGTTGCGGGTATTCCGGCGCGGAGCCTGGAACTCAGCGATGATCCGGTCCCCGCCGATCAGCAGATCGCGGCAGATGTCGCCCTTTCCATGCCCGCCTTTCATCAGAACCACGCCCGCGCCCAGGCTGCACAACGCATGGCCCTGCGCCGCCATCTCGTCGGGCGTGTCCGCGACCATTCGGTCCAGCAGACAGGCCGCCTCGGGCAGGTTCGGGGTCAGCACCGTCGCGCGCGGCAACAGGAGGTCGCGCAGGGTCTGCACCGCATCCCGTGCCAGCAGGGCATCACCCGACTTCGCGATCATCACAGGGTCCAGCACCACCGGGCCGTCAAACCCGGCGATGCCATCCGCCACCGTCCGGATGATCTCGGGCGTCGCCAGCATCCCGATCTTGATCGCGCCCACGTCGAGATCGGTCAGCACCGCGTCGATCTGCGCCGCGATCACGTCCAACGGGATCCCATGCACCGCCGTGACTGCCCGCGTGTTCTGCGCGGTGACGGCGGTTATCACGCTGGCCCCGAACACACCCAGCGCCGACATCGCCTTGAGGTCGGCCTGTATTCCGGCGCCTCCTCCGCTGTCGGATCCCGCGATGGTCAGAGCGATCTGCGTCATGTCGTTGCTCCATTCGAGATGGGCAACGCGGCTGGGAAAACGTCTTGTCGATTTGAGACCGTTCCCTCCGCCGGAATTGCCCGGATCAGGTTCGATGGGTTGACGCAGCCGCGCCTCTCAGCCCCAAACGGAGCACCCCAACGGTAAGCGCGACAATCTCAGGAGACGCGTCCGGAATCAAGCGCCAATCTAAGGGGTTTTACGGTCGGACATGGCAAATCCGTGCGGGCAAACGAAAAAAGCCGGCCCGATCGGACCGGCTTTGCTTGCGAAATCTCGCGTGATCAGCCCTTCATCCCGTCCCAGAAGGATTTCACCGACGAAAAGAAGCTCTTGGATTCCGGGTTGTTGTCGTCACCCAGTTCCTCGAACTCGCGCAGCAGTTCCTTCTGGCGGCTGGTCAGGTTCACCGGAGTTTCCACCGCAAGTTCGATGAACATGTCGCCGATGCCACCGCCGCGCAGGGCGGGCATGCCCTTGCCGCGCAGGCGCATCTGGCGACCGGACTGACTGCCTGCCGGAATCTGAACCCGGCCTCGGCCGCCGTCGATGGTCGGAACCTCGATCGCACCGCCCAGCGCCGCCTTGGTCATGCTGACCGGCACCCGGCAATACAGGTTCACCCCGTCGCGCTCGAACAGCTTGTGCTGCGTCACCTCGACGAAGATGTACAGATCGCCCGGCGGACCGCCGCGCATGCCGGCCTCGCCCTCGCCGGCCAGGCGAATGCGGGTGCCGGTCTCCACGCCGGCCGGGATGTTGACCGACAGGGCGCGGTCCTTGTGAACCCGGCCCGCCCCCTGGCACGACTTGCAGGGGTTCTTGATGATCTGGCCCATGCCCGAGCAGGTCGGGCAGGTGCGCTCGACGGTGAAGAACCCTTGCTGCGCCCGGACCTTGCCCATGCCCGAGCAGGTCGGACAGGTGGCCGGTTCGACCCCGCTCTCGGCGCCGGTGCCGTCGCAGGCGGAACAGGCCACGGCCGTCGGCACGTTGATCGTCTTCTGCATGCCGGAATAGGCTTCTTCCAGCGTCACGCGCAGGTTGTAGCGCAGGTCGGATCCCCGCGCCGCGCGCCGGCCGCCGCCGCCGCCAGCCTGGCGCCCGCCCATGAAATCGCCGAAGAGATCGTCGAAGACGTCCGAAAAGGCACTGGAAAAATCGCCCGAGCCAAAGCCCGCGCCGCCGCCCGGCCGGCCACCGCCGCCCATGCCGCCTTCGAACGCGGCATGGCCGAACCGGTCATAGGCCGCCTTCTTGTCGGCGTCCTTGAGGACGTCGTAGGCCTCGTTCGCCTCCTTGAACTGCGATTCGGCGTCCGGATTGTCCTTGTTGCGGTCCGGGTGCAGCTCCTTGGCCTTCTTGCGGTAGGCTTTCTTGATTTCGTCCGCAGAAGCGCCCTTGGTCACGCCGAGCACATCGTAATAGTCACGTTTGGACATCAGTCATTCCTTCTGCCTCAACGAAGGCGGGCCGGCCCGGCAACCGGACCGGCCCGCCTTGGCCCGGTTACCCGTCAGCTGCGCTTGTCATCGTCCAGGTCTTCGAACTCGGCGTCGACGATGTCGTCATCGCCGGGGCCGGCATCCGCAGCAGCCGGTTCGTCCTCGGCTTCCTCGGCCTGCGCCTTGTAGATGGCTTCGCCCAGCTTCATGGCGGCTTCGGTCACGTTCTGGATGCCCGACTTGATCTTGGCCGCATTGTCCGATTCCAGCTCGTCCTTCAGGGCGGCGATCGCCAGCTCGATGGCTTCGATGGTGGTCGGGTCGACCTTGTCGGAATGCTCTTCCATCGATTTCTCGGTCGAATGGATGAGGCTTTCGGCCTGGTTCTTGGCCTCGACCAGCTCCTTGCGCTTCTTGTCCGCCTCGGCGTTCTCCTCGGCGTCCTTGACCATCTTTTCGATGTCCTCGTCGGAAAGGCCGCCCGAAGCCTGGATGGTGATCTTCTGTTCCTTGCCGGTGCCCTTGTCCTTGGCCGACACGGAAACGATGCCGTTGGCGTCGATGTCGAAGGTCACCTCGATCTGCGGCATGCCGCGCGGCGCGGGCGGGATGTTTTCGAGGTTGAACTGGCCCAGGATCTTGTTGTCCGCGGCCATTTCGCGCTCACCCTGGAACACGCGGATGGTCACGGCGTTCTGGTTGTCCTCGGCGGTCGAGAAGACCTGGGACTTCTTGGTCGGGATGGTGGTGTTGCGGTCGATCAGGCGGGTGAACACGCCGCCCAGGGTTTCGATGCCCAGGCTCAGCGGCGTCACGTCCAGCAGCACCACGTCCTTGACGTCGCCCTGCAGTACTCCGGCCTGGATGGCGGCGCCCATGGCGACGACCTCGTCCGGGTTCACGCCCTTGTGCGGCTCCTTGCCGAAGAACTTGGTCACCTCTTCGATGACCTTCGGCATCCGGGTCATGCCGCCGACCAGAACCACCTCGTCCACGTCCGAAGCCGAGATGCCGGCATCCTTCAGCGCCGACTGGCAGGGCTTGAGCGATTTCTTGATCAGGTCGCCCACCAGCGATTCCAGCTTGGCGCGGGTCAGCTTCATGACCATGTGCAGCGGCTGACCGTTCGACCCCATCGAGATGAACGGCTGGTTGATCTCGGTCTGCGTGGTCGAGCTGAGCTCGATCTTGGCCTTCTCGGCGGCTTCCTTCAGACGCTGAAGCGCCATCTTGTCCTTGCTGAGATCGACGCCGTTTTCCTTCTGGAACTCTTCCGCCAGGTAGTTGACGATCCGCATGTCGAAGTCTTCGCCACCCAGGAAGGTGTCGCCGTTGGTGGATTTCACCTCGAACAGGCCATCGTCGATTTCCAGGATGGTCACGTCGAAGGTACCGCCGCCAAGGTCATAGACCGCGATGGTCTGGCTGTCTTTCTTGTCCAGGCCGTAGGCCAGCGCGGCGGCAGTCGGTTCGTTGATGATCCGCAGCACTTCCAGGCCGGCGATCTTGCCGGCATCCTTGGTGGCCTGACGCTGCGCGTCATTGAAATAGGCCGGAACGGTGATCACCGCCTGCTTGACTTCCTCACCCAGGTAGGATTCGGCGGTTTCCTTCATCTTGCCTAGGGTGAAGGCCGAAATCTGGCTGGGAGAGTACTTTTCGCCGCGGGCCTCGACCCAGGCGTCGCCGTTGCCGCCATCGACGATGGCGTAGGGCACCATTTTCTTGTCCTTCTCAACCTCGGCATCGTCGACCCGGCGGCCGATCAGGCGTTTCACGCCAAAGATGGTGTTGTCGGGGTTGGTGACCGCTTGGCGTTTCGCCGGCTGACCGACCAGTCGCTCGTTCTCGGTGAAGGCGACGATCGAGGGCGTGGTCCGCGCCCCTTCGGAGTTTTCGATGACCTTGGGCTGCGAGCCGTCCATGATGGCCACGCACGAGTTCGTGGTCCCGAGGTCAATACCGATTACTTTTCCCATTTTTTCGATCCCTTTCTCTTCAAGGCGATGTCCCGAGGCCTGAACCCGTTATGGCATCCCGGCCCCGATCTATATGGCACGATGGCACTACACCATCGCGCGTCCCGGCGTATATAAGGACCAGATTGGGGGCCTGCAAGCATCGTGAAATGACGGTTTTCGGGAATCTGCGGCCTTTTTCGCAAGGTTTTGACAAGGAACGGGGCTTGACCGATGACACGGCTGCTGTTGCGCGGTTTCGACATCCGCAAGGGATATCTGGATTCGCCCGCCCAAACGCGGTTGATCGCGGCCCTGCGCCCGGTCCTCAAGGCGGCGCCGCTGTTCCGCCCGACGACGGCCTCGGGCAAGGAGATGTCCGTGCGCATGACCTCGGCCGGGGCGCTGGGTTGGGTGTCGGACAAGGGCGGGTACAGGTATGAACCGGCGCATCCCAAAGGCATTGCCTGGCCGGCCATTCCGGATGACGTTTTGGCGATCTGGCGCGATGTCGCGGCGGCGGACCGGCTGCCAGACTGCTGCCTGATCAACTATTACGGCGAGGGCAGCCGCATGGGCCTGCACCAGGACAGGGACGAGGCCGATTTCTCCTGGCCGGTCGTCTCGATCTCGCTGGGCGACGACGCGCTGTTCCGCATCGGCAATCCGACCCGCGGCGGCAAGACCGAGTCGGTCTGGCTGAATTCGGGCGACGTCGTGATCATGGGCGGTCCGGCGCGCCTGACCTATCACGGCATCGACCGGATCAGGTTCGGCTCGTCGCGGCTGCTGCCAAAGGGCGGTCGGCTGAACCTCACGCTGCGGGTCGCCACCTGAAGGACAGCGCGTCAGCGGCGGGCGAACCAGCTTTGCGACACCTGGCGGCGGGTGTAGAATTCGGCCATCAGGCCGATCATCAGCAGTACGATCCCGACCCAGACCGCGTATTCCCAGCTGGTCACGCGCGGAAAGTAGTTCCGGAACACGAAGCCCCGGCACTGGTCGATGATATGGAACAGAGGGTTCCAGTCGAACATGACCAGCATGAATGGCGGCAGCGCGTTGGCCACGAACATCTTGCCCGAAAAGACCATGTTCATCCGCCGGTACACGGTGTTGAGAATGGTTGCGAATGTCGGAAACCACGGCTTGATCGCCAGGAACACCAGCCCGACGCCGCCGCCTGTGAACCAGGCGAGAAACATCATCGCCGACGCGCCGGCGGGATCCTCGATCACGACCGGCGTGACGGCCACGTGATAGAGAAACAGGATGATCATGATCGACATCACCTGCGTGTAGAGCGTGCTCAGTCCCGCCGCCAGCAGCGTGACCATCATGTTCATCGGTGAATGCAACATCATCGGATTGTTGCCGGTTCCGACCCCCGCTATGGCCGAAACGGTTTTGATGTGGCACTGGAACAGGAAAACGCCGGACAGCAGGAACAGAAAGAAATCGCCCCTCAGCTTGGCGACGCGCGCGCCCATGAGGGACAACATCAGGTAGAAGGCCGCAACCATCACCAGAACCTGCAGGATGTTCATGAGCAGCGAAACGACCGCATTGCTGTGCTTGGACCGGATGCTGCGGACGACGGCGTGAAACACCAGTTCCGCCATCTTGAAGGCGCCGCCCAGAAGGGTGCTATGTCGTCTGTAGTGGAACACGTTCCGGGCTTTCCTGCATCGCTGCTCGGTTTCTGACACGGAAATCTTGCCGTTCCGTTTCCGGCAAAGCATAAGTCCGTCGACCTTGCAGATCAACAAATCACACGATCGGAGCAATTTTGTGACCTACGAAGACCTCATCCCCGTCATCCGAAGACTGGCGCTCGAAGCGGGCGACAGCATCATGGAAATCTACAACGCCGACGATTTCGGGGTGAAGGTCAAGTCGGACGCAAGCCCGGTCACCGAGGCGGACGAGGCGGCGGATGCGCTGATCTCGGCCGGTTTGCGCAAGGCTTTCCCCGACATTCTCCTGATCACCGAGGAACAGGCGGCCTCGCACGCGAAATCGGGCGACACCTTCCTGATCGTCGATCCGCTGGACGGCACCAAGGAGTTCATCAACCGGCGCGGCGATTTCACCGTCAACATCGCCCTGGTGGAAAACGGCACACCGACCCGCGGCGTCGTCTATGCGCCCGCCAAGGGGCGGATGTTCTATACGCAGCCCGATGGCCGGTCGGTCGAGGAAACCGGTGCGCTGGACAAGGCAACCGCGGGCGACGTGACGCCGATGTCAGTCTCTGAACCGGACAATTCCGCGCTGATGGTGGTGGCGTCGAAGTCCCACCGGGATCAGGCGACCGACGATTACATCGGCAAGTACCGCGTGCAGGACAGCAAGAGCGCCGGGTCCTCGTTGAAATTCTGCCTCGTCGCGACCGGCGAGGCCGACCTATACCCGCGCCTCGGCCGCACGATGGAATGGGACACCGCCGCGGGCCACGCCGTGCTTGCCGGGGCGGGCGGCCAGGTGATCCGGTTCGACGATCATGCGCCGCTGACCTACGGCAAGGCCGGCTATGCCAACCCCTTCTTCATCGCCTACGCCCCGGGCGTCGAGCTGAAGGGGGCGTGATGTCGGTCCTGATCGCAATACCCGCCCGCTACGCCTCGACCCGCTATCCCGGCAAGCCGCTGGTGCCGCTGGTGGGGGCCAACGGCGCCTCCATGACGCTGATCGAACGGTCGTGGCGCGCGGCCATGGCCGTTTCCGGCGTCGACCGGGTCGTCGTGGCCACCGACGACGACCGGATCCGCGCGGTGGCCGAAGGCTTCGGCGCCGAGGTGGTGATGACCTCGGTCGACTGCGCCAACGGCACCGAACGCTGCGCCGAGGCGCATGAGGCGCTGGGCGGCGGCTACGAGATCGTGGTGAACCTGCAGGGCGACGCGCCGCTGACCCCAGCCTGGTTCGTCGAGGATCTGGTCACCGGCCTGCGCGCCGCGCCCGCGGCGGGCGTCGCCACTCCGGTCTTGCGCTGCGACGGCGGCGCGCTGAACAGCCTGCTGAACGACCGCAAGCATGGCCGCGTCGGTGGAACAACGGCAGTCTTCGGCGCCGATCACGGCGCGCTCTACTTCTCGAAGGAAGTGATCCCCTACACGTCGAAACTCTACGCCGATGCCGAGGAAACGCCGGTGTTCCATCATGTCGGCGTCTATGCCTACCGCCCGGACGCGCTTGCCGCCTATCCCGGCTGGCCCACCGGCCCGCTGGAAACGCTGGAAGGGCTCGAACAGCTGCGCTTCATGGAAAACGGCCGCAAGGTGCTCTGCGTCGAGGTCGAAGCCAGGGGCCGCCAGTTCTGGGAGTTGAACAACCCGCAGGACGTGCCCAAGATCGAAGAGATGATGGCCGCCATGGGTTTGGATTGAGCCAACTTGTCCCGTTCCAAAACCTGACGGGCATCTGCTAGCAACGCCAAAACGAACGCACGGAAACCCAAATGACCAATATCCTTGTGACCGGCGGCGCCGGCTACATCGGATCACATGCCTGCAAGGCCCTCGCGGCGGCGGGATATACCCCGGTGACCTATGACAACCTTGTCACCGGCTGGCAGGATGCGGTGAAATTCGGCCCCTTCGAACGGGGCGACCTGTTGGACCGCGACCGGCTGGACGAGGTCTTCGCCAAGCATCAACCCGCAGCGGTCATGCATTTCGCGGCCCTCAGCCAGGTTGGCGAGGCGATGTCGCAGCCCGGCCGGTACTGGGCCAACAACGTCACCGGATCGCTGAACCTGATCGAAGCGGCCACGGCGGCGGGCTGCCTGAATTTCGTCTTTTCCTCGACCTGCGCCACCTATGGCGACCACGACAACGTGGTGCTGGACGAGAACACGCCGCAGCATCCGTTGAACGCCTATGGCGCATCGAAGCGCGCGATCGAGGACATCCTGCGCGATTTCGAGGCCGCTCACGGGCTGAAACACGTGATCTTCCGGTACTTCAACGTCGCCGGCGCCGACCCCGAGGGCGAGGTCGGCGAGTTCCATCGCCCCGAAACCCATCTGGTGCCGCTGATGCTGGACGCGATCGACGGCAAGCGGGACGCCCTGACCGTGTTCGGCACCGATTACGACACGCCGGACGGCACCTGCATCCGCGACTACGTGCATGTCTGCGACCTGGTGGACGCGCATGTCCTCGGCCTGAAATGGCTGGAGCACGACAAGGGCAGCCGGGTGTTCAACCTCGGCACCGGGTCGGGCTTTTCGGTGATGGAGGTCATCGAACGTTCGAAATCCGTGACCAACCGCGAAGTGCCCTACAACATCGGCCCGCGCCGCGCCGGCGACTGCACCAAGCTGGTGTCGGGATCGACCCGCGCCGAGGCGGAACTGGGGTGGAAACCGGGACGCTCAACCCTGCAGACCATGATCTCGGACGCATGGCGCTGGCACCAGAACGGGCACTATGACAGGTAGGCGCTGAGTGGTTTCCGTTTCCTCCGAACAGGCACGTCATCCCGGTCTGATCGACGCCTACAGGTTGCGGTGGAAACGGCGGCGGCTGTTGTGGCGTTCGTTCCGCAGCCGCCATCACCTGACGGCGCTGGCCGACCGTACCGGGCGGATCGGACCGGGCGACATCCTCGCCGTCACGACCCTGCGGAACGAAATCACCCGCCTGCCCTGGTTCCTGCACCACTATCGCCGCCTGGGCGTCGACCATTTCCTCGTGGTGGACAATGGCAGCGACGACGGCTCGGCCGATTTGTTGGCCAGGCAACCGGACGTGTCGCTCTGGCAGACCGCGCACAGCTATCGCGAGGCGCGGTTCGGGCTGGACTGGATGACCTGGTTGCAGATGCGCCACGGGCACCGGCACTGGACCCTGATGGTCGATGCGGACGAGTTGCTGATCTACGCGCATCACGAGACGCGCTCGCTGCGCGACCTGACCGGATGGCTTGACCGGACGGGGCGCGATGTCTTCGGCGCTCATCTGCTCGACCTCTACCCCGAAGGGCCGCTTGGCGCGCAGACCCATGACCCGGGCACGGATCCGACGCAGGTGGTCAATTGGTTCGATGCCGGTCCCTGCCGGGCGCAGCGGCAGCGACCGATGGGCAATCTCTGGGTCCAGGGCGGCGTTCGCGAACGCGCCTTTTTCGCCGACCGGCCGCATCGGTCGCCCACGCTGAACAAGATCCCGCTGATCCGCTGGTCGCGCCGCTTCGCCTATGTCAACTCGTCCCATTCGGCCCTGCCGCGGCGTCTGAACTTCGGCTATGACGGGCCGGGCGGCGCGGCGCCGTCCGGCGTTCTGCTGCACACCAAGTTCCTGCCCGAAGTCGTCGGGAAATCGGAAATCGAGAAATCGCGCAGCCAGCATTTCCACGACCCGGATCAGTTCGGCGGCTACTATGACGGCATCATCGGCCGGCCCACGCTCTGGACCCCGGACTCGGTACGCTACACCGGATGGCGGCAGCTCGAGCAGCTGGGCCTGATGAATTCCGGCGGCTGGACATAGACTGCGACCGCAGCCGAAGCGGTACCGGTATGTCACGGCCGCCGATGAAATCGGGAATGCGTTGTTAACCGTTGCCTCGCAGACTGCAAAAATGAGATAAAACGGGTATCGCCCGGCACCACTCAGGCACGGAACAGAACCGGGGATGCGCAGGTTTCGCAGAGGATTGAGCAGTCGCGTGAGCCTTTTGGACTCATATCGGATGAGACTGCGGCGCAAACGCCGCATCTTGCGCTGCCTGCGGAAAGCCCGCGAGCTGACCGTGGTCAGCGACAACACGGGCTCGATCCAGCCGGATGACATCCTGCTGACCAGCACCGTGCGCAATGAAAAGATCAGGCTGCCCTATTTCCTGAAATATTACCGCGACCTCGGGGTGAACCACTTTCTTTTCATCGACAACGACAGCGATGACGGAACGCTCGAATATCTGGCGGCGCAGCCGGGCGTCTCGGTCTGGAGAACCGGCCACAGCTACAAGAAGGCGACCTACGGCGTCGACTGGACCAATTACCTGCTGCGCCGCCATGCCCATGGCCACTGGGTGCTGACCGTCGATCCGGACGAGTTCTTCGTCTACCCCTTCTGCGACACGCGGCCGGTCAGGGCGCTGACCGATTGGCTCGACAGCACCGGCGTCCGCAGTTTCGGCGCGATGCTGGTCGATGTCTATCCCAAGGGTCCGATCGACGAAGAACGCTATCGCGAAGGCCAGAACCCGCTGGAGATCGCGAGTTGGTTCGACACAGGCAACTACACGATCACCCGGAACCCGGCCTACGGGAATCTCTGGATTCAGGGCGGCCCGCGATGCCGCATGTTCTTCCAGGACAACCCCCGAAAGGCGCCGGCGCTGAACAAGATACCGCTGGTGCGCTGGAACCGCCGCTTTGCCTATGTCAGTTCCACGCATGCCCTGCTGCCGCGCGGGCTGAACCAGGTCTACGACGATTCCGGCGGCGAGAAGTCGAGCGGCGTTCTGTTGCACGCGAAACTGATCGACACGCTTGGCGCCAAGGCCGAAGAAGAGCTGACCCGGACCCAGCACTATGCGTCCTCGACGGAATACAGGGCCTACGCGCAACACCTGCAGGACCGACCCTCGTTCTGGTGCAAATGGTCCGAGAAATACATCAACTGGCGGCAGCTCGAAATCCTGGGGCTCATGTCGAAAGGGAACTGGGCATGAGCACGCTGGGTATCGTCATGCTGGTTCACACGGCGCTGGACCGCGCCGAGCAAGTTGCGCGGCACTGGACCGCGTCGGGCTGCCCGGTGGTGATCCACGTGGACCGAAAGGTGCCCGGCGGCGTGTACGAGACCTTCGTCAGATCCTGTTCCAGCGACCCGAAGATCCTGTTCTCGAAACGCCACTCCTGCGACTGGGGCGGGTGGGGCATCGTCGCGGCGTCGCAATCCGCAGCGCGAATGATGCTCGATCGCTTTCCGGATGTCCGCCACGTCTACCTGGCCTCGGGCGCCTGCCTGCCGCTGCGGCCGGTCCAGGAACTGATCGACTATCTCGCCGCCCGGCCCCGCACCGACTTCATCGAAAGCGCCACGACCGAAGATGTCAGTTGGACCGTCGGCGGCCTGGACATCGAACGCTTCACGCTGCGGTTCCCGTTTTCGTGGCGCAAGCAGCGCAAGCTTTTTGACGCCTATGTCAAGTTCCAGCGCCGGATCGGTTACAAGCGGAAGATCCCCGAGGGGCTGGTCCCGCACATGGGCAGCCAGTGGTGGTGCCTGACCCGGCAGACCCTGTCGGCCGTTCTCGAAGATCCCAAACGCCGGACCTACGACCGCTATTTCCGCCGCGTCTGGATCCCCGACGAAAGCTATTTCCAGACCCTGTCCCGGCTCTATTCCACCGATATCGAAAGCCGTTCGCTGACGCTGTCCAAGTTCGATTTCCAGGGCAAGCCGCATATTTTCTATGACGACCACCTGCAATTGCTGCGCCGGTCGGACTGTTTCGTGGCGCGCAAGATCTGGCCGCAGGCCGACCGCCTTTACCAGGCGTTTCTGACCGATCAGGCAACCGCGATGAAACCGGCCGAGCCAAATCCGGCAAGGATCGACCGCGTCTTCGCCAAGGCGGTCGAGCGCCGGACCCGCGGGCGCGACGGTCTCTACATGCAAAGCCGCTTTCCAGGCCACGGGCGCGAGAACAAGCTGACCTCGGGGCCCTATTCGGTCTTCCAGGGTTTCTCCGAGCTGTTCGAGGATTTTGAGGCCTGGCTGGCCGGATCCACCGGGCTTCGGGTTCACGGCCATCTCTTCGCGCCGGATCGGGCCGAGTTCGCCGATGGCGAGACGATGATCAACGGCGGCCTCACCGATCATGCCGGTCTGCGCGATTACAACCCGACCGCCTTCCTGTCGAACCTGATCTGGAACACCAGGGGGGAACGCCAGTGCTTCCAATACGGTCCCGCCGACAACCAGGACATCAACTGGTTCCTGGCCCGCGACATCAACGCGCAGATCTCGGTCGTCACCGGGGCCTGGGCCGTGCCGCTGTTCAGATCCAACCGCAATTTCTCCGAGATCCGGAAAGAGGCCGCCCGCCTTCAGCGCATAGAAACCGAACAGCTGGACATCCTGCGGTCGGTCTGGACCAAGGCCCGCGTCCGCATCTGGACGATGGCGGAGTTCATCGAAGCGCCGATGGAGCCGATACAGACGGTCATCGACGAGATCATGCCCGCCGGCCCCCGCCACATCGCCGAAGCGCCCAGGCTGGTGGATATCGCCGGGTTCGGGAAATTCCTGCAGAACCTGAAGAACCAGGGGATGCACCCCTATCTGATGGGCGACTTCCCGGTTGAAGAGCCGGGCGAGCAGACGCCGAAACCGATCCGGAAACCCTATCTGGTGCAATGATCCGGCATGACAGCCACGTTCGACTATTTCGTCATTTTCGCCGAGATGCGCACCGGATCCAACTTTCTGGAATCCAATCTGAACGCGCTGGACGGCGTTTCCTGCCTGGGCGAAGTGTTCAATCCCCATTTCATCGGGCATCCCAACCGGACCGAGGTTCTGGGGATCACCCAGCCGGAACGGGACGCGGATCCGGCGGCCCTGCTGGATGCCATCCGCAAGATGCCGGACGGCCTGGCCGGGTTCCGGTTCTTTCACGACCATGATCCGCGCGTGCCGGACCTCGTTCTGGACGACCCGCGCTGCGCCAAGATCATCCTGACCCGCAATCCGCTGGACAGCTATGTCTCGTGGAAGATCGCGCAGCAGACCGGGCAGTGGAAGCTGACCAACATCAAGCGCCGGCGCGAAGCCCTGGCCGAGTTCGATGCCGACGAGTTCTGCCAGTATGTCGCGAACCTGCAGGACTTTCAGCTGCGCCTGCTGAACGCGCTGCAGCGGTCGGGACAGACGCCTTTCTACCTCGCCTACGAGGATCTGCAGGACATCGACGCGCTGAACGGCCTGGTCAAATGGCTCGGGCTGGACACGCGGCTTGCGCAGCTGGACGAAAGCCTCACCCGTCAGAACCCGGGACCGATCGAAGACAAGGTCGCCAACCCCGACCAGATCGCGGCGGGGCTTGCCGGGCTGGACCGGTTCAACCTGACCCGCACGCCGAACTTCGAACCGCGTCGAGGCCCCGCCGTGCCGACTTATGTCGCCGCCGCGGATACCGCCCTTATGTACCTGCCGGTCCGGGGTGGGCCAGAGGCGGAAATCGTACGGTGGCTGGCCGAACTGGACGGCGTCGAACCGGACGCCCTGATCACCGGCATGAACCGGAAACAGGCGAACCGCTGGATGCGCGCCAACCGCGGGCACCGCCGGTTCACCGTGGTGCGGCACCCCCTGTTGCGGGCGCATTCGGTGTTCTGCCGCCGGATTTTGAATACCGGACCGGGAAGCTATACCCGCATCCGCAACACCCTGCGCAGGCAGTTCAGGCTGCCGATTCCGGAAAAAGCGCCGGACCAGGAGTATTCCCTCGATCAGCACCGCGCCGCCTTTGCGGCGTTTCTCGAATTTCTCCGCATGAACCTTGCCGGTCAGACGCCGATCCGGGTCGATGGCAACTGGTGTTCGCAGTCGCAGACCCTGAGCAGCTTTGCCGATTTCGCCCCGCCCGATCAGGTGCTGCGCGAAGACGAGATGAAATCGGCCCTGCCCGACCTTGCGCGACAGCTGGGCCATCCCGATCCGCCGACGCCGCGCGACCCGTTGCCGGACTCACCGGTCTCGCTGTCGGACATCCATGACGCCGAACTCGAGGCGCTGGCAGCGGACATCTACCAGCGCGACTATCTTCTGTTCGGTTTCGAAAACTGGAAACCCGCCTGATCCCGGTTCAAGGTCTGAGCGTGATGGTCGTGCCGTCCTTGACCATGGCGTAGATCTCTTCGATCTCTTCGTTCTTGACGGCGATGCAGCCCGCGGTCCAGTCGTCGGTCTTGCGGGCGCGCTTGCGATCCTTGCGCTTGTTGGGCTGTCCGTGAATGAAGATGTCGCCACCCGGATCGACCCCTGCCGCCCTGGCTGCGGCGATATCCTGCGCATTGGGATAGGAAATTCCGATCGACAGGTGGAACTGGCTTCGGGGGTTGCGGCGATCGATGACGTAGGTGCCTTCCGGCGTCCGCCCGTCGCCCCGCGCGCCCTTGGTGCCGTTGGGCGAAAAACCCAGATCGACCTTGTATTCCTTCAGAACCTGGTCGTGGTGCATGAGATAGAGTTTTCGCGCACCCTTGTTGACGACCAATGAGGTCACCTCGGGTCCGCTATAGCTCAGAAATCGCGGGCTGGCCGATGCGCATGCCGAAAGACTCAGCATCGCCAATGCCCCCATACCGAATGCTCGACGGTTCATTATTTCACTGCCCGTTGCCTGTTTTGCCTCCCATTATGCCAGAAAAATGGAAATCCAAAATCACTTTTTCATGTCAGACCGGCCGGCCAGGCGCCGTTCGATCGACTCGAGCCGTTCCAGCACCTCGTCGCGATAGGCATCCGTCTTCACCTCGTCCTCGGCATGATGGGCGTCCTGCATCGAGTTCACGATGAGACCGACGAGCAGGTTCACGACCGCGAAAGTGGTGATCATGATGAAGGGAACGAAGAACAGCCAGGCGTAGGGATAGACCTCCATCACCGGCCGCACGATGCCCATCGACCAGCTTTCCAGCGTCATGATCTGGAACAGGGTGTAGGCGGACAGGCCCAGATCGCCGAACCAGTCCGGAAAGGCGCTGGCGAACAGCTTGGTGGCGATCACCGCGCCGATGTAGAAGATGATCGCCATCAGAAGGAACACGCTGCCCATGCCCGGCAGCGCCTGGATGAATCCCTCGACGACGCGCCGCAATCTGGGCGCAACCGAGATGACGCGCAGCACCCGCAGGATCCTGAGCGCCCGCAGCACCGACAGGCCCTGCCCGCTTGGCACCAGGGCGATGCCCACGACGACGAAATCGAACAGGTTCCAGCCTCTGAGGAAAAAGCCGCGGCCCTGCGCGGTGATCTTCATCGCGATCTCGGCGACGAAGATGGCAAGGCACAGCCCGTCGAGAAACACGATCAGCTCGCCCCAGGACGCCATCAGCACCGGCGAGGTTTCCATGCCCAGAAGAACGGCGTTGAAAAGAATCACGCCGGTGATGAAATGCCCGAACAGCGGGGCTTCGGTGAATGCGCGCAAACGCTGCCTGAAGCCCATGGACATACTCTCCTGACTGCTCATCGATTTCAGATCTCCAGTTCGAAACGTGCTGCCAGCTCCACGTGGGAAGACCAGCGGAATTGGTCAACGACCTGAACCCAGTTCAGGCGGTATCCCGCCGCAACCAGCGTTTTCGCATCGCGCGCGAAGGTGACAGGGTTGCAGGATACATAGGAAACCAGGGGCCGCTTTGCCAAGGCCAGCTCCGCCACCTGCGCCTCGGCGCCGGCGCGGGGCGGGTCGAGCAGGACGGCGTCGAACTTCGCCAGTTCGTCCGGCATCAGCGGCCGGCGGAACAGATCGCGCGCCTCGGCCGTCACCTTTTTCAAACCCTGCGTCCTGCGCCATGCCTGCTCCAGCGCGCCCGTCATCGCGGCGTCGCCCTCGATCGCGTGCACCTCGGCGTCCTCCGCCAGCGGCAGCGAAAAGGTGCCGCAGCCGGCGAACAGGTCCGCCACCCGTTTCGCCCCCCGAACAGCCTCGCGCACCGCGCGCAACAGTGCCTCTTCGCCATCCCTGGTCGCCTGCAGGAATGCCCCCGGCGGCGGCACGACAGCGGCGCGCCCGAACCGCTGCACCGGCGGGCTGCCCATCGCGATCACCTCGTCCTCCCAGGTCAGCCGCGCCAGCCCGTGCGTCTCGGTCGCCTGCGCCAGCATCAGTTCCAGCGGCCCGTCCAGCGGCTTGCCGCCCCTGACCGCCACGTCCAGCCCCGCCTCGGACAGGGTCAGCGTCACCGCCAGAACCCCCTTCCGGCTTGCGCCCAGAACCGCCAGCGCCTCGGCCACGGGAATGGCGGCGACAAGCGCGGGGTCCAGCAGCAGGCAGCCCGGGATCTCGGTGATGATATCCGACGCGCGACCGTGGAAACCGGCCTGCGCGCCCTTCTTGGTCCGGCGCGCCGCGATCACGGCCCGCCGGCGCGAGCGTTCGGGCGAGGTGTGAACGGGCCGCATCGGCGCCTCGATCCCCTGGGCCGCCAGCGCGGTGCGGACCACTTCGACCTTCCAGTCCGCGACGAACGCGTCGGAGGCATGCTGCAGCTGACAGCCGCCGCACGCCTTGTAATGCCGGCAGGGCGCCTTCACCCGATGCTCGGACGGCGCCTCGACCCGGATGTCGGCCAGCTGGGTTCCGTCCAGAACACCGCTGACGATCTCGCCGGGCAGGGTGCGGGGCGCGTAGACCGGACCTTCGGCAATGCCGTCGCCCTGATGTCCGAGCCGGAGAATGGTATGGGTTTGCGTCATGGATGGCCTGATAGCGGTGCGCGCCGGTTGAAAAAAGCCCCTATTCGGCGGCTTCGGTGCGGATGAACCCGCCCGACTGGCGGTGCCAGAACCGGGCGTAAAGCCCGCCTTTGGCCAGCAGCCTGTCATGGGTGCCGCTCTCGACGATCCGGCCCTCGTCCAGCACGATGATCCGGTCCATCTCGCTGAGCGTGGACAAGCGGTGGGCGATGGCCAGAACCGTCTTGCCCTCCATCACCCGGTGCAGGGCGGTCTGGATCGACGCCTCGACCTCGGAATCCAGCGCCGAGGTCGCCTCGTCCAGAACCAGTATCGGCGCGTCCTTGAGAATGGCCCGCGCCAGCGCGATCCGCTGCCTTTGCCCGCCGCTCAGCTTGACGCCGCGCTCGCCGAGGTGGGCGTCATAGCCCTTGCGCCCCTGCGCATCCTCGAGATCCAGGATGAACTCATGCGCCTCGGCCTTCTTCGCCGCCGCCAGCAGCTCGTCCTCGGTGGCGTCGGGGCGGCCGTAAAGGATGTTCTCGCGCGCCGAGCGGTTGAACATCGCGGTTTCCTGCGTGACCATGCCGATCTGGCGGCGCAAACTGTCCTGCGTGACGGCCGTGACATCCTGTCCGTCGATCCGGATGGCGCCGTTTTCCCCGTCATAGAGCCGCAACAGCAGCGAGACCAGCGTCGACTTGCCCGCCCCCGAGGCGCCGACGATGCCCAGTTTCTCGCCCGGCCGCACGGTCAGCGACATGTCCTGCACGCCGCCCGTATCCCGGCCGTAGGCAAAGGACACGTCGTCGAATTCGATCTCGCCATCGGTCACGACCAGGTCCGGCGCCGCCGCCCCGTCCTCGATCCGCCTGCGGACGGCCAGGGTCTTCATCCCGTTCTCCACCTCGCCGACATGCGCGTAAAGGCCCAGCAGGGTAAAGCTGACCCACCCGGTCATCTGCGAGATGCGGATCGACACGGTGCCCGCGGCCACGATGTCCCCGGCGGTCGCGCTGCCCGCCTGCCACAACACCAGCGTTGCCGCCAGCAGCAGCACCGGCAGCACCCCGGCCAGCGTCATCAGGATGAAGCGGAAGCTGACAGAAAGCCGCCCGAACTCCAGCGCCCTCTCGCGCAGCTCGACCATCGCCCTCTGGGCGGCCTGGTCCTCGTGATCTGCATGGGCAAACAGCTTGACCGTCTTGATGTTGGTGATCGTGTCGACCACCTGACCCGACACCATCGCCCGCGCCCCGGCCCGCGCCCCCGAGCGGATGCGGACCCGCGGCAGGTACCAGCGGATCAGCGCGAAATAGACGACCAGCCACAGCACGAAAGGCAGCATCACCAGCGGATGGATCGAGCCCAGCAGGGCCAGCGACCCCACCAGCGACGCCAGCGCGAAGACGATGGCGCTGATGGTGTCCGACACCACCGAGGCCAGCGCGTTCGAGGTCTGCATCTGCTTTTGCGCGATCCGGCCCGCGAAATCGTCGTCGAAATAGGTGACGGACTGGCCCAGCGTCCAGCGGTTCAGCTTGGACAGCACCAGCGGCGGGATGTTCGGCATCACGATGTAGTTGTTCGAAAGCGACGACAGCCCGAACAGGACCGGCCGCAGCACCATGAAGAAGAAGACCGCGCCGACGATCATCCACAGGTTCTGGGGCGACAGGAACGCGTCCGGCCCGCTGGCCGTCGCCACGTCGATGACCCGGCCCAGGATCCAGGCCGTCACCGCCTCCATCGCGCCGGCGGCGGCCGAGAAGAACGCCGCCAGGAACAGCATCGGCCAGGCCCCGGACAGGCACCAGCGGATGAAGGCGCCCAGCGTCCGCGGCGGCGGCGTCTCGCCGGGACGGAACGGGTCGATCAGGTCGGCGATCCTCATTCTGCCGCCTCCGGGTTCAGGAAACCGCCCGATTGCCGCGCCCAGAACCGGGCGTAAAGCCCGCCATGCGCCAGCAGTTCGGCATGGCTGCCCTGTTCGACGATGCGCCCCCGGTCCATCACCAGGATACGGTCCATCTGGGCAATGGTGCTGAGCCGGTGCGCGATCGCGATGACTGTCTTGCCCTGCATCATGCCGTAAAGCGTGTCCTGAATGGCTGCCTCGACCTCGGAATCTAGGGCGGATGTCGCCTCGTCCAAGAGAAGGATCGGCGCGTCCTTCAGGATGACGCGCGCCAGCGCCACCCGCTGCCGCTGCCCGCCGCTGAGTTTCACGCCCCGCTCGCCCACATGCGCGTCATAGCCGCGGCGACCCTGCGGGTCCTGAAGATCAAGGATGAAGTCATGCGCTTCGGCCTGTTTCGCGGCGGCGATCATCTCGGCTTCGCTGGCCTCGGGACGGCCGTAAAGGATGTTGTCCCTGACCGACCGGTGCAGCAGCACGCTGTCCTGCTGAACCATGCCGATATGGCGGCGCAGGCTGTCCTGGGTAACCTTCGAGATGTCCTGACCATCGATCAGGATATCGCCGCGCTCGGCGTCGTAGAAGCGCAGCAGCAACTTGACCAGCGTCGATTTCCCCGCGCCCGAACGCCCGATCAGGCCGATCTTCTCGCCGGGTTCGATGGTCAGGTTGATCCGGTCCAGCCCGCCCGCCTCGCGCCCGTAGTGGTGCGACAGCTCGCGCAGTTCGATCCGGCCTTCGGTCAGGCGCAGGGGCCCGGCATCGGGCGCATCCACCAGGTCGATGGGCTGCGCGATGGTCTCCATCCCCTCGGCCACCACGCCGAGCTGACGGAAAAAGCTGGTCAGCGCCCACATCATCCATTCGGTCATCGCGTTCAGCCGCAGCGTCAGCGCCGTCGCCGCCGCGACGATCCCGACCGACGCCTGCCCCTGCATCCAGAGCGCCACGGCCCAGCCGACGACGCCGACGATCAGGAAACCGTTCAGCGTCACCAGTATCACGTCCATGACGGTGAAGATCCGCATCTCGACCTGGAAGGTGCGGCGCGTGTTTGCGATGGCTTCGCGCGCATAGGCCAGCTCTTGATCGTCGTGGGCGAACATCTTGACCGAATGGATGTTGGTATAGCTGTCCACCACCCGCCCCGTCACGGTCGAGCGCGCGTCGGACGCCGCCTGCGACGCCGGACCCACGCGCCGCACCGTCCAGCGCACCAGCAGCGCGTAGAGGCCGAACCACAGCAGCAGCGGCAAAACCAGCCGCACATCCGCCGTCATCAGCAGGATCGCCGCGCCGATCAGATAGGCCAGCGAAAATGAAATCGCGTCGAAGACCTGAAAGATCACCTCGCCCGCCGCCGGGGGCGTCTGCATGATGCGGTTGGCGATGCGCCCGGCAAAATCGTTCTCGAACCAGCCCACGGACTGGCGCAGGACGTGCCGGTGCGCGCGCCACCGGATCAGCGTGCCAAAGTTCGGCAGGATCGCGTTGTTCAGAAGCAGCACGTCCAGCAGATGCAGGATCGGCCGCAGGAACAGCACGAAACCCGCAACCAGCAGCAACTCGGTGCCATGCGCCTCCCACACCTCGGCCGGAGAGCCGGTCAGCAGATCGACGACCCGGCCCATGTAGTAGATCAGGCCCAGTTCGACCGCGGCCACGACCGCCGATGTCACGGCGGTCCAGAAGAAGACCCGCAGGAACGGCCGCGAATAGTCCAGCAGGAACGGCCACAGCCGGCCCGGCGGCGTATCCGCCTCGCGGTAGGGGACAAAGGGGTCTACGAGGTCTTCGAAAAATCGAAACATGGAACGTGCTCCAATCGAGCAGACAAACGGAAATGCGAAACGTGGCAGCGCCGCGGCACCACCCTTACGGGTCGTATGCCACGGCCTCAGCCGAACCGGAGCCCGTAATACATTCGCATTCCTCCATCCATGTGACAGGCGACACCCTAGCCGCAAATCCATCGGCTTGTCACCCCCGCGGGGGATCAGCCGGTTTCGGCCAGCAATTCGCTTCGGTCCAGCGCGAAGCCGGACGCGATCCAGCGCGCTTCCAGTTCCGCCAGCTTGTCGCCCAGCGCGGGGCCGGAAAACCGCGGCAGAAGGTCCCTGGCCCTGACCGGGAAACGGGCCTGCGCGCCCTGCCGCAATTCCGCGGTCATGTCGGGGTTCCACGGCTGCTCGAGCAGCGCGTACCGCAACAGCACCGCGTCGAGCCCGCCATCGGCGCCCAGGCGGTAGCCGAGTTCCGGCGCCCCCGCCGTTCCGGCGGCGGCCTCGCGCATGTTTTCCACGCGCCGCAGCTGCGCCCGGCTCAACCGCAGGGTCGAGACGGTCTCGGCCCCGCCCAGCGCGGCGAGGCGGCGGACGGGATCCGCCACGGCGCCGGCCTGCGCCTCCAGCGCCACCAGCGGCGCCAGGGCCCCGTCGTCGGCACCGGGCAAGATCTGCGGCAGAACCCCGGCGGCCCGCATCGCGGCGACAGAGGGGGCCGGATCGGCCGCGCCGAGCAGCTTCAGAAGCTCCGCCCCCACCCGTTCGCGCGACAGCCTGGACAGCCCGTCCAGATTGGCCGCGATGGCCGACAGGGCGTCCGGATCGAACCCGGCCTCGTCGTCACCGTAAAAGGCGTGGAACCGGAAATAGCGCAGCGACCGCAGGTAATCCTCGCGGATGCGGTCCTCGGCGTGACCGATGAACCGGACCCGGCGGGCCCAAAGGTCGGGCAACCCGCCCAGCGGGTCCAGCACGGTTCCGTCGGGCCGGGCGTAAAGCGCGTTCATGGTGAAATCGCGGCGGGCGGCGTCCTCTTCGACCCGGCCGGAATAGGCGATCCTGGCGCGCCGGCCGTCGGTTTCCACGTCGCGGCGAAAGGTGGTGACCTCATGCGGCACGCCGCCGCTCACCAGCGTGACCGTGCCGTGGTCGATCCCGGTCGGAACCGCCTTGATGCCTGCCTTCTCGGCCAGTTCGACCACCCGTTCGGGGCGGGCGTCGGTGGCGATGTCGATATCGGCCACATCCACGCCCAACAGCGCGTTGCGCACGCAGCCGCCGACGAACAGGGCCTGCGCGCCACCGCCGGTCAGGGCGGCGCAGACCTTCTGCGTATCGGGATCGGTCACCCAGGCATCTGTGATCCGCGTCATCCGTTCACCCGCGCTGCAAGGCCCCGCAACATGCGCGCGGTGGCACCCCAAATATAGTAGGGGCCGAAAGGAACGGTGAAATAGAACCGCCTCTGCCCGCGCCACAGACGCGATTCTACAATGTAGTTGCCGGGGTTCAACACGTGGCTCAGCGGCACCGAGAAAACCTCGTCCACCTCGCCGGGTTCGGGCAGCGGATCGAACGCCTGCTCCAGCACCGCGACGACGGGCGTCACCAGAAAGGACGTCACCGTCTCGTGCGGCGGCAGATGCCCCAGGATGCGCGGCAGATGCAGCGGCAGCCCGATCTCTTCCTGCGCCTCGCGCAGCGCGGCGGCGGTCACGTCGGTATCGCCCTCGTCCTGCTTGCCGCCGGGAAAGGCGATCTGGCCGGGGTGATGCTTCAGCGCCGAGGACCGCTTGGTCAGGATCACCCGCGGCGCGCCCGAGACCAGCGAAATCGGCACCAGCACGCCGGCCGGGCGCAGCTTGCGCCCTTCCGGCAGCACTGTGCCCGGGTTCAGGTCGAAATCGCTCGACCCGCCGCCCGGGCGGTTCAGCGCCGCCGTCAGCTCGGCGACCGGGTCACGCACCGTCTTGCGGGTCGGCGTCGAAACCGACCGTGCTGGGGTCGAGCACGTAATGCGCGCCGCAGAACTGGCAGTCGGCGGTCACGGTGCCTTCGGGCGTGGTCATCTTCGCGATGTCCTTGGCGGAATAGATCGACAGGCTTTGCCGCACGCGATCCTCGGAACAGGTGCAGCCGAACTGAACCTGCTGCGCGTCGTAGACGCGCGGCTGCTCCTCGTGAAACAGGCGCACCAGCAGATCGGTAAGCTGCACCGACGGCCCGATCAGCTCCAGGTCCTCGACCGTGTCCAGCAGAATGTTGACCCGGCCCCAGTTCTCACCCTCCTCGCCGTCCACCAGGTCTTCGGCGGTCAGGATTTCGCCGGTGCCCTCGTTGGTGGCGACGAAGGGAGACGCCTTGGGCAGGTGCTGCAGCATGACCCCGCCGGCCCGCCAGTGCTCGTCCGAACCGGGTTCGGTCGATTTGCCGTAGCTCAGCGAGAACCGGGTCGGCAGCTGCTCGGACTGGGCGAAATAGGCCTCGGCGCAGGCGCTGAGCGAGCCGCCCGCCAGCGGCGTGATCCCCTGGTAGGGTTGGGTGCCCTTGCCCTGGTCGATCAGGATGGCGAAATAGCCGTCGCCGACCTGGTCGAACGGCGCATCGTCGGTCAGGCGCTCGCGGTCGAAGCTGGCATAGGCGCGGATCTGCGCCGGCTGACCTTCCTGGCGCGGCGCGTAGTAGTCGGTGGCGATCATCCGCACCGCCCCGTTGGATTGCACCTGCAGAGACAGTTTCCAGCGCAGCGCGATGGTCTGGCCGATCAGCGCCGTCAGCAGCGCCATTTCCGCAACCAGCGCCTCGACCTGGGCCGGATAGTCATGCTGCTTGAGAATGCCGTCCAGCACGCCGTCCAGACGCGCGACTCGGCCGCGCATGTCGGATACGTCCAGCTGGAAAGGCAGGACGGTGTCGTCCCACGCGATTTTTTTGCCGATAGACATGGGTTTCCTTACACGCCACAGGTTGGCATACCGCCACCATAGTTGTCGAATACCTCGGGTTGAAGGGGGCCATACATGATCAGGCGTTTCGGTGAAAGCCCCGAACCGGGCCGGACCTACACGCGCCGCATCGGGGTCTATGCGCTGCTGCCGCGCGGGAAATCCCTGCTGCTGACCTGCCAGACCGAGCCGGGCCCCGACCTGCAGCTGCCGGGCGGCGGGATCGATCCCGGAGAATCGCCGGTATCCGCCCTGCATCGCGAGGTCTATGAAGAGACCGGGTGGATGATCGCCGCGCCGCGCCGCATCGGCGCGTTTCGCCGCTTTGCCTACATGCCCGAATACGATCTCTGGGCCGAGAAGATCTGCCTGATCTACCGTGCCAGACCGGTGCGCCGGATCGGCCCGCCGACCGAGGCGTTCCACGAAGCCCTGTGGATGCAGGCGGATGCGGCGGCGATGCGACTCGGCAACGCTGGCGACCGGCATTTTGCGCATCTGCACGCGCGGGGCGTCTAGTGGCCGTCGTATTCGAAGAAGACGGCTGAAACATCGTCCTCGAACCCCTGCTCGGGCGCCATGACCTGCGTCAGCCGCCAGAACAGATCGTCCAGAAACTCCTGCCCGCCGCGGTCCTTGTCGCATTGGCGTACCAGTTGCAGCAGGCCCTCGGGGTCCAGCATCTCGCCATCGGGCTGCCGGCATTCGCTGAAACCGTCGGAATAAAGCAGCAGGCGGTCCCCGGGCTGCAGATAGGTTTCGACGCGCTGATAGGTGACGTCGGGCAGCAGGCCGATGGGAACTCCGCCCTCGCCCAGGAACTCGGCGCTGCCGTCGCGGCGCAGCACCAGCGGATGCGGGTGGCCGGCCTGCACCATCCTCAGATGACCGTTGCGCAGATCGACGACCGCATAGACCATGGTGAAATATTCCTCGATCCCTGTGTCGGCGATCAGGCGCGCGTTGAGGGTGGCGGCGACCTCCTCGGGCGGCAGCAGCGCGTAGAACCTGTCGAACCGCCGTTCCATGGCCACGTTCTGGTCGAAATAGGTGCTGGACAGGTATCCCCCCAGCCGCGCCGTCATCATGGCCGAGGTGATCCCGTGGCCGGACACGTCGATGCTATAGAAGCCCAGCCGGTTCTCACCGGGCGAGAACATGCCCACAAGATCCCCGCCGATATGGCCGCAGGGCTTCAGCAACAGGCTGACCCGCGACCTGCCGAAGCGGCGCGTCAAATCCGGCACCAGCGATTCCTGGATCTTACGCGCCTGGATCAGGTCCTTGTCGATCGCGTCGTGGACGATCTTGAGCTCGTCCAGCGCCCTTTCGATGATGCGGTTCTTTTCGGACAGCTCCCGCTGCATGCTCAATATCCGCGCGCCGGCGGAGATCCGGGCGCGCAGCTCGTCCGCGCCAAGCGGCTTGACCAGGAAATCGTCGGCCCCCGCATCCAGCCCCTGCGCCACCTCGTTCTGTTCGCTTTTCGACGTGAGCAGGATGAAATAGGCGTAGTTGTCCGCCTCCAGCCGCCGGAACGCCTGGCAGAATTCCAGCCCGCTCATGCCGGGCATGACCCAGTCGCTCAGGACCAGATCGGGCGGATCGTCCCGGCACAGATCCAGAGCCGCCTCGCCGCAATCGGCTTCGATGACCTCGAACCCCCATTTCCTGAGCGAGCCCGTGAGAATCCGGCGCTGCAGGCGGCTGTCGTCCACGACAAGAACCCTGCGAATGGCTCCAAAATCCTGCTCCGCACGGGTCTGCGCGTCACCACCGATAAACACAATGAAAGTCCTGCTGCCTGCATCCCGGCGAATTGGCTCCACGCTAGGCCGCAGCCCTTAACATCTTATGAAATCGAGAAGGCCGACGGTTTCGCATCCGCTTAACCGTCCGTTTACCCGCGCACTCCTACCAATGAACCGGGTACGGGCAGGCAGGGCGCCATGATTCACTGGCCAACGGTTGAACAGCTGCGAAACGAAGTCGGCGCCGAGGAATTCGTCGAGGTGCTGCAGATCTTTTTCGAAGAGGTCTCGGAAACCTTCGCGCAGATGCGGGCCGACCCGGATCGTGCGCAGCTCGAGCGGAACCTGCATTTCCTGAAAGGCAGCGCCGTCAGCCTGGGGTTTCAGACCTTCTCGAGACTGTGCCAGGACGGAGAGCGAATGTCGGCGTCCGGCTCCGCAGGGGCAGTCGATCTGGACGCCATCGTCACGGCGTTCGAGGAATCGAGATCGGCGTTTCACGCCGATCTCGCGCGACACGTCTGAGATTCAGATGACGAACTGCGCCAAAGTCTCGTCTTCGGTGATGTCGGTATAGGTGAAGCCCGCATCGTCCAGATGCGCGAACAGCCGCATGAAATTCTCCGGCCTGGTCGTCTCGATCCCGATCAGGACCGAGCCGAAGTTGCGCGCCGATTTCTTCATGTATTCGAAGCGGGCGATGTCGTCGTCGGGCCCGAGGAAGTTCAGAAACTCCTTCAGCGCGCCGGGACGCTGTGGCAGGCGCAGGATCAGGTATTTCTTCACCCCGGAATAGCGCTGGGCGCGCTCCTTGACCTCGGGCAGGCGTTCGAAATCGAAATTGCCGCCCGAGGTGACGCAGACGACGGTCTTGCCGCGGATGAAACTCTGCACATCCCGCACCGCCTCGATCGCCAAGGCGCCCGCGGGCTCGAGCACGATGCCCTCGACGTTCAGCATCTCGAGGATGGTCGTGCAGATGCGGTCCTCGGGCAGGACGATCACATCCGACAGATGCCGGGATTTCAGCAGCTCAAAGGGCTTGTCGCCGATCCGCCCCACCGCGGCCCCGTCGACGAAGGTGTCCACCCGGTCCAGCGCCACCGGATGCCCCGCCGCCAGCGCCGCGCGCAGACAGGCCCCGCCCTTGGGTTCGACGAACAGGCAATGGGTCCGATCCCCGAACCAGGTCGCCACGCCCGCCGACATCCCGCCGCCTCCCACCGGCAGGATCACGTGGTCCGGCCGCTGGCCAAGCTGCGTCTCGATCTCGACCGCCAGCGAGGCCTGGCCCTCGATGACATCCGCATCGTCGAAGGGCGACAGGAAATGCCCGCCCTGCTCGGCGCACCATTTCTGCGCCGCGGCCAGCGTGTGGTCGAAATAGTCTCCGACCAGGTGAATCTCGACATTCTCGCCGCCGAACATCCGGGTTTTCTGGATCTTCTGCTGCGGCGTCGTCACCGGCATGAAGACCACGCCGCGCACGTTCAGATGCTTGCACATGTAGGCCACGCCCTGCGCGTGATTGCCGGCGCTGGCGCAGACGAACAGATCCTGCCCCTGCTGCTTGCGCATGGCGTTGAACGCGCCCCGGATCTTGTAGGACCGCACCGGGCTCAGATCCTCGCGCTTGAGCCAGATGTCGGCGTCGAAACGGTCCGACAGATGCGCATTGCGCTGCAACGGCGTTTCCGGAAAGACGGTGCGCATCGCCTGCTCGGCGGCGCGGGCGCGGGACATGAAATCACTCATGCCCGTTTCAGTGCCGCATCGCCGCGCCCGAGGCAAGGGATAGATCGGCGTGCAGGGCTCAGCCCAGCTCCCGCCCCTCGACGAAAACGCCGTACATGGTGGTCAGGATGCTGACATTGATCAGCGGCAGGACAAGCGTGGTGGCGAACAGCACGACCAGCACCCCAAGAACCGGAACGATCATCAGCGCCGCGCTGACCAGCTGAACCACAAACTGGAACAGTACGGACACGATGATGAGAACGCCCAGCGCGCCCGCGGTTCCGGCCGTGCTGTTCCACGCCTGCGCCAGCGTCAGATGCTGACCGACGGCGGCCGACGGCAGAATGATGGCGAGGCGCAGGAAACAGATGATCAGAAACGCCGCATAGGCGATCGTCAGGATCACCGACAGCCCGACCGACTGCTCGCCGATCGCGGCCAGCAGCAGGCCCAGAGGCAGGAAGCCGATCAGGGCCAGCACGCCCAGCATCAGGCCGCGGCCGAAATAGGCGAGGATCCGGTCGAAACGGAATTCGGGAAAGATGCCGGTCGGATATTCCTCGAGCAGGATGAACCTGTGCCACGCGACGGCGATCCAGAACATGACGGTCCAGATGATGACCAGCAGCAGCGCGAGAAAGAGGAAAAACGTGCCCGGCGAAACCCCGGGCGGCAACCCTTCGGCGGTTTCGTCGAACGCCTCGAGCGGGATGCCGAGCGCAAGGAATATGCCCACGATGAGAACCGTCGCGACCAGCGACGGCCCGACTGTGATCTGCAGGACCTGTTTGAGATTGCCGAAAACCATCCGCACCGAATGCGCGAAAATACTCCACCCCATCATCCCGAACCGCCCCCTCAACCGTTTGTTGTAGCTTGCGGGATGTTTCGCCCGGATGACCCCCGCCGTCAATGCACACCGCTTGCCCCCAGGTCCAAAAAACGTTAGGGGCCAAGCGTCATACGCATCAGAGGGAAGTCAGATGTCCGCGCCCAAGAAAGTTGTTCTGGCCTATTCCGGTGGCCTCGATACCTCGATCATCCTGAAATGGCTGCAGACCGAATATGGCTGCGAGGTCGTGACCTTCACCGCCGACCTGGGCCAGGGCGAGGAACTCGAGCCCGCCCGCAAGAAGGCCGAACTGCTGGGCATCAAGCCCGAGAACATCTTCATCGAGGATGTGCGCGAGGAATTCGTCCGCGATTTCGTCTTCCCGATGTTCCGCGCCAATGCCCAGTACGAAGGGCTGTACCTGCTGGGCACTTCCATCGCGCGGCCGCTGATTTCCAAGCGCCTGATCGAGATCGCCGAGGCGACCGGCGCCGACGCAGTGGCGCATGGCGCCACCGGCAAGGGCAACGACCAGGTGCGGTTCGAACTGTCCGCCTATGCGCTGAACCCCGAGATCAAGGTGATCGCGCCCTGGCGGGAGTGGGACCTGACCAGCCGCACCAAGCTTCTGGCCTTCGCCGAGGAAAACCAGATCCCGATCGCCAAGGACAAGCGCGGCGAGGCGCCGTTCTCGGTCGACGCCAACCTGCTGCACACCTCCTCCGAGGGCAAGGTGCTGGAAGACCCGGCGGTGCAGGCGCCCGACTATGTCTACCAGCGCACGGTGCATCCCGAGGACGCGCCTGACACGCCGGAATACATCGAGATCGCCTTTGAAAAGGGCGACCCGGTCGCGATCAACGGCGAGGCGATGTCGCCCGCGACCCTGCTGACCGCGCTGAACGAATATGGCGGCAAGCACGGCATCGGCCGGCTGGACCTGGTCGAAGGCCGTTTCGTCGGGATGAAATCGCGCGGCATCTACGAAACGCCCGGCGGCACCATCCTGCTCGAGGCGCATCGCGGCATCGAGTCGATCACCATGGATCGCGGCGCCATGCACCTGAAGGACCAGCTGATGCCGCAATATGCCGAGCTGATCTACAACGGCTTCTGGTTCAGCCCCGAGCGCGAGATGCTTCAGGCCGCCATCGACCGCAGCCAGGAGCACGTGACCGGCACCGTGCGCGTCAAGCTGTACAAGGGCCTCGCCTCGACCGTCGGCCGCTGGTCCGACCACTCGCTCTATTCCGAGGCGCATGTGACCTTCGAAGAGGACGCCGGCGCCTATGACCAGAAGGACGCCGCAGGCTTCATCAAGCTGAACGCCCTGCGTCTGCGCCTGCTGGCCACGCGCAACCGGCGTGTCGCAAAATGAACGAGGACGAATTCCCGGAAGACGACGAACTCGACATGTTCGTCGAGGCTCAGGACACCGTCTGGAGCGATGTCCTGAGCGAGCTGTCGCAAGGCCGCAAGACCAGCCACTGGATGTGGTTCGTGTTTCCGCAACTGGCCGAACTTGGCCGGTCGCACATGGCCCAGCTCTACGGGATCGAGGATCTGGACGAGGCCACCGCCTATCTGAACCACCCGGAACTGCGCCGCCGTCTGGTCGAGGTCAGCAGCCTGATGCTGACCCACAAGGACAAGGACCCGGCGCAGATCCTCGGCAAGATCGACGCCAGGAAACTGCGCTCGTCGATGACGCTGTTCGCCGCGGTTCCCGGCGCACCGCCCGAGTTCCAGGACATTCTCGACAGCTTCTACGGCGGCGCGCCCTGTCCGCTGACGCAGCAGTCCATCGGCCGGTCCTGACCGGCCGGCCGCCGCTCAGAGCTTGGCCGCCTTCATCGTTTCGTAGAACGGCAGCGCCGCGTCCAGCACCGGCTGCAGGCTCTCCGGCACTTCCGGCAACGGTCCTTCCGGCCCGGCGAAACCGGTCGAGTTCCAGACCGCGCCATACCAGTGCGACGCCCAGACGCCGTCATCCTTGTGCCCGCCCTTCGGCCAGGTCAGCATCAGCGGCGACCACGGCACCCCGATCGCGTCGCAAAGCTTCTCTAGCATGGCGGCGGGATTCTCGCGGATGTCATGGCTGTCGATCACGACCGGATCGCCGCCCCAACCCTGCACCTCGTCGAACAGCTCGGCCTGCTGCCGGAACCCGATGTCGTCCAGGGTCGGGTTCTCGCGCTTGGCCGCGTAGCTGGCGATGACGCGGGCCGGGTGGCGGATCAGGAACACGTTGCGGGTCGCGCGCATCCAGTCCCGCGGCACGCCGGGGATCATGTGCTGGGTCATGTGCTTCTGGTACCAGAACGGCCGCGCGCCGGGATTCGGGCCGGCCAGCTTGCGCGCCACCTCCTCGGGGTCCTGCGGCTGCGCGGCCAGGATCTCCTCGCGCATCGGATGGTTCAGCCCGGTCATCGCCAGGTAGGCGGCATAGAAGGGCTCGTCGATGATCGCGCAATCCGTGCGCGCCCCGAACGCGTACATCATGGCCGTCGACAGGTTCCGCGGCCCCGACCACATCGCGATCTTCATGCCGAAACCTCCCGGTCGATCAGCGCCTTGTACAACTCGCGGATCCGCCGCGTCATCGGGCCCATTTCGCCGCTGCCGATCACCCGCCCGTCGATCTCGCCCACCGGGGTCTGCGCGCCGAACGTGCCGGTCAGGAACGCCTCGTCCGCGCCATAGGTGTCGACCAGCGAATAGTTCCGTTCGTAAATCGGGATCCCGTGTTCCCGGCACAGGTCGATCACCTTCGCCCGCGTGATCCCGTTCATGCAGTAATCGCCGGTCGAGGTCCAAACCTCGCCCTTGCGCACGATGAAGAAGTTGCAGGCGTTGGTGGTGTTCACGAACCCGTTCACGTCCAGCATCAGCGCCTCGTCCGCGCCCGCCTTCTCGGCCGCGATGCAGGCGAGGATGCAGTTCAGTTTCGAATGCGAGTTCAGCTTGGGATCCTGCGTCATCGGCAGCCCGCGCATGTGCGGCACCGTGGCCAGCCGGATCGGGCGCGGCAGGTCGGGGCGCGAATGCTCCATGATGATCACCATGGTCGGCCCCGAACGGCTGAGCGACGGATGCTGGAACGGGCGCACCTTGACCCCGCGCGTCACCATCAGGCGGGCATGGGCGTCGGTCGTCATCCCGTTGGCCTTCTGAGTCGCCGTCAGGGCGTCGATCACCCCCTGCCGGTCCAGGCCGATATCAAGGTCGATGGCCTTGGCCGCCTCGAACAGGCGGTCCACGTGTTCATCCAGAAACGCCCATGTCCCGTTGTACAGGCGCAGCCCTTCCCACACCCCGTCGCCCAGCATGAAACCGCTGTCGTAGACGCTGACCGTCGCCTCGGCCTTGGGCACGATCCGGCCGTTCACGTAGATCAGGATCTGTTCGTTGCGCGCATCTTCCTGGGCCTGATGGGTGCTCATCTTCCGGGTCATGGAGTCCTCCTGTTGGCGGCAAGCTAGACGCCTGTTCGCGCGCGGCCAAGAGGTAAACTCCGCTCACCTGAACGTGACCTCGGAGGAATGTGAATTGCCCGCAACGAATTCCGGCGTCAGCCTGCAGGCAAAGGAGATCGAACATGACCCGCATCGACTGCATCAAACCCAAGGCCCTCTTCGCGCTGATCGTCTTGGCCGCCCTGTTGCGCTGCTTTCCCGCCGCCGCCGGCGGCACCGAGTCGCTGACCGTCGCGGGCGGGTGCTTCTGGTGCGTCGAGGCGGATTTCGAGAAGGTGCCCGGCGTGACCGGGGCCGTGTCCGGCTATACCGGCGGCAAGGTCGAAAACCCCACCTACAAGCAGGTCGTGCGCGGCGGCACCGGCCATTACGAGGCGGTGCGGATCACCTTCGACTCCGGCAAGGTCTCGCGCGAAACGCTGTTGAACCTGTTCTTCCGCTCGGTCGATCCGACCGATGCGGGGGGCCAGTTCTGCGACCGGGGCGACAGCTACCGGACGGCGGTCTTCGTCTCTGGTCCGGGCGACAAGGCCATCGCCGAACAAGCCAGGGCCGCGGCGCAGAGCGAACTGGGGCAAAGAATCGTCACCCCGATCCTGCAGGCGGCCACCTTCTATCCGGCCGAGGAGTATCATCAGGACTATTACAAGGGCTCCAAGCTGGTCCTGACGCGGTTCGGCCCGAAACGCCAAAGCAGCGCCTACAAGGCCTACCGCGCGGCCTGCGGCCGCGACAACAGGGTCCGGGAATTGTGGGGAGATGCCGCGCCCTTTGCCGGGGGCTAACCCAGCCGGGCCCGCTGCACCTCTGCAAGATCGGGAATGACATCCGCGGTGCCGTGGCGCGTCACCATGATGGCCGCGGCGCGCATCGCCAGGTCGATCGCCTGCGGCATCGGCATCCCGCGATCCATCCCGGCCAGAACGTAGCCGGTAAAGGTATCGCCCGCGCCCGTGGTATCGACCGCCTCGACCTTCAAGGCCGGAAAATCCGCGAATTCGCCTGATTCAGTGTCGAAATACCGCGCGCCCTTGGAGCCCAGCGTGACGATCACCTGCGTCACCGGCAACTCCGCGGGCGCAAGGCCGGTGGCCTGCTGCAACTGCTCCGCCTCGACCTCGTTCAGGATCAGGAAGTCCAGATATGGCAGCACCGCCTGCACCGCTTCGGCATCGAACGGCGCGGCGGCGTAGCAGACCGTCAGCCCCAGGTCGCGCCCCATGCGGGCGGCCTCGACCTGGGCGTTGGTTTCGTTCTGCATCACCAGCAGATCCCCCGCCCGCGCCTCGCCCAGCGCCCGCGTCAGGTGATCCGCACCGATCTCGCGGTTGGCGCCGGGGAACAGCAGGATCAGGTTCTCGCCCGAGCTTTCCACCGCGATGATCGCATGGCCGGTCGGAGCCTCGGCCTGCGCCACGTGCCGCGTGTCCACGCCGTAACCCGCCAGCCGTTTCGCCGCCCAAAGCCCGTCCGGCCCGACGGCGCCGATGTGGCGGACACCGGCGCCGGCCCGCGCGGCGGCGACGGACATGTTGGCGCCCTTGCCGCCCAGGAACCGGGACAGGTCCGACGCCGGCAGCGTTTCACCCGGCCGCGGCAGATGCGGCACGGCATAGACCATGTCCGCATTGATCGAACCGAGGTTCCAGATCGTCATGGCCTAGCCGATCTTGGTCGAGGCCAGAACCGCCATGTTCAGAATGTCGTTGGCGGTCGATACGGTCGAACAGACCTGGATCGGCTTGTCGATGCCGGTCAGGATCGGGCCGATCACCGTCGCCCCGGCCATTTCCTGCATCAGCTTGGTCGAGATCGAGGCCGAGTGCCGCGCCGGGACGATCAGGATGTTGGCCGGACCGGTCAGGCGCGAGAACGGGTAAGCCTCCTGCGCGCGGGCGTTCAGCGCCACGTCCACGGTCATTTCGCCCTCGAACTCGAAATTGGCGCCCCGCGCCTCGAGGACCCTGGGCGCCTTGTACAGCTTTTCGGTCCGCTCCGAGACCGGATAGCCGAAGGTCGAGAAGCTGACGAAGGCCACCCTCGGCTCCATGCCCATGTGGCGGGCCACGCTGGCGGCCCGCTCGGCGATGTTGGCCAGGTCGTTTTCGTCCGGCCATTCATGCACCAGCGTGTCGCCGATCAGTATGATCCGGCCCTTGTGCAGCAGCGCGGTGATCCCCGCCGCCCCATGCGCCGCGTCGGCGTCGAACACGTGGTTGATCTGGTCCAGCACATGCGCCGATTTCCGGGTCGCGCCGGTGACCAGACCGTCGCCGTGCCCATGCGCCAGCATAAGCGCCGAGAACACGTGCCGGTCGCGCGCCGCCAGGCGGTGCACGTCCTTGCCGTCAAAGCCCCGGCGCTGCAGCCGCTGGTACAGGAAATCCTTGTAGGTCTGCAGATGCTGGGTGTTGGCGGCGTTGACCACCTCGATCTCGCGCACCGCGTCCTCCAGACCGGCGGCTTCGAGCTTGGCCTTCACGTCGTCCTGCCGCCCCACGACCAGGGCCTTGCCGAAGCCCGACCGCTGATACATCACCGCCGCGCGCAGCACGCGGGGATCGTCGCCTTCGGCAAAGATCATGCGGCTTTGCGCCGCGCGGGCCCGGTTGTTCAGGCCGCGCAGGATGCTGGCCGTGGGATCCATCCGGGATTTCAGGCTGACTTCATAGGCTTCCACGTCGATGATCGGCCGCCGCGCCGCGCCCGTGTCCATGCCGGCCCGGGCGACGGCGGGCGGAATGCGGTGGATCAGCCGCGGATCGAACGGAGTCGGGATGATGTAGTCGCGGCCGAAGGTCAGGTTGCGCCCATAGGCCATCGCCACCTCGTCGGGCACGTCCTCGCGCGCCAGCCGGGCCAGGGCATGGGCGCAGGCGATCTTCATCTCGTCGTTGATGGCGCGCGCATGGATGTCCAGCGCCCCGCGGAACAGGTAGGGAAAGCCCAGCACGTTGTTCACCTGGTTCGGATAGTCGGACCGCCCGGTCGCGACGATGGCGTCCGGACGCACCTCGTGCGCTTCTTCCGGCGTGATCTCGGGATCCGGGTTCGCCATGGCGAAGATCACCGGATTGTCCGCCATGCTAACCACCATCTCCTGCGTCACCGCGCCCTTGACCGAGACGCCGAGGAACACGTCGGCCCCCTTCATCGCCTCTTCCAGCGTGCGCAGCTCGGTGCTGATGGCATGGGCCGATTTCCACTGGTTCATGCCCTCGGTCCGGCCCTGGTAGATCACGCCCTTGGTGTCGCAGACGATGCAGTTCTCGTGCCGCGCGCCCATGGATTTCAGCAGTTCGATACAGGCGATCCCCGCCGCGCCCGCGCCGTTCAGAACGATCTTCACATCCTCGATCTTCTTGTCCGAGATATGCAGCGCGTTGATCAGCCCCGCCGCGCAGATCACCGCGGTGCCGTGCTGGTCGTCGTGAAAGACGGGAATGTCCATCTCTTCCTTCAGCCGCTGCTCGATGATGAAGCATTCCGGCGCCTTGATGTCTTCAAGGTTGATGCCGCCGAATGTCGGCCCCATCAGCCGCACGGCGCGGCAGAATTCGTCCGGGTCCTCGGTGTCCAGCTCGATGTCGATCGAGTTGACGTCGGCGAACCGCTTGAACAGCACCGACTTGCCCTCCATCACCGGCTTAGATCCCAGCGCGCCCAGGTTTCCCAGGCCCAGAACCGCGGTGCCGTTCGAGATCACCGCAACGAGGTTGCCCTTGTTGGTGTAGTCATAGGCGGTTTCCGGTTTGGCGGCGATCGCCTCGCAGGGAACGGCCACGCCCGGCGAATAGGCCAGCGACAGATCGCGCTGTGTCGTCATCGGAACGGTGGCCTGCACCTCCCATTTGCCGGGGGTCGGTTCGAGGTGAAAGGCCAGCGCCTCTTCGGGGGTGATTTTCGCTTTGGGCATCGGATGGGTCGTTTCTCTGATACTAGGGGCCTCTCGCCTCTTACCCTAGGGACCGGCGGGCCTCAACGGCAATGCGTTTTCGCCTTTCGCCGCGGTTGCCTGATTTGTAAGGTCGCGTCCGGAACACGCCGGGAGACGATGATCTTGTCCACAGTCACGCCGATGATGGCGCAATATCTCGAAATCAAGGAGGCCCATGCCGACGCCCTTCTGTTCTACCGGATGGGTGATTTCTACGAGATGTTTTTCGAGGATGCGGTCAACGCGGCCGAGGCGCTGGACATCGCCCTGACCAAGCGCGGCAAGCACGATGGCGAGGACATCCCCATGTGCGGCGTGCCGGTCCATTCCGCCGAAGGCTACCTGCTGACGTTGATCCGCAAGGGCTTTCGCGTGGCCGTCTGCGAACAGATGGAAAGCCCGGCCGAAGCCAAGAAACGCGGCTCTAAATCGGTGGTAAAGCGCGATGTCGTGCGGCTGGTCACGCCCGGAACCCTGACCGAGGACGCCTTGCTCGAGGCGCGGCGGCACAATTTCCTCGCCGCCTATGCCGAGGTCCGCGACGAGGCCGCGCTGGCCTGGGCCGACATCTCGACCGGCGCGTTTCACGTGATGCCGCTGACTTCGGTCCGGCTCAGCCCGGAACTGGCGCGGCTGGCCCCTTCCGAGCTGATCGTGGCGGATGGTTCTGAACCTGCGCTCCGCGAGCTGACCGCCGATCTGGGGATCTCGCTCACGCCGGTCGGCCGCGCCAGCTTCGACAGCACCGCCGCCGAAAAACGCATCTGCAAGCTGTTCCATGTCGGTGCGCTGGATGCCTTCGGCAGCTTCGGCCGCGCCGAGGTATCGGCCATGGGCGCGCTGATCGACTATCTCGAGATCACGCAAAAGGGCAAACTGCCGCTCCTGCAAACCCCGCTGAAGGAATCCGAGGACCGCACCGTCCAGATCGACGCCGCCACCCGCCGCAACCTGGAACTGACCCGCTCGCTGTCCGGCGGCAGGTCCGGATCGCTTTTATCGGTGGTGGACCGGACCGTCACGCCCGGCGGCGCGCGGCTGCTGGAACAGCGGCTGTCCAGCCCGTCGCGAAACCTCGAGGTGATCCACAACCGCCTCGACGCGGTCTCCTTCGCGATCGACGACGGTCCGGCCGCCGCCGATCTGCGCGACGCGCTGCGCAAGACGCCCGACCTCGACCGCGCCTTGTCGCGCCTGTCGCTGGACCGGGGCGGGCCGCGCGACCTGGCCGCCATCCGCAACGGCCTGGCGCAGGCCCTGGCCATCGCCGAAATCTGCGACGACCGGGATCTGCCGGTGCTGCTGGCCACCGCCGTGCAGAACCTCACCGGCTTCGACGAGCTGCTGGCGCTGCTCGACGACGCGCTGGTGGCGGACCCGCCGCTGCTGGCCCGCGACGGCGGTTTCATCGCGCCCGGATTCGACGCCGAGCTTGACGTGGCCCGCACCCTGCGCGACGAGGGACGGTCGGTCATCGCGGGGTTCCAGCAGAAATACATCGAACATACCGGCATCGCGTCGCTGAAGATCAAGCACAACAACGTGCTGGGCTACTTCATCGAAACCACGGCCACCCATGCCGCCAAGATGCTCAACCCGCCGCTCAGCGAAACCTATATCCACCGCCAGACCACCGCCAATCAGGTGCGCTTCACGACCGTGGAACTCAGCGAGATCGAGACCCGCATCCTGAACGCCGGGAACCTGGCGCTCGAGATCGAAAAGCGGCTCTATACAAGGCTATCTGGGGCGATTCTGGACCGGGCCGCGCGCCTCAACCAGGCCGCGCGGGGGCTGGCTGAACTGGATCTGACCATCGGCCTCGCGGATCTCGCGCGCGGCGAGAACTGGTGCCGGCCCACCGTCGACGGCAGCCGCGCCTTCGCGATCACCGGCGGCCGCCACCCGGTCGTCGAACACGCGCTGCGCCAGCAGGGCGGCGATGCCTTCGTCGCCAACGACTGCGACCTCAGCGCCGGGACCGGCGCGGCGATCTGGCTGCTGACCGGCCCCAACATGGCCGGTAAATCGACCTTCCTCCGCCAGAACGCGCTGATCGCGCTGCTGGCGCAGATGGGCAGCTACGTGCCCGCCGACACCGCCCATATCGGCCTGGTCAGCCAGCTGTTCAGCCGCGTCGGCGCCTCGGACGATCTGGCGCGCGGGCGTTCGACCTTCATGGTCGAGATGGTGGAAACCGCCGCCATCCTGAACCAGGCGGACGAAAGGGCGCTGGTGATCCTGGACGAGATCGGCCGCGGCACCGCCACCTATGACGGGTTGTCGATCGCCTGGGCCACGCTGGAACATCTGAACACCTCGAACCGGTGCCGCGCGCTGTTCGCCACCCACTACCACGAGCTGACGGCGCTGGCCGGCAAGCTGGAGGGCGTGGACAACGCCACCGTCGCGGTCAAGGAGTGGGAGGGCGAGGTGATCTTCGTCCACGAGGTCCACAAGGGCGCCGCCGACCGCTCCTACGGGGTGCAGGTGGCGCAGCTCGCCGGGCTGCCGCGCTCGGTCGTCGAGCGCGCCCGCGTCGTCCTCGACCAGCTGGAGAGGAACGAGCGCGAAGGCGGCAAGCAGAAGGCCCTGATCGACGATCTGCCGCTGTTTTCCGCAGCACCACCCCCGCCGCCGCCCGCGAAGTCCTCGCCCGTGGCCGACATGCTCGAGAACGTCCTGCCCGACGAGCTTACCCCGCGCGAGGCGCTGGACCTGATCTACAAACTGAAAGAGGCGGCCAGAACCTGACCGCCCCTTCATCTTTTCCCAAATACTCTCGCCGAAGGCGCGCGCCGCCAGGCGCGTCTCAGCTTGCCGGCGTCGACGAAACGCCGACCTGCGCCGGGCGCAGCAGACGGTCATGCAGCATGAAACCCTCGGCCGACACCTGGATGATGTCGCCCGCCTTGGTGCCCGGCACTGGCGCCTCGAACATCGCCTCGTGCATCTGCGGGTCGAACCGGTCGCCGACCGCGGGCGAGATTACCTCGATCCCGTGTTTCTGGAACACGTCGCGTAGCATCCGCATGGTCAGCTCGATGCCCTCGATCAGCCCGGCCGCCACTTCCTTCTGTTCGTCGGTCACCGCCTCGAGCGCGCGTTTCATGTTGTCGTAGACCGGCAGCATGTCGCGGGCGAGTTTCGAGCCGCCATACTGTTCCGCGTCGCGGCGTGCCTTTTCGCCCCGCTTGCGCGCATTCTCGGCATCCGCCAGCGCGCGCATGAACTTGTCCTTCATTTCGTCGCGTTCGGCGCGCAGCGCGTCCAGTTCCAGCGCCTCTTCGCTGATCTCCGCCAGTTCCTCGGCCAACTCCTCGGCCTCGGCCGTCGCGATATCGTCCAGAAATTCTTCGTTCTTCGGCTCTGCCATCTTTCTACCTCTAGCTCCGGTCGGAAATCAGCTTGCCGACCAGTTGTGCCGTATAATCCACGATCGGCACGATCCGTCCGTAATTCAGACGCGTCGGACCGATGACGCCGACCGCACCGATAATCTTTCGATCCGCGTTCATATATGGAGACACCACCAAAGAGGAACCCGAAAGTGAGAAAAGTTTGTTCTCCGAGCCGATAAAAATGCGCACGCCCTCGCCCTGCTCGGTCAATTCCAGGAATTCGGCGATGTCGCGCTTGCGTTCCAGGTCGTCGAACAGGGTCCGGATCCGCTCCAGCTCTTCCTCCTGCCCGGTATCGCCCAGCAGATTCGCCCTTCCCCGCACGATCAGCCGGGCCGAATCCTCGCCCTCGCCGTCCCAGACGGCCAGGCCGCTTTCCACCATCTCGCGCGCCAGCACGTCGATCTCCTGCCGCCGCGCGGCGATTTCCGACTGCATGATCCGCCGCACCTCGGACAGCGTCCGCCCTTCGATCAGCGCGTTGAGGAAATTCGCCGCCTCGCGCATCGAGCTTGGCGTCTGTCCCGGCGGCGGCGTGAACAGGCGGTTCTCGACATGGCCGTCGGAGAACACCAGCACCACCAAGGCCCGGTCATGGGCCAGCGACACGAACTCGATATGCTTGATTTCGGCCTCGTGCTTGGGGGTCAGCACCAGCGACGCCCCATGCGTGACCCGCGACAAGGCCGAGCCGACCCGGTCCAGCATCCCGCCGACATCGCCGGCATTGGTGCCCAGCGTGGCATCCAGCTTTTCCCGGTCATCGGCGTTCAGATCCCCGACCTCGAGCAGCCCGTCCACGAACATGCGCAGCCCCATCTGCGTCGGAATCCGCCCGGCGCTGACATGCGGGCTGTTCAGCAGGCCCAGAAACTCCAGATCCTGCATCACGTTGCGCACGGTGGCCGCGCTGACCTTTTCGCTCATGGCGCGGGTCAGGGTGCGGCTGCCCACGGGTTCGCCGCTGTCGAGGTAGCTCTCGACGATCAGCCGGAACACTTCGCGTGACCGGTCGTTCATCTCGTCCAGAATTTTGCTCGCTTCGCTCATCGGCAGGTCCTTGCTCGGGCGTCATTAAATCCCAGGCCGCTCAAAGGTCAATCGGGGTTGCATCGCCCGGCCCGCGGGCGCTATCCCCAAGCCAGCAAACAAAGGATTTCCCATGCGACCCTCTGGACGAGATTTAAGCGAAATGCGCCCGGTTTCAATCGATACCGGTTTCACCAAACATGCCGAAGGCTCCTGCCTGATCAGGATGGGCGACACTCATGTTCTGTGCACCGCCACCATCGAGGACCGGGTTCCGCCCTTCATCAAGGGCTCCGGCCTGGGCTGGGTCACCGCCGAATACGGGATGCTGCCGCGCGCGACCAACACACGGATGCGGCGCGAGGCGGCCACCGGCAAGCAGGGCGGACGCACGGTGGAGATCCAGCGCCTGATCGGCCGCGCCCTGCGCGCCGGCGTCGACCGCGTGGCGCTTGGCGAGCGTCAGATCACCGTGGATTGCGACGTGATCCAGGCCGATGGCGGCACCCGCTGCGCCGCGATCACCGGCGGCTGGGTGGCGCTGCGTCTGGCGGTGAACAAGCTGATGAAGGCGGGCGACGTGATCTCCGACCCGCTCCTGGACCCGGTCGCCGCCGTGTCTTGCGGCATCTATGCCGGGCAGCCGATCCTGGATCTGGACTATCCCGAGGACAGCGAGGCCGGCGTCGACGGCAATTTCATCCTGACCGGTTCCGGCAAGCTGATCGAAGTTCAGATGTCCGCCGAAGGTTCGGTGTTTTCCCGCGACCAGATGGATCAGCTGCTGAACCTCGCCGAAAAGGGCGTCGGTGAACTGGTCGCCGCGCAAAAGGCCGCCACCGCATGACAAGGCGCTTTGACGGCGACAGGCTTCTGGTGGCCACGCACAACAAGGGCAAGCTCGACGAGGTGGCGCATCTGCTGGAACCCTTCGGGGTCACGGTCGTCGGCGCCGCCGAGATGGATCTGCCCGAGCCGGACGAGACTGAGGATACCTTTGTCGGCAACGCCCGGATCAAGGCCCATGCCGCCGCCAGGGCCACCGGCCTGCCCGCCCTGTCGGATGACAGCGGCATCACCATCGACGCGCTCGACGGCGCCCCCGGCGTCTACACCGCCGATTGGGCGGAAACCGGTCAGGGGCGCGATTTCCTCAAGGCGATGACCCGCGCCCATGACGCGCTCGAGGCAAAGCGGGCCCCGCATCCCCGCACCGCACAGTTCCGCTGCACCCTGGTTCTGGCCTGGCCCGACGGCCATGACGAGGTGTTCGAAGGCGTCGCGCCCGGCCACCTGGTCTGGCCGATCCGCGGCGCCGAAGGGTTCGGCTATGACCCGATGTTTGTCCCCGAGGGATACGACATTACCTATGCTCAGATGGACCGTTGGGAAAAGAACAAGATCAGCCATCGCGCCCGGGCGGTGGAAAAGTTCGTGAAGGGCTGTTTTGGCGGATGATTGGCGCAACGGGGGCTTTGGCCTGTACGTGCATTGGCCGTTCTGCGCGGCCAAATGCCCCTATTGCGACTTCAACAGCCACGTTTCGAAGAATATCGATCAGAAACAATGGCTTGCCGCCTATCTGGATGATCTGACGCGGGCCGCGGCCGAAACCCCGGACCGGGTGCTGAACACGATCTTCTTCGGCGGCGGCACGCCTTCGCTGATGGATCCCGACACGGTCGCCGCGGTCATCGACGCCGCCCGTTCGCACTGGCGGCCCGCCAACGACATGGAAATCACGCTCGAGGCCAATCCCGGCTCGGTCGAGGCGGGGCGCTTCGCCGCCTATCGCGATGGCGGGGTCAACCGGGTGTCGATGGGCATTCAGGCGCTGAACGACGAAGATCTGCGCCGGCTGGGCCGGATACACACCGTGGCCGAGGCGCGAGCCGCCTTCGACACTGCGCGCAGCTGTTTCGACCGCGTCAGCTTCGACCTGATCTATGCCCGGCAGCACCAGACGCCCGAGGCGTGGCGGGCGGAGCTGACCGAGGCCCTGTCGATGGCGATCGACCACCTGTCGCTCTACCAGCTGACCATCGAGGACGGCACCGCCTTCGGTGACCGCTACGCAATCGGCAAGCTGCGCGGCCTGCCCGAGGATGACAGCGCCGCCGATATGTACCTCGCCACGCAGGACATCTGCGAGGCGCACGGGCTTGGGGCCTACGAAGTGTCGAACCATGCCCGCGCCGGCGCGGAATCACGTCACAACCTGATCTACTGGCGCTATGGCGACTATGTCGGGATCGGCCCCGGCGCGCATGGCCGCCTGACGCTGGACGGCCGCAAATACGCCACCGAAACCCACCGGGCGCCGGGCGACTGGCTGCGGGCCGTTTCGACGGGCGGCGGCGAGTCGGACCGGGTGGAACTGTCGCGGCAGGATCAGGCCAATGAATACCTCATGATGGGTCTCCGCATTTTGGAAGGACTAGATGTTGATAGGTTTGAACGCCTCTCCGGCTCTCCCCTTCTCCCCGACCGGCTGAGCCACCTGGCAGAGCTGGGCATGGTAGAACTGGACCAGGGCCGCCTGCGGGCGACCCGGCAGGGCCGCGCGGTCCTGAACGCGGTCATCCGCGAATTGCTGGCGGATTGAGCGATGCATTACCTCTGGGCCGGGCTGGGATTGGTTTGCGTCGCTCTGGCGGTCGTGGGCATCGTCCTGCCGCTCTTGCCGACGGTCCCGTTTCTGCTTCTGGCGGCCTTCTTCTTCGCCCGGTCCTCCTCGCGCCTGCACAACTGGCTTCTGACCCATCCGACTTTCGGCACCCTGATCATGGATTGGCAAAGCTCGGGCGCCATCAATCCGCGCGCAAAAAGGGCGGCAACTCTGTCGATCGCCGCCGTCTTCATCCTGTCGCTGGTGCTTGGCGCGCCGCCGCTTGTCCTCGTGATCCAGGCCGTCGTGCTTGCCGGCGTCCTGATCTTCGTCTGGACCCGCCCTAACGGCTGAGCTTGGCGCAGAGATCGTCCAGCTGATCGAGGTTTTCATAGGTCAGAACCACCTGCCCGGTTTCGGTGCCCGGCTTGTGGTTGATCGCGACCTTCATCGCCAGAATTGCGGACAGGTCCTTTTCCAGCGCGCGGGTGTCCGCATCCTTGTCGCCCGCGGGGTTGCGCGGGCGCGCGGTTCTGGCCTCGCCTTCCGGCTGCTGCTGTTTCTTCACCAGGGCTTCGGTCGCGCGCACCGACAGGCCGTCGCGCACCACCATCCGCGCCAGTTCCGACGGGTTTTCGGCGGTGATCAGCGCCCGGGCATGTCCGGCCGACAGTTTCCCCTCGACCACAAGGGTCTGTACATCCAAAGGCAACGACAAAAGGCGCAGCAGGTTGGCAATGTGGCTGCGGCTTTTTCCCAGGGCTTCGGCCAGTTTCTCCTGCGTGTGGCCGAAACGGTCCATCAGCTGCCGGTATCCCGCCGCTTCCTCCACCGCGTTGAGGTCGGCCCGCTGGATATTCTCGATGATCGCGACTTCCAGAACCTCGGTGTCGTCGAATTCCCGAACCAGAACGGGTATCTCGTGCAGCTGCGCCATCTGCGCCGCGCGCCAGCGCCGTTCGCCGGCGACGATCTCGTACTCGCCCTTGCCCACCGGGCGCACGATCAGGGGCTGGATGATCCCTTTTTCCTTGATGGATGCGGCCAGTTCGTCGAGCGGTTCCTTCGAAAAGGTGCGGCGCGGCTGGTTGGGATTGGCCCTGACCTTTTCGATCGGCACCTTCATGTCCGGCCGGCGCGGTTCGATCGATGCCGCCCCGGTATCCTGAGCGACATCCGCCATCAGCGCGGACAGCCCCCGCCCCAACCCTCTCGGTTTGCCTTTCTTGACGCTCAACTCAGCCTCCTGTCTGCCGATCAAGCGGCAACTTTTCTGTGCTTCTGCAATATTTCTCGCGCCAGATGCCGATAGGCCATGGCCCCCAATGAACCCGAATCGTATTGCAGAACCGGCAACGCGTAGGATGGCGCCTCGCTGACCCGGACGTTTCTGGGTATCTTGGTCTTAAATACCATATCTCCCAGGTTGTCACGGGCGTCCTTTTCCACCTGGCGGGACAAGTTGTTGCGGTTGTCATACATGGTCAACACAACACCTTCGATTCTCAGACCCGGATTCGCGGTCTGCCGAACCTCGCGGATCGTCAGCATCAGCTGCGACAGCCCCTCCAGCGCGAAGAACTCGCTCTGCAGCGGGATCAACACCGAACCGGCCGCGACCATGGCGTTGACGGTCAGCAGATTCAGCGATGGCGGGCAATCGATCAGGATGAAATCGAAGCCGAACGCGTCCATCGCGGTCTGCCGCAGGGCGTCATGCAGCAGGAAACTGCGTTTTTCGTTTGAAATCAGCTCCAGATCGGCGGAGCTCAGGTCCACGGTGGCCGGGATGATCGACAGCCCGCCGATCTCGGTATCCTGTATCACGGCTTCCAGCGGCGCATCGTCGATCAGCAGGTCATAGGTCGTCCAGTCCCGATCCTCGATCCCCAACCCGGTCGAGGCGTTCCCCTGCGGATCGAGGTCCACCACCAGCACGCGGCAGCCGCTTTCGACCAGCCCGGCGGCAAGATTGATCGTCGTGGTGGTTTTTCCGACCCCGCCCTTCTGATTCGCAACCGCAACAATCCTGGGGCCTGCAGGTCGGGACAAATCAACCACGTGACACTCCTTTGATTTTCAGAATAACGGCCTGAGGCTCAGTTAAACTAGTAATCGGATCCACTTGGAAATTCCATTGATTGCGGGCGTCCTCGACCTCTTTTTTCCAACTGGCGCCTTTCGGAAACAGCGCCGTGCCCGTATCGCGCAAATGCCGTTCGCAATAGGCCAAAAGATCCGACAGATCCGCCAGCGCCCGGGCCGACAGGATATCCGCGCCCAGCGGTTCGACCGCTTCGATGCGACGGCTCAGGACGGTACAACTGGCGCCGCATTCCCGTGCCGCGCTCCGCAGAAAAGCCGACTTGCGCTGGTCGCTTTCCACCAGGGTGAACCGGACGTCCGGCGCCTCGTCGATGGCCAGGATGGCGCAGATCATGCCGGGAAAGCCGCCGCCGCTTCCCAGGTCAACCCAATGCCCGCGGGCCTCGACGCAACGGAATACCTGCACGGAATCAAGTATGTGACGCCGCCACAGATCTTTCAGGCTGTTGCGCGAGACCAGGTTGATCTTGGGATTCCATCGCTCCAGCAGGTCGGCGAAGGTGGACAGGCGGTCGAATGTTTCACGTGAAACATCCAGCTCCGCGAACACCGCCGCCTTGTCGCCGGTCATGCGTTGCGCACTTTCAGGTCGCGGCGAAGCCGCGCAAGGATCAGCGTCAGCGCCGCCGGCGTCACCCCTTCGATGCGACCCGCCTGGGCGATGTTTCCCGGTTTCGCCAGCGACAATTTCTGTTTCACCTCGTTCGACAGGCCGTCGAGGGAGGCATAGTCGAAATCCGCAGGGATTTCATGCGCCTCGTCGCGTTTCATCGCCTCCACGTCGCGCTGCTGCCGGGCGATGTAATTCGCGTACATGGCATCCCGCTCCACCTGCCGGCGAATGTCACCCTGCACCTCGGACAGCCCGTCGATCAGGGGCAGAAGATCCTCGAACGCCACGTTCGGAAACGCCAGAACCGCCATCCCGTCACGCCGATTGCCGTCCTGGTTGACCTCGATGCCGGCGTCGCGAAGCTGCCGGGGCGTATAGGTTTCCGTGGTCAGCTTCGACTTCACCGCGTCCAGGCGCTCCATCTTGTCCTGGAAATTCGCCCTGCGCGTTTCGCCGACGCAACCGACCGAAATCCCGATCGGCGTCAGCCTTTGGTCGGCATTGTCGGCGCGCAGGGACAACCGGAACTCTGCCCTCGAGGTGAACATGCGATAGGGCTCGGCAACACCACGGGTAGTAAGGTCGTCGATCATCACCCCAATATAGCTGGTCGATCGGGTAAAATGCAGCGGTTCCGCCCCTTGCGCTTCAAGGGCCGCGTTCAATCCCGCCACCAGCCCTTGCGCCGCCGCCTCCTCGTATCCGGTCGTGCCGTTGATCTGCCCCGCAAGGTAAAGGCCCGGAACCTGCGGCAGGGACAGGCGCGGCGTCAGGATCCGCGGGTCGAAATAATCATACTCGATCGCATATCCCGGCTGCAGGATCACCGCATTCTCCAGCCCCTTGATGGAGCGGACATAATCCACCTGCACGTCTTCGGGCAAAGAGGTCGAGATGCCGTTCGGATAGATCGTGTGATCGTTCACGCCTTCCGGCTCGAGAAAGATCTGGTGGGACTCCTTGTCGGCAAACCGCACGATCTTGTCCTCGATCGACGGACAATATCTTGGGCCGACGCCCTCGATATGCCCACCATACATGGCCGAGCGCGCAAGATTCCTTTCGATGATCTCGTGCGTCCTAGCGTTGGTATGGGTGATTCCGCAGGCGATCTGCGGCGCCGTGACGGTGTTCGAGAGAAAAGAGAACAGCGTCGGGTCCTCGTCCCCGTCCTGCCGTTCCAGCACCGACCAGTCGATCGTCCGCCCGTCGAGGCGCGGCGGCGTTCCGGTCTTAAGCCGCGCCTTCGGCAGGTCGAAACCGTCGAGGCGTTCGGCCAGCTTGACCGATGGCCGGTCCCCCATCCGCCCGCCTGGACGCGAGACGTCGCCGATATGGATGATCCCCCGCAGGAACGTGCCCGAGGTCAGAATCACCGTTTTTGCGGGAATTTCAGAGCCATCCGCGAGGATCACGCCCGCGACCCGGTCTCCGTCCATGCGGAAATCGGTGACTTCGCCGGTGACAAGCGTCAGGTTGTGACGGCCGATCGTCTCGTCCTGCATCGCCGCGCGGTAAAGCGCGCGGTCGGCCTGCGCCCTTGGTCCCTGCACGGCCGGGCCCTTGCGACGGTTCAGCAGGCGAAACTGGATGCCGGCCCGATCCGCGACGCGGCCCATGACGCCGTCCATCGCATCGATCTCGCGCACCAGATGCCCCTTGCCCAGGCCACCGATGGCCGGGTTGCAGGACATCACGCCGATATCGCTTTCGGACAGGGTGATCAGCGCCGTGCGCGCGCCCATCCGGGCCGCGGCATGGGCGGCCTCGGTTCCGGCGTGACCGGCTCCGATCACCGCAACGTCGAACTGTGAATGTTTCACGTGAAACACTCCCTACTTTCCAAGGCAGAAACTTGCAAAGATCTCGTCCAGCAAGTTCTCGACATCTATTCTACCCACCAATGATTCCAAGGCCCGGATCGCCGTCCGCAACTCTTCCGCCGCGATATCATACAGGTCCGCCCCTGATTCCAGAACTGCCAACCCGTCGCCCAGGGCCGCCAGCGCCTTCTTCATCGCGACGCGGTGCCGTTCTCGCGTAGCAATACCAGCTGTTGCGGTTCTCTGCGACAGAGCACACGATATCTGGGAAATCAGGCGGTCGATGCCCTGTCCCGTCTTGCCCGAAATCCCGTCCTCGGTCCCGTCCCGCAGGTCCGCCTTCGGCAGAACATGGATATCGCCCGGCTGGAACGGGATTCCAAGACCTTCCGTGCCGTCGGCCAGGAACACGCGCAGATCCGCATTGTCGGCCCGTTGGCGCGCCAGCGCGATTCCCAGGCCCTCGACATGGTCGCTGGTCTCGCGCAGACCGGCGGTGTCCAGCAGCGTGACCGGCAATCCGGCCAGATCCATCCGCACCTCGATCACGTCCCGGGTCGTGCCGGCATATTCCGAGGTGATCGCCGCTTCGCGCCCCGCCAGGGCGTTGAGCAAGGTGGATTTCCCGGCATTCGGAGGCCCCACGATGGCGACCTCGAAGCCGGTGCGGATCCGTTCGGCGATCCGGACCCCGGCAACCTCGCTTTTCAGGTCGCTCATCACCCCGGAAACCAAGCCGCGGACCTCGGGCGTGACATCGGTCGGCACGTCCTCGTCGGCGAAATCGATCACCGCTTCCAGCAGCGACGCGGCGCGGATCAGGTCACGCCGCCAGCGTTCGGCCAGTTGACCCAGTTCCCCGGCCAGAACCGCCTGCGCCTGCTTGCGCTGCGCTTCCGTCTCGGCATCGATCAGATCGGCCAGCCCCTCGACCTGCGCCAGATCCATCTTGCCGTTCTCCAGCGCCCGGCGGGTGAACTCGCCCGGCTCCGCCATCCGCAGGCCGTCCATGTCCGAAAGACAGTGCAGAACCGCGTTGACCGAGGCGGTGCTGCCGTGGATCTGCAGCTCGGCCACGTCCTCGCCGGTGAAACTGGACGGCCCCTGAAAGGTCAGGACGACGCCCTCGTCCAGCCGCGCCCCGTCGGCGTCGCGCAGGCCGCGCAGCCGCATTCCGCGCGCCGGCAGGTCCGGCCCGGCCAGCGCCGCGGCAGCCTCATGCGCCAACGGACCCGAGAGGCGGATCACCGCCACCCCGGCTTTGCCCTGTGCGCTGGCCAAGGCGAATATCGTGTCCATCCGACAGCCTCGCGTGGAACCCGGAACCGGGTCAGGTGTTCATCGAATCGAAGAACTCGCCGTTCGTCTTGGTCTGCTTCAGCTTCGACAACAGGAACTCGATCGCATCCGTGGTGCCCATCGGGTTCAGGATGCGGCGCAGCACGAAAGTCTTGGCCAGATCGCCCTTCGCCACCAGCAGATCCTCTTTCCGCGTACCCGACTTGAGGATGTCGATGGCCGGGAACACCCGCTTGTCGGCGATCTTGCGGTCCAGCACGATCTCCGAGTTGCCGGTGCCCTTGAACTCTTCAAAGATCACCTCGTCCATGCGGCTGCCGGTGTCGATCAGCGCGGTGGCGATGATGGTCAGCGATCCGCCCTCTTCGATGTTCCGCGCGGCGCCGAAGAACCGCTTGGGCCGCTGCAGCGCGTTGGCATCGACGCCGCCGGTCAGAACCTTGCCCGAGGACGGCACGACGGTGTTGAAAGCCCTACCAAGTCTTGTGATCGAATCAAGCAGGATCACAACATCTCGTTTATGCTCGACCAGACGCTTGGCCTTTTCGATCACCATCTCGGAAACCGCGACGTGGCGCGTCGCCGGTTCGTCAAAGGTCGAGGACACCACCTCGCCCTTCACCGAGCGCTGCATGTCCGTCACTTCCTCGGGGCGTTCGTCGATCAGCAGCACGATCAGGTAGCACTCGGGATGGTTCCGTTCGATCGAATGGGCGATGTTCTGCAGGATCACCGTCTTGCCGGTCCGCGGCGGCGCCACGATCAGCGACCGCTGCCCCTTGCCGATCGGCGCCACCAGGTCGATCACCCGGGCCGACTTGTCCTTGATGGTGGGATCCTCGATCTCCATCTTCAGGCGCTCGTCGGGATAGAGCGGCGTCAGGTTGTCAAAGGCGATCTTGTGCTTCGCCCGCTCGGGATCCTCGAAATTGATCTTGGTGACGTTGGTCAGCGCGAAATACCGCTCGTTGTCGTCCGGCGCCTTGATCGCGCCCTCGATCGTGTCGCCGGTGCGCAGGCTGTACTGGCGGATCATGTCGGGCGAGACATAGATGTCGTCCGGACCGGGCAGATAGTTCGCCTCGGGCGAGCGCAGGAAGCCAAAGCCATCCTGCAGCACCTCCAGCACGCCGTCGCCGCCGATCGTCCATCCCTCGTCCGCGCGCTCGCGCAGGATCTGGAACATCATCTCGCCCTTGCGCATGGTCGAGGCGTTTTCGATTTCCAGATCCTCGGCCATGGACAGCAGGTCCTTGGGGCTTTTCGCCTTGAGATCGGAAAGGTTCAGGGATTCGGTTTTCATGATGATACGGCCCTCGGCCGGCGGCAGCCCGGCACAGACATGGATTTCGAACAGGAAGACACTCCGCCCGGACGGGCGTGTTGGCCCCTACATATGAGAGGTTTCGGCCCGAGTCAAACGGGCCTCAGAATTTCAGGATCACCGCCAGCACGATCACCACCATCAGAACCGTCGGAACCTCGTTCATCATGCGGTACTGGCGCCCTGTCAGCCTGTTGCGCCCTTCCGCGAAGTCCTTGCGCCGCGCCAGCAGCCAGTGATGAAACCAGGTCATCGCGATCACCGCCGCGCCCTTGGCCCAGGGCCAGGCCCATTGCCAGTCCACGATGCCCGGCGTGAACACCATGATCAGCCCCAGGATCCAGGTCGCGTACATCGCCGGGCGCATGATCACCCGCAAAAGCTTGTCTTCCATTTCAAGGAAGATCTTCGGCGCCCCGTCCACGGCCTGCGCCCGTTCCACATGATAGACGTACAGCCTGGGCAGATAGAACAGCCCCGCCATCCACGAGATCACGGCCATGATATGGAACGACTTCACCCAAGGGTACAGCGTGTAAAGAAGATCGGTCATCCGGGTTCTCGCGATAGGTCGGGTCCTCCCTAATAAAAAAGAAAGAGAAGAGAAAGGTTGATGGTTTTGTTGGGTGGACGGAATCCGTGGATTACTGTTTTGACCCGCCGGTTTTCCCCAGGTGGACAGGCGCGGGCGGATCTTTCCAGCGCCTGTTCATTTCCGAAATTTATCGTTGTTAAACAATATGATACAGAAACATGCCAGCGCAGGCTCTGGGGATAATTCAAGGAAAAGACCGGAACTTTCCCGTTATCCAAACCCGCGCAGTTATCCTTGTCCCGGCTGGATGGAACAAGAGCGACTCGCGGATCTCTGACGGCGAATTCGCGGGGTTGCGTGTCAACCGGAAAACCATACAAACCATTCAAGACAACTCATCGCCTTGCCCACGGGGTTTTCCACATGTCTGTCCCTCTGATCCTCGCGTCGGGGTCCGCGATCCGCGCCCAGCTGCTGGAAAACGCGGGCGTGCCCTTCACCGTCGATGTGCCGCGGGTGGACGAGGACAGCGCCAAACGCGCCCTGCTCGCGGAACAGGCCCCGCCGCGCGACATCGCCGATGCCCTGGCCGAGTTGAAGGCGCGCAAGATCAGCCTCAAGGCCCCCGGCGCGATGGTTCTGGGCTGCGATCAGGTGCTGGATTTCCAGGGCCGCCTGCTGTCCAAGCCCGAAAGCCCCGAAGCGGCGCTCGAGCAGCTCAAGGCGATGCGCGGCCAGCGGCACATGCTGCTGTCGGCGGCGGTGATCTACCAGAACGGCGAACCGGTCTGGCGGCATGTCGGACAGGTGCGGCTGCGGATGCGCGACAGCTCGGATTCCTACCTTGCGGGTTACGTCGAGCGCAACTGGGACAGCATCCGCCACGCCGTCGGCGCCTACAAGCTCGAGGAAGAGGGCGTGCGCCTCTTCGCAGCCATTGACGGGGACTACTTTAACGTTTTGGGTATGCCCCTGCTGGAGTTACTCAATTTCCTGACCTTGCGGGGGGTGATCGAACAATGACGGAAAACCGGATCCCATTGGCCGGGGTGATCGGACATCCCATTGCGCATTCCCGGTCGCCCAAGCTGCACGGGCACTGGCTCAAGACCTACGGGCTGGCCGGGCATTACATCCCGATGGATGTGGCCCCCGAGGATCTGGAGCAGGTGCTGCGCACCCTGCCCAGGGCCGGTTTCGTCGGCGTGAACGTCACCGTCCCCCACAAGGAAGCGGCGCTGCGGCTTGCCGATTTCGTCACCGAACGCGCGCAAAGGATCGGCGCCGCCAACACTCTGGGCTTCGGCGCCGACGGCTCGATCCGGGCCGACAACACGGACGGCTACGGCTTCATGGAGAACCTGCGCAGCGGCGCGCCCGACTGGGATCCCGAGGATGGTCCTGCCGTGGTCTTCGGCGCGGGCGGCGCGGCGCGGGCGGTAATCGCCGCGCTGGCCGAGGCCGGAACCCCCGAGATCATCCTGACCAACCGCACCCGCGCCCGCGCCGATCAGCTGAAAGAGGAATTCGGCCCGCTTGTTACCGTCGTCGACTGGCTGCAGGCCGGCAACGTCGTCGAGGACGCGGAACTGGTGGTCAACACCACCTCTCTCGGCATGGTGGGCCAGCCGGAACTGCGGGTGCCGCTGGACGGGCTGCAGCCCGGCGCGCTGGTCACGGACCTGGTCTACGCGCCCCTGAAGACCCGGCTTCTGCGCGAGGCCGAAGCGGCCGGCTGCACCACCGTCGATGGTCTGGGCATGTTGCTGCATCAGGCGGTTCCCGGCTTCGCGGCCTGGTTCGGAACCAAGCCCCAGGTGGACGAGGCGGCGCGGGCGGCGGCGCTGGCATGAGTTTCGCGCTTGGCCTGACGGGCTCGATCGGCATGGGCAAAAGCACCACGGCGCGGATGTTCGCCGACGAGGGCTGCGCGCTCTGGGATGCCGACGCGGCCGTCCACCGGCTCTACGCGCCCGGCGGGGCGGCGGTCGAACCCATGCGCAAGGCATTTCCGCAGGCCATCGAGGATGGCGCGGTCAGCCGCGACGCCCTGAAACGCATCATCGGCAAGGACCCTGACGCGTTGAAAACCATCGAAAGCATCGTGCATCCGCTGGTCGCGGCCGATCGCGCCGCCTTCCGGGCCCAGGCGCGCTCCGACATCGTCGTCTTCGACATCCCGCTCCTTTTTGAAACCGGCGGCGACGCGGCGATGGACGCGATGGCCTGCGTCACGGTGCCGCCCGAGGTGCAGAAGCAGCGCGTGATGGAACGCGGCACCATGACCGAGGCGCAGTTCGAACAGATCTGCGCCAAGCAGATGCCCAACGACGAAAAATGCGCCCGGTCGGATTTCGTCATCGTCACCGACACTCTGGACCATGCCCGCCGGCAGGTGCAGGATGTGGTCAGGCAGATACGGGCAGGACAGAACCATGCGTGAAATCGTGCTGGATACCGAAACCACCGGGTTCGACCCCGAAAGCGGCGACCGCATCGTCGAGATCGGCGCGGTCGAGCTGTGGAACCACGTGGCCACCGGCGAGACCTATCACCAGTACATCAACCCGGAACGCTCCATGCCGGCCGAGGCGTTCGGCGTGCATGGCATCGGCCCGGACCTGCTGGAACCGCCGCAGAACCCCGAACCGGGCCAGATCACCCTGCGCGACAAGCCGGTCTTCGCCAAGGTCGGCCAGGCCTTCCGCGAGTTCGTGGGCGACGCCAGGCTGGTGATCCACAACGCCGCCTTCGACATGAAATTCCTCAATGCCGAGCTGGTCTGGATGGGGCTGCCCGTGATCCCGATGGAGCAGGCCGTGGACACGCTGGCCATTGCGCGAAAAAGATTCCCGGGCTCGCCCGCCTCGCTCGACGCGCTGTGCCGCCGCTTCAACATCGACAATTCGAACCGGATCCTGCACGGCGCGCTTCTCGACTCCGAGATCCTGGCCGAGGTCTATCTCGAACTGATCGGCGGGCGGCAGCCGGATTTCGGCCTGTCGGCCGCGGCCGATTCAACCGGCTCGCAGTCGGGCGAAGCCTGGCGGCCCGTGGCACGGCCCACGCCTCTGCCCTCGCGGATCACCGACGAGGAACGCGCGGCGCACGAGGCGTTTGTCGCGAAACTTGGGGAAAAGGCGCTGTGGAACCGCGCCTGACCGGCGTCAGGCGCGGCGATCCCTGATCAGACTTCGGTCTTTTGCGCCTGCGCCTGCGCCGCCTGACGGCGCAGCAATTCGTTGCGGTAGAGCGCCACGAAATCGATGTTGTCCAGGTTGACCGGCGGGTAGCCGCCGTCGCGGGTCACGTCGCTGACGATCCGGCGCAGGAACGGGAACAGCATCCGCGGGCATTCGATCAGCAGGAACGGATGCAGCTGGTCCTCGGGCACGTTTTCCACGTGGAACAGGCCGCAATAGTCGATCTCGAACATGAACAGGATGTCCTCGAGACCCTTGGCCTGCGACCGGAGGTTCAGCTTGATGGAAACCTCGTACTGGTGCTCCGCCTGGCGTTTCTTGGCGTCCAGGTTCACCTGGACCTTGATCTCGGGCTGAACGTCGCCCGAAACGCCCTTCTGCGCCATCACGTTCTCGAAAGACATGTCGCGAATGAACTGTCCCAGTACCCGCATCTGAACCTGGGGTGCTTGGCTGGCCGCCTGGTTTCCTGCGGCGCTTTCGTCGGTCATGGATTTTCTCCGGAAATGAATTTCGCCCCTGCTTAGCAACTCGGGCGCGGTTGCTCAATGCCGGTCCGGCCCTTCGACCCAACGGGACGGCTTTGCGGGATCGCGGCGCGGGTGAACCTCGGTGAAATCGCCGTCGATCACGTCCCCTTCCGCGAAGGGATCGCGCCGGGCGTGAAACTGCGCGCCGGAACCCATCTGAAACTGCGTGATCGTGACCCGCGACTTGAGGTAGCGGAAAACCGCCACCCGCACGCCGGGGATCAGCAGCGCGAATCCCAGGGCGTCGGTGAAGAACCCCGGGGTCAGCAGCAGCGCGCCGGAAAACAGGATCATGGCGCCATGGGCCAGCGGCTCGGTCGGATCGTCCAGTTCGGAAAACGCGCGCTGCAACTGCCCCAGCGCCATGCGTCCTTGTGTCCGCACCAGCCAGGTGCCCAGAACCGCGGTCAGCACCACGATCGCCAGCGTCGGCCACAGCCCGATCAGGCCGCCCACCTTGATGAACAGGGCGATCTCGATGATCGGCACCAGCAAAAAGGCCAGAAACAGGTACATTTACGCTATCCTTTCCTTGACGCCGGACGGTGGACTTGGCTCCGACTGTCCCCTACATAGTGACGAAAGGCCTTGTGTACAAAGTCTCGGTTCTGAAAGAGGACGAAATGAACTCACCCCTGATCCAGCTTCTGGTGCTGGCCGGCATCGCCGTTTTCCTGATCCTGCGCCTCAAAAGCGTCCTGGGTACACGTGAGGGATTTGAAAAACCCCCTCTGCCGAAACAGCCTTCGGACAAGCGGCGGCGGGATTTCGAGGTGATCGAGGGCGGTCCGGACCAGGACATCATCGATCACGTGCCCGAAGACAGCCCGCAGGCGCTGGCGCTGGCCGCGATGAAGCGGGTCGAGCCGGCCTTTTCGGTCACCGATTTCGTGCACGGCGCCCGCGGCGCCTACGAAATGATCGTCATGGGCTACGAACGCGGCAATCTGGACGAGATCCAGCCCTTCCTGTCCGAAGAGGTGTTTGAAACCTTCGTCGCCGGCGTCGCCGCGCGCGAGGATCAGGGCCTGACCATCGAGGCCGAGTTCATCGGCGTCCGCGAAACCGCGCTGACGGACGTTCTGTTCGACAAGGACAGCAACAGGGCCGAGATCACCATGCGCTTCGTCGGCGAACTGACCTCGGTCGTGCGCGACCGCGGCGGCGACATCGTCGAAGGCAGCCCGAACACGGTCAAACGCCAGAAGGACAGCTGGACCTTTGCCCGCGTGATGGGCAGCGACGATCCCAACTGGCTGCTTGTCGCCACGGACGCATGATCGCCGCGCTCCGGTCGCTGGTCCTGGCGGGTGCGGTGATGACTGCCACGAGCGATGCCAATGCGGACCCCACGCATACCGTCCTCGGTTTCGACGACCTGGATGGCTGGGTTGCGGATGACCACGCCGCGGCCCTTTCCGTTTTCCTGACCACCTGCAACGATCTCGAAGACCCCGACTGGCGCGCGCTCTGCGCGGTGGCCCAGGCCCATGCCCCGGACGCGGCGCGCTCGTTCTTCGAGCTTTTCTTCCGGCCGGTTCTGATCGAAGACGGCGGCAAAGGGCTGTTCACCGGCTATTTCGAGCCGGAACTCGAAGGATCCCGCACCAGGACCGAACGGTTCCGGTATCCGGTCTACCGGATACCGCCCGAGGCGCGCGAGGCCGGCCAATGGCTGAGCCGGCGGGACCTGCTGTCCAGCGGGGTCATGGACAACCGCGGGCTCGAGATCGCCTGGGTCGAGGACCCGGTCGAACTGTTCTTTCTGCAGATCCAGGGCTCGGGCCGCATCCGCCTGCCCGATGGCGGCGCGCTGCGCGTGGGCTATGGCGGGGCCAACGGCCATCCCTATCGCTCGATCGGCATGGAACTGGTCCGCCGCGGCGTCCTGGCCGCCCATCAGGTCAGCGCGCAGATGATCAAAAGCTGGGTGCGCGGCAACCCGGCCGAAGGCGCGGAACTGCTGTTTCACAACCCGTCCTACGTGTTCTTCCGCGAGGTGACGCGCGTCGCCGCCGATCTCGGCCCGCTGGGCGCGATGAACCGGTCGGTCACGGCGCTGCGCAGCATCGCGGTCGATCCCGCCTACACTCCGCTCGGCGCGCCGGTCTGGGTGGAAAAGGACGGCAAGACCCCGATGCGCCGCCTGATGGTGGCGCAGGACACCGGCGCGGCGATCAAGGGCGCGCAACGGGCCGACATCTTCTTCGGCACCGGCGACGCGGCGGGCGACGCGGCGGGCGTGCTCAAGGATCCGGGCCGGATGGTGGTGCTGCTGCCGATCCAGCGGGCCTACGCCCTGCTGCCGGACGGATACTGATGACCCGGCGCCGGCTGACCGCCGAAGAGATCGAGCTGTGGCGCAAGGTGGCGCGCCAGACGGAACGGCTGCATCCGGAGCTGCCGCAATCGGTGCATCCGAAAACCCTGCCGAAACCCAAGCCCACCAAACTGCCGGCGGCGCGGGTCGAGACCTTCGAGCTCGGGCAACTGGCGAAACCCAGGCCGCATCGCAACAGCTTCAAGCCCTCGGTGGCCGAAGGTCTGGCCGCCGCGCCGGTGCAGATGGACCAGAAGGCGTTTGCCCGGATGAAGCGCGGCAAGCTGAAACCCGAAGGCCGGCTTGACCTGCACGGGATGCGAATGGACACGGCGCATCCGGCGCTGATCCGCTTCATCCTGTCGGCCCAGGCCTCGGGCCTGCGCCTGGTCCTGGTGATCACCGGCAAAGGCAAGCACAGGGACGAACCCGGACCCATCCCGACGCCGCGCGGCGTGTTGCGCAACCAGGTGCCGCAATGGCTGTCGATGCCGCCGCTGGCGCAGGCGGTGCTGCAGGTCGCGCCCGCGCATGTCAGCCACGGCGGCGGCGGGGCCTATTACGTCTATCTGCGCCGCACCCGCTAGAACGACCGCACCGCCCGCGACACGCCGATCCGCACACAGACGCAGGTCAGGACGAAATACCCCGAAATCGCCGCGAATTGCGTCTCGAGCCCGACGCCCAGGTCGATCAGAACCCCCGTCAGCCCCGGGCCGATGGCCGATCCCAGCACCATCACCGCTGCGGCCACCGCCTTGATCGCGCCGATGTGGCGGGTGCCGTAGAACTCGGCCCAGAAGGCGCTGGGCAGGGTGCTGTTCGCCCCGATCGTCAGCGCCACCAGCAGCAGCGCCACCAGCGCACCGCCGATCGACGTGACCGCGGACAAGACCAGGAACCCGACCGCGATCGGCAGCTGGTAGACCGGCATCATCCGCGCGGTGCCCCACTTGTCCAGCGCCCAGCCGGTGGCGAACATGGCCAGCAGCGCGGCGGCGGTCAGGACGGGAAACAGCGCCACCAGTTCGATATGCAGCCAGCCCTTGATCTCGGCCAGGTGGACCTGGTGGAAGAAGAACGCGGTCACGAAGGCGCCGGGCCCCAGCAGCGCCGGCACCATGAACCAGAACAGCGGATGCGACAGCGCCTCGCGCCGGGTCCAGTGGCGATCCTCCATGCCGGTGGCCGAATAGGTCTCGGACAGGCTCTGCGGCGTGCGCTCCTCGCGCAGCAGCCGCACCAGCAGCGGCAGGCCCAGCAGCGCGGCGCCGGCCGCCGCGACCCAAAGCAGGCGCCAGTCCACCAGCGCCATCGCCGAGACGAACAGCAGCGGCAGCAGCGCCTCGCCGACGGCGAAGCCGATCGACGCGATCGACAACGCCCGGCCCCTGGTGGCGGTGAACCATCGGGCCATCGCGACCAGCGCGATATGCATGCTCATGCCCTGCCCGAAGAACCGCAGCAGGAAGATCACCGCCGGCAGCAGCAGAAGCCGGGAGTTGAAGGCCATAGCCAGCGCCGCCATCGCCAGGCCGAACAGCACCACAGGCCCCAGCGCCCGCACCCGGAAAATGTCGGTCAGCGACCCGGCCCAGACCATCGCCGCCGCCGACACCATCGTGCCCAGCGAATAGATGCCGCCCCATTGCCCGTGGCTCAGCCCGTATTCGGCGCGGATCTCACCGGCGAAGATCGAGATGAAGAAGGTCTGCCCGAAACTGGACAGGAAGGTCAGCAGCATCCCCGCGGCCAGCCAGCGCGCGTTGTCGGCCAGGTATCGCCGCAGCGCCGACAGGTTCATCGGCGGCAACCGCGGGGGCCTTGGCGGGGGGCGATCACGCCCGCGTCTCGGGAAACCGGGAACTCGATTGCCGCCTCCTTGGGTCCGGACCTGCCGGCCCCACGCTAGCGGAATTTTCCCGCGCGTCTAGAGAACGTAGCGGCTCAGATCCGTCGATTTCGTCAGCTCGCCCAGGTTGTCCTGCACGAACTCCGCATCCACGGTGATCTGCGCCCCGGCCCGGTCGGGCGCGGCAAAGGACAGCTCTTCGAACACCCGCTCCATCACCGTGTAGAGCCGCCGCGCGCCGATGTTCTCGACGCTCTGGTTCACCTCGGCGGCGATGCGGGCAAGCGCGGCGATGCCGTCCTCGGTAAAGCTGACGGTGACGTCCTCGGTGCCCATCAGGGCGGTGTACTGCCGGGTCAGCGCGTTGTCGGTCTCGGTCAGGATGCGGACGAAATCCTCTTCGGTCAGCGCCCGCAACTCGACCCGGATCGGCAGGCGGCCCTGCAACTCGGGCAGCAGGTCCGACGGCTTGGCGATGTGAAACGCGCCGGAGGCGATGAACAGGATGTGGTCGGTCTTGACCGGCCCGTGCTTGGTGGAAACCGTGGTGCCCTCGATCAGCGGCAGCAGGTCGCGCTGCACGCCTTCGCGGCTGACATCGGCGCCGCGCGCATCCGACCGGGCGCAGACCTTGTCGATCTCGTCGAGAAACACGATGCCGTTCTGTTCCACCGAGTCCAGCGCGGCGCGGGTCACGGCCTCGTCATCCAGCAGCTTGTCCGCCTCTTCCCCGATCAGCACCTCGTAGCTTTCCGAGACGCTCATGCGGCGCTTCACGGTGCGCCCGCCGAACGCCTTGCCGAAGATGTCGCCCAGGTTCATCATGCCCATCTGGCTGCCGGGCTGGCCCGGAATGTCGAACATCGGCATCGGGTTCGAGGTGTCGGCCACCTCCAGCTCGATCATCGTGTCGTCCAGCTCGCCCGCCTTCAGCTTCTTGCGGAACATCTCGCGCGTGCCCTCGCGCGCATCTTCGCCCGCGATGGCGGCGATCACCCGGTCCTCGGCGGCCTGGTGCGCCTTGGCCTTGACGTCCTCGCGCATCAGTTCGCGCGTCTGGATGATCGCGGCATCGGCCAGGTCCCGCACGATCTGCTCGACATCGCGCCCGACATAGCCCACTTCGGTGAACTTGGTCGCTTCGACCTTGATGAAGGGCGCGCGGGCCAGCTTGGCCAGCCGGCGGCTGATCTCGGTCTTGCCGACCCCGGTCGGGCCGATCATCAGGATGTTCTTCGGGAACACCTCCTCGCGCAGATCGTCGGGCAGCTGCTTGCGCCGCCAGCGGCTGCGCAGCGCCACGGCCACGGCCCGTTTCGCTTCCTTCTGGCCGATGATGAAACGGTCCAGTTCCGAGACAATCTCGCGCGGGGTCAGATCGGTCATGTGCTCTCAATCTCGTTGCTTCGCCCCGGAACCTAAGCATGAGGTGCAAAAACACAAGACGAAGGTGGGAATTGGCCGCCCGGCCCGCACCTGCGCCGGCGTTAGGCGAAGCGGCCCGCATCTGGTAAACTGTCGCCGGGAGAACTGGTTAGGGGCGGCGGGATGACGACGATTGCCAAGATAACCTTGCTGTTTGTCGTGTTCGTCGACCTGATCGGGCAAGGCCTGGTCTTTCCCATCATCAATTCCCTGATCATGGAGCAGGATTCGGGCTTCCTGCCCGCCGCGACGAAAACCGGCATGCGGCATTTCTACTATGGCCTGGTGATCGGCTGCTTCTTCCTGTCGTGGTTCCTGGGCGTCGTCTACGTCTCAAAGGTCTCGGATTCGATCGGGCGCAAGAACGCCCTGCTGATCTGCCTCGGCGGCGCCCTGCTGGGCTATGCCATCACCATCGTCTCGCTCTATCTCGACAGCCTGCTGCTGCTGATCCTCGGGCGCTCGGTCACTGGCTTCACCGCCGGAAACCAGCCCATCGCGCAGGCGGCGATGATCGACGGCAGCACCGACAAGGCCGACCGGGACCGCAACATGGGCTACATCGTGACCGGCGTCAGCTTTGGCCTGGTGGGCGGCCCGATCATCGGCGCGGTGCTGTCCGACGCGGCGCTGCTGGGCAGTTTCGCCACCTTCAAGACCCCCTTCTACGGCGCCTTCGTGCTGGTCCTGATCGCGATATTCCTTGTCTTCACCTTCTTCCAGGACGCCCGGACGGAACGCGCACCCTTCGTGTTCCGCCCCCGCGACATCACCGACAGCCTGATCGCGGTCGGGCAGCACCCGATGGTGCTGAGGATCCTCCCGGTCTACATCTTCTTCATGATCGCCAACGTCACCTTCTACGTGTTCGTGGACAATTTCCTGACCAGCGCCTTCGGCTACGGCGTCATCGGCGGCAGCATGGCGATGGTGGTGATCGGGGTGGCGCTGGCGTTTTCCAGCACCTTCCTGGTGAAACCGGCGCAGGAGAGATTCAGCAAGTTCTCGATCATCCGCGCGTCGCTGGCGGTCATGGTCCTCTCCGGCATCGCCTTCGCCTTCAGCCCCAGCGGCATCTTCAGCTACGTGCCGGTGTTCTTCTTCTATTTCCTGTTCGGCGTCGCCTATCCGACCCTGCTGGGCCTGTTCTCCTCCAGCGTCAGCGAGGCCGATCAGGGCTGGGTCATGGGCGTGACCACCGCCGTCTTCTGCCTCGCCGGAGGCGTCATGTCGCTGATCGGCGGCGGGCTGATGAGCGTGGACATCCGCATGCCCTATTACATCGTGATCGTGACGGCGGTGCTGGGCCTGTTCGGCATGTACCGAAGCTGGCGCGGCAAGGAGGTGCGCGCGCTGCTCGCCTGAACCGGCCCTATCCCTTGGCGATATGCTCCACGGTCAGCTTGCCGTTGGTGTAGACGCAGATGTCGGCGGCGATCGCCATGGCGTCGCGCGCCACCTGTTCGGCGCTCTTGTCGCTGTCCATCATCGCCCGCGCCGCCGCCAGCGCGAAATTCCCGCCCGATCCGATCGCCGCCACGTCATGCTCGGGCTCCAGCACGTCGCCCGCCCCGGTGATCACGAACATGTCCGCCCCGTCGGTCACGATCAGCATCGCCTCAAGCTTCTGCAGGTACTTGTCGGTGCGCCAGTCCTTGGCCAGCTCGACCGAGGCGCGGGCCAGCTGGCCCGGCGTTGCCTCAAGCTTGGCCTCCAGCCGCTCCAGCAGCGTGAAGGCGTCCGCCGTGGATCCGGCGAAGCCTGCCACCACCTCGAACCCGCCCGGAGACAGCCGCCGCACCTTGCGGGCGGACCCCTTGATCACGGTCTGCCCCAGGCTGACCTGCCCGTCCCCGGCCACGACCACCTCGCCGCCCTTCTTGACGCCGATGATCGTGGTGCCGTGCCAACCGGGAAAATCGCTGTCTGCCATGAATGCCTCCGATGTGTTGCCCCCCGTATATGGGCCGGCGCGCCTTTGAGCGCAACGGCTTACCCGCAATCGGGCGCTATGCGCCGCGCGCATCCCGGGGCTGTCGAACCGGCAATTGTGGTCCGCGCCCCGCGTCTCTACATGAGACGTACAACCGACACGGGGTCGGCTGTCTCAAAAAGGGGAATGCGCAAATGGCAACCGCCGCAAACATCCATGCGCCACTCGGAGCAGTCACCGTTCTGCATGTAGTGGACGCTTTCATCACCGCCAAGAACTCCATCCTGGCATGGAACGAGGCCCGTGTGACCCGCAAGGAACTGTCCAAGCTGACCGACGCCCAGCTGGACGACATCGGCCTGACCCGGAGCGACGTCGCAAGGATCTGACCCGCAGGCAGGGATCGAACAGTCAAAAAGCCGCCCGATTGTCGGGGCGGCTTTTTTCGTTTCTGCGGGTGTCCAACCCGACATCGCTTCGCGCCGGTCTTCCGTGTGTGGACGACATGCCGATCCGGGGATTCCCCCGGGGCCTGAGCCGGGCCGCGGTCAGGCCCGGCTCAATGGCGGAAGCGCGGGACAAGCCTCTCGTTCCTCCGACAGGCGTCAATGACGGTAACCAGCCCTTGCAAGACATCTGCATGAGGCACGATTACGCTCAGGACCAGCCGAAAGCCGAACTTCTCAAGATCAGATACAGCCAAGTACCTGCCTTGATTTGGAAAAAGCATTCCAGATTTGCGCTCGATCGACCAATGGCATCTACGGGTCGAATGATAGGGACGCGTTGTTATCCGATAACACGCTCTGAAAGCGTGTCGGTGATCGGATAACAGCACGCCTGTGGCGTATGAGCATATGCATCCGCGGGAGATTTCGGAGACGCGATTCTCCGCAATCACCCGATACCCGCAATGCCGCCGGCGCACTGTCGGCCCCTCAGGAGACCAACATGAAAGTCATCTATCCGCTCATCGCAGCAACCGCCCTGATCTCGGCCTGCGCACCAGGCGCCGCAATCGACAGCGATATGGAGCGCGGCCTTGTGGGGGCAGCTCTCGGGTATGGCGCGGCGAAGGCCGTCAATGGAAACGGCGACCGCGGTGCCATCATCGGCGGGCTTGCCGGTGTATTCTGCGACGATGCAGGCGTTTGCAGCCGACCGCGTTATTGACCGCATCCAGAAAACGTTGTGGGGGCGGATCAGGTTCGCGCCCTCACTTGCAGGCCGTTCCTGCCAATCTATCGCGCTCGTCCAGCCCGACTTTGCAAAGACCGCTTGCTGCGCACCCCGTTCCTTCGTGCAGTGCGAAGCTTCGGTCACAGTGCGTTCAAACCCGCCCTTAGCTGCACAAGATCAATGATCTGTCCGGGCAATTGGTTTGACGCAGAGGTCCAGGCCGTCTGGTGCCCGAAGTTGCGGTCGAGCTCCCCAAAATCGGCGAAGTACAATTCGGAACATGGCCACGGCAAACCGTGTACAAAACGGACAAAAAAAGAAGCGCCCGGTTGGGCGCTTCTCGAAACGCGGCTGTCGCCGGCGTCAGATCGATGCGTCGATCCAGCTTTGCAGCGCGGCCTTGGGGGCGGCGCCGGCGCGGTTCGAGACCACCTGGCCATCCTTGAAGATGAACAGCGCGGGGATGCCGCGCACGCCCATGGCGGCGGCGGAATTCGGGTTGCTGTCCACGTCCACCTTGGCGATCTTCACCTTGCCGCCGTATTCGGCCGCCAGCTCTTCCAGTGCGGGGCCGATCTGCTTGCAGGGGCCGCACCATTCAGCCCAGAAATCCACCACAACGGGGATGTCCGAGTTCTTGACTTCGGCGTCGAATGTTTCGTCGGTGACGGCTACGGTGGACATATTATGTCTCCTGAATGAAATGCGCTTGGGACAAGAAGGTAGGTGCCGCTCTATGGGAGGTCAAGATATCTGGGAGCGCCCGAGAGCTTCTGTCACAAGATCGTGTGGGAGCCACATCAGGCGCGCCGAGCGGGTCCACAATATGGCGGTTTTGACGGTCCGGTCCGGATAGATCTGCGCCAGCGCCCGGGCATATGCGCCCATCTGCCTCAGCAAGCCCTCGGGACAGGTTTCCGGCCCGTCGGGAACCGTGGCATTCGTTTTGAAATCAATGACCTGAACCTCGGTGTCGGACAGGATCAGCCGGTCGATCACCCCATGCATCCGGCGCGCCCCGATGTCGGCGGTCACCGGAACTTCGGCCAGCGCATGATCGGCAAAGACACTCGCCAGATCCGGGGCGGCAAGCACGGCGGCGGCTTCCGAAAACAGCTCCTCGCGGTCCGCCGGCGGCATGTCCGGCAGCAGCCTGGCGCAAATCACGGGCCAATCCGCGGGACCGATCCCCGGAAGATGCTCCAGCAACAGGTGGATTCGCGTCCCCCGCAGCTTGGCCGCCTCTTCGTCCTGCCCCAGATCACCGGGCAACGCCTTGGCCCCGCCCAGGTCCGATGGGCTGAGGATCTCCGGCGCGGTCACCGGTTCCGGCGCCGGACGCCGGAAGGTTGCGGGCACAGGCGCGGATGTCCGGTCGGGCTCGTGGTGCTCGGCCAAAGGCAGACCGTCCCAGTCGCCATGCGCCAGCCTGCGGATCCCGGTGCCGGGGATCTGCGCCGCCCCCGCCCGGTCCATCGCCGTTTCGACCATCTGGTACCAGCTGGAACCATCCTTGCCGACATCCCCCGCGGCCGCGACGATCAGCCATTTCTCGGCCCGCGTCAGCGCCACGTACAACAGCCGCATCCTTTCGTTCATCTGGCGCGCCTGCGCCTCGCCGCGCGCCTGCACAATGATGGCCGGCGACGCATCCCGGGACATGCGCCAGAGCGGCATCCCCTCCGAGATCATCACCTCGTCGTCCCTGGGCGGCCGCCGCGCGCCGGTGTCGGGAAGGATGACGATGGGCGCTTCAAGCCCCTTTGCGCCATGTACCGTCATCACCCGGATCATGTCCCCGACGCCGCTCATCTGTCGCTTGATCTCCAAGTCGTCGGTCTGCATCCAGACCAGGAAACCGGTCAGGCTGGGGATGTCCGTGCGTTCATAGGCCAGCGCCTGGGACAGCAGCGCGTTGATCCCGTCCTCGGCTTCCGCCCCCAGCCGCCCCAGCAACTTGCGCCGCCCGTCGTGGCGGGTCAGGATGCGTTCGATCAGGTCGTAGGGCCGCAGGAAATCGGTCTGGCCGCGCAGATCGTTCAGGACGGCAAGCGTTTCGGGAAACTCCGCCGCGCGGTTGCGCAGCGCGGTCCACAGGTATTTTTCCTCGCGCCGGTGCGCCAGATCGAACAACTGCCGCTCGCTCCATCCGAACAGGGGCGATTTCAAGACCGTGGCCAGCGACAGGCTGTCCTCGGGCGTGGCAAGGAACCCCAGCAGCGCGGCCAGATCCTTGACCGCCAGTTCGGCCCCGACCTTCAGCCGGTCGGCCCCGGCGATGGGCAGGCCGGCGGCCTTGCAGGCGCGGATGATCTCGGCGAACAGGTCCGACCGGCGCTGCACGAGGATCAGGAAATCGCCGGGCCGCACCCTGCGGCGCACGAACCGGCCGGGCTCCTCGCCGTCTTCAGGGATGGTTTCGCCCCGGTCGATAATGGACTTGATCGACCGCGCCACCTGTTCCGCAAGAACGACCGTGTGATGCCGCGTTCCCGGGCGGTCCACCGGGTCCGTCCAGTCGCCGTCCTCGGTTTCGCCGGCCTTTTCCACCACCGGCCACAGGTCCACCCGCCCCGGCAGATCGCCCTTGAAAGCGCGATGCAGGGCATCCTTGTGAAATCCGGCACCGGGGCGGTTCTCGAACACCAGGTCCACCAGGCGCAGGATCACGTCCGATGAGCGGAACGAGAATTCCAGCGTCAAATCCTCAAGGTTAGAGCCTGAATTCTGCAATTTCCGGCCAAATTCCCGCTGCATCCGGTCGAACGCTTCGGGATCCGCGCCCTGGAAGGAATAGATCGACTGCTTCTTGTCGCCGACCACGAAGATCGTACGCTCCACGTCCGACCGCGCCCCTTCGCCCGAGGTGAATTCCTGCGCCAGTTTCTCGATCACGTCCCATTGTTGCGGGCTGGTGTCCTGCGCTTCGTCCACGAGGATGTGGTCGATGCCGCCGTCCAGCCGATAAAGCACCCATTCGGCCACCGCCGGATCGCTCAGCAGTTGCCGCGCCTTCAGGATCAGGTCGTCGAAGTCGAGCCAGCCGCGCAGTTGCTTGCGCCGTTCGTATTCCGGCAGGAAGGCGGCGGCAAATCGGTGCAGCGCCAGCGACTTTTGGGCGGCAACCAGCGCCAACCGCAGCTCGCGACCGGCCTCGACCCGCCGCATCAAGGCCTCGAGTTCGGGCAACTTGTCCGCAAGAACGGCCTGCACCGCCTTGGTGGGAAAACTGCCGATCTTGGCCGAGAACGGTTCCCTGGCCGACGCACCCGTCAGCAGGACATCTTCCAGTATCGGCAGATTGGCCAGCGTCGGCTCGGTGAAGGCCACCAGCTTGTCCGCAGCCTTGGCATTGTTGCCGCCACTTTCCGCCAACACGGGTAGAATGGCGCGGATCAGCTCGACTTCGCCGCCCAGGTAGATCCTTTCGAGCAAGGCTTGTTCATCGAACCCTGCCGGCAGGTCGAACATCCGCAGCAACCCGTCCCAGTCCAGCGGTTGGGCAAAGCCTTCGCGGTTCTGGGCAATGGCCCGGGTCAGGCTGTCGAAGCCGGTATCGGTGACGAACCGGGCGACCGCGTCGACCAGATGCCCGTGCGCGCCTTCGGCCAGATCCTCGACGATCTCTTCCCGCAGCAGCGCCGCCGCGCGGTCTTCCATCTCGGAAAACTGCGGGCTGACACCGGCCTCCAGCGGAAACCGCCGCAGCAGCGAGGCGCAGAACGAATGGATGGTCTGAATCTTCAACCCGCCGGGCGTTTCGATCGCCCGGGCGAAAAGCGTGCGCGCATGGGCCAGACGGGCCGAATCGAGGGCCCCCGCCACGCCCAGATCGGTCAGCTGCGACAGCAACCGGGCGTCGTCCAGCATCGCCCATTGCCCCAGCCGCTTGAACAGCCGGTTCTGCATCTCGCTGGCGGCCGCCTTGGTGTAGGTCAGGCACAGGATGTGCTGCGGCTGCACGTCGCTGAGCAGCAGCCGCGCGACGCGGTCGGTCAGAACCCGGGTCTTGCCGGATCCCGCATTGGCCGCCAGCCAGGTCGAGGCGTCGGGCCGCGCCGCCTGAACCTGACGTTCCGTGGCTTCGTCGCGGGGGCTCATGTCAGATCCTCCGGCCGCGGCATTGCGGTGCGGTCCCATTCCCCGAAGCGGGCCAGGTGATCGTAATCCCCGGTGTCGCTGTCCATGTGCAGCATCCGGCGCGAAGTATAGCCCTGATCAGGCTCTGAATAAGCGGAAATCAACTTTCGCAGCTCGGCCAGAACCTTGTCGGCGGGCTCCGTGTCCAGAGGCGCGGGAACTTCCTTGTAGGATCCGCCCATGCCGATAAAGACCGCCTCGGCGACGGGTGCCGGGTCGAACCCTTCGATGCCGCCTTCTTCGGCCACTGCCGCCTCGATCAGCAGTTGCTTGTCGAACTTGGCCTGCTGGCTTTCCGAAGGCGGAACACCGGTCTTGTAGTCGTAGATCCGCAGCGCGCCGCGGCCGTTCCGGTCGATCCGGTCGGCGCGTCCGACGATGCTGAAATCCAGCGGATCCAGGCGGTATCGCATCGCGGCCTCAAAGGCGATGGGGCCACCATCGGCGCGGCGGGATATCTCGGCGGCCAGAAACGCGTCGGCGATGCGCTCCAACCGCGCCAGCCACAGTTTGCGCGCGGTGGGCCATGCCACATGTTCGACCAGCAGCGCTTCGGCCCGTTTCAGGAAATTCTCGCGGGTCAGAAGGGCCGCGTCCATCACGCTGTCCTGAATGAAGTGTTCGAGGATCTCGTGGATCACGATGCCCCGCAGCAGCGCGTCCGGAGCCTGTACCAGGGCATCGAGCGGTTTCAGGCGCAAAACATGCTTGGCGTAGATCGCGTAGGGATCGCGGATCAGCCGCTTGATCTCGGTCACCGAAAGCTGACCGGGCCGTGCCGCAACCGGAGGCCGGGGCGACGGGCGCTCGGCCGGTGCGACCGGGGTCGCCTCCTCCAGGTCCTCGGACCAGTCGAGCCATTGGCGCCCTCTGTCACGCATCGCCGCCAGGATTTCGGGGCCGTTCTGATCGGGAAGGCCCTGCAGCAGGTTGGTCAGGCGGTTCAGCCAGCGCGACGCCACGGTTTCGGCATCGTCCGAGCGCGTCGCCCGGGTCAGCCAGACCTCGGGCGCACCGATCGCCTGCTGGAAGTCATGTGCCGAAAGCCCGATGCGCCGCTCGGGCAGCAGCAGTCCGGCCTTGTCGCGCATCTGCCGGTTCAGCCAGGGATCGGGGGCGGAGGATTCGGGCCATGTGCCTTCGTTGAGCCCGCCGAGGATCAGCAGATCGGCGCCTTGCACCCGCGCTTCCAGCGTGCCCCAGATCATGATGCCGGGATGCACTGTGTCGCGGTCGCGCACCTCTTCGCCGGCAAGCAGGGTTCCCAACAGATCGGCAAAGTCGCGCGCCGTCATCGGGCCGCCGTGCGGCGCTTCGGACTCGAGCGCGGTCATCACCGACAGCGCCTTCTGGCCCGCGTTCTTGTCCCACAGCGTTCCTTCCCGGCCGCCGCTTCCGGCCGAGATCGCCTGCGCCAGCCGGCGCAGGCGCTGGACCCATTCGGTCAGAGGCAACTCGCCGGCGATCTGCTGATCGCAGAAATTGGCCGCGAGCCAGCGGATCCAATCCTCCGGCGCCTCCTTGCGAATGGCATAGTCGGTCAGGCTGGCGCTGTCGGGAAAAGGCGGGCCATTGCGCCGGAGGTCCAGTTCCAGATCGCGGGTGTGCAGCAGATGCTCTCCCCGGCTGCCGCCGTCGTGGCAGAGCGGGTGTTTCAGCAAGGTCAGCAACGCCTCGCCGTCCAGGCGGTTGACGAACAGCCCGGCCACATGGCGCAGGAACCGGCCCGGCGGCGAGAGTTGCAGCGGCAGACCGGCGCTGTCGTCGGGCAGGATGTTCCAGCGGTCGAGCGCGGCGCTCACCTGCCGGGTCAGCATCCGGTCCGGCGTGATCAGAGCGGCGGTCTGGCCGGTTTCCGCCGCGTGACGCAGGCGCAAGGCGATAGCCAGCGCCTCGGCCCGGGGCGATTGCGCCTCGACCAGGGTGACGTCCGCCATCGCTCGGTCCAGATCCGTCAGCCGCGGCCCTTCCATCATCCAGGCATCCGTGACAGGCGCCGGGCGCAGCGCCAGCGAGACCAGGCGGTTGCGCGAGGATGACGGCGCCTGATCGTCGGTCCAGCGGCGGATGTCAGCGGGCTCCAAATCGAGTTCCCGCATCAGCTTGCGGAACCGGAATTGCGGATGATCCTCGGACAGAAGCGCCTCGTCGAGGCCGGACCACACGTGATCGGGCTGGTCGAAATCGAACCCGGGCAGAATCAACGCGCCTTGCGGCAGGCGGGCCACGGCTTTCATCAGCATCAGTGTGGTCCCCCGCGATCCCGTCGAGCCGGCAAGAATGACCGGATGATTGGGCGGTTCTGTTTGCCAGCGGTCAATCAGGTTTTCGACCACACGGCGCTGTCGGGCCTGAACGTCCAGCGCGTCGTCGCCCGAGGTGATGAACCGGTTCGCGATGCCGATGAACGCCTGCGCCCGCGCCCAGTGTCCGGACAGGTCGCTGACATCGAGATCCCGGATCGCGGCGGCGGCAACGCCTTCGCCCTGCATTTCGTCGATAAGGGCGGCGAGGCTGTCCGCCAGATCAAAAAGCGATGATCTTGCGGCCAGGTCCGGTTGCTGATCCAGCAGCCGTGCGATCAACTGGGTCAGCTCCAGCCGCCGGCGCAGCGGAGGCACCGGAGGTGGCAGGCGTGAGAGGTCGGCGGTTTCGCCCAGATCGGTGACGAGCGACAGGCGCGGCAACAGGCAGGCAGGTCCTTGGTCGAACAGTTCGCGGATGCGGCGGGCCATGCGGCGGGTGTTGACGATCAGTTGCACCCGCGCCAGAGCTTCGGGTGTCTGATCGTCGGTGCGCAGGCTCAAGCCGCGGACCAGCGCCTTGGGGAAGTCCGTTCCGGGCGGCACCGCGAAGACGCGCGGCTGACTGCTGGGTTCAAACATCGGCCAGAACGCCCTCGGCCAAGGTGACGCCGCCAGGGTGGCCGACATCGCACCACCGGCCCGGATAGGTCAGCGCGAACAGCCGGTCCCGCCGCTGCATCCGGTCCCACAACAGGTTGAGCGAGAAAGCCTTTTCCGAAAACTCCTTCAGTTCTCCGGTCCGGATGATCTGGGCGCCGCCGTAGATCAGCCCGGGCCCGCGCCGAATCCGGCCTTCGGCATCGGCGGTGAAGTCCCCGGATCCGGCATGGCCGACGGCCTGCGCGACGGGCACGCACATAAGCAGCGCATCCATGCGCTCGGCGTCCCAGTTCCGGCGCAGCAACTCGAGTGGATTGGGCCCGGCCCAGATCGCATCGGTGTTCAGGGTGAAGACGGAATCGGAGGCCAGCAAAGGCAACGCGGCGCGCAAACCGCCGCCGGTGTCCAGAATCTCGGGCTCTTCACGCGACAAGGCGACGCCCTGCGGCCGAAGATGGGCCGCCAGTTGATCGGGAAGGTAGTGCAGGTTGGCGACGATGCGCGCGGGCCGGATGCCGCGTGCCAGGTCCAGCGCGTGGTCGATCAGGGGGCGGCCGCCGACCTCGATCAGTGGTTTGGGTCGGTCCTTGGTCAGCGCGCCCATGCGGGTGCCAAAACCCGCGGCGAACAGCATGACGGCATCCGGGCTTGCTGTCATGACGCCCTCAGCTTTTTCAGGTTCTCCGGCGTCGGCGGCGGCAGGGCATCGCGCAAGAGACCCGCAACCGCAGCCAATGCAGGATGCTCGAGATCGCGCATCAGATGATCCCATGTGACCGGGATCAGATCCACGTAACGGGGTTTGCCGTAATCCGTCGCCAGCCGGGCGAAGACGCCCAGGATGCGCAGGTTGCGCTGGGCGCCGAGCACGGCATAGGCGGTGCGGAAATCATGATCGTCGATGCCCCTTCCTTCGATGTAGCGGTTGACCATGGTCATCTCGATCCCGACCGGAACCACGCGCCGGACATCCTGCAGCAGCGATACCAGGTCGTAGGCGGGATGGCCGAGCATGGCGCATTGGAAATCCAGCAGACCCACGCGCCGCACGCCCTCGCGTTCCGGCAGCCAGATCAGGTTTTCCGCGTGATAGTCGCGCTGGATCAGAACCTTGGCGCCTTGCGTTTCGCGCTGCAGGACATCTTCGAACCGGGATTCGAACCGCTCTTTCGCATCGGCGTCCGGCGTTCCGGTTATCCCGTCCGCGTATTTCGTGAAGGCCAGCGCCGCCAGTTCCGTCATCAGGGCCGGACCGTAGCTGTCCAGCGACGGGACGGGCGCCTGGTGCAATTCGATCAACACATCCGTCGCCGCCTCATAAAGCGTGCGCTCCAGGTCGGGCTGACGGTCGAGAACCCGGGCGAACAGGTCGTCGCCCAGATCCTCCAGCAACAGGAATCCGTATTCCGTGTCTTCGGCATAGATCTCCGGTGCGCTCAGCCCCACCTCGCGCAGATGGTTGGCGATCTTGACGAAAGGGCGGACATCCTCGCCCTTGTCGGGCGGCGCGTCCATCAAGACCGCGGTGCGTCCGGTATCGGGATCCGTCAAGCGTTCGTACCGGCGATTTGAGGCGTCTCCGGCCAGCGGCGCCCGGGTCGCGTTGGCCCATGGGGTCTGGGCGATCAGTGCCTCGGCCAGCACCGTCCGGTTCGTCATGAAAGCATCTCCAGCAGGGGCGACCATTTCGGATCAGGGCCGGCGATCGTCAGATGCCGGGTCTCCTCGTGATCGGGATCGGTCGCGAAGTTTAAGGTCAGGGCCGCGGCCGGCGCCAGCGGGCCCAGTTTGTCCGGCCATTCGACGAGGCAGATGGCGGTTTCGAAGGCGTCCGAAAGCCCGAGTTCTTCGAGTTCCTCCACGGCCGACAAACGGTAGAGGTCCGAATGCCAGATCTCTCCCTTGGCGGTGTCGTAGACCTGAACCAGGGTGAAGGTGGGCGACGGGACATCCTCGGGCTCGGTCATCTGGGACTGGATGAGACTGCGCGCGAAATGGGTCTTGCCGCTGCCGATCTCGCCGCGCAGCAACAGGCAGTCGCCAGGCTTCAGTACGGCGCCGATCCGGGCCGCGATTTCCGCGGTTTCCGCCGGAGATTCGGGTGCGAGTTTCAACAGCGTGGCCGTCATGGCGCCACAATGGCCCCGAGCGGAGTCGGCTGCAAGCCGGTTCAGACGCCGGCCTGTTCCAGTTCATGAATTTCCGTCTCTGCGGCACCGGTCGCGAAGCGGACGATCGTGGCGCCGTTCTGGATCGGGCTGACCGTGCAGATCAGCTGCAACCCGGTGCGCGTTCGGATCGGCGCCGACCATTCGGCGCGGTTTTCCCGCATGTCCACGAAATCGCGTATCTCGCCCCAGATCGGCGTCGCGGCGCACCGGTCCTGCCACATCCGTGTGGCATCGATCACCGAAACCTGCACGAAACCGGACTCGTCCGAGGTGCCCCAAAGTCGGTGATAGGCAAAATTGGAGAAGGCGAGCGTGCCATCGGCGGAAAACACGGCGATGGCGTCGGCCAGCTTGTCGAGGATCGCCTGGACCAGTTCAAGTTCGGAACGGAACCGCCGGGTCAGGGTGATTTCGGCGGTGATGTCCTCGAACAGAAAGGCAACCGCACCGTCCGGGTGAGGCCGGCCGCTGACCGAGTAGACGGAACCCGAGGGCAGCGACCAGGTTTCCTGGTAGCTTCCGTCCTGCGCCCCTTCGAGCAGCGCGTTCATCTGACTGCGCCAACCGCGGTAGTTCTTCGGTTCGGGCATCATGTTGTGGTTCCGGAGCCTGTCGAAAAAGCTGGAAATGCCGGGGCGGCAACTCAGGAAATCGGCGGGCAGCGTCGTCAGATCGACCAGCGCCGGATTGAACAGGGCCAGCTGCCGATTCCGGTCAAAGATTGCCAGCCCGATCGACAGTTGCGCGAAGGTCTTGGCGAGCGTCTGCACGAATTTCCGCTGCGCGATCTCTGCCTCGACGATGGCGTTTACGTCGACCGCATAGCACAGCGTCTCGGCATCGCGGGGAACCAGGGACAGGTCGAACCACATCTTTTGACCGGAATCGTCGGCGGTGATGGAAACCCGCGTCTTCTTTCCCGGCAGCCCGTCGTCTTCGTTCCGCGGAAACACCGGCGCTGTCAGATCCGCACCCGGCCCGCGGATCCGCCGCGCCAGGGTGACATAGGCGGCATTGCACCAACGCACCTTGCCTTCGGCATCGTGCAGCCAGACGGGATAGGGCGCCTTGTCCATGGCCAGCCGCATGGGATCCCCGGCGGCGTCGCGGCTCTGGCCTGAACGCGGCTGTTCCGACAGGTCGCGCAACTGAACGCGCACCACACCGTCGATCCATTCGCATAGAACTTCGCGGTTTATGGCGCGGTCAATCGCCGGCACGGTGACGCTGCCCTCGGAGCAGATCACGTCCGGTGTGGCGGGAAACTCCGGGAAATCGCGCCGCAACAGCAGTCGCAATCCATCCCAGTCGGTCACGTTTTCATAGCCGGCAAGCGCGATATCCGAATGGGCGAGCAATTTGGTGCCGTCGAACAGGAACACCGCGTCGAAAATTGAGGCGGTGGACAGCATACCATAGGTCGGGTCATTGCGCCGCCGCCGCGGCGCAAGCCACAGGACGGCGAAGCTGGAGGTTGCGAGGCTGATCAAACCCAGAATGATCCAGTCAGCCATGAATGTCGCCTGCCCTTCCGAAACGCTGCTGACGACATTTCGCGGGGAATGGTTAACGAGGTGTTAACTCAGACCTGGAATTTCTCGTTGAGGCCGGATGGGACAGGATGATCGCCGGTCTGGGCGTCGATCAGGTTGCGCGGCCAAACCACCTTGACGACGGCGCCCCGCCGGTCGGGCTGGTCGGTCAGCGTCTGGTATGGATCGGATCCGTTCGCGAATTTCAGGTCCGCGCCGCTGCGTTCCAGCAATGTCTTGGCGATGAACAGACCCAGGCCCATCCCCTCGTATTCGGGCCGGGTCTTCTGGTCGGTCTCGGCCCGCCGGCGCCGGACGAACGGATCGCCGATCCGTCCGATCATGTGCGGGGGAAAGCCGCGCCCGTCGTCCATGATGCTGACGGTGATCCATTTCTCGGTCCACTCGGCATCGACCCAGACGTTGGCGCGGGCGAAATCGACCGCGTTCTGGATCAGGTTTCGCAAGCCATGGATGATCTCGGGTTTGCGCAGGATCGAGGGCTGCTGGACATCGCCGTCCTGCCCCGGCCCTTCGTCAAAGTGGATCTGCTTGCCGCGATGGATATGAGGTTCGGCGGCCTCGTGAATCACGGTGGACAGCGGCGCCTGCCGCAGGTGCAGGTCGTCCTTGCCGGCCCTTCCCATGTTCCGCAGGATGTCGCGGCAGCGGTCCGCCTGCTCGCGTATCAACGCGGCATCGTCGCGGAGGGCCGGGTTGTCGTCCAGCTCTTCGATCAGCTCGGAACTGGCGAGTTTGATCGTTGCCAGCGGCGTTCCCAACTCGTGCGCGGCGGCGGCGACCACGCCACCCAGGTCGGTCAGCTTCTGTTCCCGCGCCAAGGCCATCTGGGTCGCGGCAAGCGCCTCGGACATGGATTGCACCTCGGAGCTGATGCGGTGCGAATAGGCGCCAAGAAAGACGATGGCGATGACGATGGCCGCCCAGTTCCCGAAGACGAAGATGTCGGGAATGCGCAGGATGAACCCCATGTCCGTCCGCAGCGGCAGGTGCAACTCTGCCAGCAGGGTGACAAGGAAGATCGCGACGCCGCCGATGATCATGGTGGAGCGCAGGTTCATGACGTTCGCCGAAATCGTCACCGGCCCGACAAGCAGCAAGGCGAACGGGTTGTGCAACCCGCCGGTCAGGTAGAGCAGGAAGGAAAGCTGCAACAGGTCGAACAGCACCATCAGAAAGTTCTCGAACTCGGACAGGCGCTTGTTTTCGGGAAACAACAGGATCGCGGTCAGGTTGCCCATGACGGAAACGCCGATCGCGAAATAGCAAAGACCCAGTTCCAATTGCAGGTCGTACATGCGCTGGGCGACAGTTATGGCGGTGATCTGCCCGATGATCGCGACCCAGCGCAACAGGATCAGCGTGCGCAGGCGAATCCAGCTGCTGCGCTCCTGCCCGCGCCAAAGGCTCATGTTGGAATCCGCCATCGGTCGATTATGTCCTGTTGCAACCGCTGGCTACCTTGATAGGTGTCTGCGCTGCAACGTTCAACAACCGCTAACTTCAGGTAGGTTCCCATGACCCGTATTCTCGCCATTCTCGCGGCAGCCGTTGTCGTCGCGGTACTGGCCGTCACCTGGCTGTTCACGCGAGGCGGCGGATCGGACGACCGGTTCGCTCAGTGCCGTGCGGGACAGATTGCAGGCGGAACGGACGCGATCGGCGGGCCGTTCGAACTGGTCAACGCCAAGGGCGAAACGGTCACCGACAAGGACGTGATCACCGGCCCGTCGCTGATCTATTTCGGCTATACCTTCTGTCCGGACGTCTGCCCGCTGGACACCGCGCGTAATGCCGCGGCCGTCGACATCCTCGAGGAAAGGGGCCAGACTGTGACGCCGGTCTTCATTTCGATCGACCCCGATCGGGACACGCCCGAAGTGGTCGGCGACTTTGCCTTCAACCTGCACGAGCGCATGATCGGCCTGACCGGCTCGCCCGAACAGGTCAAGGCGGCCAGCAAGGCGTACAAGACCTATTACAAGGCTCAGGACAAGAGCGACGAATACTACCTCGTCGATCATTCGACATTCTCTTACCTGGTTTTGCCGGAATACGGGTTCGTGGAATTCTTCAAGCGTGACGAAACGCCCGAGCAGATGGCGGACCGGATCGGCTGTTTCCTGGAAAAGATGTAACTGCGATAGGGCGTTTGACCTTTCCGGAGGTGCTGGTAATACTCGGTTTCAAGCCAACGACAGAAGACCAGATGAAAGAATGAGCATGGCCGACACCACCCAGCTTGAAATCGGACCCGACAAGTCGCTGCTGCTGGTAGATGATGACGAGCCGTTTCTGCGGCGCCTGGCCAAGGCCATGGAAAAGCGCGGGTTCGAGATTGAGACCGCGGGTTCGGTCGCGGCAGGGCGCGCCATCGCCACGGCCCGCCCGCCCGCATTCGCGGTGGTGGATCTGCGGCTCGAGGACGGCAACGGGCTGGATGTGGTGGAAGTGCTGCGGGAAAAGCGGCCCGACTGCCGCGTCGTCGTGCTGACCGGATACGGCGCGATCGCGACCGCGGTGGCGGCCGTCAAGATCGGCGCGACGGACTATCTGTCCAAGCCGGCGGATGCCACGGACATCACCAACGCGCTGCTGGCCAAGACGGATGAACTGCCGCCGCCGCCGGAAAACCCGATGAGCGCGGACCGCGTGCGTTGGGAGCATATCCAGCGGGTTTACGAGCTGTGCGACCGCAACGTCAGCGAAACCGCGCGGCGCCTGAACATGCACCGCCGGACGCTGCAGCGCATTCTGGCCAAGCGCAGTCCGCGCTAAAGCGACACCGGCAAGGGCAAATCAAAGCTGCGCCATCAGCGCGGCATGGCGTTCCGTGTAGGCGTGACGCACTTCGACGGGGGGCCGCAGCCGGATGCTCAGCCCGTCGATCAATGTGCGATCCGGCCGCCCGAAGTACTTCGTCGCCTCCCGATCCGAGAACCCGGCAATCTGCGTCGCCTCCATCCAGGCGCTGATCCTGTCGGCTTTCTTGATCTGTTTCTTCACCGTTGCCGGTATCAGGGCCGGCAGGCCAAAGCGGATATGGATGGCGGCCGACAGCCGGTCGTCGAGTTCCCCGTAATCCGGCCCGACGGCGGATTTGACCGGAGAGATCATGTCGCCGATCACATATTCCGGCGCGTCATGCAGAAGCGCGGCCAGCTTCCATTTCACCGGTGCCTTGGGCGCGATCCGGCCGAACAGTTCCTCGACCAGCAGCGAATGCTCGGCGACGGAATAGGCGAAATCGCCCTCGGTCTGACCGTTCCAGCGGGCCACGAAGGCGAGGCCGTGGGCGATATCCTCGATCTCGATATCCACCGGCGTCGGGTCCAGAAGATCCAGCCGGCGACCCGACAGCATCCGTTGCCAGGCTCTGGGTCGTGTTGCCATTCTGCCATGCCTCACTGCGCGTGCCACGATTTTGCCACAATTCGCAGGCACCCTGTTTCTTATCCTGATCACATGCTGCCTACACCTTCTTGAGGGAACGTGCTTTGTACCGGCGCGTGCTGATCACGATATCAAGTAACGAGGGGGGCGTGCGCTCCTCCCGGTGCGCCCCTCTCACCTCGAAACCTGTAACGAAAGGAGCTTGTCATGTTCAAGCGTTTGTTCGGCATTGCCCTTGCATTCGGCATGGCCGCCACCGCACCCCCTGCTTCGGCTGCAAGTTGCGCCGCGCGCGACTCCGTCGTTTCCAAGCTGCAGGACAAATACTCGGAGCAGCTAACGTTCGGCGGATTGCAGAGCATCAGGGGCGCAAAATCCGTGATGGAGGTCTGGTCTTCGAAAGAAACCGGAACCTACACGATCCTCCTGACCCATGCCAACGGCATCAGCTGCATCGTGGCTGCGGGAACCGATTTCTTCGAGGCTGCGCCGAAAGAAGAGGCGAAAGGGACGGCGAGCTGACCCCAAGTGACATGTGATTGACACAAATCCCAATTGTTGCGTTTTGCCAATTTGTATGACCGGCCATCCTCGTTGCCTCGCCCGACAAGGGATGTTAGTGGCAGCCCGGACCAAGATTTACCGGAATGGAGCATCTGATGGCCGGGGACTATATCGTCAAGGACATTTCGCTGGCCGAATACGGCCGCAAGGAACTGGATATTGCCGAAACGGAAATGCCGGGCCTGATGGCGCTGCGCGCCGAATACGGAGCAAGCAAGCCGCTCAAGGGTGCCCGGATCGCTGGTTCGCTGCACATGACGATCCAGACCGCCGTTCTGATCGAAACGCTGGTGGCGCTGGGCGCAGACGTGCGCTGGGCCTCCTGCAACATCTTCTCGACCCAGGACCATGCCGCCGCCGCGATTGCCGCGAGCGGAACGCCGGTGTTCGCCATCAAGGGTGAAACGCTGGAGGAATACTGGGACTATGCCGACCGCATCTTCCATTTCGAGGAAGGCTGCGCAAACATGATCCTCGACGACGGCGGCGATGCGACGCTTTACATCCTGCTGGGTGCGCGCGTCGAAGAAGGCGAGACCGACATCATCGAGAACCCGCAGTCGGAGGAAGAAGTCGCCCTGTTCGACCAGATCAGGAAGCGCCTGAAGGAAAGCCCCGGCTGGTTCACGAAACAGCGCCACATGATCCAGGGTGTGACCGAAGAGACCACCACCGGCGTCAATCGCCTGTACAAGATGATGGAAAAGGGTCACCTGCCCTTCCCCGCGATCAACGTGAACGACTCGGTCACCAAGTCGAAATTCGACAACAAGTACGGCTGCAAGGAGTCCCTGGTGGATGGCATCCGCCGCGCCACCGATACCATGATGGCCGGCAAGGTCGCCGTTGTCTGCGGCTATGGCGACGTGGGCAAGGGATCGGCCGCGTCGCTGCGCGGCGCCGGCGCACGCGTCAAGGTGACCGAAGTCGATCCGATCTGCGCCCTGCAGGCGGCGATGGACGGGTATGAAGTCGTGCTGCTCGAGGACGCCGTTTCTTCGGCGGACATCTTCGTCACCACCACAGGCAACAAGGACGTGATCCGCATCGAGCACATGCGCGAAATGAAGGACATGGCCATCGTCGGCAACATCGGGCATTTCGACAACGAAATCCAGGTTGCGCATCTGAAGAACCACAAATGGACCAACATCAAGGACCAGGTGGACATGATCGAGATGCCGTCCGGCAACCGCATCATTCTGTTGTCCGAAGGCCGCTTGCTGAACCTCGGCAACGCGACCGGCCACCCGTCCTTCGTGATGTCGGCTTCCTTCACCAACCAGGTCCTGGCCCAGATCGAACTGTGGACCAAAGGCGAAGAGTACGACAACAAGGTCTACATTCTGCCCAAGCACCTGGATGAAAAGGTCGCCCGCCTGCACCTGGACCGCATCGGCGTAAGGCTGACCCAGCTGAGCGCGGATCAGGCCGATTATATCGGGGTCAAGCCGGAGGGCCCCTTCAAGCCCGAACACTACCGGTACTGATCGACGAAACCCGACTCGAAACGCCGCCGAAAAATCCGGCGGCGTTTTGATTTCTGCCTAACCCACGCGTGGCATGAAATCCCCGCGGCCCTGCGGCGTCAGGTCCAGCAGGTTCCAGAGCGACCAGACCGGATCTATGTGGCGGGGATGCCAAGGGCTGGGTTCGAAGAACAGTTCGGAACTCCAGAAATGTCGGATGCCGCCCTCGTCCCTCTGGAAGATGTTCAGGATCGGCAACTGGTCTCCGCTTTCATTTTCGGCAAGATAGTCGCGTTGATAACTGGTTCCCTGCGCGGAATAGAGCGGCAAAGCGGACCAGCCCATCCGGTTCGACAGTTCGGCCAGTTTTTGCGGCGAGTTCTGCGCAACGACGGCCAAAGCGGTTTTCCGGGCGAGGTGCTTGACCTGACCGCTGAGCCCGTCAAGAAAAGCGGAACACATGGGGCACGGTGCCGTGGCCTTTGGCCCGTACATGAGCGAATAGATGGCCAGGGTGTCCTGATCCCCGAACAGCGACGACATGAGCGCGGGCTGCCCGGCCGGATCATGAAACAAGTAGTCCTCCGGAACGTCGCCGCCCCGCGGAAGCGTTCGGCGCAGGGCGGCAACTTCTTCGGCCTTGGCGCGCAGATCGGTTTCGGCGGCAAGCAAATTCGCGCGGGCCGCGCGGTATTCGCGGCTTTCATTGGGTAACGAGACTGTCATGGGGGCCTCCTTGCTCATCTATTTAACTGTTAGGTTAAACAAAGACGGGCAAGAATTCAACCGAACTAGCCTGCCTCCGTGGTCGGACGAATGACGCGGAAATTTCCCTTTGTTCGAAGTATCCTATTCGCTAGGCTCCAAGCGGCAGCGAATTGGCCGAAAAACAACGATCTGGGAGAAGAACTATGAACAAGCGCGAAGAATTGATTGCCAAATATGCAGCGGATCTGAGAACCAAATGCGGAATGGATCCCGACATGGACCTGCTGACCAAGGTCACCATCGGTTGCGGACCTTCGATTTATGACGCGGATGCCTCCACCGTCGCAGCCAGCCAGGACGGCGAGCTGGAAACCGTCAAGAACAATTTCCTGATCAAGAAACTGGGCCTGTCGGACGGCCCCGAACTGATGACGGCGATCAACAAGGTGGTCGATACCTACGGCCAATCCGAACGCAACAAATATCGCGCCGTGGTCTACTACATGTTGACCAAGCATTTCGGGAAAGAGGCTGTTTTCGGCTGACCGCATACCCGCCCGCGCCCGCCAACCGTGCGGGCGCGCTGAATTTTAGCTGTATTCTAAGGACTTGCAGTTTGCCTGTCCGGTACGATCCAAGGTAACAATCGGACATGGCCAGTACGGTCAGGACCATAGATTTCAATTCGCGTGTGGTGGTTAGGGAGCACGCGGGGTTGGGAAGGTTCTGCATCGTCAGGACCTTCCCGTTTTCCTTCAGAACAGTGTCAGGATCAGGCCCATCACCGCACAGGCGAGTGTTGCATACCCGGCATCGATCAGGGACAGCCGCGCCGGGCGCATCGAATAGAGGTTGTTGATCGCGATCCACGGCGAGATGAAGAACAGACCAATGCCCAGACCGGCAACAAAGCCCTCGCCGATCGCGTCGATACCCGACAGGGCGAAGACATGGCGCATCATGCCGGCCACAACCAATTGCAGAACGAAACTGATGCCGAATGTTCTGAGGGCGATGCCGCCTTCATACTGGGCCAATTGCTCGGACGAGACCCCGGCAGCCCGTTTCCATGTTTCGGCCAACATCATGTACCAGACCGACCCGAGGATGAATGCGCCCAGAGCGGCAGTCAGAACGTTCAGAGCTTCCATTTGCGATCCTTCCGGTACCGTCAGGCCGACAGGATGCCCGATCAGTCGGGTTTTGTCTGCCCCATCGCGCAGATCGCGGACCACTCGGCCGCGGTCACCGGTTGGACCGACAGACGGGAATTCTTGACCAGCACCATATCGGACAGTCGCTCATCCGTCTTGATCTGATCCAGCGTAACCGGCTTTTCGAACGGGCGCACGGCCTTGATATCCACGCATTCCCAGCGGTCGTCGTCCGTGGTGCTGTCGGGATGCGCCTCGGCGCAGACCTCGACGATGCCCACGATCGCCTTGTCTTTCTGGGAATGGTAGAAAAAGCCACGGTCGCCCTTCTTCATTTCCCGCATGAAATTGCGCGCCTGGTAGTTGCGCACGCCGTCCCATTCCTCGCCCGCGTCGCCCTTGGCGACCTGATCGTCCCAACTCCACGTCGAAGGTTCGGACTTGAAGAGCCAGAACGCCATCAGCCGATCACCTTCTTCCAGGGGATCAGTTCGACCGACTGGAACAGACCCGCTTTGCCGTACGGGTCGTTGGCTGCCCAATTTTCGGCCGCCGCAAGATCCTCGACATCCAGAATGACCAGCGATCCGATCATCTGATCGCCGTTCAACAGCGGGCCCGCCTGCGCGACGACTCCTGTCTCCTCGATATAGGCTAGATGCGCCGCGCGGTTTTCTAGACGGGTCTGCATCGCGCCGTCCTTGTCGCGGGCGATCAGGGCAATCAGCATGTCATTCCTCCTTCAGGGGTCGCGCCAGCAATTGGGCCATGGCTTCGTTCGGGGTCAAGCTATGATCCAGCAGACCGGTGACGCAATGCGTAATCGGCATGTCGAGCCGCATCTCCTTCGCCTTCGCATCGACCGCGCGCGCGGTGGCGGCGCCCTCGACGGTAATGGAAGGATCGAAGGCATCGCCTCGGCCCAGTGACAGACCGAGCCTGTAGTTGCGCGACAGGTCGGACGTACAGGTCAGCGCAAGATCGCCGAAGCCGCTCAGTCCCGCCAGGGTTTCCGGCCGGGCGCCCAGCGCCAGCGCCATGCGTTGCATCTCGGCATAGCCGCGGGTCATCAACGCCGCTCGCGCACTGTCCCCAAGACCGGCGCCGATCACAGCGCCGCAAGCGATGGCGATGACATTCTTGAGCGCCCCGCCCAATTCGGCGCCCACCGTGTCGGTGGTTCGGTAGAGCCTGACATTTCCCGTGGTCAGTTCGGCCTGCAAATCGGCACTCAGATCCGCGTCGGGACAGGCCAAAGTCAGGGCGGTCGGCAACCCATGTGCGATATCCTGGGCAAAGCTTGGGCCGGTCAGAAGCGCGGGCCGGGCATCCGGCAGGACTTGCGAGATGATGGCCACCGGTCCCATGCCGGATTTCAGTTCGATGCCCTTGCAGCAGGCGACCAGAACGTGCCGGCGCAGTTTTTCCGCATGTTCGGTCAACGCCTCGCGAAGCTTCTGCATTGGCACGGCCAGCAGCACCGTCGCACAATTTGCTACCTCTGCAACGTCTGACGTCACATGCAGGGGCTCGGGCAAGCGTACCCCGGGCAGGCGCAGGCGGTTTTCCCGGCCACTCCGCATCAGCCCGGCCTGTTCGGCGGAACGCGACCACAAGGTGACGGGCCCGTTTCCGGCCAGCGACACCGCCAGCGCGGTCCCGAAGGCTCCGGATCCCAATACCGCGACGCTCATGCCTTGGCTCCCTTCTTGCCGCTGCCCAGCAGGGCGGGACTGCTTTGATCAAGGGGCCAGCGCGGGCGGGCCGTCAGGTCCGTCCCGTCTTGCGCCCCGGCGCGGAATCGTTCCAGCCCGGCATAGGCGATCATGGCCGCGTTGTCGGTGCAGAGGTGATGTGGCGGGGCGGTGAAGCGCGCGCCCTGTTCCGCGCAAACAGACTCTAACGCGGCGCGAATCGCGGCATTGGCCGCGACACCACCGGCGACGGCCACGACGGGCTCGGGCGGGTTCCTCTCCATGTAGAGTTGCAGCGCACGGCGCGTCTTTTCCGCCAGGGTTTCAACGATCGCCGCCTGAAACCCGGCGCACAGATCCGCGCGGTCCTGACGGGTGAGCCCGCCCTTTTCCGCCACGATCTGGTCGCGCATCCGCATGAGCGCGGTCTTTAGGCCCGAGAAGGACAGGTTGCATCCGGGCTTGTCGAGCAGCGGACGGGGAAAGCGAAACCGGTCCGGGTCGCCGCCATGCGAATGGGCTTCGACCGACGGGCCGCCGGGTTGAGGTAGCCCCAGAAGGCGGGCGGTCTTGTCGAAGGCCTCGCCCGGGGCGTCGTCGATGGTGCCGCCAAGCCGAGTGAACTCCTCCGGTCCATGAGCGATCAGGTATTGGCAATGCCCACCCGACACCAGCAGCATCAGATAAGGAAAACCGATCCCGTCGGTCAGACGCGGCGTCAGGGCGTGGCCGGCCAGGTGGTTCACCCCGATCAGGGGCAGGCCGGACGCCGTGCTGAGACCTTTGGCGCACATCACGCCGGACAGGACGCCGCCGATCAGGCCCGGGCCCGCGGTCACGGCGATGCCATCCAGATCGGAAAGCCGCACACCGGCCTCGTCCAGCGCCTGCCGGACACAGATATCCAGTTTTTCGGCATGAGCGCGGGCCGCGATCTCGGGCACGACGCCGCCGAAGGCGCTGTGCAGATCGGTCTGACCATAGACCACCGAGGACAGGACCTGCGCCATTTCTCCGTCGGTCTGGCGCACCACTGCCGCAGCCGTATCGTCGCAACTGCTTTCGAGCCCGAGAATTGTTAGTGTTTGCGCCATTCGACTGAACCGTTGCATCATGGTCAGTCAGCGGGGTATCACCCTGCGCGCAAGCAAACAATCCCGAGGCCGAAGGCATCGCCCTTGTACCTGTTGATGACCCGACCCCGCGCCGCCTCGGAGAGGTTCGTCGCGCAGCTTCCGCCAAAGCTACGAGGGCGCATGCGGGTCGTCCATTCGCCGTTGCTCGACATTCGCCCGATCGAACGGAAAATCGATGTTTCCGGGCTGCGCGGTCTGATCTTTACCTCCGCCAACGGCGTCTCGGCCGCCGCTCCGCTCATGCGCAACAGGTCGCTGCCGGCCTATTGCGTGGGCGAGGCAACGACGGCGGCGGCGGAAAAGGCGGGTTGGACCGCGCAAATGGCGGGCGAGACGGCCGAAGAACTGATCGCCACCCTTCTGCATCAGAGGCCCGGAAGCCCGCTGTTGCATCTCAGGGGCGAACACAGCCGCGGCCATCTGGCCGAACGGCTGACGCAGTTGGGGCTGACGGTCCGGGATCAGGCGATTTACCGTCAACGGTTGTTGCCGTTCTCCAAAGAGGCGCGGGCGGTGATGTCTGGCCATCTGCCCGTGATTGCGCCGGTTTTCTCGCCGCGCACGGCGCGACAATTTGCCGACCTCTGGACTGGGCAAGCCCCGCTATGGCTTGCCGCCATCAGTAAAGCTGCGGCCGAGCCCCTTGATTCGTTGGATTTCCGGCGCCTGAAAGTCGCCAAACGCCCAAATTCCGAGAAAATGCGATTGGCGGTCAAAAAACTGGCGAAACATGCGATGCGGGTTGAGGGCGTCGGGGACGCGGATTAACCTGCCTTGGTCTCTTGTTCAGGCTTTTTCAGAATCAAAGGGGAAGTGGCGGTGGCTGGCAAAAAAGACAATGATCAGGAACCGGTAGTCGACCCCACGTCCGAAGCCGAGATCGAAAAGCGGCCGGAAACGGGCGCGCCGGAAAAGCAAGACGGCAGGCTTGACCACAAGACCACGGTCGAGGAGCAGGCCTCCGAAGCCGAAGCCGAAGCCGAAGCCGAAGCCGAAGCCGAAGCCGAAGCCGAAGCCGAAGCCGAAGCCGAAGCCGAAGCCGAAGCCGAAGCCGAAGCCGAAGCCGAAGCCGAAGCCGAAGCCGAAGCTTCTCCTGCGGTCGAAGAAAAGATCATCGAACGCACCGTCGAGAAACGTGGTGGATTCGTGCCTGCCTTGATCGGCGGGGTTATTGCCGCGGCGATTGGATTCGCCGCCGGTCGAAGCGACATGATCCTGCCTGGCGGATCCGACACTTCGGAACAGATTGCCGCTCTGCAGGCGAAACTGGCGGAACAGGCCGACCAGATCTCACAAAACGGTCAGGCGGTAGCCAAGCTTCAGGATCTATCGGGATTGGCGGCCACGGTTTCGGAACTTTCAGACAAAACGACTCCGCTCCTTTCGGATTTGGACACGGTCAAGTCCGCGTTGAACGCATTGGCCGCAAAGGTTGACCCGCTGGCGGAGCGGCTGACCGAGCTGGAAAAACGCCCGATCACCGAAGCCGCCTCGCCCGAAGCCGTTGCCGCCTATGAGCAGGAACTTGACAAGCTGCGCGAGTCGCTTGCGGCGCAACGCGCAGAGGTCGAGAAGATGGTGGCGGACGCACAGGCCCTGGAGGCCAAAGCCGCAGTGGATGCGCAAGCCGCGGCGAACGAGGCCACGATGTCCCGCCTGGTTGCCCAGATAGATGCCGGCGGGCCTTATTCCGATCTGGTGGCGGAACTCGAAGCGGGTGGTGTGAAGGTGCCCGACGCCTTGAGCGCTCAGGCCGCCGAAGGGGTTGCGACCATGGCGGCGCTGCGCGAGAGCTATGCCCCTGCAGCCCGAGCCGCCCTGGCTGATGCGCGGGAAGCGGAAAAGGGCGCGGGGCTGGTGTCGTTTCTGCAGCGCCAGACCGGAGCACGCTCGGTGACGCCGCGCGAAGGCGACGACCCGGACGCGGTTCTGTCCCGGGCGCAGGCGGCGCTGACGGGCGGGGATCTTGCCGCGGCGTTGAAGGAACTGGAAGCCTTGCCCGAAGCGTCGCAGGCCGCGTTGGCGGAGTGGGTTGACCAAGCCCGAAAACGTCAGGCGGCGATCGAAGCGGCTGATGCGCTTGCGCAAAGCGTGAACACGAACTGAGGGGCCTGCCATGCTGTGGTCATTGTTGAAGATACTGGTATTCGTGGCAATCATCGGCCTGCTGGCGCTGGGCGCGGGTTTCCTGATGGAGACGAGCGGCGGCGTTCAGATCACGGTTGCGGGTACCGAATACACTTTGGGGCCACTGCAGTCGGTGATCGGGCTTCTGATCCTTGTCGTCGTGGTCTGGCTGTTCTTCAAGCTGCTGACCCTGCTGATGGCGACGCTCAAATTCCTCAACGGCGACGAAACGGCCTTGTCGCGTTATTTCGACCGAGGCCGCGAACGCAAGGGTTATCAAGCCTTGTCCGACGGGCTGATGGCATTGGCCTCTGGCGAAGGGCGTCTGGCCCTGTCCAAGGCGACCAAGGCGGAGAAGTTGCTGAACAAACCCGAACTGACGAACCTGCTGGTCGCCCAGGCGGCGGAGATGGCGGGCGATACCCGAAAGGCATCAGAAACCTACAAGAAGCTCGTCACCGATCAGTCCACCCGCTTTGTCGGTGTACGCGGGATCATGAAGCAGAAACTGGCCGAAGGCGACGATGAAACGGCGCGCAAGCTTGCCGAAAAGGCCTTGGCGCTGAAACCACGCCACGAAGAAACCCAGGACGTTCTCCTCAAGCTTCAGACCAAGGCGCAGGACTGGGCGGGCGCGCGTTCGACCCTGACCGCAAAGTTGAAATCCGGCAACCTGCCGCGCGACGTCTACAAACGCCGCGACGCGGTGCTGGCTTTGTCCGAGGCCAAGGGGTTGCTGGATGAAACCGCCACCGTCGAACAGCAGGAGAAGGCCATCGAGGCGAACCGGCTATCCCCTGACCTGGTGCCTGCCGCCGCGATGGCCGCGCGGGCCCATATCGCGAAGGGCAAGCCACGTTATGCAACCAAGATCCTGAAAAAGGCCTGGGAGGCGCAGCCGCATCCGGACCTTGCCCATGCTTTTGCGGAAATCGCGCCAGACGAAACCCCCGAAGAGCGTGTCAAACGGTTCACCGCACTGACCCGTATTCATCCGCAGCATCCCGAGACGCGTTTGATCCAGGCCGAACTCAATATCGTGGCCGAGGATTTTCCCGAAGCGCGCCGCGTTCTGGGCGATGTTGTCGAGAAACAGGCCGATGCCCGGGCCTATACGCTGATGGCGGCAATCGAGCGCGGCGAAGGTGCTTCGGACGCAGTCGTGCAAGGTTGGTTGGCCAAGGCGCTGAACGCGCCGCGCGGTCCGCAATGGGTCTGCGACAATTGCCATGACATCCACGCGGAATGGGCGCCGGTTTGCAAGAATTGCAATAGTTTCGACACGCTCGCCTGGCAGACACCGGAAACGCCCGAAATCGCCTCGGCTACCGGCGTTCACATGCTGCCGTTGATTATCGGCAGGCTGGAGGACAAACCGGAAGAGGTGGAGCTTGAAGTTGAAGAGAGCGAAGCTCGGGACGACGAGTCACCTGATTCTGATTCCGAAGTGATCGACGCTGATGTGGAAATGGTGGCTGCGGAAGGGCAGAAACCGGCGTGAACGCACGAGGTCGCGCCACGCCGTGCGACAAACCGGGTTGCGGAGCGGTTTCGATCAGGTTTGGCCGAGTATTTTGACCTTGACCAACGGAAACGCGTACATGGTCGCAAGAGCGACACATGGAACGGCGACAACCCCGACCACGGAATAAAGCGCCAGCGCCATCAATAGGGAATGTCCCATCAACAGGGCGATCCCTCCGGCGAAGCTGCCCAGAAGCATGCCAACTGCCAAAAAGCCGACCATCATTTCCTGCTCTCAGCCTCCAGTCCTTCGTATCCGGCACAATTCTGACGAGAAATCGTAAATGAAGTTGCGCCAATTACGGAAGCTACTTCAGAATTGTGACCATAGTTGGGCTTCGCCGGTCAGGAAATTGTCGACGAGTGGAAGGTACCTGTATTTTTGCCTGAACGTGCCCGATTGAGAGTACGTTTATCAGATCATCCACCAGTTTGAACAGATGCTCATGCGGCGGGTGGCAAATCGGCAAGCACCCGCCCACACGGGCTTCCCGTTTCGATGAGAGCGCAAGCCAACTCAAGGTGCCGCGCGGATCAGCCTGAACGACCGCGAACTTGAACCCTGGCAGCCGACATGCTGAAATGCGGGGCCACAGGGAATGATCCTTTTCTTGCCGGTAACGAGATTTCCTCGGCATATGACATTGATTCATGGATCACTTCGCGCCTATTAGGAGAGGCTGGGCCGGACGGCTCACGCAGAACGGAATTCAATTTGAGGCTATCATGTCACGCAAGGTCACCAAGGCAATTTTCCCGGTAGCAGGGCTTGGGACAAGGTTTCTTCCGGCAACCAAATCGGTCCCGAAGGAAATCATGACGCTGGTGGACCGCCCGCTGGTTCAATACGCCATCGACGAGGCCCGCGCGGCCGGCATCAAGGAGTTCATCTTTGTCACCTCTCGCGGCAAATCCGCGCTTGAGGACTATTTCGATCACAATCCGGTCCTCGAACAGGACCTCGCGACGAAGGGCAAGGACGATCTGCTGAAGATCCTCGAATCCACCAACATGGAAAGCGGCGCCATCGCCTATATCCGCCAGCACAAGGCGCTTGGTCTGGGTCACGCCGTCTGGTGCGCACGGCGCCTGATCGGCGCCGAACCCTTTGCCGTGATTCTTCCAGATGACGTGATCGCGGCCGAGAAACCGTGCCTGCAGCAGATGGTCGAAGCCTATGCCGAAACCGGGGGCAACATGGTGGCCGCGATGGAAGTGCCGTCTGACAAGACAAGCTCCTACGGTGTTCTCGACGTGGCCGAGGACATGGGTTCGGTCGTCTCCGTCAAGGGCATGGTCGAAAAGCCGAAAGCGGGCGAAGCCCCTTCGAACCTTGCGGTGATCGGGCGCTATATCCTGAGCCCGTCTGTGCTGCGCAACCTCAACAAGATGAAGCAGGGCAGCGGCGGCGAGATTCAACTGACCGATGCCATTGCCGAGGATATCGGCGCCAAGTCCAACGTTTACGGCTACCGGTTCCGCGGCGAGCGGTTCGACTGCGGGTCCAAAGCCGGTTTCCTGCAGGCCACCGTCGCCTTCGCATTGGCACGAGATGATCTGCGCGATGATCTGAGCCGCTACCTGCAAGAGCTATCCCAGACAGTGCAAGCCGCCCAATAGGGCCGGTTTGCCGGATGAATTGGCCCGATCCCCGTTCTTTCCGGGGGCCGGGTTCCGTGGCACAACTGGTTTTGACAGGTTGACCGAAAGGCAATGAGAGAATGACGACCGTTCATCCCATCATCCTGTGCGGCGGCTCAGGTACCCGTCTGTGGCCGCTTTCCAGAAAAAGCTACCCAAAGCAGTTCGTGCCGCTGATGGGGCAGCAGACCCTGTTTCAAGCCTGCGCCGAGCGGTTGCGTGGCCCGGGTGACAACCCTTTTGCGCCCCCCATGGTGCTGACCAATGCCGCTTTCAGATTCATCGTGACCGAGCAATTGGCGGCGATCGGCATCGACCCGGGCCCCATCCTGATCGAGCCCGACGGGCGGAACACGGCGCCCGCGGTACTCGCCGCCGCGCTGCACCTGAGCGCCAGCGATCCCGATGCGATCATGCTGGTCGCACCGTCGGATCACGTGGTGCCCGACTCCGCCGCCTTTCATACCGCCGTTGCCGAAGGGGTTCGGGCCATCGCAGAGCGGAACGATCTTATCACATTCGGCATAACGCCCGATCGGCCTGAGACCGGATACGGCTATTTGCAGCTGAGCACCCGTCCTGATGGGAATGGCAAGGCGCAGCCCTTGGGCAGGTTCGTGGAGAAACCGGATCTGGAAACCGCGAAGGCCATGCTGACGGATGGCAGCTATCTCTGGAACTCAGGGATTTTCCTCTTTGCGGTACGCGACATTCTGGCCGCTTTTCAAACGCTTGCGCCAGAGCTTTTGGCGCCCGTTCGCACCGCGGTCGACCAGGCCCAGACCGACCTTGGATTTCTGCGTCTCGATCCGGCGGCCTGGGACAAGGTCGCGGATATCTCCATCGACTACGCGGTGATGGAAAAGGCCGACAACCTCAGCGTGGTGCCCTATTCGGCCGGATGGTCCGATCTGGGAAGCTGGTCGGCGGTGCAGGAACTCAGCGATCCGGATGACGACGGCGTGGCGACCTCGGGGGCGGTGACGGCAATCGACTGCCGCAACGTGCTTTTGCGCTCGGAAGCGGACGCTCAGGAACTGGTGGCCATGGGACTGGAAAACGTGATCGCCGTGGCGATGCCGGATGCCGTTCTGGTCGCCAGCATGGACAAGGCGCAGGACGTCAAACAGGCGGTCACGGCCCTGAAGGCGAAAGGCGCGAAACAGGCCGAGCAGCTGCCGGTGGACCACCGCCCCTGGGGCTGGTTCGAAAGCCTGGTCATCGGAGACAGGTTCCAGGTCAAGCGCATCCATGTCCATCCCGGCGCCGCGCTCAGCCTGCAATCGCATCACCACCGCTCGGAGCATTGGATCGTGGTGGAAGGCACCGCCAAGGTCACCGTTGATGACGAAGTGAAACTTGTGTCGGAAAACCAGTCGGTCTACATCCCCCTCGGCGCAGTTCACCGGATGGAAAACCCGGGCAAGGTGCCCATGGTCTTGATCGAGGTGCAAACCGGATCTTATCTGGGCGAGGACGACATCGTTCGGTACGAGGATGTGTATGCGCGGAGTTGAGGCCTGAAAGGCACGCCAAAACCAAAGCGGTGTCTGCATTTTGATGAACTATCGGCTCAGGTGGCGGGCTAATAGTAACGGTCCAAGGTCAGCCAGCCTCTAGATGAATAGGAAGTCGTCGGCGCCAAGTTGCTGCGGCAAGAGGCCCTCCAGCAGAAGTGTGTCTTCACCGAACTCGACCCTCGTGGTCGAGCCGTCCTGGTGCATCTTCAATGCGTCAAAGCCCAGGCCTGTGGACACGAACTTGACCAAATCCTCCCCAGGGGTGAAATCAACGATTCGATCCTTGCCCTGCCTCGCAGCGATCACGAAGACATCGCGACCCGAACCGCCTTCGAGGCGATCATCACCGAGGCCACCGTCAAGAACGTCATCGCCTGCACCGCCCCATAGTCGGTCATTTCCATCATTGCCCAAAGCAGGTCGTCACCATTCCCGCCTCCCAGGGCATCGTCATTTCGTCCACCCCATATCCGGTCATTTCCGGACCCGCCCCAGAGATCATCGTTCCCGTCTCCGCCCCAGATCCAATCCGCTCCCGCCTCGCCCAGTACGACGTCGCGGCCCGGGCCGCCGCCAAGGGCGTCATCGCCATCCCCGCCCCACAAAACGTCGTTTCCTGCCTCTCCCCAAATTCTGTCGTTGCCCGACCCACCCCACAACCGGTCGTCGCCGTTACCGCCGCTAAGCGTATCGTTCCCTTCAGCACCGCCGAGGGCATCGTTGTGTCGACCGCCCCAGATTCTGTCGTCGCCGGTCCCGCCCCAAAGGTTGTCATTGCCATCGCCCCCCCAGAGCCTGTCCGCGCCCTCCTCTCCGAAAAGCACGTCATTGCCGGGGCCACCGCCAAGGGCATCATCGCCTTCGCCGCCCCACTGTGTGTCGTTTCCAGTCTCACCCCAGAGCGTATCGTTCCCCGCCCCGCCCCAGAGCCTGTCGTCGCCATCCCCGCCAACAAGCAAGTCTGCGCCGTCGTCTCCCCATAGCCAGTCGTTGTCGGGGCCGCCCCAGAGTTGATCGTCGCCATCTTCACCCGCCAGTTGATCCAAGCCGGCCTCGCCGTGCAACTTGTCGTTGCCGTCACCGCCAAGAATCGTATCACCGCCGTTTCCGCCATAGACAACGTCGTCCCCTTTGCCTGAAGCCAGGAAGTCACCGCCGCTGCCACCGCGCATCATGTCATTGAAATCGCTGCCGTATCTGACCTGGATCACTGGTCCGGTGGGCGCGCTGACCACCATTTCCCGGGATCCCAACCCGTCCATGTACATTGCACGGAGTGAGATCTGCGCGCCGAGGTCGGCCTGGGTAAGAAGGTATCTTGAGGCCGTAGCTCCGGCGATTTCCCAGCCGTTTCGCAGCCATTGATATCTGAAGACGCCGGCAAGGCCGTCAGGGTCCCGGATTGTCGAGATGTCGGCCTGCAGGTATTGCCATGTTCCCGCCCATCCGGATATCCCAACCGTCCCGCCTGGTGCAGAGTTGGTCTGAAGACCCAGAATGCTCAGCGTGGAACTGTCGCCCAAGGTGATCACCCGGGTCGAGCCGACCTGAACCGACGTTAGTGCGGCCTGCTGAACCGCATCCAGCGCCGAGAAATCCAGCCGGTCCTCGGCGGGATCGAAGTCGGTGATCGTGTCGGCCCCCATGTTCTGTGTCAGAACGAAGACATCCGCCCCGGCGCCGCCGGTGAGGTATTCGTTGATCCAACTGCCTTGGATACGGTCGTCGGCATCGGTGCCGGTGATCTGGCCGGGCTGTCCGGGTGCATAGTTGCCCACTGGAAAGTGGTCGGCGTCCGAAAACACTCCGCCGGGCCAAAGAGTTCCGAAGGATAGTGGCGTAACTGCGGCCGTGGCGATTCGGACCTCGGTGTCGCCAAACCGCAACTCGGCACCGTTCGAGAGCACGGTAAATTCAAGTTGCCGAGGGCTGCGCAAAAACGGCAATCCGCTCAGATCCAGCCTGTCGAGGCCCGGTTCGAAATCCAGGATGCTGTGCTTTCCCACGCCAAGCACGAAACGATCGGAGCCGGCTCCGCCCACGAGATCGCTGCCCTCTCCTCCGGCAACCAACGTGTCATCGCCCGCCCCGCCTTCCAGGCGGTCGCGGGCGCCGGTCAGCGCCGGGGTGTTTGACGCAAGGATAACGTCGTTGCCGGCCGTACCGACGAGAATCCGGCCATCCGGCGCAACATCCCGAATCACCTGCCCAAGAATGCCGAGCGGCAGGGAGAATTGCGACAGCCCCCCAGCACCTTCGCCGGAGGCGAAGATCTGCAGCTCATTGCCTACCTGCGCCATTTCGAGGGCGGTGACATCTTCCAGCCCAAGCCCGGTTTGGTGCGCAAGAGTTGCGATGTGAATCAACCTGCCATTGGGCAAAAGGCTGAACAGGCTGAACCCATCGTCGCCTCCACCTGCCACAACGAAGATGTGGCCTTCGGTTTCGAGCATTGCCACTGCCTGAACCTGTCCGAACCGGGTCTCCCGAGTGTCGAGCAGGTAGTCGGTGGGCATCAGGCTGCCATCCGCCCCCAGCCGCAGCACGCTGAGCGAATGGCTGGCCGCATCGCCCAGCACCACCCAAGCCACCCCATCGGCGGTCGCCGCGGCCATTGCCGTTGGTGTGTTCAGCCCTAGCCCGTCCACCGCGCCAGTGCCGTCCCGGAACTCAAGCCCGCCTGTATCGGGGTCGATCCTGTAGCTGGCGACCTGCCCCGGCCCGGACCATCCGCTGCCGGCTACGACCAGGTAACGGCTCCCACCGGCATCGACGCCAAGCATGCTGGCGCCGTTTTGCGTTTCGAAAGTCAGCGGAAGCACATCCGTCAGAGCCAGGGTTCTGCTTGCCGACTCGAAAAGAGTGCTCAACCGCCCGGTCTCGGCATCGAGCACGTGATACACCACCCGGCCATCAGTCAGGCGCGCCGAGGTCAGATCATCCGCCCTGCCCGATCCCGCCGGCAGACCAAACCGGATTTGCCCGTCAAATCCGCCAGTGGCTTGCAGGTCGTAGCTGGTCACGGCCTTGCCCGATCCAAGTGCCAAACGCGGCCCGTCCACAGTTTGTTCGAGCACCAATTGGATCTCGCCCACGCCGATGGAGCCCGGGGCAAAAAAGACCCGCGATGACAGAGGGCTAGCCAGAGTACCAGGGCTGAGGACAAACGCGCTTAGCCCGCCCTGCTGACCTGTGACCGCGTACAGGACCGGCCCGTTTGGCCCGTTGACGATCTGAAGATCCCGCAGGTCGCCATCCAGAACGGCAAAACCTGCGGACAGCCGACCCTGGAATACAGGTTTCATGGCTACGCCCACCCTTGATTTCCACCTCACTGGCTTCGGTTCTGATCCGTGTGGCCGTCGCGAGATCGGCATCAAACGGGCAGGATTTGGGCGTTTGTTTCGAATTCGAGATGTCTTGGTTAACAGGTTCTTGCTGTGTCGAACGGGTGGGTCATGAGGGTTTCGCAAGTGGCGCTGCAGGTTTGCACGCAACTCAGCCATCGATTCTCCAGAGGAACACAGACATGCCCGACACATCGCCGCTATTGGATCTGCCCTTCCTGCAGCCGGCGCAGGCGCAAAAGCACGTGACGCATAACGAGGCGCTGCGGCGACTGGATCTGGTGGTGCAGTTGACCGTCGCGGCGATCGGTTCCGAAGCTCCGCCCGGCGCTCCGTCCGAGGGCGAAGTTCACGCCCTCGGCCAAGCCCCGGTTTCGGTCTGGACCGGACAGGCCAGCAGACTGGCGGCATGGCTCGACGGAGCCTGGCATTTTTTCGATCCCCGTCCCGGCTGGCGGGCCTGGGATCAAGATGCGCGAAAGCTGCGCGTCTGGGATGGCAACGCCTGGATCGAACCACCGGTTTCGACGCAGAACCTGGACGGTGTCGGCATCGCCACCAGTTCGGATGCAACCAACCGGTTTTCGGTGCGAAGCCCGGCCACGCTGTTCAGCCACGAGGGTGCCGGCCATCAGATCAAGGTGAACAAGGCAACGGACGGAGACACGGCTTCGCTGGTTTTCCAGTCAAACTGGACCGGCCATGCCGAAGTGGGTTTGGCAGGGAATACGGCCCTGTCCATCAAGGTCTCGCCTGACGGAAACACGTGGACCGAGGCGCTGAGACTTGATCCGATTACCGGTGCGGCTGGCGGTGCGGCGGTGCAGGTTAGCGCCGCGGACGTGACCCCGGGCCGTCTGATGCGGGCCGATTTCGGTTATGGTCCCGGAAACATCTTGGGTTTGGTGTCCGAGAGTGGCGGCCTTCCCACCGGTGCGGTGATCGAGAGCGGCAGCAATTCGGATGGGGATTACGTGCGGTTCGCGGATGGTACCCAGATATGTTCAGTCAGGCTCGGTCCAGTGTCCTGCACCATGCCGCAAGGATCGCTTTTCGCCAGCGATTCGGCTCTGACATGGCAGTTCCCCGTCAAGTTTGCCGATGGAACCGTCCCAGCAGTCAGCGGAACCGGCGGCGCGGCCATGCGGTTCCTGGGCGCGGACGCGTCAACGAACGTTCAGGTGAGTTGCCGGATTCTGTCCGCGGTATCCGATGTCGCGGCGCACGCGCCGACCGTAATCGCGATCGGGCGCTGGTTCTGAGACCCTGACGCCCGGAAAAAACTCCGGGCGATCACGTCATGCGCAAGCCGTCTTCCGGCTGGCTGAGATACCATTCATAGGTCTCGCGGATGCCGTCTTCCAGACCGATCCGGGCGCTCCAGCCCATGTCGGCCAGCCGCGAGACATCCATCAGCTTGCGCAGAGTGCCGTCGGGTTTGGACACATCCTGCGTGATGCGGCCCGAAAAGCCGATGACGCTGGCCACAAGCGTGGCAAGGTCGGCGATCGAGATGTCCTCGCCACTACCTACGTTGATGTGGCTCAGCATCGGTCGGGTGTTGGCTTTGTAATCGGGCCGCGGCAGGTCGAGGACGAAAAGCGATGCCTCGGCCATGTCGTCCACGTGAAGAAACTCGCGTCGGGGTTTGCCGGTTCCCCAGATCACCACTTCCTCAAGTCCGTCCCGCGTGGCCTCGTGAAAGCGGCGGATCAGGGCGGGTAGCACGTGGCTGTTTTCGGGGTGGAAGTTGTCACCAGGTCCGTAGAGGTTGGTCGGCATGACCGAGCGGTAATCGACCCCGTGCTGGCGGTTGTAGCTTTCGCACAACTTGATCCCCGCAATCTTGGCGATCGCATAGGGTTCGTTGGTGGGCTCAAGCACGCCGGTCAGCAGCGCGTCCTCGCGCATCGGCTGCGGCGCCTCCTTTGGGTAGATGCAGGAACTGCCCAGCTGCAGCAGACGCGTGACCCCTGCGGCAAAGGCCTGGTGGATCACGTTGCACTCGATCATCAGGTTTTCATAGATGAACTCGGCCGGATAGGCGTTGTTGGCGTGAATGCCGCCCACCTTCGCCGCGGCGAGGATCACCACGTCGGGGCGTTCCGTCTGCATGACGTCACGTACGGCCGCCTGATCGGTCAGGTCCAGTTCGGCATGGGTGTGCGTCATCAGCTGCAGCGCCTCGCCTGCTGCCTTGCGAGCCTCAAGCCGGCGCAGGATCGCACCGCCCACCATGCCGCGGTGCCCCGCCACGTAGATTTTGCGCATCGCCGACCTCCTCAGCCGTTTTCCAGACTGACCGGCAACTCGAACCCGTGCTCCTTCAGCAGCGCGTGGCGGCGGGCGACTTTCAGGTCTTCGCTTACCATTTCGGCGCACATCTCCTGCACGGTGATCTCGGGTACCCAGCCAAGTTTCTGCTTGGCCTTGGAGGGATCGCCCAGCAGGGTGTCGACCTCGGCAGGGCGAAAATACTGCGGGTCGATCCGCAGGATCACGTCGCCCGGCTTCAGGGCCGGAGCCTTGTCTCCCTCGACCGCGGTGACGGTGCCGATCTCGTCGACCCCGCTGCCCGAGAACTCTAGGCTGATGCCCAACTCGGCCGCCGACCAGCTGATGAACTGGCGCACCGAATATTGCTCGCCTGTGGCGATCACGAAATCCTCGGGCGCATCCTGCTGCAGCATTAGCCACTGCATGCGCACGTAGTCCTTGGCGTGGCCCCAGTCGCGCAAGGAGTCGATGTTGCCCATGTAGAGACAGGATTCGAGCCCTTGGGCGATGTTGGCCAGTCCCCGGGTGATCTTGCGGGTCACGAAGGTCTCGCCGCGCCGGGGACTCTCGTGGTTGAAGAGGATGCCGTTGCAGGCATAGAGCCCGTAGGCCTCGCGGTAGTTCACCGTAATCCAGTAGGAATAGAGCTTGGCCACCGCGTAAGGCGAGCGCGGGTAGAAGGGCGTCGTCTCGCGCTGCGGGATTTCCTGCACGAGACCGTACAGCTCGGAGGTCGAAGCCTGGTAGAAACGGGTTTTCTTCTCGAGACCGAGAAAGCGGATCGCCTCAAGCAGGCGCAGGGTGCCGATCGCGTCGACGTCCGCGGTGTATTCGGGGGAATCAAAGCTGACCGCCACGTGCGACTGGGCGCCGAGATTGTAGACCTCGTCCGGCTGCACCTCCTGAATGATGCGGGTCAGGTTCGAGGTGTCGCTGAGATCGCCGTAATGCAGACGCAGCTTGGGATTCGGCTCGTGCGGGTCCTGGTAGATGTGATCGATGCGCTGGGTGTTGAAGGATGAGGCGCGGCGTTTGATGCCGTGCACCTCGTAACCCTTGGCCAGCAGGAACTCGGCAAGATAGGAGCCGTCCTGCCCCGTGATCCCGGTGATCAAAGCCGTCTTGGTCATGAAAGTACTGCCAATTTATCGTTCATTTTGATGCCTCCGAAAGGCCGCGCCAAACAAACCCATGAACCAGACAATTGCAAGCGGCGGTGAAGGCCGTCGCGGAAAAAGATGCGAAATCTTTCCAAGCGCAGATTGCGCAAGGCCGCCAGCGGGGATCGTGTAGGCCGGTTTCCGCATCGCGCTTTGGCCACATCCGCAGATTCCCGCCGAAAACGGCAGCCTGGATATGCATGTGCTTTTCTTCGCAAGTGTCCGGCCATAATTCGCCTGAAATCCGGGTGGCCGAATATTTAGTTAGTGTTCGGGATTTGCGTGGTATCTTGAGGCACCGGAAGAGCGAGGGCGGGAAATTCCGCTCCGATTGAGGCTAAAACTTGGGACAGGCAGCAACCTGGGCAGGGGTGCAATGAAATCTTACGACAATACACAGTCACCCTATGAGGGTGCGCTGCGCGCTTTGCGGGGCAGTTTCGTGCAGGCAGGGCTGTTCAGCGCGGCCATCAACCTGTTGATGCTTACCGGTCCGCTCTACATGCTGCAGATCTACGACCGGGTTCTGGCCAGCGGGTCCGTACCGACGCTGATGGGGCTGTTCCTGATCGTGGTGGTGCTCTATGCCTTCATGGGCGTCTACGAATTCATCCGCTCGCGGCTTCTGTCCCGCGCGGCCTACCGGTTCGACGAGATGACCGGAGAACTGGCCTTTCGCCAGCTTCTCGAAAGCGACAACCAGAACGGCAAGGGTGGAAACGCCCTGCGGGATCTCGAAATCGTTCGGGGTTTTCTGTCGGGGCCGGCCATCCGCGGCCTGTTCGACGTTCCTTGGATTCCGATCTTCCTGGTCGCCGTCTTCATCATTCATCCCTGGCTCGGCTACATGACGCTGGCTGGCGCGGCAGTCGTTGTGGCGCTGGCGCTGCTCACCCAATGGCTCACCGGAAGTGCGATGTCGCAGGCCATGCGGCTTGACGGGGTGGAACGGGCCTTTGTCAGTCAGAGCTTGCGAAACGCCGAAACCGTGCAGGCGCTCGGCATGCGCGAGGCCGTTGCCGCGCGCTGGCGTTCCGCGCACGAGGCCGGCCTGACGCAAAGCCAGAAAGGCGGCGACCGTTCGGACATGGTTTCGTCCGGCTCGCGCGTGTTTCGCCTGGTGCTGCAGTCCATGCTGTTGACGGGCGGCGCCTACCTGGCGCTGCAGCAGCAGATTTCGGCAGGGATGATCGTCGGGGCCTCGATCCTGGCTGGCCGGGCTTTGGCGCCGGTGGATCAGGTGATTGGCCAGTGGCGCAGCATCGGTCGGGCTGCCGAAGCGCACAAGCGACTGACCGAAGTCTTCGAGGCGGCGCCTGCGAAAAAGCCGAGGATCTCGCTTCCGGAACCCGCAGGCGCCGTGCGGCTATTCGGAGTTACGAAACTGATGCCGGGCGGCTTGCAGCACGGACGGTCCCGCATTCTCGATCAGGTCAGTTTCGAGTTGGAGCCTGGCGACGTGCTGGGCGTGATCGGCAACAGCGCCGCCGGAAAGTCGAGCCTGGCGCGGATGCTGGTGGGTGTCTGGAGGCCCGATGCGGGCGAGGTGCGGTTGGATGGCGCGACGCTGGACCAGTGGGAACCGGACGAGCTTGGTCGCTACATCGGCTATCTGCCCCAGCATGTCGAGATGCTGCCCGGAACCATCGCCGAGAACATCGCGCGTTTCGACCCTGATGCAAGGGAAAAGGACATCTTTCAGGCAGCTGACGCGGCAGGCGTGCATGACATGATCCTGGGTCTGCCGGACGGCTACGCGACACAGGTGGGTCACGCGGCTCAACCCCTGTCGGGCGGTCAGATTCAGCGGATCGGTCTTGCGCGCGCGATCTACAAGATGCCCAAGCTCGTGGTTCTGGACGAACCGAACGCGCATCTGGACGCCCACGGAGACGAGTCGTTGACAGAGACGATCCGGTCCCTGCGCGAGGCGGGAAGCACGGTCGTCGTGATGGCGCACCGGCCCAGCGTCCTGGTCGAATCCAGCAAGGTTCTGATCCTGCACAAGGGCAAGGTGGCGCAATTCGGCCGGCGTGAAGAGATCTTCCGTCTGGCAATGCAATCGGTTCCGACGCAGGCGGCGCCCGCCGTCGCGGCGCGAAAGGCGGGGTAACGGGCATGTCGAAGCAAAAGCAGATCAAGACCGGTCTCGACCGGCGGGAACGGTTTATCGCGATTTCGGGTGTCGCGGGGTTGCTGCTGTTGGTGGTCCTTTTCAAGGTCATCACCATCGGCAGCGCCGTGATTGCGCCGGGTGAAGTGGTGGTGCAGGGCAAACCGCGTCCGGTCCAAAGCCTCGATGGCGGCATTGTCCGCGAAATCCACGTCCGCAACGGCGACCGGGTCGAGGCCGGACAGGTGGTAATGCGGCTCGACCCGAAGCTGTCCGAGATCAACCGGGACATCGTTCGCGGCCGCTTGGCCGAGTTGGTCGCGCGCCGCGCCCGGCTCGAGGCGGAACGGCAGGGCCTAGAGGCGATCCCGCCCGTCACCGATCTAACTCATCTCGATGCAGAGGCGGTGGGGCGAAACATGGACGGACAGGCCGAAGCGTTCCGGTCTCGCCGCGCCGTTGTGGACAGCCGCAAGGCGCAGCTGAAAGAGCAGATCGAACAGCACGAGGACCAGAGCACCGGCATCGAGGCCCAGATCGAGGCCACCGAAAACCAGGTCGCGCTGATCCGAAAGGAAGTGGGCAATGTCGAGACCCTGTTCAAACAGGGCCTGGTTCCGGAAAGCCGGCTGCTGGAACTGCAGGGCCGGCAAGCCGGGCTGCTTGGCCAGATCGCGGTGCATCGGTCCGAGTTGTCGCGTCTGCGCAACGCGATCCAGGATGCCGAATTGAAGATCACGCAGGCGGATCAGGAATTCCACGACGAAGTCGTTTCCGAGCTTCGTGAGGTCAATGCCGGTATCGACGAAAACCGGCTTGAGCTTGCGCGGCTGGACGAAGGGCTGAACCGTCTCGACATCCGGGCGCCGGTCGGCGGCGTCGTGCACGAGTTGCAGGTCTGGACAACCGGCGGCGTGGTTGCGCCGCAGGAGACGCTGCTGACCGTGGTTCCGGTGTCTGACGGCGTCGAATTCGAGGTCGAGGTCGCTCCGGATTCCATCGACATCGTGCATGTCGGGCAGTCGGCGCGGGTGAGGTTCCCGGCCTTCGACCAGCGGTCGACGCCGGAACTGACCGGTGCGGTGTCGAACGTATCGCCCGACAGCGTGACCGACCCGGTCACGGATCGCCAATTCTACCGGGTGCAGGTGTCGCTTCCACCCGAGGAACTGGCGCGGCTCGGCAGTTCCGCGTTGATACCCGGCATGCCGGTCGAAGCCTTCCTTCAGACCGGCGAGCGTTCGGTGCTGAGCTTCCTGCTCAAGCCCCTGACCGACCAGCTGACTCACGCTTTCCGGGAAAGCTGAGACGGAACCGTTCTGTCGTCCTCGCGCGTGCGAGGGCGGCAGAATCCTGACCGCCGCCGGTCAATCCCTGACAGATGTTATTGTGGTCCGGACACTTGTTCGAGCCGAAACCGGATCAGCGACCGATCCCGACATAGGTCTCGAAACCGGCCTTTTTTACGGCTGTGCGCGAGTAGATGTTGCGCAGATCGACCATCCGCGGACGGTTCATTTTCTCGGCCAACTGCTGCAGGTTCAGTGCCCGGAATTCGTTCCATTCGGTCAGCAGCACCACCAGGTCCGAATCCTGTACGGCCTCGTAGGGGTCTTCCAGCCACTGGGCCCCGGGAAGCAGATCTTCTCCGAACCTCTTTCCCTGGGGATCCACGATCTTCACCTTTGCGCCCGCACCGATCAGCGCCGGAACGATGGTCAGCGATGGGGCGTCGCGCATGTCGTCGGTATTGGGTTTGAAGGTCACGCCGAGAACGGTGATGAGCTTTCCGTTCAAACTCCCGTCGCTGGCGTCGCGGATCTTTTCGAGCATGCGCTTCTTGATCTCGTCATTCACCTGAATGACGGTTTCGGTGATCCGCATCGGGAAGGCATGCTCCTGCCCGATCCGCGCCAGCGCCGCGGTGTCCTTGGGGAAACACGATCCGCCGTAGCCCGGGCCAGCGTGCAGAAACTTGTTGCCGATCCGACCGTCGAGGCCGATGCCCCGCGCCACTTCCTTGACGTCGGCTCCGACACGCTCGCACAGCCCGGCGATCTCGTTGATGAAGGTGATCTTGGTCGCCAAAAATGCGTTGGCGGCGTACTTGATCATCTCGGCGCTTTCCAGATCCGTCGTCAGGATGGGGAAATCGCGCAGATAGAGCGGGCGATAGATCTCGGCCATGACGTCGGCCGCCCGGTCGTTCTCGACCCCGACGACGACCCGGTCCGGGCGCATGAAATCCGTGATCGCGGCGCCCTCGCGCAGGAATTCCGGATTCGAGGCGACATCGAAATCGGCCTGCGGATTGACCCTGCGCACCGCTTCCTTGACTTTGCGGTTGGTGCCGACCGGGACGGTGGATTTGGTCACCACCACCGCGTAACCTGTAAGAGCCCGCGCGATCTCTTCGGCCGCAGCCATGACATAGCTCACGTCCGCATGGCCATCACCGCGACGGGTGGGCGTGCCGACGGCAATGAAAACCGCATCGGCGCCGTCGACCGCGGCTTCCAGATCCGTGGTGAAGCTCAGCCTGCCCGCGGCGATGTTCCTGGCCATCAACTCGTCCAGGCCAGGCTCGTAGATCGGCACCTGCCCCGCCTGGAGCATACTGATCTTGTCCTCCGCCTTGTCGACGCAGATCACGTCATGGCCGAAATCGGAAAAACAAACGCCTGACACCAAGCCCACGTAGCCGGTTCCAATCATCGCAACACGCATGCGCCTAACCCTCTATAGATCTGTGAAAACTCATTGAATCGGAACTCGTGCTTCGGATCCGAAACGCAGCATCCGTGCATTGCGCCCAACTGCGCCGGGTTCGGCGACAAAAGGTGGTGATTGGGGATTGCTGCTCGTCATGGTGGCTGGATGCGCCGGAACGGCTGGAAGTTCAAGCGCGATCTTCGATGGGCGCCGGCCGACTGTCATCGCGACGCCACGGCAGGCGGAGGTTGGGGAACGGATCATTTTCCGTCGCTCAGAGTCGCTGTCGCCTAAGAAAACGTTGCGTGAAACATCAAAAATGGGCAGGCGATTTCGCTTGCCATGCCGAACACCCAGTTCTATACACCGCGCCACGCCGCTGTAGCTCAGCTGGTAGAGCACGTCATTCGTAATGATGGGGTCGGGGGTTCGAGTCCCTTCAGCGGCACCAGTAATCTCCCGAAAGCCATATTCTCGAAACGCCACCGTACGGTGCCGTGGCGGTTGGACGGCCTGACGAAATCAACTGACAAAACCATTACCTTTGGAATCGTGCATCCCTATTATGTGTTGAATCCAAGGAGAAAACCGCATGACCGTAGAACTTGACCAGTACGCCTTGATCAGCGGGCTGGTCGGCGGTCTCGCGCTGTTTCTTCTGGGGTTGGATATCCTGACCCGCAGCCTGAAACAGGTCGCGGGGGATTACATGAAGCACCTTCTGGCCAGGTTCACGGAGAACCGGTTCTTCGGCCTGATCACCGGTGCGGCGGTTACTGCGATCATCCAATCCTCTTCGATCACCACGGTGCTGCTGGTCGGGTTCATATCGGCCGGGCTGATGACCACCGCGCAAAGCGTGGCGGTGATCCTTGGCGCGAACATAGGCACCACGATCACGGCGCAGGTGCTTGCGTTCAAGGTGACGCAACTGGCGATGCCGTTGCTGGCACTCGGGTTTTTCACGTCCTTCGTGGCGCAGCGGCAGGAAACGCGGGAGTACGGCCGCATTTTGCTGGGGTTGGGTCTGGTGTTCTTCGGTATGGCGATCATGAGCGAGACGATGGCGCCGCTGCAAAGCTATAGGCCGTTCTTTGATTTCATGCAGTCCCTGGAAAATCCGATGACCGCGGCGCTGACGGGCGCGATCTTTACTGCCGTGGTTCAGTCGTCATCGGCGACAACCGGCATCCTGGTCGTCATGGCGGGTCAGGGCCTGATCGGGCTGGAAACGGCGATCGCACTGGCGCTGGGCGCGAACGTCGGAACCTGCGTGACCGCGCTTCTTGCCGCCATTGGCAAACCGCCCGAGGCCGTTCGCGCTGCGGTCGTGCACACCTTGTTCAACCTTGCCGGCGTCGTCATCTGGATCGGTTTCGTCGGTCAGCTTGCCGACCTGTCGCGGCTGATCTCGCCGGCCTATCCGGACTTGGCGCCGGCATTGCGCGGCCCGGCCGAAGTGCCGCGGCAATTGGCCAACGCTCACACGTTGTTCAATGTCGCCAATGCGCTTCTTTTCATCGGGTTCACCCGCCAGATTACGCGCCTGGTGGAATGGATGGTTCCCGACCGGCCGGACAAGACCCCGCCCAGCTTCGCGCCGCGGCATCTGGATCCGCAACTCCTCAGCGTGCCGGCGATCGCGCTTGACGCGGTGCGCCTGGAGGTTCTGCACCAGGGAGAGCAGGTGCGCGACATGCTGGCGGCGGCCGTTCCCACGGTGACTTCGGGAAGCCCGCTGCAGATTGACCGGCTGCAGGTGATGGATCGTCCGGTCGACCTTTTGCACCGCGAAATCATTGCCTATCTGCGGCAGATCAGCCTTGGAAGCCTGTCGGTCGAGCAGTCCGATCTGTTGATGGCCCTGGCCAGGATATCCAACGACCTCGAACATATCGGCGATCATGTGGCCACGGGCCTGGTCACGTCGGCCCGAAAGCGGATCGATGAGAATGTCGTGATCAGTCCGCAGACAGAGGCGGTGATTGCGGGTCTGCACGCAAAGGTGCTCGAGGCGTTCGACGGCAGCCTCCTTGCGCTGAAGCAACAGGACTCCAGCCTCGCCGCGAAGGTGCGGAAGATGAAACCGGAATTCGCCGCCATGATCGAACAGATTGCGCGCCACCAGGTCGACCGGCTCCGTATCGAGGCGCCGAAGCGCCAACACACCTACGCCAGGGAAATCGAACTGACGGAGACGCTGGACGACATATTCAAGATCACGCGCCGGATCGCCAGAACCCAGATCGCAGTGTTCGACAAACCGGCCACCCAATCGGCTTGAACGGCCGCGATCATCGAACACGTGCGGCGCCGCATGGCGCTCCGGACAGCTTTTCTCGGTTCGCAGACGCAGGTTCCAAAAACCTGGAAGCATTGTGATAATTTCGGATTATGAATTCGATTGAAAAACAAAACTTATTCGCATGGCCGGGATTTGCTACACCTGCATTGAAAAGACGTGAAGATGCCGGCAAGGCAGCCAGCCGGCCCGGACCAACCTCGATTTTGAGCAAGCTCCAGCGTCTTTCGGGAGAGTGATTTTTACAAGCGCAGCCACGATTGGAGATGAACATGGACGGAAGCGACACCGGAGCCGCGGGCAAGTGCCCGGTAATGCACGCAACTTTCGGAGCGAGGTCGAACCGCGATTGGTGGCCCAATCAGCTGAACCTCAGGATCCTTCACCAGAATTCGGCCCTGTCCAATCCCATGGGCAAGGATTTCAACTATGCCGAGGAGTTCAAGAAACTCGACCTCAAGGCATTGAAAAAGGATCTGATCGCCCTGATGACCGACTCGCAGGAATGGTGGCCAGCGGATTACGGCCATTATGGCGGGTTGTTCATTCGCATGGCCTGGCACAGCGCCGGAACCTACCGGACCGGAGATGGACGCGGCGGCGCGTCCACCGGAACGCAGCGGTTTGCGCCGCTCAACAGCTGGCCGGACAACGGCAACTTGGACAAGGCCCGGCGTTTGCTGTGGCCGATCAAGCAGAAATACGGCAACCGGATCTCATGGGCGGACCTGATGATTTTGGCCGGCAACTGCGCCATCGAATCGATGGGTGGCCCGGTTTTCGGTTTCGGAGGCGGCCGCGAGGACATCTGGGAGCCCGAAGAGGACATCTATTGGGGCGAGGAAACCGAGTGGCTTGGCGACAAGCGGTACAGCGGCGACCGTGAACTGGAAAACCCGCTCGCGGCGGTGCAGATGGGTTTGATCTATGTGAACCCCGAAGGCCCCAACGGAAATCCGGATCCCGTGGCGTCGGGCCGCGACATCCGTGAAACCTTCACCCGCATGGCAATGACTGACGAAGAAACCGTCGCCCTGACGGCAGGCGGCCACACCTTCGGCAAGACTCACGGGGCCGGCGACGCATCCCATGTCGGCCCCGAACCCGAGGCCGCCCCGCTGGAGGCAATGGGCCTTGGATGGCTCAGCAGCTATGGCAGCGGCAAGGGCCGCGACGCAATTACCAGCGGCATCGAAGGTGCCTGGACCTCGAACCCGACCAAGTGGGACAACGGCTATTTCGACGTTCTCTTCGGCTATGAATGGGAACTGGTGAAAAGCCCGGCGGGCGCCTGGCAATGGACGCCGAAGGATCTCAAGCCCGAGGATATGGCGCCCGATGCCGAGGATCCCTCGAAACGTGTGCCGATCATCATGACGACCGCCGACATGGCGATGCGCATGGATCCGATCTACGGTCCGATCTCCAAAAGGTTCCACGAGAACCCAAAGGAGTTCGCCGATGCCTTCGCGCGCGCCTGGTTCAAGCTGACCCACCGCGACATGGGTCCCCGCTCTCGTTATCTGGGGACGGATGTTCCGGCGGAGGAACTGATCTGGCAGGACAATGTCCCGGCCGTTGATCACGAACTGGTCGGCCCCGAGGACATTGCCGACCTCAAGACGCGCATCCTGGCGTCGGGCCTGTCCGTCTCCGATCTGGTCACAACGGCCTGGGCCTCGGCCTCGACCTTCCGAGGTTCGGACAAGAGGGGCGGCGCGAACGGCGCCAGGATCCGCCTGGCGCCTCAGAAGGACTGGGAGGTCAACCAGCCCGCCAAGCTGGCCAAGGTTCTGAGCGCGCTGGAAGGCGTTCAGAAGGCGTTCAATGACGCACAGCCGGGGAACAAGAAAGTGTCGCTGGCCGACGTAATCGTTCTGGGCGGATGTGCCGCCATCGAAAAGGCCGCCAAATCCGGCGGTCACGACGTCGAGGTTCCCTTTGCTCCGGGCCGTACAGACGCGACGCAGGAACAGACGGATGTCGAGTCCTTTGCGGTGCTGGAGCCGATTGCGGACGGGTTCCGAAATTACCAGAAAAAGGAGTACTCGGTATCCGCCGAGGAACTGCTGGTCGACAAGGCGCAGTTGCTGACCCTGACTGCGCCTGAAATGACGGTGCTGGTCGGTGGCCTTCGCGTTCTCGGCGCCAATGCCGGAGGCGCGCCGCACGGCGTGTTCACGGATCGGGTGGGAACGCTCAGCAACGACTTCTTCGTCAATCTTCTCGACATGGGAACCGCGTGGACGTCGTCGGAGGGTGACAAGGGCGTCTATGAAGGGCGCGACAGTACCAGCGGTGCAGTGAAGTGGACCGGAACCCGAGTCGATCTGGTTTTCGGATCCAATTCGCAACTGCGCGCTTTGGCCGAAGTCTATGGCCAGGCAGACGCCGAGGGCAAGTTCGTGCAGGACTTTGTCGCGGCGTGGACCAAGGTGATGAACGCCGACCGCTTCGATCTGCATTGACGTAGGTGTCGCTCCGCCCCGACAGGTCGCCGGGGCGGAGCTTGCTCGGACAAGGTTGCGAGTCGCGCACAGGCTCCCTGATTCACGCCTGTTTTCTGTTGCGGCTGTGTGGATCTTTGTTGGCGCTGGTGTTTCGGCTGGTGATTCCGGTGTGTTTGTGCGGGGTTTTGGGAATGTCCGGTGGTTGGGTTTGTTGTGTAAAGTATTGATTGGATTTGGTTTTGTTTGGTTTTGGCGGAAAGTTGGCGATTTTTTTGAAATTGGGGTTGCGGCGGTCGTCGTGAGTACGTAAATAGCCCCTCACCGGCGGCGCTGCGGTGTTGCTGGTAGGGTTGAGAGGCCTGGTGGACACGCTGGAGAGACGGCGGCATCTATGGTTTTGAGAGAGGCGGGGGCGCTGTTTGATGCGCGCTGGTCT
>NZ_VCPD01000005.1 GCF_005938215.1 Ruegeria sediminis
CTCCCAAAGCATGGCGCCACGCTGGTTCGTTTGCCAACGGACCCAGCGGTGAAACTGACATCCCTCCTCCGCATACAAGGTTGCATCAGCCGAGGCACAAGGGCAAGGGGCGAGTATGGGGGCCAAGTCTCTCACGGGCGGCGTTTTTATCCGATCGGCGGCAGTCTCGATCCGCCCGGTTAACAAATGCCTGCCAGGCAGGGCGATGGCATGGTCAGCCATTCTGCGGAGATGGGTCGTGCAGTGCGTCCAAGATCCGGGCCAAAACCGATTGTACAAAATGGACAGCTCCCCCTGAAGCCCCGGTACAATACGGACAATTCACCGTACAATCCCCCTTGCTTGGCAACCGGGGCGGTCAAGGCGCGGGTTGACCCGGCGGGGTGGCTGGCCCACAACTCTCGCGACAGTTCTGACCCAACGGATGCCCGACATGGACTACGATCCCGACAACATCTTTGCAAAAATCCTCCGCGGCGAGATTCCGGCGACCCGCGTCTACGAAGACGATGACACGCTGGCCTTCATGGACATCATGCCCCGCGCCGACGGGCATCTTCTGGTGATCCCGAAGACCCCCTGCCGCAACCTGCTGGACGCCTCGCCCGAGCAGATGGCCGCGGTCATGCAGACGGTGCAAAAGATGGGCCGCGCGGTCATGAAAGCCTTTGATGCTCAGGGGGTTACGGTGCAGCAATTCAACGAGGCCGCGGGCGGGCAGGAGGTGTTTCACCTGCATTTCCACGTCCTGCCGCGCCGCGAAGGCGATCGTCTGCGCCCCCCGGGAAACATGGGCGACATGGCGGCGATCGCCGGTCACGCCGAGAAGATACGCGCCGCTTTGACCTGAAGGGCGGGGCGCGCACCACATGCCGCACGATCATTCGCACGGACATGATCACCACCACATCGATCCGCAAGCCGGAGACGCCCGCGTCGCATGGGCCATCGCGGTAAACCTGTTCCTGACGCTGGCGCAGGTGATCGGCGGGATATTCTCGGGGTCGCTGGCGCTGATTGCCGATGCGCTGCACAATTTCTCGGACGCCATCGCTCTGATCATCGCCTTCGCGGCCCGCAAGATCGCAAGGCGTCCGGCCGATGAACGAATGAGTTTCGGCTATGGCAGGGCCGAGGTGATCGCGGCGCTGGTCAACTACACCACCCTGATCGTGCTGTCGGTCTATCTGGTCTACGAGGGCGTCCTGCGGTTTTTCGAGCCGGAGCCGATCAATGGCTGGATGGTGGTCTGGATTGCGGCGCTTGCGCTGATCGTTGATCTGGTGACGGCGGCCCTGACCTATGCAATGGCCAAGGACAGCATGAACATCCGCGCCGCCTTCGTTCACAACATCGCGGATGCGCTGGGGTCGGTGGCGGTGATCCTAGCCGGTGGCGCGGTGATCCTGTTCGGTTGGACCTGGGTCGACCCCGTGGTGACCATCCTGATCGCCGCCTACATCCTGTGGCACGTGAAGTCCGAGATCGGGGAATCGATCCGCGTTCTGATGCTGGCCACGCCACCTGGTCTGGACCCCGAGGAGGTCGCAGGCGCGATCGAGGCGGTCGAGGGCGTGCGCGAGGTGCATCACGTGCATCTGTGGAGCATGCAGGAACGCGAGGCGGCGCTGACCGCCCATCTGGTGATCGAACCCGGAGCCTGGGGGCAGGCTGACGGGATCAAGGCGACCGTGAAGGCCGAACTGGCGAAGCGCTTCGGCGTCAGGCACGCGACGCTGGAACTGGAATGCTCGTCGCACGCCTGCGTCGGATCGGCCCGTTTCGGTCATGATCAGGAGTAGTTTCGGTTCGACAAACGAATTGCCGTTCCGATTATGGGGTCGGAACGGCAGACTCGTACACAAACACATTGTCGGTTCTCATGGGTGTGCCCATGATGGCCGGCATTAACGCACCACTCACTCTAAGAACGGCAGGATCACTATAACCCAAAAGCGACGTCCGAGTCCGATCGCCGTTCACGCGTTTACTGAAAACAAAGGATATTTTTTTGGGAATGGTCGCTTTCCGACTTTTCGACATGAAACATAAGAATGGTTTTTTCCGGATTGTTCATGCGGCGGGTGATAAAGGGCCAACTTTCGACTCAATTGCTGAGTCGCAAACGCGCATTTTCGGGCACATTTGCTTGGTCGAATCCGGGGATTCCGGAGAATTCGCACGCCGCCGTCCCTCACGCCGCCGTCCCTTAGGTTGCCGACAGTTCAGCCGCGCGCAGTTTCGAAAACCTCGTCGAAGGTCTTGCGCAGCGCCACGTCAACATCCTCCATCGTGACCGGCAGGCCCAGGTCGACCAGGGACGTCACGCCGTACTCGGAAATGCCGCAGGGCACGATGCCCGAGAAATGGTCCAGATCCGGCTCGACATTGATCGAGATGCCATGAAAGCTCACCCATTTTCTCAGGCGAATGCCGATCGCGGCGATCTTGTCCTCGGCCGGTTTGCCAAGGGCGGTCAGCGGCTTGTCTTCGCGTTGCACCCAGACGCCGACCCGGCCGTCACGGATTTCCCCGCGCACGTTGAACTCGGCCAGGGCCGCGATCACCCAGGTCTCAAGCTGCTGAACGAAGCGGCGCACGTCGTGACCGCGCTTGCCCACATCCAGCATGACGTAGACCACGCGCTGCCCTGGCCCGTGATAGGTGTACTGTCCGCCGCGTTTGCTTTCGAAGACCGGGAAACGGTCGGGATCGGTCAGATCCTCGCGCCGGGCCGAGGTGCCGGCGGTGTATAGCGGGGGGTGCTCCAGCAGCCAGATGCACTCTTCCGCCTCGCCGGCCGCAATTGCCGCGGCGCGGGCCTCCATGAAGGCCACCGCTTCGGCATATTCGGTCAGACCGTCTGTGATCTTCCATTCCATGAGGCGTGCATATCGCGAAGGCCGGACCTGCGAAAGGGGGATCAGGCGGCCTCGGACAGGCAGCGTTGCAGCACCTGCTTGTAGGTGTCGCCGCCCTGCGCGCCGGTCACCAGATACTTGCCGCCGAACACCATCGCAGGAACGCCGGAGATACCGCGGCTGGTCCAGAACCGCTGTTTCTCGCGCACAGGCGCCGCATACGCGCCCGACTCGAGCGCCTGCCGCACGGCCACCGGGTCGAGACCGGCGCTTTCTGCGGCCCCGATCAGGACATCGATGTCAGAGACATCCTTTTGCTGCGTGAAATAAGTTTGAAACAGGGCCATCTTCAGCGGATGCTGCCGGCCTTGGCCTTCGGCCCAGTCGAGCAACTGGTGCGCCGGAAAGGTGTTCACGATCCGGCTGTCGTCGGTGAAGTTGAATGTGAAGCCCAGTTCCGCGCCCATGGCCGTTAGGCGATCGCGCACCTGCTGGCTCTGCTCCGCCGTCGATCCGTACTTCTCGACAATGTGTTCCCGCAGGTTCTGGCCATCGGGCCCCATATCGGGATTGAGTTCGAAGGGATGCCATCTGAGGCGGGCAAGAACTTCCAGATCCGCCAACGCCTTGTCCAGTTGCCGGAATCCGACGATGCACCACGGGCAAACAATGTCCGAGACGATGTCGATCTGAACGACGGGCCGGTTGTCAGGAGCGGTCATCGAGTGTTCCTTCAGATGCACAGTGCGACGGGCGGACCCTACAGATATGAGGCGTGTCGGGGAAATCAATCTGTAGCGATTTTTGTCTCTTCACATCCCTCGCGCGACCGTCTATACGCCCCTCTACCAAGCCAAGGCAGTGCGGTCGTGGCGGAATTGGTAGACGCGCAGCGTTGAGGTCGCTGTGGGGTAACTCCCGTGGAAGTTCGAGTCTTCTCGACCGCACCATCATTTTTCCCATAAAAACAAAGAACATTAAGGAAAACAGGGCTATAGCCTTGCAAAACGTCACACAAACCGTCACACAATGGTGTGTGACGATTCCATTTTGAGGTGACGACATGGCGCTGCCAAAGGTAACCGGGACCATCCAGCTTCGAGGGCGATATCACGCCAAGATTCGAGTCCCGGCGGAACTGAAGGACCAATACGACGGCAAGGAATTCTATCAGAAGAGCCTGAAGACGTCGGACCCTCGCACCGCAGAAAAAGAGGTTCGGGCAATCCTCGCTGTGATGGATGCACAGAAGGACAAGGCCAAGGCAGAAGAGGGCTGGAAGGCGCTGGCACGGAACCTGCCACCGGATCAGAGGGCGCTATTGGATAACGCGGGCGGGTTGTCTGGCCTGCTTAAGCAATTTCAGGATGGAAAGCGCGCGCTGGCATTCATGCAGGCTGGTGCACCTGCTGACGCAGGCTCCACCGACATAGAAGGCGGCGAAGTCGAATATATCCGAGGCGACTCCTTTGTGGTTCAGAGAACGGGCGCGCCCCCTACAAAAGTTGTGACCGACAACGTCACTGATCAGGAAGAATTGCAGGTCGCAGTGGCAGAGCACCGGGCCGCGTCAGCGGCGGTTCAAGCGCAGACAAATGCGCGGGGGCGTGTCCTTCGCCAGATCGGACAGGACGTTGACCTTGTGGGCGATGTATTCAGCTTGCGCGATGTAATCGAGAAGTGGGCACCGACTGTCGATCCTCAGACCGCTGACGCGGCCCGCTACTATGTCCGCCGGTTCAATGAACTGAATGGCGAGATCGCTGTTACTGAACTGACCAAGGCCCATCTTCGCGATTATGCCGAAGCGATTAAGGGCCTGCCCACGGTCTTGTCGGCAAAGTTGCCAGACGGGCGATTTGTTCGCGACCTTGCATTCAATGAGGCCATCGCATGGGCGAAGAAGAACAAGAGGGACACCCTTTCGGACAAGACGCGGGATAAGTACGTGGCCGTGATGAAGCGGCTCCTGAGTTTTGCGGCGGAACAAGATTACCGCCAAGGCAATCCGTGGGGCGATTACAAACTGCCCCGCGTGAAGCAGAAGCACAGTGAAAAACAGAAGGCAGACCGCCGCCCGTTCACGCCGGATGAAGAGCGCCGGATTCTTGATTTCGTCACTCAGTCCAATCAGGAGCAGTATGCGAAAACAACAATTGACTATTGGGCACCATGGATAGCGGCACACCACGGAACGCGGTTGCAGGAAACCTGTCAGCTTCGCCTTTGTGATTTCGAGATACGCGACGGCGTTTGGTCTATGCAGATCACCGACGAAGGCGAAGACATGCGCGCGAAAAGCGGGGCCACGGTTCGATGGGTGCCGGTACATCCTAAGTTGATGGAAATCGGATTGCGCGGGCATATCGAAGCACGCCGGAAGGTAATGCCCGCCGAGGCTTTGGCATTCGATCAGTGGGAGCGGTACGCGAAGAGATTTGGGGAGTTGCAGCCTGACAAGCGTGGCCGCGTCAGCGGGCCATATGGCAAGCGGTTCGCTACCCTGCGGAAGAATTTGAAAATTACGGGTGGGAAGGTCGCCTTCCACAGCTTCCGCCACCGATTGCAGGATGCGGCGGACGATGTGGGCATGCCCGACTCGCATCGGCGGTATCTCACGGGGCGTGCGAACAAAGACGCTGTAGAAGGTGGCTACGGCGAGGGCGCAGGCATGACGTACTTACTGGAGTCGTTGAGGCAGGTTGACCCGATGCGCGACTGATCTGGTGACATTCTGATGGGGTAGGGGGCGCGTTTGCGGCCCTTTTCTTTGCCTGTTTCCGAATCAGACCTTCGAACCGTTACAGATTGACATTTTGAAATGTCAAGGATATAATCAACACATCAAGACAAGTAGTGGCCGAGTACGAACGCGGGGCGTTCCGTCGGTCATGTCATCCACAAAATTAAACGAACGGTAGGCGAAACGATGACCTATTTTACGGTCAGGTCCGACGACCTGAAAAGCACACTAGTCTGTAGCGTAAACAGCATGTGGCGTTGGCTGCGTCATATCGAGCGCGAACGAGATTGGAACGTCAACGGCGCGCGGACTGGTAGCACGCCTGACCGCTTTCGACTGACTGACCTAGTGGTCGCGCTCCGGCAGAACCGCAGGCGTGGGCTGAGTGGAGACGAACTACGCGCTGTTGTCGCGCTAGATACCTCCAAAACTGATCCATCGGCACCTTTGGGCCATGACGCGGACGCGCGCGCCGCTGCACTGATCGAGAGTTTTAGTGGAGAAGAGCGCGAGAGGTACGCCAGAGTCTCGGAGCAAGCTGCGAAGGCTGCGACGCAAGCTCTGTGGGGCAAGGGCCACCTTTACAACGGCGGGCGCTGTCTCGGCCTTCTACCGCTGCGCCCGGAAATTCTGGCCTACAGCATGACCGGACAGCGCCGCGACGGATTCCCTGATCACACCGAGCGTCAGTGGGGCGCGTACATCACACAACATGTGATGGCGACAGTCACCGCAGACGAACTAATCAACCTCGCAAGCTAACCAAAACGGAGCAGAAAATTATGAATCTTCTGAAAGTTAACACGGCGTGCGCAATCCTCGCCCAGACTCGTGGAGTCGGGGCAGTTGGCGCACGTCATATTGTCGAAGTCATGGAGGTGACCTTGTCGAAAATGAAAAGCGTCCGGGGCTTCTACTCGGTCGAGACCATTGGCGCGGCACTCGCAGAAATGGGACAGCCGCTGACCAATGCTGAGGCTGTCGCCCTTGAGGCCGTCGCAGCCGCGCGGAATGGAGGCTGACCATGTCTGAGAAACTTGAGGCACTTCTAACTAACTTGTCGACATCTGAGGCGGCATCCTTGATGACTGCCGCGCACCAAATTTCCGCCGCAGCACGTGCAGAATTCGGCACAGAGGTGCCTTTGGATGACATCGCCGGTCTCGTACAGGTCCGGGATGCGGTGTTCCATGGCGGACTTGATGCGGCGGACATGTCCAATGCCCTCTACAATCTCCGCCAGAACAGTGCCGCCGTTCGGGAACACCTCGCACGTACCGAAGGCGTGGCAGAGGCGGCAAAGATGGGTGCTGATACATCGTCCGGCGAATTGGATGGCGAGACGCTTATGAGCATCAAAAGCCCCGCCCGCAGGATGGCCTTGGCGCGCAAGCACGGGTTCGCACTCCCGAAAGCGGACCGAGGCGACCGGCGACCGGCGGAGACCTACAGCGCCACCGACACGGACACAGTTGCTCAGACGATCAACGACGCGGTTGCACGCATGAACGCCGCACGGGGGATCACAAAATGAGCATGGGGGTCATGCTCAGAGGTTCCAGCGAAACCAAACAGCGCATTGCGGTGCGCGACACAAAGTTTCGGCGCGCTGCCAAGGTGCGCAGGAAAATGACCCGCGACGAATTGGACGCAGAAGAGGCGCGATTGATCGAAGAGGCGGCAATCATGGCGGCTGCGATGGGGCTGGATGACCAGCACATCGGGCGTGGGTGGTCGCGCGCCGAACTAGACCTGAACCGCGACGGAATTCTGAGCGAGTTCCATGTGCCAGAGACACCGGAGTCCGTCCAATGATGCCGCGCGATGCCGAGATTTTCGCCCCACTTTGGACGCTGGTTGATGCTTTGAACATCTTCACAGAGAACCATCCGGGCGAGGAATTGACCATGACAGAAATCGACGTGCGCCGGATCACCGGCATGGGGATTGCCATTCGTCCAGCCCTTCGCAAGGCGGGATTCCTGAATCCGCGACCGGGAGTCTGGGTCCGCCCAGCGTAACGAGAATTCCCCCGGCGGTTTTCGCCTGCTGTCGGGGGTCGGGGCGGCGGGTTGGGCTAGAACCCGCCGCCCCACAGAATTCCCGCCGTTTTGCATGTGCGGTGGGTGGGGGCGGTGGAGCCTGTACCGCCGCCCCACACATACCCCCTCCCAACAAGAGAATTGAGAAATGAGCAAGCTTGAACAAGCATCCCGCGAAATCGTGGAGACTACGGAAAAACTGTATGACCTCAGCATGAATCCGCTCCATTTCGCCGAGATGAGACAGCTAACCACACAGTTGGAAAAAGCCCTCGCTGCGCATGCCCGCGCCATGTCGAAAAATCGGGAAATGGGCTTCTGATCACAAAATATTTCAGATTGAAATAAAAGTGAGTGAATTGGCAAAGTCGTCTTAAAGACGAAAAGTTTTCTCGGCTGGCGTCCCAAAAAAGAAAACCCCCTGCCGGGAGTACAACGGCAGGGGGTCGGAGTGCGATGTTAGCTGTTCCACAAACCCGAGGAACACGTAATGTATAGCCGAAAAGCGAAGGAATGTCAAACCGTTGCCGGTCAATGAGCACCTAATACATGATGTTAGTAAAGCTCATGTTTTTACGTATAAAAATGCAATAAGTTCATAAATGACGCGAATCGCGAGCCATCTTGACTCTTCGATGCACATCCAGTAGGGTCGCGTCAAGGTGGATTGATAGCGATGTTACCACCGAAGCCCGGATAAGGGCAAAAAACCCGCCTCTGCCCATATAGGGTGTGAGGCGATCAACACAAACCCCGGACGTTCACCAACAAACGATCCGCCACACGTTCAGAACCATTTCTGACGGCGGTTAGGTGCGTCCTGCGCTCAGAGCGCAATGGAACAAGGACAAACGACATATGAGTCTTTCACAGGCAATCACCTCGCAGATGACCGCCGAAGAGCGTGCAGAAGCGGAGACGCAATCGCGCGAACGTATCGCCGCCATGGCACCGGATCAAATTGCCGATGCATTCGAGGCGGCGGGAAACGTGATCCTCTTCCCTGACCATGCAGTGGTCGCGGTCAAAGAGACGCCGCAAGGTGAGGTGGAAATTTTGGAACCTTCTGAGGTTCTGTGCCCGTGGTCGCCGCCTGCGTCAGCAGGCGAGGTGCCGGAAGGTCAGTTGACCGCAGAGGCTGCGTACAGCGAGACGGCAGACGCTGGCGGCGATGATGCTATCTCCGATGGAGATGACGACTATTACGGCGATTGGAACGACGCCGCCCTGATCGGCCCGGAACCGGAAGGTTTTGCCGACTTCCTACAGAAGCCCGCCACCTTCCTGATAGGTGAGTTGTGGGGCGCGAAAGACCGCCGCAACACCCAAGACGGTGACTGGAAAGAAGTCACCATGCCATGGGGGCAGTGGATCGAAGGCGGCGGCACAGGGTCGCGGAAGGACCCGTTCTGGGGATTCTCACGTCACCAAGAGAGCAAGCACAAGGAAGGCGGCTCCATCGTTCTCGGATCGTCCATTGACGGCGCGCGTAAGGCGCATGCCATGGACGAAATGTCGGCACTCGGGTTGGACATCGATTCCGGTGCCCAGATCGATGATGTGAAAGACAAGATTCGGGCGCTTGGCCTGTTCGCCCTGATTTATACCTCCCACAGCCATGGAAAATCTGGGCTGGAATTGAAGCGCGATGAGGTTATCCGCAAGCTTGGCCTGACCACCGAACCGACATTGGCGGACGTCCAGACCTTCCTCCGCGCGCACGGTAAGAGCCGATACGAGGAGTCGTTCATCACACAGGTTCGTATCGCCGACCCGAAAAAACAGACCAAGGACGGTGTTAAGATCGCGCTGGAAACGCCGCCGCTGGACAAGTTCCGGATCATCCTGCCTTTGGCAGAGGCGGTTAAGCTGATCGACCTTGCGCCGACGCAGGCTGCGTCGCTGGAGGTGTGGGAAGACAAGGTAACTGGGGCTGCGTGGGAGATGCTGGGAGTTCACTGGGACGTTTCCTGTAGTGACCCGAGTCGCTTGTTCTTTACAGCACGCCATGCCCCAGACGCCGAGTGGGATTGCATGATCATCCGGGGCGCTCCGCTCCGGTTCGAAGACGTGCCGGTGATGAAAAAGAGCGACTACACCAAAGGTCGCGACAAGGTGGCGGGGGCAGGCCGTGAGGTTGACCGGTGGGGCAGTCCGCTTTGTTCTACGCCGTCTGGCAAGAGCCTCAACGACTGGCACTTTGGCCGTAACGGCGCAAAGGACCGGTTCCAGATCGCGACGTTGTTGGAAACCGAATGCTCGGACAAAATCCGGCATGCGGGTGGCGAGGCACAGGGCCATGTGCATCTCGAATGCCCCTTCGAACACCAGCATTCCAAGGAAGGTGGCACCGGCACCATGGCGATTGACGCCTTGGACGCAAAGGAAGGGTACTGGACCGTATTCTGCCACCACGATTCCTGCCAAGGACGTCACAAGCTTCAGTTTCTGGAAGAGATGCTGGCGCAAGGCTGGTTCGAGGAAGAGGTGCTGTACGACGAAGACGCGATGTACCTCATGCCAGCGGGCGAGGAAGTCAGCGGCACGCCAGGACGGCAAGACGGTCCTGCTAACGCAGGCACGGACGAATTCGAACCGGTTGAGAGCTGGCTTGATAGTCGTTACCGGCGTCTTGGCGACAGGATGTATCGCAGGCCATCAAAGGCTGAAGTGCAGGCATGGGAACAGGCATGCAAAGAAGCCAAAGAAAATGGCGAGGATGAACCTAAACAGCCAGAGCCGGTAGAAATCTGCGGTGCGTTTGATGTTGTTGGACGTTCGTCCAATGCAGACGGAACGGAAGGTGCGGGGCGTATCATCTCGTTTGAAGGTGAGAACGGAAAGCGTGTCGAAGTGACATTGTCGCTTGCCGAAATCCGCAGCGACCCGAAGGCCGTTTTTGATATCCTGTCTGACCGTGGATTGTGGTTGCCGGTCGGGAAGAATGCCAAGATCAACTTGCAGATGCTGTTGAACAGTATCACGCCGCAACGCCAAATTCCGACCATTGAGTCGCCGGGTTGGACACGTAACGAGCATGGCGAAATCGACGGTTACATGCTGCCGACCGGGGAATATTTGACCAAGGACGGTGCCGGACAAATGCGGCTGTCTGAGGGTGCCCGGTTTGAAGTCGTCAAACCGCGCGGCGAGGTGGACAAGTTCACGGCGGCTGCGGTCGAGAGTTTCAAGTACACCGAAACAAACTTCTATTGGCCGCTCGGTCTTGCGGCTGGTTTCGCAGGTCCGCTTTTGGGCATCCTGAAGGAGCGGTCTTGCGGGATTGTACTTTCGGGGCATTCGTCGCTCGGGAAGTCGCTGGGGCAGGAATTGGGCGCGTCAGTGTTCGGTTCGCCGGAAGAAGGCGACGGCGGGTTTCACAGTGCAAAAACGACCACAAACGCAATCGAAGACCTTTGTGTGATTACAACACACACCACATTCATGTTCGACGAAATCGGCGCGTTTCAGGACAAGAAACACTTGGAATCCGTTCTGTTCGGAATGGCGGTCGGCGTTTCAAAGGCCCGGAAAAAAGATCGAAACATCGGACTGGCCCAGCGTGTCAGGTTTAACCCGTTCGTCGTCATGTCGTCGGAATTCGGGATCAAACAAGAGATCGAGTCAGGCGGGGGCAACTACCGCGACGGGCTGGTCGCACGGTTTCCGGATATCGACGTGGGTAGCGATGGGTTGCATGTCTCCAAGGACAAACGAAGCATCCTTGAAGCGGTGCGGTACAACTACGGTCACGCAGGGCCGGTGATGGTCCGTTACATGATCGATTCCGGCATCGCGTTTGATCGCCAGAAACTTGCCGACGAGGTTGACGTAATCATAGCGGAACTTTCGAAGGGAAAGCCGCCGGTGATCGAACGTGCCGCCAAGCCTTTTGCGCTTATTCTGCGGGGTGGAGAGATCGCGGCTGACGCCGGGGTGTTGGGTGATCCTGACAAGGCTAAGACAGCGATTAGGAAGGCAGTGTTCAAGGCGTGGGACGTGTTCACGTCGTCGGATGAGGCAAGCGCGGCGTCCGGTGGGGATGCACTGCTAGACACGATCCTGAGTAAGCTGAACGGCATGTGGGGTCGGACGATTATCAAGGCGGGTGAAGTCTTTACGAACGAAGCCACTGGCAAGGATACCGTGGTCGGTGAAGCTGACGGCAACATCGCGCGGGGGACGCCGGTTGGTTGGTACGACGACGACCACATCTATCTTGATTGGGAGCAGATTGCGAAACCGGCGGAGGTTTTCGGCGTGCCCATCAAGCGAGCCGAACTGGTCAACGTACTGGGCAAGACTGTAGTGCGTAAGACCGACCGGGAAGCGCCTCAGACCCGACTCCCTGTACATGTGGCGCAGGCGGCGGGGGGTGACGGCAGGGCCGTCCGGAACCTGAAACTGAAACGCGCCGAATTGGGCATGTGATCACGCAGTGACCCAGCGAGACAGGAATACCCCGCCGTCAGGCGGGGTTTTTCGTCTGTGGGCGACAAATTGGGCGACATTGGGCGACAAGTGGGCGACACGATTGGGCGACATTTTTGCTATTAAAATATGGATTGGGCGACACTGGGCGACAAATTATTGAAAAAAGATAGTCGACTCTCTCCCTCTCACTCCGCTTACGCTGTGCCTCCTCAATCGCGGTGTGTCACACCGGATTCAGTGTCGTCCAATGTCGCCCAGTGTCGCCCAGTGTCGCCCAGTGTCGCCCACCCCTTATTTATATGGGGTTCGTGTCGCCCAATCGGCAAAAAATTGTCGCCCAATTTGTCGCCCAATGTCGCCCAAACCGAAATCAGAGCAGTGTGTCGCCGTGTCGCAACTGATGATTGCCCTTGAGATCGGTGGTTGGTTGTTGGAAAGTCTCGAAATAAGACTAAAATTGGAAAAGGGACAATGGAATGAAAACGTTAGTTCGGTGCACTATCGCGATTGCGGCTGCAGTGATTTTGTCTGGATGCGAGATGTCTAGAGGTGGAGCTGGTCAGACGACCACCGGCGAACCAGTGGTTGGAGAAGTCTGGCAGAACAATGCAATGGAGCAGGGCTTCACAATCACCAGTGTAAACGGATGGCAGTGCACCGGAAAGCTTACTAAGTCCCAGCAATACAACGCGACAAACTCAGTTATCACCGTTCCGCTGACTTGCTCGAACAACGTCACGGGAACTTCTTTGGTCGCTATTGACCGTTTCAAATCGGAAGCAGACATCAACTTCCGGCTATCAAATGGCAAGGTTGGCCATTTGGCGATTAGCTAACCTGCAGAGAAGAGTGTGGCGGTCGCGATCTGCGACCGTTCCACCGTTTGGGTTGTTGAATGGGCTACCGAAATCCCAAACCAGATCAGAAATCAACTGACCGCTTTTTGGCTAATCCTGTTGATCGCTGTCTTTGTCGACCCCCCTGATTGTCCATGCCGCGCGCTTAACTCCCGTAACATCATCAGAGTAAATTCGCGCACGCAGCGCGTTTCTGTTTGCGGAATTCTCCGGCGAGAAATCTGCAAGTGCATTTCTCGTCGTCAACAGGTCACTTACTAGTTCGCGGTTCCTTTCGAAGGCTAGTAGCCGTCCAGAAAGGTCGTCAACTTTCTTAACCAGTGTCGCTACGATCTGGTCTTTATCGTCCCCGCTTGTTTCCAGTTTGGTAAAGCCGTTGGCGACTGTCACCGGATTGCTGACCGGATTGCCGTCTCCGAATTTTTCGATTTGGTTACGTATTCTCGTGACTGCCTCAGAATGCGAACTCGGATCGTCGTGCACGTATTGAATGATATTGCTTCCACTCACATCGAACGGGGGGCGCGGGTCCCAGTTGGAAAGCATGATGCAGGGTTTCTGGAAGGCATGCCGAATACCGAGTTCATAAAACACGTTTGCGTTTGACCCTGACAAATCAGCAATCACCAATTCCGCCGAAATCAGATGTTGCACTATTTCGGTGGTGATGTGCGTGGGCTTGTCGAGACGGTCAACGCGGATTGGTTCATCGTAATCCAAGCCCGCAAGCGCAGGCTTGATGATGTACTCAAGAACACAATCAGCCTGTCGCCTCACATCTGTCCCCCTGTCGCCAATGGGGGACACGACAAAGCACGTCTTTTGGGTCATTAGGCAATTCCCTTGTATGTCTGGAAGTTACCCTATCCAGAGCCTGACCGAGTTCAAGTCCGACAATATCAAGCTAGCTCCACCAGTTGCACCTGTTCGCAACAACCCGCCCTCAATTGTCTGACATTTCCTCCATAGAACGTCACAATGGGTCCCTTCCGGACCTTTCTGTGGCCGCCGATCTCCGTTTGCGCAACCGTCAAGGAAGTAACAAAGTTGCCTATGCCCCACTCATCAGCGCCGCTCATTTTGCACATAGAGCATCGAAAGGGCAGGGCAGGCGCGGGCTAACGCCCGCACACACCATCCCACCAACATAAGTAAACCACTCTGACCCAAATCAGACTAACCCACTGAAAACAAACAATAACCCATCTGCGCATTCCTGCACAGATTGCCCGACAATCCCCGAAATAAGCAGGAATCTGGCTAAGTGCCTGAAAACATTAGATTCATGATTTAGCATAATGGAGATTATATGCACGACCGAGCGGTCGGTTAATTGGGCGGCGTTCGCGTTCTCATTGAAGTAGGAGAAGGCCTACGTAAATCGCTACGACGACTATCACCGCCGTAAGGATATTCGCGCGAAACTCACTCTTTTCGGCAGCTTTTTCTCGGCTCTTTTTTTCTGGGTCTACTAGGTGTTCCAAAAGTGCGTTTGTGCGCTTGGAATTTCTTAACATGCTGCCTAAGGCAACGACGAGCAATCCGACAAGGCCAATCACTGGGTTCAGCATGACAATTCCGAAGATGGTTACAGTTAAACCGATGATTAGTAAGAGCGTTCCCACTGCCAATCCCCTTCGTTTAGGCGAGGCCAACCGACCACGGACGGACTGTAGCGTCAACCCGCTTACGCGGGGACATAGGAAAGACGCGCACACACCCGCACACCGCCCCACCGAGACAGTGTGTCCCCGCGTTAGCGGGATGACTTACTGACCTACTGACCCCGCCTGATGGCGGCACGTGCTGACCCTCCCACACAGCTACACAGCGCCACACAGCCGCGTGCTGAGGTTGGTAAGTTGCTGGTGATGTGGTGAGGTGAGGGCCGCGTTAGCGGCGCTGTGTGACCCTCTGAGAGGCCTCTGGGGTCCCACTGACGGTACTACCCTAGGTTGAGCGAAGGCGGGGAGGGTACAGCGTATATGCAGGCAGGCAGTCACGGGGGACCCACCCCGCCGCAGCACCCCCGCCATTCCGCTACAAATACCCGTATTTTATAGAAAAAATCGCGCCTTTCCCTTGCAATTACATAATGACTGCACATCGCCATGAGGGCGTGACCGTTTGGCCCGACGGTTTGCTTTTTCGCTGCAATTATGTTATGTTATAACACACAAGAAACCTTCCCTGAGAACGAGCATGAATACCCACCTAGCTAATCTAGCCGACCGCGCCCGCGAATGCCGCTCACGCGGTGAAATGGCTAAAAAGTACCCAAGCGAATACCGTGAAATTCACCGTCGCGGCCTGACATTTTTGTTTGACCACATGGTCCGAAAACGCCGGAAGAAATACACCAAGGACGAACTCCGCCAGATTGCCGCGAAGTACGCAACGCGCACCGAGTTCCAGAACAATGCGGCGTCGGCATACATGGCGGCATGGCGCAGGGACATCCTAGACGAAATCGCCCCTGCATCCCGCCGGGGTGCACATCTGCATGAGGCCCGACAATGAGCGGCACCCTGACAAACACCCTCGCACTTAAAATCGACGCGAGCGCCGCCCGTCGCGGTGCGGACGAATTCCGCCGCGCCCTTGCTGCCGTAAAACAGGCCACCAAGGACCTTGAACGCGATACCAATGGCCTTTTCAAGAAGGTCGACGCGGTCACCAAGACCACCGCACCGAAAAACGTTCAGGCTCAGTTTACAGCTATCAATGCCGCCGTTCGATCTGCCGAGTCCTCGGTGGGGACGCTGCACAGGCAATTGAACAAAATTGGCAACTCCGCAGGCCTCCGCGCAGTCGACAACGCGATGGAAAGATTCCGCAAGGAAACGTCCGCCGCGACGTTGACCACGAACGAACTCCGAGCGGCCAAGGATCGTCTTGCTGCATCCCTGCACGAGGTGCGCCAAGAGGTTCGAGACGCCACCGAAATTCAGCGACTCCGGACCCAGTTCCAGCGCACCAGCGCCGCTCTAGATGAGACCGCCACCGGGACACATGCCTACCGTCGCGCCGTGATCGCCACAGAACAGGCACAACGTGCCGGGGCGATCTCGCAGGCACAGGCGACAAAAAACATCAACGCCGCCAAGGCCGCATACATCGGTGCAGGTGCCGCCGCTGCCAACGCCGCAGCACAACAGGCGCGCTTGTTCGGCACCCGCGCCGGATGGGGCCAGAATTTCGACTCGCGTCAACTCGGATTCCAGATTTCGCAAATGGTCCAGAGCTACCAAGCAACAGGCCAGCTTGCGCAGAGCATTAGTCTGCAATTCGCTGATATCGGCATGGCGTTCGGCCCCGTCGGCGTGGCCGCTGGTACGGTCGGTGGCATTCTTGCCAGCGTCCTTGTCCCAGCACTGACGAAGACCGACGACGAAGCCGAGAAGGCCAAGAACACGGTTCACGCACTTTCTTCTGCACTGGACTCGCTGCAGCAGACGTCGTCCGCGTCAGCGGAACAGATCGCAGCCCATTTGAAGCGCGCATTCGGTGAAGTCGCAGGCGAGGTGCAGGCCCTTATTGACGACCTTCGAGAGGCAGAATTCGCCGTCATTTCGCACCAGATGCAAAAGGAAATTGAGAAGGCGAGCACCAGCCTGACCAGCCTTTCCGGCGCGTTCGAAATTTTCTGGGCAGATTTCGCGAACCCCGGTTCAGTTGACTCTGGTTACCTCCGCCAGATGCAGGAGATTATTGCCAAGTCTGGCATGGCATACGGCGAATTTCAGAAGCTGGAAGCCGCCGTTCAGGCGGTGTTCACATCAAAAGACGTGAACAGCTTCGTTGAAAACCTCAGCCGCGCCCGCTCCGTCGCCGAAGAGATTGGCGGGCCTGTCGGAGACCAGATCGCCAAGGCATTGCTACAGGCCGCAAAAGACGGTGGAGTCCTGCATCGCGTGACCAGCGATGCAGCGTCTAGCGCAAATAGCTTGGCATCCGAACTGTCCGAAGGTGCCAAGAACGTTCTGAAAATCGCCGAAGTTGATATCTCGAAGGGCATTTCTGACGCGACCAAAGAAGCGGCGGAATTGGCGGCAAATCTAGGCATCTCGCTGAATTCGGCGCTGAACCTTAGGAATCTACAGGACTCGAAGGTCTACAGCGGACGCGGCGGCGACCCGCGCCAGTTTGGGAACGGTTACACACCACCAACGTTGACCACCACGACACGGACCAAAGGTGCTGATCGCGAGAGCGACCTAGAGCGAACCACAGCCCGTCTGCAGGCAGAGGCAATCGCGCTGCAGGCGCTCAAGGATGGGTTGTTCGAGACCAGTGTCGCTGCGGACGTCTTTGCGCAAGCCACACTTGCCGGGGGTGGAGCAGTCGATCAATCCACCATGGCGGCACTCCGTCAAGCTGACGCCGTCGCCAGCGCGAACGAACAACTTCGCAAGATCGTGCAGACCAACAAATCCGGCGGACTTCAGGAAGCGACCGAAGAGGGTATCAAAAGCGGTCTTCGTCAAGGCCTTCGTTCCGCAATGGACGGCGATTTCAAATCTTTTGCCCAGACGCTGGCGGACAGCGTGTATAACAGCCTGTCAAACGCCCTTGCCGATGCGCTGACCGAGCAGCTTTTCAGCAAACAGACCGTATCTGCGCTGACCGGCGGCGCGTCCGCGCTGACGGGCGCTGCAGGTGGTGCGGTAGGAGCGGCAGGCGGTACCGGCAGCATCCTATCTACGGTCGCAAGCATCGCGGGCAGCTTCTTCGGAATCCCCATGTTCAAGGAAGGGGGATACAGCGACGCCCCCGACCCATTCAACTTCGCCAACGCCCCGCATTACGCGGAAGGCACCGCCAACACCTCCAACGGGCTGCCTAGTATTCTACACCCTAACGAGGCCGTGATACCGCTAAGTAGGGGCCGCAAGGTGCCGGTGGAGATGTCCGGAGGATCGGGGGGCGTCGTCATCAATGGTGGCATCCACACCGAAGTGAAAGTCGAAGGCGGCGACGATAGCCCAGAGAACGCGGCGCGGATCGGGCAGGCAGTCCGCGAAGGCATCGAAGGGCTGATCGAGGAACGCATTGCAGCCGCCGCCGGTTACGGCGGGGCGTTGAATCCACGGGGCGGCTTCTGAGCCGTCCCCACCTATCGAGTAAGAAAGAACAAACATGACACCCCTATTCAAAAACGCAGACTCTTACGAGGTCCGCACCATCACCACCGACGGCGGGCGCTACCTGCTCACGACACAGGGCGTCGCGCGTGTGATCCTTAACTATGACCAAGCTGTGGTCCTGTACGGCGGTCACGCCGTTGTAGAACTGCACGATGGAAACAATGTCTTCGAGCTAGTCCCGGAAGAACACACGCCCGTTAGCATCGATATTGCCAAGCTGGAACCTGTTGAGGGAGTCGCCTGATGGCCCGTCTCGGCAATCCCCGCCATGAAGAATTCGCACAACGGCTGGCACGTGGGGAGCCTCAAGGCGAGTCCTACGCAGCCTGTGGTTATCGCCCCAGTCCAGCCCATGCCTCGCACCTAGCGAGCCGACAGGACGTTCGTTTGAGAATCGCGGAGATTCATGCTGAGGGCATGCGGGAATTCAACGAAGGTCCAAGCCTTGCGGCCATTGGCATCACCCCCGCGTGGTTGGTCAATGCTTACAATCTGATCAAGAAAGCCGCGATGGAGGCGGGCGATCTGAAATCGGCCAACAAGGCAGTTGAATCCATCGAGTCCGTGCTGAACTTCGAGAACAGCATGGCGCAGAAATCCGACAAGCCCGCCGCCGTGGGTAAGATCGACGTCAACGCCCTGTCCGGTGTGCTGGATAAGGTGAGCGGCATAATCGTGGCATCGAAGGCACCTGCCCAGCCCGCGACGCACCAAGAACAGAAAGCCTTGCGCGCGGCTGAAAACGAAACTTGACCTTTTCACCGGTGGCTAAGCGTGCACTACTTGCGGCCTGTATTACCTGCACGGAGAAGCTACATGGAGATAACAGCAAATCAGGTTGGGTGGGGTATTTGGTTATTGCGCGCAGGGTTGACTTGGGCAGGCAGTGCCGGACTAGCATTTTTGGTGGCTGACTACGTTGTCAAAGCTCGCACCGCCAGTTTGGATACCGCTATTGCCACCATCAACACCACTCTTGGCACCAGCTTCGAAAACCTCAACTCAACACTGAATGGAATCCAAACCACCACTTTGGACACCAATCGAAAAGTTGACCAACTGGCGGAAAAACTAGGCGACCTATCGACCGTGACCGCTGTGAACAGTGAACGGATTTTGCGGTTGGAGGCGGATTTGCAAACGGCTCAGGCCAGCATTTCGAAAACAAGTGTTGAGATAAAGAGCGCCTTGAAGGCCTATCCGGAAGAGCTTGGACCCGCCATCGCCGCATCGTTTGGCAAGTCACTGGTTCGAGACAGAAGCTGGACCTATGACGTTTTGAAGGCAAACGACGCCACCAACCAAAACGGTTCGCATGGACCGATATTTCTGACGATACCGCCACATGCTACCGACCGAATGAAATAAGTAGCACGGTTGAATTCACACCGCTAAACGCGGTCACGTAGCCCCCCAAAAAACGTCACACAGAACACGACATTTCCCTGTGTGACGTTTTCGAATTTTCCTTTATTTATCAATACTTGGAAGAAAAATCCGAGTATCGAGTCTTCTCGACCGCACCATTTCTCTAAAACACCTGCCAATTCGGCTTGAGAATCGGACACTTCTCGTCTGCCGATAGCTATCCGACACCTCCAGTTCAAACGTACATATCGTGCGAACCCCTATTCGTGCCTGCTCATGAAGCGCGAAATGTCCGAGTCCGAGGGTTTGACGCCGGTGAAGACCTCCACGTAATCGGGCATGTTGCCGAGGCGGGTTTCACGGTTCTCCTCGATCTGCATCGAGATGTAGCCGACCTGGGTGTACATGACGGTCATGGCGCGGACGCGCGCCTGTTCTTCCTTGAAACCGAAGCGCAGAAACATGTTGGTCAGGGCCTCCTGGCGCCTCTGGTCCGCGTTGTCCAACCGGCGCTGCAGGTCCGGGTCGTTGCGGGCCCAGTTCCGGATGGCGAGATCGAGCTTGGCATCGAAAAGATCGTCGTCCAGCCAGCAATCGAAGAGGTTGAACATCGCCTCGACAATGCTTTCCGCATAGGCTTCGGTGCGCGCGACCAGGTTGCCGGTGTTCTTCTCCTCCCAGCGACGAACCATCGCTTCGAGCAGTGCCTCGCGATCCCTGAAGTGCCAGTAGAACCCGGTGCGCGACACGCCCAGTTTCTTGGCCAGGGGCATGACCTTCACGGCCTCCACGCCGCTGTCGGTCAGCAGATCATAGGCAGCGTCCAGCCAGGCGGCATCGGTCGAACCGTTTTTCGATATATCGTCCATGCGTATTCCCTAACATTGCTGACATGTATGCACAAGAAGATTGACACATGTGTCAAGATAATGAACATGGCCGTCGTCAGCATCCCGCGTGATTGAGGATTCGCCCATGGAAACTGCAGTCCAACCCCCGTCGCGGCGCGCACGCCGCGGAAGCTCCAAGGCCGCACGTTCGGCGCAGCCGGGACAAAACCTTCACCTTCGCGTTCCCTTCATCACGCGCAAAATTCCCACCTATGACCTGTTGAGCGAAGAGGCGCTCGAGAAGATCGAGGCCACTGCGGACCGCATCCTGGCAGAGATCGGCATCGAGTTTCGCGAGGATCCCGAAGCCGTGCGCCTGTTCCGCGAAGCGGGCGCGAAGGTGACCGAGGTGTCCGCTCAGGCCTGGAACCTGAAATTCGAGCCGGGCATGATCCGCGAGATCCTGAGAACCGCGCCCGCGCGCTTTGTCCAGCACGCCCGCAATCCTGCGAACAACGTCGAGATCGGGGGCGACGCAATGGTGTTTGCGCCGTCTTACGGATCTCCGTTCGTGATGGATCTGGACAACGGACGCCGCTACGGCACGATCGCCGATTTCGAGAACCTCGTGAAGCTGGCGCAATCCTCGCCCTGGCTGCACCATTCGGGCGGCACCATTTGCGAGCCGACCGACGTGCCGGTGAACAAGCGGCATCTCGACATGGTCTATGCCCACATGCGCTATTCCGACCGCGCCTTCCTTGGTTCGATCACCGCTCCGGAGCGCGCTGCCGACAGCATCGAGATGTGCCGCGTTCTGTTCGGCGCCGATTTCGTGGATCAGAACTGCGTCATCATGGGCAACTTCAACACAACCTCGCCCCTGGTGCTGGACGGCGTGACAACGGCCGGCATCCGCACCTATGCCGAGGCGGGGCAGGGTTCGATCCACTTGCCCTTCCTGCTGGGCGGTGCGGTTTCGCCGCTGACGATGGCGGGATCGATCGCGCAGTGTCTGGCCGAATCCATGTCGTCCTGCGCCTTGGCCCAGCTGGTCCGGCCCGGTGCGCCGACCATTCTGGCCGGCTTTTTGTCGTCGATGTCGCTGCGCTCGGGTTCGCCGACTTTCGGAACGCCGGAACCGGCGCTGGGATCGCTGGTGATGGGCCAGCTGGCGCGCCGGCTGAACATGCCGCTGCGCTGCGCCGGCAACTTCAGCACCTCGAAACGCCCCGACGGGCAGGCCATGCAGCAGGCGATGATGTCGATGATGTCCGCCGTGCAGGGCGGCGCGAACTACATCCTTCACTCGGCGGGTTTCGTGGATGGGCTGCTGTCGATGTCCTACGAGAAATTCGTGATGGATACGGACATGTGCGGCGCGCTTCACGCCTATCTCGGTGGCATCGACGTCAACGAAGACACGCTGGGTTTCGAGGCGCTGGCGCAGAACGGGCCGGGCGAGCACCTGTTCGGCACGGAACACACCTTGCGCCACTACGAGACCGCCTATTGGGACAGCGCGCTGAACGACGATCAGCCCTTCGAGACCTGGGAAGAGCAGGGAAGCGTCGACTATGCCCAGCGTGCAAACAAGCGTTGGAAAGACATTCTGAACGCCTACGAGGCGCCGCCGATGGACGAGGCCACCGATGAGGCGCTGAAGGATTTCATCGCCCGCAAGAAGGCCTCGGTGGCCGACGCATGGTACTGAGGGAGAACGGAATGTCGAACGATCCCCTGCTGCAACCCTTCCAGCTCAAGCATCTGACCCTGCGCAACCGGATCATGACGACCAGCCATGAACCGGCCTATCCCGAGGATGGGATGCCGAAGGAACGCTATGCCGCCTATCATGCCGAGCGCGCCAAGGCGGGAGTGGCGCTGGCGATGACCGCAGGGTCAGCGGCGGTCAGCAAGGACAGCCCGCCGGTTTTCAACAACATTCTCGCCTACAAGGACGAGGTGGTGCCGTGGATCAGACGGCTCACCGACGCCTGCCACGACCACGGCTGCGCCGTCATGATCCAGTTGACACATCTGGGTCGGCGGACCGGTTGGGCCAAGGGCGATTGGCTGCCTTCGGTCTCGTCTTCGAAGCATCGCGAGCCTGCGCACAGGTCGTTTCCCAAGCTGGCCGAGGACTGGGACATCGAGCGGATCATCAACGACTTCGCCGACGCCACCGAGCGCATGAAGGACGGCGGCATGGACGGGGTTGAACTGCAGGTGTACGGCCATCTGCTGGACCAGTTCTGGTCGCCGCTGACCAACGATCTGGAGGGACCTTACGGCGGGCAGACTCTGGACAGCCGCCTGCAGTTCCCGATGGACGTTCTGAGGGCGATCCGCAAGCGGGTGGGGGACGAGTTCATCGTCGGTCTTCGCTACACGGCGGACGAGGCGCAGCAGGGCGGCATCACCCCCGAGGAAGGTATCGAGATTTCCAAGCGGCTGGCCGCGACCGGGATGGTCGATTTCCTCAACGTGATCCGGGGGCGCATCCACACCGACCCGGCCATGACCGACGTGATACCGGTGCAGGGCATGAAAAACGCGCCGCATCTGGATTTCGCGGGCGAGGTGAAGAATGCGACGGGCATGCCGACCTTCCATGCAGCGAAAATCCCCGACGTGGCGACCGCGCGTCATGCCGTGGCGGCCGGGCTTCTGGACATGGTCGGCATGACCCGGGCGCACATGGCCGATCCGCATATCGTCAGGAAGATCATCGAAGGCCGCGAGGACGACATTCGTCCCTGTGTCGGCGCGACCTACTGCCTGGACCGCATCTACCAAGCGGGCGAGGCGCTGTGCATGCACAATGCGGCGACGGGACGGGAACTGACCATGCCGCACGAGATCACTCCTGCCGCCGAGCGGAAGAAGGTCGTCGTCGTGGGCGCCGGTCCCGGCGGTCTGGAGGCCGCGCGCGTCGCCGCCGAGCGCGGCCATGACGTCACCGTGTTCGAGGCGCAGCCCGACCCCGGAGGACAGGTGCGCCTGACCGCGCAGAACCCGCGGCGTCGCGAGATGATAAGCATCATCGACTGGCGCATGGCGCAATGCGCGGCGCGGGACGTAGAATTCCGCTTCAACACATGGGCCGAGGCCGGCGATATCACCGCGCTGAACCCCGATGTGGTCATCGTCGCGACGGGTGGCCTGCCCAATACCGAACTGTTCGAAAGCGGCCGGGAACAGGATCTGGTGGTCACGTCCTGGGATCTGATCTCGGGCGACGTGAAACCGGCGCAGAACGTTCTGATCTATGACGAAAGCGGCGACCACCCCGGCCTGATGGCCGCCGAAGTGGCCGCGAACGCGGGGGCTGCGGTCGAAGTGATGACGCCCGACCGCACGTTCGCCCCCGACATCATGGGCATGAACCTTGTGCCCTACATGCGTTCGCTTCAGGACAAGGACGTGACGTTCACCGTCACCCGCCGCCTACTGGACGTGACCAGAGAGGGCAATCAGCTGAAGGCCAGGATCGGCACGGATTACAGCGACTTCGCATCCGAAAAGCTCTACGACCAGGTGGTCGTGAACTACGGCACCTTGCCGCTCGCCGATCTCTATTTCGATCTGAAGCCGCTGTCGTCGAATGAAGGTGCGGTGGACTACGACGCGCTCATCGCGGGCCGTCCGCAAGAGATCACGCGCAACCCGTCGGGGGAATTCCGGCTGTTTCGGATCGGCGACGCGGTCAGTGCCCGCAACACGCACGCGGCCATTTACGATGCGCTGCGGTTGGTAAAGGACATCTGATGCGGATCGGGGTGATCGGCACGGGAACCATCGCCTCGGCCGTGGTGCGCGGGATCGCGGTGGACGACGGGCACCAGATCACGGTGTCCGAGCGCAGCGCCGCACATGCGGCCGCCCTGTCCGCCGAATTCGGCAATGTTGCGGTCGCCCGGAACCAAACCGTCCTCGATCAAAGCGACGTCGTGTTTCTGGGCCTGATGGCCGATGCTGCGCCCAGCGTCCTGGACGGCTTGAACTTCCGTGTGGATCACCGCGTGATCACCCTGATGGCGGGCGCTACGCTGGACGAGGTGCAAAAACTCGTCGCGCCGTCCGTGGCGGCGGCGATCATGATGCCATTTCCCGGAATTGCGCGGGGCGGCTCTCCGATCATGATGCAAGGCGACGGGGCGCTGGTGCGCGAAATCTTCGGCGCCCGCAACTCGGTCTTCGAACTGGCAAACGCCGAAGAGATGGCCGCCTATCTCTGCGCCCAGGCCGTGCTGTCGCCGGTCGCGCGCATGGTTGAGGACGCGGCGAATTGGCTGGGCGAACGGGTCTCGGACCGTGACCAGGGCGAGCGGTTTCTCAGGCTGCTCGTGGCGTCATCGCTCGAGGCATCGGCCTGCGCTCCTCTGATCGAGGCTTTGAACACCCCCGGCGGCTACAACCAGCGCCTTCGACTGCACATGGAGAATAGCGACATGGGGAAGACCCTGTCGGACGGTCTGGACAGGCTGGAGAATGGCTCATGAGCCTCAAGCACGTCTTTGCCCCGGTCAAACTGCGCCGCAGGACCCTGAAGAACCGGATCGTTTTTGGCGCCCACACGACGAACATGGCGCAGGACGGGCTGCCCGGCGATCAGCATCTGGCCTATTACCTCGAACGCGCCATAGGCGGCGCCGCGATGATCGTGGTCGAACCGATGCCGGTGCATGCCGCCGCCGTTCTGACACGTGGAAACTTCCGCCACTCCAGCGACGAGGTGATCCCGCAATTCGCCCGCTTGACCAAAGCCTGCAAGGCCGAAGGGGCGGTGATGATCCAGCAGCTCTACCATGTCGGCGCGCATGGCGACTGGGACAACAGCTGGCACGCCAACTGGTCGCCTTCGGGCGGGCCGAGTTACCACGACAACGACGGCAGCCACGCGATGACCGGGGACGAGATCGAGGAAACCATCGAAGGCTTCGTGCAGGCTGCGGTCCGCTGCCAGAAGGCCGGATTCGACGGCGTCGAGGTCTGGGCCGCCTATCACTGCCTGCTGGACCAGTTCTGGACACCGTTCTCGAACCGGCGCGAGGACGAATGGGGCGGCAGTCTTGAAAACCGCACCCGCTTTTCCCGCGAGATCCTGCGGCGCATCCGCGCCGCCTGCGGTGAGGATTTCATCGTCGGCCTGTCGGTGAACGACGATTCCGACAAGGAGGTCTGTCTGAGCCGCGACGAGATGGTCGAGATCGTCGCCCTGCACGATGCCGAACGGCTGATGGATTATGTCACAGTCGGGTCGGGCAGCTATTTCGACTTTTACAAGCTGCTGCCCAGCTTTCAGTATGCCGAGAACCTTGGGGCCGATCTGGCCGAGCGGCTGAAACAGGTGGTCCGGCATTCGCTGGTCACGGCCGAAGCCAATATCCGCACGCCTGAAAACGCCAACACCGTGCTTGGCGCCGGGCAGGCGGATCTGGTGTCGCTCGTCCGGGCGCAGATCGCCGATCCGCACCTGGTGACCAAAGCCCGCGAGGACCGGACCGGCGACATCCGTGGCTGTCTGAGCTGCAACCAGCAATGCTGGGGCCGCCGGGGGCGCGACTACCATATCTCCTGCCTCATCAACCCGTCCGCGGGGCATGAACATCTGTGGGGCGGAGACCGGTTCACGCCTGCTGACAAGCCAAAAACCGTGTTGGTGATCGGCGCGGGCCCGGCTGGTCTGGAAACGGCGCGTGTCGCGGCCGAGCGGGGGCACGGGGTGATCCTTGCCGAGGCGTCGCCCGAACTTGGCGGGCAGTTCCGGCTGGCGGGTCTGCAACCCCGTCGCGCCCAGATCACCGACCTGATCGGCTGGTACGGGCGGCAGCTGGAAAAGCTGGGCGTCGATCTGCGCTTCAACACATTCATGGAGGCCGACGATGTTGCCGCCATCGGTGCGGACGAGATCGTGCTGGCGACGGGCTCGATGCCGGCGGGAACCGGTTTCCAGAAGGCTCTGCCGCATGTTCCTGAACTTCCTGGCATCGAACACGGCAACGTCTGGTCGCCCGAGGACGTGATGGGCCGCGCGGCCCGTTTGGGAAGGCATGTCATCGTCCTGGACGAGGGCGGCAACTGGCGCGGGATCGGGACAGCCTGGTATGTGGCCGAAGCCGGGCATCAGGTCACGATCGTGACACCGGACGCAATGATCGGCAAAGAGCTGGTCCGCTCGGCGACCGATTTTCCTGCCCGACAAACGCTCGCCAAACTGGGTGCGACCTTCGTGACAGAAAGCGCGATCACCGGGTGGACGGGGCGGAGCGCCACCGCACTCTGCCTGCTGACTGGGCAACTCTCTGAAATACAGGCGGATTCCCTTGTGCTTGCGACCGGAAACCGTGCCGACACGGAGTTGCAGGCCGGGCTGCGCGTACGCGGCATCGTGCCAAGACTGGTCGGTGACGCGCATGCTCCGCGCCTTGCCGCAGCAGCGATCTATGAGGGCAGGAAAACCGGCCTGGCCCTGTGAATATCGCGGCAGGTCCGTGTCGCTGATGCCTACCCTTCGGTGCGATGACGCACCGCGCCCATGCACCAATCCCGGATGGCTTCGGTTTCGCCCGGCAGGGTCTCGGCCAGACCGCCCGAGAAGGTGTCGAACTCGGCACGGCTGGCGCTGCCGATCCCGACCAGAACCGGAATGCCCAGGTCCAGCGCCTTGCCGATCACGCCGCGAAAGCCACGCCCGTTGATCTCTTCCGGGCCGAACTTGTTCAGGATGAGCAGATGGGCGTCGTCGAGTGTGCCGTTTTCGACCTGCGCGACGCTTTCCGCGATCGCGCTGGGGTCAAGTCGGCAACTGCCGGATCCCTGACCCAGCGACTGGGTGATCTTGATGACGGGCCCGTCGGGCAGCACCCTGACCTTCATGTCGCAGCCGTTCTCGAAGGCGCTGACATGTTCCAGCACCTTGACGATGCCTGCCGTTCTGATGCCCTCGGCCTGCATGGCATCGGCCACTTCAGCCAGAAGCCGGTCGGTTTCCCCGCGCCCTTCGGCGCTGACGACTCCAATTTTCATGCTTCCCTCCATTCGGTGTTTTCTCTTCCGGCCGGGGCCGGCAAGCGGCGGCCACTGAGGATCGGTCTTTCGACAGGCCCGCCAAGGTTGGGCAACAGGTCCAGCGTGAAGGCGGCCCAGCCAAGGCACCACAACGTGCCCGAAAGCGCTAGGTTTTCGGGCAGCAGGACACGAACACAGGCTGCCAGCCAGATCAATGCCACGCCTGTGGCGAACCGGGGACTGGCGCGCAGCCGGCCATTGTCGCGGTGCGCTGCGGCGCGTCCCGCCATGGCAAAGACCAGCCCGCCCATGGCCCCGACCGTAAGTACATGCAGTATTTCGGTGTCCGAGATTGGCAACGGCATCAGCCGGGCAAGTCCGGCCAACCCGAGACCGACGGGCAGCCAGAGGAAACCCAGGTGCAGCGCGACAAGCAGCGGTTCGCTGCGGACCTCAAGGCTGCGCCAGTCCCGCATGAGACGGAGCAGTAGGGCCGAAGACGAGACGAGATGGATGCCGGCCAATTGGCGGTATCCAGTCGTTTCGCACAAAATTGCGCCCGCCAGCAGAACCGTCGCCGGAAGGGGCGATCTGGGCAGGGATTTTGCGCAGCCGTGCCCGGATCGCGACAGCCAATTCCGGGTGAAGGCGGGCACCGCCTTGCCGCCGATCTGCGACATCAGCATGGCGAAAAGCAGAACCGCGGTCCCGGTGGCGTCCCGACCGAGCGCAAGGTGTCCTTCTGCAACAGACCAGAGAAGCACCGCGTCGGTGCCGCCAAGGATCAGCACAATAAACACGAAGCCAAGTTTGCCCCAACTTTTCGCGGCAACGATCCGGCGCAGCAGCAGGATCGCCAGAAACAGAAAGTAACCTGCACCCGCCAATGCCAGAACCGGTGCGGTCAGGTATCCGGCATGGAAGGCGGCAATTCGGGCCAGGATCCAGGACAAGGTCAGAAACACCAGCGGCCTGCCGCTGATGGGCGGCATTCCGGTCCAACTGGGCAGCGCGGTCAGCAGGTAGCCGCCAACCGCCGCACCGGCAAACCCGAACAACATCTCGTGGGCGTGCCAGAGCCCCGCGGGCAGCAGACCCGGCATCGGCAACCCCAGTGGCCACCATAGCGCCCCGGCGATGGCGCAAAGCGCGGTGGCCAGGAAAAGCGGCCTGAATGCCGCGTCCCAGAACTGGCCCGCCGCGCTCATCAGGTCGTCTCAACTGCCGGCGCGGGCGCCGGACCATTCGGCGCCGCTCGCCCCGGTCAGGAACCCGTCGCTCAGCCGGATGTCCGGTTTTGCCCGTCGCAGCGCCGCCGCGACCTCGCCGGGTGCGATTTCGCCATCCAGACGTTGCCGCCAAAGCCGGCACAACCCCGCGAAATCGCCGGTCTGCGGCGACAGGCGCAGCGCGGAAATCCCGGCGTCGCGCAGCAACTCGACCTGGTAGTCGGCGCAGGCATGGGACTCGGAGAGGGTCTGCACTCCGTTCATCGCCAGGAAGCTGCGGTTCTCGAGGGTGCGCACGTCAAGCCCGTCGGGGTCTTCTTCGCAGGCAAATTGGCAATTGTCCTTGGTCCGGCCATGCCGACGCGCGTGGTAACAACGCCCCGAGATCGCCAGCGGCAGGCGACCCTGTGCCCAGACCTCGATCGCCACGCCCAGATCGCGGCCTGCTTGCGCCAACGTCCGGACCGGGCCGATCGGCAGTTCCGGCGGCAGGCAGACGCGGGTCGCGCCGCGCCCGGCCAGCCATGCCAAAGTGCTTTCGTTGTAGACGTTGACCAATGGCCCAACCGAAAACCGCGCGCCTTCGGGCAGCGTCGCAAGCGCGGTCAGGTCGTTGATCTCGACCTCGATTCCCATTTCCGCCAGTTCCGCAGTCATTTTGCGCTCGCGCTTGAGCGTGACCAGCGCCAGACTAGTCAGAATTGGCTGCTTTCCCGCTTCCAGCAGCGTCGTCACCGCCGCGGGAATCCTGTCCTGGTAGAACGGCAACCGCTTGGAGCAGACAAGTTCGCCCAGCACGACGCGGTCCACCGGCGTATGGGCAAGATCCTCGTAGAGCGAGGACCATGCTTCGGGCGTCCAGAAGAACTGGTTGGCTCCGACGGTCAGTTCCATGGTTTCATCTCCAGGTTTTCTTGTAGGCGCCGGTGGTGGTGGCCTGTCCCTCGGACAGGGAGGCCAGCATTCCCTGCGGAATGGGCCGGCCCGCCGCCTGGGCGTCGACCGCGGTGCGGAAGTTGCGCACCACCTGCGCGACGTAAGACCGCGACCGTTGCCGTCCCTCGATCTTGAGAGCGGTGACACCGGCCTTGGCCAGTTGCGGGATCAACTGCTCGGCATTGAGGCTGACGGGATCTTCGAACAGGTGCCCGGTCTTACCGCCGGCGGTAAAGCAACCCTTGCAAAGGGTTGGATAGGGGGCTGGCTCGTCCCGACCGACCCGGTGGATCGTGTAACCACCCAACCGGGCATCAAGCCCCTCTCCGGTTTCGCGGTACTCGACATGGCTGGCCGGAGAACAGACCCCGTTCATGTTCGGCGACTGGCCGGTGGCATAAGAAGAAAGCGAACAGCGCCCTTCGGCCATGACGCACAGGCCGCCGAAGACGAAAACCTCGGTCTCGACCTCGGTCTCGGCGTTGATCGCGGCAATCTCGGGCACCGACAGAACGCGCGGCAGCACGACCCGCTTCACCCCAAAGGCACGCGCATAGAAGTTGATGATATCGGCATTGGCCGCCGCCGCCTGTACGGACAGATGCCGGCGCAGATCGGGGTGGGATTGGGCGGCGTAGTCCAGCAATCCCGGGTCGGCCAGGATGACGGCATCGGCGCCGGCCGTTTCGGCATCGGCCACCGCCTGCCGCCAAAGCGTCTCGGATCCTGCTCGGGGATAGGTGTTGATCGCGACCAGAACCTTGGCGCCGTGGGCATGAGCGAAGCGCACGCCCTCCTGCATCTCCTCCCGGCTGAAGTTCAGTCCGGGGAAGTTGCGGGCGTTGGTTTCATCGGCGAACCCGCAATAGACGGTATGCGCGCCGGCCTTGACCGCGGCGCGCAGGGCGGCCGGGGTACCGGCGGGACAGACGATTTCCATTACCATGCGGCCTCCTCGGGGGGACGGGACAGGCAGATGCCCATGCGGCGCTCGGTCAGGGCGATCAGGCGGCGCAGCGGGGCGGCGAAGGGGCCGGACAGGCGCGCGGCCTCGTCGGCGAAATCCAATTCGGCGTCGTCAATGGCGTTGCGCAAGGCCAGCGCGGCGGCGGTGTCGCCTTCGATCACCAGATCGCGGGAAAAGAACAGCGCGTCGCCGTCGAAGGCCCCGTGCACCAGCCCCAGAAACGCCGCCAGCGGTCCCGCGATCCGGGCGTCGCCGCGAACCGCGCCGCGTCCGACGCTAACCTTGGGCGCGCCGCCACGCGGCTCGAGCAGGATGGCGAAGGGCAGGTCGGTAGGGTCCAAGACGAAGGTCGAATGCGCGTGATCCCCGAGGCGACGGAACAGCCCGGGATGATTGCGGGCGACTGCGCGGGCGAAGGCATTGAGCGACAGGGACAAAGGCGCAAGCGGTGCCAGACCCAACGGTCGGGCCAGTACCGAGGGCACCCTGGGGATCGAGACGAGGTTTTCGTTCAACAGGAATCCTTTCCGCCTGTTGGCTGTGTTTTCGCCCGCCGTTCTAGGAAATGGCCAAGGTCGGGCACCTGACAAAAGTCAAACTCCGGCCGCCTTTTTGCTGGTAGGCGCTGCAAAAAGAACAGGAGGCGGACATCCGCGACCTTCCGCCATATCCAAGCCTCCGGGGTTTCCTGGACTGGTGTACCGAGACCGGCCAACTGCAGCCGGTTGCCGACCCCGTTCCCGTCCGCCACCGCATGACAGCCGTTCATGGCGCCGTGCTCGAGCGCGGCGGCCCCGTCCTGCGCTTTGACAGGCCGGTAAGGGAGGACGGCGGTATGGCCGGGATGCCGGTCGTGACCAACCTGTTCGGAACCGCCTCGCGCGTAGCGGCCGGTCTGGGGGTGCGCGAGGACCGGCTGGAGGATCTGGGCGCCTTTCTTGCGGCGCTTCGTTCTCCTGCTCCGCCCGAAGGGCTGAAGGATGCGCTGTCACGCTGGCCGATGCTGAAGGCGGCACTGACCACGCGGCCGAAGATCTGCGGCTCCGCCCCGGTTCAACAGGTGGTGCGCAGCGACAAGGACGTGGACCTGTCCGATATTCCGGTGCAGACCCATTGGCCCGGCGATGCCGGACCGCTGATCACCTGGCCAGTCGTACTGACGCGGCCCCACGGGTCGAAGGCCGAAGAAGCAGGCAGATACAATGCCGGCGTCTATCGGGTTCAGGTGCTGGACAAAAGCCGGGTCATCATGCGCTGGCTGCCGCACCGTGGCGGGGCCGCTCATCACCGCAGCTGGGGCAGGGCGGGAGAGCCGACGCCGGTGGCGATCGTCCTTGGCGCCGACCCGGCCCTGCTGCTGTCCGCCGCGTTGCCGCTGCCGGAAACCGTGTCGGAACTGACCTTTTCGGGTGCGTTCAGCGGGTGCCGGCCAAGGTTGGTGCCGGCCGCAACCGTTCCTCTGCTCGTGCCGGCCAATGCGGAAATCGTGCTCGAAGGGTGGGTTTCACCGGACGAGACGGCGCCCGAGGGACCGTTCGGCGATCACACGGGCTATTACAATCAGGCCGAACCGTTTCCGGTGGTTCGGATCACCGCGATCACCCATCGCCAAGACCCACTCTATCTTTCGACCTACACGGGTCGTCCGCCGGACGAACCGGCGATCATTGGCGGCGTGTTCAACAGGCTTGCCCTGCCGACGATCCGTGCGCAGATCCCCGAGGTCCGGGATCTTTGGCTGCCGCCTGCGGCCTGCTCCTACCGGATGGCCGTGGTCAGCATCGACAAACGCTATCCCGGTCAGGCGAGGCGCGTGATGATGGCGCTGTGGGGGATGCTGCCGCAGTTCAGCTATACCAAGATGATCGTAGTCGTAGATGAGGACATCGACCCGTCGAACTGGGATGACATCGCTTGGGCGCTGGCGACACGGATGGACCCGGGCCGAGACATCATGCTGTTGGAGAACACACCCATGGACTATCTGGATTTCGCCTCGCCACAGCCGGGGCTGGCCGGAAAGATCGGCTTTGATGCCACCACCAAGATCGGGTCCGAAACCCGGCGGGACTGGGGCGAGGTGATGCGAACCGATCCCGGCGATGCGGCCTTTGCCGCCGACCTGCTGGGGCGGGTCCTGCCGGAGCTGGCCTCGTGACCGCGCCGCGGGTGATTCTGGGCATAGCCGGCGCTTCGGGCGCCGCGCTTGGCCTGTCCGTCGCGCGCCAACTTCGGGCCTTGGGCGCCGAGGTCGATCTGGTCGTCAGCCCTGCGGCCGAGCGCACGCTACAGGCCGAATGCGGCGCCGACGCGCTGCAGTGGCTGGGCGCAATGGCCACCCGCACCCATTCCGTTCGGGACATCGGCGCCAGCATTGCGTCGGGGTCCGTCCCCGTCGCCGGCATGATCGTCGCGCCCTGTTCGATGCGCAGCCTCGCCGCGATCGCGCACGGTCTGGACGACAATCTTCTGACCCGCGCAGCCGGTGTCCAGTTAAAGGAACGCCGCCGCCTTGTGCTGCTGCCGCGCGAAGCGCCTCTGACGCTGGCGCATCTGCGCAACATGACCGCCGTAGCAGAGATGGGCGCCATCCTCTTGCCTCCGGTTCCGGCCTTCTATCTTCTCCCGGTGAGCGTGCAGGACATCACCGACCAGATCGCCGCTCGGGCTATCGACCTGCTGGGCGTGGCGAAACCGATCGCGTTGCAATGGTCGGACGATGAGCCTGGCTTGGCTGAACGGGTCGTGGGCGACTTGTAGCGCAGTATTACCATTCTTCCGTGCCGGTCGTGGCATCTGACTGCAGGACGCCAATCGACCGAAAGCAGAAACCCGATACAAAGCGGCTGGCCTTGTGCGCCGCCGAAATGCTAGACGGAGCCTTTGCCGACAGACCTGCAACATCCTTGCAGTAAATGGTAAGAATCGGGACGACACTGGGAAAGTGCGAAACGTGACGGGTTCAGAGATTCGAGAGAAACGGGACAATACAACGCTGCGACACGCCGCTCGCCTGTCCGTCGCCCCCATGATGGACTGGACAGACCGCCATTGCCGGTACCTGCACCGGCTTCTGAGCACACGGGCGCTGCTTTACACCGAGATGGTCACCGCGCCTGCGCTGGTGCGGGGCGGGGCGTTGCATCTGCTTGATTTCAGCACCGAAGAGCATCCGGTCGCGCTGCAGCTTGGCGGATCGGATCCCGAAGAGCTTGCGCAGGCGGCGCGGCTGGGGGCCGAAGCCGGATATGACGAGATCAACCTGAACTGCGGCTGCCCCTCGGACCGGGTGCAGTCCGGCACGTTCGGCGCCGTTCTGATGAAGGAACCGGTCCGCGTCGCAGAATGCGTGGCGGCGATGCGCGAAGCGGTGGATGTCGAAGTGACCGTCAAATGCCGCATCGGCGTTGACGAGCAGAACCCAGAACAGATTCTGCCCGAGTTCCTGGACCGGATCGGCGCGGCCGGCTGCGGACGGGTGACGATCCATGCGCGCAAGGCGTGGCTGCAGGGGCTAAGCCCGAAGGAAAACCGGGACATCCCGCCGTTGGACTACGATCTCGTGCACCGGATGAAGCGGGAATTTCCGCATCTGCACATTTCGATCAATGGTGGCATCGCCTCGCTGGACGAAGCGAAGCGACACTTGGGTGCCGGGCTGGACGGCGTGATGATCGGACGGGCCGCCTATCATCAGCCCGCCGACATTCTCTGCGCCGCAGATCCCGAGATCTTCGGCATCGGCGCCGCGACGGACCCGGTGAATGCCGTTCACGCGATGTTGCCCTATATCGAAAGGCACCTTTCCGGCGGAGGCCGGTTGCACCAGATCACGCGTCACATGCTGGGTCTTTTTGCCGGTCGGCCAGGGGCGCGCGGTTGGCGCCGCGCCTTGTCCGAAGGGGCCGTGCGCGACGGCGCCGGACCCGAACTTGTGTTGGCTGCGCTGGAACGTGTCGCGCCTATGGAACGTACGGCCGAGGTGGTTTAAGCAGACCCGGAACCATTTCGGAGGGGACGATGCCGGATTCAATGCTGCTGGCCCAGATGCTGGGCCTTCTGCTTGCGATCGGCGCTTTTGCCGGCGTTCTGGCCGGCTTGCTGGGTGTGGGCGGCGGCATCGTCCTTGTGCCGGCCTTTTTCTATGCTTTCCAGACCCTTGGCTACGGCGGGCCGCAGTTGATGCAGATGTGCCTAGCGACCTCGCTGGCGACCATTGTCGTGACCTCGCTCCGCTCGGTTCTCAGCCACAACAAAAAGGGGGCGGTTGATTGGACCATCCTGCGCGGATGGGGCCCGGGCATCGTCGTCGGGGCGATTGTGGGCGTGGCGGTTGCCTCGGCCTTGCGGTCCGAGGCGTTGCAGGCGCTGTTCGGCGTTCTTGGCATGGTGATCGGCGCATATCTTGGCCTCGGTCGGGCGGAATGGCGGCTGGGCGACGCGATGCCGGGCGGGTTGCGCAGGGTTGTGCTGTCACCGACGGTCGGGTTTCTTTCGGTGCTGATGGGGATTGGCGGCGGCAGCTTCGGGGTGCCGCTGATGAGCCTTTACAACACGCCGATCCATCGCGCCGTCGCGACGGCTGCCGGGTTCGGCGTCATCATCGCGGTGCCGTCTGTCCTTGGCTTCCTGTTTCTCGACATCGCTCCCGAGCATCGACCGCCGTTCACAGTGGGTGCGGTCAACCTCGTCGCTTTCGGCATCGTCATCGCGATGACGATGATCACCGCGCCTTGGGGTGTCAAACTGGCCCATGCGATGGATCCCAAACCGCTGAAACGTGTCTTTGCGATCTTTCTGACGCTGGTGGCGCTGAACATGCTTCGCAAGGCGCTCGGATGGTAGAGGCGTTCCTGAAACGGGGTTGGGTCCGCTTTCCCCGTGATCCGGTTCTGCTGGATTGGATCGGTCACGCGCTGCCGGTCGCACGGGCCGCGGTCGGTGATCCCGTCCACGCCCAGTGGCAAGATTGCGAGGGCACCTGGTTCATCGGAGTCGATGCGCTGCCAAACGATGCGCAGGGCAGGGTGGGCAATTCGGGGCCACTAGACGGGCAGGCCGTCGAATTCATCAGGCGGCATCTGGGTCTTCATCCGCTGCACAAGGGGCAGGTTTCGGTCATCTATCCGGGCTACCCCAGGCCTCGGCGCGGCGAGGGCGAGGCGGCGACCCGTTATCGCGCGCGACGGGACGCGGCGCATGTGGATGGGTTGAAGCCAACCGGACCGGACCGCCGCCGAAGGGTGGACGAACCCCATGCTTGGATCCTGGGCCTGCCCCTGACCGAGGCTGGCGCCGACGCCGCGCCGATGGTGGTCTGGGACGAAAGCCACAGGGTTCTGGGTGCCGCATTCGCGCGGGCCTTCGAGGGGTTGCCGCGTGACAGGCTGCACGAGGTCGATATCACCGATGCCTATCAGGCCGCGCGCCGCGAGGTGTTCGATACCTGCGCCCGTATCGAACTGCCGGCCCGCCCGGGCGAAGCCTATCTGCTGCACCGTCACTGCCTGCATGGCGTCGCGCCGTGGGGAGAGAGTGCCGCGTCCGGCCCTGACGGCAGGATGATTGCCTATTTCCGCCCGGAGCTGCCCGGGGGAGTAGCCGAATGGATCGAAACCCCGTAACCTCCTGCCATATTTGAATGCCTGGGAGGAATTCGAACGATGATTTCTATCACGACGCATATGGATGGGGCCCTGATCGAGGCGGAACTTTCGGGTGAAGTGACCAGTTCCGACTATGCGGACATGCTGGTGCCCGCCGTCGAAGCCGCGCTGACCGAACATGACCGGATCCGGTTGCTCGTAATCATGGGGCAGGAATTCAGCGGTTACGATCTTGGCGCGGCCTGGGCTGACACCAAGCTGGGCCTCGGCCATTGGAGCGGTTTTGACCGTGTCGCGGTCGTTTCGGATCAAAGATGGGTGCAGACGGGTGTTCGGTTGGCTGCGCCGATCATGCCGTGCCCGGTGCAGGTCTTCGATTTGGCGGATCTGGAAACAGCGCGGCGCTGGATACGGGAATCACTGGGCTCGATCCACGTGATCGGCCTTGAAGGACCGTGCATCCAGGTCAAGTTGCAGGGTGAACTGAACCCCGAAGCCTATGAACGTGCCGAGGGCGATCTGGACGCCCGCATCCGGGAACGCAACGGCTTCCGCCTGTTGCTGGACCTGTCCGATTTCGAGGGCTGGCAGGGTATTTCCGCGCTGACGGCGCATTTCCACCTCGTGCGCAACCACGCGCCGCTGCTCGAACGCGCGGCGATTGTCGGAGACAAGGCGTGGCAGCGCATCGCGCAGCGGGTGGGCAGGCATCTCGTCAAGGCTGAGACCCAGTTCTTCCCGTCAGACGAGATGGAACATGCCAAGGCCTGGCTGGCCGCGGGTTAGAGGTTGCTGGCCTTGTTCACTGGGCCGAAAGCTGGAAGTCAAGTATGGCCATCGAGGACGAGTTGCAGAAGCTGCTGGACGACTATGTCACGGCCTATCGAGTCAGCGACGCCGCAGCTTGCGCCCTGGTATTCACAACCGATGCCCGGATCATCTCGCCCTACGGCCCAGCTGCGTTTGGACGCGCCGAAATCGAGCGTATTCACCGGGAATGGATGCAGGACGGCGCGGAGGACAAGAGGGTCGAGGTGGTCGAAGCGGGGCAATCCGGCGACTTGGCATGGTGCCTTGCCCGGTTTTCCGAAGGCGAATCGGAGGGCGAGGGGACGTCGCTCAACGTGTTTGAACGTCAAAAGGATGGACGGTGGCAGATCCGCATGTGCAGCATGAACGAAGCGTAGACGGGTGCTTCCTTACTCGGCTGCGCTTTTCCGGTCCAGCCGAGCCGCGCGCCCGCCGCGCCGCTTGGCGAGAAGGGGCCTGCGCGCCGGCAGTTCCTCCATGATCGCGCCACGCTCGGAGCTGTCCATCTTGGACCAGCGGCTGATCTCGTCGATGGTGCGGTAGCAGCCGGTGCAGATGCGTTCGGTCGGATGCACGACACAGATCTGGATGCAAGGGCTTTCGACCTCGTTCCGTTTCCAAACCATGTTCGTCATGTGCCGTCTCCGACCCGTTACAAGAAGCGCATTCGATCCAGCGCCCCTTGAAGGATATAACCGGCCGCGACGTGATCGATAACCTGTCCGCGACGTTTTCGAGACGTATCCGCCTCCAAAAGCGCCTTTTCCGCCGCCACGGTGCTCAGACGCTCGTCCCAGAACCCGATGGGAAGATCGGTCAACCGCGACAGATTCCGGGCGAAAGCACGGGTCGATTGGCAGCGCGGCCCCTCAGTCCCGTCCATGTTTTTGGGCAGGCCCAACAGGATGCCGCCTATCTGGCGGTCGGCGGCAATCTCGAGCAACCGCTCCGAGTCGAGCGTGAATTTCCTGCGCCGCACCGTCTCGAGCGGGCTCGCGACACCGCGCATCCGGTCAGACACGGCGACCCCGATCGTCTTGTCACCCAGGTCGAGCCCCATGAGCGCCGTCATCGGCGTCAACGCCCCGGCAAAATCCTCGAATACATCGTGGATCATTGGGTCAGCCCGGCCTTTTCCGCAGCGGCGCCGATCAGGTCTAGGGCGTCCGGATTGCCGGCAAAAACGGCAAGCGCCTCGTCATGGATCGCTGCGGCCCGTTCGGTGTCGCCCAGAACGCCAAGGGCGTCGATCAGGCGGGACCATTCCTCGGGCGATCCGCCCTCGGTCGCAAGCCGGTCGGCCAGGCGATCGACCATGCCTTGTATCATCTCCTGCCGGTCCTCGGCGTTCATGTCGCCCGCGGCAGCGACATCTTCATCGCTCGGGCCGGCCATCGGAGCGGACCCGGACGGCGGCAACTGGTAGTCCACGCCCGCGCGATAGGCGAGTTCCTCGATCTGCGAGCGGATCGCATCGGCCCAGGGTGCCCCGGCTGGCGCGGTCCGCAAGGCTTCGTCCCACAACCGGAACGCCAGATCCGGGCGTCCGACCTGGGTCAGCATCTGGCCGCGGTAGTAGGCTGCAAGCCCGTTCGAGGGATCCAGCGCAATCGCCTGGTCCAAGACTTCCTCCGCCTCGGGCGAGACATAGCCGCCCGCGGCAATGATCAGCAGTTCCGCCAGTTCGGCGTGATCTTCCGCCGTGGCGCTGTCGCCCGACAGTTCGATCACCCGCTGCTTGGCTTCGTAAGCGGCCTTGAAGTTGCCGACATTGGCTTCGTGCTGGGCCAGCAACATGTGGCCCTGCAGGTCGTCGGGACGCCCGGCGACGGTCTCGCGCAACTGTTTCAGCAGATTCGCGTAATTCTCTTCGATCTCCGGTTCGGGCGAAGCGGGCATGCGCGCCTCGGCAGTGGCCTGATCCGGGCGCTCGGCATGGATCTCCTCGGCCATCTCGAGCCGCAGCGACAACGGCAGATCGCCGTATCCCGGGGCGCCCAACTGCTGATAGATCAAAACCGCTCCGCCGATCAGCAGGACGCCAAGGACGGCCGCGACGCCAAGGGTCGTGCGACTGGCGGGGCCGCCGCCGTCGCGTTCCTGCTGCAGTTGCGCGTCCGCCGCCAGGATGCGTCGCGAGATCTCGGTGCGGATGCGGTCGGCATCGGCTTCGGCGATCACGCCGCGCGCAAGGTCGCGGTCGACGCCCGCCAGTTGCTCGCGGTAGACCCGCAGGTCATAGGCCGCCGCAGGTTCGCCGTTTCGCCGGCCGCGCAGCATGGTCAAGCCAAGGACCGCCGCGATTACCAGCGCCATGAGGGAAATCAGGATCCAGAACGTCATGTGCTCTCCAGAGTGTTGCCCTCATCTAGACCTGTGCGGGCGATGAAAAAAGGGGCAAATGGCCGCTGGGGGCCACCATGTCGCAATAGTGCTCTATTGCGGCGCTGTACGGCAGGGGTAGACTCGCGCCGCGCGGCATACCTGCGACCAATCACGAACCGATCGGATTCGCTCATGAAACACTATTCAGCCTTTGCCGTGGCGCGGGAAGCGCTGCGATATCACACCGGATGGGAGCGCGCCTGGCGTTCGCCGGAGCCCAAGAAGCGCTACGACGTGATCATCGTCGGCGCGGGCGGTCATGGACTGGCGACCGCCTATTACCTTGGCAAGAACTACGGCATCCAGAACGTGGCCGTGATCGAAAAGGGTTGGCTGGGCGGCGGCAACACCGGCCGCAACACGACCATCATCCGCTCGAACTACCTGCAGGATCCCTCGGCCGCGATCTACGAGAAAGCGCGCGAACTCTACGAGGATCTCAGCCAGGAACTGAACTACAACCTCATGTTCAGCCCGCGCGGCGTGATGATGCTGGCCCAGACCCAGCACGAGATCCGCGGATACAAGCGCACCGCGCATGCCAACGCGCTTCAGGGCGTCAAGACCGAGTGGATCACACCCGAACGCGTCAAGCAGCTTGTGCCGATCATCAACCTGCACGGTCCGCGCTACCCGGTTCTGGGCGCGCTCTGGCAGGAGCGTGGCGGCACCGCCCGTCATGATGCCGTGGCCTGGGGATATGCCCGGGCGTGCTCGAACATGGGCATGGATATCATCCAGAAATGCGAAGTCACCGGCGTTCGCACCGAAAACGGGCGTGTCGTCGGCGTGGATACCACCAGGGGCGCGATCGAATGCGACAAGCTGGGCATCGTGGTCGCAGGTCACTCGGGCCAGCTGGCCGAGATGGCCGGGTTCCGTCTGCCGGTCGAGTCGCTGGCGCTGCAGGCGCTGGTCTCGGAGCCGATCAAGCCCTGCATGGACGTGGTCGTGATGGCCAACACCGTGCATGGCTACATGTCGCAATCCGACAAGGGCGAGATGGTGATCGGCGGCGGCACCGACGGGTTCAACAACTACACCCAGCGTGGCAGCTTCCACCATATCGAGGAAACCGTCCGCGCATTGGTCGAAACCTTCCCGATGATCTCGCGGCTCAAGATGCTGCGTCAGTGGGGCGGTATCGTGGACATGACCGGCGACCGCTCGCCCATCCTGTCGAAGACGCCGGTTCAGGGCTGCTTCATCAACTGCGGCTGGGGTACCGGCGGTTTCAAGTCGATCCCCGGATCGGGCTGGGGCATGGCGCAGCTGATGGCCACGGGCCATTCGCCGCTGACCGAAGCCTTCTCGCTGGACCGGTTCAAAGAGGGCCGTTTCATCGATGAAAGCGTCGCCGCGGGGGTGGCGCACTGATGATGAAACCTCGGACATGTCCGGAGCGCATGGGCGTTCCAATGGAACGGGCGTGATGGCCTATTCCGAGGACATGGCCGAAACCATGCGCGCCGATCTCGGCGTGGAGCCGGGGCTGACCGAAAAGAAGATGTTCGGCGGCCTGTGCTTTCTGCTCCACGGCAACATGGTCTGCGGCGTCCACAAGGACGGGGCAATGTACCGCCCCGGCAAGGAGCGGGAGGCCGAGGCGATCAGCCTCGGTGCGCAGCCGCTCTCCTTCACCGGTCGCCCGATGGGCGGGATGGTCGAAGTGGACGCCGGAGGCTTCGAGGACGCGGAACTGCGCGCCAAACTGACTGAATTGTCGCTGGCCAACGCTGCCAGCTTGCCGCCGAAAGGATGAACATATGCTGATCCTCAACTGCCCCTATTGCGGCGTCGACGCCGAAGAATCGGAGCTCTCCGCCGGTGGCGAAGCGCATATCAAGCGCCATGGCCCCGGCTCGTCCGAGGACGAGTTCCACGACTACCTGTTCACGCGCGAAAACCCCAAGGGGGTGCATTTCGAACGCTGGCGCCACAGCAACGGCTGCGGCAAGTGGTTCCATGCCGCCCGTTGCACCAACACGCTCGAGGTTTTCGGCACCTATCCCGCCCAGACCACCGAGCCGCCGAAGCAGATCAGGGATGCCATCACCGCCAAACGCCCCGGCTGGTCGTGGAGAGAATTCTCCTGATGCTTCATCTTTTCAAAAATACTCCCGCCGGAGGCTCCGACGCCTCCATCTGCGAAAGGTCCGCATGACATGAGCACCCGTCTTGCAAATCAGGGCCGGCTGATCGACCGGTCGAAACAGGTCACGTTCACCTTCAACGGTACGTCGATGCAGGGGTACGAAGGCGACACGCTCGCCTCGGCGCTGCTGGCCAACGACCAGATGATGGTGGGCCGGTCCTTCAAGTACCACCGTCCCCGCGGCATCGTCGCGAGCGGGGCCGAAGAGCCCAACGCCCTGGTCGGCCTAGGCGAAGGCAGCCGGTTCGAGCCGAACCAGCGCACCACCACGACCGAGCTGTTCAACGGCCTGAAGGCCATTTCGCAGAACCACTGGCCGAGCCTGGAATTCGACATCGGAGTGGTCAACAACAGCCTGGCCAGATTCCTGCCGTCCGGTTTCTATTACAAGACGTTCATCCACCCGAAACCTTTCTGGAAGCACGTCTATGAACCGTTCATCCGCCAGTCGGCCGGTCTGGGCAAGGCGCCTGACAAGGACAGCCGCGACGCGGACACCTACGAACATTTCTATGCCTTCGTCGATGTTCTCGTCATCGGCGGCGGCGTCGCCGGTCTGCAGGTGGCCAGGGTTGCGGCGAAGTCCGGCGCCAAGGTCATGCTGATCGAGCAGACCGCGCATTGGGGCGGACGTGCCCCGGTCGATGGCGGAACCATCGATGGCGAGCCTGTGGATAAGTTCGTGGAACAAACTGTTTCCGAATTGGAAGCAATGGACAACGTCACGCTGCGCCTGCGCTGCATGGGGGCGGGGGTCTACGACCACGGCTACGTGCTGGGGTACGAGCGGATTTCCGACCACAAACCGGGCGCGCAGGGCCCGCGTCACCGCCTGTGGCGCATCCGGGCCAAGCAGGTCGTGACGGCCACTGGCGCGATCGAGCGTCCGCTGTCCTTCGCCGGCAACGACGTGCCGGGTGTGATGCTGGCCTCGGCTATGCGAGACTATGTGGTCAACTGGGGCGTTACACCGGGTGAACGGGTCATCGTCGCAACCAACAACGACGACGCCTACCGCACCGCGATCACTCTCAAGAAGGCCGGCGTCGACGTGCTGCGTATCCTCGATGCACGCGCATCGGCCGGTCCGCTGGCTGACGAGGCCCGCGCTCTCGGCATTCGTGTAGATCCCGGCAAGGCCGTCGCCAAGGTCAAGGGTGGCAAGCGCGTCAAGAAGGTTGCGATCTGCAACCAGGACGGCGTCGGTGGCGCCCGCGAGGAAGTGGAATGCGACGCCGTCGCCATGTCGGGCGGCTGGTCGCCGGTCGTGCACATGTGGTCCCACTGTGGCGGCAAACTGATCTGGGACGAGGACAACGCCCATTTCCGCCCCGACCCCGAGAGGCCGCCACTGGGTGCCAATGGCGAAGGCTTCGTCGTGGCCGCCGGATCGGCCAACGGCCCGCTTTCGCTGGGCGATGTCCTGAGCGATGCGCAGGCAGCGGGTGAGGCTGCGGCCAAGGGCGCCGGTTTCAAGCCGAAATCCGCCAAGGCTCCGTTGGGCGAGGCGACGGAGGAAGCACCGATGCAGCCCGTCTGGCTGATGCCTGCCAATGCGGACATCCAGCTGCGCATGAAATCCTGGCTGGACTTCCAGAACGACGTGAAGGTTTCGGACGTGCAACTGGCCGCTCGCGAGGGATACGAAAGCGTCGAGCATACCAAGCGGTACACCACGTTGGGCATGGCGACGGATCAGGGTAAGCTGAGCAATATCAATGGATTGGCGATACTTGCTGATGCGCTTGAGGCCGAGATCCCGAAGGTCGGAACCACCACGTTCCGCCCGCCCTATACACCCATCTCGATGGGGGCCATAGGCGGCGAGGCACGGGGCGAGGTATTCCAGCCGATCCGCCGCACGCCGATGTACGACTGGCACGATCGCAACGGCGCCGACTGGGAGCCGGTGGGCCAGTGGCGGCGTCCTTTCACCTACGTCCGTCCTGGAGAAACCGTGCATGACGCGGTCAATCGCGAGGTCAAGAATACCCGCGAGAAGCTGGGCCTGCTCGACGCCTCGACGCTTGGCAAGCTGATCGTCAAGGGGCCTGACGCCGGCAAGTTCCTGGACATGCTCTACACGAACATGATGTCCACGCTGAAGCCCGGCAAATGCCGCTACGGCCTGATGTGTTCCGAGAACGGTTTCCTCATCGACGACGGCGTCGTCGCCCGCATCGACGAGGATACGTTCCTGTGCCACACGACCACCGGCGGGGCTGAGCGCATCCATGCCCACATGGAAGAATGGCTGCAGACCGAATGGTGGGACTGGAAGGTCTATGTCGCAAACGTGACCGAGCAATACGCTCAGATCGCAGTGGTCGGCCCCAACGCCCGCAAGGTGCTGGAGAAGCTGGGCGGCATGGATGTCGGCAAAGAGGCGCTGCCGTTCATGGAATGGCGCGACGGCCAGATCGGCGGCTTCGATTGCCGGGCCTACCGCATCTCGTTCTCGGGCGAGCTGTCCTATGAAATCGCGGTTCCCGCGTCGCAGGGAATGGCCTTCTGGAATGCGCTTCTCGAGGCCGGGAAAGAGTTCGGCGTGATGCCTTACGGCACCGAGTGTCTGCACATCCTGCGGGCCGAAAAGGGCTTCATCATGATCGGTGACGAGACCGACGGAACCGTGATCCCGCAGGATCTGGGGCTGCACTGGGCGATCTCGAAAAAGAAAGTGGATTTCCTGGGCAAACGGGCGCAGGAACGGGCGCACATGACCGACCCGGATCGCTGGAAACTGGTGGGTCTGGAGACTGTGGATGGATCGGTCATCCCGGACGGCGCCTATGCGGTGGGCGAGGGCGTGAACGCCAATGGCCAGCGCAACATGATCGGGCGCGTCACCTCGACCTATTACTCGGCAACGCTGGGCCAAGGCATCGCCATGGGTCTCATCAAGCACGGTCCGGACCGGATGGGCGAGGTGGTCGAGTTCCCGGGCACCGACGGCAAATCCTACAAGGCAAAGATCGTGGACCCGGTGTTCTACGACAAGGACGGGGAAAAGCAGAATGTCTAAACCCATCAGCGCACTGAACCACGCCAGCTACGACGGCATCGCCAGGATCGAGGAATGCGGTCTGCAGGGGATGATCACCCTGCGCGGCGATCTGAGCGACAAGGTCGTGATCAAGGCCGCCACGGCCGCCACTGGACAGAAGATGCCCGGCCAGCGCGAGGCGAATGTCGAAGGTGAGACCGGCCTGTGCTGGATGTCGCCGGACGAGTTGCTGGTGCTTGTTCCCTATGCCGAGGTCGAAGCCAAGCTTGCCGAGATCAACAAGGCGCTGGACGGTACCCATTCGCTGGCGGTCAACGTCTCGGACGCGCGGGCGGTGTTTCGCGTCTCGGGTCCTTATGCCCGCGAGGTGATGGGCAAGGTTTCCCCGGTCGATCTGTCGAAAGAGGCGTTCCAGCCCGGCCAGATCCGTCGCTCGCGCCTGGCGCAGGTGGCGGGGGCCTTCTGGATGGACGGGGCGGACACGTTCCGCGTGGTCTGTTTCCGCTCGGCAGCCGACTACGCCTTCAAGCTGCTCAAGGTTGCTGCGCAGCCGGGCAGCGAAGTGGGCGTCTACTGACACTGCTGCGAACGGCCCCTTCGGGGGCCGTTTCAATTCGTGAACAGGTAAGTCCCGAACCGTCCAAGGCTGGTTTCACTTGCGAAGTCTCGGGCCGTGACCGTCCGCCCCCGGTCATCCGTGCAGATCGGATAGAAGGACAGGGCGTCGAACAGGGCCTGCATCTGGCCGGCCCGCTCATACGCTTGCAGATAGGGCGCATGGGTCGACAAATAGAGCGCCGGTTTGTGCTCTTTCAGCCAGGGCAGCATGGTCGGCAGGACCGAGTATTCCGCCCCTTCCACGTCCATCTTCACCAGCGACACGTCAACCAGATCGGTTGCCGCGGCGAACTGATCCCAGGCGATCGTCAGTGTATCCGTGCCATGCGTCGCGTCGTTCAGCAGCGAGGTGGTCGAATCCCCCGGTTCGCCCCGCACCGACGCCATGCGCGCCATACCGAACCTGTCCGACAGCGCCACGCCGAAGGCCGAGACGTTGCGGATGCCGTTCAGCTCCAGGTTCCAGGCCAGATGGCGGAAGGCGGTCGGGTCGGGTTCGAAACACCAGACATGCCGGGCCTTGCGGGCGCCATAAAGGACGGTGGGTCCGATCCAGGCGCCGATGTCCAGATAATCGTGGTCGGGCGTCAGGTGCCGGTCGAGAACGGCAAAGGTCTCGGGCTCCCAGTTGCCAGCCGAAGCCTTGCGCCAGAATTTCGAATGGTAGGGATCCAGTCGAAAGCTCTCGCCATTCAGCTGACCCGCATAGTAGCCGCGGGCGCGGTAGAACATCTTGCGCGCTTTGGTCAGCATGGTCCTGCCTCCGGGTTCGTCGATTTCTCGCCTCGACCCTTGACCTGCGGCTGCAGCCAAAGCATTTAGCCATGGGAACGCAACACTTATTTCAACAGGGGGCCAAGATGGCTTTTGAACTTCCAGACCTTCCTTATGCACATGACGCGCTGGCATCCAAGGGCATGTCGGCGGAAACGCTGGAATATCACCACGACCTGCACCACAAGGCCTATGTCGACAACGGCAACAAGCTGATCGCCGGGACCGAGTGGGACGGCAAGTCGCTGGAAGAGATCATCACCGGCACGTACGACAAATCCGCCGTGGCGCAGAACGGGATCTTCAACAACATCAGCCAGCTGTGGAACCACAACCAGTTCTGGGAGATGATGGGGCCGGGCGACAGCAAGATGCCGGGCGAGCTGGAAAAGGCGCTGGTCGAGAATTTCGGCTCGGTTGACGATTTCAAGTCGCAATTCGCCGCTGCCGGCGCCGGCCAGTTCGGTTCGGGCTGGGCGTGGCTGGTCAAGAAGGCCGACGGTTCGCTGGCGGTGACAAAGACCGAGAACGGCGTCAACCCGCTCTGCTTCGGTCAGACCGCACTTCTGGGCTGCGACGTGTGGGAGCATAGCTACTACATCGACTTCCGCAACAAGCGCCCCGCTTACCTGGACAACTTCCTGAACAAGCTGGTGAATTGGGAAAACGTCGCGTCGCGGATGTGATCCATTGACCCGCAGAGGGTTCATCAAGGGCCTGCTGGCGACATTTCTGGCAGGCCTTTTCGTCGCCGCCTACGGGTTCCTCATCGAACCCGCGCTTCGGCTGCGCGTGCGCCGCTGGAGCATCCGGCGCGACGACTGGCCTTCGGATAAGCCGGTCAGGATCGCCGTCCTGACCGACCTGCACGCGGGCGAGCCCTACGTTACCCGCGCGCGCCTCCGCCGCATCGTGGCCCGCACGAACGCGTTGGGCGCCGATCTGATCGTGGTGCTTGGGGATCTGACGTCCAGCCACGGGTTCGCGACCGAGCCCGTACTGGTCAAGGATACAGCTGCCATTCTTGGAAAACTGAGCGCACCTCTGGGCGTTTTTGCCGTTCTGGGCAACCATGACTGGTGGGATGACCCGGCCGCGCAGATGCGGGGCGCGGGGCCGGTCGAAACCGGAACGGCGCTGGAGCAGAACGGCATACCCGTCCTGGAAAATGATGCCCTCGAGTTGCCCAATGGGTTGTGGCTGGCGGGTCTGGGCGATCAGCTTGCCCTGCGGCGAAGCAACGGCCGCCTCATAGGCGTCGACGATCTGCCGGGAACGATGGCAAAGATCCCCGAAGATGCCCCGGCCATCCTTCTTGCGCACGAGCCAGACATCTTTCCAAAAGTGCCGGAACGCGTCGCCCTGACCCTGTCCGGGCACACCCATGGCGGGCAGGTTAGGTGTTTCGGGTATTCGCCGGTAGTGCCTTCGAAATATGGCAACCGTTACGCCTATGGGCATGTTCGGGAAAAGGGGCGTGATCTCGTCGTCTCGGGCGGCATCGGCTGTTCCATCCTGCCGGTCCGCTTCGGCGTGACGCCCGAGATCACGGTGGTCGAGATGTCCGCTTGACCTTGGCACTGCCGAGTGTCAGCGCTGCGCGCGGAGGGCGGTCATGACGCAAGCATTCAGGGGCATTCTCGCCATGGTCGGGGCCTGCACGATCTGGGGCCTTTCTCCGCTGTATTACAAGCTCTTGGCGCACGTGCCGCCGCCCGAGGTCCTGTCGCACCGAACGCTTTGGTCGGTGATCCTGTTTGCCGGCGTCCTGGCGGTTCAGGGGCGGCTGAGCGAAATCGGCACAGCCTTCCGGGGCCGCAGGCAGGTTGGGGTGATCGCGCTGGCCGCGGCGATGATTTCGGTCAACTGGTTCGTCTTTATCCTGTCGGTCCAGATCGGACGGACGACCGAAGCGTCGCTGGGTTACTACATCTTTCCGTTGATGACCGTATTCGTCGGCTGGCTGTGGTTCGGCGAGCGGTTGGGTATCGCGCAATGGGGCGCCGTGGCTCTTGCGCTGGCCGCGGTTCTGGTTCTTACCGTCGGTTTGGGAGTCACCCCCTGGATTTCGCTGATCCTCGCCACGTCCTTTGCCGTCTACGGCGCGCTGAAAAAGGGGCTGGCGCTGGGGCCGGTGGTCTCGGTGACCTGCGAAATCCTGATTTACCTGCCGTTCTGGCTGGTTCTCCTGGCCTGGTATCACGGCAACGGGCAGGGTCATTTCGGTACGGGCTGGCAAACCAGCCTGTTGCTGGTCCTGTCCGGGCCACTGACGGCGGTTCCCCTGATCCTGTTCAGCTATGCGGCACGGCGGGTGCGGTTGTCGACGGTCGGCGTTCTGCAATACATCAATCCGACGCTGCAGTTCTTCTGCGCGGTGCTGGCCTTTGGCGAGCCGTTCACCCTATGGCATCAGATCGCCTTTGCGCTCATCTGGAGCGCCGTGGCGATCTTTTCCTTTGCGGCGCTGTCTCAGGACAGGGCGGCCCGCAGGGCGTCCATCGCGGCATTGGGCGTGTCCGCCCAGATCAGGAATTCCCCCAGCGAAGGATCGGCGAAACCCTGAGAAATCACTTGGTCCAGCAGCGCCCGCAAGGGGTTCCAGTAGCCGTCGACGTTCAGGATCAGGATCGGTTTGTCGTGCAGGCCAAGTTGCCGCCATGTCAGCGCCTCGAACAACTCGTCCAGCGAGCCCGGGCCGCCCGGCAGCACGACCACCGCGTCGGCATTCATGATCATGACCTTCTTGCGCTCGTGCATGGTCTCGGTGATCACGTAGTGGGTCAGATCGGTCTTGCCAACTTCGCGGCGAACCAGATGCACCGGGATCACGCCAAAGGTGACGCCGCCCGCCGCTTGCGCCGCACGCGCGACCTCGCCCATCAGGCCCACGTCGCCGGCGCCGTAAACCAGCCGCCAGCCTTCGCTCGCCAAAAGCTTTCCAAAGGTCCTGGCGGCCTCGGTATAGGCCGGAATTGCGCCATTGCGTGACCCGCAATACACACAGACGGATTTGTGAGGCATGAACAGGGCTTTCCGGGCTTGTGTCAGAACTGTTTTGACCCCTGATAACGGGATTGATAAATTGTCTCAACTGCGTGGTCGAAAAGTCTGCCGCCAGAGCAGGCCGCGATCACGGACTGAAAGGAACGGAATGGCTGCCAAGTCGGGAAGCGGAGGCTTCGGTGCATTTGCGCTAGGTATGGTCGCGGGTGGGATAGCGCTCGTCGGGTTGGCAGGGCTCTATTTTTCGGGGGTCTTTGGTGGCGATCCAACACCCGAACCTGCACCTGCCGAGCAGGCAGCCGCGCCCGAGCCCAAGTCCGAGTCTCAAGATCAGGCCAAAGTAGAGACGCCAGCCGAGGAAACCCCGGCCGGCGAAGATGCGGCTGGCGCCGAAGAAACGGCCCCCGCCGCGGCCGAGTCTGCTGAAACCGACGCCGCGGCGGAGGAGCCTGCGGCTCTGGCCGCTCCGCAACTGGACCAGATCTTTGTCGAAACGGATGGCACCGCTCTGTTGTCCGGAAATGCGACGCCCGGCAGCACGGTCAGGGTGATGCTCGATGGGGCCGAGGTTCACACGTTCAAGGTCGATGGCAGCGGGCAATTCGCCGAGTTCGTGGCACTTCCGTTCAGCAGCACCGCGCGGGGGCTGGTTCTGGAAATCGAGGAACGAGGGCAGATCGCCCGCTCGGACGATTACCTGATCGCCGCCCTGCCGGAACCGGAAGAACAGCCCGAGCAGGTGGCAAGCGCCGAGCCCGCCGCTGAGAGCGGGAGCGATGCTGGAGAGACTGTGAACAGCGAAACGGAAGCCGCCGAAGGCGCCGCCGATGTACCGGCGCAAGCCGGCACGGATAGGACGGCGGGCGCTGTCGATACCCAAGGTCGGCAGGAAACCCCGGACGCTCCGGAGGTCGAGACCACCGAAGAGGCGCAGCCAGAAGCCGCACCGACCGAAGCGGACACCCAGATCGCCGTTCTGCGGTCCGGCGAAAGTGGGGTGGAATTGATCCAGGCCCCGGCGGCGCAGGCCGAGGCCCCTCCTGAACCGGTGGCGCTTGACACCATCGGTTATTCCGACACGGGCGAGGTGCAACTGACCGGGCGCGCGCAGGACGGAGCGGTGGTGCGCCTCTACCTGAACAACCGCCGGGTCATGGATCTGCCATCCGACCAGCAGGGCAAATGGCGCGGCGAGATCGACGGAATCGAGCCCGGCGTCTATACCCTGCGCCTTGACGCGGTGGACGAACAAGGCGAGGTGGTGGGGCGGCTCGAGACGCCATTCAAGCGCGAGCCGATCGAAACGCTGCAACCGCAGCCATCCGCCGATAACGGAGCGGAGGAGCCGCAGCCGGCGATCCGCGCGGTGACCGTGCAGAAGGGCGATACCCTGTGGGCGATCTCGCGCGAGCGCTACGGTGACGGCATCCTGTACGTCAGGGTGTTCGAGGCGAACAAGGATGCGATCCGCGATCCGGATCTCATCTATCCCGGGCAGGTCTTCACCATCCCGGAATGATGTCCGCTCTTGGCCCTTGGGGGCACGAGGTAGATCGGACCGCAGGCAAGGTAATTGATGAGACGTTTGACCCCTTTGCACTCCAACGACCTGCCGCCCGAGGACGAACGCCGCTCGGGCTGGCGCACGATCCGCCGGGTCGCGCCCTATCTTTGGCCAAAGGACGAAACCTGGGTCAAAAAGCGCGTCGTTCTGGCGATGTCCATGCTGGTTCTGGCCAAGCTGATCGCGGTCTACACGCCGATCCTCTACAAGGGCGCGGTCGACAGCCTGGCAGGAGAAGGCGTGCCGCCGCTGGCCCTTGGCGCGGTTGGTCTGACGGTCGCCTATGGCATGGCACGGATGATGACCGTGGGGTTCCAGCAACTCCGCGACGCCCTGTTCGCGCCGGTAGGGCAACGGGCGCTCAGGGCGTTGGCGCTGGAAACCTTCCAGCACATCCACCGCCTGTCGATGCGCTATCACATCACCCGCCGCACCGGCGGCCTGAGCCGCATCATCGAACGCGGCGTCAAGGGCGTGGAATTCCTGCTGCGCTTCCTGCTGTTTTCGATCGGCCCGCTGATCCTGGAACTGCTGATGGTGGCGGTCATCCTGATGTGGCTGTTCGACGTATGGTATCTGGTCGTCGTGGCCGTCACCATCGCGCTATATATCTGGTTCACCTTCGCGGTGACCGAATGGCGCGTGAAGCTGCGCCGCGAGATGAACGATCAGGACACCGAAGCCAACCAGCGCGCCATCGACAGCCTGCTGAACTTCGAAACCGTCAAGTATTTCAACGCGGAAGCGCGCGAAGCTGAACGCTACGACATGTCGATGAAGGCCTATGCCCAGGCCGCGCTGAAGACGGCATATTCGCTGGCCTTCCTCAATTTTGGCCAGTCATTCCTGATCACCTGCGGCCTGATCGGCGTGATGGTCCTGGCCGCCATCGGCGTTCAGGGCGGATCGCTGACCGTCGGCGATTTCGTCATGGTCAACGCCTACATGATCCAGATCACCGTGCCGCTCAACTTCCTAGGCACGGTTTATCGCGAGATCCGCCAGGCGCTGGTGGACATGGGGCAGATGTTTCACCTGCTGGAACAGCCCTCGGAAGTGACGGACAAGCCCGGCGCGCGCCCTCTGCAGGTTTCGGGGGGCGAGGTCAGCCTTGAAGATGTGCATTTCGGCTACGACCCCGACCGCGAGATCCTCAAGGGTATTTCGCTGAACGTGCCGGCAGGGCGGACCGTGGCCATCGTCGGCGCGACCGGTTCGGGCAAGTCCACCATCGGGCGGCTGCTGTTCCGGTTCTACGACGTGACCGGCGGTTCGCTGAAGATCGACGGACAGGACGTGCGCGACGTGACCCAGACCAGTCTGCACGCGGCCATCGGCGTGGTTCCGCAGGACACGGTGCTGTTCAACGACACCATCCGTTACAACATCGCCTATGGGCGCGAAGGCGCGACGCAGGCCGAGATCGAAGCCGCCGCCCGCGCGGCGCAGATCCACGATTTCATTGCTTCGCTGCCCGAAGGCTACGACACCAAGGTGGGCGAGCGCGGGCTGAAACTGTCGGGTGGCGAAAAACAGCGCGTGGGCATCGCCCGCACCTTGCTGAAAAACCCGCCGATCCTGCTGCTGGACGAGGCTACCTCGGCGCTTGATACCGAGACCGAGCAGGAGATCAAGGATGCGCTGGCCCGCGCGGGCGAGGGGCGCACGGTGATCACCATCGCCCACCGCCTCAGCACCATCGCCGAAGCCGACCGGATCGTGGTGCTGGAGCGCGGCGAGATCGTCGAGCAGGGTACCCATGACGAGTTGCTGACCCGTGACGGGCGCTACGCGCAACTCTGGAGCCGTCAGCAGGCGGACGCCGAGGCGGCTTGACCGCCGGGAGCCCGTCTCAGCCTTGTTGTGATTGCGGATTTACGGCTAGCTTGGGTCCGAGCATTGACTTTTGAGGGGCTCGGGATGTTCAAACTGCTTCGTTTTCTCCTGATCTCGGCGGTCGTTCTGGTTGTGGCGAGCTTCGGGTTTCGATTTCTCTATCCCGTGCCGTCGAACGATGCCGCACCCGCGACCACCGCCGTTCCTGCCAGCACCGAGACGACGCTGGGCCGGATCGTTCTGCCGCTGGTCGAACAGAACCTGGGGCGCTCGGGCATCACCCGGCTTCAGGACGGGCACAGTTCCTTTGCTGCGCGCATTCAACTGGCGGATCTGGCGGAGCAGAGCATCGACGCGCGTTACTACATCTGGCAGAAGGACCTCACTGGCCTTCTGCTGCTCGACGCACTGAAACGCGCCGCCGACCGCGGGGTGCGCGTGCGCATTTTGCTGGACGACAACGGGACGCCTGATCTGGACCCCGAGCTTGCCGAGTTGGACGCCCATCCCAACATCGAGGTGCGGCTCTTCAATCCGTTCATGCTCAGATCGCCGAGAATGATCTCTTACGTACTGGATTTCAGCCGGCTGAACCGGCGCATGCACAACAAGAGCTTCACGGTGGACGGTGTCGCCACCGTCGTTGGCGGGCGCAACATCGGCAACATCTACTTTGCCCGAGATTTGGAGGTCAATTATTTCGATCTCGACGTGGTCGCGCTGGGCGAAGCGGCCCGCGCCGTGTCCGAGGATTTCGACCTCTATTGGGCCAGCCCGTCATCGGTCCCGGTGTCACTGGTGCTGCCGCAGCAGCCGGCCGAGCGGAGCATCCTGGAACGTTCCGTCGCGAAGGTTCTGGCCCTGCCGGGAGGAGAACCCTATGCCAGCGCGGTAAGGGACTTGCCGCTGAAAAACGAGCTTCTGGACAATGCGCGAGCATTTGAATGGGTCGAGATGGACCTGGTCAGCGATGATCCAGGCAAAGGTCTGGCCAAAGCGTCCGAAGAGGATTTCATGATTTCCCGGCTGCTGAAACTGATCGAGCGGCCGGACAGCGAGATCATGCTGGTCTCGGCCTATTTCGTCCCGGGAGACCGCCTGACCGACATTCTGTCGAACTGGGCGCGTGAGGGATTGCGCGTCGCGACGCTGACCAATGCGCAGGAGGCGACGGATGTGCTGCCGGTTCATTCGGGTTACCGGCAGTACCGCGACAAGCTGCTGGATGCCGGGGTCGAGGTCCATGAACTCAAGTCGGATCAGGTGAAACCCGACCTGTTGCAGCAATTCGGTCTGGTCGGATCCGAGAATACCAGTCTGCACGCAAAGACCTTCATCATCGACAGGCAGTATCTGTTCGTGGGATCTTTCAACTTCGACCCCAGGTCTGCTTCCTTGAACACCGAAATGGGTTTCCTGGTCCGCAGCCCCGATCTTGCCCAAGAACTCATGGGTGATTTCGACAGCAACCTGGCCGCGCGGGCCTATCGCGTCGTGTACGACGACAACGGGAACATGGTCTGGCGCGAAACCCTGGCGGATGGCAGCGAGCGTCTATACGTCGAGGAACCGAATACCAGCGGCATGAGCCGGACGTTGGTCCGGGTCATGGGCTGGCTACCAATCCAGTGGATGCTGTAGCTATTCGGCAGCTCGCAGCGGTTTGGTCGGCGGCATGTCGCCGTCGGCATCCTCGGGTGCCCGGCTTTCGCCGCCATCGACCGGCTGGAGCGTATCCTCGGTCCAGATGATCTCGGTCGCGTGCAGGTTGCGCGCGGTCCGGCCAAGCGCCATGTCGCGCGCGATGCGGCTGGAGCGGCCCGCGGTCAGTCGGGCGAGCAACCGGCCCAACCAGACCATGTAGGTCGAGAACCAGACGCGCAGGGCCAGGAACGAGGGGGTCACGATCAGGGTCAGCACCGTCGCGATGCCAAGTCCGAACACCACGGCCGTCGCCAGCTGTTTCCACCACAGCGCAGTGGGGCTGTCGATGGAATAGCCGCCGCCTATGAAATCGAGCGACAGGCCGAACATCATCGGCGTCAGGCCCGCCATCGTGGTCAGCGTGGTCAGAAGCACCGGGCGGATGCGTGCCTCGGCGGTGCGCACGATGGCCTCGATCCTCGGCATGTAGCCGCTGTACTCCTGATAGGTGTCGATCAGCACGATGTTGTTGTTCACCACGATCCCGGCCAGAGCCACGATGCCGGTGCCGGTCATGATGATCGAGAAGGGCTGGTCCATCACCATCATCCCGATAAGGACGCCTGTCGTCGACAGGACGACGGCCAGCAGAACCAGAACCGAGTTGTAGAACGAGTTGAACTGCGCCAGCAGGATCACGAACATCAGCCCCAGCGCGGCGAGGAACGCCTTGGACAGGAACTCCTGGCTTTCGGCCTGATCTTCCTGGTCGCCGGTCCATTCCCAGCTTACGCTTGCGGGCAGGGGGTCGGTGTTCAGCCATTCGGTCAGAACGGCGATCCGTTCGTTCGGATTGACCGGCGCGAACCTGGCCTCGCCCGCGGCTATGGCGGCGCGCAGGTCCTCGACATTGTCCGCCTCGGTCAGTTGGACCAGTTCAAAGGGCTTGCCGTCGGCCCTTTCGACGATTTCGCCTTGGGCAGACGCGCCATCGGCGGCCTCGCGAACCAGCGCCAGCCGCGATTCGGTTCCGTTTTCGTCGGTCGTCACGATCTTGGTCAGGCCGGGTTCGACATCCGCCTTGACGTCATAGTACCGTTCCTGGTCGACGCGGTTGATCTGCGCCAGCTTTTTCACCGGCGTTCGGGTCACGAAATTCGACAGCGGCACCAGCCCTTCCGGCGTGCGCACCTTGAGCGTGTCGAGCGTTGACAGCACCCGGTCCTGTTCGGGCAGGCGTACGCGGATGTCGATTTCCTCGTCGTTGCCTTCGGGGCGCATTTCGCCCAGCAGGATGCCGCGAGTCACCAGTTGCACCATCGCGCCCACTGTCGCCACGTCGGCGCCGAACCGGCCGGCCTTGGCCACGTCCACGTCGATCTGCCAGTCGATGCCGGGCAGGGGCAAGCTGTCTTCGATCCGGATCAGCCCCGGGGTCGCGTCGAAGGTTGCCCGCGCAGCTTCGGTCGCCGTGGTCAGGTCGTCCCAGCTGTCACCCTTGATCCGCAAATGCACAGGTTTGGCCGAGGCGGGGCCGCGCCCCAGCACTTCGATCTCGACTTCGAACCCGGGAAGCTTTGCCAGTGCCGCGTTCAACTGTTCGATGACCGCATCGCCGTCATAGTCGGGGGCGACCACCTCGCGCGAGAATCGCCCGCCAGCAACGGGCTGCGACACCTTGGGCCTGTCCTCCCACGGGATGATCTCGAACTGGACCCGGCCAACCGTGTCTGCCGGGGCCTGCGAGCCGCCGGTATTCTGGTTCAGCCCGCCCTGGCCGGCGAAGGCGAAGACGTTGGTGATTGCGTGGTGCGATCCGATGACCTCTTCTGCCGCGCGCACCATCGCGTCCTTTTCCGCCAGCGACAGGTTGCCCCGCGCCCGGACATAGGCGGTGGCCTGTTCAGGCTCGCTTTCGACAAAGAACTCCACGCCGCGTGTTTTCTCGGGGAAAATGACAAAGGCGACCTGGTAGACCGCGAAGAACACCGCGAAGATGGACACGATCGGCATGATCGGGTTGCCGGCGATGAACTGGATGAAGCGGCCGAACAGCGTGTGTTCCTTGGCGGTGTGGATGCGGTCGTCGGCGAACTCGATCCGCGCCGCGCCCAGCGTCACCGAGCCGGCAAACGCGCCGGACAGGAAGATCAGAGCGCCCAGGGCCGTCCCGCCCGGCGCACCTTGGGGCAGCAGGTAATGCGGGTTCAGCAACTGCATGGCGCCGAGGAAGATCATGTAGAGGGCAGGGGGCACCAGTAGGGCGCGCAGCCACCACGGCGTCCGCGCGCGCAGCCAATTCGAGGCGCGGTCGAAAACCCGGCTGAGGCGGCCCGAGACGCCGCCCATCACCGGCAGGTAGATCAACGCAACCACCAGCGAGGCGGACAGAACGAAGATCAGCGTGACAGGCAGCATCCCCATGAACTCGCCCGGCACGCCGGGCCAGAACAGCATCGGCAGGAAAGCGCAGAGCGTCGTCGCGGTGGAGGATACGATAGGCCAGAACATCCGGTGCGCCGCCTCGACATAGGCGTGCATGGGGCCGACGCCTTCCTTGATGCGCTTGTCGGCATATTCCACCACAACGATCGCACCATCGACCAGCATCCCCACGGCAAGGATGAGGCCGAACATCACGATGTTCGAGATGCTGACACCCATCGCGGCGAGAAAGGCAAAGCACAGCAGGAAGGATGTCGGAATGGCAAAGCCCACCAGCAACGCCGCGCGGGAACCCAGCGAAGCAAGAACCACGATCATCACCAGCGCGATTGCGGTCAGCACCGATCCCTCAAGCTGGCTGACCATGGAACCGACGACGCGGCTCTGGTCGTTCGAGGTGCCCACTTCGACGGCGGCCCGCAGCTCCGGCGGCCATTTCTTCTGGGCCTCGGCGAGGGTTTGTTTCACCGTTTCGACGGTGTCGATCAGGTTGTAGCCCTTGCGCTTGACCACCTGCAGGGCGACGGTAGATTCGCCATCGAAACGCGCCGTGCCTTCGCGGTCTTCGAAGGTGTAGTTGATGACCGCCAGCTCCCCCAGCGTGACCACCCGGTCGCCATTTACCTTGACCGGCAGGTCGTAGACATCCCGCGCCGTCTTGAACGAGGACGGGATCTTGACCGAGAACGTCCCCTGCTCGGTCTCGACCTCGCCCGCCGCGATCAGCTGGTTGTTGTTCTGGACGACATTGATGAGTTCCGCCGCGGTGACGTTGTAAGCCTCGAGCCGCAGCGGGTCGATCACCACCTCGAGCATCTCGTCGCGGTTCCCGGCGATCCCGGCCTCGAGCACCGCGTCCAGGGCTTCCAGATCGTCCTGCAAGTCCTTGGCGATGCGCGCCATCGTCCGTTCCGGCACCGCGCCCGTCAGGTTGACGATGACGATCGGGAATTCGGAGAAATTGAACTCGCTCAGCGTGTATTGCTCGGCCCCATCCGGGAATTCGGCCTGGGCGCTGTTCATCGCGTCGCGCACGTCGGCGGTGATCGCGTTCTTGTCCCATCCGAACTCGAACTCAAGCGCAACACCGGCATAGTTCTCGGCCGCGGTCGCGGTCATCTTCTTTAGGCCGTCGAGATCGGCCAGTTCGGTCTCCATCGGCTTGATCAGCAGGTTTTCACTGTCTTCCGCCGAGATGCCCGGGAACTGGACCGACACGAACAGCGCCGGAATCTCAATGTCTGGCTCGCCTTCCTTCGGCAGGCTCACATAGGCGAATCCGCCGACCACGATCGAGATCGCGATGAAGGCCAGAACCATTCGGGCCCGAGAGGCGGCCCAGTCGACGATGCCGGTCATTGGGACGCCTCGCGGTAGGTCGGCGCGACCGTCACGCCCTTGGTGACGAATTCCTGCCCCACGACGATCACGTCAACCGTTTCGGGCAGACCGCCGATCCAGACGCCGTGCGGCGCATCGCGCAGCAGGCGTACTGGCATGAAATCGACCACGTTGCCTTCGCCGACGATGCGGACGCCCAACTGCCCTTCATTGTTCAGCGTGAGTGCGGATTGCGGCAACAGATGCGCCTTGGCGCCTTCAGCCGAGATCGCGATGGTCGCGGTCTGGCCGTCGCGGATCTGAAGATCCGGGTTGGGAACGGTGACTTCCACTTCGAAGGTGCGGGTGGTCTCGTCCGCAGAGCGGCTGATGAAGGTCACCTGGCCCTGGACCTGAAGCCCCGTGACCAGTTCGGCCTGCGCCAGAGCGCCCGGGCTGACCCGGTTGACCTCGGTCTCGGGCACGAACCCAACCAGCTTGATCGGGTCAAGCTGGATCACCGTGGCGCAGAGCGAGCCCGCTTCACGTTGCATCAGGCTTCCCAACTCGGCCGTGTCGCTTTCCAGAAGCCCGTCGAACGGCGCCTCGATGGTCAGGCGATCCATCTCGCGCTGGGCGACGGCCACGGCTGCCGTAGCGGCTTCGATACCGGCGCGGGTGGTTTCCAGCCCGGCCTCGGCCGATTTGATGCCCGCCTCGGCGGCCCGCATGGCGGCTTCGGTCGAGATGCGGCGCGTTTCCGAAGCATAGCCGGTTTCCGACAGCTTCTGGGCAGCGGTGAAGTTGATCTCGGCTTCGGCAAGCCGAGCCAGCGCCTCATCCAGCTTTGCCTGCGCCTCGGGCATCCGGCTTTCAGCCTCTACCTTGAGCGCCCTGGCTTCGGCCAGGCTGGCGGGGCGGGTGCCCGGATCCAGTTCGCAAAGCACTTCGCCGGCCTTGACGAAGGCGCCTTTGCGCTTGGGTTCGGAAATCACGGTCGAGGTGGTTTCCGCGCGGACTTCGACCTGACGGTTCGCCTTGGTCTGACCCCGCAGCACGACGGCGCTGTTGATCTCGCGCGCCGTGGACCGAAGTGCGACGACGCCAACCGCCTTCGCCGTCGCCTCGGCGACGGCTTCGTCCGTGGCCTGTGTTGCCTGGTCATTTTGCGCTGCGGCGGCCTCGTTCTTGGCGAAAACCAGCAACGCCTCGCGTTCGAATACCAGCAAATACAATGCGGTCGTCACCAGAAGGGCGGTGATGAAGGGGATCAATCGCATCCTGTGCCTTTCCCAGAACCGTTCCGTGCAAACAGAAATATGTACATGCCCTCAGATGGGGCTGGTTCTGTGTCTTGTCCACTCTAAACTGACCAGTTCAGATTATTTTTTTTCTCCTGACTGTGCAAGCAGGTCGAAAATGACCGGATCGGGGCACTTGGCTTGCCGCATGGGGCGGGGTATGACAGGCCGACTTTTGGATAACAGCACCCGGGGGCAGGGATGAGCGACGTTGACAGTTTCATCGATGAGGTGACCGAAGAGGTTCGCCGTGATCGTCTGTACCTGCTGCTGCGCCGTTGGGGCTGGGTGGGCGTTCTGCTGGTGATCATCGTTGTCGGCGGCGCGGCCTACAACGAATACCGCAAGGCGACGGCGACGGCCTCGGCCGAATCCTTGGGCGATCAGATCATCGCCGCGCTGGCCGAGAATGACGCCGAGGGGCGCGCGACGCGATTGGCGGAAATCCAGTCCGAATCCGCCGGTGGCGATGCGGTCGTACAGATGCTGCTTTCCTCGGCCGCGTCCAATACGGGTACAACCGATGCCGCGGTTGAAGGATTGAACCGTATCGCGGCCGATGGCGAGTTGCCCGAGATCTATCGCCAGATCGCGGCGTTCAAGGGCCTTCTGATGCAAGGCGACAGTCTGCCCGTCGCCGACCGACGCCAGCAATTCGAGGCCCTGGCCAACCCGGGCGCGCCGCTGCGCCTGTTGGCCGAAGAGCAACTCGCCCTGATCGACATTGAGGAAGGCAAAGTTGACGCAGCGTTGACCCGTCTCGAGGCGGTCAGACAGGACGCCGAGGCGAGCGTGGACTTGCAACAGCGCGCCACTCAGTTGATTGTGGCGCTGGGCGGAAAACCGGAGCCTCTTTCCGGTCAACAGGGCTGAGCCCGGTTCGCGCGGACGGCAATCACACGACAGGCGAGTTCAAGATACCATGGTAACAAAGAGTTTTTTCCGCTACGGGCTGCCGCTGATGGCTGCAGCGTTGATCACCCTGACCGCCTGCACCGAACGTGAAGAGATATTGCCCGGCGAACGCGAGGACATCCGGCCTTCGTCCGAGGGCGCAACTGTCGAGACTTCGGGCTCCAGGCCCATCCGACTGCCGTCGCAGCAGGCCAATGCAAGCTGGGCGCAAAGCCCGGGCACACCGGCCTTCCGCACGTCGAATGCGGCCCTTCGGGCCTCGCCTCAGCGAATCTGGTCGGTGCCGATCGGCAGCGGTGACGCGCGCAAACAGCGGATCACCGCCGATCCCGTGGTGGCCGGCGGGCTGGTCTATACCCTCGATTCCGGCGCCACGGTGACCGCAGTCACGCCGCAGGGCGGCGTGGTCTGGCGCACCAACCTGATTCCTTCGGGCGAAAACGAAAAAGCCGCCACTGGCGGCGGCTTGGCCTATGATGGCGGCGTTCTTTACGTGTCGTCAGGCTTCGGTCGCCTGACCGCCCTGGACGCCCGGACCGGCGGGGTTCGCTGGCGCCAAAAGCTGAATGCGACCGGCAGCGGGATGCCAACCATCCGCGACGGCCTGCTGTACCTCGTGGCCGGGGATCAGACCGGCTGGGCCGTCAGCACCAAGGACGGGCGCATTCAGTGGCAGATCGAGGGCACGCCCAGCGTCGGCAACGTTCTCGGCGCGCCGGCCCCGGCCCTGACCTCGGACCTGGTGATCTTTGCATTCGGCTCGGGCGATGTGACGGCAAGCTTCCGGCGCGGCGGCATCCGCCGCTGGAACGCCTCGGTCTCGGGTGGCCGCAAAGGGCGCGCCGCGGCGCAGATCATCGACGTGACCGGCGCTCCGATGATCTCGGGCAACACGGTCTATATCGGCAACCATTCCGGCCGAACCGTTGCCTACAAGGCCGACTCGGGCGAGCGGACCTGGACCGCGGACGAAGGTTCCCTGGGCCCGGTATGGCCGGTCGGAGACAGCGTCTTTCTTGTCAGCGACCGCAACCAGCTGATCCGGCTGAACGCCGCGGACGGCTCGCTTGTCTGGGCCAAGGATCTGCCCGGGTTCGTCAAGGACAAGCCCAGAAGACGCGGCCCGATCGTCGCCCATTATGGCCCGATCATGGCCGGCGGGCGCTTGGTCGTGGCTTCGAACGACGGGTACCTGCGGTTCTTCAGCCCGGTGGACGGTACGTTGGTGCATCTTGCCGAAGTGCCCGGCGGGGCCACGACCGCGCCCGTGGTGGCAGGCCAGACGCTGTATGTGGTCTCGGCCAAGGGTGATTTGCACGCTTTCCGTTGACGCCCGGACGCGCTATAGGGCGCGTCTGAGTTTTGAAAGTTGAGTGACATGTCTCTTACCCTCGCCATCGTGGGGCGCCCGAACGTGGGCAAATCCACCCTGTTCAACCGCCTCGTCGGCAAACGCCTGGCTCTGGTCGACGACCAGCCCGGCGTGACGCGCGACCTGCGCGAGGGCGAGGCGCGGCTGGGCGATCTCCGGTTCACCGTGATCGACACGGCCGGGTTGGAGGATGCCACCGACGACAGCCTGCAGGGCCGGATGCGTCGGCTGACCGAGCGGGCGGTGGACATGGCCGATGTCTGCCTGTTCCTGATCGACGCTCGGGCGGGGATCACGCCCGTGGACGAAATGTTCGCCGAGATCCTGCGCAAACGCTCGGAACATGTGATCCTCGCCGCCAACAAGGCCGAAGGCGCCGCGGCGGATGCCGGGGTGCTGGAAGCCTACGGCCTGGGCTTGGGCGAACCGATCCGACTGTCCGGCGAGCATGGCGAGGGGATGGCCGATCTTTATGCCGCGCTCATGCCGATCGCCGATGCGATGGCTGAAGAGGCTGCCGAAGTGGAAGTAGTGGAAGCACCCGCGACGGATGTCGAACTGCCGGAAGACGAGGACGGGGAGTTTGAAGCCGCAGCGATTACCGCGGCGAAACCGTTGCAGGTGGCGGTCGTCGGACGTCCCAACGCGGGCAAGTCCACTCTCATCAACAAGATCCTCGGCGAGGAGCGCCTGCTGACCGGCCCCGAGGCGGGTATTACACGCGACGCGATCAGCCTAAGCATCGACTGGGGCGGCACGCCCATGCGCATCTTCGACACCGCAGGTATGCGCAAGAAGGCGAAGGTGCAGGAAAAGCTTGAAAAGCTCTCGGTGTCGGACGGTTTGCGGGCGGTGAAATTCGCCGAAGTCGTGGTCGTCCTGCTGGACGCCGCCATCCCCTTCGAACAGCAGGATCTGCGGATCGCCGACCTGGCCGAGCGCGAAGGCCGCGCCGTCGTGGTCGCGGTCAACAAATGGGACGTGGAAGAGCACAGGCAGGAGAAGCTGCGCGAGCTCAAGGAGGCTTTCGAACGCCTGTTGCCACAGCTGCGGGGCGCCCCGCTGGTGACGGTATCGGCAAAGACGGGCAGGGGCCTTGACCGCCTGCACGACGCCATCCTGCGGGCCCATGACGTATGGAACCGCCGGGTACCGACCGCCGCGCTGAACCGGTGGCTCACAGGCATGCTGGAGCAGCATCCGCCGCCGGCGCCGCAGGGCAAGCGGATCAAGCTGCGCTACATGACCCAGGCCAAGACCCGGCCGCCCGGCTTCGTCGTCATGTGCTCGCATCCGGACAAGATGCCGGCCAGCTATTCGCGCTATCTGGTCAACGGCCTGCGCGAGGATTTCGACATGCCCGGCACTCCGATCCGGCTGACCCTGCGCGGGCAGGGTGACAAGAACCCCTACAAGGGACGGCGCAAGAAGAACGCAGGCGCGCTGGCCAAGCACCTCAAAGGCAAGGGGTAACCTCGTCAATTCGCGGAATTTTTGCGAGCAGGGCGTGACATTGCCCTGCTCATGGCGTTAGCATTCGCCTGCGCGACGGTTCATGCGCGGGCGGCTTGTTCCGGGACGAGCCGCGCCTATCTTGCAACGAAGTTTGACCGGGCCATCGTGAGGGCGGGCGGCATGGATCTGAGGGCATATACACGACAATACGCGGTGCAGGACAACCGGCGCGCCGCTTTCAGCTACTTCGGAACCTTCGCCGTCTACTTTACGGCGCTGTGGCTGGCGACCACCCATGTGGACAAGTGGTACGTATTGATCCCCGCCGGGGTTGTGTTCGCCTTTTGCGCCGTGCGCCTCTACGTGTTGCAGCACGATTGCGGGCATCACTCGCTGTTCGAGACCCGGCAGCAGAACGAATGGGCAGGCCATGTGCTGTCGCCCTTCACTTTCGCGCCGTTCGAGGTGATGAAGCAGAACCACAACCTGCACCATGCGGGAGTCGGCAATCTGGAGCATCGCGAAACCGGCGAGATCCATACCATGACCTTGCGGGAATGGCACAAGGCGGACTGGAAGACACGCCTGATCTACCGCATGTATCGCAATCCGTTCTTCCTGGTGCCGATCGGGGCGCTGTTCACCTATTTCATCCGCTACCGATGGCCGAAGAACACAACCCGCTTCGGGGCCAAAGGGGTGCTGCTGCACAACCTGTCGATCGTGGTGATGCTTTGGCTCCTCTATCTCGTTGCGGGGACCACCGGCGTTCTGGTCTGGATCGGGTTTTCCTTCCTCGGCGGCATGATCGGAGTGTTCCTCGTCTATCTGCAGCACAATTTCGAGGATACCTACTGGGACCGCCGCCCGGATCTTGACCCGCAACTGGCAGCCTTGCAGGGCTCTTCGGCCCTGGATTTCGGCTGGTGGTTCGACGCGGCGGTGGCCTGCATCACGCTGCATGACATTCACCATTTCAACGCGCGGATCCCCTCGTACCGGCTTCGGGCGTGCCATTACAACCTGCCGCCCGAATACACTCCGCGCCGCATTAAGTTCCCCGAGGCGGTGGCCGCCTTGAATCTCAAGCTGTGGGACGAAGACGCGAAGCGGCTGGTCCCGTTTCCGAGAGAAGTTCGGAACCCCAACCTGGCCCAAACCGGCTGAAGCCGTCTGCACGGCGCGGGGGCCTCGGGTCGCCAGCTGAAGGTACGTGGTGCCTGCCCAAAAAAACGTGAAACTGAACGAGAGACAAGGAAAGGTCCGGAAATGAAACCAGTCACGGATGTGCGCGGAGTAGGAAAGGCGCTGGGAGAGGTTCTGATCGCCCACGGGTACAAGACAGCGGCCGACCTGGCCGGCGCGACACCTGAACAACTGGTTAAGGTTCCCCGCATCGGAACGGCCCGCGCACCTGTCCTGATCGCGGCCGCGAAGGAACTTTTGGCCGCGCCGGCGCCAGCGACGTCGCCCGTGCGCCGCACTTCGGCGCGCAAACCTGCGGGCCGAAAAACTGCCGGAGGGCGCAAGGCGGCTGAGCGCAGGACCACGCCCCAAACCGTGAAACGGGCCGCCTCGGCACCCAAACCCGTAGAGGACGGCCCGGATGCCGAAGCCCTCGCCGCGGCGGAAGCGAAAGCCAAGAAGGAAGCCAAGGCAAAGGCCAAGGCCAAAAAGGCGGCGAAGAAAAAACAGGAAATCGAGGCCAAGTTCAAAAAGGCCAAGGAAAAGGTCAAGACGAAGTCCAAGAAGGACAAAAAAGACAAGAAGAAAAAGAAGAACAAGAAGAATAAGAAAAAGGCGAAGGAGTAATCACCGTTCGCCTCTTCGCCCCTTCAACATTCAAGCCGGAGCCGGATGTCCGGCTGCCGGTTTTCTTATGCCAAAGTGCCGTCCAGTTGCAGCGTCAGCTTGCCGCCCAGGTACGGCGACAGAACCTCGGGCAGCGAAACGGTGCCGTCTTCGTTCTGGCCGTTCTCTAGCACGGCGATCAGGCACCGGCCGACGGCCAGACCTGAACCGTTCAAGGTATGCACATATTCCGGCTTGCCGCCGCCTTCGGGACGGAAACGTGCGTTCATGCGGCGGGCCTGGAAATCACCGCAGGTCGAAACCGAGCTGATCTCGCGATAAGTGTTCTGCCCCGGAATCCATGCTTCGATGTCATAGGTGCGCCGCGCGCCAAATCCCATGTCGCCGGTGCACAGGACGACGGTGCGATAGGGGATGCCCAGCTTTTCCAGGATACCCTCGGCACAGCGCAACATGCGCTTCTGTTCGTCGTCGGATTTGTCCGGATGGGTGATCGACACCATCTCGACCTTCTCGAACTGGTGCTGCCGCAGCATCCCGCGCGTGTCCTTGCCCGCCGATCCGGCCTCGGACCGGAAACACAGCGAGTGCGCGGTGTATCGGCGGGGCAGATAGCTTTCCTCGACGATGCTGTCGTTGACGATGTTGGTCAGCGACACTTCGGACGTGGGGATCAGCCACCAGCCTTCGCGGGTCTGATAGCTGTCTTCGCCGAACTTCGGCAATTGCCCGGTGCCGTACATCATTTCGGACAGGACCAGAACCGGACCATTGACCTCGGTCAGCCCGTTCTCGGTGGTATGGGTGTCCAGCATGAACTGCGCCAGCGCCCGGTGGATGCGCGCCACTGCGCCCGACAGAAGCACGAAGCGCGAGCCGGACAGCTTGGCCGCCGTTTCGAAATCCATGCCGTTCTTGACGCATTCGATCTCGTAGTGCTCTTTCGGTGCAAAACTGAATTCGCGCGGCGTACCCCAGCGGTTCACTTCGACGTTGTCATTCTCGTCCTTGCCATCCGGCACGTCGTCGGCCGGCAGGTTGGCGATACGAGACATCTGATCCGCCAACAGCGCGTCCAGATCCTTGGCCTCGGTCTGCATCCGGGCCACTTCGGCCTTCTTTTCGGCCACCAAGGCGCGGAGACGCTCGAATTCGGCCTCGTCGCCGTTGGCCTTGGCCGCGCCGACCGCTTTGCTGGCCTTGTTCTGCTCGGCCTGCGCGGTTTCGGCGGCCAGAATCTTGGCGCGGCGGGATTCGTCCAGCCTCAGCAGGTCCGACGACACCGGCGCATCCCCGCGGCGCGCAAGCGCGGCATCGAAGGCGGCTGGATTTTCGCGGATGATGCGGATGTCGTGCATGGGTCGGATCCTTGAACGGTGATTCACTGGATCCGGTTATGCACCATCTGCGGGGCGGGGTGTAGCGCCGCCAACCTTGTCGGGGGCAAGAAAAGGACCGGCCGTTGCCGACCGGTCCCTGCCTTGTTCAGTGGGTCGTGGAATGCAGGCCGCCGACCCGGTGACGCGGAGGTTGCAACACGATCTCGCCGGTATGAAAATCGGAATAGTCGCAGGTCAGTTCGGTGCCGGCCGGAATGTCCTGCGCGGCGATCCCGCGCAGGCCGTCCGAGAAATCGAGGTTGGGGTACATGGCGTGGTTGATGAAGCGCGCCTCGTCACCGAACAGCATCATGTAGCCCGGCCGGTCCATGTCGGGGAAGCTGTAGCGTTCCAAAAAGTCCCGCGCGGGTGCATCGACCGTGTCGAGCTTGGTCATTGGATAGACCAGATCCAGCATCCGGTCATAGCGCCAGACCTGGTCGCCCTTGGCGATGTCGTCATGGCAAAATAGCCCCAGCCCTTCGATCTGCGAGGGGGCAAGATAGCAGCGCACCATCAGCATGCGCCTCTTCCTTCTTGTGAGAAATGGCCGGGCCGCCTTCCGGACCGGAAAGTGGGGCGAAACCCCGCGCTCGGCGGCTTGCGCGACGCCAAGCTAAGCGCCGAATCGCCAGATTTTGCAACATGATTCGCAAGGCGCGCCGCCCATCCCGCAAGAAATCCAGCCGTTTCGCGCCCGAAAGGTGCGGCCCAGCAACGCACCGGCCGGCAATGGGCTGACCGGAAAGAAACGGAGGATCGATCGCATGCTCCGCCTCACCTGATCCGAAAGCGAACCGGGCGCATGCCAGCGACGTTCGAGTGCATCCGAACATCGTTGCTTTGACGTCCCTTCGCCGTCCCGACGGCATTGCTTGCAAACCCCCTGTGCAACGCATAGGTTCCCGCCAAATTCGCGGGGAAACCTCCCCAACATCTGAACAAAGGAATATCCCATGGAAGGTGGCGCAATCGCCCAGTTTCTCCCGCTGATCCTGATCTTCGCGATCATGTATTTCCTGCTGATCCGCCCGCAGCAGAAGAAGGTGAAAGAGCACCAGGCCATGGTCGAGGCATTGCGCCGCGGCGATCAGGTCGTGACCCAGGGCGGTCTGATCGGCAAGGTGGCCAAGGTCAAGGAAGACGGCGAACTGGAAGTCGAGATCGCCGAAGGCGTCAAGGTCCGCGTGGTCCGTTCGACCATCGCCCAGGTTCTGAACAAGACCGAGCCGGCGAAGTAACTTCGTCCGTCAAACTCTTGAAAAGGCAGGGCAATGCTGCAAATCGACACCTGGAAGCGGGTTCTGATCTGGCTGGTCTGCGTGGCCGGTCTGCTGATGGCCCTGCCAAACGCGTTCTATACCCGCGTCGAACAGTCCAACGACGCAAGGGCGGCAATCGAACTGGGCAATGACAGCCCGGCCCTGCAGGCGGAAGCCGATGAATGGCCAAGCTGGATGCCGTCTTCGCTGGTCAATCTGGGGCTCGATCTGCGGGGCGGCGCGCATCTGCTGGCCGAGGTGCAGGTCGGTGACGTCTACGAATCCCGGATGGAGGCCATGTGGCCGGAAATCCGCGACGCCCTGCGGGACGAACGGACGACTGTCGGCACGATCCGCAAGCAGCCTTCGGCGCCGGACGAGATTCGCGTGAAGATCAGCCAGCCCGAAGGCATGACCCGCGCCGTCGAGGTGGTGCGCGGCCTGTCGCGTCCGATCCAGACCCTGACCGGAGCCGGCGCGTCGGATATCGATGTTCGCGCCGATGGAGACACCATCGTCGTCCAACTGTCCGAGGCGGAAAAGCTGGCCTCGGATGACCGCACCGTTCGGCAGGCGCTCGAGATCGTGCGCCGCCGGATCGACGAAGTAGGCACCCGCGAACCCACGATCCAGCGTCAGGGCGCGGACCGCATCCTGATCCAGGTGCCTGGCATCGGCAGCGCTTCGGAGCTGAAGGAAATCATCGGAACCACTGCGCAGCTGACCTTCAACCCGGTCGTGTCGCGCGGATCCGATCCGGATGCCCCCGCAGGCGTCGACGAAAAGGTAATCCCGTCGCTGGACGAAGAAGGCGTCTACTACACCATCGAATCCGCCCCGGTCGTGACCGGCGAGGAACTGGTGGACGCGCAGCCGGCATTCGACCAGAATGGCCGGCCGGCGGTGAACTTCCGTTTCAACACCTCCGGCGCGCGCAAGTTCGGCGACTATACCCGCGACAATGTCGGTGCGCCCTTTGCCATCGTTCTTGACGACGAGGTGATCTCGGCGCCGGTGATCCAGTCGCACATCCCCGGCGGTTCGGGCATCATCACCGGTCGCTTCACCGTCGAGGAAAGCACCAATCTGGCCGTTCTGCTGCGCGCGGGGGCGCTGCCCGCCGGGCTGGAATTCCTCGAAGAACGCACGATCGGTCCGGAACTGGGCCAGGACAGCATCGATGCGGGCAAGGTGGCGACCATCGTAGCCTTCGCCGCCGTTCTGACATACATGGCGCTGAGCTACGGCCTGTTCGGCATCTTCGCCAATCTTGCGCTGATCATCAACGTGGGCTTGATCTTTGGGCTGCTGTCCCTGATCGGGGCGACGCTGACCCTGCCTGGCATCGCGGGGATCGTGCTGACCGTCGGCATGGCGGTGGACGCCAACGTGCTGGTCTTCGAACGCATCCGCGAAGAACTCAAGACCGCCAAAGGCCCGGCCCGCGCCATCGAACTTGGCTACGAAAAGGCGCTGTCGGCCATCCTTGACGCCAACGTCACCACCTTCATCACGGCGGTGATCCTTTTCGCAATGGGATCGGGTCCGGTGCGGGGCTTTTCCATCACCCTGGGATTGGGCATCATCACGTCGGTCTTCACCGCGATTTTCGTGACGCGAACGATGATCGTGATGTGGTTTGAACGCCGCCGCCCCAAGACGATCGAGGTTTGACATGAGACTGAGACTTGTTCCCAAGGAAACCTCTTTCGATTTCTTCGGTCGCTGGAAGCTGTGGCTGGGCATCTCGGCGCTGCTGATGGTGGTGGGCTTTGCCTCGTTCCTGATCCAGGGATTGAACTTTGGCATCGATTTCCGGGGCGGCACCACGATCAGAACTGAAAGCGCGCAAGCCATCGACGTGGGCGCCTATCGTGACGCCATCACTCCGCTCGATCTGGGCCACGTGACGATCACCGAGATCTTCGACCCCACTTTCGGCCCCGACGAGAACGTGGCGATGATCCGCATTCAGGCGCAGGAAGACGCCGAGGCGGTCACTGCCCAGATCATCAGTGACGTCCTCGATGCAATGCGCGGCGTTGCGCCGGATATCGAGTTCGTGTCAGTGGAATCGGTGGGCCCGAAAGTGTCGGGCGAGTTGATCCAGACGGCGGTCATCGCGGTCATGCTCGCGATCGCGGCGGTGTTGGTCTACATCTGGCTGCGCTTCGAATGGCAATTCGCGCTGGGCGCTGTCGCCGCGCTGGTGCATGACGTGATCCTGACCATCGGTATCTTCTCGGAACTGCAGATCCGGTTCGATCTGGCCATCATCGCGGCCCTGCTGACCATTGTCGGCTATTCGCTGAACGACACCGTGGTCGTATTCGACCGGGTGCGCGAGAACCTGCGGAAATACAAGAAGAAGGACCTGAAGGAGGTCCTGAACCTCTCGATCAACGAAACGCTGAGCCGCACGTTGATGACCTCGGTCACGACGCTGCTGGCGCTGGTCTCGCTCTACGTTCTGGGCGGCGACGTGATCCGCGGCTTTGTCTTCGCGATGATCTGGGGCGTGATCGTGGGGACGTATTCGTCTGTCTTCGTGGCCTCGACCATCCTTTTGTGGCTGGGCGTCAAGCGGGACTGGTCGAAACCTTCGAATACGGCCGGCAACCAGTTTGCCGACATAGATGCCTGAGAGCTTCCTGCAGGCCCTGGCATTGCCGGGCCTCGGCTGGATGCTTTTCACCATCGGAGCCGCGGGACTTGTCCGCGGCTTCACGGGTTTCGGCACCGCAATGATCTTTGTGCCCGTGGGTACGCAGTTCCTGCCCATGGCGGACGTGGTTTTCCTGATGGCCGCTACGGGCATCTTTTCGACCTTGGCGCTGGCACCCCAGGCCTGGAGGGAATGCGACAAGGGCGAGGTCAGCACGCTGGCGCTGTCGGCCGCCGTGATGGTGCCCTTCGGCCTTTGGGCTATGGCGCAACTCGATGCGCTGACGCTGCGCTGGGTTTCAAGCGCCGTGATCGGACTGACATTGATGGCCGTCATCACCGGTTGGCGCTGGCACGGGCGGCTCGGCTGGCCGGGGCGGTTGGCGATCGGTGGCGGGGCGGGAACGGTCGGGGGCATGACCGGGCTGACGGGGCCGGTGGTCATCGTCTTCTACTTGGCCAACGCGCGCGACGTGCGGAAAGTGCGGGCCAACACGATCATCTTCCTGGCGATGCTCGACATCGTGATCGTCTTCAACATCCTTCTGGGAGGGCTTGCCGGGGTCACAACGCTATGGGTGGTCGCTCTGCTGTCGATGCCGTATCTTGTGACGACGCTTGTCGGCAAGGCGCTTTTCGATCCGTCTCTTAAAAAGCTTTACCGGCGCGCGTCATATTCCGTGATTGCCTTGGCGGTGATCTCGGGACTGCCGATCCTGGATTGAAGGAAGACGTACATGCGCCTGAATGAAATGGCTTTTTCCGGTGCCCGGCCCGTGGACGGATACGGTCCGGGGTTCTTCCGCATCGGTGGCGAAGTGCATGAGGGCTCGGTTCTGACCGGCCCGGACGGCACGCGTCCGTGGGGCGGCTACCAGGACGAGGCCGCGCTTCTGGACCTGGCCGGCGACATCGACGTGATCTTCATCGGCACCGGCAAGGAGGTGGCGCATATCCCTGCCGGTCTGCGTGCCGCGCTGGAAGGCAAGGGGCTGGGGGTCGAGATCATGAACTCGCCCGCGGCTTGCCGGACGTATAATGTACTCCTTTCCGAAGGTCGCCGGATCGCGCTGGCCGTGCTACCAGTGTGATGGAACCCCGTTGCGACGTCGTGACGGGGCGGCAATGCCGGGATGCGGCAAATCCCGCCTTTTTCCCCCGCCGGCAATGGGATAAGCGGGCTGCATGACACTGACCGTTACAGACCTTTCCATCACCCGTGGCGGCGTGCCCGTTCTCGAAGGGCTCGATTTCGAATTGGAGCCGGGAAAGGCTTTGATCCTGCGCGGCCCGAACGGAATCGGCAAGACGACGCTGCTGCGGACATTGGCCGGGCTGCAGCCACCTCTTGCCGGCACGATCGCAGGCGCCGAGGACACCGTGGCCTATGCAGGCCATTCCGACGGATTGAAACCGACGCTGAGCGTGGTCGAGAATCTGCGATTCTGGGCGTCGGTGTTCGGGGCCAGGGATATTCAGGCGGCGCTTGACGCCTATGGCCTGAATGACCTGGCGGAACGCCATGCCGGCAACTTGTCTGCGGGACAAAAACGGCGGCTGGGCCTGTCGCGGTTGCTGGTGACCGGCCGCCCGATCTGGATGCTGGATGAACCCACCGTGTCGCTCGACCGCAATGCGGTCGCGATGTTTGCCGATGCGGTACGGCGGCATCTGGGGCAGGGCGGCTCGGCCCTGATCGCCACGCATATCGACCTGGGCCTTGACGGAGAGGTGCTGGACGTCGGCCCTTACAAGGCCAAGCCGCAACCGATCGACGACTTTGACGGAGGCTTCCTGTGATCGCCCTGCTCAAGCGCGACCTGACGCTGGCCTTCCGCGCGGGCGGAGGGTTCGGGCTGGGTCTTGCCTTTTTCCTGATCGTCACGGTTTTGGTGCCGTTCTCGGTCGGGCCGCAATCCTCGCTGCTGTCCACCATTGCGCCGGGGGGGCTGTGGCTTGGCGCGTTGCTGGCTTGCCTCCTGTCGCTCGACCGGCTGCTGGCGCTGGACTGGGAGGATGGTTCGCTCGACCTGCTTGCCACGGCGCCGCTGCCGCTGGAATCGGTGGTGACCATCAAGGCGCTGGCTCATTGGATCACCACCGGCTTGCCGCTGGTGCTGGCCGCCCCCGTTCTGGGCGTTCTGCTGAACCTGCCGGTCCCGGGGTTCTTCTGGCTGGTCGTTTCGCTGGCGATCGGAACCCCGGCGCTCAGTGTCCTCGGCACCTTTGGCGCTGCCCTGACCGTGGGGCTGAAGCGGGGCGGGCTTTTGCTGTCGCTGCTGGTTCTGCCGCTCTATGTACCGACGCTGATCTTCGGGGCCGAGGTTGCGCGCCGCGGCGCGACCGGAATGGAGACTGCGACGCCCCTGCTGATGCTGGCCGGGATCACCGCTGCCACCATCGCACTTTTGCCCTTTGCCAGCGCCGCAGTGCTGCGCGTCAATCTGCGTTGACCGATGTCAATTGAGAAGCGCCCCGACTCGGACTAGATAAGGCCCATGTCCATCGCATCCAAAGCCAACTCCCTCTGGGAATACGCCAACCCCAAGAAGTTTCTGACCACGACCGAGCGCGTGCTGCCGTTCTTCTGGGTCTCTTCCGCTGCCTTCCTGGTGGTCGGCCTAGTCTGGGGCTTTTTCTTCACGCCCGACGACTACAAGCAGGGTTCGACGGTCAAGATCATCTATCTGCACGTGCCTTCGGCGCTGATGGCGATCAATTGCTGGATCATGATGCTTGCGACCTCGCTTGTCTGGCTGGTGCGCCGCCACCACGTCAGCGCCCTTGCCGCCCGCGCCGCCGCGCCCGTCGGCATCGTCATGACCCTGATCGCGCTGGCGACCGGGGCGATCTGGGGTCAGCCGATGTGGGGCACCTGGTGGGCCTGGGATCCGCGCCTGACCTCGTTCCTGATCCTGTTCCTGTTCTACCTCGGTTACGTCGCCCTGTGGGAGGCGATCGAGGATCCGGACACCGCGGCCGATCTGACCTCGGTCCTGTGCCTCGTGGGCTCGGTCTTTGCCTTCCTCAGCCGCTATGCAGTGAATTTCTGGAACCAGGGCCTGCATCAGGGCGCGTCCGTCATGCGGGCCGGGGCGATCACGGGCACGGATACCGAGGAAAAGGTGAGCAACATATTCTTCTACCCGCTTCTGCTGTGCATCGTCGGTTTCGTGCTGCTGTTCATCGCGCTGGTGTTCTATCGCACCGGGACCGAGATCCGGGCGCGCAGGATCAAGGCGCTTTTGGCACGGGAAAGGGTCAACGCATGATGCCCGATCTGGGAAAATACGCCGACACGGTCCTGTCGGCCTACGCGGCTTCGCTGCTGCTTTTGGTGGCGTTGGTAGTATTCAGCATCCTGCGCGGCCGCAAGGTTCGCGCCGAGATGGAAAAGGTCGAACAGAGGATGACCCGCAATGGCTAAGATTTCGCCCCTGATGATCGCGCCGCCGCTGATCTTTGGCGCTTTCGTTCTGCTGGCGGCTGTCGGAATGTTCCGCGACAACAAGGAGGAACTGCCGACCGCTCTTGCCGGAAAGCAGGCCCCAGCTGTGGAACTTAAGCAACTGGGCGAAAAACCCCTCTGGACTGATGAGGCGCTTCGCGATGGCAAGATCAAGCTGGTCAATTTCTGGGCCAGTTGGTGCGCGCCCTGCCGGGTCGAACACCCGAACCTCGAAGCACTGCAGCAAGAGGGCATCACGATCCTCGGCGCAAACTACAAGGACGATCCTGACAACGCGCTGGCATTCATGGAAGAACTGGGCGATCCCTACGAGGCCGTCGGAGCCTCGGAGCAGTCGATGAACATCAACTGGGGTGTCTATGGCGTGCCCGAGACGTTCCTTGTCGATGGCGATGGCAACATCATTCTGCGGATCGCCGGACCGGTAACACAGCGCGAACTGACCAACCGTCTGCGCCCGGCGATGGAGAAGGCCGCGGGCGGCCAATAGTGCCCGTATTCTTGTAGCGCGTCCTTGATGGGCGCGCTCGTGGAGCCGTGACCGCGACCTTGCTGTTCAGCCTGCGCCGCCCGACATCACGGCGACCTCGTTGGCGATCCGTGCGCGTTTGGCTTCGGCATCTTCGCGGATCATGCCGGGAATCAGGAAGGCATCGACCAGCAGCCAGATCCCAAGCGGGATCAACAGAACCAACCCGACCATGAAGGCCACGGTAGCCCAACCGAGGATGGAAAGGATCAGCATGGTGACGGCGCTACCGGTCCGGCCAAGGTAGAACCGATGCCCGCCCAGACCACCCAGAAAGAGCCAAAGAAGATAGGCAACGCCCGTCGATTTCTTGTCGTTGCTGAGTCTCTGCTCCACGAGAAGTTGTTGCTGCGTCGAAAGTGCCACGTCTGAAATACTCCGGCCGTAGTGATGGTTTCGATCCCATTTGTGCGGCAAAGCGTTAACGCCAAGTTAAGAAAGCCCCGTCGATCGACGGGGCTTTCAAAGTTTTTCGAAACTTCAGTTGCTAAGGGGCGCTCAAGACGCCTTCGCGAGATTCCGCAGCACGTAGTGCAGCACGCCGCCGTTCTCGATGTATTCGATCTCGGGCGCGGTATCGATCCGGCACTTCAGTTGGATGGTCTTCTCGGTTCCATCGCCATAGGTGATGGTGCAAGGCACCTCCTGCAACGGCTGGATGGTGTCCAGGCCATGGATCGAGACGGTCTCGTCGCCTTTCAGGCCCAGCGTCTTGCGGTTGTCGCCGCCGGTGAACTCGAAGGGGATGACGCCCATGCCCACCAGGTTCGAGCGGTGGATGCGCTCGAAGCTTTCAGCGATCACGGCCTTGACGCCCAGCAGCGCGGTGCCCTTGGCCGCCCAGTCGCGGGACGATCCTGCGCCGTACTGCTCGCCGCCGAACACGACCAACGGAGTGCCTTGGGCCTGATAGGCCATCGATGCTTCGTAGATCGAAGTCTGATCGCCATCGGGGCCTTTGGTGTAGCCGCCTTCGACGCCGTCCAGCATCTCGTTCTTGATGCGGATGTTGGCGAAGGTGCCGCGCATCATGATCTCGTGGTTGCCGCGGCGCGAGCCGTAGGAGTTGAACTCGCGCGGTTGCACCTGCCGATCGAGCAGGTACTTGCCGGCCGGCGAGGTCGAAGCGAAGGAACCGGCGGGCGAGATGTGGTCGGTCGTGACCATGTCGCCCAGAATTGCCAGCACCTTCGCGCCCTCGACGTTCGAGATGGTGCCCGGCTCCATGCCCATGCCCTGGAAATAGGGCGGGTTCTGGATGTAGGTCGAGCTTGCGGGCCAGTCATAGGTTTCCGCGTCCGTGGTCTCGACCGACTGCCATTTCTCGTCACCCTTGAAGACGTCGGCGTATTTCTTGAGGAACGCCTCGCGGGTCACGGTGGCGTGCACCAGGTCGGAGATTTCCTTGTTGGACGGCCAGATGTCCTTGAGATAGACGTCCTTGCCGTTCTTGTCCTGACCCAGCGGTTCGGTGGTCAGGTCGATGTTCATGTCGCCCGCCAGCGCATAGGCCACGACGAGCGGCGGCGAGGCCAGATAGTTGGCGCGGACATCCGGCGAGATCCGACCCTCGAAGTTGCGGTTGCCCGACAGCACCGAGGTTGCGATCAGGTCGTTGTCGTTGATCGCCTTCGAGATTTCCGGCTGCAGCGGGCCGGAGTTGCCGATGCAGGTGGTGCAGCCGTAGCCGACAAGGTTGAACCCGATCGCGTCGAGATCTTCCTGAAGGCCCGCCGCCTCGAGATACTCGGTCACGACCTGAGAGCCCGGCGCCAGCGAAGTCTTGACCCAGGGCTTGCGATTCAGGCCAAGGGCCCGCGCCTTGCGCGCCACCAGACCGGCGCCGATCAGCACATAGGGGTTCGAGGTGTTGGTGCAGGAAGTGATCGAAGCGATCACCACCGAGCCGTCGCGCAACTCGTAGCTTTCGCCTTCGACCTTGGCGGTCTTGTGCAGATTGACCGGTTTTGTCGCCACCGGACCCTCGTGCGCCATGTCCTTGGCGCCGTTGGAGATGTCGATGCCGCGGTAGTCGGCCACGACATTCTCGAAGGCGTGGGCGGCCGCGGTCAGCGGCAGATAGTCCTGCGGGCGCTTGGGGCCCGAGATCGCCGGAACGATGGTGCCCATGTCGAGCGTCAGCGTGTCTGTATAGATCGGCGCGTAGTCCGGGCCGCGCCAGAAGCCGTTTTCCTTGGCGTAGGCTTCGACCAGCGCGATGCGGTCTTCGTCGCGGCCGGTCTGGCGCAGATAGCGCAGGGTTTCGCCGTCGATCGGGAAGAAGCCGCAGGTCGCGCCGTATTCGGGCGCCATGTTGGCGATGGTCGCGCGGTCGGCCAGCGGCAGGCGATCCAGACCTTCACCGTAGAATTCGACGAATTTGCCCACCACGCCCTTCTTGCGCAGCATTTCCACGACCTTCAGAACCAGGTCTGTGCCGGTGGTGCCTTCGACCATCTCGCCGGTCAGTTCAAAGCCGATGACCTCGGGGATCAGCATCGAGATCGGCTGGCCCAGCATCGCGGCTTCGGCCTCGATCCCGCCAACGCCCCAGCCCAGGACGGCCATGCCGTTGACCATGGTGGTGTGGCTGTCGGTGCCCACCAGAGTGTCCGGATATGCCACTTCGTCGCCGTTCTGGTCGGTGTCGGTCCAGACGGTCTGCGCCAAGTACTCCAGGTTCACCTGGTGGCAGATGCCGGTTCCCGGCGGCACGACGCGGAAGTTGTTGAATGCGCCCTGACCCCATTTCAGGAACTGGTAACGCTCCATGTTGCGCTCGTACTCGCGGTCCACGTTCATCTGGAACGCGCGGGGGTTGCCGAACTCGTCGATCATTACCGAGTGGTCGATGACCAGATCGACCGGGTTCAGCGGGTTGATCTTCTGTGCGTCGCCGCCAAGCGCCTTGATGCCGTCGCGCATCGCGGCCAGATCCACAACCGCGGGTACGCCGGTGAAGTCCTGCATCAGAACCCGGGCCGGACGATAGGCGATCTCGCGCGGGTTCTTGCCGCCCTTGGCGCCCCATTCGGCGAATGCCTTGATGTCATCGACCGAAACGGAAAAGCCGCCGTCCTCGAACCGCAGCATGTTCTCCAATACCACCTTGAGCGCGGCCGGGAGTTTCGAGAAATCGCCCAGACCGGCCTCTTGCGCGGCGGGGATCGAGTAATAGGAAATGGACTTGCCATTCACGCTCAGCGTCTTGCGTGTCTTGGCGGTATCCTGTCCAACTTTGATGGGCATCTGTGGCCTCCCTCTCAAATGGCGTGGATTTTGGGATTCGCTGCTGGCTATCTGCAACACGAACTGCCACGGTTCAAGGTCGAACAGGGGGGGTGCGGCAATTTTTGTATACCATTGCACACATTTTTATGTGCTGAACGCGTTTCGTCTCAAGAAACCTTGATTGGTTATTGATCGTCGGGCGTCTTAAACCGGAAAAGACATCCATGGGTTCAGAATCGGACATGTTCAGATCCACGACCGCAGCCATTGTTGCCTTCATGTCGCTTGTCGTCCCTGCGGGCGCCGAGGACAACCCGGTCGTTGTCGAGCTTTTTACCTCGCAGGGTTGTTCGTCCTGCCCGCCGGCCGATGCCCTGATGCATGAACTGGCCGGGCGCGATGACGTGATCGCACTGGCGTTGCATGTCGACTACTGGGATTACATCGGCTGGAAGGATCTGTTTGCCGACCCCGCGCACACGCTGCGGCAAAAGGCCTATGCCCGCGAGGGTGGCCGCACGATGATCTACACGCCGCAAATGATCGTCAACGGGCAGGACGACATCGCGGGAGCAGACGGATTGGCGCTGATGGATCTGATCGACGCGCATCGGTCCGAGGCGGCAGAAGTATCGCTGCGTGCCGATCGAGCCGGTGGGCAGATCGGCGTCGAGGTCAGGCCGCTGGATCTGCCGCATGGCGATTCCTATGATGTGCAGGTCGTGCAGTATTCGCCGCTTCGGCACGCCGAGATCAAGCGTGGCGAGTTGGCGGGGAGGAAACTCGACTATGCCAACGTGGTGGAAAGCTGGCAGGTTCTCGGGCAATGGAATGGCGCCGAGGCGCAGACCTATTCCGCCACGCTCAAGTCAGATTTGCCCGCGGTCATTCTGGTTCAGCGCGCGGGGCAGGGGCCGATCATCGCCGCAGCGCGGGCCGAGTGATCAGGGCATGTCTTCGGGCTGCACGCCCATCCCGTTCCAGGCTTTCCAGCGGCGGTGTATCCAGAACCACTGTCCCATGTGCTGTCGGACGACGCCTTCGAGATCGTCGTTCAGAAACTGCGTCATGGTCTTGGGGTCGGAATGCGGCACGGGGTCGTGCAGCACGATCTCGAAATCCACGCCGTTGGGCTGACGCACGGCGTAGCAAGGGATCACCTCCGCGCCATACTTGATCGCCAACTCGGCGTTCAGCACCGAAGTTACCGCGGGTTTTCCGAAAAAGGTCAGTTCTTCGCCGCCATGTGCGTGCAGGTCCGACACGATGGCGATATGGCCGCCGTTCCGGAGGGAACGCACCATCTCCATCATGCCGCGTCGGCCCTGTTCGAACATCGGCTCGCCGGTCTTGTGAAAGGCTTTGACGTAATTCTCGTTGAAATATGGGTTGGCCATGCGCCGGTAGAGACAGCCAAGCGGCACTCCGCTGCGCTCCTGCAGCGCGATGCGGATCGCCAGGTAGTGGCCGAAGTGCGCGGCAATCACCATGACCGGACGACCTTCGGCACAAGCGGCATCATAGGCTGCCAATCCAGGGCCGGTGATCTTGGCTCGCTTTTGCCGCTCGACGAAATCCTCTGGCGAAAAATGCTCCATTATTGCGCGGCCGGCATTGTCGCATACGTCGCGGCAGATCTGCTCCACTTCGTCGTCGGACAGGTCCGGGCAAGTGAGCTTGAGGTTGCTGCGCACCCGCCGCTTGAACCCGACGAGCGGCGCAAGACCGCGGACCAATGCGCCCATCGTCGCGATCCGGTGCTCGTAGGGCAGCAGGTGCATAAGCCGGATCACGCAACTCAGGAACAGATTGGCGACATAGTACTGCGCCAGTTCAGAGCGGCTGAGTTCCGATTTTTCGACGGGCATTGAGTGGGCTCACCGGAGTTGCGTTTCGCGGTGCCAGACATACAGACCCGATCCCGCGATCACAAGCGCGCCGCAGATCGTCCACAGGTCCGGGTACTCCGCATAGAACAGTGCGCTCCAGATGGCGGCGAAGCCCAGCCCGCAATAGGCATAGGGGGCCAGCATCGTGGCCTCGCCGGAGCTGAACGCCTGGATCAGCAGCATCTGCCCCATTGTACCGAAGGCCGCCACCAGGACGATCAGAACCCAGGCGAAGCTGTCGGGCGCCTGCCATTGCGCGGGCGCGATCAGGCTCAGAAGAATGGTGCCCACCAGCCCCGTGTAGAAAAGCGAGGTCCAGGGGTTCTCGTCCGGTCCCACCCGACGTGTCAGGATGGCATAGGCGGAATAGCAGACTGCCGCGCCCACCGGGAACAGCGCGGCTAGCTGGAACACACCGGATCCCGGCCGGATGACGATCAAGGCGCCCAGCATTGCCAGGGCGATGCCGGTAATGCGGCGCGGGCCGAGAGATTCGCCCAGGAAAAGCGCCGCGCCAAGGGTAATGAGCACCGGATTCAGCGACATGAGCGCGGTGGCGTCGGTCAGCGGAATGCGGCTGATGCCGGTGAAGAAGAACCCGGTGGCCCCCATCAGCAGCAGCGAGCGCAGGAATTGCAGGCCGGGATACCGCGTCCGCACGACGAGGTGGAGCCGCGGCAGAACCAGCAGCAATACCACCGCCATCTGCCCCGCATACCGGACCCAGAGCGCGGACAGCACGCCGATCCGAGGGGCCAGCGCCTTTACCGTCGCGTCCATCAGCGAAAAGCAGAGAATCGCGAGCACCATGAATAGGATGGCACGGCCGGCGCTTGCGCTCATGTGCGGTCCCATTCGGTGAAGGAAATGAGGGGAGCGGGGATCATGCGCGTAGATAGGCCGGTTCCTCGCAGGCTGTCCACGCAAATCGCGCAGTCTGGACAGATGAGGAGGGGTCAGGCCACCTCCTCCTCGTCGGGGCTTTTGAACGCGATAGCGCCGTCGTCGACCAGCCTGCGGATGGCACCGACGATTTCCGTCATGGCCCGCTCGGCCTCGGCCTGTTTGACGGCGCCGCGATCGCGCATCTCTTCGCGCAGGCTGTCCGCCATTCGCGTCGACATGTTCGACAACAGGTATTCGGCGGCGATCCGGTCCTCTTCGGCCGAGGCTCCGGCAAGGGCGTTGACAAGAACGGCCTGCTCGACGCCTCGGGTGATGGCGGGCACGTCGCGCGAAGGGATTCGGCCGGGGATGTGCGCGAAGGTGAAGATCGCGCGCCGCACTGCGCCTGCGAAATCCGCGTCTTCCTCGTCCAGCGCGTCGAGCAGCCCGTCCCGCGTCGCGGCGGCGGACTGGGTCAGAATCGCCCCGACCCTAGCGCCCGGCGCTTCGCTGAAGGCAGGAACCGGTTTCTGATCCAGTTGCGACGTCAGGGACCAGCCGATCCGTTCAACCGCCTCGGGGGTTACATTACCGGTTCGGGACACCGCAAAGGTGATCCGCCGCGCCGCGGGTCCAGGCAGTTTGCCCAGCAGTTCGGCGGCCTTGGCCGTGTCGAGTTTGGACAGCAAGACCGCGGCCACTTCGGTGCTTTCGGCCTGCGCCATAGCGGCAAGCTCCGCCGCGTCGAGCAGGCGCAACCGTTGCCACGGATCGCCCACTTGCCGCACGCCGGCCCTCTTGCGCAGACGTGCCGCCGTCGCCGGCCCGATCCGGCCCGTCATGACATCAAGCGCCCCGGCAAGGCCATGCGGAAAGGACAGCCCAATGGCATCCAGAGCCTCCGCAAATTCCTGCGCCACGATTTCAAGTGTGAAACGATCGACCAGCCCCATGTGCCCCATCTGGAGGGCCAGCTTTTCCTGCAATTCCTCAGGAAGCTCCTCAAGCGGCAGGTCGGCGCCTTCGTTCAGCAAAAGGCGCACAACGATGGCGGCCTTTTCCTGCCCCGTGAGGTCGCGCGGCACGACCCTTCTTCCGTAGGGATCTGCGGCCAGCCCCGCTTCATCGTCCGGCAAGCCGCTCTTTTTCTGTACCAGCGCGTTGTTGGTGTCCTGCATCTTCCTGCGTTGCTCGGCACGTCATGTTATTCGCAGGCAGGATAAGGCGCTGGCGGTAAAGAAAGCTTGAAATTTAGTAGCTGTAGGTCAGCCCTGTCCGGATGGCGTCCCGCAGCGATGTTTCGGCCCAACTGCCTTCGCCGCCGCGCGCCTTGATTTCGCGCCACTGGGCGACCGCGAGGTCCGTTTTACCTTCCAGAACAAACCCTTGTCCCATATAGCTGCGGGCAAGGATGTTGTCCGGATTGGCAGAGATCGCCCGCTCATAGAACAGGTTGGCAAGTTCCAATTCACCCATCTTGCGATAGGTGAATCCCCAATAGGTCAGCACCCGGTCGTCATTCTGATCGCTCATGGCGCGGAGAACGTCCTGCGCATGTCCGTATTGTCCGTCATAGGCCAGTTCCCGCACCGCCTGGTACAGTTCGTCATCCGTGAAGTTGGTCTTGTTGGGCTTGACGCATTTACCGGCGTTCGCGTCCCAGACACGTCCAAACAGGCATTTTTTTGTTGTGTTGGTCGGCTTCGGTGGGGTGCTGTCGCCGCCTGCGGCTTCGGCTGTGCCGGGAGTGAAGGCAAAACCCTGAAAGGCAATCGCGGCGGCAATCAAAATGCGCATCGGAAAACTCCGTTGAAACAACTGGTGTGGGACATCATAGCTCATGCATGAAAAAAGCGAGCCACAATCGGCCCGCTTCTTTTCAAAGTTCGGTGAACTGCGCTTCAGCTGTTTACCGCTTTCACGCAAGTTTCGCTTTCGCTATCCCAGACGGTGCCGGGCGCGCAGGATTGAGTTTGCTTGTGAAACTCGCAGGCCATTGCGGCGGTCGAGACCAGCCCGAAAGCCAGCGCGCAAGCTAGGGTCTTGAACGTCATCGCGTTTCTCCTGTCTCTACTTGCGCGCGCATCATACCCGGTTTTTCGGATTCGGGCAAAAGATGTGGCTCTGGGTCATTTCGCCGAAACCGGTGATGTGCGATCGCGTTGCCGGAAACGGGCGGTTACTTACCGAAAACACGTGAAAAAATCGTATCCACATGTTTGGTGTGATAGCCCAGATCGAATTTCTCCTCGATCTCCGCCGCGCTCAGCGCCGCCGTAACCTCGGCATCTCCAAGAAGCTCGGTCTTGAAGTCCTTGCCCTCTTCCCAGACCTTCATGGCGTTGCGCTGCACCAGGCGATAGGCGTCCTCACGGCTGACGCCGGCCTGCGTCAGCGCCAGCAGAACCCGCTGCGACATCACGAGGCCGCGGAACTTGTTCATGTTGGCGATCATGTTGTCGGGATAGACCACCAGTTTGTCGATCACCATGGTCAGGCGCGCCAGCGCGAAATCCAGCGTCACGGTGGTGTCGGGGCCGATGTTGCGCTCGACCGAGCTGTGGCTGATGTCGCGTTCGTGCCAGAGGGCCACGTTCTCCATCGCCGGAACCACGGCCATGCGCACAAGACGGGCCAGGCCGGTCAGGTTTTCGGTCAGCACCGGGTTGCGCTTGTGCGGCATCGCGGAAGAGCCTTTCTGGCCCTTCGAAAAGAATTCCTCGGCTTCCAGCACTTCGGTCCGCTGCATGTGGCGGATTTCGGTGGCTACGTTTTCAATGGAGGAGGCGACGACTCCGAGCGCCGCAAAGAAGGCCGCGTGGCGGTCGCGCGGGATCACCTGTGTGCTGATCGGCTCGGGCTTGAGGCCGAGCTTGGCGCAGACATGTTCTTCGACGCGCGGATCGATATTGGCGAAGGTGCCGACAGCGCCGCTGATGGCGCCGGTGGCGATCTCGTCGCGCGCAACCTCAAGACGGCGCAGGTTGCGATCCATCTCGGCGTAGAAACGGGCAAAGGTCAGGCCCATGGTTGTGGGCTCGGCATGAATGCCATGGCTTCGGCCGATGCGGACCGTATCCTTGTGCTCGTAGGCGCGGCGTTTGAGCGCGTCGAGCAGACCCTTCATGTCCTCGATCAGGATGTCGGCTGCTCGGGTGAGCTGGACGTTGAAGCAGGTATCCAGAACGTCCGAGCTGGTCATGCCCTGATGCACGAACCGGGCTTCGTCGCTGCCAACATGCTCGGCCAGATGGGTGAGAAAGGCGATCACGTCATGCTTGGTGACGGCCTCGATCTCGTCAATCCGCGCGACGTCGAACTCCACGTCCTTGGCCTTCCAGACCGCATCGGCATTCTCGCGCGGGATGACGCCCAGATCGGCCATGGCGTCGCAGGCATGGGCCTCGATCTCGTACCAGATGCGGAACTTGGTCTCGGGCGACCAGATGGCGACCATTTCGGGGCGGGAATAGCGGGGGATCATTGGCAGCGGCACCTTTTTGTGATTGGCAGGGGCTTTGGCGCGGGTCTTAGACTCGCTGGGCTTGTTGGACAAGGTGGGAACACGCGGATGAGACGGTTTGCCCTGATCATGGGCCATGCCAGCCTTCTGGAAAAGGCACTCGAGCGATGACTGGGCCGGCTTCAATCGCGGATTTCGAAGGCACCTGGCGAATGGTCCGGACCATTCAGGATCATCGGGCGGGAAAGGTAGTGTACGCGACAGGTGTCGCCGCGTTGACACGCGGCGAGGGGGGGCATCTTTACGACGAAGTGGTGATGCTGAGCATTCCCGGCCAGGCCCCGCTGCGAGGAACACGGAGATATTTGTGGTGTACCGGTTCAGGGCGCATCGATGTGCGATTTGCCGACGGCCGCTTTTTCCACGGGTTTTCGTTGAAAGAAGCGGCGCCGACGGCCCATCACGCCTGTCTGCCCGACAGCTATGGCGTCGCCTACGACTTCGCACGCTGGCCAAACTGGAGCGTGCGCTGGGAGGTTGAAGGCCCGCGCAAGTCCTATGTGATGCTTACGGACTACGCCCGCGACGGATAAGTCTCCGTCTTGATGCGATCAGCTTTCGGCTTGGTGCGCCGCCATCATCTCGCGGTTCATGCAATAGTCCGGAGCTTCGGCGAGGCGGTCGTTCTGGGCCTGCAACTCGGCGCAGGCGCCCTGGTCCGCGCAACACGAACAGCGGATCACTGCCCCGCGGTACTTCGCGGCTTCGGTATCGGGCGAGTTGCAGATCGCTTCGCTCAGATCCACGCCAAGCCGGTCCGCCATGCCCTGCATCAGGTCAGTGCTTTTGGCCAATTTCGAAAACAGTCCCATTCGCGCGCTCCTTTTGACACAGCAGATCCGTGTCGATGCCGGACGGATCGCGATCACGATCTCACAAGCCGTGTTTAGGGACTTTGACAAATATCAAATCGCCTTTGGCGTATCGTTGGGCCTGCAAAGCGGAACCGTTTACCCCGGATCGCGCCTTAGCGCCCTTGCATCAGGACGTCAGTGATGCCTCGTCCAATTCGGTCACGACATGCGACGATCCCTCCAGCGTCCGATGCACCGGGCACTTGTCCGCGATTTCCAGCAGCTTCGTGCGTTGTTCTTCGTCCAACGGTCCGTCCAGACGGATCTTTCGTTTGAACTGGTCGATCTTGCCGTCGCCCGCCAGCCCTGCGTCCTGCGCGTGAACCTTGTCGTGGCAAACGTCTACGCTGACGCCGGTCAAGAGCCAGCCCTTGCGGCGGGCATACATCCGTACCGTCATCGACGTGCAGGCGCCCAGACCCGCCGAGAGAAAGCCGTAGGGCGTCATGCCCCGGTCGGTGCCACCGTATGAAACAGGTTCGTCCGCGACCGCGTGATGTTTTGGCCCCGACTGGATGTCCTGCAGGAACCCGTCCGCATCGACCTCGGTCACCCGGACGACACCCTCTGGCGCGCCGGGTGGCGGGGCGGGCGGCTGAAGGTTCAGGTAACGCGTCGACCAAGCCGCAATCACCTCGGCCGCGTACTCGGCGTCCTCTGCGCGCGAGATCAGATGATCGGCATCATCCAGCGTCACGAAGCTTTTGGGATGTTTGGCGGCCAGGAAGATTTCGCTCGCATTGTCGACGCTGACGGTTTCGTCGCGGGGCGCGTGCAGGACCAGTAGCGCTGCTTTCAATTCCCGTATCGCCGGGGTGAGTTGCGCCGCAGAGATGTCATCCACGAACTCCTTGCCGATGCGGAAGGGGCGGCCGCCGAGCATGACCTCGGCCGTGCCCTCGCTGCGTATGCGCGGAATGGCGTCTGCGAAGTGATGTGCCACGTGACCGGGATCGGACGGCGCACCCAGCGTGACGACCGCCTTGACCGACGGGATGTCGCCGCGCGCCCGCAACACCGCTGCGCCGCCCAAAGAGTGCCCGATCAGCAGTTCAGGGGCCATATCGCGTTCGGCCAGAAAGCGGGAGGCGGCGACCAGATCGCCGACATTCGAGGTGAAGGTCGTATTGGCGAACTCACCTTCGGAATGTCCGAGGCCGGTGAAATCGAAACGCAGTACGGCGATCCCCATGGCGGCCAGCCGGGCTGAAATGCGCCGGGCTGCCGGGATGTCCTTGGAGCAGGTAAAGCAATGTGCGAAAAGTGCGGTTGCAAGAACCGGCCCGTCGGGCAGGTCGAGACGCGCGGCAAGCTGGCTGCCGTCATGTCCGGCGAAAGTGACGCGTTCTGTGGGCATGAAAAATACTCCTGATACGCGCAGGAGTCTGAGACGGGCGGACCATGGAGGCAAGGCATGGACCGGCGCCGTCACGCCAAGTTGAGGATCGGTGGGTCAGTCGGTTTCGCGCCGCCAAGAACTGCCGTCGCCCAGCAGCACCTTGTCCATCGGTATGTCCCACGGCATCGGATAGATGGTGTCGATGCGGGCAAAGTCCTGCCCGATGCCGATGGTCAGTGGCTTGCGTTCCATCGCAGCCAGCGTCCGGTCGTAGTAGCCGCCGCCGTTGCCCAGACGGTATCCCTGAACATCGATGCCGAGAACGGGCGAGACGATGACATCGGGATTCAGGACGGCCCCCTGCGCCGGTATCGGTATCCGCCAAATACCGCGCGTCATCCGGCATCCCGGCGACCATTTGCGGAATTGCAGCGGCGCCTCTTTTTCGGCGACAACCGGAAGAACGACCGTGGCGCCGGCGTCATGGCACCGGCGCATCCAATTGCGCAGGTCAAGCTCGGCCCGGATCGGCCAGTAGACTGCCACCACGTTTCCCGGACCGGGTGTGACCAGCCTGTCCAAACCTTCGGATATGACATCCGCTTGTCGCGTGCGTTCCGGCGGGCGCATCTGGTCGCGCAGCGCCAGCAGGCGCGCACGTTCCGCTTTGCGAAACCGCGTCACGTCCCGCCAGGTTGTGTGGTCAACGGGAAACCCGTTGACCAGGTCATGCGCAAAGCAGGGTGCGTCGCCGGGTCGGTCCTGAGTCATTCCGGCAGTCTAATCACCCATCAATGCCGGGTCGAAGGGGTAAGTGGTCAGGTTCTCGAACCCGTTTTCTGTGATCAGCACCTGATCCTCGAGCTTGATCGAGAAATCGCCGCCGACCGCGCCGACGCAGGCCTCGACACAGAGCACCATGCCGGGCTCCAGCGGGTAGTCGTAGGCGCCCTCGACCGCCTTGTCCGGATAAGAAACCAGCGGCCACTCGTCGCACAGGCCGACACCGTGCATGAGGCAACCGTATTTCTGTTCCTGGAACTTGTCGTCTAGCTTGTGCGCGTTGGCGGTCAGTTCGGGGATCATAACGCCGGGCTTGAGCATCTCCATGTTCGTCATGATGTGCTCGTGCGCGTGGCGCATGGCGTAGATCATGTCGGCGCGGGGCTTTTGGTCGCCGATCCACCAGGTCCGCGAAATGTCGATGCACATGCCGTAGGACCCGATCAGGTCCGTATCGAAGGCGATGATCTCGTTCTTCTGCGTGATGCGGGGACCGCATTCCTGGAACCAGGGGTTCGTGCGCTGGCCCGAGGCCAACAGGCGGGTTTCGATCCATTCGCCGCCGCGGCGGATGTTCTCCGCATGCAGAACGGCCCAGATATCGTCCTCGGTGGTCTTGCCGTCGCCTACATTGGCGCGGGCGAATTTTTCCATCTCGGCCACTGCGGACTCGCAGGCGTGATGGGCGCATCGCAACGCAAGGATTTCGTCCGGCCCTTTGATGGCGCGGGTCTTTTCGGTGAGTTCCTCACCCTCCATGATCTCGAAACCCTGCGCCTCGAGCGCGCGCAGGCCGTGCAGCATGATCTTGTCCACGGCCAGACGTTTGTTACCGGGCGCATGTTCCTGCATCAGGACACGTACCTCGTTCGAGAACACGTCGGCGGCCACGTCCATCTTGTCGCCGCGGTCGAAATAGAAGAGGTCCGCGCCGGAACGTTGCTCGCGCACCAGCGGATTGAATTTGGACAGGAAGGGCGAGTTCTTGTAGTCCCAGATCACCATGTAGCCGTCGGCGCACAGCAGAACTGCCCGGAACGGGTTGTGGGTGTTCCACAGCTGCATGTTGGTGCTGTCGGTCGCGTAGCGGATGTTGAGCGGGTCGAACATCAGAAGACCGCCGTAGCCGCGATCGGCGATGCCTTGGGTCAGGCGTTTCCAGCGGTGTTCCCGCATCCTTTCGAGGTTGGGCAGCACCAGTCCGGCGTCGGCCCATTCGGCGAAGGCAAGTTGCGTCGGACCGATTTCGATCCGATCGTTGTCGTTCGGCGTCCCGTCGCCCAGCGTGGTTCCCCGGGTGGGGTCGATCTTGCGGATGTCTCGGTAATGTTGGTTCACGGCTTGCCTCCCTGGTAGCGCCGCCAGACTGCTTTCCAGAAGACGTGAGGTCGCGGCGGATTGCGACGGTCTTTTCGTCGTTTTTGGGCCGACATGCGACATTGGGGGTGTTAAGCCCGGTCCGATGACCGAAATTCTTCAGAAATCGATTCCCTACAATCCGCTGACAGAACGCCCACTGCCCGGCATCCAGCCAACCGCAATGGATGACTGGTTGCAGCAGGATGACGCCTTTGCCGAGCAGATGGCGAAACGCGAGCGGCTGTTGTCGGAGAGGCGCGGAGAGGTTCTGGCCCTGCACGAAAGCGCCATGCCGGCTGCCCTGGAACTGCTGGAACTGGTGCTGGCAAAGACCTATCCCGGCGCAGCGGATCAAGTGACGCGCGCCGACGGGATCAAGGTGCGGATCGATCGCACAAAGCCTTTGGAAACTTTGTGCCTGCTGGTGCAAGAGGATTTCTGCATCCTGCAGAAGCAGGAGGCCGAGCATGTGCTGACCGGCGCCATCCTGTGTTTTCCGGCCAGTTGGAAGCTGTCCGAGAAATTCATGCGCCCCCTGATCGGCATTCATGATCCGGTCGCCAGCTACGACGACGACATCGCAAAGCGCGTGCAGCGGCTGTTCGACGGGATCCAGCCGGGTCGGCCGCTATGGCGGTTCAATGCGCTTTGGTACGAAGATGCAGAACTGTTCCAACCCCGCAGCGCCAGCGCACCGCGCCACGTGCGCGAGCGGGCCGGGGCGAAGTTCCTGCGCAGCGAAAGGCAATGTCTGTTGCGACTGCCACAAAGCCGTGCGGTCGTGTTTTCGATCCACACCTATGTGCTTGCGGCCAGAACAGTCCCCGAGCCATAAAAAAAGCCCCGCCGAATGGCGGGGCCGCGCCGGGGGTCGGTGCGCTAGAGGCCCAATGCCGAGGTGACATCGGCCAAGGCTCCGCTGCTTTGCAGCAGAACCAGTGCGGCCGTGTATGAGAGCACCTGAGTATTGAGCCGGAAATCTTCGCCCCGGATCAGGTTCACAGCCGCCATCGAAAGGGCGACGGGGGCTGAGAGAAACGCGACCACGCCCGTCATGCCCCAACTGGTCAGCCGTTGAATGTCGAGTTGCAGCTTGTCCTCGAGGGCCTCCGTTTCTGGCGCGCCCTCGTGGTGGTCCTGCCGGAAGGCCAGCGTCAGAAGAACCTGATCCGTCACCTCGATGGGGCGGGTATCCCCGACAGGGACCTCGGGCATTTGCGGATGGTCCGCGAATGCCTCGGGTTCCTGAACATCGGATTTCCATCCGGCGAAACGCCCGCTGACAGAGGCAAATGCCTGTTTGCGTCCGCGCTGGCGTCGGGGCGTGAGCGTGTCGAATGCGCTCATGAACTGCTCGATGGTCAGCACCGTACTGGGGGAAAGCCATTCCACATGCTGAGAGGCGCATATGTCGACCATCCGGTAGAGCATGACGACCAGCATCAGCTCTGAGATTTCATTGTCGTCCAGAAGGTTCGAAACCGGCGACATGCTGATGACCAACCGGTTCTTGCTCCGGTTCGCCGGTTTTCTGACCAGGGTTTTCAGGCCCACCGTCCGGTCCAGCCTTTCGAACCGGTCCTCGGGTACCGGCACTTCGGCGTCCAGGCTCAGCCGCACAAGGTACTGGCTGGAGACGATGCTCGCCTCGGTTGCGGTCAGAAGGGACTTGCGCTCGACAAGATGCCCGTAGTCTTGAAGGGTCGCCGCAACGATCTGGCTGAAGCGTTCCAGCGCTTTCTCATCGTCGCCATGGAATACCAGGCCACCATGGTACCTGTTCTTCGGTGTCACAGCGCAAATCCTCCAATACGTGTATTGACGGGAAAAATCCTACCCGCCGATCAGGGAGAAATTTTGACCGAATTGGAAAGATCTGGATTTTTCGCCGGATTGATTACGTATTGGAAACCAATGAACAATGGCGTTTCAGTGCGGCGCATGGCGGCTTTGTGGCGGAAATGCGGCGGACAAAGGAGAGTGTGGGCGCAATTCAGCCGTCGATTCGACTCGCCATGATGGCTATCGCCTGCTGGTAGACACTTGCGCCGTTCCATTGCTGTATGACGGCGAAATTCGGCTCGCCGGGCTGATAGCCGCGCCCGGGTTTCCAGCCCTTCTGGCGCAGGAAATTCGCGGTCGAGGCAAGCGCGTCGGTCATGTTGTAGAAATCGACGCGCCTGTCACCGGTGGCGTCGACCCCGTAGACAAGCGCGTTACCGGGCAAAAATTGTGTATGACCCAGCTCGCCATGTTTGGCGCCCTTGGTCGACATCGTGATGCTGCCCTGGTCCACCAGCTTGAGCGCCCCGATCGCGTGCGGGATAAAGAACTCGGACCGGCGGCAATCATAGGCCAGCGTGGTGATCGCCGAGACGACCTGGCTGTCGCCCATGAAGCGTCCGAACCCTGTTTCCATGCCGTGTATGGCGATCAGGATACCCGCCGGAACACCGTATTGCCGTTCCAGCGCCGCGTAGAAATGCGGGTGCTGCGCCTTGCGCTTGCGGCCTTGCGCGACGATGACATCCGCCCCGCGCACCTTCATGAATTTGTCCAGCGAATACCTGAAGCTTTTCTGGTTGCGGTCCGCCGCGATCGTCGCCGTCGAATACCGGGTCTGCGCCAAGGCGCGCAGTCCGGTCTTTCCAACACCGGCACGTTTCGCCTCCGCGGCGAAATCTTCTTTCCAAGCTTCGAATCCGGCGCCGGTGTTGCCGCACGGGGCCGCCGATGGTGTGACGGGGGTCAACAGAAGGATGACCGCCAGAGCAGAGAAAAATTCGCGCATCTAACTTATCCATCTAAATGACTGTAATGGTACCGGTTGCCGCGCCTTGGGCAAAGAAAAATTCTCGCGAGCGGCGCTTGACTGGGCGGAGCAAAGCCGCACCAGACGCAACTCAACGAAAAAGGGCGCCCTCGCGGGCGCCCTCGATGTTCCGAGCCGTTGGACGGTCAGCAGCTGTAGTACATGCCGTATTCGACCGGATGCGGGGTGTGCTCGTACTTGTGCACTTCGTCCATCTTCAGATCGATGTAGCCCTGGATCTGGTCCTTGGTGAACACGTCGCCCTGCAGCAGGAAGTCGTGATCGGCGGCCAGGCATTCCAGCGCCTCGCGCAGGCTGCCGCAGACGGTCGGGATGCCGACCAGTTCTTCGGCGGGCAGGTCGTAGAGGTTCTTGTCCATCGCCTCGCCCGGATCGATCTTGTTCTTGATGCCGTCCAGACCGGCCATCAGCAGCGCGGCAAAGGCCAGGTAGGGGTTTGCCGACGGATCGGGGAAGCGGGCTTCGACGCGCTTGGCCTTGGGGCTTTCGGTCCACGGAATACGGACGCAGCCCGACCGGTTGCGTGCCGAATAGGCGCGCAGAACGGGTGCCTCGAAGCCCGGGATCAGGCGCTTGTAGCTGTTGGTGCCCGGGTTGGTGAAGGCGTTCAGCGTTTTGGCGTGCTTCAGGATGCCGCCGATGTACCACAGGGCTTCGTCCGACAGGTCGGCATATTTGTCACCGGCAAAGAGCGGCTTGCCGTCTTTCCAGATCGACATGTTGACGTGCATGCCCGAACCGTTGTCGCCGTAGATCGGCTTGGGCATGAAAGTTGCCGACTTGCCATAGGCATGGGCCACGTTGTGGATCACGTATTTGTACTTCTGGATCTCGTCGGCCTGCTTGGTCAGCGTGCCGAAGATCAGACCCAGTTCGTGCTGGCACGAGGCCACTTCGTGGTGGTGCTTGTCCACCTTCATGCCCAGACGCTTCATGGTCGAAAGCATTTCCGCACGCAGGTCCTGCGCCTCGTCGATCGGGTTCACGGGGAAGTAGCCGCCCTTGAGGCCCGGACGGTGGCCCATGTTGCCCATCTCGTAATCGGTGTCGGTGTTCCAGGACGCGTCGGTTGCGTCGACCTCGAAGGACACCTTGTTGATGGTGTTCGAGTAGCGCACGTTGTCGAACAGGAAAAACTCGGCCTCAGGGCCCATGTAGGCCACGTCGCCGATGCCGGAGGCTTTCAGGTAGGCTTCGGCTTTCATTGCAGTTCCGCGCGGATCGCGCTCATACGGCTCGCTGGTGTCCGGTTCGACAACCGAACAATGGATGCAGACAGTCTTTTCCGCATAGAACGGATCGACATAGGCGCTGTCGGTGTCGGGCATCAGCTTCATGTCCGACGCCTCGATCGACTTCCAGCCGGCGATGGACGAGCCATCGAACATGAAGCCTTCCTCCAGGAAGTCTTCGTCGACCAGGTCAGCCACGATGGTCACGTGCTGCAGCTTGCCGCGCGGGTCGGTGAAGCGGATGTCCACATATTCGGCATCCTCTTCCTTGATCAGCTTTAGAACTGCGTCCTTGCTCATTCTTTAAAGTCCTCTGCTTGAGTTCTTGGTTGTTTGGTTACAGCGCGTCCGAGCCGGATTCACCGGTCCGGATGCGGATGGCTTGTTCGACGGGCGAGACGAAGATCTTGCCGTCGCCGATCTTGTCGGTCCTGGCCGCGCTGATGATGGCCTCGATCGCGGCGTCGACCTGATCGTCGTCCAGTACCACTTCGACCTTCACCTTGGGCAGGAAATCGACGACGTATTCCGCGCCGCGATAGAGTTCGGTGTGGCCCTTCTGGCGACCGAACCCCTTGACCTCGATCACGCTCAGGCCCTGGACACCCACGTCCTGAAGCGCCTCCTTCACTTCGTCCAATTTGAACGGTTTGATGATCGCTTCGATCTTCTTCATCGGGAGATACCTCGCATGCTTGTCAGGCTGGCTCAGATCACGTCTATGCTGGGGCGGCAATGCGATTGCGGAAACGGCCCGGCTGAGGTGTGGCTAAAAATTAGACGAGAGGTCAAGTTTTGTGCGAGTTGCACAAAAAACGCGCGAAAATGAATCGCGAGGAGGCTTGAGATGACGGAATTGCTGACGGCGGCGCAGATGCGAGCGATCGAACTGGCGGCGATCGAGAGCGGCGAGGTGACCGGTCTGGAGCTGATGGAACGGGCCGGGCAGGGCGTTGTCGAGGCGATTTTCGAGGAATGGCCGGATCTTGGCGAGAGACCGCAGCGCGCGGTGGTATTGTGCGGCCCCGGCAACAATGGCGGCGACGGGTTCGTGGTTGCGCGGTTGCTGAAGGAACGCGGGTGGGACGTGGATGTGTTTCTGTATGGCGATCCGGAAAAGCTGCCGCCGGATGCAAGGGCGAATTTCCAGCGGTGGCTGCAATTGGGCGAAGTGCAAGATCTGGCCGATGCGCCAGAGCCATCGGAGGACGCGGATCTGTATGTCGATGCGCTATTCGGGACCGGCCTGACCCGTGCTTTGACAGATGTTGTCCGTGACAGGGTCGTCAGGTTCAATACGGCGCCGGCTGTAGCCCGGAAGACTGTGGCAGTAGATATTCCTTCGGGCTTGTGCAGCGACAGCGGCCGGGTGCTGGGGGATGGCGCCTGCGCCCCGCGAGCCGGGCTAACCGTGACGTTTCATGCGCGAAAACTCGGGCATGTGTTGGGTGCCGGACCCATGTTTTGCGGAAAGGTGGCCGTTGCCGATATCGGTTTGCGAGCCGGAAGTATGGATGAAGTCGCGACACTGACAGGCAAGCCGGATCCGGATGCCGGGTTGGTCAAGCCGGGCGCAGGGCAGAAATACGTCCACGGCCATGCTCTCGTGCTTTCCGGCGGCCCCGGCAAGACCGGGGCCGCGCGGCTGGCGGCGCGGGGGGCGCTGCGGATAGGCGCCGGGCTGGTGACGCTGGGGGTGCCGCCCGAAGCGCAGATGGAGGTGGCGGGCCATATCACGGCGCTGATGCTTCGGCGCGTCGACGGGGCCGAAGGCTTGGCGGAAACACTTGTGGACGAGCGTCTGAATGCGCTTTGCCTGGGGCCGGGGCTGGGCCTTGAACGGGCGCGGGAACTTGTGCCTGTCGTCCTGGGGCAAGGCGAGGTTAAACCCCGGCCAACGGTGCTGGATGCGGATGCGCTTACGGCTTTTGCCGACAGGCCGGATGAATTGTTCGGTCTGCTGCATGATACATGTGTCCTGACCCCGCATGGAGGAGAATTCGCCCGACTGTTCCCGGACCTAGCAGAACGGCTCAAAGAGGTACCCACCAAAGGCCCCGCCTATTCCAAGGTGGATGCGACGCGGGAAGCGGCGAAGCGGGCGGGTTGTATCGTGCTGTTCAAGGGGGCGGACACGGTGATCGCGGCGCCGAATGGGCGTTGCTCGGTCAATTCGGCGCACTACGAACGGGCAGCGCCGTGGCTTGCCACCGCCGGTTCGGGCGATGTTCTGGCGGGGTTTGTCACTGGCCTGCTTGCGCGCGGGTTTGCCCCGATGGCCGCGGCCGAGACGGCGGCGTGGCTGCATGTCGAATGTGCACGCAGCTTTGGTCCGGGGCTGATCGCCGAGGACCTGCCTGAACAGCTGCCAGCGGTTTTCCGGGATATGGGTTTGTAGATCCGTTGCTTGCGCGCAATGCTCAAAGGCCAAGCCGGCCAGTTGTTGCGAGTTTCTGGGAACCTGCATTGGATTTCCGTTAGAACTGAAGGTACGAGTTTCGCAATGGCGAAACCGAAGCGCGCGGCGGGCGGATCGGTGGACGCCGAGCCGCACCAAACCGGGTGAAACCGGACATTCGTATTGAACGGGAAATCTGTCGCGTGCCGAATTTGACGTCGAAAACCCGGACAGCCGCCACCGTTGCCATTGCTGTATTCGGCTCGGCCGTCCCAGCCTTTGCAGAGTTGAAATTCGACACGAAATTCGGCGGTCATGTTTCGTTCTACGGGCAGTTCGACCCCGCCTTGATATCGGTTGACGACGGGCAGCAGACAAATACCCGCCTTCTGGACAACGCGCTGTCCAACAGCCGACTTGGATTGCGATACTATCGGCCTCTTGGTGAGCGCGAGTTCATGTTTCGCTTCGAGACCGGGTTGCGCCTGCCGAGTTCGGCGGAGTGGGATCAGAATGGCAGCTTCTTTTCCGGATGGACCATCGATGATATCCGGCATTTCGATTTTTCGCTGAAAGGCCGGTGGGGCAAGACCTCGCTCGGACAAGGATCCATGGTGTCAGATGGGGCGGCGACGATCGACCTATCCTATGTCGGGTTGGCGCTTTATTCGTTCACGAATGATGAAAACACGTCCTTCATCTACCGGGATCCGGCGGGCGCGCTGAGCGGCCCCACGATCAGGGACACGGCCGACAATTTCGACGGCAGTCGCGGTTGGCGCGCGCGCTACGACACGCCAAAGTTCAATGGTTTCACCGCGGGTGTTTCCGGGGGCGTGGCCTGGGGCCAGAACATTCTGGATCTGAGCGAGGATGACGACACGCTCGACCTTGGGGTTTTCTACGCAAATACCTTTGAGGGTGGCGTTCAGTTTGCGGCCGGCGTTGCCTATGCCCGACGTGCCCGCGACGACAACACGGGAACCCGCAAGGACACGATGGGGTCGGCGTCCGTCCTGCTGCGGAACGGCCTGAGCTTTACCGTGGCGGCGGGCAGGCGCGAGGACGACAAGGTTGGCGCCAGCAACCCCGAATATTGGTACGGCAAGGTCGCCTATGAGGGGCAATGGCTGACCTGGGGCAAGACCGGCGTAGGCGTCGACTACTACAGCGGCCGGGATTTCGTGAACCAGGGTTCAGATACTCATGCCTGGGGCATTGCCCTTGTGCAGAAGATCGAACGCATCAACACGGATGCTTATTTGAAGTACAGAAGCCATGTTTTCGACGACGGCACGACGCGCTACCAGCGGAACCAAACCTGGGTTCTGGGAGCGCTGTGGAAGTTCTGAACCGGGTCTGTACGCGGCGCAATAGCTGTTTGGTCCGGGGCTTTGCAAAGTGATTATTGCGGGCATTTGGCCGGCAAATGCGGGCCGAAGCGGCACTTGGCCCTTGCACCTGCGCAGCATGGCAAATAGAAGGCGTCAAATTTGCCCGGCGCGCGGTTTCGCGCGCCCCGAATCCTATGGGGACTACCATAATGCAGGTTACCGAGACGCTGAACGAAGGTCTGAAACGCGGCTACAACATCGTCGTCACTGCGGCCGAGCTGGACGACAAGGTCAACGAGAAGCTGACCGAGGCGCAGCCGGATATCGAGATGAAAGGCTTCCGCAAGGGCAAGGTACCGATGGCGCTGCTGAAGAAACAGTTCGGCCAGCGTCTGTTGGGCGAGGCGATGCAGGAGACCATCGACAGCGCCATGAACAAGCATTTCGAGGACAGCGGCGACCGTCCGGCGCTGCAGCCCCAGGTCAAAATGACCAACGAGGATTGGAAAGAGGGCGACGACGTCCATGTCGAGATGTCCTACGAGGCGCTGCCGGAAATCCCCGAGGTCGATCTGAAGTCGATCACGCTGGAAAAGATGGTGGTGAAAGCCGACGATGCGGCCGTTGACGAGGCTCTGAAAAGCCTGGCCGAGACTGCTCAGGACTTCAAAGCACGCCGCAAGGGTTCGAAAGCTAAGGACGGTGATCAGATCGTCATCGATTTCGTCGGCAAGGTCGACGGTGAGGCCTTTGACGGCGGCTCGGCGGAGGATTACCCGCTGGTTCTGGGCTCCAACAGCTTCATCCCCGGCTTCGAGGATCAGCTGGTCGGCGTGAAGGCCGAAGAGGTGAAGGACGTCAACGTGACCTTCCCCGAAGAGTATGGCGCCGAGCATCTGGCGGGCAAGGAAGCCGTGTTCACCTGCACCGTCAAGGAAGTGAAGGAGCCGGTCGCCGCCGAGATCGACGACGAGCTGGCCAAGAAATTCGGCGCCGAGGATCTGGCGGCGCTCAAGGCGCAGATCGCGGAGCGTCTGGAAGCGGAATATTCCGGCGCCGCCCGTGCGGTCATGAAGCGCGGCCTGCTGGACGCGCTGGACGCCAAGGTCAAGTTCGACCTGCCGCCGTCGCTGGTCGAGGCCGAAGCCAAGCAGATCGCGCATCAGCTGTGGCACGAGGAAAACCCCGAGGTTCACGATCACAACCACGGCGAGATCGAACCGACAGAGGAACACACCAAGCTGGCCGAGCGCCGTGTGCGTCTGGGCCTGTTGCTGGCCGAACTGGGTCAGAAGGCAAAGGTCGAGGTGACCGATGCCGAGATGACGCAGGCGATCATGAACCAGGCCCGCCAGTACCCGGGGCAAGAGCGTCAGTTCTTCGAGTTCATCCAGAAGAACGCCCAGATGCAGCAGCAACTGCGCGCGCCGATCTTCGAGGACAAGGTCGTCGACTATGTCTTCGAACTGGCGCAGATCAACGAAAAGGAAGTCGGCAAGGACGAGCTGCAAAAGGCCGTCGAGGCGCTGGAAGAGGAGTGATCCTCTTTCCTCACCGGCAGGGCCGGATTTGCCGTCGTGCGGATCCGGTCTGACTGGCAAAGGATTGATTTTCGTTGGATGGCAAGCCCCCGCTCAGGGGGCTTTTTCTTTCCGCAGACCGGTCCCAGACCTGAAACACGGAGACAGCGAAAACAGAATAGCGCGGAGCCGCCGGAAATTCGACGGCTCCGCCTGGGTGGCTTTTGTCCTTATGAGGTGAGGGGGTCAGGCCTCAATAGCAAAAGCACGGGGGGTATTGATAAGAGCCTGTCTTTGCTCTGGGGTGAAGGTGTCCGAAAGCGCCTCGATCAGCTTGAGAACGGCCTGTACTTCGGCTTCGGTCTTTGCCTCGCGCATCTGCTCGACAAAATACCTTTCCAGGGTGCTGAGCGGTTTGTGATCCCGGTTGGCGGGGCTGGTCTCGGCCGCCTTGGCCGCGGCCACCTTGCGTTCGAACAATTCCAGCGCGGCGTCTTCTTCCAGGAACACGTCGTGGTGAATTCCCGCGAAGTCGCGCACCCTGTTGATCCGTTCCTCGGTACAGTCCAGCAGCGCGGCGAGCGCGGGAACCTTGCCCATCGGAACCGTCTTGCCGACATAGTCGTAAGGTGCGTTGTCCGAACGTTTGAGCACCCTGTCCATCACGGGGTCGATGACCGTCACGATGTCCTGGATACCTGCGCTGCGCGCATATTCGAGCGAACCGATCATCAATTCGCAGGTCGCGTAGGAAACCGAGTTCTTGTCCTTGCCGCGGTTCAGGCGCTGCGTGTCGACACAGAACCGGGTCGATTCCCACATGGTCGCGCTGCGGATGGGCGGTTCGCCGTCCAGAATGGCGCAGAATACGTCGGCCAGCATGTGCGGCCCGGTGGTCTGAAGCGCCCGCACGGCGGCGACGACATTCCCCTCGTCGTCGAGACCGATAACGTAGGCGGGATCAAGGTGGTCGAACTCGTCGATCTCCTTGCCATCCTCGATCTTGACATCCCAGCCGAGACGGCCGCCGAAAACCCTGGCCCTCAGTTCAAACATCTCGTCCACGATGCCTGTGAACATGTGTCTGTTTAAGCCATCAACTACGATGATCATGTTATCCCCCTTCCGAGTGGTGTGTCCGTATACCAATCGTTATCCAGATTTGATTCTGAGACTATTGGGGGTTTCCCGTATTCCGCCGGATTTTTTTATTAACCAGGGTAGATTAGCCCGATCCCGATGGCCCTGCCGACTGCCTGAGGCGTTGTCAGGGCATTCAGTTTCTCGCGGCTCGAGCGCAGATGCACTTCGACGGTCCGGTGTGAAATCGACAGAATGTCGCCGATATCCTGTTGAGACTTGCCCGCTGCGACCCATTGCAGGATCTCCAGTTCGCGGCTCGACAGGGTCGGATGATAAAGGATCCTGGTGACGGCATCAGAGGCCATGACCGAGTCATGGATATGCACGGCCATCGACTGCAGTTCGGTGATCACGTTGGATACGAGCTTCTTCCACTCGTCACGGCTGCATTCGCGCGTGGCGCTCAGCAAACCGATATCGCCATAAGGGCCGCGCACGGGTATGGTCAGGCCCTGATCGCCGATGCCGAAATCGTTGGCGTCGCGAAAGACACGCTGGAAATCCTTGTTGCGTTCCAGACGGCTCCAGTCCACCGGCGCAATACTGCGTTGGCTCATGTGCAGGGTAGGGTCGATCATGTGAAAGCCCTGTTCCTGGTAATGGGCCTTCCAGTCGTCGCTGTAGGTGACATGTCCATGAATGGTTCCGGCCGCAGGGTTCATCCCGGCATAGGCGGCATTATCCATCTCGAATTTTTCACAGACCTGCCGCAGAAACTCGGTGTACTGAGTCTCCGGCTGCGGAAGCGTGCTGAGGTCGACAATTTCCATTTAGCTAGTACCGAGACAACTTGCGTTGCCAGCTTTATCGCACCCACAACCACCCAGACGCCAGTGTGTGCTTCCTACGTTTCCCTGACGGAAAGCAGAACAACACACTTTCGTTTTCATGACAAGCTGAAGTAGGTTTTGTCCACGCGGTACTGTTGTATGTATGTTTCTCTTAGTGTTTGTGGCTGTTTAATATAGATTTTTTGACGCATTTTTAGCGTTTCACGCAATGGTTGTTCCGGTTCCAGTGTGGGGCAATCGAAGAATTCTCTGGGACTATGACCGTGGATTTTCGACCGTTTCGGGGAATTCGCACTCGTTTCTTGGCTATGTATCGGCCTTCCTGAGGCCCACTTCGACCAGCATACCGCGCTTCTTCGCCTCGTAGTAATAGCCGCGGGCGTAGAGTGAAATGGCGCGTTGCTGATCGCCGTCGGACAAAAGCCAAGCCCCGCGCAGGTATCTTCCCGCAAACTGAAGATTGGTGTCGGCGTCCAGAAGACCTTCGGGCGAGCCGCGATACCCCATCGATCGGGCCGTCGCTGGCAGGATCTGGAGAAGCCCGTAATATGGTCTGTTGACGGCCCAGGGGCGGTGCGTGCTTTCCCGGATGGCCAGTTTGTGGACCAGTTGGCGGGGCAATCCGTAGAAGTCGGCCCATTTATTGATAAGGCGGCGCAATTCCGGGGTTTCGTTGGGATAGAGCGGAGGCGAGAACGGCTCGTTCCGGCTGCTCAGTCGATCGTTGCTGCTGGTGCATGCCGTCAACACGGCAGAGCCCAGCATAGCCATCACGGTGCGGCGGGGCAGGTTTCGCATGAATGACCTCCGTTTCGGCGGGCATCATAGGGGGATGTCGACTCATCGCAAGGTAGAGTTCCGGCGATGTGCCGTTTCCCGCCGAAAGCCGCCGGGCTGCAAGAAAAAAGGCCGCGCAAACACTGCGCGGCCTTTCGGAAATGAAGGTGCAGACCCTATCAGGCCTTTTCTTCGCCTTCTTCGGCGGTTTGAGCCGCCAGAACTTCGTCCTCGGACGCGGCAGAGCCGATGTCATCGAACAGTTCGGCGATCTCGAATTCAGCCGCGGCCTCTTCTTCAGCGGCCATTTCCTGGATCGATTTGCCCGAAGCCTGCAGTTCGGCTTCTTCCTGAGAACGGGCCACGTTCAGCTTGATTTCGACCTCGACCTCGGGGTGAAGCTTCACGGCGAGGCTGTGCAGACCGAGTTCCTTGATCGGGGCGACCAGGACGATCTGCTTTTTGTCGACGCTGAAGCCCGCGGCGGTCGCGGCGTCGGCGGCGTCACGCGGGGTGACGGAGCCATAAAGCGCGCCGGCGTCCGATGCCGAGCGAATCACGATGAACTGCTGACCGTCCAGCTTTTCGGCCAGAGCCTCGGCTTCTTTCTTGGTTTCCAGGTTGCGCGCTTCGAGCTGCGCCTTCTGGGCTTCGAAGGAAGCGATGTTGGCTTCGGATGCGCTCAGGGCTTTGCCCTGGGGCAGCAGGAAGTTGCGGGCAAAGCCGGGCTTGACGTCAACGACGTCGCCCATCTGACCCAGTTTCGCAACGCGTTCCAAAAGGATGACTTGCATGGGTTCGGCTCCTTACTTCACGGCGTAGGGCAGCAGGGCGAGGAAGCGGGCGCGCTTGATCGCACGAGCCAGCTCACGCTGCTTCTTGGCCGATACGGCGGTGATGCGCGAAGGAACGATCTTGCCGCGCTCGGAGATGTAGCGTTGCAGCAGGCGAGTATCCTTGTAGTCGATCTTCGGCGCGTTATCACCCGAGAACGGGCAGACCTTGCGGCGGCGGAAAAACGGTTTTGCAGCCATGGTTTGGTGTCCTTTCCTCAGGCGGTGATCAACGGCGCTCGCGGCGCGGTTCGCGCTCGTCGCGCTTCTGCATCTGGACCGAAGGGCCGTCTTCGTGGCCTTCGACCTTGATGGTCAGAACGCGCATCACGTCGTCATGCAGACGCATCAGGCGTTCCATCTCCTGCACGGCGCCGGCGGGGGCGTCGGTCTTGAGGAAGGCATAGTGGCCCTTGCGGTTCTTGTTGATCTTGTAGGCCATCGTCTTGACGCCCCAGTACTCGCTGTCGACGACCTTGCCGCCGTTGTCCGCGAGGACGGTGCCGAAATGTTCGATGAGGCCTTCGGCCTGCGCGTTGGACAGGTCCTGACGCGCGATCATGACATGCTCATAAAACGGCATGTTTTCTCCTGTTTCTATCGAGGCGCATTTCATAGGCGGGGCCATTTCCCTTTCGCGACCCTGCCACGAGAGGCTGCGCGGTTCATGAAGCTTTGCGAAAGGATGGCCCCATATACACGTTTGAGCGCCGCGGGCAAGCCCCCGCAGAAATGTCCCTGGGGTGCCGCCCTAATACCTTTGGGCTGCCCAATTGCTGACGCTTTTCGGCTCAAAGTTGAAACCATGCGGGGAAAAACCCGGAGTTCAGGCAACTTTGTATCGGGGCGAGAAGAGTAATGACCGTTATGAACACAAACACACTCACTCAGCCGGTTTCGGCGCCGGCTTATGAGACGAGCGTTCCAGTCAAGATCGCATTCGCTGCGAACTGGCGCGCGCGGCTGATCCTGTTCCGGGCGCTTGGCGCCTTTCTGATCATGAGCGCCTTCGCGATGTGGGTGCTGCCGGGTTCGGCCTTCGGGGCCGAAGTGCTGCCGATCAAGGCGGGCGCATCCTTGCTGTATCTGATCTTCGGGGTCGTCCTGCTGACGCTGGAATTCGTGGAAAACCGGCCCGACGCCTTTTTCGATCCGATCCGTCGCGAAGTGCGCGTTCTGCAGAAGAACGAAAACGGACGCCCACAGACCGTCTTGCGCCGCAGCTACGACACCTTGGGCGGTGCGAGGTTTTCGGATCGGCAGGTGGAACTGTTCGACATGGACGGCAGTCTGCTGATGAAACTGCCGCTGCCGTCGGCAGAGGTCAGCCACGCGCTGAAGGGACAGCTGAGCGGGTCCGTCATGATTTCACAATGACTTGCCGGGTGTTCATCTAGTCACAGAAACTGTGAGAGAATGAAGATTGCGTGCCGCCTTCGGGCGGCACATGTCTTTTCAGGTGCACCCCTGCAGAGGTGCATCGCATAGCAATTCATGGAGCACATCTGATGAAGCCCTTCCTTCTGGCGGCCGCGTTGGCAACCACCACTGCCGCCGCAGCGACTGCCGCACCCGTAAAGTACAATCTTGACCCCAGCCACAGCCAAGTCGTGTTTGTCTACAACCACCTCGGTTTTTCGAACACGACCGGCATGTTCTCGGGCTTCGAAGGTGAGATTCTGTTCGACCAGGAGAACCCGGAAGCTTCGAGCGTTTCAGTCTCGATGCCTGTCACGTCGATGTTCACTGGCTGGGAAGCCCGCGAAGAGCATTTCATGTCGGCGGATTTCTTTGGCGCGGCAGAAGGTGACCTGGTCACGTTTACCTCGACCGGCATCGAGGTGACGGGGGAAAACACGGCCAAGATCACCGGCGACCTGACCATGAACGGTGTGACCAAGCCGGTTGTTCTGGACGCGCGCCTGAACCAGGTTGGCGATCACCCGATGGCGGGCAAGCCCTGGGCCGGGTTCGACGCGACGACCACGCTGCTGCGCTCGGATTTCGAAGTCGGCAAATTCGCGCCTTACGTCAGCGATGAAGTCGAAGTCCGGATTTCGGTCGAGGCGATGAAGGCCGAGTAAGCCTGAAAACCCTGCGACACCGACCGCCGGTCCCGGAAAAGGGGCCGGCGTTTTTCATTGTGCAGATGGCCCGATTGCGAACAGGCCTCATTATTGCAAGGGCCGTCGTTGGCTTCCGGTCGTATCCGCCGCAAGCTCTCGTCCACGGGTGGCGGTCAGTTCGACCGCGATCTCGACCGCGAAGGCGAGCGAGCTTTCATCCGGCATGGTCTTTCCGATACCGAATTCAAGGCGGTCCACGACAAGGCTTGCTGACATGGTCGCGGTATCGCCTTCGAGCTGCAAAGCGAAAGGCAGCGTAATGTCGATGCTATGGCCTCGGATGGTCAGTGGGCCCCGAGCCTCATATCCCGTTTCCGTCTTGAGGATCTCGCCCTTGAAACTGGCGGTCGGGAAGCTGGCGTGATCGAAGAAATCGGGACCCATCGCCTGATCCGTGACAGTTCCGAGCGACAACGAACCGATGGCCACGGCTACTTCGACCGTGCCTGCCGGTCCGGGTTCCGGCGGGTCGTCAAACGTGATCGCAGCGGTCCAGTCGCTGAATTCGCCGGTGACCGGGGCGCCAAGCTGTTTCACGGCGATGGAGAGAGAACCGTCCAATACCTGCCAGTCTGATTGCACTTGATCCAGGCGGGCATCTGCGCGGCTGGCGGTGTCGTGGGCAGGGAAAGCGCCGGTCAGGATTCCGGCACCCAATGCGATGCACCAGACGACGAGGGCGGACACGGCCGGCAGGGCGCTGTGGCGTTGTGCGGGCGGCTCGCCGGCGACCGCGCGGCCGGGAAGCATCCGGCGCAGGGTGGCATCGCGGTCGATCACGTGATGCTTGACCGCTCCCAGAATGTGGAGGGCAAGCGCGACGACCAGCACCCAGACCAGGATGCCATGCAGGCCCCCGGCAAATTCCGCGAGCGGCGCGGATTTGGCGACCAGTGGCAAGTCTTGCCCGAACGGCCACAGGATCGGCGCATAGCCTTCGGTCGCGGCGTGATGGACCCAGCCGGACAAAGGAACAAAAACGAGAGAGCCGTAGAGCAGCCAGTGGACGGTTTCGGCGGCAAAGGACTCAAGCCGCTTATCAGCGTTCAAAAGTCCCGGTTTGGGTTGCGTCTGAGCCCAGAGGATTCGGGCCAGGGCCACGAAGAAGATGGCGACGCCGAGGGTTTTATGGAGGGAAAAGAAGCGTACGGCGTTGGCGATCTCGGCGGGGGTCGAGGCGCGCGACGGGTCATTGATCGCCTCGGCCAGGTCATTGGCAATCCAGCCCAGGGGAATCACCGTCAGGATGAGCAGAGCGGTCAGCCAATGGAAGGTCTTGGCGATGCCTCCGTAGCTGCGCGGCGTGTTGGAAAGCGGCATTGGGTGCGGACTCCTGTCGTCTTGCTGTTGGCAATCTAGGCAGGCAAGGGTGGGGCGCAATGGCGTCAAGCGCACAGGAAACGTGTCTGTATGCAGAGCTTGTGCCGCGGGCGTTGGCGGTTTACACCGCGCCGCAACCCAACGTCACCGAAGAGGTCGCAATGACAATCGCATTCGTTTTCCCCGGGCAGGGTGCCCAGACGATCGGAATGGGCAAGGCGCTGGCCGATGCCTATCCGGCAGCAAAGGCCGTGTTCGACGAGGTAGATGAGGCACTGGGAGAGAAACTCAGCAAGCTGATCTGGGAAGGCGAGATCGAAGAACTGACCCTGACCCAGAACGCTCAGCCCGCGCTGATGGCGACCTCGATCGCGGCGCTGCGCGCGCTTGAAGCAGAAGGTATTTCGGTCTCCAACGCGTCGTTCGTGGCGGGGCATTCTCTGGGCGAATATTCGGCGCTGGCCGCTGCCGGCTCACTGACCGTCGCGGATACCTCGCGGCTGCTGCGCACCCGGGGTCAGGCGATGCAGAGCGCGGTGCCCGTGGGCGAGGGTGCAATGGCCGCCATTCTGGGACTGGACCTTGAGGCTGTGCGCGCCGTTGCCGATGAGGCCGCGCAGGGCGAAGTCTGTCAGGCCGCGAACGACAACGACCCGACGCAGGTCGTGGTCTCGGGGGCGAAGGCGGCCGTGGAACGGGCCGCGGAAATCGCCAAGGACAAGGGCGCAAAACGCGCGATCATGCTGCCGGTGAGCGCGCCGTTCCACTGCGCCCTCATGCAGCCCGCGGCGGACGTGATGGCCGAGGCGTTGGCCGGCGTCGCGATCAAGGCGCCGGCGGTTCCACTGATCGCCAATGTTCGCGCCGAGACCGTGACCGACCCCGACGTGATCCGGCAGTTGCTGGTCGAGCAGGTGACCGGGTCGGTCCGTTGGCGGGAAAGCGTGCAATACATGGCGGCGAAGGGTGTGATCGAAGCCTGGGAGATCGGAGCGGGCAAGGCCCTGTCCGGCATGATCCGCAAGATCGATCGCGCCATCGAATGCAAGGCGGTTGGCTCTCCGGAGGACGTGAAGAAGGTCGCCGAGGGCGACGCATAGGTTTCGATAAGGAATTTGGGTCGCGAGGAACCAACTTCTGCGCCCGGAAAGGAAAAAACATGTTTGACTTGACTGGAAAGAACGCGCTGATCACTGGCGCATCCGGCGGAATTGGCGGCGATATCGCGCGCGCGCTGCATGGTGCCGGCGCCACGGTTGCGCTGTCGGGCACCCGGGTCGAGCCGCTGAAGGCGCTGGCCGATGAACTGGGCGACCGGGTGCATGTCCTGCCATGCAACCTGAGCGATCCGCAGGCGGTCGAGGCGCTGCCCAAGCAGGCCGCCGAGGCCATGGGGTCGGTCGACATCCTTGTGAACAACGCGGGCATCACGAAGGACAACCTTTTCATGCGGATGTCCGACGACGAATGGCAGAGCGTCATCGACGTCAACATGAACGCGACCATGAAGCTGTGCAAAGGCGTGCTGCGCGGGATGATGAAGGCGCGTTGGGGCCGGATCGTCAACGTTTCGTCGGTGGTGGGTGCAATCGGCAACCCGGGGCAGGCCAACTATGCTGCCGCGAAGGCAGGGATGGTCGCCATGGGCAAGTCGCTGGCCTACGAGGTGGCGACGCGGGGAATCACCGTCAACGCGGTCGCGCCGGGTTTCATCACGACGGCGATGACCGACAAGTTGACCGATGACCAGAAGACCAGCCTCTTGAAGCAGGTTCCTGCCGGGCGGATGGGAGAGTCATCGGAAATCGCGGCCGCGGTTCTCTATCTCGCGAGCCCGGAAGCCGGATATGTGACTGGCGCCACCTTGCATGTGAACGGCGGTATGGCCATGTTGTAAGCGCAATTCCAGGCGGATGCGAAAGCGTTTGCCTCTTGCGTTGTCTGTGCTATAGGCGGCACATGTTTGCGGGGGCTGTTCCCATGGGTCGGCTCTCTCTCCCCGGGCATCCGGGACCCAAACCGCCCGGAACGGGCAAAACAAAGCCACCCCGAGCGGGCAAGGGCAGAACCGGGCACAGCGCCCTGAAGGAATGAGGATAAGACATGAGCGACGTCGCAGATCGCGTGAAAAAGATCGTTGTTGAACACCTGGGTGTTGAAGAGGACAAAGTGACCGAGAACGCGTCCTTCATCGACGATCTGGGCGCAGACAGCTTGGACACCGTTGAGCTGGTGATGGCATTCGAAGAAGAGTTCGGCATCGAGATCCCGGACGACGCGGCCGAAACCATCCAGACCTTCGGCGACGCAGTGAAATTCATCACCGAAGCTTCCTGAGTTTCGATGTGAGATCAAAGGCGGCGCTTCCGGGCAACGGAGGCGCCGTTTTTCTTTGCCCGGTCGAAATCCGGCTTGCATGCTCGCCCTTCGCTTTGCACTCTGTCGCCGAGGCAGAAACGATCGGCGCGGGCAGGGCATGATACGATCCACCCCGATGATAAACACGGCGCGTCTGACGCTATGCGCGATGCGCCCGGAAGATTTCAAGCGGTACGCCGAAATATGGAGCGACCCGCAAGTCGTGCGCCATGTCGGCGGCAAGCCGCGCTCACGCGGCGAGTCCTGGAACGCGTTCCTGCGCAATGCCGGACATTGGCACATGACGGGTTTCGGTCAATGGGGCGTGGTGCTGCAATCGACGCGGCGCATGGTCGGGCAGGCAGGGTTCTTTTACGGAAACCGATGCCTGGGCGAGGATTTCGACACCTTTCCCGAAGCCGGATGGGTCCTCGCGCCCGAAGCTCAGGGGCAGGGCCTGGGATTCGAGGCGGCACAGGCCGCGCATGACTGGTTCGACCGCGTGATCCCGGGGCCGTTGGTGGCGATGATCGAAACCGCGAACGCCGCTTCGATCAAGCTCGCCGAGAGGTTGGGTTACAAAGTCATGCGCGAAACCGAATGCGACGGAGCATCCGTGCATCTGCTGCGCCGGAACGGTCCTCCGGCGAGGATTTGAACCTCATTCCGACGCGTCACGACGCAAATGGTCCAGACCATGCCGAAACCGTGCGATGTGCGCGAATCCCGCTGCTATATGGTATGCTGGAAATCAACGGCGAATGGGCGGAGGACCAGGCTCATGATCATCTATCCAACAATGGAGTTGCAGCACGGTCGGTGCGTTACACTCGACAGAGGCCGGCTGGATTCAGCCATGGTGTGGCACGTGGACCCGATCGAAACCGTGCGCAAATGGGCTGCGGCGGGGGCAGAGTGGATGCACCTCACGGACCTGGACGCCGTCGCTGGATCGACCCCCAACGCGGAGCTGGTCGAAAAAATCATCCGAGCGGCAGAAATCCCGGTGCAACTGGGCGGAGGTATGCGCAGCCGCGAGCATGTGGAACACTGGATCGACAAAGGCGCTGGGCGCATCGTCATCAGTACGCTGGCGGCAATTGAACCGCATCTGGTCAAGGAACTTGCCAAGCTGCACCCGGATCAGATCGTGCTGTCGGTGGACGTTTGGCAGGGCTACGTGATGACCGAGGGATGGCAGCACCAAAGCTCGTTCACGGCGGAAGCATTCATCGAAGCCTTTGCCGACACGCCGTTCGCGGGCATCGTCGTCACGGATATCGACAGCGACATGGGCGATGTCGAAGCGCAGCTTGGCGTCATCTCGGGCTTGGCGGAAAAGTCGCGCACCCCGGTCATCGCCAGCGGCGTCGTGCGGACGGTCGATGACATTTCGCGTCTTGCCTACATTCCCAACATCTCGGGGGCACTGGTCGGACGGGCGCTGTTCCGCAAGTCGCTCGACCTGGCCGAGGCCATTCAGGTTGCCAAGACGGCGCACGAGCCGGTGGCGGATTTCCAATAAGGCTTGCCTGCGCCTTCTGACGTCATCATCCTGTGGGATGTTTGGAGAAAGGGGGCGCAGGTGGTCGATCTCAAGGACATGTTCGGCGGTGGCGGCGAAGCGGGCAACCTGCTTGGCCTGCCTACAGGCGATTTCGACGAGATCGCAGCCGACATCGTGGTGTTCGGTGCGGACTGTGCAACGCCATATGGCTCGGTCGGGGCCTATTGCGCCGGCGGACCGTTCGCAATCCGTACCGGAGCTGCCGCATATGCCGGCGATACCGGCAAGGTGAATTTCGACCTCGGCGGTCCTGTTCTGCCCGCGGGTGTTCGCGCAGTCGATGCCGGCGATCTTTCGGTCGACGCCGTGGATGCGCCAGGCAATCGGGCGAAAGTCGAAAACGCCACGAAAGCGGTTCTGCAAGCTGGCGCTGTTCCGATCCTGCTGGGCGGCGATGACTCGGTTCCGATACCGTTCCTGCAAGCCTACGAGGCGCACGGGCCGCTGACGGTGCTTCAGATCGATGCGCATATCGATTGGCGCGATGAGGTGCAGGGCGAGCGGATGGGCCTGAGTTCGACCATGCGGCGGGCCAGCGAAATGCGGCACGTTGAGCGGATAGTGCAGGTTGGCGCGCGCGGCGTCGGATCGGCCGGCATGGATGCGCTGGAAGCGGCGACGGCATGGGGCGCACATCTGATCCCCGCGCATGAACTCTCCGCGGGAGGGATGGAGCGCGCATTGGACCTGATCCCGGCAAGGGCGCAAGTGGTGATTTGCTTCGATTGCGATGCATTGGACCCCGCCATCATGCCGGCGGTGATCGCGGCGACCGCCGGAGGATTGAGCTATGGCCAGGCGCTTCATCTGATCAAGGGAGTGGCCGCGAAGGCGAGGATCGCCGGTTTCGATCTGGTCGAGTTCATGCCCGAGCGGGACCGCGATCAGGCGGGGGCGCGGACGGCTGCACAACTCGTGACCTCGGTTCTTGGCCTGGTCGGCAGGCAAGTGGCTGAAATGCGCTGAAGATGGAAATGCCGTCGCTCTTGCCCCCGGACCCTTGGCCGGGGTAAGAGCGGTTCTTAAACAGGAAGCAGGCAAGAGGCACTTCATGCGCAGAGTCGTCGTAACCGGTCTTGGTTTGGTCACTCCTTTGGCCAGCGGGGTCGAGGAAACATGGTCGCGGCTGCTGGCCGGAGAGTCGGGCGCAGGGCCCATTACCCTATTCGATGCCGAGGCAAGCGGGGTCGCCACGACCTATGCCTGCGAGGTTCCTCGCGGCGACGGAACAAACGGCACCTTCAATCCCGACGACTGGATGCCGCCGAAGGAACAGCGCAAGATCGAGGATTTCATCCTGTACTCGATCGCAGCGGCCGAGATGGCCTGCAAGGACGCCGATTGGCTGCCCGAGGACGAGGAAGCGCGCCTGCGCACGGGTGTCATGATAGGCTCCGGCATCGGCGGCCTCGGCTCCATCGCCGAAACTGCCAACCTGATCAAGGAGCGCGGGCCGCGCCGTGTCTCGCCGTTCTTCATTCCCGGCGCGCTGATCAACCTTGCCTCGGGGCAGGTGTCGATCCGCTTTGGCTTCAAGGGCCCGAACCACTCGGTTGTCACGGCCTGTTCGACAGGCGCGCATGCGATCGGGGACGCCAGCCGTCTTATCCGGTTGGGCGACGCGGATGTGATGATCGCAGGCGGCGGCGAAGGCTGCATCTGCGAGATCGGCATCGCCGGATTCAACGCTTGCAAGGCCCTGTCCACGAAATTCGCGGACAACCCCAAGGCCGCCAGTCGGCCCTATGACGTGGACCGCGACGGCTTTGTCATGGGCGAAGGCGCTGGCGTGGTCGTGCTGGAAGAGTACGAGCATGCCATGGCGCGCGGCGCCAAGATCTATGCCGAGGTGCTTGGCTATGGCATGTCCGGCGACGCCTATCACATCACCGCGCCCTCCGAGGACGGGGATGGGGCCGAACGTTCGATGAAGGCCGCGCTGAAAAGCGCCGGGCTGGAGCCGAAGGATCTGGACTACATCAACGCGCATGGCACCTCGACCATGGCCGACACGATCGAACTCGGCGCGGTGGAGCGGCTGTTGGGCGAGCATGCCGGCAAGGTCACGATGACCTCGACCAAATCCGCCACGGGGCACCTTTTGGGGGCCGCGGGGGCGATCGAGGCCATCTTCTCGATCCTCGCGATCCGGGACCAGGTCGCGCCGCCGACGATCAACCTGGACAATCCGGCCGTCGAGACGCCGGTCGATCTGGCGCCGAACCAGAAGCGCGAGCGCGAAATCAACGTGGCCCTGTCGAACTCGTTCGGCTTTGGCGGCACCAATGCGAGCGTGATCTTCGGAAAGGCCGGTTGAATGTGGCGCGCGCTTGCCTCAAACATGCTGACCGTTCTGGTGGTCGGCCTGTTCCTGATCGCGGGTCTGGTCCTTTGGGGCAAGGCGCAATACACCGCTGAAGGGCCCTTGGAGACGGCGATCTGCCTGCGGGTGGAGCGGGGGTCAAACATGGCCCGCGTCAGCCAGGATCTGCAGGAGCAGGGCGCGGTGACCAGCGGCATGATCTTCCGTCTTGGAGCCCAATATTCTGATAAATCTCAAGAACTTAAGGCCGGAAGCTTCCTGGTGCGCGAACGGGCGTCGATGGAGGAGATCGTCGAGGACATCACCAAGGGCGGCGCAAGCACCTGCGGCACCGAAGTTGTCTATCGCATCGGCGTGACCAGCAACAAGGTTCTGGTGCGCGAACTGGACCCGGCCACGCTGGAGTTCGTCGAGGTCGCGGAGTTTGATCCGGCCGTGGACGAAGTGCCTAATTCCTATACGGAAAAGCGGGAGCAGGCGGATACGCGATATCGCATCGCCATGGCCGAGGGCGTGACCAACTGGCAGGTGGTCGAGGCGCTGAAGGCGATCGACGTGCTGGCCGGAGAGGTGACGGACGTGCCGGCGGAAGGGATGCTGGCGCCCGACAGCTACGAGGTCAGGCCGGGGGCCGAGCGTTCGGCGGTTCTGCAAAGAATGGTGGAAAAACAGCAGCTTAGGATAGGCGCCGCCTGGGAAAACCGGCAGGAAGGGCTGCCTCTGGAGAGCCCCGAGGAGATGCTGATACTGGCGTCGATCATCGAAAAGGAAACCGGCGTTCCAGAAGAGCGCGGGCAGGTCGCCAGCGTGTTCGTCAACCGTCTGGAAAAGGGCATGAAGCTGCAGACGGACCCGACCGTGATCTATGGCATCACCAAGGGGCAAGGCACGCTGGGCCGTGGCTTGCGGCAAAGTGAGCTTAGGCGCGCAACGCCTTGGAATACTTACCTTATCGACGGCTTGCCTCCGACGCCGATCGCCAATCCCGGGCTGGCCAGCCTGGAGGCCGCGGTTGCACCGGAGAAGACCGATTTCGTGTTCTTCGTGGCCGATGGCACGGGCGGGCACGCCTTTGCCGAAACGCTGCAGGAGCACAACCGGAACGTCGCCAAATGGCGCGAGATCGAGGCGCAGCAGAAGGAGTCGGGCAACTGACCTGACCGGCGGTTTCTTCCGTTTTGTACATTGGGCCGGACGGGGTTTGTCCGGTTTGTACAAGGCGATTTTGCCGCCGCGGCGACGGGCCGGGGGTCCGGCCGGGCCTTCGCCAACGGAGTTCCGTCAGCTGCTTCCGACCCCGGCAAAAATCGGGACGTCTCTCTTTACCGCTTTTCAACACTTTGTTCGGTACTCTGGCTTTGCGTGGCCACATGTGGTGCGCTTCGACGCGTGGAGGTGACTTGACCGACCTATCCTTCCCTTGGCGGCCGGAAAGGCCAGTAATGTCCTTTCGTGACGACGGGTTCAGAAGCGGAACCTGGACGGAGTTCGCGGCGGCGACCGTATCAAGGTTACGAAACGCGGTCCTGGCGACATGCGTGGCAATGGTGATCTTGACGATTGCGGTCTCGTCGGCCGCAGCCTCGAACGGTGACGTCGCGATCGAAGGGCGTTCCTGCCGAGTGGTGAAATTCGATCACAGGTCCGTTTGGAGCAAGAGGCAGCTTGAAAGCCTCATTATCTCCGAGTTGCGGGCCAACAAGCGGGAATTCGGGGCCTTGGACTGGAAGTGCATGGTTCAGGCGTTCAACAATCCAGAAAAATCGGCCACCGCGCTGCGCCTGTTGAATTCCGGCCCGGAGGGGGCTGATGTTTATCGGTTCACGCTCGACAGATCCCGAAATCCTGTTGCTGACGCGCTGTCACTGGGACCCGGAAACTCGAACGGAGTGTTCACGGCAACCTTCGAGGAACATCCATCCGGAAACGTTTTCGTTGTTCGAAGGGGAGGCGGCAAGGAACTGGTGCTGCCGGAAGAGGGGCAAACCCGGGCATCATTCAGGTTGCGGGGCGCAATGAAAGTGCGGGCGTCAGTCCGGCACGATCAAGTCGATACTGCAAACACTGGCGTTGCGTGTTAGGGGAGGCCATGGATGACGCGGCATCACACAAACCTGCGGTTCCCATTTCACTGGCTGCGGCGGGCGTCCTTTTCGCGTCGATTGGGTTCGGCTTGGTCCCCTATTTCAGCCGGGGCCTGACGGAGCAGGGCCTCGCGCCATACGCGGTCGCATTCTATCGCTACATCCTCGCCGCAGTCGTCCTGTTTCCCGCTCTTGTTCTCTGCAGGTCAGCCTGGCGGGAGATTCTTTGGGGTATGGCCGCCGGAGCCGTCATGGGATTGGGATGGATCGGCTATGTGAGCGCGCTGGAAACGGTGCCCGCTTCGACGGTGGGCGTTCTCTACATGACCTATCCGGTTTTCACGCTGCTGATCGCCTGGGCGCTGTTCGGAGACCGGCCGACGAAACGCGGCCTGGTCGCCGCCGGCTTGATCATCGTGGCGGCGGTCATCGCCGGGTCACCGGCCGCGGTGCCACCGGACCACATCCCAAGGCTTCTGGTCGCGCTGGCGGCTCCGTTCGGGTTCGGCTTTGGCATCTGCGTGCTCGTGCACCGTCTGTCGCGCATAGCGCCTCTCGCTCGTATCGCGTCGGTGTCGCTTGGGTCGGTTCTCGGGTTGTCGCCACTGATATTGACTTCGGACATCGCCGACATCCTGCCCGGCGACAGCAGCGATTGGGCGCTGAATACCGGTCTCGGCCTGGTTACGGCGCTGGTCCCGCAGCTGATCTATACGATCTGCTCGCCCGTGATTGGCGCGACGCGAACCGCCGTCATTGGCAGCATAGAGTTGCCCACCATGTTCGCGGTCGGAATTGTCGCCTTTGGCGAGATCATCAGCCCGGCGCAGGCAGTTGCCTGCGCTTTGGTCCTTGGCGCGATCGCTTTGACGCAGAGCCGGGCGACGCGCACGGTTACAACCGTCATTGCGAGAAAGCCCAGGAAATAGTTTTCGGGTCCAATCCCGCCGCGCAAGTTGGAACCGGAAACGGCCCGGTTCGCGTCAAGGACAAATCGCCTGTTGAAAAGGGCGGTAATTCGGGTCCTTGCGAAATTCAGAAAACATTAACTATTTCAGCGCGTTACCCGTTGCGCCCGTTGCCGAAATCCTTGACTTTGCGACCGGTTTCGCGTATGGGCATGTGCCATGCTAGAAGAAGTGGGCGACGGCCCCGGGGCGACCCGGCGGCCGTTTTCATTTCTCTCGTGCGGAGGTCACTCTCGCATGAGGTCACGAGCAAACATGACTTTGATTACCCCGGAAGAGCGGATTTCCCGGACGGCCGAGCTTTTGCTGTCGCTGGAGACGTCCATCCGCGGTCTGCGCCAAGCGGCGGAAGACCTGCGCAGGCAGATCGAGGCCGGGGAGGATGCAGACCTTGCCGGCGCCGGCAAGCAACTGGGACAGGTCGAGAGCCTGATCCGAAGTTGCCAGAAAGTGGAGACGAGTTTTGTCGAGCACCATCACAGACAATCAGGAATTGCCCAGGGGGGGCTATGCCCTCGACCTTGAGCAGGCTCGATTTGAAGTCGGGTGCCGATTGGCTCGCCTCCGCACCAGATGCGGTGCGGGAAGGATTTCTGAGTGAAATCGGGGAGGGGGGGCTGTGCGCCCTCCCTTTCCTTTTCGAGTTCTGGGCGCTGCCGCACCAGCTGCCGCCGGAGGGGGAGTGGCGGTCATGGGTGATCCTGGGCGGGCGCGGCGCGGGCAAGACGCGGGCCGGGGCCGAATGGGTGCGGTCGGTGGTCGAAGGGGCGAAACCCCTGGACAAGGGGGCCGCGCGGCGGGTGGCGCTGGTGGGCGAAACCTTCGACCAGGTGCGGGACGTGATGATCATGGGCGACAGCGGCATCCTGCGGTGCTCTCCGCCGGACCGGAGGCCGCAGTGGAAGGCGTCCGAGCGCAAGCTGATCTGGCCCAACGGGGCCGAGGCGCAGGTGTTTTCGGCGCATGACCCCGAGGGGCTGCGGGGCCCGCAATTCGATGCGGCCTGGGTGGACGAACTCGGCTGCGCCGCGATCGACAAGGGCACCAACGAGCCGAACAAGTTCCTGGACCCGAAATCCTCGGAGTCGCGCCTGCCCAGGTACTCGGACGGAACGCGCGACGATCTGATCCAGGTGCAATACCTGAAGGCGATGCTGGGATATTGGGACCGTCCGGAAAACAACCCGGTGTCGCCGGTCTATGGCGGCCGCATGATCGACCTGACGAACGCCTATGTCTGGGCGTGGGATGCGCGCCCGTTTCCGGCCTTTCCCAACCGCCGGAACCTGTGGAGCGACGGCGCCAACCATGCGCGCGGGCACTGGCTGAACGGGCGGACGGGCAACCGGACGCTTGCATCCGTCGTGACCGAGATCTGTCACCGGTCCGGCGTCACCGCGATCGACGTGTCGGAACTGTGGGGCGTCGTGCGGGGCTATCTGCAGGAGGATGTGTCGGATGCCCGCGCGGCCCTGCAGCCGTTGATGCTGCGCTACGGGTTCGACGTGGTCGAGCGGGACGGGGTGCTGCGGTTCCGGATGCGGGACGGAAGCGGCGCCGTGGCCTTGTGGCCGGAACACCTAGCGCGAAGTCCTGAGATCGAGGGAATCGTCGAATACCGCCGCGAGGCAGAAGCAGAGATGACCGGGCGGGTCCGTCTGCGTTTCGTGCAATCGGATGCCGACCACGACATCGTGGCCGAGGAGGCCGTGCTTGCCGATACCGAGACCCACGCCGTCGCGAGCAACGAGATGCCGTTGTCGATGACGCGGGCGGAGGGCCGTCAGACCGTCGAACGCTGGCTGAGCGAGGCGCGCGTCTCGCGCGAGACCGCGAGGTTCGCCTTGCCGCCTTCGCTGATGGCGCTGAGCGCGGGGGATGTGGTGCGGCTGCCGGCGGCGGCTGGCGGCGCGGAACTGCTCTATCGCATCGACCGGATCGAGCAGGCGGAACTGCAACTTGCCGAGGCGGTAAGGATCGAGCCAGGCGTCTATCAGCCCGCCGATTTTCCGATGGACGAGGTTCGCGCGAAGGCTTTCGTGGCGCCGACGCCCGTCCTGCCCGTGTTTCTGGATCTGCCGTTGATCACCAGGGACGAGGCGCCCCATGCCCCGTATCTGGCGGTCACGGCGGAGCCCTGGCCGGGAAGTGTGGCGGTCTACGTGTCGTCGAACGACGAAGGCTATGCGCTGGGCGAGATCATCGCGGACCGGGCCGTGATCGGCTATACCGAGACCGCCCTGCCGCGGGCCAGCGCCGGGTTGTGGGACGAAGGCCCCGCCCTGCAGGTCAAGCTGGTCGCGGGATCGCTGGAATCCCGGTCTCGGTCGGCTGTCCTGAACGGGGCGAACCTGGCCGCCATCGGGGACGGGACACCGGGAAACTGGGAGGTCTTCCAGTTCGCCACCGCGGAGCTGCTGGCGCCGGAAGTCTATTCGCTGTCCGGACGATTGCGCGGCCAGTTGGGCAGCGACGCGCTTGTGCCGGATGTCTGGCCCGCCGGATCGATGTTCGTCCTGCTGGACGGGCGGGTCGCGCAGATCGGGTTGGCGCGTTCCGAGCGTCGGGTGGCGAAGCACTATCGCATCGGTCCCGCGCGGCGGGGATATGACGATCCGTCCTACACGCACCTGATCCGGGCCTTCGATGGCAACGGGCTGAAACCTTATGCGCCCGTGCATCTGGTCGCCAAGGCGACCGCCGATGGCACCGCGTTCAGTTGGATCCGGCGCGCCCGGATTGACGGCGATGACTGGAGCGGCCTGGACGTTCCGTTGGGCGAGGAAAGGGAAACCTACCTGTTGCGGGTGCGGCATGGTGGGCGGGTCGTTCGGGAGGTGTCAACGGGAACGCCGGGCTGGACCTATGACTCGGCGGCAAGGTCTTCGGACGGGCTTTGGGGGGCGTACGAGGTCGAGGTGGCCCAGATATCGGCCACATACGGGCCGGGAGCCTTTGCCCGGCTGACCGTGGAGTGACCCGGATCATGCGCCCACTGCTTCACGGGGATGTCAGTTCGGCGGCACGGGTCCTGCTTGGCGTTCCGCCCGCCGAGCGCGATTTGCTGTGCCGCCGCATGATCACCGAGGCTGAGATCGCGGATCGGCACGTGGCTGCGACGGGCAGGCTGCATCCCGATTTCGGCAACGGGTCGCTGATGTCGGCCGCGCGCAGGCGGGCGCTGGCGGATGAGCCCGGTTTCGACGATCCGCACTATTGCAGCTGTTTCGAACTGGTGCTGCGTCACCTGATCCGGTTTCACGTCAGCCGGACGCGCAGCTGACGCAGCGGCTGGCCGCGAGATCGAGTTCCAGGCGGCCCCGGGCGATCTCGTCGCCGCAATCCTCGCAATAGCCGTATTCGCCCTCGTCGATCCGATGGAGGGCGGCGGTGAGCCGCCTGGCCTCGAGATCGCGCCGCGCCTGCTGTGCCTTGGCCATCGCCTGATTTTGTAGCGCGTCCATCCGGCTGAGGCGGCCGATCGCCTGCTGATCCAGTTCGACCACGCCCTGCGCGTCGCGCGCGGCTTTGGAACCCCGTTCCAGTTCGGTCAGCTTTTCGCGGATGAGGCGCCGAAAATGTTCAAGTTCCGAGTCATTCATTTCCGTTGTGTCGCACATCAAGGGTTTGCGTTTGGCCTTTTGCCGCCTAGATGGGTATTCTAGGCGGAGCAGAGGACCGAAAGCCATGATTGAAACGCGTAGAAATCTGACCCCCGTCGATCCCGTCTGGGATCGCATCACCACCGAAGCCCAGTCGGCCGTCGACAAGGAGCCGTTGATGGGCGGGTTGGTGCACGCCTGCATTCTTCATCACAAGAGCCTCGACAAGGCGTTGTCCTACCGGATCGCGGCCAAGCTTTGCTCGAACGAGATGTCGATGATGGTCCTGCGGGAAATCGTGGACGAAGGCTATGCGGACGATCCGGGATTGCTCGAGGCGGCGCGGGCCGATCTGATGGCGGTCTATGAACGCGATCCCGCCTGTCACCGGCTGTTGCAGCCGATCCTGTATTTCAAGGGCTACCAGGCAATGCAGGCCTATCGCGTGGCGCATTGGCTGTGGAAGCGCGGACGGCACGACCTGGCCTATTTCTTCCAGATGAGATGCTCGGAGATCTTCGGGATCGACATTCATCCCGCCGCGCGGATCGGCAAGGGGATCATGATCGACCACGCGCATTCCATCGTCATCGGTGAAACGGCGGTGGTGGGCGACAACGTGTCGATGCTGCATTCGGTGACGCTGGGCGGCACCGGCAAGGAGGAAGAGGACCGTCATCCCAAGATCGGCAACGGCGTTCTGATCGGGGCCGGGGCGAAGGTTCTGGGCAATATCAAGGTCGGGAACTGCAGCCGCATCGCAGCGGGCTCGGTCGTTCTGCAGGAGGTGCCGCCGTTCAAGACCGTGGCCGGGATTCCGGCGAAGATCGTGGGAGAGGCGGGGTGCGACCAGCCGGCCATTTCCATGGATCACATGCTGGGCAAGGACCTGTAGGCCTCAAGCTACAAGTAAGAAAAGCCGCCCCGGAGTTCCGGGGCGGCTTTTTCTTGTCCGGGGCAGCCCGTCAGGCCAGCATGACCATCGGGTTTTCCAGGTTGTCCACGATCGCCTGCAGCAACTGCGCGCCGAGCGCGCCGTCGATGACCCGGTGATCGACGGACATCGTGACCGACATGACCGTCGCGACGGTCAGTTCCCCGTCCTCGCCCACGACCGGCTTCTTGATCCCGGTGCCGACCGCGAGGATGCCCGCATGAGGCGGGTTCACGATGGCGTCGAAGTTGTCGATGCCGAACATGCCGAGGTTGGAAACGGCGAAGGTTCCGCCCTGGTATTCATGCGGCGCCAGCTTGCGCTCGCGCGCGCGGGCCGCCAGATCCTTCATCTCGGTCGAGAGGGCCGAGAGGGATTTCATGTCGGCATCCTGCAGGACAGGGGTGAACAGGCCGCCCTCGATCGCCACGGCCACGGCCACGTCGGACGGCTTCAGTTGCAGCACCCGGTCGCCCGCCCAGACGGCGTTGCACTCGGGCACCTGCTGAAGCGCGTTGGCCACGGCCTTGATGATGAAGTCGTTGACCGACAGCTTGACGCCGCGACCTTCCAGCTGCTTGTTCAGCTGCGCGCGGAATTTCAGCAGGGCGTCCAGCCTGATTTCACGCCGCAGGTAGAAATGCGGGATGGTCTGCTTGGCCTCGCTGAGGCGCGCGGCGATGGTCTTGCGCATCCCGTCGAGCTTGATCTCTTCGTAAGGCCGGCCCTCGTACATCCGTGCGACCATGTCCGCCGACGGTCCTGCCGCCGGGGTTGCCGCGGCAGGCGCCGCCGCGGCGGCGGGCGCGGCAGCTGGTGCCGGAGCGGCGGCTTTCGCGCCTTCGACATCCGCCTTGACGATCCGCCCGTGCGGGCCTGAACCCTTGATCTGGGCCAGGTCCAGACCTTTCTGGGCCGCGATGCGGCGGGCCAGCGGCGAGGCGAAGATGCGCCCGCCATCGGCGGCCTTCGGCGCCGCCGGAGCCGGGGCGGATGCCTCGGCGCTTTTGGCGGGGGCCGCTTCGGCACTTGCCGGGGCTTCGGGTTTGGCCTCGGCCGCCTTGGCCGGCGCTGCCGAGATGTCGTCGGCGCTTTCGCCCTCGTCCAGCAGCACGGCGATCGGGGTGTTGACCTTGACGCCTTCGGTGCCTTCCTGGATCAGGATCTTGCCGACGATGCCTTCGTCGACGGCCTCGAATTCCATCGTGGCCTTGTCGGTTTCGATCTCGGCCAGCAGGTCGCCGGAGGAAACGGTGTCGCCTTCCTTGACCAGCCATTTGGCGAGCGTGCCTTCCTCCATCGTCGGAGACAGGGCGGGCATGAGGATTTCGGTGGGCATATTCGTGTCGCTCCTTACCGATAGGTCACTTGTTTGACGGCGGCGATCACTTCGTCGGTGGTCACCAGCGCCAGTTTTTCCAGGTTCGCGGCATAGGGCATGGGCACGTCCTTGCCGGTGCAGTTGATGACCGGCGCGTCGAGATAGTCGAACGCCTCCTGCATCACCACCGACGAGATGTAGCTGCCGACGGAGCCCTGCGGCCAGCCTTCCTCGACCGTCACCAGGCGGTTGGTCTTCATCACCGAGTTGATGATCGCGCCGGTATCCATCGGGCGCAGGGTGCGCAGGTCGATCACCTCGGCGCTGATGCCGTCTTCGGCCAGCTTGTCGGCGGCCTCAAGCGCGTATTGCATGCCGATGCCGAAGCTGACGATGGTGACGTCGGAACCTTCGCGCCAGATGCGGGCCTTGCCGAATGGAATGGCGAGGTCGTCGATCTGCGGCACGTCGAAGGACCGGCCATAGAGGATCTCGTTCTCGAGGAAGATCACCGGGTTCGGATCGCGGATCGCGCTTTTCAGCAGGCCCTTGGCGTCGGCGGCGGAATAGGGCATCGCCACCTTCAGGCCGGGGATCTGCATGTACCAGGCGGCGTAGTCCTGGCTGTGCTGCGCGGCCACGCGGGCGGCGGCGCCGTTCGGTCCGCGGAACACGATCGGACAGCCCATCTGGCCGCCGGACATGTAAAGGGTCTTGGCGGCCGAGTTGATGATCTGGTCGATTGCCTGCATGGCGAAGTTGAAGGTCATGAATTCGACGATCGGCCTCAGCCCGGCCATCGCCGAACCGACGGCGATGCCGGCAAAGCCGTGCTCGGTGATCGGCGTGTCGATGACGCGGCGCGCGCCGAATTCGTCCAGCAGGCCCTGGCTTACCTTGTAGGCGCCCTGGTATTCGGCGACTTCCTCGCCCATCAGATAGACGTCCTCGTCGGAGCGCATCTCTTCGGCCATCGCATCGCGCAGCGCCTCGCGCACCGTCTGCTGTTTCATCTGCGCATCCGCAGGCCAGTCGGGCGACTGGTCCACCTTGGGCGCTGCGGGCGCAGCCTCGGTAGCCGCTGCCGCCGGTTCGCTGGTGTCCCGCGCAGCCTTGTCCCCGCTGTCTTCCGGCGCGGACTTGGGTTCGGGCAGATCGTCGGCGCTTTCGCCTTCCTCGACGAGGATCGCGATGGGGGTGTTGACCTTGACGCCCTCGGTGCCTTCGCCGATCAGGATCTTGCCGACGATGCCTTCATCGACGGCCTCGAACTCCATCGTGGCCTTGTCGGTTTCGATCTCGGCCAGAATGTCGCCCGAGTTCACGGTGTCGCCTTCCTTGACCAGCCATTTGGCCAGGGTGCCCTCTTCCATCGTGGGCGAGAGCGCAGGCATCAGAATTTCGGTTGCCATGTCTTGTTCGTCCTCTCAGGCGTAGATGTCGGTCCAGAGCTCTTCGACCGAAGGCTCGGGGCTGTCTTTCGAGAAATCGGCGGCCTTGTTGACGACATCCTTGATCTCCTTGTCGATCGCCTTGAGGTCGTCTTCGGTCGCGTGGTTGCCGGTCAGCAGCATCTCGCGGACCTGTTCGATCGGGTCATGCTGCTCGCGCATCTTCTGCACTTCCTCGCGGGTGCGGTACTTGGCGGGGTCCGACATGGAGTGGCCGCGGTAGCGGTAGGTCTTGACCTCGAGGATGTAAGGGCCCTTGCCCGCGCGGCAGTGGGCGACCGCCTTTTCCCCGGCTTCCTTGACCGCAAGCACGTTCATGCCATCGACGATCTCGCCGGGAATGCCGAACGCCTCGCCGCGGTGGTAGATGTCCTTGGTCGAGGTCGAGCGCGCCTGCGCCGTGCCCATGGCGTACTGGTTGTTCTCGATGACGAACACCACAGGCAGGCTCCAGAGGGCGGCCATGTTGAAGGTCTCGTAGACCTGGCCCTGGTTGGCGGCGCCGTCGCCGAAATAGGTGAAGGTGACGCGGCCGTTGTCCTTGTACCTGTCGGCGAAGGCGAGGCCCGCGCCCAGCGGCACCTGCGCGCCGACGATGCCGTGGCCGCCGTAGAAATGCTTCTCTTTCGAGAACATGTGCATCGAGCCGCCCTTGCCCTTGGAATAGCCGCCGGTGCGTCCGGTGAGTTCGGCCATCACGCCGCCCGGATCCATTCCGCAGGCCAGCATGTGGCCATGATCGCGGTAGGAGGTGATGCGCTTGTCGCCTTCCTCGGCCGCGGCCTCGAGGCCGACCACGACGGCCTCCTGGCCGATGTAGAGGTGGCAGAAGCCGCCGATCAGGCCCATGCCGTACAGCTGGCCTGCCTTTTCCTCGAATCGGCGGATCAGCAGCATTTCGCGGTAATAGTGTTTCAGTTCATCCGCTGAAACATTTGGTTTCTTTGAGCTTTTTCGCGTGGCCATACCGGCACTCTCCCCCTTTCGGCAAGATAGTTTAGCGTTAAACTATCTCATAAAGCATTTGGGCCGGTCTGGCGAGGGGAAATGTGACGCAGCGTCCGCCCGGGCTGCGGACCGCCTAGCGGATGACGATTTCGTCGGCGCGCAGCAGGCCGAGCACCGAGCGGGCCTGCTGGTCGAGCAGGTCCAGGTCGAGATAGGAGTCCGATAGACGGCGGGTCAGGTTTTCCATTTTCGCGATCTCGGCTTCAAGCTTGCCGAGGTCGCGCGACAGGGCGTCCCGTTCCGCCGCGATCTCGACCCGACGGAACAGGCCGTAGTCGCCCTGCACCGCAGCGAAGGTGAAATAGACACCCAGGGAAAAAGCAACTGCGAAGAAGAGAACTGAGCCCAAACCGGGCCGATGGGAACGGGACACTCTGGTTACCACGTATGAATACTGCCTCAAGAAACGTGCCCTTGCCGGGCATCTGAAATCACTATGTCACAGGTGATTCGGCTTGTGAATCCCCGTTCTGCAAACGGACTCGAAATATTGCGGGTGCTGCGGATTTTCATCCTTGCGGGGTGACGACGCCCGCAAAATCCCGGCGGATCACGGCGTCGATCAAGGCGGCGAAATCAGCAAAGGCGCGGGGCGTTCCACTGGCGCTGCGCCAGACCAATCCCACGCTGCGGTACATGCCGCCAAGGCGGGTCACCGCAACGTCGCCGCCGCGCCCCTGTACCTCGGATTGCGCGTAGAGCGCCGGCAGCAGCGTGACGCCCATGTTCATCGAAACCATCTGACGCAGCGCATCCAGGCTGGTGCCCTCGAAGTCGGTGCGCAGGACCGCCCCGACATCTTCGCACAGGTCGGCAATCTGCCGATGCAGGCGGTAGGACGGGCCGAGGCTGAGCACGGTTTGCCCGGCCAGTTCGGCGCGTTCGACCCGGGTGCGCCCGGCGAGGTCATGTTCCGGCGCGACCGCCAGATGCAGCGGTTCACGGAACAGGGGGCGGATCCGAAAGACTTCGCCCTGCACCGGAAGCTGGGTGAGGATCATGTCGTGCCGACCTGCGGCCAGGTCTTCGGCCAGTTCGCGCGGCGCTCCGTCCCGCACCAGCAGGCGCAGGTCGGGATGCGCGGCATGCAGGCGCTTCAGCACGTGCGGCAGAAGGTATGGGCCGATCGTCGGGGTCGAACCCAGCCGCAACGTGCCGCGCAGCCCGTCGCGGAGCGGCGTGGCATAGCTGGCCAGGCCTTCGACCTGGTGCAAGACCTTTTCGGCCAGCTCCGCCACATCGCGCCCCTCCGGCGTCAGGATCAGCCCGCTGCGATGGCGTTCCAGCAGCCGGACGCCCAGCGCGTCCTCGAAGGCGCTTATCTGCAGGCTCAGCGACGGCTGGCTGATACCCAGTTGCTGCGCCGCGCGCCGGAACTGGCCGACCCGGACCAAGGTTTCGAAATAGCGGATCTGGCGCAGGGTGATTTCGGACGTCATGGGGGCGGATCCGGTGTTGGATAGGTTTTTCCTATCCTAAATCATCATTGCATTGTCTCGTTTAAAGACCTGCACTTCCCATATTTGAATTGCGAACACCGAAACACGTCATTTTCAAACCAGGGGAGGCACCATGAAGTACAGTCCGCGCGTCAAGAAATTCTCACTGAAGGTCCGCATGGCCAAGCTGCGTCAACGGCAGTCGGAGCTTAAGGCCCGGATCGTGGAGGAACTCAAGCGTCCTGCGCCCTGCAGCACGACGCTGCAGCAACTCAAGCGCCGCAAATTGCGGATCAAGGACGATCTTGCGCGGCACGAAGGCATCCTGCGCACGCTCGACGCCCTGGCGCCGCGCGCGCAGAGCGCCGGATCGGGCTGACGCTTCAGACAGAGAGGATCAGACATGTTCGACGTCGTTTACCGCACGACCGGGCTGCGCTGGATGCACAGTTCGGACATCGAAGACATGCGCAGCGCCATCATCGATGACGATGATGACGATGGGCCGGATGGCGGCAGCCCGGTCGTGCATGGGACAAGACCGGAACGCTCGGACACAGAAGGGTTGCGCCGAACCATCCGGCGCTGACCGCGCGAAACGCTTGTGCCGTGCCCGGCGTCAGTTTCCGTTCAGCGCGTTGACGCCGGGCAGGGTCTTGCCTTCCATCCACTCCAGGAATGCGCCGCCTGCGGTGGAGATGTACGTGAAATCGCCGGCCGCACCCGAGGCGTTCAGCGCGGCGACCGTGTCGCCGCCGCCAGCGACCGACGTGAGCTTGCCGGCGCGGGTGAGGGCGGCGGCCTTGAGAGCGGCGGCGTTGGTGGCGGCGTCGAACGGTTCCAGTTCAAATGCGCCCAGGGGGCCGTTCCAGATCAGCGTCTGGCTCTGCCCGAAGATTTCGACGATCCTGGCGACGCTTTCCGGACCGGCGTCGAGGATCAGGCCGTCCTCGGGGCATTTGTCGGCGGGCAGCACCTCGTGCGGCGCATCGGATTCGAATTTCTTCGCAACGACGATGTCGCTGGGCAGAACGATCTTGCAGCCCGTGGCCTCGGCCTTGGCCATGATCTCGGCGGCGGTGTCCTTCATGATGCGTTCGGCCAAGGACTTGCCGACATGGTATCCCTTGGCGGCCAGGAAGGTATTGGCCATGCCGCCGCCGATCACCAGGTAGTCCACCTTTTCGATCAGGTTGCCCAGCAGTTCCAGCTTGGTCGATACCTTGGCGCCGCCGACGACGGCCGTCACCGGACGTTCGGGCGAGCCCAGCGCGCTTTCCAGCGCCTGCAGTTCCGCCTGCATCAGGCGCCCGGCGCAGGCGGGAAGCAGGCGCGCGATCGCCTCGGTCGAACTGTGCGCGCGGTGCGAGGCCGAGAAGGCGTCGTTGCAAAAGACATCGCCCAGGCGCGCCATTCCGGCGGCGAGTTCGGGATCGTTCTTGGTTTCGGTGGCGTGGAACCGGGTGTTCTCCAGCAGCAGGACTTCGCCCGGCTGCAGGGACTCGGCGGCCAGTTCCGCAGCGGGGCCGACGCAGTCGGCGGCGAAGCGGACCTTGGTTTCAAAGGCGCGTTCCAGCGTCGGGATCAGCTGTTTCAGCGACAGGTTCTCGCGCCGCTCGCCGCCAGGCCGGCCGAAATGCGCCAGCAGGATCGGCTTGCCGCCCGCGGCCAGGATGTCGCGAACGGAGGGGGCGATGCGGCGGATGCGGGTGGAATCGGTCACGACGCCGTCCACGATCGGCACGTTGATGTCCACGCGCACCAGCACGCGCTTGCCGTTCAGGTCCATGTCGTCGAGTGTTTTCCAGCCCATCGCGTCCGCTCCGCTGCGTTGAAAGGATTTGGGCGGTTCTTTTCCTGCATTTCGCGCAGAGGTCAATGCGTCACTTGGCATTCGCGCGGCTGAGGCATAGGTATTTGCGCAACATCCAAAGACAGGAGGGCCCAATGGCCGAGATCAAGGATCCCGAAAACACCATCATCATCGAACTCAAGGGCGGCCAGGTGGTCATCGAGCTTTTGCCGGACGTGGCGCCCAAGCATTCCGAGCGCATGAAGGAACTGGCGCGTGCCGGCGAATACGACAACGTGGCGTTCCACCGGGTGATCGACGGCTTCATGGCGCAGACAGGCGACGTGCAGCACGGCGACATGGAGGACGGCTTCAACATCCGCATGGCGGGCACCGGGGGGTCGTCGCTGCCGAACCTGCCGGCCGAATTCTCGAAGCTGCCGCACGACCGGGGCACGCTGGGCGCTGCGCGATCGCAGAATCCGAACTCGGCCAATTCCCAGTTCTTCATCAATTTCAAGGACAACCATTTCCTGAACGGCCAATACACCGTCTATGGCCGGGTAGTCTCGGGGATGGAGCATGTGGACGCCATCACCCGCGGCGAGCCGCCCGCGAGCCCGGACCGCATGATCAGCGTCAAGGTGGCCGCCGATGTATAAGCTGGCCGCCGCATTGACCCTGCTGGCCGGCCCCGCGCTGGCCACCGGGCTTGAGATCCAGGTCGAAGGTGAGGGCGCCAACGGCACGATCACCGTCGATCTTTTCGAGGACGTCGCGCCCAAGCATGTCGAGCAGATTGCGGCCCTGGCTGCGGAAGGCAAGTATGACGGGGTGGTCTTTCACCGCGTGATCGACGGCTTCATGGCGCAGACGGGCGACGTGCAGTTCGGCAAGCTGGGCGAGGACATGCGCCGCGCCGGCACCGGCGGATCCGACCGTCCCGACCTGCCGGCCGAGTTCTCGGACATCACCTATGACCGCGGCGTCGTGGGCATGGCGCGGGCGCAGGACCCCGACAGCGCCAACTCGCAGTTTTTCATCATGTTCGCGCCGGGGCCCTTCCTTGACGGGGACTACACGGTTGTCGGCAAGGTCACGGACGGCATGGATGTCGTAGATGCGATCAAGCGCGGCACCGGCCCCAACGGCGCCGTCATCGGCCAGCCCGACGTCATGAAGACGGTCACCGTGACGGAATGACGACGGACCCCGGCGCCGGCGACGCGGCGCCGGGGGTTCAGGCAGGCACACGGACCTTCACGTGTGCGTGCAGTGGGCTGTTCCGGTTGGTCCATTGCACTCCATCATTGCGCATCGGAACGGATCGGATCCATGCGCTTTCTCTCGCTTCTCATCGTCTTTTTCACGGCCACCATGCTGCAGGCCAGCCCCGAACGCTGGCGTCACGAATGGCCGGAAACCGATTTCAACCGCACCAGCGTCACCAACTGGGCCGAGATCCTGTCGGGCGGGCCGCCCAAGGACGGGATTCCGGCGATCGATGACCCGCAGTTTCTGCATGCCCGTGACGAGACTCGCATCGGGCCCACGGAGCCGGTGATAACCGTCGCGATCGGAGGGCAGAAACCTCGTGCCTATCCGATCCGCTACCTGATGTGGCATGAGATCGTGAACGACCGGGTGGGGGGCATTCCGGTCGCGGTGACCTATTGCCCGCTGTGCAACTCGGCCGTCACCTTCGACCGGCGCACCCGGGCGGGCGTGCTGACCTTTGGCGTCAGCGGCAAGCTGCGCCATTCGGACATGGTGATGTATGACCGCCAGACCCAGAGCTGGTGGCAGCAGGCGGTCGGCGAGGCCATCGTCGGCAAGCTTACGGGCACGCAGCTGAAGATGCTGCCATCCTGGATGGAAAGCTGGCAGCAGTTCACCGCGCGCAACCCCGACGGCCTGGTCATGGCCGAGCCCGCATACAACCGCGACTACGGACGCAACCCGTACCGCGGCTATGACAGTTCGCGCAGGCCGTTCCTGTACTCGGGCGAGCTGCCGCCGCACGGAATTCATCCGCTGGAGCGCGTCGTGCGGGTCGGCGACAGGGCTTGGCCCCTGACGCGGCTCAGCCAGGCCGGAGAGATCAGCGAGGCCGGGGTGCGGATCTCGTGGGTCGCGGGACAGGCCTCGGCGCTTGACGCCGGGCAGATCGGCAAGGGCCGCGATGTGGGGTCGATACGGGTCAGGGACGGGCGCGGCCGCGACGTGGTGCATGACGTCATGTTCGCCTTCGCCTTCCACGCCTTCTGGCCGGACGGTCAATGGATGCTTGGCCGATGACGCGCCCGCCGCTCAGAACAGGATGGCGAGCAGTTGAGCCAGCCCGGTCAAGCCGATCAGTCCCGCCGAAAGCGCCTTGAACATCGGCATGTTCCGCGATTTGATGCCCTTGCCGTAATTCGTATCGGCCACCTCGGGCGACAGGTCCGCTCTCAGGTTTTCGATGTCCTCCAGTGCCGTGTTGCCGGCAAGTATCCCGAAGGCGGTCGTGGCCACCACCAGCATCGCCAATGCGAGCGAAAATTCTTGCGGCCCGAGAATGAGAATGGCTGCGATGGCGACGAACAAAAAGAAAGTTGTCCGGACAATGGAAAAATAGTGTGTCAGCCGCGCGATGGACAACGTGCTGCGCATCTCCGGGGTCATGTCGGGTGCCTCCAAATGTACTGTTTCAATGCGATCAGCATAGCACATTTGCGGTCAGGCAGGGGGGCGTCGGGGCTTGGCGGTTTTCGCCGCATGTCCTCGGATCACGCGGCGAAAGAGGTCGTCTGGCTCAATCCTCGGTCGAAACCAGCTTCCAGACCAGGCCGCCGATGGCTCCGCCGATGAGCGGCGCGACCCAGAACATCCACAGTTGCGCCAGCGCCGGGCTGTCTGCGAACAGGGCCACGCCGGTAGAACGGGCGGGATTGACCGAAGTGTTGGTCACCGGAATCGAAATCAGGTGGATCAGCGTCAGCGCGAGGCCAATGGCGATCGGCGCGAACCCGGCTGGCGCGCCCGAGGAGGTGGCGCCGAGGATGATGAACAGGAAGAAGGCTGTCAGGACGATCTCGATCACGAGGGCCGACATCAGGGAATACCCGCCCGGCGAGGCGCTGCCGTAGCCGTTGGACGCGAACGAGCCGACGCCCGCGAAATCCGGCGCGCCCGACACGATCACGTAAAGCACGGTGGCTGCCGCAATCGCCCCGATCACCTGCGCGACCCAATAGGGAAGCAGGTCCTTGCCTTCGAACCGGCCGGCGATCATCAGGCCGAGACTTACGGCGGGGTTGAAGTGCCCGCCCGAGATGTGCCCGACCGCGAAGGCCATGGTCAGGACCGTCAGGCCAAAGGCGAAGGCGACGCCCAGCCAACCGATGCCGACATCGGCCACGCCGGCGGCAAGTACGGCGCTGCCGCATCCCCCCAGCACCAGCCAGAACGTGCCGAAAAATTCCGCCAAGAGCTTTGATGACATATGCTTTCCTCCCAAAGTTGATGAGAAATAGTAGGCATCGCCTGCACGTTTTGGGAAGAAATATCGGCGCCGACCGCTGCATCGGGCAGATTGCGGGCGCGCGCAGAGGCGTCAGGCCAACAAAAAACGCGCCGCAGGTTGCCCTGCAGCGCGCTTGATTGGTGCCGGCCGGGCCGGGACCTTGCGGTCTTACTGTTTGACTTCGGCCGTTGCCGCGGCCGGGTTGCCCGATGCCTTGTTGGCGGCGCGGCCCGGATTGAGCGGATCGTCCTGTCGCTGGACGGAGCCTTCGAAATGGGCGCCGCTTTCGATGGCGATGGTCTTGTGGATGATGTCGCCTTCGACGCGTGCGGTCGAGGTCAGGCGCACCTTCAGGCCGCGGACGCGGCCCACGATGCGGCCGTTCACCACCACGTCATCGGCGGTCACTTCGCCCTTGATGGTGGCGGTTTCGCCGATGGTCAGCAGATGGGCGCGAATGTCGCCTTCGACAGTGCCTTCGACCTGGATGTCGCCGGTGGTCTTGATGTTGCCGGTGATGTGCAGGTCCGAGGACAGGACGGATGCCGGCGGCTTGGGTTTGGGCGTGCTGGCCTTCGTCTCGGTCGGGGCGGGGGATGAGACCGGCGCCGCGGGTGCCGCGGGCTTGGCGGCTTCGGGTGCCTTGGATGCGGGCTCGTTGATTTTGCTCTTAGAAAACATTTTTCGCAGCCTTGATGTATGTCATTGGGTTTACTGGTGTTCCATTCACGTGCACCTCGTAGTGGAGATGCGTGCCTGTCGACCGTCCGGTGCTACCCATATCAGCAATATGATCCCCGCGCGAGACCCTTTGGCCAACCTTGACGCGGATGCTGGTGTTATGGGCGTAAAGCGTCTCGATCCCGAAGGCGTGCTTGATCTTCACAAGCCGTCCGAAACCCGATTGCCAGCCAGCATGCGTGACGACGCCGTCGGCTGTCGCAAAGATGTCGGTGCCATGCGCGCCGGCGAAATCCGAACCGTTGTGCATCCGCCGGCCGCCCGTCTTGGGATCGCGGCGGTATCCGTAGCCGCTGGTATGGCGGACGGCCGCCTTGACAGGGTTGGCGAACGGGGCCTTTTCGGCCGCGATACGGTACAGGTTCAACTGGTCCATCTGCTGCAGCAGATTGTTCGCGCGGATCTCGTCCGGAGACGGTTCCTCACCGCGCGTGCTGAAGGATAAAGGGGTCAGCGGACCGCCCACACCGCTATATCCGCGACGCACCTCCTCGATGATCCGGTCGGTCGGCATTCCCGCCTGCCGGAACATCTTGTCCAGCGGCTCGACCGAGATCGCCATCGCTTCTTCCAGCTGGCGGAAGATCTGGTCGCTGCGCTCGCGCATCAGCTGGATCTCCAGCTCAAGTTCGTCGCGCTGATCCAGCGCGGTCTTTGCGTCGGCCTGAATCGCGTCCCGTTCCTGTGCGGTCCGCAGCAGCGCCTCGGTCATGAAGGTCATCTGGACCGGGGCAGACGCCGCCGTCTCAATAGCGGCGGCGTCCTCGCCCGTATCCTGCTCGAGTCTTGCCAACAGCGCCCGGGCGTCTTCGCGCTGCTTCATTGTTGCGCGCAAGGTGGTCTGGATCACTTCGATCCCGGTTTCCAGCTCACGGCGGCGGTTTTCGGATTTCAGCAGTTCCGACTGCATGGCGGATATCTGTTCAAGCGCGGCGTTGAAGCGGGCCTGAGCCGCCAGCGCCTCTTCCGCGCGGGCATCGCGTTCCCGGGACAGGACGTTCAGGCGTTCCTGATACGTGGCCTGGTCCCGCCGAGCCTGCTCGCGGAAATTGCCCGAACCGATACTGTCCATCAGCAGGATCGCCGTGGCGACGATGGTCCAGGCGACCATGGTCGCGACGCCAGCAACGGCGACGAGCTGAGTTTCGGATCGAAGCCGAATGAACCGTGTGTCACTGTCGGATTTGAGAAACACTCTGCGCTCGGGAAGATGCTTCTCAAGCAGAGCGTGAATTCTGATCGCCAGACGTGTTCGCACGCGCCCTTCCTCTTTTATCCCCTTCAAGGCCGGTCGTGAGTGGACACCCGACCCTTGGGCCGCCTGCATACCGACGGGGGGGCAATAGGGCAAGTTTGTTAACCTTCCGGTCGGAACCGGCGGAAAATTCGCGCTTACGGTGGGCGAATTTTCGCCGATTACCTAGCGTCAAACGGGGGAATTCAGCGCAACTTTCCGCTTTTTCCGGGGGGCGGCAGATCTTCGGCCAGGGGCCAGTAGAAATCCGGCGGCAGACCCGCTTCGGCCCTTTTTTCCTCGTTGAACGGCGGTTTCAGGGCGCCGTGAAAATAGCGTCGCACCAGTTCGTGAAACACATCCTTTGGATCGGCATTTTCACGCCCACACAGAAAGTGGAACCATTTGGATCCGTAGGCGACGTGGCCGACCTCTTCGGCATAGATCACCTCGAGCGCCTTCACCGCCTGTTGCGCATCGGCCCTGCGGAAAATTTCGATCATTCCGGGCGTTACGTCCAGGCCGCGCGCTTCGAGCACCATCGGAACCACCGCCAGCCGGCCCATCAGGTCGTCGGCGGTGTCCTCGGCCGCGCGCCACATTCCGGCATGGGCGGGCAGGGCGCCGTAGTGGCTGCCCATCGCTTCGAGGCAATCGCAGACCATCTCGAAATGGCGCGATTCCTCTTCGGCGCACTTCACCCAGTCGTCGTAGAACCCGATGGGCATCGGCACATGGCCGAATCGCGCGATGATGTCCCAATGCAAGTCCACGGCGTTCAGTTCGATATGCGCCACCGCGTGCAGCAGGGCGATCCGCCCCGCTTCGGAACCGGGCCGCCGTTTCGGTACCTGGCGCGGCGACAGCAGTTCGGGCTTGTCCGGGCGGGCCGGATGCCGCGGGGGATTCGCCGTCCCGATCTCGATCGCGGTCGCGGCGCCGTCGCGCGAGGCGAACCATTCGGCGGCGTATCTGCGCGACAGCGCGGTCTTGGCGCGCCCGTCACCGGTCAGCAGCACGTCGGTCGCCATCTGGGTCAGGGTCTGGGGCACGCTCACACTCCGGTCTTGGCCTTTCGGGGCGGGTGATAGCCCGGTTCAGCGGCCGGGTCGAGGGAGCCGCGCCTAGTTCAGGCGGCGCACGGCCTCCAGAACCTCGTCCACATGGCCGGGCACCTTCACCTTGCGCCAGATGCGCGCGATCCGGCCCCGGGCGTCGATCAGAAACGTCGAACGCTCGATTCCCATGGATTTCTTGCCGTACCCTGTTGTAACTATTGGTGGCCTATAGGTTTTCAATAGTTTTTATCGTAAGTATCTGTAAAGCCTTTACTTTAACGTATATGCACCGTATATACAGTTGACCTATAGGGCGTTTATTGTTACCGCTTATCGGTCGCCTTACCGCCCGTTTACCGCCTATTGAAAGGAATACAGGTATGCCACGGCAGACAGCAATACCGTTGACTCTGCGGACAATAGAAACGGAAGCCCGCCGAATTGAGGCAGGTAAGACAGTGCTACGCGACAGCCGCGCACCCGGCTTGATGGTGACAATCAGCCCCACCAACGTCCTGTTCCGCCACCAGTACAAACTGAAAAACCCACTGACCGGCAAATGGGGCAACACCAAAAGCATCACACTTGGTCGTTATCCGGAGATGTCACTGGATGAAGCTCGGGATGAAATGCGGCGCGTTCGTAAGATGCTCGACGCAGGGCAAGACCCGGCGTTGGAGCGCGAAGCAGAGAAAGCAGTCAACCAGACCGCAGTTCACTCTCGGTTGGTCAGTGACGCAATAGATCGTTTCGTTGACGAACGCAGCGGTGATTGGACCACCGCCACCACCCACACGTTCCTGAATGAGTTTGCTTTGATCCGCGCGAACCTTGGTCACCTGCCTATGGGGTCTGTTACCCGGCCACAGCTACAGGCCGTCATTGACGACTACCTCGGCGCCAAGCGGAGGGAGGGGCGAGACGGGCGAAGCCGTGCTATCCGTATAGCCCAGCTGTTAACGGCGCTATGGCGGCAGGCGAGCGTAGGGACGCCTTCGAGCAAGGGGTGGGGCTGGATGCTAGGATACGAGGTTGCGCGCGACCTGACCATAGAAGGCCGGAACCGCATGAAGTCCCGCAACCGCGTTCTTTCCCAGACCGAGGTTCGTGATATGTGGCCGCAATGGGAAGCGATGGGTCCGTCCGGGCGCATCTTCCAGTTAAGCCTCATCACCGGTTTACGGATTGGTGCTCTGTGCCGTGTGGAGTTCAGCCACCTCGGCCTTGACCCGGTCGCTACAGTCGGTGCCGTGGACGACGGACCCCGAATTGTCATTCCGGCAGCAGACGGGCGAAAGGCAACCGCTCGGTCGCGGCGCGATGCCCGAGACCTACATCTGCCGCTCAGCCCCTTTGCGGTGGACGTTTGGAAAGCGGCGATTGCTGAACGCAACACCCGCTACACAGACTGCCCGTTTGTGTTCGTCGGCCACAAGGGGAACCATTTCGCGCCGAATAGCTGTAACCAACGGTGGCGCGAGGTGGCTCCCCCAGACGCCACCCCGCATGATCTGCGCCGCACGATGCGCACATGGCTCGGGGAAACCATGCACCCCGGCGGATGGCATGATGAGGAAATGCTGATAGGCCACAGTGTTGGCAATGCGGTCAGTGGTGCCTATGACCACGCTCGGCGGTTGGCTCGCCTGCGTCCGATCACGGATGCCTACGCAACCCGGCTGCGGTCGTTGCTGTTTGGGGCAGGAGCTGATGTAATGTCGTTGGAGGTTCGCGCCAATGACTAAGCCAGTGGCTGAACATGAAATCAGATGGTGGGAGGACGTCGATCCCGACGAAGTTCCGTGGACCGTGCTTTCGGAAACCCCGGCGATGGCGCAAGTATGGGCTTCGTTGTCGTCTCAGGCGCGAGAGGAGCTAATACAGGCCGCTGAAGCCCTCGGAGCAGCGCGGAGCGGCCTCGAAAACGCCCGTAGGCGGGGAAGGCCCAGCTACGCCCAACGCGACGCAGTACTACTCCTGCGCGTGGAGAACGCGCTGATTGAGGCCGACGAACGTGGTGAACAACTGAGCCGCTACAACGCAGCCTTGCGGGTGATAGCCGACGACCCCCGGTTCTTTGCCTCGCTGAAAGGTGTCACGCCAGACCGGTTGCAGCGCATCGTGGGTCCCGACACCCGTTAATAAATAACCCCCTATTTGTTACCGCTATTTTGCCCGTATTCGCGCCGCTATCGTGGACTCCAGTCTGTTGTACTGGAGTTACGAAAATGAGCGAAAACAAGGAGTTGAATGCTCTGGGTCGCATCGAGCGGTTGCGTGGTCTCAGGGAGATACACCTCGCCGGTGGTGACGGCTGGGTTCTAAAGGAGGATCAGGCTGAGTTCCTGGCGATGGTCGGCTATCCGTTGACCGAAAACGCTGTCGGTCAGCTGGTAGTCGAACGCCACATAATCAATCAACGGTCGGCGTCGATGATGAGTCAGTTGGTCGATGCGGCAGAAGCCAAGATCAACAAACTGGCGGCATCCCCGAACATGCGGAAGCGCAAGGAGATCTTGGCCAAGGCGCGTGAGGCCAAGGCTGAGAAGGGTGCGGCATGACCCAGCCCGACAAAACGCAGGCCGAAATACTGCGGTTGACGACCGAGGCCATGCACGACCTAGCAAAGACCCGCTGGTCGCCGTGGCAAATTGTTGTTGCGTCTGTGGCCGCTGGGTCCGGTCTCACACTCGCTGTCTTCGCCGTTCTGCGGCTGATGGGGGCGGGATTCCCACGTACAGGGCCGAGACGTCGAGGTGGTGATCCTTGAGACCCACCAGTGTCCGGCCCGTGCAAGGCTGCGTGAGGCCGAGTTGATCTTTGAGTTGCAACCCGTGACCAACCATCATCACCGCAACGGACCGCATAGACAGGTGCTGCGTGGCTTCACCAAGCGGGGTGCGCGCTGCGATTGTGGTGCCGCTGATTGCTACGGGCAGGAAGCGGCTGAGCGCGAGAACGCCGCCTAGTACCCCAACCCACTATCAAAACACCGCCAGAGCACCCCGGAGCAAGCCCTCTCGGGGTGTTCGTACGTTCCGGGCTACCCTATCCCTAACGAACGCGGCGAGAGGGCCTAGCGGCGGCCTCTGACCGCTGGACAGAATCACCAAAACCTGCTGGACTGGCCCCCACGGTTGGCAATTCTGCCTTCACGCATACAGCTTACATCTCTGAAACAAAGGAGGGTGGCTGTATGTTAGATTCAGCCCCACAATACAAGATAGACGACACCACTTGGTGGGAGCCGGACGTCGGTAAAGATGAAAACGGCGACTACAGTGATGCGTTCTGGCTCTGGTACAACCATCCAGAACACGGACGAGACTATTATGGTCCCATCTTCTGTGTTGATTACAAAAACGACACTCCTGAAAGCGTTGCTGAACGGGCTAAGGAACAGGGTCTTTCGGAACCCAAGGTTGCGGCGTTGAAGCTCGCCTTCGAAGCGGAGGCGGCGAGATGAGTTTTGTTCACGAAAACTTTGAATCCAACGCATCACAACATGTCACCCTGAAAGTCTATGCGCGCGAGGAAGTCGGCAAGATACTGGATGGCCCAGACGTCTGGTACGTTCAGTTTCATGACCCGGACAAGTTGCCACTTGGCTCTTTTTCTGTGCTGATGACTGGCTTGGACGACGATATGACGAAATTCTTTGGTGAAAAGGCTCTAGACGTTACCCGCGCTATCGGGTCTTCCTACCATGACGAGGTTCGTGATTGGTTAATATCTGCTTACTCACGAGCGGAAAACGAGATTGAGTCTTGGCAGTTGGTCCGGAAACCGGAGTGAAACATCAGCGACCTTACAAACGAGAAGGGCGGCTCAAGCGGGTCGCCCTTTTCTTGCGGCGCTTTACCGCCCCTATACCGCCTATGGCCTAGAGAGCCTTTACCGCCTCAAGCACTTCGTCTACGTGGCCGGGAACTTTTACCTTATGCCATATACGGTTAATGCGCCCCTCGGCATCAATCAGAAAAGTGGTCCGCTCAATGCCCTTATACTTCTTGCCGTACATGTTCTTTTCCACCCAGACGCCGTAATCCTCGCACACGGTCGAGCCTTCGTCGGACAACAGCGGCGTGGTCAGGCCGTGCTTGGCCACGAACTTGTCATGCTTGGCGACGCTGTCGCGCGATATGCCGAACACCTCGGCGCCGGCCTCGGAAAATGCGGCGAGCCGTTCCGAGAAACCGATGGATTCCTTGGTGCAGCCCGGAGTATCATCCCGGGGGTAGAAAAACAGGACGACGGCACGACCGCGCAGGTCCGACAACGTCACTTCGCCGCCGCCGTCGCGGGGAAGGGTGAACTCGGGGGCGAGATCGGAAATTTCGGGCATAGGTTTTCTCCGGCAGAAACATGGGTTTGAATGCTCTGCATATTAGGCCGGGGCTTGTAAGTTGAAAGACTCAGGGAAAAAAATCCTTCGGCAGAACGACGCGGAGGCCAAGGCAAACAGCCAGGGGCCGGCCCGCCGGTCACGCCGCCGCCGTGCCGGGCTTTGGGCCATGCGCGGAGTGTTTTTTCTGATCATTCTGGCCGTCTTCGCCGGGCTCATGGTGATCGGGCAGACGATGCACGCGCCCGCCTGGTTGCGGGATCGGGTCGAGACCCGTGTGGAAAACGTTCTCGGCGGGCTGCAGATCCGCTTTGGCGATGTCAGTTTCGTCATTCACGAAGGTTGGCGGCCGCGTCTGCGCCTGCGCGACGTGACCATCAGCGACGCGAACGGATCGCAGATCGCGCAGTTGTCGGACATGCAGGCAAGCCTTGCGATGCGGCCGTTGCTGCGCGGCAATGTCCAGCCCAAGCAGATTTTCCTGAGCGGTGCGCAGGTGTCCTTGCTGCGGGATCAGGACGGCGTGTTCTCGCTGACGGTCGGTTCGGACAGCGCGCCGGTTGAGCGGGCGCCGAACCTGCCGCGGCTGATCGAGCAGTCGGACGACCTGTTCCTGTCGCCGGCCCTGTCGGCGCTGACGTCGTTTGAACTGGACGGCGTCACGCTGGAATACCGCGATCTGCGGCAGGGCAGGTCCTGGACCCTGGACAGCGGCCGTGTGCAGGTGACGCGCAGCCAGGGCGACATCCGAATCGCGACCGGGTTCTCGCTGCTGAGTGGCCGGGATTATTCCAGCGAGATCGAGGCGAATTACTCCAGTACGCTCGGCTCGCCCGCGGCGCAGTTCGGGGTTACGGTGACCGACCTGGCCGCCGAGGACATCGCGGGACAGGGGCCGGCGTTGGCCTGGCTCGAGGTGCTGCGTGCCCCGATCTCGGGGGCGCTGCGCGGCAGCATCGACGGAAACGGCGCCTTGGGGCCTGTCTTTGCCACCCTGCAGATCGGGGCGGGCGCCTTGCAGCCGAACCCCGAAACGCGGCCGATCCCGTTCGAGGCCGCGCGCACCTATTTCACCTATGAACCCTCGCAACAGGCGCTGCGCTTCAACGAGGTTTCGATCGTCTCGGCATGGGGGACGGCGCAGGCGGATGGCCGGGCCATTCTCGACGGGGTTGAGACCGGAACCCTGAAATCCCTTTCCGCGCAGTTCAAGCTGTCCGGTATCCGCGTGAACCCCGCCGGGGTCTTTCCCGACCCTCTGGAACTCTCGAGCGCCGAGATCGATTTCCAGATGAAGCTGGCGCCGTTCCGGCTGCAACTGGGCCAGATGGTCGTCGAGCATGATGACCGCATGTTGCGCCTGACCGGGGACCTTACCGGCTCGCCCGCGGGATGGGACGTCAATCTGGATGCGGGCATCGACCGGATGACGCCAGAGCAGCTTCTGGGTTACTGGCCCGAGAAGGTCGCTGCCAAGCCGCGCGAATGGGTGACCGAGAACCTGACCGACGGGCAGCTGAAGGATCTGGACCTGGCGTTGCGGTTGCGGCCCGGCGAGAAGCCGAACATCTATGCGGATTTCGATTTCGAGAAGGCGCGGATCAAGTTCGCGAAGACCCTGCCTCCGGTCGTGGATGCGCGCGGGCAGGCAAGCCTCGTGGGCCGGCGCTTTTCGGTCACTGCCCATCGTGGCTGGGTGGTTCCCGACGAGGGCGGCGCGGTGAACGCGGCGGGCACGTCTTTCATTATCCCGGATGTCGGAATACCGAAATCCGCCCCCGGCATCGCGCGGATCAGGGCCAGCGGGAGCGTCACCGCGGCGTTGTCGCTTCTGGACCGGCCCCCGCTCGAGGTCATGTCCAAGGCGGGTCAGCCGGTGGATCTGGCCGAGGGAATGGTCAACCTTGAAGGAACGCTGTCCTTGCCGCTGAGGGACAAGCTGAAACTGCACGACATGCGGTTCCACTATACCGGCACCGTGAGCGATGTGCGCAGTGACAAGCTGGTGCCCGGCGTCACGGTCAGCGCCGACGGCCTGGAGGTGAACGGGGACCAGACGCAGATCGCCCTGTCGGGAAGCGGCCTGTTCGGGGCGGTTCCGATGACCGCGACCTGGCGCCAGCCGATCGGTGGCGACAAGGGTGCGCGAAGCCGGTTGAGCGGGCAGATCGAACTGTCGCCGAGGCTGATGGAGGAGATTCACGCCGGCCTGCCCAACGGCATGTTGACCGGCCAGGGACAGGCGGACGTGACGGTCGATCTGGGCGGTGGCGAGGCGCCGGCGCTGTCAGCCCGGTCGGATCTGATCGGCGTCAGCCTGTCCGTCCCGGAGCTTGGCTGGCGCAAGTCGCCGCAGACCGGAGGCGACCTGAGTGTCGAGGTGACGCTGGGCGAGCAGATGCGCGTCGACGCCCTGGAGATCGACGCAGCCGGGTTGCGCGCCAGCGGGACCATTTCGTTCACCGACGACGCGCAGATGGACCGGATATCCTTTTCGTCCTTTCGACTGGGCAACTGGTTGTCGGTTCCGGCCGAACTGGTGGCGCGGGGACGGTCGGTGCCCGACATCCGAGTGCTTGGCGGCGTGATCGACATGCGGGGCGCGACCTTTGGTTCGGGCGGCGGCGGCGGCGCGGGACCCCGCCTTGATGTGCGGCTGAACCGGCTGCAGGTGACCGACACGATCGCGATGACGGGTCTGAACGGCTCTTTCACGACAACGGGCGGGGTTCAGGGGCCGTTCACCGCGCAGGTCAACGGCGGCACGGCGGTCTCGGGGCAGGTCTCGCCCCAGGGAAACCGCAGCGCGGTGGTCCTGCAATCGGAGGATGCCGGAGGGGTTCTGCGGTCCGCCGGGCTGTTGAACCAGGCGCATGGCGGCGATTTCCGGCTGGCGTTGCAACCGGTGATCGGGCCGGGCCACTACGACGCGGCCGTGAAAATGACCAATACCCGGATCAAGGACGCTCCGGCGATGGCGGCGCTGCTCAACGCGATCAGCGTCGTGGGGTTGCTGGACGAAATGTCGGGGCAGGGGATTTTCTTCAACACGATCGACAGCAAGATGCGGATCGCCCCGCAGGAGGTGACCGTGCTGAGCGGCAGCGCGGTCGGGCCGTCGATCGGCCTGTCCTTCGACGGAAGGATCGATACCGAAAGGGAGTGGCTGAATCTTCAGGGCGCGATTTCTCCGATCTACATGGTGAATGCCATCGGCAGCCTGCTGACACGCAAGGGCGAGGGCGTGTTCGCGTTCAACTATACGCTCAGGGGGCCGCTGTCGGCGCCGCAGGTCGGTGTGAACCCGTTGTCGGGGCTTGCGCCGGTGTTCCTTCGCGACCTGATGCGCGCGCCGCCGCCGCGCGTGCCGGGGGGCGGGCAGGGGGCCGAGGTGCCGGAGCCGCCGGCGAACGAGCGGTCATTCGAGTTGGGCACCGGCGACCGGTGAAAGGCCCTGTAGCCGAATCTGTTGGGGCGCGATAAGGCGCGGTCATGAAACTCAGCGATTTCGATTTCGATCTGCCCGAAGACCTGATTGCCACCCGCCCGGCAAGCCCGCGCTCGTCCGCGCGGCTGCTGGTGGCGCAGGGGGATGACGTGACCGATTCCACCGTGATCGACCTGCCGGACTGGCTGCGGCCGGGGGATCGGCTGGTCCTGAACGATACCCGCGTGATCCCGGCCCGGCTGAACGGACGCCGCCACAGGCACAGCGCGCAGGGACCGGTCGCGGCGGCGATCGAGGCCACGTTGCTCGACCCGCAGGCCGATGGAACCTGGGCGGCGCTGCTGAAACCGTTGAAGAAGGTCAAGCTTGGCGAGGAGATCGTGTTCTCGGAGCAGCTGAGCGCCACCCTGGAAAAGGTCGCGGACGGCCAGGCGTACCTGCGTTTCAACCTGACCGGCGACGACTTTGACAGCGCGTTGGAGGAAGCGGGCGCGATGCCGCTGCCGCCCTACATCGCCGCGAAGCGGCCGGCGGACGAACGCGACAAGACCGACTATCAGACCATATGGGCGCGCCATTCCGGAGCGGTCGCCGCCCCCACCGCGTCGCTGCATTTCGACGAGGCGTTGATGCAGGCGCTGGCTGCGCGCGGTGTCGCGCTTACCCATGTCACGCTGCATGTCGGGGCCGGCACGTTTCTGCCGGTCAAGGTCGAGGATGTCACCACCCACAAGATGCATGCCGAATGGGGGCGGGTCAGTGCCGAGGCCTCCGCCGAAATCCGCGCGACCAAGGCGGCCGGCGGGCGGGTCATCCCGGTCGGAACCACCGCCCTGCGCCTGATCGAAAGCGCCGCGCGCGGCGGCGAGATTGCGGCCTGGGAAGGCGACACCGACATCTTCATCTATCCCGGCTTCAGGTTTCATGTCACCGATGCGCTGATGACCAATTTCCACCTGCCCAAATCGACCCTGCTGATGTTGGTGTCGGCCCTGATGGGGCAGGACCGGATGAAGCGGGTCTATGCCCATGCGGTCGCGGCAAGGTACCGGTTTTTCTCTTATGGCGATGCGTCGCTTTTGATCCCCTGAGCGGCGCGTTCCCGGGGCCGTGTCCCACGAATGTCGTGGACAAGCGCGGTCATGACGGTGTCTGATTGGGCAACACCTTGAAGTACGAAATCTGATTGCGGAGGCCCCGAATGCTTCAGGTTCTTTCCAGCGCATGGGCGCTTCTGCTCGGAATGGGTTTTCTGATGGTCGGCAACGGCCTGCAGGGCACGTTGCTGGGCGTTCGCGGTGAAATCGAAGGGTTCACCACCTTCGAGATGTCCTTCGTGATGTCCGCCTATTTCGTCGGTTTCCTCGGCGGGTCTAAACTGGCGCCGGAAATGATCCGGCGCGTCGGTCATGTGCGCGTCTTTGCGGCGCTGGCCTCATTCATCTCGGCGGTGATGATCATGTATCCGATGCTGACCGACCCGATCGCGTGGTCCATCGGTCGGGTCGTGATCGGTTTCTGTTTCTCGGGCGTCTACGTGACCGCGGAAAGCTGGCTGAACAACGCCGCCAGCAACGAGAACCGGGGGCAGGCGCTGTCGCTTTACATGATCGTGCAGACGCTGGGCATCGTCAGCGCCCAGGGGCTTCTGCTGGTCGGAGATCCGGCGGGTTACGAGACCTTCGTGATCGCTTCGATCCTTGTCTCCATCTCGTTTGCGCCGATCCTGCTTTCGATTTCGCCGACCCCGGCCTTCGACACGACCAAGCCGATGACGCTGAAGCAGCTGATGAACACTTCGCCACTGGGATGCGTCGGAATGTTCCTTCTGGGTGGCATCTTCTCGGCGCAGTTCGGGATGAGCGCGGTCTACGGTGCGCGGGCCGGGCTGACGCTGGTGGAGTTGTCGATCTTCGTCGCCACCTTCTATGTAGGCGCGCTGTTGCTGCAATACCCCATCGGCTGGTTCTCGGACCGGATGGATCGCCGAATCCTGATCCTTCTGGTGGCGCTCATCGGAGGTGCGGGGGCACTGGTCGGCATGTTCCTGGGCGGCCAGTACACGATGCTTCTGGTCGCGGCCTTCGCGATCGGCGGCATGTCGAACCCGCTTTATTCGCTGCTGATCGCCTATACCAACGACTACCTGGATTACGAGGACATGGCGGCCGCGTCCGGCGGGTTGATCTTCATCAACGGGCTGGGCGCGATTGCCGGACCGCTGGTCACCGGCTGGCTGATGGGCGATGGGGTTTTGGGTCCCGCGGGGTTCTTTTTCATCATCGCCGCGCTGCTGCTGATCATGGCGGCCTATGCGCTTTACCGGATGACTCAGCGCGCCTCGGTGCCTGTTGACGAGACCGGGATAATGTCGCCCATTTACCCGACTGTTTCCCCGGTTGCGCTTGAACTTGCGCAGGAAGTCGCCATCGAAGCCGAACAGGAGGGACAAGGGACACAAGATGTGGCGTAGTGGCGAGCTTTGTGTCGCCAATGTAGCAAGATTTTACTGTAACAATTGTGCAAATAAGCTTCTAATGGTCATACGTCCCTGGGGGAGGACAACAACGGAGCAAGGGCAATGGTTGGTCCTGAAGAAGTATTGAGTTTTTGGTTGGACGAGGTTGGCCCCGAAGGGTGGTACGCACAGGATGACGCGTTGGATGCGCGGATTCGCGACCGTTTCCTCGAAACGTGGGAGGCGGCCTGCCACGGCAGGTTTTCGCTCTGGTTGACATACCCGAGCGGTTCACTGGCCTACATCATCCTGATGGATCAGTTTCCCCGCAACATGTTCCGGGGCGATGCGCGTGCGTTCGCATCGGACCGGGCCGCGCTTGCCGCGGCGAAAGGTGCGGTGGACAAGGGCTGGGACCTCAAGATCGATGAACCGGCGCGGCAGTTCTTTTACATGCCGATGATGCATTCGGAAAACCTGTGCGATCAGGAACGCTGCGTGCGCCTGATGTGCCAGCGGATGCCGGACTCCGGTCCGGGCAACCTGCTGCACGCGCGGGCGCATCGCGAGGTGATCCGCAAGTTCGGCCGGTTCCCGTACCGCAACGAGGCGCTGGATCGCGAGACGACCGAGCAAGAGGCCGCCTATGTCAGCAGCGGCGGCTACGGTCAGACCGTGCGCGAGTTGCAGACGGCCGGTTAGGACGCGGGCGTACAGCCTCGGATTTCCGTGGCGCGGTCGGCAATGGCGTCGACCGATGTCTCGATGGCGTGGTCGATCAGGTCCTCGGGCGCGTCGGCAAGTTCCGTGATGCGCATCTGCGCGGACTGCAGCCGTTTTTCGACCGTCTCGGCCCGATCGAGAATCCCCGAAATGCGCTGTTGTGTGGCGGCAGTCAGTTCCTCGCCCTTTTCCTGCAGGACCGCTTCGAGATCTTTTCGCAATCCCTGGAGTTCGCCTTGGACGGCCTGCGCTTCCTCACGCAGGGGCGCAACCATCTGGAGGTTCTGGGCGAAGGTGGCGGCCAGCCCGTCGATGGTCGAGGAAACTTTCCACGCAAGAAACAGGCACAATGCCAAAAGAAGCAGGGTGGCGTTGAGCAGGGCGAGCAACAAGTCCTTGAGCGTTTTGGCCATGACAAGCCTTTCAATTCAATAATTTGCAAACAGATTTCAGCGCCAGCGACGTGCCGACGCCTTATGTTCTAGCCATTCATCGGGCGCAGGTATAGGCTGGAATCCGCGCGAAACCCGTTTCCGGACCCTGCGTCATATTTGTCGCGGAACGGGGCGGTTGATGCGTTGGGGAATTTAGTTTAACGGTAAACTAGTTTTTCGAACCACCGGCGCCGAGGGGTACTCATGGCTGCACAATCCTTTGATCTGATCGTAATCGGCGCGGGCCCCGGCGGCTATGTCGCCGCCATCCGCGGGGCTCAGCTGGGCCTGAAGACGGCGGTTGTCGAGCGCGAACACCTGGGCGGCATCTGTCTCAACTGGGGCTGCATTCCGACGAAGGCGCTGCTGCGATCCTCGGAGGTGTTCCATCTGATGGAGCGCGCCAAGGATTTCGGCCTGAGCGCGGAAAAGATCGGCTATGACCTGAACGCGGTCGTCAAGCGGTCGCGCGGGGTTGCCGCGCAGCTGTCCGGCGGCATCGGCCACCTGCTGAAGAAGAACAAGGTGACCGTGGTGATGGGCGAGGCGACGTTGCCCGCCAAGGGCAAGGTCAGCGTCAAGACGGACAAGGGCACCGAGGAACTGACCGCCAAGAACATCGTCCTCGCCACCGGCGCCCGCGCGCGCGAGTTGCCGGGGCTCGAGGCGGACGGCGATCTGGTCTGGACCTACAAGCACGCGCTGCAGCCGCCACGGATGCCCAAGAAGCTGCTGGTCATCGGTTCGGGCGCGATCGGCATCGAATTCGCAAGCTTCTACAACACGCTGGGGGCCGAGACGACCGTGGTCGAGGTGATGGACCGCATCCTGCCGGTCGAGGACGCGGAGATCAGCGCCTTTGCCAAGAAAGCCTTCACCAAGCAGGGCATGAAGATCATGGAAAAGGCGATGGTCAAGCAGCTTGACCGCGCCAAGGGCAAGGTCACCGCGCATATCGAGGTCAAGGGCAAGGTCGAGAAGCACGAGTTCGACACCGTGATCTCGGCTGTCGGCATCGTCGGCAATGTCGAGAACCTTGGGCTTGAAGCGTTGGGCGTCAAGGTGGATCGCACCCATGTGGTCACGGATGAATACTGTCGCACCGGGGTAGAGGGCCTTTACGCCATCGGCGACATCGCCGGCGCGCCCTGGCTGGCGCACAAGGCCAGCCACGAGGGCGTCATGGTGGCCGAACTGATCGCCGGCAAACACGCGCATCCGGTCAAGCCGGAAAGCATCGCCGGCTGTACCTATTGCCAGCCGCAGGTCGCATCGGTCGGCTATTCCGAGGCGAAGGCCAAGGAGTTGGGTTATGAGGTCAAGGTCGGCCGCTTTCCTTTCATCGGCAACGGCAAGGCCATTGCCCTGGGCGAGCCGGAAGGGATGATCAAGACGGTCTTCGACGCCAAGACCGGCGAGTTGCTGGGCGCGCACATGATCGGCGCCGAGGTGACCGAACTGATCCAGGGCTACGTCGTGGGCCGGCAGTTGGAAACGACGGAAGAAGACCTGATGAACACGGTCTTCCCCCACCCGACGCTGTCCGAGATGATGCACGAAAGCGTTCTGGACGCCTATGGACGCGTGATCCACATGTAAGGCGCTGTCGCCGCGGCAAACACGGGCGCCCGGTGTTCCGGGCGCCTGGTCTTTTCGGGGCGGTTCAATTGTCCGGTTCGAGTTCCTGCCACAGTTTCTTGTCAAGCGCCGTGACGAACGGAGCCATTACATCCTCGTAGTCGCGCCACTTTCCCACTGACCGCATATGCACGGGTTGACGCAACTGGTGGGCGGTCATGGTGCGAACGCCGCCCGTGTACAACTCGGGCCGCGCCATGTTCTCGACCCACTCGATCCCGCAGAACTCGGCGAGTGACCGGCTTGCCGAGGTCACGTCGGCAACAAGATCTTCGTAGGACAACCGGTAGATCGAACCGGGATACAGGTTGTGCCAATGGGCCATGATTTCGGCATAAAGGTTGAACCGGTGCGCCATCGATTGCAAATCGTAGGAATAGGACAGGGCGCCATTCGAAAACCGTCCACGCCACATTGACAGCGCGACATCCCGCGGATCGCGGCGCAGATCGACAATGCGGCAATCCGGGTAGGCCGCGACCAGAAACCCGATGAGGCGGTGATTTTCCGGCATCTTGTCGGTATAGGCCCTGGCGGATCTGGCGTGTTCCGGCAGTTGGGCCTGATCCGCCGCGACCAGGCTTTCCACCTCGTCAGGACCAAACGGCAAATCCTCCTGGATGATCGGGTACAGCAGATCACATGTTGGCCGCTCGCCCAGAGGGGCAACTTCGGGGCTGGCTCCCAGTATCGTTTCGGTCAAGGTGGTTCCCGACCGGGGTAAGCCGACGATGAATATCGGTCGTGGGTGCTGTGCCCGCGTTCGCCGGTCGAACGACAAGGGGGATCGAAAGCGGTTCAGGATCTTGTCGTTGAATCTTTTTTCCTCCGCCGCCGGATATGGCGTGATCTTCGCAATCTCTCGGTTCGCCGCGTTCAGGTAGGTGTTGGCCGCTTGCCGGTCTCCGCGTTGTTCAGCCATGTGGGCCAGAGCGAACCCAAGCGCCGCGCGGCCGGGACCTTTGGGCGCCTTGTCATATTCCGCCAGCGCAACCGGCCAGATACCTTCATTCTCCTCGCGCGATTGCAGCCGCGCCAGGTGTTCAAGCACGTCCGGCTCACCGGGTTGGATTTCAAGAATCCGGCGATAGACTTCCGCGGCCTGCTCCAGTTCACCCGCATTCACCAGTTGGGTGGCATAGTTGGTGAGCACGCGCGGGTGCTGCGGGGCCAGGTCAACCGCATGCCTGGCCGCCGCCGTGGCCTCTTCGTGTTCGGCCATCCGGGCCAGTACCGCGCTTTTCTGCACCCAGATCTGAAAATTGTCAGGCGCCAATGCGGCGGCGCCGTCAAGGTCGGTCACGGCGGATGCCAGGTTGTTCTGTTTTGCATGAACATCTGCGCGCATCATGAACGCCTGTGCGTCTTTCGGACACAGCCTGAGGTAGTCCGTTGCCGCCGCAAGGGCGTCGTCCAGTTTGCCCGAGTCCATTTGGGCAAGGGTCAATATCCGGAACACTCCACTGTCCTGCGGACAGGCGGCGGCGACTCGTTTCAGCAGCTTCGCCGCAGGCTCGGGCTGGTGCAGAACGATCAGCGCGTGGGCAAGATTCTTGGCGGCATCATGAAACTCCGGGTCCAGTTTCAGCGCCTTCTGGAAATACGGGACCGCGTCACGTTCCCGCCCCATCGCGCAAAGCGCGACGGCCGCGAAATTGGGAAAGGCGGGATGCCGGTTGTGCTGGCGCATTGCCGCCTTTGCTTCGGCCAGGGTTTTCTTGTGGCGTCCCTGCTGCGCAACCTGAAGAACGCGCCTTAGATCGTTTTGGACCGTCATTCATTCACCCCCGGCCAGAAAGCGCCGCCACGTTCGCCGCCCCGCGGATCATTTGGTCAACGCATCCAGAATCCGGGCCCAGGACCGAATGCCCTTGTGGAAGCTTTGCACGTCGTACTTCTCGTTGGGCGAGTGGATGGCGTCGTCATCGTTGGCGAAGCCGACCAGCATCGCGTCGAGACCGAGGATGGACTTGAAGTAGCCGACCACCGGGATCGATCCGCCCATGCCGGTGAACACCGCCTCGCGGTTCCATTCATCCGACAGCGCGGTGCGTGCTGCTTCGAATTCCGGGCGCGAAATGTTCATGACCGACGCGGGCGAGCCTTCCAGATCGTTGTCCCAGACCACCTTGGCATCGGGTGACAGGCGGTCCTCGACATGCTTGCGGATCTTGCGGCGCAGGGCGTCTGGGTCCATGTCGCCGACCAGGCGGCAGGTGATCTTGCAATGGGCCTGCGATGGGATCACCGTCTTGGACCCGGCGCCGTTGTAGCCGCCCCACAGGCCGTTCACCTCGAGCGTCGGGCGGGCCCATTGCTGTTCCAGGGTCGAATACCCCTTTTCGCCATGCGGCCGCGTGTAGCCGACCGAATTCAGGTATTCCGCCTCGTCGAAACCGCAGCCGGCCCATTGGCGAAGCTGATCCTCGGGAACTTCGTGAACCCCTTCATAGAACCCTTCGACGGCGACTTTTCCGGTTTCCTCGTCGTAGAAAGATGCGACGATCCGCGAGATTTCCCGCAGCGGGTTCAGGCCCGGGCCGCCATAGTGGCCGGAATGCAGATCGATGCGCGGGCCGATGATGGTGAACTCGTCCTTGAGCATGCCGCGCAGTTGCGAGGCGATCGAGGGCACGCCGCGCGACACCATCGACGTGTCGCAGACCAGCGCCAGATCTGCCTTCAACTCTGCGGCGTTCTCTGTGAGGAAGGGGATCAGCGAAGGCGAACCGGATTCCTCCTCGCCTTCGAAGAAGAACGTGATGCGGCAGGGCATCTTGCCATGCACGGCTTTCCAGGCGCGGCACGCCTCGACAAAGGTCATCAACTGGCCCTTGTCGTCGGAAGAGCCCCGGCCGCGGATCACCTGGCCGTTTTCCGTGTCTTCGATGGCGGGGTCGAACGGATCGCGGTTCCACAGGTTCAACGGATCGACCGGCTGCACGTCGTAGTGGCCGTAAAACAGGACGTGCGGGCCGTCTCCGTCCTCGCCGACATGACCAACGACCATCGGACATCCAGGTGTCACGCGTTTCTCGGCGGCGATGCCAATGCTTTTCAGGTCCGCGACCAGCCACTCGGCGGCCTTGTCGCAGCTTTCCTTGTGTGCCGGGTCGGTCGAGATCGAGGGGATGCGCAGCAACTCCATCAACCGGTCGATGGCGGGGGTAAGATCCGAGTCGATCTGGTTCAGTACGGCGTCAAGCGACATGCGTGGCTCCTGAATGGGTCCTTGATTTCTGGCGCGGAGCCTAGCAGCGCCGGCAGGACAGTCCAGTGTGCGGCGGCGAGAAAAGTTGTATAATGGCGAATGCCGTTCAAATCGGCTGCTGCCCTGCGTCGTTTCCTCGCGTCCATTCGCCGTAACTTTGCTTGAGCGGGGGGGCGCAAATGGATATTTGATGCAGATCAATGCCGCGACGTCGGCTGCGAATGTAGGCAGTTGATCTGAAGGTACACAGAAGTTATTCATTCAGTAATGTGAATTTATTCGCATCGGTGAATGAAGTCCTGCCGCCAAGCCAATTGAAGGCGGCCGGACGATCAAGGAGGACCCGGTGGACTACACTGCTCAGCTCGATTCCGCGATTGCCAGGCTGCATGAAGAAGGACGTTACCGGACCTTCATCGACATCGAACGCCGCAAGGGACATTTTCCGCACGCCGTCTGGACCCGTCCCGACGGGACCGAGCGCGACATCACCGTCTGGTGCGGCAACGATTACCTCGGCATGGGGCAGCACCCCGTCGTGCTGGAGGCCATGCACGAGGCCATCGAGGCGGCCGGCGCTGGGTCGGGCGGCACTCGCAACATCTCGGGCACCACGGTCTATCACAAGCGGCTCGAGGCGGAACTGGCCGATCTGCATGGCAAGGAAGCGGCGCTGCTGTTCACCAGCGCCTATATCGCCAACGACGCGACGCTGAGCACGCTGCCCAAGCTGTTTCCGGGGCTCATCATCTATTCCGACGCTCTGAATCACGCCTCGATGATCGAAGGTGTGCGCCGCAACGGCGGGGCCAAGCGCATCTTCCGCCACAATGACGTGGCTCATCTGCGCGAACTGCTGGAGGCCGACGATCCGGCGGCGCCCAAGCTGATCGCCTTCGAGTCGATCTATTCCATGGACGGCGACTTTGGCCCCATCGAGGAAATTTGCGATCTGGCCGACGAGTTCGGTGCGCTGACCTATATCGACGAGGTGCACGCGGTCGGCATGTACGGGCCGCGCGGCGGCGGCGTGACGGAACGCGACCGTCTGGCCCACCGGATCGACATCATCAACGGCACTCTGGCCAAGGCCTATGGCGTCATGGGTGGCTATATCGCGGCCAGCGCCAAGATGTGCGACGCCATCCGTTCCTATGCGCCGGGCTTCATCTTCACCACGTCGTTGCCGCCGGCGGTCGCCGCGGGCGCGGCGGCTTCGGTTGCCCATCTCAAGCGCACACCGGAATTGCGCGAGCAGCACCAGACGCAGGCAAAGATCCTCAAGCTGCGCCTCAAGGGGCTTGGACTGCCGCTGATCGACCACGGCAGTCACATCGTGCCGGTGATCGTCGGCAACCCGGTACACACCAAGAAGTTGAGCGACATGCTGCTGGAAAATTACGGCATCTACGTTCAGCCGATCAATTTCCCCACCGTGCCGCGCGGGACGGAACGGTTGCGTTTCACCCCGTCCCCGGTGCACGGACCCAAGGAATTGGACCGTTTGGTGCAAGCCATGGACGAACTTTGGTCACATTGTGCGCTAAATCGCGCCGAACTTGCCGGTTAACCTTAGGCCTTGGTGTGCAACTCGCTTGCGGCGTGTTAAGCTTCCGCTAACAAAAGCAGTGGACGAATCGTTATGGGAGCGGTTCGCCGTAACGCGAAAAACTCGCGATAGGCAGAATGGGGCGGCAGGAATGATTGGGCGCAGGACACAGCGCGACTCCGATGAGACGGAGACCGTCAGACCAAAAGGATTCGACGACTTCGAACTTCGTCTCGGCGATGTAATGCGGGGCGAACGGGCGACGATGGGCAAGTCGCTGCTCGACGTCCAGAGAGAGTTGCGGATCAAGGCCAACTACATCGCAGCCATCGAAAACTCCGACCCTGATGCTTTTGAAACGCCCGGCTTCATCGCCGGGTACGTGCGTTCCTACGCCCGTTACCTGGGTATGAACCCCGACGAAACCTTTGCGGCATTCTGCAAGGAAAGCGGCTTTGAAGTGGCGCATGGCATGTCGGCGGGCGCGTCCGTCGCCAAAAAGCCCAGCAGCGGCGTGCCGTCGCGCGGTCCGATGGGGCGGGATCCGTTCATCTCGCCGAACACTCCCTACCTTCCAGGCAGGGATTCGGTCCTGAATCACATCGAGCCGCGGGCCATCGGCTCGTCGCTGGTTCTGCTGGCCCTGATCGCCGGCATCGGCTATGGCGGCTGGGCGGTCCTGAAAGAGGTGCAGCAGGTGCAGGTCGCGCCTGTCGAACAGGCGCCGCTGGTTTTGTCCGACCTCGATCCGCTGGACGAAGCGCGCAGCCGGGAAACGAACGCAGAGAATGCCGGGCTGGTGAGCCCGGAATCCGAGGCGCTGGACCGGCTCTATCGCCCGCAAGCGCTGGATGTCCCGGTCTTGGTGGCCCGCGACGCGCCGATCTCGACGCTGGACCCGAGAACCGTGGGCGCGTTCCGCGCGCCGGAACTGCCCGAAGTGCAGATCGCCGAGGTTCAGCGCCAGGAAGAGCCGTCTCAGCCTCCGCAAGTGTTGGAGGAGGTCGCGCCTTCGCTGGTGATGGTGGCCGTGCGCCCGTCCTGGGTGCGGGTGACCGCCGCGGACGGTTCCACGATCTTCGAAAAGATCATGGAGCCCGGAGAAACCTACGAAGTGCCGCTGACCGAGGAACCGCCGAAATTGCGTGCGGGAGAAAGCGGTGCGATCTACTTCGCCACCAACGGTGAACATTACGGCCCGGTCGGTGAACGGGGTGTTGTGACCAAGAACGTGTCGCTGTCGATCGACGCCGTGACCGAGGCCTATAAGGTGGCGGACATGGCGCAGGACGACGATCTGGCCCGCATGGTGGCCGAGGCGCAGGCCCAGCCCGAAGAGGTTGCCCCGCCGGCGCCCACGGAATAAGTCCGCCATTGAAGGAAGTGCGCGACCGGCCTATGTAACCGGCAGAACCGGAGCAGCCGCGGACCCGATCTTCATGTCTCTGAATCACGTGCGCCCCTGGCGCAACATCTATCGCCGGAAATCCCGTCAGATCATGGTCGGCAACGTGCCCGTGGGTGGCGACGCGCCGATCTCGGTCCAGACCATGACCAACACGCCGACAACCGACGTGGCGGCGACAGTGGCGCAGGTACAAGCCGCGGCAGAGGCCGGGGCGGACATCGTCCGCATCTCGGTTCCGGACGAAGCGTCGTCGAAGGCCCTGAAGGACATCGTCAGGGAAAGCTCGGTCCCGATCGTGGCGGACATCCATTTCCATTACCGGCGCGGGATCGAAGCGGCCGAGGCGGGCGCCGCCTGTCTGCGGATCAATCCCGGCAACATCGGCGACGAGAAACGGGTGAAAGAGGTCATCAAGGCCGCGCGCGACCACAATTGCTCGATCCGCATCGGCGTGAACGCGGGCAGTCTTGAAAAGCACCTGCTGGAGAAATACGGCGAGCCTTGCCCCGAGGCGATGGTCGAAAGCGGGCTCGACCATATCCGCATCCTGCAGGACAACGACTTTCACGAATTCAAGATCAGCGTGAAGGCCAGCGACGTCTTTTTGGCCGCCGCGGCTTACCAGGGCATCGCCGATGCCACCGATGCGCCGATCCACCTGGGCATCACCGAGGCCGGCGGGCTGGTCAGCGGCACCATCAAGTCCGCAATCGGCCTGGGCAACCTGCTGTGGATGGGAATCGGCGACACGATCCGCGTCAGCCTGTCCGCCGACCCGGTGGAAGAGGTCAAGGTCGGGTTCGAGATCCTCAAGTCCCTCGGACTGCGTCATCGCGGCGTGAACATCATCTCTTGCCCGTCCTGCGCTCGTCAGGGGTTCGACGTCATCAAGACGGTCGAAACGCTGGAAAAGCGGCTGGAACACGTCAAGACGCCGATGAGCCTTTCGATCATCGGCTGCGTGGTGAACGGACCGGGCGAGGCGCTGATGACCGATGTGGGCTTCACCGGCGGCGGGGCCGGGTCAGGCATGGTCTATCTGGCGGGCAAGGCAAGCCACAAGATGTCGAATGACCGGATGATCGACCACATCGTCGAAGAGGTCGAAAGAAAAGCGGCGGAAATCGAAGCCGCCCGGGACGCCGCCGAGTAGACGCCGTGGAGGGGCTGCGCATATCGCGTGCGACAACCGGGGACATCGCGCCGGTTCAGGAAATCGCGCGCGAGACGCTGCGCAAGACCGCCTCGGTCTTTCTGGGCGAAGAGACGGTCGCCGGTTTCATCGAAAGCGGGCAGTCGGACGCCGAGATTTCCGACCATTTCTCAAATCTCTACGTCGCGCGCCTGAACGGGCGCATCGTGGGTTTCGTCATCTATTGGGAAGGGTCCATCCACTTGATGATGGTGGACGCCAAGCTGCACCGCGCCGGTGTCGGCACCGCCATTTTGCAATGGTGCGAAACGCAGATGCGGGTCGAAGGGCACGACCGGGCGCAGTTGCAAACCTTCGTCGGAAACGCGCAGGCCATCGGCTTTTATTTGCGCAACGGCTGGACCGAAAGCCACCGCGACGGTCCGGAAGCCGGAGATTTCGCCAAGGCGACCTTTGCGAAATCCCTGACCTGAAAACGGGGCGGCGGGGCCGCCCCTTGATGCTTCAGCTTTTTTCTTCGCGAACGCTGTCCGCGATCAGTTGCAATTGATCGGCGGGCAGGTAGCCGCGCAACATTTCCGTTTCCAGCACGAATGTCGGCGTCCCCGAGATGTTCAGACGCTGCGCCAGGGCTCGGGTTTCGGCGATCTGCCGGGTCACCTCGTCGCTGTCCATTTCCGCCACGATCGCGTCGGTGTCGAGACCCAGCCCGTCCGAGATGCGCCGCAGCGTGACTTCGGTCACGTCGCCACCGAATTCCAGCAGCGCGTCATGCACTTGTTTGTAGGCATCGTCGCCGGCCACCCGCTTGGTCGCCACGGCAAACCGCGAGGACAGAACGGAAGCTTCGCCCAGGATCGGGAATTCCTTGATGATCAGGCGGATGTTTCCGTCTTCCTTCAACAGCTTGGCCACCTCGGGCACGGCCTTGCGGCAGTAGCCGCAGCGGTAGTCCATGAACTCCACCAGCGTGATGTCGCCATCCGGGTTTCCGCCCACCCAGCTGTAGCCGTCGTTGAACAGCTCGTCCGCATTTGCGGCCACCAGCTCCAGGTCTGCAGCCGCCTCGGCGGTGGCCTGACGCTCTTCGAGGATGTTGATGGCTTCAAGGATCACTTCGGGATTTTCCAGCAGATACTCCCGTACCTGCGCGCCGAAGGCGGCTTTTTCGCCGTCGCTCATGGCGTCGAGGTCCAGCGCCGATGCCGGGCTGGACAATAGGGTCAGGCCCAAAAGGGCCGAGGCGGCAATACGGAGCATCATTTCTTCCTTTTCTGCATTCGTTCCGACGCAATCAGCACATCCTGGGCCCGTTGCCAACCCGGAGAACCCTCGGGTAGCTGGCCAATGGCCCGTTTGGCATGAATCCCCGCATCTTCAAAGCGGGCAAGCATGGCGTATCGCTCGGCCGTCACCACCGAGGCCATGCCGTTGTTTCCGGTCTGGGCATAGGCGAGCCCGAGATCCTGCATCAGGCGGGCGTTGCGATAGTCGCGGGCGCGCGCGGCTTCCAGGGACTCCAGCGCCTGTTCGGCCCGACCGGCGCCCAACAGGGCGCGCCCGTATCCGGCGAGGATCAGCGAATCCCGCGGAGCAAGATCGACGGCCTTCTTGTAGGCAGCGATGGCCTGCTCGCCCCGCCGGTTCTCCAGCAGGATCTGGCCCTTGAGTTCGTAGTAGAACGGATCCTCGGGCCGGATCGCCAGCGCGCCATCGATCGCGGCAAGCGCCCGGGTCAGGTCGCGGTTCTGGTGATGGGCGGCCGCCTCGCGCATCAGGCGAATGTCCCGTGCCTTTTCTTCGGGCGCGCGGCGAAGGGTCCAGGAGGGCGCGCGGGTAAAGGCGGAAACCTTGCCCTTGATCCGCGCGAACCAATAGTCCGCGTCCGGATTGGGCGCGGACTTGTCGCCATGGGCGGCCAGAAACGCCTCGGCGGCGCGCAGCCGGTCCTGGCTCATCGGGTGGGAGCGCATGTAGGGATCCTGTTGCTCGGGGCCCAGCAGTTCCTGCCCGGCGAAGGAGCGCTGCAGATCGACCATGCCTTTCGGCGACACGTCGGCCCAGCGCAGGTAGCTTGCGGCGGATTGGTCGGCCGAGGCTTCTTCGGCGCGCGTATGGCTGAGAAAACCGCGCAGCGCCGCAGTGCTGGTCCCGGCGGCGATGCCGCCCGCAGCCTCGCCCGCACCGGCAGCGGCGGCGACCAACCCCAGCGCGGTCCCCAATATCGCGAAACGTTGCGCGCTGTCGAAATTCGCGGATCGCCGCGCCAGGTGGCCGTTGGCGATATGGGCGGCCTCATGCGCAATCACCGCCTGCAGCATGTCGGCGCGCTCGACCTGCAGGATCAGGCCGTAGTTGATGAAGATCGTGTTGTAGTCGACCACGAAAGCGTTGAAGCTGCTGTCGTTCACCACCAGCACCTTGACGCGGTTGGTGTTCAGCCCGGCGGCGCGGAGGATCGGAAAGGCCAGTTCGCGCAGGCCGTGTTCGATGTCGGGGTCGCGCAAAAGCCCGATCGCCGCCGCCGGCACCGCCGCAGCCAGCCACATTGCAGCGGCAAGACAGAGCGCCGGGATTGACGCCAGCCGGGATACGCGTTCAAAGGCCATGGTCGCAACATGGGAGATGGACATGCGAAACTCAAGCCGGTCCGGCGTCGATCCCTTCATCGTGATGGACGTGATGGAGGCCGCCCGCAAGGCCGAACAGGCCGGCCGCCACATCATCCACATGGAGGTCGGCCAACCCGGCACCGGGGCTCCGAAAGGCGCGATCGAAGCGCTGCAACGCGCCATGACCGAAGGCGCGTTGGGCTATACCGTTTCATTGGGCCTGCCGCAGTTGCGGCAGCGGATCGCGCGGCTGTATGGCGAGTGGTACGGCGTCGACCTGAACCCCGAGCGGGTGGTGGTGACCTCGGGCTCTTCCGGCGGTTTCCTGCTGGCCTTCACGGCGCTGTTCGACACCGGAGACCGGGTGGGCATCGGCGCGCCGGGCTATCCTTCGTACCGGCAGATCCTGAAGGCGCTGGACCTGGTGCCGGTGGACCTGCCGACTGCGCCCGAAAACCGGCTGCAGCCGGTGCCTTCTGATTTCGCCGACCTGAACCTGGCCGGGCTGATGGTGGCGTCGCCGGCCAACCCCACCGGCACCATGCTGGACCGCGCGTCCATGGGCGCGCTGATCGAGGCGGCGCAGGCGCAGGGCGCCTCATTCATCAGCGACGAGATCTATCACGGGCTGGAATACGAGGCCAAGGCGGTCACGGCGCTGGAACTGACGGACGAGTGCTACGTCATCAATTCCTTCTCCAAGTATTTCTCGATGACCGGGTGGCGCGTCGGCTGGATGGTCGTGCCCGAGGACCAGGTGCGCGTGGTCGAGCGCATAGCGCAGAACATGTTCATCTGCGCCCCCCACGCCAGCCAGGTCGCGGCGCTGGCGGCGATGGACTGCGAGGATGAGTTGCAGGCCAATCTTGACGTCTACCGCGCCAACCGGGCGCTGATGCTGAAAGGTTTGCCCTGGGCAGGGTTCACCAACATCGCGCCGCCCGACGGGGCCTTTTACGTCTATGCCGATGTTTCGGACCTGACGGACGACAGCCTCGCCTTTGCGTCGGAGATCCTTGAAAAGGCCGGGGTGGCGGTCACGCCCGGGCTCGATTTCGACCCGGCGCGCGGGCACAAGACTCTGCGCTTTTCCTACGCCCGCTCGACCGTCGATATCGAAGAGGGGCTGGAACGGCTCAAGACCTTCATGCAGGCGCGCACGAGATAGGGCGATTGTCAGCGCGGCCCGGTTCGCGGCACGTTCACAAGCGCCTTCCGGTCGTGTAGGGTCGCGCCAAACGATCTCGGGCAAGCTGAGGCAATGAGCAGGATCTTCTTCATTCTGGCGCTCTTCTGGGCGTGGGCATCGGTCGCGTTTGCGCAAGAGTTCAGCGGACTTGCGCGCATCGACGCGGACGAAAGCCGGATCACCGAGTCGGGCCGCAATGGCGTGCGGGTGCGACTGGCGTTGAGCCAGGGCGTTCCCTACCGGCTTTTCACGCTGTCGGAGCCTCGGCGTCTGGTTCTGGATTTCCAGGAGGTGGACTGGACCGGTCTCAGGTCGGAGACGGTGTTGCAGACCGACCGGATCACGGATGCGCAGTTCGGCACCTATGTTCCGGGATGGTCGCGCATGGTCCTCGGGCTCGGGCGTCCTCTGGGCGTGGATCAGGCTTCGCTGCAGGTGGATCAGGTGACCGGCGCCGCCGCGTTGGACGTGTTGCTGCTGCCCGTCGCGCCCGACCTCTTTTCGGAAACGGCCGGCGCGCCGTATGATCCGCGCTGGGACTTGCCTGAGCCCGCCGTCGTCGAGGCGCCCGCCCGCCGCGATGCCGACGCGCCGCTGCGCGTGATGCTGGATCCCGGCCACGGAGGCATTGATCCCGGCGCTGAAACCAAGCACACCAACGAGAAATCGCTGATGCTGACCTTCGCGCGGGAACTGCGCGAGGTGCTGCTGCGATCGGGCGGGTTCGAGGTGATGATGACCCGGGACGACGACCGGTTCGTTTCGCTGGAACGGCGGATCGCATTGGCCCATCAAGCGGGAGCGGACGTGTTCATCTCGCTTCACGCCGACGCGCTGGCCGAGGGGCTGGCGCATGGCGCGGTGATTTATACCCTTTCCGAAGAAGCGTCTGACATCGCCAGCGCCAAGCTTGCCGAACGCCAGGCCCGCAGCGACATCATCGCCGGAGTCGATCTGAGCCGTTCGGACGACCGCGTGGCTGACGTGCTGCTTGACCTCGCCCGGCAGGAAACGCAGCCGAGGACGCTGTCGCTTGCAAGGGCGCTGGCCGAGGGCATGGCCGGGCAGGGCGGGCCGATGAACCGCCGGCCATTGCGCGAGGCGTCATTTTCGGTGCTCAAGGCGGCCGACATCCCTTCGGTTCTGGTGGAGCTAGGGTTCCTGTCCAGCCCGCGTGATCTGAAGAACATCAAGGATCCCGAATGGCGCGCGTCGATGGCGCGGGGCATACACTCCGGCCTGCGCGCCTGGCGCGAGGCGGATCAGCTTCAGCGTTCGCTGGTCCGGCAATGATCCGCCCTTGAAGATGAGGAGGCAGACGGCGGTCTGCCGTGGCGTTTTCAGTTGGAAATGCCGCTGCCCGGTTGGTACAATCCGGAACGTTGCGGCGCCGTGGGCCAAAATGCGCCATGTGTTTTGACCCGGCGGGTGGGTGTCACTATATAGACGGCAGCGCGCAGTAAAGGCAGTCACGTGATCAGGTTCGTTCTTTCCTTCTTCGGGGCCATCTTCAGCCTCGTTACACTCGGTATTTTCATGGCCGCCCTGACCATCGGCGGGGTGTTCTGGATGTATGGGCGCGACCTGCCCAGCCACGAGTCGCTGGCCCAGTACAAGCCGCCCACGATCAGCCGGATCTATTCCGGCGAAGGCAACCTGATCGACGAATTCGCGCAGGAACGCCGCCTGTTCACCGCGTCCGATGAGATTCCGGACCTGGTCAAGGAGGCGTTCATCTCGGCCGAGGACAAGAACTTCTACAGCCACCAGGGCTATGACGTGCGCGGCATCGCGGCGGCGGGGATCGAAGCGATCCGGTCCAAGGGCGAAAACGTGCGCGGGGCATCGACCATCACCCAGCAGGTGATGAAGAACTTCCTGCTGTCGGGCGACCGCCGCGCCGAGCGCAAGATCAAGGAGATCATCCTGGCGACCCGCTTGGAGGAAACGCTGGACAAGGAACAGATTCTCGAGCTCTATCTCAACGAGATTTTCCTTGGTCAGAACTCCTATGGGGTGGCCGCCGCCGCACAGACCTATTTCAACAAGACATTGCAGGAACTGGAGCCGCACGAGGCCGCCACGCTGGCCGCGATGCCCAAGGCGCCGTCAGACTATCATCCTGTGCGCCAGAAAGAGCGGCTTTTGTCGCGGCGCAACTACGTGCTGCGCGAGATGTACGAGAACCGCTACATCGACAAGGCCACCTACGAGGTCGAAGTCGAAAAACCGTTGCGCTCGGTGCAGAACGGCGATTTCGACGGGTTCCGCAGCGCCCTGCCGCCTCGGGACTATTTCACCGACGAGATTCGCCGCCAGTTGAGCGAGGATTTCGGCGAGGGCGAGTTTTTCACCGGCGGTTTCAGCGTGCGCGCTTCGATCGACGAGGAAATGCAGGTGATCGCAGCCCGCGCCCTGCGCGAGGCGCTGGAAAAATATGACCGCTCGCGCGGCAGATGGCGTGGAACCGGCGAGGTGATCGCCGAGGATCTGCTGGCTGATGAAAACGCCTGGCGCCAGGCGCTGGCCGAGGCGGACGTGCCACGCGACGTGGTCTTGCCGACGCAGTGGTATCCGGCGGTCGTGATGAACGTTGCCGAGGACACGCTGAGGGTCGGGATCGAGAACGGCCCCTCGGACGGCATCATCCCGCGGTCGGACATCAAGTGGATGCGCGGCGATTTCCCGTCGAACTTCAAGCGGGGCGACATCATCCTGGTGCGCGAGGGCGACGAGGGCCAATGGTCCGCGCGCCAGGTGCCCGAGGTGCAGGGCGGCTTCATGGCGATGGACGTGAACTCGGGCCGGGTTCTGGCGATGCAGGGCGGGTTTTCCTACCAGGATTCGGTGTTCAACCGCGCCACCCAGGCGTTGCGCCAACCCGGATCCAGCTTCAAACCCTTCGTCTACGCCGCGGCGCTTGACAGCGGTTACAGCCCGGCGACCATCGTCGTGGACGCGCCGATCGAGGTGAACACGCCGCAGGGCCTGTGGCGCCCCAAGAACGCTTCGAACAAGTTCTACGGCCCGACGCCGCTGCGCACGGGGATCGAGAGGTCGCGGAACCTGATGACCATCCGCCTTGCGCAAGAGGTCTCGATGCCCGTGGTGGCGGGTTATGCCGAGCGGTTCGGGGTGTATGACAACATGGGTCCCTATCTGGCCAACGCGCTCGGCTCGGAAGAGACGACGCTGTACAAGATGGTGGCGGCCTACGCTATGTTCGCCAACGGCGGCGAGCGGGTGGAACCGACGCTAGTCGACCGGATTCAGGACCGTTACGGCAAGACAATCTATCGCCACGACGACCGGGAATGCGTGGACTGCAACTCGGACCAGATCCCGCCGAACGCGGCGCCGCGGATCGTCACCGACCGCCAGCGCGTGATGGACGCCATCACCGCCTATCAGCTGACCTCGATGATGCGCGGCGTGGTCGAACGCGGAACCGCGTCGGGCGCCGTCAACCTGCCGGTGCCCACGGCGGGCAAGACCGGCACCACCAACGACGCCAAGGACGTGTGGTTCATCGGCTTCACCTCGAACATCGTTGCGGGATGCTATATCGGATATGACCGCCCGCGCCCGATGGGGGCCAGCGCCTATGGCAGTTCGATGTGCGCGCCGGTGTTCCAGACCTTCATGGAAAAGGCGGTGGAGAAATACGGAGGCGGCCCCTTCGACGTGCCGCCCGGCGGCCATTTCATCAAGATCGACCGCTTCTCGGGTGCGCGCCTGCCGGATGACGCGGAAGGCGAATACGTCGTGGCCGAGTATTTCCGCGATGGCGTCGAGCCGCTGTTCGGTCAGGCCTATGACGGCGGATTTGCGATGGGGTCCAACCTGCCTCTGTTCGAAGAAGTGCAGCAGGCCGGGCGCCAGGTCAGGACGTCGACTGGGGAAACCACTACGGTTGGACCAAAGGCGAACTTTGGCACCGTCAGTTCCGGGGGTCTGTACTGACCGCTTGCCCAGCGGTTGGTGCTGGTCTATCAGAACCCTTCGTAAGACCCGAATTTGCAGGACATACCATGCGCGCCGAGACTCAGAACATCGTGGCGGATATCCGGAAATCGCTGGACCTTCTGGCCCGGCGGATGGACTACGAGACCGCGCCGCACCGGCTTGAGGAGTTCAACGCGCGGGTCGAGGATCCCAACCTCTGGGACAATCCCGAGAACGCCCAGAAACTGATGCGCGAGCGTCAGGTGCTGGTTGACGCGATCGAGACCTACGAGTCGATCAAAACGGACCTCAACGACAACATCGAACTCATCGAGCTAGGTGAGATGGAGGACGATGAAGAGGTCGTCAAGGATGCGGAGTTGGCGCTGAAGGCACTCAAGGCCAAGGCCGCCAAAAAGGAGCTCGAGGCGCTCCTGGACGGCGAGGCGGATGCCAACGACACGTTCCTCGAGATCAATGCAGGCGCCGGCGGCACGGAAAGCTGCGACTGGGCGTCGATGCTGGCGCGGATGTATGTCCGCTGGGCCGATAAAAAGGGCTACAAGGTCGAGCTTCAGTCCGAAACCCCGGGCGAAGAAGCAGGGATCAAGTCGGTCGCCTACAAGATTTCGGGCCACAACGCCTATGGCTGGCTGAAATCCGAAAGCGGCGTGCACCGTCTGGTGCGGATCTCGCCCTACGACGCGGCGGCCAAGCGGCATACCTCGTTCTGCTCGGTCTGGGTGTATCCGGTGGTCGATGACAATATCGAGATCGATGTGAACCCCTCGGACATCCGCGTGGACACCTACCGGTCTTCCGGCGCGGGCGGCCAGCACGTCAACACGACGGATTCCGCGGTACGGATCACTCACATTCCGACCGGAATCGTGGTGACCTCGTCCGAGAAGTCGCAGCACCAGAACCGCGACATCGCGATGAAGGCGTTGAAATCGCGCCTGTACCAGATGGAGCTTGACCGCCGAAACGCCGAGATCAACGCCGCGCACGAAGCCAAGGGCGATGCGGGCTGGGGCAACCAGATCCGCTCTTACGTGTTGCAGCCCTATCAGATGGTCAAGGATTTGCGCACCAGCTACGAGACCTCGGATACCAAGGGCGTACTGGACGGCGACCTGGATGCCTTCATGGCCGCGACCTTGGCGCTGAAGGTGGCGGGCAAGAGCCGTTCCGAGGCGCGGGCGGACGGCTGACCCGGTTTCCGGCGGGCAGGGTACCGGCACCTGCCGGGGGCCTGATCCACTTTTGAATTCCGCGGCGTGCCGGCGGCCCGTCAGGCTTGATGCGTGGTGCCGGGTTTCAAAAGATACATTGAAACAGTGGGTTTAAATGGCTTTGGGCCAAGGCTAGGGTGAACTCAACCATCAGATGTTGAGCGCCCATGGACCTGATCCGAACTTCCGCGACGGACCTTCTTTCCGCCATCTCCGCGGGGCGACTTACGGCCACCGAACTGATGCGCACGACGCTGGACAGGATCGAGAAGGTCAACGGAGAGGTGAACGCGATCGTCGCGCTGCGGCAAGCGGACGAGTTGATGGCCGAGGCCGAGGCGATGGACGCCGGACCGCGGCAGGGGCCGCTTCACGGTCTTCCGATCGCCGTCAAGGACCTGGTGAACGTCGCCGGGATCGCCTCGACGCAGGGTTCCTCGATCTTTCGGGATTTCGTGCCGAAATCGGACGATCTGATCGCCGCGCGGATGCGGGCGGCCGGGGCCATCCTGGTCGGCAAGACCAACGTGCCCGAGTTCGGGCTGGGGTCGCACACCTTCAATCCCGTCTATGGCGCGACCTGCAATCCCTATGATGGCTCCAGGTCCTCCGGCGGGTCGTCCGGAGGCGCTGCGGCGGCGCTTGCGGCAGGAATGACCGCACTTGCCGATGGGTCGGACATGATGGGCAGCCTGCGCAACCCCGCCGCCTGGAACAACGTCTACGGCTTTCGCCCAAGCTGGGGCCGGGTTCCGTCCGAGCCTGTCGGCGACACGTTCCTGCACCAGTTGTCAACGCTCGGACCGATGGCGCGCAGCCCGGAGGACCTGGGCCTTCTGCTTGACGTGATTTCGGGCCCGGACCCGCGCCAGCCGCACCCCCATGTCAGCACGCCGGTCTCGCCGGTCCGTCCGTCCGAACCCAAGGGGCTTCGGATCGGCTGGCTGGGCGATTGGGACGGCGCCTTTCCGATGGAACCCGGTATCCTGTCTCTCTGCGAGGATGCGCTGGCGGTTTTCCGTGAACTTGGTTGCCAGGTGGAGCACATCGCGCCGCCTTTCGACGCCGAACGGATCTGGGAAAGCTGGATCACCCTGCGCTCATGGAGCGTGGCGACGGGATTGTCGCCGCTGATCGAGAAAAAGGCGATGCTGAAGGACAGCGCGCAGTGGGAACTGGACCGCGGATTGGCGCTGAGCGCGATGGCGGTTCACCATGCCAGCGTAACACGCTCTGCCTGGTTCCGGCGCGCGGCGGCGCTGTTCGAGGAATATGATGCCCTCGTCCTGCCAGCTGCTCAGGTCTGGCCGTTCGATGTCTCGCTGCCCTATCCGAACGAGATCGCGGGAAGCGCGATGGACACCTATCACCGCTGGATGCAGGTCGTGGTACCGGTCAGTCTTCTGGGGCTGCCCTGTCTTGCGGCCCCGGCGGGGTTCGGGGGCGGGGGGCTTCCCATGGGTATTCAGATCTTCGGTCCGCGCGGCAGCGATGCGATGCTGTTGTCGTTGGGCGCCGCCTATCACGCCAGGACGAAGTGGCCGCAGCGGCGACCGGCGATGTGACTGATAAAACGCAGGGGAGGGAGAAGATGGAGAAACCTTTTGGCGTCCCGCGGTTGAAAACCGCCAGTTTCGACATGCTGCGCGAGGCGCTTCGCCGTGGGTGGCGCGATTTCATGAAGGCGCCGGTCTTTGGCCTGATCTTCGCCGGGTTCTACGTTCTGGCGGGATGGGCGATGGCCTGGGTCACGATGCAGACCGGAACCACGTTCTGGCTGGTGCTTGCCACCATCGGCTTTCCTCTGATCGGCCCCTTCGCTGCCGTGGGCCTTTACGAGGTGTCGCACCGTTTGGGCATCGGAGAGCCGCTGGACTATGGCGAGATCTTCGGCGTCGTCCTCCATCAAAGCCGCCGGCAATTGCCTTCGATCTGCGCGATCATCGTTGTGGTCTTTCTGTTCTGGTTTTTCCTGGGGCACATGATCTTTGCCCTGTTCCTGGGCCTGGCGACGATGACGAACATCTCGTCTTCCTACGAGGTGTTTCTGACCCTCAACGGCCTGACAATGCTGGCATTCGGTACGGCGGTTGGCGCGGTTTTCGCGCTGTTGCTCTACATGATCACCGTCCTGTCGATCCCGATGCTGCTGGACCGGGAACTCGATTTCGTCACCGCGATGATCTCGAGCTACGCTTACGTGGTGAACAACGCCAAGGTGATGCTGGCCTGGGCCGCGTTCATCGCCATCGTTACCTTCCTGGCGCTCTTGCCGTGGTTTCTGGGGCTGCTCGTGGTGCTGCCGTGGCTTGGCCACGCAAGTTGGCACCTTTACCGGCAGATCGCGGTCGAGGATGAACCGGGGCTGGAAAGCGGCGGCGCCGCAACCGCCTGAACCTGCGGGCCGCGCGCACCAAGGATATGTGGGTCAGTCCTGCGCGGCTTCGCGCCCCATGGCGACGAGCCGCGCCCGGAGCGCCGCGGCTTGCGGCAGACCCGCCTCGAGCGCAAAGACATAGGCATGGGTCAGGTAGAACCCGCAGGCGGTTTCGTCCGCCGCGGCATTGGCCGCCTCTTCGTAGAGTTCGACCAACGCGGCACGGTCCCCGGCTTCGTGCGCGGCCAGAAGCCGGGTGTTGAGGTCACTCATTCCGCCGCCAGATCGGTGCGGTGCGCCTGCAACCGGCCTGCGACCCAGTCGTGGAACAGATGCGTCGGCCCGTCCATGGCCGGCGAAAAGCGGCCGCCGTCGAAATCCGGCGCTGCGCGCCCGCGCTGCATCCCTTCGACCACGAAGACATCCTCTTCGAACACGGCCTGCCAAAGCTCCGCGTTGCGGTTGCGCAGATGCGCATCGGTATCCGGCGTGGCGTAGAACAGATGGATGTGTTCCGAGGTCCGGTTTTGCGCCTCGGGCACCAGGATGATCGCGAAAGCGTGGTCGCGATGGACACCCAGAAGAACGTTGGGAAAGACCGCGATGTATTCCGCCGCCGTGTTCCACTTGTCGCTCAACCCGTCGAAATCCGGAAACATCTCGCCGTTCTCGCCGGTCAGCTGGCGATAGACCAGCGTTCCCTGGCCCGAGAACAGGCCCTTTTCCTCGATATGATAGTGATCTTCCAGCCGGGAATAGCTGTTGAGGCCGGGATGCACCCAAGGCAGGTGGTAGCTTTCGCAGTAGTTCTCGACCGCCAGCTTCCAGTTGCAGTTCACGTCAAGCCGGAATGCGCTTTCCGGACCGCCGTGAAACAGCGGCTTGTCGAATTCAGCCCAGCGTTCGATCAGTTTGGCATTCGCATCCTCGAACGCGGGCGCCTTGCCGGAAACGTTGATCCAGACGACCTCGCGCCAGATATGGCTGCGCACTTCGATCAGGCCCAGTTCGTCGCGCTTGATGCCTTCATGCGTGTTCTGGCCGGGACCGCCGACATGCGGGGTCGAGACCAGCCTGCCTTGGGTGGAGTAGCACCAGCTGTGATAGGGGCAGCGGATCGCGCCTTCGATTTTGCGCGGTTCCTCTACCAGGATCATGCCGCGGTGGCGGCAGATGTTCTGAAACACCCTGATCTGGCCTTCACGGTCGCGGATCAGAAGCAGCGGAATGCCCAGGAATTCCATCGGCACGGCGTCGCCCGGTTCCGGGACATCGGCAGTCACCGCAAGCCCGGACCAGCCGTCAATCAGCAGCGCGCGGGTTTCCTCGGCATGGATGGCCGGGTCGGTGTAATGCCCATTTGGCAGGCCATGGGCGCGTTCGATCGGTTGCCGGACGGCAGAAAGATCGGTCAGGGTGTGGGCCATATGCATCCTCCTCCACTTGCGGGATAGAGGACATATTCCGGCCGAAGCCGCTGCGATCTCTGCGACTTCGGTTTTCCCGCCAGCGACATTTCGGTCTAGCCGGCCGTCGCCTCAAGCCGCAAGAGGTGCCGGTAGGGGTCGGAAAGCGCGTCCACCTCGGCGGTCCCGGCGCGGCGGGCCACCTGCAGGGCTGCGCCCAGATCGTGGCCCAGATGCTCAAGAACGACCCGCATCGAAGGATCCCCGTTCGCGCTGCACAGGACGTGGCCGCTCCAGCACGAGGCGATGGAGGCGGGCGCAGGCCCGACCCGAAACATCAAGACCGACGCGGCCGATCGTTGCGAGGCGACAAGACACAAACCGTCGCCCATGCGGGAGACGTAACCGCGATACTCTCGCAACGCCGCGCTTGCGCCGGGCCAGAGTTTGCGGGGATGGTAGCCGCGAATGAAGGTGTAAGGGCCGTCCCGGAAAACGAACCACAGCTCTTCCGAATATCGTTCCGTGTCCGGAAAGCACCGACGCAGAAAACGGAAATAGCCGCTGGGGAATTCGTTTTCGCCAAGACCAGCTGTTCCGGCGCCGAGGAAATCCCTCAGGATGTCTCCGGTCAGCAGGCCGCCTTGGACGGAGATGCTTTCCACGGGCTCCAGCAGGATCCGGGCATCCACGTCGAAAAAGCGGCAGATCCGGTCCAGAACATCGGGGCGGGGAAAGCTTTCGCCGGACAGGTACCGATTGAACTGGGTGCGGTTGATACCCAGTTCCTTCGTCAATCCGATCACGGTCGGATGGCGACTGGCAAGGTGCCTCAGGTTCGCGCCGAACATGCGACGCAACTCCGCCGGGCTGCGTATGGGGCCGTTCATGGATGTCCCGGAATTCAGTTCTGGTTTGAAACGGAACCACTCCGGCTGCGCCGCCAATGGCCCGTCGACAATCACACTCGTTTCACCATTTCGCGTCGGTTGACGTCAGGTTGCCGAAAAAAGGTAACGGATAAATGTGCAAAAGCAATAACAAAACAGCGTTATGTTTGTTCAAAATGGTGTTTTGCGTTGTGTTGCCAATTCCTGGGGACTGCGTTGTCCCGATCGGACGGCTCCGGACCGCGCGAAATGCGCGGCGAATTCAGATGCAGAGCGGCCCGCCGCGCAGGGGCGCCGGGCCTGAGTTCAAGATCAATCGCCGCGCAGAAGGGCCGCCACGCCGGTCCGGGCAATCTCTGCCAGTCCCAGGGGGCGCATCAGATCGGCGAAGGCGTCGATCTTTTCCGGTGCGCCGGTGATTTCGAAGATGAACGAGTTCAGCGTGCTGTCGACGACGTTGGCGCGGAAGATATCGGCCAGCCGCAGCGCCTCGACCCGCTTGTCGCCTTCGCCCACGACCTTGAGCATCGCCAGTTCCCGTTCCACCGACGATCCTTCGACGGTCAGGTCGTGCACGTCGCGCACCGACACGATCCGGCCCAGCTGCGCCTTGATCTGCGCGATCACCTGCGGCGTTCCGGTGGTGACGATAGTGATGCGGCTGAGATGGCCAGTATGATCCACCTCGGCCACCGTGAGGCTTTCGATGTTGTAGCCGCGGCCCGAGAACAGGCCGATGACCCGGGCCAGAACGCCGGGCTCGTTCTCGACCAGAACCGCGATCGTATGCCGTTCCTGCATGTCGGAAAAGGTCGGGCGCAGGTTGTAGGCGGAGTGGCTGGTGGAGCCTTTCTTGATATGTAGGGCAGACATTTACGTCCCTTTCCTGAAGTCGGGACCGGGGGCTGTTCCCCGGTAAAATTATGTCATGATCCGGGGTTAAACCAGCACCGCGCCGCCGGCCTGGATGACGCCTTGTGTTTCGGCCTCGCCCAGCAGCATCTCGTTGTGGGCCTTGCCCGACGGGATCATGGGGAAGCAGTTCTCGTGCTTTTCCACCACGCAGTCGAAGATCACCGGCCCGTCATATTCGATCATCTCCATGATCGCGTCGTCCAGATCACCGGGATCCCTGACCATGATGCCTTTTGCGCCGAAGGCTTCGGCCAGCTTCACGAAGTCAGGCAAAGCCTCGGACCAGGAATGCGAATACCGCTCGCCGTGCAGCAACTCCTGCCACTGGCGCACCATGCCGAGGCGTTCGTTGTTCAGGATGAACTGCTTGACCGGCAGGCGATACTGAACGGCGGTGCCCATCTCCTGCATGTTCATCAGCCACGACGCCTCGCCCGCCACGTTGATCACGAGCGCATCGGGATGCGCCATCTGCACCCCGATCGAGGCCGGGAAGCCGTAGCCCATGGTGCCCAGGCCCCCCGAGGTCATCCAGCGGTGCGGATCCTCGAAGCCCAGGAACTGCGCGGCCCACATCTGATGCTGGCCAACCTCGGTGCAGACATAGCGGTCGTGGCCCTTGGTCAGGGCCTCCAGCCGCTCGAGCGCGTATTGCGGCTTGATGGTTTTCTCGCTGTTGGAGTAGGCGAGGCAATTGACCTTGCGCCATTCGGAAATCTGGGCCTGCCACTGTTTGACGGCTGCCGCGTCGGTCTTGCGCCCCCGCGATTTCCAGATCTTCAGAATGTCCTCGAGAACATGCGCGACGTCACCGACGATCGGAATGTCGGCCCGGATGACCTTGTTGATCGACGAAGGGTCGATGTCGATATGCGCCTTCTTGGAGTGCGGGCTGAACGCGTCGATGCGGCCGGTGATCCGGTCGTCGAAACGGGCGCCGACGTTGATCAGCAGATCGCAGTCATGCATGGCCATGTTGGCCTCGTAGAGACCGTGCATACCCAGCATCCCCAGCCAGTTCGCGCCCGAGGCGGGGTAGGCACCCAGACCCATCAGCGTGGAAGTGACCGGAAACCCAGTCGCGTCCACCAGTTCGCGCAACAGCTGGCTTGCGGCCTTGCCCGAGTTGATGACGCCGCCGCCCGTGTAGAACACCGGTTTCTTGGCGGTTTCCATAGCGGCGACCAGTTCAAGGATCTCTTCCTGGTCACCCTTCAACACCGGCTGGTAGTGCGAGTTCGAAGGTTTCGGCCCGGTGTAGCTGCCGGTTGCGAACTGAACGTCCTTTGGGATGTCGATCAGAACCGGTCCGGGTCGGCCGGCGGTGGCGACATGGAACGCCTCGTGGATGGTGGCGGCAAGCTTGTCGGTGTCCTTCACCAGCCAGTTGTGCTTGGTGCAGGGGCGGGTGATGCCGACTGTGTCGGCCTCCTGGAAGGCGTCCGAGCCGATCATGAAGGTGGGAACCTGGCCGGTCAGCACGACGATCGGGATCGAATCCATCAGCGCGTCGGTCAGCCCGGTCACCGCGTTGGTCGCTCCGGGGCCCGAGGTCACCAGAACGACGCCGGGTTTGCCGGTCGACCGGGCATAGCCTTCGGCGGCGTGGACCGCGCCCTGTTCGTGGCGGACGAGGATGTGACGGATGTCGTTCTGCAGAAAGATCTCGTCATAGATCGGCAGCACGGCGCCACCGGGATACCCGAATACCGTGTCCACGCCCTGATCCTTGAGGGCCTGGACCACCATCTTTGCGCCGGTCATCTCACTTGTCATCTGCTTTGCTCCATTGGCGTCATCCGTATCAGCATAAAAAAAGCCCCCGAGTTTGTCGGAGGCGCATGGGTTCGATTATGGTCTACCGTTACCGGCCCATGCGCTTGGATCCCACGATTACGACTAGAGTGGTCATCGCCACCGGCTCCTTCTTGCTTGGCCGGACATTATGGGCGGGGGCCGGGAGCGTCAACAGGCAATCGGAGCAATCCGTGTCGCAGATCGGCGTTTTTGCGACATTATGTTGCGCGGATTGCCGCATGTCGGGAATTACCCGCAAGCGACCTTTGGTCAAAATGCCAGAATCCGTCAGTCACATGTCCGAAACTGGCCTGAACCGGATGAGTCGCGCTGGCACATTTGGCGAAAGTCAGCAGGACAGGGAACATGCTCATGACGCTGGTCGATCTCGTGGATTTGGGCCGCTACCCTTTGGACCGGCCGGATTCGTCAGCCTACCGTTGCCTGATCGGTGATCTCAGGCGCGAACTCGAGGCGGATGGCTGCGCGGTCCTTCCGGGTTTCGTGCATTCGAACGGCATCGAGTTGCTGGCAGCCGAGGCGGTTGCCGTCGCGCCCAAGGCGCATCGCTCGTTCAACCGGACCAATCCATATTTCAGCAAGGATGACCCAGCGCTCGACCCCTCGCATCCGGTCCGGCAATTCTACGAGCGCTCGAACGCCTTCGTGCCGGCGGACAACTTCCCGCAATCAGGGCCGCTGCGGCGGATCTACGAGCATCCCGATTTCATGCCTTTCATCCGCGACGCGCTGAACGAACCCGAGGACAGGTTCTTTCGCTATGACGATCCGCTGGCGGACGTGATCGTCAACGTGGTGGAGGAAGGGCAGGGCTTTCCCTGGCATTTCGACACCAACAACTACACTGTGACGTTGGCGATCCAGAATGGCGAAAGCGGCGGGGAGTTCGAATACGTGCCGAACCTGCGTACCGCGTCGGACGAGAATTTCGAGGGGGTGGCCTCGGTTCTTGACGGCAGTACCAGCCAGATCCGCCGGCTGGAGCTGCAGCCGGGCGACCTGCAGATCTTCAAAGGGCGCTACGCGCTGCACCGCGTGGCGCCGGTGTCGGGCGGCCGCAACCGCTACGTCGGCATCTTCTCTTTCGTCGAGACCGAAGGCATGTGCGGCGGGGTCGAACGCACACGGCAACTCTATGGCCGGGTGCTGCCCCGCCACCACGAAAGGGAAGGGCTGCGCGCCGATAAGTTGATGGACTGAGGCAGCTCAGGCGCCGATAGCGATCAGATAGAAGAGGTAGCCACCAAACAGCATCGCCCCGCCCACGCGGCCGATGCCTTGGGACCGCCACAAGAGAAGCACAAGTATGCCAGCCGTCGCCAGGGCGATGGGCATGTCCAGCGTCGCGAAACGCGCCTGCGCCGTCACGGGCGCGATCACGGCGGTCAGGCCCATGATCCCGAGAATGTTGAACAGGTTCGATCCGATCACGTTGCCCAAAGCGACCGATGCGTTGCGCCGCCAGGCCGCCATCAGCGAGGTCGCAAGCTCGGGCAGCGAGGTACCGATCGCGACGATGGTCAACCCTACCACCGCTTCGGAGATCCCGGCATCCCGCGCAAGCGTCGTGGCGCTGTCCACCAGAAGGCGGGCGCCGATGATGAGCAGAGCCAGGCCGACGCCAAGCTGCGCCGCGCTCTGGAACTTGAACCTAGCGGGGTCGGCAGGCGCCGAAGCGGGCAGCGGATCGGATTGTCGAAGGCTGAACCACAGGAATGCGGCGAGGCCGATCACCAGCACAGTGCCTTCGGCCCGGCCCAGCCGTCCGTCCGCGATCAGCAGCCACAAGGCGACCGTCGCGGCAAGCATCATCAGCAGGTCCCGCCTGATATTGACGAATTGCGCCGCCACGGGGAAAAGCAGGGCGGCAGCGCCAAGGATCAGCAGGATGTTGGCAATGTTCGACCCGATCACGTTGCCAAGCGCGATGCCCGGAGCCCCGGTCCAGGCCGCCTGTACAGATACCAGCAATTCAGGCAGAGAGGTGCCGAAGCCGATGACGGTCATGCCTATGACCAGGTCGGAAACACGCAGGGAACGCGCGGTCGAAACGGCGCCGCGCAGAAGAAGATCGCCGCCGACGAAAAGCGCCGCGAGGCCGATCAGGAACAGCAGGATTGTCATGAGTACGCCTTAGAAGAAGCGTGCTATAAATCGGGTGCCGCAGCGCGGGTTCAAGTGGCCGGGCCACAGAATTTTCGCGCCGGTCAGAACCCCACTCCGGTACCCTGCAGCATCCCATGCTCCATGGCGTAGCGGGTCAGGCCGGCGGTCGAGGAAATGCCCAGTTTTCGCTTGATGTTCTTGCGGTGAGTTTCCACGGTCCGGACCGAAATATCCAGCGCGATTGCCACTTCCTTGTTCGATTTTCCCTGCGCCAGTTGCAGCAGGATCGTCTGTTCCCGCCCGGTCAGGGCTTCGCGCGCCTCGCCCTGCTTGGGTTCCAGCGAACCGCTGGCCCCGGTGCAGAGATACCTCTCGCCGCGCATCACCGCGTCGATCGCCTGCTTGATCTCGTCAGTCGGCACGTCCTTCAGAACGTATCCCTTGGCCCCGTGGCTGAGGGCGGTCGAGATGTATTCCGGGCTGTCGTGCATCGACAGGATCAGGATGCGCGTCCCGGGCCGGCGCTCGAGAATGATTTCGGTTGCGCTCAGGCCGCCCAGCCCCGGCATGTTGAGGTCCATGAGAACGACATCCGGCCGCAGCGTCCCTACCTTGTCCACCGCGTCCTGACCGCTGCAGAGCGTTCCGACCACCTCGACATCGTCGTAGCTTTCGAGGATCGACTGGATGCCTTCGGCCACCATCGGGTGATCGTCGACGATCAAAACGCGGACAGGGTCGGAACTCATGTGCCGGCCTTTCTCTTGCGTGTCGGCTCTTCCTGAGGCGACAACAGATGACTGAGCGGCAGGCTGGCTTCGATCACCGTGCCGCTTTGCGCGCCGCGTGATGACAGAATTCGCAACGTGCCGTCAAGCTGCTCGATCCGTTCCTGCATGTTCCTCAGCCCGATCCCGGCGCTGAATTCGCCCGAGCGCGAGCGCAGGCCGCGCCCGTTATCGGCGATGCGCATGGTGGCGCCGCGCTTGTGGCCGCGCAGGTCGATGGACACGTGCGTAGCCCCGGAATGGCGCTCGATATTCGTCAGCGCCTCCTGCGCGATGCGGTAGAGGGCGATCTTGCTGTCCTGATCCAGCCGGTTGCGGAACACCACGGTCGAGAATTCCGTCTCGATACCTGTGCGTTCGCGGAAGTCGTCCGTCAGCGATTTGAGGGCGGGACCGAGGCCCAGATCGTCCAGCACGCCCGGGCGCAGGTCGCGGCTGATGCGCCGCACTTCGGTAATCGCCGTCCCGAGGTTTTCGATGCCCTTGTCCAGCGGCGCCCGCGCGCCTTCGTCATCGCCGCGCTCAAGCCGCCGTCGGGTGTTGTCGAGCGCATAACGCACTCCGACGAGGATCTGGCTGATCCCGTCGTGAAGCTCTCGCGCGACGCGCCCCCGCTCTTCCTCCTGCGCGTCGAACACGCGCTGCGTCAGTTCCTTGAGCTTGGCGTCCGCCAGCCGCCGCTCGCGGATGTTGAGCAGCATGCCCGAGACGAAAACGATCAGCAGGGCGGCCAGAACGATGGCGCCGATATAGAAGAACGTGCGCTGCACCCGCGCCTCGACCTCGGCCCGGGCCATTGCGACGGTCGCCAGGATGTCGTCGATGAAAACGCCCGTGCCTACGGCCCATTGCCAGTCCTGCAGGCCCACGACATAGGCGATCATCATCGCCTCTTCTCCGGTCGAGGGTTTCTGCCACATGAAACTGTGCCAGCCCGCGCCCTGCCGCGCCAGACGGATGAATTCATCGACGACCGGGGTGCCGCTGCTGTCGGTCAGCCCCTCCCAGTTCCGGTTGATGAATTCCGTCTGACGCGGGCTGACAAGGTTGGTGCCGTCGTAGTCGTAGACGAAAAAGAACCCGTCCTTGCCATAGATCATCGCCGCCAGAATTTGCGCCACGCGCTCTTTGGCTTCCTGGTCGTTCGGAGAGGCGAGGCCGTAGATATGCGCAAATCCGTTGCGCGCCTGCGTCACGTAGTTGCGCAATTCGTCCTTCTTGGCTTCGATCAGCCGTTCTTCGAGCGCCTCGATTTCCCGCTCGGCAGTCGCGCGCGCTTCGTGGGCCACCAGGGCGGCGATGGCCGCAACCGCCACGACCAGAGGGATCGCTGCGATCAGCGACAATTTCTGCGCGTAACTCAGTCTGAGCCGGTCTCGGATGATCTGCATGTCAAAATCGTTACGCAAGAGATGGGTGAAAAGCAAAGAGAATGGCCGGTTCCAGGCCGTGACGGATGAAAGGAAGGGCGGTGAACTCGGCAGCGGAGTGAATTTCACGCCCCGACCCCCTAAAAAATCGATCAGACTACGTAGTACTAGGTATTCACATGATCTTCGGTTTCGCTAGGCTGTGCCCACCGAAAACGATCCGCCCGAGTTGACTGACTCGGGCACAATTTCAATAGGGGAGGATCACTCACATGGATCGTCGTTCATTTCTCAAAAACTCGGCACTCGGCGGCTCGGCTGCTGCTGCTACTGCTCTGGCCGCTCCGGCTTATGCGCAGGGCAACCGCACCCTGACCATGGTGACCACCTGGGGTCGCGGTCTGGCTGGCGTGCATGACTCGGCGCAGCGTGTTGCCGACAACATCACCGCGATGACCGATGGCCAAGTGACCGTCGACCTCAAGGCCGCAGGCGAGCTTGTGGGCGCGTTCGAGGTGTTCGATGCCGTGACCTCGGGTCAGGCCGACATGTACCACGGCGCCGACTACTATTTCGTCGGTCAGCACCCGGGTTATGCGTTCTTCACCGCGGTGCCGTTCGGCATGACCGCGCAGGAGCTGGTCAACTGGTACTATCACGACGGCGGCATGGAGCTGCATGACGAGCTTGGCCAGATCTTCGGCCTGAAATCCTTCCTGGCCGGCAACACCGGCGCGCAGGCCGGCGGCTGGTTCTCGAAAGAGATCAACAGCCCCGAAGACTTCAACGGCCTCAAGTTCCGTATGCCGGGTCTGGGCGGCAAGGCGCTCGGCAAGCTGGGCGCGTCGGTCCAGAACATCCCGGGTTCGGAAGTGTACCAGGCCCTGTCGTCCGGCGCCATCGACGGCACCGAGTGGATCGGTCCCTGGGCGGACGAAAAGGCTGGCTTCCAGGAAATCACCAAGACCTATTACACCGCGGGCTTCCACGAGCCGGGTGCCGGTCTGTCGGTTGCCACCAACCGCGAAGTGTTCGAAAGCCTGACGCCTGCACAGCAAAAGGTGATCGAGATCGCGGCGGCCGAATGCCACCAGTGGAACCTGGCCCAGTTCCTGGCCAACAACGGTGCTGCCCTGCAGCGTCTGCAGGCCGGCGGTGTCAAGGTCATGGAATTCCCGGACAGCGTCTGGGATGCCTTCGGCAAGGCCAGCCAGGAAGTTCTGGACGAAAACATGGGCGACGAACTGTTCAAGAAGATCCACGACAGCGCCATGGCGTCGATGAAATCCTCGTCGGCATGGTTGAACCTGTCGTCGGGTGTCTACACCGCACAGCGCGACCGCGTCCTGGGCTGATTGCAGACACACCTGAGCTTTGGTTCCCCCGCGTCGCGCGGGGGAACTTTCCTGTTGCAAAGGCATGGGCTGGTGGGGTCCGATATGACAGCCTTGCAACCGACGTGACCTGGGGACAACATGCAGGACGATAACGGTATCTCCTTCTTCGGCGCGATCTGGAACGGCCTGCTGTGGCTGGTTCAGAACATCGCCGAGGCCTTCTACAACTTCGGATACGCCATCACGCACCCGCAGCTCTGGCTGAACTGGTCGGACAACGAAGCGATCATGCGTTTCGTCTACTATGGCGGATCGGTGGAGTTCTTCTTCGTGGTCTTCACGATATTCCTGGTGCTGACGGCGATCGGCTTGTTCTACCGGAATTTCATGTGGGGAATGGTGCGCGGCCTCGAGGGCTTCGCCAACACGACAGGGCGCTTCTTTGCCTGGGCGGGCCTTCTGATGGTCATCCAGCAGATCGTCATCGTCTTCATGCAGCGTGTCTTCGCGCGGCCCGACATGGCGTTCGGCCTCGGCATCCCGTTCCAGATGGACATCAGCTGGTACGCCGAAGAACTGAAGCTGTACAACGCCCTGGTCGTTTGCCTATGCGCCACCTACACATTCGTTCAGGGCGGTCACGTGCGCGTCGACCTGATCTACGCCGGTCTCAGCCACCGCGGCAAGCGGGTGGTCGACATGTTCGGCTCGCTTTTCTTCATGATGCCCATGGCGGTGCTGACCTGGCTGTACGGCTGGTTCTTCCTCTGGCGGCACCTGATCGTGCCGAACCCCTCGGCCAGCGACACACTGGACGGGCTGTTGAGAAAGTCCATGGCGCTGCGCTGGAATGTCGAGACCATCGGCTTCAGCCCCAACGGCTTCAACGCCTACTTCCTTTTTAAGATCCTGCTGGTGGCCTTTGCCGCCATGGTCTTCCTGCACGCCATCGCCTTTTTCTACCGCTCGTATCTCGAGTTCGTGGAAGGGCCCGCAAGCGCAGGCAAATACCTCGACAAGGACAGCCTTGGCGAGGGTGAAGAAGCCTATGAAGGCGCTCATTAAGTACGGGGACTAAAATCCATGCTATTCGGTCTTGATGGCGTCGAAATCGGCCTCATTATCGTATTCTTCTGCCTTTTCGGAGGCATCCTGAGCGGCTTCCCGGTGGCTTTCGCCATCGGCGGCGCCGGCATCATCTCGTTCGCGATCATCGCGGCGCTCGACAGCGCCGGACTGCTGATCCACCAGGCAATCGACACCGGCTCGCAGATGTACCGCGATCTGGTGAGTTCCGGCGTCAAACCGGACACGATTTCGGTCTTCCGATACCCGGATCTTCCAAGGGTGGCCGAACAGGTCTTCACCGGCGGCTGGGAAACCGCGCTGGACCGCAACGTGTCTTTCATCGTCAACCGCATGAACGAGCGCGTGCTGGCAGGCCAGTCGATCGAAACGCTGCTGGCGGTACTGATGTTCGTCCTGATGGGCATCACGCTGGAACGCTCGAAGATCGCCAACGACCTTCTGACCACAATGGCGCGCGTCTTTGGACCGCTGCCCGGCGGTCTGGCCGTGTCCATCGTGGTTGTCGGGGCCTTCCTGGCCGCCTCCACCGGCATCGTGGGCGCGACGGTGGTGACCATGGGCCTGCTGGCCCTGCCGACCATGCTGCGCAACAATTATTCGCCGGAACTGGCGACCGGCGTGATCGCCGCGTCGGGCACGCTGGGGCAGATCATCCCGCCCTCGATCGTGATCGTTCTGCTCGGCACGCTTGCGGGCGATCTGTATTCGACGGCGCAGGAAACGCGGGCGGTTGCCGCCGGCTGTACCGACGCGCTGACCTATCTGGGCGAACCGGCGGTGGTTTCGGTCGGCACCCTGTTCCAGGCGGCGCTGCTGCCGGGGATCATGCTGGCCATCCTCTACGCTCTCTATGCTTTCGGTTACGCACTGCTCAACCCGTCAAAGGCGCCCGCGGTGGCCATTGCGGGCGGCACGGGTGAGCCGATCACCCGCGCCGAAGGTCTGACCTGGCTGCTGGCCGCGCCGCTTGGCCTGATCGTCGGCGTGCTGCTGATGAGCAGCGTCGGACTCGTCGGCAGCCAGAACATCACCGTCTCGGGGTTCTCGGAGATTTCCGAGGGCGCTTCGCTGCGCACGAACGTCTCGGCCGAGTGCAAGGCATCGATGATCGAACTGCACGGTCAGGAGGCCTGGGACAAGGCCGTGACTGAACAGGAACAGATCGACGCCGCCGGCGGTGTCACCCAGTCGCAGAGGCTCAGCGAGGAAGAACTGGCCGCCGCGCGCGAAGCCAAGATTGCCTCCGCCGCTCCGATCGGCACCGGTATCGCGGTGATCGTGGTTCTGCTGGGCCTGACGCTGGTGTTCGGCCGGGGCATCGCCCCGTCGCAGTCGCCGCAGCCGCTGATCGTCGGGGCGATCGGTCTGCTTCTGGTGGTGCTGGCTGACATCCTGCTGATCGCGCCGACTACATCCTCCGGCGTGACCTTCGCGATCATGGCGCTGCCGATGGCGCTGGCCTTCTATGGGTGCAGGGCGGCCGCGGCACGATGTGCGACCAATGACCTGATCCGGGTGGTGTTCCCACCGCTGGTTCTGATCATCGCCGTGCTGGGCTCGATCCTGGGTGGCATCACTAACCCGACGCCCGCCGCGGCGCTGGGTGCGGGCGGGGCCATCATGCTGGCGGCCTATCGCAAGCTGCAGGATCAGGGGCGATCGGGCAAAGTCATCATCTGGTCGACCTTCGCCATCATCATCTGCTTGCTGATCGGCGTGAACTTTGACCTGCGCATCAACCAGGGCGGCGTGACGGCCGAAACTTGGGTCGCCTTCGTGATGGCCTATGCCGCATATATCTATGCGCTGTTCGGGCTGCTGTTCGGCTGCTGGGTGTTGTTCGCCAGCGGCGTGCTGACCCCGGTCGTGCGCGAGACGGCCAAGGTCACGTCGATGGTGTTCACCATCCTGATCGGCTCGCAGTTGCTGAACCTGGTGGTGATCTCTTTCGGCGGCGAGCACTACATCCAGGAATTCCTCAAGAGCTTTGACAACGAGTTCAAGGTCTTCCTGATCGTCATGCTGGTGCTGTTCGTGCTGGGCTTCGTGCTCGACTTCCTCGAGATCATCTACATCGTGATTCCGATCGTCGGGCCGGTGATCTATGGCGGCTCGTTCGACCCGAAATGGGTGACGATCATGGTCGCGGTGAACCTGCAAACCTCGTTCCTGACGCCGCCCTTCGGATTCGCGCTGTTCTATCTGCGCGGCGTGGCGCCAAAGGAAGTCACGACCGGCCACATCTACCGGGGCATCATTCCCTTCGTGATCATCCAGGTGGTCGGAATCGGGATCCTGTGGTTCTTCCCGTCGATCGTGACGATCGTGCCGGATCTCATCCCGAACTGATCGGGTGGACGTGATGTCGAAACTTGAAAGGGGGCGGAAGCGCCCCCTTTTCTTGTTCTTCAGGCCGTGGAATGCCCAGGCAGGTGCAACCGCGTGATCGTTCAGCCGCGGGTCGGGTGGCGATCGGGAAGCTGGATGTTTGCGACCTGCTCTGCGATCGGATCCGTGGACAGTGGGTGATGCGTGATCCTGTCGTACTTCCTCGGATCCTTCACCTTCTGCCAGCGTCCTTTGAAATAGATCTCCAGCCCCGAAAACTTGGCCTTGTAGCCCATTTTGGAACTGCCCGGCACCCAATAGCCCAGATAGACATATGGAAGACCGGCTTCGCGGGCGATCTCGATATGATCAAGGATCATGTAGGTGCCCAGCGAATTCTGCGGCTGGTGAGGGTCGTAGAAGGAATAGACCATACTCAGGCCGTCTTCGAGCACGTCAGTGAGGCTGACCGCGGTCAGGCCGCCCGTCCGGTCGTCGGAATACTCGACGACGCGGCTGCGGATCGGCGTTTCCTCGATCATGGCGGCGAATTCGAAGACGTCCATGTCCGCCATTCCGCCATCGGCATGACGTTCGTCCAGATACCTGCGGAAGAGTTCGTACTGATCGTCCGAGGCCCAGGGCGACGTGGCGCGGCGTTCGAGATGCGCGTTGCGTTTCACGGTGCGCTTCTGGCTCTTGCTCGGCCGGAAGGCCGCGACGTCGATCCGGGCCGAAAGGCAGGCCGAGCAATCGGTGCAAGAGGGCCGGTAGAGCACATTCTGCGACCGGCGAAACCCTTGCTGCGACAGGGAATTGTTCAAACGCTCGGCACCTTCGCCCTGCAGCGCCGTGAACAGTTTGCGCTCCAGCCGGTCCGCAAGATAAGGACACGGCTGAGGAGCCGTCACATAAAATTGTGGCGCTATCGGTAGCGTGTGGCGCATGCGGATCCCGTCTTTTCCGGAAGGAATGATAACAACCGATCCGGGACCCGCCAAGAGTTCAAAATGCCGTTCAGGCCACCGCGCGCCGGTTCATGGCGACGGTTCCAAGGAAGGCGTCGGTCAATCCCTGGCAACGCGCGCTCGTTAGCATCATGATGACCGAGATTACCTGGATCACCGGGATGGCCATGCTGACCGTGTAACCCGTCGTGTGCGCAAGGGCGAGGCCCGTATCCAGCCTGGCGCCGTAGGCGTCGCGCAGTTCGATCCCAACAAAGCGCATTCCCCAGGTCGCCGAACCGTTGGCGATGGTGACCACGCGGTAGACGAAACCCACTGTCAGGTACAGGATCGGCCAGATGAAGGCGCCGACGAACGCAGTCAGCAGGACCACGACGAGGCTGAGAAGCAGGATGACGATTGTGTCGAAAAGCCAAGCGAAAAAGCGCTTTACCGCCACCGACTGATAGAATTCGGGCTGGCGGTCGGGGTCGGGAAGGTGTGACATTCCGGGTTATCCGTGCAGAGTTGAAGCGAGACCCTGCACCGATAAAGTGCAGGGTGTGGGCGATCAAGCGTCGCCGTTTTCCTTGTCTTGCGCCTCTTCGCGGTTGGCGCGGGCGCGTTCTTCCATGAACTGGTCGAACTCGGCCTTATCCTTGGCCTCGCGCAGACGCTCGAGAAACGCTTCGAAATCGTGCTGCTCGCGTTCGAGCCGGGCCAGCGTGTCGGCCTTGTAGGCGTCAAAGGCGCTGTTGCCGGTGGGGGTCATCGCGCTCATGTGGCTGTGCCAGGTCTTGCGGCGGCTGCAGGATTTTCCGAACATGCGTTTGCTCCAGATCAAATAGGCAAGAAGGGCCAGGCCAATGGGCCAGAAAAAGACAAAGCCGAGGACCATTACGGCGATCCAAGCGCCTTTGCCCTTGCTGTCAAGCCAAGCCTCAGCTCGGTGAAACCATCCCGAATGGGACGGAGCGGCGGGTTCGGACAATGTGGTCATTGGGGCTCTCCAGGTTGATGTAAATCCCTTTCACATTTCTCAAGATGGGGAGTGAAGACGCGGATGCAAGGGGTAATGTGAAAAAGATTTACATTGGAGCCCGTTTTCGCCCTGGTTGCGGCGTGTCCGTATCAGAGGGCCGCCAAACCTGCCGCAAGCTCAGATGAAGCCTTCGCCGCCGCAGGTCGAACAACGTGTGGTCTTGATGCCGAAACACCCGTCGCACCTTTCGTGCTGCGGATTCCCAAAGACATCCTTGCGCTTTGCGACCTGACCGGCCCCGTTGCAGATCTGGCATGGCGACCGGCCCGACCCGTGGCACCTGTGACACCGGCGCTTGGCAGGCTGCGTCTGTCGGTTTGCGGTAGCTCTGTTCATTTTATCGCCGTGGACCGTTCCGTGAAGATATCCGTTAGCCGGTGAGTTGCATCAGAGCACAAGGAAGTTTTCTTGTCACCTTCCAGCGGCGCTTTAGGGGTCGATAACCGTGTGGCTGTGCGATCCCGGTCAACGTCACATGCAGCCATGCGAAGAAAATTCGTCCAATACGGGGAACCCCTAATTTCGGACTGCCGTGTATTGGGGTACAAAGGTCGCGTACAAGAAAACGAATTGGCTTGCACAAATAACCCCCGATGAGGGGCTGGCTACCCCCCTCGGGCCGGCCCCTCAACCCTCCTCCCTGAACACTCTTTCCACTCGCGGCTCCAGGGAAACGATGGATATTTGAGAAGCCATGAGTTTCAATGCCCGTGTGCAACGCCTTTCAACCAATATCCAAACCCTGTTCGCGCGGGCCGGTTTCCCGATGACCCTTCTGCTCATGCTGGTGATCACGGTGGCCAGCCTGATGCCGAAGGGCAGCGCCGGCGATCCGGGAAGTGCTGACAAACAGATGCACGTCATTGCCTACGCTCTTGCCGTGCTTCCTGCGGCGGTGGGCGCATCCGGGCCGGTTGTCGGGCTGGCCGCCGGGATTGTCGCGTGGGGCATCGCGATCGAACTGATTCAGCCGCTGGTCGGCCGCAGCATGAATATCGCGGATATCGCGGCAAACACGTCTGGCGTCCTTGCCGGCCTGCTGTTCGCCTTTGTCCTTCGGCGGCTTCTGGGTAAATGGTCCGGCTGACGGCTATTCAGTGAAATCGGCCTTTGTGGCGCGGCTCAGCTTTTCCAGCATGTCCGGAGTGATCGGAAACACGTGCTGCGGCGTGCCCGCGGCGGGTGGATGTGACCCATTGACCTTGCCGCAATCAAATGCGCAATTTCCGCGCATGACCACGCCACTTGCCATCACCCGCGTACCGCGCCCCTTTGATAAGTCCCTCGGGGAAAGATCCCGTGACGAGGTGCCGGACCTGACGCCCGAGCAGGGCGAGCTGATCGCCGGTGCGGCGGGGTCGAGCCCTTATCTGAACGGGTTGATCGAGGTAGAGGCGGATTGGATTGCCCCGGCGCTGGCGGATCCGAAGGCCGCTCTGGCAGATATCATGCAGGGCGCAGCGAATTTGCCGCCAGATCAGCTGAAGCCGGGGCTGCGGCTGGCCAAGCGGCGGCTGGCGCTGCTGACGGCGCTGGCCGATTTGTCCGGGGCCTGGCCGCTGGAAAAGGTGACGGCGGCGCTGACGGATTTCGGAGCACTGGCGGCGGATGTGGCAGCCAAGGCCGAGATCGCCGCCCTTATCCGGCGCAACAAGTTGCCGGGAATGACCGAGGACGATGTCGCCACCGCCGCCGGGATGGTGATACTGGCGATGGGCAAGATGGGCGCGCACGAACTGAACTACAGTTCCGATATCGATCTGATCGTCCTGTTCGACGAGACACGTTTTGACCCCGATGACTTTTTCGACGCGCGGCAGGGTATGGTGCGCGCGACCCGGAATTTCTGCGCCACGCTCAGCGACAAGACGGCGGACGGCTATGTGTTCCGCACCGATCTGCGCCTGCGGCCGGATCCGTCGGTGACGCCCGTCTGCATGGCGATGGAGGCGGCGGAACGGTATTACGAAAGCCTGGGCCGCACCTGGGAACGCGCCGCTTACATCAAGGCGCGGCCCTGCGCAGCCGATATCGAGGCCGGCAATCGGTTCCTCGAGGCGATCCGCCCCTTCGTCTGGCGGCGGCACCTGGATTTCGCCGCCATTCAGGACGCGCACGACATGCGTCTGCGCATCCGCGAAAGCAAGGGCACCGGCGGGGCGCTGTCGATCCCGGGGCACGACATGAAGCTGGGGCAGGGCGGAATCCGCGAGATCGAGTTCTTCACCCAGACGCGCCAACTGATCGCGGGCGGGCGCGACCATGACTTGCGGGTCCGTGGCACGGTCGAGGGATTGGCGGCGCTGGCCTCCAAGAACTGGGTTCCGAAAGACGTGGCCGACAAGCTGACCGATCACTACCGCGCGCATCGCGAGGTCGAACACCGCATCCAGATGGTGCACGATGCCCAGACGCACAAAGTGCCCCAGTCGCCGGACGGGATCGAAAGGATCGCCTGCCTGATGGGCATTGGCAGCGCAGAATTGAAAGCGGACCTGACCCGGCGTCTGACCGAAGTGCATGAACTGACCGAGGGGTTCTTCGCCCCCGGACCCGGGCCGGCGCCCAAGCCCGCCGAGGAAATCGAATTCGACGCCGGCGTTCTGGCCCGGTGGCGGACCTATCCGGCGCTGCGGTCTCAGCGCGGGGCGCGGATATTCGAGCGGTTGAAGCCAGAGCTTCTGTCGCGCCTGGCCAGGACCGCCAAACCTGACGAGGCGCTGCTGGCGCTCGACGGTTTCCTGTCCGGCCTGCCCGCGGGAGTACAGCTGTTTTCGCTGTTCGAGGCCAATCCGCAACTGATCGACCTGCTGGTGGATATCGTCGGAACCTCACACATGCTGGCCACGCACCTGTCGCGCAACTCGTCGGTCTTCGATGCCGTGATCGGAGGCGGGTTCTTCGAGGAATGGCCGGGGCGGGACGCCTTGCAGGTGGAACTGGCGGAAAAGCTGGAAGCCGAAGAGGATTACGAGACCCAACTCGACATGGCCCGCCGCTGGTGCAAGGAATGGCATTTCCGGATTGGCGTACACCTGCTGCGCGGCCTGATCGACGCGGCATCGGCGGGGCGGCAATATGCCGAACTGGCGGATGTGGTTATTGCCGCGATCCTGCCCTACGTGACCGGGCAATTCGCCCGCAAGCATGGCCCGGCGCCCGGGCGCGGCGCGGCGGTGCTTGGCATGGGGTCGCTTGGGGCGGGGCGCATCAACTCGCAATCCGATCTGGACATGATCGTGATTTATGATCCGGAAGACGAGGACATGTCCGAAGGCCCGCGGCCTCTGGCCACGCGGACCTACTATGCGCGCCTGACCCAGGCCCTGATCACGGCGCTGTCGGCGCCGATGTCGCAGGGGCGGCTCTACGAAGTTGACATGCGCCTCCGACCGTCGGGCAATCAGGGGCCGGTGGCGACCAGTTGGGCAAGTTTCACGCATTACCAGCAGAATGAGGCGTGGGTCTGGGAACACCTCGCGCTTACGCGCGCCCGCGTCGTCGCGGGTAACGCCGGGCTGGGCGCGGATATCGAACGGTTCAGGGCGGAACTTGTCGCGAACCCTAGGGACAGGCAGAAAGTGTTGCGCGAAGTGGCTGAAATGCGGGCCCGGTTGGCGGCCGCCAAACCGCCCACAGGCGTTTGGGACGCCAAGACCGGACCGGGGCGGCTGCTTGACATCGAACTCGTTGCCGAAACCGGGGCGCTTTTGGCTGGCCGGGCCGAGCGTGACGTGGCTTCGGGCCTCGACGGCGCGGTCGCTGCCGGTCTGTTTGATGTCGCAGACGCCCGGATGCTGAAGGACTGCTATGACCTATGCTGGTCCGTGCAAAGCGCGGCACGGCTTTTGTCGGACAAGGCCATCGATGCCGACCGGATCGGCGAGGGAGGGGCGGCATTCCTGTGCCGCACCACCGGGTTCGACCGGTTGAGCGATCTGCAGGCCGCGTTGGAAAAGAACTATGCGGCCGCCGCGTTGTTGATCGGGGCGGTTGTCGGAGAGGAAACAGATGGCGCGCAGCAATGATCCAAACGATCCGAAGGGGCTGATCCGCGAGGCGTATCGCATCGAAGGCATCGGCATGCCCGAATGCCGGAGCATCTTCCTCGACTGGGCGCTCAGCTTGCCGGACGGCAGGGACCAGGCGCAGGCACTGCAAAACCTGCACGCTCTTTATGCACCCGATGCGCCGGATCATCCGATGACGCAGGTCTTGAACGATGGCCTCAGCGCGTCGCAGGCTCCGAAACGCCGCGGCGGCTGGCGGTCGCGTCCGCGGGGCTGAACGGGGGCAGCGCAAGCTGGGGCTTTCCCCGCTCGTGCAACCGGATTATGAGGGCGCCATGACTGCGCCAATTCCATCCTCCGACCGTCCTCGTGTCCGCCTGAAACCCAAGGCCAACGCGCGCGCCCTGCGCCACGGGTTTCCGTGGGTCTACGACAACGACATCGTCACCGACCGCCGTACCCGCAAGATCGCGCCAGGATCAGTGGCAGTGCTGGAGGATGACAACCGTAGCCCGATTGCGCTGGTTGCGGTGAATCCCGTCTCCAGGATCATGTGCCGGGTCCTGGACCGGAATCCCGAGGCGGACCTGAACGGCGCATGGTTTGAAACCCGCCTTTCCCACGCACTGGCGCTGCGCGAGCGGCTATTCGATGTGCCTTATTACCGCCTTGTCCATGCCGAGGCTGACGGCCTTCCCGGCGTCATCATCGACCGTTTCGGCGATGCCTGCGTGATCCAGCCCAACGCCGCCTGGGCGGAGGCGCATCTGGATTTGCTGACCGAGGCGCTGGTCAAGGTTGCGGGTGTCTCGACGGTTCTCAAGAACGCTTCGGGCCGGACCCGGGGATTGGAGGGGCTTGACGACCTGGGCATGACCCTGCGCGGGCAGGCGCCCGACGCGCCTTTGCCGGTGCCGATGAACGGTGCCACCTACATGGCTGACCTGACGGGCGGCCAGAAAACCGGGCTGTTTTTCGACCAGCGGGAGAACCACGCCTTTGCGGCCCGGTTGGTCCACCCCGAGGCGCAGGTTCTGGACGTCTTCAGCCACGTGGGCGGCTTTGCCCTGGCGATGCTCGCAGGTGGCGCGGCAGCGGCGCTGTCGGTCGACGGCTCGGCCGCCGCTCTGGCACTTGCCGAACAAGGCGCCGAGGCCACCGGCGTTGGCGGTCGCTTCGCGACCCGCCAGGGCGATGCCTTCGAGGTTCTGAACGACTTGGGCGAGGAACGCGCGCAGTTCGATGTCGTGATCTGTGATCCTCCGGCATTCGCGCCTTCGAAACAGGCGCTCGACGCCGGTTTGCGCGCCTACGAGCGTGTTGCCCGCCTTGCCGCGCCGCTGGTCAAGCCGGGAGGATATCTCGGGCTTTGCTCGTGTTCGCATGCAGCCGATCTGGGCCGGTTCCGCGAGGCTTCGGCGCGGGGCATCGGGCGGGCAGGGCGGCAGGCGCAGTTGATCCACACGGGCTTTGCCGGGCCGGACCATCCGCAGTTGCCGCAACTGGCGGAAAGCGGCTACCTCAAAGCGGTGTTCTTCCGGTTGTGAAGGCGGTTCTCGATACCTGCGTCATCTATCCGACGGTCATGCGCGAGATGCTGTTGGGCGCGGCCGACTTGGGCCATTTCACCCCGCTCTGGTCCGCGCGAATCCTCGAAGAATGGGCCCGCGCTGCCCGAAAGTTCGGCCCCGCGGGAGAAGCGCAGGCGCAAGCCGAAATCGCGTTGACGCGGGCCAATTGGCCCAAGGCCGAGCTTGATCCGGCGCCGGGGGTTGAACAGCGCCTCTGGCTGCCCGACGCCGCCGATATTCACGTGCTGGCCGTTGCCGTGGCCGGGTCGGCGGATGCTATCATCACGCTGAACGCCAAGGATTTTCCAAAGCACATTCTGGCCGAAGAGGGTCTGGACCGGATTGATCCGGACGCCCTGCTGCATGGTTTCTGGGTGAAAGACTCCGATGGAATGGCCTCGCTGGCGGATCGGGTTCTGGCCGAAGCAAACCGGCTGTCCGGTGGCCAGTGGACCATGCGCGGATTGATGAAAAAGGCCCGCCTGCCGCGACTGGGCAAAGCCTTGTCAACCTAACTTGTACTCTCCCACCGCCGTTCCAGCGCCTCAAGCGCCTGGATCCGCTCCTGCGTCTTGGGATGGCTCATCAGCCAGGCCGGAGTCACGCCGGCGCGCTGTTGCGTCAGATCCTCGAGCTTCTGGAACAGGGATTTCTGCGGCCCGACGCCGATTCCGGCCTTGGTCAGCAAAGCGGCGGCATATTCGTCCGCCTCGTATTCGTCCGCCCGCGACAGGCGCGACGCCAACAGTGCGGTCAATCCGTTCGCGATCCAGACCCCGATGAGCGGAACGAACCGGCTCAGCAGAATGATCAGGGCGGTCCGCAATGCGTTCTGCCCGGAAAAGTCGATCATCCGCCGCCGCGCGTGCCCCAGGGCCACATGGCCCAACTCGTGGGCGATCACCGAGGCCATTTCCTCGGCGGTGACCTCGCCGTTCTTGAACTTGCGGTAGAATCCCCGCGTTATGAAGATGCGCCCGTCAGGGGCCGCCAGCCCGTTCACCGGATCGATTTCGTAGATGTAGACGGGGATCCGCGCGAGATCGAGCGAAGCCGCCAGCCGATCCGTCATCCGTTTTAGCTGCGGGTCGGCCAGTTCCGTGGATCTTGCGTCCAGTTCGCGATTGGTGCGCCAGATCGAGATCCGGTACATAACGATGGCGTAGAGAACCGCCAGCAGGATCGGCGTGATACGAAGCATGACCTAGATATGGGCCAGACGAATTGCCATCGCAAGTTCGCCCTTTCACTCGGCCCGGGAACGGCCGATGCCGGATCCCCCAATTTCTTGACAAATTCCGGTGCGGGTTCACAATTGACGACGTACATTTTGTTAAGGAAACGGTTATGAGTGCTTGGAAGTTTGGCATATTTCCGCTTTCCGGTTTTGTGTTCTCCGCAACCTTTGCGGCGGCGCAAGAGCGTATCGAGATTTCCGAAGGTGCGCTGACCCTTTCGGCTCCTTCGTCGGTGTCCTGTTCGGAACCGCCGGAATTCACGCTGGAAGGACCAGCCGGATCTTTGTTCGCCGAAGATCGTTCTTCGGTTGACAGCATCGTATCGCAAATGGCCACCGGGTTGGCGCAGAGCTGCCCGGACATTGGGGTGGTTTCCGTCTCAGGTAAGGATCGCGGGGTCAGCTACACCTTCCAAGTGCGGCGGGAGGACGGTTGGCGGCTGGATCCGCCGGCAGAGTCGACCAAGGCGGAAGCCGAACCGAAACAGGCTGCTCAAACGCCCACCCAATCCACAGAGACCAAGTCCGAGAAAGCCGCGGCGGCCAGGCCAGAAATATCCGAGGTCAAAAAACCTGAAATCAAGCCGGGATTGAGTTTCGCACAGTTCGCAGCGCATTTCGGGCCGGTACCCTCGGTGCGAGGTTTTGTTTCGCTTGAAAACAATGACATCTGGTCCCGTGTGCTTGCGGCCAGGGTGTATGCCGAGCGGCCGCAGGTGATCCAGAACGACGAAATCGCCGTCGAAGTGGCGGAACGGATGCTGACGCCGGCCGAATTCCAGCAGTTCAAAGGCCCTCTTGCCAACAAGAACATCCATCAATGGTCAGTGTTCGAGAGGCGTGATCTGGCGAACCGCGTGCGGACGCAACTGGCGCCGGGTCTCGACACACGTCGCCAGACCGGGCCGATAGATGTCTATCATTCCGTCCAGATCCAACTGGGCGAGTATGACTTCGACAAAGGCGCCTTTCCTCTGAATGGTGAAAGATTGCGCCAATATCCGGTCCCACAGTGGAAAAGCATGCAGCTTTCCAACGCCTTCGGCGCAATCGTTCTGCCGGACGAACTGGTGGCAAATCTGGATCAGGCCCGGCAATTGGACAACTACCTGCGGCAGAGGAATGACACGCGTCTCCATCTGGCGATCTTCGCTCAGATCACGCCCGAAGTTCCCCCGTCGCTGGATCACTATTCCCACAATCCCGGCAAGGCGCTGGATGTTGAACTCAAACAGATCGCCCTGTTTGCGGATGCCGGATTGACGCAGTTGCTGTTTGACTACACTCCGGCCCTGGCGGATCGTCAGGCAAGGGCGGACCAGGTTGTCGAATACCTCAGACGGCCGCTTTCCGGCGGCGAAGATTTCGTTCGGGCCGTCGCCACGCTGAACGACAGCGACGCGGTCATCGAAGCCATGTCGCAGGCCTATTCGACCGGCGGACACGAACCCAAAAAATCACGCGAACAGGTGCTGGCTGAGTTTGGCGAGACCAGGGGGCCCACCATGATGACGTTCAGCGGCGCGTTGCAGGTCGGCACATATGATCCGGTCAGAAAGGTCCTGCCAGTCCAGAATTTCAACGCGCAGCATCAGCAGTTCCAGACGATGCCGCTGAATTTCGGAATGAACAACACGTTCTTTCCGCAAGTTGCCGAAATACCGATGACCGCAGAGCAAGCCCAGGCCGTGTCAGCGGCCGTTGCCAGCGGCTATCAGTTGGAATTCCGGCTTGAGGCCGAAATGGTTGCGGGCAGTTCCCAGCCGAATTCGCCCCAATATCTCTATCTCGAAACCACCCACCGGCCACACCGTCTGATCCTGTTTTCTGGACGCCAGGGCGAGGTGCCGGCGAAGCGGACCGTGCTTTTGGATGTCGAATTGCCAAAGGCCGATGCGGTCGTTCCGTCGCTTCTGGAAAGTCTTCGCATCGACCAGTAGCCAAGGGAGGCTTGGTCAGGAGCGGTCGTCGGTCGACCGTTATCGCGTCAGTTCTTTCATCCCGCGCTCGAGACCTGCCAAGGTCATCGGAACCATGCGACCCTCGAAGATCTCGCGGATCATGCCGATGGAATGCGTGTAGTCCCAGTATTTCTCGGGAACCGGATTGATCCAGAGGTTCGAATTCCACTGCTCGCGCGCGCGCTGCAGCCAGACCTGGCCCGCCTCCTGGTTCCAGTGCTCGTTGGCGCCGCCGGGATAGGCGATCTCGTAGGGGCTCATCGATGCGTCGCCGACGAAGATGCACTTGTAGTCTGGTCCGTAGGTACGCAGCACTTCGTGCGTGGGGATCTGCCTGTCCCAGCGGCGGCGGTTGTCGCGCCAGACCCCTTCGTAGAGACAGTTGTGGAAATAGTAGTATTCCAGATGCTTGAACTCGGCTCGGGCGGCGGAAAACAGTTCCTCAACCACCTTCACATGCGGGTCCATCGAGCCGCCGACATCCAGAAACAACACCACCTTGACCGCGTTGTGGCGTTCGGGGCGGGTTTTCACGTCAAGATAGCCATGCTCGGCGGTGGCGCGGATGGTGCCGTCAAGATCCAGTTCTTCGGCCGCGCCTTCGCGGGCCCAGCGGCGCAGGCGCTTGAGCGCCACCTTGATGTTGCGGGTGCCCAGTTCGACCGTATCGTCGAGATTGCGAAACTCGCGCTTGTCCCAGACCTTGACCGCGCGCTGGTGGCGGCTTTCCTTCTGTCCGATGCGAACGCCCTCGGGGTTGTAGCCATACGCGCCGAACGGAGATGTGCCGGCGGTGCCGATCCACTTGCTGCCGCCCTGATGCCGGCCCTGCTGTTCCTTCAGGCGCTCGCGCAGCGTCTCCATCAGCTTCTCGAACCCGCCGAGCGCCTCGATTTCGGCCTTTTCCTCGGCCGAAAGGTGTTTCTCGGCCATCTTCGCCAGCCAGTCGGCGGGAATGTCGACCGCTTCGAGCACCTGTTCGAAACTGATCTCTTCCAATCCCTTGAAGCTGGCCGCAAAGGCGCGGTCGAACTTGTCGATGTTGCGCTCGTCCTTTACCATGGACACGCGGGCGAGGTAGTAGAACGCCTCGACATCGTAGGTTGCCAGCCCCTGCTTCATCCCCTCAAGAAAAGTCAGGTATTCCCGCAGCGATACGGGAACGCCGCCTTTTCGCAGGTTTTTGAAGAAGGGCAGGAACATCGCTCAGACCATTACCCGGTGGATCACCAAGGTTGCTACCATCCCGGCCAGCCCGAAGGCAATCGCATAGCCCACGGCGTATTGCGCGATGTCTGCGCGCGTGCCGTTCCGTTTCCGTGCCGTGAGCCCGCCCAACACCGCGCCGATCAGCGCCATCGCCAGCACTATCATCTTTCCGTTATCCGCCCGTCCTGTTCTGGGGGTTCAGCAGGGCGATGTCCTGCATCACCGAGCGAACCGCCCAATCCGAACCGAACCCGTAGCGCGCCCACCCGAGGCTGTCCAGCCTGACGGCGCGTGCCTGTTCCGGCTTTCCGGTCAGTTCCAGCGCCTCGGCCTTGAGCATCATCAGCGTCGCCAGCATGGCGGCGTTTTCCGCGCGGGCCATGACATCGATGCTGGGATTGATCTGGCGCAGCGCACCGACGCCGTCGCCGCGCGCGATGGCGTAGGCCGCGGTTTGGGTGGCCACATAGGCCTGGTGCAGTTCGGTTCCCGGGGTCTGCGCGAGATAGTGCAACGCGGTTCCATAGTGCTGCTGGGCCTGTTCCGGGTCGTCAAGTTGGATCATCCGTCCGATGATATAGTGGGGAAAGGCGCGCCGGTGGTCGGTCCAACCGGATTGCATGGCGATGCTGGCAGCCGTGTTCGCCGCCCGGTTTCGCCGCGAGGCTTCTGTTCGCGGTCCCAAGGCGGTCTGGATGGCGTCAATCCAGTTGCGCGGGGTTTCCGAATAGGGGATCGGAGCAATGCTATCCCCGCGTGGGTTGAGGCGCCGCAGGACCGAGGGCAGCGCGGCCGCGACTTGCGGCCGTGTCATCCCGCTGCGCAGTTCCGGGGCGTAGGTGGCACGCAGGACCAGCATGTCGAACCCGGTCAGGACCGTGTGGACATTGTCATCGTTGAAGACCGAATCCGGCAGGCGGTAGAGATCGTTGAGCGGCCCCAGCGCCTGCGCCAACTCCTCGTGCAGGCAGTCGCGGACCTCCTGCGGGCTGACGTCGTAGGGAATGAAGATGCCCAACCGCTCGCGGCTGCGCAGCATGGACCAGTTGCTTTTCGCCTTGCGCCTGTCGCGTCTGAACTCTGCCAGGCTGGATGCGTTGGGAACAACGAAACATGCCGCCTGGGGCAGCGCACGGCGGATCTGATCATGGCTGACCGCCTCGATCGTGATGTTTGCCGTGCCGCCGGAGACTTGCCGGATGTCGATGCCGGCCTCGCGACGAAGCCTTTCGAGTAGGCGTTTCAGGTCGGATTTCATCGTCGGCGGCGGCGAACCGGTAAGCCGCACCGTGATCGGCATTTCGAACCGGGTGAAAACCGGCAGATCGCGCCCGCTTTCCAGCGCGAAGTGCAGCGACAGGAAATCGGCGGCAATATTGGCGTTGGACCGCACTGGAGGGGTCGGGCGCGCGGTCGCGAAATTCTTCATCGGCGGCAACGCGCTGTCCGCGACCTTGGTGCGGGTGGCGGTTTCGAGCGACTGCGCCCCGTTGCACCCAGCCAGAACCAGCGCGAGTATGAGTACGCCAAGCCGGATCATGCGCGCTGGTACTTTATGAACGGGGTGAGCTTGCCAATCCGGTCGTACAGTTTGCGAGCGGTCGCGTTGAAATCCTGCGTCAGCCAATAGACCGTCGGCGCGCCCTGCCGGTCGGCTTCGGCATAGACAGCCTCGATCAGCGCGCGGCCGACGCCGGTGCCGCGCGCTTCGGGGCGGGCAAAAAGGTCCTGCAGGTAGCACACATTCTCGATCTTCCAGGCGTGGCGATGAAACAGATAATGCGTCAGGCCGACCAGTCGCCCACCCCGTTCGGCAACGAAACAGGAAAAATCCTGCGGGTCATCCCCCAGCAGGCGGGCAAAGGTCGAAGCATAGACTTCCTTCGGGACGGATGTGTTGTAGAAGTCCAGGTAGGCGCCCCACATTTCGGCCCATTCCGGCTGGTCTTCGGGTCGAAGTCGACGGATGACTGCCTGATCACTCACGGGCTGATTTCCTGACTTGTGAACGATATTCACCAGCCAGCAGGCCGGTCGAGCGCCCGATCATGGTCGCATCCCGGTCTGCCCAATTCAAGCCGTCTCCGTGGCCGGGTGATCGGCACCGGTATCGAAGCGTTGCAGAAAGGTCAGCGTTTGGCCCGGGCCATGAAGGCAAGGCGTTCGAACAGATGCACGTCCTGCTCGTTCTTCAGCAGCGCGCCGTGCAGTTTCGGAAGGGCGCTTACCCCGTCGCGCTTCAGGTCGTCGGCGGTCAGATCCTCGGCCAGAAGCAACTTGAGCCAATCCAGCACCTCCGAGGTCGAAGGCTTCTTCTTGAGGCCCGAGGTCTCGCGGATCTCGTAGAACTGCGTCAGGGCGGTGGTCAGAAGGGTTTCCTTGATGCCGGGATGGTGCACTTCGACGATCCGCCGCATCGTGGCCTCGTCGGGAAACCGGATGTAATGGAAGAAACAGCGGCGCAGGAACGCGTCCGGCAGTTCCTTTTCATTGTTCGAGGTGATGATGACGATGGGGCGGTGCTTGGAGCGGATGGTCTCGCCGGTCTCGTAGACGAAAAACTCCATCTTATCGAGTTCCTGCAACAGGTCGTTGGGAAACTCGATATCCGCCTTGTCGATCTCGTCGATCAGCAGCACGACCTTTTCATCCGCTTCGAAGGCCTGCCACAGCTTGCCCTTCTTGATGTAGTTGGACACGTCATGAACCCGCTCGTCGCCCAACTGGCTGTCGCGCAGGCGGCTGACGGCGTCGTATTCATAAAGGCCCTGTTGCGCGCGGGTGGTGGATTTGATGTTCCACTCGATCATCTTCAGCCCCAGCGCGCCCGCCACCTGTTTCGCCAGTTCCGTCTTGCCGGTTCCGGGCTCGCCCTTGACGAGCAGCGGTCGCTCCAGCGTCACGGCGGCGTTCACCGCGATGGTCAGATCGTCGGTCGCCACGTATTCGGCGGTGCCTTGGAATCGTGCGGTCATGGGGCCCTCATTGGTTCGCGCCGGGTCCGGCAATTTATTGCGTCGTTCGGGTTACAGAGGGGGAGGGGATTTGGCAAGGGAAGCCGCTGCGTCGCAGGCCCGTGAATTTCCACTGCAACTACAGGCGCTTTCAAGTGATTCGCGATTCGCCCAAGGTCCGGCACATTGCCGCGTGCCTTAAAATGGCCCGCGAAATACCATAGAAAAACAAGGTTTTGATGAGACATGTCTCATATTTAGACAAGTTTGTTCACATCGGTCTTTTTGACCTTGGGATACGGAGTTTGTGTAGTGACATTCCCGGCCCTGTCGGATAAACGCAGCGCAGAAGGGAGAGCCGAATGTCTGGTGACACAACTATGACCGACGTTATTGGCCGTGCCGAGGGAGCAAATATGAAGCAGGAAGTTTTTCTGCCGGAGGACTATCGTCCGGCCGAAGATGAACCTTTCATGAATGACAGGCAGCTTGAATATTTTCGTCGCAAGCTGATCAAGTGGAAGCACGAACTGCTGGCAGGAAGCCGCGACACCATCGAAGGGCTGCAGGGAAACACCCGCAACATTCCTGACGTCGCCGACCGCGCCAGCGAGGAAACCGACAGGGCGCTGGAACTTCGGACCCGCGACCGCCAGCGCAAGCTGGTCGCCAAGATCGACGCCGCGCTGCGCCGGATCGAGGATGGAGAGTACGGGTATTGCGAGATGACGGGCGATCCGATCTCGCTGAAACGCCTGGATGCGCGCCCCATCGCGACCATGACGCTGGAGGCGCAAGAGCGTCACGAGCGCCGCGAAAAGGTCCACCGCGACGATTGATCGCGAAGTGCGACCAACGGAATTGACGCCGGGGCCCTTCCGCCCCGGCGTTTTTGCTTTATGCCAATGGCATGGATATTGGCGGTCGGAAATTCTGTGTCGTTGGGGCCGGCATCGGTGGCCTTTCCGCCGCGGTGGCGTTGCGCCGGCGCGGAGCCGAGGTCGTGGTGCTGGAACAGGCCCCGGAAATCACTGAAATGGGTGCTGGCTTGCAGATCAGCGCCAATGGCATGGTGGTTCTGCGCGCGCTTGGGATTGTGGGCGAGCCCCCCGAGGCGGGGCTTCGGTCCTATGGTACGGTTCTGCGGGACTATCGGTCGGGCCGCCTGGTCAGCGAACTGCCGGGGCCAAAAGCGGGGCCGACCTACTATTACCACCGCGCAGATCTCATAGAATTGCTTCGCTCGGCGGCGCTGCGCGATGGCGTCGAGATCCGTCTGGATCAGAAAGTGACAACGGTTCTGGATGCGGGCGAGGGCGCGGAAATCGTGTTCAGCGACGGCGACGCGATGACCGCGGACTGTGTCGTGGCCGCGGACGGAGGGAGGTCTGGTCTGAGAACCGCCTTGAACGGCGAGGAAACGCCCCAGTTCACTCATCAGGTTGCGTGGCGGGCGACGATTCCCTGGGGGCGCCGCGCGGACCAGCCGCGGGCCGAACTGACCATGGGGCCGGGACGCCACGTCGTCACCTATCCGCTGCGGGATCACGCCCTGATGAACATCGTGGCGGTCGAAGAGCGGTCGGACTGGCGCGAGGAAGGCTGGCGGCTGAGGGGCGATTCTGACGATCTTCGCGCACGGTTCGCCGATTTCGGCGGCCCGGTCGCGGACATTCTGGCGGACGTACAGGAAGCACATCTTTGGGCGCTGTTCCTGCGTCCGGTGGCGCAGAACTGGCAGAACGGGCGCGTTGCCCTGTTGGGGGATGCTGCCCATCCGACGCTGCCATTCATGGCGCAGGGCGCCTGCCTTGCGCTCGAAGATGCCTGGATGCTGGCCAGGTCATTGGACGGTCAGGAGACAATTCCGCAGGGATTGGCCGATTACCAGGCTGCCAGGCGGCAAAGGGCCCGCCGCGTAGTCGCGGCGGCGGCGAGCAATGCGCGCAATTTCCACTTGCGGGGTCCGATGCGGCTTGCCGCACAACTGGCCCTGTCGGCGATCGGGCCGAGGCTTGGCCGCCGTTACGAGTGGATCTACGGCTACGACGCGACCGCCTGAAGCGGATCAGAGGTCCAGATCGACCCAGACAGGCACGTGGTCGGACGGCTTTTCGTGGCCGCGAACCTCGGCGTCGATCCGGCAATCCCGCAACAGGTCGGCGGCCTGCGGCGTCAGCAGGAAATGGTCGATGCGGATACCGTCATTCTTGTTCCACGCCCCGGCCTGATAGTCCCAGAAGGAATAGTGGCCCGGACCCTGCGTGCAGGCGCGGAAAGCCTCGGTGAAGCCAAGGTTCACGATCTTTCGGAAAGCTGTCCGGCTTTCGGGGCGGAACAACGCATCCTCGCGCCAGGCATCCGGGCGTTTGGCATCTTCGGCCTGCGGGATGATGTTGTAGTCGCCCGCCATCAGCGCAGGCTCCTCCGAGGCCAGCAGATCCCGGGCGCGGTCGTACAGCCGTTCCATCCAGGCCAGTTTGTAGTCGAACTTGGGCCCCGGCGCCGGATTACCGTTGGGCAGGTACAGACCGCAGATCCGCAGCGCCCGCTTGCCGACAACTGTGGCCTCGATCCACCGGGCCTGCTCGTCCTCGTCGTCGCCGGGCAGGCCGCGCGTCACATCCTCGAGCGGAAGTTTCGACAGAACCGCGACGCCGTTGAAGCTTTTTTGCCCGTGGGTTTCGACGTTGTAGCCGCGCTCTTCGAACATCTCGCGCGGAAAAGCTTCGTCCACGCATTTGATTTCCTGCAGCAGCGCCACGTCCGGCTGGGCGTCGTTCAGCCAGCGGGGAAGGGCTTCGGCGCGCGCCTTGATGCCGTTGATGTTGAACGTGGCGATTTTCATGCGCGATCCTTCGGCTGGCTGCCGGTTGATCTATCCCGCATCCGTCGGCGCGGGGCAAGTCATAGCCTGGCTAGATGGAAAACGACGTTCCGCAACCGCAGGAGGATGTCGCGTTCGGGTTCTCGATGACGAAACGCGCGCCGATCAGTTCCTCGGTGAAGTCGATGGTGGCGTTTTCCAGGAATGGGAGCGAGACGGAATCCACCACGACCTTCTGTCCTTGGCCTTCGAGCACCAGGTCGTCATCCTTGGGTTCGTCCAGAGCGATCTCGTACTGGAAACCGGAACACCCGCCGCCTTCCACGGCAACGCGAAGGGCCCGGCCCTGATCGGCGGCGCCGATTTCGGCCAGACGGGCAAAAGCGCGTTCGGTGACTTTGGGGGGCAGGTTCATGCCGTACTCCGATAGTTTCATTCCTGAGCGTCCTACAATATAGAAAGGGCAGGGACAGGCGACAAGGATAAGACCTTTGAACAGAGCGGGTTTTGCCTCGGATCCGGGCCGCACCAGGGGGCGGCTCGTGCCCGAGGAGGAAAGCAGTTTCCGGTCATGCTTTCAACGCGACCGGGACCGGATCATACATGCCAGCGCTTTCCGGCGGCTCAAGCACAAGACGCAGGTATTCGTCGAGCACGAGGGCGACAATTACCGCACGCGCCTGACCCATTCGATCGAAGTGGCGCAGGTGGCGCGCACCATCGCGGGCGCGCTGCGGCTGAACCCGGAGGTGACCGAGGCCGTGGCGCTGGCGCATGATCTGGGCCATACGCCGTTCGGCCACACCGGCGAAGACGCTTTGCACGCGCTGATGGAACCCTATGGCGGCTTCGACCACAACGCCCAGGCCATCCGCATCGTGACCAAGCTTGAGCGTCACTATGCCGAGTTCGACGGCCTGAACCTGACCTGGGAAGCCCTTGAAGCGATTGCGAAACACAACGGTCCTGTGGTGGGCGAACTGCCGTGGGCGCTTGCCGAATGCAATGCGGCCTTCGATCTGGAACTGCACACCCATGCCAGCGCCGAAGCACAGGTGGCCGCTCTGTCCGACGACATCGCCTACAACAATCACGATCTGCACGACGGATTGCGGGCGGGGCTGTTCACCGACGAGGACATTTCGCAACTGCCCATCGTGGCGGACTGTTACGCCGAGGTGGACCGCGCATATCCCGGCCTCGACCCTTATCGCCGGCGTCACGAGGCGCTGCGCAGGTTCTTCGGGGTCATGGTTTCGGACGTGATCGACACTTCGCGCGACTGCCTGTCGCGTTCGGGCGCGCAATCGGTCGAAGACATCCGGGGGCTGGGCCATCCGGTCGTTCGTTTTTCGGACGGTTTGTGGACGCGACTGAAGGAAATCCGCGCCTTTCTGTTCACCCGCATGTACCGCGCCCCGTCGGTCATGAAAGTGCGTGCCGAGGTCGCGAAGGTGGTTGAAGAGTTGTTTCCGATCTACCTGAACGATCCCAGACAGATGCCGGCGCGCTGGCACTCGGACATCGAGGCGGCTCAGGATGAAACCGCGCTGGCCCGGCTGGTGTCGGATTACATCGCGGGGATGACCGACCGCTTCGCCCTGCAGGATCACGCGCGTCTGACCGGGGCCGATCCGAAACGCATCTGATCCTGGCTCTGACAGGGTTCCATTGACCTTGCCGTGGTGCGTGATAAACCGCCGGGCAAGCATGAGGACACCGAGATGAACCTGTTTTCCGAGATCCGCGGCCTTGTTCTGGACGCGCTGCAGCAGATGCAATCCGAAGGCGCTCTGCCCGAAGATCTGAACTTTGACAACGTCACGGTCGAGCCGCCGCGCGATCCGGCGCATGGCGACATGGCGACCAATGCCGCGATGGTTCTGGCCAAGCCCGCAAACCTCAAGCCCCGCGATATTGCCGAGGCGTTGGCCGGGAAACTTGCCGCCGACGATCGGATCACCAGCGCCGAAGTCGCCGGACCCGGATTTCTCAACCTGCGCCTGGCTCCGTCGGTCTGGCAGGGCATTCTGTCGGCTATCCTGTCCGAAGGCACCGACTATGGCCGTTCGGGTATGGGGCAGCGGCAACGGGTCAACGTGGAGTACGTGTCCGCCAACCCGACCGGACCGCTGCATGTCGGCCATACCCGCGGCGCCGTCTTCGGCGATGCGCTGGCAAGCCTGCTGGACTATGCCGGCTATGACGTGACCCGCGAGTATTACATCAACGATGGCGGCGCGCAGGTCGATGTGCTGGCGCGTTCGGCCTACGAGCGTTACCGCGAGGCGAACGGCCTCAGCCCCGAGATCGCCGAAGGGCTTTATCCCGGCGATTACCTGATCCCGATCGGCGAGGCGCTCAAAGAGAAATATGGCGCGACCCTGCTTGACCGACCCGAGGAAGAGTGGCTGTCCGAGGTTCGCGAATTCGCCACCGAGCGGATGATGGACCTGATCCGCGAGGATCTGGCGCAACTTGGCGTGACGATGGACGTGTTCTTTTCCGAAAAGTCGCTTTACGGCACCGGCAGGATCGAGGCGGCGCTGGCCGCGCTCGACGACAAGGGGTTGATCTACGAGGGCGTGCTGGAGCCTCCAAAGGGCAAGACCCCCGAAGATTGGGAACCGCGCGAACAGACCCTGTTCAAATCCACGGAGCATGGTGATGACGTCGACCGGCCGGTGAAGAAATCCGACGGCAGCTGGACCTATTTCGCCCCGGACATCGCCTATCACTACGACAAGGTGAGCCGTGGTTATGACGCGCTGATCGACGTTTTCGGCGCCGACCACGGCGGCTACGTCAAGCGGATGAAGGCCGCGGTCTCGGCTCTGTCCGACGGCAAGGTGCCGCTCGACATCAAGCTGACGCAACTGGTCAAGTTGTGGAAGAACGGCGAGCCGTTCAAGATGTCCAAGCGAGCCGGGAACTTCGTCACCCTGCGCGACGTGGTCGATCAGGTGGGCCCCGACGTGACCCGTTTCGTGATGCTGACCCGCAAGAACGACGCGCCGCTCGACTTCGATTTCGACAAGGTGCTCGAGCAGAGCCGCGAGAACCCGGTCTTCTACGTCCAATACGCCCATGCCCGCGTCATGAGCGTTCTGCGCCGCGCCGCCGAGGCCGGGATCGACGCCGACGAGGCGACGCTTGCCGCCGCCGACCTCAGCAAAATCGACCACGAGGCCGAGCTGGCCGTGGCCCGGAAACTGACCGAATGGCCGCGCCTGGTCGAGATCGCCGCGCGCACCCATGAGCCGCACCGTGTTGCCTTCTATCTCTATGAGCTGGCAGGGGATTTCCATGCCCTGTGGAACCGGGGCAACGACGAGACCTCGCTGCGTTTCCTGCAGGATGGCGATGCGGCCACAAGCCAGTCGAAAATGGCTCTGGCCCGTGCCGTGGCGGTTGTGATTTCGGCCGGCTTGGGTATTCTTGGCGTCACTCCGGCGCAGGAGATGCGGTAAGCAATACCGCCCGAACCGCCGGACTGAGGCAGACAAGAAAACCCGGACACCGCATTTCGGTGCAATGGGCAGTGAGGCGGATATGGCGAATTTCGATTACTCGGGGCGCATGGGCCCCGAGCATGTGAGATACACGGACCAATTTCACCAGCCCGGTGATTTCGAACCCGAAGATGACCTGCACTATGAGGCCGACAACCATCCGCAGGGGGCGGGCGGTCTGGGCCGGATCGTCAACATCGCGGGGGCCGTCGGTTCGCTGGCGCTGATCGTGGGCATTGGCGTCTGGGGCTACAAGCTGGTGATGCGGGACGTCAGTGGCGTTCCCGTGGTCCGCGCCGTCGAAGGCCCGATGCGGATACAGCCGGAAAACCCGGGCGGCACTCCTGCGGATCATCAGGGTCTGGCCGTGAATACCGTGGCCGCCGAAGGCACGGCCGCGCCGCCGCCGGATCGCCTGATCCTTGCGCCGCGTCCGGTCACGCTGACCGACGAAGACGCGCCGATGGGCGAACTCAAACCCACCCCGGCGGTTCTCGTCGTCGAGGAAGACGCCTCTAACGGACAATCCGCTGATCTTCGGAAAGGCGTCGTGGAAAGCCCGGATCCCGAACTGACGGACCCGGGTGATCAGGAACTGGTCGAGACCGAGCAGAGCGACGAGGATTTGGCGGCTCTTGAAGAGCCGGAAAAAGAGCCCGCGATCGACCCGGTGGACTGGGCGGCCCAGCAGGCCGAAATTGCGGGGCTGGATGCGCCCGGCGTGGCTTCCTCGCCGCGTCCGCAGCGCCGCCCGGCCCGCGCAATTCCAAGCCGCGCCGAACCGTCTGCAAGCGCCCAGGCGGCGATCGATGCGGCGGTGATGGCTGCGGTGGGCATGGAAATGGATGCCGATGCGTTGCCGGTCGGTACCCGGTTGGCGCAGCTCGGGGCATTTGAGAGCGCCGAAATCGCACAGGCGGAATGGGATCGGCTTTACGGCCGCTTCGGGGAATACCTGGATGGAAGACAGCGCGTTATCCAGAAAGCTTCGAGCGGCGGGCGCACGTTCTACCGGTTGCGCGCGCTTGGGTTTGACGATCTGAGCGACTCGCGCCAGTTCTGCGCCGCTCTGGTCGCGCAGGGAGCGGATTGCATCCCGGTGACCGTGCGGTGAAATTCGGCGCTACGATCACTGACGCACAGGGCCTGCGCCTGGCAGCCGAGGAAAAGGCGTTGTTTCGCGAGATGAACCCGTTTGGGTTCATACTGTTCGCCCGCAACATCGACACGCCGGACCAGGTCCGGGCACTTTGCGGCGATTTCCGCGAGGCGGTCGGGCGCGATTGCCTGATCACGATCGACCAGGAAGGCGGACGGGTGCAACGTTTGCGTGGGCCGGTCTGGCGGGAATGGGCGCCGCCGTTGGAGCATGCCAAGAGCGCGGGGGCAGAGGCTGAACGGGCGATGTACCTGCGCTATCGTCTGATCGCGTACGAACTGAAGGACCTTGGCATCGACAGCAACTGCGCGCCGATGGTCGATGTTGCGCAGCCCGGAACGCATCCGTTCCTGCTGAACCGCTGCTATGGGCACGATGCCGACACGGTTGCGCGGATCGGTCGCGCCGTGGCGCAAGCGCATCTGGATGGCGGCGTTCTGCCCGTGGTCAAGCACATACCGGGTCATGGCCGGGCCACCCAAGATAGCCACTATGATCTGCCGCACGTGGATGCCGCGCAGAACGAACTCGACCGGACCGATTTCGCGCCGTTCCGCGCCCTGAACGACTTGCCATTAGGGATGACGGCGCATCTTGTCTATGACCGGATCGACGCGGCTCCGGCCACGACCTCGACACGCATGATGACGCTCATCCGTGAAGGCATCGGATTCGACGGGCTGATCATGACGGACGACATTTCGATGAAGGCGCTCAGCGGGTCGCTGGGTGATTTGTCGAAAGCGGCGCTGCACGCCGGTTGCGACGTGGTGCTGCACTGCAACGGCACCTTCGCCGAGCGGACCGAGGTCATGGAAGCCGCCGGAGAGATGGGCGCAGTTGCGCAGGATCGTGCCGAACGCGCGCTGGCCATGCGGCAAAACCCGCAGGAACTTGACATCGACGCTGCCGAGGCGGAACTATCTCGCCTCATGAGCGGGCGGGTGTATGACGGATAACCTTTTCTCCGAAGATCCGATCTCGATCGCCGACCGTCTGGCGGCGGAAGCGCTGATCGTGGACGTGGACGGATTCGAGGGCCCGCTCGACGTGCTGCTGATGCTGTCGCGGACGCAAAAGGTCGATCTGCGCAAGATCTCGGTTCTGGCGCTGGCGCAGCAATACCTGGCCTTCGTGGAACGCGCCCGCGCGCTGAGGATCGAACTGGCGGCCGATTACCTGGTCATGGCGGCCTGGCTCGCCTTTCTGAAATCCCGGCTGCTTTTGCCGCCCGACCCCGAGGAAGAGGGCCCGACGGGCGAGGAACTGGCGGCGCATCTGGCCTTTCAACTGGAGCGTCTGCAAGCGATGCGGGACGTGGCCGCGCGGTTGATGGCGCGCGATCAGTTGGGGCGCGACTTCTTCAAGCGGGGGCAGGGTGAGGATGTCACGCGCATTCGCACCGTCACCTATTCCGCGACATTGCTGGACCTGATGCAGGGCTATGCCCGCATTCGAACGCGGGACGAATTCCGGCCCTTCGTGATGGACCGGGATGCGGTCTTTACCATGGAGCAGGCGCTGGAAAGGATGCGGCCGCTGATCGGCTTCGCCGCAAGCTGGACCGACATGGAGAGCTATCTGCCCGAGGGGTGGAGCGCAGACCCGATGCGCCGCCGCTCGGCCACTGCCGCGACCTTCGCCGCCTCGCTGGAACTGGTCAAGGAAGGACATATGGAAATCCGGCAGAGCGAGACCTTCGCCCCGATCCATCTGCGCAAGAGGACTGACAAACGTGACTGACACGACCGAAGACGAAGCCACCGGCACCCTGTTCGAGGCTCCGCCCATGGCCGAGCAGGAACGCATGGTCGAGGCGGTCCTGTTCGCCAGCCCCGAACCTGTGACGGTCGCGGATCTGGAGGCGCGGATGCCGCATGGAAGCGACGCCGCGCAGGCGCTGGAACTGCTGCGCAAGCGGTACGAGGGGCGCGGTGTGCGCGTGGTTCAGGTCGGAGAGGCATGGGCCATCCGAACGGCGCGGGATCTGGGCTTCCTGATGCAGAAGGAAACCGTCGAAACGCGCAAACTGAGCCGCGCGGCGATCGAAACCCTGGCGATCGTGGCCTATCATCAGCCCTGCACACGCGCCGAGATCGAGGAAATTCGCGGCGTGTCGGTGTCGCGTGGCACCATCGACCAGTTGCTTGAGATGGAATGGATACGACTGGGCCGCCGCCGCATGACGCCGGGCCGACCGGTCACTTTTGTCGTCACCCCGCAATTCCTGGATCACTTCGGCCTGGAAAGCGCGCGCGACCTTCCGGGGCTCAAGGAATTGCGGGCCGCCGGCCTGCTGGAAAACCGCCCGCCGCCCGGGTCGATGCCCGTGGGCGAAGGACGCGAAGAGGAAGGCAGCGACGAAGGCCAGCCCGAACTGTTCGAGGAATAGAGGGGTTGGGTATCTGGATGGCAAAACGGAGAGCGCCATGAATCCGAACAGGATGATCGACAGGTTCGTGCGGATCGCGATCCGCACATTGGTCAACCGGGGTATCGACAAGGGGTTCGACCTTGCCGAAGGGATGTCCCGGAAACACGAGAATGAAGCGGGGCAGTCAGGTTCGGCGAGGTCTCCGCAACAGGATGCCGATGCGGTCAAACATCAGAAACAGAAGTTCCAGCAGGCGCAGCGGTTGACACGCCAGATGCGGCGCTTTGTGAAGTTTTGATTATTTTATCGCGGCTTACGCAGGCGTCTTGAAGTGTTTTGACAGCTTCAAGCCCTGACCCTGATAGTTCGATGCGATGCCTGCGCCGTAAAGCTGCGTGGGCATTTCCGACATCTTCTCGTAGACCAGACGCCCCACCACCTGGCCGTGTTCCAGAACGAACGGTGCCTCGTGGCAACGCACTTCGAGCACGCCGCGCGACCCCTCGCCGCCCGCCGCCGCGTGACCGAAACCCGGGTCGAAGAACCCGGCGTAGTGCACGCGGAACTCGCCGACCATCGCAAGGTAGGGGGCCATTTCGGCTGCATACATCGGCGGAATGTGGACGGCCTCGCGGCTTACCAGGATGTAGAACGCGCCGGGATCGAGGATGATGCGCCCGTCGCGGGTGCGAATTTCTTCCCAATACTCAAGCGGATCATAGGCGCCGATACGGTCCAGATCGATCACACCGGTATGAGGCTTGGCGCGGTAGCCGACTAGATCGGTCTTGGGCAGGCGCAGATCGACCGAAAACCCCAACCCGTCCTGGATGACCGCCGGACCATCTACCAGAGGCGTCTCCGCGTGCAAAGCAGAGAGATCCCTGTCCGAGAGCACCGCCTGACCCTGCCGGAATCGGATCTGGTTCAGGCGCATGCCGGGCCGCACCAGCACCGAAAACGAACGCGGGCAGATCTCGGCATAAAGCGGTCCCGAATAACCAGTCGGCACACGGTCGAACTCGCTTCCGCCATCCGTGATCGTGCGGGTCAGAAGGTCGAGCCGCCCGGTAGAGCTTTTGGCATTCGCCACGGCGTTCATATCTTGGGGCAGCGCGAGCGACTCCATCAACGGCACCAGATAGACGCAGCCCTTTTCCAGAACCGCGCCCTCGGTGATGTCGATGCGGTGCATCTCGAACTCTGCCAGCCGATCGGCCACCGAGTTTCCTTCGCCCGCCAGAAACGAAGCCCGGACCCGGTATGCCACTGTTCCCAAGCGTAAATCCAGGCTTGCGGGTTGCACTTGCGCGGGCAGAACCGGAACGTCGGCGGTGATTTCGCCCCGCTGGATCATCGCTTCGATCTGCTGGTTCGGACACACGCCTGTCATGCCGATCCCCCTTCTTGCCAGAGGTCCTGGCATTTCGTTCTGGAACGTCGGTGTGATTTGGTCGGGCTAGCAGGACTTGAACCTGCGACCTTCCGTCCCCCAGACGGACGCGCTACCAGGCTGCGCCATAGCCCGACGTTGGGACGTTCATAATGATTTTCCCGGCAGGGGCAAGAGGAAAACATTGCCTGATTTCTTATCCCGCCGACCGGGTTTCGACACTGTCGAGCCAGTTGCGCAATTCCCGCGCGATCGGCGCCAACTGGCGCAAAATGGCCGGCTCGAACCCGTCCGCGACCCAGATTCGGGCCATCGGACCCAAGGTGGCGGCCCCATTCGCGGCTTCAGCGGCGGGCGCCTCTTTCGCCGGCGGCTGATCCAGGTCCATGTCGAACTGAGCAGAGCCAGATGCGCGTCTGTCCTTGAACGGAACCACGGTACTGCCGGCCTCCATCTCGGGCGCAGCCGAGTCCTCCAGAGGCTGTGACAGTCCCGCGACATGGGCGACGCCCTGTTCGCGCAGGATGCGCTGGACGCCCTTAATGGTCAGGCCGTCATCATGCAGAAGCCGCTTTATGCCGCCGAGCAGTTGCATGTCGCCGGGACGGTAATAGCGGCGCCCCCCGGCGCGCTTGACCGGTTTCACCTGAGAAAACCTGCTTTCCCAGAACCTCAGGACGTGGGCCTGCACCCCCAGCCAATCCGCAACTTCACTGATCGTGCGAAAAGCTTCGGGTGATTTGGTCATGTCCAATGGGCCCTGACTTACTTGCGGTTTCCGGCAGCGACGCGATCCTTCATCAGATGCGACGGGCGGAACGTCAGTACGCGGCGGGGCTGGATCGGAACTTCTTCGCCGGTCTTGGGGTTTCGGCCCACGCGGGCGGATTTGTCCCGGACGCTGAAGGTGCCGAAAGACGAGATTTTCACCTGTTCGCCCCGCACCAGCGCGTCCGACATATGGTTCAGAACGCTTTCGACAAGCTGTGCGCTTTCGTTGCGGGAAAGACCGACCTCGCGGAAGACGGCCTCGCTCAGATCCATGCGTGTGAGTGTCTTGTCGCCCATTCTTTTCCCCCTGTTGCTGTCAAAGCATAGGGGTAGGGGAAATTCCCTGTCAATATCAATGAATTGCAGGTGGCGGCGTAAGCCGGATTGTGCCTGTCACCAGCGCAGGACGACCGCGCCCCATGCCAGACCACCACCGATGGCCTCGGTCACGATCAGATCGCCTTGCTTGATCTGGCCGCGCGCCTTGCCGACGGACAGGGCCAGCGGGATCGAGGCGGCGGAGGTGTTGCCGTGATCCTGCACCGTCACCACAACGTTTTTCATCGGCAGGCCCATTTTCCTGGCGGTGCCCTGAATGATGCGGATATTGGCCTGATGCGGCACGATCCAGTCCACGTCGTCACAACTCAAGCCAGCTTTTTCCAACGCGGTTTCAGCGGTCGCCGCCAGTTTGTCCACGGCGTGGCGGAATACCTGGTTGCCCTGCATCCGCAGGTATCCGGTGCTTTGGGTGGAAACACCGCCGTCCACATAGAGAAGATCCTTGTACCGCCCGTCGGAGTTGAGGTCGGTGGACAGGATGCCCCGGTCCTGCGCGGTCCCGGCGCCTTCCTGCCCCTCGAGGATAACGGCCCCGGCGCCGTCGCCAAACAGAACGCAGGTCGAACGGTCGGTCCAATCCATGATTCGCGAGAAGGTTTCAGCACCGATGACCAGCACCCGCTTGGCCTGTCCCGACAGGATCAGGGCGTTGGCGTTGCTCAGGGCATAGACGAAACCGGCGCAAACGGCCTGCACGTCGAATGCAAAGCCGTTTGTCATTCCAAGACGCGCCTGCACCATGGTCGCGGCTGAGGGAAATGTCAGGTCGGCGGTCGAAGTGGCCAGGATGATGGCGTCGATGTCGGCGGCAGTCAGCCCGGCATCCTTCAGCGCCGCTTCGGCGGCATTGAAGGCGAGGTCCGAGGTGGTTTCGCCCTCGGCGGCGAAGTGGCGGCGTTCGATCCCCGACCGTGTGCGAATCCATTCATCCGACGTGTCCAGCGTCGTTTCGAATTCCGAGTTCGGGACAACACGCTCGGGCAAATAATGTCCGACACCAACTACAACTGCGCGGCCTGCCATTTGGGTACTGCCTTTTTGTTATCGTTCAGCTTGCGAAGCAGCATGGGCGGCATCTTGGTCAAGCTCCGACGTTGATGCAACCCGTGCCGCCAGTTTTTCGGCAAAGCCGGACTTGGCCAGGGTGAAGGCCAGCTTCAATGCGGCGGACACTCCGGTCGGGTCCGCGCCGCCGTGGGATTTGACGACGATGCCATTCAGGCCGAGGAAGACGCCGCCGTTCACGCGGCGCGGATCGACCCGCTTTTTCAGGCGCTGCAACGAGGTGATCGCCAGAATCGATGCCAGGCGAGAGAGCGGGGAGTATCTGAATGCCTCGCGCAGAAGGTCGCGGATCATGTTGGCCGTGCCTTCGCCCGTCTTGATCGCCACGTTGCCGGTGAACCCGTCGGTGACGACCACGTCGGCCTTGGTGCCGGGAATGTCGCTGCCCTCGACGAAACCGACGAAGTCGAACTTGCCCTGCTCCGCGAAATCGGAAATCAGGGCATGCGCTTCTTTCAGTTCGGCGCGGCCCTTGTGTTCCTCGGTGCCGACGTTCAGCAGGCCGATGCGCGGACGGACAAGGCCAAGGCCGTTGCGGGCATAGGATGCGCCCATCAGCGCGAATTGCAGAAGATCCTTGGCGTCGGCGCGCACGTCGGCGCCCACGTCCAGCATGACGTTGAAGCCCTGCGGGTTGAGCGATGGCCAGAGAATCGCGATTGCAGGACGGTTCACGCCCGGCAGTTTGCGCAACCGCATCATCGACAGGGCCATCAGCGCGCCGGTGTTGCCGCAAGAGACGGCGCCATGCGCCTCGCCGTCGCGCACCGAGTCGAGCGCGGACCACATCGAGGTCTGCTTGCCGCTGCGGACCACCTGGCTCGGCTTGTCCTCCATCGTGACGACGTCGGGGCAATCACGAAAAGCGACGCGCCCATCCAGGACGCGCCGTTTCGATACCAGTTTGCGCAGCTGTTCCTCGGGGCCGTGAAGGATGAACCCGATATCCGGGTTCTTCTTGGCCGATTTCGAAATGCCTGCCACAACGACCGATGGACCCGCGTCCCCGCCCATGGCGTCAACCGAGATGATGATCTGTCCGGCCGGTCCGCCGGTTTGATCGGGTTGAGCCGTCATGCCGTGGCCTGCACTCGAAAGGGCTTAGGCCGCGTCTTCGTCCAGGTCGATTTCGTCGGCCTGAGCAACGACTTCGCGGTCGTCGTAATGGCCGCAGGAGGCGCACACGTGGTGCGGCCGCTTCAGCTCGCCGCAGTTCGGGCACTCGTTCGGGTTGGCAGCAACCAGAGCGTCGTGCGCGCGGCGGTTGTTGCGGCGCGACTTGGAAACTTTGTTCTGTTGGACAGCCATTGTCTCAACCTTTGTCTGACTGGGGCCAGCGGATCAGTCCGCCGACCGGGTTTCATTCTTCGTTTTCTCCAGGCGTGACGCGCGTTTAGGGCACGGCCCCAGCAATGTCCAACCCAAAATCCGATGAGCGCGCGAAAATACTGCGATTCTCGCCATGTTCAAGCGGTTTTTCTGACGGCCTGCTATGACAGGTCTTGGGGCGGCTGTCACTCGCCTTTTTTCAAACTGTCGCGCAATCCAGCCAACCCTGCAAAGGGCTTTGCATCGTCATCCGTCATGGCCGGTTTGCCCGGCTCGGTATGGACGGTTGCGCCCAGCCCGGCACCTTCCTTGCGGGGGTATTGGGGCAGGGCCAGCGACAGGGCCTCGGCCATGACGGCGCCCGGATCGATCTCGGACCCCAGTGCTTCGGCTTCGTCGTCATCGGGCATCTCGGCCTCGTCGCCTTCCGGGTCCTTCCAGTCGGCCAGATAGATGCGGCGCACCTCGGTCTCGATCCGCGTCGTGACCGGGTCCAGCGTGACGACGCACGGCTGCACGACCGTCGCTCCCAGCTTGCCGGTCAGAACCCAGTCGCGTTTGCCCTGGGCGCGGATCTCTCCCGAGAAGCTCAGTTTGCGCAGACCCAGGAGGCCAAGCTCCTGTTTCAGCCTCTCGAGAGCGTCGGCGTCGGGCCGGAGCGCGAAGGGCGTGGGCGCGTTTTGCGGCAGGTCGGCCACCCGCAGGGCGGTTTGGTCGGTCATCAGGGGTCTTTCCTGTGTTGAACCAGAACGTCGGTTTCGGTAATCGGATAGAAGCCGCATGGCGCCATGGCAAGAGGGTTGCAATGTTGATGTTTGACAAGATGCTAAAACCGGCGGTCAGGACCGTTGCCTTCTGCGTCTGCCTGGGGGCCGCGGCCGGCTGTACCGCGATCTACAAGAATCACGGTTACGTGCCGAGCCCGCATGAGTTGGCGGAACTGAAGGTTGGGGTGGATACCCGCGACAGCGTGATCGAAGCCGTAGGCGCGCCCAGTTCTTCGGGGGTACTCAAGGATTCGGGGTATTACTACGTGGCCTCGAGGTTCCGCCATTACGGCGCCAAAGAGCCCGAGGTCGTGTCGCGCGAACTGGTCGCGATCAGCTTTGACCAGCGCGGCGTGGTGCGAAACATCGAACGTTACGGGCTGGAACACGGGATCGTCGTCCCGCTGGAGCGCCGGGTGACGAGTTCGAGCGTCGAGAACAAGACGTTCATCCGTCAGCTCATCGGCAACATCGGCACGTTCAACCCCAACACCGTCACGAATTGATCTGGGCCGCTGGCTTGCCGCGTCACCCAGGCGTCACATCTTTTGTGGTAGTTGGGGCTGGAACGGCGCAGGAGCCAACTGCGGAGGACCGGGGCGTGACAGGATCAGTTCTTTTGAACAAGGGGCGCTATCGCGCCCGGCTGGCGCGGACGGATCAGGACGTGCAAGCGGCTCAGGTCCTGCGGACGGTGACGTTCGGCACAACCGGCATCGACCACGACCGGTTTGACGGGATCTGCTCGCATGTGCTGATCGAAGACATGCGGACCGACGGCCAGGTTGTGTGCTGTTTCCGGATGCTGACCATGGCGGGCGGCAGCGACATCCAGCGCAGCTATTCGGCGCAGTATTATGACCTGTCGGCTCTTGAGGGGTTTGGGGGGCCGATGGTCGAGATGGGCCGCTTCTGCGTCCATCCCGACCGGAGCGATCCCGACATCCTGCGCATCGCCTGGGGGGCGATGACGGCCTTTGTCGACCGGAACGGAATCGAGATGCTGTTCGGCTGTTCGTCCTTTGCTGGCACCGAAACCGAGCAGTACCTGGATGCCTTCGCCATGCTGAAACAGCGGCACCTGGCGCCGAAACGCTGGTTGCCGCGGGTCAAGGCGCCCGATGTCTTCCGTTTTGCCGCCCGCCTGCGCCGGAGGCCGGACGCGAAAAAGGCGATGCTGCGCATGCCGCCGTTGTTGAAGACCTACCTGCTGATGGGGGGCTGGGTCAGCGATCATGCGGTGGTGGACCGGCACTTGAACACGCTGCATGTCTTCACCGGGCTCGAGATCGGGTCGATACCGCCGGCGCGCAAACGCCTGCTGCGCTCGGTCGCCGGGTGATCCGGGTTTTTTCAAAAAGCTGAAACAGGGGCGTTGACGCGCCGATTGCGCCGTCTTAGCTGGCGTTCATGGCGAGAATTCCTCTTTTGCAGATGTCCGGCATTTCACTGACCTTTGGCGGTGAGCCGGTGTTTTCCGATCTGGACCTGGTGGTACAGCCCGGCGACCGCGTTGCGCTGGTGGGCCGCAACGGTTCGGGCAAGTCCACCCTGATGAAGGTAATGGCCGGGCTGGTCGAGCCGGATTCGGGCGATATCGTGATCCCGCCGGGCAAATCGGTTGGCTACATGGAGCAAGATCCGGTCATGGCAGGCTTCGCCACGCTGGGGGACTATGCCGCCAGCGGGCTGGAACCGGGCGAGCTTTACAAGGTCGAGCGCGCCGGCGAAGGGTTGAAATTCGACCCCTCGCGGCCGGTCGAGACGGCATCGGGCGGTGAGCGGCGTCGCGCTGCGCTGGCCAAGCTGATGGCCGAGGCGCCCGACCTGATGCTGCTGGACGAGCCGACGAACCATCTGGATATCGAGGCTATCGGCTGGCTGGAGAGCGAACTGGCGGCGACCCGCGCCGCGTTCGTCCTGATCTCGCACGACCGGGCCTTTCTGCGGGCGCTGACGCGGGCGACGTTGTGGATCGATCGCGGCGCCGTGCGGCGGCAGGAGAAGGGGTTCGAGGCGTTCGAGACCTGGCGCGATCAGGTCTGGGAGGAAGAGGACACGGCCCGGCACAAGCTTGACCGCCTGATCAAGTCCGAATCCCGCTGGGCGGTCGAGGGCATCAGCGCCCGACGCAAGCGCAACCAGGGACGGGTGCGGGCGCTGCAGGCGCTGCGGAGCGAACGCGCGGCGCAGATCAAACGGCAAGGTTCTGCCGCCATGTCATTGGAAAGTGGACAAAAATCCGGCCGCAAGGTGATCGAGGCCGAGGGTTTGGCCAAGCGGTTCGGCGGCAAGCAGATTGTCCGGAATTTCGATCTGCTCGTGCTGCGCGGCGACCGCGTGGCTTTCGTGGGGCCCAACGGCGTCGGCAAGACGACGCTTTTGAAGATGCTGCTGGGCGAGGAGGCGCCGGACGAGGGGACGGTGCGGCTGGGCACCAACCTGGAAACCGCCGTTTTCGACCAGGCCCGTGCGCAGCTTGATCCCGAGTTGAGCCTCTGGGACAGCCTGACAGGCGACCCGGCGATGCGGGTGTCGGGCAAGGCAGATCAGGTGATGGTGCGTGGCCAGCCGAAGCATGTGGTGGGCTATCTCAAGGAGTTCCTGTTCGACGAGCGACAGGCAAGAGCGCCAGTTAAGTCATTGTCAGGAGGGGAAAAAGCGCGATTGCTGTTGGCCCGGTTGATGGCGAAGCCGTCGAATCTGCTGGTGCTGGACGAGCCGACGAACGATCTGGACGTCGAGACGCTCGACCTGCTGCAGGAGTTGCTGGACGACTATGACGGCACCGTGCTGCTGGTCAGTCACGACCGCGACTTCCTGGACAGGGTTGCGACGACCACCATCGCGATGGAAGGCAATGGCCGCGCCACGGTCTATGCCGGAGGTTGGTCGGACTATGTCGCGCAGCGTGGTGAGATTTCCGAAAAACAGGAAGATAAATCAAAGACTTTCAAGCCGAAGGTGAAGCAAGAGAGCAGGGCGAAAGCCGGGCTGTCATTCTCCGAGAAGCACCGGCTCGAGAAGCTGCCCGCCGAGATCGAACGGCTGGAGGCGGAGATCGCCAAGCTGGAGGCGCTGATGTCGGATCCGGAGCTGTATTCCCGCGAACCGGTCAAGTTCCAGAAGGCCACCGAGGCGCTGGTCGAGCGGCAGGAGAAACTCGCCGCCGCCGAGGAGGAATGGCTGACGCTCGAGGAAAAGGCCGAGGCGGGCTGAGTTTCTTCCGTTTTGTACAGGGTGCGAACCAGTGACCTTCCGGATTGTACAACGCCGGAAAGGCCGGCCCGGGCCGCCATGGGCCGGGCCGGAACCGGGTCAGCGCATCCTGAGTGCGCCGTCGAGGCGGATGACCTCGCCGTTGAGGTAACCCATCTCGACGATGAACCCGGCCAGACGGCCGTATTCGCGCGGGTCGCCGAGGCGGGCGGGGTTCGGGACGTCGGCGGCAAGCTGCTGCTGCACCTCTTCGGGAAGGCCGGCCAGCATCGGCGTCATGAAGATGCCGGGCGCGATGGTCATCACCCGGATGCCGGTCGAAGCCAGATCGCGCGCCATCGGCAGGGTCATGCCCACGACGCCGCCCTTCGAGGCGGAATAGGCCGCCTGGCCCTTCTGCCCGTCGAAGGCCGCGATCGAGGCGGTGTTGATGATCACGCCCCGCGCGCCGTCCGGCTCGGGCTGGTTGTTCGCCATCTCGACGGCGGCCAGGCGCGAGACGTTGAACGTGCCGACCAGGTTGATGTCGATGGTGCGCTGGAATGCGTCAAGCGGGTGGGGGCCTTCCTTGCCGACGGTCTTGATGCCATAGGCGATGCCGGCGCAGTTCACGGTCGCGGTGATTTTGCCCATCTTTTCCGTCGCATGGGCGATGGCGGCGGCCACCGAGGCCTCGTCGGTCACGTCGGTCTGGGCGAAGTGCCCGCCGATCTCGGCGGCGACCTGCGGACCGCGCTCGGCGTCGCGGTCGAGGATCGTGACCTGCGCGCCGTTCTCGGCGAAGTGGCGGGCGGTGGCCTCTCCGAGACCCGAGGCGCCACCGGTGACGATGGCGGCTGTGGTGCTGAGTTGCATTGCGGGCTCCTCTCCCCCTGATATGAACGTGTGTTCAGATAATGGATGAGGGGGGTGGGAGTCTAGGGGTGGCTTGCCGTTACGTTGTGTTGCAACCGGCGTGGAGAGGTGAGCGCGGTTTTTGGGACCATCGACATCCCTCCGCCCGAAGCGGAAAATCACATTGGCACAAGCGACAACACCGCCGCCCAGCCCAATCGTTTTTGACCGCAGTCAGATCGCTGCGGTCAACAGGCCTGTCAGTTCTTCGGGCATGTCTATCATCACGTAGTGGCCGCAGGCGATTGAACTGGCTTCCCACTCTGCTTCGTTCCGGGCTTTCTCGAAGAATGTCCGGCCCAAGCCCGGGTTCCAGCCGGTTGCGTAAATGTATGTGCGTTTGGGAACCATTCTCCATTTGCCTTCCAGGTGAATTGGCTGCTGGAAGGTTTTGAACGGCTGATCGACGTTCCGCCGGTCAACCCAGGTCTGATCCCTGTCGTTGACGGAGAAAGCGGCGGCTGGTCCTGGCGGTACCCGGCCGTCTTTGGCAGTGTCGTGCAGATCGGATGCGATTTCGGCTGGCAGGACGTCCAGAACGCTTTGACCGTCGGCTGGCACCAAGGCATCGAGGTAAATCAAGGAGCGGATGCGTTCGGACGCCTTGTCGGCCACGCCGGTGATCACCATTCCTCCGTAGCTGTGACCGCACAAGACGACGTCGGACAGTTCCTCGTACTGAATGACGCCAAGAATGTCCTGGATATGCGTGTCGAGGTCGATCCCGGTGTCAAATAGGTGCGCCCGCTCACCAAGACCCGTCATGGTGGGCGTGAATACGTCGTGCCCGGCCTGACGCAGAAGCGATGCCACCCGTTTCCAGCACCACCCGCCTTGCCAAGCGCCGTGAACCAAACCGAATGTTGCCATTGCTTGCCCTTTTGCCGCGAGCTGGTTGATCCGTCGAATGTAGTCGAATGTAAGGGCATTGCCGGGGGCAAATCCATTGGAATGTCGGCTTCGGGCGCGGCGCAATCGGCTTCCGGCAGATCGTCTCCGGAGCGGTTTGTTCCGCAAGGCAGCGGGTCGAACCCAAGCGCCATGTCGCATTTGGAAGATGATCGGTCCATCCCCCGTCTGTCCGTGGCCAGAAAGGCTGTAAATGGCTTTTGAAAGGAAGGAGCCGAAGTCATGGACCGGCTGTTCGGCGCGACATACGGAGATATGAATGACGACACGCGGTCATTGCCTGTGCAAGAAAACCAGGTGGGAGTACACGGGCGAGGTAACCTGGGCCTGCTACTGTCATTGCGACGACTGCCGCCGGAATTGCGCGGCGCCGGTGGTCGCGTGGCTTGGCGTGCCGCTGAAGAATTTCAAGTGGTTGGGCGATGCGCCGAAAACACTGGAAAGCTCCAAGGGCGTTTTCCGGCATTTCTGCGAGGATTGCGGGTCTCCGATGGGGTTCGAGGCGGATCACTACCCGGGCGGGATGCATCTATATGCCGCTTCGCTGGAGAACCCCCTGAAATTCGAGCCGACCTTCCACGTGAACTACCAAAGCAAGCTGCCGTGGCTGCAGATGAACGACGATCTTCCGAAATACGATGGCACGTTGCTTCACGCGCCGCAGGATCTGAGCGTCTACAACTCGTAGGTGAACGCCCGTCCGGCAGGGGGAATGAAAACGGCCACCTTTTCGGGTGGCCGTTGTCCATTCGGTCGGGTGCGGGGAGATCAGCCCAACTGCACCAGCGCATGGCGCTTCTTGCCGGCGCTGAGCTTGATGGGCGAGGCGAGGGCGCCCGCGTCGATCATCAGCCCGGCGTCGGTCAGCGGCTGGTCGTCGAGCCGGGCGCCGTGTTCGGCGATGAGGCGTTTGGCCTCCTTGCCCGACTTGGCGAGGCCAGATTTCACGATGATCTGCACGATGGACATGCCGTCGCCCAGTTCCTCGGGGCTGAGCGTCAGCGTCGGCAGGTCGTCGCCCACGCCGCCTTTCTCGAACACCTCGCGGGCGGTCGCCTCGGCAGTGGCGGCGGCCTCGGGTCCGTGCAGGAGGGCGGTGACCTCGTTGGCGAGGATGATCTTGGCGGCGTTGACCTCGGAGCCCGCCAGCGCGCCCAGCCGTTCGCACTCGTCGAGCGGCAGTTCGGTGTAGAGCTTGAGGAACCGGCCCACGTCGGCGTCGGTGGTGTTGCGCCAGAACTGCCAGAATTCGTAGGGCGACAGCATGTCGCCGTTCAGCCAGATCGCGCCGCCCTGGGATTTGCCCATCTTGCGGCCGTCGCTGGTGGTCAGCAGCGGCGTGGTGAGGCCATAGACCTCGTGGTCGATCACCCGGCGGGTCAGGTCGACGCCGTTGACGATGTTGCCCCATTGATCCGAGCCGCCCATCTGCAGGACGCAGTCGTAGCGGCGGTTCAGTTCCAGGAAGTCGTAGGCCTGCAGGATCATGTAGTTGAACTCAAGGAAGCTGAGCGACTGCTCGCGGTCCAGCCGGGATTTGACCGACTCGAAGGACAGCATCCGGTTGACGCTGAAATGCCGCCCGATGTCGCGCAGGAACTCGAGATAGTTCAGCCCGTCCAGCCATTCGGCGTTGTTCAGCATCATCGCGTCGGACGGAGCGTCGCCGTAGCTGAGGTACTTGGCGAAGACCTGCTTCATGCCGGCGATGTTGGCGTCGATCTGTTCGGGGCCCAGCAGGGGGCGTTCGTCCGAGCGGAACGAGGGGTCGCCCACCTTGGTGGTGCCGCCGCCCATCAGCGTGATCGGCCGGTGCCCGGTCTTTTGCAGCCAGCGCAGCATCATGATGTTGAGCAAGTGACCCACGTGCAGCGACTGCGCCGTGGCGTCATAGCCGATATAGGCGGTCTGCACCCCCGAGATCAGGGCGTCGTCGAGGCCCTGGTAATCGGTGCAGTCGGCCAGAAAGCCGCGCTCCATCATCGTGGCGATGAAATCCGATTTGGGATGGTAGGTCATGTCTTGCCTCTGCTCTCGAATGCGGGGCAACTTATAGAGAGCATTCGGAACAGTGGAAACCGGTTTTAGGAACAAAATCACGGGCTGTTCGAGGCGGCAGGAAACGGAAGGAAAAGGCCATGAACAAGGCCGTTCGCAAGGCGGCGCCGGTGAGGGCGCTGGGGGCGATGTCGGGCACCTCTCTGGACGGGGTGGATGCGGCGGTGGTCGAGACCGACGGCCATGCCATCCTGGAGTTCGGCGAGACCGGCTATCGCGCCTATTCGGAGGCCGAGCGCATGGTTCTGCGGGCCGCGCTGGGCAAGTGGCATGGCGATGAGGTCGAGGCCGCCGCGGCGCTGGTCACCGAGGCCCACCGCGAGGCGCTGTCGCCGTTCGGGGATGTGGACCTGGTCGGGTTTCACGGCCAGACGCTGGCGCATGAGCCCAAGGGGCGGGGTACCTTGCAGGTGGGCGACGGCACCGCGCTGGCGCAGGCCATGGGCGTGCCGGTGGTGTGGGATTTCCGCTCGGACGACGTGAGGATGGGGGGCGAGGGCGCACCGCTGGCGCCGTTCTTTCACTTTGCCTGCGCCAAGTGGATCGGCGCGGACGAGCCGGTCTGTTTTCTGAACCTCGGCGGCGTCGGCAACCTGACCTATGTGGACCCCTCCTTTGAGCGGCCCGAGATGCCCGGCGCGCTGCTGGCCTTTGACACCGGCCCCGCCAATGCGCCGGTCGATGACCTGATGCAGTCGCGCCTTGGCCTGCCGATGGACCGCGACGGCGCGGTCGCGCGCGGCGGGACGGTCGAGAACGGCGCGCTGGAGCTGTTCCTGGCCGAACCGTTCTTTGCAAGAATGCCGCCCAAGTCGCTGGACCGGAACGATTTCGCCGAGATGGTTGGGCTGGTGGGAGAGTTGAGCGACCAGGATGCGGTTGCGACGCTGACCGCCATGTGCGCGGCCGGTGTGGCGCAGGGGATGGAGCATTGCCCCAAGCCGCCCTCGCGCGTTCTGGTCACCGGGGGCGGGCGGCACAACCCGGTGCTGATGCGGATGCTGCGGGTGTCGCTGGATTGCCCGGTCGAGCCGGTCGAAAGCGTCGGCCTTGACGGAGACATGCTTGAGGCGCAGGCCTTTGCCTATCTTGCGGTGCGGGTTGCGCGCGGTCTGCCGACCTCGTGCCCCGGCACGACCGGCGTGCGGGCGCTGGTCGGCGGCGGCATTGTCAGCGCGCCAGAGACCGTGCGTAGTCGGCCGTGAAGGCGCGGTAGCCCTGGGACGTTGATTTCAGGTGGACCCGCGTCCATTCGTGCAGTTCGGGCAGTTTGTGGAAGGGCACGTTGGGAAAGGCGTGATGCTCGGCATGGTAGGGCATGTTCCATGCCAGGAAACGCACGATCCGGTTGGTGATGGTCGTGCGGGAGTTCTCCAGCATGTTCGCCACCGCCGGGCAGAGCCCGTGCTCTGCCAGGAGATAGAGGCGAAGGAATGGCTGGCCGATCAGCAAGGGCAGCAACCAGAGCTGGAACAGGACCGGCGACCAGGACAGGCTGAGCGCCGCAATGGCGTAGAGCGCCAGCAGAATGCGCGCCTCGCGCCGCATCGCGCGGTGCTGGCCTTCCGGCAGGTAGGGCGCGTCGATCCGGCCGAGGGCGTTGTTGAACAGGACAATCACCATGCCCTTCCAGTAGAACCAGCCGCTCAGGTAGACCATCAGGCTGGCCCAGCTTTCGGGTCGCGGTTTCCCGGCCAGTTCCGGGTCGCGCCTCGGGTCATTTGTCCATTTGTGATGGGCGAGGTGGTAATAGCGGAACCAGACGAAGGGCAGGAGGTTCAGAACCGCTACGACATGGCCCACAACCTCGTTCAGCCAGTTGGTGCGGAACGGGGTCTTGTGCGTGCATTCGTGGCTGAGGGTGAACAGAAAGACCAGAAGGATGCCCTGCGGCAGCAAGAGGGCCTGCCAGAACGGAACCTGAACCAGAATTCCCGTCGTCGTCAGCGCCAATGCGCCGAAATAGGCCGCAAGATGCGTGATCCCGGCCGCGTCGGAACGGGCCAGCAGTCTGGCCTTGGTTTCGGGCGGCAGCGAGGAGATGAGCGTCCGGTGGTCCATGAAACGACTGTATTCCGTGTTTTGGGCGGATCAAGCGCGCGGTATGTCGAATCCGGGCGGGGCGAGTTCGAATCCTTCGAACCGGAAGCCTGGCGAGACGGCGCAGCTGACCAGCGTGTAGTCTCCGGTGCTGCGCGCGGATTGCCAGTGCCCGGCGGGCACGATCAGTTGCGGCGCGCCTGCGTCGAGGTCCGGGGTCAGAAGGTGGTCGGCGGCGGGGCCGGTGTTTGTCTCGCTCATCGACAGGATCAGCGGCGCGCCGGAATGGTAGAGCCAGATCTCGGTCGCATCGACGCGGTGCCAGTGGCTGACCTCGTCCTTCTGCAGCAGGAAGTAGATGCAGGTGCCCGTCGCGCGGCCTTGGTTGCCGGCGATCCAGGTCTGCCGGTACCAGCCGCCTTCGGGGTGGGGTTCGAGGTTCAGGCGGTCGATGATCTGCTGCGGCGTCATGGCGTTCCGTCCGGTGTCGGGGAAATTATGCATGCGACGGCGCGATCCGCTATGGCATTCCCGCCCGAGGGCCATATGTTTTGCCGCATGACACTGACGATCCCGTTCGACAACTCCTATGCGCGGTTGCCGGCCTCGTTCTATGCGCGGCTGACGCCCGAGCCGGTGCGCGCGCCGCGGCTGGTGGCGTTCAACGAAGACCTGGCGCGGATCATGGGGATCGCGCCGGGCGATGTGGAGGAGATGGCGCAGGCCTTTGCGGGAAACGCCGTGCCGCAGGGGGCCGAGCCGCTGGCGCAGCTGTATTCGGGCCACCAGTTCGGCCATTACAACCCGCAGCTTGGCGACGGGCGCGCGATCCTGCTGGGCGAGACCGTCGGCACCGACGGCGCCCGCCGCGACATCCAGCTGAAGGGATCGGGGCGCACGCCCTATTCCCGGGCGGGCGACGGGCGGGCCTGGCTGGGGCCGGTGCTGCGCGAATACGTGGTCTCGGAGGCGATGCACGCGCTGGGCGTGCCCACCACCCGCGCGCTGGCCGCGGTCGAGACCGGCGAGATCGTGCTGCGCGAGGGGCCGATGCCCGGCGCGGTGCTGACGCGGGTGGCCCAAAGCCATCTGCGGGTGGGCACGTTCCAGGTCTTTGCTGCGCGCGGCGATCTTGGCAGCCTGAAGCGGCTGACGGAATATGCCATCGCCCGGCACTACCCCGAGGCCGAGGGGCCGATGGGGCTGCTGCGCGCGGTACGGGACGCGCAGGCGCGGCTGATCCCGCAGTGGATGAGCGTGGGATTCATCCACGGGGTGATGAACACCGACAACTGCGCGATCTCGGGCGAGACCATCGACTATGGCCCTTGCGCCTTCATGGACGGGTATCATCCGAACACGGTATTCAGCTCGATCGACCGGGGCGGGCGCTATGCCTATTCCAACCAGCCCGAGATCGCGGTCTGGAACATGGCGCAGCTGGCGACGGCGCTGATCCAGCAGATGGAGGACAAGAATGCCGCCGTCGAGGAGGCGACCGCCATCGTCCACGCCATGCCCGAACTGATGCAGGCGCACTGGCTGGCGCGGTTCCGCGCCAAGATCGGGCTTAAGTCGGCCGAGGAGGGCGACCTGGAACTGATTTCGGACCTGCTGACGCGGATGGCGCAGAACCAGGCGGATTTCACCAACGCGTTCCGGGCGCTGGGCGGCGGCAAGGCGCGCGATCAGTTCACCGATCCCGCCGCCTATGACGCCTGGGAGGAGAACTGGAAGGCGCGCTGTGCGCGCGAGGCCGGGCCCGAGGCCACGATGCGGCAGGCCAACCCCGCTTTCATCCCGCGCAATCACCGGGTCGAGCAGATGATCCAGTCGGCGGTGCAGGGCGATTACGCGCCGTTCCACCGGCTGAACGCGGTTCTGGCCAGACCCTACGAGGACCAGCCCGAAAACGCCGATCTGGCCCGCCCGCCGGCGGAGAGCGAGATCGTTCATGCCACTTTCTGCGGCACCTGACCCGGTCTGATGGGTCAAAAAGGGGCGGTTTGCCCGCCGGACGGCCGCCTGCGCCGGGTCTGGGGCTTGCGCAGGGCGTCCGCATTGGCAAACTGGGGGCGGACCCCTTGAGCCTTGAGAAGATGACGCGAAACGGCACCCTGCGACTGGCCAGCTACAACATCCAGAAATGCGTCGGTCTTGACCTGCGGCGGCAGCCGCAGCGCATCCTGCAGGTGCTCGACAAGATCGGGGCGGATATCGTCGTGCTGCAGGAGGCCGACAAGCGCCTGCCGCCGCGGCCGGCGGCGCTGCCGCATTTCATGCTGGAGGAGGCGGGCTGGAACGCGGCCGATCTGGGCGGCGCGGGCAGCCTGGGCTGGCACGGCAACGCGGTGATCTGGCGGGGCGACCACATCTCGGTGCGCGAGACCTTTCACCACGACCTGCCGGGGCTGGAGCCGCGCGGCGCGGTGCGGGTCGAGTTCGAGACCTCGATCGGCCCGCTGCGGGTTATGGGGGTGCATCTGGGCCTTATGTCCCGCTGGCGTCACATGCAGGTCCTGCACATGCGGCAGGACAGCCGCGCGCTGAACCACATGCCGACGGTCTGGGCCGGGGATTTCAACGAGTGGTCGCGCCAGCCGATCCTGGACCACCTGGCGCCCGACATGCGTTTTCTGCCGCCTCTGCCGAGCTTTCCCGCCGCGCAGCCCCTGGGCGCGCTGGACCGGATCGCGCTGGGCGCGGGGCTTGAGGCGCAGGCGCACGGGGTCCATGCCGAACGGCCGGCGCATATCGCGTCGGACCACCTGCCGATCTGGGCCGACCTGCGGCGCGCGTCCTGAGCGGGTCCCGGGCACGCATTTCGCGGTGGCGCACCCGGTTCCGGCATATTATGACGGAGTTCCAGTGACGGATGGGGGCATCATGACGGAAACGATCATCGAGCGGTGCGAGGCCAAGGGGCTGCGCATGACCGAACAGCGCCGGGTCATCGCCCGCGTGCTGGAGCGGAGCGCGGATCATCCGGATGTGGAGGAACTCTATGCCCGGGCCTCGGCGCTGGACGCGGGCATCTCGATCGCCACGGTCTATCGCACGGTGAAGCTGTTCGAAGAGGCGGGGATCCTCGAGCGGCTGGAATTCGGAGACGGGCGCGCCCGCTACGAGGATGCCGAGCGTGACCACCACGATCACCTGATCGACCTGACCTCGGGTGAGGTGATCGAGTTCGTCGATCCCGAGATCGAGGCGCTGCAGGAAAGGATCGCGGCCAAGCTGGGCTACGAGCTGCGCGGTCACAAGCTGGAGCTGTACGGCGTTCCGATCCGCAAGCGTTAATCCTTGATCGTGCGGTCGTAGCAATGGGCCTGCGCCTGCGCGGCGCTCATGGCGTTGCCGACCAGATCGACCGAGATCGACTGGCTTTGGACCGGGTCCGGGGTTGGCGGCGTGAACGAGAAGACGACCGATCTGCGGCCCGGCTGCGCCGTGCTGGCGTCGCGGCCGCGCGCGACGTAGATCCGTTGCGTGGCATCCCTGTTCAGATCCGCGATCGCGTGCTGTCCAGCGCCGCACCAGAACGTGCCGTCGCCGGGCGATGTTTTCGCCACGACCTCGAACACGTCGCCCTGCATGGGGTAGATGTCGTAGGCCGATCCATAGCCCGCCTGGACGGGAAGGGGGATCAGCAGGAAAAGAGTTGTCGCTGCAAGCCGCATGTCAACCTCCTTTGGTGTGTAGGGGATACGCGGGGGTCGCCGGAAGGGATCAGTCGGCGCACCGGGCGCACGGTGACGTGACCGAAACCGGCGGAGGCAGGGGGGCGGAAAACCCGATACGGCTTGCACTCGCCCGCGGCCCGCGTCATGGAGGCGGGGCGACACGGTCTCAATCTGGAACCCGGAAATGGAAAATCTACGCGGCGCGCTCTTGATGACGCTGGCCATGCTTGGCTTTGCCTTCGAGGACATGTTCATCAAGCTCATGGCCGGAACCATGGCGCCGTGGCAGATCATCCTGTTCCTGGGCGCAGGCGGGGCGGTGATCTTTGCCGGCCTGACCGTGATGAAACGCCAGCCGCTGTTTTCGCGCGGCTACCTCAACCCGATGGTGCTGCTGCGCAATCTGGGCGAGCTGGTCGGGACGCTGGGATTCGTGACCGCCATCGCGCTGACGCCGATTTCGCAGGCCTCGGCCATTCTGCAGGCGACGCCCCTGGCGGTGACGCTGGGCGCCGCCCTGTTCCTGAAGGAGCCGGTCGGCTGGCGGCGCTGGAGCGCCATCATCGTCGGGTTTCTGGGGGTGATGCTGGTGATCCGGCCCGGAACCGAAGGCTTCGACATCAAGTCGCTGTTCGCTGTGCAGGGCGTGGTGGGCCTGGCGATCCGCGATCTGGCGACGCGGCGGGTTCCGCGGGAGACGACATCGTTCCAGATCAGTTTCCTGGCCTTTCTCACGCTGATCCCGGCCTCGTTCATCCTTGCGCAGTTCAGCGACCAGGGCTGGGTCAGGCCGACCTCTTATCACTGGCTCTTGATCGTGGGCGCCGTGGCGCTGGGCGTCGCCGCCTATTACGCGATCGTCGCGGCGATGCGGATCGGCGAGGTGTCCTTTGTCACACCGTTCCGGTATTCGCGGATGCTGTTCGCGCTGGTCATCGGCGTGGTGGTGTTCAAGGAAAGCCCCGACGCCATGATGCTGACCGGCGCGGCGGTGATCGTGGGGTCGGGCATCTATACGCTGTGGCGCGAGCGCAAAAAGCGGCCTGCGGCCTTGGCGACCCTTTAATCTCGAAATCGGGCCGGTTATGAGGCGGGCGAACAATCCGTTTTCAGGAGCTGACATGAGTACCATTATCGACATTCACGCGCGCGAGATTCTCGACAGCCGGGGCAATCCGACCGTCGAGGTCGACGTGATCCTCGAAGACGGCACCATGGGCCGCGCCGCCGTGCCCTCGGGCGCTTCGACCGGCGCCTATGAGGCCGTCGAAAAGCGCGACGGCGACAAGGCCCGGTATCTGGGCAAGGGCGTGCTGGAGGCCGTGGCGGCCGTGAATGGCGAGATCGCAGAGGAACTGGTGGGCTTTGACGCGACCGAGCAGGTCGCCATCGACAGCGCGATGATCGAACTGGACGGCACCCCGAACAAGGGGCGTCTGGGCGCGAACGCGATCCTGGGCGTGTCGCTGGCGGTGGCCAAGGCGGCGGCGGATTTCACGACACAGCCCTTGTATCGCTATGTCGGCGGCGCTTCGGCCCGGGTGCTGCCGGTGCCGATGATGAACATCATCAACGGCGGCGAACATGCGGACAACCCGATCGACATCCAGGAATTCATGATCATGCCGGTCGCCGCGTCGAACATCCGCGAGGCGGTGCGCATGGGCGCCGAGGTGTTCCACACGCTGAAGAAAGAGCTTTCGGCGGCGGGCCTGGCCACTGGCGTCGGCGACGAGGGCGGTTTCGCGCCCAACATCGCCTCGACCCGCGAGGCGCTGGATTTCGTGCTGAAGTCGATCGAGAAGGCGGGCTACAAGCCCGGCGAGGAGATCTATCTGGCGCTCGATTGCGCCGCGACCGAGTATTACAAGGACGGCAAATACGTGCTGGCGGGCGAGGGCAAGACCCTGAGCAGCGAGGAAAACGTGGCCTACCTTGCGGCGCTGGTGAACGACTATCCGATCATCTCGATCGAGGACGGCATGTCCGAGGATGACTGGGACGGCTGGAAGGCGCTGACCGACGCCATCGGCAACAAGGTGCAGCTGGTGGGCGACGACCTGTTCGTGACCAATCCCGAGCGGCTGGCCGAGGGTATCCAGAGGGGTTGCGCCAACTCGATGCTGGTCAAGGTGAACCAGATCGGCTCGTTGACCGAGACCCTGAAGGCGGTCGATATGGCGCACCGCGCGCGCTACACCAATGTGATGAGCCACCGCTCGGGCGAGACCGAGGACGCCACCATCGCGGATCTGGCGGTCGCCACCAATTGCGGGCAGATCAAGACCGGCTCGCTGGCGCGGTCGGACCGGCTGGCCAAGTACAACCAGCTGATCCGGATCGAGGAAAGCCTGGGCGAAGTGGCCGAATATGCCGGGCGGTCGATCCTGCGCTGATCGGGGGCGGGCCGGCTGAATCCGCTGGCCTGCCGCTTTTTTCGCGATAGTCTGGTCGGGCGGTTTGACAGCAACAGGCCCGACCATGATCCAGGCCCTTATCTTTGACGTTTTCGGAACCTGCGTGGACTGGCGCAACTCGGTCGCGCGCGAGGTCGCGGCGGTGCTGCCGCAGGTGGACGCGCTGGCCTTCGCGACGGCGTGGCGGGCCGAGTACGATCCGGCGATGGCGCGCATCCGCGACGGCGCGCGCGGCTATGTCCCGCTGGACGACCTGCACCTGGAGAACCTGGACACCGTGTGCCGAGCCTTCGGCGTGACGCTGGAGGCGCCGGATCGGCTGAACGCCGCCTGGGAAAAGCTGGAGCCCTGGCCGGACGTGGTGGGCGGACTGCAACTGCTGAGGCAGGAGCGCATCATCGCGCCCTGTTCGAACGGCTCGATCGCGTTGATGACCCGGCTTGCGCGCTATGCGGGGCTGCCGTGGGACTGCATTCTGGGGGCCGAGCTGGCGCGGGACTACAAGCCGCAGGCCGCGGTTTACCGTGTCAGCTGCGCCGCGCTGCGGCTGCCGCCCGATCAGGTGATGATGGTGGCCGCGCATAACGACGACCTGTTGGCCGCCCGTGCGGCAGGGTTGCGCACCGCCTTCGTGCCGCGGCTGACCGAGCATGGACCGGATCAGGCGACCGACCTGGAACCCACGGGGGATTGGGACATCGTGGCTAAGGATTTTGCCGATCTGGCGCATCAGGTGGCCGGGCATGGCTGAGCGAGAACTTGTCGTTGCGCCGGCCGGAGGCGAGGGCGAAATGGAGGCCGTCCGGCAATTGTGCCGCGATTACCGCAGGTTGCTGCGTGAACGCTGGCCGGACGTTCCGGCCTTTCTGGACCGTTACTACAATGCCGCGACCTTTGAAGACCTGTTGCGGCGGTTGCCGGAACTTCACCGCCCGCCCGACGGGGCGATCTTTGTCGCGCGGGTCGGGGGCAAGGTGGTGGGCTGCGCCATGACGCATCGCGTCGGTCCCGGGGATTGCGAGATCAAGCGGGTCTTCGTTGGCGACGCGGCGCGGGGGCTTGGCGCGGGCGCCGCCCTGTTCCGGGCGGCGATGGCGCAGGCGCGGCGCGACGGGTATTCGCGCATGGTGCTGGACACGACGACCCGGCTGACCGAGGCGATCGGGCTTTACCGGAAGCTTGGGTTCCACGAGATCGCTCCGTTCTACGACCCGCCTGCGGACCTGGCCGAACACCTGATGTTCTTCGGCCGCGACCTGTGACGCCTAGAGCGCCTTGGTCATCAGCATGTAGTTCTGGCGCGGCCTGAAGCCGGACCGCTGATACAGCCGCTGCGCCGTCTCGTTTTCGCGGTCCACTTCCAGATGCAGCGCCCTGAGCCCGGCGGTGGCCAGCGCCTTGGGCAGTTCATGCAGGACCTCGGTGGCGATGCCGCGCCCGCGGATGGCGGGGCGGATGTAGATTTCGTCCACGAACCCGTCCATGCCGCCGAATTCGACAGACCAGCCGAAGGTGATGATGACATAGCCCAGCGGCGCGCGGCTGGGGCCGATCAGGTAGACGCAGCCATGCGGGATGCCCTGGAGCAGCGGCAGCAGCGCCTCGCGGCGCTGGTCCTGATCCTGTTCGATGCCTTCCTCGGCGTGGAAACCGGCGACCATCGCCATCAGCCGGTCCAGATCCTCGGGGCGGGCAAGGCGGAGGGCGGCGGTCATAGCCGGGCCAGACGTTCGGTGAGCAGGGCGAAGAAGCCGTCGGCGTCCACGTCGCCCATGAACAGCGCGTTGGGCGCGCGGTCGGTGACGCGCCACCAGTCGGCCACGGTCATGCCGAGCGTCAGTTCGGACAGCGTCTCGATCTCGACATTGATGTGACGCCCCGAGAACAGCTCGGGCCGGATCAGGTAGGCGGTGACGCAGGGGTCGTGCAGGGGCGCGCCTTCGCTGCCGTATTTCTCCCTGTCGAAGCGTTCGAAGAAATCGGTCATCTCGGCCACGGCGATGCCGACCCTTGTGCCGAGCGCGCGGAAGGCGTCGTTGCGCGGCTTGGTGACCAGCGCCTTGTGCGTGACGTCGAGTGGCATGACCACGATGGAAACGCCGGACTTGAACACGATTTCAGCGGCTTCCGGGTCGACGTAGATGTTGAACTCGGCGGCGGGCGTGATGTTGCCGACCTGGAAATAGGCGCCGCCCATGAGGACGATTTCCCGAACCTTTTCAACGATGTCCGGCGCCTTTTGAAAGGCGGTCGCGATGTTGGTGAGCGGCCCCAGCGGGCAGAGCGTCACGGTGCCGGGGTCATGCGCGCGCAGGGTGTCGATGATGAAGTCGACGGCATGGCCCGTGGCCAGCGGCATCGACGGGTCGGGCAGGTCGGGGCCGTCGAGACCGGTCTTGCCATGCACGTGTTCGGCGGTGACGAGCTTGCGCTTCAGCGGTGCGTCGCAGCCCGCATAGACGGGCACGTCCGTCCGGCCCGCAAGTTCGCAGACGATGCGGGCGTTTTTGGCGGTCAGGGCCAGCGGCACATTGCCGGCGACGGCGGTGATCCCAAGCACCTCGATCTCTTCGGGGCTGGCCAGCGCCAGCAGGATCGCGACCGCGTCGTCCTGGCCGGGATCGGTGTCGATGATGATCTTGCGTGCGCTCATGGGATCTTTCCGCGGTGGTCGAGGCCGGACAGTCGCAAGCGCCGCCCGACTTGTCCACCTGCTTTATGCCTGGTGCCGTTGCTTGCGCGCGCCGGCGCGCGGGAGTTTGCCGTTGGCGGCGTGTTCCTCGTGCTTCACCTCGTCCCAGAGCGAGTCCATCTCTTCGAGCGTGCTTTGCTCGGGGGCGCGGCCGCGGGCGGCGAGGCGCGCCTCGACCTTGGCGAAACGGCGGGTGAACTTGGCGTTGGTGCGGCGCAGCGCCGCCTCGGGTTCGACGCCCAGGTGCCGGCCGAGGTTGACGATCACGAAAAGCAGGTCCCCGAATTCGTCCTCGAGCGCGTCGGCGTCCATCGTGTCGCGCGCCTCTTCCAGTTCGGCGGCCTCTTCGGTGATCTTGGCGAGCACGTGGCTGGCGTCGGGCCAGTCGAATCCGACCCGCGCGGCGCGTTTCTGCAGCTTGTAGGCGCGCAGAAGGGCGGGCAGGTTGGGCGCGACGCCGTCCAGCGCGCCTTTCTGCGCCTTGTCCTTGCGCTCGGCCGCCTTGATCGCCTCCCAGTCGTGGGTCTGCTGCTCGGCGGACTTGTCGCGGGATTCGTCGCCGAAGACATGCGGATGGCGGGCCACCATCTTGTCGGACATGGCGCGCACCACGTCCTGAAAGGCGAAATGGCCGGCTTCCTCGGCCATCTGGGCGTGGAACACGGACTGGAACAGAAGATCGCCCAGCTCGCCCTTCAGCTCGTCCCAGGCCTCGCGCTCGATCGCGTCGGCCACTTCGTAGGCCTCTTCGATCGTGTAGGGGGCGATGGTGGCGAAATCCTGCTCAATATCCCAGGGGCAGCCCGTCTTAGGGTCGCGCAAACGGCGCATGATTTCGAGCAGGCGCTCCATCCCTGCGTCAGAGTCGTGGATGAGCGGGTTTTCTGGCATTGCGAAGGCCCTCTTTCCGGTGTCAGATGCATCCATCCCGCAGCTTGGATCAGGAGTCCACCCACAATGCCCGTCGTGAACCGAATTGCCGACTTTGCCGCCGACATGGCGGAATGGCGACGGCATCTGCATTCGATCCCGGAACTGGAGTTCGATTGCGTCGAGACCGCGGCCTTTGTCACCGAGCGGCTTCGCGAGTTCGGGGTCGATGAAATCCACAGCGGCATTGCCCGGACCGGGGTCGTCGCGATCATCAACGGGCAGGGCGAGGGGCCCACGGTCGGCCTGCGCGCGGACATGGACGCGCTGCCGGTGACCGAAGAGACCGGGCTGACCTATGCCTCGAAGAACCCCGGCCGGATGCATGCCTGCGGCCATGACGGGCATACGACGATGCTGTTGGGCGCGGCGCGCTACCTGGCGGAAACGCGGAATTTCGGCGGCCGGGTCGCGCTGATCTTTCAACCGGCCGAGGAGGAGGGCGGCGGCGCCAATGCCATGGTGCAGGAGGGCATCATGGACCGTTTCGACATCTCGTCGGTCTTTGCGCTGCACAACGCGCCGAGCAACGAGGTGGGGGCGTTCTTCACCACGCCGGGCCCGATCATGGCGGCGGTGGACACGTTCGACATCCACATCCAGGGCATGGGCGGCCACGGGGCCATGCCGCACGAGACACGCGATCCGGTGATGGCGGCCTGCGGCATCGCGCAGGCGATCCAGACCATCGTCAGCCGCAACAGCTATGCGCTGGACGATCTGGTCATCTCGGTGACGCAGATCCATGCGGGCACCGTCAACAACGTGATCCCCGACACTGCCTACATCAACGGCACTGTGCGCACCTTTGATCCGCGGGTGCAGGAGATGGTGACGGAGCGGATGCGGCAGATCGTTCAGGGGCAGGCCTTTTCCTACGGGGTGGAGGCCAAGCTGGACTACCACGTGAACTATCCCGCCACGGTCAACGATCCGGCCAAGGCAGCCTTTGCCGCCGAGGTCGCTCGCGAGATCGCGGGGAAGAACCGGGTGGTGGACAATGCGGGGCGCGAGATGGGAGCCGAGGATTTTTCCTACATGCTGCAGGCGCGGCCCGGGGCCTATCTGTTCCTCGGCCAGGGCAACAGCGCCGGGCTGCACCACCCGAAGTACAATTTCAACGACGAGATCGCGCCGATCGGAGCTTCGTTCTTTGCGAGGATCGTGGAGCGGGCGCTGCCGGTGATATGACGGGATGCGGCGCATGAACCTGTTCTGGCTGCTGGTCGTTCTTGCGGTGCTGGGCCTGGGTTACGTGCGGCTGGCGCCCTCGGATCCGGCGCGCTGGCATGTGGCGCCGGCGGGCGATGCGGACAAGGATTTCCAGAGCGGCGTTCTGCGCGTCGTCGAGACCGGGCCGGACGGGCTGGAACGGTTCGATGCGATCGCGATCCACGCGCCGCGGACGCGGGTTCTGGCCGGGTCGGTGGAGGACGGCATGGTCACCTATGTCACCCGCACGAAGGTGATGGGGTTTCCGGACTACACCACGGCGGTGCAGGATGGCGGCACCCTGCGCATCCTTGCCCGGTCACGGTTCGGCCGCTCAGATCTTGGGGTGAACAAGCAGCGGATCGACGGGTGGCTCGGCCGGCTGCAGGCGGGAGGATAGGCAGCCCTGCTGCACCTCGCGCCACATCGGCACGTTCAGCGACATCTGGCATTGCGCCATGAACATGCGCCCGTCCACCTGCATGCAGATGGTTTCGCCCAGCTCCACGCGGCTGCCTGTGCTGTCGGTGCAGTAGCAATCGCGCAGCTTGCCGCCGGGGCCGACGACATCGGCAAAGGCGGGCGTCGCCACGAGGCTGAGGATCACGACAAGGCGTCTCATGCGCATAGTTTAACACGGCTTGGACACTTGACCAAAGCCTCTGGATAATAGACACCGCCGCAATGGTTCCCGAAGAACGCCTAGAACAGATTACGCAGAGGTTTCAGTACCTCGAAGCCGCGATGGCCGATGGCGCCGCGGGCGGAAACATCGCGGCACTCGCGAGGGAGTATTCGGAACTGAAGCCGGTGGTCGATCAGATCCGGGCGTGGCGGCAACTGGTGTCGGACCTGGCCGAGGCCAAGGCGATGCTGGCGGACCCGGACATGAAGGAACTGGCCGAGGAAGAGATCCCGGCCCTGCAGGCGCGGCTGCCCGAGGCGGAACATGCGCTGCAACTGGCGCTTTTGCCCAAGGACGAGGCCGACGCCCGCCCCGCGATCCTGGAAATCCGGCCCGGCACCGGCGGGGACGAGGCGGCGCTGTTCGCGGGCGACCTGCTGCGCATGTATCAGCGCTATGCCGAGGAGCGGGGCTGGGCCTTTGACGTCATCGAGGAGCAGCAGACCGAACTGGGCGGCATCAAGGAGGTGGTGGCCCATATCAAGGGCGACAACGTCTTTACGCGGCTGAAGTACGAATCCGGCGTGCACCGGGTCCAGCGGGTGCCCGAGACCGAAAGCGGCGGGCGCATCCACACCTCGGCGGCGACGGTGGCGGTGCTGCCCGAGGCCGAGGACGTGGACATCCATATCGACGCGGGCGACCTACGCATCGACACGATGCGCAGTTCCGGGGCCGGCGGCCAGCATGTCAACACGACCGATTCGGCGGTGCGGATCACGCACCTGCCCACCGGGATCGTCGTCACGAGTTCCGAGAAATCCCAGCACCGCAACCGCGAAATCGCGATGCAGGTGCTGAAGACACGGCTTTATGACCTTGAACGGCAGAGGATCGACAGCGAACGCTCGGCCAACCGGGCCAGCCAGGTCGGTTCGGGCGACCGGTCCGAGCGCATCCGCACCTACAACTTTCCGCAGGGGCGGATGACCGATCACCGGATCAACCTGACGCTCTACAAGCTGGATCAGGTGATGCAGGGCGATCTGGACGAGGTCATCGACGCGCTGACCGCCGACGATCAGGCGCGGCTGCTGGCGGAGATGGCGCAATGACCGGCGCGCAGACAGCGGCGCAGGCCATGGTCGCGGCGACCGCGCGGCTGCGCGCGGCGGGGGTGGCGGATCCGGCGCGGGATGCGCGGCTGCTGCTGGCCCATGCCGCCCGGATCGAGGCCAGCCGCGTGACCCTGATCGCGCCGGACGAGCTGTCGGCGGAAATTTCCGAGCGATACGAGCAGCTTGTCTCGTTGCGGGCGATCCGGGTTCCGGTCTCGCACCTGCTGGGCGAGCGGGAATTCTACGGCCGCCGATTCAAGGTCAGCCGGGATGTTCTGGACCCGCGGCCCGAGACCGAGACGCTGATCGAAGTGGCGCTGTCCGAGCCGTTCGACCGGGTTCTGGATCTTGGCGTCGGGTCCGGCTGCATCCTCGTCACCCTGCTGGCGGAACGGCCGAGCGCGACGGGGCTTGGCGTCGACGTGAGCGAAGGCGCCTGCCTGCAGGCCGGAGCCAACGCGGTGATGCACCGGGTGCAGGAGCGGGCGGATATCGCAGGGTCGGACTGGTTCGATGCGGTCGAGGGACGGTTCGACCTGATCGTGTCGAACCCGCCCTATATCGCCCGCGACGAGATGGACGGTCTTTCCGAGGAAGTGCGGGAACACGAGCCGCGGCTGGCGCTGACCGACGAGGGCGACGGGCTGGGCGCCTATCGCCGGATCGCCGCCGGCGCCCCGGATTTCCTGATGCCGGGCGGGCGGATCGTCGTCGAGATTGGTCCGATGCAGGCGCAGCAGGTCTCGGCCCTGTTCGATGCGACCGGGCTGTCGGATATCCGGGTCGTTCAGGATCTGGACGGCCGCGACCGGGTCGTCGTGGCCCGGATGCCGGGCTGATTGCCGATACTGCGGCAGAAAAACGCCGTTTCCGGTAAAAAAGCTGCGAAAATCCTGCCAACCCTCTTGTCTGGGCCGTCAGGACGTGTTTACTCAGGTTAGTCGACGAGGTTGACGCTGTTGTCAGCGCACCTCCGACGCCAAGCCCAAAAAGTCGACCACGCGTCACGGATACGACATCAGATGGCGTGAAGTGCAGGTTGATCGACAGCGAAATACAAGGCTGAAGACAAACAAGATGAGATCGTCCAAATCCCGCTCGCGGGCGAAGAGCAACCGCAACCGTCCCACAGGCGGCAACGTCGTCAATCGGGTGTTCGACAGTTCGGGCCCCGAAGGCAAGGTGCGCGGCACCCCGCAGCAGATCATCGACAAATACAACCAGTTGGCCCGTGACGCGCAGCTGAGCAACGACCGCGTGGCGGCCGAGAATTTCCAGCAGCACGCCGAGCACTACCTGCGTATGCTGAGCGAGGCGCAGCGCGAGATCGACGCCCGCCGCGAGGAGCAGGAACGCCAGAACCGCGAGCGCCAGGCCGAACGCGACCGCGAGCGCGCCGAGCGCCAGGAACGCGAAGCCGCCGCCCGCCACAACGACCCGTCGGAAGCGCCGCAGCCGGACGTTCTGGATTTCGGACCGGACAGCGGCGGTCAGGAAAGCGGGCTGGTGGAAACGCCGGAAAGCCAGGTGGCGAAGGCCGACAAGGGCGATGCGCCGGACGGCAAGGCGAAACCGGAAAAGGCTCCGCGTCGCCCGCGCGTGCGCAAGCCCAAGCAGACGCCCGGAGAGGGCTCGGAAGACGGTGTTGCGCCGACTGGCGGTGGCGATACCCCGGAAGCGGCCGAATAAAGCGCGAAAGACAGTTTCGATGGAAAGCCCCGGCCTGTGCGCCGGGGTTTTTCTTTTGTCTCAGGTCGATGCAGGGCGAAGCTCAGGTGGCCCGGCGGTTCGCGGGGTTACGGCCGCCGCAATTCCCGCGCCAGCGCACAGAAGCCTTCGAGCGAGATCTGTTCGGCCCGGTCGGTGGGTTTGATCCCGGCCGCGATCAGCCGGTCTTCGATGTCCGGAGCCATGCCTTTCAGCGAAGCGCGCAGCATCTTGCGCCGCTGGTTGAAGGCCGCAGCCACCACGCGCGACAGTGTCGCGGCGTCCGCCGGGTAGCGGGGTTCGGGCAGGGCCGTCAAATGCACCACGGCGCTGGAAACCTTGGGCGGCGGGGTGAAAGCTTCGGGCGGCAGGGACATGGCGATGCGCGCCTCGCAGCGCCATTGCGCCAGGATCGCGAGGCGGCCATAGGCCTTGCCGCCGGGCTGGGCCACGATCCGTTCGGCCACCTCGCGCTGGAACATGAGGGTCAGGCTTTGCCAGAAGGGCGGCCAGTCAGGCGGCGTCAGCCAGCGCACCAGCAGTTCGGTGCCGACGTTGTAGGGCAGGTTGGCGGCGATGCGCACCGGCGGTGTCAGATGCTGCAAAGGGTCGATTTCAAGGGCGTCGCCGTTGATGATCTGGAGCCGTCCGGGATAGGCCGCGGCGATGTCCTGCAGGGCGGCGATGCAGCGGGTGTCCTTTTCGATGGCCACCACCTTGCGCGCGCCCTCGGACAGCAGGCCGCGGGTCAGGCCGCCCGGGCCGGGGCCGATCTCCAGCACGTCGCAGGCCGCCAGGTCGCCTGCCTGCCGTGCGATCTTGGCGGTGAGGTTCAGATCCAGCAGAAAGTTCTGGCCCAGAGACTTGCGGGCCGAAAGCTGGTGCGTCGCGATGACCTCGCGCAGGGGGGGAAGGTTGTCGATGGCGCTCATGGTTCGGTCACCGCTGCGCCATGCGCTGCGCAAGTTTCAGGGCCTGGATCAGGCTGGTGGGGTTGGCGATGCCCTGGCCCGCGATGTCGAAGGCGGTGCCGTGGTCGGGCGAGGTGCGGATGAAGGGCAGGCCCAGCGTGACGTTCACGCCGCGGTCGAAGTCGAGCGTCTTGATCGGGATCAGCGCCTGATCGTGATACATGGCGATGGCCGCGTCATAGCGGGCGCGGGCGGCGGCGTGGAACAGCGTGTCGGCCGGGTGCGGCCCGGTCAGGGTGTAGTTTTCGGACCGCATCGAGTCCAGCAGCGGGGCGATCCAGGCGATCTCTTCCTGGCCCATTGCGCCGCCTTCGCCCGCATGGGGGTTCAGGCCGGCCACAGCAAGGCGGGGATGCGCGATGCCGAACTGGTCGCGCAGGCCCGCGGCCGTGATCTCGATGGTTTCGCGCAGGAGGTCCGGCGTCAGCCTGCGGGGCACGTCGGCGAGCGCAATGTGGATGGTCGCGGGCACCACTCGCAGCTGGTCGCTGGCGAGCATCATCACCACGCGGTCGCGCCCCGCCAGCGCGGCCAGGAACTCGGTATGGCCTGGATAGGCGAAACCCGCGCCGTCGATCAGCGCCTTCTTGTGGATCGGCGCGGTGCAGAGCGCCGAGGCGGCGCCGGTCTGCACCAGTTCGACCGCGCGTTCGATGGCGCGGATGACGAAGGGCGCATTGGCGGGATCGGGGTGGCCGGGTCGGGTTTCGGCCGCGAAGGGGATGGGCAGGACCGGCAGCGCGCTGGCGCAGGCGTCGGCGGCTTTGGCGGGATCGTCCAGCAGGGCCACGGGTGTGCCTTGCGGCAGGTGCCGGGGATCGCCGAGCCAGAAGAAAGGGCAGTCGGCGCGCAGGTGCTGCCATGCCTGCGCCGCGATTTCCGGGCCGATGCCGGCCGGTTCACCGCAGCTCAGGGCGATTGGCGCCGTCATTCTTCGATGATGACGGCGTCGGCGCGCAACTGTGCCAGCAGGCTGTCGGCAAAGGCCTGCAGGCGCTGCTGCGTCAGGGCGTTGGCGATGTCGACCCGCGAAGTCTCCTCGCCCAGATCGCGCGTCCGGTTGCACAGCATCAGGAACATCAGCGTCTGGCCGTTGTTGCGGGTCAGCGCGGTCGATATTTCGCCCGGATCGAGTTTGGACAGTTCCAGCGAAACGTCTCGCGGAATCTCGCCCGGCTTGGCTGTGATCCGGTCCAACACCTGCGGCGGCTGTCCCTGGGCCACGCCATAGAGGTCGTCGCAGGTATCGACGCGGGCGGCGAGTTCGGCGGCGGCCTTCAGCGTGTCGGGGTTGCGGCCGCCGGCCATGTAATAGGCGGCGTATTCGATCTGGGAATAGCTCGGCGCGCCGCCGGACACTTCGCGCACGCCGCGCATCTGGAACAGGGCGATGGCGTTGGGCAGGGTCAGGGGCTCGGAAACGTCGCCGTTGTTGAGGGCGAGGATGACCGGTTGCAGCGTGGGCGGCAGGTTGCTGAGGGCCAGCCAGTCCAGCCGGCCGCCGTTCTGCCGCGTATCCGACGCCGAATACTGCTCGGCGGCGGCGGAGAATTCGTCAAAGCTTTCGATCAGCGCCAGTTCTTCGGCCAGCGCCTCGACCTGTCCGACGGTCTGCTGGGTCACGGGAATGATGATTTCCGACAGCAGCACTTCGAGCCCGCTGCCGCCGGCCTGACCCATGGCGCGGTCGATCTCGGCTTCCGTCGGGCGCGCACGGGAGAGGAAGCGCGAGCCGATGTAGTCGCGCCAGCCGATCTGGACCCGGATGAAATCGCGGACGGTTTCCGGCGCGATGCCGGCGTCGCCCAGGATCTGCAGGAATTCGTCGGTCGAAACCTGACCGCGCGCGGCGAAGTCGTCGATGCCCTGCTGGACATCTTCGGGCGGAACCTCGATCCCGGCCTCGCGCAGCGCCTGCAGCCGCAGACGGTCGTCGATGAGCTCTTGGCGGACTTCCTTGTCCGAGCTGCCCGGGATGCGCAGAAACTCCATGAACTGCATGCGCTGGTTCAGCTCGTACCACGTCACGATGTCCTGATTGACGCGGATGGCGGGCGAAAACAGGCTTTGCGCCGCCGCCGGCAGGGCGGTCGCGGCCATAATCGCGGCCGCCAGAACGGGCGCCGCGGGTCTGAGCCAGCGGCGGAGGCGGGATTTCATATGAACGTGTCTCAGCTGCATGTTCGCCTGTGTTTCTTTGCCCCGCCTTCAATGGCATAACCGGTCAGGGCAACGGTAAAGCCGAAATCGGTGGAGGGCTCAATACTTGATGTCGTCGTATAGCGCCGTCTGACCGACATGTTAACCGTCACGCATTCATTCCGGTACGTAAGGCCGACGCCCGCGTTGATGGCGCTGGACGCTTCCAGGTCGTAACGGGCGCTGGCGCTGGTCGTCCAGTTCCGGTTGATTTCATAGCGGCCGCCGAACCAGACCTCGGAAAAGGCGGCGCTGCGGTTGATGGACGGATCTTCCGGCAGCCAGACGTAGGAACCCGCCAGGCTGCCGCGGTCGGTCCGCCACGAGCCGCGCAGTTCCGCCGCCGAGAAATCGAAATCGCCGTTGAGCAGGCCGCGGGCGGTCAGCGCGATGCCGTCGTTGGTCTTGATCTGACCGGCGAGCAGCAGGTCCGAGGACGTGCCCCGCAGGCCCGACGTGATGGTGAAATCGGGATCGGCCGTTTCCCGGTAGACCTGGCCGATGGTCGCGAAGGCCTGCCAGCCGTCGGGATCGTAGCGGGACCAGTTCAGACCGGCGACGGCGGTGGCGCCGTCCTCGCGCCGGTCTTCGGCCGGAAAGCGCGAGAGCGACAGCAGGTTGCCGTGATCGAATTCCTGGAAGTTGCTTTCGTCATTGGGCACGTCTGTGTCCGAGACGTGGGTCCAGCCGACCTGCGCGATCGGTTCGATGTACTGGGTCGCGCCGTTGCCTTCGCGCCTGATCATCGGGTAGCGCAGGGTGAAGGCGGTGCGCGGCGTGTACCGCGTGATCCGGTCGGGGTAGTTGCTGTCGTCGAATATGTCGAAGGTGTCGACCGAAGCGCCCAGCTGCCACTCGGCGCGCAGGCCCGGCCCGAGGGTCCAGCTTCTGAGCCATTCGGCATCGAGCGTGGCGCGGGCGACGTCGCGTCCGACGACGTCCTGGTCGCTTGTACGCTCGTGGGCGTGGCTGATGAAGGCCAGTCGAGCTTCGCCGCCTATGCCGGTGGGAAAGAAGCGTTTTTCATAGTTCAGGTCGAAGACCCTGGAGGGAATCTCGTCCTCGTTCTCGCTGTCGCGCAGGGATTTGTAGTGGATGAAGCTGGTGCGGAAGGCGGTGTCGCGCTTGATCCGCGTCAGGGCGATTTCGCTGCGCAGGCGGTCGAGATCGGGCAGGCCGTAATCCACGAGATAGGCGTTGTCCGACGTGTTCTTGAGATCGAAGGTGAACTTGAAGTCGTTCTTAAGGTTGAACCAGCCGTTCGCGAACAGGTAGCCGCGATCCTGGCCGGGCTGCAGGTCGTCGCGGGTTTGCGCGCCTTCGATCACGATGCGGCCGTTGCGGAACGCCTGCCGGTAGCGGTAGCCGAGGGTCCGGGTGCGCGGCGAGATGTAGGGCGTGAGGGTCAGGTCCTTGTGATCGCCCAGCTTGAAGAAATACGGAACCTGGATGCCGGTCTTGAGCCGCGACGTGGTGCGGATCGACGGCACGAGGAAACCCGTCGCGCGATCAAGCGTCGGATCGGGCAGCCGGATCACGGGGAAGTAGAAGACGGGCACATCGAGGATGCGGAACTGCGCGTTCTCGAAATAGAACTGCCGTTCGAGCTGATCGTGCGTGACCTTCTGCGCCCGGATCTGCCAGAGGGGCGGCCTGCCGTTTTCGCAGACCTGGCAGGAGGTTGCAGCCGTCTTGTAAAGCCGCGTGTAACGCCCGCCGACGCGCGTCATCTGCGTTCCGGCGATCTGGACCTGCTGGTCGAACACCATCCGCGCGCCAAGCAGGATGCCGTTGTTCAACCCGTCATCCAGTTCGGCCGCATCCGCGAGGATCGTGGACGCGCCGCCCTGGTCGAGCCGGATGGGCCCCTCGATCGACAATTGGCCGCTGGTCCGGTCATAGGTGATCTTGCGCGCCTTCAGACGCGCCTCGCCCTGAAAGACCTCGACATTGCCCTGGGCGACGAGCTTGCCGTCGGTGGTGATGAAGACGCTGTCCGCCACCAGCAGGGCGGGCTGGTCCTGCTGCTCACCGCTTTCGGCGGAGTCGGGCCGCGCGCCTTGCGAATGGGCGGGGGTGAGCAGCCCGAAGGCCGCAACGCCCGTCAGAAGTGCCGCCAGGACGCGCCGCATCACCCGTCCTCCGCGTGAAGCAGCAGGCCGATGGAGAGCAGGATCGCCGCCACCGGAGGGGCCCAGGCCGACAGGTAGATCGGCAACTGGCCGTTTTCGCCCAGGATCTGCGCGAAGTTGCGGATGAAATAGATCCCGAAGCCCAGCAGGACGGCGGTCAACACGGCGATGCCGGTGCCGCCGAAACGGACATGGCGCATGGTGAAGACGGCGCCGATCAGGACCATCGACACCAGGAAGATCGGCCGGGCCAGCTGGACGTGCAGCCAAACCTCGTAATGCTTGGTGGAAAACCCGGCCTGTTGCAGATCGCGGATCAGCTGCGGCAGGTCATAGACCGAAACAGTGTCCTGCTGTCCGAGCGTGTCGAGAATCCGGTCCTGCGTCAGCGTCGTCGGAAGCTCGAACGTCGCGTGGGAGGTCGCGTTGGTTTCGGGGTTGAGCCCGCCCTCCAGCGGCCAGGATTTCACGTTTTCAAGGATCCAGACCTTGTCTCCCAGCCGGGCGCTGTCCGCGACGATCCGGCGGACCGGGGCGCCGTCGGCGCTGTAGGTCAGGATGGTCACGTCGAGCAGCGTGAATTCCCCTTGTTCTCCGGTGCCGGTCGCATGGATGACCGACTGCCCGTCCGCGCCGCCCTGGCGCAGCCACAGACCTTCGCTGCTGATCGACAGGGCCGAGCTGCCGTTGTTGCGGTAGCTGTCGGCGAGGCGCTTGTACTGCTCGGACGTCGCGGCGACGATCGGGTTGAGGATGGTGACGGCGAACAGGCCGATCAACAGCGCCACCAGCGCCGGGGCCACCAGCGCGCGGATGCCCGACCGGCCGATGGCGCGGGTCACAACCAGTTCGGAACTGCGGGCGAGGCCGACGAACAGCGCGATGGTCGCGAGGATCATCAGCAGCGGCAGAATCTCGCTGATCGCGGCGGGCGCGTTGAGCAGGGTCAGGTGCAGCAGCCTGCCAAAGCTCAGATCCACCTCGTCGAAGCGGCGGACCTGTTCGATCAGGTCGATCAGGATGATCAGCGTCAGGAAAACGCAGCCGATGACCAGAAAGCTTTGCAGGAACCTGCGGGCGAAATAGCGGTCTAGGATCACGAGCCCGTCTCCGCCCTCGCGACGGAGGCGAGAATCGGGGAAATGGCGCAGAAACAGCGCATCATGCGCAACCGCATATGCCTGCTGTGTGGTTTCACTGCGATCCCCTCGGTGCCTGTCCGTCGTTTTCGGGGGACCTTAGTCGAATTGAAGGCCGGGGAAAACTGCTATCTGGTCAAGCCGGGCAGGGCAGGCTACCTCTGGTGCGGCAAGAATTGAGGAGCCCGCAATGAGCAGTCTGACCCCGATCCGTTTCCAGCCCACCGACCTTGATCAAATGGCGACCGCCGAAGGGCGGGTGGCGATCATCGTGCCGCCCGAGGGCAAACTGGATCCGGCGGCGCGGCGCGCGAACCGGCTGACCAAGGGCGCAGTCGTGCGGCTGATGGAAAGCAAGCGGTTCGAAAAGGCCAAGCCGGGGCAAGTGATCTCGCTGGCCTGGCCGGTGGGCATGGCCGCCGAGGCGCTGGACGTGCTGATGCTGCCGCGCCGGGCGGATGAGGACGAGACCCGCAAGGCGGGCGCGGCGCTGGCCAAGGCGGCGGAAGGCAAGCCGATGCTTGTGATGGCGGGCAACCAGAACCGGGTCGAGGACCTGGCGATGGGGATTGCGTTGCGGGCCTATTCCTTCGACGCGCACATGACCAAGGATCCGGAGGAGCGGGGCGAGGTCGTCATCAACCACACCAAGGCGGAACGCGCCGCCGAGGATTTCGCCCCCATGATCGCGGTGGCCGAGGGCGTGCACATGACGCGGGACCTGGTGAACGAGCCGGCGAACGTGCTGACCACGACCGAGTTCGCCAACCGCCTCAAGGAGATGGAGGCGATCGGGCTGGAGGTCGAGGTGCTGGAAGAGGACCAACTTGCCGAGTTGGGTATGCGCCTGCTGCTGAGTGTCGGGCAGGGGTCGGAAAGCCCGTCCAAGGTCGTGGTGATGCAGTGGAAAGGCGGCGACAAGGACGACGCGCCGCTGGCGCTGGTCGGCAAGGGCGTGGTGTTCGACACCGGCGGCATCTCGCTGAAACCGGCGTCGGGCATGGAGGACATGACCATGGACATGGGCGGCGCGGGCGTCGTCGCCGGAACCATGCGCGCACTTGCCCTGCGCAAGGCCAGGGCGAACGTCGTGGGGCTTGTCGGGCTGGTCGAGAACATGCCCTCGGGCCGGGCCACGCGTCCGGGCGACGTGGTGCGGTCGATGAAGGGCGACACGGTCGAGATCATCAACACCGACGCCGAGGGCCGGTTGGTCCTGTGCGACGTGATGTGGTACGCGCAGGAGCGGTTCAAACCGGTGGGCATGATCGACCTCGCGACGCTGACCGGCGCGATCATCATCGGGCTGGGGCACGAGAACGCGGGCGTATTCTCGAACAACGACACGCTGTGCGACGCCTTCCTCAAGGCGGCCAAGGCCGAGGACGAGGGGGCGTGGCGGATGCCGCTGGGCAAGGCCTATGACGAGATGCTGAAATCGCGCATCGCGGACATGATGAACGTGGGCGGGCGTCCTGCCGGTTCGATCACCGCCGCGCAGTTCCTGCAGCGCTTCGTCAAGGACGAAACGCCCTGGATCCATCTGGACATCGCGGGTGTCGCCTCGGTCAAGTCCGAGACATCCTATGCGCCCAAGGGCGCGACCGGCTGGGGCGTCCGGGCGCTGAGCCGGCTGGTGCAGGACAATTTCGAGTAAGTCCGGATGGGGGCCGTCTATTTCTACCACCTGACGCGCCGGCCGCTGGAAGAGACCCTGCAGGTCCTTTTGGACAAGGCGCGGCAGGCCGGGTGGCGGATCGCGGTGCGGGGCACCGATCCGGGGCGGCTTGACTGGCTGGACGAGAAGCTGTGGCTGGGGCCCGAGGACCGGTTCCTGCCGCACGGACGCGCGGGCGGGCCGCACGATGCGCTGCAGCCGATCCTGCTGACCACCGGGGCGGAGGCCGCGAACCAGGCGGTCTGCGTGATGGCGGTGGACGGGGCCGAGGTAGATCCCGAGGAGGTCGCCGGGCTGGAACGGGTGTGCATCCTGTTCGACGGCGCGGACGCAGAAGCGGTGCAGAAGGCGCGCGGCCAGTGGAAAACGCTGACCGGGGCGGGCTGTCCGGCGCAGTACTGGTCCGAGGAATCCGGGCGGTGGGAGAAAAAGGCCGAAGCGTGAAGGCCGGTTTTCCTGTAGGCTGGCAGAGTGCCACCAAGGGAGCACGGGATGTCAGGCGAAGGGGAACTGACCTTTGCGGCGGCGGTCGCAGCCCATAACCGGGATCGCGAATTCAGGCCGCACGATCACGCGCACGAGTATTACCAGGCATCGCTGCTGAGCGCGGTGATGCAGGGCGTCTATGACGGCAAGCTGACCATCGGAGAGCTGCTGAAGCACGGCGATTTCGGACTTGGCACCTTCAACGCGCTGGATGGCGAGATGATCGTGCATGAGGGCGTCGCCTATCGCCTGACGGCGGATGGCAAGGCGGCGCGGGCCTCGGATGACGACCTGACGCCCTATGCCGCGGTTCTGCCGTTCGAGCCGGATCTGTCGCTGGCGGTGATGGCGCCCGTCGACAAGGCCGAGTTCGAGCGCGGGCTGGACGAGATCGCCCAGTCGCCGAACCTGTTCTACGCGGTGCGGTTCACCGGCCGGATCGGGCACATCAAGTACCGCAACGTCTCGCGTCAGGAGCCGCCCTACAAACCGCTGCTGGAAGTGGTCAAGACCCAGGCCGAGTTCGAGCTTGAGGATGTTTCGGGGACGATTCTGGGATTCCGGTGCCCCGACTACGCGGTCGGCATCGGCGTGCCGGGCTATCATCTGCATTTCATATCCGAGGATCTGACGACCGGCGGCCATGTCCTGAATTATTCGCTGGTCTCCGGCCGGCTGGAGATCGATCACACCGCCTCGCTGCATCTGGAACTGCCGGACTCGGGATCGTTCCTGGATACCGACATCGCGCCGGGGGCAGCGGCGGCGGATATCCGGAGCGCCGAGGGCGAGTGAACGCGCGTCACCGCGACAGGATCAGCTTGCCGCCGGAAAAGGTCATGCTCGGGAACCGCTGCAGGTAGTCCATGCCGAGGAGGGAGTCATCCATCTCGCCCTCGTTCACCCAGGCCGTGATGTTTCGGTCGGAGAAGGCGCCAAGCTCGACCGTGTCGAGTTTGACCGGCGCGGTTCGGACCTGGCCGTTCGCGGTCTGGGCGCGGCCGAAATAGTTGAGGTCGGCCGTGTCGATGCCCAGCCGCTCTGCGTCGCGATGGCTGAGAACCACCTGGCTGGCGCCTGTGTCCACCATGAAGGTCAACGGCTTTCCGTTGACCAGAAGCTGCAGGTAATAGTGGCCGTCGGCGCTGCGCGGCACCTCGACCGAGTCCTGCGTCACCACCACCTGCGCGGTCGGGCTGACGGTGCTGCGGATGTCCTCCCATAGGCCCACGACCGCAAGCACGCCGACGAAGATGAACACCCAGGCCAGCGCCTGCTGCAGGGTCTTGCCGAGGTTCTGCCGGTTCTGGGTGATGAACCACATCAGCACGGCCGCGCCGAGCAGAACCAGATAGGTCATGCGGGCGATGTTGTCTGCGTCCATCGGGTTTCCTCACCTCCTTGCCTGAAAGGAATATGGGGATTCAGGCCGCGAATCCAAAGGCCTTGAGGCCGTCGAGGATGAACTGAACCGACAGCGCGGCCAAGAGCATCCCCAGCAGGCGGGTGACGACGTTCAGCCCGGTCTTGCCCAGAAGCCGGCCCAGGGCGCCCGAGGACAGGTAGAGCAGGAACACCACAGCGATCACCGTCAGCATCACCCCGATCACGAGGGCCAGCCCATGGATGCCCGGCTGCTGGCCGGTCAGCAGGATCATGGTCGCGATCGACCCCGGCCCGGCGATCAGCGGAATGCCGAGCGGAAAGACCGAGGGGTCGGGATGGTCCTCTTCCTCGGCGCGGTCCTCGCGGCGCTTGTTCCGGCGCTCGAACAGCATGTCGAGCGCGGTCAGGAACAGCAGCGCGCCGCCGGCAACGCGGAAGGCGGGCATCGAGATGCCGACGAAACCCAGCACCGCCTCGCCAAAGGCGGCGAACATCGCCAGAATGCCGGCAGCGGTCAGGCAGGCGCGGATGGCGATGCCGCGACGGGTCCTGGCGCTCATGCCGTCGGTCAGGGCCATGAAGATCGGGGTCTGCCCCGGCGGGTCGATGACGACGAACAGCGTGGTGAAGGCGGTGATCAGAAAGGCGGTGTCGATCATTCGTCCCTTGGCCTTCTATCTATGCGGACATCAAACTTTTTCCCTACCGCACCGTGGAGGGATCGGTAGGTGCAAAACCCAACTGCCTCGTAATACCGTTGTCCGCTGGTGTTGTCGGCCCCGATCGTAGCGTCGATACGGGCAAGGTTTGCCCTTTGCGCGGCGGCGAGCGATTGGGCGAACATCGCCCGGCCGATGCCGCGGCGGCCTGCGTCGGGCGCTACGTAGGTTCCGATGATTCCACAGCCCTGCGGAAGATCGTAGTCGTTGTTTTCGCGCGCCAGCTTGAGCGATTGGAAGCCCAATATCCGGCCAGAGTTTGGGTCGCAGACGACGACGCAGCTGATCCTGTCGGGATGGTTGACGTAATGATCGAGAACCACATCGGGATCGCCTTTGCGGGTGCTTTTCCACGAGGCGAGGATGGGCGTGAGAATAAGGCTCATCCCGGTGGCATCCGAGGGACTGGCCTGCCGGATGATCATGTCGCCTCTGCCTTGTCCAGCTTGTCCTGGGCGGCCATCCACAGCGCCTCGGCGCGCTGCATCGCTTCGACCACCTCGGCGAACTTGCGGTTCCACGTCTCGAGATCGCCGAGCCTGTCCTCGCCATAAAGGGCGGGGTCGGCGAGCTTGGCAGACAGCTTGTCGTGCATGTCGGTCAGTTTCTCGACACGTTCCTCGCATTTGCGTACCTCGGCGCGCAGGGCGAGAAGCGCCTCGCGCGAGGGGCGCCGGGCGCGGGCGGCCTGCTGTTTCTCACGCGCTTCGGGCTTGTCGCGCGCCAGCAACAAGGAACGGTAGGCTTCGAGGTCGCCCTCGAAGGGGTTCACCGTGCCGTCGGACACCAGCCACAGTCGGTCGGCCACGAGGCCGAGCAGGTGCATGTCGTGGCTGACGAGGATGACCGCGCCGGAATAGGCGGTCAGCGCCTCGACCAGCGCCTCGCGGCTTTCGATGTCCAGGTGGTTCGTCGGTTCGTCGAGGATCAGCATGTGCGGCGCGTCGATCGTGGCGATCAGCAGCGACAGGCGCGCCTTCTGCCCGCCCGACAGCCGGCCCACTTGCGTTTCCGCCTGGTCCGCGCCCATCCCGAACCCGGCCAGACGCGCCCTCCACTTGGCGGGGGCTTCGGCGGGGCGCAGGCGGCGCAGATGTTCGAGCGGGGTTTCGTTCACCCGCAACTCGTCCACCTGATGCTGCGCGAAATAGCCGATGCGCAGTTTCGAACTGCGGGTCATCCTGCCCGCCATCAGCGGCAGGCGGTCCGAAAGCAGTTTCGACAGCGTGGACTTGCCCTGTCCGTTCTTGCCCAGAAGCGCGATGCGGTCGTCCTGGTCGATGCGCAGGTTCAGGCGGCGCAGCACTTCGGTTTCGCCATAGCCGGTGACGCCACCTTCGAGATGGATGATCGGCGGCGCCAGTTCCTCGGGCGCGGGGAAGGTGAAGGCGCGCAGCGCGGCCTCCTGCGGCGAGGTGATGGGCTGCATCCGGGCCAGCGCCTTGAGCCGCGACTGCGCCTGCTTGGCCTTGTCCGCCTTGTAGCGGAAGCGGTCCACGTAGGATTGCAGATGCGCGCGCCGCGCTTCCTGTTTCTTGGCCATCGCCTCGGCCTGCGCCAGTTTCTCGGCGCGCTGGCGGGCGAACTGGTCGTAGGGGCCCTGGTAGAGGGTCAGCTTGCGGTCCTCGAGATGCAGGATCGCGCCCACGGCCCGGTTCAGCAGGTCGCGGTCGTGGCTGATGATGATGACCGTGTGGGGATACCGCGCCAGATAGCTTTCCAGCCACAACGCCCCTTCGAGGTCGAGATAGTTGGTCGGTTCGTCCAGCAGCAGCAGGTCGGGCCGGGAAAACAGCACCGCCGCCAGCGCCACGCGCATCCGCCAGCCGCCCGAGAAATCCGAGCAGGGTTTCTGCTGTTCCTCGTCGTCGAAGCCGAGGCCCTTGAGGATCGAGGCAGCGCGCGCCTCGGCCGACCAGGCGTCGATATCGGCCAGGCGGGTCTGGATCTCGGCGATGCGGGCGGGATCTGCGGCGGTCTCGGCCTCGGCCATCAACGCGGTGCGTTCGGTGTCGGCAGCCAGCACAGTGTTCAGAAGCGACACGTCCGACGACGGCGCCTCTTGCGCGACGCCGCCGATGCGGGCGCGGCGGGGCAGGGCGATGTCGCCCGATTCCAGCGCCAGCTCGCCCCGGATCAGGCGGAACAGCGTGGTCTTGCCGGTGCCGTTGCGGCCGACGAGGCCGACCTTGTGGCCGGTCGGGATTGTGGCCGACGCGCCGTCGAACAGGGGGCGGCCCTCGACGGCGTAGGTTATGTTCTCGATCCGTAGCATGGCTGCGGTGTGACGCAGGCCCGAAGGAGTGTCAATCGCACAGGCAACAAGAGGCTTTCCAACCTTGCCGGACCGTGTTACGCGGCGCGCGATATGTTTCGGCGCGGAGCGGTCCGCGCCTTCAGAGCAAGGAGAGGCCCGAATGGCACTGGAACGCACGTTCTCGATCATCAAACCCGATGCAACCCGTCGCAACCTGACCGGCAAGATCAACGCCAAGTTCGAGGAAGCGGGCCTGCGCATCGTCGCGCAGAAGCGCATTCACATGACCAAGGAGCAGGCCGGCAAGTTCTACGAAGTCCATGCCGAACGCCCGTTCTACGGCGAACTGTGCGAATTCATGTCCTCGGCTCCGGTCGTGGTGCAGGTTCTGGAAGGCGAGAACGCCATCGCCAAGAACCGCGAAGTGATGGGCGCCACCAACCCGGCGGACGCGGCACCCGGCACGATCCGCGCGGAATTCGCGGAATCGGTCGGCGAAAACTCGGTCCACGGTTCGGACGCGCCGGAAACCGCCGCTGTCGAGATCGCCTATTTCTTCTCGGGCATCGAACTGGTCGGCTGATCCGTCAACCGGTTGAAATCGAAAAGGGCCGCCCTGTTGGGGCGGCCCTTTTTCGTCGCGGCGGCGGATCACCGATCCGGCTTCAGATCCGCCGGCGTGACGCGCACGCCGATCGCGTCGAGTTCCGAGACCAGTTGCAAGGCCGGCGCCGCGCTGACGCTGGCCTTGATCCGGTCGAACCTTTCGCGCAGGGCCTTTTTCTCGGCGCCCTTGCAATCGTTCCACGGGCGGCCCTGCAGCCCCATCACCAGTACGTAGTAGCCGATGAAATGCGGGCGCGCGCCTGCGCGCAGAACGCGGGTGTAAGCCTCGTCCGGTCCGAGGTCGCGCAACTCCTGCGCCGAGTGGATGCCGGCGCGGGCGCAGGCCTGTTCGAAGGCCGGGCCGAGATTGCGGATCGAGGAAACGGGATCGGGCATGATCCTGTTCTAGCGCCGCTTTTCGGCCCTGTCATCAGGCCGCGCAAGGGGGCCTGTGGCTTGCCGGGCTTTGCTGCCTGCGATACGCATGAGGGTGACAGCGCACCACGCGGGCAGAGGAGGCCGACATGAACGCATTGGACATCGCCTCGGCGGCGCGGCAGCTGGATCTGACCGATCCGCCCGAAGGGTTCGTGGACAACCCTTTTCCGTTCTACGACGCGCTGCTTGCCCACGCGCCGGTGCTGCCGCAGCCTGACGGATCGGTTCTGCTGAGCCGGCACCGGGATCTGGACCGGATCTATCGCGACACCGGGCTGTATTCCTCGGACAAGAAGGCGGCGTTCGGGCCGAAATTCGGCGTCGGTTCGCCGCTGTTCGAGCATCACACGACCTCGCTGGTGTTTTCCGATCCTCCGCTGCACACGCGGGTTCGCAAGATCATGACCTCGGCCCTGACGCCGCGGGCAATCGCGCGGATGGAGCCGGGCCTGATCGAGACGGTGGATCACCTGCTGGACGCGATGGAGGCGAAGGGCCGGGTGGACCTGATCGAGGATTTCGCCTCGACCATTCCGATCCAGATCATCGGCAACCTGCTGGACGTGCCGATGGACGAGCGCGGGCCGCTGAGGGACTGGTCGCTGGCCATTTTGGGCGCGCTGGAACCGGCGCTGACCGACGAGCAACTGGCGCGGGGACACAGGGCGGTCGAGGAGTTCAAGGCGTATCTTTCGGATCTGGTCGCGCGCCGCCGCGCCGCGCCGGGCGATCCCGAGACCGACGTGCTGACCCGGCTGATCCGGGGCGACGGTGCGGACGAAAAGCTGAGCGAGATCGAGCTTTTGCAGAACTGCATCTTCATCCTGAATGCCGGGCACGAGACCACGACCAACCTGATCGGCAACGGCTTGGCGCTGCTGAACGACAATCCGGACCAGAAACGGCGGCTGCTGGACGATCCCGAACTGATCACCCCGGCGGTCGAGGAGGTTCTGCGGTTCCGTTCGCCGAACCAGTTCGGCAACCGTGAGACGACGGAAGAGATCGAATTGGACGGGCTGCGAATACCCGCGGGGTCCAACCTGCATCTTTGCATAGGTGCTGCGAACCGCGATCCCGAGGTGTTCGAGGACCCGACCCGCTTCGACATCGGGCGCAAGCCGAACCGGCACCTGGCCTTCGCGGGCGGCCCGCATGTCTGCGTCGGCCTGACGCTGGCGCGGATGGAAGGCCGCATCGCCATCGGCCGGTTGCTTGCGCGATTTCCCGATTACCGGCTGCTTGAGGGGCGGGTGCGCGGCGGCCGGATCCGGTTCCGCGGATATGCGTCGCTGCCGGCGGAGCTTTGACGGGCGGGCCAGTGACGCAATGGACATGGGAAACCGCCCGGATGCGGCGGGGCCGGAATTCGTGATTTTTGCGTGACATTGGTAAGGTAACTTCCCGGGTCGGTATGTGAGAGACAGCCATGAAACGCGTTCAAGGCAGGATGCTGGTCGTTCCGGGCACAGCGGATTTCGATGCGCTGGGGGCCGGGCTCGGCAAGCTGCGGGTGAAGCTTGACCCGCCGGCGGGAACGCAGCCCTTCGCCCTTCTCGACTGTTTCGATCAGTCGCTGCGCCAGTCGGGGCGCGTGTTGCTGGAGACCGGGGGTGAGTTGCATCTGCTGGGCGATGACGGGTTGATCGGCACGCAGCCTGCGGAGCGGCCGGGGAATTTCGTCGCGGATCTGGCGCCGGGACCGGTGCGCAAGGCGCTGGCGGATTTTCCGGCGTTGCGCGCCCTGATGCCTGTCTGCGAAGGGCAGTTTGAGAAGCGGGAGCTGGCCTTGCTGGACCAGCGCGGCAAGGTCCGGGCCGGCGCGAGAATTACAACGCTTCGGGCGGAAGGCGGAGCCGTGACGCTGGTTGCGCTGCGGCGTGCGCCCGATCGCGGAAAGGACGGCGCGGCGCTTGAAGAGGCGCTGTCCGAACTGGGCGGCCGTCAGGGCATCAGCCCGGTCTGGGCCTTGCTGATGCCGGACGCCCAGCCCTATGAAGCCACGCCGGACATCGCCCTTGGAAAGAGGGAACCTGCCTTTCAGGCCGCCAACGACATCATCCGCACCTATCTGAACGTCGCGCGGCGGAACGAGGGTGGAGTGATCGCGGATATCGACACCGAGTTCCTGCATGATTACCGCGTGTCGCTGCGCAGGATCCGTTCGGTTCTGAGCCTGTTCAAGGGGGTCTATTCCCCGGATCAGGCGGAGGCGCTGAAACAGGATTTTTCCGCGCACATGGCGGCGACGGGGCGGTTGCGGGATCTGGATGTCTACCTTCTGGAACAAGACAAGTATTTCGAGTTGCTACCCGAAAGCCTGCATGACGGGCTGAGGGTGATGTTCGACCGGTTCCGCAAGGAGAGGACCGCCGAGCAAAAGAAGATGGTCCGGCGGTTGCGCAGCAAGAGCTATGGCAATTCGATCTCGGAGCTTGTCCGGCTTTTCGAGCGCGGCAAGGGACCGAGCCCCGGACAGAATGCCGAACTCGGCGCCTATGACTATGCCTGCCGGCTGATCTGGAAGCGGTATCGAAAGGTCTGCAAGCTTGCCCGTTCGATCACGGACGACACCCCGGATGCGGATGTCCACCACCTGCGGATACAGTGCAAGAAATTGCGCTACCTGATGGAGTTCTTCGCGCCGCTGTTCGACGAAGACGCATTCAAGACGATCATCAAGCCGTTGAAAAGGCTTCAGAACAATCTTGGCGCATTCAACGACTACACGGTGCAGCAGGGTTCGCTGATGGCGCTGTTGGAAAGCCACAGCGACAGTAACGGCCGCGCGGATGCGTCGATGGCCATGGCCGTCGGCGGGCTGATCGCCATTCTGAACCAGCGGCAATGGGCCGAGCGGGCGCGGGTCGTCGACAGTTTCTCTCGGTTCGATCGCGGCAAGGTCCAGCGGGTGTTCCGCCGCCTGTTCCGCGACCGGGGAATCAGGGGATGACGCTGGCCGCAACCCGGCGTCAGGACGGGAGCGGCGGCCGGGCGGCATGTGCCCGGCGCGAGCGGGCAAGCGTCAAGGTGGCCTCAAGCCCCGGATCGCGGTTGCGGGCCGAAAACGCGCCGCCATGCATCCGCGCGATCGCGGCGACCAGCGCCAGGCCGAGGCCCGAGTTGCGGCTGCTGCGCGAGGGGTCCAGCGTGACGAAGGGCTGTTCCAGCCGCGGAAGATCGGTGTCGGGCACGCCGGGACCCTGATCGCTGACGCTGAGGATCGCGTAGCCGTCCTTGCCGCCGAGGTTGACGGCGACGGTCGATCCTTCGGGTGCGTAGCGCAGGGCGTTTTCCACGAGGTTTGACAGCGCCTGGGACAATAGCGGGCGGTGGCCCGGGATCGGGTCCGCGGCGCCGGTCAGCTGGAGTTTCACGCCCTGATCTGCGGCGACGGGCTCGTAAAGTTCGACCACGTCGCCGGCCAGTTGCGCCAGATCGACCGGTTCGAACTGTTCGCGGCCCAGCCCGGCCTCGGCGCGGGAGATTTCGGTGAGTTGCCCCAGCACCCGCAAAAGGTGGTCCACCTCGCCCAGGGCGCGGAGGGCGTCCGTCTCGCGGTCGTCGGCGCTCAGGGCCGGGTCTGACAGCGCCTCGACCCGCTGGCGCAGGCGCGACAGCGGTGAGCGCAGGTCATGCGCGATGGAGTTCGAGGTTGTGCGCAGGTTGCTGACCAATTCCTCGATCCGGTCCAGCATCTCGTTCAGCGTGCCGGCCACCTGGTCGAACTCGTCGCCCGTTCCGCGCATCGGGATGCGGCGCGTCAGGTCGCCCGACACGATGTCGTCCGCCGTGCGCGCGATGTCCTTGAGGCGCGAGAACACCAGCCGGGTCAGCAGCCAGCCGGTCAGCAGGCTGAGCGCCAGCGCGGCCATCAGCGCCAGCGCGCCCGAACGGATCAGCACCCGGTCGAATTGCCGCCGGGCCGAGGCGTCGCGCCCGACCAGCAGCCGCTCGCCGCCCCGCAGGCGGATCGAGGCGGCCGAGATCGGAACGGATTCGTTCGAGTCGGTCTTGATGAGGTCCAGCTCCACCCAGCCGCTGCCCGGTTCGACGCCCGGCGGCCATCTGAGCATGTTGCCGGCCAGAACCGTTCCCCGAGGCCCGGTGAGCAGGTATAGCGCGTCGCGCTCGGCAGCGTTTTCGAGCCGCCGTTCGATGGCGGTGAGCAGCCCGATCATGCCGCGGCGTTCGTATTCGTCGGCAAGGCCGGTGAGTTCGGCGGTGACGACCGACCGCGTCTCGCCGGCGATGGTCCGGTTCGCGGTGACGTAGACGAGTGTCAGCACCGCCGCCGTGAGCAGCGTGCTGAGGACCATGCTGGTCAGGACCAGTCTTGTGCGCGCATTTCTGAGCGAAAGCAGTGGTCTAGCCATCGGACATCATGTAACCGGCACCGCGTACCGTTTCGATCAGCGGCTCCTCGCCACCTTCGTCGAGCTGGCGGCGCAATTTCGAGATGTGGACATCCACCACGTTGGTGTTCGGATCGAAGTGATAGTCCCATACGCCCTCGAGCAGCATGGTGCGCGACACCACGCGGTTCTTGCGGCGCATGAAATACTCGAGGATCTGGAACTCGCGCGGGGTCAGGGTGATGTCGCGCCCGCCCCGCGACACGCGCCGCGCCAGCAGGTCCATCTCGAGATCGCGGCAGGTGAGGGTGGATGCCTCTTCGGTTTCCTGCGGGCGGCGCAGCAGGGCTTCGATCCGGGCGTGCAGTTCCTGGAACGAAAAGGGTTTGACGAGATAGTCGTCGGCTCCGGCGCGCAGGCCCTTGACCCGTTCGTCAACCGCGCTCATCGCCGTCAGCATCAGCACCGGTGTCCTGAGACCGGCCGCCCGCAGGGACTTGACCAGCGACAGCCCGTCGAGACCCGGCAGCATCCGGTCCAGCACGATGGCGTCAAAGCCGCCGTCGGTCGCGTGATACAGACCCTCGCGCCCATCCGCGGCGCATTCCACGGCATAGCCTTCCTCGGCCAGGCCCTTGGCAATGAATTCGCGAGTTTCGGTGTCGTCTTCGACGACGAGAATGCGTCGGCTCATGATTGGAAATCCCTTTCCGTCAGATATTAGCGCACGCATCCGGAAATGCACGTGCCGGGTGCGGTTACCCGCACCCGGCGACCCGACGACAGGGGGACAATCCGAGATCGCCGGGTATTGCGCGCGCAGATCCTCCCCATTCTCTGCGCGCGCGTGTCCGGATCAGGCGATGTTGACCGCAACGAAGATCTGGTTGCCGCCCCGGTTGATCAGGACCAGCGCCGGATCCGTCTTCTGGTTTTGCAGCGCTTCCTTCAGCGCGTTCGGGTTGTCGGTTTCCTGGCTGCCGATCCTGACGATCACGTCACCCCGTCTGAGGCCGGCCTCGGCGGCCGGGCTGTCGGGGTCAAGCGAGGTGACCACCACACCGGACACGGTTTCGTCGACGCCGATCTCGGCGCGGGCGGTTTCGGTCAGCGGCGCCACGGTCACTCCGAGCGGCGCGGACGACGTGTCGTGGTCCGAAGATTGCCCCGTGTCGGCGGCGGCCATCTGGTGCTTGCCGATGGTGACGTTGACCTCCTGCTCCTTGCCGTTGCGCAGTACGGTGATCTTGCTGTCCGAGCCGACCTTGGCGGCGCCGACAAGGCGGGGCAGGTCCTGGCTGGACTTCACCTTGGTTCCGTTGAAGGCGAGGATCACGTCGCCCTGCTGCAGCGCGCCGTCGGCCGGGCTGTCGTTCACGACGTCCGAGACCAGCGCGCCCGAGGCTTCCTCGACCCCCATGGCCGCCGCGATTTCAGGGCTGAGCGTCTGGATCGAGACGCCGAGCCAGCCGCGATCGACCTGGCCGTCCTCGCGCAGATCCTCGACGATGGTTTCCACGATGTTCGACGTGACGGCAAAGCCCAGGCCGACCGAACCGCCGGTGGGCGAATAGATGGCCGAGTTCACACCGACGACTTCGCCTTCCATGTTGAACAGCGGGCCGCCCGAGTTGCCCTTGTTGATTGCCGCGTCCGTCTGCAGGAATTCGGCATAGGGGCCTTCCGAGATGTTGCGCCCCTTGGCCGAGACGATGCCGGTGGTCACGGTAGAGCTGAGGCCGAAGGGGTTGCCGATGGCGACCACGTCTTCGCCCACGCGGATTTCGTCGCTGTCGCCCAGCGTCACCGCGGGCAGCGTTGCGTCCGCGTCGATCCTGAGCAGCGCGATGTCGGTCAAGGGATCGGTGCCGATGACCTCGGCCTCGTACGAGCGGTCGTCGCTGAGGCGCACGGTCACGGTGTCGGCGCCGTCGATCACATGGTGGTTGGTGACGATGTGGCCGGTTTCGTCGAGGATGAACCCCGAGCCCAGCCCCTGTCCCGGGCCACGATGCGGCATCTCGAACCCTTCGGGCGGGCCGAAGCGGCGGAAGAATTCACCGAACGGGTTGCCTTCGAGGTCGAAGCCTTCGGAATTGGCCTTGCCCGGCTTGGCCTTGTGTTCGGCGACGATGGTCACGACCGAGGGGGATACCTGTTCGACCAGGTCCGCAAGGGCTTCGTCCGCGAGGGCGGGAAGGGCGGTCGTCGTCAGAAGCGCGGCGCCCAGCGCGGTTGCGCCGGTCCAGCCGGTCAGTGAACGCAGATGGGGGATGGTGTTTCGGTTGCTCATTTGGGTCTCCTGTGATCCGACCCGGTTTGGTTCCGGGTTTGAACAAGGAAATGCCCCCGCAAGTTTTGTGGTTCCTGTCCGCAGGATTAAGATTTTTTCATCTTGCTTAATGATTTCATGCCGCCTCATACGGCCTTAGCTTTGCCCGGTCGCTGGCGGTCGTCCGGCCTTCTCAGACCGGTCTGCCGGGTGTCGTCGGAGGGGTCGGAGCGAATCGACAGAATCGCTGGAAACTTCCCCTAGGTAAGCTGATGGCTGCAATCTGGCATTGTTGCCACAGTGCAAAATAGTTTTCGTCCCAATGGCACGATTGTCGTCATGTGGGAAACGGGCGGGCCCGGCAGATTCCCGGTCTCAATTTGATCTATCTTGGGTTGAGTGGTGGCCTGCCGTCGGGACGCATCGGCTATTCCTGTTGTCATGCGCGTGGCAGGGTTGCCATCGACATATTCAAATCCTCGCGCCCAGGGGCCCAGGAGACGCGGTTTTGCAAATCTCCTTGGGGTTGAGTGAGGGTGTGTGGGCCTGTTGCGGAAAAGCACAGGTGTTCCGCTAAACATCCATGGTTAAAACAATTTATTCGTTGTTTGGTTTTGACCGATGGGCGACGATGAAATTGCCCAAGTGAGGGGGACCGTCGGCGCCGGGGGGTGCCGTTGGTTATTTCAGTCACTGGAAACGCCGGCCGCCATGTTAACGAGGGGGTCTTGTATTGTGCGGCGGCGGCGTAACCGGGCAACCCATGCGGTTTCCCGGCGGTGTTCCCAAGTGTCAGTGAAGTGTTAAGAATCTAAATTGGGCAAGCGGCCCGGCCTTCAAAGCCGGGCCGCACGTCTTTTTGGCGGATCGCAAGTCCGCATTCAGCTTTCCCGAAGTCTTTCCCGCCCGGAGCGCCACCGGTTCCAGTCGTCCGGCGTGTCCAGATCCGTTCGGGCGTGCTGGCCGGGCAGGGGCACAAGGTGCACCCGGCCCGCGTGCCGCCTGACCAAAGTCTGCGCGCCGCCGTCGCCGGTCAGTTTCGCGAGGTCCGGGAACAAGTCGCGGTGGAACACGACCGGATGACCGGGTTTTCCATCTTCCGTCGCGCCGCGCCAGATCAGGTTGTCCGGCACGTCCCGGACGGCCCGCATCACCGTGGTCAGATCCTCGGCAGTGAGGTCGGGCAGGTCCGCGAGCAGGATCATGACCGCCTGCGCGTCTTGCGGCAGAGCCCGGACCGCGCCGCGCAGGCTGGCGTTCATGCCTTCCTGCGCGTCCGCGATGGGGACGCCCAGCACGTCGAGCCCGGACAGGGCGTCGTGGCGCGGGTGCGGAGCGGGCGGCAGGGCCACGATGACGGGCGCGACGCTGCGCGCGATCTCGGCACTGCGGCGCAGCAGCGGGCGGCCGTCCACCTCTTGCAGCAGCTTGTCGGCGCCGCCCATGCGGCGCGACTGGCCGGCGGCGAGCAGGATGATGGGAATGCTCATCATCCCGCCACCATGGCGCGCGGAAACGCCGATGTCACCCGCGCATTCGCGCCCCGTCGGCATCGAAAAGCGGGGTCGAAACGACGCGCGCCTTGCGCATCTGACCCAGGATCTCGATTTCGACCTCCAGCCCGTCGGCAATCCGGCCAACCGGCAGGAAGCCCAGCGCCACGGATTTCCCGGCATGGTGCGAATAGCCGCCCGAGGTGCAGAAGCCGACGACCTCGCCGTCCAGCCAGATCGGCTCATACGCGTTGACGTCCGCATCCTCGGCGTCCACCTCAAAGGCCACCAGCTTGCGCGCGGGGCCTTCCGAGCGCTCGGCCTCGGCCGCGGCGCGACCGATGAAATTTGTACTTTTCTTGAACGAGATGAACCGGTCCAGTCCGGTCTCGGCGGCGGTGTAGTCGGGCGAGAACTCCCGCAGCCACGAGCCGAAGAACTTGTCCAGCCTCAGCGACATCATCGCGCGCATTCCGAAGGGGACCATGCCGTGCGGCTGCCCGGCCTCCCACAGGGTCCACCAGAGCTGGCGCTGCGCCATCGGATCGCAATAGATCTCGTAACCCAGATCGCCGGTATAGCTGACCCGCTGCACGATGCAGTCGGTCATGCCGACCACCATGCGCCGCACGTCCATGAAGCGCAGGCTGGAAAGGTCGTCGCGGGTGCAGGCGGCCAGAACCTCGCCGGCCTTGGGGCCCGCGATCTGGAAGCCGTTGCGCCTGTCGCTGATGTTTTCGATGGTCACGCCGTCGTCCTGGTGCTGCAGGAACCAGCGCATGTGGTAGTTCTGCGACCCGTAGGAGGCGGTCAGCTGGAACTCGGTCTCGCCCAGGCACGAGACGGTGAAATCGCCGATCAGCTTGCCCTTGGGCGACAGCATCGGGGTCAGCGACAGGCGGCCCGGCTGCGGGATGCGGCCGGCCATGATCCGGTCGAGCCAGGCGCGCGCGCCGGGGCCGGTGATCAGGTACTTGCCGAAATTGTGGACCTCGTTGATGCCCACCCCCTCGCGCACGCCGCGCACCTCGCGGCCGGTGGCCTCGAAAGCGTCCGAACGGCGGAAGGACGGGGTTTCATAGGTCGGCTCGCCCTCTTGCGCGAAATAGTTCGGGACTTCGAGCCCGTAATGCTGGCCCCAGACCGCGCCGAGATCGGTGAAGATGTCGTACATCGGCGTGGTACGGTTGGGGCGGGCGGCCGGCAGTTCTTCGTTGGGATAGGAGACCGAGAAGCGTTTCTGGTAGTTTTCGATCACCTTGGGGCGGGTGTAGCCCGCGCTGATCCAGTCGCCGAACCGGGCCACGTCCATCGCCGAAACGTCGCGTTCGGGCTCGCCCTCGATCATCCATTGCGCCAGCATCAGGCCGACGCCGCCGCCCTGGCTGAACCCGGCCATGACGCCGCAGGCGGACCAGTAGTTGCGCACGCCCGGCACCGGGCCCACCAGCGGGTTGCCATCGGGGGCGAAGGTGAAGGGGCCGTGGATCACGGATTTCACGCCAGCCCGGGCCAGAACCGGGAAGCGGCGATAGGCGAACTCGATCGAGTCGGTGATCTTGTCGAAATCGTCCGGCAGAAGTTCGTGGCCGAAATCCCACGGGGTGCCGTCCACCGCCCAGGGCTTGCAGGGCTGTTCGTAGAAACCGATGCAGAGGCCGCGCCCCTCCTGCCGCAGATAGCTTTCGCCCGCGGGGTCCATCACGTGCGGATGCTCGCCGCCGGCGTCGATGATCGCCTCGATCTCGGGGATGTTGTCGGTGACGATGTACTGGTGCTCCATCGGATGCAGTGGGAAGTAGATGCCCGCCATCGCGCCGACCTCGCGCGCCCAGAGGCCGCCCGCGTTGACTACGTGTTCGGCGTGGATGGTGCCCTTGTCGGTCACGACCTCCCAGGTGCCGTCGGGGCGCTGGTTGGTCTCGCGCACCATGCAATGGGTTTCGATGGTTGCGCCGCCCATCCGCGCGGCCTTGGCATAGGCATGGGTCGTGCCGGACGGGTCGAGATGGCCGTCGAGCGGATCGTAGAGGGCGCCGATGATGCCGTCCGTATTGGTGATGGGCGCGATCTTGCGGATCTCTTCGGGGCCGACGATCTCGGTCTCGAGCCCCATGAAGCGGTGCTTGGCGCGCTCGGCCAGCAGCATGTCGAACCGGTCACGGTTGTCGGCCAGGGTGACGCCGCCCACGTGATGCAGGCCGCAGGACATGCCGGTGATCTCTTCCAGTTCCTTGTAGAGACGGATCGTGTAACCCTGCAGCGCGGCCATGTTTGTGTCGCCGTTCAGGGTGTGGAACCCCCCCGCGGCATGCCAGGTCGAACCGCTGGTCAGTTCGGACCGTTCCAGCAGCATGACGTCGGACCAGCCGAGCTTGGTGAGGTGATAGAGCACGGAACAGCCAACGACACCGCCGCCGATGACGACCACCTGGGATGTGGTTTTCATGAGAACCCTCCATTTTTGCGGCGAAGGTGCAAGGCGCATCCGCCGGTTTCTGTCCCGTAAGCGACAAGCGGTGTCGTTTGTCCTAGTCCGTTGTGCGCAAAAACGAGCGCTGCACGATCCAGACCGCCAGCACCGGCGCAAGGACCGTGATCGTGGCGACGGTGATCATCAGAACGCCAAGCTCGGAATAGTCGGCGGAGGTGGTGATGGCGCCGTCGGGGCCGGCAACCTCGCGCGTGACGGTGAAGATCTGGTTGAGGTACTTGGTTCCGAGGCTTGAGGCCGAGAGCGCCAGGTTGGTGAACGAAGCCATGACGGCGAAGAAGGTGGCCTTGAGCGCGGGCGGGGCGTTTCGGGCGATCCAGGCCAGCATCGGGATCATGGAAATCTGGCCCAGCGGCGATTCGATCGCGGTGTTGAGGACGGCGATGAACCGGGCATCGACGACACCGCCCGTCATGGCCGAAGTCCAGTGGTGGATGCCGTAGTACAGACCGATGCCGGGCAGCGACAACAGGCCCGCCGCGATGCTGAGGATGATGACGATGTCCGCGATGGTCTTTGACGCCATCATCGGGCGCAGGATCACCATGCCCACGAGCGTCAGAACCGAAGTGATGAGGTACAGGACCGACAGGAACTGCTGGTCGAAACCCAGGACGTCGATTTCGAACCAGGTCGCGGCGGCGCCGTTCAGCGGCACGGCGCGGAACACGAAGACGATGATCGCGGTTCCGACAAGCGCCCGCGCCTTGGCCGGGGTCAGGTTGCGGATCAGCTGCCGCATCAGCGTCAGCACGATCGCCATGGAGCCGGCAAAGACGATCTCTTGCGAAAAGGGCAGGTCCATCAGGCCGACGGTCAGGGTCATGGCGACGAAAACCGCGCCGCCGGTGAAATACCAGTGGTTGGCCTTGACCGGCTCGCCATCCGGGTCGAAATGCGCCCGCGCCCTGACGGCATCCATGCCCTGCTGGATCAGGCGTCGGATCGTGAGCCGTTTCTGTATCCCGGCAAGCAGGACGCCCGAGATGGAGATGCAGGGGATCAGCAGGGCCAGCAGGTAGATTTCCCCATAGACGACCTCTTTTTCCGCAGCCGGAAGGGCCTCGATCCCGGCGAAGAGCCAGATGTTGAGCAGCGCCACGGTGCTGGCGCCGCCGATCAGCGCGAAACGGCCCAGCGTCTGCATCGTCGTGTGCAGGGCGCGTTCGGTGTCCTTGTCAAGGGGGCGGCCCTCGGCGTCGTGACGCGGCACCGCCTCGACCGACATGGCGTCGGCGACCGCGTCCTGAACGACGTATCCGCAGGGCGCAAGGATGACCGAGAAGACGTACCAGGCGGTCATCGACATGATCTCGGGCATCCAGGCAACCCGAGTGGCCAGCCCGAACATGATCAGGAAACTGCAGGCGATCAGGGCCGCGCCCACATAGATCAGCAGCGCCTTCCACCGCCAGATCAGGTCGACCAGATGCCCCAGCGGCATCTTGAGCGCCCACGGCAACCCGGCCCAGAAGGCGATGCCCGCGATGAAAGCCGCCGAGACGTCGAGATATTCCTTGACGAAGAACGTGCCGACGATGGCTGTCAGCCCCTGCGCGCCGGCGGCGAAATAGATCATCAGAGGCGGCAGGAAGGACCAGCGGAACTGACGGCCCAGGTCCAGAACGACCGCATCGAACCAGTGCCACAGGCGCGCTGCGGCGGTCATAGCGGCCGGATCTTGAGCCCGGTCACCCGGTTGCCTTCGCGCGATGTGACCTCGAACCGGAAGCCGTGAAAGGCGAAGACCTGGCCGACGGTGGGGATCATCTGCGCCTCGTGGATCACCAGCCCGGCGACCGTGTTGGCCTCTTCATCCGGCAGCGACCAGTCCAGCGCGCGGTTGAGGTCTCGGATGGTCATGGCGCCTTCGACGACGAACTGTCCGTCCTCGGTCCGCGTCACCTCGGCGTCGGCGGCGGGGTCGAATTCGTCGGTGATCTCGCCCACGATCTCTTCAAGGATGTCTTCCAGCGTGATCAGGCCGCGGAGCGAGCCGTATTCGTCCACGACCAGCGCGAAATGGCTGCGCATGCGCAGGAATTCCCGCATCTGGTCGTCGAGCGTCGTGGTCTCGGGGACGAAATAGGGGGCGTTGGCGACCTTGGTGATGTCGAATCTCTTCAGCCGGTTGGTGTCTCCCTCGGAGCCGCCAACCTGCGCATACATGGCGCGGAACAGGTCCTTGGCGTGAACCACGCCGATGATGTTCTCGGGCTCGCCCCGGTAGACGGGCAGCCGCGTGTGCGGGCTTTCCAGGCACTGTTCCAGGATGGTTTCGGGTTCGGCATCGGCGTCGATCATCTGGATGTTCGAGCGGTGCAGCATGATCTCTTCGATGGTGCGCTCGGCCAGGTCCAGCGCGCCGAGGATGCGGTCGCGGTCCTCTTTTTCGACCACGCCTTCGGAATGGCCCAACTGCAGCGCGCCCAGGATTTCTTCGCGCACCGCCAGGATGTGGCTGTCCGGATCGATCCGGACGCCGAACAGGAGCAGCACGCCGCGCACCAGAAGGCGCACGGCGGCGACGACCGGCGAGAACAGGGTCACGATCACGCTGATGGCCGGTGCCACGGCGGCAGCGGCCTTTTCGGCATTGGTGATCGCGTAGGTCTTGGGCAGCACCTCGGCAAAGATCAGGACCAGCAGGGTCATCACCAGCGTCGCCAGCGCCACGCCGCTTTCGCCGAAGAGGCGCGTGAACAGCGCGGTGGCCAGCGAGGCCGACAGGATGTTTACCAGGTTGTTGCCCAGCAGGACCGAGCCGATCAGGCGTTCGTTGTCCTCGGTGATTTCCAGCGCCTTTTGCGCGCCGTGCGATCCCTTGTCGGCCTGTGTCCGCAGCTTGCCGCGGGACGAGGCAGTCAGGGCGGTTTCCGAGCCCGAGAAAAAGCCCGACAGCACGAGCAGAAAGAGGATGGCGCCGGAGGTGATCCAGAAAGCGCCGTCAAATGCAGAAGAGGTCGGGTCCATCGGTCCTTCGTTATGTTTGATCTCGTGATCGTTATGGGGTCGGCGGTCAAACCGATCAAGGGGTTAGCCTTTGTTCTTGGCCAACGGATGATGCTCGAGCACCAGTTCGGACAGGCGTTCGTCGAGAACATGGGTGTAGATTTCAGTGGTCGCCACGTCGGCGTGGCCCAGCAGCGTCTGGATCGAGCGCAGATCGGCCCCGTTCGCCAGCAGGTGCGTCGCAAAGGCATGGCGCAGGGTGTGCGGCGTCACCTTGTCGGGCGACAACCCGCCGGTGACGGCCAGTTCCTTGATCAGAAGATAGAAGCGGTGGCGCGTCAGATGGCCGGACTTGCCGCGCGAGGGGAAGAGATATCGCGACGCCTGACCGCCATTGGAAACGACCTCGGCTTCGGCTTCGTCCCGGGTCCTGAGCCAGGCCGCAAGGGCGTCCCGCGCGGGCGGCGACAGCGGCACCATGCGCTCTTTCCCGCCCTTGCCGAGAATGAGCAGCATCCGGGGATCGCCGCGGGCGGAGGAGACGGGCAGGGACACCAGTTCGCTTACCCGCATCCCCGTGGCATAGAGAAGTTCCATCAGGCAGGTGTTGCGAAGGCGGTCCGACGGCGTGCGCCCGGTGGTGCGCGCGGCCTGGAGAAGGCGGTCAACCTCGACCACCTCGAGGGTCTTGGGCAGGCGTTTCTCGCGGCCCGGACCCTTGATCTGTATGGCCGGGTTGGTGTCGCGCCAGCCTTCCTCGAAGGCGAAGCGGTATAGCTGCTTGATGGCCGAGAGCCGCCGCGCCCGCGTCGAGCGCGCCAGCCCCTGCGCGTCGCAGGCGATCAGGTAGGCTTCGACCTGATCCCGGTCGGCGGCGCCGAGATCCGATTTCTTGCGCGCGAGCCAGCCGGCAAAATCCTTGAGGTCGCGCCCATAGGCGAGAAGCGTGTTGTTCGCAGCCCCGAGTTCGGCGGCTTGCGCTTCGAGAAAGGTGGAAATCCAGAGATCCTGAGTGGCCGGCCCGCGCATCATCAGGCCCCGTTCAGGATCAAGAGTTGCAGCGCCGCGCGGCGGGCGGTGTCTTCCAGCCCCACGTTGCGGAAGGTGGCCAGCGCGCCGGTCAGGTCGACGAGGTTGCCGCGCGCGCCGTGGGCGAACAGCTGCATGGTGGTAAGGATAGCCTCGCCCAACTGGCCCTTGTCGAGCAGCGCACGTATGTCGGGGGGCACCTGCGCGCCCCAGGCAAAACCCTCGGAGATCGCGTCAGCCATGGGCGACGGGGACAATCCGCGCCCGGGCTCGCCCTTGGCCAGAGCCGCGAGGAACAAGTTGGCCTGCGAGTCGTCCGGCGGCGAGGCCGCGGCCTGTTCGTAGCGGTCCGACAGCAGCAAAACCCGCCAGCGCAGGTTCTCGGCCGCCTTCGACGGCAGACGTTGCGGGGCAAGCCGTTCGGCGAAAAGCTCGGCAAAGGGAACTTCGAGTCCGGCGGCAGTCATGGCCTCCCAGACCGGGGGCAGCGTCTTGGCGATGGCGGCGGGGTTTTCCATCGACAGGGCGGTTTCGAACCGCTGCACGGCAGAGACCCGGTCCCACACGCCGCCGGAGGCCGCCGGCTCGCGTTCGGTGTAGAGACCGAGCAGCTGGTTCGGGGTCAGCGCACCGATGCGGGTCAGGCGTTCTGCCGCCTCGATCTGCGCCTTCCAGCCAGCCACGTCGCGCAGGTCGGCGGTGGCGAAGGATCGCGGCAGCGATGCGGTCGGCAGGCGCTCTCCGATCGTTTCGAACAGGCGGAAGGTCAGCGGATCGGGGTGTTCCGGCTGCGGCAGCGGCGGCGCGTCTTCGAACAGGTCGGGGCTGAGGTATCTGTCCAGCAGATCCAGCTCTTCCTGCGACAGCAGTTCAAGGGCCAGCGCGGCCTCGAGCGTCAGGGCGGCGGATTCCCAGTCGCCCCGCCGGGCCTTGCAGAAAATCTGCGCCGGATAGTCCTGCGAGAGGTGCGGCTGGGCGATCAGCGCCGAGCAGCTGCGATCCTCGTCGCCGGTGAGCAACGTCGCGTCGAACCAGCGCGCGAAGCGTTCACGCGAGTCGGTGGGGCCGGCAAGCTGGACCAGCGACTGCGCCGGGTCCGTCGCGCCAAGCTGCATCAGCCGGTCGAGCCGCGCCAGCAGCAGCGTCTCGCGGGCGCCGGGGCCGGTCGGGGCGCGCGCTTCGGAAAGCAGAAGCGTGAACATCAGGCGTTGCATCGCGGGGTTGTCGCGAACCGGGGTGCGCGCGATAAGCTGCGCCAGATGTTCGGGGTCGCTGCCCCGCCACATGTCCACCGGCAGGCCCGTGACGGTCGTTGAAACCAGTCCCAGCGGCGGCGACAGGTCTTCCAGCGGCGTCACCACAACCTCGGGACGCGAGCCGGTCTCGGTGACCGGCGGTTCCAGCAGCACGGTTCCCGGCAGGTTCTGCGGCGGTTCGTTCAGCCAGTCGATCGCGGACAGCGGTTGCTGCGCCGCAGCCGGGCCGGTCAGGCACAGCGCGACCAGCGCCGTTCTAGTCAACATCCAACGTCACCGGTTGGCGGACTTCGCTCTGCGGTGCGGAAAAGTCGACGCCGAAGAACGGCCCGAGATAGGCGTACCCGACAAGCCCGATGAAACTCAGGCATACGAGATAGACGAGAAATTTGATCAGACGGCCCATTGCCTCACGCTGCCTCATTTTGATCTTTTGACCAAGTTATAACTGGCAATTTTCCCAAGATCACGTCATTCACGGAGGAATGAGCGAAATTAAGCATAACTCCCGCCCGGCCGCCGGGTCGCAGGCCTGGAAGCTGCACAAAACGGTGGTGATGGTGGGCATGATGGGCGCCGGAAAGACCGCGGTGGGCCGGGCGCTGGCCGCGCGCCTCGGGGTTCCGTTCCTCGACAGCGACGCCGAGATCGAATCGGCGGCCAACATGACGATCCCGGAAATCTTCGCCCGCGACGGCGAGCCGTTCTTCCGGAAGAAGGAAAGCCAGGTGATCCGGCGTCTTCTGGACGAGGAGCGGGGGATCCTTTCGACCGGCGGCGGCGCGTTTCTTTCGGCCGAAAACAGGCGCATGATCTCGGAACGCGGCGTCGCCGTGTGGCTTCGGGCGGATCTGAACGTGCTGTGGAACCGGGTCCGCCACAAGGACACGCGGCCCCTGCTGCGCACGCCCGATCCCCATGCGACGTTGCGCGCGCTGTATGAGGCGCGAGTGCCGGTCTATGCCGAAGCCGATCTGACCGTGGACTCGGATTCCGAGACCACGATCGAGAGGATGGTTGACCGGGTTCTGGCCGCGCTCGAGACGCGGCCGGACGTGTTGGAACGGAATTAGATGCATCAGACCGTACATGTCGCCCTGGGCGAACGCTCTTACGACGTCGAGATCGGGCCGGATCTGCTGGCCGAGGCCGGAGCGCGCATCGCGCCCTTGCTGAAACGGCCACGGGTGGCCGTCCTGACCGATGAAACCGTGGCGGGGCTGCACCTGGAGGGCTTGCGCGCCGGGCTGGCCGCGGCCGGGATCGACATGGTGTCGCTGGCATTGCCAGCCGGCGAGGCCACTAAAAGCTGGCCGCATTTCGAGCGCGCGGTCGAGTGGTTGTTGGCCGAGAAGGTCGAACGCCGCGACGTGGTGGTCGCCCTTGGCGGCGGCGTGATCGGCGATCTGGCCGGGTTCGCGGCGGCGGTACTGCGGCGCGGGGTGCGTTTCGTGCAGATCCCGACCTCGCTGCTGGCGCAGGTCGACAGTTCGGTCGGCGGCAAGACCGGGATCAACGCGCCGCAGGGCAAGAATCTGATCGGCGCGTTTCATCAGCCTTCGCTGGTGCTGGCGGATACTTCGGTGCTTGGCACGCTGACGGCGCGGGATTTTCTGGCCGGATACGGCGAAGTGGTCAAATACGGGCTGCTGGGAGATGCCGGTTTCTTTGACTGGCTGGAAGTGAACGGCCCGGCGCTGGCGCGCGGCGACATGTCGGCGCGGGTGCAGGCAGTGACGCGCTCGGTGCAGATGAAGGCTGATATCGTGGCCCGGGACGAGACCGAGCAGGGGGACCGGGCGCTTTTGAACCTTGGCCACACGTTCTGTCACGCGCTCGAGGCGGCGACGGGCTATTCCGACCGCCTGCTGCATGGCGAAGGCGTGGCGATCGGCTGCGCGTTGGCTTTCGAGCTTTCGGCCCGTCTGGGTCTGTGTTCGCAGGAAGATCCCAGCCGGGTCCGCGCGCATCTCAAGGCGATGGGGATGAAGACCGATCTGGCCGACATCCCGGGCGAGTTGCCGGGCGCCGAGGCGTTGGTCGAGTTGATGGCGCAGGACAAGAAGGTGGTCGACGGCCAGCTTCGTTTTATCCTGGCGCGCGGAATCGGGCAGGCCTTCGTGACCTCGGACGTCCCGCGAGAGGCGGTTCTTTCGGTGCTTGAGGATGCGCTGGCAACCTGTTGAAAATTGGTGGTTCAGCGGCCGCGGATCACCATCAGCTCACCGATGTTCTCGCGGGTGATGTAGCCTGCCATCCGCCCGCTTTCGGTGCAAACGGCGATGGCGGGCGCGCCCTTGTGCAGCGCGTCGAGCACGGTTTCCAGACCAGAGGTCAGCGATACGCGCGGAATATCGGTGTCCATGACGGTGAGCGCCGATTCCGACCGCGGGTGTTCCCCGGCGAGGGCGGCGAAGAGCCGGCCGCGAGTGACGAAACCCAAAAGCTGGCCGGCTTCGTCCAGAACCGGGAACTCGTGCTGGGTGGTGTGGATGACGGCCTGGGCCGCGGTGTTCAGGGTGTCGGCGGGCGACAGCGACTCGAAGGTGGTGATCATCGCGTCGCGCGCCAGAACCCGGCGCGCGACGGCGCGCATGGCGACATCCTGGCTTTCGGCGTTGGCGGCTATGAACACGAACACTGCAATCAGGATCAGCAGCGGGTTGCCCGAGCTTAGCCCGAGGAAGCCGAACACCACGGCGACCATCTGGCCGGCCGAGGCCGCGACACGGGTCGCCTTGACCCGGTCCATGCGCAGGCACAGAAGCGCCCGGAACACCCGGCCTCCGTCCATCGGAAAGGCGGGGATCATGTTGAACACCGCCAGGAACAGGTTGACGTAGGCCAGCCGGGTGAGGAGGTCGATCCGGGCCGAGTCGATCTGCGCCAGCGAATCCAGGTTGGTGCCGGCGCCAAACGTCACCAGGATCACCCAGATGACCACGTTGACCGCCGGTCCGGCGAGGGCGACCAGCACCTCCTGGATCGGGTTTTCCGGCATCCGTTCCAGCCGGGCCAGTCCGCCGATGGGAAGCAGCGTGATGTCGGGTGTGCGAATGCCGTAGCGGCGGGCCATCAGGGCGTGGCCGAATTCATGCGCGACCACGCAGGCGAAGATCGCCAGAACAAAAACGATGTTCTCGACCGCGGCGGGCCAGCCGCCTTCGGAAAACGCTGCGAACCCGACCCAGGCCAGCAGCAGGAAAAAGGTGACATGGACCCTCAGTTCCGACCCGAACAGGCGGCCGAGCGAGAAGGACCATGTCATGTCATGCCTCCATGGGGATCAGAACGGGATCTCGTCGTCGTCGATCCCGCTGGACGCCGTCGCAGGCGCACTGCGGTAAGGGTCGTCGCGCGGGCCGCTGTCATAGCCGCCGCCGGACTGCCCGCCGCCGTATCCGCCGCCGCTGCCGCCCTCGCCGCGACTGTCGAGCAGGGTCAACTCGCCGCGATAGGGGCGCAGGACGACTTCGGTGGTGTAACGGTCCTGGCCCGACTGGTCCTGCCATTTGCGGGTTTCCAGCTGTCCTTCGATATAGACCTTGGAGCCCTTGCGCAGATACTGCTCGGCGATCCGCGCCAGCGGTTCCGAGAAGATCGCGACCGAATGCCATTCGGTCCGTTCCTTGCGCTCGCCGGTGTTGCGGTCTTTCCAGGTCTCGGAAGTGGCGATGCGCAGGTTGCAGACCTTGCCGCCGTTCTGGAACGATCGCACCTCGGGATCGCGGCCCAGGTTTCCGACCAGAATGACTTTGTTGACTGAGCCAGCCATGTGTTTCCCCGTTCTTTTGTCTCGATGCATCCCGAATCTGAGCGATCCGTCCACGTGACCCTATACGGCCTGCGCCATGGTTAAAACACCGTTCCTGCGGGACCGATAAGCCACGCTTGGCCGGCCCGGAGACCGGCGCACTTTCATTTCGATCGGAAAACAATATAATCGCTGCTGGGGGTTTAGAAAGCAGGTCTGTTCGCATGCGAGTGCTCGTCGGTGGTTTTGCGTTGGTTTCCCTTGTCTTGGTGTCCGTACCAGTGCAGGCGGACATGCTGTCATCCAAGGCCCGCAGGGACCTTTTCCGCAATCAGGCCAAGGTGTTGGATACCCGCGCCGCCACCCAGTACAAGGATTCCGAGCGGCTGAAACCCAAGTCCGCAGAACGCGGGTTCGAGAAGCGTTATTCCGGCAAGTATCGCGGTCAGTACCTTGAATTGGCCCGAAACGCGGCGCGCATGTACAACGTGCCCGAAGAACTGTTCCTGCGCCTTGTGCAGCAGGAATCCGGCTGGAATCCACATGCCGAGTCGCACAAGGGGGCTTTGGGTCTGGCGCAGCTCATGCCGCAGACCGCCCGTCTGCTGGGCGTAAACCCGCACGATCCGAAAGAGAACCTGGAAGGCGGCGCGCGCTACCTGTCCTGGCAGTACCGCAAGTTCAAGTCGTGGCGCCTGGCGCTGGCGGCCTACAATGCGGGTCCCGAAGCCGTGGTAAAGCATGGCGGCGTGCCGCCCTACAAGGAAACGCAGAACTACGTCCGGGTCATCTGGGGCAGCTGAACGGGCCGTTCATCAAGATGGTCCCGCGTATTCCAACATCTTCAAATGCCGCCTGAAAAAAGGGCCGGTGCAGGACCGGCCCTTTGTCGCAACATGTGCAGCTGTCACTCGGCCGCGATCTTGATGACGGGCTCCATCGCGGCGAGGATCTCGTCGGCCAGGTGGCACTTGACCTGATGCCCCTCGGCCACCGTCTTGAACGGCGGCACTTCGGTATCGCACAGATTGCCCGGCACCTGCGATTTCCAGCGGCAGCGGGTCTGGAACGGACAGCCCGGCGGCGGGTTCATGGCCGATGGGATGTCGCCTTCGAGCACGATATGCTTTTTCTCGACCGAAGTGTCCGCGATCGGCACGGCCGAAAGCAGGGCTTCGGTATAAGGGTGGTAGGGGGGCGAGAACACCTGATCGGTGGTCCCGAGCTCGACCACATGGCCCAGATACATCACCATCACCCGGTCGCTCAGGTAGCGCACGATGGACAGGTCGTGGCTGATGAACAATAGTGTCGTCTTCTTCTTGCGCTGGATCTCCATCAGCAGGTCGGTGACCGCGGCCTGCACCGACACGTCGAGCGCCGAGACGGGTTCGTCCGCAACGACGATCCGGGCGTCCCCGGCAAAGGCGCGGGCGATGCCGACGCGCTGTTTCTGCCCGCCGGAAAGCTGGCGCGGCATCCGCTCGGCAAAGGCGCGCGGCAGTTTCACCAGATCGAGCAGTTCCAGCATCCGCTGTTTGCGCTCGGCCTCGGATTTTCCGACGCCGAAGATCTCGAGCGCGCGGATGATCTGGCGGCCCACGGTCATCGACGGGTTCAGCGTGTCGAAGGGGTTCTGGAACACCATCTGCACTTCGCCCACGGTCTTGGCGTCGCGCTCTTCGATCGGCACCTGTTCGATGTTGCGGTTGTCCAGCAGGATCTGCCCGTCGGTCGCCGTCTCCAGCCCCATCAGCACCTTGGCGAAAGTGGACTTGCCGCAGCCGGATTCGCCCACGATGGCGAGGGTTTCGGATTCATGCGCCTCGAAACTCAGGGTTTCGTTTGCCTTCACCACCTTCTTCTGACCGCCGCCGAACAGCGCGTTGGCCGCGACCTCGTAGTATTTCTTGAGGTTCTCCATCTTGAGGACGACCTTGCCGATTTCGCCCTTCTCCTTCTGCGCGGCCAGCGTCAGCGGCGCGTTCCAGTCGATCTCGCGGAACCTCAGACACCGGGTCTGGTGCCGGTCGTTGCCCGGAACGGATTCCATCAGGATGTCCTGGGCGTCGCAGCGTCCCGCCTCGAAATAGTCGCAGCGCGGCCCGAAGTTGCAGCCGGGCGGGCGTTCGTGGGGCAGGGGGAAGTTGCCGGGAATCGCCACCAGCGGGCGCGAGTTCTTGTCGGCGCCGGGCAGCGGGATCGAGCGGAACAGCGCCTGAGTGTAGGGGTGCTGCATCTCGTCGAACACGTCCTTGATCGAGCCGCGTTCAACCGCCTCGCCGGAATACATCACGCAGAGCCGGTCGCAGGTTTCCAGAACCAGCCCGAGATTGTGCGAGATGAACAGCATCGAGGTGCCGTATTTCTTGCCCAGATCCTTGACCAGTTCCACGACGGCGGCTTCGACTGTCACGTCGAGCGCGGTGGTGGGTTCGTCAAGGATCAGCAGGGCGGGCTTCGACATCAGCGCCATGGCGATGACGATCCGCTGCTGCTGCCCGCCGGAAAGCTGGTGCGGGAACGAATTCAGCATCCGCTCGGGGTCGGGCAGGCGCACGTCGGTCACCACTTCCAGCGCCCGTTTGTAGGCTTCCTCCTTGCTGACGCCCTCGTGGATCATCGGCACTTCCATCAGCTGCTTGCCGATTTTCATCGCCGGGTTCAGCGAGGCCATCGGTTCCTGATAGATCATCGCGATCTCGTTGCCGCGGATGTCGCGCAATTCCTCGGCGCTCAGCGTGCTCAGGTCGCGGCCCTTGAACTTGATGGTGCCGCCGACGATGCGGCCGTTCTTGCCAAGGTCCTGCATGACGCCAAGCGCCACGGTGGACTTGCCGCAGCCGGATTCGCCCACGAGGCCCACCGCCTCGCCCGGCTGTACGCTGACCGAGAAGTCCATCACCGCCGGGATCTCCCGCAGCCGGGTGAAGAAGGAAATCGACAGCTTGTCGATCTCCAGGATCGGGCCGTCATAGTCCGCGAGTTTGCTCATTTTCTTGCTCCCAGACGAGGTCGGGCGCGTACCCGTCTTCATCTTTTCGAAAATACTCCGGGGGTCCGGGGGCAGAGCCCCCGGCCTCGATCACATCAGTCCTTCAGGCTTTCCTCGCGCAACCCGTCCGCCAGCAGGTTCAGGCCCAGCACCAGCGACAGCAGCGCCAACGCGGGCGGCAGCGCGGGATGCAGGTAGATCGACAGAAGCTTGCGCCCCTCGTTGATCGTCGAACCCCAGTCCGGGCTTTCCGGCGGCAGGCCGAGTCCGAAGAAACCCAAGGTTCCCAGCAGGATGGTCGTGTAGCCGATGCGCAGGCAGAAATCGACGATCAGCGGCCCGCGCGCGTTGGGCAGGATCTCCCACAGCATGATGTACCAGGGGCCTTCGCCCCGGGTCTGGGCTGCGGCCACGTAGTCGCGGGTCTTGATGTCCATGGCAAGGCCCCGAACGATACGGAACACGGTGGGCGAGTTCACGAAGACCACCGAGACGAACACCACCAGGATGCCGCCCGGCACGTCGAACGGATCCAGCACGCCGGGCAGGCCCGGGATCGAATAGGTCTTGGTGCTGATGATGTAGCCGCCCGTCGAGATCATCGCCAGGTATAGCCAGATGGCGGTGCCCAGCACTCCGATCAGCAGGGGGGTGCGGAAATTCGGGCGCGTGAAGTAGCGCGAGTTCAGCAGCACCCCGAGGAAGACGATCGGGAAGACGAACAGCACTGCCGCCATGTAGCTTGGCACGCCGGTTTCGATGATCTCGGGCGTCACCAGCAGGTAGAACAGCAGGATCACCGGGAAGGCCAGGATCAGGTTGGCGAGGAAGGACAGGAAAGTGTCCAGCCGGCCGCCGTAATACCCGGCGGGCAGCCCGAGGGTGATGCCGACCATGAAGGCGAACAGCGTCGCCAGAGGCGCGATCTGCACCACGATCCAGGCGCCCTTGATCATGCGGCTGAACACGTCGCGCGCCAGGTTGTCGCCGCCCAGCAGGTACCAGGGGTACTCGCCCGCCTCGGCGCCGGGGACCGGAGTTCCGGGAACCTTGTTCTTCATGCCCGAAACCTGCGTCAGCGGGTCATGGGTCACGATCAGGTCCATGGCTCCGAAGATGCCGGTGAAGACCCAGAACATCACCAGGCCAAAGCCGATCATTCCGATGGGGCTGTCGAACAGCTTGCCGTAAAGGCCGAGGCGCCGCTTGAAGGCCAGGGACAGGGCGAAGAGCAGCAGCAGCGCGATCCAGACCGACGAGAACTGGTAGAGGATGCGCAGGGTGATCTGAAATCCGTTGAGAGGTTCCATGTCTTGATTCTCCTCTCTTACGAAATGCGGATGCGCGGGTTGAGGTAGACATAGCCGATATCCGAGATCAGCTGCGTTACCAGAACCACGATGACGGACACGACCGAGATCGCCAGCAGCAGCTGGATGTCGTTGTTCTCGGCCGCCTGCACCAGCGCCCAGCCGAAGCCCTTGTAGTTGAACAGGGTCTCGACGATCACCACGCCGTTGAGCAGCCATGGGAACTGCAGCATGATGACGGTGAACGGCGCGATCAGCGCGTTGCGCAGGGCGTGTTTCATCACGATGTTGGGAAACGAGACGCCCTTGAGGCGCGCGGTGCGGATGTATTGCGCGGTCATCACCTCGGTCATCGAGGCGCGGGTCATCCGGGCGATGTAGCCCATCCCGTAAAGCGCGATGGTCAGCACCGGCAGAAAGAAATTCTCGAAGGTCGGGTTGTCCATCGCCTGCGTTGCCGTGCCCTTGAACCATTTCAGGCCCACCGTGGACGATGCGAAGATGGCGATGAAGACCACGCCCGAAACGTATTCCGGCGTCGCGGTCGTGATGATCGAGAAGGTCGAGAGCGACCGGTCCATGACCGTCCCCTCGCGCATTCCCGCCAGCACGCCGACCAGCAGCGCCGAGGGCACCATCAGGACCAGAACCCAGAACATGAGATAGCCGGTGTTGCCGAGGCGTTTGGCCACGATCCCGCCGACCTCGTCCTTGAACACCGTCGAATACCCCCACTCGCCCTGCAGGATGCCGCAGAAGTTCGGAGTTTCTTCCTTGGTTTGTCCGGGCCTGACGCAGGTGCCGACGAATTGTCCGTCATCCAGCGTCTTGGAGAAACCCGGAGCCACACCCAGCCATTGTCCGTATTTGACCAGCATTGGCTGCCGGTAGCCCCGGTTCTCGAGCCAGGCCGAGACCTGTTCGTCGGACATCCGCTGGTTGCCCTGCGTTTTCGCGAGCTTTTCCAGGTTGGGGTAGAGGTTGGTCAGAAAGAAGACAACGAACGTAAGACATAATGCCGTCAACAGCATCACGCCGAACCGTCGGAGGATGAATAGTCCCATGATGGCCCCTGTTGTTCTGGTGTTCCGCAGATCATTGGACCGTTTTTTGGCCTCTGATGGCCGGCAATGCGCCGGAGTGTCTGCGGCTGGATCGGGGCGCCCTGCGCGGGCGCCCCGGATGTCTTTTCAGCCGGAGGTCAGGCCGCCCAGCCCCACTTGTAGTGGTGGTGTTCGAAGGCCACGTGCATGTCAGTGTTCACGAGACCTTCCTTCATGTGGCGGTAAAGCGCGCGCCAGTACGGCTGGCAGGTCACGCCTTCCTCCTGGATCAGCGCGGCGCCCCTTGCGGCAACCTCGCGGCGCTTGTCCGCGTCGGCGATGGCCAGCGCCTCGTCGAGGATCGCGTCGAAATCCGGGTTCGACCAGCCGAATTCGTTCCAGGCTTCGCCCGAACGATAGGCCAGCGCCCAGATCTGCACGCCCAGCGGACGGTGGTTCCAGTTCGTGGAGCTGTAGGGATATTTCACCCAGTCGTTCCAGAAGGTGCTGCCCGGCAGAACCGTACGCTTGACCTTGATGCCCGCGTCGCGCAGCTGCGCGGCGACGGCGTCGGTGGTGTTGCGGCGCCAGTCGTCGTCGATCGAGATGATCTCGTGCTCGAAATCGGCCAGGCCGGCTTCTTCGATCAGCTTCAGGGCAGCCGCCGGATCGTGGGTCTGCGGCGGCAGTTCCGGGTATTCCGGATGGATCGGGCCCATGTGGTGGTTTTCGGCGACAGCGCCGCGTCCGCCATAGCCCAGTTCCAGGCAGACAGCGTTGTCCACGGCCATCTGCAGCGCCTGGCGGACACGCTTGTCGGCATAGGGCTTTACCCCGTCCACTTCGGCGAGCTGGTTCGGGCGGATGACGATGGTGCTCATGGTCACCACTTCGGACTTCACGTAGCCGAGGCCATCCATCACGTCGATGAACTCGCCCACGGATTCGTGAAGCATGTCGACCTCGTCCGATTCCAGCGCCGCCAGCCATGCCGACGGGTCGGTGCCGTAGTCAATGTACTCGATGCGGTCCAGCGCCGGACGGCCAAACACGGCCTCGCCCCACCATTCGTGATCCTCGTTGCGGACGAGGGTGCATTTCACGCCCACTTCCAGCTCTTCGATCAGGTAGGGGCCGGTGCCGACATTGTTCAGCAGGTCGGTTTCGCTGAACGAGCTGTGCACGACCGCGGAGGGGTAGTCCGACATGCCCGCGATCAGCGAGATGTCCGACTTTGGCAGGTTCAGCTTGACGGTGTGGCTGTCCACCACCTCGATCCCGCCCTCGATAGCCTGGCCGGTGTCGGCATCGACCAGCGTCGCGAAACGGCCGGCCATCGAGTTGGTTTCCGAACTCTTGTCGCACCAGCGCGCGATGTTGCGGGCCACGTCTTCGGCGGTGAAGTCGTCACCGTTGTTCCATTTGACGCCTTGACGCACCTTGAGCGTGTACTCGGTTGCGTCCTCGTTGATCTCCCAGCCTTCCAGAAGAATGCCGCGGAACGTCCCGTCCGAGTTGTATTCGACCAGGTATTCGAGGGTGCCGCGGGTCTGGTTGCCCATTTCCGACCAGTCGTAGGTGCGCGGATCCTTCAGGCCGCGGACCTGGGCCTGGACGCGCAGGGTGCCGCCCTCTTGCTTGGCGGCGTCGCTCTGGGCATTGGCGGGCGTCGGCAGGCCGATCATTCCATAGGCGGCGGCTGCGGTCACGCCAAGGCTTGTGGCGCGGGTCAGGAACTCGCGCCGGCTCAGTTTGCCGTCCCGATACTCCTGGGCGTGCATCTTGGCTGCCCAGTGTACCGGTGCTCCGGTCATTGTCTCATTGGTCATGAATGTCTCCCTGTGACACTTGTGTTATTGGAGGAGGGTTTCAGATCGGCCGTCGGACGTCAAACGCCCTTCGCTGCGCCGCCTGCGATTCATATGGATTTTACACATCCCCATCGCGAATATTCCGCATCAGATTTTCCGTCACGTCAATGATCGGAATCGTCATCGATGGCACAAAAACGACATTGACGCTGAAAAATGATGCCTTGATTTTGCAGCGTTTTTTTCGCAACGGCGGGCAGCATTTCGGCCGGTTCAGCGGTCTGGAACCCGGTCGCGCGCGCGGTTTCTCAGGACCGGAGATGGTGTTTCGGCCGCGTAAAAAACCGTATCAGATTTCGAAATAGTTAAAACAAATTAATGTGATGCCAGGATTTCATCCGCGCGCGGAACCAGGTTCGCTGCCGTTTGGCGAATTGTCTCGTCGCGATTCGTGCCCGATCCCGCGCCTCATCCAGGGTCGCTTCGCCGTTCAGGTAGGCCATCAGTTCCGGCACGCCGATCGCCTTGCACGAGGGCAGGGCCGGATCGTAGCGGTCGCGCATGGCCGCCACCTCGTCCAGGGCCCCCTGTTCGAGCATCTGGTCGAAGCGGTTGGTGATGCGGTCCAGCAGCCAGGACTTGTCGACGTCGAAGACCAGCGGAACCGCCTGGCTCAGCGGCAGGGCGGGGGGCGGCGTGTCGGCCTGCCAGTCGGCCAGCGGCCGACCGGTGGCACGCTGCACCTCCCAGGCGCGCTGGACCCGGGCGCGGTTGAGCGTATCGATGCCGCGGGCGGTCGCCGCGTCGATGCCCGCCAGCAGATCGGCGTGGGACATCGCATCCGCTTCGGCCCTGACTGCGGCGGGTGTGGGCGGGATTTCGGCCATGCCTTCGGTCAGGGCGGTGAAGTATAGGCCGGTTCCACCCACGATGATCGGCCTCGGTCCGTCCGAGAGAAGGGGAACGGCCTCGCGCAGCCAGTGGCCGGTCGAATAGGTCGCGTCGTAGGGGACGTGGCCGTAGAGGCGATGCGGCGCGCGGGCTTCGTCCTTGGCGGTCGGGCGGGCAGTGATGATGCGCCAGCAGTCGTAGATCTGACTGGCATCGGCATTGACGATCGCGCCGCCATGTCGCTCGGCGATCTCGAGCGCCAGGGCGGATTTCCCCGAGGCGGTCGGCCCGGCGATCAACACCGGTTTGTCGGCGGGAATGGGCGGCAGACCGTCCAGCAACCGGGTCGCAGTGCTTGCATTCATGGGCGATTGCCTTGTTCCGAACCATCCCGCATTGAACCTGCCGGGCTTTTGCTTCATTTTGCGCCGGAAAATAAACCTGTGCCGCAGCGGAGCGCAACATGACCACTTCCCTTTCCCCAGTCCCCAAGGAACAGCCCCAGACCAAGTTCAAGCGGGTCATGCTCAAGATATCGGGTGAGGCGCTGATGGGGGATCAGGGATTCGGCCTGCATCCGCCGACGGTCCAGCGCATCGCCGCCGAGGTGAAATCGGTGCATGATCTGGGCGTCGAGATCTGCATGGTCATCGGCGGCGGCAACATTTTCCGCGGCCTGTCGGGCTCGGCGCAGGGGATGGAGCGGACGACCGCCGATTACATGGGAATGCTGGCGACGGTCATGAACGCCCTCGCCATGCAATCCGCGCTGGAAGGGCTTGGCGTCTTTACCCGCGTGATCTCGGCCATTCCGATGGATCAGGTCTGCGAGCCCTACATCCGCCGCCGCGCCGTGCGTCACCTGGAAAAGAAGCGGGTCTGCATCTTTGCCGCCGGGACGGGCAACCCCTATTTCACCACCGACACCGCCGCGACGCTGCGCGCCAACGAGATGAGCTGCGAGGCGATCTTCAAGGGCACCAAGGTGGACGGCGTCTATGACAAGGATCCGGTCAAGTTCGACGACGCGAAACGCTATGACACCGTCAGCTATGACGACGTTCTGACCAAGCGCCTCGGGGTGATGGACGCCTCGGCCATCGCGCTGGCGCGCGACAACAACCTGCCTATCATCGTGTTCTCGCTGGACGAGCCCGGCGGTTTCCGCGGCATCCTGGCCGGAGAGGGGACCTATACAAAGGTTCAGGGCTGAGTCACCTTTAAAACATGGGTTTTTGGCCGAGGCGCCTGGCGCTTCGGCCATTTTTGTTTGTCCACTTCGGGTTGAACCGCGGCGGCACCCTTAAGGCTGCAGGCGGCCTGGATGGGAAACTTTCCCCGAGGTCGGATTCGGAGAACATTGGGTCTATTTTATCGCGCTGTCGATTCCTTCCTTGCCCGAATAGGAGGCAACAAAACAAGGAAGAGGAGGGACAATGTCCGACAATGTGGAAGCCGGCTACGAGGCCGGTCCGGATGCCGTGGAAACCGAGTATGAGGTCGGGCAGGACAACGTTCAGATCTTGGGTCTGGATGTTCACAATCCGGTATTCGGAATTTCAGCACTGACCATCATAGCGTTCGTGTTCTTTTCGCTGGTGTTTCGTGAGCAGTCGACCGAATTCTTTGAATGGCTGCGCCCGACGCTGACCAGCAAGTTCGACTGGGTGTTCATGATCGCGTGCAACATCTTCGTCGTGTTCTCGCTGCTGCTGATCGTGACGCCCTATGGCTCGATCCGGCTGGGCGGCGAGGATGCCAAGCCGGATTACAGCTATGCGGGCTGGTTCTCGATGCTGTTTGCCGCAGGCATGGGGATCGGACTGGTGTTCTGGGGCGTTGCCGAGCCGATTTCGCACTACGGATCCTCGCTGGGCGGCGTGGCCGTGGGCGAGGGTGGCGTGCGGACCGACTGGGCGCCGCTGGGCGCGGGTCTGGGCGACACCGAAGCCTCCAAGGATCTGGCGATGGCCGCCACCATTTTCCATTGGGGGCTGCACCCCTGGGCGATCTACGCGGTCGTGGCGCTGGCGCTTGCCTTCTTCAGCTTCAACCGTGGCCTGCCGCTGACCATGCGCTCGGTCTTTTACCCGATCTTCGGAGAGGCGACCTGGGGCCCGCTGGGGCATATCGTCGACGTTCTGGCCGTGTTCGCCACCATCTTTGGCCTGGCGACATCCCTGGGGCTTGGCGCGACGCAGGCGCTGGCCGGACTGAACTACCTGTTCGACGTCCCGGTGACGGACGGAATGAAGGTGTTGCTGATCATCCTGATCACCGCCATCGCGCTGATTTCGGTGGTTGCGGGGCTGGACAAGGGGGTGAAGCGCCTTTCCGAGATCAACATGGTTCTTGCCGCAGCGCTGCTGATCCTCGTGCTGATCGTCGGTCCGACCGTCGCGATCCTGACCGGGTTCTTCAACGGCCTCGTGGATTACGTCGTCGCGCTGCCCGCCTTGTCCAACTGGGTCGGCCGCGAGGATACCAACTTCCTGCAGGGCTGGACGGCCTTCTACTGGGCCTGGTGGATATCGTGGTCGCCTTTCGTCGGCATGTTCATCGCGCGCATTTCGCGCGGGCGCACCGTGCGGGAGTTCGTCACTTGCGTGATCCTGATTCCGACGGTCGTCGGCGCGCTATGGATGAGCGTCTTCGGCGGCACCGCTCTGGATCAGGTGATGTCGGGCACCGGCCAGGGCCTGTCGGACGCGGCGCTGGAGTTGAAGATGTTCAAGATGTTCGAAGCCTTCCCGCTGGCCGGTCTGCTGTCCTTCGTCGGCATCATCCTGGTGGTGATCTTCTTCGTCACCAGTTCCGACTCGGGCTCGCTGGTGATCGACACCATCACCGCCGGCGGCAAGACCGACGCGCCCACAGCGCAGCGCGTGTTCTGGTGCGTGCTGGAAGGCGCGATCGCCGTCGTGCTGCTGCTGGGCGGAGGGCTTGGCGCCCTTCAGGCGGCCGCCATCGCGACCGGTTTCCCGTTTGCAATCGTGCTGGTCCTGATGTGCGTGTCGATCTTCATCGGGCTTGCCCGCGAAAAACGCCGGAGCTAACCTGAGCCGGCAATCGGTTGGAAAGGCCCCGGATCGCCTCCGGGGCCTTTTTCGTTGCCCCGCCGCAATCGGTATCGACATGCCGGCGGATCAGCGTCTTGACCCTGTCCCGCGCCGTCGGCACATTGCCGGTGTCCCGGCCGTTCCAATCCGGTCTGCAGGGCTGCCGACGTTCCCTCACTCCTGTGCGGGGCCGCGGCTCGGCTGGAAGACCTGCCATGTTTTCGGAGATGTCCGGACCATGTGCGGGCATCGATCCGAGCCGTTGAGCATGATTGAGGAGAGACGCGTCATGAGCACCTTGGACATAGACTTCGTTCGGGCCCAGTTCCCGGCTTTCGCCGCACCGACGCTGCAGGGGCAGGCGTTCTTCGAGAACGCGGGCGGGTCCTACACTTGCAAGCCGGTGATCGACCGCCTGACCCGGTTCTACACCCAGCGCAAGGTTCAGCCTTATTCGCCCTACGAGGCCAGCCGTCTGGGCGGCGAGGAAATGGACGAGGCCCGCGCGCGAATGGCGGCGCTGCTGGGCGTTGCGACCGACGAACTGAGCTTTGGTCCATCAACGACGCAGAACACCTATGTTCTGGCGCAGGCCTTCCGCGGCTGGCTGCAGCCCGGCGAGGCGATCGTGGTCACCAACCAGGATCACGAGGCCAATTCGGGCCCGTGGCGGCGCTTGGCCGGGGACGGGATCGAGATACGCGAGTGGAAGATCGACCCGGATACAGGCGCGCTCGATCCGCTGGACCTCGAGGAACTGCTGGACGAGAGGGTCCGGCTGGTGTGCTTTCCCCATTGCTCGAACGTCGTGGGCGAGATCAACCCGGTGACCGAGATCACGGCCATCGCTCATGCCGCAGGCGCCTTCGTCTGCGTGGACGGGGTGTCCTATGCGCCGCACGGGTTTCCGAATGTCGGTGATCTTGGCCCGGACGTCTACCTGTTCTCGTCCTACAAGACCTATGGCCCCCATCAGGGCTGCATGGTGATCCGCCGAAATCTTGGAGAATTGCTGCCGAACCAGGCGCATTTCTTCAATGGAGACGTGCTTTACAAGCGGTTCACGCCCGCGGGTCCGGATCATGCGCAGATCGCTGCAAGCGCGGGCATGGCGGATTACGTGGATCTGCTGTGCGACCACCACGGCGGACCGACCTCGGGCGCCGCCGAGCGCGGAGCGTTCGTGCATGACCTGATGCGGGCGCATGAGGTCAAGCTGCTGCAGCCGCTGCTGGACGCGGTTAAGGACCGGAACGAGGTGCGGCTGATCGGCCCCTCGGACGCGAACCGGCGGGCGTCGACGGTGGCCTTGTCGCTTTCCCAGCCGGCCGAGCCTGTTGCGGCCGAGCTTGCCAAGTTCGGGATCATGGCGGGCGGCGGCGATTTCTATGCCGTCCGGCCGTTGCAGGCCATGGGCGTCAATCCTGAAAAAGGCGTGCTGCGGCTGAGCTTTACGCATTACACCTCGGAGGCGGAGATGGACCAGCTGCTTGGGGCGCTTGACCGCGTTTTGTGATCCGTTGTCGTTGCCGCGCCGTATCGCGGGAAAAGACGAGAGGCACGGATGAAAGCGGATAACGCACCCATCATTTTCTGGTTCCGGCGCGACTTGCGCCTGTCCGACCATCCGGGCCTTGCGGCGGCCGCCGCCACGGGCAGGCCGGTGATCTCGGTTTTCATCCGCGACGAGGTGGTGGAGGCGCTTGGCGCCGCGCCGAAATGGCGGTTGGGGCTTGGGCTTGACGCGTTTGCATGCGCACTCCACGCGCGCGGTAGCCGGCTGATCCTGCGAAAGGGCAAAGCGTTGGAGGTGCTGCGCGATCTGGTTGACGAAACGGGGGCGGGTTCGGTCCATTGGACACGCGCCTATGACCCGGCGTCGATCGAGCGGGACAAGCGGATCAAGGCGGCGCTGAAGGAGGATGGGATCGAGGTTGCCTCATCCCCCGGACATCTTCTGTTCGAACCCTGGACCGTGGCGACGAAAGCGGGCGGGCCTTTCAAGGTGTATTCACCCTATTGGCGGGCGGTGCGGAGCCAGGAAGTGCCGGAGGCATCGACGGAACCAAGCCGTCTGATCCCGCCGGAAACCTGGCCTCGGACCGAGGACCCTGGCGATTGGGCGCTCGGCAGCGAAATGCGCCGGGGGGCGAGCGTTCTGAGGCCGCACGTACAGCCGGGAGAGGCTGCGGCCCGTGCGGCGCTTGACCACTTCGTTGATAAAAATGTGAACCGATATAAAGACTTGCGGGACAGACCTGATCTTGCGGTGACCTCGGGCCTTTCCGAGTACCTGTCGCTTGGAGAGATAGGTCCGCGAACGGTCTGGCATGCCGGAATGCGCGCAAGGGAAACCGGAGCACCCGGTGCCGAGGCTTTCTTGCGGCAGCTTGTCTGGCGCGAGTTCTCATATCACCTGATGTACCATTCCCCTTCGCTGCTCAACGGCAACTGGAGGCCGGAATGGGATGATTTTCCATGGAACACCGACGCCGATCATCCGAACGTGGCCGCATGGCGGCAGGCCGGGACAGGCATTCCCATGGTCGATGCCGGATTGCGCGAAATGTACGTGACCGGACGGATGCACAACCGGACCCGGATGATCGTCGCAAGTTACCTTACCAAGCATCTGATGACGCATTGGAAAATCGGGCTGGACTGGTTCGCCGACTGCCTGATCGACTGGGACCCGGCTGCGAACGCGATGGGCTGGCAGTGGGTGGCGGGATCGGGGCCGGACGCCGCCCCCTATTTCCGGATCTTCAATCCCGAGACGCAGGCCAAGAAGTTCGATCCGGACGGAGCCTATCGCCGACGCTGGATCGCGGAAGGTCAGGATGCGCCGCCGGAAACGGCGCTGAGCTATTTCGACGCCGTGCCCGAAAGCTGGGGGTTGCGCCCGGATGCGGAATACCCGCGTCCGGTCGTCGGTCTGGATGAGGGACGGCGGGTCGCCTTGTCGGCCTACGAAAGCCGCAGATGGCGGGTAACAAACTGAAAACTTGCCAGAAACCAATTCTGCGCCTAGCCTGAAACTGCTGCCGCATAGGGGAGAGCGGATGATCCTGACGACGACGGATGGGCAGGCCAACCTGCCTCGGTATTTCGCCCAGGTGATGAAGATGCTTGGCCGGATGGAGGCCGGGCGGCTGGACATCGCCTTGCCCGACGGGCGGGTGTTCCGCGCCGAGGGTCCGAAGCCGGGGCCGGTGGCGCGGGTCGACGTTCATGACGACGACGTGTTCGCGCGGCTGGTGCGGGAAGGCGATCTGGGCTTTTCCGACGCCTATGTCGAAGGAGAGTGGAGCACACCGGACCTGCGCGCCTTTATGGACCTGGTGAATCTGGAAAGCGAAACGGTTTATGACGATTTTCCCGGCCAGATGCTGATCCGCGCCTATGAACGGCTGAGATTCTGGCTGCATCGCAATCACAGGCAGCAGGCCAAGAGGAACATCTCGTACCACTATGATCTGGGGAACGATTTCTACGGTCTCTGGCTGGACGACACGATGACCTATTCCAGCGCCCTGTTCGAGACCGGGCAGGAGAGTCTGGAAAAGGCGCAGACCGCGAAATACGCCAGCCTGATCGACCAGATGGGCGCCCAGCCCGGCGATCACATTCTTGAAATCGGCTGCGGCTGGGGCGGGTTTGCGGAATATGCCGCCAAGGAGCGCGGGTTGCGGGTGACCGGCCTGACCATCAGTCAGGAGCAGTTCAGCTATGCCAGGCAACGGATTGAAAAAGCTAATCTTTCGGATCGTGTCGAGTTCAAGCTGCAGGATTACCGCGACGAACGGGGATCGTATGACGGCATCGCCTCGATCGAAATGTTCGAGGCCGTGGGGCAGAAATACTGGCCCGTCTATTTCGAGACCGTCCGGGACAGGCTGAAGCCCGGCGCGCGGGCCACGTTGCAGATCATCACGGTGGCGGACAGGCGGTGGGAGATCTACAGGAACGGGGTCGATTTCATCCAGAAGTACATCTTTCCCGGCGGCATGCTGCCCGCGCCCAGGATCCTGCGGCAACAGATCGAGCGGTCCGGGCTGGATTTCATCCGGTCCAAGGAATTCGGCAAGAGCTATGATCTGACCCTGCGCCGCTGGTACGAGACCTTCAACGACAAGTGGGACCAGATCGCGGAAATCGGGTTCGATGAGCGTTTCCGCCGCATGTGGAATTTTTATCTGACCTCATGCGGCGCCGCCTTTGACAGCGGCAACTGTGATGTGACACAGATCACAGTTGCCAGACCAAGTTAACGCCGGAAGACCCGAATGCCCACAGCCACACGACTAGTCGCCGCCTGCTGTCTTGCGCTGCTGGCCTTCATCGTTTCCGGACAGGTCATCGATCTTAGCCCCGAAGGGACCAATTTCGGTTACTTCACCTTTGTGAACATCGGGTTGGGGCTTGTCTGCGGCTGGATCGTCATGGGCAAGCGCGCCGGAAAGGGGACCACCGCGGCCATCAACAACGGTCTCACCGGCATGGCCGCGATGGTGTTCTGGGGGCTTTTCGTGCAGGGGTGCAACGAAATGTTCACCCTCGCGATGCGCCACCGGTATGACGGGCCGTTCGAAGCGTTGCTTGCGATCTTTCAGATCGGTGTGGAATTCGGGAAGGTCCTGCTTGAGCCGCATATCATCGTGACGCTGCTGGTCGGCGCCGTCCTGTCGGGCCTCGCAACCGAAGCGGCCTGGCGCCGGTGGCGCTGAGGCCGGACCTGCAAGGAAAGCCTGAATTTCGTGAGCACCCTGTTTTTCTACGGAACCCTGCGTTTTGCGCCGTTGCTGGAACTGGTTCTTGGGCGGCCGGCGGCGGAAATCGACCTGACGCCCGCCAAGCTTGTCGATCATGCGGTTCATGCCGTGCAGGACCAGGCCTTTCCGATGATCCTTGAGTCGCCCGGCCAGCAGGCCGACGGGCTGCTGGTGCGCGGGCTGAATGCCGAGGATATTGCCCGACTAGAATACTATGAGGGAGGATTCGACTACGATCTCGCGACGCGCACACTGACGCTGCCGGACGGTTCGCGGGCCGAGGCGGAGGTTTTCTTCCCGGAACCCGGTCTTTGGCAACCGGGAGAGCCCTGGTCCCTGGAGGCCTGGGCCGAGGCGTGGGGGGAGCTTACGCTGATTGCCGCAGAAGAGGTCATGTCGTTCTATGGACGCGTGGATGCGCAGCGGATCGCCCGCAGCTTTCCCGCCATCCGGATGCGCGCCTGGGCCCGCATCGCGGCGCGGAGCCGTGCGCGGGGCAACACTCGAGACGTGGCCCGGGATGTGATCGTTCATCGCCGCCATCATGCCTATGTGGACTATTTCGGCCTGGACGAGGTCGAACTGCAGCACCGGCAGCATGACGGCTCGATGGGGCCGGTGCTGAACCGCAACGCGCTGACGAACGGACAGGCGGCCGTGGTGCTGCCCTATGATCCGGTGCGGGACACCGTTCTGCTGATCGAACAGTTTCGCGCCCCGGTCTACATGATCGGCGATCCCGACCCTTGGACCTGGGAGGCCGTGGCCGGCATGATCGACCCCGGAGAATCGCCCGAGACCACCGCCTTTCGCGAAGCCGTCGAAGAGGCGCATGTCGAATTGCAGAGGCTTGAATTCGCGGGCGGGGCCTATTCTTCGTGCGGGTCGTCGACCGAATATGTTCATCTTTTTGTCGGTCTGGGCGATCTGACCGGGACGGTGACGAACGGCGGTGTGGACGGGGAAGGAGAGGATATACGCAGCCATATCCTGCCTTTCGAAGAATTCATGCAGTGGGTGGATGGCAACAGGATCAAGAGCCTGCAACTTTTGACGCTGGCCCATTGGCTGGCGCGGCACAGGGACCGGCTGCGCGGGCAGGCGTGATCCGCGGCGGACGTGCCATGACTGCTTGAGCTTGCTGCGGGGCGAATGTACATCTGGCCCCCGAACAGAACACGAAGAGGGCACCATGCGCATTGCACGCGATCTGGCGGACGCCGTTGGCAAAACACCTCTGATCCGGCTGCGCCGCGTCAGCGAAGAAACCGGGTGCGAGATTCTCGGCAAGGCCGAATTCATGAACCCGGGTCAGTCGGTCAAGGATCGGGCGGCGCTGTACATCATCCGGGACGCAATGGCGCGCGGAGACCTGAAGCCGGGCGGAACCATCGTCGAGGGAACCGCTGGCAACACGGGCATCGGACTGGCGCTGGTCGGGGCGTCGATGGGGTTCAAGACCGTCATCGTGATCCCCGAAACGCAGTCGGAAGAGAAAAAGGACATGCTGCGGCTTGCCGGCGCCCAACTGGTGCAGGTGCCCGCCGCGCCCTATCGCAACCCCAACAACTTCGTGCATTATTCCCGCCGGCTGGCCGAGGAACTGGCCCGGACCGAGCCCAACGGCGCCATCTGGGCCAACCAGTTCGACAATGTAGCCAACCGGCAGTCGCATGTGGAGACCACGGGGCCCGAGATCTGGGAACAGACCGAAGGCAAGGTGAGCGGCTTCATTTGCGCGGTCGGCTCGGGCGGTACGCTGGCGGGAGTGGCCGAGGCGCTGCAGCCCAAGGGCGTCAAGATGGGGTTGGCCGATCCGATGGGGGCGGCGCTGTATTCCTACTACACGACCGGGGAACTGGCGATGGAGGGCAGCTCGATCGCCGAGGGCATCGGACAGGTGCGGATCACCAAGAACCTGGAAGGGTTCACGCCGGACTTCTCGTACCAGATCAGCGACAACGAGGCGCTGCCTTACATCTTTGACCTTCTGCGCGAGGAGGGGCTGGTCATGGGCGGCTCGACCGCGATCAACATCGCGGGCGCGGTTCGCATGGCCAAGGACATGGGGCCGGGCCACACCATCGTCACGGTGCTGTGCGACTATGGTACCCGCTATCAGTCCAAGCTGTTCAACCCCGACTTTCTTCGCGAAAAGGAATTGCCGGTGCCCGGCTGGATGACCGAGGCCCCGCGCAGCATTCCCGGCGTCTTCGAGGACGTCTGATGCCGCGCCTCGGCCATTTCCTGTATGCGGCGCTCGCCGTCCTGTTGCTGGGCCTGGGCAGCATCGCCTCGGCCCAGTTGTCGGAAGCGCAGAGCGACTATTACAAGGAATGGCTGAAAACCGCGGACAGGGCCGAAGAGGTCGTCAAGGCCGACCGTGCGTCGAACGCGGCAATGGACAAGCTGCGCTCGGAGATCAGCGACTACCGCGACATCTTCAACAAGGCGCGCAAAGCCAACACCGACAGGATCAAGACGCTGGAAAGCCAGCTTGATGCCTTGGGGCCAAAGCCCGAGGACGGAGCCGAGGAGCCGCCGGACATCGCCGCCTTGCGCGCGCATCTGGAGGATCAACTCGACAAGCTGCGCGTGCCCCGGATCATCGCCGAAGAGGCCTATAACCGGGCCAACGGCCTGATCGGCGAGATAGACCGGATCATTCGGGACAGGCAGACCAAGCTGCTGCTTGAGCGCGGACCGACTCCGCTCAACCCGCTTTACTGGCCCGAAGCGTGGACGGACGTGAAAGAGGCCGGGCAGTCGCTGACGAACGAGATACGGACCAATTTCAAGACGGACATCGCGCAGGAACAGATGCGGGACCGCGCGCCCGCGATCCTTGCGCTTGTGCTGGTTGCGATCGTCCTGATCTGGCGGGGCAGGCGTTGGTCCGAGCGGGTGGGCGACTATCTCCGGGCTTTGGGAGGCGGAGGAACCGGGGTCTGGTCCTTCGTCGTTTCGCTGTTCCGGATCGTGCTTCCGTGGTTCGGCGTCGTGGCGCTGGTTGCTGCGGTGAGCCTGACGGGCATACTTGGACTACGCGGCACATTGCTGCTGGAACAGATCCCGCTTTGGGCGGCGACAATTCTCTACTTCGACTGGATCGGCCGCCAGCTGTACCTGATCGGCGAAGCAAACAGGTTCCAGCGTCTGTCGGCCGCGCAGATTTCGGAATTGCGGGTCCATATCGACCTTCTCGCCGTGATGCTCGTGCTGCACGGTATGGCCGTCCAGTTCGAGCAGATCGAAAACGTCTCGGACGCCACCCGGGCGGTTGTCGGATTTCCGCTCATTCTGGCGACGGCTGTCCTGCTGCTGCGGATCAGGCAGATCCGGCAGCGGGATGAACCGGATGACGACGCCGACGTCAGGCCGTCCATGCGGGCCGCCGGATTCAACCAGATCGTCGAAACCATCAGGCGCGGCCTTGTCATCCTCGGTCTCGCGTCCCCGGTTCTGGCGATGCTCGGCTATTCCAACGCCGCCGAGGCCATCGTCTATCCGACGGTCAAGACCCTCGCGCTTATTGCTGCGCTGGTCATATTCCAGAGGTTCGTCGGCAGCGTCTACGGCTGGATCACCGGAAAGGGAGAGGCCGCGCGAGATTCCCTGTTCTACGTTCTGGTCGGCTTTGCGCTGGCACTTGTTGCGCTTCCGATCATGGCGATCTACTGGGGCGCGCGCGAGGCGAACCTGCTGGAGCTGTGGTCGCGCCTGCTGCAGGGGTTCGATATCGGCGGCGTGACGATTTCGCCGACCAATTTCCTGACATTCGTTGCCGTCTTCGCAATCGGATACGTTCTGACCCGGCTGGTTCAGGGAAGCCTGCGCAGTTCCCTGTTGCCGCGGACCAAGATCGACCCCGGCGGGCAGAACGCGATCGTGGCCGGAACGGGCTATGTCGGCATCTTCGTGGCCGCGCTGGTCGCCATCACGGTGGCCGGTTTCGATCTGTCGTCGCTGGCCATCGTCGCCGGTGCGCTTTCCGTCGGTATCGGTTTCGGCCTGCAGACCATCGTGTCGAACTTCGTCTCGGGCATCATCCTGTTGATCGAACGGCCGATCTCCAAGGGCGACTGGATCGACGTGAACGGGATGATGGGCTATGTCCGCGACATTTCCGTTCGCTCGACCCGGATCGAGACCTTCGACCGGACCGACGTGATCGTGCCGAACTCGGACCTGATCAGCGGCGTCGTCACCAACTACACGCGCGGCAACACCGTGGGCCGCGTGATCGTGCCGGTCGGCGTCGCCTATGGGACGGATACGCGCAAGGTCGAGACCATCCTTGGCGAAATCGCCAACGAGCATCCGATGGTGCTGGCGAACCCCGCCCCAAGCGTCGTGTTCCAGGGGTTCGGCGCGGATTCTCTGGACTTCGAGATTCGCGCGATCCTGCGCGACGTGAACTGGGTTCTGTCGGTGAAATCCGACATGAACCACGAGATCTATCGACGCTTCTCGGAGGAGGGAATCGAGATCCCGTTCGCCCAGCGCGACATCTGGATCCGCAACCCCGAGGCATTTGGGGGGGCTGGCCCCGAGTCGAAGCCCGAAACGCCGCCGCCTTCCGCGCCGCCGTCATCCGAGCCTGCGCAGATGACCGAGGCGGATCTGGATGCCGACGGGGAGGGAGACGCAAGATGAAAACCGAGATGCTGTTTCGCGACGACGCCTACATGCGCGAGGCGACGGGTATCGTCATCGGCCACACCGAGGACGGAGGCGTGATCCTGGACCGCAGCCTCTTCTACCCGACCGGCGGCGGGCAACCCGGCGACGGCGGCCGGCTGGAATGGGGCGGCGGCGCGCTGGACGTGGTGACGACCGTCAAGGGGCAGGGCGACGAGATTGCCCTTGTCGCCGCCGAAGGCAGCACCTTGCCGCCGGTCGGGACGCAGGTTTCGCAACAACTGGACTGGGTTCGCCGCAACGGCCACATGCGCGTTCATACCGCGCTGCATCTGCTGTCCGTGGTCATCCCGCTGGAGGTTTCCGGCGGTTCGATCGGTCCCGACAAGGGGCGGCTCGACTTCAACATGCCCGAGGCGCCCGAGGACAAGGAGGCGCTGCAGATGCAACTGCAGGCCCTGATCGACAAGGATCTGCCGGTGACCGAGGATTGGATCACCGACGCGGAACTGGATGCCAACCCGGGGTTGGTCAAGACGATGTCGGTCTCGCCGCCTCGCGGGTCGGGCAGGGTGAGGTTGATCAGAATCGGCGCCGGCACGGATCAGGTCGACCTCCAGCCATGTGGCGGCACGCATGTCTCCCGCACCAGCGAGATCGGGCGCATCCGCTTGGGAAAGATCGAGAAAAAGGGCAAGCAGAACCGCAGGGTCTATCTGCATCTGGATGACTGATGGGGTGCAAACACCCCTTGCAAATCCCGCCCCGATCGTCCAAATAACCCCGGCACGGAGAGGTGGCCGAGTGGTCGAAGGCGCACGCCTGGAAAGTGTGTAGGCGGGAAACCGTCTCCAGGGTTCGAATCCCTGTCTCTCCGCCAGCCATGCCTGTCTCACTTCAGTAGTGTTTTTTGTCCCGGAATTGTCCCGCAATTCCAGCGGGTTGCCGGACCTGTTGTCCATTAGAGACGATCCAGCAAGCACACCCAGGGCACGGTTCTGGCGGGCGTCTCAGTTGGGCGTTTTGGCGGGATCGCTTTGGACGGATTTTCCCTGATAACGGGCGATTTGGCATTGTCAGATAAACCGGCTTGAGACGGGTGGGGCGGATTTGTAGCGTCTAGCCATGACCAAACTATCCCCGTTTCGCTATTTCAAAACCAGCCCCGAGATCATCCGGCTGGCGGTGATGCTGTATGTTCGGTTCCCGCTGTCGCTCCGGAACGTGGAAGATTTGCTACACGAGCGGGGCATCGACGTGAGCCACGAGGCCGTTCGGTTTTGGTGGCACAGGTTTGGCCCGATGTTCGCCGCCGAGATCCGGAAACGGCGGACCGAAGGCATGCGTTCGAGCCGCTGGCGCTGGCACCTCGACGAGATGTTCGTGAAGATCAATGGCGAACGCCATTACCTATGGCGAGCAGTGGATCACGAAGGCGAAGTACTGGAAAGCTTCGTTACGAAGAGGCGTGACAAGAAAGCTGCGCTGAAATTCCTAAGAAAAGCAATGAAAAGGCACGGCCGCCCCGAAGTGATCGTGACCGACAGACTCAGATCCTATGGCGCCGCCCTGAAGGAAATCGACGCTGGCCATCGCCGGGAAACGGGGCGCTGGTTGAACAACCGTGCTGAGAATTCACACTTACCATTTCGACGACGGGAACGGGCGATGTTGCGCTTTCGGCGGATGCGAAGTTTGCAGAAATTCGCCGCCGTTCACGCTTCCGTCTACAATCATTTCAATCAGGAACGCAGCCTCACCTCCCGAGCCAACTTCAAGCAAAACCGCGCCGCTGCTCTCACCGAGTGGCGCAATCTCTGCACGGCATAAGGGACAGCAATCCTGCCCTTGCCGAGACTGGTTAGAATCTGTCTGACAGCACCTCTGCGCGGCATAAGGGACAGCAATCCTGCCCTTGCCGAGACTGGTTAGAATCTGTCTGACAGCACCGCCACCCACAAATGTCTCTGTTTGGAAGTCTTTTCGCCGCGTGAATTTGTGCGATTTCTCGGGGGTATGTGAGTTGCCTTGCCCGCAAGAGACACTCGTTTTCCTGTGGTTTTCGTGATTTTTCCCGGTTGTCTCTGTTGGGGGTAATTCGGGGTTCGGTTTTCCCTGTTTATCAGGGAATCTGCAGGGAATTTTTCGTTTTCGAGCCGTTTTGGGCCGAATTGGCTGATTTTGGGGCGGAATTGCCGCGCATTTTCAGCTGGTTGCAAGCCATTTCCCTGCTCGGAAAAGAGCAGGGAATTTGAAACGCGGAGCAGGGAATGGATTTGCCGGAACAGGGTATGTTTTGGCCGGGTCAGGGAAGGGGGCTGGGGGCCCGGAAGTTGTATTTTCGATCCTGTTCAGCCCAGTCGAGAGGAACACCGCCGGCAATGAGTCTTTTCACGGTTAGCCCGGTCGGCTGGCGCCCCGCAAGGATGGCCTGCTGTATGGAGGGCGACAGGAAGGCGAGTTGGGCGCGGGTGCGAAGATAGCTTTCCGAGACGTGCTCGCGCCGGGCCAGGTCATGCAAGGGCGTGCCAGTGCGAAGGGCCTGTGCCCAGCGATGGGCCTTGGCCAGGGTTCTTAACATGACCGGATCGGGATGCGGATCCCTCTCGCCCGTGAAGATCTTCAACTCGACACCGCGACGACGGAGCGAGAACGCGGCGGTGATCGTCGTAGCTTCGGCACAAATGTCGTCGGCTGCGATGTCGAGGGCCTTTGCAAGAAACAACGGATTCAGGTCTATGCGGATGTTGCCGATGTCGAGTTGCCCGGCAGCGATCAGGTCTGGAAGGGTTCTGCCGCGTGCGGATCCCAGCGCGGTGATCAGATTACCAACTTGTATGTCCAAGTCGCCGGCAATGCGCAGATCCGGTGTGGAAAGCAGTTGGTGGTGTTTGGCGCAATGCTGCAAATGGTTCGCAACAACCTTGGTGACCACGGTCTCAAAGGCGGGGGCTGGAAGCCGCCAGCCGGTGGGATCGGGTCCGCCGGAGATCAGCCGGTTGGAGACGTAGTAACGCAGGCGTCGGCCATGACGCGTTGTGTGGGTCGGCGTCAGCAAGTCGCCGGTGTCGTCTCGGAACTTGCCGGTGAGGAGAGAGGTTGCCGCGGGATCGCCCTTGCGGTCCGCGGCCACCCCTCTGCCGCGTGGTTTGGCGCTTGCCGCCTGCAGTCTGGCCTGCACCCGATGCCAGAGATCGGTATCGACAATGGCTGGATGCTGACCAGGCCAGGTCTTTTGCTTGTGGCGGATCAACCCGAGATAGGTTGGATTGCGCAACAGATAGTGGATCTGGCCACGCGAAAGGGGGTTTCCGCCCTGGACACGCCCCGAGGAATGGGAACGACGTTTGGAGCGCAACCCGAGACGGCTTGCCTCCGCCACAACACGTCTCAGGCAGCGCATCTCGTCATATAGGCGAAACAGCGTTTTGACGGTCTTGGCCTCCACGGCGTTGACCACAAGTTCCCGGATGTTGGGGTCAGGATGACGATCGTAGCCCAAGGGAACGTTGCCCCCCATCCAGAGCCCCTTCTTCTTGGAGGCTGCGATCTTGTCCCTTATGCGCTCGGCTGTGACCTCACGCTCGAACTGGGCAAAAGAGAGGAGCATGTTGAGCGTCAACCGACCCATGCTGGTGGCGGTGTTGAAGGCCTGTGTCACCGAGACAAAAGACGCTCCGACGGCATCGAGGCAGTCGACGATTTTAGAGAAGTCGCTCAGGGATCGGGTCAGGCGGTCGATTTTGTAGACCACGATCATGTCGATATGACCGGCCTGAATGCCAGCAAGCAGGCGCTGCAGGGCCGGGCGCTCGAGGGTGCCGCCGGAGAGACCGCCGTCGTCATAGCGGTCAGGCAGCAGTTTCCAACCCTCGTGGCGCTGACTGGCGACATAGGCCGCACAGGCTTCGAATTGCGCATCGAGTGAATTGAAGTCCTGATCGAGGCCGTCTTCAGAGGATTTGCGGGTGTAGATGGCGCAGCGGATGCGGGGTGTGTTCATGCTCCGGCCTTGCCGTTGAGGCCGAAGAAACGTGGTCCGGACCAATGGGCCCCGGTGATCTCACAGGCGATGGCCGAGAGCGAGCGCCAGATCTGACCGTTCCAGAGATAGCCGTCCTCGCGGACATCCACGACATGCGTAGTTCCATTCCACTCCCGCAACAGTCGCCCACCCGGCTTCAGGGCAGGTTGTCTCGGGGCGCCGCGCCCCTGCCGTGCCAGCTGGGTCAGGAAATCCTTTGGCAAGCCACCATACTGGCGTGCCTGAAGCTCGAAGGCGATGAAGCGGCGCAGAAAGGGGGCGCTCAGCCCTTTGGGCGGGGGTGCCCCGAACAGGTCGCGCCAGGAATCCAGAAGTGCTTCCCGCGGCAAGCGATGCAATGTGGCAATGTCCATCAACTGTCTCCTTTGCTCCAGGCAAGGACACTGACGCTCTCTTTGCCCGCACAGTCCAGCGCTTCCTCAGCCCATATATCGTGGCGGGAGCAGGTTTGACCTCAAATTGATCTAAAGTTATCAAAATCCGGAGGTTTTGGTGCCAACAGAAGGCTTGATATAGAAAAATATTGACACTTGGAGCTCCGCTTGACAATTTAGGCAAGACCCCCTTGCGCCCGGAGCCTGGGGGTTTTTTGTTGCCCCACATTCTGGATGCTGCGGACTACCGCTCCGACGCAGTTTGATTGGCTCCGCACCGGATGCCTGGGGCGATTACACAACCCTGACCCCAAAACGCATCGACACATCGATTGGACCCGCCTGGCCTTGTCGCCCGGTGGGTCTTTGCGTTTGTCCTCTTCATAGGAGAAAGCCATGCCGGCAAATCTTGAAACCATCGCCACCAAAAATCTCGTCCCTTCGCCACGCAACGCGCGGACTCACGACAGAAAACAGCTTGACCAGATTGCCGCGAGCATTCGCCAGTTCGGCTTCACCAATCCGGTCTTGATCGACGAAGACAATGTCGTGATCGCCGGACATGGCCGCTTGCAGGCCGCAAAGCAGATTGGCCTGGACGAAGTTCCGGCGATCCGTGTGACGCATCTTTCCGCACCGGAAAAGCGGACGCTCATGCTGGCAGACAACAAGATCGCCGACAACGCCGGTTGGGACCTGGACCTGCTGGCCATTGAACTGGCGGACCTGTCCGAGATGGAGCTCAACTTCGACATCGATGTCACCGGCTTTGAAACGGCCGAGATCGACCTGATTATCGGAGGGTCAGAGCCTGATGGGGAGAGTGACGCGGAGATTGCGCCCGTACCGGACCGGGACCAACCTCTCATCACACAGCGCGGCGATCTCTGGTTCTTGGGCCAGCACCGTGTGCTCTGTGGCGATGCCCGGAAGCCGTCTGACTATGCGGCGCTTATGGATGATGAGGTCGCGGACATGGGCTTCACGGATCCGCCCTATAACGTCCCGATTTCGGGTCATGTCTGCGGCAACGGTCGGGTGCAGCACCGCGAGTTCGCCGAGGCCGCAGGTGAAATGAGTCCGCAAGAGTTTACCTGCTTTCTGGGTGAAGCCCTTGGTCTTGGGGCCAAGCACAGCCGGGACGGGGCCGTCTGGTATGCCTGCATCGATTGGCGGCATCTGCCGGAGATGCATGTCGCCGGACTGCAGGCGTTCGATGCCTGGCTCAACTTGTGTGTCTGGGCAAAAACAAATGCCGGCCTGGGGTCGCTCTACCGCTCTCAGCACGAGTTGATCTGCGTCTTCCGAAAGGGCCAGGGGCAGCATCAAAACAATGTCCAGCTCGGCAAATACGGCCGCAACCGGACCAACCTGTGGAGCTACCCCGGCGTGAACACGTTCCGTGCAGGACGGATGGAAGAGCTGCAAGCCCACCCGACACCCAAGCCTGTAGCGATGATCAAGGACGCCATTCTCGATGTCACGAAGCGCGGCGACATCGTTCTCGATCCCTTCCTTGGAAGCGGCTCCACGCTGATAGCGGCGGAACGCTGCGGGCGTGTAACCCGAGGTCTGGAGATCGATCCGGCCTATGTCGACGTCGCGCTCAGGCGCTGGCGGGATGAAACGGGCAAGGAGCCTGTACGGGCCAATGACCGACGGACGCTTGCGTCGCTGGAACGGGAACTGACGCAGGAGGCCGGGCAATGAGCGGCAAGCGAAACTATGAAGTCGGCTACGGCAAGCCACCAAGACAGACCCGCTTCCAGAAGGGACGGTCCGGCAATCCAAACGGGCGCAAAAAAGGCAGTCGCAACTTCAACGCGGATCTGGACGAGGTTCTGGAGGCCAGGGTGCCGATCAAGGAAAATGGGCAATACAAAACGGTGTCGAGCCAGCAAGCGGCACTTATGCGGTTGCGGGAAAAAGCGCTTCAAGGGGATCAAAAAGCGCTGGATCGGCTGGTGATCCTGGCGCAGCAGCGCTCCGAGGAGAAAGAGGCGCAATCCGCTGAGCGCATCCTGACCGAGGCAGAAGACGTCATTCTCCAGCGCTTCGAAGCGGGTCTGCTGGCACGGACGGTGACCGGTGTCCAGAAGCCCGACGGAGAGGAGGGGGAAAATGACGGCTGATGTCAATCGCGCCGCCTTGCTCAATGCTCTGTTGCGCAAGGACCTGTCCAGCTTCATTGAGCGCAGCTTTGCGACAGTCAATCCGGGCAGTAGGTACCAGCACAACTGGCATATCGATGCCATCGCGCATGCGCTGGAACAGGTTGCCCAGGGCAAGAATACGCGCCTGGTCATCACTATGCCGCCGCGGTCGCTGAAATCGATCGCGGCCTCTGTGGCCTTCCCGGCCTGGCTGTTGGGGCACGATCCGAGCCTGCGGGTTCTGGCCGTATCATATGCCGAAGGCCTTTCGGAGAAGCTGGCGCTCGATTGCCTGAAGGTGATCGAGGCGCCTTGGTATCGCGCCTGCTTTCCGGCAACGCGAATTTCGCGGGGCAGGGGCGCGCGCAGCGATTTTGAAACCACCCGCGGCGGTGGCCGGTTCTCGACATCGGTTGGTGGCACCCTGACCGGTCGCGGCGGCGCCATCATCCTGCTCGATGATCCACACAAGCCCGAGGATGCCGGATCGGAGGTCAGGCGGAATGCCGTTCTCGAATGGTACAGGTCCACCCTTCTGAGCCGCCTTGATGATCCCCGGCACGGGCCGATTGTGCTGATCCAGCAGCGGATACATGAGGGGGATCTGGCTGGCATGCTGCTTGAGCAGGGGGGCTGGGTCCATCTTGATCTGCCGGCCATTGCCGAGGAGGCGGTCGAGATCGACCTGGGTCGGAGCGGAACCAAGCGCCGCGTCGAAGGCGATCTGCTGCATCCAGATCGCTTGCCCCGCGATCTTCTGGAGCGCCGCCGCGAGGAGCTGGGCTCGTACGTCTTTGCCGCGCAATACCAGCAACGGCCGGCGCCGCGGGGAGGCGGGATCGTGAAATGGGAGTGGTTCCGGGACTATGATGTCGCGCCGACGCTTCAGCCCGGCGATCGCATCGTGCAGAGCTGGGACACGGCTTCCAAGGCAGATGAAGCAAGTGACTACTCGGTCTGCACCACCTGGCTGGTTCGGGGCGATAGCGCCTGGCTTTTGGACGTGAACCGGGAAAAGCTGGAGTTTCCCGACCTGCGCCGAAAGATCATAGGCCTGGCGCAAGCCTGGTCAGCAATTCAGATCCTGATTGAGGAGGCTGGGTCCGGCATCCAGCTGATCCAGGATCTCAGGAGCAGCACGCAACTCAATATCATCGGAATGCTGCCCAAGCTCGACAAAGCCACCCGGCTGCTGGGCGTCACGCCGCTCATTGAAAGTGGAAAGATCGTGATTCCAAAAAACGCCCAGTGGCTCTCCACCTTCCAGCGCGAAATCACCCTGTTTCCAAACGGCAAACACGACGACCAGGTCGACAGCCTCTCGCAATTCCTCACATGGTTGAGTCAACCACACCCGACGGCCGTCGTTGGGACATATGGGTGAGAGCGGCGTGGCTTGCCTTCTTTGGGAAATGTCGAATTCTGGAAAACTGTTGCAGGTCCAGAGAAGCGGGGCATGCTCAAACCAATCGTTTCATCTGTCTCTCAGGCTCATAACTGTCTGACGTCAGCACCCATCGGACAGATTTAGGGGTTTGAGCAACGGAGATGCGGTGATCGGGCCGAGTCGCCACATTCAAGATGGGATCAGGCGTCCCGAAGCCCGGAGTAGAGATGTCGCAGATGAGCCTCGGAGACACCGTCGGCCTTCATTACGAGACGTACCATCGGATCAGCCAGCATTTCCTCTAGGCAGAAGTCGGACAACGTCCTGCCCGTCAGCTTGTCCCTGGCGCGTGCATGGTCCAGGTCGGCAAGGGAAACGGTCAGAGTCCGCGCAAGCCCTGGATGCGATATCTGTGGATGAAGCTTCACCAGGACGGAGGCTTTCCAAGCTGCAGGATCCTGTTGACCCGGGGGTGATACCAACTCCGTTTCTATCTCGTACTCTCCCGCCGGGAGCGTCTCGTCAAAGCCTGGAACGGTGAACGGCCGGGAAAAAACCGCAACGGTCTTGCTCGTCAGATCTTCCATTGGTGTGATCCTCTCCCTTGATGCTGCGGGTGGTCCGCGCGCCCGTCAAGAATGGGGCGCGTGGCCGGTGCCCGTCTCACGATGTCTTGGATTTCGCTGGTGCTTCAGTGCCGGTGGACTTGGGCTCGTTTTCCTTGTCAGCGGTCTTCGCGGTCTTCGTAGGCTTCGGCTTCATTGCGGCCGCGGCCCTGGCGGTCAGGTCCTTGAAGGACATGTCATCGATCCTTTGATTGGCCGGCGCCAACTCCTCGTCCATGTCGGACCGGGATGCTTGGCATCGGTACTATCTATATGGGGACTGGCGACTCGATTTACGATGGTGCGCCGCGAAGAAATCCGAAAGGGGGATCCCAACCCCACCTTCCTGACGGCTGTTTGAACTGCGAGTCCGCTGCGGAATTTGGATTTGACAGGAGGTAATCATGGGAGTCCGTCGGGAACTACGTTTGGAGTCCGTTGCGGGCCACGAGATTATGGTCGGTCGTGACGGCAAGCGACGCTGGTCGGATGAGCTTAGCTACGCCACACAGATTGAGGCAGAGCCCTTCTAAGGGCAACGCGACACTTGGAGCCGATGAGGGAGAAGCGCGCGAAAGCCCTTCGGTGCTCGCTGCGACGATACATCGGGCCGCTCAGAGAAGCCGGATATGCGTCAGCAATCGTGATCACCGAACCGGACCCAACCAAACCCTTGCAATCAGGCGGGGTCCAAGTACGTCCACACATGACAAGACCCGTCTCACTACAGAAATCCACGCTAACCTGCGTCAGTGCGAATGGGACTGGAAGTTGGCTAGGTGATCAGAGCCGGTCGGATTCTTGCCGGTGTGTTCGTTCCGAGTATCTAAGAAGCGCGCTGTGTGTGCCGATCCTCTAAAACGTCGGCAGGCATCTCGCGCTTCTTTTTTCTGGGAAATCTATGAAAGGCAACTGGATGAAACCCGAAACAGAGAGTCCGGCGTTGACAATGACCGGCATCAAGTCCGCCTGCGACAAGGCTCCTGCCGGGCCCAAAAAGGATGCGGCGCTGAGACATTACCGAGCCGCAGAAAAGGCGCGGACGGCAAAGAAACATACAGAGATGAACAAGGAACTCGGCGCGGCGAAGCAGGCGCTCGCGTGACGCTCGGCGCTTGATTAATTTGCTGGGCCGCACGTCGGCGCAAGGCCCGACTCATGTCAGGAACGGCCCGACCTGATCCATAAAAAGACCGTACCGAACTCTGCCGACGTGATCAGGCTATCATAGTTCTCATATGTCGCATTGCCGGCGCGGAACGTGACAAGCCCGTTTTCACGCAACTGCCGCAAGACACGGTTCCCGGCCCAACGAGTTTGTGCGTTCTATGCGTGTGATACGCCTGCCAGAAGGTCTGCTGAAACAGACGGAGATTTGCCAAGGCAGATAGCGGGGATGGGATCTTTTTGGGAGAGGTGCGAGGTGGTCGAACCTTGGGCGGGGGAAACCGTTCGGACAAGTTTCGTCCATCGCCCGACGCGCACGCTCAGATCGGCAATCGTCTGCGCCAAAACCAGCCACCTGCAGGAAGCGCTCTGGGCTTTCTTGTGGTTGACGGAGAATGTGTTGCGGCAGTACTGCTGATACTCTGACATTTCGCCACCAGACCCCTAGTAAATTCGCGTGTAAGTTTTGAGGAGGCCTGTTGGATAATAGGGGCCAGTCTCGGAGTCCTGTTTCATTGCTGCTGAACTGGCGGGACAACGCTAAAGTTGAACCCCGCGGTGCTTTCAAATAACAATCGCAGCTGCGACGTGGATCCCATGCTAGACACGGAGTATGCGCCGATCGACCTCATTTCCGGCTATGAACCCTATCTCGCGCTCGCAGTCGTTCTCCTCTTGTTTGCTGCGTTTCTTTCCGAGCGCTTCGATCCAGACGTAACTGCAGCGGGAGCTGCCGCGCTGTTTATCGTCTTCGGTTTCGTCCCCACTAGAGAAGTTCTGGCGGCATTTTCAAATCCTGCGCCAATCACGATCGCCGCGATGTTCGTCATCAGCGGTGCGCTGGTCAGGACCGGGCTTCTCGACGCGCTTGCGAACCGGGTTGTTGCTGCGGCGAGCAATAGGCCAATTGCGGGCACCGCGGCGTTTCTCTTGGCTACGCTTGTCGCCTCAGGTTTGATGAATAACACGCCTGTCGTCATCGTCCTGATCCCGGTGGCCATCCGTTTGGCGCAGAGCCTAGGCTTTGCTGCGACGCGCCTGTTGATCCCACTATCCTACATGGCGGTTCTGGGTGGAACTTGTACGTTGATCGGCACATCGACCAACCTACTGGTGGACGGTGTGACCCAGGCATCTGGAATGGAGCCGTTTTCAATATTCGAGATAACCCCCGTCGGCTTGGTGGCCGCGGCCACAGGTGGTTTGGCGCTGTTCTCGCTGGGTCCAGTCCTATTGCCTGACCGTAAGGATCTTGCAGGACAGGGCGCAGACGATGAAGCAACCTTTCTAACGGAATTACGCCCGAAAGGGGACTATCCGGGCATTGGTCGACGCATCGACGAAATCGCCGACCTGAATCGGCAGGGCATTGAGATCGTCGGCATCCGTGCGCGGTCTGTTGTGAAGCGCGAAGGGTTGAGTGAGCACGTACTTGAACTTGGCGACAGGGTAATTGCCAAGGTAGCAACATCGGAACTGCTCACCCTCAGGAAGCTTGCCGGGATCGAAGTTGGGTTGCGTCAGGGGCCAGCACCCGAGGATTCTTCCGACCTGATCGTCGCCCAGGCTATCGTGACGTTGTCGCGCCGAAGCCGTGGCGTGCGAATTGCCCAGCTTACCATGGGGCATCGGTACGGCATGCGCATTCTTGGCGCCCACCGGCATGGGGAAATGCTTGGACCCGATCTGTCGACCGCACTTCTGCGTCCGGCTGACACGTTGCTTCTGGAAGGCACTTCCGAAGGCTTTGCTCGGATGACTGAGGCGGGCGATCTTGCCGCGATCACGGGTGCGGGCGGCCGCGCGTTCCGACGCGGGAAAGCGCCTCTTGCTCTGATCGCGCTGTTCTCGGTCGTGGCACTTGCCGCCACGGGGATTGCCGAGATCAGCGTGCTTGCACTGGTCGCGGTCGCTGCCATCCTGGTGCTCCGGTGCATCGACAACATCGAGGCATGGAACTCGATCGACGCCGGCATCCTAGTGCTCATCTTCTCGATGCTGATCGTCGGGATGGGCTTGCAGAATGCCGGAGCAGTAAGCCTTATCGTCGAGAGCCTGACGCCGGCACTGGAAGGACTGCCTCCAATTGTGACGCTTGCCGCGATTTACCTGTTGTCGTCGGTGCTGACAGAAGCCGTCACCAACAACGCAGTGGCTGTCGTGGTGACACCGCTCGCGATCGGCCTTGCCGACCAGCTTGGCGTCGACCCGCGCCCGTTTGTCGTCGCAGTGATGTTCGGTGCGAGTGCGAGCTTCGCAACCCCGGTCGGCTACCAGACCAACACCTTGGTATACGCAGCAGGGAACTACAGATTTTCCGATTTCCTCAGGATTGGCATTCCGATGAATCTTGTCGTCGGTTTAGCGGTGGTCGGCGCGATCCCGATATTCTTCCCGTTCTAGGTCTCGCGGCCTTGATTGCCAGCGCCAGTGGTACCGCTTGTCCGCGCCGTACGGAGTGTCAGCCAGACCAGTATGAGTACCCCGATTATCGCGGCTGTAGCTGATCCCGAAAGAATTCCGAGCTTTGAGGCGTCCAGCGTTGTCTGGTTAAAGGCCAAGCCCGCGATGAACAGCGACATCGTGAAACCGGTTCCCGTGAGAAACGAGCCGGCGATGATAAAGGGCCATGTCAGGCCGGGCGCGAGCACCGCAAGGCCTGAGCGGACCGCAAGCCAGCTGAACCCGAGGACGCCGATCGGTTTTCCCAATACAAGGCTGACAATAATCGCCAAGGAGACCGGTTGGCCAAAATCGGCACCGTCAATCGTGACACCACCATTTGCCAGCGCGAAGATTGGCATGATTGCAAAGCCGACCCAAGGGTGCAGCATCATCTCAAGGCGTTCGACCGGCGACAGGGATTCCGTGAGCGCTCGGCCCGCCTCACGGAGATCACGCTGGCCTGCAGCATCCCCTTGCCGATGATCGCCGGCCGGAGCAGCGAGTACACGCCCCAAGATCGCGCGCAGGCGAACATCGCTCACCCAAATTCGGGTAGGTGTCATAAGGCCCAGTATGACACCGGCGATGGTCGCGTGGACGCCGGATGCATCAAAACACAGCCAGACTGCCGCTCCCAGAAAGAAATAGACCGGAACGCTTCTGATACCGAGGCGCGAGGCGCCTGCAACGATGCCAATTCCCAGCAGGCCCAACCCGAGCGCTGACCAAGTCAGCGCTTTCCCATATCCAAGTGCGACCACGAGTATTGCGCCGACATCATCGAAAATTGCCAGCGAGAGCAGGAATAGACGCAAGGTGGGCGGGATCCGGCTTCCAAAAAGCGCAAGGCAGCCGATCACGAACGCCGTATCGGTTGCCATCACGGTTCCCCAGCCGTGCATCCCGGGCTTTCCGGACATCAGCGTCAGATACAACGCGACTGGCACCACCATGCCGCCCACCGCGGCTGCAAAGGGCAGCGCGGCCTGTCGCGGATCTCTCAATTCGCCCAGAATGATCCCTCTCTTGAGCTCCAAGGAAAGAACAAAGAAAAAGAGGGTCATCAGTCCGTCGTTGATCCAGTGGCGCAGGGAGCGGGTAAAATCCAACGATCCGAATGTCAGGCCAATGGAAGTCTCCCAGAAACCCAGGAAGGCCACTTGCCAAGGTGAGTTTGCCATCGCCAAAGCCAGCAGAACCGCCAGAAGCAGGAGCCCGCCTGCTGCCGCTTCGATCTTCAGGAAGCGTGCGAAGGGCTTAGTTACGACGTCTGCGGTCTCATGGGGCAGGCTTTCATAGTTGTCGATCACGGGACGAGTCCGCCTTTTCCGGTCGAGAGGAACTTCCGCATTGTATCGCAGATACGCCGAGCATGAGAGACGGTCCTTGTCCTTCGGCCATGCCGCAAAAGCCTCAGGCGAAAAGCGCTCGGGCTTCCGCAAAGGTCAGGAGGCGTCGGCGGTTCTCATCCCAGAGGGCTCTGTTGCACAAATCCTGTGAGGGATTCATCTCGTGAATCCAGCATGGTAGCTGGGCAGTATGAGCAGACCTCCACCCCCGACCTACAAGACCAGGAACTGGCCGGCCTATAACGAAGC
>NZ_VCPD01000006.1 GCF_005938215.1 Ruegeria sediminis
ATGGTCCCAAACAGCCGAACAGGCAAAAGACCAAAACCAAATGACGCGGGATGGAGCAGCCAGGTAGCTCGTCAGGCTCATAACCTGAAGGTCGCAGGTTCAAATCCTGCTCCCGCAACCAAACTCAACCCAACCAGCCGCCAAAAGGCGGCTTTGTTCGTTCCGGGCCAAGCCAATCATCGCCGTCAGCGCCCCTTCCAACTCCAGCATGATACCGTCTTCGCCATGCCGGACGGTCACGTTCGATCAGGTCGCGCAGGATCTCCGGATCCGCCAGGGTCTGCGCCAACTCCGTGACCTTGGCGCGGTAGAGTTGACCGCCACCTTTCACGAAACTGGCTGAAATTGGCCCGTCGGCTACCGGGCCGAGCAAACTTGCAAGTTCAAGCAGTCAACTATAGCATACGTACCGCTTCCAATAGGAAATATCCGGGAAAAACAGTTGAATGGCAGGAATATAAAGCGACTCCGTCGGCGGTTGGGGATGACCCAGAACGACATCGCGGATGCTCTGCAGGTCGATCAAGGAACCGTCAGCAGATGGGAGCGGGACATCGAGAAACCTCGGCCCGCGAACTTTCACGCGCTCAGAGATTTGCTTTTCGACGATCCGGGAAAGCAGTCTGAGTTTGGCGCGAATTGGTTGCTGAAGCGCAGTCCTATGTCCGCGATCTTGGTTGGGGAAGACAGACGCATCTGGGAAGCTTCGCCGGGGTGTTATTCGTTTTATCGGAACCGAGATGGCATGGACGTGGGCGCCTATCTGGGGTCGCCACTCAATCGACTCCTTGACCATGTGAACAGAGAGGATTTTCTCGAAGTTTTGGAAGACTGGGGGGTCTTGGACGGTGAAGCGCTGATGATGCGCATCTACACCAACAAAAATGGTACGGTCACATGTCACCAGGTGGAACCCGTCCATCAAGCCGGCGAGTTTTTCGGGACGACCGCGTTTCTCTCTCACAGCTTTCAGATTGCAGACAACGAAGATGTCGGGATTGAGAAAGTCGAAGCTGTAATGAACGATGCCCCTCACGAGTTCTGCGTTCTGCACGAGGGGCCGCACGCGAAGCACATACTGCCACCTTTCCGGTAATTTTTATCGCTGCGGCATGAAGGATTCGAGCCGTTCGCATATTTTCGCCCTTCTCGGACGAGCACTGAAATGTTCTGATTTTTCGGACGCAGGTGCTGCGAAAACTGGAACTGGCCAAAGCTTCAACATGAATTTTCCCATTGCCGTTTTTTCGAAGGGCTTTGGAAAGCAATCTGCCAGACCAAAATTCGGGCTGTATCTGTTGAAGTACGCAATCTGAACCAATCTGGAAGGTAGCTGACAATGCAGATTACGAGAACTCTGGCGGGAACGGCCGTTGTGCTCGCGCTTTCTACCACCGCTTCCCTCGCGGCGAGCGAGACTGCCGAATGCAAACTCACGAACGTGTCGGCGGACACCGTACTCTACGAAGGCACATGCCAAGTCTCGCAGGAACAAAGCGGCAGCAATACCATCTACTCGGTTTCCATGCCTGGCGCGGAATCGTTCATGTTCGCCGGAAGCGGTGACCAGTGGATGCACGGATCGGACAAGGTTCAATTCACGGACCTGCCCAATGGCGGGATCTTCAAGTGGGGAGATTTCGCTCTCGCGGTCGCCGAGTGAACGACGGGACGTCGCCCCAGGGAGCAACTGGCGCGTCAAATCTGATACAAAAAATCAGAGTCCGGTCGGACGCCCAACGGAGTGGCGAGGTTTTCTCGGCCTTGCAGACCCCTGGAGGGCCTGATCCGTTTCCGACCGATTTAGGAGGCGTGTTGAATGCAATGCTTCGCCCAGCGCTTCGTATCACGTGGCCTCCTGCTCGCAATCCTAGCGAGTGCCGTTTCGACGGTTTCCGCCGCAGAAATCACTCTCAGGTCCTGCGCGGACGGTGCAGGACCGCCAGCCCAAATCGCCGAAAAACTGGACAAGCTTCTGTCTGACGCCGTGGACCCAGACTCGGCCTATGCTGCGGAGGGGCTGTTGGCGCCAGGCGGCGTCCTGCTCGTGCGCACACCCGACTGGACCTATTTCAAGGCCGCTGGAGTCGCCGATCTGCAAAACGCAGAACCGCTGGACTGCAATTCCCCCTACCAGATCGGCAGCGCGACCAAGATGATGACCGGCACCGTCGTGATGCAGTTGCAAGAGGCGGGCCTGCTGTCGCTGGACGATCCGCTTTCAGAGCATCTTCCCGAAATCGCCGCCCGCCTGCCCAATGGCGATCGCATCACCCTGCGCGAGATCGCCAACCATACTGCGGGCCTGTTCAACTATACGGACAACGCACCGGACGGAACGCCGGGCATCATGGAAGGTGGGTTGAGCGACCCCGAGATGCTGAAGTCCAGTCGCGGGCCCGCGGACCTTGTGGAATTTGCCATTGTTCATGGCGAGCCGGTGTTCGATCCCGGAACCGAGGGCAAATGGGCTTATTCCAACACAGGATATGTCCTGTTGGGCATGATCATCGAGAAGTTGGAGGGAAAGCCGCTGGCCGACGTTTTCCGGGAACGGATCTTCGCCCCGGTTGGCATGGACGCGACATTTCTGTGGAACGACGTTCCGAGGGAAGACTTCGGCCTGCCGCGCGCCTGGTTCAAGGCGCCGTTCGATATCGAAACGACCGACTGGAACATGTCTCAGGGATGGGCGGCGGGCGGAGTGATTTCGACGGCCCCTGACATGGCCATGTTCGTCGAAGCGCTTGCCGCGGGCTCTCTGTTCGAGCAGGCTGGGACGCTTGCGGCCATGCAGGAGGGCGTGCAAGCGCAATTCCCGATCCTGACCTACGGAACCGGTCTTTGTGGCAAGCCCGGTGACACGATCGGCCACGCCGGCCAAACGCTAGGCTTCGAAAGCGACACGGCCTTCGCCCCGGCCAGCAAAACGACCATGGTCTTCTGGATGAATTCCGCAAACAATATCGCCGCCTTCGGCGTGCCCCTGGTCGCCGAAATCGTTGCCAATCACGGGCGATGACGGATAGGCTTGGCAGACAATATATCGGACGACTTTAAGAAAAACCCAAAACCCAACAAGGAGATAACATATGAAAATGAAACTCGCAGCTGTCGCCGCCGCAATCCTGCCGCTTGCCGCCTGTGTCGAGGATACCGGCGGAACGGCATCGACCGGCGCACCAGCGGTCGGCTCTTCCTCCGATCTTTCCTCTTTCGAGGGCGCCCGCGCCGGCCAAGCCGAGATGGGCATCCAGAACCTTGGTTATCAGAACATACGTTCCGACGGGCTGACCTCCTGGTGGTTCAACAGCTCGACCGGTGCCTGTGCGCGGATCACAACCAGCAACGGGGTCTATTCCGACGTCACCATGTTGCCTGCGCAGGACTGCTGAAAAGGAGATCTCCTGTGAGAAACCGTTTTGCAAACGCCCTGCTTCTGGCAGGGTGCCTTGTCACTCCGGCGCTTGCCTCCGAGAACATGGAGGCGGCAGACGCCTGCATCGACGCCCTCCGCGCCACAGGTACGCCTGACGCCAAGGGCGGTGAGGTCCTGAGTTCGACATTCTCGGAAGCGGGCACCGTCGTGATGCTGCGCGATCTCGGTGGGAGCGAGTACAAGTGCATCGTCTGGTCAGATGGCGTTGTCGGTGAACTGAGCCTGGTGAACGCAATGGACGACGGTGGCGGCGCGATGGCCGGCGCGTCAGGCCAATCCGGACCGACGACCAACGAAGAGCGTGTCCGGTTCTCGGCCGGAACTACCGGTGCCGAAATCCCCGCGACACTGACACCCGGCAGTTCCGTACGCTACCTGCTGGGGGCGAATGCCGAGCAGTTCCTTTATGTTCGGGTGGCTTCGAATGTGCCGGGAATGTCCTACCAGATTTTCAACCCGGATGGCTCCTTCCTGCTCGACATGGTGGATTCCGCACAGGAATACCGCGGCCAGCTTTGGCAATCCGGCGATCACGTCGTCGAGGTGATCAACCGTGGACAGTCAAACGCCGACTACCACCTGATCATCGGGATCGAGTGAGCCGCGTTTGGTGCGGGTTGAAACGAACTGAATTTGAAGGAACTACCGATTTCCTGCACCACGCGAAAAACGGTCCGGGCCTGATTGCCCGGACCGCGACTACAGGCGAGACTTGCCCCGACGTACTCGGTAGCCTTGGTGTCCGGCATCGCCGCAGCGGACGGCTGCGCCCCCGCGCTTGGTACTGTCAAATCAAACCAGGTTTAGCCGGTTGACTCAGCATTGAACAAAGCCGGCTATCAGCGATCTCGCGAGGGGTAAGCTATTGCCGGTTTCTTCTGACCGAAATGATACATCCGGCGTGCTTCGGGTGCCGTGCTGGAACATCCCGGGCCATCGCGTCTACGTTCCCTAGATGCCGCAGAGCACCGCTGTTCAGTAACACGCCGCGCCCCTCATCATATCGACGTTGTCCAAAGCCACTGGCAACGCATTCCCATTCCTCATTGGCTGCGCCATCCCGGAATCTGGGTAGATCATGGGCATCATGTCGACCGGGCGTTGCCGCGACATGGTCATGTTTCCTGGGATTGGATTGGTGCGTTTGATGGTGTGTCACTTGAACCGCGCCTGGTTGCGATACCGTTCCCTTGGCCGGCTTCGGCTTGGGGCGCACGATTGAAACAACTCCCTGAGGTTTGGGGTGTCCGGGTACTGCGACATGAGTTGCCGTTGGCCTGGTGGCCAATGGCGGAACTTGACCTGGAACGGCAACCGGAACTTGACCCGGAACAGCCGTCGGGAATTGGATTGGTGCCGCAACCGGGGTCAACGGAGGGGTGGTGGTCGGGCCTGTCGCCAGCGGAGGGACTTGGCCGTAGACCGCTATCGGGGTGGCAATCGGAACCTTTCCGGGGATCGCGATAGGGATCGCCGCTGGTGCAAGTACTGGAACGGTCACCGAAGGAGGCGTTTGCGCTGTGCCCTTCGGCGGAATTTGATTGGCGGTCGGCTGGGTTGGGCCTGTAACCTGATAGTTAGGACCTTGCCCTCCAACTTGCCCACAACCCTGGCTGGACTGGTGAGGGTTGCCGACGCCCCGGCACCATCCGTAGTGATTTCCTCCGGCGATACCTTGAGTTGCCGACAGTTGGGCGACCAAACAAGTAGCAATCAGGAAAGCAATGCTGTTCAGTTTCATAATGTCCTCACCAACTTGTTGTCAGAGCAAGATACGCTCCGGGATCGCCAGAGTCGGTCAAGGGACCGTCCCGAAGGGGCACGCCGACATATCCGGACAAGAAGAAATTCCGCTTGAACTCCACATCCAGCCCGAGTCCGGTTGATGCCAGTGTAGCACTATCAACTTCGAAACTGGCAGGATCATTGTTCGAAACATAGCCGACGTCAAAAAATGCGAAGGGCGTCAGGCGATGTACGCTCTTGGAACTGGGAAAATATGAATGAGACACCTCGAAGATTGCTGAAATCCCAGAGTCTCCATCTACTTCGTCAAACCGGTATCCACGCAGAGCATAGCGGTCACCAAGGAAATATTCTTCGACGGACGGAAGGCGGTCTGGCGTATACTGGCCCCAGATCTCGGTTCGCCAAGCGGTGTTGGGCGACAGGCCCGTCAGCGGGCTTTCGTACCCGATGCCACCCCGCAAATGCCAAAAGGATGAGTCTCCATCATCAAAATTTGCAGCATTGGTTTCGTTGTCATTGTCGCCAAAGGTGCTGTCAGACGAATTCGAACTCGTCTCTGCTAGGACAGTGACACTGTCGTTTATACCGCGCAGAGACCGCGCCACTCGGCAAGAGCGGCGGTGCGGTTGGCCTTGAAGAGATGTCTGCTTGAGAGGCTGCGTTCCTGGTTGAAGTGATTGGTGACGGAGGCGTGGACGGAGGCGAACTTCTGCAAACTTCGCATCCGCCGGAACCGGAGCATGGCCCGCTCCCGTCGTCGGAAGGGGAGGTGCGAGTTCTCTGCCCGGTTGTTCAGCCAGCGACCCGTCTCCTGCCTGTCCTCGATACCGAGATCCTTCATCGCCGCGCCATAGGAGCGCAGCTTGTCCGTGACGTAGCGCGCGCACGGACCGTGCTTCTTCATTGCTTTCTTGAGGAATTTGAGCGCGGCCTTCTTGTCCCGGCTCTTGGTGACAAAGCTCTCCAGCACCTCGCCTTCGTGATCGACGGCGCGCCACAGGTAGTGCCGCTCACCGTTGATCTTCACGAACATCTCGTCGAGGTGCCACCGCCAGTGGCTGGACTTCATACCATTGATCCGGCGTTTCCTGATCTCGGCAGCGAACATCGGGCCGAACCGGTGCCACCAAAATCGAACAGCTTCGTGGCTCACGTCGATGCCGCGCTCGTGGAGAAGATCCTCGACGTTCCGCAACGAGAGCGGAAATCGGATGTACAGCATTACCGCTAGGCGAATGACCTCAGGGCTGGTTTTGAAGTAGCGAAACGGCGATCGATTAGTCATGGGCGGAAGCTACGAAACCGCCCTGCCCTTCTCAAGCTGGTTTCCTCTGACACTTCCCCCGCGGGAATTGCGACGCAATTCCGGGGCAAAAAACACCACTGAAGTGAGACAGGCATGGGTGGCGGAGAGATCAGGATTCGAACTTAAGGTCGCCTTTCGTTACATCATGGCGACCCCGTTGTTCGACAAAGGCCAAATCCTGCTCCCGCATCCGGCGTATCAAAACCGCCCGAAGCAATACGCCCCGAGGCCGTTTTTGTGTGCCCCAACGCAATCAATCCATCAATCTCCGGCAAAATCGCCATAGTATTCGTCCAGAACCCGGCGTGAGAACTTTCCGATGCTGGCGTAGTCGTGCTCGGTCAGGTTGGCGAGCGACACGCGGGCGGAAGGGTCGACCACCTCGAATCCTTTTCCGGGCAGCAGAACCACGCCTGTTTCATCGGCCAGACGGAACAGGAAATCGGTCGCCTTGTTGTTGTCCTCGAACCATTTCGCAAAGGCCTCGCCGTACAGGCGTTCGGCCAGTTTCTTGAGGTCGATCAGCGTGTAATAGGCGATGTCGTTTTCATCGAGCTCCGGTTTGGTGCCCATGTTCATGTACAGTGTATCGAAGCGGTGCCGAACCAGGCGTTTCGCGGCGTCCTTGTAACGGTCGTCGATGTCCATGAGTCCGTTCAATGCAAACAGCGTCATCTGCAGTTGTTGGGGAAGCGACAGGCCCGCAGTGTGATTGAGCGCGACGGCGCGGCTGTCCGCCACCAGCCGGTCGATGAAGCGCAGGGACCTCGGCTCGGTCGTGAGGGACATGTAGCGCCGGTCGAGCACCTTCTTGGCCTTTTCCGAAAGCGCATCGAGGGCGGCATCCAGGGCGTTGTCGTCATGCAATCCGATGACGCCAAGCCGCCAGCCGGTCGCACCGAAATACTTGGAAAAGGAATAGACGCACAGCGTATTGCGCGGGCAGCGCGCAAAGAGCGAGACGAAATCATCCGCAAAGGTGCCATAGACATCATCGGTGACGATGATCAGATCCTTGCGCGGGCCGTTGACGATATCCGCGATCCGGTCGAGCGAGGCGCGCGACAGTTTTGCTGACGGTGGATTGCTGGGATTGACCACGCAGAAGACCTTGACTGCCGGATCTTCCAGTTTCTTCAACTCGGTTTCGGGAAACTGCCAGTCGTCCTCCTCTTCCATGCGGATGTCCACGACCTCGAGATCGTAGCCCGGCAATGGCGGGATCTCCAGATAGGGCGAAAAGATCGGCGTTCCCAGCGCGACCTTGTCGCCTGCCTGGACGAGCAGGTTGTGCTTCAATGTCTGGAAGATATAGGTCATCGCCGCCGTTCCACCCTCGGTGGCGAAAAGCGAGAAATCACCCTGTTTCGGCACCAACCCGTACATTTCCTGTGCGACATAGGCCTTCACGATTTCCTCGGCATGGCGCAGCATCCGGGGCGGCACCGGGTAGTTGCAACCAAGAAAGGCGCAGACCGCTTCGCTGAGAAATTCCTGACGGCTAAGACCCAGTTGGTCACGAACGTAGGACACTGCGGACCGGATGAAAGTCACGCCCGGATCGGATTCATGATGGTTCGAATAGGCCTCGAACCGCTGCACGATCCCTTCCGTCTCGGGAATCCCGCCGAACCCGCTGTTGAGATAGGAATAAGAGCGTTCGGCCTCTTGCATCGCGAACTCGCCCAGCCTGAGAAAGGCGCGCCGGGGCAGTGTGGCGAGAAAATTCGGGTTCCCCCGCCCGGCATTGAGCATCATCCGGTCGGCATCCGAACCGGCGATTTCGATCAACTTGTCCTTGAGCTCGAATGGGCTGAGTGTGGCCAGCTTGGCAATGTCCAGATCGTCCATTGGAAATCTCCGTCAATCATGGGGTCGGGTTGGTCGTGATCACGCCGATGATGATCGGGCCCCAAAGCGTAAGAAACACGTTCGCGACCGCGTAGGTCACCGTAAAGGATACAACCGGCGTGGCGTTGCCGGCCTTGGAAAGCAGCGCGGCGAAACCCGGGTTGGCGCTGCGCCCGCCGACGAGGCAGCCGAGCGCTTCGATCGGGTTGCGGATGCGCAGGACGTAATAGGAAAAGAAGAATACCACGATCTGCGGGATGATCGTGACCGCCACGCCCAGCAAGAACAAGGTCAGGCCGGACTCGCGAAGGGTTTCAAGTGCCTGCGGGCCCGCCGAGATGCCCACCGCGCCGACAAAGACAGCCAGGCCGAAGTCCCGCAGGAAGTTCGAGGCGCCGACCGGCAGGGCCCCAAAGCGTTGATGCGTGCTGTGAAGCCAGCCGAAAAAAAGGCCCGACAACAGGCAGCCGCCACCGGTGCCGATGCTGACCGGGACGCCGCCGATCTGGAACTGGATCATCCCGAGAAGGAACCCGATGGCAAGGCCGAGACCGAAAAAGATGAAATCGGTGATGGCGGCGGCCGAGATCTTGTAGCCGAGCAGCTTTTCGATCCGGTCGAGATCCTTTGGCGCGCCCGTGAAATGCAACTCGTCGCCACGGCGAAGCGTGAGCTTTGGCGCGATCGGCAATTCACGGCCAAGCCGACGAGCGCTCGTGAGGAACACGCCATGACGAAGGTCGATCCCGGCCCTGTCATGCATGTCCTGCAGTTCCATGCCCACGATGTCGCGGTTGGTGAGGATGATTTCGCGGCTTTCCTGAACCAGTTCAAAACCTTCGGGCGGCGTGACCTCGGGGCCGAAATAGCGTGCAGCTTGCTGGACCAGTGCGGTCGGGCCGGACAGGGCTATGACATCTCCGGCGGCGATCACCGTTTCCTTTGTCAGATCCTGAGCATCTCCGTTCCGTATCACCGACTCCACGGCCGCATCCGCAATCTCGCCGTCGGCCTCGAGCACGTGCTTGCCGATCGCGGCGCTGGCGTCGGAGACGGCGTAGAACCGCGTGACCACGTCCCGTACCGCGTTGAACTGGCCCGGCCCCAGTACGGTACGCCCGCCGGCCATTTCTTCGGCCCGCTTGATGGCCTCGGCCCGGATATCCCATTTCATCAACATCGGGATGAACCAAGTCGCGATCAGAATCGGTCCGAGCGATCCGAAGATATAGGTCACGGCGTAGCCCACCGCGACATTCGTCTCCATGGTCCGCATCAGGTCGGCCGGGACGTCGAGCTTGGAAATCGCGCCGCTGGCCGTGCCGATGATCGCCGACTGTGTGAGGCCGCCGGCCGCCAGCCCCGCAGCGGTGCCGCGGTCGAGGTGAAACAGCCAGGCGGCGGCCAGGACGCATAGCAAACCGACGAAGCACATGGCGAAGGCCGAGACCAGCTCGTTCAACGAACGCAGGTTCAGCGCGTGCGCGAATTGGGGACCGCCCTGATAGCCCACCGCATAGATGAAAAGCGCGAAAAAGACTGTCTTGACGCCGCTGTCGAGTTCGACGCCGAACTGCCCGACACCAACACCGACAAGCAGAGTTCCGGCAATGCCCCCAAGCACGAAACGCCCGACGGTGAACTTGCCGACCAGGTAGCCAAGCGAAATCGCTACGAAAAGCGCCAGATAGGGAAGGGCATCGAAAAGTCGGTCAAGGGCTTCGATCACGGGGTGAATTCCCTTTGTTGTTTTCGCCTGTCCTTTCCTCGAAAATCCTATCGACCGGTCTTGGTTCTGGCAACTGCGGTGTTCCCTCACGCGCAACCTCAAGAAAAGAAACAGAAATTATTGATTTTCACTCGCAATTTGGGTAGTATCGTTGCCAGAGAACGGTAAGTTCAAATCAAGTCCCGTGCGTGCGCTTCATGTGAAGGACGCGCGGTTTCGCAGCGCTGTACGACAACATTGAGCGACAAGAGGCTCGTCACGTGCAGCCATGGCGGACATTGTAATTTCAATGTCCTGGTGCCGAGAGTAGCGAGGGATCCGCGCCATGATTGCTTTGTTGTTCCTGTTGCTGGCGGTTTGCATGGGATTGGCTTGGTCTGACCGCCAGACCTCAGCGCTTGTTCTGTTCGGCATCACGGTCGTGATGAGCGCATATTGGCTGAAGTTCCATGCAACGACCGTTCTGACGATTCATTTGTGACAGGGTGCCATGAACATGACCGCCGAAATGTCCAGAACCCTGAACGCCCTTGGAATGCTGGCGGTTTGTGTCGTTCTGATCCTCGCCTACGTCTACCAGGTCGCCCTCTATGAATTGCCTTGTCCTTTGTGTCTTCTGCAGCGCGTCGGGTTCGTGGCGGTCGGCTTCGGGCTTGGGCTGAACCTGCTGTACGGTGCCCGGCCGCGAAATTACGGCCTCATGCTGATTGCGGCGATCTTCGGGGTCAGCGTGTCGATACGTCAAATTCTGCTGCACATCGTACCCGGAACCGGCCACTACGGCTCGCCGGTTCTGGGCTTGCATTACTACACTTGGGCGGGGATCTTCTTCTTTCTGATCATCCTCGGAACGGCGGTCATGCTTTTGTTCGAGGGGCAATACAGATCGGCGGAACAGGCAGCGGACAGACAGCGTTTCGGCGGAAGCAATCTGGCCAAGGTTTCGTTTTTCCTGATGCTTGGGCTGGCTCTAGTGAACGCCGTGTCGACGTTGCTTGAGTGCGGACCAGGTATCTGCGCCGATCCGCCGACCGATTATGAGTTGATCGACAAGATGGAAAAAGACGGGTGAGCCCCGAAACAGGGCCGGAAAGCCTAGCCGATTTCGTCCCGCCTGCAGTCGAAGTCGCCTTGTCCGGGCAAGGACAGCATCGCCCCGTCGCCTTTCATCCAGAACTCGAACAGGCCGCCGTCGAGTTCCGCCTGGTAACGCGCCCCGGAACCGGAAGGCACCTGTACCGGCGTCACCCACTGGTCGCGCCACCTAATCGACAGGCTGGACGGATCCGCGTTCACTACGGTCACCGACAACGCCGCATCCAGCCCCTCGCAGACATAGGGAAACGGTCCAAGGGAATCTCCGGCACCATCGGCACTTCTGGCGTCCGCATATCCGGTGCGAAGCTCGTCGATCCGCATGACGTATTGGGCGGATATACAGTCGCGCATACGGCCACTTGATTTCCAACAGTCGTTGCGGCCCTTGATCCAGCCTCGTTGAACGGCTTTCAGTTCCCGTAGCCGATCGTTGGTCGCATGTTTTCCCGTGACTGCAAGCTGGTAAAGGCGGTTCAGCTCATGATCCAGACGCGCCAGCCAGGGATCAGCGCAGATTGCGATTTCGACCTCGCCCGATGCCTCCGAGCAATTGAATGCAGGTTGAACCGAAGGCGCGGACCCTTCGCCCAGAAAGCGTGCGGCGACCCATCCGGTTACCCCGTCATATTCAATCTTGCACCAGCGTTTTCTGGCTGCCGCATCACGTTCGGCCTGGGTTGCCTCGCTCCATTCGGCGAAACTCAAGCCACCTTCGCAGCCCAGATTGCGTATTCCGGATGCGTGGGGCGGGATCGCTCCGACCTTTGCGCTGGATGCGTCGGGTTCGGACCGGATGTTCAGAACGTCGTCCTCAGCGACATTGACCACCGCGAAAAAGTCGGGGCCGTCGGCTTCGGCGAGCAACGCCGTTGGCACACCCGTTGCGATCGCAATGACCAGCGGAATTGAATGTCTTTTCACCATCACGCTATCTCCCTGAAATTCAGCTTAATCGGGTCTCCAAGGCAATCCAACGGGAAGCGGGTCGATCAGGTCGCGTTTCGCCGGTGTTGACCCGACGGGAATTGTCGGCAAAATTTACCCTTGGGGGTGGATCATAGTGGAAATCGGTTGTCCTGCAATTGCCGCCACGGCGAGCCTGTCATCTACTGGCGCCGAATTTCCGCAGGGAATCCGCGGTTGCGAGTTGAATGACGACGGTGCAGGAGTTTTCCCCAAAAGCCGCGAGCCGGATTTTGTCAAATCCAAAATTGGAATGCTCGACAAAAAACAATCAGAAAACGGAATTCGCCCCCGCAATTACCGAAGACCAATGAACAAAATAGAGGGATATGAAATGAAAACTATGACTGCATTCAAACTCGCGGCCTTTGGTTTTTCATCCTTGGGGCTCGTCGCGTGTGTCGAAGATACAGGCGGCAGTTCCGGACCATCGGTGGCCGAGCAGGCATGCCTGCGCGATGTGACGAGAGTGACGAACAACCCCGACGTTGTGCTGCTCAGTTCATCCTACTCCGAGGCGGGAACCGAGGTTATCGCAGGCGTCGGCGAACAGCGGGCGCAATGGCGCTGCATCGGATATAGCGACGGTACTACTGGAGGGATCGAGTCGCTGGTGAACGAAGGCACGCTTTGACCCTTTCCGGAGACACCGAACGACGCCGCGCCACATGGCGCGGCAGTATTGCACCGAAAGCAACCCAAGGTTTGCGAGTTGCAGAGGCGGTGCCTCCGGGTTGCTGCCGATCGTCGGCACCTTCCTAGGTTTGGCCGGTGCTTCAATTTGGATTGCGCGTATTCGAAGCAGGCTCAGACTTGATCATGCCGCTAGCCTTGAGCTTCCCAATTGACCTAACATGGGGACGGATCGCACGGACTGCGCCAACAGGGAAACGCAAAAGGGTGACACACGATTGAGAAAAGCCTGCCGGATCGTATTGATGGTCTTCGCCGCCTTCTACATTTTCGCCTTGGCCATCTTCGTGATCGGGGTGGTCGGTTTGTTTGGCAGCCCGCAGGATCCCTTGTCGGGCGTCTACTTGATCCCGCTTGGCCTGCCTTGGATCTGGTTCATCGATGTATTCGACACAAGTACGTGGCCCTATCTTGCTGCGGCTGCGCCCCTGGTGAACTTAGGCTTGCTGGCATTGCTTTGCCGGTTGTTCCGGGTTCGGCCGTCATCCTAGGCAGATGTTTCGTGCGGCCGACAACAGCAAAGACGATTTGGCCATGACAAGCATTGGACACGAGGGTTTCGCGACGCGTGTTCCGTCCAGCCGCATCATAACCCTGGATCTCATGCGAACTGCCGCGCTTGCGGCGATGGTGGTGTTTCACACTGCCCGGGACCTGGAGCTCATGGGGCAGATTCCCGCCGGAACCACGCTCGGCGGAGGCTGGGCATTCTTTGCGCGTCTTGTTGCCGAAAGCTTTCTGTTTCTCGCCGGCACAAGCCTATACCTCGCCCACGGTCAGCGGATCCGTTGGCGCGCGTTCTTCAAGCGTCTGTTGAGGATCGCAGCAGCGGCCGGCTTGGTCACAGCGGTCACCTACGCCGCCATGCCCGATCGCTTTGTCTATTTCGGCATCTTGCATTCTATTTGTGCGGCCAGCCTGATCGGGCTGTTGTTCCTCAGGGCACCGGTTCCGGTCACGCTGGTTGCCGCGGCGGTTGTGTTCATTCTACCCGATCTCTATCGGTTCGAGGCGCTGAACAGCCCGGCGCTGGCTTGGATCGGTCTTTCGCAGCAAACGCCGGCATCGTTGGATTTTGAACCGGTGTTTCCGTGGCTTGCGCCTTTCCTGATTGGGGTGTCAGCGGGGAAATTCCTGAGTGATCGCGGGTCTTGGAATCGCTTGCGAAACCGGCCAGCGGGAAGTTGGACGAATTTAGCGGCCTGGCCGGGCCGACATAGCCTGTTGGTTTACCTCGTGCATCAGCCTGTCCTGCTTGCTGTCATTTGGCTGGCGACCGCTCAGTGACGCCTTGCACCGCGAAACAATCAGCACTGTCTCGCTGACTCTTAGGTCGAAAATTTTCCCAAGTCAGGACGGCTGCTGGACGGGTTCGCCGCCTATCGAACGTGACAGTTCCTTTGCAGCGTCCACGACTGCTTTTGCGAAAGGCTCGACGTTTTCGTGGGTGATCCGGCTGGTCGGGCCGGAAACCGACAGGCCGGCGACCGCCTCGCCGTGCGGACCGAATACCGGGGCTGCGATGCAGCGCATTCCGATGTTCTTTTCTTCGTTGTCGAACGCGAAACCGCACGCGCGGATGTTCTGCAGTTCCTGACCCAGTTGGGCCGGGTCGCAGATGGTGAATTCGGTGAACCGTTCCAGCTTGCCGGACGACAGAGTGAGCGTGACTTGGCTTTCCTCCATATGGGCGAGCAGCGCCTTGCCGATCCCTGACGCGTGCAAGGGCGAGGTTGTGCCTGGCGGAAAGAAGGCCCGGATGCTGGATTGGGTTTCCACCTGGCTGACGAACAGAACGGACTGGCCCTGTGCAATTCCAAGATTGGCGGTTTCGCCTGTTTCCATCATCAATCGCCTCAGCAATGGCCGGGCGCGTTCCGCAAGACTGGAGCGGCGCAAGAACCGGGCGCCGATCACGAAAGCCTGCGGTCCGACGTGCCAGAGTTGCATCGCCGGATCAAATTCGACGAGCCCGCGGGCTTCGAGCGTGACCAGAATTCGGTAGACCGTGGCCGGGGACTGATCGAGATCGCTCGCCAGCCCGGTCAGGGAAGCACCTTGAAGTGAGCTAAGATAATCGAAGACCTCTATCGCCCGGTCCAGCGACTTGATGATGTTTTGTTCGGCGGCGGACCCGCCTTCACGGGGCCGGCCGCGCGCTCGGCGGGGATCCGAATCGGGATTTTTCGGCGTTTTCATAAGATCTGTCCATCACGGCATGAAAATCGATATCACGATATGAAAAACATAACATCATGACAATGCAGCACTATTCCAATTTCGCAGATTTTGAAAAATAATTTCAAAAAAATAGGGAACTCGGACGGAGTACGGTAGAGTGTGGTCAAATTGGAAAGGACCCCGCCATGAACTTCCAGAACCCCGTCTTCATTCCCGGCCCGACCAACATGCCGGAAGCGATCCGCAAGGCGTGCGACATGCCGACCATAGACCACCGCTCGCCGGTGTTCGGGCAGATCCTTAACCCGTGCCTCGACAATGTCCGCAAGGTGCTGAAGTCGGACCATGCCAAGATCTTCATCTATCCTTCGACCGGCACGGGCGGTTGGGAAACCGCTTTGACCAACACGCTTTCTCCCGGCGACAAGATCCTGGCGGCGCGCAACGGCATGTTCTCACACCGCTGGATCGACATGTGCCAGCGCCATGAGCTTGACGTGCGGATCGTCGAGACCCCCTGGGGCGAGGGCCTGCCGGCTGACCGCTACGAGGATATCCTGACCGCCGACACCGGGCACGAGATCAGGGCCGTTCTGGCAACCCACAACGAGACCGCGACCGGTGTTAAATCGGACATCGCCGCCGTTCGTCGCGCGCTCGACGCGGCGGGCCATCCGGCGCTGCTCTTTGTCGATGGCGTCAGCTCCATCGCTTCGATGGATTTCCGTTTCGACGAATGGGGCGTCGACATCGCGGTGACCGGCAGCCAGAAGGGGTTCATGCTGCCTGCGGGTCTGGCGATCCTCGGGTTTTCCGACAGGGCGATTGCCGCCTCCAAGACGGCCGGGCTGCCGCGCACCTTCTTCGATATCGACGACATGGCGCGGGGATATGCCGGCAACGGCTTTCCCTACACGCCGCCGGTCGGATTGATGAACGGGCTGAAGCTGGCCACCGGCATGTTGCTGGAAGAAGGGCTTGAGAACGTCTTTGCCCGACACCACCGCATCGCGGAAGGCGTGCGCGCGGCGGTTCGGGCCTGGGGGCTGGAGTTGTGTGCCGCAAGCCCGGATCTCTATTCCGACACCGTGAGCGCGATCCGAACGCCGGAAGGGTTCAATGCGACCGACATCGTCACCCATGCGGCCTTGAAATATGACGTCGCCTTCGGCACCGGCCTTGGCGAGGTTGCCGGCAAGGTGTTCCGTATCGGCCATCTCGGCCAACTGACCGACGTTCTGGCGCTGTCCGGCATCGCGACCGCCGAGATGGTGATGGCCGATCTCGGCCTCGACATCCGGTTGGGCAGCGGCGTGGCGGCGGCCCAGAACCATTACCGCGCGTCCGGCGCGGACTCGGCCAAAGCGGCAGCGTAAGGAGATCAGCCATGCTGGATCACACTACCGGAGCCGACCTGACGATCGACCACATGCGCGCGGCGCATGACCGGATCAGGCCGCATATCCGCTGCACGCCGGTCTTGACGTCGGATTATCTGAACGACCTGACCGGCGCCGAACTGTTCTTCAAATGCGAGAATTTTCAGGAGGCTGGCGCGTTCAAGGTCCGTGGCGCCTGCAACGCAGTGTTCGGTCTGAGCGAGGAGATGGCGCGCAAGGGCGTCGCCACACATTCTTCGGGCAACCATGCACTGTCGCTTTCCTATGCCGCGGGCCGCAGGGGCATTCCCTGCAACGTGGTGATGCCGCGCACCGCGCCACAGGCCAAGAAGGACGCGGTGCGCCGCTATGGCGGTACGATCACCGAATGCGAGCCCTCCACAACGTCGCGCGAGGCGGTCTTTGCCGAGGTTCAGGCCCGCACCGGGGCCGAGTTCGTGCATCCCTACAACGATCCGCGCGTGATCGCAGGCCAGGCAACCTGTTCGGCCGAACTGCTGGAACAGACCGGCGGGCTGGATGCCGTCGTAGCGCCCATCGGCGGCGGTGGAATGATTTCCGGCACCTGCCTTACAGTTTCGAACCTTGCGCCCGAAACAAAGATCTTCGCAGCGGAACCGGAGCAGGCCGACGACGCATTCCGATCGTTCAGGGCAGGGCATATCATCGCCGACGACGCCCCCGAAACTGTTGCCGACGGGCTGAAGGTGCCGCTGAAGGAAAACACCTGGCACTTCGTGTCGAACTTCGTGACCGACATTCACACGGCGTCCGAACAGGAGATCGTGGACGCGATGAAACTGACCTGGAAATTTCTGCGGGTGGTGATGGAGCCGTCTTCGGCCGTGCCGGTGGCGACGATCCTGAAGAACCCGAACACATTCAAAGGCAAGCGCGTCGGCGTGATCGTCACCGGCGGAAACGTGGATCTCGACAAGCTGCCGTGGCTCAAATGAAGGGAACAGAATCAATGAACGCACAACTCAGACTCGACGACCTCGAAGTGGGCTTCGACATCCCCGCCGCAATCGGCATGGACGAAAGCGAAATCCAGACGCCGTGCCTGATCCTCGATCTGGACGCGCTGGAGCGCAACATCAGGAAGATGGGCGACTACGCCAAGGCGCACGGGATGCGCCACCGGGTGCATGGAAAGATGCACAAGTCGGTGGACGTGGCCAAGCTGCAGGAGGAGTTGGGCGGCGCGGTCGGCGTCTGCTGCCAGAAGGTCTCGGAGGCCGAGGTCTTCGCCCGCGGCGGCATCAAGGATATCCTGGTCTCGAATCAGGTGCGCGATCCTGCCAAGATCGACCGACTTGCACGGCTGCCCAACCTTGGCGCCCGCACCATCGTCTGCGTCGATGACATCGAAAACGTCGCGGATCTGTCGGCCGCTGCGCAGAAGCACGGCACGCAGATCGAGTGCTTTGTCGAAATCGACTGTGGCGCGGGGCGGTGCGGCGTGACCACGACCGGTGCCGTCGTCGAGATCGCCCGGGCCATCGACGCGGCGCCCAACCTGAAGTTTACCGGCATTCAGGCCTATCAGGGGGCTATGCAGCATCTCGACACCTACGAGGCGCGCAGGGATAAACTCGATCTCGCGATTGCTCAGGTCAAGGACGCGGTCGAGGGCCTCAAGGCGGCAGGACTAGAGCCGGAACTGGTTTCCGGCGGCGGCACCGGATCCTACTATTTCGAGTCCAATTCAGGTGTTTACAATGAACTTCAATGCGGTTCCTACGCCTTCATGGATGCCGACTACGGCCGGATCCTGGACAAGGACGGAAATCGCATCGACCAGGGCGAATGGGAAAACGCGCTGTTCATCCTGACCAGCGTCATGAGCCATGCCAAGCCGGACAAGGCGATCTGCGACGCCGGCCTCAAGGCGCAGTCGGTCGATAGCGGGCTGCCCTTCATCTATGGCCGCAACGACGTGGAGTACCTGAAATGCTCGGACGAGCATGGCGTGATCGGAGATCCGAACGGCGTTCTCAAGGTCAACGACAAGCTGCGCCTCGTGCCGGGCCACTGCGATCCGACCTGCAACGTGCATGACTGGTACGTGGGCGTTCGGAACGGCAAGGTCGAAACCTTGTGGCCTGTTTCGGCCCGCGGCAAGGCCTTCTGACGCAAGATATCCAGTGGTTCGCGGGAGGAGAGCAAAAGCTCGCGATCCGACGAGAAGGGAGTGAGGAATGACCACAATCGATCAACACCATGTCACCCATGGCGGCACTTTGGACCCCGAGGGGAACAGCACGCTGAACCCGGTGGGTGACGACGAAAAGACATGGGGGTGGTTTGCCATCTTCAACATCTGGGCAAATGACGTGCAGTCGCTGTTCGGCTATTCGCTGGTGGCGTCGCTTTTCATTTCATTCGGCGTCGGCGGTTGGACCGCCTTTGCCGCGCTCATCTTCGCCGGGCTTTTCGTGATGTGGATGGTCAACCTGTCCGGCGCGGCGGGCGAAAAATACGGCATCCCCTATCCGGTCTTCGCGCGCGCCAGTCTGGGCACGCAAGGGGCGAAACTGCCCGCGATTCTCAGGGCAACGGTGGCGGTCTTCTGGTACGGCGTTCAGGTCTATTTTGCATCGACGGCGCTTGCGCTATTGATCCGCTCGATCACTGGCGCCGGCGGCGGCGCGGAGTTCCTCGGGCTGACCGGGATCGACTGGATGTCCTTCGTGATCGTCTGGGCCTTTCACATCGTCATCTTCTGGCGCGGCATGAACTGGGTCGAAACCTTTCTGAACATCGCCGGACCCTTCGTCTATCTGGTGATGATCGGCTTGGTCATCGTGCTGTGGCAACGCTCGGACGGGCAATTGCTGTCGGCCACGGCGACGATCTTCGCCAATCCCGAGGGCACCTTCGCGACCGAGTTCAAGGGCTTTGTCGCCATTGTCGGAACCATGGTGGCCTATTTCGCCGCGGTGATGATCAACTTCAGTGACTTTTCGCGCTATGCCAAGGACAAGCCGACGATGATCCTGGGCAACCTGGCCGGCCTGCCGTTCAACATGATCCTGTTCTCGGCGCTGGCGCTGTTGACGACCGGTGGTGCAGCCGTGGTCTTTGGCGAAGAGATCATCAATCCGACAGAGATCGTCGAGCGGACGGACAGCGTGCTGCTGGGCGTGATCGCGGCCATCACCTTTTTCGCCGCCACCGTGGGCATCAACCTGGTCGCGAACTTCATCCCGGCCGTCAACGGCATCGCCAACTTGTCCCCGGAAAAAATCAGCTTCCGCAAGGCAGGTCTCATCACGTCGCTCTTCGCGCTGGTGATCGGCGGTTTCTGGAACAGCTTCATCAGCCAGTTCGGGATCAGCGGTTTCGTCAACACTTTGGGCGCGACGCTGGCCCCGATCTTCGGGATCATGATCGTCGACTACTATTGGCACCGGAAGCAGGAACTGAACGAGGACGACCTCTACAACATGGAGGGCGGGATCTATCACTACGACAATGGTTGGAACGGCGCGGCGGTGAAGGCCTTCGCTTTGGCAGCGATCTTCTCGGTGGCGACCGTCTGGGTTCCCTGGTTCGCGTTCCTGTCCGGTTACAACTGGGTGATCGGCGCAATCCTCGGCGGGCTGGTCTATCACGGAATGGCAAAAGGCCAAATCCAGGCATGATGCCGACACGGACGCCCGGCCACTCGTGCCGGGCGTCGCAGTCGCAACCGGCGCCGGGCCGCTTTTCTAACCTTGTTTCTTCAGATTGCAGGACCAAAGAATGCTGATCGTACCCGAACGTAAAATCGCCGACCTGATGTCCCGAGAGGCTGCCTTTGAGGCGGTCGAGAAGGTCTTTGCAGCAATGTCTGCCGGCGAAGCCCGCAATTTCCCGGTGATACGCGAGGCGATCGGCCACGCGGACGCACTTTACGGGTTCAAGTCGGGCTTTGATCGGGAGACCCTGAACCTTGGCCTGAAATCAGGCGGTTACTGGCCGGGCAACGCCGCGAAGGGGCTTACCAATCACCAATCCACAATATTCCTCTTCGACGCCGATACCGGCAAGTGCCGGGCCGTGATCGGTGGCAACCTTCTGACCGCATTGCGCACCGCCGCCGCCGCGGCCGTGTCGGTGGCGCATCTGGCCCGCGAGGATGCGAAGGTTCTCGGTATCGTCGGCGCCGGGCATCAGGCCAGCTTTCAGTTGCAGGCGGTTGCCGAGCAGCGCGATTTCGAACGCGTGGTCGGGTGGAACCGCACGCCGGAAAAGCTGGAAGCGCTGGAAAAGACCGCGCGTGACCTGGGCCTGCCATTCCAATCCGTCAGCCTCGACGAGTTAGGGGCGCAGTCGGACGTGATCGTGACCATCACATCGAGTTTTGCGCCGATCCTGATGAACGCTCAGATCCGCCCCGGCACCCACATCGCTTGTATGGGAACGGACACCAAGGGCAAGCAGGAGGTGGACGCAGCCCTGGTGGCGCGGGCCGCCGTCTTTACTGACGAGATCGCGCAATCGGTCAGCATCGGCGAAGCGCAACACGCGATCGCCAGCGGAGCACTGAGCGAGGTGGAAATCACCGAGATCGGGGCGGTGATCAACGGTGATCATCCTGGTCGCAGAACACCGGACGAGATCACCCTGTTCGACGGCACCGGCGTTGGTCTGCAGGACTTGGCCGTGGCCGCGGCGGTGCTGGATCAGGCCATCCAAAAGGGCGCTGCCGTCGAAGTCGAGTTTTGACGGGGCGGCTGGCCCGGACGACCCGGCAATCAAGACCTACGCTATAACGTAGACAAAAAAAGAACCCGGCCAACAGGCCGGGCCTTTTCGGAACGGGTCCGTGTCAGTCACACATGATCGTCGTGGGGAAGCGAACCGCGCCCGTGTCCGGCCAAACCTCCGGAAACCTCCTCGGTGGCTTCGTCGGCCAGTTCGTGCGGCAAGGCCAGGTTCAGCACGATGGCGATCAGCGCCGCCGGCAGCAGGCCGCTGGTCAGCAGGATCCGCGCGGTGTCGGGCATGTGCTGCAGCGCGCCGGGCTCCAGTTGCAGGCCGAGGCCGATGGAAAGCGAGATGGCGAAGATCACCATGTTGCGCCGGTTCCAGTCTACGTCCGACAGCATCGAGATGCCCGCCGCGACCACCATGCCGAACATCACGATCACGCCGCCGCCCAGAACCTCGATGGGAACGGTGCGGATGACGCCTCCGACCTTGGGGATCAGGCCGCAGATGATCAGGAAGATCGCGCCGCAGGTCACCACGTGGCGGCTCATCACGCCGGTCATGGCGATGAGGCCCACGTTCTGGCTGAACGAGGTGTTGGGGAAGCCGCCGAAGATGCCCGCCAGCGCGGTGCCAAAGCCGTCGGCATAGGTCGCGCCCTGGATCTCGTCGTCGGTGGCCTCGCGGCCGGCGCCGCCCTTGGTGATCCCGCTGACGTCGCCCACGGTCTCGACCGCCGACACGAAGGCCATCAGACAGAAGCCGATGATTGCCGCGGCGGAAAACTCGAAGCCATATCTGAAGGGCTGCGGCAGGGCGAAAGCGGCGGCGCGGTCCCACGATCCGGCGATTGCCTCGAACGAAAGCATTCCGACCATGATCGCATAGACGTAGCCCGCGATCAGGCCGATCAGCACGGCCGAGACCGAAAGCATGCCGCGGGTGAAGAATTTCAGCCCCAGCGTAGCCAGGATCACCACCAGCGCCGCCGACCAATTGAGCAGAGAGCCGTATTCGGGCGTGCCGATGGCCGGAACGCCTCCGGCAGCGTACTGGATGCCCACCTTGACGAGCGCGAGGCCGATCATGGTGACCACCAGTCCCGTCACCAGCGGCGGCAGCGCAAAGCGGATCCTGCCGATGAAGGTACCAAGAAATGCGTGAAACAAGCCGCCGATGATGACGCCGCCGAACAGGGCCGCCAGCGCATCGACCCCCTTGCCGGCGACCAGCGGGATCATGATGGGCAGGAAGGCGAACGAGGTGCCCTGAACGATCGGCAGCGCCGCCCCGACAGGACCGATGGTGATGGTCTGCAGAAGCGTTGCGATACCCGCGAACAGCATCGACATCTGGATGAGGTAGAGCAGCTCCGGAAAATCCGGGCTGTTCGAGCCAAATCCGAACCCGGCTGCCCCGGCGACGATGATCGCCGGGGTGACGTTCGAGACGAACATCGCCAGGACATGCTGGATGCCCAGCGGTATCGCCTTGTGCAAGGCGGGCGTGTAGTTGGGATCGCGCAGCTGTTCCGGCGTCCCGATCGAAGTGTCAGCCAATGGTGTTCCTCCCTATACTGACTGTCTCGTCTCCGCCCGCTTCTTGTGTCGGGTCGTGCGTCAACCGCGTTCGACGACGTATGGATCGTCGAACCAGAATTCCTCGAGATTGTCGCCCTCGCCGATCCGGTCGATCACGGCGAAAAGGCCGGGCTCGTGCAGCGGGGTCAGCACCCCGTGCCATGTGCCGCGGTGAAAGTTGATCGCTTGCCCCGGCTCGGTTTCGAAGGCCAGCGGGACGCCCGGGAGACCGCCATCGTCGGGCGCCACGATCACCAGAAATGGATCCAGGCTCATCGGGATGAAGGCCTGACTGCCCTCGGGGTGACGCTCGACCAGATCAAGTTTCAGCGGCAGCGCGCGCGGTTCCGCCTTGAACAGACTCACACCAGCGCGACCCGAGCCGAAATCGAGCCTTGCACGGTCGTGATACCTTCCGCAGAGACCCTGGTTGATCATCTTGTCCGGCTCGCCGGCAGTTTCGATCACATCGCCGAACGGCGCGAAGGCCGCGGCGGTCAGGGGCATGATCCTGATCGTGGCGCTCATGCGCCCAGCTTTTCTTGCAGCCGCAATTCGGCGATGCGTTCGACCTGGCGGCAGGCCTCGGCGAACTCGGCGTCGCGGTCGTTGGCGATGCGGCGCCGGAACGCCTCCATGATGGTGGCCTTGGTGTTGTCGCGCACCGCGATGATGAAGGGGAACCCGAATTTCGCGGTATAGGCGTCATTCAACTCGGTGAAGGCCGCGCGTTCGTCGTCGGTCAGGGCGTCAAGGCCGGCCGAGGCCTGCTCGGCCGTCGACTCGACGGTCAGGCGTTTGGCCTGCGCCAGCTTGCCGGCCAGATCGGGGTGCGCGGTCAGGACGCCCAGGCGCTGGTCTTCAGTGGCGGAGCGAAACACCCGCGTCAGAGCCGCGTGAACACCCTGCGCGCTGTCATGTGCCGGCCCCTGTTCCAACCCGTGGGCGGCTTCGGCGATCCAGGGGCTGTGCTCGAACACGCCGCCGAATTCCGCCACATAGGCCTCGCGGTCCAGTTCCGAAGGCCGCAGGCGTCGAACCGGAGGGTGCTGCGCCGTCCAGTGTTCGGCAATCTGCAACCGGGTGGCGAACCAGACGCCGTCAAAGCTGGCCATGTAGTCCAGCGCCCGCTTCAGCGCCGCCGCCCGTCCGGGACGTCCCGCGAGACGGCAATGCAGGCCGATCGACAGCATCTTGGGCGCACCGGCCTGACCCTCGGCATAGAGTTGGTCGAAACTGTCGCGGATATAGGCCTCGAACTGATCGCCGTTGGTGAACCCGGCCTGGATCGCGAACCGCATGTCGTTCACGTCGAGCGTATAGGGAACGATCAGCTGATCGCGTTCTCCGACCCGGATCCAATAGGGCAGGTCGTCGGCATAGCTGTCGGCGACATAGTCGAAGGCGCCGGTCTCGGCCGCCAGCCGCACGGTGTCCATCGAACAGCGCCCGGTGTACCAGCCCCGCGGCCGCTCGCCCACCACCTCGGTGTGCAGACGGATCGCTTCGTCGATGGCGGCGCGTTCCTCGGCCTCGGGCATGTCCTTGTGCTCGACCCACTTCAGGCCGTGGCTGGCGATCTCCCAGCCGGCGGACTTCATCGCCGCCACCTGTTCGGGGCAGCGCGCCAGCGCGGTCGCCACGCCGTAGACCGTCACCGGCACATCCTTCAGCATCCGGTGCAGCCGCCAGAACCCGGCCCGCGCGCCGTATTCGTAGATGGTTTCCATGTTCCAGTGGCGCTGACCGGCCCAGGGCTGCGCGCCGGTGATCTCGCTCAGGAACGCCTCGGAGGCCGGGTCGCCGTGCAACACGCAATTCTCGCCGCCCTCTTCGTAGTTCAGCACGATCTGAACCGCGATCCTGGCGCCATCTGGCCAGGCGGCTGCCGGCGGGGTGGCGCCGTAACCGATCATGTCGCGGGGATATCTAACCATGTTCTTCGGACTCCAGAGCTTTGCCATTTTGTATTCCGTTCAAATGGCGATTTCTTTCAAAAAATTTGCGAAGGTGTGTCTGCAACTAAGGATTTGCAGCGCCCGCCAGGAATTCCGATTATTCCAGTGAGCAAGGCTTGGAGGCAAGAATGGCAGGATATCTGACCACCCATGTTCTGGACACGGCGCGCGGGTGCCCTGCGGAAGGTCTCAGGATCGACCTGTTTCGGATCGATGGCGAAACGCGTGCGCATCTGAAGACGCTGACGACCAACGGTGACGGGCGCACCGACGAGCAGATCCTGCCTGCCGGTGAATTCAGAACCGGCGTCTACGAGCTTGTCTTCCACGCCGGCGCCTATCTCGACGCCTGCGGCACGCCGCCTGAGACCCCGCGCTTTCTCGACGTGGTTCCGATCCGGTTCGGCATGTCCGAGGCCGACGCGCATTACCATGTGCCGCTGCTGCTGTCGCCCTTCGGCTATTCGACCTATCGCGGCAGCTGAATTCGCTTTTCGCTGTCCTTCACCCGTTCGGCAATCCGGGTGGTCACGAAATCCATGAACAGCCGGGCCTTCGGGTCCTGACGTCTCCGATGCGTGAACAGGCAAGCCATTTGGATCGGCTCGGGCGGCGTCTTGGTGGCGACCGGAACCAGGGCGCCTGACTGGAGATGCTCCGCAATCTCGAAGACGGGCTTCAATGCAATGCCGTGGCCGCCCAGGGCCCAATCGGTCAGAACGTCGCCATCGTCGGATTCGTACCGCCCCGACACCGGAAAGCGTGCCGGCCCCTCGGGCGTGATGAGCCGCCACTGAAACTCGGTGGCGCCGGGAAAGCGCAGGTTCAGACACTCATGCTTGCCGCCCACCAGTTCGTCGCCGGAGGCTGGGCAACCGCGCCGAGCGATATAGTCGGGCGCGGCGCAGAGGACGCGCGCAACATCTGCAATCTTGCGGATGCGCAGGTTGCTGTCCTCGGGCTGGCCCAGGAAAAACGCCAGGTCCAGCCCTTCGGTCGTCAGATCGACCTTGCGGTCGGTCAGGCGCAGGCGGATGCTTACCTCGGGGTATTTCTTCAGGAACTCCGGCACCAGTTGGGCGATCAGCCTGCGCCCGACGCCTAGCGGCGCCGCCACATAGAGCGACCCGCGCGGGTTTTCCGTGATGTCCACCACCTGCGCCTCGGCGCTTTCGACCGCCTCCAGCACTTCGCAGGCGCCGCCGTAAAACGCCTTGCCCTGTTCGGTGGGCGTCAAGTTGCGGGTGGTCCGCTGAAACAGCCGCACACCCAGATGCGCCTCGAGCTGGGAGATCCTCGATGAGGTCACCGCCGGCGAAACCCGCAGGTCGCGCCCGGCTGCGGACATGCTCCCCAACTCGTAGACGCGCACGAAGGTCCTGATGTTGTCGAGATAGGACATTGTTCCGCTTTTTTTGATGCTGCTTGATATTTGGAAGCAATACCAGAACAAAAGACCGTCGCATAGAGTGGTGCGGAGTTCGAATTCAGGGAGACCAGCGATGTACGATCTGGCAATCATCTGGGATTGGATCGCTTTTTCGGTCCGATGGCTGCACGTCATCACCGCGATGGCGTGGATCGGCGCGTCGTTCTACTTCATCGCGCTCGATCTCGGGCTGAAGAAGGTCCCAAACATGCCGGTCGGCGCGCATGGCGAGGAATGGCAGGTCCACGGCGGCGGCTTCTACCATATCCAGAAATACCTGGTGGCGCCCGAAAACATGCCGGAACACCTGATCTGGCACAAATGGCAAAGCTACACCACCTGGCTCAGCGGCGCGGCGCTCTTGATGATCATCTACTGGGTCGGGGGCGAGTTGTTCCTGCTGGACCCGAGCAAGGCCGATCTGGCGCTCTGGCAGGGCATCCTGATCTCGGCGGGGTCGCTGACCATCGGCTGGCTTTGCTATGACTACCTGTGCCGGTCCAGGCTGGGCGACACGCCGACCGTGCTGATGCTGCTGCTGTTCGCAATCCTCGTCGCGATGTCCTGGGCCTACAACCAGGTCTTCACCGGGCGCGCGGCGCTCCTGCATCTGGGCGCGTTCACCGCCACGATCATGACCGCGAACGTGTTTTTCATCATCATTCCCAACCAGCATATCGTGGTCGAGGATCTGAAGGCGGGCCGGACACCGGACCCGAAATACGGCAAGATCGCCAAGCTGCGCTCGACCCACAACAACTACCTGACGCTGCCGGTCGTGTTCCTGATGCTGTCGAACCACTACCCGCTGGCCTTCGCCACGGAATACAACTGGATCATCGCGTCGCTGGTGTTCCTGACGGGCGTCACCATCCGCCACTATTTCAACACCATGCACGCAACCGGCAAGGGGCCGCACTGGACCTGGCTCGTCACGGCCCTGCTGATGATCGTCATCGCCTGGCTGTCCACGGTCCCGGGCGCCGAGACCTATGACGATGCCGAGGCCCGTGCATTGACCCCCTATGAACAGAAATTCGCTTCGGCGGCCGGTTTCGAGGACGCCTATGATACCGTGGTCGGAAACTGCTCGATGTGCCATGCGCGCGAACCGGTCTGGGACGGGATGCATTGGGCGCCCAACGGCGTCTACCTCGAGACCCAGGGCGATGTCGCCCGCCATGCCGAACAGATCTTTCTGCAGGCCGGCGCCAGCCACGCCATGCCCCCGCCGAACGCCATCCAGATGGATGACGAGGCGCGCGCCACGATTGTTTCCTGGTATCGCCAAGCGACCAGCGGGTGAGATTGCATCGCCCTGGGCGCGGGCGGCGACCCGCTCAAAGATGTTTCCGCAACTTCAGCGCGGTGCGCGCCAGACTGTCCTGACCCGGTGAGGGCGGCAGGGTAAACCTATCCGGCCCTTCCTGCAGGTAGACCGAAGACGTGACGTCATGGTCGTGGTGCATCGGCACGACATGCGCATGGGCGTGAGGCACGTGGATGCCGGTGAAAAAGAACGCCACGCGCGGCACGTTCCATTCCGCCTTCATGCCTCGGGCCAGTGTCTGCCCAATCTCCATGATCCGCGCAGCGGTCACCGCCGGCAGATCCTCGAACCAGGGGCAATGTTGCCGCGGAATGATGAGAGTGTGCCCCTCGCGGATCGGATGAAGGTCAAGGAAGGCGATCACCAGATCGTCTTCGAAGACGGTCTGCGCAGGCAGCTCTCCCGCCGCGATCCGGCAGAAAATGCAGTCGTCCGCCATGCCCGCCCTCCTCTGTCCGATGGTGAAATTTGGGCGCAGGCTACCATTGCGGCATCGGGCTGCAAGTCATTCCGTCCTGGCGTGCCGTCGGACAGCGATTTCCGACAAGCCTGCTGGATCCTCGAGGGATGAGGTGAGTTTTCCAGTTTGCGAGAGAGAATGGTGCCCAGGAGATGCCTGCTCACTGAAAATCGAACCCATTAAATCTCCACGTTCTCAAGGAGTTAAGCGATACGTCCTTCCCGAGTGTGTACCTGTGCTGGGCCGTTTTGTGGACCTGCGAAAGATAGGCTAGACAGGCCTATGAGGGCACGTCAAGCAGTTAACAAACGCATCACGGTTGGTTCTGTCCGCTTGGAAAGGCCTTCTCTAGGGGTTTATGGACACCCACCTATCCCGCCCAAGTCTCAGTCGCTATGAGCTAATGTTCCAAAGCACAGTCTTCTCTCTTATATGATAAGCCTTGCGAAAAACTGTGGTCGCATCGGGAGACTTGTCTATGGATTTCACACTTGGCGGCACAACTCTGCCGGAGGCGGTTTGGGTCCCGCTCGTTTCGGCACTGGCCGGTGGCGTGCTTGCCTTGTTAGGTTCGTTTGGGGCTACGTGGCAGAACAACAGGGCAGCCCGTAAGACGCGCCAAGAAGAGCTGGAGCACGAAAGGGCGGAGCGTGCATATGCTACGTTCTTTAAGCTCCTCGACGCCCACAACTCGGCTGCAAACCTACAACTCCAAATAAACGAAATGTTTGACAGTGCTGCTGAGAGCGGTGCCGAAGAAATGGAGCCATGGGCCAAGGTAATGGAACTGGTCGGAGCACCGGACGAGATCAGAACAATAGAGCCTTCCGAGACGTCATTCCTGATCGCCGAGAAGCAGGCCGATCTCTTGAATGAAGTTCACCTAATCCAACGACGAATTGCCAACATCATGGCGTCGGCTGCGAAGTATACAGAAATTCGTGCCGAAATTCACGCCTTGCTCGTGTCAAAAATGTCAGAAGGTGAGTTGTCCGAAGGCACACGGATTTCGGCGGCGTTTGAGGGCACTGCTAAGTTGCACGCGGAAATGTTGGGGATGAGGGCCAACAACCTTCTCGGCCAGATTATGGAATACCTCGATAAGGACGTGTCGGCTTCTTGGGAAACAGTTGGCAAATTCAAGACCGCTGCCAGCACGCGATTTGGCGACAAGTTTCCGGAGTTCAATATTGATACTCAGTCGAACAGCTAAGCAGAAGGTCATTCGCCGCTTAATTCCACCGCAAAAATCTGACAGCCCCAGATAGATAGAGAGGCACGCGCAATCCCCCCGTGGGGACATCCGAAGTCTCCATCTGCGATGGTTCCTACATTAATGAAATAAAAACAATCACTTGAATTTGCTCTCCGAGTGAGCGCAAGACAGGGGCGCAACCTCAACCAAGGAGCGCTTCCTATGATAATCGTCGACTTCCGCCTCGGTCGGTTCGAGCTTGCCGCTCAGCGCGAGACCACACCTGCCCGCAGCCTGTTCAGCCGCCCAACGTCGGGGGAGGTCATCATCGACCTTCTGGACGTCAGCCTCATGGCACCGATCACATTGCCCACGCGTGTGCCCGTTAGAGCATACCGCAACGGTCACCTCGGAGAGTAGCCGAATGGGTGTCCGTTAGGGTTGACTTGGTATTTCGGACAGCTTACTCAACGGACAGAACCCAAACGAACACTCTCCGAGGAACTCCATGACCACGATTTTCTATGCCCGCGTCTCCACCGCAGACCAGACGCTCGACCATCAGGTCGCGCAGGCCCGCAAGGCAGGCTTCACCATCGACGAAGTGATCGCAGACCAAGGGCAGTCTGGTGTCTCCACCAACTTGTCAGAGAGACCCGAGGGACGCCGCCTGTTCGACAAGCTCCGCCGGGGGGACACCCTCGTGGTGCGCTGGGTGGACCGCCTCGGGCGGAACTATCAGGACGTGACGGATACCATCCGGCACTTCATGCGACAGGGAGTGACGATACGCACCGTGATCAACTCCATGACCTTCGACGGGGCGACCACCGACCCAACGCAGCAGGCTGTAAGGGACGCGCTCATCGCCTTCATGGCTGCCACCGCTCAGGCTCAGGCAGAGGCGACAAAGGAGGCCCAGCGCGCCGGTATAGAGCACGCCAAGACCGAGAAGCCCGAGGCCTATCGAGGCCGCAAGCCCAGCTATGACCGCGACCAGTTGAACCTCGTGCGGGAAATGACGGGCACCGGAGCGGGCACCTCAGAGGTGGCCCGAGCGGCTGGATTGAGCCGCCAGACGGTCCTTCGCATTCGGGGGGATATCGTCGAAGCTGAGGCCGCTTTGGCGCGTTGGGGCATGTGACGGAAATCAAGGGGTTACAATTAACCCACACCATAGAGATAAATAACCCCCACCATAGGGGGAATAACCCGCCGCATAGCCCTAGAAAACCGCGCCTCCTGCTGCGGTGTCTCGGGGCACCCTGACCCACATACTAGGACGAATAACCCCCAGCCCTGCCCAGACGGCCACGACGCCGTCTCAGCGGCCATGACACGGGCGGTTTGGGTATTCCGACACATACCAGGAATAACCCACCCCCTAGCAGAGAAGACCAGTCCCGAGCACTGCCCCGCGCGGCGGTGCTTTGCCATAGTTCTCCGCCTCGGAGGCTTGTTCGACCTTCGGGGCGGTTTCGTTTCTGCGCACCTCTTCAGGGGGGTGCGATCAATACTTCCCCCAACCCGATGACAACCCGCATGCAAAAAGGAAAATGACATGCTCGACAAAACTCTGACCAATCTCGACCATCGACAAATCGCTCTCGACCCCACCTTCCGACACCGCTCAGGCCCCAATAGCGAGACCCATCTGGCAGCCCTCAGGAAGACCCTACGAAACACCGGAAGGCTCGATGCCATCCTCGTTTGGCAGGAGGTGGACGCAAATGGAGGCCCAACGGGCCGTCTGGTGCTACTCGACGGGAACTATCGGCTTGGTGCGTATCAGGCAGAGCAATTCAACGGGAAGATCGAAGGCAGCGGCATCCCCGCGCTGCTCTTAAAATGCAGCCGCATAGAAGCCCATCTCGCGGCGCTGGCGGCGAACTCGAAGGACACCCTTCCGCTAACCATGCAGGAACGACTGAACGCTGCGTGGGGCCTTGTTCGAGTATACCGTAACGCCATCTCGAAGCCTCGCCTGGCGAGGGCCTCAGGGGTGGCTGAGCGGACCGTCGCCAACATGAGGCAGCAACTTCGGAAGTTCGATGAAGCGAAGGAAATGCCGGACGGCAACTGGCTCATCGACCGGAGGTTCCCTGTTAAGAGTGACTTCACACCACCTTCGGACGAGGCTCGCAGACACATGGTGGAAGCTCTCTCGCAGGCCCTCCGGGCGGCGTTGAACGAGGTGCGGACAAGAGATGTTGAGATCGTCGGGGACGCCTTACAGCAAGCCCTAGGGCCGCGTCAGTTCGCCCTCGTCGCGGACTACCTCGGTGCGGGCGATGCCGACGATGACGGAGGCACCGGATGGATGGTCCCTGACGAATTCGATGTCGAACTCCAAGAAGACCACAACTACCCAGACTTCTAGGTGAACACCGAGGGGGCCGCGAAGGCCCTCTCATCCCACCCCAATCGTGCAAGCACTGACCATGCATTTTGCACGGGTCGAACACCCCCTACTGCACTAGAAGTAGCCGCGAACAGTCAGAATGGTGTGCATGATTTCCGTGTCACTTTTCCTGCAACAGAAATTCGGACAGCCGATGACTAATCGTCTCGGGTTCCCGGAGTTCACACTCCCAGATGACCAGCACATCCCAGCCTAGAGCCTCAAGGGCCGAAATGCTCTCGCGGTCGCGCTGGGCGTTCCGGGCGACTTTCGCCACCCAATAGTCCCGATTCGTCTTGGGAGTGCGAGAGCCGCGCTTACAGTCGTGCCCATGCCAAAAGCACCCGTGCACGAATATGGCCTTGCGCCGTCCGATGAAGGCAACGTCAGGGGTGCCAGGTAGGTCGGTGCGGTGAAGCCGATAGCCCGTCTCACCCATCGCTCGGAGGGCACGACGGACCTTTAGCTCTGCCCCTGTCTCCTTTGACCGCACCGCGCGCATAGTGCGGCTGCGCTGTTCTGGGTTCTCTGTCACTTCCTGATTTCGATCATCAGGCTGGGGTCCGTCTCCACGTCTTCAACGATCTCGTTATAACGGCCAACCAGATCGTTCACGGCAACCCGCCGCCCTTCCGCCGCGAAGCGGCCTAGTTCATAGAGGTTCAGCGCGACGAACTGTTCCACCTCAAACACGTCTACACGCTCGCCAATCCCGGCGTTCTCAGAGAGCACCTCAGCGGCGGTGAGGCCCCTTGCCGTTGTCACGATGATCGGGCGGAAGCCATCGTCTAGGTTCTCTTTGCAGCGTTGCACAACACCTTCGCCGGGCGACGTGGTGACATGCAGCGCCACGTCTCCGATGAAGAAGTCACCGGCTCGGCCCGACTGTGCGTCGGAAGTCGAGAAACTGTTGTGATCGAACTGCCCAACGCCCAAGGCGCAATCCAGCTTCGCCCCGACAAGGTGTTGTAAGACCGCCCCCATGAACTGCATGCCGGGGGTATTCTTTTGGCGTTCCTCGGCTTGGTTGAGCACGTCCCGCACAAGCACTCGAAGGCTCCGGGAGCCGTCCAGCTTCACCTTGAAGGGCTTGCCAGCGAAGAACTCATACACCCGCTCTATCCAAAAGCGTTCGATAGCTTCGAGGTCAGAAAGCCCCTGCCCGTGCAGGTCGTTCAACAGTGCAACATACTCGCGCATGTTGTCGATACTGCCCCGGCTCGTTCTCCCGCCCTCAGCGGCAAGCACACGGTCTATACCGTGGCGCTTCAAGACTGATTGGACGGCGGCCTTGCCCAGCCCCAGAACCTGACCGCCCTTGTCTGTAAGTAAGTCGCCGGGATCGAGCGGAAGCCCCATTTTGCGGGCATGCTGGGTGATGACAAGGGCAACACAGAGCGGGCCCTTGCGCCCGAACTTCTTGCTTTTGTTAAAGGCGTGAAGCGCCGTGCTTGGGTCTGCCATTACGCGGCCTTCTTGGTGTTCTTGTCTCCTAGAGCGATGATGGGCTCAAGAATGCACTCGGCAATGAAGCGAACCACGGGCACGGCCACACCATCCCCGGCGAGGTGATAAGCGTCGTTGTATTTCTCGGGCAGGGCGTAGTTATCAGGGAGCCCCATAAGGCGTGCAGCCTCTCGGGGCGAGAGCAGGCGGCTCCTGACCTTGTTGCCATCAACTATGATGATTGTTTGCCGACTTGAGCCACCGGCAGGCGTTCGGAGGCATCCGGCTAGGTCATCGAACCGGACTTCGGCGCGCTGCACCTTCGCACCGTTCGGACCATCGGCCCGCGTCCGCTTGTAGATCGTGCCGACCATGCGCCGACCGCTGCGCTTCGCGTCGTTCACCTTCGCTATGTTCGTGTCGCTCATCATACCTAGAAGGCGCTGGGTCTCGGCAGCCGTGTGCCACTTGACGCCTTTGGGCTTTTCTTCAATCACGTCCGCAAGTCCGCAGTTTCGCAACGCGGGCTCCGGGAGGTTCCACCAGACCCAACGCGCCTTTGCGGAGTCGGGTAGTTGCTCTTGTGCTTTGCGCAACGCCGGTGGGTGCCATGCGTCAGACGGCCCCTCGGAGTGATGCTCGTCTGAAATGTCTAGGTCTTCCCGGACCGCTATGACAAAGAGGCGCGGCCGTGACTGCGGCAGGAAGTGCGCTGCATTGACCACAACGGCTCCGCACCGATAGCCGCCCTCAGTGAGTGCAGACATGATTGCAGAAAAGTCGCGCCCGCCATGCGAAGTAATTGTGCCATAGACGTTCTCAAGCACGATTGTAGCGGGTGCTCGGCCTTCATCGCGAAGCCCGGTGATGTGCATCCAGAATGGCCAGAAGGTGCCTGAGCGCGCCCCAGTAAGGCCCGCACCGGACCCGGCAAGTGAAAGATCTTGGCAGGGAAACGAGGCCCAAGCGAGGTCTGCCTTGCCGGGAAGCTGATTGAGCTGCACCTCTGCCACGTCGCCTACCCATAGGTGATCGCCACCCCAGTTCGCACGGTAGCTGGCAGCCTTTTTCTCATCGAAGTCGTTTGCAAAGAGGCATGACCATGCAGGGCCAAGCCCGGCACGGGCCATTCCGCCGCCTGCAAAGAACTCGTAGAAGGTGGGCATTTAGTAAGCTCCTGGTGAACTACTCAGCATATTCTTGTGTCGGAATTACCGTTTGGTTACTGAAACACAAAAACGAGGGTCACCTCAACGGAAAACCACAACAAGTTGGGGCCTCGTCGCGAGAGCGGACAGGTCATTCTTCATAAACTGCGACAGCCTGTAGCGCCCTAAGCGCCACTGCTAAGAGGCCCTCCTCTCCCCCGTAAGTCTCCCCGATGTTGGTCGGAGCATGGCCGAGGACGATGTCCTGAGAGACTTTGTCCACCCCCGCCTTGCGCATCCGGTCCTTCATACCGTGGCGCAGGGAGTGGACCTTGTGGCGCTTGTCTGTGGTGAACCCTCGGAGGTGCTTCATCAGGGCCGCAGAGGCAGCGTCAGGGCCACGCTCACGGGCATAGCGGGGGAACAGGTAGGCAGACCCTTCGGCAGCCTTCACAGCGGCCTGCGCGGCTTCGAGAGCGTCCCCGAGCAGGGGAACCGAGCGGATGCTGGACAGGGTCTTGAGACGCCGCCCCTCGTGCCACCGAATGCGGACATGAGGGGTTGGACCGTCAAGAACAACGTCCTCTACCCGGAGACCCGTTACCTCGCCCAGGCGGCAGCCCGTTCCGGCGAGGATGCGCCAGATCAGGTGCAGGTCACCCGTGAGCTTCGAGCGCATTGCTGAGGCCACCTTGGCCGGGAGAGGGTCCACCTTCTCCCTCGCAGCCACCCGCGCGCCTGTCGCCGCTGACAGACCCTCTATAGGCAGACGGTCGAACGGATTGACCAGATCGAGGAGACCAAGCTCCCGAGAGCCATAGGAAACCACTGTCCGCAAGAGGCCAAGCTCCCGTTTTACCGAGGCAGGCGCGACTCGGCCTTGACCCCCGAGCTTCTCCCTAGAGAGCATGTGATCGCGCACCTTGCGGGCATGTTCACGGGTCAGATCAGACAGGGCAGTGGAAGCCGGGAGACCAGCTTCCGCCGCCAGCCGCATGACCCGTTCTAGGCGCACAATCGTGCTGCGATGCTCCGGGCCGACACCACCCCCCAGCTTCTCCTTCACATAGACCTCTCGGGCATCTTCGAGGGTTAGCGCCGGGGGAGACCGCTGAGGGTCCATGAGGGCTTGCACCACCAGAGGTGACCGACCGAGCGAAGCCAAGCTCTCAGCCGCCACTTCCCGCGCGTCGTCACCGTCAAGACCCACGACACCCGAGGCCACCTCATCGGCTTCCCTCAGGGCTTCCTCCCACGCTGCCCGAGGGGTCAGCTTCTTGCGGGGAGCCTTGGCAGCCGCGACTTCTCGCTCGAATTCAGCTTCGACTAGAGCATAGCGGCGCATGAGGTCAGCGTCCGACCGGGCCTTGATCACCCGTTTCCATTCGCCCTTGCCCAGCGCCGCCTTGGCTGCTTCGGGGACGCGCCGCCGGTATTCCCAGCGACCCTGCCCCAGTTCGGAGAGACCTCTCAACTTCATCACAACGCCCATGTGTGGACCTCCTGTGGACCTGAATGTGGACCCGAGGAGGCAGCTATCGGACTGTTTTCGTTGAGAATATGGGGGATTACAAGGGGTGATTGGTGCCCAGGAGAGGACTCGAACCTCCACGTCCGTACGGACACTAGCACCTGAAGCTAGCGCGTCTACCAATTCCGCCACCTGGGCAGGTGTCGTGGAGGGGCGTTTAAGCCTACTGGCGGAGGGCGTCAACCGGATTCTGAAGGTTTGTCGAAAGATTTTTTTCCGGCCCGGAATTGCCCTTGCAAACCAGGGTTCGGCGGGCACGGAAAGCGTCCGAAGTTCATGGGAGTGCGGTGTTATTGCGCCTTGTTTGCGAGGGGCAGGGGCGGTAGATCGGGACAAGACCCAGATAGCAGGAGTCCTTCTATGTCGAAACTGGTCACGATTTACGGCGGATCGGGATTTGTTGGCCGCTACATCACGCGGCGGATGGCGAATGAGGGCTGGCGGGTCCGTGTGGCAGTGCGGCGGCCGAACGAGGCCATGCATGTCAAGACCTACGGAGTCGTCGGACAGGTCGAACCGGTTTTCTGCAACGTGCGCGATGACGCTTCGGTGGCGCTGGCGATGCAGGGCGCGGATGCGGTCGTGAATTGCGTCGGCGTGCTGAACGAACTTGGGAAGAACGGGTTTGACGCGGTTCAGGCGGACGGCGCGGCGCGAGTCGCGCGAATCGCGGCCGCGCAGGGGATCGATCGGCTGGTCCACATCTCGGCGATCGGCGCAGATGCGGCCTCGGACAGCGACTATGCGCGGACCAAGGCTGCGGGCGAGGCGGCGGTGCTGGAGCATATGCCGAATGCGGTGATCCTGCGCCCGTCGGTGATCTTTGGGACCGAGGACCAGTTTTTCAACCGGTTTGCGGGCATGACGCGGTTGGGTCCTGTCCTGCCGCTGGTCGGAGCGGAGACGCTGTTTCAACCGGTCTATGTCGACGATGTTGCGAAAGCGGCCGTCAAAGGCGCCCTCGGCGAGGCCGAGCCGGGCATCTACGAACTGGGCGGGCCGGAAGCAAAGAGCTTCCGCGCGCTGATGAGCCAGATGCTTGCGGTGATCCACCGCCGCCGGATCGTGATCGGATTGCCGTTCTGGGTTGCGCGGATCATGGCGGGGGTTCTAGACATCGCGAAATTCGTCAGTTTCCAGCTGTTTCCGAACAATATCCTGACCCGCGATCAGGTCAGAAACCTGCGGCGTGACAATGTCGTCTCCGAAGGGGCCAAGGGCTTTGCCGAGCTTGGCATCGAGCCGGCGACGCTGGAATCCGTGTTGCCGGAATACCTGTGGAAATTCCGGCCCGCCGGTCAGTACGACGACATCCAGAACTCGGCCAGAAACCTGCGCATCTGATCAGGAATAGGCGATCCCCAAGAGGATCAGGCCGAGGATCACCCTGTAGATCACATAGGGTGTGAAGCTGGTTGTGCGCAGGAAGCGCATCATGATGGAAAGCGCCAACAGGCCGGAAACAAATGCGAAGGCGGCGGCGATCCCGGCATCGCGGGCGACCTGGCCGTTGGTTTCGATGGCGACTTCGGCGCCCAGCAGGATGCCGGATGCCATGATCGTCGGGATGGACATGAGCATCGCGATGCGCGCCCCGTCCTCTCGCCGGTAGCCCAGTTGCCGCGAACCGGTGATGGTGATGCCCGACCGCGAGGTGCCTGGAATCAGGGACAGGACCTGCCACAGTCCCATGAAAAGGGCGTCGCGCAGACCCCAGTCGTCCGTCCGCTTGACCTGCTCGCCGCGCTGATCGACCCAATAGAGCAGCAGCCCGAACAGAAGCATTGTCCAACCGATCACGGTGACCGAGCGCAACGCGTCGCTCAGCCCCGTGAAATGCAGAATGGCCCCCGCGATCACTGTGGGGATCGTGGCCACGATCAATCCCAACGCCAACCGTGCGCCCGGCGTGTCGATACGCCCGGTCAGTGCGCGAGGCAGCCCAATCAACCCCTCTTTCACGTCGGCCCAGAAATACAGAATCACCGCGCCCAGCGTGCCGATGTGAACAGCGACGTCGATGACCTGCCCTTGATCCCCCAGGCCGGTCAGACCGGGCAGAAGAATCAGGTGACCCGATGAAGATATCGGCAGAAATTCCGTGATTCCCTGAATCACGGCCACCAGAATCAACTGAAAAAGACTCATCTGCTCTGCCGCCTCTTTGTCATGCGAGGTTTGTTTGAATCGGGTATATTTGTCCTGCCTCAAAAGGAAAGCGCTCAATTGGGTCCGAATCGGCCCTAAAATTCGAGTCGGGGACCGAATTTTTTTTCAAGAAAGGCTATTTTTCGATATTTAGGTCAGCACAGTTGACTTTTAATCCCGATCGGCTTCTTTTAAGCAATCTCGACCAAGAAAATTCACGGAGTCTGATCAGTGGCCAAGCAACCGATGCTGAAATTCGTGCAGATCGAACGCGACATGCCTGAAAAGCGCGCGGCGCAGGAACGAAAGCAGGACTTCAACGAGATCTATGCGGAATATGCCGCCGCAAAAGCAGCCGAGCAGGCCAGCCGCTGCAGCCAATGCGGCGTGCCCTATTGTCAGAGCCACTGCCCGCTGCACAACAACATTCCCGACTGGCTTCGCCTGACCGCAATGGGCCGGCTGGAAGAGGCGTATCACACCAGCCAGGCCACGAATACATTCCCCGAGATCTGCGGTCGGATCTGTCCGCAGGACCGGCTGTGCGAAGGCAACTGCGTCATCGAGCAATCCGGACATGGTACGGTGACGATCGGGTCGGTCGAGAAATACATCACGGACACCGCTTGGGAGAAGGGCTGGGTCAAGCCGGCGGCTCCCGGCGCGGAACGGTCGGAAAGCGTCGGCATCATCGGTGCCGGGCCCGGCGGCCTGGCGGCGGCGGACATGCTGCGCAGGGCCGGAATTCAGGTGACGGTCTATGACCGATACGACCGCGCGGGCGGGTTGCTGACTTACGGGATTCCGGGCTTCAAACTGGAAAAAGACGTGGTGATGCGGCGCAACCGGCTGCTGGAAGACGGCGGCGTGCAGTTCGTACTGAATTGCGACGTGGATGCCGCGAAGTTCACCGAAATCCGTGAAAAGCACGATGCCGTCATCATCGCGACGGGCGTCTACCAGTCCCGCGACCTGGCCATGCCGGGCAGCGGCCTGCCGGGCATCGAAAAGGCGATCGACTTCCTGACGGCGTCGAACCGCAAGAGCTTTGGCGACGCGGTCGAGGATTATGACAACGGTCGTCTGAACGCGGATGGCAAGCGCGTCGTCGTCATTGGCGGCGGCGATACGGCGATGGATTGCGTTCGGACCTCGATCCGCCAGGGAGCGACCTCGGTGAAGTGTCTTTATCGCCGCGACCGCGCCAACATGCCGGGTTCGCAGCGCGAGGTGCAGAACGCCGAGGAAGAGGGCGTGGTCTTCGAATGGCTGAGCGCCCCCAAAGGATTCACCGGCGACGATAAGGTGGCCGGCGTGATGGTGCAGAAGATGCGCCTGGGCCAGCCGGACGCCTCGGGCCGTCAGGCGCCAGAGGTGATCGAAGGCGCGGATTACGTCGAAGAGGCCGATCTGGTCATCAAGGCGCTGGGCTTCGAGCCCGAAGACCTGCCGACGCTGTTCGGCCAGCCCGATTTGCCGGTGACCCGCTGGGGCACCGTCAAGGCAGCCTTCCAGACCGGTGAAACCGAGATGGACGGCGTCTATGCCATCGGTGACATCGTGCGCGGCGCGTCGCTGGTGGTCTGGGCGATCCGCGACGGCCGGGACTGCGCGGCGGCGGTCATCGAACGCTTCGACGCCCGCGCCGCCATCGCCGCGGAATGACGGCAATGACCGAGCTTTCCGGTCAGTGCATGTGCGGTGCGGTCACCGTGACTGCGACACCGGTGCGCAAGGCGCTTGGCGCGTGCCATTGCGACATGTGCCGGCGTTGGAGCAGCAGCGCCTTCGTCAGCTTCCAGGCCGAGCCGGGCTATGCCGCGCTTGGGCCGGTGCGGACCTACAGATCTTCGGACTGGGCGGAACGCGCCTTTTGCGAGGAATGCGGATCGTCGCTCTGGTACCGGGTGACGGCGCCGGGAAAGATGCATGGACAGACGCAGATGGCCGCCGGACTGTTCGAGAATGCGGGCGGCAGCGCCCTGAAACTGGAACTCTATATCGACAAGAAGCCCGCGGGATACACGTTCGAAGGTGAACGCCGCCAGATGACCGAAGCCGAGGTCATGGCCATGTACGCCCCGTCGGAACAAGGAGACAGCCAATGACAAAATACGATGCCGATTGGGTGCGGGCAGAAGAAGCCAAGCGCAAATGGATGGCCGAAAACGGTCTCTATTCCGAGGAAGAAGAGCATTCCTCCTGCGGTGTGGGCCTCGTCGTTTCGGTCGACGGCAAGAAAAGCCGCAAGGTGGTTCAGGCCGGGATCAATGCGCTCAAGGCGATCTGGCACCGGGGCGCAGTAGATGCCGACGGCAAGACCGGCGACGGCGCGGGCATCCATGTGCAGATCCCGGTTCCCTTCTTCTATGACCAGATCGAGCGCACCGGCCACAAGCCGCGAATGGACGAACTGGTCGCCGTCGGTCAGGTTTTCCTGCCGCGCACCGATTTCGGCGCGCAGGAACGCTGCCGGACCATCGTGGAAACCGAAGTGCTGCGCATGGGCTACTACATCTACGGCTGGCGTCACGTGCCGGTCGATGTGACCTGCCTGGGCGAAAAGGCCAACGCGACGCGGCCCGAGATCGAACAGATCCTGATTTCGAATTCAAAGGGCGTGGACGAAGAGACCTTCGAGCGCGAGCTCTACGTGATCCGCCGCCGGATAGAAAAGGCGGCGACGGCCGCGGGCATTTCCGGTCTTTACGTGGCGTCGCTGTCCTGCCGGTCGATCATCTACAAGGGCATGATGCTGGCCGAGCAGGTGGCTGTTTTCTACCCGGACCTGATGGACGAGCGCTTCGAATCCGCCTTCGCGATCTACCACCAGCGGTATTCGACCAACACCTTCCCGCAATGGTGGCTGGCGCAGCCGTTCCGGATGCTCGCGCATAACGGCGAGATCAACACGCTGAAGGGCAACCTCAACTGGATGAAAAGCCATGAGATCCGCATGGCATCGTCCTTCTTCGGCGAACTGGCCGAAGACATCAAACCGATCGTGCCCGGCGGCGCATCGGACTCGGCGGCGCTGGACTGCGTGTTCGAAGTGATGGTGCGCGCCGGCCGCAATGCGCCGATGGCCAAGACCATGCTGGTGCCGGAAAGCTGGTCCAAGCAGGCGGTGGAACTGCCGCAGGCCTGGGTCGACATGTATTCCTACTGCAACTCGGTGATGGAGCCGTGGGACGGTCCCGCCGCTTTGGCGATGACCGATGGACGCTGGGTCTGCGCCGGGCTCGACCGCAATGGCCTGCGCCCGATGCGCTACGTGGTGACCGGCGACGGTCTGCTGATCGCGGGTTCCGAGGCGGGCATGGTGCCGGTGAACGAGGCGGCCGTGGTCGAGAAAGGCGCCCTCGGTCCGGGGCAGATGATCGCCGTGGACATGGGCGCGGGCAAGCTCTACCACGACCGGGCGCTCAAGGATCTGCTGGCCGCCTCCCGCCCCTTCGGCGAATGGGTCGGCAAGATCAACAACCTTGAAGACGAGCTGAAGGGCGTTGCCGAGAAGCCGCTGTTCACGGGCGAGGAACTGCGCAAGCGCCAGATCGCGGCTGGCTACACCATCGAGGAGCTCGAGCAGATCCTCGCTCCAATGGCCGAGGACGGCAAGGAGGCGCTGGCCTCGATGGGCGACGACACGCCGTCGGCGGTTCTCAGCAAGTTGTACCGCCCGCTCAGCCATTTCTTCCGCCAGAACTTCAGCCAGGTGACCAACCCGCCGATCGACAGTTTGCGCGAATACCGCGTCATGTCGCTGAAAACGCGGTTCGGCAACCTCAAGAACGTGCTGGACGAAGACAGCAGCCAGACCGAGATCATCGTGCTGGAAAGCCCCTTCATCGGCAACACCCAGTGGCAGAAACTGGTCGAGAACTTCAACGCGCCGATGGTCGAGATCGACTGTACCTTCGAATCGGGTTCCGGTGCGCTCAGCGCGGCTTTGGCCCGTATCAGAGCCGAAGCGGAAGAGGCCGTGCGCTCGGGTGCCGGCCATCTGGTGCTGACCGATCAGTATTCCGGGCCGGGCAAGGTGGCCATGCCGATGATCCTGGCGACATCGGCCGTGCATTCTCACCTGACCCGCAAGGGCCTGCGCACATTCTGTTCGCTGAACGTCCGCTCGGCCGAATGCATCGACCCGCATTACTTCGCGGTTCTCATCGGCTGCGGCGCGACCGTCGTGAACGCCTATCTGGCCGAGGATTCCATCGCCGAGCGGATCGAACGCGGCCTGCTGGACGGCAGCCTGACCGAGAACGTCGCCCGCTATCGCGAAGCCATCGACCAGGGCCTGCTCAAGATCATGTCCAAGATGGGCATTTCGGTCGTCTCCTCGTATCGCGGCGGCCTGAACTTTGAAGCCGTCGGTCTGAGCCGTGCCATGGTGGCGGAATATTTCCCCGGCATGACCTCGCGCATTTCTGGCATCGGCGTGAAAGGCATCCAGGCAAAGGCCGAGGAGATCCATGCCAAGGGATGGGAATCCGGGCTCGAGGTTCTGCCCATCGGCGGCTTCTACAAGGCGCGCAAGTCGGGCGAGACCCATGCCTGGGAAGCGACGACGATGCACATGTTGCAGATGGCGTGCAACCGGGCCTCTTACGAGTTGTGGAAGCAGTATTCGGCCAAGATGCAGTCCAACCCGCCGATCCATCTGCGGGACCTGATGGATTTCAAACCGCTGGGCAAGCCGGTGCCGATCGAAGAGGTCGAATCGATTACCTCGATCCGCAAACGGTTCGTGACGCCGGGCATGTCGCTGGGCGCGCTGTCGCCCGAGGCGCACAAGACGCTGAACGTCGCCATGAACCGGATCGGCGCCAAGTCCGATTCAGGCGAAGGCGGCGAGGATCCGGCGCATTTCGTGCCCGAACCGAACGGCGACAACCCCTCGGCCAAGATCAAGCAGGTGGCTTCGGGCCGGTTCGGCGTGACCGCCGAATACCTGAACGCCTGCGAAGAGCTTGAGATCAAGGTGGCCCAGGGCGCCAAGCCGGGCGAAGGCGGCCAGTTGCCGGGCATGAAGGTCACCAACCTGATCGCGCGCCTGCGCCATTCGACCAAGGGCGTGACGCTGATTTCGCCGCCGCCGCACCATGACATCTACTCGATCGAGGATCTGGCGCAGCTGATATATGACCTCAAGCAGATCAACCCGCGCTGCAAGGTAACGGTGAAACTGGTCGCCTCGTCGGGTGTCGGTACGATCGCAGCCGGCGTGGCAAAGGCCAAGGCGGACATCATCCTGATCTCGGGCCACAATGGCGGCACCGGCGCTTCGCCGGCGACCTCGATCAAATATGCGGGTCTGCCCTGGGAGATGGGCCTGACCGAGGCGCATCAGGTTCTGGCGATGAACAACCTGCGCGGCCGGGTGACGCTGCGCACCGATGGCGGTCTGCGCACCGGCCGCGACATCGTGATGGCCGCGATGATGGGGGCCGAGGAATACGGCATCGGCACCGCCGCCCTGATCGCGATGGGCTGCATCATGGTGCGTCAGTGCCAGTCCAACACCTGCCCCGTCGGTGTCTGCACGCAGGACGAATCCCTGCGCGCCAAGTTCACCGGGAGCGCGGAGAAGGTGGTGAACCTGATCACCTTCTATGCGCAGGAAGTCCGGGAAATCCTGGCATCGATCGGCGTACGGTCGTTGGACGAGATCATCGGTCGGGCGGATCTGCTGGCGCAGGTCAGCCGCGGCTCGGCGCATCTGGACGATCTGGACCTGAACCCGCTGCTGATCACCGTCGATGGCGCGTCCGAGATCGTCTACAATCGCGACAAGGAACGCAACGCGGTGCCGGACACGCTGGATGCCGAAATCGTGCGCGACGCCGCGCGGTTCCTCAAGGACGGCGAAAAGATGCAGCTGTCCTATGCCGTGCAGAATACGCACCGGACAGTCGGAACGCGGGTTTCCAGCCACATCGTGCAGAATTTCGGCATGCGGAACACGTTCCAGCCCGACCACCTGCACGTGAAGCTGAAGGGTTCGGCCGGGCAGTCGCTGGGCGCCTTCGCAGCGCCCGGGCTCAAGCTTGAGGTCTCGGGCGACGCCAACGACTATGTCGGCAAGGGCCTTTCGGGGGGCACCATTGTGGTACGCCCGCCACAGGTCAGCCCGCTGCAGGCGGACAGGAACACCATCATCGGCAACACCGTCCTGTACGGCGCAACCGCTGGCTATCTCTTTGCCGCTGGCCGGGCGGGCGAGCGTTTCGCGGTGCGGAACTCGGGCGCGTCGGTCGTGGTCGAAGGCTGCGGATCGAACGGGTGCGAGTACATGACCGGCGGCGTCGCGGTGATCCTGGGCGAGATCGGCGCCAATTTCGGCGCCGGGATGACCGGAGGCATGGCCTATCTGCATGACCCTGAAGGCAAGTCCAAGCTGTTGATGAACATGGAAACATTGGTGACATGCCCCGTCGAGGTGGAGCATTGGGAAGCGCAGCTCAAGGGACTGATCGAGCGTCATGCGCAAGAAACCAAGAGCCGCAAGGCCATCGACATCCTGCAGCATTGGGAACTGGAGCGGACCAATTTCGTTCAGGTGTGCCCGAAGGAAATGCTCGACAAGCTCGGCCATCCGCTGAGCCTGGAAAAGGCCGCCGTTCCCGCCGAATAGGCTGAGGGAGCAGCCTCACGAGTTTGCCCACGTGCGGTTCTGCCGCGCGTGGGTTTTCTTTTATGGCCACTTGGGCACCAATTATGCTTGCGGCATTGCCGGCAATCGACCAAATTTCGTCTCAAAATAATCAGAATGTGCCGGACAATAGGCACATGGAGGATGACCGAGCAGGAGGCCCCGGATGCCGACGAGCTACACGGACCAGTTCTATTTGATGGACCCCGCTAACCCGCCGCCGGCGGGAACGAACCTGACGGTTCAGAACCTGGTCATGATCGACCAGAACGACGATGGGGATATCGACCGTTTCAACAACGACAGAGTCAACGGCTCCGACGTCCAAAGTTCCTGGCCCGGGGATACGATCACGATCAACGTTCCCGGCGTCGGGAACGTCACCTACACGGGAACGACATTCTATCTGGCGAACGGTCAACGGGTGTTCACGCCCACAGACGGCAAGGTCCTTCAGGATGGAACCTTCGTTTCGTCGTCGTTCGTGACCACCCAGGGACCCCTGAACGTCCCGGGCGATCTGGGGCCACCCTGCTTCACCCCCGGCACGATGATCCGCACGCCGGATGGCGAGCGCGCCATCGAGGATCTGCAGCCCGGCGATCTGGTCGAAACCGTGGACAGCGGCCCGCAGCCCGTGCTCTGGATCGGACGGACCCGTGTCGCCGCCGAGGGCAAGCTGGCGCCCGTCAGGTTCGAAGCCGGCGTTCTCGGGCTCTCCCGCCCGCTGCTGGTATCGCCGCAGCACAGGATGCTGATCGACGATTGGCGCGCCGAGTATTTCTTTGGCTTTGACGAGGTCCTGGTTGCCGCACATAGCTTGGTCAACGGCACCACTGTCACCCGCGAAGAGGGCGGCGAGGTCGAATACATCCATCTGCTGTTCGCCGACCACGAGATGATCGTTTCCAACGGCGCCATCAGCGAAAGCTATTTCCCCGGCCACGCCCTGTCGCGCTCGGACCGCGAGACTCAGGCGGAACTCCTTTCGTTGTTTCCGGAACTGACGACCCCGACCGCCGAAGACATGTGGACCGTTCGGCCCGTTCTGCGCACGCGCGAGGCTCGGCTGATGGCGATTTAGGGCATTCCCCCGAGCCGCAGGGCCACGTATAGCTGGCACATGGCACAGAAAGCAGCGCGAAAAACAGGCCGCAAAAAATCATCCGGAAGCAGGGCGAAAAACGCCACTCCGATCTGGCGCAGGGCCACAAGGCTATTGGCGCGCGGCGCGGTGATTCTCGCCGTCGCGCTGGTGGCGCTTGTCCTGCTCTATTCGGTCGTCAATCCGCCGGTGACCCATACGATCTGGTCCGAGTGGCGGCGGTTGGGCCGGGTTGAGCGCGATTGGGTGCCGATCGAACAGATCGCCCCGGTCATGGCCCGGTCCGCGGTCGCGGCCGAGGACGCCAATTTCTGCTTGCACTGGGGCTTTGACGTGAACGCGATCCGGGCCGCGCTGGAAGAAGGCGGAAATCGCGGCGCATCGACCATTTCGCAGCAGGTGGTCAAGAACGTGTTCCTGTGGCAGGGCCGCAGCTGGGTCCGCAAGGCTCTTGAGACGTCGATCACGCCGATGGTCGAGCTGATCTGGACCAAGCGCCGCATTCTGGAGGTCTATCTGAACGTGGCGGAGACGGGCGAGGGCGTATTTGGCGTCGAGGCGGCGGCCCGGAAATATTTCGGTGTCGGCGCGGGCGACCTGTCGCCAACACAGGCGGCCCGGATCGCCGCCATCCTGCCGTCGCCACGCCAGAGATCGGTGGCGGACCCATCCGTGGGCACCCGCAGGCGAGCGGCGGCGATCCGTGACGGTGCGGCCACCATCCGCGCAGATGGTCGCGCCGATTGTTTCGAGGATTGAAACCCGTAGGCCAGCAAGGCTATTGCTGTTGGACATTCATCAGTACTACCGGAATTCCATGGCGCGACTGTTTCACGTTCCCTTATCTCCATTTTGCCGCAAGGTCCGGCTGTCGCTTGCGGAAAAGAAGATCGAAGTCGAACTCGTTGAAGAACGGTATTGGGACCGTGACCCGGATTTCCTGCGGCGCAATCCGGCCGGCAAGGTTCCGGTCCTGCGCCTGGACGGGCATGTCATGTCCGAAAGCGCCGCGATCTGCGAATACATCGAGGAAACCCGACCCGAACCGTCGCTGATGCCCGCCAAACCCGAGGCCCGCTTTGAAGTTCGCCGTTTGGTCGGTTGGTTCGACGACAAGTTCCACAACGAAGTGACGTCGAAGCTGCTTTATGAACGGGTCAACAAGAAGGTGACCGGCCAAGGCTATCCCGACAGCAAGAACGTCAAGGAAGGCGCGCGGGCGATCAAATACCATCTGGACTACATGGCCTGGTTGCTGGATCACAGGCGCTGGCTAGCGGGTGATCAGATGACCCTGGCGGATTTCGCCGCCGCCGCGCATCTGTCGTCGCTGGACTATATCTCGGATGTGGATTGGAATCGCAGCCAGGTGGTCAAGGACTGGTACGCCAAGATCAAGTCGCGCCCGGCCTTCCGCTCGATCCTTGCGGATCAGGTTCCGGGATTCCGGCCGCCGCTCCATTACGCCGATCTGGATTTCTGATATCAACGGGCATCACGAACTGACTGCCCCGGAGATCGTATCGGTCGGATGATGGACGAATCCGTGTTGAAGAAAAGGTTGGTTGCGCAAGCCCTGTCCGAAGGGTTCGCCGCCTGCCGGATATGCCGCCCCTGGGACGTACCCGAGGTGCCGGAACGGCTGGCGGCGTTTATCGAGGCCGGCTATCACGGCCAGATGGGATGGATGGCCGAGCGCACGCATTGGCGCGGCGACCCTGCAGCCCTGTGGCCCGAGGCGCGATCGGTGATCATGCTGGCCGAAAGCTATGCCCCCGAACATGATCCGACCGAGGTTCTGAACCACCCGGATCGCGGTGCGATCTCGGTCTATGCGCAGAACAAGGATTATCATGACCTGGTCAAGAAACGCCTCAAGCGGCTGGCGCGCTGGCTGATCGCCGAGGCTGGCGGCGAGGTGAAGGTTTTCGTAGACACTGCGCCGGTGCCCGAAAAGGCATTGGGTCAGGCGGCAGGTTTGGGGTGGCAAGGCAAGCACACCAACCTGTTGAGCCGGGATTGGGGCAATTGGGCCTTTTTAGGATCTGTTTTCACCACGCTCGACCTGCCGGCGGATGCGCCGGAAACGGATCGCTGCGGGTCCTGCCGGGCGTGTCTGGACAGTTGCCCGACAGATGCCTTTCCGGCCCCTTACCGGATCGATGCGCGGCGCTGCATCTCGTACCTCACGATCGAACATAAGGGGCCGGTGGACGAAGAGTTGCGGGCAAAACTGGGCAATCGGATCTATGGTTGCGACGATTGCCTTGCGGCCTGTCCGTGGAACAAATTCGCCGTCGCGGCCAGCGACATGCGATATGCCGCGCGCGGCGATTTGCGGGCGCCCAAGCTCGCCGAACTGGCCATGCTTGACGATGCGGCGTTCCGGGCAAAGTTCTCGGGGTCGCCCATCAAGCGGATCGGAAGGGATCGGTTCGTGCGCAACGTGCTTTATGCGATCGGGAACTCGGGCCAGCCTGACCTTCTGCCTACGGCGCGGGCGCTGACCGGCGACCCGGATCCTGCGGTTGCGGACGCGGCACAATGGGCGGTGAAACGATTGTCGTAAGTGCCGCAAACAGGCGGGACGTGTCGCGCCAAGTCGGTAAACCCGTGCCAAGCGAACAGAAGGAGGACCCCAATGGCGTTGGCTTTGGGTGTTGATACGGGCGGGACCTATACGGATGCGGTTCTGGTCCGGGACGAGAAAGCGGTTGTGGCGTCGGCGAAATCCCTGACGACACGCTCGGACCTGGCGATCGGCGTGGGCAAGGCGATAACGGCGGTTCTGGCCGAGGCCGGCGTTTCGCCCGCCGAGATATCGATGGCGTCGCTGTCCACGACGCTTGCCACCAATGCCCTGGTCGAAGGACAGGGAGGCCGCGTCGCGCTGATTTACATCGGGTTCCGTGAAAGCGATCTGGACAAGCACGGGCTCAAGGATGCGCTCAAGGGCGACCCTGCGCTGGTGATTGCCGGCGGGCATAGCCATGCGGGCAACGAGGTGGCCCCCTTGGATCTGGATGCCTTGGCCGAATTCCTGGAGGTCAACACCGGCATCTCCGGGTTTGCGGTGGCCGCGCAATTCGCGACGCGCAACCCGGCGCACGAGTTGGAGGCCGCGCGGATCGTCGCGGAAAGAACCGGAGCGCCGGTGACCTGCTCGCATCACCTGTCCGCCAAGCTGAACGGGCCGAGGCGCGCGGTGACGGCGGTGCTGAATGCGCGCTTGATCGGCATGATCGACCGCCTGATCGGACGGGCGCAGGATACGTTGAAGGATCTGTGTATCACCGCTCCGATGATGGTGGTTCGCGGCGATGGCGCCTTGATGAGCGCAGAGCAGGCGCGCGAGCGGCCGATCGAGACAATTCTCAGCGGGCCGGCGGCCTCGATCGTGGGCGCGCGCTGGCTGACCGGGGTCGAGAATGCGCTGGTTTCGGACATCGGCGGTACGACGACGGATGTGGCGCTGATCCGCGACGGCAAGCCCGCCATCGATCCGGCCGGAGCGCGAGTCGGCGGTTTCCGAACCATGGTCGAGGCTGTGGCCATGCGGACTCACGGCCTGGGGGGAGACAGCCAGGTGCACGTCGTGGCCGAAGGGTTGAAGGGCGGGGTGTTTCTGGGCCCCCGCCGGGTCTTGCCGGTATCGCTGATCGCGGCGGAGGCGGGCGCGGTGATCCATGCTGCGCTGGACGAGCAGTTGCGCGCCACCACTGTCGGCGAGCATGACGCCCGTTTCGCCCGCATCGTGCCGGGGATACCCACCGAGGGCGTCGGGCCGCGGGAAAGCGTGCTGCTGGAGCGGCTAGGGAACAAGGTCCTTCCCTTGGGCGATCTTTTGCGAACCCGGATGGAGAATGGGGCGCTGGCCCGGTTGGTGGATCGCGGCATCGTGCAGGTTTCCGGGGTCACGCCTTCGGACGCCAGCCACGTTCTTGGGCAACTGGACAGTTGGGATGCCGATGCGGCGCGAAAGGCGCTCGAGTTGTTCGCGCGCAAGCGGGTGGGGTCCGGCGACCGGCTCGCCGGTGACCCGGACGAATTGGCGCGAATGATCATCGATCAGCTGACCGAACAAACCGCTTTGACTTTGTTAGAGACTGCATTTTCCGAAGAGGCCGAGGATTTCGGCGTTGCGCCCGAAGATCTGGCGCGGCACGTGCTGACCCAGCGCGGGCTGGCACGGCACCGCGGTCTTCTGGCGATGGATGTTTCGCTCAACGTCGATGTCGTGGGCTTGGGCGCATCTGCGCCCAGCTATTACCCGGCCGTGGGCGAACGGCTGCATTGCAGCATGATCCTGCCCGAGCACACGGGCGTCGCAAACGCCGTCGGGGCCGTGGTGGGCCGCGTCACTTTCCGCCGGGCCGGGACGGTGACCAGCCCCTCGGAAGGCCGCTACCGGGTGCATCTGGAGGATGGCCCGCAGGACTTCGGCGAATCGGACGAAGCCTTGGCGCTGCTCGAGGAAATTCTGCGGGCCGAGGCGGAAGGCGCAGTCAAGGAAGCCGGTGCCGAGAATATCCGGGTCCTGGTCGAGCGGGATATTCGCACCGCACAGATCGAGGGACGCGAGGTCTTCGTCGAAGGGATGCTGACGGTCGAAGCCAGCGGACGGCCGCGCGTGGCGTTGGGCTGAAAATCCCCTCTCCGTGCAACGGGGAGGGGAATCTTCGTCGGAAGATGCTATTCCGCCGCGTCCGACCGCTTGGGCAGCACCCAGTCAGGGCGCGGGAAATGGCAGGTGTAGCCGTTCGGAATCCGTTCCAGGTAATCCTGATGTTCCGGTTCGGCCTCCCAGAACTCACCGACCGGTTCGACCTCGGTGACGACCTTGCCCGGCCACAAGCCACTGGCGTTCACATCTGCGATTGTGTCCAGCGCCACCTGTTTCTGCTCCTTGTCCACGTAGTAGATCGCGGAACGGTAGCTCATCCCGATGTCGTTGCCCTGGCGGTTCACTGTCGTGGGGTCGTGGATCTGGAAGAAGAACTCCAGCAGGTCTCTGAACGTGATCCCGGCCGGATCGAACCAGATCTCGATCCCTTCGGCATGGGTTCCGTGGTTGCGATAGGTGGCATTGGGCACATCGCCGCCGGTATAGCCGACGCGCGTGCGCTTGACGCCGGGCAGCTTGCGGATCAAGTCCTGCATGCCCCAGAAACAGCCTCCGGCCAGAACGGCGCGTTGTTCGGTCATTCTACGTCCTCCACTTGATCCAGATAGTCTCCGTATCCTTCGGCCTCCATGTCGTCGCGATGGATGAACCGCAACGCCGCCGAATTGATGCAATATCGCAGCCCGCCACGATGCAGCGGGCCATCGGGAAAGACATGCCCCAGGTGGCTGTCGCCGTGTTTCGAGCGGACTTCGGTGCGGATCATGCCCAGGCTGCGATCCTCGAATTCCTCGACATGCGCCGGTTCGATCGGTTTGGTGAAACTTGGCCAGCCGCACCCCGAGTCGTATTTGTGCGACGATGCGAACAAGGGCTCGCCCGACACGATGTCCACATAGATGCCGGGTTCCTTGTTGTGCAGGTGTTTGCCGGTGCCGGGGCGTTCGGTTCCGCCGCGCTGCGTGACGTGGAACTCTTCGGGCGAAAGGTTTGCGATGACCTCGGGGGCCTTCTTGTAGCGAGTCATGGCTTCTCCTGGGCACTGTGTTCTTGTGGCAGAAAATGGGGTGCCGGCGGTGGAATGCAAAGGCCAATTTTTTCGGTCAACGAAAAGTCCTCTGTGTGATCCGGTTCCGTCGTGCCATCGTAAACGGGTAAAGGGAGGTGAAAGATGTTTCGGATTCTCTTGCTGGCGGTACTGTTGATTGTGGGGCGGGGCGCGCAATCCGCGCCCGTCGCGGGCGAATTCGCGTCGATCGACGGTGGAACACTTGCGATCGAAGACTGGCGCGGTCGTCCGGTTCTTGTGGTCAACACGGCCTCTCAATGTGGGTTCACCGGACAATATGCGGCTCTGCAAAGGCTGTTCGATACCTATTCAGGACGTGGGCTCGTGGTGCTGGCGGTACCCTCCGACGACTTCAACCAGGAATTGGACAGCGCCGAAGCGGTCAAGGAGTTCTGCGAGTTGAACTATGACCTGACCTTGCCGATGACCGACATAACGCATGTGCGAGGCGCCAGGGCGCACCCATTCTACAAGGCAGTGAAGGCGGAAACGGGATTTGAACCGGGTTGGAACTTCAACAAGGTTCTTATCGCCCCGGACGGTTCGGTGGCCGCCACCTATGGATCGACCGTCCGTCCCGAGTCCCGCAAGCTTGTGGAGCAGATCGAGGCGTTCTTGCCCTAGGCGGTTTTCGGGACAGGTTGCCGCGATAGTTGCACGGCCAGGATACCTAGCGTCGTGATCATGACGCCGACCGCGTCCAATGCGCCCAGTCGTTCGTTCAGCAATGCGGCAGCGATGGCCACGCCGAAGACGGGATTTAGGAAATGAAAGGTTGCGGCACGGGTCGCGCCGATGCGGTGCAGCAGCAGGAACCAGACCAAGGTGGCGGTGAGGCCGGGAACAAGGGTCGTGTAGGCGAAAGCCAGCGCAAGCGGCACCGTCGGGTTGATGCGGATCGTTTCGAACAGGGGCGCCACCGCGAACAGGACCGCCGAGCCGACAAGCATCTGAAGTCCCACCACCATCATGAAGTTTCCGCCGGACGTGGCGCCGCGCACGGCCAGGGTGGCGAAGGTCAGGGCCAAGGCCCCGATCCCGCACAGGACCACGCCGAACAGATCGACCCCGGCGTTGATCCTTGCGCTCATGATCAATGCGACCCCGGCGAACCCGGCGAACAGACCCATGATGCCGAGCGGACGCAGCTTTTCACCGAACAGCAGCCAGCTTGCCAAGGCGACGAGCAGCGGCATGGTCGATGCGATGACGGCGGCCAGCGATGCTTCGACTGTCTGCATGGCGTAGAAGTTCAGCCCGAGATAAAGCGCGTTCTGGCAGATGCCGAACAGGATGGTGGCGTACCATTGCGACCGCGTCAGGCGCCAGCTTTGCCCCATGGCCCGCGCGATCATCACGCCCAGAATGCCGGATATCAGGAATCGCAAGGCAAGCGAAAACAGGGGCGACGCGTCGGCGACGATGATCCTGGCCGAGGTGAAGGCCGAAGACCACATGAAGGCAAAAGCCAGCCCCATGGCCATCGCGCGCGGATCCATGATGCCCCCTGTTTCAAGTTGCCCGGACTGTTCCCGATAAACCCCTGGCGTGCAAGTCCCGGCAGCGGGGCGTGTTCCAAAAGAAAAAGGGCCGCGCATTGGCGACCCTTGATCCTTCGGATCGGTTTGCGATCCGATCAGCCGTTCACGCTGTCCTTCAGGGCCTTGGCGATGGTCATCTTCACCACCTTGTCGGCTTCCTTGGTGAAGGTCTCGCCGGTGGCGGGGTTGCGCACCTGGCGCTCGGGGCGCTCACGGCAGTAGATTTTGCCGACGCCCGGCAGGGTCACTGCGCCGCCGGCCGAAACTTCGCGCGTGATCAGGCCGGTGATGGCCTCCAGCGCGTGGTTTGCGGATTTCTTGTCGGTTCCCATTTCCTCGGCCAGTGCTGCGACGAGCTGAGTCTTGGTCATAGGCTTTGCCATTTCTTGGTCTCCTTACAGTGCCCGATCCATAGGGCCTCACCGCGTAACTGTAACGGGATATTGTGGCGGAACACAACGAATAGTAGCGTCCGAACCCCCAAAAATATGGGGATTTCGTTGCTTTTTTGCTTCAGAGGAAGGCCGTTTCGTCGAAAGAACGCAATTTCCGGCTGTGCAGGCGCTCCAAAGGCATCCCCCGAAGCGCTTCCATCGCCCGGATTCCGATGGCCAGATGGCGGCTGACCTGGGTTGTATAGAACGCCGAAGCCATGCCGGGAAGCTTCAATTCTCCATGCAACGGCTTGTCCGATACGCACAGCAATGTCCCATAGGGAACGCGGAACCGATAGCCGTTGGCGGCGATGGTGGCGCTTTCCATGTCCAGCGCGATGGCGCGGGACTGGCTGAGCCGCTGCACGGGCCCGGACTGGTCCCGCAATTCCCAGTTCCGGTTGTCGACCGAGGCGACGGTGCCGGTCCGCATGATGCGCTTGAGCTCGTAACCTTCCAGTTCGGTGATCTCGGCCACCGCCTGTTCCAAAGCGACCTGGATCTCGGCCAGGGGCGGGATCGGAACCCAGACCGGCAGGTCGTCGTCCAGAACCTTGTCTTCGCGCAGATAGGCATGTGCCAGAACGAAATCCCCCAACGCCTGCGTGTTGCGCAACCCGGCGCAATGGCCGAGCATCAGCCAGGCATGGGGCCGCAGCACCGCGATATGGTCGGTTGCCGTCTTGGCGTTCGACGGTCCGACGCCGATATTGACCAGCGTGATGCCCGATCCGTCCTCGCGTTTCAGGTGATAGGTCGGCATCTGCGGCAGTTTCAGCGGCAGCTGGATCTCCGCTTCGGGGTCAGATATCTCGACGTTTCCGGTCGACACGAAACTGTAGTACCCGCTTGACGGGTCGGCCAGTTGGGCGCGGGCGAAGGCCTCAAACTCCGACACGTAGAACTGGTAGTTCGTGAACAGAACGTGGTTCTGGAAATGTTCGGCATCGGTTGCGGTGTAATGGGCCAGCCGGGCCAGCGAATAGTCGATGCGCTGGGCGGTGAACAGCGCCAGCGGCCCGACCCCGTTTTCGCTGACATGTGTCCCGTTGACGATGTCGTCATTGGTGGTTGTCAGGTCCGGCACGTCGAACACGTCCCGCAATGTGAAGCCGGCGGCACCTTGCTGTGGGACTTCCATGTCCGGATTCTTGGCAACGGCGAAATGCACAGGTATCGGCGTTTCCGAGGGGCCGATCGTGACCGGCTGCCCGTGATTCCGGATCAGCAGGCCGATCTGTTGCGTCAGGTAGGACCGGAACAGGTCCGGCCGTGTGACCGTGGTGGCGTGGTTGCCGGGTTCGGCAACGTGTCCAAAACTCAACCGGCTGTCGACATGGGCATAGGTTGAGGTCGAGATGCGGATTTCCGGATAGAAGGCGCGATACCGTTCGGTCGGCGCCCCGTTCTTCATCACTTCGGCGAAACCGTCGCAGAGAAAGCGGGTGGCCTGTTCATACAGCTCTTCAAGCCGCGCCACCGCTGCAACCGGATCGGTGAAACTCTCGTCGGCAGGGGCGTCAGGTGTTCTTACAGTCTTCATGCAAGCGGTTCCAACAGGTCGATCTTTTCAAACGTTCGCACGTCCACCAGCCCGAGGTCGGAAATGCGCAGCTCGGGTATCACCACAAGGGCCAGCAGCGAATGCTGCATGTAGGCGTTGTTCAGTCTGCAACCGCAGGCCTGCATCGCCTCGACCATCTTCTGCGCCTTGGCCGCGACCTGCGTGGCCGGGCTGTCGGACATCAGGCCGGCGATCGGCAGTTCCACCAGCGCCAGTTCCTCGTCATCGCGAAAGATGGTGACGCCGCCGCCGACCTCGGCCAACCGGTTCGCCGCCAGCGCCATCTGTTCGCGGCAGGTTCCCACGACGATCATGTGGTGGCTGTCATGCGCCACGGTCGAGGCCATGGCCATCTTGCCCTGATAGCCGAAACCCGAAACGAAGGCATTGGTGACGCCGCCGGTCGCCCGGTGCCTTTCGACCAGCGCGATCTGGCAGGTTTCGCCCTCGGCTTCGACCAGACCGCCGATGACCGGCAACTCGGCCTTGAGCGCCTTGGTCGGGGCTTGGTTCTCGACGACGCCGATCACGTTCGCTCGAACGCGGTTGGCGCCTTGCGGGGCGGGGATCTCGAAGTCCTTGCCGGTCAGAAGATGACCCAGATGCACGGTGTTCCGCGCCGCGTCCGGCCAGTCGAAATGAGGGCAATCGACCCTGATCTCGCCGTTCTCGGCAACCACCCTACCGCGCGCCATCACCAGTTCGATGGGCAGTTCGGTCAGATCCGAACTCAGAATGATGTCTGCGCGACGCCCGGGCGCAATCGAGCCGATCTCGCGTTCCAGTCCGAAATGTGTGGCGGTGTTGATCGTTGCCATCTGAAGCGCAATCAGCGGGTCGCAGCCGCAGGCGATCGCATGGCGCACGACGCGGTTCATGTGACCATCGTTGACCAACGTGCCCGAGTGGCAATCGTCGGTGCACAGGATGAAGTTCCGCGGGTCCAGCCCCTTTTCGGTGACGGCGGTGATCTGGCTGGCGACATCGTACCAGGCCGAGCCGAGCCGCATCATCGACCGCATTCCCTGCCGCACACGGGCGATTGCATCGGCTTCGCAGGTTCCCTCGTGGTCGTCCGCTGGTCCGCCGGCCACATAGGCGGCAAAAGCCGGGCCGAGATCGGGTGACGCGTAGTGCCCGCCCACCGTCTTGCCGGCCCGCTGGGTCGCAGCGATTTCGGCCAGCATCTTGGGGTCGGCATTGGAAACGCCGGGAAAGTTCATCATCTCGCCCAGCCCGATGATGCCGGGCCAGGTCATAGCCTCGGCCACGTCCTCGGGCGTGATCTCGAAGCCGGTGGTTTCCAAACCCGGCGCCGAAGGCGCGCAGGATGGCATCTGGGTAAAGATGTTGACCGGCTGCAGCAGCGCCTCGTCATGCATCATGCGCACGCCTTCCAGCCCCAGAACGTTGGCGATTTCATGCGGGTCGGTGAACATGGATGTGGTGCCATGCGGGATCACGGCGCGGGCGAACTCGGCCGGGGTCAACATGCCGGATTCAATATGCATATGCGCGTCGCAGAGGCCGGGGATCATGTAGCGTCCGTCCGCCTCGATGATCTCGGTGTCCGGCCCGATGCAATGCGAGGCGTCCGGCCCGACAAAGGCGATCCGGCCTTCGGCGATGGCGATGGAGTGATCCGGCAGCGCCTCGCGGCTGTGGACATTGATCCAGACCCCGCCCCGGATGACCGTGTCGGCGGCTTCGCGTCCGGCGGCAACGGCGATCAGGCGGGGGGCGACATCGGGCCAACTTGGGAAATGAGCATGATCCATGGCTCAACTTTCCCGAATGCGCCGACGGGCGCAAGCCCCGTCGTGCGCTTGTCGCCGCGGGGTCGCGCAAGATGGCTTGACCGGCAGGATACGAGGGCGGAAGCTGCCGTCATGGACTATGAGACGATAGATGCGGATGGGTTTGGCCGCTCGCTCCGGGGGTTGGGTTTGAACCTCCTGGTGCGGGATGTTCAGGCAGAATGCGCCTTTTTAGAGACTGTTTTTGACATGAAATGCCATCAGGTGACGGCGAATTTCGCGATCGTCACCTATGGCGATCAGGTTTTCCAGCTTCACGTGGATGGGACGTATCACTCGAATCCGCTGCTTGGGCTTTTGCCAGAAACGCCGCCGCGCGGCGCGGGAGTGGAGATCAGGTTGTTCGACACCGATCCCGATCTTGCCGAAAGCCGAGCCGCCGAAGCGGGCGCGACAGTCCTGCAGACGGCGACCGACAAACCGCACGGCCTGCGCGAGGCCTACATCCTGTGTGAGAACGGCTATGCCTGGGTGCCGAGCCGCCCGAAGGAAACACGGTAGTTATCGCCGCGGATCCACTTCCAAGGCGATTTCGCCGCGGATCCAGTTGGCGAAAGCGACCGCCCCCGGCGTTTCTTCAGCTTGCGGGGACAGCAGCAGGTAATAGGCTTCGGGCATCGGCGCGCGATGGGCGAATGGCGCGATCAGACGGCCTTCGTTCAACAGCCGTTTGGCGATCGTATCATGCGCCAGGCACAGCCCGCCGCCTGCCATCGCGACCGACAGGCTGACCATGTAGGTGGTGGCGTAGGTGATCGGAGGATCCGGCCACGGCAACCCCTGATCCTCGGCCCAACTCGCCCAATTCGACAGCAGGTTCGAACAATCGTAGAGCGGCTGGTGATGCAGATCCTCCAGAGTAACCGGAAAGCCGGGGGCGCAGACGGGATAGTAGTGATCGGTCCGCAGCATTTCCGTGCGCACCGTGTCGGCCGGGCGCAGCGAATAGCGGATCTCGACCGCCGCGCCCTCGGCCATTTCGCGGGGCTCCCACAACTCGGTGAAGATGTTCAGATGCACTTCCGGGTGCAGGGCGCGAAAGGCGGGCAGGCGAGGGGCCAGCCAGTTCACCGCGAAGGTGATGTTGCACTGCACCTGCACCGTGTTCTGCCGGTCGCCGGTCACGGCCTGCGTCCCCCGAACCAGTGTCCGGAACGCTTCGCGGACCACCGGCAGATAGGTGATCCCGGCCTCGGTCAGTTCCAGCGCCCTGGGGCGGCGGTGGAACAGGGGCTGGCCCAGATAACCCTCCAGCGACTTGATCTGCTGGCTCACCGCGCTTTGCGTCATGTTCAGGTCGCGCGCCGCGCCCGTGAAGGACAGGTGGCGCGCCGCCGCTTCGAACGTGCGGAGCCAGCCGAGCGGTGGGAGAGACGTCTTCATCGCATAACCTTGCCATAAGCGATACTAATGAGAAAGTCGTGATTTTTTCGTTGGTCAAAGAGGGGCAGCGGATGCAGGTTTTCCCAAACCCAAGGCGTATGCCGTGGCAACCGGGAGAATCGAGATGAGCGTTACCAATCTGCGGCCGAATATCGATCACTGGCAGGAACGCGTGGACATGGCCGCCGCCTTCCGCTGGACCGAGCGTCTGAACATGCATGAAGGGGTGGCCAACCATTTCAGCTTGGCCGTGAACGAGGATGGCACCCGGTTCCTGATGAACCCGAACCAGATGCACTTTGCGCGCATCCGCGCCTCCGACCTGTTGCTGCTCGACGCCGACGACCCGGACACCATGAACAAGCCCGGCGCGCCGGACCCGACTGCCTGGGGTCTGCACGGGTCCATCCACCGGCAATGCCCGCATGCGCGTTGCGTCATGCATGTGCATTCGATCTTTGCCACCGTTCTGGCCTCGCTCGCCGACAGCAACCTGCCGCCGATCGACCAGAATACAGCCACCTTCTACAACCGCTACGTGATCGACGAGGAATTCGGAGGTCTGGCCTTCGAGAGCGAGGGTGAACGCTGCGCCACGATGCTGCAGGACCCGAAGAAGAAAGTCATGATCATGGGCAATCACGGCGTTCTGGTCATCGGCAGCGATACGGCGGATGCGCTGAACAGGCTCTATTATTTCGAGCGTGCAGCCGAAACCTTCATCCGCGCCTTGCAGACGGGGCAGAAGCTTCGGGTGCTGTCGGACGAAATCGCCGAAAAAACCGCTCAGGAACTCGACGACTATCCCGGTCAGGCCGAGGCGCATATGCGCGAGATCAAGGCCATTCTCGATACCGAAGGCTCGACCTACGCCCAGTAGGAAAGCCGCGATGATGGACACGGACATGCTCGGTGGCCTTTCGGCAAGCCGCAACCGTGCTGCTGCCTGTGCGCAGCAGAAGAAGGCAGTGCATTGGAAACGTGAAAAGGCCCTGAACACATGGACGCCCGAGTTCCCCTGAACGACGCCACCGACTACAGCAGGCGATTCGCGGCCAAGCCCCGGCCACTGACGCTGGAACAGGCCGCCTGGATGACACCGCCGACGCAACTGGTGGATACCGAGGGCATGATCGACGTGCCCCGGATGCGGCGCTATCGCCAGAACCGTCTGCGCGAACAGATGAAGGCGCACGGACTCGCGGCGGTGATCCTGACCGATCCGCTGTCCATCCGCTACGCCACCGGCGTCCGCAACTGCACCCTGTTCCAGATGCACATTCACGCGGGCTATCTTTTTCTGCCCGCCGAAGGCCCGGTGATCTATTTCGACAGCGAGCCGGGGCGCGAGACCGGGGCGCAGCTTGAGACCATCGACGAGATCCGCGCGGACCTGATGCCGCTCAGCTACATGTTCGCGGGCTACCGCCACCAGGAATGGTGCGCCAAGTGGGCGAAACAGATGAAGGCCCTGGTGGCCGAGCACTGTGGCGGCGAAACCCGGATCGGGGTCGAACGCACCGCGCCTCTGCCGCATCAGGCGCTGGAAAAAGAGGGTCTGACATTGGCCGATGCGGGCGAGGCGCTGGCCCACGCGCGAAAGATCAAGTCGCCGGAAGAGATCCTGTGCATGAACCAGACCATCGCCGTGGCCGAGGACGGCATGACCCGGATGCGCAATCACCTGGTCAACGGCATCACCGAACAGCAACTCTGGAGCCACATGTGGGCCGCCAATATCGAGGGCGGCGGCGAATGGATCGACTATCGCCTGCTGGCCTCGGGCGAGCGGACCAACCCGTGGCAGCAGGAGGCCAGCAGCCGCACCATCCGCGCAGGCGACCTGGTGGTGTTCGACTGCGGCTTGGTCGGTCCTTGGAGCTATGGCGCCGACATTTCGCGCGCCTATCACTGCGGGCCCGGGCGACCGTCGGACGAGCAGTGCAGGCTCTATCAATATGCCCACAACGAGGTGATGCACAACGCCTCGCTGCTGCGCCCGGGCATCAGCTTCCGCGAGCTGATCGACCGGCGCTATCGCCAGCCCGACGGCTACAACGAACAGACCTATCCCTGCATGATGCACGGCCTGGGCATGGCCGACGAATACCCGGTGATCTACTACCCCGAGGATGAGCAGTTCCATTACGACGGCGAGTTGGAGCCGGGAATGGTGATCTGCGTCGAAAGCTATGTGGGCAAGCTGGGCGGGCACGAGGGGGTCAAGCTCGAGGACCAATACGTCATCACCGACACAGGCGCGATTTGTCTGTCGCGCTACCCGTTCGAAGACGCGCTGCTGTCGCGCGAGATCTGAGTTTTGGCAAACAGGGAGACGCCAAAATGACCGATGCCATATCGACCCTAAACAAGGCGATCGAACCGATCCAGGGTGAACGGATGGAGGAGATGAGCCGGGAATGGAACTACCACCCCAAGCTACCGCTCCATAACCCCTCCATCTTCCGCTGGCCTCCCGATCCGGCTTTCCTGGCGCGTTGGCTGGCCCGCAACTGGCTGACGCTGAGCGAGCGGGTGATGATGACGCTCCTCGCCATTGCGCTGTGGTTTTTCTTCTACCCGTCGCTGGAAACGGCCCGGACTTTCGCTTTCGGCTGGATCCTGCAGGTATGGGTGGTGAATTTCGCGATGATCTTTGCCATGGCCGGCGGCCTGCACTGGTATTTCTACATGCGCAAGCGGCAGGGCAAGAAGCTGAAGTTCGAACACCGGGACCAGGGCAAGGACAACAAGCTTTGGGATTTCAACGACCAGGTCAAAGACAACATGTTCTGGTCGCTGGGTTCGGGTGTGCTGCAGCTGACCGGGTTCCAGGTTGTCACCATGTGGCTGATGGCCAACGGCTATGCGCCGGTCATCACCTTTGCCGAGCACCCGGTCTGGTTCGTTCTGTGGCTTATCATCCTGCCGATGTGGTCGGCCTTGCATTTCTACTGGGTGCACCGGTTGCTGCATCAGCCGTTTCTCTACAAACGGGTGCATTCGCTGCATCATCGCAACGTGAACATTGGGCCGTGGTCGGGGTTCTCGATGCATCCGGTCGAGCATTTCCTCTACCTGAGCACGCTCTGCATCCACTGGATCGTGCCGTCGCATCCGATCCACCTGTATTTCCACATCGTGTTCCAGGGGCCGGGCGCGGCGATGACCCACACCGGTTACGAAGACCTGCTGATCAAGGACAAGCGGCGGCTGGCGCTGGGCACCTTCTATCACCAGCTGCACCACCGCTATTACGAGTGCAACTACGGCAATCAGGAGATGCCCTGGGACCGCTGGTTCGGCACCTTCCACGACGGCTCGCCCGAGGCGACCGCCGAGACCCGCGCCCGCAAGAAGCGCATGTTCGGCTGAGGGTCTTCGGACTTCAGGACGCCGACGCCCGTACCGACCGCGGCGAGGTGCCGAATTCGGCGCGAAACGCGCGGGTCATGGCGCTTGGATCGTCATAGCCGGCGCGCAGGGCGATCTCGCCGATGGGCAGATCGGTTTCGGCCACCAGTTTGCGCGCCAGGTTCAGCCGCAGACGGCGGTAGACCTGCGTCGGGCTTGCGCCCAGATCGGCGCGCATCCGCGCCTCGAGCACCTTTTGCGAGCGGCCGACGCGCCGCGCGATCTCGGGGATCGACAGCGGTGTTTCCAGATGCTCCTGCATCAATGCCAGCGCCCGGTTGACGAAGGCGCTGGCCGATCCCGCCCCGCCCATATGCGACCGGGCCGAGTCTCGGGTCATGAACAGTTGGGCGACTTCCAGCGCCAGCGCCTGACCCTGATCGCGTCCGATGAGATGCATCACAAGGTCGAAGGCGGCCATGGCGCCCGAACAGGTGATGCGGTTGCCGTCGATGACGTAGCGCTCGCGGCAGGTGGCGACCTCGGGGAAACGTTCAGAAAAAGCCGTCAGTTCCTCCCAATGGATGGTGGCGCGATGACCGTCGAGCAGCCCGGCCTCGGCCAGCAGCCAGCTTCCGGTATCCATGCCGGCCATGGCGCGAAACCGGGTAGCGGCCGCACGCAGGCTGGCCTGCGTGCGCCAGCCGCTGTGACCGAGAAAGCCGTAGGAAGGCATCACCACCAGCATGTCTCCCGCCGCGTTGCTGAGCGTGTCATGCGGCGAAACCTGCAGGCCCGAGGATGACGTGACCGGACCTGCGGTCAGGGACAGGAACTGCCAGCGATAAAGCGCGCGGGCTGACAGGGTGTTGGCCGCCCGCATCGGCTCGACCGTGTTGGCGAGGCAATGGTTGGAAAACCCGTCGAACAGCAGTACGCCGAAATGTTGCGTTGCAGAGTATGATTTCGTCCATTCTTGCACGAAGAATATCTAACCCTGCATGATCCAGTACGCAAGACCCGCAAGTGTAGGCGCAACGCCGGCATGTGGAGAACAGCAATGCAATACGGACTGTCCGAAGAACAGGAAATGATCGTCTCGACCGTCCGCAGTTTCGTGGAGAAAGAGATCTATCCGCACGAGGAATTGGTGGAACGCACTGGCGAAGTGCCCAAGGAGATTGCCGATGAGATCAAGCGCAAGACGATCGCGCTTGGCTTCTACGCCTGCAACTTTCCGGAAAGCGTGGGCTGCGCCGGTCTGAACCACCTGGAATTCGCCCTGGTCGAGCGGGAACTAGGGCGCGGATCGATGGCGCTGAACCACTTTTTCGGACGGCCGCAGAACATCCTGATGGCCTGCGCGGGTGATCAGGTCGAACGCTACCTGATGCCCGCCGTGCGCGGCGAAAAGATGGACGCGCTGGCCATGACCGAACCCGGCGCGGGGTCGGACGTGCGCGGCATGAAATGCTCGGCCGTGCGCGACGGCGGCGACTGGGTGGTGAACGGCACCAAGCATTTCATCTCGGGCGCCGAACATGCCGATTTCATCATCGTGTTCATCGCGACGGGCGAGGATCAGACGCCGAAAGGCCCCAAGAAGCGGATCACCGCGTTTCTGGTGGATCGGGGCACGCCGGGTTTCACCATCCGCAACGGCTACAAATCCGTCAGCCATCGCGGCTACAAGAACATGATCCTGGAATTCGACGACTGCCGCCTGCCGGATGCGCAGGTGCTGGGGCAGGTCGACGGCGGGTTCGAGGTCATGAACACCTGGCTCTATGCAACGCGGATCACGGTCGCGGCGATGTGCGTCGGCCGGGCGCGGCGGGCGTTCGATTACGCCCTGGACTATGCGGCCACGCGCGAGCAGTTCGGCCAGAAGATCGGTAAATTCCAAGGTGTTTCTTTCCAGATCGCCGACATGATCACCGAAATCGACGCCGCCGACCTGCTGACATTGGCTGCAGCGGACCGGCTGGACAAGGGCCTGCCCGCCAATCGCGAGATCGCATCGGCCAAGCTTTATGCCTCTGAAATGTTGGCGCGCGTGACCGATGCGGCGATTCAGGTGCATGGCGGCATGGGGTTGATGGACGACTATCCGCTGGAGCGGTTCTGGCGCGATGCCCGGGTCGAACGGATCTGGGACGGAACGTCCGAGATCCAGCGCCACATCATCAGCCGCGACTTGCTGCGGGCAATGGGCGCATGAACGTGTCGTCGGATCTGCCGGACGCTGCAGCGGTTTCATTGCAAGACAAGTCCGGCGCCTTGAAGCGGCTGCTGGGGTTCCGGTCGCTGGCGGTGATCGGCGGCGGCGCGTGGTGTGCCGAGGTGATCCGGCAAGTGCGCAAACTCGGCTTCACGGGACCGGTCTGGCCGGTGCATCCGAGGGCGCAGGAAATCGCCGGCGAAAGGGTCTATGCCACGATCGAAGACCTTCCCGACGCGCCCGATGCGGGTTTTGTCGGCATCAACCGGCGCGCCACGGTCGAGGCGGTTGCCGCCTTGTCGCGTGCGGGCGCGGGCGGAGCGGTCTGTTTCGCATCGGGCTTTACCGAGGCCCGGGCCGAGGATGCCGACGGGGCGGATCTGCAGGCGCAACTGGTGGCGGCGGCGGGCGACATGCCGATCCTGGGCCCTAACTGCTACGGGTTCGTCAATGCGCTGGACCAGGTGGCGATCTGGCCGGACCAGCACGGCATGCGCCCGGTCGAAAGCGGCGTGGCCATACTGACCCAAAGCTCGAACATCGCCATCAACATGACGATGCAGCGCCGCGCGCTGCCGTTGGCGTTCATGTTGACCTGCGGAAACCAGGCCCAGACGCATCAGGCCGAGATTGCCATGGCATTGTTGGAGGATCCCCGGATCACCGCCGTTGGGGTGCATATCGAAGGGTTCGGCGACCTCCGCAAATGGGAGGCGCTGGCCGCGCGGGCGCGGGCGCGTGATGTTCCGATCGTGGCGCTCAAGATGGGCCGTTCAGAGCAGGCGCAGGCGGCGACGATCTCGCATACCGCCTCGCTCGCGGGAGGTGACGCCGGGGCGCAGGCGTTTCTGGACCGTTTGGGGATCGCACGGCTAGGGGATGTGCCGAGTTTCCTGGAGACACTCAAGCTGTTGCACGTCGCGGGCCGGTTGGAGGGCAATGGCCTTGGCATGATCAGTTGCTCCGGCGGCGAAGCGAGCCTGGCGGCGGACATGGCGATGGGACGCGATCTGCGCTTCCCGCCGCTGACCGCAGTCCAGCGCGGCGACCTGAGAGCGGCGCTTGGGCCGATGGTGGCCTTGGCCAATCCGCTCGATTATCACACCTATATCTGGCGGGACACGGCCGCGATGACACGCGCCTGGAAAGGCATGACCGGGTCACATGTGGCTCTAACACTGTCCATTGTGGACTATCCGCACACGGATGCCACCGATTGGGAATGCGCCACGCAAGCGGCGCTGAACTGCGCGCAGGAATCCGGAAGACCCTTTGCCGTGGTGGCCACCTTGCCCGAATTGATGCCCGACGTCGTCGCCCGGCAGCTGATCGCGGGAGGCGTGATCCCCTTCGCCGGTCTGCACGAGGCGCTGGCGGCCGCCGAGGCAGCCGCACGCCCTTTGCCGGCACCGGCCGATCCGGTTCTGCTGCCGGGAAATGGCGAGGCCGACACCACTCTGACCGAGGCCGAGGCGAAGGAAGCGCTTGCCGAATTCGGAGTGAAGGTTCCGCGCAGCGTGACCGTTCGTGCCAATCAGGCGGAAACGGCGGTCCGCCACCTGACCGGTCCCTTTGCGGTCAAGGGTGTCGGTCTTGCGCACAAGTCCGAACATGGCGCGGTGCTGCTGGACGTAAGCGCGCGGGATATCGGAGAGGCCGCGCGGCAGGTGGGTACCGAGGAGGTATTGATCGAGGAAATGGCAACCGGCGGCGTTGCGGAACTGCTGGTCGGCGTCACGCGCGATCCGGCGCATGGATTCGTGCTGACGCTCGGTGCCGGTGGCGTCCTGACCGAGATCCTGCGCGACACCGTTTCGCTGCTGATTCCCTCGGACCGCGACGCGATGCGCGCGGCCTTGGGCAAACTGGCATGTGCGCCTCTGCTGTCAGGGTATCGCGGCAAGCCCGGTGCGGATATCGAAGCGGTTCTCGACGCCGCCGAGGCGGTTCAGGCCTATGTGATTGCCAATGCCGGGACCATCAGCGAAGTTGAAATAAACCCACTCATTTGCACCGCCGGCGGAGCGGTCGCTGTGGACGCCCTCATCCGAAAGGCAAGCTCATGAATCCAGTCAAGACCAAGCGCGACGGCGCCATCCTGCAGGTTACCCTGGATCGACCCAAGGCGAACGCGATCGATCTGGCGACGAGCCGGATCATGGGCGAGGTGTTCCGGGATTTCCGCGATGATCCGGACCTGCGGGTTGCGATCCTGACCGGCGGCGGCGAAAAGTTCTTCTGCCCCGGCTGGGACCTGAAGGCCGCCGCCGACGGTGACGCAGTAGACGGCGACTATGGCGTCGGCGGTTTCGGCGGGTTGCAGGAGTTGCGGGACATGAACAAGCCCGTCATCGCCGCGGTCAACGGCATTGCCTGCGGCGGCGGGCTGGAGCTGGCGCTGAGCGCGGACATGATACTGGCGGCAGACCACGCGACCTTCGCCCTGCCCGAAATCCGGTCCGGCACCGTTGCGGATGCTGCCAGCGTCAAGCTGCCCAAGCGCATTCCCTATCACATCGCCATGGAGCTGCTGTTGACCGGACGCTGGTTTGATGCCGAGGAGGCGCATCGCTGGGGGTTGGTGAACGAGATCGTGCCGGCGGGCCAGTTGCTGGACCGCGCGTGGGAACTGGCGCGGCTTCTGGCGAGCGGTCCGCCGCTGGTCTATGCCGCGATCAAGGAGATTGTGCGCGAGGCGGAGGATTCCAGTTTCCAGGACACCATGAACCGCATCACCAAGCGGCAATTGCGGACCGTGGACGTGCTGTACGGCTCAGAGGACAACCTGGAAGGCGCACGCGCCTTTGCCGAAAAGCGCGATCCGGTCTGGAAAGGGCGATGACCGCGCTGATGTCGGGTTTCGGTCAGCCCTTTTCGAAAAGCACGATATAGGCGGTGTCGTCCTTGTTGGGGCCTGCGGCGAGATCGCCGTAGATGCGCACTTCGTACAGCTTCAGGTTCTCGATCTGGCCGTTTTCCAACTGCCGGAACGCCTCGGCAAAGCCCATCGTTTCGTAGTGCCTGGTATTGATCGACAGGGCGAATTGCGCGCCGTGGCGCGCGACGCGGATCAGGGCAGGCAGCGCCTCGGGGCCCAGGTGTCCGTGCGTGAAGGTGCCCGAGGACACGACGCCGGAATAGCTGTCGGGTGGAGTCGGGATGCCCTGATTCAGATCAGCCTCGATGGCGTCGCGATAGATGTCCTTTCGCATGGCCTCGGCCAGCATCTCGGGGCTGATGTCGGTGGCGTCGATCGGTCCGACACCCAAACCGGCAAGAACCGCGCCGCACAGCCCGGTTCCCGCGCCGACATCCAGGACCGGACCCTGCCCTCCGGCGGCGACGAAGGCGCGGGCGGTGTGGATGTGCAACTGGTAATCCTCGAGGGCCGCGAAACTCTCGTCATAGTCTCCCGCCCACTCGGCATAGAGCCTCTTGTGGTCTTCGGGGGATTCCAACGCATAGGCGGCGTGCAGGTTCGGTTTCTTGGCGCTCATGCCTCCATCAAAGGGCCAAGCGGGGATTCGAATCAAGTGCGTCGATGCGGCGCTTGCATTGGCGCCCGGCGGCGATCATCAAGATGCCATGACAGGCACACTTCTTTCCTTCGGACACGGGTATTCGGCACGGGCGCTTTCGCGCGTCCTGTCGCCGCGCGGTTGGCGGATCATCGGAACGACGCGCAATCGGGAACAGCTGGACGAGATCCGCGCCTCGGGGGCGGAACCGCTCTTGTGGCCGGGCGAGGCGCCGACGCTGGACGGCGTCACCCATATGCTGATTTCGACCGCGCCGGATTCTGAGGGCGATCCGGTTCTGGCCGCGCTGGGCGACGAGATTTCGGCCCGCGCGGGACAGCTCCAATGGGTCGGATACCTTTCGACCACGGCCGTCTACGGGGATCACGACGGCGGATGGGTGGACGAATCCACGCCGCCCGCGCCGACCGCCAAGCGCGGCCGTTGGCGGGTCAAGGCCGAAGAACAATGGGCGGCCATCCCCGGCCTGCCTCTGCATATCTTCCGTCTGGCCGGGATCTACGGGCCGGGGCGGGGGCCATTTGCCAAGCTGCGGGGCGGCGCGTTGCGGAGAATTATCAAGCCTGGTCAAGTGTTTAGCCGCATTCATGTGGATGACATCGCGCAGGTTCTGGCCGCCTCGATGGCGCGGCCCGATCCCGGAGCGATCTACAATGTCTGCGACGACGAGCCGGTGCCGCCGCAGGACGTGATCGGCTATGCGGCCGAGCTGCAGGGCCTGCCGCTGCCGCCCGCCGTGCCGTTCGACGAGGCCGAAATGACCCCGATGGCGCGCAGTTTCTACATGGAAAACAAGCGGGTACGGAACGACCGGATCAAGCAGGAACTGGGGGTCAAGCTGATCTATCCGAACTACCGGGTGGGTCTTGAGGCGCTGGCGGGCCAACTCTGACCGCTTGAAATCCGGGGGACCGGAGCGGAGCCGCCGGTCCCCGATTACCGGCGCGTTGTCCGTTTTGTACAGGATGCCAGATGGGTATGTGTTGTTTTGTACATGTCCCGACGGGGTGAACTTCGGGACCTTCGCGCCGACCTTCCCCGCGCCCGGCGCCTTAGCGACGCTGATTTCCGGTCGGGTGGGGCAGTCGACAATCGAAACACCGCGACGGCCGGTTCGAACTTGGAGCAGTAGTCGTTTCAATGCTGTTGGGGTTCTCTGCCAACCGGCATTGCCAGGAATGTCTGTCTCAGATGGCGGACGGTTTCCAGCCAAAGGCAAACGTATCAACACAGCCCCGGTCTCGCAGTGCGCAAGACACGCTACCGCAGAGCTTCTCTCAGAAAATCGATGAAAACGCGGACCCGAGCGGGCATCAAGGTTCGATGCGCATACAGCGCATAGACGCCCTGTTCGACGGTCTGGCAATCGGGAAGCAATCGGATGAGCCGCCCGGCCTCAAGTTCAGGCGCGGCCACGTATTCGTGCATCAGGGCACAATTGTCGCCGCGCAAGACCGCCCAAAACTGCGCCCTGTACCCATCGACGCAATAGTGATTGGGCAAGAGGAAATCGACCTCGCCTTGGGGCGTGGAGAGCTTTTGCACGTGACCCCAGCTGCCGGTGGCCAGCTTGACCATCGGGCGACCCTTCAGATCATTCAGCGTTTTCGGCAGACCGTACTTATCCACGTGTTTCGGTGTGGCGACAAATATCATACGAAAGCTGCAGATACGTGTGGCGGTCAGGGACGAGTCGGGGAGGTGACCGGCGCCGACCCGCAATGCAACATCCACGTGTTCCTCGATCAGATCGACCGAACGGCTACCGAGGCGCAGGTCGATCGAGACATTGGGAAAACGCCGCTGGAACTCAGGCAAGACCGGGGCCAGCATCTCGCTTCCGAAAGCGACTGCGCTGGTAACGACCAGATTGCCGCTGGGATTGAAGTGCTGATCCTCCGCAACATCCCGAAGCGCCTCGATTTCATGCAGTATCGCCTCGCTTCGTTGCAGAAAGCTCTTGCCCTCGGGCGTCAGGGCAAGACTTCTGGTACTCCGGTTGAAAATCCGGACGCCAAGGTTGGTTTCAAGCTCGCCGACAATGCGGGTAACGGATGGTGCGGACAGGTTCATGGCCCGCGCTGCGCGTGCAAAACTTCCATGGTAGGAGATTTCAGCGACGGCGCGCATCGCTTTCAGCATATCCATACGCTTCGCTGTTCTGTTTTTTGGAATAGTCAATGTTGAATTCAATTATTCTTCAGAAAAAGGGAATTGTCCATAGTGGTTCCAGTACCCATGAGGTCGCAAACCAAGAACCCGAGGAAACCCAAATGTTTGATCATCAATCGTTTCATCAGATCACACAAACCCATGAGACGCCGCCGCATCTTCGCGCCGACTTGATGCGGTGCGAGCATATCGAACGCCTGCGCCGCCGCGATGCTGAACAGCGGGCCAGAGTTTGGCGGGATGTTTGGCAGAACATCACGCTCGTGGCTGAAAGGCTCGCGGCGACTACCGGAACCGCGCTCGTCCGCTGGGTCGAGGACCGCAAGCTGGGGCAACGTGCGGACGACACGTCAATTGGACGCAGGGCGTGACCGCTCAGACCAGTTTCGCGGATTTTGACGGCCCAAACTTGCAGAACTTTCGGATGCGGCGCCGCGGCTGGTGCCCGAAACGACCCGCACTTGAACCCCCGACCGCGCCCTAGGCCCGCTTTTCCCCGATCCGCGCCACGCCCAGAACTTCGAGCACCCTGGCTTCGATCTGTTCGGAATTCATGCCGGCCACGGCATACATGTCCGCGGGGCTGGCCTGGTCGATGAAAGTGTCCGGCAGCACCATCGAGCGGTATTTCAGGCCGTGGTCGAACACGCCCGTCTCCGCCAGAAGTTGCGCCACATGGCTACCGAAGCCGCCGATGGCGCCTTCTTCGATGGTGATCAGCGCCTCGTGGTTCGCGGCCAGGTCCAGGACCAGGTCGCGGTCCAGCGGCTTGGCGAAACGGGCGTCGGCAATGGTCGGCGTGATGCCCTTGGCGGCCAGGGATTCGGCGGCCTTCTGCACTTCGGCCAGGCGGGTGCCGAAGGAGAGGAGGGCCACGCGCGAGCCCTGCCGGATCACCCGGCCCTTGCCGATCTCCAGCACCTCGCCGCGTTCGGGCATGTCCACACCCACGCCTTCGCCGCGCGGATAGCGGAAGGCGATCGGCCCGTCGTCATGGGCGGCGGCGGTGGCGACCATGTGCTTGAGTTCGGCCTCGTCCGCCGCGGCCATGACCACCATGCCGGGCAGGTTCGCCAGATAGGCGATGTCGAAGCTGCCCGCATGGGTGGCGCCGTCGGCGCCGACCAGACCGGCGCGGTCGATGGCGAAGCGCACCGGCAGGCGCTGGATCGCCACGTCATGCACGACCTGATCGTAGCCGCGCTGCAGGAAGGTCGAATACATGGCGCAGAAGGGTTTCAGCCCCCCGGCGGCCAGCGCCGCGGCAAAGGTCACGCCATGCTGTTCGGCGATGCCCACGTCGAAGCAGCGCGACGGGTAGCGTTCGGCGAACAGGTTCAACCCGGTGCCGTCCGGCATGGCGGCGGTCACGGCGACGATCTTGTCGTCGCGGCCGGCTTCTTCCACCAGCGACTTGCCGAAGACCGAGGTGTAGGAGGGCGCGTTCGACGGCGCCTTGTGCTGCTTGCCCGTCACCACGTCGAATTTCGCGGTGGCATGGCCCCGGTCGCGCGCGCGTTCGGCGGGGGCGTAGCCCTTGCCCTTTCTGGTCAGCGCGTGGATCAGGATCGGCCCGGTCGCCCGGGCCTTGACGGTGCGCAGGATGGGCAGCAGCTGCCCCATGTCGTGCCCGTCGATGGGGCCGATATAGCTGAACCCCAGCTCTTCGAACAGGGTGCCGCCGACGGCCATGCCCTTGAGCATCTCCTTTGCCCGCTTGGCGCCTTCGCGGAACGGTTCCGGCAGGAGCGAGACCGCGCCCTTGGCGGCGGCCTTCAGTTCCTGGAACGGCTCCTCGGCATAGAGGCGCGAGAGGTAGTTCGACAGGGCGCCGACAGGCGGTGCGATGCTCATTTCGTTGTCGTTGAGGATCACGATCAGGCGCTTGCGCAGGTGGCCGGCGTTGTTCATCGCCTCGAAGGCCATACCGGCGGACATCGAACCGTCGCCGATCACCGCGATGGCGTCGCCCAGCCCCTCGGGCGTCACGCCGCCCAGATCGCGCGCCACGGCAAAGCCAAGCGCGGCGCTGATCGAGGTCGAGCTGTGCGCCGCGCCGAAAGGATCATAGGGGCTTTCGCTGCGCTTGGTGAAACCGCTCAGCCCGTCCTTCTGCCGCAGGGTGCGGATGCGGTCGCGCCGCTCGGTCAGGATCTTGTGCGGATAGCTCTGGTGTCCGACGTCCCAGATGATCTTGTCGCGCGGCGTGTCGAACACCGCGTGCAGGGCGACAGTCAGTTCCACGACGCCGAGGCCCGCGCCCAGATGCCCGCCGGTCTCGGAGACCGCGGACACGGTTTCCGCCCGCAGCTCGCCTGCCAGTTGGGTCAGCTGCGCGTCCGAAAACTGCTTGAGATCCGCCGGGCGGTTCACAAGGTCCAGGAGCGGGGTATTCGGACGGTCTGACATGGCATCCCCAACGGTTTAGCTGTCCCGGGCAATAACGAAGCGGGCGGCTTCCTTCAAGGTTTCAGCCCGCGCCCCGTACCCGTCGAGCGCCGCGCAGGCCGCGTCCACCAGTTCCGCCGCACGCGCCCTGGCCGCGTCCAGGCCCAGCAGCGAGACGAAGGTGGCCTTGCCCGCGACGGCATCCTTCTGGAGGCGCTTGCCGGCCTTTTCCATATCGCCTTCGACATCCAAGATGTCGTCGGCGATCTGGAAGGCAAGCCCGAGCGCCCGGGCATATTGGCGCAACCTTTCGGGATCGGCCTGCGCCAGCCGGGCCCCGGCGCAGGCGGACCATTCGATCAGGGCGCCGGTCTTGCCGGCCTGCAGGCGTGTAATCTGATCCAGCGACAGCGGGGCGGCGGCGGTCTCGGCGGCGATGTCGAGCGCCTGGCCCAGCACCATGCCCTGGGCGCCGCCGGCCTGCGCCAGCGTCAGGGCCAGATCCGCGCGCACTTCGGCGGGGCCGGCCTCGGGCCGGGAGCAGAGTTCAAAGGCCAGCGTCTGCAGCGCATCGCCCGCCAGTACGGCGGTGCCCTCGTCCCAGGTCACGTGCACCGTGGGACGCCCGCGGCGCAGATCGTCGTCATCCATGCAGGGCAGGTCGTCATGCACGAGGCTGTAGGCGTGCAGCGCCTCGATCGCAGTGGCGGGCCAGATCGCCCGATCCGCCTCGACGCCGTGCAGCCGGGCGCTTTCCAGCACCAGGAAGCCGCGCAGGCGTTTGCCGCCCTGCGTCGCATAGGCCATGGCCCGGGTCACGCCGATATCGTCCAGCGCCCCCAGAACCAGATCGAACTGGTCCTGAATAAGCGCCGCATCCAGCGCCAGTCGTTCGCGAAACATCAGAGTCCTTCGACAGGCTTGGTCCCGGTGGGCTCGCCGCTGGCGTCGAGGGTGATCGCGGCGACCTTTTCCTCGGCGCGCTTCAATTCGTCCTCGCAGCGTTTCTTGAGCGCCGCGCCGCGTTCGTAAAGCGCGATGGACTGGTCCAGCGCCACGTCGCCGCGCTCCAGCTGGCCGACGACGGCCTCCAGTTCCTTCATCGCCTGTTCAAAACTCATCTGCTCAACGGGTGTCTCGGTCATCGGGCGGCCTTCATCAATTCTTCCACATGCGCGCGCGTCGCCGCGGCCAGTGCGTTCAGATCATACCCGCCTTCGAGAGTCGAGACGATACGTCCTTGGCAGAGCTCCCCGGCGAGCGCACAGATCTCGGCGGTGAGCCAGGCGAAATCCTCGGTTTCCCAGTTCAGATTGGCCAGCGGGTCATCCCTGTGGGCATCGAAACCGGCCGAGATCACGATCAGTTCGGGCCGGAAGGAGCGCAGCCTTGGAAACGCCCTGTCGCGCCACACCGCCCGCATCTCGGCCCCGCCGGTGCCCGGAGCCAGCGGCAGGTTCAGCACGTTGCCATGCGCCCCGGTCTCGTCCGGCCGTCCGGTCCCGGGCCAGAGCGGCATCTGCTGCGAGGTGATGACCAGCGCCCGCGGTTCATCCCAGAGCAGGTCCTGCGTTCCGTTGCCGTGATGAACGTCGAAATCCAGCACGGCCACCCGGTCCAGCCCGTGATGCTCGAGCGCGTGTTTTGCCGCCAGCGCCGGGTTGCCGAACAGGCAGAACCCCATCGCGGTATCGGTTTCGGCGTGGTGCCCCGGCGGCCGGATGGCGCAGAAGGCGTTCGGCGCCTCGCCTCCCAGCACCATGTCCACCGCCCGTACCGCGGCCCCGGCGGCGCGATAGGCCGCGTCGAGCGAGCCGGGCGACATGAAGGTGTCGGGGTCGAGACGGGCGAACCCCTCGGCGGGCAGGGCGTCGCGGATGTCGCGAATGTAGCTTTCCGGGTGAATGCGCCGCAGATCGTCGTCGGCGGCCAGCGGGGCGGTGACCCGGTTCAGATCCAGCGGTTCCAGCGCATGCAGCACATGCTCCAGCCGCGCCACCCGCTCGGGATGGCCGGTTGGCGTGACATGGCCGAGGCAATCCGCGTGGGTCAGAAGCGCCGTCTTCATCGATGTCCCCCCATTTGACTTGAATCAGTGCCGCAACGCCCGGAAGGCTCAGTCCGGCGCCAGCATGTAGCCCGCGCCCCGTACGGTCTGCAGGTAGCGCGGCTGTTTCGGGTCGGCTTCGATCTTGCGGCGCAGGCGGGTGATCTGCACGTCCACTGCGCGTTCCTGCGCCTGACCCTTGTCGCGGCCCAGATCCTCGACCAGCTTGGCGCGGCTGACCGGTTCGCCGGGCTGGGCCGAGAATATCTTCATCAGCTGGCTTTCGGTCGCCGTCAGCCGCACCGGGTTGTCGCCCTGCCACATCTCGCCGCGCTCGATGTCGTAGCGGATCGGGCCAAGGTGCAGGATCTTCGGCGCGTTCTCCTGCGCCGTGGTTTCCGGCACCCGGCGCAGGATGGCGTTGATGCGCAGCAGCAGTTCCTTGGGCTCGAACGGTTTGGCCAGATAGTCGTCCGCGCCGGCTTCGAGCCCCGCGATCCGGTGCTCGGTCTCGCCGCGCGCGGTCAGCAGCAGGATCGGCGTGGTATGGGTCTCGCGCAGCGCGCGGGTCAGGCTGACGCCGTCCTCGCCGGGCATCATCACGTCCATCACGATCAGGTCGAAATCCAGCCCGGACAGCACCCGCCGGGCATGGGCGGCATCCCGGGCGGCGGTCACCAGAAAGCCGTTCCGCATCAGGAACTTCTTGAGCAGATCGCGGATTCGTTCGTCGTCATCGACGATCAGCAGATGGGCGTCCTTTTCGCTCATGAAGTCGAATCCCGCAGTTTCGCATAGGCGCCACGCATATCAGCATCCATCATCGCTTCAAGCACCTTGCGGAAGCCGGCCACCGCTTCGGGCCCGGCATCCTTGTAGGCGGCGCGCATCCTGGCGCGCTGGGCGTCCGACAGGCGGGACTCCAGCGCCGCGCCGGCCTCGGTCAGGAACAGATGGCGTTCGCGCTTGTCGACGGTTCCGACGCGGCTTTCGACCAGCCCGTCCGCGATCAGCGTTCGGAGCACCCGGTTCAGCGACTGCTTGGTCACGCCGAGGATCGCCAGCAGGTTGTTCACCGTTGTGCCCGGGGCGCGGTTGATGAAGTGGATCGCGCGGTGATGGGCGCGGCCATAGGCCAGTTCGGCCAGGATCCGGTCGGGGTCGGCGGTGAAGCCGCGATAGGCGAAGAACATCGCCTCGATCCCCTGCCGCAACTGCTCGTCGGTCAGAAACAGCAGGCTCTCGCCGCCAAAGGCCGGAGCGGTGCGGATTTCGGACATGATGCGCCTCATTCGTCTGCCTGGTCCGAGTTTATGTCAGTCTTGTTGACATTCCAAGGGCGAACAGGTATCGAAGCGCAGCTTTTGCGCAACAAAGTGTCCTAAGTGGCTCTGTTCAGCGCAATTTTCAAATTTCAGCCCGCTTCAGGAGGATTCGGCATGGCGAGTTATGACGATCGTGATGGGGTCATCTGGATGGATGGCGAGCTTGTACCGTGGCGCGACGCCAAGGTGCACATCCTGACCCATGCGATGCACTACGCCTCGTCCGTCTTCGAGGGCGAGCGCGCCTATGGCGGCAAGATCTTCAAGAGCCGCGCCCATTCCGAGCGCCTCGTCGCCTCGGCCGAGGCGCTGGACATGCCGATGCCCTACACGGTGGACCAGATCGAGGCCGCCAAGCAGGAGGCGCTGAAGGCCAGCGGTCTGCAGGATGCCTACGTGCGCGCACTGGTCTGGCGGGGCTCGGGCGAGGACATGGGCGTGGCGTCGGCCCGCAACCCGGTGCGCATGGCCATCGCGGTCTGGGGCTGGGGCGCCTATTACGGCGACGCCAAGATGCAGGGCGCCAAGCTCGACATCGCCGAATGGAAACGGCCGAGCCCCGAAACCATCCCGGTTCACGCCAAGGCCGCCGGCCTCTACATGATCTGCACCATCTCCAAGCACAAGGCCGAGGCCAAGGGCTGCTCGGACGCGCTGTTCATGGATTATCGCGGCTATGTGGCCGAAGCGACCGGCGCCAACATCTTTTTCGTCAAGGACGGCGAGGTGCATACGCCCAAGCCGGACTGCTTTTTGAACGGCATCACCCGGCAGACAGTGATCCAGATGCTCAAGGACAAGGGCATCACCGTCCACGAACGCCACATCCTGCCCGAGGAAATGACCGGCTTCGAACAGTGCTGGCTGACCGGCACCGCCGCCGAGGTCACCCCGGTCGGCCAGATCGGCGACTACACGTTCGAGGTTGGCGCTCTGACGCGGGATATCGCGGAGTCCTACGAGAAACTCGTGCGGAGTTGATTCGCACGGGGGCCGGGACTATCCGGGTGCGGCGCAAAACGGCCAGAAGCCGGTGATCGAGAACAAACCGTCCCAGAGACCGGCGTCGACATTGTAGGCGACGGTCGAAAAGGCCGCCAGCGTTCGCAGGGCTCCGTCCTCGCCCAGCGCAAGCAGGTCGGGATTGGTAGACTGGTCCACGAAATAGGCGGCGTAGGCGTCCTGCGCTTCGGCAAAAGCGCCGGCCATCCGGGACAGCTGTTCGTCCGGCAGGGGTGCGGGCTTCGTCAGCGACGCGGCCCCATCCCCGACCTTGGTGAACAGGGGTTCAAACTTTGCGCTCAGCCATTCGTCGGTTTCGTACCCCGCCGGCTGCTTTTCGACCCGCGATGCATTCAGCTGATAGGCCAGCGACATCAGGCCCGAGCGATAGTCGGCATCGTCGAAGCGTTCGATCAGTTCCGCTTCCGCGGCGCGATAGGCCGCGTTGAAATCGGCGCTGAAATCCTGGGCCCAAGCGGAGCGGACGGTCAGGCACAGGACCAAGGCGAAAAAGGTGCAAAGAAACGTCTTCATCATACCCCCACGAATTTGACGGCATCGGCTGCGACGAGGATGAGTTCCGGCGCCGTGCAGGACATCACCTCAGCCAATACCCGAAATCAGGTTTCCGCGACGCTGGCGGTCAATAGGTGGAGTGTAGCATATTTTGCGGCGTTGTTCGCGCCGAAGCCGCTGCGGGCCCGGCGCGACGTCCGGCGCGGTCAGAAATCCACGCCGCGCTGGGCCTTGATGCCGGCCTGAAACGGGTGCTTTTCCTCGGTCATCTCGGTGACCAGATCGGCATAGTCGCGCAGCGCCTGCGGCGCGTCCCGGCCGGTCAGGAACACCGAGGTCCGGTCGGACCGGGCCTTCAGCCCGTCGATCACGACATCGACGGTCAGATATTCGTACCGCAGCGCGATGTTGATCTCGTCAAGCACCACCAGATCGTACTCGCCGCTTTCCATCAGCTCGCGGGCCTTGCCGAAAGCCGCGGTTGCCGCCGCGATGTCGCGGTCGCGGTCCTGCGTGTCCCAGGTGAAGCCCTCGCCCATCGTGAACCAGGTCACCAGCCCGTGTTCCTCGAAGAACCTGCGCTCGCCGGTCTTCCACTTGCCCTTGATGAACTGGACGACCGCGACCTTCTGGCCCCAACCCAGCGCGCGGATGACCACGCCGAATGCGGCCGAAGACTTGCCCTTGCCCTTGCCGGTGTTGATCAGCACGAGGCCGCGCCCGGGATCGACCGCCTCGGACACCTTCTTGCGGTGCTGGGCCTGCACCTCTTTCATCTTCTGCTTGTGATCCTGGGCGTCGCTCATGTGATGTCCTCGTTCGTTGTGCGGCCCAAACTAGGCAAATTGGCCGAAAGGTAAAGGTCAGGCCTTGGGGTCCGTCACCGCGCGGGCCTTGCCGCGTTCGAGGCCCAGCTGGTGCTCGCGCCAGATTACCAGGACGTTGCCCGCGATGACCAGCGCCGCCCCGGCCAGCATCACCAGGGTCGGCAATTCGTCGAACCAGACATAGCCGATGACGATGGCGAACAGCATCGATGTATAGTCATAGGGCGCCAGCATCGAGGCCTGGCCGAAGCGGTAGGAGGACGTGACGAGGATCTGCGCCACCCCGCCGATCAGACCCATGAGGATCAGCAGCGCCGCCTGCTCCCATGTCGGCATGGTCCAGCCGAAAAACGCCGTCAGCCCCGAAAGCAGCGTTGCGGTGAGCGAGAAATAGAACACCACCGCCGCCGGGTGGTCGACCTGAACAAGCTGCCGGATGTGGATCTGAACGAAGGCGCGGGCGATCGTCGCGCCCAGAACGCAGAGCGCGCCGATGGTCGCTGCGGTTTCCAGGCTGCCGCCGCCGAGACGCGGCCAGAGCATGATGAGCACCCCCAACAGCCCGATGGCGACGGCGCCGATGCGGATCATCCGGATGCGTTCGCCCAGCATCAGCGCGGCCAGGATCAGGGTGAAGATCGGGGTGCCGTAGCCGATCGCCGTCACCTCGGGCAAGGGCAGCAGGCTGAGGCCGGTGAAGGTCAGCCCCATCGCCGTCGTCCCCAGGACCCCGCGCCAGAAATGCCCCATCGGCTTGCGGGCGATCAGGCCCTGGCGCAGCTGCCCGCGCATGACCAGCCAGGCGAAGATGACGGGTATGGCGAAGAGCGAGCGGAAGAACACCATCTCGCCCGGCGGAAAGTCATCCGACAGCGCCTTGACCAGCGCCGACATGGCCGTGAACAGGAACAGGGCGCTCAGCTTGAGCGCCACGGCAAGTACAGGTCGATGCGATGTTAAGGAGATCGTCATTCACGCGACCCTGCGCCTTTGTGCCGCAAAGATCAACGGCAAGAATGCCGGGGTCAGCCGGCCGTCCAGCCGGGCGGCAGCGGACAGCCGATCTCTTCCGCGAAGGCGTCCAGGAAGTGCAGCATCCGGTTCACGCGGTCCTGCGCCATGGCCTTGCCGCCATCGGTCAGCATGTCCGAGGGCAGGGACAACAGCTTGACCTTCCAGTGGTCGATGGAGAATTGCAGATCGTCCAGCGGGCGGTTCTCGGCGAAGGGGTCCGCAGGGTCGTAAAGCGCGCGGCCCAGGGAGCCCGCGACCGAGAAGTTGCGGGCGATGCCGATGGCCCCCAGCGCATCCAGCCGGTCGGCATCGCGCAGGATACGCGCCTCGGGCGTTTCCGGCGGGATCCGGGCCGAGAAGCTGTGCGCCGCGATGGCATGTTGCGCCGCCCGGATCTCGGGGTCGGAATAGCCCAAGTCGGCCAGGATCGGAGCGGCCTGTTCGGCGGATTGGCGCGAGGCCAGATGCCGGTCGGGCGCATTCTTGGGCAGGTTCACCAGGTCGTGCAGGTAGCAGGCGGCGACCAGCACGCGCAGGTCGGTCCGCTCGTCGGCGATGGTGCGGGCATTGACCCAGACCCGGTCGAGATGCGCAAGGTCATGCGCCGGATCCGCCGTCATGCGGGCGTCGGCGATGTCGCGCAGCCGGTCGTGAAGCTCAGCCAATGCGGCCACGGTTCTCACCGATCTGGCCGCGGTGCAGCAGCAGGTGGTCGAGGATCACGCAGGCCATCATCGCCTCGCCCACGGGCACGGCGCGGATGCCGACGCAGGGGTCGTGGCGGCCCTTGGTGACGATTTCGGTCTCTTGCCCGGACTTGGTGATGGTTCTGCGGGGGGTCAGGATCGACGACGTCGGTTTGACGGCGAAGCGCACCACGATGTCCTGACCGGTGGAAATGCCGCCGAGGATGCCGCCGGCGTGGTTGGAGCTGTATCGCGGACCGTCCGGCCCCATGAAGATTTCGTCCGCATTGGCCTCGCCGGTCAGTTCGGCGGCGGCCATGCCCTCGCCGATCTCGACGCCCTTGACGGCGTTGATCGACATCATCGCGGCGGCAAGATCAGTGTCCAACTTGGCGTAAACCGGCGCGCCAAGCCCTGCGGGAACACCGCGGGCCACGACCTCGACCACCGCGCCGACCGAGTTGCCGGACTTGCGCAGATCATCGAGATAGGCGGCCCAGTCCCCGGCCGCCTGCGCATCGGGAACCCAGAACGGGTTCTGCTCGATCTGCGCCCGGTCGAAGCGGTTCCTGTCGATCCGGTGCGGGCCCATCTGAACCATGTAGCCGGTGATCTCGACATCCGGTGCCAACGCCTTGATCGCCTCGCGCGCCAACCCGCCCGCAGCCACCCGCGCGGCGGTTTCGCGGGCCGAGCTGCGCCCGCCGCCGCGGTAATCGCGGATGCCGTATTTCTGCCAGTAGGTGATGTCGGCGTGGCCCGGGCGGAACTTGTCCACGATGTCGCCGTAATCCTTGGACCGCTGGTCGGTGTTTTCGATCATCAGCTGGACCGGCGTGCCGGTGGTCTGCCCTTCGAACACGCCCGACAGGATCTTCACCGCGTCCGGTTCGCGCCGCTGGGTGGTGAACTTGCTCTGACCGGGTTTGCGCCTGTCGAGCCAGTGCTGGATCATCGCCTCGTCGATCGGAACGCCCGGCGGGCAGCCATCGACGGTCGCGCCCAGCGCCGGCCCGTGGCTTTCGCCCCAGGTGGTGACGCGGAAAAGATGGCCATAACTGTTCATCGACATGAGGCGGGCTCCTTTGAAGGATGTGATTAGCGGGGTGCGCCCTTGGCCTCAAGCGGATTTGCGTTGCCGGCATGGCAGAAGGCCGCGCTTGCCAAGGGTTTGCGCAGTCTGCAAGAGGGAGGGAATGCTTCGGGAGAATCGAGATGCATCCAAATCCGGCTTTCCGGGCCGAGGACCGGACCCGCAACATCGGTTTCGCGCGCGAACGGGCGTTCGGCGTTCTGGCGGTGCCGGGCGAGGACGCCCCGCTGCTGAGCCATGTGCCGTTCCTCCTGGATGAGGCCGGGGAAGTGGCCGAGCTGCACCTGGTGCGGTCGAACCCGGTCGTGCGGGCGCTGGCGCAGCCGCAAAAGGTGCGGATCGCGGTGACGGGGCCCGACAGCTATGTCTCGCCGGATTGGTATGGCGTTGCCGATCAGGTGCCGACCTGGAACTATGTCGCCGTGCATCTGGTCGGCGTCCTTGAACTGCGGCCTGATGCGGAGTTGCCGGATCTGCTCGACCGGCAGTCGGCCTTTTACGAAGCGCGGTTGCTGCCGAAGCCGCCCTGGACCACGGCCAAGATGGGGCCGGATGCCCTGCAGCGGCTGATGCGGATGATCGTGCCCTGCCGGATGCGGGTCGCCGAGATCCAGGGCACCTGGAAGCTGAACCAGAACAAGGAGCCCGCTGCGCGCCTTGCCGCCGCGGATCTGGTCGAGAGCGCGGATTTCGGGAGCGAAACCCGCGCGCTTGCGGCGCTGATGCGGAAGGCGTGACCCGCGCCGGGATTATTGCGCGCTGAAGGTGGCCAGGTAGGCGGCGATGTCCGGCGCGCCTTCCTTGAGCTTCGTGGTCATGTTCGGACGCGCGGTGTCGTCGCCCAGAAAGGCGCGGATGAACGCGATGGGATCCTCGGAATAGGCCGCGATGTTTTCCTCGGTCCAGACCAGCCCCTGCTGGCCGGCGCGGATCATGTCGTCGGTGAAAAGGCCGATCGGCAGCCGTTCGCTGCCGTTGAGGTAATCGTTCTCGGTGCCGGCGACGCGGCCGACCACGCCGTAGAGATTTGGGCCGGTGATGCCGCCCTTCACCAGAACCTCACCGTCCCGGATGATCGCGTGGCAGGAGGAACAGCGGTTGTAGAGCTGCTCGCCCTTTGCCGGATCGCCGGCGGCCAGGGCGGATGCGGCGCCCGTCACGGCCAGAACCAGGGCGGACAAGGTGGTCTTGATCATGCATTGTTCTCCTGCTGCTGACCGCGCATCCGCGGCTTAATCCGGTTCCCGTCAGGAGTGCAAGAAAAAGATCTCGTGCGTGAAAAATGAGAAACAATAGGCAGTAAAAATAGCGGTTTATCATTGGCGAGACACCACTTTAGGTTTAGCAAAAGCAGCGGTTTGGTCGCAAAATTCGCGCATCCTGTCGGACGTGAGCTAGCCGCGGAAAGACCGGCCGGGCGACGGGCGGGGTCCCGGAGTCGCGGGGCGCAATCCGGGCGCGGCGAATCACAATCGGGCGGCGCCGCGCGGCGATCGCCGCGCCCGGTTTTCCGAAGCGCCGCAAATTATCCAGAGCAGATATCTTGAAATTTTGTGTCTGCATTGCGACATGAACTGGCATCTGCGGCGTAGTGCGCGCCTATGACCGCTGGACGAACCGTTTTCTCCCCGCTAGATAGCCGCGATGAGACGCCGCTTTGATGCGGTGCTGATGCATGTTTGCCCGTCCGCCGGGCGCTGGAATTCGGAGAAAACCTCGTGTCCCACGCAGAAGACCACGAAGGCACCCGCAGAGATTTCCTCTACTACGCCACGGCTGGCGCAGGTGTCGTAGCCACGGGAGCCGCAGTCTGGCCCCTGGTCAACCAAATGAACCCTTCGGCAGACGTTCAGGCGCTGTCCTCGATTCGCGTGGACGTGAACGATGTCGAGGTGGGCACCCAGATCACCGTCAAATGGCTGGGCAAGCCGGTGTTCATCCGCCGCCGCACGGCGGAAGAGATCGAAGAGGCCCGCTCGGTCGATCTGTCGGAACTGCCTGACCAGAGCGACCGCAACGCCAACAAGCCCGGCCTGGATGCGGCCGACGAGAACCGCACCCTGGACGAAGCCGGCGAATGGCTGGTCATGATGGGCGTTTGCACCCACCTGGGCTGCGTTCCGCTGGGCGACGGCGCCGGCGACTATCACGGCTGGTTCTGCCCGTGCCACGGATCGCACTACGACACCTCCGGCCGTATCCGCAAAGGACCCGCCCCCGAGAACCTGCACGTTCCGGTGGCCGAGTTCGTCGAACCTACCGTCATCAAGCTGGGATAAGGAGACGCGCTCATGTCCGGAATTCCGCACGATCACTACGAACCGAAGAGCAACGGCGAAAAGTGGCTGAACAGCCGCCTGCCGATCGTCGGCCTGATCTACGACACGATCATGATCCCCACGCCCAAGAACCTGAACTGGTGGTGGATCTGGGGCATCGTCCTGGCCTTCTGCCTGGCGCTGCAGATCATCACCGGCATCGTCCTGGTGATGCACTACACCCCGCACGTGGACCTGGCCTTCGCCAGCGTCGAGCACATCATGCGCAACGTGAACGGCGGCTACATGCTGCGTTACCTGCACATGAACGGCGCCTCGCTGTTCTTCGTTGCCGTCTACATCCACATGTTCCGCGGCCTGTACTACGGCTCGTACAAGGCCCCGCGCGAGATCACCTGGATCATCGGCATGCTGATCTATCTCTGCATGATGGGCACGGCCTTCATGGGCTACGTGCTGCCCTGGGGACAGATGTCGTTCTGGGGTGCGACCGTGATCACCGGCCTGTTCGGCGCGATCCCGTTCGTCGGCGAAAGCATCCAGACCTGGCTGCTGGGCGGACCCGCCGTGGACAACGCCACGCTGAACCGCTTCTTCTCGCTGCACTACCTGCTGCCCTTCGTCATCGCGGCGCTGGTCGTCGTGCATATCTGGGCCTTCCACACCACCGGCAACAACAACCCCACGGGTGTTGAGGTCCGCCGCGGTTCGAAAGCCGAGGCCGAGAAGGACACGCTGCCGTTCTGGCCCTATTTCGTGATCAAGGACCTTTTCGCCCTGGCGGTCGTCCTGGTGATCTTCTGGGCCATCGTCGGCTTCATGCCGAACTACCTGGGCCACCCGGACAACTACATCGAGGCCAACCCGCTGGTCACCCCGGCGCATATCGTGCCCGAATGGTACTTCCTGCCCTTCTACGCGATCCTGCGCGCCTTCACCGGCGAGGTCTGGGTCGTGCAGTTCGCCAGCTTCATCACCGGCGGCATCATCGACGCCAAGTTCTTCGGCGTTCTGGCGATGTTCGGCGCGATCCTGGCAATGGCGCTGGCGCCCTGGCTCGACACCTCGACAGTGCGTTCGGGCAAGTACCGTCCGATGTTCAAGTGGTGGTTCTACCTGCTGATCATCGATTTCTTCGCCCTGATGTGGCTGGGCGCGATGCCGGCGGAAGAACCCTATGCGACCTTCTCGCTGATCGGTTCGGCCTACTGGTTCGCCTATTTCTTCGTGATCCTGCCGATCCTCGGCGTGATCGAGAAGCCGATGGCGCAGCCGGACACCATCGAGGAAGACTTCAACGCGCATTACGGCAAGGCTGACGCCGAAGCCACGCCCGCCGAGTAAGAAGAGGGACCGGAAACCATGTTCAAGAAACTTGCAATCGGTGCCGCGTTTGCCCTGGCCCTTGCTCCTGCCGCATCCTTTGCGGCAGGCGGCGGCGAGCAGCATATCGAGGACTTCTCGTTCTCGTTCGAAGGCCCCTTCGGCACCTACGACCAGAACCAGCTGCAACGCGGTCTGCAGATCTATACCGAGGTCTGCGCCGCCTGCCACGGCCTGCAATACGTGCCGCTGCGCACGCTGGCCGATCCGGGCGGAGTCGGACTTCCCATGGATCAGGTGCGGGCCTACGCGGCCGAAAACTTCACCGTCTACGATCCGGAACTGGACGAAGACCGGCCGGCCATCCCGACCGATCACTTCCCGGCGAACACCGCTGCCGGTGCGCCCGACCTGAGCCTGATGGCCAAGGCGCGCGCAGGGTTCCACGGGCCCTATGGCCTGGGGATCAACCAGCTGTTCAAGGGTATGGGCGGGGCCGAATACATCGCCTCGCTGCTCGACGGCTATACCGGCGAGGAAAAGGAAGAGGCCGGTGTGATCCTGTATGAAAACACCGCCTTCCCCGGCGGCTGGATCTCGATGGCGCCGCCGCTGTCGGATGAACAGGTCGAATTCATCGACGGCCACGAAAACACCGTCGAAGCCATGTCGGAGGATGTTTCAGCCTTCCTGATGTGGGCCGCCGAGCCCAAGATGATGGCCCGCAAGCAGGCCGGATTCGTCGGCGTGATCTTCCTGACCATCATGTCGGTCCTGCTTTACCTCACCAACAAGCGCCTCTGGGCACCGGTGAAGGGAAAGAAGTCGGTCTGACCTGATCTTCGGAACAGGAACGGAAAGCCCAGTGCCTTGCACTGGGCTTTTTTCTGTTTGTTGCGATGGCCCGAGTCCCTTGACGCATTCCACCGCCGCCGACACGCTTGGAACATTGAGATACGAGAATTTGGAGAAAAGTCATGGATACGCAAGCGAATGTCGGACGGCTGTACGAAGCCTATGCGAAGTGGAACGACACCAAGGGCAGTGACCTGAGCATGTGGGATGAGTACACGACAGAGGATCTCTGCCTGCGGTCGCTCGGCGACGGACAGTACGGGTTGGAATTCAGCTGCGCCCGCGATGGCCGGGCGCAGATGCGCGCCTACCTGGAGGAGCTTACGGGCGCGTTCGAGATGGAGCATTGGACGCTGCAGGACACGATCGCCCAGGATGACCGAGTCGTCGGGATGGGCGTGACCGCTTGGACGCACAAGGCCAGCGGAAAGCGGGTCGAGACCCGGGTCGTCATCATCTGCAGGTTCCGGGGCAATCGCGTGTGCGAATACGAGGAACTCTACGACACGGCGGCGGTGGCGGCGGCGGCCGGCTGAGGCATCGCGAGTCCGGTCCGCCGGTCAGGCCATGAGTTGCGTCGCGCTGTGACCGGTGATCGGTGCGGTGACGATCCGGCCCTCGCCGCGCGGCGCGGAGAAGGTGACCTCGGTGAACTGCTCGGTGCGGCCCATATGCGGGTTTTCCATCAGGATCCGGTGGGTCCTGCCGACCTGGGCCGCCAGGTGTCTTTCGACCTGTTTGTCGCCCGCGGCGCGCAGTCTGGCGGCGCGTTCCTTGATCACCTTGCCGTTGACCTGTTGCGGGATGCGCGCGGCCGGGGTGCCGTCGCGCCTGGAATAGGGAAAGACATGCAGCCAGGTCAGGTCGCAGTCGGTCACCAGTTTCAGCGAGTTCTCGAAATGCGCCTCGGTTTCCGTGGGAAAGCCCGCGATGATGTCGGCGCCAAAGGTCATCTCGGGGCGCAGTTTGCGGGCCTCTTCGGCGAACCGGATCGCGTCGTCGCGCAGATGCCGGCGCTTCATCCGTTTCAGGATCAGGTCGTCGCCATGCTGCAGGCTCAGATGCAGATGCGGCATCAGGCGTCGCTCGGTGGCGATGGCCTGCATCAGGTTCTCGTCCACCTCGATCGAATCGATCGAACTGATCCGCAACCGGGGCAGATCCGGAACCAGCCTCAGGATCCGCATCACCAGATCGCCCAGTTTCGGCTGCGCGGGCAGATCGGCGCCCCACGAGGTCAGGTCCACCCCGGTCAGCACCACCTCGTTGTAGCCCCTGTCCACCAGCCGCTTGATCTGATCGACCACCACGCCTGCGGGGACGCTGCGCGAGTTGCCGCGGCCGTAGGGGATGATGCAGAAGGTGCAGCGATGGTCGCAGCCGTTCTGAACCTGCACATAGGCGCGGCTGCGGGTGCCGAACCCGTCGATCAGGTGGCCGGCGGTTTCCGTGACGGACATGATGTCGTCGACCTGCACGGCTTCGGTCTTGCCGATGAAATCCGCCGCCATGCCGGCCCAGGTCTCGGGCCGCATCTTCTCGGTGTTGCCGATGACCGCGTCGACTTCGGCCATGCGGGCAAAGGTCTGAGGTTCGGTCTGGGCGGCGCAGCCGGTCACGATCAGGCGCGCGTTCGGGTTTTCCCGCCGCAGCTTGCGGATCTCCTGCCGCGCCTTGCGCACCGCCTCGGCGGTCACGGCGCAGGTGTTGACGATCACCGCATCCGTCAGGCCAGCCTGTTCCGACAGTTCCTTCATCGCTTCGGTTTCGTAGGCGTTCAGGCGGCAGCCCAGCGTGGTGAACTTGGGCGCGTTCATGCGAGCGACCTCAGAAAATCGGGCGTCAGCGTGCCCGAGAAGACGTGGCAGGTGGGGCCGGTCTTCCAGACGCCGTCCTCGCGCCAGTCGATCCAGAGCGTGCCGCCATCGAGGTCGACGCGCACCGTTCGCCCGGTCAGCCCGCGGCGGGCCGCCGCCACGGCGGTTGCGCAGGAGGACGAGCCGGAGGCCAGCGTGATGCCCACGCCGCGTTCCCAGACGCGCATGCGGATATGGTCCGGGCCCACGATCTGCGCCACCTGGACATTGGTCCGCTGCGGATAGAGCGGATGATGCTCGTAGCGCGAGCCGAATTCCTCGAGCGGGATCGCTTCGGCGTTTTCGACGAAAAAGGTGCAATGCGGGTTGCCCATGCCCGTGGCGGTCGGCCCGCCCTCGATCGGCAGTTCCAGCGTGTCCGCCTCTTCGGCCAGCGGAATGTCCTGCCAGTCCAGCTGCGGCGCGCCCATGTTCACCGAGGTCAGCCCCTCGCCCGCATCCCTTGCGATCAGCCCGCCGCGGTCGGTGGTCAGCCTCAGTTCCGTCTTGCCGGTCTCGTCCATCAGGTGCCGCGCGATGCAGCGGGTGGCATTGCCGCACGCGGCCGAGGTCGAACCGTCCGCATTGTAGAAGATCAGGTGCGCGTCGGCGTCACCGGTGCGGATCAGCGCCAACTGGTCGAAACCCACGCCGAACTGGCGGTGCGCGATGCCGCGCGCCAGTTCCGGCGTGATCTCGAAATCCCGCGCGCGCGCATCGACGATGACGAAGTCATTGCCGAGCCCGTGCATCTTCATGAAGGGCAGACCGGTGTCCATAACGCGTTTCATGGCGGGCATATAGCGCCGGTCCAAGGACGAATCCACCCTGTCGCGCAGATTCCTGAAAAAAGGGGTTGACCCCCCTGCGCCGTCTCCCTAATTAGGCCGCCTATCGGGTCGCCGGAAACAGTCGAAACAAACGCGATGCGATGCGCAAATAGGACCTTGAACCCGGTCGGGAAAACGGTCTAGAGAGCGCACACGGATCGAACGATCCAGCAGAAAAGTGGGCCGTTAGCTCAGTTGGTAGAGCAACTGACTTTTAATCAGTGGGTCGCAGGTTCGAATCCTGCACGGCTCACCACTTTGTTCCTGAACGCAGAAAATTCGCGCGCTTTGGGCCGGTAGCAACCGGCTTTGCCCGGCTGTGGTGCGCAGTGGCACGGGATTCCGTTGCCATGCTCGAAGGCGTCGCGGTCCGGTCTTGCGGGGCAAGACCGGACTTGCTTCAAAGGGCCCTAGCGTTTCCTGAAGGCGTCGGCGAGGGCGGCGCCGAGCGCGCCGTTGGTGTCATTGCCCTTGGGCCTGGACCCCTGCGATTGCTTGGCCTGCGGGCGTCCGCGGGGTTGGGACGCCTCGCGCGCGGCGCGGTCCTCGCGGGCCGAGGCGCCGCCGTCCTTGCGCATGGACAGGCCGATGCGTTTGCGCGCAACGTCCACTTCGACCACCCGGACCTTGACCACCTGCCCGGCCTTGACCACCTCGTGCGGATCCTTGACGAAGCGGTCGGCAAGCTGGCTGACATGCACCAATCCGTCCTGATGCACGCCGATGTCCACGAAGGCGCCGAAGGCGGCGACGTTGGTGACGGTGCCTTCCAGCACCATGCCGGGTCTGAGATCGGTGATCTCTTCGACGCCGTCGGCGAAGGATGCGGTCACGAAGCTGGGGCGCGGGTCGCGGCCGGGCTTTTCCAGTTCCGCCAGGATGTCCCGCACGGTAGGCAGGCCGAACCTGTCATCGACGAACTGCTCGGCCCGCAGGCCCTTCAGCACGCCTTCGGTTCCCATGATCTGCCGGATGTCGCGTCCGCAGGCTTTCACGATCCGGCGGGCCACGTCATAGGCCTCGGGGTGGACGGCCGAGGCGTCCAGCGGCTCGGCCCCGTCCCGGATGCGCAAGAAGCCGGCGCATTGCTCGAAGGCGCGCGGGCCAAGGCGCGCGACCTTCAGCAGATCCTTACGCGCCCGGAACGCGCCATTGAAATCGCGATGCAACACGATGGCCTCGGCCAGGCCGGGACCCAGGCCCGAAACATGAGACAGCAGCGGCGCCGAGGCGGTGTTGAGATCGACGCCGACCGCGTTCACCACATCCTCGATCACCGCCTCCAGCGATTGCGACAGGCGGTGCTGATCGACGTCGTGCTGGTACTGGCCGACGCCGATGCTTTTGGGTTCGATCTTGACCAGTTCCGCCAGCGGGTCCTGCAGGCGGCGGGCGATGGAAACGGCGCCGCGCAGAGACACGTCCAGATCGGGAAACTCGCGCGCGGCAAGTTCCGAGGCGGAATAGACCGAGGCGCCCGCCTCGGAGACTACGACCTTGGTCGGGGCCTTTACGGAAGCCGGAAGCAGTTTCAGGGTGTCCGCGACCAGCCGCTCGGTCTCGCGGCTGGCGGTGCCGTTGCCGATGGCGATGAGTTCGACCTTGTGGTCCGCGATCAGCTTCAGGATCGCGGCCTGCGCGCCGCGCAGGTCGTTCTTGGGCTGGAACGGATAGAGCGTCTCGGTGGCCACGAGCTTGCCGGTGCCGTCCACCACCGCGGCTTTCACGCCGGTGCGGATGCCGGGGTCGAGACCGAGCGTCGGGCGGGCGCCGGCCGGCGCGGCAAAAAGCAGGTCTTTCAGATTGCGGGCGAAAACCTGGATCGCCTCTTCCTGGGCGCGGCTGCGCAGATCGGCCATGAGTTCGACCATCATCGACAGCGACAGCTTGACCCGCCAGGTCCAGCCGGCCACCTTGCGCAGCCATTGGTCGCCGGGCCCGTCGCCGCGGGTTTCCAGATGCGCCGCGACGATGGCCTCGGCCCGCGCGGCGCCGGTTTCCGGCTCGGGCGCGATATCCAGCGTCACAACGCCCTCTTTGGAGGCGCGCAGCATCGCCAGCGCCCGGTGCGAGGGAACCTTGGCCCATAGTTCGGAATGATCGAAATAGTCGCTGAATTTCGCGCCTTCCTGTTCCTTCCCTCCGATCACTTTCGACGTCAGCACCGCCTCGCGTTGCATGAAGCCGCGCAGCTCGCCCAGCAGCGCGGCGTTTTCGGTCAGCCGCTCGGTGATGATGTCGCGCGCGCCGTTCAGCGCGTCCTTCGTCGTCGGAACGGCCTCGGTCACATAGCCTTGGGCCAGGGTTTCGGGATCGGCGCCGCGATCGGCGAGGATGGCGTCGGCCAGCGGCTCGAGCCCGTTTTCGCGGGCGATCATTGCCTTGGTGCGGCGCTTGGGCTTGTAGGGCAGGTAGATGTCTTCGAGCTGCGCCTTGGTTTCGGCCTGAACGATCGATCTGGTCAGGTCGTCGGTCAGTTTGCCCTGTTCCCTGATCGAGTTCAGGATCGTCTCGCGCCGCGACTCGAGCTCGCGCAGATAGGTCAGGCGGTCGGCCAGCGTGCGCAACTGGCTGTCGTCCAGCCCGCCCGTCACCTCCTTGCGGTAGCGGGCGACGAAGGGCACGGTCGCGCCTTCGTCCAGCAGTTTGACCGCGGCGCCGACCTGTTCGGGGCGGGCGTCGATTTCCGTGGCGATGGTGCGGGCGATACGGTCCAAAGGCGTCTCCTCGAAGGCTGTCGGAACGACTTCTAGCCAGCGGGGGGCGAGAGGGAAAGAGGATGCGGCGGCGTTGAGAGGAAAACCGCGATCGGGCAGGGCATCGCCTGATTCAGCCCGTTCATGGCCGCGAAGGGCCGCCGGAACGCCCGCCGCCGCCTGAAATCGCGGCAAAGCAAGGGTTTTTCGCAAACTGGGGCAAAATGCGCAGGTCTGGTCGATTGATCCGGGGCGCGTGGTGATTTAAGGGGAGCCTGTCAAATCAGAGTCACCCATGGACCGGATCGTACAAGAGCCGCTCCATCCGCGCCGCGGCGACCGTGGCACAACACTCTTGGATCTTACGCCCCACGAAAGGCAAAAAAGGTAAGGAAACATGGCAGAAAAATCGAACTTCGACGTATTGTATACCATTGTAGACGAAGCGCCCGAGCTGGCCAGCGCGTCGTTCCTTCCGATCATCCGCAAGTTCGCTTCGGCTGCCGGAGTGAGCGTCGGCACCAAGGACATTTCGCTTGCCGGCCGCATCATCGCCGCTTTCCCGGAGAAGCTGACCGAGGCGCAGCGCCAGTCGGACGATCTGGCCGCGCTGGGCGAACTGGTGAAGACGCCCGACGCCAACGTGATCAAGCTGCCGAACATTTCGGCCTCGGTGCCTCAGCTGGTGGCGGCCGTCACCGAGCTGCAGAAGCAGGGATATGACATCCCGAACTACCCCGAAGAGCCGAAGAGCGACGCCGAAAAGGCGATCCGCGCCCGCTACGACGCCATCAAGGGCTCGGCGGTGAACCCGGTCCTGCGCGAAGGCAACTCGGACCGCCGCGCCGCAAAGGCGGTCAAGAACTTCGCCCAGAAGAACCCGCATTCGATGGGCGAATGGTCGTCGGACAGCAAGACCAAGGTCAGCTCGATGCCGGGCAACGATTTCTACGCCAACGAGAAATCGGCCACGATCACCGCGGCCCAGGCCGGCGATGCCAGGATCGAATTCGTGGGCAAGGACGGTTCGGTCACGGTCCTGAAGGACGGCTGGAAGCTGGACGAGGGCACCGTGGCGGACGCCACCTTCATGTCGGTCAAGGCGCTGTCGTCCTTCCTGGCGGACGCCATCGAGGACACCCGGAAAGACGGCACCATGTTCTCGCTGCACATGAAGGCCACGATGATGAAGGTCTCGGACCCGATCATCTTCGGCTACGCGGTCAGGGCTTGGCTGGCGCCGGTGTTCGAGAAATACGGCGCAGAGCTGGAGGCGCTGGGCGTGAACCCGAATTCCGGCATGGGCGACCTGCTCGAACGCGTGAAGGGCAAGCCCGAGATCGTGGCCGCCATCGAGGCGGTCCGGGCCGAGCGTCCGTCGATGTACATGGTGGATTCCGACAAGGGCATCACCAACCTGCACGTGCCGTCGGACGTGATCATCGACGCCTCGATGCCGGCGGTGATCCGCGCCGGCGGCAAGGGCTGGGACGAAACCGGCGCCAAGGGCGACACCAACTGCGTGATCCCCGACAACTGCTACGCGCCGGTCTATGACGAGACCATCAAGTTCTTCAAGGCCAACGGCGCGCTGAACCCGGCCACCGCCGGGGCCGTGGCCAACGTCGGCCTGATGGCGCAGAAGGCCGAGGAATACGGCAGCCACCCGACCACCTTCGAAGCACCCGCAGACGGCAGCATCCGCATCGTATTGGCCAATGGCGAGACGCTGCATTCGCATGACGTCGAAAAGGGCGACATCTGGCGCTCTTGCACCGTCAAGAAAGCGCCCATCGAGAACTGGATCCAGCTGGCGATGGACCGCCAGCGCCTGACCGGATCCGAGGCGATCTTCTGGCTGGACGCGAACCGCGCCCATGACGCGGAACTGATCAAGTACGTCAAACCCGTGCTGGAGGCGGCGGGCGTGGCCGACAAGTTCCTGATCCTCGCGCCCCGCGAAGCGACCCGGCAGTCGCTGGAAACCATCACCGCGGGCAAGGACAGCATCGCCATCACCGGCAACGTGCTGCGGGATTACCTGACCGACCTGTTCCCGATCCTGGAGCTGGGCACGTCGGCCAAGATGCTGTCGATCGTCAAGCTGATGAACGGCGGCGGGCTGTTCGAGACCGGTGCCGGCGGCTCGGCCCCGAAACACGTGCAGCAGCTGGTCGAGGAAAACCACCTGCGCTGGGATTCGATGGGCGAATTCTGCGCGCTGGGCGAATCGCTGAACTTCCTTGCCGACAGCAGGGGCAACGCCAAGGCGGGGGTTCTGGGCGCCGCGGCCGAAGCGGCGACGCAGGGCATCCTGGACCACAACCGTTCGCCCAGCCGCAAGGTGGGCCAGCCGGACAACCGCGACAGCCATTACTGGTTCGCCCGCTACTGGGCCGAGGCGTTGGCGGCGCAGTCCGACGATGCGGACCTGGCCGCGCATTTCGCGCCGATCGCCAGGGAACTGGCCGACAAGGAAGAACAGATCGTCGCCGAACTGGCGGCGGCGCAGGGCAAGCCTGTTGATCTGGGCGGCTACTACCACACCGACCCGGCCAAGACCGCGGCTGTGATGCGCCCCTCGGCCACGCTGAACGCCATCATCGGCTGACGGCGGATTTCGAAAGACCTGAAAGCCCCCGGTTCCCGGGGGCTTTTTCGTTGAAGGTCCGGATCAGAAATCCAGCCCCAGATCTAGGGTCCGGTAGGAATGGGTCAGCGCGCCGGACGAGATGTAGTCCACCCCGGTCGCGGCAATGGCGGCGACGGTGTCGCGGGTGACGTTGCCCGAAGCCTCGGCCACCAGGCGCCCGTCGATCATCGCCACGGCGTCGCGCAGCATATCGGGCGACATGTTGTCGAGCAGCACCGCGTCGGCGCCCCCGACCTCCAGCACTTCGGCCAACTGGTCCAGCCGGTCCACCTCGATCTCGACCTTCATCATATGCGACGCGGCGGCCTTGGTGGCCTCGAGAACCGCGCGCACGCTTCCGGCCGCGGCGATGTGGTTGTCCTTGATCAGGATCGCGTCCGACAGCGAATAGCGGTGGTTGAAGCCGCCACCATGCAGCACCGCCTGTTTCTCGACGATGCGCAGGCCCGGCGTCGTCTTGCGCGTGCAGGTGATGCGGGCCCTGGTGCCCCTGGTCTCGGCGACCAGCGTCGCGGTTTGCGTGGCGATACCGCTGAGCCGTCCGGCGAAATTGAGCGCCACGCGCTCGCCGCTCAGGATCGACGCGGCGTCGCCCCGGATCTCCATCAGCGTGTCGCCCCTGGCGCAGGGCTGGCCGTCGGAAACCCGGGCTACGATTTCAAGCGAGGGGTCCACCAGCCGGAAGGCAAGCGCCGCGACCTGCATTCCCGACACGATGGCGTCTTCGCGCGCATTCAGCCGGGCGGCATAGGTTGTGCCCGCCGGGATCACCGTGCGGGTGGTGATGTCGCCGTAGCTGCCCAGATCCTCCATCAGGGCTGCGCGCACCAGCGGTTCCAGGACCAGGTCGGGGAGGGCGGCGTGGTTCATACGGTGTCCTTTGCGACTTCGTCGCGCAGCGCCATGGCCTCGCCCAGCGTCAGGCGCGAGCGTTGGCCGGGGCCGGGCAGCGGTTCGGGATGATCGGATCGGTAATGCGCGCCCCGGCTTTCCTTGCGCCGCAGCGCCGCGGCGGCGATCAGCGTGGCGGTGGCGGTCATGTTCCGGAAACTGTCGTCGGGTGCATGTGCGGCCTCGAGCCTGGCGATAGCGGTCAGGGCCGCGCGCAACCCAGCTGCGTCGCGCACGACGCCGACCTTGTCGGTCATGACGTGGCGCAAATCGGTGATGGATCGCGGATCGGGGACGGCGCCGCCCGGTTCAAAGCTCAGCGGCACCTCGGGAACGGACTCGCGCAAGGGCAGGGCGTCGGCGATGTCGAGCGCGCAGGCGCGGGCAAAGACCAGCGCCTCGAGCAACCCGTTCGACGCCAGGCGGTTGGCCCCGTGCAGGCCGGTCGAGGCGGCCTCGCCGCAAGCCCAGAGGTTGTCCAGGGTGGTGCGCCCTTTCAGGTCTGTGGCGACGCCGCCCATGTGATAATGCGCCGCGGCCGCCACCGGGATGGGAGCCGACACCGGGTCGATACCGTTGCGGGCGCAGGCCTGCACCACGGCGGGAAAGAGGCTGCCGATCGCGCCTCCGATCGCGTCGCGCGTGTCCAGCGCGGGCCGGTTGCCGGCCTGGGTCTGGGCATAGATCGCGCGCGCCACCACGTCGCGGGGCGCCAGTTCGGCATCGGGATGCACGTCCTGCATGAACCGGTGGCCGTGACGGTCGATCAGGATCGCCCCTTCGCCCCTCAGCGCCTCGGTGGCGAGCGGCGCCGGATCCTCGCCCGCATCTATGGCGGTGGGGTGGAACTGCACGAATTCGGCATCGGCGATCACCGCTCCGGCGCGGGCGGCCATGCCGATCACCTGCCCGCGAATGCGCGGCGGGTTGGTGGTCAGCGCATAGAGCCCGCCCGATCCGCCGCCGGCCAGCAGATGCGCCGCGCCGCGGAGCAGTACGGGCTTCGACCCTGCATCCGAAGACGAGGTGAGGATGACGCCCGCCACCCGGTCGCCGTCGGTTTCCAGCCGGACCGCCTGTGCGCCTTCGAGCACCTGCACCGAGGGGGTCTCGCGCAGTTCCGCGATCAGCGCCCGCATGATCTCGGCCCCGGCCTGATCGCCCTTGACCCGGACCACGCGGGCGATGCTGTGGGCGGCCTCGCGCGACAGGACGTAATCGCCGCTGGCGGTCCGGTCGAAGCCGGTGCCCAGATCCGTCAGGTCGAGAATGTGGTCGCGCGCGGCGCGGGTGACGTAATCGGCGACCTCGCGCAGCACGGCGCCCGCGCCGGCGCGTTCGGTGTCTTCGGCATGGGCCTCGGGGCTGTCGGCGGGATTCATCGCGGCTGCGACGCCACCTTGCGCCCAAGCCGAACTTGCGCCGGTTCCCAGAGGGTCGGGCGAGATCATCACCACCGGACGCGGGGCCAGCTTGAGCGCCGCGTAGACGGCGGCCAGGCCGGCGCCAACGATGACCACCCGGTCGGTGGTGACACTGCGCATCGGCGTCTTCAGATCCCCAGCTTGCGGCTGAGGTCGATCATGCGCTGCACCGACAACCGCGCCTTTTCCGCGACGGCGGCGTCGACCTCGACCTGCCCGGTCATGGTGTCGAGCGCGAAGAGCACTTTTTCCAGCGTGATCTTCTTCATGTAGGGGCACATGTTGCAGGGGCCGACGAATTCCACCTGCGGCAGTTCATCCGCGATGTTCGAGGCCATCGAGCATTCGGTGATCAGCAGCGCCTTTTCCGGTTTCTCGTCGGTCACATACTTGATGATGCCGCTGGTCGAGCCCGAGAAATCGGCCTCGGCCACCACGTCGGGCGGGCATTCAGGATGCGCGATCAGCCGGGTTCCCGGGTTCCATTCGCGGAATTCGCGCAGGTCCCGGGCGGTGTACTGCTCGTGCACGATGCACGAGCCTTCCCACCAGACCACGTTCTTGTGCGGCACCTGCTTGGCCACGTTCTGCGCCAGATACTGGTCCGGCGTCATGATCACGGTGTCGCTGTCCATCGCCGCGACGATCTGGGCCGCGTTGGACGAGGTGCAGCAGATGTCCGAGGCGGCCTTCACCTCGGCCGTCGTGTTCACATAGGACACCACGGGCGCGCCGGGATAGCGGCGGCGCATCTCGGCGACGCCTTCGGCGGTGATCGATTCGGCCAGCGAACAGCCCGCCTCCATGTCCGGCATCAGCACGGTCTTGTCCGGGCTGAGGATCTTGGACGTTTCGGCCATGAAATGAACGCCGCATTGCACGATCACATCCGCTTCGACCTCGGTCGCCTTGATCGCAAGCTGCAGGCTGTCTCCGACGAAATCGGAGACGCCGTGAAAGATCTCGGGCGTCATGTAGTTGTGCCCCAGGATCACCGCGTTCCGCTCTTTCTTGAGCGCGTTGATCGCCTTGACGTAGGGCGCGTGGATCGCCCAGTCGGCGGGGGGAACGACCCGGCTCATGCGGCCATAGACATCGCTCATCTCGGCCGCCAGTTCGGGCGACGGGGCGAGATCGTATTTCTCGGAGAGGGTGGCGCGCAGCGCGGGTAGGTCGAACACGGTTTCTGTATTCTCTGCCTGTTAAATCGGGCTTGAGATAGTCCATTTGCCCGGGGAATTCCACCCTCTGATTCGGAACAATATTCCCGCTTTGCCGGACTATGTGAAATAATCCTCGGACAGCGGTCGGGCCGCCGGTCACGTCCGGCGCGCATTCGGGTTCCTGGCGTGCGGAGCGTTCTTTTTCCGCCGCGGAGAACTCCGCGTATGGCCCCGCGCCCGGAAGATTGGTAAATGAGCGCGCATGACAACCGGTTGCACATATTCCGGCGACGCTATTTGCTTGCGTGATGCGGCGCTTGAAGACCAGAAAGCCCGGCGCGGCGCGGGCATCGCCGCCGTCGTCTCTGTACGCGGCACCGGCGAATTGAATGCTCTGGCGACCGGAGAAGGAAACGGAGTGGAGTCCACCCGATGAACGCCCCCCTGGACATTTCGGCCCGCAGCCTGACCGCCACGCGCCTTCAGATGGCGGGTGTCTGCTATGGCAAGGGCGGGGTGGACATCCTGACCGATGTCACGCTGGACCTGACCGAGCGGCGGATCGGCATCGTGGGACGCAACGGTTCGGGCAAATCGACGCTGGTGCGCCTGCTCTGCGGATTGATCGCGCCGGACAGCGGCGAGGTCCGCGTCGGCGGGATCGACTGTTTCGCCGACCGGCGCGCGGCGCTGCGCACGGTGGGCATCCTGTTCCAGAATCCCGATCATCAGATCATCTTTCCTACGGTCGGGGAGGAGGTCGCCTTTGGCCTGCGCCAGATGGGCCACGCCAAGACCGAGGCGCGGAAAATGGCGCATGCGGCGCTGGAAGGCTTTGGCCGTACGGATTGGTACGACCGCCCGGTTCAGACCCTGTCGCAGGGACAACGGCATCTGGTCTGCCTGATATCGGTGCTGGCGATGCAGCCCAAGGTCATCGTTCTGGACGAACCGTTTTCGGGCCTCGACATCCCCACGACCCGCGCCCTGCGCCGCGTTCTCGACGATATCGACGCGACGCTGGTGCATGTGACTCATGACCCCGGCAGCCTTGCCGGTTATGATCACGTGATCTGGCTGTCGGAAGGCCGGATCGCGGACCAGGGCCGGGCCGAGCCCGTGCTGGCGCATTTTCTGGACCAGATGGACCGGGAGGGAGACAGAGATGCTTTCGCTGACCTCTCCGGTTAAGACGCGCTATCACCGGCTGCCCGCCGCGGCCAAGTTGCTGGCGCTGTCGCTGGCCACCTTCCTGCTGTTCGTGATCGAGACGCCGGTTTTCGTCGTTGCCGTGCTTCTGGCGACGGCGCTGCTCTACGCGGTTCCCGGCCGCGCCTTCTGGACCGAAGGGCTGCGTCTGCTGCGTCCGGTGGTGTTTTTCGTGGCGGTGGTTCTGGTCTGGCACATCGTCACGAACGATGTCGCGACCGGCATCATGATCTGTTTGCGCCTGGTCGCGGCGGTCGCGCTTGCCAATCTGGTTACGATGACCACGCGGCTCGAGGATATGCTGGACGTGGTGCGAAAGCTTTTTGCGCCCTTCCGACGGTTTGGCCTGTCGCCCGACGTTCTTGCCTTTTCGGTCGCGCTGGTGGTTCGCTTCGCGCCGGTATTGCTGGAAAAGGGCACGAGACTGGCCGAAGCCTGGCGCGCCCGAAGTGCGAGACGGGCGCGCTGGAACATCATTCTGCCCCTGACGCTGATCGTGCTGGACGACGCCGACCATGTCTCGGAAGCACTGCGCGCCAGGGGCGGGGTCGAGACCACTTACTAGGGAGAATACGGAAATGGAAAGAAACGTGGTGCTGATTGCACTGTTCGCCGCGCTGATCGCGGTGCTGGGGCTAATCCCCAAGATCAACCTGATCTCGGGCGTGCCGATCACCGCGCAGAGCCTGGGGGTGATGCTGTGCGGCACCGTTCTGGGCGCGCGGCGCGGCGCGCTGGCGGTGCTGCTGTTCCTGCTGCTTGTGGCGCTGGGCCTGCCGCTGCTGGCCGGCGGACGCGGGGGCCTGGGCCTGTTCGTCTCGCCGTCGGCGGGTTTCCTGATCGGCTTCCCGATCGCGGCCTTCGTGGCCGGGTTGGTGGTCGAGAAGCTCAAGGCCATTCCGCTGACCGCCTCGGCGATCCTGGGCGCGGTACTGGGCGGGATCGTCGCGCTTTACATCCCCGGCATCATCGGCATGGCGATCACGCTGGAGAAATCCTTGCCCGAGGCGGCGATGCTTGCCCTGCCGTTCCTGCCGGGCGATCTGATCAAGGCGGGGATCGCCGGGATGCTGACGGCGGCGCTGGCCAAGGCGCGTCCCGACGCGGTGCTGTCGCGCGCCTGACGATTTCGGACCATGTCCGGGGGCCGGCTGCCGAAAGGTGGCCGGCCTCGTTCATCCGGAACGCCGTTCCGGTTTCCCGAGCGGCCCGTTCCTTTCCAGCGTTCCCGGCGCGACGACCTCGCAGAGTATTCCGCGCAGCCGCAGCGCCCGGTTGCGAGGGTCGTTGATCCACTGGACTGAGTCCGCCCCGTAGCGGCTCCGCCATTTGACGCAGCCATCGTTGAACAGGTCCGACACCCGCAACTGCGCCGAACCGGCCTGCAGCAGGCTGCCTGCCGGCAGGTTTTCCTCGGACAGGTCCAGATCCGCGATGATCGTGTCGCCGGGATGGGGCATTTCCGGGTCGCGGCAACAGACCTGGCGGTAGACGCGCGCGCCGAGGATGCAGACCTGGATGCGCGGATCCGGATTGCCCTGCGCGTCGCGCAGCCAGGGCTTGTCGCGCCAGCGATCCCCGACCACGCCGCGTTCCGGGCAGAATTCAATCCGGTCGGCGAAGACGCGTTGCCGGAAATCGGGACGGTAGCAGATGATCTCGGCCGCCGAGCGGTCCTTTGGGGCCGCGGCGATCCAGGGCAACAAGGCGTCCAGGTCCGTCCGGCTTGCAAATTCGCTCATGCTTCGACCCTTTCCAGAACGAGCGCGGAGCCCAGTCCGCCTGCCGCGGCGATGGCGGCCAGTCCCCGGCCCCCGCTCGGTGCCAGGTCATGGAACAGCCGAACCGCCAGAACCGCGCCCGAAGCGCCTATAGGATGACCCCGGGCCAGCGCGCCGCCCTTGCGGTTCACGATCGCCGCCGGGATAGCAGCCTGTTCCACGCAGGCGAGGGCCTGCACTGCAAAAGCCTCCATGATTTCGGCGGCCGCCAGGTCATTCGGGGACATCGAAATGTTCTCCAGCGTTTCACGGATCGCCGCGACCGGAGCGATCCCGGGCAGGTCCGGCGGCCCGCCGCGCGACGCACCGCCGAGGATGCTCGCGCCGGAACAGGCCAGCCGCCTGCGGACCCGGTCGGACACCACCAGGCAGAAGGCCGCGCCATCCGCCGCGACTGCCGTATTGGCGCCCGTGATCGTGCCGCATATGACCGGCGCGCGCGCGCTGAGGCGCGGGCTGAGTGGCCGTGCGAACGGGTCGCTTCGATCCTGCGCCGGACCCAGGGGAACGATCTCGCCGGCCAGATCGTTTTGCGCCGCCAGCGCCTTTTCGTGGCTTCGCATGGCCCAAGCGTCCTGCCGGTCCCGGCCGATGCCCAACTGCCGCGACAGGGTCTCGGCGGCCTCTGCCATGCCCGGGTCGCGCTCGGGCCAGGGGGCAAAGGGCGGCTGGTCATAGGGCTGCGGACCGGATCCGTCGGCTAATGTGCGCATCCGGACGGGCCTGCGGGAGTAGCTTTCGGCGCCGCCCGCCAGTATCACCTCGGCCTGTCCGGACAGGATCATGGCGCGTGCCAGCATCAGGGCATCCAGCCCGCCGCAGCATTGCCGGTCGATGCTCAGCCCCCCGACACGCTCGGGCAGACCCGCCTGCAACGCCGCCAGCCGCGCCGGGTTGCCGCCGCCGCCCATGGCGTTGCTCAGGATGACCTCGTCCACCGCGTCAGAGCCGATGCCGGCATCGGCCAGACAGGCCAACAGGACAGGCGCGGCCAGTTCGTGCAACTCGAATCCTGCCAGCACGCCGTTGCGGGGCGCCACGATCGTCCGCCGGGCTGCGATGACATGGGCCTGCATCAGCCCATCTCTTCCAGCCGCAGTGCGAGGGCCTGCAGGTCAGTCTTGCCCGAGGGCAGGCAGGGCCAGTCGGCCACGCTGATCAGCTTGCGCGGGGTTTTCAGCGCGCCCAGTTTTCGGCGGCACTCGGCCTGCAGATGCGCAAGCCCGTCCTGATCCAGCGCGGCGGCGACAAAGGCGAACGGCACCGCGCCGCGCTTGGCATCCGGTTTGGGCAGGACCGCCGCCTCGGACACCAGCGGATGCGCGCGCAGCACGTCTTCGATTTCTTCGGGAAAGATGTTCTGGTCGGCAACCGTGAACATGCGGTTGGTGCGGCCCACGAGAAACAGGTTTCCCCGCGCATCGCGATGACCCAGATCCCCGACGGTGAGGAACCCGTCGCGCCAGCGCGTTTCCGAGGAATGCCCGGCGGCATAGCCGTCGAACAGGTAGGGGCTGCGCACCCAGATCTCGCCGACCTCGCCCGGCCCGCAGTCCGAGCCTTGCGGCGTCAGAACCCGGATCTCGACCCCCGGGTAGGCGCGCCCGATCGAGTCGGCGGGGCTTGTGTCGTCGGCCATGGTGACGAAGCTGGTCTCGGACGCGCCGTAGAACACGGTGATCCGCGCAGAGGGGAACAGTTCCGCAGCCCGTCGGCGCGTGTCGCTGTCCAGAAACCCGCCGCCGACGGCGAGCCTGCGCACCGAAGCCAGGGGGGCCCCGACCGCCGCTTCGCCCAACTGCCGCAGCTGGGTCGGTGTCGCGTATAGGATGGAAGGCGGCATGGCCTGCATCTGGACCCATTGGCGTCTGGGCGGCAGGCCCGAAAGGACATTCACCTTCGCCCCCTGGTGCAGTCCTTCGATGAGGCCATAAAGCGAAAGCGAATGCTGCAGGCTGCCGAGGACCGCATAGGCGTCGGCAGGGCCCAGCGACCACTGTTCGCCGTTGATGCGGAAACTCTCGATCCAGGATTGGTGGCTGCGCCGGATGCGCTTTGGCGCGGCGATCGTTCCGGAACTGGAGCACTGGAAAAACCCGGCCTCGCCGGGCGTGTCGCCGCCGGCGGGCGCAGCCGTGCCGACGCAGAACTCGTGCCCGCTTGCCAGACAATCCAGCAGGTGCGCGACCGCGTCCCCCACGGGGTCGGGTGCAATCGTGCGGACTTGACCGCACGAGGTCTTTTCGTCCGGCATCGCGCGACGCGGAACAAGGCTGCCGTGCAGCAGGAGTTCCGCTTGCGGGTGAACTTGAAACAAAACGCTGTCTTTCCCTGGTGCCGACATGCGGCGTCCGGACAATTCTAGATATGCGGGATGACATTGCCAAACCGGATTTTGCAGGCCCGGCGATCCGAGCGGGGTTCCCTGTCAATTCCGCGCGTCCATTTCCGAGGCCGTTCTGTACGCGGCGGAGAAGTCGCTCTAAAGTCCCGCCGAAACCGCCCGCCGGGCGAAACCATTCTGCGGAGGTCGAGGGAATGAAACTGCTGCGCTACGGGCCGGCCGGAGCCGAAAAACCGGGTCTTCTGGATGAGAACGGGCAGGTTCGGGACCTGTCGGATCATGTCGCCGACATCGCGGGCGACGCGCTGCTGCCGGACAGCCTTTCGCGCCTGCGGGCGCTGAGTCCGGCCGATCTGCCTTTGGTGGATGGCGCGCCGCAGCAGGGTCTGCGCCTTGGCCCCTGCGTGGGCCAGGTCGGCAAGTTCGTCTGCATCGGCCTGAATTACGCCGATCACGCCGCCGAAGCGGGTCTGGACATTCCGCCCGAGCCGGTGATCTTCGGCAAGTGGACCTCGTGCATATCCGGCCCCGACGATGACGTGGAGATTCCGCGTGGAGCGAAAAAGACCGACTGGGAGGTCGAGCTGGGCATCGTCATCGGCAAGGGCGGGCGGTACATCGACGAAGGTGCCGCGCTGGACCATGTCGCCGGTTTCTGCGTGGTGAACGATATCTCGGAACGCGATTTCCAGATGAACCGCGCCGGCACCTGGGACAAGGGAAAGGGCAGTGACACGTTCGGCCCGATCGGGCCGTGGCTGGTTACGCCGGACGAGGTGGGAGATTTCGAGTCCCTCGCCATCTGGCTTGAGGTGGACGGGCATCGCTATCAGGACGGGACGACCGCCACCCTTGTTTACAAGGTGCCGCACCTGATTTCCTACTGCAGCCAGTTCATGAGCCTGCAGCCCGGCGACATCATTTCGACCGGAACGCCTCCGGGCGTGGGCATGGGGCAGAAGCCGCCGGTCTATCTGAAGGGCGGCGAGGTGATGCGGCTGGGGATCGACAAGCTGGGCGTGCAGACCCAGAAGGTCAGGAAATGGGCGCCGGACGCCGGATGATGGCCGCCGGCGCCCGGTTGTCCGACTTGTAGGGGACCCGCCGTCAGGCCGGTTCGGTTTGTACAAGCGACGGGCGCGCCGAGACCGTCTTGTACCACGCGGCCAGGCGCGGGCGGCCCGCGCGCCAGTCGCCGACCGGCTGGCGGAAATCGATGTATCCCAGCGCGCAGACCAGACCGATGACGGCGGCATCGAAGCGGGCGTCCAGCGCGTCCGCCACATGCGCCTCGAACCAGTCGAGCGCGCGGGCGATCTTGTCGGCCTGCCCGTCCAGCCAGGCTTGCGACACGTGGGCCGCGTCGCGGAACCGTTTTTCGTAGACGCAGAGCAGCGCGGCCTCGATCACGCCTTCGGCCAGGCTTTCCAGCGTCAGCCGGTCAAAGGCTGAGTCGCCGCTTTCGTAGAGTGGCGCGGCATCCCCCAGCCCGTCGACGTAACGCAGGATCGCGCGGCTGTCGTAGATCACCCGCCCGTCGGCGCGCTGCAGGCAGGGGATCTTGCCCAGCGGGTTGCGGTCGGCAAGTTCGGCGTTGGTGTCCAGCGGCGACGTCGCGACTTCCACCAGGTCGAACTGGTCGGCAAGGCCCTTTTCGATGATGGCGATCCGCACCTTGCGGGCGAAGGGCGAGAGCGGCGAGTAGTAGAGGCGGTTCATGCGGCGTGCTCCGGGCTGGGCAGGTTGTTTCGCCGACACCTTGGCGGATAGGGTTGCCTCTGGCCAGAGTGTCTTTTGCCGGAGGGTGCCGTTCAGGTTGCCGGCTCGGGGCGCAGACCCAGTATCTCGCGCGCCTGCCGCCAGGTGGCCACGGGGCGCTCGTACTTCTCACACAGCTCGGCGGCGCGCCTGACGAGGGCCGCGTTCGAGGGGGCCAGCGTGTTCTTGTCGAGACGCATGTTGTCCTCGAGGCCGGTGCGCGTGTGCCCGCCCGCCGCGATGGCCCATTCGTTGACGGCGATCTGGTTGGGGCCGATTCCGGCGGCGCACCAGCCCGCCTGCGGCGCGCGGGTCTGCATGATGCGGACGTAGAAGTCGAACACCTCGCGGTCGGCGGGCATGGCGTTCTTCACCCCCATTACGAACTGCACGTAGAGCTTGCCATAAAGCACGCCCTGCTCGTGCAGGCGGATCGCCTGCAGGATGTGGCTGAGGTCGAACGCCTCGATCTCGGGGGTGACCTCGTGGGTGCGCATCTCGGCGGCCAGCCAGTCCACCAGGTCGGGCGGGTTCTCGTAGACGCGAGTGGGGAAGTTGTTCGATCCCACCGACAGCGAGGCCATGTCGGGGCGCAGGGGCAGCATTCCGCCGCGCTCCTTGCCTGCGCCCGAGCGCCCGCCGGTCGAAAGCTGGATGATCATGCCGGGGCAGTGCTTTTTCAGGCCCTCGACCAGGCGCGCGAATTTCTCGGGATCGCTGGTGGGGGTCTGGTCGTCGTTGCGCACGTGGCAATGGGCGATGGCGGCCCCGGCCTCGAACGCCTCATGGGTGCTTTCGATCTGTTCCGTGACCGTGATCGGCACTGCCGGGTTGTTCGCCTTGGTCGGTACCGACCCGGTGATGGCGACGCAGATGATGCAGGGATTGGTCATGTCGGCGTTCCCTCAGATGTCGAAGAAGACGGTCTCGTTCTCGCCCTGCAGGCGGATGTCGAAGCGGTAGACGGCCTGCCCGCCGCGCGCGCCGCGCCGGGCGATCAGCGTCTGGCGGCGGTTTTCCCATTCGATCAGGTTGATGACCGGATCGGCGGCGTTGGCCTGTTCCTCGTTGCTGAAATAGAGCCGGGTGTTGAGCCCGATATTGATGCCGCGCGCCACGATCCAGAGGTTGATGTGCGGCGCCATCATCGAGCCGGACCGGCCGGGAACCGGGCCGGGCTTGACGGTGTCGAAGCCCCATTCGCCGGTTTCGAAATCGGTGATCACCCGGCCCCAGCCGCGAAAGCCGTCCTCGACCTCGCCCGGATGTTCGGGATGGGCGTAGACGCCCTGCGCATTGGCCTGCCACGCCTCGATCAGCACGTCCTTGACCGGGCTGCCGGTGCCGTCGATCACGATGCCCTCGACGCGGATGCGCTCGCCCTTGGCGTTGGGGCCGGCGATGTCCCAGCCCAGTTCCTGGCGGTAGATGTCGAAGCCCGCGGCGCCGGGGGCCAGCCCGATATGGACGTAGGGGCCGGCGGTCTGGGACGGGGTTTCCTTGAGATAGTTCAGTTCCTGCGGCATGGCCTTCTCCTTTGTCGCGTTTCCGAACCGGCAAACCGGTTCCCGCTTTGACTGGAAACGCTTCAGTTCCCCTCCAGTCGGTTTTCGAACAGCGTCGAGCGGCGGCCGCGCAGCACGATGTCGAACTTGTAGGCGATGGCGTCGAGCGGGATCGTTGCGTTCAGGTCCAGCGGCGCGATCAGGCGTTCGACGGCCTTTGGATCGGGGATCGTGTTCACGATCGGGCATCTGGCGATCAGCGGGTCGCCCTCGAAATAGCATTGGGTGATCAGGCGCTGCGCGAAGGCGGTGCCGAAGATCGACATGTGGATATGTGCGGGCCGCCAGTTGTTGACCCAGTTGCGCCACGGGTATGCGCCGGGCTTGACGGTGCGGAAATGGTAATAGCCGTTCTCGTCGGTCAGAACCCGGCCGCAGCCGCCGAAGTTGGGGTCGATCGGCGCGAGATAGGTGTCCTTCTTGTGGCGGTAGCGGCCGCCGGCATTGGCCTGCCAGATCTCGACCAGCGTGTTCGGCAGCGGCCGGCCGTTTTCGTCCAGCACCCGGCCGTGCAGGATGATCCGCTCGCCGATCGGGCTTTCGCCGGGCTTGGCGTAGTTCGACAGAAGGTCGTTGTCGATCGGGTCCACGTCATTGTGCCCGAAGACCGGCCCGGTGATCTCGCTCATCGAGTTCTGCAGGCTGATCAGCGCGTTTCGCGGGGACCGCGCCACCGAGGTCTTGTAGTCCGGGCTGTAGGCAGGCGGCTGCCATTCGCGGTCTCGCTGGTAGAATTCGCCGGGTTTCAGCATGTCGGCTTTCTCCTCTGGTGGCGGGGACTGCGCGTTTCCCGTGTCATTCCCGTTCCATCTCCGCATAGGTCTGCTTGGCCAGTTTCAGCGCGTGATTGGCGCGCGGCACCCCGGCATAGATGGCGACGTGCTGGAACGCCTCGAGCACGTCCTGCTTGCTGGCGCCGGTATTGGCGGTGGCGCGGATATGCATCGGGATCTCCTCGAAATTGCCGAGCGCGGCGAGCAGCGCCAGCGTCAGCATCGATCGTTCCCGCGGGCTGATCCCGTCGCTTGCCCATACCGTGCCCCAGGCGCTTTCGGTGATCAAGTTCTGGAACGGCTCGTCGAACGCGGTCTTGGCGGCTTCGGCCCGGTCCACATGGGCGTCGCCCAGAACCTTGCGGCGCACACGCATGCCTAGGTCATGACGGTCGGACATGGGTCATCTCCCTGACCTGCGGATCGGTGAAATCGGGCCGGCCATCAGAACGGCAGGCCGACATAGTTCTGCGCCATCACCGACTGCGCCTCGCGGTTCTCGCGCAGAAACTCGATGTCGGCGCGCTGCATCTTGAGGTCGAAATCGGACTGGTCGGGGAACCGGTGCAGCAGGTTGGTCATCCACCAGCTGAACCGTTCCGCCTTCCAGATGCGGGCCAGCGCCTTTTCGGAATAGCGGTCGATGCCTTCGGTCTCGCCGGTCTCGTAGAACTGCAGCAGGCCGTGATAGAGGTAGTGGATGTCGCTGGCCGCGGTGTTCAGCCCCTTGGCGCCGGTGGGCGGCACGATATGGGCGGCGTCGCCGCACAGGAACAGGCGGCCCCAGCGCATCGGCTCGGTCACGAAGGAGCGCAGGGGCGCGATGGATTTCTCGATCGACGGGCCGGTGACCAGCCGCTCGGCGGCCTCGGCGGGGATGCGGCGTTTCAGTTCCTCCCAGAACGCCTTGTCGGTCCAGTCCTCGGGGTCGTCGCTGAGCGAGCATTGGATGTAATAGCGGCTGAGATTGGCGTTGCGCATCGAGCACAGGGCGAAGCCGCGCTCGGAACTGGCGTAGATCAGTTCATCGTGAACCGGCGGCGTTTCGGACAGGACGCCGAGCCAGCCGAACGGATAGAGCTTTTCGTATTCGCGGCGCACCGCCAGCGGGATGGTCTGGCGGCTGACGCCGTGGAACCCGTCGCAGCCGGCGACGAAATCGCAGTCGATCCGGTGTTCGGTGCCGCCCATGTCGTAGGTCACGTAGGGGGTATCGGTATCGGCGTCGTGGATTTCGACGTGATCGACGTTGAAGACGATCTTGCCGCCCATCGCCTCGCGCGCATCGTAGAGGTCGCGCGTCACTTCGGTCTGGCCGTACACCACGACGTGGCTGCCGGTCAGGTCTTCGAAATCGACGCGGAACTGCTGATCGCCGTAGGAGATGACGGTGCCGTCATGCACGAAACATTCCTTGTCCATGCGCCCGGCCACGCCCGCCTCGCGCATCAGGTTCACGAAACCGACCTCGAGAATGCCCGCCCGGATCCGACCCAGCACGTAGTCGCGGGTCTTGCGTTCCAGCACCACCGAGTCGATGCCCTTGCGGTGCAGCAGCTGGCTGAGCAGCAGGCCCGACGGACCGCCGCCGACGATGACAACCTGTGTTTTCATGGCGAACCCTCCCGTGGAAGGAGGATGAATGGATGGAAGCGCAAAGTAAAATGAGATATTCTAGAGTTTACTTGCCGAAATGGGAAAGTGAATGATCGACCGCCGCATCAAGTTCCGCCACATCCAGTGCTTCGTCGAGATCGCGCGCGAGCAAAGCCTGAAACGCGCCGCCGAAAAGCTGTTCCTGTCGCAACCGGCGATCTCGAAGACGCTGAAGGAGCTGGAAGAGATCATCGGCGCGACCCTGATGGAGCGCAGCCGGTCGGGCGTGACCCTGACCGGCGCGGGGCAGGTGTTCCTGCGGTTCGCCCAGATGTCGCTGGCCAGCCTGCAGCAGGGGCTGGACGGGGTCGAACGGGAAGGGCGGCAGGAGAAGGACCGGCTGACCGTTGGCGCCCTGCCCAGCGTCGCGGCCTGGCTGATGCCCAAGGTGGCCCGGGAATTCGCCGCGCTCGCGCCGAACGCCATCCTGCGGATCATGGACGGGCCGCACGGATACCTGGTCGACCGCCTGCGGCTGGGCGAACTGGATCTGGTCATCGGCCGGCTTGGCCGCCCCGAATCCATGCAGGGGATATCATTCACGCAGCTCTACAACGAGCAGGTCGTGTTCGTGGTCCGCCCCGGGCATCCGTTGCTGGCGGAACCGGACCTGCGCCGGATCGCGGAGTGGCAGGTCATCTACCCGCCCGAGGGCTCGGCGATCCGCCCGCTGGTCGAACGCTACCTGATCGCCAACGGCATCGGCGACATCGCCAACCGGCTCGAGACCGTCTCGGGCGCGTTCGGGCGGGTTTATGCGCGGCAGTCGGATGCGGTCTGGATCATCTCGAGCGGCGTGGTCGCCAACGAGATCGCGGACGGCCGCCTGGTCAGGCTGCCCTTCGACACCGGCATCACGCAGGGCCCGGTCGGGCTCATGACCAGGCCCGACGCGGCGGTGGGCGCGGTGCAGGAGATCTTTGGGATCGCGGTGCGCAACATCGTCGGCGCGACGTGAAAGGGAGTACCCGCAAGCGAAAGGGGCCGACACCCCATATGCCGGCCCCTTTCTGAGTGAGCGGTTCGGCAATGCCGGACCGAATTCCATGTACTCAACGTACCAGAATCAGGCGGTCTGAGAATTAGGGGTTTCCCGTAGATCGGGCGTTTTCTTGATCTAAGTCCGGGAAATTTGGCGATTAAGTCTGTGCAAATAGCAAAAGGGCCGGTCTGTGGACCGGCCCTTTGCGTTGCGGTGCTGGCGATCGGATCAGTTCGACGCCGCCATCAGCTTTTCATTGTGCTCGCGCAGGGTGTCCGAGATGATCGCGTACCATTCGCCAGACTCGCGCATCTCGTTCAGGCCGGCGTTCAGCATCGCCATGTACTGACGGCCGTAGGGGTTGGTCCGGTGGGTGACGAAGCGCAGGCCCGCGACGGTGTTGACGAACGGGTTCTCGACGATGTCCTTGGGGGTCAGGCCCATGTCGCTCATGGCGTCGGCGGCCAGTTGGACCTCGAACGAGGCGATGTCGGCCACGCCGGTCAGGACCGCATCCATGCATTCCTGCGCGCTGACCGGCTGAATCATGGTCACGTGCGGCTCGAACACGCCTTTTTCCTCGAGATCGTGGGTGAACCAGCCTTCCATGCGGCAGAGGCGGGCGCCCTTGAAATCCTCGAAGGACCGGGCCTTGGCATAGTCGCTGTCCGGCAGGGTGTAGAAGCCGATGACGGTGTCATACACGCTGACGGTCGAGTCGAACTGCGTGCAGCGCTTTTCGGTCTCGGCCGACCATTCGTAGTCGCGGTTGCTGCAGTCCGGGATGTACCAGGCCAGCGACACGTCGAAGGCGCCCAGCGGCAGCAGCGTTTCCAGATGCGCGCTCCAGTCGTTGACGAAGCTGACCGAGTAGTCGCGGTTGTTGCCGGCGCGGTTCAGGGCGGTCGAGGCCAGGCGCACGAGGAAGCCGCCGCCGGTCAGGCTTTCGTCCGCGAAGGGCGCATAGTTGCCGCCGGTCACGATCTTGATCGGCGGTTCATAGACGTTTGACACCTTGTTGTTGGCGTTGCGCGCTTCTTCGGCGGCGATCAGTTCCTGGGCGCTCTGGCCGTTGGGAAGGCTGCCGTCGTCACAGGGCAGCGCCAGAACCAGCCCCGGCTTCAGCTCGGTCGGGTTGGAGATGACGTTGCGGTTCGCGTTGAAGATCGGCTGGTAGTTCGAGGTGCCGTAGGCCGCGATGGCGATGGTCGAGAGCGTGTCGCCATCGGTGACCGTGTAGTTGGTGCAGGCCTCTTGCGCGCTGGCGCCGCCGGCCATCAATGCCGAGGCCGCGACCGCCGACATTGCGAGTTTCCTGAGATCGAGATTGAACATTGCTACTTCCTCCAGTGACTGCTGATTTCCGGCCTTCCCCAAGGCCTCACCCGTTTTCCATTTGATGACGCAGGGCGGTCGAGACGATGTCGCGCCATTCGCCCGATTGCTGCATGATCGCCAGACCCTGGTTCAGCGTCTCGAGGATCGCTTCGCCATCGGGATTGTCTACGTGGGTCATGACGTTGAGCGGCTTGATCGCCGCCAGATTGGGGTTCTCGATGATCTGGTGCTCGAACCCGAGACGGTCGATGGCCTCGACGGCCAGATGCGCCTCGACCGCGACGATGTCGGCCCGCCCGTCCATCACCGCGTAGAAGCACTCGTCCGGGGAGACCGGCCGGAACAGCTTGATCGCCGGCTCGTAGAGGCCCACCGCATCCATGTGCGACAGCGTCCAGCCTTCGGGGCGGCAGATCGTCGTGCCGGCGAAGTCGGCATAGGTCAGCGTGGCCTCGTAGCCCGAGCCTTCCTTGGCGAAGAACGTGTCCACCACCTCGTAGAAGGGGTTCGAGAAATTGTAGGTCTCGCACCGGTTGCGGTCGCTTTCGGACAGGGATTCCGCGGCGTCGCAATCGGGGCGCGACCAGGGAAAGGTCGCGTCGAAGGCCAGCGTCGGCATCAGCAGGTCCAGATGCGAGTTCCAGTCGTTCACGAACTGGATCTTGTAGGCCTGTTCCGGCGCGGCTCGCAGCAGCGCGGTTTCGACGAGCTTGGTGTAGAGGCCGCGGTTGGGCAGGTTCTCGTCCGTGAAGGGGGCGTAGCCGCCGCCGGTGATGAGCAGAATCTGACGGTCGCGGATCGCCGGCTGTTCGCCGTCGCCGGCCTTGCGGATCAGGGCGGCGCCCTCGGCGCGGGCGGATTCGATCTCCTGCCTGGCGGCGGCTTTTGCCGCCAGGACCGCGTCCTCGCTGGCCTTGCGCGCCTCTTCCTTGGCGGCGGCGACCCGCGCTTCGGCCTCGGCGATGGCCTTTTCGGCGCGTTCCTCGGCGGCGCGGATCAGTTCGGCGGCCATCTCGGCGGCCATGCGCTCGGCTTCGGAGCCGCTGTCGGCGGCGGTCGTCGTGGCGTTTTCGACGCAGGGCATCTGCAGGGTGTCGCCCACGCGAATGACGTTCGGGTTCTTGCCGATCGTGTCTCGGTTGGCATCGTAGATGGACCGGTAATCTTCGGTGCCATAGACCCTCAGCGCCAGTTCCCGCAGGCTGTCGCCGCGCTGGATCACGTAGCTTGCGCAGGCTTCCTGTGCCGAGGCCGAACCAGCCGCAGCCGCCAGCGCAAGGCTGGATACGAACAGATATTTCCTCATGGTTCCCGTTTCTTCGTGTTGGACTAGATGTTTGCTGGCTTGATCACCGCGATCGAGACGTTGTCCTGATCGGGATCGCCTACCCTGTTGAGCTCCCTGAGCAATGCGTCGGCTATATCCTGAGCGAGGTTTTCCCCCTGTGCTTGCAGAATGGTCCGGATGTCGGCGTCACCGAGATATTGCAGGCCGTCGCTGGCCGCGATCACGATGTCCCCGCGTCTGAGGTCCAGCGGCGCCTCGGGGCAGTCCACCTTGGGAATGGCCCCCCCCATGATGACCGAGGTCAGTTGATTGCGGTTCGGATGGGTCCGCGCCTCTTCGGCCGAGATCTGCCCGTCGCGGGCCTGGGCGTCGATCACGGGCGCCATCGAATGGTCCTCGTTGATCTGCGTCAGCCGGCCCTCGCGGAACAGGTAGAGCGGGCTGTCGCCGATCGAGATCCAGAACAGGCGCGGCCCAAGCATCAGGACGCCGAGCAGGGTGGAGCCCATGTTGAAGCCTTGGGGCTGCGCTTGCGCATGCCCCGCCACGGCGGCGTTTGCCTGCATGGCCGCCAGCGGCAGGGCATCGAGCATTGCGGCTCCGGATCCGGCCCCGTCCTCGAGCAGATCGTCGAGCACCGCTTGCCAGTTCGCGATCACCAGCCCCGATGCGATTTCCCCGGCCTCGTGCCCGCCCATACCGTCGGCGATCACCACATAGCCCGCCTTGGCGGCGTCGAACACGCGCGCCGCGATCGCGTCTTCCTGCGTGTCGCGACGCCCCTTGTCCGCAAGCAGGGCGATGTCATATGCCGGAGACGCCAGCATCGATCAGGCGTCCCGCCAGTCGAAGGATTCGTCGCAGAACGCGACGAAGCGCATGGTGGTTTCGCTGATGCGGATCATGTCGCCATTGGACAGCGGCACCGTGCTGAGCACCGGCCCGCCGTTCAGGCGCACGAGGTTGGCCTTGCCGCCGTGGCCCAGGTAGCATTTGCGGTCCTCGGGGTCATAGGCGATCACCGCATGGCTGCTGCGGGAGATGCCGGTATCGCCGAAGTCGATCTGGATGGCCTGATCGTCGTTGCGCCCGATCTGCATCAGCCCTTCGGACAGCACGATGCTGGTCCCGCGGCCGGGCCCGGCGGTGATGACCAGCCAGCCGACGGGATAGGTCGCCTGCGCCACCGCCGGTTTCGCCGCCGGGGCGTTCTCCATCAGGTCCTGCACATGGGTGTCGGGCCGCTCGAAGCCAAGGAAGGTGGTCTTGACGCGGCTGCGGCGGTCCTCGGCCGGGGCCGGGATCGGTTGCGGGACGGGCGCCGCGGCGGCGGGCGCCGAAGGCTCCGGCGCTGTCTCAGCCGCGGCGTCCGGTTGCGCCGGGGCTTCCGCCTCGGCAGGGGGTGCCGTTTCGGCGGCGGGCTTCGGCGGTTCGGGCTGCTCCAGCGCCTGCGCGACCCGCAGCGTCACCACCTGGTCGGCCGCGTCGTCGTCTTCCTCGGCCTCGTCCGTTTCGGCCGTTTCGGGTTCTTCCGCCTCGGGCTCTTCCGTCTCGGACGTTTCCGAAATCTCTTCGCCCTCAAGTTCGTCGGCCTCGTCCTCGGCGAATTCGGGCATGCTGTCCTCGGGGATCAGCTCGTCGGTATCGTCATAGGCGTCCTGCGAGGTGTTTCCGCCGGACAGGGCCTGCCGCAGCGCGTTGAAATCGGCGATCGGCTCGGGCTTGTCGGCCTCGGGCGCGGCGGAGGTTGCGTCCGCGGTTTCCCTGGATTTCCCGGCACCTTCGAGAAGCCGGCTGAGAGGGCTTTTGTATTTGAACATGGTGTCGATACCTTCCGATTTCTGGCCACGAAACTTGCGTCGCGTGGGACTGCTACCTGTCCGCCGAGCCTTGTCGCACACACGGATACGAACCTGTTACGGGATACCCAACGAACCTTTACTCTCCGCGCCGGGGCCGGCTCCCCGTCCGGGTGGCGCCTTTGGCGCGACCCGCAGCAACAACACGCTGGCGGCTTTCGTTCACACCGGTCTGTTCACTCCTCGGCCAGCCGCATCGTCGCTTCGACTGCGGAGCCATTGCGCCTGACGGTCAGCCGGGCCTCGGGCTGGCCGTCGGCGACAAGGGTTTCCAGGATCTTGTCGAGGCTGTCCGTGCCGTCGATCGGTTGTCCCGTCACGCTTTCGCTGACCAGCACGTCGCCCTGTCTGAGCGAGCCCGCCGCCTTGGCCCCGACCCGCGTGACCTGGGTGTTCCAGCCGCCGTCGCCATCGCTGCGGGCGGTGAAGTCGAAGCCGTTCGCCAGCCCGAAGACGCGAACCGCCGGCAGCGCCATCAGGCCGTTGACGACCCGCGTCTCGCCCATCGGGCGGTAGCGGGCGACCACGCGGATGAACCCGTCGGGATCCACCTCGAGGTTGCTGAGAACCTGGGTCGCGAAGGTGGCGCCGTCCTGGATCGGTTCGCCGTTCAGCGTGTAGATGAGCGCGCCGCGCTCGATCCAGTCGCCGGTCACCGACATGTCGCGGGTCTGGTCGACGGCGGTGATGGCCACGACGTTGGCCGTGGACATGCGGCGGATGGTGGTCGAGAACGGCACGTCCACGTCCCAATGGGCGAAGGCCACCTGTTTCTCGCGCAGGATGACGGGCTCGGACGTTGCCGGTGCCGCTTCGGTCGCCTGTGCGGCGGTTTCCTCGGTGGCCGGCTCTTCGACGGCCTTGGGCGCGGTGGAGGTCTGCTCGACGGTTTCCTGCCCGGTTTCCGTTTCTGCGACGGCTGCTGTCTGGGTTTCTGCCTGTGGTTCTGCCTCACCGAGGGTTGGTGCCGGTTCCGGCTCGGTCACGACCGGATCCGGTTCGGATTCTGCGACGGCTGGCGCGGGGGGTTCCGCGACGGCTGGTTCGGGGGTCTCCGCGACAACCGGCTCGACCGGGGCCGTCGCGATATCCAGGGCGACCGGCGCCGCCAGCGGATCGGTTGCCGCGACCAGGTCGGGGGATTTTTCCGCGTCGCCGCCGGACAGGGCGAAGATGCCGCCGGCCGCAAAGGCGACCGCCACGGCGGCGAGACCGGCAAAGACCTTGCCGCTGCCGCGCGAACTGCTCTGGACCACCTTGTCCACGGCGACCGGCGCTTCCTGTTTCGCGGTGAATTCCGTGCGGCCCAGCGCGGTCTTCGCCTCGGCCTTGGTGGCGATGTCGGGATTGCCCGCCAGCAGCGCCGTCACCACGGCCTCGGCGTTTTCGGTCTCGGCGCGAATACGCTGCTTTTCCGTTTCGCTCAGTTCCTCCGGCACCTCGCGGTCCACCCCGACGATCACTGAAACGGGGCGGTAGCCGAAGGTCTCGAACACCACGCCGGGGCCGCGGAACATGCGCAGCCAGTCCAGCGCCGTTTGCAGCCGGTCGGTGGCGTGCACCTCCATGGCCTTGTCGATCGCCTCGAGGAACCCCTTGGGATAGCCCTTGAAGCGGCCAGCGAGAGGTTCGTAGGGATCGGGCTGGCTGTTGTTGAAGGCGGTCAGGCGCGACTGGCCATCGACCGGGCGCTCGCCGCTGATGGCGTGATAGAGCGTGGCGGCCAGGACGTAGAGATCGCTGCTGGGCCCCTGTTCCGAACCGCGGACGTAGAATTCGTGAGGCGAATAGCCGTCCTTGATCACCCGCAGCGTCAGCAGGGCGGCGTTCTTGTTCGCCGCCTGTTCGCGCGCCGCGCCGAAATCGATCAGGATCGGTTCGCCGTTTTCGTCGATCAGGATGTTGTCCGGCGATATGTCGCGATGCAGCATCCCGCTTTCGTGGATGAAGGACACCGCCGAAAGCATCTTTTCCGTCACCTGGACGATGAAGTCCGGCGACGTCTTTTTCATCGGGTCCTGCACGTAATCCAGCAGGTCGCAGCCGCGGATCAGGTCCATCGCGATATAGGCGGTCTGGTTGTCCTCGAAGACCTGGTGCACGTCCACGATGTTGGGATGCACCAGGCGCGCATGGTTGCGGGCTTCCTGGATGAACAGGTCGATGATCGCGCGCAGGTCGTCCTGATGGGCCGGGTCTATCGCCTGGACCGTGTCGCCGTCGCGGCAGCACAGCGCGCCCGGATAGCATTCCTTGATGACCACGTCGCGGTCCAGGCTGTCGCGCGCCAGATAGGTGATGCCGAAGCCGCCATTGCTGAGATAGCGGAGGATTTCATACTGACCCCGCAGGAGCTTTGCCCCCGGTCGCAGCCCTTCGATCTGGTGTGCGTCGTGCGTTTGTCCGACCGCTTGGTTGTGGCTCATCGCTTTCTGCCCATAGTGATCTTTTCCGCGGTCAGGATAACGGGGCAAATGGCCCGGAACTCACAACCAAACTCAACCGCAGTGCTTCCGAGACTCGGTTAGACTGTTCAAATGCGTCGTAAATTGGGCCGCCTCATGGCGTCAGTAAGGATCACCATATTGGCGACGCAATATATGGTGCGATTGTGCTGATGACGCCCTAAATATTGACTTCTTTGTGTAAAAAAATGGGGGGCAGGCGCGTTGATGCGGAGATTGGTGGGCGATTTCGAAACAATGAAACGGCGATTCTTGCAGCCTCGAATCAACGTCGCCCAGCTCAATCTTAACGGGAAGTTTCAGGTTCCCGTCTTCGTCTGGGGACCGGCGACGGTCGTGCCCGCCCAGGCGAGGTTGTCGCTGAGCTGCGCAAGGATGCTGACGGCGTCCCTGAGCGGCGCCTTGCCGCTTTCGAATTGCAGCAGCAGCAGCAGGTCGGTCGCCTTTTCGAACTCGACCGGAATCCAGTCCGCTTCGGGGTCGATTTCGGAGCCGTCATTCAGGCGTTCGGCAAAGTCCTCGACGATTTCCTGGCAGCTGCGCAGAAAATCCGCCGGGGCGATGTCCGAGGATTGACGCAGATCCTCGTAGATGCCGGTGATCGCCTCGAGCCAGTCCTCGAGGATCGGGTTCGACAGGGGCGGCAGGGCCGCGGACAGGCTGTCCTTGAGGGCGTTTCCGGGTTTCGCCGGAGCCGGATCCGCCAGTTTGACCGGCAAGTCCGCTTCTTCGAGTTTTGCCAATGCGGGCAGGAACAGGGCGTCCAGATCCGCGCGGGCGGCGTCGATGTCCTTCTGGCGGCGGTTCGACGCGGCCTGCAGGACCTCTTCGGCCAGGCGCTGGCCGCCGCAGGTTTCCCACAGGGCGAAATCGGGCTCGGGTTCCTGCGACATGGCCCGGACGGCGACGGGGGTGCCGATCGGAACGATCGAGCGGAACATGCCGGCCTTTTCCTTTTCCAGGCGCCCCAGAACCCGGTCCAGCGCGTCCCGCACCGGGGGCAGGTCGGTATGGGTGACCGCCAGCACGCTGTTGGCGCGCAGCTCTTCGGGCACTTGCGACCACAGGCGGCGCTCGGTTTCGCGCCAGGCGCTGGTGCCGTTGGTGCACCAGATGGCGCAATCGACGAACTTCAGCAGATCGAGGGTCTGCTTGTACGAATCGTCCAGGGCGCCGGAACCGGGCAGGTCGAACAGCGAAATTTCGCGCAGCGCCGGCGTGTTCAATCCGACCGAGATGAAATCGGGCTTGTCGGCGGCGGCCTTTTCAAGGGCGATCCCGGCATAGGTCCGGGTCCGCTGGTCCCACCACCCCACCGTGGTCTCTGGTTCCTCCGCATAGGCCACGATGACCAGCGGCAAGGCCAGGTGCTGAGGCCCGGTCGGCAGGATGTCGGCGCCCGCGAGCATGTTCGCCAGGCTCGATTTCCCCGCCCCGAATTCACCGGCGAAGCCGATCGATACGGCGCTCGACAGGCGCTCGGCATGTGCCGCGGCCCGTTCGCGCAGCGAATCGAGTTCGTCCGTTGCTGGCGCCTTTTCGGTTGCGGACAGAAACCGTTCCAGTTGCCGCACTTCCTGATCCGTCCGGGGGAATTCGATCACTCCGCCGCCTCCGTCTGTCTGTGTTCCGCGGGCATGGGCCCGAGTGCGGAACCGATTTCCTCAACGATCCTGCGGGCCTGGTCGAAGGCGGATTGCGCTTCGGTCCGGGCGCAGGTCTGGCCTTGTTCCGGCCGGTTCTCGAGATGCCCCGCCAGCAGGGCGACATGGTGGTCGAGAACCGTCTCCATCCGTTCCAGCAGGTCGGTGCGCGCGGTGTCCACCAGGTCGTCGCCGATCATCTCGAATTCCTGGATGATCATCCTTTCGGCGCGGGTCACCACGCTTTTGCGCGAGATCAGGCGGGACAGCCACGAGACGCGCAGTTCGACGGTGATGCCGCGGGTCAGGGCCGTGGTGTCGGGCCGGAACCAGCGCACGGCGCTGGTGTTCATCCGGTTGTCCGAAGTGTCCTTCCAGCCGGGAATGGTGCGCAGCATCGCGTTGCTCTGCATGTCGATGGCGTAAAACTCGCTGAGCATCCGCTGGCGCACGACCTGAGTGGCGTTCTGGACCAGTTCGCGCATCCTTTCGCGCAGGCCGGTGAAGTTCAGCTCGGTCGCGCCGCTCTTGGCGAGCAGGGGCGAATTGCCGTCGGGTCCGCGCACGACCGCGCTTACGGATTCGGTGACGGTGTCGTCCATCACGCCGCGCAGGTTGGCGAAGATGTCGTCCATGCTGTTGGTCAGTTCGGCGGATTTCGTGGCCACCAGGTTGCGCAGATTGGCAAGCGTCTGGTTGTTGCCGTCGCGCGCGGCGACGGTGTCGCCGGATTGGGTCTTGAGGGCGCGCAGCCGCGCCTCGCTGCGCTCGAGCTCGCCCTGGGCAAAGCTGTTCAGGTGCTGCCAGGCCATCTGCAACTGTTCCCCGCGCGGCCCGGCGGCAAGGGCCTGGGTCACGTGGGCGCGCAGATCCGGAAGGCCCGAGGCGGTCATGGCGGCCAGTCGCAGAACCGCTTCGCGGCTGACCGGGCCGGCGCCCTGTTTCAGCTCTTGCACGCCGTCCAGATATTGCCGCATCTGCGCCGGATGCGCCTGCAGCCAGGCGAGGACCTGGTTGTGATTGACGCCGGCATCGTCGCCGGTCAGCGCGTAATGCGCCCATTGCGCGCTGCCCATCAGAACGTCGATATCCGACTTGCCCAGCGCCTTTTCCAGCCCCGCTTCGACGCCCGCGCGCACCTTGGCCGCGTCCTCGGGTCCGCCGCCCAGCTCGTCCACGCGGTTGATGAACACGACGATCTGGCCAAGCTCCAGCGCCTGCATCAGGCGGAACAGTTTCAGATCCGCCTGCGACAGCGCCTGGTGCGCCGACAGGACGACGACGAAGAAATCCGCCTCTTTCAGGTATTGGCGCGAGATCTCCTCGCGGATCAGCAGCGGGTCGTTGACGCCGGGCGTGTCGGTCACGGTCAGCGGGAACGGGAAATGACCGAGGTCGAAATAGACCTCGGCCTTGCGGGTGATGTCGCTGTAGAGCCCGCGATCCGATCCGGGGTCGTGCTCGTCGGTTTCGTCGGGGTCGTCTCCGGCGCAGACATAGCGGGCGAGATCGTCCGAGGTCACGGCGTCGAAATCGTGGGTCTGGCCCAGCAGGTCCTCGTACTGGTCGCCCAGACGCAGGCGGGCGCGGGTCTTCATCGCCTCGACCTGCTCCTCGATCATCTCGCGCTTGTAGCTATCCTCGTCATCCGGGAACATGTTGCGCAGCTCTTCACCCTCGGCGATCAGCGCCTGCCACTGGCGGTTGTCGAAGAAATGGAACTCGGCCCCGTTGGTGCGCCCGGAGGGGTGGCCGAAATGCATGTCGGTGATGACGGTCGTCCACGGGTTGACGTCCGAGGGAAGGTATTCCGCCTGGCCGGTAAAGCCGTTGATCAGGCGTGATTTTCCGGCCTTGATTTGACCGACGAAGGCGATGCCCGGCTTCAGGTCGGACAGGTCCCTGATGATGCGCGATATGAACTGACGGGTTTCACTGTTGGCCGTCTGGTTCATCTCCTCGGCTATCCGGATCAACTCCCGGCGACTGGTCTCACTCATGTCACTACCTTTTTCACTGGTATCTACGGGTTACTCTTGAAGAACAAATTTTAACGATCGGGGAGAGGCTCATTGTCCTTCCCCTGCAAGTGACTTCCACAGGTTGACGACGGCCCCCAGCTTACGGGCCTCGTGCACCGCGGCGGCGGTGAGGTCGCCGTCGCGCAGGACGGCCAGGGCGGTGGCCTTGCCGCCGGACGGGCGCAGCACGATCAGCTGAGGCTGCGACAGGGTCGCGGCGCTGTCGGCATCCCAACCGGCAAGGTCGCGGGCGAATTGCGCCAGCACGCCGGCGTCGGGGCAAAGCGGCTGTCCCTGGGCGCAGAGGCCGTCGGCCTCGACCCGGTCCAATGTCCTGGCGTCGATCAGAACCCGGCCGGTCGCAAAGCGGTCGGCGCCGTCGAAGAACGCCCGCGCCAGCGTGTCGGACGCTGGCTCTTCGGCGGCTTCGGGTTCGGCATTGTCGGCGACCACGGCCACGTGCGGTTCCGCGGGCAGGGGAAGGGCCGCGCAGGCCCTTTCGATCTCGCCCAGCGTGATGCCGACGTCGTCGGCGTCGGGGCTGGCGTCGGGGTGCTGCGAAACCAGCTGCAGCGGCGCCGGAGCGGCGCTGATCGCGGACACGAGTTCGGCAAGTTTCACGATGATGTCTTCGCGCGCTTCGGTCTCGAAGTCGGGCAAGGCGCCCACGCTGGCCTCGAACACGTCCGTCACCCGGGAACTGCCGACCTCGAGCGCGAGGACGTCGCCGTTGCCGGCGGTGAATTCCAGCCTGCGGGGCAGAACGGTGCCGCGGATCGCGCGCAGGATGCCGCGACGGCGGATTTCGGCGGACTCGCCCGGCAGCGTCACGACCGGCGACAGCCGCGCCGTTGCCGACTGGCTGATCTCGGCAAGCATGTCGAGAATGTCCGTTTCCACCATCCCTTTACCCCTCAACCCCCTCTAGACCGCCGCTGCGACCGGCCCGAGGCTCAAATGTGATTTTGTCAGGGCAAGCCCGACATTCGCGCTGTCCCGGCAGATGTAGCAGATGACATGGTCCGGATACTTCGCGGTGCGCAGGAACACGTGCAGGCGTCCGCCGGAAAACACCGCGATCTCGCCGAAGCCCGGCGCGTCCGGATCCTGGACACCGGCGTCGCGCAGCATGTCCTCGAAGGCCCGCACGCCCTTGCCCTGAAACAGGTTGCTCACCGCGACCGCGAGGTTTTCCAGCGCCTCGGCGCTGTCCGGGTCTTCGCCTTGAACGCTCAGCAACATGCCGGTTCCCATGTCGATATACCCGGCCGCGAAGCAGTCGGGGATCGTTTCCATCGCGGATTTCAAAGCGGTTTCAATGGACATGCGAAGGCGCGGCTTTCCGGTCTGGTCGTTTCCGAACGCGGCGGGCCACAGGCGCGCCGCATCCGATCGTTAACATGGCCGGACTCGGGGCGGAACGGCCATTCGGTCCGCCGCCGTCTTTTGTTGTCCGGTCACAGCACATGCCATTCGGCCCCTTTCGGCCTGTCCGCGTGCGGCAGGTTCCGCGGGGCGTCTTCGGACTGGCGGGCGTGATGCTCGGCGGCGATCTGGTCGAATTCCTCGAGAAACACGCGGAACACGTCCAGAAGCTGATCCGGCGTTTCCGGCAGTTCCTCGGACTCGAGGATCGCGGTCCACATCGTCGCGGCACTCAGGAGCGCCCCGTCCGGCACGTCCAGGGCTTCGTCCAGCGCGGTCCTCTGGCCCTCCGGGGATTCCGGAGCGGCGTTTCGGATCAGGCTCGAAATCGAAAGGATCTCGGCCCCGGCCTGCGGCTGCGGTTCTTCCTCGACCCCGGCCTCGGGCGGGGTGTCCGCCATGACCGACGTGATCGACGAGAGCGTGTCCGCGTCGGCGCCGTCCTCGGCGCCCTCCAGCTCGTCGTCGTACGGATCCGCATCGTCTTCGGCCAGTTCGAGGTCCTCGTCCGTTCCGTGAGTGGGGGCTACGGACAATTCGGCCAGGTCGAGCGGATCATTCGCGGAGTCGCGGAAGAAGGCGCGCAGGCTGTCCTCGGTCACGCCGGCATTGTCGGCCACGATCGGTTCGGGGACGATGCTTGCGCGCAGTTTTTCGGCCTCGTCCGCGTCGATCCGGGCGCGGGCCGCGCGCTCGGTTTCATCCTCGTCGCGCCGGGAAACCCGCGAGGGGCGTACCGGAAAGCTGGCGACGGATCCCGGCTCTGGCGGGGCGGCCTCGTCCCCCAAGAGCGGGTTCATCAGCTTGAGCGGCGCGGCCGCGCGTTCGGCCATTTCCTCGTCCGCAGTTTGCGCGAAGGTGGCCTCCAGGTTCTCGGATGCAGCGGCGGCCTGCGGGGTCGAAAGGCTGCGGTCCACCTGGTAGCGGGCCAACTGGTCCGCCCGCCTGTCCATGATGCTTTCGGTGATCTCGAGGAAGCTGTCGATCATCTTGCCGCCACCGCTGCGCACCCAGAGGTCGGCATCGCCGGTCTTGTCGCGGGCGGTGATCGCGTCGCGCGCCGAAAACAGGATCGACCGGTTGAACAGCGGCCCGGTTTCGCGGTTGACGCGCCGCAGAACCTTTTGCCGGTCCTTCACGCTGAGCGCGTCGGCGCGGGTGACCAGCAGCAGCGAGTTCTGGTGCAGGCGGTCCGGCAGGGAGACCCACATGGCGCGTTCGGTTTCCCGCCACGCCTGCGTCGCGTGGGTACACCACAGAACTCCGTTGGCCTGGCCGACCGCGCGCTGCCACACATTCGACGAGATGTTCGGGTCCGAGATGCCGGGCGTGTCGATCAGGTCGACCGCTTCGAGAATGTCGGCCTCGAGGTAGATGCGGATGAACTGCGCGTCGTTGACGCCGACCACGTTCAGATCAGAGATTTCGATCGGCTGCCGGCTGCCGTCATGGCGCTGCACATAGGCCGGCTGGTCCCCCCAGGTGAACCAGACCGGCGGCAGTTGCGTCGCCGTGACCTGGGTCGGCAGGGCGTGTTTCCTCAGCAGGAAGTTCATCAGCGTCGATTTGCCGGCGCTGAATTCTCCCATCAGGGCAAACACGGGTTTGCGGCGGGACCACTGCTCGATACGTTCCCATTGCCGAGGAGAGACGAAGCGGATGTTGTGTTCTTTTGCCATTGGTTCTTCTTACGCTGCTTCGGTGCTTAGATCTTTGAGGATGTCGCCGAGGATTTCTTCCCGGGACTTTTCGGATTGTTTTGTGGCCGCCAGCGCCGCGCTCTGCCCCGAGCCCTGACCGGCGGATTGCGAGATGTTCAGCAGGGTTTCCTTCTGCTCGCGCATGAATTCGGTCAGCGTCGCCCGCACGTTCTCGAGAACCGCGGCCACCTGGTTCTCTTCGAGATCCTTGGTGATCGAGTTGGCCTCGGAGGCGATCAGGCGCGTGTAGTCGGCGGCATAGGCCTCGAAGCCCTTGCGCCGCTGCCACCATCGCCGCCACCAGGTGCTTTGCAGGTCAAGCGCGATGGTGCGCCCGATGCCGAGCGGCGGCGGCACGCGCGGCACGATCGGCGCTTCGATGCTGAATTCGCCAAGATGGTTGCCGAGCAGCTGGTGGTAGACCGCCTCGATATCGGCGGCCGCTGCTGCGTAGAGCGCGCTCACGTCCTTGCGCATGTTGCGGGCAAAACTGAAATACGCCGCCTTCTGCAGCGTCCGCAGGCCCGCCGGGTCATATTGCCAGGTGCCCTGTTCTCCGTTCTCCTCGAGATGCGCGATCAGCGAATCCGTCGCGCGCTTGACAAAGTTGGCCTCGGCTCCGGCCAGGCGTTCTGTGACTTTTTTCCGCAGCGAAGCGGTCAGGTCCGACGCCTTTTTCTCGTAGCCGGAGAGGATGGTCGAAATCGCCTCTTCCGGGGACACGCCGTCGAGATCGCGCAGGATGCTGTCGGAGCCGGACAGGTTCTTCGCCACGCTGGTGGCGCGGATCTGGCTGGCGACGTTGCGCGCCCGGTGGCGGATGCGTTCGACCATGCGCGAACCGGCGCCTTCGGCGATCCGCTCGTTGATCGCCAGCAGCAGGTCCGGGAAACCGGACAGGGCCCAGATCTTGTCCAGCGACGCGCTTTCCGAGCCGAATCCGGCGGCAAGGTAGAACTTGTTCAGCACCTTGCGCGATTCGTCGGTCAGGATGTCCGGATTGCCGGTCAGGGCCGCCTCGGCCCAGATGGCGCTGCCGAAGACGATGCTGGTGTCGGTCGCGATGTTGTTCTGCTTGAGGGTTTCGGTGATTCGGTCGCGGATTTCGGGGACCTGGGTGTTCGGGTCCTCGAGCTCGTCGATGCGGTTCACGAACAGGATGATCTGGCGGTTCTCGAACTGGGCGATGATCCGCATCAGTGCCATGTCCATCGTGGTCAGGGCCTGGCTGGCGGCCAGGACCACCACGCAGACCTCGGAGCCGCGCAGGCTGCGCAGGGTGATCTGCTCGCGCACCATGAAGGTGTCGTTGACCCCGGGCGTGTCGCAGAGCTTCATCGCGATCGGGTATTGCGGAATGTCCATGTAGAGCTCGGCGGCCTTGGTCACGTCGGCAAAGCGGCCGGTCTTGGGATTGATGTCGGGATCGTCCTCGTCGCCAAGGCAGACGTAACGCTGGACCAGTTCCTCGTCGAAATAGTCGTATTGGTGGCTTTGGCCCAGGATCAGGTCGAAGTGCTTGCCCAGCCTTTCCTCGGACTTGGCCTTCATGTCGGCGATCTGGCGGCGGATGTCCTCCATCTCGTCATCGGCCCCGGCGCGGTTGGCCAGTTCGCCGAGCCGGCCGCCCCCGACCATCAGGTTGTCCCATTCTTCCTGCTCGAAAAAGGTGAAGCGCGATTTCACGCCGCCCGGCGGTTTCGCGTTGATGTTGAGCGTGGTCACGACGGAGGTCCACGGGTTCACGTCCGAGGGCAGCAGGCCCGGACGCCCGGCCATGATGTTCACGACCGAGGATTTCCCGGCCTTGACCTGGCCGACGAAAGTGACGCTGGCGACGAAATTCTCCATCCGGGTCTTGAGCGTTGCAAGCCGCGCGGAAGAGCGCGCATCGGCCACCTCGGTCAGTTGGTCGATCTGCGAGGTCAACGCAGACATGGCGGTGGTCATCGGCGCAAGCGCCTCGTTCCCGACCGACAGCAGATGGTCATTGCGCGCCATTTATTCAGCCTCCGGTTCCTGTAGCGATTTGGGTGCGATCGACCCGGGCGCCCGCCAATCTTGCCGGCTGGCAGGACGGGGTTTCGATCTTGGCGATCAGATCGAGCACGTCGCACAGGATCGCCGCTTCGGTCTGAGGGTTGAGAGTGTCGTAGGTGCGGGCGTCGGCCAGAACCTCGATCGAGCTGAACCGCTCGCCGTTTTCCAGGCAGGCGACGCGGCGACCGGTAGGGAAACCCTGCGACTTGTCGGTCGGCAGCGGCATCCGCGAATTGGCCAGCAGATAGTGTTCACCGGAATGGGTGCGCAGCGACAGGCCGAAGCCGGTGCTGGGGTATTGCCGGTTGAGGGTCTTCAACTCTCCGATGAAGCTCTCGCGGGCGAGAAGAATCGTTTCGTGCTCTCGTTCGGCGTCTATGAGTTGGTCGTTCACGGCAGGAGCCCCTTGTTTGGGAGTGTGAGTGAAAACTGGCAACTTCGCTGATCCGGCGAGAAAAGACTCATTAACTCCTTGTGATAAGAAGCCCCCCTCAAGGCGGTGTTATTTTGACCCGAATCGGATATTTTGGCGTCTGGAATGCGGCGGAAATGTGATTGGCAGTCTGTTCTTTGAATGCAACCTATGGATGTTGATGGGCGGATCTCCATCCTTGTCTCGCCGCGCGCCGCAAGGGGTCTGACGGGCTGTCGGGAGGAGGTGCGCCTGGCGCCGGGCGCGGGATGGTTGGGATGGTGTGCCTTGGGGTGCTTTGCAGTTTTGTCATTATAAAATAATGTTTTGATGCGGTATCGTCAGCCCCCGCTCCGGTTTCCGGGCGTTTCGCCGGAGTGCCGTCTTGACCGCCTGAAGGCGTGTATTCGTACCGGCGCAGCCGTGCCGATCTGACGGCCGCCTTCGAGGGCTGGCGTCGATGCGCAATCGGCGATCAACGTTCGCGGGAGTAAATATTCGAAATTGATTGCAACAGATTGTTTCCATATCCGACCTAATTGAAATATTGGCCGCGCGCCGGGAAAATGGAAATTCCCGGGCAATTCGATCTTCCATAGTCGCAAAGCCGTCATATTCAGGTCGGGGCGGATTCGGGCGGTTGCCGGCAAGCCCGCCGCACTTAGAACTGGCCGGCAACCGGTTGCAGCATTCCCCGGCCAGCCGAGATTCCCCCTCGCACTCCACGGAAAGCTTTGATATTGAGCGCGCCATGCAGGGCCGTGCCCTCGCAGTGCGGGTGTGGCGGAATTGGTAGACGCACCAGATTTAGGTTCTGGCGCCGCAAGGCGTGGGGGTTCAAGTCCCTTCACCCGCACCAGCGATACATCGGAATATTCTGGCGTCAGGCCGGTTTTCTGGTGACGCGAAATGCCAAACTTCCTTTTTCGTGACCGTGTTCCCGCTCTGCCGGTGTGTGGGGCGGTCAGGTTCTCCCGAGCGGAGTCGCCTCCGTCAAACCAGGCAACGCGGTCCGTGTGATCCGACTAGCGCGGTGCGCCGCGATTTGAGGAACAGGCCTGGCGTGCTAAGTTGTTCATCAGGGAAGAAAACATGCAGATTGCGAAACTGGGGTTGCAACTCCTCTGTCTCGTCAGCTTGTGTTTCTTGTCCGCGGACCGGTTGGACGGCCAGGTTGACAGGACGGAAGGAAGCGGAAAGCGGGTGCTGCTTACGGTACTCGAGGGTCCGATTGGGCCTGCAACCGTGCATCATGTCGAACGCGTGCTGCGGTATTCCAAGGACCAACCCACCGAAGCCGTGGTTCTGAAGCTCAACACGCCGGGCGGTCTGGCGGATGCGATGCGCGAGATCATCTCGGAGATCCTGGTGTCGCCGGTCCCGGTGATCACCTATGTCGCGCCGCCCGGCGCCCATGCCGCCAGCGCGGGAACCTATATCCTTTATGCCAGCCATGTCGCGGCGATGGCGCCGGGAACGAATCTGGGTGCGGCCACTCCGGTCGCGATCGGCGGTTTGCCCGAGGGATTCCCCGGCCAGCCGCCCAAGGACCCCGAAAAAGACGGGGAGGAAGCCGCCGAGGAAACGCCCGCCGATCCGCTGGCGCCGAAGGATGCGATGACCGCCAAGGCGACCAATGACGCGGTGGCGCTGATCCGCAGCCTGGCCGAGATCCACGGCCGCAACGCCGACTGGGCCGAAAGCGCGGTGCGGCAGGCCAAGAGCCTGTCGGCGGTGCAGGCGCTGGAACTGGACGTCATCGACCTGATCGCCGCGGATCTCGATGCCCTGATGCGCGACGTGGACGGGCGCAGCGTGGTGATGGGAGAGACCACCGAGCGGCTTGCCACCAAGGGGCTTCCTGTCGAATTGGTCGAGATGGACGTGGTGACGCGAATCCTCAGTGTGCTCTCGAACCCGAACGTGGCCCTGGTTCTGATGATGATGGGCATTTACGGGCTGATCTTCGAGTTCTGGAACCCGGGTGCGGTGGTGCCCGGCGTTGTCGGCGCGATCTGCCTGACGCTGGGGCTTTATGCCCTGAACCAGTTGCCGCTGAACTATGCCGGGCTGGCGCTGCTGGGGCTAGGGGTCGCCTTCATGGTGGCCGAGGCCTTTTCGCCCAGTTTCGGGGTGCTGGGCGTGGGCGGGATCGTCGCCTTTTCGATCGGCGCGGCGATGCTGGTGGACACCGATGTTCCGGCCTACCGCATCTCGTGGTGGCTGATCGCGACCATGGCGCTGCTCAGCGCCTCGGTGCTGGCGGTGCTGCTGGGCTACACGATCCGCACCTACCGGCGGCAGCCGGTTTCGGGGTCGGCGCGGATGCTCGGGGCCGAGGCCAGGGTGCTCGATTGGTCCGGCGGTGCCGGCTTCGTCTGGGTCGAGGGCGAACGCTGGCAGGCGCAGGGTCCGCCGGGCCTGCAGCCGGGTGGAAACGTGCGGGTCCGGGGGATCGACGGTCTCACGCTGATTGTCGAGGCCGATGTTCGGGATGGTCCGGAGCCAACCGGAGGAGGATGACGATGGATGTCTTCATATTCGACTGGATTGCCTATCTTGTGGTGCTGGCGCTGCTGATCCTGTTCCTGCAGGCGGCGATCTACATCTTCCGGGAATACGAGCGCGGCGTTCTGTTCACGCTGGGGCGGTTCACGCGCGTGTCGGGGCCGGGGTTCGTTCTGATCATCCCGGTGGTGCAACAGCTTGTGCGCACGGATCTGCGGATGTTCGTCGAAGACGTGCCGAGCCAGGACGTGATCAGCCGGGACAACGTCTCGGTCAAGGTCAACGCGGTGATCTATTTCCGCATCGTGGATCCGCAGCGCGCCATCATCAACGTGGCCGATTTCCGCGCCGCGGTCAGCCAGCTGGCGCAGACCACCCTGCGCTCGGTCCTGGGCAAGCACGAGTTGGACGAGATGCTGGCCGAGCGGGACAAGCTGAACGCGGATATTCAGGAAATACTGGACCGGCAGACCGATGCCTGGGGTATCAAGGTGGCGAATGTCGAGATCAAACACGTGGATATCGACGAGAGCATGGTCCGCGCAATCGCCAAGCAGGCCGAGGCCGAACGGCTGCGCCGCGCCCGGGTCATCAACGCGCAGGGCGAGTTCCAGGCGGCGTCCAAGCTGGTCGAGGCGGGCAAGCTGCTGGCGACGCAGCCCAATGCCATGCAACTGCGCTATTTCAATGCGCTCAGCGACATCGCGACGGATGGCACGTCGACGGTGGTTTTCCCGTTGCCCATCGACCTGTTGCCCAAGCCGAAACCGAAGGACGAATGACGCGAGTGGCCGGAACGGTTCCCGGTCACGGCGTCTGCGCCGCCTCGCGGAAACAAGTGACGACAAAACTCTCCAGCACGCGGAGCCGGCGCGGTCTGCGCGTGTGGCGTGGATGGATGAAAGCGATCTCGGCGCCGGGATAAAGCCAGTCGTTCAGGATCGGGACCAGCCGGCCGGACAGGATTTCCGGCGCAACAAGGTAGTTGATCATCTGCAGGATCCCGCCCCCGGAGGCGGCCATTTCCACGGCGGGCTCGCTGGCTTCGAAGGTGGCGCGGCATTGCATCGGCATTCGCGACACCTCTCCGCCCCTTGAGAAACGCCAGTCCAGTGACGCGCCGGTTTCAGAGGACCGGATGCCGATGGTGTGATGCGACGCGAGGTCCTGTGGCGTCGCCGGAGTGCCGTGCCGGGCGAGATAGTCGGGCGCGGCGCAGGTCACGAACGGGCTGCGGCCCATCACGCGGGCCACGAGATCCCGTTCGGGGATTTCGCCGATGAACACGGCCGCATCCAGTGACTCGCCGACGAAATCGGGCAGGCCGTTGCGCGCCAGCAGTTCGATGCTGAGGCCCGGGTATTCGCCGAGCAGCGCGGGCAGCCGCGGGGCGACGATCTGATGCGCGAACCCCACCGGCGTTTGCAGCCGCATGAGGCCGGCGACCTTGCGGCCGGCATCCTTGACCTCTTCCTCGATGTCGTCGATCTCCGACAGGATCACCCGGATCCGTTCGAGGTAGCGGTTTCCTTCGCCGGTCACCTTGACGCTGCGGGTGGTGCGGCGCAGCAGCTGCACGCCCAGATGCGCCTCGAGATCCTTGATCGCGTTGCTCGCGACGCTGCTGGAAATGCCGAGCTCCTGACCGGCCCGGGAGAAGCTGCCGATCTCGGCCACCCGCTGAAACAGCTGCATCGCACGCAATCGGTCCATCGTAATTATCCTGAAATTCGGGATATGGAATTGCATTATTCTGTAATGATCATCAATTTCAAGCGGTCCATCTTGCCTCTGCCGGGAGACACCGGCAGACACTCGATGGAGACACACATGAACAATCCTACCCGGCACGATCCTTACGCGCCTGTCCACAAGGGGATCCGCGCGGCGCACATGCGATGCCTGACGGCGATCGGCGCCATTGACGTCGAAAGCGATCCGGCGGTCGCGGCCCTTGCAGCGGATCTGACGGACCACCTTGCGATGTGCGCAGCGCATCTTGCGCATGAGAACGCGGTGATCCACGCCGCACTGCAAGCGCGACGCCCCGGCGCCGCCGCTGATGCGGAGGAGGACCACGACGACCATCTAGGGAGTTTCCAGGAGTTGCGCCGACTGGTCGAGCGCCTGGTTGCCGCGCCCGCCGGGCGGCGGGGCGAACCGGTTGCGGCGCTTTATCGGCGCTTCGCCAGGTTCGTCGCGGACGACCTGATTCACATGGACCATGAAGAACACGACCTGCTTCGCGACTTGCAGGCGGTGTTCACGGATGCCGAGTTGCAGGAGATGGAAGGGTGCATCGTGGCGTCGATTCCACCGGCCGAGATGGTGCTGTTCATGGATGCCATCCTGGGCGCGTTGCCGCCTGCCGACCGCGATGGGCTGCTGGCCGCGATGCGCGCGGCGATGCCGCAGGACGCCTATTCCGAGCTGATGGCCGGCATCGAGCGGCGCCGGGCGTCGCGGCAGATCCTGCAGAACGGGGCCTGACGGGGACCGGACCTGAGCGGCTGGTTTTTGCGTCAACCGAACATATCCAATTTCAAAGAGAGGATCAGATGCTGATTTTCGATTCAAACTTGATGCGGTCGGTCTCGAGAATCGAGCCGCGCGACCCGGCGCCGCGTCCCGCATTTCGCGATACCGCGGGCGAGCGGAGGGAAGGCATGACGACCCCATGCCCGAAGGGGCCGTGCCCGGCCGGTTCCTGCGCGACGCGATGCCTTGCGCCCGTGCCGGCTGATCGATGACCGGCGTGATTTGACCGGCGGCGGGCGGTGGCGTTAGCCTGACGGGGACAAGATCACGGATTCGCGCATGTCCGGAACAGGAGGTACTGATGCACCCCGATCTTCGTATCCGCCGCTCGGTGATCGTCCGTGCGCGGCTGGCCTATGACGAAGCCGACGCGGCGTTCCGCGCCGAGGTGCAGCGGGCCGCCGAACTGGTGCCCGAGGCGCGCCGCCGGTCCTATTGGAGCATCGGCAATCCCGGCTCGCCGATCCGCCGCCTGTATGAACGGCGAGACCGCGCGCTGCAGCGGCTGACGGTGGCGCTGGTCAAGTTCGACACCGCGCGCGACCGATTGTCGGCGCGTCGCAGGCCCGAGAGGGCGACGCGGATCCTGCTGCTGCCGCGCTGAGGAAATACGGCTGTCCGCGGCCGCAACGCGTGCGTGCGCCCCGTTCCGAATTTGGAAACCCGTCTGTCTGATCCTTCGGTCGAAAATTGACCGGAGAATCGACCATGCCCATCGCTGATGCGTATCGCAGCTTTGCCCCCAACCTGACCGGCCCGGCCGTTGGCGGGTTCGACATCGTGCCGGATGACGGCACCGATCTGCCTGCGCTGCCGCGCGCGTTGATGGTGACGGTCGGCGGCGACGTTGCGGTGCAGTTCCGGGACGGCGCAACCCTGACCCTGCCGGGGCTGACGCCCGGCGTCATCTACCCGCTGCGCCCGGTTCGCGTTCTGGCGACCGGGACGACGGCAACCGGTCTCAAGGGGCTGGTCTGATGCTTGGCCTGTCTCTGGGCCTGAAGCCGGGGGGCGGTGCTGCGGCCTTGGTGCCGATGCCCGCGGGCATCGGCTGGGACCTTGCCCGGTTCCCGCTCGAGATCGTGAAGGCGGGCGGAAAATACCGGGCGCAGGTCGCGCCGCGCGATCTGGTCGATCCCGGTATCTGGACCGGCGCGGCGATCCACGTGGACGGCGTTTCGGGCGACGATGCGCGTTCGGGACTGGGGGCGGCGGATGGCGATTTCACCCAGGCCAAGCGCAGCATCCATGCGGCGTTCGTCGCCGGCAACGCAACCGGCGCAGCTTACCGGGTGATCGTGAAGGCGGGCCAGTACGAGGAGAGCGCCTTCAGCCGCAACGGCAACGAGGAACCCACGCAACCGGTCGCGATCCTTGGCTGGGGCGGTTCGGTGCGCTATCGCACGGGGCCGTTCTCGGTCAGCTGGAGCGATGCGGGGGCCACCCATTCCGCGGGCATAGGTTCGGTGCGGCGGGTGTTTCGCACCGATCAGAGAACGGCGCAGGGGCTTTATGTGGAACTGGCGCAGGCCGCCGATCTGGCCGCCTGTCAGGGGACGGGCAACTGCTGGTTTGCCGATGGCGGTACCCTGCATGTCAACATCGGCCGCGCCCCGGGGAGCGGGGGCATCGCGGTGATCCGCAGTTTTCACGGCGCGCGGTTTCTGACCCATGCCCGTGACCTTTACCTTGAGGACATCCATTGCGAAGGCGGCATCACCGGGGCGCTGCATCTGGACGCGGTGGCGGATCGCAACGTGGTGGGCGTGAATTGCAGTTTCCGCTATTCTGCGCCGTCGAACGTCAACAGCCCGCTCGACGCGGTGCAGATCAGGCGGACCAACGGGCTGGTCGCGTTCTTCGGCTGCGACGGCTCGGGCGGGGCCGATGACGGCTGGTCCTTTCACGAGGACGGGCATGCGGGGATGCATGTGGTGATGCAGGGCTGCATCGGGTTCGGCAACGGCGCCTTTGCCGCCAGCAGCTGCAACGGCCTGACCACGCATGACGGCGTGCGGTTGATCGACCTGAACGGCGCCTATGGCTGGTCGCGCAACGGAACCGAAGTGCATTGCATCCAGACGACCCGGAGCTGGCTTGCCGGCACCCAGGCGACGGCGCGGGACATCGACGGTACCTGCGTGGCGTTCAAATGCTCGAACCAGGCGCGGATGTGGCTGCAGGACACGGTGGCGGATGCGGCGGGCGGCGCCGTGCAGAACTTTGCCATCGAGGCAAACGGCGGCTCGGTCTTCACGCGCGGTCACGTGGCGCTGGGCGGGGATGTCGGACTGAGTTCCGGCGGGACGGTCTCGTCGTTCTGAGCCAGGCTGCGGGCGAGGTCCGACCAGTCCGGCAGGATCTCGGGCTGGCGGATCCAGGTTTCGCAGCGGCCTAGGGCGTCACGTTGGCCGTAACCGATGATCGCGGGCACCGACGGATGGCACAACCGGTCCGGCCCGAGGATCGGCAACCCGAAATGGCGGTAGAGCAGGATCCGGTTCGAGTTCGTGGTCTGGTACTCGATGCCCGGCCGATCGACATAGGGCGCGAGGCCGATATCGGCATGGGCGACATGGGCCAGCGTGGTCTCGAAGCCCTGTTCGCCGTGAAAGATCAGGTTGGGGCGGTGGGGCGGGCTGGCCTTGAGCCGCCCCAGCACGTGGAGCCGCCAGTTGGGCCGCGCCTCGGCAATCCGCGCCAGCGCGGCGAGGTCGATCTGGGTGGTGCCGGCGCAGACCGCCTGGAACTCCGCCCGGTCGGGGAACGGATCGGGCCGGGACTGCGACAGCGCGGCGCGGGGAATGCCCATCGGGTCGAGCGTCACGTTCGGATGGCGGAATCGCTGGGCCAGGTGCGGCGAGGGCGTGCTGATGCGGTCGAAGACCCGGGCGTTTCGCGCTTCGGCCCGGAGCAGGACGCCGGGCGGGTTGAGCAGGCGGATGTCGTCGTTGACCCGGTAGATCAGCCGCGCCCGTGGTGCGAGGCGGCGGGCCAGCGGGGCCAGCATCACCGGCGCGCCGCTTTCGACCAGGACCAGATCGGCCGCGGCCAGCGGCACTTTCAGGCGTGGCGCCCAATAGGCCGGGAACAGGCCGTGCAACGGGTCGAGCAGCGGGTCGAGCGGGCTGCGCACCGGGTGGATCGGCGCATAGCCGAAAACCGTGGTGAGGCTTTTGCCGACATGGCGGGTGCCGGTTTCCGCCGGGGAATCCAGCGCCGCCAACCGCCTGTCCCCGGTCAGACGCGACAGCCAGCTGTAGCCCACGGTGACGAAGGTCACGTGCAAGCCCATCGCCTGCAGAGCGTCCGAGACCCATAGCAGGCTTGGCCGGCGTTTCTGCTGCGGAAAATGGCCGGTAAGCAGGACGGCGCGTTTCATTCCGCTGCAAGCTCTCTCGGGTCGGGTCGCAGCAGGCGGTGGGCGGTTTTCAGATACCAGATCAGAACCAGAGAAGACGCGCCGGGCAGCGCCCAGACGGTTGCGGTCAGCGAATGGCTCAGACCGGGCAAGGCGAGGGTCAGCGTCAGAACCAAGGTAGCGAGGTTGCGGTTGAGCGTCAGGCGGATGTGGCCGGAGGCGCTGAGCGCCTGGTTGAGCGGCATCGCAAGTGCGGCGAGCAGACCGGCAAGGCAAAAGGCCGGCATCAGCGGCGCGGCGGCTTCGGCATGTTCGGATCCAACCGCAACAACGAGGAGGTCCGGCGCGGCGACTGCAACGGCCGGGTAGACGATGCAGGCAATCCCGGCGCTCTGGCGCAAGTTTCGCGCCAGAGCGCCTCGCAGGGCGCGGGGCTGCAGGCCGGTGAAACGCGGAAGCGCCACGTAGCGCAGCGGCGCGATGGCGAGCGCATCGATCAGGCCCAGCACCCGCGAAGCGATCTGGAAAGCCCCCGCGGCAGGCAGACCGAGACAGGCGCCGACCGCGAGTTGCAGAAGCGGCAACGTGGCATTTCCGGCCAGATCCCGCAGCGACAGGCGCAACGCGTCGGGAAGGAGGGCGCGGATTTCGCCCCGCTTGGGACAGGTGCCCAGGCGGATCGGCGCCAGCCAGAGCGACAGCGCCGCCGTCAGGGCGGTATTGGCCAGCGCAAATACCGCAAGGCTCCACGGTCCGGCCCCTTGGGCGAGGGCCAGCAAGGCCACGGCAGCAGCCGCGGTTTGCGCGGCCAGCGTGCGCAGGGCCAGCGCGCGCAGGCGCAGGGTGCGGCGGAGATGTGCCTCGGACGGTTGCGCCAGCCCCTGGATCAACGGGATCGGAGACAGCACGGCCATCATGGTGCCGACGGAGGGCGGCAGCATCAGCCCCGTCACAGCAAGAGCAAGCCCGGCGATCAGTCCAACCGCCGCTGACAGGGCGATGAGCGCGTCCTGCGGCTCGGCCCGCAGGATGGCTATGTCCCCGAGGCCTGCGCGGAGCGTGCCCTGCACCAGGCGCACGGGCGCGAACGCGGTGGCGAAGGCGCCGATTTCGGCCAGCGAGAGATAGCGTGCGGCGACCAGGAAGAGGCCCGCATTCACGCCGAGGCGCGACCATTGCAATACGGCTGACCAGAAGGTTGTGCTCATGCCGGTAGGCCCCGCCGTGCCGGGCGATCGAAGGCGCGCATCAGCGGCGCTTCGACGGCGATGTGGGTGATCAGGGCGACGGCGATCGAGGCGGTACAAGCCAGTGCGACGTAGATCCATGCCGCTCCGGGCGGGAGGGCCGGCAGCAGGATCAGGGTCAGCAGCCGCAGGGCAAAGCGGTGCGAAAGGTATAGCGCATAGCTGGCATCGCCGATCCGCTGCAGCGGCAGACGCCCCGGTGGGCAGAACAGGGTGCCGGCAGCAACGAGCAGCGCGGCGGGCAGACCTGCGGCGACGAAGCGCGGTAGCGGCGTGCTGTCGAGCGCCGCCAGAAGAACGAGGCCGAGTGCGCCGGAAGCGAGCGCGAGCATGACCGAGGGGCGGCGATACCCGCGCTGCCAGAGGCGCGCCAGCGCGATGCCGAAAAGAAATTCCAGGATCAACGGGTTGGTCCAGAATACCAGGGCCGGATTGCCTGGACGCAGCAGCGACAGGGCGCTGAGAGTGACGAGCGCTGCCGCGAGCACCCGGAACGGCCGCGGCAGTGTCAGCGCGAGGGCGGCGAGCGCGTAGAAGAAGACCTCGTAATTCAGGGTCCAGCCCGGCGACAGCACCGGCGCGATGCGGCCATCGTGACGTTCGTAGGGCAGAAACAGATAGGAACTCAGAATCTGGACCGGATCGAGCTCGGTCTCCTTGGCGGCGGAGGGCGCAAGGACCAGCACGGCCACCATCAAAGTCGTGAACAGGTAGTAGAGCGGCGCCACCCGCAGCAGGCGCCGCCACAGAAATGCGCCGGGTCGGTCGGCGTGCCGGGCAGCCGACAGGGTGATTATGAAGCCCGAGATGACGAAGAAGATGTCGACGCCGCGGGTCCAGGGGATGCGGTCCCCTGCAAGATCGACCGTAAAGTAGTGCTCGGCCTCGGCAATGACATGGCCGGTCAGGACCATCAACGCCGCCAGAGCGCGCAGCAGTTGCAGACCGGCCAGCCTAGGCATGGGCGCGCCTTCCTTTCGACTCGTGACAAAGCGGAACCGCGGACTTTCGGGGCGAGGTCGCGCTACGGCGGCTGCGCGCCATCCGGCTGATCACGGCGATCACCAGCAGCGAAAACAGGCAGTTCTGGTGCGTCACGTAGAGCCCATGCGACGAGATCAGCAGCGCCACGCCGATCTGGGCATAGAGCGCCGCCCAGGGCAGACCTGCTTGCGCCCGGTGAAACACGAGCCGCAGGACGAAGCCCGCAATCAGCAGGACAAGCACGCCGCCCAACAGGCCGAAATCCACGTAAGGCGCGGCCAGCAGGGAGAATTCTCCGCCGCCGCGCAGGGCCTGCGCGGCCTGAACCCGGCTGGCCAGCATCGGTGCAAAGACGCCATCCGAAAAGGTCAGCACCATCAGCCCGTGCAGCGAATGTGCGCCAAGCGTTAGCGGCACCTCGGCCCCGAGCGGCGCGAAGGAATTCCACAGGTCGTTGACGAAGTAGAAGGCCAGCTTCTGCGCCGCGATCTCGAAGGCCGGCCGGTCGAAATGCGGGTTGGTGAGGCTTTCGCGCAGCGTCCAGACCGACAGGAACACGATCGTTCCCAACGCCAGCCAGCGAAGCCCGACGATGCGCCGGCGGATCAGGCAGGTGACGAGGTAGGCCGAGAGCACGAATTGCAGCAAGAGCAGCCGCTGGCTCATCACGACCGGCAGCAGGAACAGGGCGACGCTGTTCAGCAGCAGAACCATGGTGCAGCGCCGGCGGGCGCGGCGGGGCAGCGCGTGGCCGCCGGCGGCGAGGATGGCGGCGGCAAGGCAGCCGGTGGCGGGCAGCGCGGCATAGAACAGGCGCATGCCGGTAAAGAGCTTGTTGTCCAGCAGCAGATCGCGCGCGCCGAGGGTGTCCTGCGCGGCCAGAACCACGAGATTCGCCAGCCCTCCGAAACGCGCCGCGGTCAGCGCCACCCAGGCCAGCGTGGTGCCAAGGAACAGCGTGTTGGCGCGGGCGGTCAGACGGGCGGCGCGGGACAGGTCCAGCGAAGGCCTGACGGGGCGTGCGGGCGGCAGGGCGACGCGGGCGGCAAGATCCCCGGTCAGCAGCGCCGCCAGCGCGGTGATCAGCCAGAGCCCGCCCAGCCAGGAAAAGGCGTCGGGGGTCAGGCCCTCGCGCCAAAGGAAAACCGGCACCAGGTCGAAGGTTTCGGGCAGCGCGAGCGCAAGCCCGGCGACGGCGAAGGTCAACCCCCAGCAAATCGCGAGCAGGGAAGGCGGCGACAGCCAGCTCATGCCGCGGCGCGGTCCAGCCCGAGCGCGGCGCGGTAGATGGCGATGTCCGGCGCGCAAAGCTGCGTGATCCGCGGGCGCAGAGCGTCGGGTATCACCGTCGGGCTCGGCGCGCGGTTGCGCCTGAGCCGGGGCAGCGGGCCGGCGATTCGGCGCAGCCCTCGGGCAAAGGCGGCGGGGTCCGACAGGTCGCCCACCAGGGTGAAGCGAGCGAGCGAGGCGATGGCGGTTTCGATGGCGCGGGGCAGGTCGCAGCACCGGTTCTGAGAGCGGCCGCTGAAGTAGAAAAGGTATTGCGAGGCCAGGCGTGGTGCGTCCGGCGTGTCGAGAAAGCCCTCCAGCGTCGGCGCCCGGGCCGGATCAGGGTGATGCCGCTGCAGGTAGCGGTAGTGCGAGACGAAACGCTCCACCGGGTCTCGCAGCAGGGTTACGTGCGCATGGTCGCACGCGGCGGTGGCGTGCAGGCCGGGGTTGTAGCGCACATGGGCCGCGATGCAGCGAGTGCCGCGCGCCACCAGCCGGGCCAGCTCTGCGTCGCGCTGGGCGTAATCGGCCTCGATCCGGTCCTCGCCGGTCAGCGCGCCAAAGGTCCGGGGCAGATCGGGGCGCGGTCCGGGCCGGATCGTGGCCTGGCTGGTCAGATACCGCAGCCGCAGCGCCGCGCCAAAGCTCGACCCGCCGCATTTCGGCACATGGATGTAGATGATGCCCTGCATCTTGCGTTCCGTCCGCAAGGGCCGGCGAATTCTCCAGCCCGTTTCCGATTTGTTAAGGATCGCCGCTCAAGGTTAACGGGGCCTTAACCGACAAGGCCGGAGTGCGATGACCGGAGGGCAATCATGCACATCCTGCACCTGGTGACCCGGCTGCTGCGGGCGGGATCCGAGGAAAACACCGTGGCGACCTGCCGCTGGCAGGCGCGGGCCGGGCATCGCGTGACCCTGCTGCACGGCGCCGATTTCGACCGCGGGTGGTACGACGATCCGTCGCCGGGGCTGAAGCTTGTTCGGCTGCCGTCGCTGGTGCATCCGCTGGACCCGCTTTCGGACTGGCGGGCGCTGACGGCGCTGCGGCGGCTCTACCGCGACCTGCGCCCGGACGTGATCCACACGCATCAGAGCAAGGCCGGTATTCTCGGGCGCTGGGCGGCGGAGGGTGCCCCGTGGGCGCTGGTCGTGCATGGGATCCACATCGTGCCGTTCCACGGGGTCGATGCGGCGCGGCGGGCGCTTTACCTGGCGGCGGAGCGGCGGGCCGCGCCGCGGACGGATCTGTTCATGGCGGTCTCGAAGGCGGTCGGATCCGCCTATGTCGATGCCGGAATCGCGCGTCCCGATCAGGTTCACTGCGTGCGTTCGGGCATGGATCTGGACCGGTTCCGGAACGCCGCCTGGCCCGCGGACTGGCGCGCCTTGCTCGGCCTGCGGCCGGGCGAGGCCAAGCCGCCGGTTGCAGTGATGCTGGCGGCGTTCGAGCCGCGCAAGCGCCATCTGCAGTTCCTGCGCAGCTTCGCGCGGGTGGCGCGGGGCGACATGCGGTTGCTGCTGGCCGGGCACGGGCCGCTGCTGGAACCCGTGCGCGCCGAGGTGCGGGCGCTTGGCCTGCACGGACGGGTCATCCTGTGCGGCCACCGCCCGGACCCCGAGGCGCTGCTGGCGCTGGCGGATCTGTCGGTGCTGGCCTCGGAGCGCGAGGGGCTGCCGCGGGTCGTGGTGCAGTCGCTGGCGGTGGGGCGGCCGGTGGCGGTGAACGATCTGCCGGGGATCGACGAGCTTGTCCGCGACGGCGTCAACGGCGCGGTTCTGCCCCCTGGTGATCTGGACGGCTTGGCCGCGCGGACGGCTGCCTTGCTGACGGACCGGCCGGCGCTTGACCGGCTGCGGCAAGGCGCCCGAGGGACGGATATCAGCGACTGGACGCTGGAGACGCTGGGACGGCGGACGACCGAGCTTTATGATCTGCCTTCCGCGCGGCGGGCCGCATGACGATCTACGTCAACGCCCGCTTTCTGGCCCAGCCTCTGTCGGGGGTTCAGCGCTATGCGCGCGAACTGCTGACGGCGCTGGATCGCGGCCTGGCCGCCGATTCCGGTCTTCGGCGCAAGTTGGGGCCGGTGGTGGCGCTGCATCCGCTTGGGCCGGTTGCCGATCCCGGCTGGCAGGTGATCGAGCGACGGGCGTTGCGCGGCGGCCAGGGTCATTTCTGGGAACAGGTCGCGCTGGCGCGTGCGGCGCGGGGCGGCGTGCTGCTGAGCCTCGGCAACAGCGGGCCGTTGCTGCATCCGCGGCAGATCATCTGTTTCCACGACGTCAACGTCTGGGCGCTGCCCGAGGCGTTTTCGGGCCGTTACCGGGCGTGGCACCGGGCCTTGCGGCCGCTATTGGCGCGGCGGGCCGCGGCGTTGATCACGGTGAGCCGGTTTTCGGCCGGTGAACTGGCGGCGCGGCTGGGCGTCGGGGCCGAGCGCTTTGCGGTGATTGCCAACAGCGCGGGCCATATCCGGTCGGTGAAGCCGGATGCGACGGTGCTGCGGCGGCATGGGTTGGCTGCAGGGGAATACCTGCTGACTGTGGGCAACCGCAGCCCGAACAAGAACCTTGCCCGGCTGGTCGACGCGCATCGGTTGGCCGGTGCGGCCGTGCCGCCGCTTGTGGTCGTTGGCGGCGCGGTTCCCGGCTTGGCGCAGGATACCGGCGGCGCCGGCGCGAGGCTGCTGGGGCGCGTCACGGACGGCGAATTGCGTGCGCTCTACGAGGGGGCGGCGGGGTTCGTGTTCCCGTCGCTCTACGAAGGGTTCGGCATTCCGCCGCTGGAGGCGATGGAACTGGGCGTGCCGGTTCTGGCGGCGCGCGGCTCGGCCCTGCCCGAAGTGTTGGGCGAGGCGCCGGCCTGGTTCGATCCGCGTGACGTGGCCGACATGGCGCGGGCGCTGCGCGGTTTCGCCGGTTCAACCGCGGCAGAACGCGCGGCGATGGTTGACGCCGGACGGGCGCGGGCGGCGTCGTTCACGTGGGAGGCGAGCGCGGAACGCTTGGCCGCCCTGCTGGCGCGGGTTCAGCAGCCCGAAGGCCGGACCAGCGCCAGCGCCGTGCGCCCGATCAGGCCGAGATCGGTGGCAAGGCTCATTTCGCGCCGGTAGGCCCGGTCCAGGCGGACGCGGGTGCGGTAGCAGCCGTCGCGCCGCCCGCGCACCTGCCACAGCCCGGTGACGCCGGGCAATTGGTCAAGATAGGTCGAGGGCATCGGGGCATAGTATCCAAGTTCATCCTCGGTGACCGGTCGCGGGCCGACCAGCGACATCTCTCCACGCAGGACGTTGAGGATCTGCGGCAGTTCGTCCAGCGAGGTGCGCCGCAGGATGCGGCCCAGCGGGGTCACGCGCGGATCGTGCCGAAGCTTGCGGTTGCGCGCCCATTCCTCGGCCGCCAGCGGGTGGGTGCGCAGGTGTTCACGCAGAAGGCGGTCGGCGTCCGGATGCATGGTGCGGATCTTGTGGCAACGGAAGCTGCGGCCGTGGCGCCCGACGCGGACATGCGAATAGAAGCCGGGACCGCCCTGCGCCTTGGCCGCCGCCCAGGTCAGGGCAATGACCGGCGCCAGCAGGGGCAGCAGCAGCAGCGCCAGCCCCAGGTCGAGCAGTCGCTTGCCGGACCGGGCATAGAAGCCGGGCCGGATCGGCTTGGCGCGGGTTTCGATCAGGTCGAAATGCGTCATGGGGGCGAACTCCGTCGTGTTTCCCACCCACGCCATCGTTCACCCGCCATTAACCAAGGACGTGGTTAACGGGCTGTTAATGGGGGCGATGTTGAAGGGGCTCGGGCCGGGCGAGACAGCGGTGTGTCACGAAGGACGGGGGACGGGCTTCAAGTGCCGTTTTTCAGCGCAACATCCGTTTTTTTGGGGGAATTTAGAGAGAAGCGACTGCAAAGGTGACGGGATGCACATCGGCAACAGCCTCCGGATCCGGCGATATAGTTTCAAATCTGGAAACAATAATGGCTTATTGTTCTTGCCTGCGAGGCATCCTTACCGGATGTCCAGGAACTCCACCCCGCCTTCGCGGATTGCGGCGACGGAAAGTCGCCCGGTCGCGTAGGCGCCGGTGTCGACCGAAATGATGCCCCGTTCCGCCACGGGCTCGTCGACGATGGTGTGGCCGTGCGCGATCCAGAGGCCGTCCCGGCGCGGCACCCTGCCGAAGTCCTTGTGCCCCCAGATGAGGTTGCCGGAATCCTGACTGTCGGGGTCCAGCCGCGGGTCGGCGCCGGCATGAACGACGGCCACGTTGCCGCTGCGATAGGTCAGCGGCAGGGTACGCAGCCAGAATATCTGTTCGGGGCCCATCGCGCGCGTCAGCGCATCGCGCACGGCCTCGAGTTCCGGACCCTTGCTGGTCTCGGTCACGCCGGCGACTCCGTAGCTGGCCAGCGTCTGCAGCCCGCCATAGCGCAGCCAGCGGGGACCGTGGGTGATCGGATCCCCGAGGAACGACAGCAGCATTTCTTCGTGGTTGCCCTTCAGAAAATGGGCGTTGGGCCGGTCGATGAGGGCGCGCAGGACCCCGGCGCTGTCCTCGCCGCGGTCGATGTAGTCGCCCACGAAGACGACGGGATGGTCGGCTTCCAGCCGTTTCAGGGCGCGGTCCAGCAGGTCGGCCCTGCCGTGGATGTCGCCGATCAGGTAGAAAGGATGCTCGGGGGCCACCGGCGGAAAGGCCGGAGATCTGCCGGAAAGTCTGGCGAGCCAGGATTTCAGCATTTTGAGGCTCCGTTCCCCGTTTGTCGGGGTTGTGACATGTCCAACCCGGTTGTACAAGCGCCGGCGCGCGCAACTCCACGACATGTGCGGCGGCGCGGCCGGTTCTTCAGGACCGAAAAAAAACAACAAACTTTTTGGGTAGGCAGGTTCATGCGTCTTGCGCTGTGCACGGTTCTGGGGATCGGCTGCGTCCTGTTGGCCGAAGGCTCGGCCAAGGCGCAGAACCTTTCCACCTACGGCACCCCCGGCCTCGTCGACATGCCGACCGCCGAGATGCTGCCGGACGGCGATCTGGCAATGACGGGCGCGGTGTTCCGCGACACGGCCCGGGGAACGGTGACGTTCCAGATGCTGCCCTGGGTCTACGGCTCGTTCCGCTATTCCTATCTCAGGGGGTTCGACGGTGGCGGAACGGGCAGCCGGTATGACCGCAGCTTCGACATTCATTTCCGCCTTCGGGAAGAGACCAGGCACGGCCCCGCCATCGGCGTCGGGCTGCGCGATTTCGGCGGTACAGGTGTCTACAGCGGCGAATATGTCGTTCTGACCAAGACCTTCGCCGAACGCTGGAAACTGACCGGCGGCATGGGATGGGGGAGGCTGGGCGAGCGCAACAGTTTCAGGAACCCGCTGTCATACATTGATTCCCGGTTCGAGACGCGCCCACCGAACGATTTCGGCACCGGCGGCAAGTTTTCGACGGATCAGTGGTTCCGTGGACCGGCGGCGCTGTTCGGCGGCGTGGAATACAAGGTCAACGACCAGTTGTCGCTGCTGGCCGAGTATTCCTCGGACACCTATTCCACGGAAACCGCCCGCATGGGGTTCGACGCCGATTTTCCCGTGAATCTGGGCCTGACCTACCGGTTCGAGAACGGCGCCAACATCAACGCCTACTACATGTACGGCTCGACCCTCGGCCTGCAGTTCAGCTATGTGCTCGACCCGCGCAAGCCTGCCGTTCCCGGCGGACTCGACAAGGCGCCGCCGATGCTGCAACCGGTGGACCGGGTGGCGCTGGCCAGCTGGAACCTGCCTGGACGGGATGCCCGCGATCCGACCCTGCGGGAGGTGCTGCGGGCGCGGCTGGAGCAGCAGGGCCTGCGCATGGTGGGCTATGACATCGAAGGCGGCCGCGCCACGGTCGAAATCGAGAACGGCCGTTACAACGCCGCCGCCCAGGCCGTCGGCCGAACGGCGCGGATCATGGCGAACACGCTGCCGCCCGAAGTCGAGGCATTCGGGATCACGCTGCTGCGCAACGGCCTGCCGATCACGTCGGTCGAGACCCATCGCGATGCGCTCTACGAACTGGAGAACGACCTTGACGGCAGCTGGCGCACGCTGGCGCGGTCCGAGATCCGCGACGCGGACGAGCGTCCGGTCGGCATCATCGAGGACGCCTATCCCTACACCACCTACCGGTTCGGGCCCTATGCGCGGCTGTCCTTCTTCGACCCGGATGATCCGGTGCGCTACGAGATCGGCGCGGCCTTCGTGGGCGACTTGATCCTGCGTCCCGGGGTCCTGCTGTCGGGCCTCACACGACTGCCGTTCGTCAGCACCCTCGACGACACCACGCGGGTGTCGGATTCGGTGCTGCCGCACGTTCGGTCGGACTGGGCGCTGTATGCCCAGCAGTCGGATCTGCAGGTCAACTACCTGACCGCCAACTATCTGTGGAGGCCGGGTCCGGACCTGTTCGCGCGATTCACCGCCGGCTATCTGGAAGAGATGTATGGTGGGCTTTCGGCCGAACTGCTGTGGTATCCGGGGGACGAACGCCTCGCGCTTGGCGCCGAGGTCAACTATGCCAGACAGCGTGATTTCGACATGCTGTTCGGATTTCAGGACTACGACATCGTGACGGGCCATGCCTCGATGTACTACGACTTCGACGGCGATTATCACCTGCGGGTCGATGCGGGCCGCTACCTGGCCGGGGATTGGGGAGCGACGTTCACCATCGACCGCGAGTTCAACAACGGCTTCAAGGTCGGTGCATTCGCGACCTTCACGAATGTCTCTTCGGAGGAATTCGGCGAGGGCTCCTTCGACAAGGGCATCCGGTTCGAGATCCCGGTGGCCTGGCTGACCGGCCGCTCGACGCTGCCGAAGATCCGGCAGACGATCCGTCCGGTTTTGCGCGACGGCGGCGCCCGCCTGCAGGTCGAGAACAGGCTTTACGACTACGTGCGCGACGAACGCGCAGGCCGGCTGGTCGGACAATGGGGACGATTCTACAGATGAGACGGATTGCCGTTGCCGCCGCCCTGCTGACCCTGCTGGCCGCCTGTACCAAGACCAACTACGAATTCGACGTGGTGCGGAGCACGTTGCAGCCCGGAAAGGCGCCGCCCGACCCGCGGGTGCAGGCGTTGATCGCGGCGAACGCGCCGCGGTTGCAGATCGCGTTCCTGGAGAGCGGTCTCGCCGGAGCGATGGTGCTGGAGGGCGAGCGCGAGGGGGTGCGGACATGGCTGTCGGTCGATGGCGCGTCGCTGCTGACCCGCCAGGGCCTGATCGTCGGCGAGCGCGGTTTCGGCGGCGGCATGATGGCCTCGGACGTGTCGCAGCCGCTGGAGGCGCTGTTCGACGGGCGCGAGGGCCAGGTGTTGCGTTTCCACAGCTTCCTGAACGGCGACGACCGTATCGTGACGCGCAGCTACAAGTGCCACATCGAAGACCGCGGCACGCAGGAGATCCCGGTCCGGGGCCAGCCCGTCGCCACCCGCCTGATGCGCGAGACCTGCCGCAGCGCCGACCAGGAATTCCTGAACGTCTACTGGTTCAGCCAGGCTGACGGGCAACTGGTCCAGTCGCGCCAGTGGCTGGGCGATTTCCTGGGGGTCGTGACGCTTCGCGAAATCGCCGGGTAAGGCGTCTGGCCTTGAGCCGGTCCCGAACCGCGCGGTCACTCGCGACGAAGCATCGACGAGCTTGGCGCTTGCTTCATCGCAGGATTGCCCTGGCCGCGGCGATGTCTTCGGTCTCGAGTTCGGAGCTGATCGTGCCGAGAACGCGCGACACGGATCCTTCTGCATCGGCTGGCTGGCCAGCGGACGGGGACCGCAAGATCGAGACCGTAGCCCGGAGTTCCAGCAGATGCGCGCCCTGCTCGCGCGCCCGGGCCAGCGAGGCGCGGAAGGATTTTGCCGCCTTTTCTGGCTGCCCCATGGCGGCTTCGCCTTCGCCGCGCAGCCGCAGGGCTTCGGCGACCATGACGCCTGCCCGATATTGCCGCATGGTGTCCAGCGCCCGTTCGGCCGCCGAAATCGACAGGTCGAATTCGCCGTGGCGACCATGCAGTTCCGCCAGCATCATCTCGAAGAACGGGATGCGCATGACCGCACTGCGATCCTTGGATGTCCTGATGAGGTCGCGGAGAATTTCCACGCCGTCCCGATGCTCGCCGAGCATCTCGCCTGCCCAGGCTGAAATGCATCCCGCCAGAATCTTGAAATGCCAGGGGCCGTATTTCTCGGCCAGTTCCTCCGCGCTTTGGGCCAACTCGTTGGCGCCGGCAGCGTCACGCACCAGGTAGCGGCCGAGTGCGGCGAACGCGTGGGCTATCGTCAGGCTGTTTTCGTGGCCCAGCTTTTCGGCGAGACCGATCGCATCCTTCCCGCATCGGCCGGCGGCATCCAGGTTTCCGGTCAGCGACTGGACGAGGTTGCAATGGCTGTGGCCGCAGACTCCGGGATCATGGCCGCCGTAGTGGTACGCGCATTGATGAAACCGCTCGGGCGTGTAAAGCGGAAGCCCCGTTTCCAGGAAAGCCTGAGCGGCCCTGAGATCGCCTTCGGAGAATTTCGTGGTCCAGCCTGCATGGCTGAACTGCAACTGGTGTTCGTCGGACGGGTCGATCCGGGTGATCGGTTTCATCGCGTCGATCATCCGGCTTGCTTCGGGCAGGTTGGCGGACATCTGGTTGTTGAGCCAGAGGTTCCAGTAGATCTTGAAGCGCGTGTCGACGTCGGTGTCGTCCGGACAGATGGACAGCGCCTCTTGAAACACGTCGCCGGCCTCGCTGTCGGCATAGCCGCGCAGGGCCATGATGGCGGACCCCAGCGCGGTCAGATAGGGCAGACGCCAGGCCTGCACGGACTCTTCGGCGGTTCGGTCCCGAATGATCTCCAGCCCGGTACGGAGATGCGCGATCGCCTCTTTGTATGCGCAGTTGGTGCTGGCGCGGCGGGCGGCGGCGTGGAAATGGTGCAGCGCCTGTTCGGCGTCTCCCGCACGATGGAAGTGATGCGCCAACACCTCGGGTTCCGCGGCGGCGCGATCCGGTTCGTTTTCCGTCAACCAGTCGGCGACGCGGCGGTGACGCGCGGCCCGCGTTGACAGAAGCTGGGACTGATAGGCGGCCTCTTCGATCAACGCGTGTCGGAACACGATTTCGGCCCGATCGAACCGGCCGCGCTGCGTGAACAGGCCGGACGCTTCCAGTTCGGCGATCGCGGCATCCTCGACTTCCGCCGGCAACTCGCTCAGGGCGCGGATGATCCGCAGCGGGCATTCGCGGCCAAGGATCGAACCGATCTGGGCCATGCTGCGCGCAGAGGGCGAGAGTTGGTCGAGGCGGGATGCCAGAAGGGCCTGCAGGGTTGGCGGAAGTGCGAATTCGCCCGCCCGGGATGGCCCGCCTTCGATGGCCCGCGCCAGTTCCTCGGCAAAAAGGGGAATTCCGTCCGCCCTTTCGACGAACCGCTCGAGGATCGCATCGTCGACCCAGCGTTCGCCGAGCAGGCTGTGGATAAGTTCGCCGCACTGTTTCCTGGGCAACCGGGTCAACGACAACTCGGACACATGACCGCCGACCGGCCACGGAATCCTGAACTCAGGGCGCGAGGTGACGGGCAGCAGGATGGGTAGGCTCTCCGCGATCGCGACGATACGGCCAAAGGCCTCCAGGCTGGTCGGGTCGATCCAGTGCGCGTCCTCCAGCACCATGATCACCGGCGCCGTCGCGGCGAGGCCGGTCAACTGTTCGACCAGCGCGTCGAACACGGCTTCTTTCTGCCGTTGCGGCGACAGGGATGTCGCATCGTAACGCTCGGTGGGCAGCGACATCATCTCGGCCAGCAAGGGCGCGGTCTGCGAGACGTTTTCCGTGCTTTTCCGCAGCGCCCGCTCGAGCTTGTCCAGTTTCTGTTCGGCCGTGTCCGAAGGTTTGATCCCGGCCGCGAACGACAGTTGCCGGATGATGGGGTAGAGCGCCGAATGCACGTGATGCGGAGAACATTGATAGCGCAGCCTGACATGCGGCTGTGGCGAGATTTCCTCCAGAAGCCGCAGGCTCAGCCGGCTTTTGCCTATGCCGGGCTCACCGGAAAGATGGACGACCTGGCCTTCGCCGCCGGCTGCGACCGACCATCGGTCCTTGAGCAGGGCGAGTTCGTTTCGTCGCCCCAAGAATGGCGCCAGTCGTTTCGGATGCTGCGCGAAGAACCTGCTTTCCGACGGTCTTTCGCCGGCGACCTGAAACAGCATCACCGGCTTGGGCACTCCTTTCAGCTGCCTCCGCCCCAGCTCGACAAGGTCGAACTCTCCCTCGACCATCGACCGCGTCGCCGGGTCGATGACCACGCTGCCCGGTTCGGCCTCGGCCTGCAGGCGGGCTGCGAGGTTGGGGGTTTCACCGCTGATCGCCGCGACCTGTTTGGCGGTTTTGCCGACGATGTCGCCGACGACAACCTGGCCGGTCGCGATGCCGATCCTGGCGGACAGGCCGGAGCCGTCGGGCAGACTGATGCGCGCGACGGCGTCGACGGCGGTCGATGCGGCGCGAAGCGCCTGCGCCGTCTGATCCTCGGAGGCGCGCGGCCACCCGAAATAGGCGAGAACGCCATCGCCCAGGTAATTCGCCACGTAGCCGCCAAATCGCACGACGGTTGCCGCGACGGTATCCTGGTACCGGGTCAGCAAATCGCGCATCTCCTCGGGATCGTGCTCTGCGGATAGTTGGGTCGATCCGACCAGGTCGCAGAACAGGACCGTCAGCTGACGCCGTTCGGTATTGTCTGACCGGATCGGTTCCGGCTGGTCGGGTGCTTCTGCCGAGGTCGCGCCCTCGGACAGCGCCTTGATCGCGCGAAGCAGTTTCTTGCGCGGGCCGACCGGCAGCCCGATTTCCCGAAGATCATCGTCCGTCAGGTCGCGCGCCGCATCCAAGTCTATCTCATGCCTGGCAAAGACCTCGTCATATTTGCCGAGGCCAAGGGATTTCAGCCATTCCGATACTCTGTCGGCCACACCTCGCCTCCCCGCCTTTGGCAACAATAGCAGAGAGAGCGGATACAAGCACCACCGGGCCTTCCCGCCGGTTCGGCCTGGCGAGTCTAGTGTTCAGCCGAAAGACTTGCGGACCAGAGCGACCGGCCGGCTTCGCGTTTTGAACGCCCGGGCTCAGACGGGTTCGGACTTGGCCGACTTGGTTGATTTCTTAGCCAATTCCGCGGCTTCTTCGATGGTCTCTCCGACCGCCTCGGCTTCCGTTCTGGTCACGTAACTGGCGCAGCGCGACATGGTGTCGAGCCATTCCTGCGCGTCTTCGACCATCCGCTCCATCGACCGGCGCTGCCAGTCGAGCATGGTTTGCGTTGCCCTGGCCGGGTCCGACTGGTTGACCGCGGTCGCGGCGCGGGCCGCGTCCAACGCGGTGCGAATGGCCTCGTGGCGGCGTTCGAACCAGTGCCGCGTATAGAGTTCGGCCTCGTCCAGCATCTTTTCCTGCGCGTCCCAGAACTGTGCGATCTGCGGCTTCATCACCGGATTCATCGAGGCAGCGGTTTGAATTGATTTCAGAACATCCGAGAACGACTTGGGCGTTTCGGCCTTGGTTGATTTCGTGGTCATGAGAAGATCTCCTCGAAACAGGGTCGGCCTGCGGCCCTTTTATCGCAATTTTGGAGAGGCAAACTTAATCGAGATCAAATTCCGCACGATGTTATTCCGGTAAGACTGCGTCAAAGCAGATTCGTCGAATCTGCCCTGCGCCGTTTCGCCCTCCGGGGCGGGCGGAGTCATCAACCCGGTCGCACCTGTGAAACAAGCTGGAAAGCTGTTCCTGGGGCGGCATCAACGAACGTGGAGTGTAGCCTTTTGCAGTCTGACCGGTCCCGCTCAAGCGTCCCCGTTCCGCCGGCATCGGATCGGCGCGAAGAACTCGTCGGGCGCGAGGCGATGGACCGTTTGACAACTCGATTGGCGGCGTTAACCTGACATGGCGATGCGGAATGGCATGACGGATAGCCGGATGACGGGCGAAACCAGCCGTCGCGATTTTCTGCGCGGGCGTTATGGCCGGGCTGCACCCGAAGCGGTCCGTCCGCCGGGCGCCGATCCAGACGTTTTCACCAAAGCCTGCACCGATTGCCGGGCCTGCCTTGACGCCTGTCCGGAAGGCATCATCGTCGCCGACGGCAAGGGCAAGGCTTCGGTCGATTTCGCGCTCGGCGCCTGCACCTTCTGCGGCGACTGCGCCGAAGCCTGCCCGACAGGCGCGCTCAAGACGGATCTGATGTCGGACTGGCCCTGGCGTGCGCGGGTCGCGGAAACCTGTCTTTCCATGAACGGCGTGGTGTGCCGGTCGTGCCAGGATGCCTGCGATGCGCAAGCCATCCGGTTCCGGCTGCAGACCAGCGGACGGTCGACCCCCGAAATCGACATCGAATCCTGCACCGGATGCGGGGCCTGCGCAGGCAGTTGCCCGGCCGGCGCCGTCAGTTTCCGGAAAATCCCACCCCGTCAGATGGAGGCGGCCGAATGAACATTTGCGGATGTCTTGTCCACGTCCTGCCCGAAAGAACCGAGGCCGCAGCCGCCGAAATGGCGGCGATGGACGGTGTCGAAATCCATGCCAGATCCGAGGATGGCCGCTTTGTCGTCGTCGTCGAGGACACCGAGGCGCACCTGGCCTCGGACACGATCATGGCGCTGCACCAGGTCGCGGGCGTCGTGTCGCTGACCCTGACCTATCACCATTTCGAAGACCTCGCGGAGGCAGGCAAGCGGCCCGCCTCTCTCAGCCCCAGTCAAGCCGGAGCACAGACCAATGACCATTTCTGAATCCCGTCGGACGTTCCTCAAGGCCACGGCAGCCACGGCAACCGCCTCGGCGGCCGGCATTCCCCTTGCAACCGGCCTCGCGCAGGCGCAGGTGCAGACACCCGACATCCGCTGGGACAAGGCGGCCTGCCGGTTCTGCGGCACCGGCTGCTCGGTGCTGGTCGGCACCAAGGAGGGCCGCGTGGTCGCCACACAGGGCGACCCGGATGCGCCCGTCAATCGCGGGCTGAACTGCATCAAGGGCTATTTCCTGTCCAAGATCATGTACGGGCAGGACCGGCTGACCCAGCCGCTGCTGCGCAAGTCGAACGGCGTCTACGACAAGAACGGCGAATTCGAGCCGGTCTCGTGGGACGAGGCCTTCGACGTGATGGCGGAGAAGTGGAAAGAGGCGCTGGCCAAGAAAGGGCCGACCAGCGTGGGCATGTTCGGCTCGGGCCAGTGGACGGTCTGGGAGGGTTACGCGGCGGCCAAGCTGATGAAGGCCGGCCTGCGCTCGAACAACATCGACCCCAACGCGCGGCACTGCATGGCCTCGGCCGTGGTCGGCTTCATGCGCGCCTTCGGCATCGACGAGCCGATGGGTTGCTACGACGACTTCGAACACGCGGATACCTTCGTGCTCTGGGGCTCGAACATGGCCGAGATGCACCCGATCCTGTGGTCGCGCCTGACCGACACCCGCCTGACCAAGCCGGGTTCCGAGGTGCATGTGCTGTCCACCTTCGAGCACCGGTCGTTCGAGCTGGCCGACAACGGCATGATCTTTGCGCCGCAGACCGACCTGGCGATCCTCAACTACATCGCGAACTACATCATCCAGAATGGCGCGGTGAACGAGGACTTCATGTCCAAGCACGTCAACATCACCAAGACGGCGACGGACATCGGCTATGGCCTGCGCGAAACCAACCCGCTGCAGCAGGAAGCCGCAAACCCGGATTCCGGCAAGCTGGAACCGATGAGCTTTGACGAATACGCCGCCGCGGTGTCCGAATACACGCTGGACAAGGTTTCCGAAATGTCGGGCGTTCCGGCGGAGCAGCTTGAACGGCTGGCTGCGCAATACGCCGATCCGAACCGCAAGGTGATGTCGCTCTGGACCATGGGGTTCAACCAGCACACCCGCGGATCCTGGGTGAACGGCCTGATGTACAACGTGCACCTGCTGACCGGAAAGATCTCGGAGCCGGGCAACTCGCCCTTCTCGCTCACCGGGCAGCCTTCGGCCTGCGGCACCGCGCGCGAGGTGGGCACTTTCGCCCACCGCCTGCCCGCCGACATGGTTGTCGCGAATGACGAGCACCGGGCGATCTGCGAAAAGGCGTGGAACATCCCCGAGGGCACGATCCCGCCGAAACCCGGCTTCCATGCCGTGCTGCAGCACCGCAAGCTGAAGGACGGCGAACTCAACGCCTATTGGGTGCAGTGCACCAACAACATGCAGGCGGCGCCCAACATGAACGAGGAAGGGTTCCCGGGCTACCGGAACCCCGAGAACTTCATCACCGTGTCCGACCCCTATCCCACGGTCACCGCGATGTCGGCGGACCTGATCCTGCCCACCGCGATGTGGGTCGAGAAAGAAGGCGCCTATGGCAACGCCGAGCGGCGCACCCAGTTCTGGCGCCAGCAGGTGAAAGCGCCGGGCGAGGCCAAGTCGGATCTCTGGCAGTTGATGGAATTCTCCAAACGCTTCACGGTCGAAGAGGCCTGGGGCGACGAGTTGATCGCCAAGAAGCCGGAACTGGCGGGCAAGACGCTTTATGAGGTGCTTTTCGCCAACGGCGTCGTCGACATGTACCCGCTGTCGGATACGGCGGAAGGGTTCGACAACGATGACGCCCAGCATTTCGGCTACTACGTCCAGAAGGGCCTGTTCGAGGAATATGCCGCCTTCGGCCGCGGACATGCCCACGACCTGGCGCCCTTCGACATGTATCACCAGACGCGCGGCATGCGCTGGCCGGTCGTGGACGGCAAAGAGACGCTGTACCGCTTCCGCGAGGGCTACGACCCCTATGTCGGTGAAGGCGAAGAGGTGAAGTTCTATGGCCACAAGGACGGCAAGGCCAAAATCATCTTCGCGCCCTATGAAGCGCCGCCGGAGGTGCCGGACGCGGAATTCGACCTGTGGCTCTGCACCGGCCGGGTTCTGGAACACTGGCATTCGGGCTCGATGACCCGCCGCGTGCCGGAACTGCACCGCGCATTCCCGATCGCCGTCGTCTACATGCACCCCGAGGACGCCAAGGCGCGTGGTCTGCGCCGCGGGCAGGAGATCGTGATCTCCACCCGCCGGGGCGAGGTCCGCAGCCGACTCGAGACGCGCGGACGCAACAAGGTCCCGCAAGGGCTGGTGTTCATGCCGTGGTTCGACGAAGGCCAGTTGACCAACAAGCTGACGCTGGACGCGACCTGCCCGCTGTCGAAGGAAACCGACTTCAAGAAATGTGCCTGCAAGGTGGAGCGCGCCTGAGCGCTCCCGAAACCCGAGTAACGCCATGCCGGTCTCTTCCATATCTCCTGACCGCCGCCGGTTCCTAAAGGACACCGCGCGCATGGCGGGCGGCTGCGTGGTGGCCGGATCGGCATTGGCGTATCTCGTGCGCGACGCCCGCGCCCTGCCGGCAGAGGCGCTGCGCCCGCCCGGCGCGCTGGCGGAAGACGATTTCCTCGGGGCCTGCATCCGCTGCGGCCTGTGCGTCCGCGACTGCCCCTATGACACGCTGAAGCTGGCGGAACTTGGCGAGGACGGGCCGGCCACCGGCACGCCCTATTTCACGGCGCGCGACGTGCCCTGCGAGATGTGCGACGACATCCCCTGCGTCGCCGCCTGTCCCACCGGCGCGCTGGACCCGGCGCTGCAGAACATCGACGACGCGAGGATGGGCACCGCGGTGCTGGTCGATCAGGAGAACTGTCTGAATTTTCTCGGGCTGCGCTGCGACGTCTGTTATCGCGTCTGCCCGGTCATCGACGAGGCGATCACGCTGGAAACCTCGCACAACGCCCGCTCCGGCCATCACGCGATCTTTGCGCCGACCGTGCATGCCGATCACTGCACCGGTTGCGGCGTGTGCGAAAAAAGCTGTGTCCTGCCCGAAGCGGCGATCAAGGTGCTGCCGGTGCGGCTGGCGCGCGGCGAGGCCGCGGACCACTATCGCAAGGGCTGGGAGGAAAAGGCCGCCAAGGGGGCGCCTGTCGTCGAGGGGATCATCGATCTGCCGGACAGGTTGCCGGGACCAGGAACCGACAACCTCGCCGCGCCCGGCGGGTTCGAACCGTCGTTCAAGCCGATGGGGGGCAATCCATGAGCGCGCGGACCCATCTTCCGGTCGGCCAGGAGGCGCGCATGGCCAAGGGCTGGATCGGCGCGCACCGGTATCTGCTGCTGCGCCGCGCAAGCCAGGTCTTCTTTCTGGCCCTGTTCCTGATCGGCCCCTGGTTCTCGGTCTGGATCGTTCAGGGCACGATCGCCGGATCGCTGACGTTCGGGGTGCTGCCGCTCACCGATCCGTTCATCGCCCTGCAAAGCATCGTCGCGGGCCACTGGCCCGCCGCGACCGCGCTTGTCGGCGCATTGATCGTGCTTGCGATCTATGCCGTTGTCGGCGGGCGGGTCTATTGCTCGTGGGTCTGTCCGATCAACCCGGTGACAGATGCGGCGCACTGGCTTCATGCCCGGCTCGGGCTGCACAAGGGCTGGCAGCCGAAACGCTCGGCGCGGCTGTGGATTCTCGGAACGGTCCTGGTGGTCTCGGCCCTGACGGGCACCATCGCATGGGAGGTCGTGAACCCGATCACGATGCTTCACCGTGGCCTGATCTTCGGCATGGGCGCGGTCTGGGCCATGGTGGCCGCGATCTTCCTGTTCGACCTGCTTGTCGCGCGCCGGGGCTGGTGCGGGCATGCCTGCCCGGTCGGGGCGTTCTATGGTCTGTTGGGACGCACCAGTCTCATCCGCATCAGCGCGGCGAACCGGTCCGCCTGCGACGATTGCATGGACTGCTACGCCGTCTGCCCCGAACAACAGGTGATTTCACCGGCGCTGAAAGGCAAGGCGGGGTCCACACCGCTCATCCTCGCGCCGGATTGCACCAATTGCGGCCGTTGCATCGACGTCTGCGCCCAGGACGTTTTCAACTTCACCCACCGGTTCGACGATCACCTCGCCGAACCTTCATCCTCCGCCTCCGAACGGAGCGCCGCCTGAATGAGCCATAAGGAGAGCCTTTTATGAACAAGTCGGTCCTAGCGGGCATCCTTGCCCTCGTCACATCCTTCACCCTGGGCGGCCTGGCCATCGCGCAACAGGTCGATGCCCTGCGCGGCGCGCCTGTCGACGCGCCCACGCCGATAACCAAGGAGTTCCAGTGGAAGGAGAACGAGAAACGCGTGCAGCGCAACTATCGTCAGCAGCCGCCGCTGATCCCGCACTCGGTCGCACAGTACCAGATCGATCTGCGCACCAACCAGTGCCTGTCCTGCCACGACTGGTCCAACGCGGGCGAGCGCGGAGCGCCGACCCTGTCGATGACCCACTACCTCGACCGCGAAGGCAATGAACTCGACCACATCGCGGGCACCCGGTATTTCTGCAACCAATGCCACGTACCCCAGGCGGACACGCCTGCCCTGGTCGAGAACGAGTTCGTTCCCTCGTTTTCGAAGTAGAATTTCAATCCGCTTTCAGGAGTTTCCAAAAAATGTCCGACTCCAAAGACAATAGGGGCCGTCTCCGTCGCCTCTGGGACTGGTTCTGGAGGCCGACGGCGGTGCTCAGCGTCGGGTTCACGCTCATCGTGGGTTTCCTTGCCGGGATCCTGTTCTGGGGGGGCTTCCACTGGTCCCTCGAGGCGACCAACACCGAAGAGTTCTGCGTCTCGTGCCACACGATGGAGACCAATCTCGGGGAATACCGGGAAACCGTCCATTACAACAACCACTCCGGCGTGCGCGCGATCTGCTCGGACTGCCACGTGCCGAAGGAATGGTCGCACAAGGTGAAGGCCAAGATCATGGCCGTCAAGGACGTCTATCACGAGATGCTGGGCAGTATCGACACCGCCGAGAAGTACGAGGAACGCCGCCTGCACATGGCCGCGACGACCTGGAAGAAGATGAAACAGTCCGACAGCCGCGAATGCCGGAACTGCCACAACTTCGACTACATGGACTTCACCATCCAGGAGACCCGTGCCGCCGATGCGCATCAGAAGGCGATCGACACCGGCATGACCTGCATCGACTGCCATCAGGGCATCGCGCACAATCTCCCGTCCGGGTATCTCGAAGAATATGAGAAGGTCGTGAAGTCGCTCGGCGAGGAACCGGCCCCCGAACCCAAGCAAAGTTCAATTTTCGGCGTTTCGGCGCTCCGCGCATACATTGCCGGAAACCCCGACGCGGCCCCGGAGAGGTAATTCCATGCTCGAACTACTCGGTACCATCGGCGGCAACATCCTGAGCCTGCCGGGCATCCTCGGTCTCGCGCTGGGCATGATGACCAGGAACTTTGCCTTGGCCGGCGCGCTTGGGGGGCTGGTCGGCGTCCTCGAGACCCTGCTGTTCGCGAAGTTCAACTTCGGGAATATCGAGATGCTCGAACTGACCGTCGCGATCCTGGTCGGTATTGCCGCCGGAACCTTGGGTTGCGCCATCCGCATCAAGGGCACGACGGTCTGACGGAGCGATCCGAAAGGGGTCGTCTGTCCCGGCAAGTCGCCCAAGACCGGCTGGAGATCAGAGCACGAGTTCAAAGACCGCCGCCGGCTCGGCGATGCCTTTCAGGCTGCGCTCGCCAAGGTCTTTCAGCGCGTGGGATTGTCCCGCGCGCTGGGCGGTGGCGGCGCTTACAAGCACCTGGTTCTGTCCGGCGATGTCGGACAGACGCGCCGCCAGATTGGGAACCGAGCCGATGGCCGCATAGTCCTGCCGGCCGTGAAATCCGATCTGACCCACAGTCGCCGTTCCGTAGGCGATCCCGATCCCGAGACCCAGACCGAAGTCGGCGGTCTGGTGCCTGCCGATGGCTGGCCCGAAGCCTTGCTGCATGTCGCGGGCCAAGTTCAAGGCCCGGTCGACCGGGTCCGGGCAGGGGATCGGCGCGTTGAACAGAACCACGAGGCCATCCCCGAGATAGCGTTCCAAGGTGCCCCCGTGGCGGTCGATCAGCGGACCGGCAAACCGATGAAACGCATTCAGGGCCGCCATCACCGTCTCGGGCGGGTACTGGTCGGAATAGGCCGTGTAGCCGCGCAGATCCGCGAACAGGACCGCAACCTCGGTTTGCCTGCCGCCGAGAATGTCTTCGCCGTCGCCCGCCGCCAGGATCTGTTCGGCGACCTGGCGGGGCAGGTACCGGCGCAGGCGGCCGGCGCGTTCGATTTCCCGCATCTGATCCGCGACCTTCGTTTCGAGCGCTGCATTCCAGCCCGCCAACTCGGCGCGCTGTTCCTCGACCGTGTCGTGCAACGCCTTGACGCGCAACGCGGACCGGACCCTTGCGGTAAGGGCGGCATGGTCCACGGGTTTCACCAGATAGTCATTCGCGCCCGCATCGAGCCCGGTGACCAGGTCCTCCAGGTCGGTACGCGCGGTGACCAGCACGATCGGGATGTAGGGCAGACCGGCATCGGCACGTATCCGGCGGCAAACCTCGAAACCGTCGAGTTCCGGCATCATGACGTCGAGCAGGATCAGATCCGGAAGAAGCTCGCGCGTTTTCCGCAGGGCCTCTGCGCCGTCGGCGGCTTCCGCCGTGGCGTAGCCCTGGCTTTCCAGGCGCGCCACAAGGATGCGCCGGTTGTCGGTCTGATCGTCGACCACGAGGATGAGGGGTTCGTCGCGCATCTCGGATCAATCGTCTTTCGGCAGTCTTTGCCGCACAAGTTCCAGCAGAAGGCGTGGGCTGAACGGTTTCGTCACGTAGTCGTCGCACCCGGCCTGCCGCGCCAGCGCCTCGTCACCGGACAGGGCATAGGAGGTGACCGCGATGATCGGAATGTCCCGGCCTTCGGCTGAGGACTTGATCCTCCGCGTAGCTTCGTACCCGTCCATTCGCGGCATCTGAATGTCCATCAGGATCAGGTCCGGCCGTTCGCGCAAGGCCGTCGCGACCCCGGTGACGCCATCCCTGGCTTCCAGAACCTCGATCCCGGCGCTGCCCAGCATGTCGCGCAGGATGCGTCGGTTGTCCTCTTGATCCTCGATGACCAGAACGCGATGCGTCATGGCGTTTCCACCTGGTCGGGAACGTGAACCGGCAACCGGATCACGAATTCGGCCCCCTTTCCCGGGGCGCTGTGAACGGCGATGGTTCCGCCGTGCAGTTCGGCCAGGCGGCGGGCGATCGCCAGACCCAGCCCCGTGCCGCCCGCGGCGCGGGTTGAGGTCGAATCCGCCTGATGAAATTCCTCGAAAATGGTTTCCTGATCCGCGGCCGGAATACCGGGTCCGGTATCCGTGACGGCGATCTCGAAGACACCTCCGGTTTCGCCGACCGACAGGGTGACGTTTCCCTTTTCGGTGAATTTCACCGCATTGCCGAGTACATTGAGGACGATCTGGCGGATGCGGCCCGCATCGCCGCGGGCGGCGGGCAGGTGATCGGGAATCCTGCTGGCCAGAATCAGACCCTTGTCGGACGCCATTGGTTCAACCGCCGATATGGTCGACTGCAGGACGTCGGCGAGGTCATAGGTGTCCAGTTGCAGATTGATGCGCCCGGCTTCGATCTTGGAAATGTCCAGAACGTCGTTGATCAGGTCGAGCAGGGCGCGGCCGTTGGCGTCGATCCTGTCCAGCGGCTCGGCGATCGTTTCGGGCACCTCGCCATAGATGCCGTCGCGGATCAGTTCGGTGTATCCCAGCACCGAGTTCATCGGGGTGCGGAATTCGTGGCTCATGTTCGCAAGGAACTGCGATTTGTGCCGGTTCGCGGCTTCCAGATCGTCATAGAGGACGCCTAAGCGGCGCGTGGTCTTGTTCACGCTTTCAGCCAGTTCCTGGAATTCGTCGCGGTTGGGTACCTCGAGGTTGACCGAGAAATCGCCCCTGGCGATGACCCGCAAGGTTTCCCTGATGCGGTCGATCGGCGCAACGATGGACCCCGAAAGCGAATACCCCAGAACCAGCGCAAGGCCGATCGCCGCGACCGAAACGGTGACGACCAGCCGTTGCGAGGCTAGGTAGGCTTGTGCGTTCGTGCCGGCCAATTGCCGCATGTGGGATTGAAGCGCGCTCTTGATGGTGACGACCTCGCGGTCCAGCGCCTGCGCTTTCTTCAGGAACTGGCTTTCGAAATAGGCTTTCGTGGCCGCGGTGTTGCCCTGCTCAGCAAGGTCGAGAAAGGTCTGACCTGCATCGTAGAGCTCGGCCACCGCCTGTCGCAACGCCAGCACCCGCTCGGGCGTAACCTCGCCTTCGGGCCAGTTCCTTTCTAGACCGCGCGTGGCGTTGGCCACTACGGTTTTCATCCACACCAGTTCGTCCTTCATCTGGGTAGCTGGGAATGTGGAGGTGGCGGTCAACGACGTGTCGGACAGGGTTCCCATGCCGGTCGTCATAACCTCCTGAACGCTTCTTTCGAATGCGTTCAGCGCCGAGATCCTGGTCTGGAAGGCAATGAGTTCATCGGTCCGCTCGTTCGCCTGCTGCAATGCCCGGACGCCGGTGAACGACAGGCCGACCATCAGCATGGCGATCAGCAGGAAGGCGAACAGCAGCTTCAGCCGGATCGGGGCCCGGATGCGCGCAATGGCGTCCGACACCCAGCGCCGACGGAGGCGCGGGGCGGACGGGATATCGGCTGTTTTCGTGACCATTTCTGCGCTCCGATTGGGGCGCAGGGTTCCGGCGGACATGCACCTTTCACGCGGGACACCGGCAAGTCTATCACAAAAGGGAGGAAATGGCAGAAACCACGGTTTTTTGAAGGATATTTGAACTGGCTAGGAAGGGCTTCGCGCCTCGTGCGCTTCACGCGCCCCTCGGCGCCAAACGGGCCCCGCGTGCGCCAACCGGAGCAGGTCGCCCGTGGCGGTGAATCGCGGGCGCTGTGCACTCGGCGGATCCCGCCAGCGCCCGGGCTGCGATCCGTGGCACGTGTATGTCACGAATTGGCAAGGGCGCGTGGGTGTTCTGGTTGACCGAAGGGGAAATATTTTCTTGTCATTTCAAGTGATTGCCGCGGTCGCGCGGAAATTCGCCCTCGCTTTTTTCCTGATTGACCAATATGCATTTCTTCCGCATAAATTCGATCGTCCGAGGACAGCGACAGCAACGACGATTGGCGCGCGACGGCTCCCTCGGCATTGGACCAAACGCGACGATGGACCATGAAATCGCTCCTGATATGGAGCCTCCCGAATACGGGTTTCTCACTTCCTCAATTCCCTCGATTTCTCCCATTTCCATACCAAATGCGCCCCCGCCGAGACCGGACTTCCGCAAGCCCGTGCGGCGCAGACCGGCTTTTCCGATCGGTCAGGACGCCGCAGCGTTCCGCAAGCGGTTTTTTCCGGACGCCGGCAAGGATGACTGGAACGACTGGCGCTGGCAGATGCGGGCGCGTATCCGATCCCTCTCCGAGCTTGAGCGTGTGTTTCGACTTAGCGACGATGAGCGTACCGCCGTGGGCCGTCATACGGGCGGGCTTCCGGTCGGCATAACGCCCTATTACGCAAGCGTGATGGGTCTCGACGATCCGTCCGAGCCGCTGCGCCGGACGCATATTCCCGTCAACGAGGAATATCTGCGGATGCCGGGCGAGGCCGACGATCCCCTTGGCGAGGATCACGACACCTCGGTTCCCGGCCTCGTGCATCGCTATCCCGACCGTGTGCTGTTCCTCACCACCGGCACCTGTTCGACCTATTGCCGCTATTGCACGCGGTCGAGGATGGTTGGGCAGGCAGGCGGCGAATACAATCTCTCGACCCGGCAGTGGGATCAGGCGCTGTCCTATATCGAGGCGCATCCGGAAATCCGGGACGTCCTGCTGTCAGGCGGCGACCCGCTGACGATCGCCGATGAAAAACTGGACTATCTTCTTGGGCGGCTCCGCCGGATCCCCCATGTCGAATTCATCCGGCTCGGCACCAAGGTTCCGACGGTTCTGCCGATGCGCATTACCCGCGACCTGACCAGGATCCTGAAAAAGCACCATCCGATCTGGATGTCGATACACGTGACGCATCCAAGCGAGCTGACCCCCGAAGCGACCGAGGCCTATTCCCGGCTTGCGGATGCCGGTGTTCCGCTCGGTTCGCAGACCGTGCTGCTGAAAGGGATCAACGACAGCGTCGACACGATGAAGGCGATGTATCACGGGCTGCTGAAGCGGCGCGTGAAGCCATATTACCTGTATCAGTGCGATCCGATCACGGGATCGGCCCATTTCCGGACGCCGGTTTCGAAAGGGATCGAGATCATCGAGGGCCTGCGCGGTCACACGACCGGCTACGCCATCCCCCAGTTCGTGATCGACGCGCCGGGCGGCGGCGGCAAGATCCCGCTTCTGCCGGATTATGTGGTCGGGCGCGACGGCGACGACCTGGTCCTCAGGAATTTCGAGGGCGGCCACTACCGCTACCCGGATCCGGGCGAGAGCTTTGGCGCGCGGCCCGAGGTTTCGCCATGCTGATCGGGCTGACCTACGATCTGCGCGACGATTACCGCGACCTCGGCCTGCCGGAAGAGGCGCTGGCCGAATTCGACAGCCCGGAAACGGTCGCGGCGCTGCAAGCCGCGCTCGAACGGGCCGGCCATGCCACCGACCGCATCGGCAACATCCGGGCGCTGGCCGAGCGGCTGGTCGCGGGCCACCGCTGGGATCTGGTCTTCAACATCGCCGAGGGTTTGTCCGGGCGCTCGCGCGAGGCGCAGGTGCCGGCCCTGCTCGAAGCCTTCGGCGTACCCTACACCTTTTCCGATCCGCTGACGCAGGCGCTGGGCCTCGACAAGGCGATGGCCAAGCAGGTGGTCCGGGATGCCGGCGTTCCGACTGCGCCCTTCGCCGTTTTCGAAACCGCGTCCGACGCGCTTGACTGCGGGCTGACGTTCCCGCTGTTTCTCAAGCCCGTCGCCGAGGGAACCGGCAAGGGATGCGAGCGCGCATCGAAGGTCATGGATCACGACGAGGCCGTGACCGCGACACTCGATCTGGTCGCCCGATTCCGTCAACCGGTTCTGGCCGAGGCTTTCCTGCCCGGACGCGAGTTCACGGTCGGGATTCTGGGCAACGGCAAAGGGGCATCGGTGATCGGCGTAGTGGAGATCACGCTGCTGGCGACGGCCGAAGCCGAAATCTACAGTTTCGAAAACAAGGAACTGTGCGAGGACCGCGTTCTTTACCAGATGGCCGCGGATGCCGAGGCGCAGGAAGCCGGACGGATCGCGCTTGCGGCATACCGTGCGCTGGGCTGCCGCGACGCCGCCCGGATCGACATTCGTTCTGACGCCCACGGCAATCCGCATTTCCTCGAAGTGAACACGCTTGCCGGGATGCATCCGAGCCATTCGGATCTGCCGATCCTCGCGGCCAAGACCGGGATGACCTACGACGCCCTGGTCGCGGGCATCGTCGAAGCGGCGGTGCTGCGGCAAGGTCTGGCCGAGGACGTCCGGCGCGCGGCATCATGACGGGCCTGTTCATCCCGGTCCTGCACGGCGCCACGGCCGAGCGCCCGGACGAGATCGACACGCTGCAGACCGCCGGGGTGATTTGCGACACGCTGCGCCAGCTTGGCCACCGGTCCGATCTTGTTCACATCGGTTCGGATTTCGCGGCAATCTCGAAGCTGTGCGCGACGCGTCCGGACCTGATCTTCAACCTGGTCGAAGCAATCGACGGCGACTGCGGCCTTGCCGCCGAAATTCCCGTCGAACTGGAGCGCCTGGGCATTCCCTTCACGGGTTGCGGCGCATTGGCCAGCGAGCTTTGCCTGACCAAGCCCGGCATGAAGCGCGCGCTGGAGGCGGCGGGGCTGCCGACGCCGGCCTGGTCGCTGACGGGCGCCGGTCTGATCGACGTGCCGCGGGTGATCGTGAAATCGGTCGACGAGCATGCCTCGTTCGGCATCGATGCGGACTCGGTCGTTGCCGGAGATCAGGCGGGCCGCGAGATTTCCTGGCGCCAATCCCGGTTCGGCGGAACTTTCTTTGCGGAAACCTTTGTCGAAGGCCGCGAGTTCAACATTTCGGTTCTCGAACAGGCGTCGGGTCCCGCGGTTCTTCCGCCGGCCGAGATCATGTTTGTGGGTTACGGCGAGGGCCGGCCGACGATCGTCGATTACGAGGCCAAGTGGGTCGCCGGCACGCATGGCTTCGAGAACACGCCGCGCAGGTTCGATTTCCCGGTTGAGGATACGGATCTGCTCGGGCGTTTGACCGACCTGACGCTGGATGCATGGCGGCTGTTCGGCCTTGCCGGTTATGCGCGGGTCGATTTCCGGGTGGATGCCCACGGCCGGCCTTGGATTCTGGAGGTCAACACCAACCCTTGCCTCGCCCCGGACGCGGGTTTCGTGGCGGCTGCAGCCAGGCAGGGGATCGGGTTCGGCGATCTGATCGCGCGCATCGTGGCCTGCGCCCTCGACCGCGTGAGAGAGGTGGCCTGAAGTGTTCCGCATCAGGAAAGTCCCGGATGCGCGGGCCCCGGCAAACAGGGTGGCCGTGGCCGAAGCACAAGAGATCCTGCGCGCCCAGTTCCCGGGCATGAACCCGGGCGAGATCGACGATCTGCCGGTCAAGCTCGAAGACCCGTTCGCACAGCGTTTCGTCGCCGAACTGTTCGTCGCCGAGGACGCGCGGGCCCATGTCCGCGCCGCGGCGGTTCTGCTCTACGATCCGGAACTGGCCTTCGCGTTCCTCGACATGCTGTCCGTCTCGCCCAAGGTGAAGGCCGGATCGGGCATCGGCGGCGCGGTCTACGAACGGCTGCGGCTGGAGGCATCGGAACTTGGCGCGCAGGGTCTGTATTTCGAGTGTCTGCCGGACGACCCGGAGCAGAGTCCGGACGACGACATCCGAAAGCAGAACATCGACCGCCTGCGGTTCTACGAGCAGTTCGGCGCGCGGCCCATCACGGGCACGGCCTATGAAACGCCGCTGAAACCCGGCGACACCGACGTGCCGCATCTGGTGTTTGACGGGCTCGACCGGCATGATCTGCCGGATGCCGGGCGGCTGGCCGCCATCGTGCGGGCGATACTGGAACGGAAGTACGGGGACCTGTGTCCGCCCGACTATGTCGAGGCGGTCGTGGCGTCGGTCCGGGATGGCGGCTATGCCCTGCGCCCGCCGCGATACCGCAAGGCGGGCGCTCCGAAGGCGCCCCTGGGCGGTCCGCGGCTGATCCCGCTGGTCGTCAACGATCGTCATGACATCCACCACGTGCGCGAGCGCGGATATGTCGAAAGTCCGGTGCGCATATCCGCCATCCTCGGCGAGCTTGACGCCTCGGGCCTGTTCGCGCGCCAGGAACCGCAGCATTACCCCGACCACTGGATCCGCGAGGTGCATGATCCCCGCCTGGTCGACTATCTCAAGACCGCCTGCGCCGAGGCGCCCGAGAACACCTCGGTCTATCCTTATGTCTTTCCGGTTCGCAACGCCACGCGGCGGCCAAAGGAGCGTTCGGTGCTGGCGGGGTACTGGTGCATCGACACGTTCACCCCCATCAACCGGAACGCCTGGCCCGCCGCCCGCCGGGCCGTCGATTGCGTGCTGACCGCCGCCGATGCGGTGATCGCGGGCGCATCCGGGGCCTATGCGCTTGTGCGACCGCCGGGGCATCACGCCGAATACCGGACGTTCGGCGGTTTCTGCTATGTCTGCAACTGCGCCGTTGCGGCCAATTACCTGTCGCGTTACGGCAGGGTCGCCATCCTCGACATCGACTATCACCACGGCAACGGGCAGCAGGACATCTTCTACGAGCGCCCGGACGTGCTGACCGTGTCGATCCACGGGCACCCGAGCTTTGCCTATCCCTACTTCACCGGGTTCAAGGACGAAACCGGCCGCGGGGCGGGCGCCGGGTTCAACCTGAACCTGCCGCTGCCCGAAAGCGTGACCCCGGACAAGTATCGCGACACGCTGGAAGTGGCGTTGAAGCGCATCGACGAGTTTGCGCCCGATTTCCTGGTCCTGTCGCTGGGCTTCGATACAGGACGCGGCGACCCGACCGGAACATGGTCGAACCGCGCCGAGGATTTCCGCAAGATCGGCGCGCGGATCGCAGAGGTCGGGTTGCCCACGGTCGTCGTTCAGGAAGGCGGCTACCGCATCCGCACGCTCGGAACCAACGCCCGCAATTTCTTCACCGGGTTCGCAGGCGCCGCCGGCCCCGTCCGCGACAAACGCAGGACGACGTCCGCCGCGCCGGCGCGGCGTGTCTGGCGCACGACCCTGCAGCCCGAAGACCCGGCGCAGATCCGCGCCCTGGTGGCGGCGACCGATCGGTTTTCGGCGGAAGAGATCGCCATCGCCGAGGAACTGGCGGTCGAGCGGATCGAGCGGGGACGCGCCTCGGGCTACGAGTTCGTCCTGGTTTCGGACGGCAATCGCCTTGCCGGGTACACCTGCTATGGCCGGATTCCGGGCTCCGAGACGAGCTGGGACCTGTATTGGATCGCTGTCGCACCCGCCCTGCAGGGCAAGGGGCTGGGCGCGCAACTGATGGCCAGGACCGAAGACGCGATAAGGCGCGCGGGCGGCATGAAGGTCTATATCGACACGTCGACGGGGCCGGCCTATGCCGCGACGCGGGTCTTCTATGCTAGACAGGGCTATCACCTTGCAGCCGAGTTTCCGAATTTCTACCGGGCCGGAGATGGCAAGGCGGTCTACACGAAGAACGTGACCGCGCCGGAATAAACCCCTCCGGGACGACCAAATTCCAGGCATTTCCACGCGTTGCCGTTCCCATTCCACCGCAACTCGGCACAATTCAGGCATTTTTCGTGTCATTGTGCTAGACTTTGACGCTGGTGGGGAAGCCCGGAGGATTCCGATGTCAGAAGACCTACGGGAGTGGTTGCGCGCGCTTGGATTGGCCGACTACACGGATGCGTTCCTGGAGAACCGAATTGACCTCGCGATCCTGCCGGATCTGAGCGACGAGGATCTGCGCGAAATCGGCGTGACGGCCCTGGGCGACCGCCGCAGGCTGATGCGGGCCATTGCTCAGCTCGAAGTCGTCGAAACGGTGCAGCCTTTCGAGCCTGGATCCCCGCATGAACCGGCACGGCGTCAGGTGACGGTGATGTTTGCCGACCTGTCCGGGTTCACCCAACTGTCGAGCGGGCTGGATGCCGAAGATACCCACGCCATCCTGAACGGATTCTTCGAAAAGGCGGACGTCATCGTCGAAAAATTCGGCGGCCGGATCGACAAGCACATCGGCGACGCTGTGATGGCGGTGTTCGGAGCGCCGGTTTCGCACACGAACGACTCGGAACGTGCCGCCCGCGCCGCTTTGGAAATCCAGTCGACCTTGCCGACACTGGATCCGCCCCTGTCCTGCCATATCGGCATCGCATCCGGGCAGGTCATCGCCAGCAATACCGGCAGCGAAGCGCATACCGAATACACGATCACGGGTGACGGCGTGAACCTGGCATCCCGTCTGACGGAAATCGCGTCGCCCGGCGAAACGCTGGTGTCGCACGATATCCAGCGGGCTTTGGGGCCGCTGTTTGTTGGCGAGTCGATCGGCGTTCAATCGATCAAGGGCCTGCACGACCGCGTCGAGGTCTGGCGCCTGTCCCGGCTGGCGCAGAACATGCGCACCCGGCGCCATCGTTTCATTGGAAGGGAACGGGAAATGTCCCTGTTCTCGGCCGCGTTCGAGAGGTGCCGGCAGCACGGCAAGGGCGAAGTCCACGTGTTGCTGGGCGAACCGGGCATCGGCAAGACCCACCTGTCGGAGGAAGTGGCTGAACTGGCCAAAAGCCTCACCTATTCGGTTCACAACGGCGTGGTGATGGACTTCGGCACGCGGGAGGGCCAGTCCGCGATCCAATCCGTCGTGCGGAGCTTGCTGGACCTAGACCACTCGGCCGATACCTCGGCCCGCGCAGTTGGGATCGAAGGCGCCCTGGACAAAGGCTGGATCAGCCCGGCAAACGGCGCGCATCTGAAGGCGCTGCTGGAAGTCGAGCAGGACGCCGGCATCTCGGAAGTCTATGCGGTGATGGACAATGAGACCCGCCTGCGCGGCCGCAGGATGGTCATCGACGAACTGATCCGGGCGCGTTGCCGCGAAACTCCGCTGCTAATCCAGATCGAGGACATACATTGGGCGCCTCCGGACGTTCTGACCGCCTGCGCCCATATGGCCGCGGCGACAAGGGACCTGCCTTGCGTGTTGATGATGACCAGCCGCGTGGATGGAGACCCGATATCGATGGACTGGCAGGCCGGGACGGACGGGGCGATGCTGTCCAAGCTCGAACTGTCCGCGCTGAAGGAGGACGACGCGCGTCAACTGATCAAGGAATTCACCGCCGTCGATACCGAGCTTCTTGAGACGTGCATCGAACGCGCCGGCGGCAACCCGCTGTTTCTGGAGCAATTGCTGAGAAACATGGACGTTCTGAAGCAGGATACCGTGCCCGGCAGCATTCAGGGCATCGTGCAATCCAGGCTGGATGCTCTGGACCACGCCAGCCGTACGGCCATTCAGGCGGCTTCGGTGCTGGGGCAACGGTTTTCGCCGGAGGCGCTGAAGTTCCTCTTGAACGAACAGCACCTGGATACGTCCCACCTGATCCGGTCCGCATTGGTCCGCGAAACCGGCGCCGACCTGATCTTTGCGCACGCGCTGATCAGGGACGGGTCCTACGAGACCCTCATCAAGTCCGAACGCAACCGCCTGCACGCCAGGGCGGCCGAGTGGTTCCAGGACCGCGACGCCACGCTTAGGGCGCGGCACCTGGACCGGGCCGGCGCGCCGGTCGCGGCCAAGGCCTATCTCGATGCGGCGGAGAACCTGATCCAGGCCTATCAGTTCGACGAGGCCGGCCCCCTGATCGAACGTGGGCTGGAACTGGCCACCACTCCTGATGTCCGGTTCGACCTGCTTTGCGCCCGGAGCGAGACCCTACGCCTGCAAGGGTTTTCGGCCGATGCCCTGAAGGAATTCGGCGCTGCCGCGGCATTGGCGGAAACCGACGAACAGCTGTGCCGCGCCCATATCGGCCTCGCCCAGGCGGCGCGCCAGGCGAGCCTGTACCAGGAGGCGCTGCAAAGCCTCGAACTGGCCGAGACCGCGGCGCAAAGAAGCGGTTCGGAACGCGATGTCGCGCAGATCAACTATGTCAGGGGCAACATCTATTTTCCGCTGGGGCGCTTCAAAGAGGCGCTGGACAGCAACGAGAACGCGCTGTCGATCGCCCGCAAGCTGGGATCGGCCCGTCTCGAGGTCGGCGCTCTGAGCGGGTTCGGGGATGCCAACTTCATGAACGGCACGATGCAGACGGCTGCCGAGTATTATACGCAGGCCGTCGAGCGCGCCCGGGAAAAGGGTTTGGTCCGGGATCTGGCGGCGAACCTGCACAACCTGAGCGTCGCCCGCAGCTATTCCGGTAACGTGGCGCAAGGCAAAAGCGACGCGCGCGAGGCGGTCGAGATCTCGCAGAAATACTTTGCCTTCGTGCCGGAATGCGTCGCCCAGACATGCCTTGGCGTCGCCTGCACGTTCCTGGGAGAACTGGACGAGGCGCTGGACGTGTTCGCGAAATCCGCCGAAATCGCCCGGCGGGTGGGGGCCAAGCGGCTGGAAGCGCAGGCGCTCGAACATCTGGCCCGCACGCAGGTCTATGCGGGTCTGAACGGAGAGGCCGAGAAAACCGGTCAGGAAGCCGTGCAGGTCGCCCTCGAGCATGGCCGGAATTTCGTCGGGCCCAAGGCCGTTTCGGCGCTGGCGATGGCGTTGGACGATCCGGGCGAGCAGGATCGGCTTTTGCAACTGGGTTCGGAAATCATCGCCGAAGGCTGCGTGGGGCACAGCCACCTGCATTTCTACGCCGACGGGATCGCCGTCAAACTGGATCGCGGGGAATGGGATGCCGCGCTTGAATTCGCCGCCGCGCTGGAAAATTTCACCGCGAAGGAGCCGCTGCCGATGGTGGATCTTTCCATCCGCCATGCCCGGTACATGGCGGAACGCGGCCGCAATGGGTCGGACCCGAATTCAGAATCCGAGTACAATTCGCTGCGGGACCAATTTCAGTCGATGGGCATAACTCAATCCTTGGTCGGGCGTCTGGAACCGGCGCCAACCGGGGCTGCGGCGTAGGAAGACGCGAAATAGCGACGGGCGAAAGAGGCGGGTTCGCACCGCCGGGAACAGGGGGCGGGATGAGCGTGGAAAAGGTGATCTGGAGTGTGTCGGGTGCGATCTCGCTGGTTCTGATGTTCATACTCTACATGCTTTGGGTCAAGATGAACCACTTCGAGGGCGATCCGACGCAACTGCCGGACGAGGCGGCCGTAGAAAACTACCTGCAATCCAATGGGCTCGATCCGGAATACCGGGTCCGGACGGGCATCTTCATCCAGTCGCTGAACTTCCTGGGCGCCAGCGATGTTCAGATCAGCGGGTATATCTGGCAGCACTACGAACACGGCAAGCACGACGCGATCAAGCCCGCGCCGGGCGAGATCGGTTTCCTGCTGCCCGAAGCCGTGGACGTGGCGGACGCGATACTGGAAGAAGCTTACCGGATCCAACAGTCCAGCGGTGAATTGATCGGGTGGTATTTCGAGCAGAGGCTGCGCCAGTCGTTCGACTACACCAACTACCCTTTCGACCACAAAACCGTTTGGGTCCGGTTCTGGCCCAAGGAATTCGACGCGGAAATCGTTCTGGTGCCCGATTTTTCGGCCTATCCCCATACCGGTCTCGGAGACATATTCGGCATCGACGAGCGTATCGTCATGGGAACCTGGGAGCGCGAGAACACCTTTTTCGACTACAAGCTGTCGGATCTCGACACGAACCTTGGGATCGAAAAGAACCGGGTTCGCGAGGAACTGCCGGAACTGCACTACAATTTCGTCATCAAGCGGAAGTTCGAGAACGCCTTCATCGTTCACATGGTGCCGCTATTCGTGGTCACGACACTGTTGTTCGGCGCGGTCATGACCGTGACGCGCAGGCAGACGCTGGTCGACCGGCACGATTTCAGCACGTCCACGGTCATCGGAACCTGCTCGGTCCTGTTCTTCGTCGTCCTGCTTGCGCATGTCCAGTTGCGCGAAGGTTTCGCGGGATCGCCGGTGATCTACATGGAGTATTTCTATTTCCTGATGTACATGCTCCTGCTCGGGGTCTCGGTGAACACCTATCTGTTCGTGGCCGAGGCCATGCCGTCGCTCTGGATCATCCACTACAAGGACAACCTGATCCCGAAGGCGGCATTCTGGCCAGTGGTGCTGGCCTGCATGGTGGCAATCACGGCCTACTGCCTGAGTTTGCAGCCGACGCAGCCGGCATGACATCCGGCGCGCGGCAGCGCCGCCGGACCTGATTCCGTGACCGGCCGGTCAATTGCCGGTCAATGCGTCGCCTCGTAACCGGGTTTCAGTTCCCCCTGCGCCATGTCCAGCGTGTATTCGGACACGATATCCGAGGTGCCGTCTTCCAGCTTGCGCAGGTGTTGCGCCGGATCTGCAATCACGTAGACGAAGGCTGGTTCGGTCGCGCCGTTGACCACGATGTTGATCTTCTTGCGCAAATACACGTTCTCGTCCGAGCCGGCGCCGTGATAGCCTTCGAGCTTGTCGAGCTCTTTCAGGCCAGAAGCCGTGACCCGATACGCCTCGCCCTTGACCGACCGCCCGCGGCCCTTGACATCGACCAGCACCGCCATCCGGTGAAGGTAGGCGCAGTTCGGGTTGTCGCAGAACGGTTCCTTCGGAACGATCAGCGGCATCGGTTGCCGCGTCACGGCGGTTCCGACGAAGTCGTCCAGCACCTTCTTGTGATCGTCGTGGTTGGGAAAGCCCTGCTTCAATGACCCGTAGGTGAAGTAGAGGTAGGTGGGCTCGACCTCGTCGATCAGTTCCCGCGCCTCGCCTTCACGCGGTTCCGGCGGGGCGACGTCGTGCGTCGCGCCCCATTCGGTCAGCATCGCCCGGATGTCGTCCGACACATCGACGGTTTCCATGAAATGGATGCAGGAGGTCGCGTCGATTCCATCCGCGTCGAGCAGCATTCTGACCATTTCGGCCGAGTTGTTCATCACCGCGACATGCAGGCTGGTGAAGCCGTGGTCGTTCACGGCGTTCACGTTGATGCCACGGTCGATCAGGTCCCTAGCGGCTTCCAGATCCGGCAGTCCGAGGTCGAGACCATTCTCGTTCATCTCGCCTTCGCCCCCCGCCGCGTAATGCAGCAAGGTGTCGCCGGTGTGGTCGTCAATGATGTTGATGCCGACGACCTCTTCGTCGATCGCCCGGAAAACCCGTTTCCACTGGCTGTATTCGTCCGAGGCCGCCGCCTCCTTTGCCCATTTGATGATGCGATGTTCCTGGTCGTCGAGTTCGTCGAAGGCTTCTTCCAGGGCCACCATGATCTGATCCGGCGTCGCCATCATGCCGACGCCCATCATGCCGTTGGACAACCTGCCCTCGCGCGGGCCGGCAAAGTCCACGCCCAGGGTCTTCAGCCTTTCCACGTTGTTCTGTGTTGTGATGTTGTTCCACATGTTGGTGTTGCAGGCGGGGCAGAGGATCACCGGCTTTTTCTGATACTGCCAGGCGACGAAGACCGAGGTCAGCAGGTTGTCCGCGATGCCGTTGGCGATCTTGCCCATGGTGTTGCAGGTCACCGGCGCCACGATCACGCAATCGGCCCAGTCGCACAGCGCCAGGTGCGAGGCGCGCAGGGGCATGCCGAACTCGATGTAGCGAAAGTTCCACTCGTCATCGTCGCGGTAATAGTCGCTGTGCTTGATCTTCTTGGCGATCCTTTCGGCGCCGAAATCCCTGAAGAATTTCTCGGCCGCGACCGACGGGATCAGTTTGACGTTGTGGCCCGCATCGGTGAGCCGTTCCACGAGTTCCGGTATCTTGTCGGCGGCGGAAGAGCCGCAGGCGCAAAGCAGGACGTTTCTTTTTCCGTTGCGCGGATCGGTCAATCCGCCTTTCGGATAGCCGAAGATGTTCTTGTCGAGACTGGGCGATTGATGCCGCAGCAGGACGGGCAACCCGGCCTCGTGGATCCTTTCCTGCAAGGTTCCGGACAGGATCATGTCGACGATGTCGGACCGCTTTCCCATGCACTCGCCCTGGAAGTAGAAATACGGGACCGTGTCCTTGCCGCTCAGGGCCATCAGCTGCTTGCGCATTTTCATCGCGGTGGCGCCGTGCCCGGCGACATCGACCAGACGCACGTCCGTCACGCCGATGTTCGACAGAATGCTCTTGAGCATGTAGGACCACGGGTCGTCATCCGAATAGAACAGAACGATCGGGTTTTCGGCGATCATCCGGGCGACGTTGCTGGGGTCTTCGGCAGGTTCGCGTTCCTCGAGCACCAGCATGGCCGGGTCTTCCAGATCGCGCAGGCCGTTGAATATGTTCTCGCGCGGCGCCTGCCAAACCTGGGAGGTGGCGGGGCTCATGTCCACCACGGTGACAAGGTCGGTGTCCTCGTCATAGGCGATGCAAAGGCACCAGAACTCTTCCAGAAGCGCGGTTTCGCGATATACGTTCGCCGGAGGGCGGATGACTTCGAAGCCGAGCACGCGGTTGAAGTCGATGTTGATCATCAGGTGACGGCCTTCGTGCACGTTCAGGCTCAGCAGTTGCGCCTTGAACCACTCTTCCGGCGTCATCGCGTCGTCGCCGGGACGGTCGGAATAGCCCCGATACTCGGCCTCAAGGTGCAGTTCGGTCGTTTGCGCCAGGTATTGCCGGGCAATCGTGTGCATTTCCCTGGCGGTGGACACTCGGCTCAGCGTTTCCGTGTAGGACGCCGTGGTGGCCAGCAAGAGCTTGTCTTCGTTGACCTGTGGATCGCCCAGGATGGCAAGGCTTTCCGCAAGCACGCCGAGGCTGTTCAGGTTGGGGGCAGCGCGCCTGAACAGATTGCGGCTCTTGTTGCGGCCGCTGGTCAGGTAGCGGGTGCTGTCGACATAGTTGCAGTCCTGTTTCAGGCTGTCCAACCGGGTGGTCACGGCCTGACGCGCCGAGAAGCGCAATATTCCGCGCGACCGCATCGACGTTCCGTCGCGGTCGGACATCGCGTCGTACAGCCGGTCGACCGTCGTCACCCACAGCTTGCCGTATTTCTCGGGATGCACGTCCATCATGTGAACCAGACCGGTGCTGGGATTGCACTTGGCGATGATCGCGAAATGCCCGCCCGGCATCGTCGGTTTCCCGTGCGCCATGCCGACCTGGAAATTCGCCACCAGAATATCGTTGTCGCCGCCCAGCCGGTTCGACTCGTCGATCGCGTTCAACAGATGTTCGACCGACGTGGTGGCTTCGTCCATGAAATAGGCCTGGACCTGCACCAGTTCGCGCAGGCCCTGCGAATGAATGTAAGTGCAGGCGACGTCGAACAGCTCGCCCAGCGATATCCCGTCATTCACGATATAGGCGGTCGGCAACTGGCATTCGCGGAAGATGTCGTTGACCTCGCAGGTGAAGCCAAGCGCCGACATGCTGAGCGCGGCCGCGGTCACGCTGCAGCAATTGATCGGTTGCTGGAAGTTCTGCATGTGTACGGCCACTAGGTCGCCGAACAGGGTCGCGAAACACTCCTGGCGCATTTCCATCGGCAGTTCGAACCATTGCTCGCTCGACAGGTAGGCAAGCTTGGTCCCGGGTTGCGCTACTGCGTCCAGGCTGACCGGGATGTCGAAGATTTCCAGATGCTCTTCGTAGAAATAGTCGCCTTCATCCGCTGTCGCGAGTTCGGTGTCGTTCTGCCGGAGGCGGACCTCGCCCTTCAGGACGACATACATCCCCTTCGCCGGCAGAACGGTTTCCTCGGCGATCTCCAGTACGGTGAAATGCGGCTTTATGTGCGAGGGGTCGCCCGTGGCCCGGTCGCTGTGAAAGGCCGACAGGACCATCGACCATTCGACTTCGGTGAGCGCAGGCGCGCTTTTCGTTGAGATCGGCTCCTTGGAAACCATGCTTTCCCCCCACTGGTTTTGCAGTTGTGCCTCTTGGACAGATGAGACTTTTGGAATCTGGAACTTGGCAGTCGGTCTTTGTCGGCTGACGACTGGGCCGGTCGGGACAAGCTTGCGCAACCGGGATCGGCGTCAAAACGGGCGCGCCAATCCGCGGTGCCGGAACGCGCATTGGCCAATACACTAGACGAAATGGTCGAAAAATTCACTTTTAATCTGAGCGTAGCGGCCTTTGGCTATCCGGCGCGGCCCGTGTTTCGCATGGGGCCACTGGATTTGTGGATGCTCTGCTTGGTATTTCTGAAACCGGGAAAGCCCGGCCTTCGGAAAATGGGGAGAAGCGATGCAATACCATCTGAACGGGTTCCGGCCCGGCGATCCGGACGTTTTCGAGGCTGCGCGGGATCGCAACCGCGCCGATGCCGCGAAGGGCCTGCCGGACAAGGTCGATGTGCTGATCGTCGGTTGCGGCCCCGCAGGGCTGTGCCTGGCGGCGCAACTTGCCAGGTTCCCGGAAATCGACACCCGGATCGTCGAACAGAAGCCGGGGCCGATGGAGAAGGGGCAGGCCGACGGCATCAACCTCCGTTCGATGGAGATGTTCCAGGCCTTCGGCTTTGCCGACAAGGTCAAACGCGAGGCCTATTGGGTCAACGAGACCACGTTCTGGAAACCCGATCCCGGAAACCCCAGGCACATCTTTCGGTGCGGGCGGGTGCAGGATGTCGAGGACGGCCTGTCCGAGATGCCGCATACGCTCATGAACCAGGCGCGGGTGCATGACATGTTTCTCGACATCATGCGGAACTCGCCGTCGCGGCTTGAACCGGACTATTCGCTGCAGGTGCAGGATCTGGTGGTGGACCCGGACGCCGGGGACTACCCGGTTACGGTGCGTCTGGTGCGAACCGATCCCGACCGGGACGGGCAAACCGGAACCATCCGCGCCAGATATGTCGTGGGCTGCGACGGCGCCCGCAGCAGCGTGCGCGAGGCGATCGGCGGTCGGCTGCACGGGGATTCGGCCCACCAGGCCTGGGGAGTGATGGACGTGCTGGCGGTTTCGGATTTCCCCGACATCCGCATGAAATCGATCATCCAGTCCAATCGCGAGGGCAATATCCTCGTTCTGCCGCGCGAGGGCGGCCACATGGTCCGGCTTTATGTCGAACTGGACAAGCTCAGCGAAGGCGAGCGTGTCGGCAGTCGCGACCTGACCGTCGATCACATGATCGCCGCGGCAAACCGGATTCTGGTGCCCTATTCGATCGACGTCAAAGAAGTTGTCTGGTGGTCGGTCTACGAGATCGGCCACAGGCTGACCGACAAGTTCGACGACGTGCCCGCCGAAGAGGTCGCAACCAGAACGCCCCGGGTCTTCACCGCCGGCGACGCCTGCCACACGCACAGCCCCAAGGCGGGGCAGGGCATGAACGTCTCGATGGGCGACACTTTCAATCTGGGCTGGAAGCTGATCTCGGTTCTGACCGGCCGATCCGCGCCCGACCTTCTGCATTCCTATTCTCGGGAACGCCGCGCCGCCGCGCAGGGGTTGATCGACTATGACCACAAATGGGCCCGGATCGTCAGCGCGCCGCCGGGCGAGACCGATCCGGAAGACGCGGACATGCCGCGGTTCCAGAGACAGTTCATCGAAGGCGGCCGTTTCACCGCGGGCCTCACGATCCGGTACGAACCTTCGGCACTGATCGGCGATGGCGCCTGGCAGGGTCTGGCGACGGGGTTTGAAATCGGCACCCGGTTCCACTCGGCCCCTGTGATCCGTCTTGCCGATGCAAAGCCGATGCATCTTGGCCATACGGTCGAGGCCGACGCCCGCTGGCGGCTTTACGCTTTCAATGGGGCTGGCGATCCCCACGCAAGGGATTCGGCGATGCACAGGCTATGCGACTTTCTTGAAAACGATCCGACTTCGCCCATCCTGACGCATACACCCCATGGCGGGGACGTGGACGCGGTCATCAGCCTTTTTGCCGTGTTTCAGCAGGGCTTCCGGGATCTGGCCTTCGAAAAGATGCCTGCGCTGCTGCGCCCGAACGTGGGCCGCTACGGTCTTGTCGAATACGAAAAGGTGTTCTGTGCGGATCTGAAAAGCGGCGACGACATTTTCGACATGCGCGGCATCGACCGTGACAAGGGTTGCCTGGTGATCGTCCGCCCGGATCAGCATGTCGCGAACGTCCTGCCGCTTGAGGCCCGCAAGGACCTTTCCAAGTTCTTCAGCGGGTTCCTGCTGCCCGCCTGACCGCCCTACAAGGCGGCCCAGAACGCGCCCACGGCCGGGCTGAACCTGCGCTCGGGGTTCGAGATTTTGCGCAGCGCCCGACGCGTTTGCGGGTCGTTCGGGGCCACGAAACTCAGTTCACCCGTCTCGGTGGCGACGGCGCTGCGCGGCAGCACCGAGGCGCCTAGACCCGCACGGATGAAGGACAGCAACGCGCTGGTGTTCCGGGCTTCGAGGTTGCAACTGGCCAGCGCCTCGGCCACGCCCGGATGCCTGACGAGTTGGCAGAGGGGGTTGGCGACCATCGGCTCGAGCCGCAGCAGATCCCATGACGCGGCGTCCCCCGACCGGACATGATGCGCGATCGGTCCGTCGGATCGGCAGGCGATGCCCAGATCGTCTTCGAGGATCGGAAGGCCATCCGCGTCATCGTCAATCGGCGACGATATGATGCCGATGTCGGCCTCGTCGAGCATGACCCGACGCCGCACCGCTTCGCTGTCGACATCGCTGATTTCCAGGCGCACGTCCGGGCGCTCGGCGCGAAACGCCGCGATGACGCCCGGCAGGACGGTCACAGTCGCCGAAGGGACCGCCGCGACCCTGACGGTTCCGGCGACCGAGGCGGCGTGGCGGCGGATCGCCCCGAGGCTGCGGGCGAAGGCGTCGGTGGCGCGGGCGCTTTCGTCAAGGACGAACTGTCCGAGAGGCGACAGGCGGTTCTTGCGGTCGGCTTCGAACAGCGGGGCGCCGATTTCGTCTTCCAGCTGCGCCAGCGTCATCGAAACCGCCGACGGCGTGCGCCCCAATGCATCCGCGGCGCCGGCCAGGTTTCCCTTTTCGGCCACGACGCGAAAGACCCGCAGCATCTCCAGTTTGATATTCATTTCAGATTTCCTGAAAGTTTATTCAATTCTTTCAGATTGCCTTAAGTTCGTCTTCGGGTCTAGCTATACCGCCATGAAAGACGAGACACCCATGACCGTATCCACAGGCATCTATATCGGCGGACGCTGGCAAGACGGCGCCGCGACGATCGAAAGCCGCAATCCCTCTGACATCTCCGATCTGATCGGACACTATGGCCAGGCCAGCGTGGCGCAACTGGACGAGGCGCTGGCTTCGGCGAAGTCCGCGCAGCCGCTCTGGTGGGCTGCGGGCGTGCAGAAACGGCACGACGTCCTGATGGCGATCGGAACCGAGCTGATGGCCCGCGCCGACGAGATCGGCCGGCTGTTGTCCCGCGAGGAAGGGAAGCCTTTGGCCGAAGGCAAGGGCGAAGTCTATCGCGCCGGTCAGTTCTTCACCTATTTCGCGGCCGAGGCGCTGCGGCTGCACGGCGATCTGGCCGAAAGCGTGCGCCCGGGCATCGAGATCGACGTCCGGCGCGAGCCGGTCGGCGTCGTCGCCATCGTCAGCCCCTGGAATTTCCCGATCGCCACGCCGGCCTGGAAGATCGCTCCGGCACTCGCCTTCGGCAATGCGGTGATCTGGAAACCGGCGAACCTGACGCCGGCGAGCGCGGTCGCCCTGACCGAGATCATCGCGCGGCAGGACATCCCGGCCGGCCTGTTCAACCTTGTGACGGGCGCCGGGCGCGACGTCGGCCAGCAGCTTGTCGAAAGCCCGCAAGTGGATGCTATCAGCTTTACCGGTTCCGTGCCGGTCGGCCGCCAGATCGCCGCCTCGGCCATCGCCAACATGCCCAAGCTGCAGATGGAGATGGGTTCGAAGAACCCGTTCGTCGTCATGGACGACGCCGATCTGGATCTGGCCGTTGCCCATGCCGCCAACGCCGCCTTCGGCGGCACCGGGCAGAAGTGCACCGCCGCCTCGCGGCTGATCGTGCACGAAAAGATCCACGACGCCTTTGTCGAAAAGCTCGCCGCGGCCGCACGGGCTCTGAAAGTGGGACATGCGCTTGAAGACGGCACGCAGATCGGGCCGGTGGTCAGCGAAGGTCAGCTGAAGCAGAACCTCGACTATGTCTCCATCGGCCGCGAAGAAGGCGCCGAACTGGTCTGCGGCGGCGAACGGCTTGAGCGCGCGACCGAGGGCTATTACATGGCGCCGGCGGTCTTTGCGGGCACCCGCAACGACATGCGCATCAACCGCGAAGAGATGTTCGCGCCCGTCACCTGCGTCATCAAGGCCGGCAGCTATGACGAGGCGCTGTCCATCGCCAACGACAGCGAATTCGGCCTGACGGGCGGCATCATGACCCGCTCGCTGGCCCGCGCCAACCACTTCCGCGCCAACATGCGCGCAGGTTGCGTGATGGTGAACCTGCCCACGGCGGGCACCGACTATCACGTGCCCTTCGGCGGGCGCGGCGCGTCCTCCTATGGTCCGCGCGAACAGGGGCGCTACGCCGCCGAGTTCTTCACCACGGTCAAGACGGCCTATGTCGCTGCAGGAGCGCCGGAATGAGCGTGCGGATCGATGGCCTGCAATACGCCAACTGGTCGGAGAAGATCTTCCGCCAGATGCGGGATGGCGGCGTCGATGCGGTGCATGTCACCATCACCTATCACGAGAATTTCCGCGAAACCGTCCTGAACATCGAGCGCTGGAACCGCTGGTTCGAGCAGTTCCCGGACCTCATCTTTCAAGGGCGCACCGCGGCGGACGTGGCGCTGGCCCGGGAAACCGGGCGCACGGCCATCTTCTTCGGCTCGCAGAACCCGTCCTGCATGGAAGACGACATCGGCCTTGTAGAGGTCCTGCACACGCTGGGTCTGCGGTTCATGCAGCTGACCTACAACAACCAGTCGCTGCTGGCGACGGGCTGCTACGAGGACGAAGACACCGGCCTGACGCGCATGGGGCGCGAAGTCGTGGCCGAGATGAACAGGGTCGGCCTGGTCGTCGACATGAGCCATTCCGGCGAGCGGTCCACGCTCGACGTCATCGAGTTTTCCAGCCGCCCGATCGCCATCACTCACGCGAATCCGGCCAACTGGCACCCGGCCCTGCGGAACAAGTCGGATCGGGTGCTGGCTGCGCTGGCGGCAAGCGGCGGCATGCTGGGGCTGTCGCTCTACCCGCATCATCTGCAGGGCGGAAGCGGCTGCACGCTGGAGGCGTTCTGCGCCATGGCGGCGCGCACGGTCGAGGTGATGGGCCCCGACCGTGTCGCGATCGGCAGCGACCTTTGCCAGGACCAGCCGGATTCGGTGGTCGAATGGATGCGGGTCGGCCGCTGGACCAAGCGGATCGACTATGGCGAGGGCAGCGCGGCCGCGCCCGGCTTTCCGCCCATGCCGTCCTGGTTCCGGGACAACCGTGATTTCAGCCGGATCGCCGAAGGACTGCGCGCGACCGGAATGAGCGAAAGCGAAGTTGCCGGGCTGATGGGCGGCAACTGGCTTCGCTTCTTCGAGGAGAGCTTCGGCGCACAGCCTGGCAAGGCCAAGCCTGCCAACCGCGCCGCGGAATGAGGGGCCCGGAAGGGCCTGGGGAGATATCGGTTCGGGGAGGAACTGACATGAGCGATATCACGAACGCACGCGGCCCGGCCGCCCGGCTCGGCCGGGTAGACAAGCCGCTCTTTGCCGTTACCGGCGGGTTCATCCTGCTGTTCTGCCTGTTGGCGCTTCTCGACATCGACCTGCTGTCGTCCATTGTCGACTGGGGCTTCAACTTTGCGGCCACCTATTTCGGCCTCTACTGGCAGGTTCTGCTGCTCGCCACCTTCGTGATCGGGCTGGTCCTTTGCATCCTGCCGGGCGGTGGCGTCCGGCTGGGCCAACTGGACCGTCCCGAGTTCACCACCTTCCAGTGGGGCGCGATGATCATGTGCACGCTGCTGGCGGGCGGCGGCGTCTTCTGGGCCGCCGGCGAGCCGATCGCGCATTACCTGTCGACCCCGCCGCTGTTCGGTGACCTGAGCGCGGATCCGCAGGCGATGGCGAATGCGGCGCTGGCGCAGAGTTTCCTGCACTGGGGTTTCCTGGCCTGGGCGATCCTCGGCTCGCTGACCACGGTCATGCTGATGCATTACCACTACGACAAGGGCCTGCCGCTGGCGCCGCGGACCCTGCTTTACCCCGTCTTCGGAGACAGGGCGATCAATGGCTGGATCGGCCTCGTCGCGGATGCAAGCTGCATCATCGCCGTGGTTGCAGGCACCGTCGGACCCATCGGCTTTCTCGGTCTGCAGATGTCCTACGGCCTGAGCGCGCTGTTCGGCATCCCGGACGGCTTCACCACCCAGGCGGTCGTGATCCTTGCGCTGGTCAGCCTTTACACCATCTCGGCGATCACCGGCCTGACGAAAGGCATCAAGATCCTGTCGCAGGTCAACGTGATCCTCGCCTTTGCGCTGCTGGCGTTCATGCTGGTCGCAGGTCCGACCGGCGCGATCTTTGGCGGCTTCTTCGGCGGCATGGGCGTGTACCTGTCGAATTTCGTCGACATGGCGATGTTCCGTGGTGAATCCGGCATGTTCGGCGCGCCCGGCTGGCTTGGCTGGTGGACGGTGTTCTTCTGGGGCTGGTTCCTGGGTTACGGGCCGCTGATGGCGATCTTCATCGCCCGCGTCAGCCGTGGCCGTTCGATCCGGTCGATCGTCCTGATGCTGTCGATCGCTGCGCCGATCATCACCAACTTCTGGTTCACGATCATCGGCGGCACCGGCATCGCGCTGGAGCAGGCGACGCCGGGCGTCATCTCGGGGCCGTTCGAGGGGTTCAACCTGCCGGCAGGGCTTCTGGCGATCACCCAGGCCATGCCGATGGGCTTCCTGCTGTCGCTGCTGTTCCTGGTGCTGACGATGATCTTCGTCGCCACGACCAGCGACTCGATGAGCTTCGTCATCGCCACGTCGATGTCCGACGACAACCCGTCGCCCGCACTGCGCGCCTTCTGGGGCATCGCGATGGGGGTCATGGCGCTGATCCTGATTTCGACCGGATCCGGCGGCATCGGCAAGCTGCAAAGCTTCATCGTCGTCACTGCGGTTCCCGTGTCGCTGGTGCTGCTGCCCTCGATCTGGGACGCGGTGCGGATTACCCTTGCGCTCGGACGCAAGTAACGAAACGCCCGGGGGGCCATGCTCCCCCGGGCCAACCGCCGGGTTGACCGATGACCAAGCTTACCGCCGAAATCTCAGATATCCGTACCTCGTGCCGGTCGCCGGACCAGGTGATGCGGCTGTCACGCATGGGCAGCGCCCATCCGACACGGCTGTCGTTCCTGCGCGTGCTGCTGCGGCGGATGCAGCAGGAGAACTGGACCTTCGACCGGCCCGTGTGGGAGATCGACGGCTCCGGCGTGGGCCGCGCAGTCTACTGCGCGCGCGGGCCGCACCGCACCTACAGCCTCGTCGCTTTCGCACATGATCTGCCCGATCACATGCGCTCGGATCGCGTGATCGCCACCGCGTGGGATGCGACCTTTGCCCTGTTCGACGGGGTCCCGACGACGGATGACCTGGACCGGCTGCAGGCGAATGTCCCGCTGCAGGAGGCCGGCCGGATCGGCCCGTCCGAACTGTCGCTCAGCCGTGCGAACCGCTCGGTCCGCCTGTTCGCGCATGTCGTCGACAGCCTTGCCGAAGGGCGCCAGCCCGACCGGGCGGAGGTCGAGGCGGTTGGATATCTCATGCGCACGACCGCGGTCTACGGCTCGGGCAAGTTCGGCGCGGCGGATCGTGACCGGATCGCGGACCGTCCGGAAATGGCCGCGCCGTTTCAGGCGGAAATGCTGTCGGTCTGGCTGACGCGGGAATTCACGGTCGACATCGTCGAGCACCTGGCGACGGCGAAAGGCGGCGCCAAGGCGGTTCGCCTGGATCCCGAGATCAAGCGTGGCCTGGGTGTCGGCAATTCGACCGGGCTTGGCATGGCGCCGTTCCTGGTGCGTCATCCGGTTCTTCTGAACAACTGGATGGCCGCCCGCGAAGAGGCGCTGGCCCGGGTGCGAGCGCTGCCGTCGGCCACGCCCTCGCAGACCGCTGCGCTGCGCGATGCGCTGGACGCCGCGCGAGACAACGCGAAACTCTGGCGTTCGGACCATCCGATCCAGGTGACCAAGCTGGCCGACCTGCGCCGCGATCTCGACCGCATCACCGCGCGGCTGCAATCCTGGCCGGGCGGCGAGGATCATCCGTGGGACGCGCTCTGGCGTTGGGGCGACGCCTTGTCGCTCGAAGGGCAGGAGGCGCTGATTTCGCTTCTGCTTGAACCGCATGGCGATCTGATCGACGACCTGGCCCGGTCGATGAGCGCGGATGAGGCCGACTGGTTCCGCATCGACGGGTCGATGGAGGTGGGCGCTCTCTGCGCCTTGCTCGAGCGCGACTACGCTTGGGCGCTGGAAACAGACTTCGCCGACCCCGAAAACCAGGCGCGGTTCTGGTACGTATCGGAAGAAAAGCTGGAACCACGGTTCGGCGATCGTTTCGCTGACGAAGGGGCCGAGCGTGAGCAGCCGCTCTGCATCGCGCGGCTGGCCTCCGAACTCCACGTCGCGCTGGCGGCCTGGCGGGACCAGAAGATGGTGGCAGAATTCCTGCTTGAGCATCCCGAGCACCGCTACATGGTGCGCCGCGCGCAGGTGCTGCACGCGAACCCCTATGCCGAGGTGCGCGACAATCTGATCGCCGCCGACACGCTGCCGATCGACTTGATGCGCTGCAAACTGGCCTTCTTCGGCGCCAGCCGATTTGATCCGCGTTCGGACAAATGGGTGCGGATCAGCCTGTTCCAGGGCGAACCATATCCGTCCGAGATGAACCCGGAGGGACCATGCTGACCGAACGCAACGATCCGACAACATCCGGCTTCACGCCGCCGGCGACAGGCGATGCCAGCCTCTCCGGCAACGAGGTCGAGGCGCTGTGCTTCAAGGCGGCCCGGGGTGCGGGCATGTCCTGGGGCCTTGCGGAAGAGGCCGGTCACGCGGCCCGCTGGCTGCACGCCAGGGGTCTGGACGGAGCTGCGGCTCTGCTGGCGCATCTCGATTGGGCCAAGGACAAGTCCTGGAGCAAGGTGCGCCCGGTCGCGCCGGACGACATTCGCGCGCCGGACGGCGGCCTCATGTGCCCCGTGGCGCTGGGCGCGATGATTTCGGACATGGCGATGCCGTTTCGGGACACCGGCGACGTGGCAACCGGGCCGGTTCACCGGCCGATTCTGATCCTGCCGTTCATCCACCATGTCTGCCGCGGCCAGAATGCCGGTGTTCGGGTGACTGCGGCGGGGCAGACCGTCCAGGTCGCGCCGGACGGCTCGATCCGGGGCGAAATCGCGGCATTTGCGGCGATGGAGCACGCGGAACTGCATCTGTCGGCGGCACAGGACTCTGGGAAGCTGCCGGTTTTCCAGGCGACCGCCTTCGCCTTGCCTGCGGATACGCTGACCCGTCTCAACGACTATGCCATGCAGACAACCGTTCCGGCTTCGGACGCCTCGCGCGCGGATGCGGGGTCGGCCGGTGATGACAACGACTGAAAGGACCAAAACGTGACATTTCAAAGACTCGATCCCGGCGCACGCATGAGCGAAGCCGTCCGCGTTGGGGAAATCGCATTCCTCGCCGGCCAGATCCCCGACGACCTGACCGGTGACATCACGGCGCAGACGCGCGAAGTGCTTGCCAACATCGACGACGTTCTCGTAAGGCTCGGCGGAAGCAAGGCGGACCTCGTTTCCGTGCAGGTCTGGCTGGCGGACATGAGCGATTTTGCCGGCATGAACGCAGTCTGGGATGCATGGGTGGATCGACAGAACCCGCCGGCGCGCGCGACCGGCGGCGTCGCGCTCGCCCGTCCCGGCATGCGCGTGGAGATGATCGCGGTCGCACGGTTGCCTCAGGCTGCGGGTTGAAGCGCCGCGTTTCGCTCTCGCAGTGAAACGCGGTTGAGCGTAACTCTGTTGCAGGTACCAGGAGTGAGAGCGATGCAGATATCGGTGGCGGACATCGAACGGGCGAGCAGGGCGGCTCTGATCGCCCATGGGGCCGGTGACTGGCAGGCGACCGAGGTCGCCCGCGCCGTCGCCCGGGCGGAAGAGGTCGGCAACGTCATCTGCGGGCTCTACTACCTGGAAAGCTATTGCCGCCAGCTGGTGTCGGGCCGGGTGAACGGCACGGTCGAACCCGAAGTCACGGCAAGCCGGCCGGGCGCGGTCACCGTCGATGCCCGGTTCGGTTTTGCCCAACCGGCCTTCACGCGCGGACTGCCCCGCGCGGTGGGGGCTGCGCGGGCCAACGGCATCGCGAGCCTGGCTGTCGCGCATTCGCACACCTGCACGTCGCTGGGCTTTTTCACCGAGCAGATCGCTGCCGAGGGTCTTATCGGCATCGGATTCACCAACGCGTCCGCCATCGTTTCCGGGCCGGGCGGCAAGACGCCGGTGCTGGGCACCAACCCCATCGCCTTCACCCTGCCGGGCCCGAACGGCCCGGCGATGCATGCGGACTTCTCGACTGCCGCCGTGGCGCTGGGCAAGATCACCATGGCGCAGGCCGCCGGCGAAGAGATCCCGCTGGGCTGGGCTGTCGACGCGGACGGACAGCCTACCACCGACCCCAACGAGGCTCTGAAAGGATCGCTGGTCAGCGCGGCGGGCTACAAGGGCTGGTCGCTGGGCCTGCTGGTGGAGTTCCTTGCCGCCGGGCTGACGGGATCGGTGAATTCGCTGGACGTGCGGGGATTGAAGGCCGAAACCGGCCCGCCGCACGATCTTGGCCAGTTCTATATCCTGATCGACCCCGGCCTGCATGGCGGAACGCTCGCCGACAGCATCGCGCGTGTCGCAGGGGCCATCGGCGATGATCCCAGCGTTCGCATCCCCGGCAGCCGCAGCAAGAACCGCGATCCGGTGGAGGTGCCGCCCGAGTTGTGGGCGAAGGTCACGGGGCTGACCGAAGCGACGAGCGCGCCCTAGGCGCGCTACCCGCGTCCCAGCACCGTTTCCACGGCCCGTACCGTCGCGGCGACGACGGTATCCGCTTCGTCGCGGCTCAGGCAGAAGGGCGGCGCGAAGCCAAGGATGTCGCCCTGAGGCATCGCACGGCCGATGACCTTGTCCTGCTCCAGCAGTGTGGCTGCGACCCGTGCGCCGATCTTGTCGGCCGGATCGAAGAACTGGCGCCCGTCGCGGTCCTTCACGAACTCGACCGCGCAGAGCATGCCTTCGCCACGGACTTCGCCCACGTTGCCGTGATCCGACAGCGCCTCGGCCATGGTCTTGTTGAGATAAGCGCCCACGTCGCCCGCGTTCTGCACCAGATTCAAGCCGTCCAGCAGTTTCAGGTTCGCGACCCCGGCCGCCGCGCCGATCGGGTGGGCCGAATAGGTCCAGCCATGGCCGATCGGGCCGTTCTCGTCCGTGCCCTGCTCCAGCACTTTCCACACCCGATCGCCGACGATCGAGCCCGACAGCGGCGCATAGGCCGAGGTCAGGCCCTTGGCGATGGTGATGATGTCCGGTTCGATGCCGTAGTGATCCGAACCGAACATGGTGCCGAGACGGCCGAAACCGGTCACGACCTCGTCCGCCACCAGCAGGATGTCGTGCTTTCTGAGGACCGTCTGGATGGCCGGCCAATAGCCGGCGGGGGGCGGCACGATGCCGCCGGTGCCCAGAACCGGCTCTCCGATGAATGCCGCGATGGTGTCGGCGCCTTCGCGTTCGATCAGCGCCTCAAGCTCGGCCACGCAATGGGCGACGAACTGCTCTTCGGTTTGTTCGAGATTGTCGCGGCGGAAATAGTACGGCGCTTCGGTATGGATCACCTGTTCGATCGGCAGATCGAACTTCTTGTGGAACAGATCCAGACCCGTCAGCGAGCCTGTCACCAGACCCGAGCCGTGATAGCCGCGCCAGCGGGAAATGATCTTCTTCTTCTCAGGCCGCCCGAGGATGTTGTTGTAGTACCAGATCAGCTTGACGTTGGTTTCATTGGCGTCGGATCCGCCCAGGCCGAAATAGACCTTGGACATATTCTTTGGCGCCCGGTCCAGAATCATCCTGGCCAGCGTGATCGACGCCTCGGTGCCGTGGCCGACATAGGCGTGGTAATAGGCCAGTTCGCGCGCCTGTTCGGCGATGGCCTCGGCGATCTCCTGGCGGCCATAGCCCACGTTCACGCAATAAAGGCCGGCGAAGGCGTCGAGCAGCCTGTTCCCGTCGCGGTCTTCGATGAAGACGCCGCTTGCGGTTTTCACCACGCGGTTCGGGCTTTCGCCCCGGGCGTGCTGGGCTAGATGGGTCGAGGGATGAAAGAAAGCTTCGCGGTCCCATTGGTCCAACGTGTCGTTCTTCAGCATAGCCGTCTCCATCTTTCCGTAGGTGCGTATTGTTGTGCACAACAACGTATATTTCGCTTGATTCTGTCAAGGCGATCGCGAAAGAGTTTCGGCATTCGCCGTCAGTTGTATACGACGCCGGCGAGAATCAGCATAGGACAGCAAGCATGGCGCGCGAGAACATACCTTTCAGCTCCGCCGAATATGCCCGCCGCATCGCCCTCACCCGGTCGGCGATGGAGCGGGCCGGGTTGGATGCGATCTTTGTCACCGACCCGTCCAACATGGCCTGGCTGACCGGCTATGACGGTTGGTCCTTCTACGTGCACCAGGGCGTGATCCTGACCCACTCCGGCGAGCCCGTCTGGTGGGGGCGCTACATGGACAGCATCGGGGCCGGGCGCACCTGCTGGATGGCGCCTGAGAACATCCATGGATACGCGGACCATTTCGTGCAATCCACCCTGCGCCATCCGATGCAGGATCTGGCCGGGCACATGCGGGCGCTGGGGCTGGAAAGGGCGCGCATCGGGGTCGAGATGGAGAACTACTACTACTCGGCCAAGGCCCATGCGGTTCTCACCGGTGAACTGCCCGATTCGCAGATCACCGATGCGACCGCCCTGGTCAACTGGCAGCGCATCGTGAAATCCGGCGAAGAGATCGCGTTTATCCGCAACGCCGCGCGGATCTCGGAGAAGGTGATCGCCACCGCAATCGCAAAGGCCGAACCGGGCCTGCGCAAGAACGAGTTGGTGGCCGAGATCTTTCACGCCGGCATCACCGGGGTGGAGGACATATGGGGCGATTACCCGGCCATCGTGCCGCTGACGCCGTCGGGGCTGGACGCGACCGCCGCGCACCTGACATGGAACGGCGATCCGATGCGTGTGAACGAGGCGACGTTCTTCGAACTGTCGGGTTGCTATCGCCGCTATCACGCTCCGCTGTGCCGGACCGTCTATCTGGGCAAGCCGCCACAGGAGATGCTGGACGCCGAACAGGCGCAACTCGAAGGGATCGCTGCCGGTCTGGATGCGGCGCGCGCAGGCAATCGCGCCTGCGACATCGCCAACGCCTTCATCGGGGTGCTCAAGAAACACGGCATCCACCGCGAGGGTCGCTGCGGCTACCCGATCGGCCTCAGCTATCCGCCCGATTGGGGCGAGCGCACGGCCTCGATCCGCGCCGAGGACGAGACGGTGCTGCAGCCGGGCATGACCTTCCATTTCATGCCGGCGCTCTGGATGGAAAGCTGGGGATTGGAGACCACGGAAACCATCCTGATCACCGAAAACGGCCCCGCGGAAACCCTCTGCAATGTCGAGCGCAAGCTTTTCGTCAAGGAGTGAACGATGGACCGGCTGGAGCGTACGAAACAGATCCTGGCCGACCTGATCGCCTTCCCCACCGTGTCGGCCGACAGCAATCTCGAGATGATCGCGTACATGGCCGATCTGCTCGGAGAGGCGGGCGCCCGGGTCGATCTGATGACCGCGCCTTGCGGCACCAAGGCGAACCTGTTCGCCACCCTCGGCCCCGAGGTGGATGGCGGCATCCTGCTGTCAGGGCATAGCGACGTGGTTCCGATTGCCGACCAGGATTGGACCAGCGACCCGTTCCAGATGGCAGAGCGGGACGGGCGGCTTTACGGTCGCGGAAGCTGCGACATGAAAGGGTTCATCGCCGCGACCCTGGCCATGGCCCCGGCATACGCGGCGCAGGTTAGAGAGAGGCCGCTGCACTTTGCCTTTACCTATGACGAAGAGGTCGGCTGTTTCGGCGCGCAGCACCTGGCGCAGGTTCTGCGCGACCGGAACCTGACGCCGGGCATCGCCATCATCGGCGAACCGACAGGGATGCGCATCATCGAGGGGCACAAGGGCTGCTACGAATACACCACCCGGTTTCACGGGCTGGAAGGGCACGGCTCGCTGCCCGATCAGGGGGTGAACGCCGTCGAATACGCGGTGCGCTATGTCAACAAGCTGCTGGGTCTGAAAGACCAGTTGCGCGGCATGGCGCCCGCATCCAGCCGCTTCGATCCGCCCTGGACCACGGTGAACGTGGGCGCGCTGACCGGCGGGGTCGCTCATAACGTGATCGCCTCGAAGGCGCAGATCGATTGGGAGATGCGGCCCGTGCAGGCCGCGGACGCCGATTTCGTCAAGGCCGAAATGGCGCGCTACTGCGACGAGGACCTGCTGCCGCGAATGCGCGCTGTGCATCCCGAGGCTGCGATCGAACTGAGCGTGATCGGCGAAGTGGCCGGGCTGATCCCGACGGACGAGAACGAGGCGCGCCGCATCGTGGCCGAACTGACTGGCGCCAACGGCGCGGATCTGGTCGCCTTTGGCACCGAGGCGGGCATTTTCCAGGCGCTCGGCACCGACGTGGTCGTCTGCGGCCCTGGTTCGATCGAACAGGCGCACAAGGCCGACGAGTTTCTGTCGCTGGACCAGCTGTCGCAATGTATCGGCATGCTCGAGCGGCTCGGGGGAAGGCTGAATGGCTGAAACCGGGGTCCGCGATCGGCATGACGCGATCCATCACGAGATCCGCCAGCGCATCTGCCTGCTTGACTATCCACCGGGCGAGAAACTGTCCGAAGCGGAACTGGCGGCGGAATTCGGCATCAGTCGCACGCCGTTGCGGCGCGTGCTCGCCCGGCTCGAGGACGAGGGGCTGGTGCAATCCCAGCACGGCGTCGGAACCTTCGTGACAAACGCCGATCTGGGCGAACTGGAACAGGTCTACCGCTTGCGGGTCGAACTGGTGGAATTGACCGGCCGCCTTGATCCCGTGCCGCCGGATGCGGCCTACCTAGCCCGCTTCGACGACCTGATCGGGCAGAGCCATCGCATCATGGCCTCCGGCACCCCGCGCGCGTTCACGCAATTCGACATGCTGGTGTTCCAGACCCTGCTGGACCTGACCGCGAACGAACCGCTCCGCGCGGTGCAGGAGCGGCTCTATTACCAGACCAAGCGCATCTGGCTGACATCTGCGATGGCCGCGCAACTGGATCTGAGTGACGAATTCCGCATCTTCCACCACGAGTTGGAAGCGATCCGGCTGGCCCTGCAGGCGGGGGATCTGGATGCCGTCGCCCATATCCAGCGCGCCCATATCTCGATGAGCTTCAACAGGCTGCTGAACCGCAGCGGCAGACCGGAAGCGACACGCGCGACATAGACGGAACGCGAATCGACATCAGGGGATGTCCGCGTTCCGGCGTCGGCCGGCGGCATCGCGAACTGCCGATCAGTTCGTGTAGTACTTCCGCCCGTATTGCGCATAGGCGCCGTATTGGCCGCCATATCCGTAGCGTTTCATGCCCTTCATGTCGATCTGGCTGAGCACCAGGCCGGAGGGGCGAAAATTGACGCTTTCCAACATGCGAAGACCTTCGGCAACCTGCGACTGGTCGGTCGAATCCCAGTGAACGGCGAACAGCAGCGCATCAACATGCTGGGCGATCGTGCGGGCGTCGGGAACGACCAGCACCGGCGGCGTGTCGATGATTACGACGTCGTATTGCGACCGGGCCTCGGTCATCAGTTGCGCGAACCGCTCGGACGAGAAGAGGTCGGCGACGTTGGCTTCGAATTTCTCGCCGAGCAGCACATCGACACCGACTTCGGGGATGTGGCGGACGACGTCCGAAAGGCCGGCGTCGCCGGCCAGAACGGCGATCAGGCCGCGTTTGTAGTCTTCGGCCGAGAAATACTCCGCGAAGACGAGGCGGCGCAGGTCGCCTTCGATCAACAGAACCCGCTTGTTCAGGCAGGCAAAGCTCTGGGCCAGCGCCAGCGACAGCGTGGTCTTGCCTTCGCCGGGGATCGAGGAGGTGAGCATGATCACCTGCGGCGGCTGGTCCACGTTCGACAGCGCGACCGAAGTGCGCAGGTTGCGGATGGCTTCGGCCGCGGCTGAAGTGGGCTTTTCGCGGAGGTACTGGATCACGTCCTTGCGCTGCTTCGCGGGCAGGCTGGGGATCTGGCCCATGACCGTGACGCCGGTCGATTGTTCCAGTTGCTGCGACGTGCGGAAGGTGTTGTTGAGGAATTCCCGCATCAGGACGAGACCCGCGCCGAGCATCAGGCCAAGAATGCCCGCCAGCGCAAGGACCCGCGTTTTCTTGGGCGCCGAGGGAATGGTGGGCAGCACCGCCATGGACAGAACCCGGCTGTCCGCCTGCTGGATGCCCTGCTGCACCGACGTTTCCTTGAGGCGGCCCAGGAAATATTCATAGATCGACCGCGCCGCCTCGGCCTCGCGCGTCAACTGTTGCAGCGTCACCAGATCCTTCGACTGGCGGTCGATCTGGGTTTCGATGTTGGTCAGCGACTGGGTCAGACCTTCGGTCTGGCTCTGCGCGCGCGCGCGCGCCACGGTTTCGTTCTGGATCAGCTGCTGGAACTGGGTGTCGAACAGGTCCGCCGGCATGGTGCCGGCCTCGACCCGCGCAAGGCTCTGGGTCAGGGTCGGATTGCTTGCGACCTGCGCCATGTTCTGCCGGTCGCCCGAGGCGGCGGCGGCTTCGAGTTGCGCGATGCGCGCCGAGATTTCCTCCACCCGGTCCGAGGTCGCCTTCAGTCGCTCGCGGGTGTCCTTGGCCTGCCGGTTCAGCGCCTCGAAGGCTTCGGGGCTGATCAGTTCGGTGCCGGCGTTGAATTCCTTGGCCTTGGCCTCGGCGGTTTCCAGTTCGATCTGCAGCGACGCGACCCGCTCCGAAAGCCATCCGGTCGCGCGCTGGGTTGCCTCGAACTTCACGTCCAGCTGGTTCAGGATGTAGAGATCGGCAAGCGTATCCGCGATCAGCTTGGACTTGGCGGGGTCCTCGGTCGTCGCCTTGATCGCAAAGACGTAGGTATTGCGGAGGTTCGAGACATCGAAGGCCTTGAGGACGTTGGTGGTGACCTCCTCGATGGTCTGGTCCGGCGTCTCGGGGGCGGGTTCATCTTGAGCGACGATCAGTCCCCGCACGAAATCCTTGACCTTGCCGATGGAAAATCCCGGGTCGTCGCGGAGGTCCGGGTTGAACTCGGGGTCGTTGACGAGGTCCAGCTCAACCACCAGCTTCTTGGCGAGTTCCCGGGATTTCAGCACCTCGACTTCGGTGTTGATGCTGGTCTGATCGCCCGACAGGCCCGAGACGACGTTTTCGAAATCGACCACCTGCCCCTGGCGGTTTTCCAGGGTCACGAAGGCAGTCGTCGAATAGACGGGAACTGCGATGAAGAACGCCCAATAGGCGGCTACGAAGATCGCCGCCGCCATGGAGCCTGCGATCCACCACTTGCCCCGCCAAAGCGTCCGGAACAGTTCCACCAGATCGATCTCGTCGTCATCGATCGGAGCGATCTCGGGCGGGTGCGCGCCGGAACCCTGATTCGCGGTTGTGACATTCTTGCGGTGGATCGGCTCGATTTTGGTCACTCGGAAGTTCCAGTTTTCATGTATCGACGGGTTCAGGCCAAGGCGGAACGGCGCATCAGTTCACGGCGCTTGCCACCGACGAGGTCACCAGGTTCGGCGCCAGCTGGGTCAGCACCCGGTTCCACTTGGTGATCGGCTGTTCGGCTATGAAAATGACGTCATTCGGACGCAGTTCCATCCGTGTCGCCAGAATGAAATTCGCGGCGTTCGTCGCGTCCAGATTCCAGGCGGTCACGCCCGAGAACTCGTTCGGGTTTTCATTGCCACGCAGGATGTAGATCTGGCGCGGGTTGCCCGTTCGCGAATGGAAACCGCTGCTTTCGCTGTAAAGCGCATCGGCCAGGGTTGCCCTACGCTCGAACGGCAGCGGGTAGCGGGCCTGTTTGAAGACCTCGCCGACCAGGTAGGCATAGTCGCGCTCCACCGCGTCGACGGCCAGACGGTCGCTGAAATTCTCGCGCTGCTCCTCAAGCTCGCTGCGGCGAAGATCGACCTCGAGTTCCAGTTCGTCCAGCGCGTTCTTGCGCGCCGTCTGTCGGAACGTGTTCAGCTGGATCTGCTGCGCGAAGTACTCGGACGCCTTGTCGAGCTCGAATTCGGTGTCGACAAAGACGCTGTCGCCGTTCTGCAGTACGACGTTCTGCAACTCGCCCTTCTTGAAATACTCGGTCACCGGAATCTGATAGAGCGTCCCGTCGCGGTAGATCCGCACCGAGGCATAATCCTGATCGGCCAGGTCGAAACCGCCCGCCGCGTTGATCGCCTGATTCAGGCGCAGCGGCGTCAGCGTCAACGGCACGACGGTGGCGTTCTGTACCGCGCCGCCGACGGTCACGCGTTGCGAGTTGAACTCGGCGATCTCCAGGCTGAAGGCGGGGTTGATGCCGGCCTCGACCAGTTTGTTGAAGACGGAATTCTCGGCCTCTTCCAGGGTCTTTCCGGCCACCACCACGCGGCCCACGTCCGGGATCGAGATCGCGCCGTCATCCTGGACCGTATAGCCCTGGCGGCGGTTCTCGGCCGCCAGCAGACCGCTCAGCTGTTCGACCGAGGTGGCGGCGCTGGGCGTGGCCAGCAGCAGCTTGTCCTCGATGCCGATGCGATAGGCGTCGCGCACGGCTTCCGGCGGCACGCGGGTCTCAAGCCGACCGGGGCGCGTCTCGGGTAGGAAGGCCGGTTCGATCGCGGTCGAAGGCATGTTGAACCCGCCAGATGTGCCCGCCGAAGCGAAAAAGGCTTCGGGCAATTGCTTGGGCACATAGCTCGACCGGTTCGCGGCCAGCACGGTCTCGGCGGTAAGCGGGATCACCCGCACCTTGGAGCCGGCATCGGTGACGCCTTCGGACACCGAGGAGGAGTGATAGGCGACACCACAACTCGCCAGCAGCAAGACGCCCAAAAGCGGCAAGACTTTCTTCACGGTCAACTCCACCTGAGATTTTCCTGAGATCATGGCTTCCTACTCAGTCCGCCGAATCTGCACAAGCTGCGATGCTGGATCCCGTGCCATGTGTTGCGATTCCGCAGTTGTTTCTCCGTTTCTCATGCGCGCATAACGCTGCGCTTGTCGGCCGACAACCGGGTTTCGCGCCCGAGGACATCAAGCAGCAGCCAGATGCGGTCATTCGCGGCGACCGACTCGACCTTGGCCGCGAAACCGGCGAAGGGGCCGTGGATGATCTGCACCTCGCTGCCGGCTGCAAGAGAGTCCTCTGGGGGCGTGTCCATCCCGGCTGAAAACCGGCTGCGCAGGTCGGTGATCAGATCCGCGGGAACGATGGCGGGGCGGTCCCTGGTGAAGCTGACCAACCGCGACACACCGTAGGTGCTGTTGATCTTGCGCCAGGGACCGGAGCTCAGGTCGGCCTGCACGAAAACGTAGCCGGGAAACAGGGGGCTGATCTTCTCGCTGAACCGGCCGCCGGAACGACGGGTCTCGCGGATCTGCGGTATGAACAACCGGAATCCCTGGTTTTCCAGATTGTGCTGGGCACGCGGCAGCATGTTGGGTTTGGCTTGCGCCAGCAGCCAGACCTTCGACGTGTCCGCGTCATCGAACTGCCTATGCGATAGAACCTGATTCACGTTGCACTGCCCTGTTTTTCCGGTGCTATAGCGCCGCGGCTTCCGAAAAAAAACCCATTACGCGGCTGGAATGTTTGTGCGGGATCTGGCCGGGCGACATCATCGTGATGCTCAACCAGCCGGAGAGACGTTTTGCGGAAAACGCAGGCGCGGCCGGCGCAGCCGCGCCTGAGCCGCCGCTATCCCCAGCGAATACGTCGCCACGAAGGCGACACCAAAGAACACCAGCGCGATGAAGGACATCAGCGGATCGTTCCAGAACACCACTCCCGCGATCATCGGCGTTGCGATGAAGGGCAGCATCACGCTGGTTGCGAGCGGGTTGGAGACCATGCGCCTGTTGCGGCCCAGGAAAAAGATCTCGAGCCCGCGCAGCACCAACTGGTGAAAATGCAGCCGGTCCGCGGTGTCGAGGCTGACACCCCTGCGCCGGCGCCTGTAGATCGCGAAAAGCGTGTCGGCCAGCGGCCAGAAGAACAGCAGGAACATCGCCCAGGTCGAGGTCGTCGGTTCGGCATGCAGGATCACCAGCGCGGTCCATGTCAGCATGTAGCCGATGATGTAAGCGCCCCCGTCGCCCAGAAAGATGCGCCCGAAGGGGAAGTTGAAGACGAAGAACCCCGCGATCGAAACCGCCGTGATCATGCTCATGGTCAGGATCTCGGGCTGGCCACTGCGAATGGCGATGGCGGCAAGGGCGACGGCGATCAGGATGCCGGTCCCCGACGCCAGCCCGTTGAGCCCGTCGATCAGGTTGAAGGCGTGGCAATAGCTGGCCACGACGAAAAGCGTCACGAGGATGGCCGCCGGAGTGAAATAGAAGGCCCATTCCAGAACGTAGGAATCGGCGGTCGTGATCCAGATGCCCAGAACCCAGACCGCGACCAGCGCCGACAGGGCGGATGCCGCGTAGCGGACCTTGGTCGAGATGTGGCGGAACAGATCTTCCGCCAGGCCTGTCGCGTACATCGGCAGAGAGGTCAGCAACAGAATCAGGTAGAGCGGCTGACCCTCGAAACTGGCGACCCCGGCGCCGGCCAGCATGCCGGCCATGACCGCCACGCCGCCGATCCGTGGGGTCGGCGCGGTGTGCGACGCCTGGATCGCGGCGGTATCGTCGCCGGAACCGGTCAGTCGAAGGTGCTTGTTCTTGGTGAGAACCAGGATGGTACAGGTCAGGAGGGACGCGGCAAAAGAGGCCCAGAAAACGGTCATGGGGTACACAACATCCAATGCAAGAGTAAAGCTTCCGGTTGTGCCGATAACTCAATTCGAGACCGGAGGTAAATACCGGACCATTGCGTAAGTAGAGTAGAAATTTCCCCACGCGAAATCGCGACTCCACCGGATCAAGACAATGACGTTCACGCCCTTGTTTTCTTGGCTTGCAGCCCGAATTGACGTCTGAATCTTACGAAAGGTAAACGCGCAACTCGATGCAAAATAGCCACAAATCGAAAAACCCGTATTGACCGCTGGCAAAAAAAGCGGTTCAAACTGAAATTGGCTCGTAGTGCCCCTTTAGAGATTTCCGAGGAGACTGTTTATGGCGATCCGACAAACCCTGATTGCTGCCGCGGCCTTGGCCGTGACAGCGGCGCCCGTATTCGCGCAGAATACCGTGCAGCCGCAGCCGCAGACCGTTCAACTCACCCGGGAGTTGTGCCTGAAGCCGGAAAACGCCGAACGCGCGGAATGCGCGGCCCTCCTCGAAAACGCAACGAATCTCGTGCCGCTGATCGGCGCCGGCGCCGGCCTTCTTGCTGTTGCTGCCGCTGCGGGCGGCGGCGGTGGCGGTTCGACCATCAGCACCACCGGCACCATCAACTGAATCGCGCCCAGTTGGCGTGATCACAGGCCCGCCCCTTTGGCGGGCCTTTTGCTTTTGGCTCCCCAAACTCGACTTTTTCGGGCGATCCTGATAGGATTGACGCCTTGTTACTCGATTAATTGAAGCTCCTATTGAGCGCCCGTCCGCGGTTCCTTTGGCGCCGGCGCGGCGCGTGACCCTGTCCTTGCTTCGGACAGGCAGAACCAGGGGGCGGTTCCATGAACAATGCCGACCAGGCCGCATCGCGGCCCCGGGAAAGCTGTGCCCGGTCACCAGAAAAAGCACACCGCCTTGCGTCAGCCATCGCGGCGGTGGTGCTGGCACTCGGTATCGGCGGGACAGGGCAGGTGTCGGCCGAGAACACGTCACCAGCGCCTCACGTTGTCGGCAATGACCGGGGCGGTTCGATCAAGGCGCGGCTCTTTCAGATCCGCAGGCTGCGCGCCAGCGGTCAGCGGGTCGAGATCCGCGGCAAGTTCTGTTTTTCGACCTGCACGATGCTGTTGGGTCTGCCGAACACCTGCATCCTGCCCGAAACCCAGTTCGGGTTTCACGGCCCATCGCTGAACGGGCGGCGTCTTGCGCCGGACCGGTTCGAATATTTCTCGCGCGTCATCTCGCAGTACTATCCTCAGCCTTTGCGGGACTGGTACATGAAGACCGGAAGAAACCGGTTGAACCCGATCTATCGGATCTCGGGGGCCAGGATCATTGCGATGGGTATCGCTGCCTGCGACGCATGAAGTAGAAACGGGCCGGTTCAACCGGCCCGCTGATTGTACTCAACGTTCTCGACGGAATCAGGCGCTTGCGGCCGTCAGGCCGCGTCTTCCTCGTAATCCGACATCGGCGGGCAGGTGCAGACCAGGTGCCGGTCGCCATAGGCGTTGTCCACACGGTTCACCGGCGACCAGTACTTGTCGACGCCCAGGGATCCTGCCGGGAAGCAGGCCTGTTTGCGGGTATAAGGACGATCCCATTCGCCCACCAGGTCGCGCACCGTGTGGGGCGCGTTCTTGAGCGGGTTGTTCTCGGGGTCGATCTTGCCGTCGATGATGTCCTGCGCTTCCTGTCGGATCGACAGCATGGCGTCGCAGAAACGGTCCAACTCGTCCTTGGGTTCGGATTCGGTCGGCTCCACCATCAGGGTGCCGGCGACCGGCCAGGACATGGTCGGCGCATGGAAGCCCGAGTCGACCAGGCGCTTGGCGATATCATCGACGTTGACGTTTCCGTCTTCCGCCAGCGGCCGGGTGTCGAGGATGCATTCATGCGCCACGCGGCCGGATTTCGAGGTGTAGAGGATCTTGTACGCATCCTTGAGCCGCGCGGCGATGTAGTTCGCATTCAGGATCGCCACCTTGGTCGCCTGCGTCAGACCCGCACCGCCCATCAGCAGCACGTAGGCCCAACTGACCGGCAGGATCGAGGGCGAGCCGAAAGGCGCCGCCGACACCGGCCCCACGGCCGAGCCGTATTCCGGGTGGCCCGGCAAATGCTCGGCCAAGTGCGCCTTGACGCCGATCGGGCCCATGCCGGGGCCGCCGCCGCCATGCGGAATGCAGAAGGTCTTGTGCAGGTTCAGGTGGCTCACGTCGCCGCCGATATCGCCGGGTCGCGAGAGGCCGACCATCGCGTTCATGTTGGCTCCGTCGATATAGACCTGACCTCCATGTTCGTGGGTGATCTGGCAGACCTCCTGCACCGTTTCCTCGAACACGCCGTGAGTGGAGGGATAGGTGATCATGCAGGCCGCCAGTTGGTCCGTGTGCTTCTCGGCCTTTTCGCGGAAATCGGCGACGTCGATGTTGCCATGCGCGTCCGATTTCACCGGCACCACCTGATAGCCGACCATCTGCGCCGAGGCCGGGTTGGTGCCATGCGCCGAGGTCGGGATTAGGCAGACGTTCCGATGCCCCTCGCTGCGCGCGATGTGATAGTTGCGGATGGTCAACAGCCCGGCATATTCGCCCTGCGCGCCCGAGTTCGGCTGCTGGCTGATCGCGTCATAGCCGGTGATCTGGCACAGCTTGTCATTCAGGTCCGCGATCATCTCGTGATAGCCCTGCGCCTGGTCCTCGGGCACGAAAGGGTGCAGGTTCGAGAATTCCGGCCAGGTGACGGGGATCATCTCGATCGTCGCATTCAGCTTCATGGTGCAGGAACCCAGCGGAATCATCGCCCGGTCCAGCGCCAGGTCGCGGTCTGCCAGACGGCGCATGTAGCGGGTCATCTCGGCCTCGGCCCGGTTCTTGTGAAAGATCGGGTGGGTGAGATAGGGCGTTTCGCGAAGCGCATAGTCCGGCAGCCGGTAGGCGCGGTTCCTGACGCTGTCGTCCTTCTTGTCGATGCCGAAGGCGCCCCACACCGCTTCGATGGTCTCGGCGCGGGTCTGTTCGTCAAGGCTGATGCCGACCCTGGTCTCGCCCACCTTGCGCAGGTTGACGCCGCGGGCGACGGCCGCCTCCATGACGGTTTTCTGCAGCGGGCCGACCTCGACCGTGATGGTGTCGAAGAACACTTCGGGTTCGACCTTGAAACCGTGCTCCTCCAGCCCGGCAGCCAGGCGCGAGGTCTTGCGGTGCACCGACTGGGCGATGGCCTTGATGCCGTCCGGCCCGTGGTAAACCGCGTACATCGAGGCCATCACCGCCAACAGAGCCTGTGCGGTACAGACGTTCGAGTTGGCCTTCTCGCGGCGGATGTGCTGCTCGCGGGTCTGCAGCGCCAGGCGGTAGGCCTTGTTGCCGCGGCTGTCGATCGACACGCCGATGATCCGCCCCGGCATCGCCCGCTTGAGCTTGTCGGTCGTGGCCATGTAGGCGGCGTGTGGGCCGCCGAAGCCCATGGGAACGCCGAAACGCTGCGTCGAGCCGACGGCGATGTCCGCGCCCATCTCTCCCGGCGATTTCAGCAGCGCCAGCGACAGGATGTCGGCGGCGACGATGGCGATGGCGTTATGTTCGTGCAGGGCCGCGATTTCGGCGGTGAAGTCGCGCACATGGCCGTAGGTGCCCGGATACTGGAAGATCGCGCCAAAGACCGCGCCGGGATCCAGATCGTCGGGATCGGCAACCGTGACATCGATGCCCAGTGGTTCGGCGCGGGTCCTGATCACCGCGATGGTCTGCGGGTGGCAATTCCTGTCGACGAAGAAAGCGGCGTTGTTCGCCTTGGACCGTCCACCGCGCTTGGCCATCGCCATCGCCTCGGCCGCCGCGGTCGCCTCGTCCAGCAGCGAGGCGTTGGCCACGTCCAGACCGGTGAAATCGCTGACCATGGTCTGATAGTTCAACAGCGCCTCGAGCCGCCCCTGTGAGATTTCGGGCTGGTAGGGCGTGTAGGCGGTGTACCAGGCCGGGTTTTCCAGGATGTTGCGCAGGATCGGCGCCGGTGTCGTGGTGCCGTAGTAGCCCTGCCCGATCAGCGATGTCAGCACCTTGTTCTTCGAGGCGACCTGTTTCATGTGATAGAGCGCGTCGCGCTCGGTCATGGCCGGACCCCAGTCCAGCGGCTCTTCCTGCCGAATGGCGGGCGGAACGGTCGCGTCGATCAGTTCGTCGAGTGTCTTGAACCCGATCACCTTGAGCATGTCGGCCATCTCGCGGGGGCTGGGTCCGATGTGGCGGCGGTTGGCGAAGTCGTAGGCTTCGTAATCGGTCAGTTTGAAGGCCATGTCTGCGCTCCTGTGTCGAAACTGGCGCCCCGTGGAGGTTGCGGATGCCTCCGGCGGGAGTATTTGGGAAAAGATGAAGCGGTCAGCCGATAAAGGCCTTGTAGCCGTCCAGATCCATCAGCTCCTCAAGCTGCGATGCGTCGGCAAGCTTGATCTTGTAGATCCAGGCGTCGCCTTCGGGGCTGTCGTTCAGCGCGCCCGGGTTGTCGGCCAGTTCCTCGTTCACCTCGACCACCTCGCCATCCACGGGCGCGTAGATCTCCGAGGCGGCCTTGACCGACTCGATCACGCCGATCTCGTCGCCCTTGCCGAATTCGTCGCCGGTTTCCTTCTGCTCGACGAAGACGACGTCGCCCAGCTGATCGGCGGCGTGCTGGGTGATGCCGAGGGTGGCGATGTCACCTTCGACGGTGATCCACTCATGTTCTTCCGAGTAATAGGTCGCCATGTTTTTCTCCTGACTTATCGCTTGTAATTTTGGGTGACGAAGGGCAGCGCCACAACCTCGGCCGGTTGCGCCTTGCCGCGGATGATGAGGTTCACCTTTTCGCCCGGCCGGTCATGGCCGGCCGAAACATAGCCCATTGCGACCGGACCGCCGACGGTGGGGCCGAAGCCGCCCGAGGTGATCTGGCCGATGGTGTCTCCGCCAAGGTTCTGGATCTCGACGCCCTGGCGTGCCGGAGCGCGGCCTTCGGGCCGGATGCCGACCAGCTTGCGCATCGTGCCTTCGGCCAGTTCCTTCTGGATGCGGGCCGAGCCGGGAAAGCCGCCCTCTTCCCTGCGGCGTTTCTGGATCGCCCAGGACAGGTTCGCCTCGACGGGCGATGTCGTCTGGTCGATGTCATTCCCGTAAAGACAAAGGCCCGCCTCAAGCCGCAGGCTGTCACGCGCGCCAAGGCCGGCCGGTTCGCAGTCTTCATGCGCCAGGAATGCTCGGGCGATGCCGATCGCCTTGTCTTTGGGGATCGAGATTTCGAAGCCGTCCTCGCCGGTGTACCCAAGACGCGAAATGCGGCAGGCGACGCCGTCGATGTCGCCGATGGCGGTTTCCATGAACTTCAGGTCGCGCGCCGCGGGGCACAGCCCGCCCACCACGTCCTCGGCGCTTGGACCCTGCACGGCGATCAGCGCGCGGTCGAAGATCTCGGTCACTTCGACGCCTTCCAGGCTGGCTTTCATGTGCGGGATGTCCTGGTGGCGCAGCGCGGCGTTCACCACGACGAAAAAGTGATCGCCGGCGTTCGACACGATCAGATCGTCCATGATCCCGCCGGCGTCGTTGGTGAAGAAGCCGTAGCGCGCCTTGCCTTCCTTCAGGCTGGAGAAGACCTGCGGGCAGATCGCCTCGAGCTTTTCGCCCACGTTCTCGCCCTTCAGCATCACCTGTCCCATGTGCGAGACGTCGAAAAGCGCAGCCTTTTCACGGCACTGGTTGTGTTCGCCCATGATGCCCATCGGATATTGCACCGGCATTTCCCAGCCGGCGAAGTCAACCATCTTGCCGCCAAGCTCGACATGCAAATCAAAGAGCGGGGTGCGTTTGGGCGCGTCAGTCATGACGTGTGCCTTTCTCGTGAATGTTCTGCGCGGCCGCGGAATACCTTGGCGGCGCAATCTGCAACGTGAACGACAGGGGCGAGGTTAGGGCCGAATCCGGTACAGGGAAAGCCACCATCAGCTGCGGACAAGGTGATCGGGTCAATTGCACTCATGGGCTGTCCCTTCGGAGTAGCGTGTTCCACAACAGATATGCGGCCGCCGTATACCATGGTATGTCTCCAATAGGAAACTTTTTCCCTATAATCAACAAAAGATATGTTGGGGAAATTTTGACTAAATGATGCATCAAACATAAGCTGTGTGAGAAACAGGGGATTTCGTGCGCATGGAACCGGTTCAATCAGAAGATACAGGACCCGCCGCCGAGGCGATGGAGGCTCCGGACGGGGAAACCCTGGGCAAAATGATTCGGGATGCCCGCAAGGAAAAGGGGCTGACGCTGGAGGAAGCAGCCAGAGCGGCGGCCATAGGCCGCTCGACGCTGTCGAAGATCGAAAACAACCAGACGCGGCCCAGCTTCGAGATCATCCGCCGCCTGATGCAGACCCTGGAACTGGAAACGCCACAGCTGTTCCTGCAATCGGCGCAAAGCGACATTTCCGGGCGCCGCGACCATACCCGGTCGGGCGAGGGCGAGCATCAGGTGACGCGCACCTACGACCACGAGCTTCTTTGCAATGAACTGACCACAAAGCGCATGCTGCCCTATATCAGCACGATCAAGGCGCGGGACATGTCCGAGTTCGAGACCTGGGTGCGCCACCGGGGCGAAGAGTTCATGTTCGTGATCAGCGGCGAGGTCATTCTCTACACCGAACACTATCGCCCGCTGCACATGAAGGCGGGTGACTCGGTCTATTACGACAGCGGCATGGGGCATGGCTGCGTTTCGACCAGCGAAGAGGATGCCCGGGTCCTGTGGGTTTCTCTCGCTGACTGAACGCGAACGGCCTATTTCTTGGCAAGATACTCTCTGTACGGTTTCGCCTTGCGGCCACGGTATTTGACGGTCAGTTCCAGCGGCGTGTCATTCTCGTCATAGACGCCGATGACGACGCCGCGGCCACGGCTTTCGGTCCGCATGTCCATCAATTGCCGATGCGATCGCGTAGTCCGCTGCGACGGTCGGCGCGCCCAGCGGAACAGGTGATCGTACATTTCGTCGATCACCTCGGAATGATCGGCGCTGGCGCCCAGATCGACCAGTTCGCCCGGATCGTTTTCCAGGTCGAACAGGATCGGGCGGTGACCGCCTTCGCAATGGACCAGCTTCCATTCCTTGGTTGCCACCATGAAAGTCACCGCGTCGCGCACGCCTGCGTCCAGCATGTTCGCCACCGGCGAGCCGGAATAGTCGTATTCGCTGATGACGAAACTCCGTCCGGTCTCATCGGCTTCGCCATGCAGGATCGGCAGCAGCGAGTGTCCTTCGAGAACGTGGCCCGCGATCTCGCCGCCCGCGACCTCGACGAAGGTCGGGACAAGGTCGATCGACTCGACCAGGGCGTCGCAGACGGTTCCGCGCGTCGCGTCCGCTTGTGGGGACGGATCGTAGATGATCAGCGGCACCCTGGTCGAGGCGTCGTGATAGAAGGTCTTTTCGCCCATCCAGTGATCGCCCAGGAAATCGCCGTGATCCGAAGTCAGCACGATCATCGTGTCCTGCATCCGGCCGGTCCGTTCCATCCAGTCGAACAGGCGGCCCATCTGGTCGTCGGCCTGTTTGATCAGGCCCATGTAGGCGGGGATCACTGCCTCGCGCACGTCCTGGCGGGAAAAGGTCTGACCGACTTTCGTGTCCATGAACGCCTTGAGCACCGAATGCGCATTCTGACGCTCGGCCTCGGACCGGTTGACCGGCAGCACGTGTTCGGGGCCGTACATCGACGCATAGGGCTCCGGCACGATGTAGGGCCAATGCGGCTTGATGTAGCTCAGGTGACAGCACCACGGGCCTTCATGCGTCTCCATGAACTCGATGCCGCGCCTGGTGAGGTACGGCGTCTCGCTGTCCTCTTCCGCGATGTTGGCGGCTTCGGGAGAGTGCTTCAGGAACCAGCCAGACAGCACGTTGCCTTCCGCGTCCAGGCCGGAATTCGCGAAATCGTGCCAGGGATTGTCGCTCTCGTATCCCTTGAACTGCAGGTACTTGTTGTATTCTCTGGCCCCGTCGGGATCGTAGTATCCGTCCGGCCCCTCGGGCAGCATGCCGTCATCGCGTTCGAACACGTCGAAACCGCATTCCGCCACCCGCGCGCCGATCAGGCTGTCGGGCTCCAGCCCGAGGCGCGCCATGCCTTCGGCATCGGCGCGCATGTGGGTCTTGCCGACCAGCCAGCAGTCCATCCCGGCCTTACGCAAGTGATCGCCCATGGTCAGTTCGCCGACCTTCAACGGGATGCCGTTCCAGGACGCGCCGTGGGAATGCACGTATCGCCCGGTATAGGTGGACATGCGGGAACTGCCGCAGATCGGAGACTGGATATAGGCGCGGGCAAAGCGGACACCCTGCGCCGCCAGCCGGTCGATATTCGGCGTGTGCAGATGCGGATGGCCGTAGCAGCTGAGGTAATCCCATCGCAGCTGGTCGAACATGATGAAAAGGATGTTCTTCGCTTCGGCCATGCGCCCCGCCGCTCCCGCAATTCGTTCACTTGCTAACGTATCGGGAAATCTGCGGCCCGCGAAGGAGGTTCTGACGCTATGCGGGTCCGGCCCGGAGACGCCGGAACCGATCCGGGCTCAGGCGTCCGCCTTGCTGTCCATCTGGTTCAGCATCTTGCGGGCGCGCTTGCACTGCAGCTTGTCCCGCAACGGGCTGTCCGGGTCGATGTCCTTTTGGCAGACGACGCATTTGTCGGCCCCCGAGATCGCGTTCAGGCCGCCGCAACTGCCCTTGATCGTCTTGCCCATCAGCATGACGCCCAGCGACATGCCGACGACAACGATCACCAGAAGCACGAAAGCCAGAATGAATGTCGTCATGTCGGTCTCCGTCCCGTCAGTTCCGCGCCAGCGCGTCCTTGAACGCGTTGCTGTGCACCGTGATATAGGCTTCGTCGCCGCCTGTCACATCCCGAGCGATGAAGAACACAGCGATATCGTTGGCCTCGGCGACTTTCAGGCCCTCTTCCTGGCCCAGCGCGAGCATCGCGGTCGCCCAGGCGTCGGCCATCATCGCCGTGTCCGCCAGCACCGTGACCGAGGTCGTCCGGTGCGTGATCGGCCGCCCGGTTGTCGGGTCGATGATGTGCGAATACCGGACGCCGTCCTGTTCGAAGAAATTCCGGTAGTCGCCCGAGGTCGCCATGCCCAGGTCGCTCACCTGCACCACCAGTTGCACCGTCTGCGAACCGGGTTCGGGTTTTTCGATGCCGATCCGCCAGGCCTCGCCCTTGTCGTTCTTGCCGCGTGTCACCAGATCGCCGCCGATCTCGACCATGTAGTTCTCGATGCCGGCCGCCGTCAGCGCCGCAGCAACCGCGTCGATGCCGTAGCCCTTGGCGATTGCGGACAGGTTGATGCCGACGCTGCCGTCCGCCTTGGCCAGCTTTCCCGCGGACTGGTCCAGCGACAGAAGCTCCGACTGCCCCACCTTTTCCAGGGCGGCGGCGATGTCCTCGTCCGACGGTACCGGGTCTTCGGGTTTGCGCGGGCCGAAGCCCCACAGTTCGATCAAGGGTCCAAGGGTCACGTCGAATTTGCCGCCGCTCTTGGCGTGGACCTCGTTGGCGGCTGCGATCACGGTCGCGAACTCGGCCGAGACCGGGATCGGGGCGGTGCTGTCCGAGGCGGAAAAGGTCGACACTTCGGACGCCTCGTCCCAATTCGACATCTTGGCATTGACGGCGGCCAGGGTTTCCTCGACCGACCGGCCCAGCGCCGCTTCGTCCAGATCCTCGCCGATGGCGGTCACGTTGTAGGTCGTTCCCATGGTTTCGCCGGACAGGCGGACCACTTCGGGCTCCTTGTCGAACAGGCAGCCGGAAACGAGCAGGACCAGGGTCAGGACAGACCATCGGCGCATCAAGGAACCTCCAGTAGAAACGCACCCGGCGTATGACAGCGCCCCCTAGCGGAGTCAAACCGCCATCAGTACTTCAGGGGAAGAAACGCCAGCACCAGCAGGCCGATTGCCGCCGGTATCCCGAACGCCCATGCGCGCCGCTGCCAGCCCGGGGTCTGTTCCTTCCACGCCAGACGGAAGCGGTGGCCGCAGACGACCACGATGAAGACGATCAGGGCGCCGGTGAGCGGGGTCAGGTGAAGATCGGGCAAGACGTTGAAAACCCCTTGTTCTGCGGCATTTGGCGGCGGTCGACGTATTTGTACTCTATACAGGTCGCGCGCCTGCGGTAAGGTGGGGGTGAAAACCTCGACCGACACAGGAGGATACCCATCCATGGCCCCGACCTCTTACCAGGCACCGATGCGCGGCGACAAGGAGGACCAGCACACCTACAGCCAGACGCCCGAGTCGAATTTGTCGCACGCGCAATCGACCGTGGCCAAGCTGCTGGAAGGCAAGGGGGACGTGATCGTTGCGGTGCGGCCGGCCGACACGATCCACCACGTCGTCGAACTGATGAAGGAGAAACGCATCGGCGCCGTGTTGGTGACCGACCAGAATGGCGATCTGCAGGGCATCCTGTCCGAGCGCGACATCGTGCGACGGCTTGCCGAAACGCCGGGCCACACCCTGCCGCAGACCGTCGAGGAACTGATGACCCGCGACGTGCATACCTGCACGCCCGACGACTATCTGATGGACATTCTCAAGCGCATGACCGAAGGGCGCTTCCGGCACATGCCCGTGATGAAGGACGGCCACCTGTGCGGCGTGATCTCGATCGGCGACGTCATCCATTTCCGGTTGAACGAACTGGAATACGAGGCGCTGCGGATGAAGCAGATGATCGTCGGCTAGAGCGGCCGCGATCTCGGCGCACGACCGATCAGTTCAGCGACGGTCTCGGATTCCGCGAGGCGTGGGAATGCATGGTGCGGATGCTCCATTCGACGGCATCGCGCATCGCATCGCCCAGCGCCTCGTCAAAGGCCGCCGCCAGTTCCGGCGCCTTGTCGCTTGCCGAGATCTGGTACTCCTGGAACGAGCGCGATCCGATGATGTGGTCTTCGTAGGTGTCGATGATCTTGATGTTCATCCGCACATCGACCTGCAGCGTCGGGGGCTGGCCTGATCCGGGCACCACGTGGGCCTGGAATTCGCGCAGTTCCGTGACGATCTGGTAATCCGCGCGCAGCCCGACCGTGGAACGGCCCACCGCGGCGACCTTGCCGGAGTTTTCAAAGCTTTCGATCAGCAGCGCCTGCACGATCAGCGGGGCCCGGTCGACCCAGCGCGCCTGCGGAAGGTACTGAACCTGCAGCGGGGTCGGCTGCACCGCGATGCGGTCCGTGTCCACCGCGGCGGTGGCGGTAAGCTCCTCGACCACGACCTGCTGGTCGATGCGCGGCAGCGATTGGGAGAACGTGCTTTTCGGCGTTAGCACATACAGATCGTTCGGTTGCTTGACCGCCTTGGTGAGCGACCCAAGGCCGGCGCAACCGGTCAGAAGAAGGATCGTGCTCAATGCGACCATGTGGGCGTGCCATCTCATTGGCGAAACTCCGAGCTTTGGGTTCCAAGCAGGAAGCGCGCCGGGTCGCGCTCCACCCGGTCGACCAGGCGGTCGACATTGCTGACAAGACGCCGGGATTCCTCGACGAAGCGTTCCAGTTGCGGCAATCCGAAGCGCAGGAACTCGGAAATCGGACGACGGTTCTCCTGCACGATCGTGTCGATGGTGCCGACCAGTTCCGAGGCCGATTTCGACGCGCTCATGATCTCGGCGGAAATCGTGTCGAAATTGTCCGCCACCCGGTGAGCCGTGGTCGAGAGCGCGTCGACCGCCCCGCGCACGTCGGACACGATGGTTTCCACATCCTCGTTCACCACCTTGTTGACCGAGGAAAACGTCTGTTCCGCCACTCCCAGCGTGTCCTGCGCGGTGTCCATCGCCTTGGTGATCGCGGTCAAGGTTTCGTTGGCATTGGAGAAGGTTTCCGTCGCCACGGCAAGCGCGACGCTGCCCTCGTCGGACAGCAGCTTCAGGCGGTCCGAGACCTCGGACACGTCCGTGCCCACTTCACCGACCACGCGGTTGGCGGTCTGCGCGGCGCTGCGCAGATCCTCCATCATCCCCGGCAGGTCCTGCTGAACCGCCGCGTTGATGGTGGCGATCGCTTCCTTGGCATCGTTGGTTGCGATCTCGAAGGCGGTGATCGCGCTGGCGGTCTGGTCGAGCCGGGCCTGCGCGGTCTTGCCGACCTCGTCATAGCGGGTGATCAGCTTGGCGGCGTCCGCGCCGACGATGTTGATCTGTTCTTCCAGCACCTGGGCGGTTTCCAGCACCTGGTCCGCCAATTGCGGCAGCCGCTGTTCGATCAGGGTCTGCGCCGACTCGATCGTCGCGACGACCGTGGGTTCCAGCGTCTTCACCGTCGTATCCAGCGTCCTTGCGGCATCGGTGCCGTGCTTGAGGAATTCCGTCAACTCGTTCTGCATCAGGCCCTCGGCGGTGGCGAAGGCCTGGTTTGCGGTGTCGAGCGTTCCGACGGCGGTATCCGCGGCCTGCTTGGCCGACGACAGGGTTTCCTCGGCGGTGGTCAGCGTCTTTTCGGCGGTATCGGACAGTTGCCCCAGCTTGCCGCTGAAGGCCGAGATCTCCTGCGAGGCCTTGCCGAGATCGTCCGACAGGGTTTCGAAATCGGTCAGGGCGCGGTCCAGCTTGCCCGATGCGGATGAGAGGTTTTCCAGCAACTCGCTGACCGCGGCGCGGTTCTTGTCGTCCACGATGGATTGCAGGTCCTCCATCAAGGTGATGGCCTTGCTCAGCAGTTCCGGCGCCCCTTCAAAGATTGACTGCAGCGCGCTGCGCCGGCTTTTGATCACGCCGCCCGATGGCAGTAGGGCGGCGCTGGCCGATCCCCCCGACAGCGCGACGGTGCTGACCCCGGTTACGCCCAGCGACTGCAGTTCCGCGATCGTGTCGGTCTTGATCGGCGTATCGGCATCCACTTCCAGCCGGACGCGGACCTTGGACGGATCGTCGTCGTCAAGCTGCAGCGAGATCACCTGCCCGACCGGAAGGCCGTTGAACAGAACGGTTCCCGCGGTCGAAAGACCGGACACGTTGTCGAAGAGTACGTCGTAATAGTCGTACTGGCGGGTCACCTCGAACTTGGCGAGCCACAGCAGGAACCCGAACAGGCCAAGAATACCTGCCAGCGTGAATGCCCCGATCAGTATGTAGTTCGCCTTGGTTTCCATCGCCGTTCCTAGGTGCTCCGACCTTTCTCGCTTGCAGCGCGTGCCCGAGGCCCGGTGAAGTATTCGCGGACCCACGGATGGTCCACCGAAGCCATGTCCTCTATCGGACCCTCAACCAAGACGCGCTTCTCTGCAAGTACCGCAACCCGGTCACAGATGGCGTAAAGGCTGTCGAGGTCATGCGTCACCATGAAAACCGTCAGTCCAAGGGCCCGCTGAAGCTCGCCGATGAGATCGTCGTAGGCCGCCGCTCCGATCGGGTCCAGCCCCGCTGTCGGCTCGTCCAGGAACACGATCTCGGGATCCAACGCCAAGGCGCGGGCCAGCGCCGCCCGCTTGCGCATGCCGCCCGAAAGCTCGGACGGGAACTTGCTGCAACTGGTCAGGGGCAGGCCGACGAGGCTGATCTTCAATTCGCCTAGCTCCTGCATCAGCCGTTCGCTGATCTTCAGATGCTCGCGCATCGGCGCCAAGACGTTCTGCAGCACGGTAAGCGACGAAAACAGCGCCCCATACTGGAACGCAACGCCCCAGCTTTTCTCGATGCGCCTCCGGTCGGCTTCGGTGCCGTTCAGCACATCGACCCCGAGAACCTCGATGCTGCCGGCCGCGGGTTTGTTCAGGCCCACGATGCTCCGCATCAGCACCGATTTGCCGGTGCCCGAGCCGCCGACGACGCCCAGAACCTCGCCCCGCCAGACGTCGAGGTCGAGGTTTTCATGCACCACCTGCGGTCCGAACCGGTTGGTCAGGCCGCGCACACGGATCACCGCCTCGCGCTCGGCGTCGGCCTGGGTCGTACGCGGGGCTGGCGTGCCGTCCATGTCAGATCCCCATTTCCGAGAAAAAGATCGAAAACAGCGCGTCGAGCGTGATGACCATGAAAATGGACTGAACGACCGAGGCCGTCGTCCTGCGTCCCAGGCTTTCGGACGACCCCTGCACCTGCATGGCTTGCCAGCAGGCGATCACGCCGATGACCAGCGCAAAGAAAGGCGCCTTGATCATGCCGACGGCGAAATGCCAGACATCGGTGTTTTCCTTCAGCCGCGTGACGAACATGCCCGGACTGACGCCCAGGTCGATCCAGCTCATCAGCGCGCCGCCGATCAGGCCGGATATGTCGGCGATGAACCCCAGAACCGGCAGAACGATCAGCAGCGCGAGGATGCGCGGCACGACGAGAACCTCGATCGGGTCCAGCGCCAGTGTGCGCATCGCGTCGAGCTCTTCCTGCACCTTCATCGAACCGATAGAGGCGGTAAAGGCCGAACCCGACCTGCCCGCGACGATGATCGCCGTCAGCAGTATCCCCAATTCTCTCAGAACCGAGATCGAGATCAGTTCGACCACGAACACTTCGGCGCCGAATTGCTGCAATTGGGTGGCGCCCTGAAAGGCCAGCACGACACCGATCAGAAACCCCATGAGGGCGACGATGGGCACGGCCTTGAAACCGGTTTCTTCCATCTGCGTCACCAGCGACGCGCCGCGAAGCCGCCAGGGCATGATAAGACACCGAAGCAGGCGGTGCAGCGTCAGACCGAGGAATCCAAGGACCGACAGGGTGTCGGTCCAGGCGCCGACAACTCCTTTTCCCAACCGCTCAAGCCAAGCCACGAACCCGCCGGGCGGACCCTCGGGAACCAGTTCCTCGGGCATGTTCCGGGATACGGTTTCGATCAGGGCAGCCCGCGCGGGATCCGCACCCGTGATCTGCACGCTCACACCCTCGGCTTCCAGCCTGCGCCTGAGATCGGCAATCATCCAGGCGCCGCCGGTATCCAGCGCCTCCACGTCGGAGAGATCGAGGATCACGTCACCGCTTTCGGCGCGGAACCGGGCCAGCGGCGCCTCGATGCTGCCGAGGCTTCGCGTCAGAAGCTGGCCCGCGAACCGGACCAGCTGGCCACCAGCCGATTGTTCCGATGTTAGCGATGGGCTGGTCATGAACGGAATGAGATAGCGAGGCTTGGCATGCTGCAACGAGTTTGTGCCAAAAGGAGAAATTTTCCTAGGGAAGAGTGTAGGCGGGCTACAGTTCGGTCATGCGACCCGAGGTCGGAGCGCATGTACAGCAAACGCAAAGGCTGACCGGGCGCAGTCCGGATCACCAATCGAAGTGATAGTAGTTGCCGGCCCCGACATTGATATTCACCGGGCCGCATTGCCGCCCGACCGACACGCCGCCATGGACCCCGCCGGTTCCGACACCGACATTCACCCCGGTATAGGGGTTGGGGCTGCATTTCTCGCAACCGGAGACGACGGCTCCGGATAGTGCCAAAACAAGAAATAGTCGCATCTGCCTCCATCCGGGCAAGTGATCGTGCGGGGTCGCCACAGCCTAGCAAGTGGCGCAACCGTATCGCAAGCGGCGCAAGGCGACTTCCCTTCGCGGCGGTGCGACGCCCTTGCGCCCGGGCTGTCGGCTCACTTGTTTTGCAGCGCGTTCTTGTACTGGTGTTCGTAAAGGGTCCGGAACGGACCCTGCTGGTCGAGCAATTCCGTGGCGCTGCCCGTCTCGGCGACCTTGCCGCCCTCGATCACCACGATCCGGTCGGCGTGCAGGATCGTCGACAGGCGGTGCGCGATGATGATGGTCGTCCGCCCGGCGGTCAGCCGCTGCAGCGCCTCCTGGACCAGGTGTTCGGACTGCGAATCCAGCGCGCTCGTCGGTTCGTCCAGCAACAGGATCGGACTGTCCCGCAACAGCGCCCGCGCGATCGCGATCCGCTGTTTCTGGCCGCCGGACAGGAACGCCCCGTTCTCGCCGACGCGGGTATCGAATCCCCGGCCGAGCTTCATGATGAAATCGTAGGCGTTGGCGTCCCTGGCCGCCTTCTCGACCTCGGCGTCAGTCGCGCCCTCGCGGCCCAGCCGGATGTTGTCGGCGACCGAGGCCGAGAACAGGAACGTGTCCTGCCCCACGAAGGACATTTTCCGGCGCAGGGTCTCGAAGGAGGCCTGCCTGATGTCCTGCCCGTCCACCGAAACCGTGCCGGATTGCGGATCGTAAAGGCGAAGCGCCAGGTTGACGATGGTCGACTTGCCGCCGCCCGACGGGCCGACCAGAGCGGTCGTCTTGCCGGCGTCGAAGGTCAGCGAGAACTCCGACAGGATCGGCTTGTCCCGTTCGTAACCGAAAGAGACCTCGTCGAAGGTGATCTTGCCGGGACCGTCGGGCAGGCGCTGCGGGTTGTCCTTTTCGGCCAGGGTCTCGGGCTGGTCCAGCAGGCTGAACATCATTTCGACCAGGCGCAGGCCCACCTCGACCTTGACCCGCACACGGGAGAGTCGCTTGGCCGGTTCGTAGGCCATCATCAGCGCGGTGACGAAGGACATCAGCTGACCCGGCGTGGATGCCGCCGATCCGAATAGCTGTGCGGCGCTCAGCGCGATGACCGAGGCCACCGCGAAACCGGCAAGGATGTCCATCAGCGGGCTTGTCACCGCTTCTAGCCGGGCGATCGAATTGGCGCGTTTTTCGACCTGTTTGACGGCGTTGAACATGCGCTCCGCCATTCTCTCCTCAAGCGCGAATGCCTTGACGACGCGGATGCCGCGAGAGGTCTCCTGGATCACCTTCATGATTTCGGCCAGGGATTTCGTCTCCATCTGGACGATGTCCCGAACCTTCTTGACCAGCCGTCGAATTCCGATCAGGGCGAGAGGCCCGATCACCAGGGTGAACAACGACAATACCGGCTGCTGATAGAACATCACCGCCAGCAGGCCGATCAGGCTCAGCGTATCGCGCACGGCGCTGGTGACGATGATCTCGATCACCGTTCGCGCCGCCTGCGCGGATTGCGTGACCCGCATCAGCAGGTCCGAGCTTTCCGTCAGGTTGAAGAAGGAAACGCCCTGCCGCAGCAGTTTGTCATAAAGCTTGATCTGCTGCCGCGCCACGATCCGGTTTCCCGCCCGGCTGAGGGAGACGACCTGGACATAGGTGGCGATGCCCTTGATGAAGAAGATGCCGAACACGGCCATAGCCACGCTGAACACCCTGGACGCGTTGTCGGTTTCGAACAGTGAATCCACCACGTCCCGCATGATCCAGGCAATGCCGGCGGTCGTGCCCGCAACCAGGACCATCGCGACCGACGCCACGATGTAGTAGACGCGCTGCGACTTGATGTTCTCGCGCAAGAGCCGCCACAGAATGGACTTGTCCAGGCTGGCCCTGATCTTCTGCTTGGTATTCATCAAGGAATTTCCCGTGTCATCCATCCGTGCCGGCCGGTTTACGCCGCCCTCCCGGGCAACATGCAATTCCGCCCGCTTGATAGTGCCCGCCCCGACGCAGTGCAAGCAAAGTGGTCCGGCGCGGGGTCATGCCCCTGCTTCCGTCTGCAACGGCTGCTCAATGCCGGACCAGTCGATGTTCCGGATGATCTGGCGCTTGAAGACCTGCAGCGCCTTCGATCTGGCCAGGCGTGCGTCGGCAAAGCTCGGCAGATCGCTGGTCCAGTCGCGATACATCCGGTAGCCCATCCGAACCATTCCGGTCACCGCCTCGCCGTCCGTGGTGAGGCCGGCATAGGCAAGGGGTACGATCCGCCGGGTTATTCCGAACTGCTTCTTGATCTCCACTTCCTCCAGCTGGCTCGTGGTTCCGGTCGAGCCGATGGCCTTTCTCAGCTGGCTGCCGATGGGGCGAGTATGGTGGACCGAGACCTCGTCGAGGATGCCGCATTTGAAGGCGCCGCTTTCAGGAAACCTGCACCAGATGTAGTCAAGGCCGTAGCCGCTCATGGTCGACTTGAACTGCGGCAGGGCGCGTTTCAGCAGGGCCCGGTCGAGGCAGGGCACCATGATCTCGACATGGTTGGTGAACCGGACCCTGAAACTCTGGCACCTGCTGAACAGCATGTGGGTGAAGTAGCTGTCGCGGGCCAGCGACGGCTGACACACGGACAACCCGAAATGCCTGGACAGGTCGAACATCCGGTTGATCGTGTCGCAATCCGTCGCGATGTCGTCATCCGGCAGCCAAACTCGGTCATAGGCATCAAGGCCGTCAAGTGAAACCAGCGTCTTGTACAGACCGTCCCACTTGCCACCCTTGACCAGAACCGCCTGCACGCCTTCGGCCGGCTCGTGCGCGTCAAATGCGACTTCCGAAAAGAAACTGATCAGAAGATCGAAGTTCCTCTCGGCGTAAGGCCGCGCTATCCATCCGGGATGCAGGGAGTTTTCCCCCGCCCGAACCACCACAAGATTATTCTTCATTGCACACCGATCGTCACGGTCAGCCGGTCTTGCCGTTCTTGCTCAGGAACGGACTTTGCGCTTCGTTGCAGCTGTTCCGAAGCAGCCCGTAGCGAAACGCCAGCTGATATTTCAGGTTTTTCAGGAACCGCAGGAACTGTGACGCAGGTTTCAGGGTCTTCCGGTCGGTCGACAGAAGGCTGGCGCAATCATCCCTTTCGCACACCACCGCCGGTTTCAGAAGGAAAATCGGAACGCCGTGTTCCCAGAAATGCTTGAGATCCAGGTCGATCGGCCGATAGAACCGCTCGCTGGAGGCAAGCAGGGATTTCGCGGCGTCTCTTCCGATGAGATACCCGGTGGTGCGCGCGGTCAGCACCTTGCGCTGCACCAGCGCCGCCTTTCCCATCTTGCCGATCGTCGTACCCTCGATTTCGGACCCGCCGTCCAGCTTGATCATGACGCCGCGCAGGTTCTTCGACGCGCTGGCAGCGAGCATCGGCCGCGGATCGGCGACGAACCTGAAATCGTCCTCCAGCACCATCGCCACGTCTTCGTCCGAGTCCGCCAGATGTTGCCAGATCGCCCGGTGCCCGAGGTAGCAATAGCCCTCCGGCGACGACATCGGACGTTTGAAGTGCTTTCGGTTCATCTCCGAATCGTAATGATTGTGCAGCAGCGTCGCATCGGCGGCCGCGTCGCCCAAGGCATCGAAGAACTGAAAGGGCAGCCCGTACCTGTCGAATTGCGACTGCACCGCCAGCCTGCGATCCCGGCTGGATTTCAGAGATAATACGTAGGTTTGCACCATCAGATCCTCGAGAATCCGTCTTTCCGAGCCGACCTTGCGTCTTGTGCAAGAACGCCGATGAAAATTTCTTTTGAACTCAGCAACAAGCAGGGTTTTCCTTGTTTCAACTAGATAGCGCGGTTGGCCCCTATAGTAAATCTGAGCGAGACCCAAGCGCTTGCCGCTTATCGCCGCAGATGAAAAGGAAAATCGGCCGGAACCGCGGAATGTCGCTTATGGATGCCCTGCGCAATCCGAGGAATCCGGCCAAAGCCGATGCGGAGCCCGCCATGTGAAGCCACGGCGATCCACGAAGCGTCCGCCGAGGTCGGGGTGCGAATACTTCTCAGCCGCTCAGGTCCACCACTGGTCGATTTCGGCGATTTCCTCGTCGGTCCAGCCGAAATGATGGGCGAATTCGTGAACGACCACATGTGCGATCAGATCGTCCAAGTCGACGTCGCCGCGATCCCGCCACTCGGCCAGTATGGGCTGGCGAAAAAGCCAGACGACGTCCGGCTGCGGGGCCATGTCCTCGACGGATTTCTCGGTCATGGGAATCCCCTCGTAGAGCCCCGTCAGTTCCAGCGGGTCCGCGACGCCGAGATCTTCCAGCATGTCGGGCTCAGGCCACTCGGCAATGCGAAGAAGCACACCCTTGGCGGCGGGGCGGAAAGCCACGGGCAACGCGGCGACCGTCTTGCGGGCAATCCGTTCGAAATGGTCAAGATCATGGCGCATGTGACGGGTATGGCTTTTTGGGCCGTCCGAGGGAAGCGCGAAGTCGCGCCATGTCCGATCCAAAGCCCGATCCGCACCCCGCCGGAGACCGGCGCCACCGGTCAAGCCGCAAGCGCCGCCTTGGCGTCGGTACGCCCGAAAAAACCCTCATGCAGGGCCTGGATTGCGGGGGAACGGTCCGAACGGGGCAGGATGAACTGCGTGTCCACGTTGCGCGGCCCTTGCATTGCCCCAAGGGGTTCCAGCCCGGCTACGTCGAGGACCTGCATGCCGCGGGCAAGGACCCGGAGACCGTGCAAATCGCGGCCCACGACCGAGACGAGCGCCAGTTTGCGCGCCGTTATCACGGCCTGCGGGTAAAGCGCAGCCAGATCTGCCTCGACGCGGCGCATGGATTTCAGCGACGCGTCCACGTAATGCGTGATGGTGTTGGCGTTGGAAACCTTGGACACGATCCGCACCTTGTGGCGCTTCAGCGCCTCGAGGATCGCCGCGTCATACCCTTTCACACCGACCATGTCCTGCTCGAACAACTCCAGCGCGATGATGTCGAGACCGGTGACGATCTCTACCGCCGGTGTTTCTGCGGGCTGGTCGTCGATGATGGTGCCCGGGTCGTCCGGTTCGAATGCGTTGACCACCCGCAGCGGCACCCCGGCCTGGCGGAGCGTCTTGGCGGCCGAGGGATGAATCGCCTCCATCCCAAGGTTGGCCATCTGGTCGGCCACGTCGTAATTCGTGTGCCCCAGCTTCCGTGCATTCCCGGTCCCGACCAGTTTCGGGTCGGCGGAGGAAAGGTGAAACTCCTTGTGGATGATCGCTTCCCGGGCGCCGGTCAGAGCCGCAAGTTGTGAAAAGGTCACCTCGGAATAACCCCGGTCGTATTCTCGCATCAGCCCTTCGCTGCATTGCGCATAACCGGTGACGATGGGCATTTCCTGCGCGGGGTCGATCCCTTCCATCGCCTGGGAAATGCGCGCGTCCAACGACAGTTCCGACTCGTCGCGCCACCCGGAGAGGTCCACGAGCCGCGCGTTCAGCCCGGCGCGCTGCAGCATCAGGGTGGCGACCAGCGCCGAATGCGCCTCGCCCAGCCCCGACAGCAGTTCGCGGATCTGCAGCAGATGCGCGTTCAGCCGGAAATGCCCGTAAGAGCACAGGCGCTGCAGATCGATCAGGCAGTTCCGCGCCCCTTCGATGCGCTCCTGCACAAAGGCCGAGGCCTGTTCGACATCGGCGGGATGGTCAAGCACCGCCTGATGCGCCGCGATCATGGCCGAGGCGGTGCGGCTGAGGCCGTCATGCCAGCCGTGATCGTCATCGGCGTTGGCGAAGCGGGCATAGACCCCGGCCTCGCCGGTCTTCTTGTGTTCGAGCAGCAGATCCGTGATGCCGCCGAAGGCCGAGACGACGAAGATCCGGCCATAGCGTGGCACGCCGTTCTCGATGAAAAGCGTATCGCGCAACTCGTCGAGGCGGGACATGGACGTCCCGCCGATCTTTTCAACCGTGTGCGACATGGGTCAGGCCTCGACACTCTCGGGGGCGGCGTAGGAACCGTCTTGGCGGTGAACCTCGGTTCCGGTCACCGGCGGGTTGAAGCAGCAGGCCATGACCAGCTCGTCCTTGGCCCGCAGGATGTGGCGGTCATGCTTGTCGAGCGCGTACATCACGCCCGGCCGGATATCGTGCGTGTCGCCCGTGGCCAGGTCGGTGATCGACCCGGTGCCCTGCAGGCAGTAGACGCTTTCGAAATGGTTCTTGTATTCGAACGTGTGTTCGGATCCGGCGTCGAGAAAGGTGATGTGAAACGAAAATCCCATCCCGTCTTCGGCCAGCAGCATCCGCACGCTGGTCCATTGCGCATCGGACACGACTCGGTTCCGTTGGTTTTTCACGATGTCTTCGAAATCTCTGACGATCACTGTTCTTACTCCGCTGCGAATTTGGTTCCGCCGATCACGTCGTTTGCGGCGCCGATGAGAATGTCAAATCCCTTGCGCAGCGTCGCATCCGGCGTCGTGAGGGGCGCGAGGATCTTGACGACCTCGTCCTCCGGTCCCGAGGTCTCGATGATCAGGCCGTTCCGGAAGGCGCGGGCGCAAATCTCGCCTGCCAACTCGCCGGATCCCACGTCAACGCCGCGCATCATGCCGCGGCCCTTGAGCTTTGCGCCCGGTACCATGTCTGCGATGGTTTCAAGCCCGTTCCGGATCATCTCCGCTCGGCGGGCGACGTCCGTTTGCAGGCAATCATCCGACCAGAATTTCTCGATCGCCACCCGGGCGGTGACGAAGGCATGGGTGTTGCCGCGAAAGGTGCCGTTGTGTTCGGCCGGTCCCATCACGTCATGTTCCGGCCTTACTAGAACCAGCCCCATCGGCAGTCCGAAGCCGGAGATTGACTTCGCCAAGGTGACGATATCAGGGGTGATGCCCGCCTCTTCGAATGAAAAGAAGTCGCCCGTCCGGCCGCACCCTGCCTGAATGTCGTCGACGATGAGCAGCGCGCCGTGTTCCCTGGCCAGGTCCGCCACGCGGCGCAGCCATTCGGGCCGGGCGGCGTTGAGTCCACCTTCGCCCTGCACGGTTTCCAGCAGGATCGCCGCAGGCGCGTCGAGGCCCGAGGACCGGTCCTTCAGCATTGCTTCGAGAAAATCGGCCGTATCGCAGCCCTGACCCATGTAGCCGTCATAGGGCATGCGGGTCACATCGTTCAGCGTGATGCCGGCGCCGCCCCGGTGATAACCGTTTCCGGTCGCCGCCAGCGCCCCCTGCGTCACTCCGTGAAACCCGTTGGTGAATGCGATGATATTGGTGCGGCCGGTTGCCTTGCGGGCAATTTTCATCGCCGCTTCGACGGCATTCGCGCCGGTCGGTCCGGTGAACATCACCCGGTGGTCCATGCCGCGCGGGGTCAGGATGTGGGTTTCGAACGTCTCGAGGAACGCGCCCTTGGCCCCGGTATGCAGGTCCAGACCGTGGGCGATGCCATCGGCGTCGAGATGGTTGATCAGGGCGGCCTTCATGTCCGGGTCGTTGTGCCCGTAGTTCAGCGACGAACAGCCCGCGAGGAAATCGATGTAACGCCGCCCCGACGCATCGACCATTTCGGCGCCCTGCGCCCTGGTGAAGACCGTGTCGAAGCCGCGGCAGTAACTGCGCGCTTCGGATTCGCGGCGTTTGAATACAGCTTTGCTGGAGGTGTTCGTAGACATACGACCTCATAGAATGATTGGAAGATTGAGAAGGGGAGTAAACCGGCGGCGGCGCCGTCAGGCCGCGCGGGCCACGCGTTCGGCCAGCCGTATCGTGACAAGGTTTTCCGTCTTGTGCCGGTTCCTGAAGTGCAGGGCCTGCGTGTAGTAGGGCTGGATGTCCAGCCTTGCGTCCTGGAGGCGGGCGAATTTCCGGAACAGCGCCCAGGAGGCGTCATTGTCCGAGGTAATGGTCGTTTGCAGGCGCTTCACGTCCCGGCAGACCGGGCGGTTGAGTATCGTCTGCAGCATCACCGCGCCCAATCCCTTGCCCCTTGCGCGTTCGGACACGGCGACCTGCCAGACGAAAAGCGTCTCGGGGTCGTTGGGCATGACATAGGCCGACACCCATCCGGCGATCTCGCCCGAGAGTTCGGCCACGACGCAGGTGTCGGCAAAATGGTCGCACTGGATCAGGTTGCAGTACATCGAGTTTTCGTCGAGCGGTTCGCAATCGCGCACAAGCTCCCAGATCGCGGCGCCGTCCTTGGCTTGCGGCATGCGCAGGCTTGGCAGGCTGGGACGGGAAAAATCATGGCTGTGCTGCATCGAAACTCGCTCCTCTATTACTTTGCCAAGCTAACTAACAAGGCAGGCGAGAAACTTCAACACCCTAAGTAAAAATGTGCTTATTCGCGCAAAATCGACTATTTTATGACACATTACCGGTCAAAACTGTTTTGAAATGCAAAGCAAATCCACCTTTTCGCGTGATGCTTCCGGCCCTATGCTTTGCCAGTCAAAGCAATGGAGCCGAAATGGATCGCATCGACAGCAGCCTGATCGCTCTGCGCCGCATCTTGCGGGCGACGGAGCTGTATGGGCGAAGGATCAAGCAGACGACGGGCGTGACGGCGGCCCAGTTCCGCGCGCTTCAGATCATCGCCGAGAAAGACGATGCCACGGCCAAGGAAATCGCCCTGCGCATGCGCGTGTCGCAGGCGACCGTCACCTCTTTGGTCGACAAACTGGTGGCCGAAGGCCTGGTCCTGCGGGAAAAATCCGAACAGGACAGGCGCCAGATCAACATTCATCTGACCGGAAAAGGCCGGCGGACGGTGGCGGAAGCGCCGGATCCGTTGCAGCAGCGCTTCGTGCGCAAGTTCTCGGCAATGGAAGATTGGGAGCAGGCCATGCTCGTCTCCAGCCTTGAAAGGGTCGCGGCCATGCTGGACGCCGAGGACATGGATGCATCGCCGGTGCTGGATACGGGCGATATCAAGCATGCTCCGGATCAATGAGTTTCGGGTGGACGCCGGGTTGTTCGGGCCGGATTGACGGCGCGGAACGGCTTGAGGTTTCGGACCGCGGCATGTCAGTCGGATGCGCTGTCAGACGCCGCCACGTCTCCGTGCCTTCCACGCCCGCCGGTCGGTCACTGGCTTCACCAGTATTGCAAGGACCGGCGCGCAAAGCTTGACCTTGGACATGGTCTCCAAGGTTCCCTCGATCAACGCGGCATGGACAATGCTTCCCACGACCGTGATTCCCACTAGGGTCGCGTGGCCAAGCCGCCATGTTCGCGGCCTCAGACGCAACCACTTGCGAAAGGCGGCAATTGTAGCGGCATAGGTTGAACCAGAAAAGAGCCGGATCCTCCGATACAGGTCATCTCTCTTGTTCCAAATCACTTGATGACGGACAGGGGCACCCAGGCGGGTGATTTCTTCGCCCGCCTAGAAACAATGCAATGCGCAGATCGAGAGCAGGTCATCCAGAAATTCATGCAGTGTTTCCGTCTGTCTTTCGAGATCCTGCGTCAAGAAAACAGACTCGCAAAGCCGAATATCGTACAATCTCGAGAGAAATCCGTGTCAAGCCACGCGCTTCTGCAAGCCCGGCAGGCAGTTCGACGATACGGCTGGCATCGTGACGTTTTCCGGGCCGGTTTCCACGGGAAACCGTTTCTTTTGGCCGGCTGCAAGAGAAGTCCGGCGATGCCTGTGAAGATGCCTATCGAGGAGAGGAAGAGATGAAGCAAGCAGTTCTGTCACTATTGGCGACAACAATCCTGTCCGGTGCGGCCTTCGCCAACGCCTCGCTTGGCTATGCCGTTGACGAAAACGAAGTGACCATAGGCAAGGACGTCCAGTATTCGCCCTATCTTCACCAGAGCTACCCGGACCGCGTCTTCTGGGGTGACACCCATCTGCACACTTCCTACTCCACCGATGCGGGCATGATCGGCAACCGGCTCGGGCCGGATGAGGCGTTGCGCTTCGCGAAGGGCCAAGCGGTGATCTCGTCGACGGGCATCCGGGGCCGGCTGATCCGGCCTCTTGATTTCCTGGTGATCGCGGATCACGCCGAGAACCTCGGATTGTCGCCGATGATCGAGGAGTCGAATCCCGAACTCCTGAAGGATCCGGCGGGCAAGGAATTCCATGACCTTGTGAAGTCCGGACAGGGCTGGGAAGCCTATCAGATCTGGAAGAAGGCCGGTGGCGAACTCAGGGATCCGATGCCAAACCCCGAGTTGCAGGCGATGGCGTGGAACCAGATCATCGATTATGTCGATCAGCACAACCAGCCCGGTGTCTTCACCGCCTTCCACGGCTTCGAATGGACCTCGACCCCCGACCTTCGCAATATGCACCGGGTGGTCATTTTCCGGGACGATGCCGAGGCCGCTCGCAAGGTCGTGCCGATGACCATCTTCGATTCCATCGATCCCGAAAAGCTGTGGGATTACATGGAGATGTATGAACAGACGACTGGCGGCAAGGCACTGGCGATCCCACACGGAGGAAACCTGTCGCAGGGTTTGATGTTCGCGGTCGAAACCTTCGAGGGCGAACCGCTGACGGCCGAATATGCGGAACGCCGCATGCGTTGGGAGCCGATCTACGAGGCCACGCAAATGAAGGGTGACGGCGAGGCGCACCCGGCGTTATCGACCGATGACGAGTTCGCCGACTACTACACCTGGGACAAGGGGGACTTCGGCCTGAACCCGAAATTGCCCGAGATGTTGCCGCACGAATACGCGCGCAGCGCACTGAAGCTGGGGTTGGAACAGCATGCCAAGCTCGGGGCGAACCCGTTCAAGTTCGGGATGATCGGCGCCACCGACAGCCACACATCCCTGGCCGGCACCCGCGAAGAGAACTACTTCGGGAAGTTCTCGGGAACCGAGCCGGGCTCCGAAGCTCGTTTCCACGATCTCGTGTCGCAGGACCTGAGGGAAGGCGGCGATGGCAGCCTGGACGTCTACCACTGGGAAACCCTCGCCTCCGGCCTCGCCGGGGTCTGGGCGAAGGAGAATACCCGCGCAGCACTGTGGGACGCCATGAAGCGCAAGGAGGTTTATGCAACGACCGGAACGCGGATGCTGGTTCGGGTCTTTGCAGGATGGGACTTCGAGGCAGACGAGGTGCACAGGCCGGACTTCGCCCGGCAGGGCTATGCCCGCGGCGTGCCCATGGGCGGCGACCTGTCGTCGGCCCCGGAAGGTTCCGCGCCCAGGTTCATGGTCCGTGCCCTGCGCGATCCGGACGGCGCCAACCTTGACCGTGTCCAAATCGTCAAGGGCTGGCTCGACGCGGATGGCGCATCGAAAGAGAGGATTTACGACATCGCCGTGTCCGACGGCCGTGAGATCGGTCCCGACGGCCGCGCGACGGAACCGGTCGGCGATACGGTGGACATAGAGAATGCGTCCTACACCAACACGGTCGGCAATGCCGTTCTCGGCGCGTATTGGGAAGACCCGGATTTCGACCCGTCGCAGATGGCGTTCTACTACGTGCGTGTTCTGGAGATCCCGACGCCAACCTGGATCGCCTATGACGAGAAAGTCTTCGGCAAGGGGGATGCCCCGGAGGAGGCCCTGCGCAAACATCAGGAACGCGCCTACACATCGCCGATCTGGTTCACACCCGGGTAAACCTTTCGGCCAGACCGGGCACTGGCACGGGTAGGACGTGGGCCGGACAAAGGCCCAGGGCGGAGACCTTGGGTCAGTATGGGAATGTGTTCACATCCTGTAGGGATACGCATAACTTTGCACTTAACTGTTGATTTCTATTTTGGAATTTCCTGCCTCATATTGCTAACTTTGCACTCTGTCTCGATCATAACTTTGCACTACAAATGGAAAGTCCATCTCAAACAAAAAAACCCAACTTCACCGAGTGAAGTTGGGTTGCCAAATTCAAAAGCGTTTCGAGCAATCTGAACGAATTGCAGTCGACCGGCTCCAAAGGGATACTTTCGTCGCTCACCTCCATTTTTTCCACAGCGGATCAAGGATTTGATTGAGCTGCTCGCAAGGGGCTGTCTCGCGTAGCCGTTTAACGAGTTTGGGGTCGTTTATTCGGTCCTGCCACCGGCCCGAAAAGTCAAACGATGAAGACCAATGCACTAACGATAACCGATGTAGTGACGGCCAGAAATGCAACTTCAAGGCGGTTCATTTTGATTTCCCGGCGACAGGAGTGACCAATGATCGATCGAGCCCCTTTGCAATTTCCGACATTGCGACAAGTAGACCGCGGGTCGCCTTGCCGTCTTGAAATGCGCCGACGGTTTCAATTCCATTCTCCTCGAACTTTTTGAGCAACGAACGGGAGGTTGTATTGAGATGCTTCGCAAGGGAAGAAACCTGCACAAATGTGCCTTGAAAGGCAGCAAGCGCTTCCGGGTAGATAATTCTGGATACACCACGCGAATGTGAATTGAGTTCATGCTCGATCAATCCGGCGTCGCACCAATGCGCGATGCATTGTTCTTTCCAACCTGTGATCCGAGCAAGTTCCTGAACCGTCCAGCCACCTCCGCTACGAAAATTTTCCAAAAATTGCCGAACCTGCTCTTCGGGGAAGGCGAAATCTGCAAACGCTCCGGAAGTGCTGTTGGCGGCGGGCGAAATCTCCCCGGAGGCCACCGCCTGATAGAAGGCAATCACACCAGTCTTGTCGGTGGTAAAACGCAAGTTGACTTTTCGAAATTCGACAGCTTCGCCTTCGAATACGCGGGCGCGTGAAGCAATTCCTTGGACGAGCTTCTCAAGCTCGTGCTGAGAGTATTTACCGTCGACAAGCGGTCCACGGTTTTCAGGTTGGGTTTTCTCGAGAACACCTGCCTCTTCCAGCAGGCTGAATTGGTTCTTTGATATCCCCAGAAACTCCCGTGTCTTGGTCTTGTCGAGTAGGCTTTCTCTTTCGGCCTTGGTGCTCTCGGCGACGTGTCTGGGAAGCATTGTATGCCGGTGACCAAAACCGCTATGGTCGATCTTTCCTTCAATGAGGCCAGCCGAAACAGCATCTACGATCCGTTCAGCACGCACTCCAATCAGTCGAGCAGCTTCTGCGGCCGAAATCCATGATCGCTTGTGTCTGTCAGACGCGGTTCCTCCAAAATAGGGTCCAGTGAAGTGATTGGCGACAACGTGTTTCAGTGTTTCATGAAAGCTGGTGTAGGCGGGATCCTGGAATGCCATCAGCCTTTGGTACCATTTGCCAAGGCGGGCGGGCGCGGTGTTTCTTTCCGTTCTTAAAAGGCGTTGCTCGACTTCGGCGACAAAGCCGTCAGGCCAGGAACACAAAACTTTTTCGAGGGGTGCCAGGAACTCTCGAGCATCATGCGCTGTTTTCGGATATGGAGCCTTTCCTGGTTTTCCGGTCTTTTGATCCAGCGCATCACCGGCCAGAAACATCAGGAGGCGGGCAATATCGTTGGGGGAAGTAAAGGCCAGAGAAGGAGGCAACTTTGATCTTGCGGGATGCACCTCCCCGGAAATCAGCGCAGAGATTGCCAAATCAAACTGATCCGCCTTCTTGATTGGGAAGTTCTCAAAGGGGAGACCGCAGCCGCAGGAACGGTACCCGCCTTTGTTTGGATCAATCGCGTTTTGGCACAGAGGGCATTTACTTACCAGTTGGACATCATGCCGGGTGCATGCCGTCACGAGAGCGTGCTGCCAAGACTGTTGGTGAGGTATGCTTTCACGCACGCAGACTGGGCAGATCGTCGCGCAATGGTTGCGTTGAAACTGCCAAGATAGCAGAGGCGCATCGGAAGCAGCTCGTGGAGAAATGCGGGACAGGGCACCTTCAGGGGCGCCGAGGCATTTCTCGACCTCTTCGATTTCTTCGATCATTGGACGTCCATATCGCCATCCGAACCCAGCGAGAAACTCACCGACATCGGAATAGCCTTGGGTTTCAGACATACGTCGCAAAAATCCCAGCAAGCTTTCTTTTTCGTAAGGAAGAATTGGCGCGTTCAAGATGCCAACCTCATGTCCCAAGAGACCCGAAGTCCGTCCGGGCATTCTGCATCAAAATGGAGGCCCGCTTCCGCCATAACTGTCGCGTAGGACCGGATGAGCAATACATCATCGGGGCAATCACCCTGGAAGAAGGCGAATGGAGGAATCGGGTATTGCTGCATCCTCCGCGCGCTTTCGGCGAAGCTGTCCGCATCGAGACGCCGGCGCTCTGTTGCACCCATAAGGGCCGACTTGATCATCCTAAGTGCGACAGGAATTCTCCCGGCTGATGCGCCGTAAAGCCGGGGGACCAAATCATCAAATTCAAAATCAATCGCAAAACCACCCTTTTCGATGGCATCAAGGACGGCATAAATGACCCCACAGAACGCGTCGCGGTCTTCTTCCTTTTGCCAATCATAAGGCAGGAAGTAGATTGAGTTGGTGGAGCGATCGCGAAGTTGTTCGTTTCCTTCAATGATGCTTTGAAACCGGGGGAGACCCAGCAAAAGCAGCGTCACTCCGGTCTCGTCCACGATGGTCTTGAGATGGTCAGCCGCTGCCCGTGCAGACAGGTTGGCACCACGCTCAGCACAATGGCTGCACTCATCGAGAGCGATCACTCGCACTTTTGTTTGTTGAATCGTGTGGATCAGCCGTTTTCGCACCGTGGCAGTGTTCTCCCTTTCCCTGCAGAGCAGCCCGAAGGCTTCAAGCGCAGCGCGGTAAATGTCCCGATCATTCGGTTTCGGGGGAATCCTGCCAAACACGAAATCACTGACAGGCAAAAGGCTGGCGTTGGTTTCCACTTCTCGGCCGGTTTTGGTTTTCAGAAGGTTGGCAACCGCGGATTTCCCAATTCGTGTCGGTCCCAGTAAGGGAATGATTGTTCCGTTTCGAGGATCTTTGACAGCAAGGTGTTGTTCAACCTCGTTATAAACGCTTTCAAAAAAATCGTGACGAACCAGCTGCGAGATGATGGGCAGATCGAATTTTGACATTGGTTCACTCCATGTCGATGAGAGTTGGGATTTTCGCGGGTTTCCGGACCGGATTTTTTGCGATGGCCCTATTGGCTGCGCGTTTGCTGCCGGCAGCTACCGCAGTTGGTTGCTTGGAACGATCAAGGATTCTCTGGTGTTGCACACGCGTGGCTTCGATTTCACGGGCTGCTTTCATCGGTGTTTTCACCTTGTTCCCCCGAGATTTGGCATTGCGGTTTCTCGTGATCCGATCAGCTTCTTCAGCCAGTGCAAATGCGGTAGCTCGTGCGGCCAAGTCTTCGTCCATTTGTTTCTGCGTTTTCTTTCTTCGAAGGCGAGCTTCCTGAAACCCGACAGCAAGGACCTCGGTCTCCTTCGCTGGAACAGGAAAATGTTGGTTTGTTAGCGGATTCAGGACTGCGATTTCCCGGATGTCCGCAGGGTCATACTGGACCTCGACCCTTTGCTTTGGCCCGATGCCAGCCAGCAGTGCCATGAGTTCGTCGGAATTGTATTGGATGCCTCCTACTTCAATCCCGTATTTCTGAAGAACCCGCGTTTCCCCGGAAACCATGAACATCGCTCGCATTTCTTCGGGCGTTGGGGGATCGGGAAGCAATGCCTGCGCTGCCAAACGGTTCCAGCAATCGATTGGTGATTCATTCGACCGCAAGGGCGACTGAATTTTTCGCCGGGCCTTCTTGCCGTAGACGTCAAAACGCCATTTCTGGAGTATGGTCTCGAAATCCTCGATGGTCAGGCTGGCTTCGTTCATTGCCTTTTTCGTGCGGGTTCGGTTCTGCATCAATGGTGATGCTGTAGATCCCGGTAGCGTTTCAATGAACTGGTTCAACTCACGGAAGAAACGCTCCACAAACGGCTTGTCTTCTGGATGGCCAGGGATGTTTTGGAACCATTCGATGCCCCCATTCCTGAGGACAGGTTCCACAAAGTCACCGCCATTTTCACTACCCTGGTCAACGCTGACGGTTTTCGGGCGCCCGCACATTTTTTTGCGGTTCTGAATACCTGCTCGGTCGAAGATGTCGTCCGACGTCGGCGACATGACTCCGCGGAGCGTTTGAGAAACAAGTTCCGAGTGAGGCGCTCGAAGGGATACCACCAGGGACAATGGCCATCCGGTAGCGGCATCCACAGCAGCACAAATGGTTGGTCTTCCGATGGCTTGTCCCAGCGGATCTGAAAGTATGATGTTTCCTGGCGTGCAGTCGATTTCAACCAAGTCGAGGGGGAGTTCGACATGGTGAAAATAGCGAGCCTTCAAGATCCGCTGGCGTGCATCCTGCGAATCCAGTCGCATTTTTATCAAATCGTTGTACGGCAGCGAATTCAGTACAGCTAAGGTGGAAGCACGCCCGCATGCGTTAGGTTCTTTCTTATCCTTCGCGCATTTTTCAAGATATTCGTACTTGGCGCGGTCAGAAAGTGCAGTGACCGTGAGCCGGTCGTTGGTGCCGTAGAACCGGTCGAGGATGTCGAGCACGGTATCTTCGAAGACCATGTCATGGCGTGCGGTTCGATTTCCCCGATCTTTCACACGGGGCAACAATCCGTCGCGCCCCTCCTGTGCAAAGGCTTTCCGCCAATAAAATACTGTCCGTCGCTTCGGTCGGTCATTCAGGAACGTCTTGTAGGCAGGCTTGGTTGTGACACGAGCATGGGCCAGCCCAATTGCTTCGTCCATCTTGCAACGACCGGGAGCGGTTTGCAGGGTTTCGTTAATCTCCCGCAATATCTCGATGCGGTATTGCTGCTCTCTACGCGCCGCTTCATCTGGGATGCGGGGGATGTGTGTTGGAGATCCGGAAGCGGGTTTTACTCGCCCCTGAGCCCGACATTGTCTGTATTCCTGGTCAGAAAGCTCAATCCGCTTGCCTTCGCTCGATTGGCCGATGACGAAGGCTGGGGACCGTACAACCACTTCATAGACGGCGCCATCCAAGTCGATGAGGTCGCCAAGGCTTTGGGCATTTTCGACAATCATAGCGGCAACCTCTCAAGTGAAGAGTTGCTGCTCGCTTGGGTCGATATACAAGTTGAACACGCAAGGCGACGTGTATGAAGATCCGCATGCAGGAAGCCATTGGCCACCGCTGTCAAAACGAGCTTTTGTGGAATCTTTTGTTTCTCGATCAGGTCACCAATGGTCGCAGCCGACGCGGAGGCCGAAATGATCCTTGTCTTCTCCGCGTTGGACAAGCGGAGGCTTTGATACGGATGAAGTAGACGAATGTTCTGGCTGAAGACTTCTGGGAAGTATGCTTCATCGACCAGTACAAGCCGTACGCCGAAGCGCTGAAGGATACTTGGGTAGCCCAAGATCTCAGGTGACTTCTCGATCAGCCAAGAATGCTTGGACTCAATGAGCACTGTCCCCGTTTCCAGGGTGGCCTCAAAGTCAGGAGTGTAAGGGCGCGGTTTGCAACGCAACCCCTCGAACGAGCTGTCGAGGTGTTCCTTCGATCGGAAAAAACGTCCTGTGTTCATCTCGATCGTCATGGGTTGCGGTCGAAAGCTCTTCACCCTCCGATCAAGCGACAGAGCTATCGCGGTGCTTGTTTCCAGGCGGCTCTCGAGTTTGATGATCCCCGGGCTCTTTTTCAGTGAAATGTTGTGAGCTTTCTTCATTTGGCCGCGTTTGTGAGTAGGCCTCGCTACCGGGGCGGCTTGTTTGTCCACTCGCATGCTTAACCCTTTCCTGATTCTGTTAGTAATACTAACATCAACGTCGGATCGTTCTGAGAATCCGAAACAAACCGGTTTGGGAGCCCGAAAATGCCTGCACATCGGACCCTTGAGGAGATTGCCGCCGAGAAAAACTGGATCGCATTTGCGAAGAAACTTCGTGCCGCAGTAAAGGTGCGCGAGCACTATGGTTTCAGTGACATAGACAGCATTTTGGACAAGGTTGCTGAGCTTCGCGGACAGGATCGCGCCAGCTTGAGAAACCCTGTGTATGCCGAAAAATGGCTCGAGAAGAACGCTCCTGAAATCCATGCCTCGGAACCTGAATACGTCGCTATGACTTCCGTCCTGAGCTTGATCCAACTCGAGCGCATAAGTGAGGCTGGGGTCCTGGAGTTAGCGCCAAGGGTGTTTGATGGGACCGCTACCCGCACCGAACTCAAGCTAAGAATTGAGAACGCAAAGCACGAAACCCACCAGTCGGCAGGCGTTGGATATGACCGCTGGCATAGAAAGCGGAAATATGAGGACTTCGTCAAACGGTACCTAAGAAACAACATTGGTGCGTTGACCAAAGGCATGAATGCAGAGCTACGCCCCCGGGACAAATCGAAGCCAGTTCCTTGTGACTTGGAGCTCTGGCGTGGTGGAAAGCCCCTTGCGGCAGTGGAGCTCAAAAGTCATCGGCAAAAAATCACGCATAAGTTTCAAATAGAAACTTTGTCGGTAGCATCGTTGCTGCTTCGCGAGTTCCCAAAGGCATTCATAATTACCCCAACGAGCTGGGAACGCACGATACCATCCCTGTTGGATCTTCGTGATCGGTTGAGTTTGCAGAAAGTCAAAATTGCTGTCTTTGATTCAGAACTTGCCGATAGCCACCCTGATAGAGCATTGAGAGTACGATAGGGAATTGGCCCTCGAAGAGGGTATGGCGCTGCTGGCCGTACGCGCTGTTGTGGCGCGGTTGCAAAGTGAAGGCGCCCGCCATACCAAATCAACTGGGAAATATTGATCCGGGTTGGAGGGGGAGTTGTTTGAACCGCGCCCGGAAGAGGAAGCTATCTTTGCGGACCGGCGGAAACGTGGCCTCGGTGTCGGTCTTGACGAAAACGGTCAGACTGTCAGGCAAGCGCCCGAAGATGACTCGATGGATTGACCATCAGAATCCCGTGCCTTCGTCATCCCCGCCATTGTCGGAAGATGTCGTCGTCGCCTTTCTTCGTGGACGAGAAATCCTCTGTGGCAAGCGCGTGTGATCCAGGCTGAGGCCAAGATGATCCCCCGCGGGGTCGAGGATATCTTTCAGACGATCAAGCATACCAAGAACAAGGAGGGCCATCGCAAACGTCTCAAGTCGGACGCTCCCATCTCCTCTTTCGAGCTTGGCAAGCGTCTTGTCCGTGACGCCGATCCTGCTGCAGAAATCGGCGACAGCGAAACGGCGTTTTTTTCGAGCGGTCTTGATATCGGCCCCGAGCTGGCGCAGGGCCGACTGAACTTGTAAAGATGCCATGGAGGCAGTTTAACCGGAAATAATTCCGATTAAAAGCCGTTTAATCAGATCTACGTCCGGCTTTGAGATCTCCTTTGACCTTTCTCGTTTGGTGAGTACGTATGTCGGATCGGTGGCAGCTCCTTCATCCGATCGCGAGATTGACGCCCAACTGGGAGTGTGCTCGCCACAGTTGTCCTGCAGTTGAACATCGAGATCGATATCTATGACCTGAAAGACGCCATGCTCATGGCGCACCGTCGCCGGCCGTTTGGGCGACAAAACGGGCGACGGCTTTTTCATCTCCTTCCCGGATTGCATCGAGAAGCGTGCGCCCACCCAATACGTCGTCCGGAGCCAGGAGGATGTCGATGACCACCCAGGGGTCACTTCCCTGGCAGGCACCGAGCACGGTTTTGATGCCAGGCAGAACGTCAGTTTTCCCGAACTGAAACGCAGGGTAGAACCAACTGGGTCCCATCCGGACCGCAAGAAGACTTCCGGCGTTCCTGCGCTTGTCCACGGCGTGCCGTTTGATCCTGAGGGTTTCCGCGACTTGCGAGGAAGACAGCATCTCGCCCGCCATTTTCAGAAGGCGGCGGCGATGCTCGATCGAGCGCCCGACCGCGCCAGAGAGTGGGTCGGCTTCTCGAGAAGGATCAAATACCCTTGGATCGCTCATTATCCGTGCCAGAGCGCCAATATCGGATGACGCAGCCACTGCATGCACCGAAAGATCGTTCGGCAATTGCCGAACGATGTGTGTTATCGCCCGAATTGCGCGCAGAATGAGAGCCGGGTGGGTTTGATCCGAGCCTTCGATAGCGGGTAGTTCGTGCATCAGGGCCTCAGCGCCCGGTTCATCCGACATGGCCGCCGACAGGACTTCGTCGGGAAGTTCCGCCGCCACCTGTTTTATCCACTCTACGGATTGAGCGATGAACTGGTCCCGTACCGATCTCCCGACCATTCCATTCGTGCCCATTTCATTCGGATCGGCCATTGATCGTTTGACGTCCTTACTTTTGGTCCGACATTGTCTGTTTCTCTATCATTGCTGCAGCATATGCACGCGCGAGCCTTTCCGCATCCGGCCCCGCTCGATGTGGCTGAGGGAGGGCGGCAAGCGTTTCACAAGCCGCATCGTATGCGGGTCCCGTGAAGCGTGACAACAGCGCATCCATTCCGGCAAGCAGGATGTTCGGTTCGAACCCGCGGGCCTTCAGCAACATGTCAAGCCAGCGCTGATCATGCCCCGGCGCGTCGGAAACAACAACTTTTCCGGCGATCTGGGCCACGAGCCAGTTTGAAACAGCTTGGACATCCAAGCCTTCGCTCTCAAGAAGGTCACGCGAGATACCGTGCAACTTTTGACTTTCCAGCGACCACGACGACATGTTCCAATGCTTGGCAGGACGAACGAGAACCGAGGCTGTACGGATCTCTGATCCCTCGATACAAGCCAAGCCGACTTCGATGGGAAACGATCCGCGTCGAAGGCTCGATGCTTCGAAGTCGATGAATGCGAGCTTCATAGCGCCAACGTCAACGCAATCAAAAGCGAGGTCTGTGACGACCCGCATTATGCCGTTGTCAGCACCCACCAAGTATCCAAAGCCGTGATCCGGCTCTGAACTCTGCATCATTGTCCGAAAACAGCGACGCCATTCCGCCCAACTCCTCGAAGCTATGGCGCACAGTACCAGCTTGCGCGGGGTTTCGGAATACGGGCATGGCGCAACCAGCCCTTGACGGTAGATGTTGAAGGGCTTGCGATTTGCGACGCGAACGGTATATACTTTCATATATCCAGAGAGGCGTATGATGATTGAAACCAAGATCAGGAAGGTTGGCAACTCCGCGGTCATGACGCTGACGACAGAAATGTTGACGATCCTCGACGCCAAGGAGGGTGACACGCTGTTCGTCGTGCGCGGCGATGATGGCAGCCTGAAGATCACTCCACACGATCCTGCGGTCGCGTCCGCATTGGCAGCCGCGGAAATCGTCATGGACGAGAATCGCGATCTGCTTCAGGCTCTTGCATGACGGAGCCGACCTGGGTTCCGCTTGCCGCCGTCCTTGCCATCCATGATAGACAGATAGCCCGCCATGGCGGCGCCTCTGGGATGCGTGACCGGGCGCTTTTGGAGATGGGCTGCGCGCGTGCGATGAATCTCGCCGCATATTCCGACGCCGGCCTCGCGGAGATCGCGTCGGCCTATGCTTTCGGTATCTCCAAGGCACATGCCTTCATGGACGGAAACAAGCGCACGGCCTTTGTGACGGCCCTCACCTTTCTTCGGCTCAACGGCTACTCCTTCCGGCCTCAGCCGATCGAAGGTGCAAGGATGATGGAGGATCTGGCCTCAGGGCGGGTCAGCGAGGCGGATTTCGCCGAATGGCTTTCGAGTGGGATGAATCCGATCTGAAGCCTCGAAGATTTCTACGAGCGACGCGGCCACTCAGGAAAATGGCCCCGCTGTCTAACCAGCGAGGCTTTTAACAATTGCCGTCAGGGGCTGGATGGCACAACCAACTGAATTCAGAAGATTTGTCGGCGCATTGTCGATGTTTGCGAGCGGATAGATCGAAGATACTTGCCGAGTTCGTGATCGAATGGCCCCAACGGAATCCCGCGCCGGGGCGGTGCAAAATGGGTTTTCCGGGAGCCCATAATCGGCGGCTTGATGCCAAAAATCGGTAGGCCAATCGTTGTTTCTTGAGAACTCTGAAGGTGCATCGTTTTGGGCGACATGTGCGAACCAATGCACAACATACCGGGAGGTTTTTTGGGGCACTTCTTACCGATTTCGCAGATTGAAATCGGTGAACAGCGCCGACCTCGATTGACGGCCCATCAGAGGCTTACTACAAGCTTGCTCATGGAAAACACGACGCCCATCGCAAACCGTTGGTGGCTGGTCTCCTCATAGGGCGACCGGATCTTTCCACACATCCCGAGGTCGCCGTCTGGGCGGCCTTTTTTGTTTTCCTCGCTCCCCTTGCGGCACCTCTTTCTTCCAAGAGGACATGCACATGACCAAACCCGTCATTCTGACCGGAGACCGAACCACGGGGCCGCTCCATCTCGGCCACTACGCAGGCTCGCTCCGCACCCGTCTGCGCCATCAGGACGATCACGACCAGTACCTGCTGCTGGCCGATATGCAGGCCATGACCGACAACGCCCAGGAGCCGGCAAAGGTGCGCCGCAACGTGATCGAGGTGGCGCTGGACTATCTCGCGGTCGGCATCGACCCGACCCGCACGACGATCTGCCTGCAATCGCACCTCCCGGCGCTGGCCGAACTGTCGATGCTCTATCTGAACTTCGTCACCGTAGCCCGGCTGGAACGCAACCCAACGATCAAGGACGAGATCCGGGCGCGAGGTTTCGGCAGGGACATTCCGGCGGGCTTCCTGTGTTATCCGGCTGCGCAGGCGGCGGACATCACCGGCTTCAAGGCGACGGTCGTGCCGGTCGGCGAAGACCAGGCTCCGCTGATCGAACAGACCAATGAAATCGTGCGGCGCATCAATGCAACCGCAGGATCGGACGTCTTGCCAGAGGCGCAGGCCGTCATTCCGAAATCCGGCCGTCTGCCCGGCATCGACGGGCGGACGAAAATGTCGAAATCGGGGGGCAATGCAATCCCGCTCTCCGCCTCCCCGGACGCGATCCGGGCGGCCGTCAAGGCGATGTTCACCGATCCGGGGCATCTGCGTGTCGAGGATCCTGGGCGGATCGAAGGCAATGCCGTGTTCACCTACCTCGACGCCTTCGACGAGGAGGAGACGGCCCTGGAAGAACTCAAGGCGCATTACAGGCGGGGAGGCCTGGGCGACGGAACGATCAAGAAGAGGTTGGAGGAGATCCTGCAAGAACTGATCGGCCCGATCCGCACACGCCGCAAGCACTATGCGGAGGATCTGACGTATGTCATCGATGTGATCCGCCGCGGCACGGAGCGCGCCCGCGAGCGCACGGAGACCACCAGGCGGGACGTTGTCGCGGCGCTGGGACTGTTTCAGCTTTGACAGCATGACCACAGGCCGGGTCAGGCATCTGACTGACCTGGCCAATACTTGGAACTGATTGAACTCCTGAAGTCGGCTTGCACTGGAGCGCACTCAATTCATTGGATCGTCGTGTCCCGCAATCGGGCAAATTTCCAAACGAACAATTCGCGACATCATACTCAATGGGCGTATTCCGTTGAAAAACTCGTGCTTGATCGCGGTGCGTCTGGCTGATTCAATTCCCGAAATAGGTTGGAGGATCGGCGATGATGGGACCGCGGCAGGAGGCGCAACCAGCGCTGTTCTACGAGTTCTCACTTGAGGATCATGTCCCTCAGGACCACTTCCTGCGCTCCATCGACCGGTTCGTGGATCTCTCCGGCATCCGCGCCTACCTTGCCGATTTTTACAGCCATACTGGCCGCCCGTCCGTCGATCCTGAACTGCTGATCCGCATGCTGCTGGTCGGCTATTGCTTCGGTATCCGATCCGAACGGCGGCTCTGCGAGGAGGTGCATCTGAACCTGGCATATCGCTGGTTTTGCCGACTGGATCTGAGCGATCGGGTCCCTGACCACTCGACCTTTTCCAAGAACCGGCATGGCCGGTTCCGCGACAGCGAACTGCTGCGGCACCTGTTCGAGACGACTGTGGCGCGATGCATCGAAGAGGGCCTGGTCAGCGGGCAGCGCATGGCTATCGACGCAAGCCTGATTGAGGCCGATGCCAACAAGCAGAACTCCACGCCAAAGGAGGAATGGGACGCCCGGCAGATCGATCCCGCCGATGCGCCCCGGGCCGTTCGCGAATATCTGGATACCTTGGATGAAGCTGCCTTCGGCGCGGCCAGCGAGGTCCAGCCCAAGTTCACCTCCCATTCTGACCCTGCCAGCCAATGGACCGCGGCACGCAAAGGGCCAGCATTCTTCGCCTATTCCGACAATTACCTGATCGACACGGATCACGGTGTCATCGTCGATGTCGAGGCCACAAGATCGATCCGGCAGGCAGAGGTGGGGGCCACACGCACCATGCTGGACCGGGTGAGGAACAAGTTCCATCTTCATCCCGAACGGCTGATTGCGGACACCGCTTATGGCACCGGACCGATGCTGGGTTGGCTGGTCGACCGCGAGATCGCCCCGCACATCCCCGTCTTCGATAAATCCGGACGCAGCGACGGCACATGGACCCGCGCCGATTTCGAATGGGATGCCGGGAACGATCAATACATCTGCCCCGAAGGCCATGAGCTCAAGCAGTTCCGCCGGAATTATTCCGACCCGAAACGAGGGCCGACCAGCACGGGACGAGCCAAGTACCGCGCCTTGAAATTGACCTGTCGGGCTTGCCCGTCCAAAGCAAAATGCTGCCCGAACGCGGATGCCAGATCGATCACCCGCGAAGAGAATGAGAACGCCCGTCAGGTCGCCCGCGTCATCGCCAAGACCAAGCAATACGAAATCTCGATGAAGCTGCGAAAGAAGGTCGAGATGCTCTTCGCCCACCTCAAACGCATCCTTGGCCTCGGACGCCTCCGATTACGTGGCCCATGCGGCGCAAATGACGAATTCCTCCTCGCCGCCACCGCCCAAAACCTCCGCAAACTGGCGAAGATCTTTCCTGCACCGCAGAAACCGAGAACAGCCTAACAATAAAGGCACTCGCGCCTTGAACCAGCGCCCACTTATTGCAATCGCAACACGATGTTTTTCCACAGAATCGGCGGGAAGCGGTAATTCGCTGCGTCAGCTTCCAATTTCCGCATCCCGCACGATGGGGACGTTTCCCGCGTGTGAAGCACATCGGCCTGTTCGATGGAACTCCGAGCGTGCGGCTACTGGCACGAGATGTTCAGGTCGGGCCCGCCCCGGTATTGAATGTGGCGCGCAGGCGCTGACACATTCCATCCAAAGCCGCATCTATCCGGGGCGACGTCGCAGGCAACGACAGGAAGCCGTGGATCATGCCGGGATGACACGTCAATTCGGCGTCAACTCCTGCTTCGGTCAGTCTTTTCGCGAATTGCGCACCCTCATCACGCAGGACATCGAATTCGGCGGTAGCGATGGTCGTCGGCGGGAAGCCGGACAGGTCGCGCAGATCGCCTGGCAAGGGCACATCTCCGGGAGGCTTGCCGGGACCAAGATAGCATGACCAGAACCATTCCATGGCGGCCTTCGTCAGAAGCGGACCGTCGGCAAAGGCGTGTTGGCTGGTGGAGTCGCAGGCCGGGTCCAGGGCCGGGTAGAACAGCCCGAGGTGTCGAAGGGGCAGGCCAGATCGTGCCGCCAAAGCCGCCACACTGACACATATCGCACCGCCCGCGCTGTCGCCGCACAGGGCAAGGGTATTTGGATCGATATCTTCGTCATCGGCGAGCCCATGCACCGCCTCCAACACGCGAAGAACATCGTCCACAGGTCCCGGGAAACGCGTTTCCGGGGCAAGGCGATAGCCGACGCTGAAGACCGTAGCACCGGTCTTGGCCGTAAGCCTTCGGCACAGTCCGTCGTGCGTTTCGATGCTTCCCCACACGAAACCTCCGCCGTGGCAGAACACGATTGCGGGGAGCCGCCCCATTTCTCTGGGACGATACTGACGGACGGGGATTGCACGCTCCTCGAAAGTGAATTCCAGATCGCGCACGGACAACATCACCGGCAACACGCCTTGCGCCATGGCGCTGTCGGCCGCCTGCCGGACCTTTTGCATGGGAACATGGGCCGGCGGTGGGCGCACGGTGTTGCGCGGATCCGACAGAAGTGCCGCGAAGCAGGGATCGACAGGCATCAGGCTCGATTCTTTTCTGGTAAGTAACTATTGATACCGATAAGTATGACATTGAACTCAATCTGGGCAAGCCCGGAAGTCGGCATTTTCCGGGAACGGCTCCAGCCGGCTTCGCGAACCACCAGACAGGCACAGGAACACCAGCATGGCCTACGGACAACGAACCAAATCGAACCTGCGCGCAGAAGTTGCCGCCCTGAAACGCAAGCGCACTCTCGATGCGGCCACGGATCTTTTCTACGATAAGGGCTATACCAATACCACGCTTGACGATGTGGCGACGCAGCTGGGCGTTACGAAGCCGTTCATTTACACCAATTTCGGGTCGAAACCGGATCTGCTGGTAGAGATTTGCCGCGTCGGTGTTGGCAGCGCGCTTGACGAGGTGGAACGTGTCTTGGCGCTCGGCGAGCCTGATGCGGATACGCTGAGGCGGTTCATTCCACGCTACGTTGATGCGGTGCTGAGGCGGCAGAAAAACATCGCCATCAACATTCGCGAGGAAAAGAACCTGCTTCCCGAACATGCCGTAGAGCTGGCTGAGCTGCGGCACAGTTTCATGGCGCGAATCGAGTTGCTGCTGACGAAGGCCTGCGCCGCAGCCGGACACAATCTGCCCGACCCCAGTGTTACCGCCTTTGCCATCGTTGGCGCGATCAGTTGGTCGACATTCTGGTACAGCCCGCAAGGTCGTCTGAGCGCCCAGGACCTGTCCGACAAGATGACCGAGATCGTGCTCAACCTCGTTACGCACAACAGGATGGCACCTCGGTAAAGTCACGATAAGTCGCTGTTTTGTGACAGACGGGCGGTCGTTCCGACAGGTGCGAAGTGCCGTCTGACTGAGGCGCTGTCGCTACCAGAAAAGATCCTTCCGCTCCTGAAAAACTTTTCGAGGTGCAAGATTTTTCTTGAAAACTACTGATCAGTAGATTTATGTAACTACCAGTATATCCACGCGACGCCGGGTGTGGATCAAGGGGAGGACGACCGATGGCGCAAACCGAAACGCTGATTGTGGGGGCAGGGCTGGCAGGCTTGCGGGCGCTCTATGCGCTGCGTGAAAAGGGGATCTCGGTGGTTGTACTCGAAGCCTCGGATGAAATCGGCGGGGTCTGGAACCACAACCGGTATCCCGGCGCACGGTGCGACGTGGAAAGCTTCGACTACTCCTACAGCTTCTCGAAGGAACTTGAGCAGGAGTGGCGCTGGTCCGAGCGATATCCGACCCAGCCGGAGATCCTGCGCTACATCAACCATGTCGCCGACCGGTTCGACCTGCGCCGCGATGTCGTGCTGAACGCCCGGGTCGACGAAGCGGTCTATGACGAGGATCGGGCCGTCTGGACGGTCACGACGTCGGACGGGCGCACCTGGACGGCAAACACGCTGATGCTGTGCCTCGGCCAGCTGTCCGCACCCAAGATCCCGTCCTACCCTGGACAGGAAGACTTCGGTGGAGAGGTCATCGTCTCCGCCATGTGGCCGCGCCGCAAGGTCGACTTTTCGGGCAAGCGCGTAGGCATCATCGGCACTGGTTCGTCCGGCATGCAGATGACGCCGGTAATTGCGCAAACCGCCGCGCACCTGACCGTCTTTCAGCGCACCGCAAATTACAGCCTGCCCGCCGCGAACGCGCCCCTGACCGACGAGGAAGACGCCCGCGTCAAGGCCAACTATGCCGCGCGGCGGGACCAGATCCGCAACTCGCCCACGGGCTTGGGCTTTCAACCCGGCAAGGTGAAGACCCTCGACGTGTCGGACGAAGAGCGCGAGGCTGCGCTCGAAAAATCCTACCACCGGCTGGGATTCGGATTCGCTCTCACTTTTCCCGACATACTGCTCGACGCAAAGGCCAATGCTGTCGCCAGCGATTTCCTGAAACGCAAGATGGGCGAACGGGTCGCGGATCCGGACCTGCGCAAGAAACTCGTGCCGAACGATCACGGTTTCGGCACGCGCCGCCCCTCGGTCGATGGCGGATATTTCGAGGCCTTTGCCCGCGACAACGTCGAACTGGCTGATATCCGGGAACACCCGATCGTCGAGTTCACGCCCGAAGGCATCCGTACGGACGAGAAACTGCATAAGCTCGACATCGTGATCTTTGCAACCGGGTTCGATGCGCTCACGGGCGCGCTTCTCAAGCCGCGCATCGTCGGGCGCGGCGATCGGACCCTGGCCGAGAAATGGGCGGACGGGCCGCTCACGCAGCTGGGCCTGGCCACCGCCGACTTTCCCAACATGGTGATCGTCGCGGGTCCCGGCAGCCCCTCGGTTCTCTCCAACGTGATCGTCTCGATCGAGGAACACGCCAACTGGTACGCCCGGATGTTCGCCGCGTTCAGGGCGCAGGGCATTGTGGAGTTCGAAGCGACCGAGGCCGCTGAAAAGACCTGGACGGACTACGTTCAGCAGCGCGCGCAGGAGACACTCTACGGCACCGCCAACAGCTTCTACAACGGCGGTGAAGTCGCGGGGAAACCGAGGGTCTTCATGCCCTTTTCCGGCGGGGTCCGGAATTATCGGCAACACCTGCAGAAATGCGCGGACGAAAACTATTCCGGCTTCGAGAAACGCAAGTCGCCCGCAGCGCAGAAATCGCATGGGGTCCACCGCCATGCCTGACCGCGCGGTCACAGAAGCAGGCCGTGTCGGCGTCGTGGGCGCCGGCACGATGGGCGTGGGCATCGCCTATGTCTTCGCGATGGCCGGGTTCGAGGTGTTTGTCGTCGAGCCTGGGGCAAAAGCTGCAGCGCGTGCATGGGCCATCCTGAAAGAAACCGCCGCAGGTGCCGTTTCGCGGGCCAAGATGACCGCCGAAAGGGCTGAAGCCTCCCTGTCGCACATTCGAATGATCGAGGGCGCGTCCGAATTGCCGGACGAGCTTGACGTCGTGATCGAAACCGTGCCGGAACGGCGTGACCTGAAAATGCAGGTTCTTGCCGAGATCGCGGACCGTGCGCCGCGGCTGATCGCCACCAACACAAGCGCGATGTCGATCAACGATCTGGCCGGCGCGGTGAGGGATCCCGCGCGCTTCCTGGGAATGCACTTCTTTAATCCCGTCTGGTCGTTGAAGTTGGTCGAAGTGGTCCGTGGCGCGAAAACCAGTGCCGACAGCGTTGAGCGCGCCCAGGCGCTTGCCTCGGCTATCGGCAAGGCGACCGCCGTTGTCGCCGACAGCCCCGGATTTGCGACGAGCCGCCTCGATCTCGTGCAAGCGCTCGAAGCGATCCGCATGGTTGAAGAGGGTGTCGCCAGCCCAGAGGATATCGACCGCGCGATCACCATCGCCTACCGGCACCCGGTTGGGCCGCTGCGCCTGAGCGACATGGTCGGGCTTGACGTGCGGCTGGATATCGCACGGCAACTGGCCGGAACGATCGGCCCCCATTTCGCCCCGCCGCGGCTTTTGCAGGACATGGTCGCGCGCGGCGAGCTTGGTCAGAAATCCGGCAAGGGCTTCTACGACTGGGCGACAGAAACAACCAATAGAAACGCAGGATAGGCCCTGGACATGGCGCGTGTTTTCAACTCCACCCTGGTCGACACCGCGGAACACCACGCGATGCTGCGCGAAAGCGTCGGCAAGCTGGCCGGCGGCTTCGGCCGCAAGTACTTCCAGGACGTGACCAAGCGCAAGGCGAAGCCGGTCGAGCTTTGGAACGCGCTGGGCGAGGCCGGTTTCATCGGTGTCCACGTCGCGGAAGAATACGGCGGCGGCGGCGGCGGCATGGCCGACTACAACGTCATCGTCGAAGAGGTGGCGGCGCAGGGTTGCCCGATCCTGTCGCTGGTCATCGGCTCGATCTGCGCCCCGATCATCCAGAATCATGCCGGCCAGGAGATGAAGGATGCCTGGCTGCCCGGTATCGCCACCGGCAAGAAGCGTCTCGCCTTTGCCATTACCGAGCCCGATGCCGGGTCGAACACCCACAAGGTTTCGACCATCGCCCGCAAGGACGGGAATGGCTGGGTCCTGAATGGCAACAAGTACTGGACTTCGGCCGTGGATGAGGTCGACGCGATTATGGTGGTGGCGCGGGGAGAAGATCTCGACGAGCGGGGGCGTGGAAAGCTTTCCCTCTTCCTGGTCCCCACGGACAGCCCAGGCATCAGCAAGACGCCGATCGAAACTGCGCTGCATGTCCCCGAAACCAGTTTCATGCTCTACTTCGACAACGTGAAGATGCCCGGATCCGCACTGGTCGGAAAAGAGGGCGACGGGCTCAAGCAGCTTTTTTCCGGGCTTAACCCAGAACGCATCTGCGCGTCCGCCATCAACAACGGTATTGCGCGCTATGCCATTGAAAAGGCGTCGCTTCAGGCGGGCGAGCGAAAGGTCTGGGGAACGCCCATCGGTGCCCATCAGGGCGTGTCTCATCCGCTGGCCGCAGCCTATGTGGGCGTGCAGCAGGCACGCCTGATGACCGCCCGCGCGGCACAGCTTTACGACGAAGGTTCGCCCGAGGCCGGCGAGGTCTCGAACATGGCGAAATTCGCGGCAGCGGACTCGTCGCTGGTGGCCCTCGATCAGGCGATCCAGGTGCATGGCGGCAACGGCATGGCACTGGAATACGGTCTGGCCGACCTGTGGTTCATCGCGCGCCTGCACAAAACCGCGCCGGTCAGCCGGGAAATGGTCCTCAATTTCTTCGCGCAGCACTCGCTTGGGCTGCCGAAGAGCTACTGAGGCGGGATGGTCTTGGGAGGGGCCAGATGACCGACACATTCGCCAACATCCTGCGAGGTCACGCAAAGCACCGGCCAAACGCTCCGGCCCTGACCTTCCAGGGCCGCACGCAGACCTTCCTGGACCTCGATACCGGGAGTTCGCGCAGCGCCAATCTCCTTGCTGCACGGGGCGTGAACGCGGGCGACCGCGTGGCCATCCTGTCGAAGAACCGCGCGGACTATTTCGAGATCATCTTTGCCGCCAATAAGATCGGCGCGACGGTGGTCTGCCTCAATTGGCGGCTGTCCGCACGGGAGATCAGGGATATTCTCGCCGATGCCGAGCCATCGCTTCTTCTCGTCGACGAGACCAGCGCTGGGCTGGTGCCCGATGATTTCACCTTGTGCGACGTGCTGCATTTCGGCCCCGATTTCGATACGGAGCGCGCAGCTCAACCCGACACTGACCCCGGCCACGAAGGCGCGCCGGACGAGGTCGCGCTGATCCTCTACACATCGGGCACCACCGGTTTGCCCAAGGGCGTGATGCTGATCAACGAGGGTATGTCCTACACGGCCGAACTGGCGAAGGCCTGGGGCATGAGCCATAACAGCGTCAACCTTGTGGCGATGCCGCTCTTTCACATTGGCGGCTGCGGATATGGCAGCTCCACCATGCTGGCAGGCGGGCATACGGTGCTGATGGCCGATGTCGACATTTCCGCCATTATCGACCTGATCCCGCGTTATTCGGTGACGCATACCTTCATGGTTCCCGCCGTGGTGCAGGCGCTGCTCAACGCGCCACAGGTGGCCGGTGCCGATATGTCGAGCCTCGAGCTGCTGATGTATGGCGCCTCGCCCATGGGCGACGTGCTGCTGCGGCGCGCGATCGACACGCTGGGCTGCAACTTCATGCACGCCTATGGCATGACCGAAAGTTCCGGCACCGTCGTCTGCCTTGGTCCCGAATGGCACGACCCGGACGGGCCCAACAGCCATCTGCTGAAATCCTGCGGCACCGCGCTGCCCTGGGTCGAGTTGCGCGTGGTCGACCCGGACACCGGCACCGACCGGCCTGCCGGGGAGGTGGGCGAGATCTGGCTGCGCAGCCCGATGCTGATGAAGGGGTATTGGCGCAACCTGAAAGCCACGGCCGAGGCCATTGTGGAGGACGGCTGGTTCCGTTCGGGCGACGCGGCCTATCTCGACGACGAAAGGCATGTGTTCCTGTTCGACCGCTACAAGGAAATGATCATTTCCGGCGGCGAGAACATCTATCCGGCCGAGATCGAGAACGTTCTGAACGGACACCCGGCCGTGGCGCAGGTGGGCGTGATCGGGGTGCCGCACGCGCGCTGGGGCGAAACCCCGCTGGCTGTGGTGGTACTGCGCGAAGGACAGACGGCGACCGAGGCCGAGTTGATCGCACATACCCGCGCCGATCTTGCACATTACAAGTGCCCGACCCGGATCGCCTTCGCCGATGCCCTGCCGCGCAACGCCTCGGGCAAGCTGCTGAAGTTCGAGATGCGGCGCCTGTACGGAGCGGGCGCATGACGACCGCACTTGCCCTTGTGCGCCGCTGGGTGGTCGAGTACTTCAACGGCCACAACCCCGAGGCCGCGCGCGACTTCATCGCGCCCGACTACGCGCTGTCGATCGGCGACGTGGTCTTTGCCGGGCGCGACGAGGCCTGGCTTCCGGCCGTCGATGTCCAGATGAAGGCCTATCCGGGGCTCGGCATGACCGTGCACCAGACGCTGACGGGTGAGGGTTGGGCGGCGGTCTGGTTCAGCGAACACGGGGCAACCGACGGGCGCGCCGCGGCGTGGTCGGGCGTGGGCATCTACCGCGCGAACGATCGTGTTCTGACCGGCTGCGTCGCGCAGGAAGATTACATGACGCGCCGTCGCCAGTTGAAATCCGGCATGGCCGACCCGGTCGACCCACCCGCCGTCGCTCCATGGGACACCCCGCCGGACCCGAAAAACCCGCAAGCCGAGGCCGTGGTGTTGGACTGGCTGGCGCTGGGATGGCCTTGTGCCGAACACCAAGTCCGCTGCGACGATGACCATATCACCGGCACGCCCCTGGAATTCGGCGTGGCTGAAACGAAGGTCGGCGAGTTGCTGTCCTCGGGTGACCATGTCGCCTTCAACGTGCGCCAGAGCGGAACCTATCGGGACGGACTGCCCGCCCCAGCGGCCGGACCCCAGGCGGAAACACTGGATTGCAACGGGCTGGTGCGCGTCGAAAACGGGCGCGTCGTGTCGGGCCGGGTAATCCGTGACCGCATGGGACTCTGGTCTCGGATGAGGGTGGCGGCATGACCGACGAAGCAACACAGAAGGTGCTCGTCACCCGCGAAGGCGCCGTTCTCGTCGTGACGATCAACCGTCCCGAAAGCCGGAACGCGATCGACCGCGAGACCTCATTGGCTCTGGCCGAGGCGATGGATCAGCTGGACAGCGATCCCGCCCTGTCGCTCGCCATCCTCACCGGCGCGGGCGACCATTTCTGCGCCGGAATGGACCTTAAGGCCTTCGTCGCGGGAGAGCGGGTGGAACTGCCCGGACGCGGCCTCGCCGGAATGACCCAGTCACCCCCGGCCAAGCCGCTGATTGCCGCCGTCGAGGGTTACGCGCTGGCCGGCGGCTTCGAGATCGCGCTGGCCTGTGACCTGATCGTTGCCTCCGAGACCGCCCAATTCGGCCTGCCCGAGGCGAAACGCGGGCTGATCGCCGGCTCGGGCGGCCTCGTGCGCCTGCCGGAACGCGTGCCGCGCCAGATCGCCATGGAATGCGCGCTGACCGGCCGGATGATCCCGGCCGCCGAGGCCGAGCGCTGGGGGCTGATAAACCGCCTTTCCGCGCCGGGCGCTGCGCTCGACACGGCCAAAAGCCTGGCTGCCGAAATCGCCAAGAATGCACCAATGTCGCTGGCCGCCAGCAAGGAGATCGTCGCCCAGGCTGGCCGCTGGTCAGAAGACTCGCTCTGGCCCCGGCAGAACGAAATTCTTGAGAGGGTCATCGCCTCGCGGGATGCGCGCGAGGGCGCCACCGCCTTTGCTGAGAAACGACCCCCGGTCTGGAAAGGCCGGTAATCGCCGCACCCGCGGCTCACACCAACGATATGCCACTTCGGCATCTCACCTGAGGAGGACCTGAAATGAAACTCAAAGCAATGTTCCGCACGACCTGCGCGGTGGCGGCGATGGCCGTCATGGCCGCAACGGCCCAGGCGCGCGACGTCAAGATCGTGGTCGGCGTCCCGCCTGGAAGCGGTGCGCATTACGGTGTCGACGCCTTCGCGGCAGATCTGTCGGAACGCACAGGCGGCGAACTCAAGGTACGCGTCCTGCCGGCTTCGCTGCTGAACCTCGTCCAGACGTTCGGCGGCATGAAGGACGGCGTCGTCGATGGCGGCTATCTCGTGCTGAACTACTTCCCGTCGGAACTGCCCGAGGCGACGCTACCCATCGAACTGGCGATGCTGGGCAAGAATCCCTTCGCCATGGCCGGCGCGATGAGCGAATACATCCTGACCTGCGAACCCTGCATCCAGGAACGCCTGAACAACAACCAGGTGCCGCTGGGCAACGCTTCGACCGGCGCCTACGCGATCATCGGAACCTCTTCGATGACGACCGCCGATGAACTGGCCGGCAAGAAGATCCGCGCCGCCGGTGGCTCATGGACCCGTTGGGCCGCTGCCGTGGGTGCGGTGGGCGTCAGCCTGCCGGGCAACGAAATCTTCGAGGCCATGTCGCAGGGCACGATCGACGGTGCGTTCAATGCGCCTTCGGAGCTCACTTCCATCCGGCTGATCGACGTGGCCACAGACGTGACCGTCAACATCCCCGGCGGCACCGTCCACGGCCTCGACGTGATGAGCGTCAACCGCGACTTCTGGAAATCGCTCAGTGACGAGGAGCGGCGCGCCTATCTCGATGCTGCCGCGCTTGGCAATGCCGCGACGACCTGGAAATTCGCCAGCGACGTAGCCGAGAACCTTAAAATGGCCAAGGAAAAGGGCATCAACATCCACGAAGCCTCGGCGGATATTGTCGCCATGTCCGACGCGGCCATCGAAGCGGACCTCGCCAATATCGCCAAGATCGCCAAGGAGACCCATGGCATCGAGGATGCGGACGCCAAGATCGCGCGTTTCGTGGAGCTGGTGAAGAAGTGGGAGGGCCTCGTTCCGCTCGACCGCGACTGGACGCCTGAAGAGGTCGCCGACATCTACCGCGCCGAGATCTTCTCGAAGATCGACGCCGCGTCCTACGGCCTCTGAACAGAAGGATCCGAGTCCATGACCATTCAGGGAACTGCGGTTCTTGTCCGTGTCCTGGACCGGATCCTGATCGTCATCGCCACCATCGGTCTGGTGGCGATGATGCTCCACATCAGCCTCGATATCCTGCTGAGCCTGATCGTGAACGCACCGCTTGCCACCACCTCGGCCGTCGTGACCCACTATTACATGATCGCGGTGGCCTTCCTGCCGATCCTGGCCGCCGAGTATCGCGGCAGTCATATCGGCGTGAGCCTGGCGACGGACAAGCTGCCGCCGCGTCCACGCCACTTGCTCGAAACCGTGGTGCTGGCGATCACGGCGGCGGTCTACGGGATGCTCACTGCGCAATCCTGGCAACAGGCGGTCGAGAAACTGGCGATCTCCGCCTATACGATCGAACAGACAAGCAAGATCTACGTCTGGCCGTCGTTCTACATGCTGCCGGCCGCCTTTGGCGCGATGACGCTTCTTCTGGCGCTGAAGGTCGTGCTGCGCATCACGACCGGATCCGATCACGCCCTGCATGCGCCCGAGAGTGCGGGCATCGTTGCCGCGGAGACCGGCCATGACTGACGCAATGATCGGGTCGCTCGGGATCCTGGCACTGCTGGTGCTCATCGCCGCCAACATGCACATCGGGATTGCGCTGATCCTCGTCTCTTATGTCGGGCTGATCGCACTGGTTGGATCGCATGCCGCCTGGGGCATGCTCGAGGTCGTGCCTTACACCTTCATCTCGAACTGGACGCTGTCCTCGGTGCCAATGTTCGTCTTCATGGGCTACATCTGTTTCAGCGCCGATCTGACACGCGGTCTGTTTGACGCGTCCCGGCTCTGGCTGGCGCGGCTTCCGGGTGGGCTGGCGATCGCCTCGGTCTTTGGCTGTTCGGGTTTCGCGGCCGTCACCGGATCAAGCGTGGCCTGCGCCGCCGCCATGGGCAAAGTCGCCGTGCCCGAGATGCTGCGCAACGGCTACGATGCCCGGCTTGCCTCGGGCACGGTCGCCGCCGCCGGAACCATCGGCGCGTTGATCCCGCCGAGCATCCTGCTGATCGTCTTCGGCGTGATCGCTCAGGTCTCGATCAACGACCTGTTCCTGGGCGGCATCGGCGCGGGCATAGCGACCGCCGTCACCTATGTCGCGGTGATCCTGATCCGGGTGAAGTTGAACCCGGCGCTTGCCCCCAGTGTGTCTGAGCACGTGACCTGGGCGCAGAAATTCATCGCTCTGAAGGGGGCATTGCCCGTCATCCTGTTGATCGTTGGCGTGCTGGGCGGCCTCTTCGGCGGGCTTTTCACGGCAACGCAGGCCGGTGCGGTAGGCGCGCTTCTGTCGATGGGTGTGGCCGCCGTGCATGGCCGGCTGACCCTTCCCGTTCTCAAGAGATCGGTGGTCGACACGCTCACGACCTGCGGCAGCCTTTTCATCGTGACCATCGGCGCCAGCATGCTGACGCGCTTCCTGACGCTATCCGGCGTGGGCTACATGATCTCGGATGCTGTCGACTGGCTGGGTGCATCGCCGGTCTTGCTTCTGATTGTCATCGCGATGGTCTACCTGGTGCTGGGCATGTTCCTGGAGCCCATCGGCGCCATGCTGATAACGCTGCCTATCTTTCTGCCGCTGGTCGCCAATGCCGGCATCGAGGCGATCTGGTTCGGCGTTTTCGTCGCCAAACTGCTCGAGGTCGGCATGATCACGCCGCCCATCGGCATGAACGTCTTCGTCCTCAGTTCAACCGTCGGCAAGTCAGTACCGACCGACACCGTCTTCCGCGGCGTCTTCTGGTTCTTCATGGCCGATATCATCCTGCTGGGTCTGCTGATCTGGTTCCCTGCCATCATCACCTTCATCCCGTCCCTGATGTGACGGGCTCACCGAAAAAGAAAGGCATCTCATGAAAGACGCTGTCATCGTTTCCACCGCCCGCACCGGCATCGGCCGGGCCTTCAAGGGCGCGCTGAACGCCACGAAATCCCCGACAATGATGGGCCACGCCATCGCGCACGCCGTTGAGCGCGCCGGGATCGCTCCGGCGGAGATCGACGATGCCGTGATCGGCACCGTACTGGCCTCGGGCACGGCGGGGATGAACCTGGCGCGCAACGCGGTCTTCGCGGCCGGTCTGCCGGTGTCGGTGTCGGCACAGACGATCGACCGGCAATGCGCCTCGGGGCTGATGGCGGTGGCCACGGCGGCCAAGCAGATCATGGTGGATGGCATGCAGATCGCCATCGCCGGCGGCCAGGACAACATCACCGCCGTCCAGGCCACGTATTTCGAGGGTGTCATGGCAGGCAAGGACCCGAACGTGACCACGCATGTGGAACACGCCTATATGCCGATGCTGAAAACCGCCGAATTCGTCGCCAGCAAATACGGCATCAGCCGCGAGGCGCAGGACGAATACGCGCTGAGTTCGCAGCAACGCACCGCCGCCGCCCAGGCGGCCGGCAGGTTCGACGCCGAGATCGTGCCCTTCAGAACAAGAACGGCGGTCAAGGACAAGGACAGCGGAGAGGTCGCGCTGCATGACATCACGCTGGACCGGGACGAGGGCAACAGGCCTTCGACCACGCTCGAGTCGCTTCAAGGGCTGCAACCCGTGATCGAGGGCGGTTGCGTCACCGCCGGCAATGCCAGCCAGCTCTCGGACGGCGCAAGCGCGTTGGTGCTAATGGAGGGAGCCGAGGCCGCCCGCCGCGGCATCGCGCCGCTTGGCATCTATCGCGGCATGGCGGTCGCCGGCTGCGCGCCCGAGGAAATGGGGATCGGCCCGATCTACGCCGTGCCGAAACTGCTGAAGCAGCACGGGCTGAAGGTTTCAGATATCGGGCTTTGGGAGCTCAACGAAGCCTTCGCCTGCCAGGCGCTCTATTGCCGCGATCACCTCGGGATCGACCCGGACATCTACAACGTGAACGGCGGCGCCATCTCGATCGGCCACCCCTATGGGATGACCGGCGCGCGTCTCACCGGCCATGCCCTGATCGAGGGCAAGCGGCGCGGCGTCAAATACGTCGTGGTGACGATGTGCGTCGGCGGCGGCATGGGGGCGGCTGGCCTGTTCGAAGTCGCGTAGAGCCGGCGATCCACATCGCGGTGGTGTGACGGCACCGGGGGTGTAGGATGCACCACGTCCCCGGTGACAACAAAGCCGGCGCCGTTTGAGCGGACGCCGGGGCCGTTCCGACCCAGACAGGAGCCTGACCATGGCCCGACGCTATATCGACCTCTCGGTTCCGCTGGAGACCGGCATCGCCTCTGACCCGCCGATTGTGCTGCCCGAGATCGAGTATCTGTCGCATCAGCAAACCGCCGGGCAGATAATGTCGTTCTTCCCCGGGCTGAAGCGGGAAGACCTGCCGGGCGGAGAGGGCTGGGCCATCGAGCGGCTGAAGATTTCAACGCACAACGGCACCCACGTGGACGCGCCCTATCACTATCATTCGACGATGAACAAAGGCGAACGCGCCATGACCATCGACGAGGTGCCGCTGGAATGGTGCTTCGGCTCTGGCGTGAAATTCGATTTCCGACACATGCCCGACGGGCATGTGGTGACCCCGAAGGAGATAGAGGTGGAGCTGGCGCGTATCGGCCACGACCTGCGCCCCCTCGATATCGTGGTCGTCAACACCTCAGCCGGTGCGCATTACGGTCTGGACGATTATCTGCTTAAGGGCTGCGGCTTTGGCCGCGACGCCACAAACTACCTGACGGGCCAGGGCGTGCGCATGGTGGGCACCGACGCCTGGAGCTGGGATGCCCCCTTTGCCCATACCGCGCAGGAATTCGCCAGAACCGGCGATCCATCGATCATCTGGGAAGGCCACCGCGCGGGCATGGATCAGGGCTATTGCCAGATCGAGAAAATGACCAATCTGGATCTATTGCCCGACACCGGTTTCATCGTGTCCGCCTTTCCCTTCAAGATCAAGGCCGCCTCGGCCGGCTTCACGCGCGCCGTCGCCATCATCGAGGGGTAGGTTCATGCGCCTGGGAACTGTTTGCTACGAAGGCTGCGAACGCGTCGTTGCCGACCTGGGCAATGACCGCATGCTGGATCTTCACCTCGCCGCCGAACACGCCCGTGAAAACGAAGCTTTCTATGTCGACATGCTCTCGGTCATTCATGGCGGCGAAGGCGCGTTGGCGCTCGCCCGAAGCCTGGTCGAGAATGCACAGGAGGCCGCGACCTTGCTGGCGGAGGAAATCACGTTCTGCCCGCCGATCCTGCCGGTTCAGTACCGCGACTGCCTGGTTTTCGAGACCCACCTCAAAAACAGCTTTGCCCAGGCCGAAAAGATGACGGGCCGTCCCTTCGCGATCCCGCCCGTCTGGTACGATCAGCCGATCTACTATAAGGGAAACCGGATGAGCTTTGTCGGACACGGGCAGGATGTGATCTGGCCCGGATATGCGCAGCACCTGGATGTCGAACTGGAACTTGCAATCATCATCGGGAAAAAAGGCAAGGATATCCCGGCGAGCGACGCGGCAGGCTATTTCTTTGGATATTCGATCCTGAATGACGTCTCTGCCCGTGACGCGCAGATGATCGAAATGCCCGGCCAGCTTGGCCCCGCCAAAGGCAAGGATTTCGACACCGGCAATGTGCTGGGTCCATGGATTGTGACGCGCGACGAGGTTCCGCATCCAGCGGCCCTCGACATGGAATTATTCGTGAATGGCGAGCGTTGGGGTGGTGGAAATTCCTCTCAGATGCACCACGACTTCGCGCGCATTATCGAACATATCTCAGCCTCGGAAACGCTCTATCCGGGCGAAGTGATCGGCTCCGGAACCGTGGGCACAGGCTGCGGACTCGAGATCGGCAAGCGGCTTCAACCGGGCGATCGTTTTGACCTGACGATCGAGAAGATCGGAACCCTGAGCAATCGGATCGTGAAGCCCTGAGTGAGGAACCGCACCAGATGCTTCGAACCTGCCAGGCTCAACTGTCTCGTTCCGGAACGGAGTCGAGCCAAAAGCGCGCCGACCTGACTGTCGAGATGGTGAAACCGTTTTCACACAGCATTGAACTTGCCCCGGATGAAGGCACAAATTTGATGGCGATGCTTCGGCACTATTTCCGCTTACTCGGCCTGAAACATCATTGAGCAGATGCGTTGCAGAGCAAATCCCTCCTGACAGATTTGCCTGCTTCTGACCCACGGCGGTCCTTCACTGCGTAGAACGTCAACGGCGGTTTCGAGCCGCAAGAACCCGCCCGTGTGCTACCGCCGAACGTCTGTTTCGTCCCGTCTTCGACGAGGCGTTTGGCGAGAACCCAAACCAATTCCGACCCGACTTAGCCCCGTCTGGGCGTACGATTTCAGGTCTTCACGGCAGTACTTGATCACCCCCACCTGATTGGTCCAGTTTGGCAACAAGTTCTTGCTTCAGCGCCGGTGCTATCTGATACTAAAAAAATGAAAAGTCGCGCCCAGCATTCCAATCGGAACTCCACTCCAGATAGTCCCGAAGACCTTAAGCGCATGCTCTGGCTATTGTCGCCCGAATTCATCATCGACCTGCTTCTCGATCAATACGCACAGATGACCGACGACGACGCAAAGGCTCTCACACGACGTGTGGCCGAGCGTGTGGCAACAAGAGAAGACCGCGCAAAAGCGTGGAGAGAAGAGAATGCCCAAGCGCTTGCTGAGCTGGAGCGGCGCCATGGTGAGATCTTGTGAGCCGGTCCTGAGTTAACGGCCCTGACCGGACCTTGAGCGTGCACTTCCTATGCTGCATTTGCAGGCCACATTCCGGACATTCGCCGCGAGTGCATAGTTCGTGTTCCATCGCCCCACTCAAACCGGCCTCTGTAGTCCTACGGATTTCAAAACTGCGCCAGGAGGTTATGCTTGTCTCGAAGTCACGATGTCTGAAGAGGCATCGCCCACACCGCAATCACGATGAGGACTGCGAGCGCCCCTCCACCCCAAACCCACCAGTTGGCTTGTTTGGGGAAGTGCTTGTACATTGCCATTTTCTGTCAGCCTCCGATTGCTGCCAACGGGATCCTGAGTGCCGACGTTACTGGTCAGCTGTCAGGACGCCGGCTTCGACAGCGGCTGCAAGCTCCGCCTCATCCAGGAAGCTGTCACCGCTCGTGTCGATCTCGGCGAAGGTCTCTTCGGTCAGGTCAGAGTAGATCACAACCATTTCGGCAAACGAGGCCAGGATTTCGCCGTCGGTGTCGATATCCGAAACCGAGGCGAATGCCGGTGCCGCAAACAGCGCGGCCACCATGGCACCAACTGCTACACGACGCATTTCCAGGTTCTCCTCAAGAACGTCATGAGAGGCAATTCCCTCACGCGCATGGTTGCCCGCCAGCAGGGGCTGCACCAGCAGCAGCGCCATCACGACAACCCCGGCGGCCAATGCGGGACTGCGCTGTCATTCGCTTCGGATACAGCCAAGACCAGCCCACGCATCGTCTACGTGCAGAATGCAGTCATTTCGGGGCCTGCCGTATGCCCAGGACCGGCACTCACCAAAGTGCCGTCTCCGCAGGCGGGGATCGGCACCAAGTTGGATGATCGGGCACTATGGCGGGTATGCCTCATGCCGCTTTGGGATTTTGAAGCTCCGGATCGAAACGCGCGCGCGTTCGGTTTGCGAAAGCGACGAGCGTCAGCATCACCGGCACTTCGACCAGAACACCGACCACGGTGGCAAGCGCCGCCCCAGAGTTCAGGCCAAATAGACTGATCGCTACTGCCACTGCCAGTTCGAAGAAATTCGACGTGCCAATCAGGGCACAGGGGGCGGCGATCCGGTGCGGGACGCGCAACGCATAGGCGGCACCGTAGGCGAGGAAGAAAATGCCGTAGCTCTGGATCAGAATCGGCACCGCGATCATCGCGATCACCGCAGGACGGTCGAGGATCACATTTCCCTGCAGGCCGAAGAGGATTGCCACCGTGGCAATCAGCGCGATGACGGAGAGCGGCTTGATCCGGGCCAGAAAGCCCGCGATGCGATCCTCGCTGCCCAACCGGCCGCGGGTCCAAAGACCGGCGGCCAGCGGCAGCGCCACGAAAAGCACGGCGGACAGGATCAGGGTGCTCCACGGCACGTCGATATCGGTGACGCCGAGAAGGAATGCAACGATCGGTGCGAATGCAAAGACCATGATCAGATCGTTGACCGAGACCTGAAGCAGGGTGTAGCTCTCGTCGCCCCTGGTCAGTTGCGACCAGACGAAGACCATGGCCGTGCAGGGCGCGGCCCCCAGCAGGATCAGTCCGGCGATATATTGCTGCGCATCGGCCGGCTGCAAGAAGGGGGCAAATACCACCTCGAAAAACAGAACGCCAAGGGCCGCCATGGTGAAGGGCTTGATCAGCCAGTTTACGACCAGCGTGATGGCAAGGCCCTTGGGCTGGCGGGCCACGTTCTTGAGGCTTGCGGGATTCACGCCAATCATCATCGGGTAGACCATGGCCCAGATCAGCGCCGCGACCACCAGGTTCACGCTGGCGACTTCGGCGGCCGCGATGGCATCGACCAAGGCAGGGGTGGTGTTGCCCATGACGATGCCCGCCACCATGGCAAGCGCCACCCAAATGCTGAGGTACTTCTCAAAAATACTCATGTCAGGGCCTCTTTTTCGGGGTTGTTGCGCAGGCGACCGGCGGCAAGAGCGCTGAGGGCAACCATCACCGCAGCGGTGCCGAGACAGGCGGATACACCACCAATCTGATAGGTCAGGCCGGAGAGTACCGTGCCGAGGAGACGCCCGCCCGCGTTGGCCATGTAGTAAAAGCCCACATCCATCGTGACCCGCTCGTCCTTCGAGAAGGCGAGGATCAGGTAGGAGTGAAGCGAGGAGTTGACAGCAAAAAGCGCGCCGAACACCAACAGTCCGATGACGAGCGTGATGGTGAGCCACAGACCGGGCGTTCCGGCGGCCAGCACCGCCACGGCGAGGATCGCAGGCACTACGGCCAGTATCCCGGCCCAGTTGCGGGCGGCGGCGATCAGCTCGTTTTCACTGCGTTCGGCCGCCCGCAGGAGGCGCGGGGCGGAAGCTTGAATGGCGCCGTAGAAGATGACCCAAATCGCCATGAAGCAACCGATCAGGAAAAAGGCAGTGCGGTTGCCTTCCTCGCTACCGTCGGAGAAGACGGCGTAGAAATAGACCGGGATACCGACCACGAACCAGACGTCCCGTGCGCCGAACAGGAACACCCGCGCCGCCGAAAGCCAGTTGATATTCGCGGATTTGGAAAAGACCTCCGAGAACTTAACGTCCTTGCGCCCTGCAGGCAGTCCGGCGGGCATCGCGATCAGCACCGCTATCAGGATCACCGCCAGCACAGCCGCCATAAAGAGCGTTGCCCAACTGAACCCCGCCAGCGCCAGAAGACCCGCACCGAGAAGGAATCCCAATCCCTTCACCGCGTTCTTCGATCCCGTCAACAATGCGACCCAGCGGAACAGACCATCGCCCTCCTTCGGTGCAAGCAGTTTGACGGCGGATTTCGAAGACATCTTGGCCAGATCCTTGGCAACTCCTGAAATTGCCTGCACCACCATGACATAGGTGACGGAAGTGGTGATCTGCCAGCCTGGATCCAGTTGCGACAGTGAAACCAGAGCCGCCACTTGCAGGCCGAGACCCGCATAGAGCGTCGCCGTCAGGCCAAACCGCGCGGCGATCCAGCCAGCCGAGAGATTGGTGGCCATGCCCGCAACCTCGTAGAGTACAAAAAGATAGGCCAGTTGCACTGGCGTGAAACCCAGCGTGTGAAAGTGCAGAAGCACCAGCATCCGTAGCGCCCCGTCGGTCAGCATGAAGGCCCAGTAAGCCGCAGTCACCGCCACATAGGCCGAGAGGCCGCTATTGTCCGACGGCGTCGGTGTCACAGGCTCTCACCCACCATGCGGGCCACGTCCACGAGCCGGTGCGCATAGCCCATTTCGTTGTCATACCAGGCATAGACCTTCACCTGGGTGCCGTTCACCACCAAGGTCGAGGGCGCATCCACGACCGAGGAGCGCGTGTCGTTGGTGTAGTCGGCAGAGACCAGCGGGCGCTCCTCATAGCCGAGGACGCCGGCAAGCGGGCCGTCAGCCGCGGCCTTGAAAAGGGCATTTACCTCCTCGGCTGAAGTCGAGCGTGCGACTTCGAATACGCAATCGGTGATCGAGGCGTTGAGCAGCGGCACGCGCACCGCATGGCCGTTCAGCTTGCCGGTCAGTTCCGGATAGATCAGCGTGATCGCGGTGGCGCTGCCGGTCGTGGTCGGGATCAGAGAATTCAGCGCCGAGCGCGCCCGGCGCAGATCCTTGGCAGGGCGGTCAACGATAGTCTGGGTATTGGTCACGTCATGGATGGTGGTGATAGATCCGTGTTTGATGCCGATCGCCTCGTGCAGGACCTTTACGACGGGCGCGAGACAGTTCGTCGTGCAACTGGCGGCGGTCACGATACGGTGGCGGGAGGAGTCATAGGTGTCTTGATTCACGCCATAGACGATATTGGCTGCATCGCCATTCTTGACCGGGGCGGAGACCACGACTTTCGTCACGCCGCCCGCAAAATATGGCGCAAGCTTGGCTTCGGTCTTGAAAGCGCCGGTGCAGTCGATCACCACATCAACCCCGTCAAGCGGCAGATCCTCGATCCGGCGCGCGTCGTGGACTGAGAGGCGGGTGCCATTGACTGTGACCGCGCTGGCATCCGAAGTTATCTCGGCGTGCCAGCGGCCATGCACAGTATCGAACTCCAGGAGATGCGCATGCATTTCCGGATCGCCGACCGCGTCATTGATCCAGGCAATCTCGGCGCCGCTTTCCAGCAGGGGTTTCAACGCCAGTTTGCCCATCCGGCCAAGTCCATTGAGGGCGTAGACAGTCATTGTATTTCCTTGTCAGTCGTTTTCGGAAAGGGATCGCAAACTCAATGCTCGCGGGCGAGATCGTCCACCGCCTTCTGCAGCGAAATCCGGTCGAGCTGTTCGAACGGCAAGGCCGCAAAGGCTCGGATGCGGTTCTTTAGCGTGCCGTAGGCGTGCTGGAAGGCGAGGCTCTTTTCGGCGTCGCTACCCTCCGCTTTGACAGGGTCAGGCATTCCCCAATGTCCAGAGATCGGCTGGCCTTGCCAAGCCGGGCATTCTTCATTCGCTGCCCGATCGCAAACAGTAAAGACAAAGTCGAACCTGGGAGCATCGCTACCAATGAACTCGTTAACGTTCTTGGCCCGCAGGATGTTTACGTCATGGCCCTTGGCGCGCAAGACTTCGATGGCGAAAGGGTTCAGTTCGGAATAAGGTTTGGTGCCCGCGGAATAGACATTGAAGCGATCGCCGCCTTCGGAACGCAGAATCGATTCGGCAAAGATGGAGCGGGCGGAGTTGCCGGTGCAGATGAAGAGTACATTGTACTTTGAATCGGTCATGCGAGGGATCTCCGGTCTATGTTCAGGGTTAATTGACAAGCAGATGTCGGGCCGACCTCGGCAGCAATCGAAAAGCAGTGCGTCCAGCGTCTCCCGGATGCCTCCGATATCGACCCGATAGTATAGCCAGGTCCCTTCGCGGGCTTGCGTCACAAGACCCGCCTGCATCAAAGCAGAGAGGTAGGAAGACAGTGTGCTTGGCTTCAAATCGAGTGCCGTGCCGATTTCGCCAGCAGGCACCCGGTCTGGATACCGGCGCATAAGCAACCGGAACACCGAAAGGCGCTGGGGATGTCCCAGAACAGACAGGCGCATGGGGATTTCTTTTTCCATATTTCGCGTTTTATAGAAATAATCGCGAAGTTCAAGACTAATCCTTGGATCCGCTGTAGGTCTGAAACCTTCTCTGGCGAAAAGAAAAGGCCAGTCTGGTGGTTATCAAAATGGGAGAATGTGCCTCGGCCGTCTTGCCACCGACCATTTTGTCCGTTCGACTGACGTGCGAATGGTCTCGGGGCCGTTGATCAGCACGGCGGCAGCAGCGGTGAAACCCACGATCACCGAATGCGAGACGAAAGCTATCAGACCGCCAAGTCCCACGAGTCCGGCGACAAGCTGCAAAGCACCGACAAGAAACGTCAGCGTCAGCACCAAAGCGATGTAATCGACGCTTCCTGGCATGGCGAGTTCGCTAAGCGCGGTGAAGAGCACGGCGGAGATGGCCGTGGTCGGCCCGGAGACCATGACGCGGGATGATCCCCAGATTGCCGCAACGATGGTGACGACGATCGCGGTGAACAACACGTATTCCGGCGGCATTCCGGCGATAATCGCGAAGGCCACCCCTGGAGGCAGGACGATCGCCGCGTTCGTCAGTCCCGCCAGTGCACCCGCCTGGATCCAGATAGCGATACGGTCAAGGAACCACGGTCGTAACGGCGACAACCTTTGCCGCAGAACGTTCGCACTGATCATGATATCAAGACGACTTGCGCAGCGGGCCGGCGTTTCCTCCGGCTTGGTCCAGAACGTCGCGCAATTCGCGTTCATTGCGATACCCGATCAGAATGCCCGCCCTGGCTTCGCCCAAGCTTGCATCACGCGCGGCGATCTGGGCATCGGAAATGGTCGTGCGCTGTGACGTTCGCCGAGTCCAGCCGAAGAACAGCCGCTCGAGACGGGCAAGTTCCTCCGCAAAGGCCGGATCCGCGCCCATATCGGTCAACTCGGCGGGATCGATTTCGAGATCGAAGAGCATGGGCCGGAAACCTTCGGCAAAGATGTACTTCCACCGACCGTCGAACAGCATTGTCAATTTGGCATTCTTGACCTCGACTCCGAGACGCTTGCGGACATCGCGCATTGAATAATCGTACTCCGACACTGCGAAATCCCGCACCTTGTCCGCCTCGCCATACAGGATCGGACGCAGTGACCGGCCTTCGATGATATGGGGCACAGGGGCACCGCCGAAATAGTCGAGGATCGTAGGCACGAGATCGATCGCTTCAACCAGCGCCGAGGACTTCAAGCCGCGGGTCGCGTCCGCCTCGGGGCTGGGATCGACGACGATCAGCGGGATGCGGGCCGAGGGGTCGTGGAACAGCTCCTTTTCCCCCAACCAGTGATCACCCAGATAGTCGCCATGATCCGAGGTGAAGACGATCATCGTCTCGTCCGCGATCCCCTTCTCTTCGATGAAAGCCATCAGCCGGCCGATCTGATCGTCGAGTTGTTTGATGAGCCCCATGTAGGCGGTCAGAACCCTGGTGCGTGCAGTGTCGTCACTGAAGGCACGCGACACGCGCTCTTCAATGAAGGCGCCGTAGACCGGGTGCGGGTCGCGTTTTTCGGCCTCGCTGCGCACCGGGTCCAGATGGGTCTCGGGGCCGAACATGTCATGATAAGGGGCCGGGACGATATAGGGCCAGTGCGGCTTGATGTAGCTTAGGTGCAGGCACCAAGGCGTGTCGCCCGCTTCGCGGATGAAATCCATCGCCCGCCCGGTGATGTAGGGCGTTTCGCTTTCCTCATCGGCGGCCCGCGCGGGCTTGTCGGCGTTGTCGAGGAACCAGCCGCTCAGGATATTGCCGTGCTCGTCCTCGGCACTGTTGGCGACACTCTGCCAAGGGTTGTCGTCCGGCCAGCCGCGTACTTTCATGTAGGCGTCATAAGCCGCGTTGCGCGGGTAGCGGGGGCCGTCCGGGTGCAGCCCGTCCTCCCGTTCATAGGGTTCAAATCCGCATTCAGACACCAGTACGCCGATCTCGCTGTCCGGCGACAGGCCGAGGCGGCGCATCCCCTCGGCATCGGCGGTCATGTGAGTCTTGCCGCAAAGCGCCGTGCGCACTCCAAGCGGGCGAAGGTGGTCGCCCAGCGTCATCTCGCCCACCTTCAGCGGGATATTGTTCCATGTCGAGCCGTGAGAGCTGACATAGCGCCCGGTGTAGAACGACATTCGAGAGGGACCGCAGATAGGCGATTGCACATAGGCTCGGTCAAACAGAACGCCGCGCTCGGCGAGCCCGTCGATATTCGGCGTGTGCAGATGCGGGTGCCCGGTGCAGGACAGGTAATCCCAGCGCAATTGGTCGCACATAATAAAGAGCACGTTCTTGGGCATATTCCGTCACCACCCAGATAGGGGCCGGGGCTCTGCAACCCCGACCGGCTTCAGTTACATGCGGGCAACGTCGGGGATCTCGACGCCAAGTTCTTCGAGAGCGCGTAGCGCGCCTGGGTGCAGCGGCAGGTTGATGTCCGCCACGGCGCCCTCCGGCGTGATCGCCCGCAGCCAGGGCGCGCTGCCGCCCATCTCCTCAACGCCGGCGAAGAAGGTCTTGGTCATCTCGTAAATCATCTTTTCGTCCGCATCTTCGTTAGTGATGATGCCGACGGTGACGCGCAGGGTGGTCACGTCCGCTTCGTTCACCTGGTTGTCGCCGTAGATGCCTGCGGGCAGGGTGCCAAGGCCGAAACCGGGACGGTTCGCCAGGGCCTTCACCGCCTCGGTGTCGAGCTTTTCTTCGGGAATGCCCAAGAAGCGGATCGGGTTCGTCACTGCAATCTGCGTAAGCACCGGGCTGGGGGCGTTGGTCGGGTTGCAGTAGATGTCGAGGTTGCCGTCCTGGAACGAGGCCGCAGCGGCATCCCAGCCCAGCTTGACCGCTTCGTAGTCGGTGCCTTCCTCGAGGCCGGCGACCTCGCGGAAAAGCTGCGACATGGTGGCAAAGGCCGCGCCACCCGGAGGTCCGAGGAAGACACGCTTGCCGCGTGCATCCTCCAGAGAGGTGATGCCCGACGAGTCATAGACGGCGATGTGATAGACGCCCATCGGGAAGTTTAGCACCGTGCGCAGTTTCTTCACCAGCTCGGGCGCTTCGTCGATCTTTTCGAACATGGCACGCTGGTCTCTCATTAGCGCGTGGATCGCAGGCGAGGACATGCAGAAGGCGGTCTTGCCCATGGCGACCTCCAGCACGTGGCGCGTGGCGGCACCGGTGGCGTTGATCTGGATTTCGTAGTCCGGGAGCTCTCGATTGATGATATTGGCGAAGGTCGTCATCACCAGGTTCGGACTGGTGCCCGGCCCAAGCGTCGACATTCGCAGTAGTTCCTTGGCCAATGCCACACGCGGCAGTATCGCAACGGTCGTCGCAGCGGCGGCGCTGGCCAGAACTGCGCGGCGATTGAGTTTGTTGGTTTTCATGGGGTGGTCCTCCTTGCCACTATGAAATTTGGTTCTTTGTCGTCAGCTCCAGCCGGTCGAAGAACATCAGGCCTACGGCGGCAGCCGCGGCAATCCACGAAACGACGGGACCGAAGAATATGAGGCCGGCCGCGAGGGTGAGCCCTACGGGCGTCATGAAACCCTTGCCGCGGCGCGGATAGCAGGCGCGCGAGATCAGGATCGTGGCGAGCAGGACAAAGAGTATTGCCTGAAGCGATTGCGCCACAGGAAACCCGGTGCCCAGCAAAAGCGCCGGATTGTAGATGAAAGCAAACGGGATAACGAAGCCCGGCAGTGCCAACCGCGACGCCTCCAGCGCCGTGGCCATCGGGGCTGACCCAGCGATCGGGGCGGCGGCAAAGGCAGCCAGCGCCACGGGTGGAGTGATTGCGGACAGGACGCCGAAATAGAGTACGAACATATGCGTGTGGACGATCGGCACCCCCAACTTTTGCAGCGATGGCCCCATAACCAGCACGATTATCAGGTAGGCCGGGACGGTCGGCATCCCCATGCCCAGCAGCAGGCAGGCGACGGCCATCAGGATCAGCGACAGGATCAGCTGGTCTTCGGCGAGGCTCGACAGCAGCGAGGCGAAACGCAGGCCGACGCCGGTCAGGTTCAATACGCCGATGACGATCCCCACTGCGCCCACGATCACCACGAGCTGCGCCGAAATCAGCCCCGCGGAGCGGATGAACTTCAGCCACGCCTTGCCGTTTGTCAGCAAATCGGGCCGGATCGTGAAGCCCATGACCGCCGCCAGCGCGACGCCGACGAACCCGGCGTAGGCCGGCGAGGCGCCCCCCACCATAGTCACCACGATCCCGGCGAGGGCGATCACGAATATCGCCATCTGGACAAGCTCGCGCCAGTTGAAGTCGACTTTGGGGCGGGCTTCCTCGGTAAGATCCATGTTGCGCGCGGCGCTGGAGATGGCGACGAAGAGGCCTCCGTAGTAAAGCAGTGCCGGCACAATGGCGGCGGCGCAGATTGTCAGGTAGGGCACGCTCGTCACATCCGCCATGATGAAGGCGACGGCGCCCATGATCGGTGGGGTGATCTGGCCACCGCTCGAGGCCGCGGATTCCACCGCAGCGGCGAACCGCGGCGAAAACCCGCGCTTCTTGATCAGCGGAATGGTGATGACACCGGTGCCCACGACATTCGCCACCGCAGAGCCCGAGATCGTGCCGAATAGCCCGCTCGCGACAGTTGCCGCCGCCGCTGGGCCGGAGCGAAGCCGCCCTGTAGCGGCCAGCGCGAGTCGGACCAGCACCAAATCGATGGCGAGCAGTTCCAGCAGCGCACCGAAAACGATGAAGATCAGGATGGTAGAAACGACCGTGGCCATGGGGCGGCCGAAGACTCCGTCGAAGGAGAACCACAATACAGTCATCAGTTCTTCGGTGGAAATGCCGGCGTGTCTGAGGAACCCAGGCGCCAGATGCCCGAAGGCGCCATATACCAGTACGGTTCCGGCAACCAACGCCATGACTGACCCGACCGACCTGCGTGTCAGTTCTATAACGGCGACCAAGCCGAGAAGGCCCAACCAGATGTCGGTCGACGTCAGGAAATAGAGACCGGTCTCGATTTCTGCGGCAGCACCGAAATACTGATAGACGCTCAGCGAAAGCGCAACGGCAGTTAGCGCCAGAAGCGCGCGATCCCAAAGGCTGTCCGATTGTCCGAACCCCGAAAGGATGACCACGAGGCCGCCGATCAGAAGCATGCCGACGCGCAGGTAGGAGTCTGAGAACACACCGAACACGGACACATACAGGACGACACCGATTACGACCAACGACAACAGCAATACAGCATGATCCGCGAGTGCGGACCTGTTGAGATATGGCACAGTGTCCTCCCTTGTGCGCATGGTTCCAGCACTCCTCGATCTCCCTTCGAGGCGCATTGCGCGTGAAAAAGATATTGGACCAATGCATTTTTGTCGAATATCTGTTTCATCAGGTGGAACGGCTAAATGACGAAACTCAACCGATCGATCGACCGCGGGCTGTCTGTCCTCGAGGTCGTGCATACCTCGGGCAGGATTTCGCTGGCTGTGCTCGCCGCGCGCACAAGCCTTCCCAAGGCGACCCTGCTGCGCATCTGCGCGACCCTCGAAGCGCGTCGGTGGCTGTTCCGCCGAAGCAGCGACGGCAATTATCAGCTCGGCTCGGCCTTTCCGCAGGGCAATGGCATGCCCAATCGCGTCGACCGCCTTGTTGCCGTTGCCAAGGATGAGATTCTGCGGTTGAGCCACGATACCGGGCTGGGCAGCGATCTGGCGGCCGGGATCGGCGGAGGGCGGGTGGAGATCGTCGACACCACCCGGCGGTTTCAGGTGCATGGCGTTTTTCCGGACACCGTGGGTTTTCGTCCCTCGCCGGTGTTATCAGCCTTAGGCACAGCCTATCTGTTTGCCCTTTCAGGTGCCGACCGGGCGCAGGCGCTGCAAGCCCTTGCGAGTCGTCTACCCCGTGAAGATGTCAAAGCGCTGCCCGGGTTGGCATCTGTCCTGAAGGGCATTGCCGAGCGGGGATATGCGGTCCGTCCAGCAGGCCACTGGGGCAGAGCAGTGGATTACGGTGAATTGCCAGCGGCCATTGCCGTCCCTATCGTCGCGGGCAAAGAGCCGGTCGGCGCCGTCAATCTGGTATGGAAGGCCACAGACCATTCAGTGGAGGCCGTCGCTAAGGACCACCTCTCGCGTTTGCGGTCGGCGGCGCGTATCATCGGGCGGAACTACGCCGATTTGAGCTGACAATCTTCAGCGCGCGATCTCTTCCTCAGTGTTCATCCACGACCTTGGCTGCCCCTGCGGAGCGCCGTTCTGCTCACGGCGGATCGTTCCCATGACTCAGCAATTTGCGGATCAAACCGAAGAAGCCATCGTCGCGCGAAAATCAAAAGTGCGAGAGAACTTTGACACTACCACCTTGCCACGACCAACGTCAGTTTTGCGCGCATCGCACCAGTACAGGCACGGCGCAAAAATTGGAAAAATGGGCTCGTAGCTGACTTGCGATAGTGCAGCAAATTCCCTTGGCGTCCGACAATTGCGGTCGTTGTTCTCGGCCCTTTGCGGTCTTTGAGCATGATGCTCGTATGCTGCGATCGCAGCCCGCATTGCTGCCTTTCGCTGCAAACGCGAATTCAGTGCCTGACGGAACTGGCAGAGTGCGGGACAAAGCCAACTTTTACACCGTCTGTTCCAATGGCCGGTCTTGCATCCTGTTTTTGTAAACCACCCTTCGGCAGCTACATTGTGCTGGTGTGAACATTCCTTACCTGTAACGCTCACGCCAGGCGGCTGGCGACGCTCCAAAACAGCTTTTGAATGCGCGTGAAAATGCGGCTTCAGTGCCGTAACACGATTTGAAAGCAATCTCTGCAATACTTTCGTTTGAACGACGTAACTCCTGCGAAGCAATAAAGAGTCGCCACTGGCGCAGATACTGCATGGGCGACATATCGAGCAACTTTCTGAAATTGGCTGAAAGCGAACTCTTGGATTGACCTGCCTCAGATGCGAGTTTGGTCAGGGTCCAGTTCCTGGCTGGGCTATTGTGAATATTCTCCAGGCAATTCGCGAGTCTTTGGTCCTGAATGGCCGCCACCCAACCGACAACCTGTGACGGACTGCGCACAAACTGCCGTCGCAGGACTTCGAGCAAAGCTATCTCGGTCAGCCGTTCCAGCACTTGGGGGCTTCCAACCTGGGGTCGGTCCACTTCGGCGATGATCTGCGCGACAATTGCTGCAAGCCAATCGTCGCCGTCGGGCGATTGTGTGCTCAGATGAATAAGCTCCGGAAGCTGCGATCTGAACGGTGCAAAGTCCTTGATGTCGCTAATGACATATCCACACAGGATACGGACTTCCGCTTCGTCGTCGCCATAGCGCATGACCGGGATCTTGTCCCAAGGGGGCGGTGGAAGGTCGCCGCCCGGGTCAAGGATAGGGCCGCCTTCCCCAACCCCGATCCAATGCGAAGCTCCGAACGGCAAAAGAACGATGTCCCCTTCGGACAGCGTTCGTCGCGCGCCGTCATAGTCCAGCCAGAGCGTTCCGTTGGCGACGATGTGAAATCCAATCGCCTCTTTCGGTTTATAGGGTGCTGGTGTCGCGTCCGTGCGCCATGTTCCAGTGGGATTATAGCAGAATTGCTTTGAGCTTACGATGCGGGTGTGGCGCAACACATCCGAGATCAGCGCGTGTGGAACGGCTTCTTCAATCTTTGGAACTTCAGCCAAGCCTTCCGGAACTTTAGCCATATCCGCCATTTCCAACACTCCGCACAGTGTCTCCATGTTCAACCCAACGGTGGAGAACCATACCATGAGCACTGAAACGGACAAACTTGTCGTGGTTATTACCAAGGGGATCGAGTCCGAGCTGTCCTCGGTCGCTTTGACGATTGCCAATGGTGGCCTGTCATCGGGTCTGAGCGTCAGCCTGTTTCTCACAAGCACCGGTGTCGATCTTGTGCGTCGGGGCGGGCAGACCATGACCCATGTTTCGCCATTGGACCCTATTGCCGAGTTGATAGCGACCTTCCAAAGCCGAGGCGGCGTCATTTGGGCTTGTCCACCATGTGTGCAATCGCGCGGATATGACGCTGACGACTTGCTTGATGGTGTCACCATCACCGGAGCGGCGGCGATGCACGAAGAGATCAAGGCAGGCGCGGCAACGCTTTCGTTCTGAGCGATCGGCACCATTTGCTGTCAGCATGACAGTTCTGCCTGTCCGTGAACATCTGCCAACCGAGATACAATTGAAGGCTGCCTTGCGAAGCGCTCCCTACACATGGACCGGTCGTCCAAACCCATTGCAGCATTCGACATTTTGGGGCTCGAAGCCGCCTTCGGAGTGAACGTCGCATCTTGGTGCCAAAGCCAAAACTCGCCGATGAGGACGGCCCTTTGTTGCCGTTCGTCTCGCGGATTCGTTGCCGCAGCGCGGCTCGTGATTCCGGACTTTCGTTGCGGCTACAAAATCTCTGGTCAGGTGAACTCACACAGCGGGACATTTCAGCCGTTGGGCCGGCTGCAATGAAGGTCCGGCACAATGGTCCCGGTCAGACGGCGCCTGTGTATTCCCCGCGCGCTGGGTAGTTGTTCTTGATCGCAAAATCCAGCGCCCCAACGAGTTCCGAAAAATGCGGCCGCACGAAGGGCATGGTCTGGACCGAGCCGTAGTAGAGCGATTGCTCTGGTGTGACCATAAAAAGGCCGGGCTCGGAGAACAGCGCCGGCTCCTCGATCCCGATCGAGGTCTTGCCCCGCGAGGTCGAGATGTAGAGGCCCCATTCGCGCGCTTTCGTCAGCGGAAGGTCATAGGCGAAGCGCAGCGTGTCCGCCCCGATCTTCTCGGCCATCTCGCGGGCACGTTCTTCGCCGTCCGAACTGACGGCGATGGTGCCGACGCCGCGTTCGGCGAAATCAGCAGCCCGCTTCTGGAACTCGGTCAAGTAGGTTGCGCAGATCGGACAATGCAAGCCGCGATAGAAACAGATGACGGTGCCGCGTTCGGACGATTCAGTCAATAGGTCGAACGCACCGTGAGCGAGTGTCGGCAGCTTCAGGTCGGGGGTTTTCTGGCGGGGAACAAGCATGGGAAGCCCTTTTGATTGGTAGGTTGCAAACTGAACATATCAGACGCATGATCAGTTAGATCCCAGAAATCAGACCAAAACACCCAGATGGAACGATACGACCGGCTCACCACACTGATCAACAGGTTCACGCTGGCGGTTGTGCCGGCGGTGCTGGAGGACGCCAATTTGATCGTCTTCGCGATGCCCGACGGCATGCCGGACAGGGTGCGCTTCCGCACGCGCGGCGCGGGTTTCGAGTCCGCTGATGGGGAAGTGCTCTTTTGCGCGCGCGTGGATTGGAGCGGCCCTAATAATCCCCTGCTGACGGCGCTGCCCGAAACAGTCGAAATCGACCTGTCCGGAGATCCCGACAGCATCGGCCTCGTGCGGATGATGCAATCTGAGATCACCGAACTGCGATGCGGCGTGGACACCGTGCTGAGCCGTCTCGGCGAGGTGTTGATGGTGCGGATGATGCGTGCCCAGATCGAGGCGGGCTCGACTGAACCGGGCCTTCTGGCCGGTCTATCGGACCCACGGCTCAGCCGGGCCATCGTTGCGATGCATGACCGGCCGGGACAGGCATGGCACAACGAGGACCTCGCGTACGTCGCCGGCATGTCTTTGAGCCGCTTTTCCGAGAAGTTTCTCGCCGAGGTCGGCGAACCGCCCGCCGCATATCTTCGTCGTTGGAGGCTGACACTGGCCCGGCAGGACGTCGCGAAAGGCCACAGGGTGGATGTTGTGTCGCGGCGCTACGGCTTCTCTTCGCCCGAAGGCTTCACTCGGGCATTCAAGAAGCACTTCGGCAAGACGCCAATTGCGCTGCGACATGGGCAATTCTCTGGATCTCGAGCGGCCACCGGTGACCCAACGGACGCAGCCTTGGAATCGTCATGAACTTGATCCCTGAAGCTCGCGGCACGTCCCCGAAGGATAATGACGCATTCCGCTTGGTGGGACACGATTTGTGGAAAGTCGGTCTTGCGACAATGAAAATCACAGTGATCGCAGTCATTAATCGCGGGTCCCAGTCCTGCTATGACAACATCTTTCCGACTTCGAGAACTTGGAACTTCGATAATGGCTTTTTTCTTCCGGTGGGAATACGCGCGTGAATCGGCCAATTTGAACGGAATTAGCAGGTTCTCAAAGACTTGCTGCGGACATATCAGTGCGCCGCTGCTACCGGCCCTGACCAGTCACTCAAGATGTCCGCCGCCGCCGCAATGCGGCTTCACCGAACCGGCCATTCGCTGCATTTACGACATATCATTGATTTCGGATGGCCAAATTGGCCACGGTTCAATCCGCGCGCCAAACCATCTGCCAATCTCATATCCTGTATAGCCCACCAATTTCTCCATCCCCCGCGCATGCCCCCTCAGCCAAGGGTTACAGTACCGCCGGGGCCGACCTATATAGTGGCATTCTTGAGAAGGAGAGGTGATGGCCACCGAAAAGATCGCGACATGCTGTTACTGCGGCACTCGCGCTGCTCTGGTCTTGCGCGGCGAAACGCGGCGCGAGTTGTCCTGCGCGACCTGTGGCGCGCCACTTCACAATCTCAAGATGCTCAAGGTCGAGCATCTCCGCCCGAAGAAACCGGAGAAAGAGCGGAGGGATCGGCCTCTGCCCAGGCCGGCGAAGCCCGCACTCAAAAATCCGCGCAAGCAGAAGAAACGCAAGACCATCGGAAGGAAGATCCTGAGCGAGGCGATCGACTTCATTGAAGACATCTTCGATTGAGTTTGATCTATTGCAGGCCATACCTCCGGGAGTAGACCGGAACCCGGTCAGCGGTCGTTGTCAAAGAAGACTTGCTTGAGGCGGGTAAAGTGTCTGCCGTCAGCACCTACCGGACAGATTTGAGGAAACAAGTCCGTCGTTGATCGGATCATGAAGGCGGACTTGATGTGCCCTATCAGGCCGGCGATACGATCAACTTCGGATGCGGGAAAGGGTTGCACTGTCGCTGGCACGCGACATGTTTCTTTTTCTCGCCCAAGCTACCTTCACTTGCAGATCGGCAAGACCAGTGGCGGCTGCTTCGGAAGCGATTGCCTCCAGTCGTCGATGATCGGCTGGAGCTTGCTTTTGGGCCAGAACTTGGGTGAGCCGATCGCCTTCAGACATGCCGCGTTCCAATAGAGCCCGGCGCGTGACAGGGATTTCCCTTTCTTCACCGCACCTGCGACCGCGTCGATGTCACTGGATTCAGGATAGATGTAGAGCGTCGTCGGGTTTCCCTCCACCAGTGCGAGGATTTCCCTTGAAGCCGACTGTGACCAGGTTGTGCAACCGTTGCTGCGGCCACCTGTGTAGTTCACCAGTTTTCCGTAAGGGACATACCCCTCTTCGTCAGCATGGGGGCTGGTCGGGTTTTTGAAGCGGCACTGCCACTTCAGAAAGACCGCCGGATGCCCGCCGATGGCCCGCTCGCGGGCATTTTCCGTGTCGCCTTCACCGTCGAACAACAAGAACGTGCGATGGAATGGTCTCCGCGCGCCCGATTGGTGGTGGTAGCCTTTGAAAGACGTCCTTGTTTCGGCCGTCACGTAGGAGCCGCCCATGGTCAGCTTCGACCCCTCGGCGTTGCTGAAGTTCTTCGCGCATTGCCGACCGTTCGAGAAATTCGCGCGTTGCAATCTCCGTCCGTTGCCATAGCCCGACGAAACTGCGCGGAAGGATTTCCTGGACTCGCAGATGATGTAAAACCGGCGCCCCGGTTGACCGCCGCTTGAGGTGCTTGGGCGCGTTGCATCCTTGGCAAGATAGCAGGGGTTCGTAACCGCGCCCTGGCGTATTTTGCGCTGGTGAAGCGCCCGTGCCCTCTTCAGCACCACCGGGGCGATTTGGCCGTCGCCTGTGCCGACATGCTTTTTCAGCCATCCCGGAATTTCCGGAGTTTGTGGAGCCGCCCGAGTTGGTTGTGAACCGAAAAGGGCGACAATGGACATGGCGGCAATGGTGAGATTGAGTGAATTCAACAGCAACCTGCAATGCTCCTGCTTTTTGATCCTCGGCACAAGCATAGCACAAGTTGCTCTCGTGAAGGCGACCATACCTAAGGTGCCAAAAAAGCTGGGGCCCGACTACATCATCCCGATGGGTCACCGGTCAATAACGCACAAACAACCAGATCGGACCAAGAAAAATAGGCTACCAAGCTGTTGTTAGTCCAATCTCGCTTTTGCAAATGCCATCACGAAATCTTCATGTATCCCCTGACGGCTTCTTTCAAACCGCCGCGCAGCGATTCATCGCGGGTTGAATAGACATGGTAGTCGTTGACCAGGTCGTTCTGCAGCACACCGACGATCAACTGGAAGCAAAACGCCAAGCGTTCCTTGGCAACGTCGGGTGTGAAGGCGGGGAATTGCGTCGCGCAGGCCCGGCGATAGCTTCGCATGATTTCCCGCGCCGAGTCCCGCATGGGCGCCCAAGGATCCTCCGGTTCAAGAATTCGAAGCAGAGATTCCCGCAACACGCCGCGGACCGGACCTGTGAAGAGATCCGCCATCAGGTCGACCATTTCATCCAGGGCTTCGCCCGCTTCCATCTCGTACAGCCTGTCGACGTTCACCCGGTCGTAAATCTCGGCATTGCACAATGCGATTGCCGCGGCGCGCAGGGCCCGAAAGTACGCCTCCTTGTCCTCGAACCGCGTGTAAAAGCTGCCGACCGATCCTCCACATTCTTCGGCCAGATCCGAGATTTTCAGGTCACTCAACCTGCGCTCGTTCAACAATTTTATCCCGGCCGAGATATAGGCATCCCTGATCCGTTTGCTGCGCTTTTGCCGGGCCGGCAGAACCCCCGGAATGTCGTCGTCGATCTTTAGTGCTTCAAAATTCATTGCGGGCCTTTGGTCCGGAGGTTTCGGTGCAAGACCATAAACCGATCCCCGATGGTACTGCCATGGCCACCTGCACCCCACATCATCGTATGAAGAAGAGTGCAGTGTCCGGCACGAAGGTCACAACCATCAGCACAGCAAGGATCAGGGCGATGAACGGAAGCACGGCGCGACAAATTTCGAGGAAGTTTTCGCGAAACGCCGTCATTGCCACTATGAGGTTCAAACCCAAGGGTGGCGTCAGGAATCCGATTTCAAGGTTGATGACCATGATCACTCCAAAATGGATCGGATCGATCCCGTAGGCCATCGCAGGAACCAGCAAAAGCGGGCCGAGGATCAGGATAGCGGATATCACGTCGAAAAGGCAGCCCACCACGAGCAGCAGCAGGTTTACCGCCAGCAGGAAAGCAATCTTGTTGGTCGTGATTGTCGTGATCCAGGTGGCCAGTTGGTCCGGGATTTCCTCGATGGTCAGGATCGTCTTCAAGCTGAGTGCCACCGCGACAATGGGAAAGAGCATGCCAAGCAGTTTCGCTGTCTCCACCGCTGTGTGATAGAAGTCGATCGGTCTCAGTTCGCGGTGAATCACGATCTCGACGAAAAGAGCATAGACCAATGCGACCGCGGCGGCCTCAGTGGCCGAGAAATAGCCCGAATAAATCCCTCCGAGCAGGATGACAGGGAGCAGCGCCGACCATCCGCCGCGCTTCAGGGCCGTGCGGAACTCTGCAAGGTCGAACGGTTCGGAGGGCATATTGCGGTTGGTCCAGTAGGAGTAACCCGCGAGGACGGCCGCGATCATGATGCCCGGGATGATCCCCGCCAGAAAAAGGTCCGCAATCGATTTTTCGTTGACGATGCCATAGAGGATAAGTGGGATTGAAGGCGGGATGATGATGCCAAGCGTGCCGCCCGATGTGAGCGCGCCCAAGGCGAAGCGCTTGGAATATCCGTTTTCCAGGAGCGCCGGGTATAGAATGGTTCCCACTGCCAACAGCGTGACCGGCGACGAGCCCGAGATGGCGGCGAAGATCGCGCAGCTCAGGATGGTGGCCACGGCGAGACCGCCGGGAATGGGACGGGTGACGCTGATGGCCAGATCGATCAGCCGCTGCGCGATTGATCCGCGGGTCATGATGCTGCCCGCCAGAAGGAACATCGGGATCGCCAGAAGCAGCGCGTTGTCGAGGCTAATCCAGATGTCTTCGGCGAGATACTCCAGATAGCCGTCGCCCCAGACGAGGTGAACATAGGCCGCCGAGGCCAGCAGGACGACGATGATGTTCTGTCGCAGCGCCAGCAGAGCCAGAACCATCACGAGAAGAAGAATGGCATACATCAGATCACCCGGCGAGTTTGTCCACGTTGGATTTGAGATCGGGACGAAGTGCAAAGATCAGGTGTTTCAACCCGGCTGAACCGAAGGCGTAGGGTACGACCAGTTGCAGCGGCCAGAGAACGAAATAGAGGACCGGCGCCCTGTCTCCGTTTTCCATCGAGATCTGCACGAACGTCCAGGCAACATAGCCCGCCCCGAAAAAGAAGATTGCCGACAGCGCGTCTCCGATACGTGCGACCTCACGCTGATGGCGACCGGCAAGGAAATCCAGAAACGCTGGCCGCAGATGCGAATTGTCGGATGTCGCCAGCGTCAGCCCCAGAAAGCCCGCGACAATCGCTCCGTAGACCGCAAGTTGCTGGATGCCGAGCAGAGCGGAAGAAAACACTTCCCGGCCAATCACGTCGACCATCAGGAGGACGGCAACGAAGGCATAGGCGATCGTTGCCGTGATCGATTCCGCCAGCGTCACTCCGTTGAGAATGAAACGCAGCATGGCCGGCTCACGAACAAGCAGCTTTCGCTGCGACGATCTCTTCCCACTTGACGCGGGCGTCGGCGCCGAGCTCTTCGAGGATTTCTTCCTGCGCATCCGGGACCAGCGCCTTCCATTCGTCCAGTTCGCCGGGTTCCAATTCGATTACGGTCGCCCCCTCGCTGGCAGCTTTTTCCAGAAGCGCACCCTCGGCACCTCGGATCGCCGCACGTAGCTCAAGGAAGGTCGGGGCCGCCTCTTCCACCCAAGCCTTCTCCTGATCGCTCAGCCCGTCCCAGGTGCGCTGCGACATGATCACGGCGCCGACCTGATGCTGGTGTCGAGTAAGGGTGATCTGCGGCGCGACTTTGTCATAGCCCGTCGCGACGCCGAACACCGACAACTGGGTCGCAGCCGAGACCTGGCCGGTTTTCATCGCCGGCACCGCCTCGCTGGGCGCCAGGGGAACCGCGGTTCCGCCGGCTGCCTTGATGAAAAGCGTGTCGGTCGCCGACGGGGCGGTGCGGATCTTGACCTTCGCCAGATCGCCGGGAACGCGAATGGGATCCTTGGAGAAGATCACCTGGTACCCGACCTCCATCCAGCTCAGGGTTTTGACATTTGCCTCGTCGAATTCCGGGCCAAAGGTTTCCAGCAGGTGATTGTCCGCGACGCAGTCGAACTGTTCCGCGCTTTCGAAGGCATAGGGCGACGCCAACAGGCCGAATTCCGGGACCAGCAACGATACGGCCGTGTTGGACATCACGCCCATATCGATCCGGCCGCGGGCGATCTGCTTTACGACGTCCTGTTCGCCGCCAAGCTTGGAGCCCAGATAAGGTTTCGCTGTCAGCTCACCTCCCGAGACTTCGGCCAGCTTGTCCACGAATTTCATGGTGATCTGCCCCCAGGGCGAATTGGGGGGCGGCGCCGCGCTGAGCCGAAGTTCCTTCGCGTCGGCAGCGATGCTTCCCGCAAGCAGCAGTGCAGCGGCGGTGGTTGCGAATTTCATGACGTCGTCCTCCCTGATACCCGTCAATGCAAGTTACCGTAAGGCTACCTGCAGCCCCTCCGTTCTGTCAATTAAAATGAATTGAAATTCATCTTTTGGGGCAAATCACATGTCAAAACAGATTGTTAAATACTTTCACGGGCACCTTAAAGTGAATTTATATTCATTTTTATTGACTCCCCGATTGCGGAATCGCTATGGTTCCTGCCACGGGTGTGGCGCGTTTCCGCAACCCGGAAATCACCAACTGAGCGCGGCAAAAGGTGGCAAGGCCCAATGGCGGATACCGAAAAAAAGAGCGGAGCGAGCCGGAAACGCAAAGCCCGCACCCCGCAGGAACCTGGCGCGCGGGCCGGCGCTGTTCGAGTCGTCGCGAACCCCGCATCGCAAACGGTCGAAGACATACCGCGGCAGGCGCCCGAGCAACCTAAGGCGCCCCCTGTGCAAACGCCGCGAATCGTGGATGCGCCCCGCGGCCTGGTCACCGAGCAGATTCGACCTGCCCAAAAAGCGTCGAACGAACCGCGCCTGAGCAACGGCTATAAGATCCGCGAGAATCGCGCCTATCAGAGAACGGAAAAGATCGCGCGCAAGCCGCTGGCCAACCGGGCCGACGACGAGATCGGATACAAACAGCTGTTCACCCGGTTCGAGGCCGCCTTCACCGCCGGCGACATCTCCGCTCTGCGCGCGTGCCTGTCGCCCGCCTTCACTTGGAAGCTTCCCAACGGGCAGGTCGTCTATGGGCGCGAAGCCGCGCTTGAGGAAATGGAGCGCCGGTTCGCGATGCAGAATGGGCCCAGATTCTCGGCCTCCGTCTGGCGCTTTGAAGGCACCACGGTGCTTCAGACCTATGAGGTCGAATACATGGGATCAGACGGCCGCTGGCGGCAGTCCCGCGGTTTCGACCTGTACGAGATCGGCGACGGGCTGATCACCCTCAAGGATGCTTACTGGAAAATGATCCCCTGAGCGGGGACGGGAGGATGCCATGAAAATCGAATCTGCGGCGGGCGAGTTCTCTTTCGACCTCGAGAATTTGGAGCTGCGCGAGGACGGAATCGTCCTCTCGGGAAAGATGGGTGTGTGGGAGGCGGAAACCACGATGACTGACGCTGATCTTCGCCGGATCGTCGGAATGGTCCTGCGCAAGCCCGGCGCGTGGGCCTACCTGACGCGGATGCTGTTCGGCGTCCGGCGCCAGATCGCACGCGACACCACCGGGGAGACGGGCAAATGAGCGAGTCGAAACCGAATGGCCTGCCGCCGCAGGCGCAAGCAGCATGGGACTTTCCGCTGTTCGACGCGATAATGGGGCGTCGTTCTCGACGCTTCGGCCTCGGCATGGAAATGACCTCCGGCCCATTCCAGCACAGATCCGACTACGAGCCCTATCCTCTGAGTGATCTGGAAACCGCCATGTTGGTGGCTGCCGCCACGGCCACCACGGGCCCGATCCTGGCCGAAACCAACCTGCCCGGCGCCATGGTGAAGACCATCGGCAAGCCGTACCCCTCGGCCATGGGTTCGCACCGTTCGCGGCTTTTCTTCACCAATGACGACGGCGTCTTCGTGGTCAATGCAGACAAGGCCAAGATGAGCAAGATGCGCGAATACGAGGACAAGTCGGACCGGGACAAGCTACTGGGATTCTACGACACTTACGTTGAAAAGATCGACGACGGGCGCATGGATCTTCCCCCGCAGGAGCCGGGTATCTGGGCCCACAACCAATGGGTCACCAATATGCCCGGCACGACGATCTTCATGCCGGTGATCGACGTGACCAAGGACATCATCAAGCTGATGATCAACCTCTGCGACGGTAAGGCCGGACGGTATGCCAAGAACACCGGCGGTTATTACATCGTCGACGACCGAAACGGAATGAAGCCGTGCGGCAATCAGAAATGGCTCGATAGCGGCCTGCTGAACAAGCGAAAGGTCATGACCTTGAGCCGGCTGGAAAAGATGTTGTCCGATGGAATGCTGGCCGAGGGTGCCTTCATGGGGCAACTGATGGCGTTGACCTTGCAGGCTACGGGTCTGGGTGGCTGGGTCTATGGCGGGTTCTCTTCAACCGTCGTACTCGGTGGCACACCCGCCTGCCGTGGCCTGGGATTTCGCTTCATCCAGTCCGACAGCGATCCGTTCCCGATCCCGGTCGGCCGGGACGGAATTTTTGAGGCCTATTGCCCGCCCTACTACGCCAACATGTCCGAAGCGGTCGACGCCGCGCTCGAAGGCGCTTTGCAGACAATGGACGAATGGGAGGCAAAAGGCATGGTCAAGCCCCACACCGCGCCCAATGCAGAATTCGACGCGGCGACCATCCCGGCCAGTCCCGAGGGCATCCAATGCGTCAAGGATATGTGCCAGTACATCTATGACACCTACGGCAAGTTCCCTGCAACGGTCGACCCTATCCAGATGACGCTCTTCATTCAGGCGCATCACCTCGATCTGGATTTCTACGACAAGCACATGAAACCGGGTGCGTATCTCGAAACGCATCGCAACCATTTCCGCGACTGGCATGGCAATGACGGGCCGAAAAAGCGCGCGACGGAGGACTGACATGGACCCTTTCCGCCTCATCATCGACGGCAAGAAAGTACCGGCAAAGCAATGCTTCGAGGTACTGAACCCCGCCACCGAGAAAGTCGCCGGACTTGCGCCGCTGGCCACGAAGGACGACCTTGAAAACGCCGTTCGGGCGGCAAGGGTGGCCCAGAAAGCCTGGGCGAAAGAGACCGAGCGCAAGCGTCAGACCGCGTGCCGTCGGATCGCAGAGCGAATCGAGGCCCATTCCGAGGAATTGGCGCAACTGCTGACGGCGGAGCAGGGCAAACCGCTCAACGGACTCGGCTCCCGCTGGGAAATCGGCGGGGCTGTTGCGTGGACCCAGTATACTGCTTCGCTATCCATGCCCCCCAAAATCCTGCAAGACAACAACGAGGGCAGAGTAGAGCTGTTCCGCAAGCCGATCGGCGTTGTGGGCTCGATTCTGCCCTGGAATTTCCCGGTTCTGATCGCGATCTGGCATATCATCCCGGCCGTCCTGGCTGGCAACGCGGTGGTGTGCAAGCCATCGCCCTATACGCCCCTCACGACCCTGCGCCTTGTCGAACTGATGAACGAGGTTCTGCCGCGCGGTGTTGTCAATTGCGTGACCGGCGACGACGACCTCGGGCCGATGATGAGCGGTCATCCCGATATCGGAAAGATCGTCTTTACAGGCTCCTGCGCTACCGGCAAGAAAATCTATGCTTCCGCTTCAGAAACCATGAAGCGTCTGACGCTGGAACTGGGCGGCAATGACGCCGGGATCGTGCTACCGGATGTGGATCCCAAGCAGATTGCCGAAGGACTGTTCTGGGGCGCCTTCATCAACACCGGCCAGACCTGCGCCGCGCTCAAGCGCCTCTACGTGCATGAAGACGTATACGAGGACGTCTGCGACGAATTGGTCAAGTTCGCCCGCAAGATGCCGATGGGCGCCGGTACTGAGGACAGCGCTATGCTGGGGCCGGTCCAAAATCTGCGCCAGTTCGAGATCGTGCGAGACCTGGTGGCCGATGCGCGCGGCAAGGGCCGCGTTCTTCTCGGCGGCGACGTGCCCGCCCCCAGTTCCAGGAAGCAGGGCTACTTCTTTCCCCTGACTCTCATCGCCGATCTCGACAATGGCGACCGCTTGGTGGACGAAGAGCAATTTGGCCCGGCGTTGCCGATCATTCGTTTCAGCGACATCGACGAGGTCATCGAAAAAGCCAACGACAACCCCAACGGCCTTGGCGGTTCGGTCTGGAGCCGCGACGTCACCGAGGCAAGGCGCGTGGCCGCGCGCATGGAATGCGGCTCAGTCTGGATCAACAAGCACGGCATGATCCAGCCCAACGCACCCTTCGGCGGGGTCAAGCAATCGGGCGTGGGCGTCGAATTCGGGCAAGAGGGGCTGGAGGAATACACCGATATCCAGGTGGTGTTCTCGTGATTCAACGCATTTAGATGCTTGCCTTTCTGAACCCCGACACAGTTCCACCCCTGCTCGTGGCAGCCGTCTTCGCCGCGTCGCTTCTTCAGGCCGTGACCGGCATCGGCTTTGGCGTGATTGCCGGGCCGGCACTGCTCGTCACGATGGCCAGTGCAGCGGCAATACAGGTCTCGATCGTTCTGAGTTTCCTTATTGCGCTTCTTTTGTCTCCCCTGACTTTGCCGGTGGTCAATTGGCGGCTTCTACGGCCGCTGTTCATAGGTGTCTGTCTTGGCACTCCGATTGGCGCGCTGGCATTCCTTGGCTTGTCATTGGAAACGCTGAAGCTGTTTGCCGCGGTTGTTGTTGGAGCAATGACCTTGATCGCGACAGGCATGTTATCGCGCCATCCGATCTTTGAAACGGATTCAATGCGAAGACGAAAAGGCGTCGGGGTTGTATGCGGCATCCTGAACGCGGCCTTGGCGATGCCGGGCCCCCCTGTTGCCGCCTATGTAACGGCCATCAAGGGCGACAAGTCTGTGATACGCGCCACGACGCTCGTCACATTCTTGTTTTCCTACCCGATCGCGTTGATGTTTCAGTATGCGTTCGTCGGCATATCCGATGAGGTGCTGGAAATGGCGACGACTTTGTCGCTGCCCACAATCGTAGGCACGTTGAGCGGCATGTATTTGTCCCGCATCGTCGGAGAAACGGCGTTCAAGTGGTTGACCGTGGTCTTTCTGTCCATAAGCGTAGGAGCCTTGGTCGTCGGGTAAGCCAGCACGACCGTTCGCCTCGGCTTTTGCTGACGTCCTGTTGGGATCGTTCACGAATTCGTCACGTTGGGAAGATGGGCTTCAGTATCACCGGAGTTCAGGAACCAGAGCGTGGCACGGTCCCAAAGTTTCGTACCCGGCCGATTCCGTGGAAAAACACCCGTTCGCGGGCGCAGAATTCCGTCGCTTGAGTTGGGCGCGTGCGCCTTTCCTGTCAGGCTTTTCGCGGTTGCTGCAGTGCGGGAAGGATCTTGGCCAGTTT
>NZ_VCPD01000007.1 GCF_005938215.1 Ruegeria sediminis
CAACAAACCCAACCACCGGACATTCCCAAAACCCCGCACAAACACACCGGAATCACCAGCCGAAACACCAGCGCCAACAAAGATCCACACAGCCGCAACAGAAAACAGGCGTGAATCAGGGAGAATCCGAACGAGTCAGGCGACGGCCTTGCGGCGCGAACCGGGAAGGCGCAATAGCAGAAGCCCGAGAATGATCCAAAGGTAGATCAATGGCTCCAACTGAAACCCCTTGGCCTGCATGACGTAGTGCACAGCACCGAGAACGGCCGCCAGGTAAGTCAGACGATGCAGCAGCCGCCAGCGCGGACCAAGCTTGCGCAGCGACCAGTTGTTCGACGTCACCGCCAGGGGCAGCATCAGCAGGAACCCGGCCATGCCGACCGTGACATACGGCCGTTTCACTATGTCAGCCCAGATCTGTGCCGGTTTCTGCACGTCCAGCACCAGCCAGACCAGCAAGTGGCAACAGACATAGAAGAAAGCGAGCAGACCGATTGCCCGACGGAACCGCATCAGGTTCAGCCCCGTTAATCTGCGGAGCGGCGAAATTGCCAGAACGGCAACGACCAGTTGCAAGGCAAGTTTGCCAAGTTCATGCTCCAACGCCTCGATCGGCTCGATTCCCAGTCCGCCCGTTGCCCCCAGATACACAAGCACCGGGGCTGGCAGCATACCGGCGACGTAGACGAGCCACATGGGAATGCGGCGCAGTTGTGCGTTCATCCATTCCATCACGTCAGTAGTATTTCGCCAGGTCCATTCCGTCGTAAAGGCTGGCGACTTCGTTTTCGTAGCCGTTGAACATCAATGTCGGCACGCGCTTGGAAAAAAGCCCTCCCCCGATCACGCGCTCGGAGGCCTGGCTCCAGCGCGGATGGTCCACGTTCGGGTTCACGTTGCTGTAGAAGCCATATTCACGCGGAATGGCCATGTTCCAGCTTGTCGGCGGCTGGGTGTCGGTCAGCGTGATCCGCACGATCGACTTGATGGACTTGAACCCGTATTTCCACGGAACCACCAGCCGTAGCGGCGCGCCGTTCTGGTTCGGGATCGGCTTTCCGTAGATCCCCGTCGCAATCAGCGTCAGCGGATGCATGGCCTCATCCAGCCGCAAACCTTCGCGATAAGGCCAGTCCAGAACCGGGAAGCGCGTTCCGGGCATCTCGTCCGGGCGGTAGAGCGTTTCGAAGGCCACGTATTTCGCACCATCCTGCACGCCCGCCAGGCTCAGCAGATCGGCGAATTCAAAGCCGTTCCACGGCACCACCATCGACCATGCCTCGACGCAGCGGAACCGATAGATGCGCTCTTCGATGGTCATTTCGGACAGAATGTCCTTGAAATCATAGTCTCCGGGGCGGTCCACCAGGCCGTCGATTTGGACGCTCCAGGGCTCGGTCGTCATGGCGCCCGCATATTTGGCGGGATCACTCTTGTCCGTGCCGAATTCGTAGAAATTGTTGTAGCTGGTGATTTCTTCCCAGCTGTTCGGCTCCAGCGTTTCCGCCCGGGCCGGCGGCGCCAGCGTCGCGAGGCCAAGTCCAGTTGCGCCCGCGATGAACTGCCTGCGGTTCAGGAAAACGGCTTCGGGGGTCACGTCCGCGGGGCTGAGGTCATTTTGCCAGCGATGGGCCATTTCGGTCTCCGGTCAAATCAACTGCATTTGATTTATCTGTGTGTGACAGGGTTTCCAAAGCAACTCGACTCACAATCGTGATACGGGATTGTAACCTGGCCGGATCGATCGGAGTCGGGTCCTGATCGGTGCGCGGGCGCGGTTCCAAAAAACGCCCCGGGCCAATCTTTTCCACAATCCCTGCAAAAATTCCTATATTTGCATCTGTGATTCCACGGAATCACCGTTGGGTGGCAACGCCGTTTCCGCGCGCCCGCCATTTCATGGAAGGAGAAGCGACTTGAAAAGATTGCTGCTAACAACCTGCTGCATTTTGGGGGCCGCTGCCTCGCAAGCGCAAGATATGGTAAGCTACAAGGCCGTTGAACCCTTCGACGACGTGGCTTTTGCCGTCGAAAGCGCGATTGTCGGCGAGGGGCTGGTCGTGGATCACGTGAGCCATGTCGGCGACATGCTGGAACGGACGCGCGAGGATGTGGGGTCGGACAAGGTCCTGTTCACCAAGGCGAATGTCTATACGTTCTGCTCGGCGGCGGTGTCGCGCAAGGTGATGGAAGTCGATCCGATGAACATCGCCTATTGTCCTTATGGCATCTTCGTGGCCGAACTGGCGGACCAGCCGGGAGAGGTGATCGTCGGTTTCCGGCAATTCCCCGACGGCGCGATGCAGGAGGTTCAGGCGCTGCTCGACGGCATCGTCAGGGAAGCCGTGGGCCAGTAGACAGCGCAAACTGTCCGACTTGTAAATCGTTGGAACGACCCACCTTCCGAATTGTACAGCCCGAAACCAAGCCCGCCGACGCGGCGCCGAGTGCCGCCTGGCCCCCGGAAAGTGATCCGGCATCACGAACGGTGCGTATCCTCGGGTGACAGGAAAGGGTTCGAACCATGCCGACCAAGCCATTCGCTCTGACGCTCGTCCTATCGTTCACATGCCTATTCGCGGTCCAGGAATCCCGGGCCGGCAACGAGTCGCGATCGGCGGCCTATCCGCTGGCCAACGGGTTGATCGAGGTCGTCGCGGATTTTTCCGAGAACGCGATCTACTGGTGCGGCGCGGGGGACTATGCGCTGAGGCGGCTGTCGAAGCGCGGCACCGAGCGGATCTATGTCTGGCAAGGGCCCGCGGCCAGCACCGCCAGACCGGGCGAGCGCGCGGTGACCTTCGGGTTTGAACGCCCGCCAGGCGTGGAGCAGGTGAACAGCCTGACCAACGACGTGAGCATCGTCGGCAATTCGCTTTCCGTCGCGCAGGCCAAGAAGACCTGTGACGAACGGACGTCGAGCGGCTGAGCGGAACGTGTCACCGTTTGGCGTGGCTTGCGCCCAGCGCCAGCGGCCGTGCCGATCTGACTGCGCGCAGCACCACATAGATGTAGGCCGAGATCACCGCCGCCAGGAAGCACCAGATCGAGGTGAAGGCGTAGGATGCGAACAGCAGACCGGCGGCCACCGAGGCGAGGATCAGGTAGCCGAAGCCGCGCAGCTGCGGAAGGCTGGACCCGATCAGCGGCGCGCAGATGACCGCCGCATAGACCAGCCGGGCGGCGAGTTTTGCGCCTTCGTTGGGAAACATCTGGGCGTTTTCGTAGCGGATCGAATGTTTCATCAGATAGATGTCAAGCTTGTCCGGACCCAGCAGCACCGGCAGGAACAGCAGAGCCCCGAGGCAGAAGCCCAGAACGGCGATGCCGGAAAAGACCCGCCGCCGCCGCGGATCCGTTTCGATCATGGCCGAGGACATCGGCACCCAGAACGGCCAGAACCAATAGGCGAAGAACAGGAACACCAGCGCCGCCGCCAGCGAAGGCCCCGCGGCAGTGTCGAAGGACAGCCAGAGGACGCCCTCGGAAACCTGCTGAAGGCCGAAGACCAGCGGCAGGCTGGCCAGGGGCAGATAGCGCGCGCCCGCCTGCCGCGCCATGTGGAGGGTCACGCCACCACAGGTCACCAGAGCGGCCCCGGCGATGAAACTGGCTTGGGCGGAAAAACACATGATTCCGGGACTATACAGGCAATGCGCGCGGACGTCGCGGGCGTGGCGCTTTGGACCGGCGGCGGCGTGACAAATCCGCCATGCGCCCGGCCCGGGCCGCATCGAATTGGCGCTAGGACGGCCGCGTTGCATGGGTTACGCTCGGCCCACTTTCTTGACCCTTTTGCACTGGACAGGACATGAAACAGCTTCTTTCCCTTACGACATTCTGCCTTGGCCTTGCCGCCGTTCCCGCATTCGCCCAGGAAGCCTGCCCCTGGGCCGGAGGCGAATATTCCTTCAAGGAACACGGCGTCTACGGCGATTTCACCGTCAACGCCGACTGCACCGAACTGGTCTGGAGCCGCCTGAGCGACGGACCCGAGACATCGGCCCTGGAAAAGACCAAGCACGGCTGGAAGGGGGAGTTGGAAAAGGCCGATTTCGAACTGCTCGACAACGGCCACAGCCTGCGGATCACCGGCACCGGCGGCGCCATGCGCCAGACCAGAGCGGAGCGCACGAACTAGGGTGAGGCGACAAGGGCGGCGCTTCCCCTGCCCTAGACCCAGCCCCGCGACCGCGCCAGCCGGTGCAGCAGCACGAGCGCCAGGATGCCGCCGGCCGAAAGGGCCAGCATCGCCGGCCAGTCCAGGCCCCGCATCCGCGCGCCCAGCCAGGCGCAGAGGACCGTGACCGGCAGGATGCCGAGCGCCGTGGTCCAGACGAAGGTCCAGAGCCGCACCCGGGTCAGGCCGGCGGCATAGTTGATCAGGTTGAACGCGACCACCGGCAGGAAGCGCAGGATCAGCAGGGTGAAGGCGCCCTGCGCCTCGGTCCACGCATCGAGCTGCCGGGCCTGGGACGCGCTGAGCCAGCCGCGCACCACGTCCCGTCCCAGCCAGCGCGCCAGGGCGAAGGCCACCAGCGCCCCCAGCATCGCGCCGCACCAGATCAGCACGCTGCCCATCAGCGTGCCGAACACCGCCCCGGCGCAGAGCGCCAGGATCTCGGCCGGGAACGGCACGAAACTGTGCAGCACCATCAGCCCGATCACCACCACCGGCGCCCAGATCCCCGCCGCCCGCAGATGCGCCGCCATCCGTTCGGGGGTGGAGAACTGGTGGCCATAGGCATAGGCGAGCCAGGCTCCGGCCAGAAGCGCGGCAAGAAGCCCGGCGATCGCGATGTTGCGTCTGAACGGGGTCATGCGGCCGAACCCCTCCGCGGTCCGGTGATTGCGGAAGCGAGCATAGCAGGTTCGGGGCGGGGTTTCACGCGGGCGCGGCGGCGGCACACGGCGAATTGCGCGGGGGTTGATGCGCCGGACGGCCGGTCGCCTTCAATCAGGTGTGAACGTCCCGCACGGATGCATCACCGTTGCAGGAGACCGGCAATCTTGATTTCAACTTTCGGATTATGTTCAATGTTGGGCAGTTTCAAGCAAGACATATTTAAGCGGGAGGGACGAATGAAAAAGCTTCTGGCATTGGCAGCCATTTCAATGATCGGCTTGAGCGCCTGCGTGACGGACACCGGAACGGCGCAGCCTACCGTCGTCGATACGCTGGTTGGAAAGCGGCTGGTATCCGAGGGCGGGACCACGTTCATTTTCTACCCCGACGGGACCGTGGGCGGCAGCTATCGCGGGGAACCGGTTGTCGGCACGTTTTCCGCCGACGCGCGCGAGGTGTGCAGCACCTATACCGCGCCGAAGAACCTGGTGGGTCAGGAGTTCTGCAGCACGCCGGCCATCGATGGCGCTGTCGTCGTGTTCAACCGGCGAGATGGGTCTCAGTCGCCGCCCTATTCGATCCGGGGCTGAACACCGGGACGTCGTTTGAGCGCGTGGCCTGGTGTTGCGGCCGGCGCGGCGAGCGGTTTGCGCATGCCGCCAGGTTCGCCGCCTGCCGCAAGGTGCGGCACGCGAAAAGGCCCGCCGTCGCCGGCGGGCCTTGGTCATGTGGCGGCGCGGGCCGCCGCGGTCAGTGCACGACCGCGTCGTCCGGCCTCGGCCGGTCCGAGGTGCCGAGGCGGTCGCCGATGATGAGGCCGTCGGGTCCGGCGGTGACGGGAACGGTGTCGCCGTCCTTGACCTCGCCGCCCAACAGCGCCTCGGCCAGCGGGTCCTGCAGGGCGCGCTGGATCACCCGCTTGAGCGGGCGGGCGCCGAAGACCGGGTCGTAGCCTTCGCTGGCCAGCCATTCATGCGCGGCGTCGTCCAGCACCAGCTCGATCTTGCGGCCGGCCAGGCGCTTTTTCAGGCGCGCCAGCTGGATGTCGACGATGCCGTCCATGTCCGACCGCTTGAGCCGGTCGAAGATCACCATCTCGTCCAGACGGTTGAGGAACTCGGGGCGGAAATGCGCCCGCACCGCATCCATCACGTCGCGCCGGGCATCCGAGGCGTCGGCCCCCTCGGGCAGCTGGCTGAGCGCCTGCGAGCCGAGGTTCGAGGTCAGGATGATCAGCGTCTGCTTGAAGTCCACGGTGTGGCCCTGGCCGTCGGTCAGCACGCCGTCGTCGAGCACCTGCAGCAGCACGTTGAACACGTCGTGATGCGCCTTTTCCACTTCGTCGAACAGCACCACCTGGTAGGGCCGGCGGCGGACCGCCTCTGTCAGCACCCCGCCCTCGTCATAGCCGACATAGCCCGGCGGCGCGCCGATCAGGCGGGCGACCGAGTGTTTCTCCATGAACTCGGACATGTCGATGCGGACCATCGCGTGCTCGTCGTCGAACAGGTACTCGGCCACGGCCTTGGTCAGCTCGGTCTTGCCGACGCCGGTGGGGCCGAGGAACAGGAACGAGCCCAAGGGGCGGTTTTCGTCGTTCAGGCCGGCGCGGGCGCGGCGGACGGCGTTCGAGACGGCCTTGACGGCGGTGTCCTGGCCGATCACGCGGCGATGCAGCTCTTCCTCCATGCGCAGAAGCTTTTCGCGCTCGCCCTCCAGCATCTTCGAGGTCGGGATGCCGGTCCAGCGTTCGACCACGGCGGCGATCTGTTCGGGGCGCACGGCCTCTTCGACCATCATGCCGCTGTCCTCGGCGGCTTCGGCCTCGGCCAGCTTGCGCTCGAGTTCCGGGATGATGCCGTAGCTGAGTTCGCCCGCCTTGGCGAGATTGCCCTCGCGCTTGGCGATGTCCAGTTCGGCGCGGGCGCGGTCCAGCTGCTCCTTGAGGTCGCGGGCCGAGGCCAGCTTGTCGCGCTCGGCCTGCCACTGGGCGGTCATTTCGGCGGATTTCTCCTGCAGGTCGGCGAGATCCTTCTGCAGGGTTTCCAGCCGGTCCCTGGAGGCCGCGTCATCCTCGAGCTTCAGCGCCTCTTCCTCGATCTGCATCTGCAGGATCTGGCGGTCGAGCTGGTCAAGCTCTTCGGGCTTGCTGTCCACTTCCATGCGCAGGCGCGAGGCGGCCTCGTCCACCAGGTCGATCGCCTTGTCGGGCAGGAAGCGGTCGGTGATGTAGCGGTGCGACAGCGTCGCCGCCGCCACCAGCGCCGAATCCGAGATGCGGACGCCGTGGTGCAGCTCGTATTTCTCCTTGATGCCGCGAAGGATCGAGATGGTGTCCTCGACCGTCGGCTCCTGCACCATCACCGGCTGGAACCGGCGGGCAAGGGCCGCGTCCTTTTCGACGTATTTGCGGTACTCGTCCAGCGTGGTCGCGCCGATGCAGTGCAGCTCGCCCCGCGCCAGCGCCGGCTTGATCAGGTTGGCGGCGTCCATCGCGCCTTCGGACTTGCCGGCGCCGACCAGCGTGTGCATCTCGTCGATGAACAGGATGATCTCGCCCGCGGCGGCGGTGATCTCGTTCAGGACGGCCTTGAGCCGTTCCTCGAACTCGCCGCGGTATTTCGCGCCGGCGATCAGCGCGCCCATGTCGAGCGCCATCAGCTTCTTGTCCTTGAGCGATTCCGGCACGTCGCCGTTGATGATGCGCAGGGCCATGCCCTCGGCGATGGCGGTCTTGCCGACGCCGGGTTCGCCGATCAGGACCGGGTTGTTCTTGGTCCGGCGGCTGAGCACCTGCATCGAGCGGCGGATTTCCTCGTCGCGGCCGATGATCGGGTCGATCTTGCCCTCGGCGGCGGCCTCGGTCAGATCGCGGGCGTATTTCTTGAGCGCGTCATAGCCTTCTTCCGCCGAAGCGGTGTCGGCGGTGCGGCCCTTGCGGATGTCGTTGATCGCCTCGTTCAGCTTCTGCGCCGAGACCGCGCCGGCCTCGAGCGCCTCCCTGGCCTTGGACTTGACCATGCAGAGCGCCATCAGCACGCGTTCGACCGGCACGAAGCTGTCGCCAGCCTTCTTGGCGACCTTCTCGGCCTCGTCCAGCACCTTGGCGGTCTGGCCGTCGAGATAGATCTGGCCCGCGTCGCCGCTGACCTTGGGGATCTTCGCGAGCGCCGCGTCCAGCGCCTCGACCACGCGGACGGGCGCGCCGCCGGCGCGCTGGATCAGGTTGCTGGCCAGCCCCTGATCGTCATCCATCAATGCCTTGAGTAAATGTTCGGGCGCCAGCCGCTGATGCCCCTCGCGCAGTGCGATCGTCTGCGCCGCCTGCACGAATCCCCGCGCACGCTCGGTGAACTTGTTCAAGTCCATCTCTGCTCTCCTTTTCCAAGCGCCCGGAAAATTCGCGCCTGCTGTGCAGCACGCCTGGGCCCGGGCCTCGCATTCAATTTGGGCAATCGCCGCGGCCGTTCAAGGGGCCGGGGCCGGCAAACCTTGGCGCGGCATCGGTTTTTGGCCTGTTCTCGTGGCGGAACCGCGCGCTGCGGGGCGCCGCGCTTGCCCCGGGTCCGGGGGCGCACTATGAAGCGCCAACCCAAACCGCAAGGAACCGCGCCGATGTCCGATGACCGCCTGATCGTAGCCCTGGATGTTCCCAACGCGCTGGAAGGACTGGCGCTTGCCAAAAAGCTGGGCGATGCCGTGTCCTTCTACAAGATCGGGCTGGGGATGCTGACCGGCGGCGGGCTGGCGCTGGCCAACGAGCTGAAGCAGGAGCATGGCAAGCGCATCTTCCTGGACATGAAGCTGTTCGACATCGGCAACACGGTCGAAAACGCGGTGCGCGGGCTGGCGCAGTTCGATCTGGATTTCCTGACCGTGCATGGCGATCCGCACGTGGTGCGCGCCGCAAAGGAGGGCGCTGCGGGCAAGGATCTGAAGATCCTCGCGGTGACCATCCTGACCTCGCTGAACCGCGAGGATCTGGATGCCGGTCTGATCAAGCCGGGCGACGTGCGGGACCTGGTTCTGGAGCGCGCCGCCCGCGCCTTCGAGGCCGGGGCCGACGGCGTCATCGCCAGCCCGCAGGAGGCCGCGCTGATCCGCGCGTTGCCGCAGGCCGAGGGGCGGCTGATCGTGACGCCGGGCGTGCGCCCGGCGGGCGCCGATCTGGGCGACCAGAAACGGGTCGCCACCCCGGCGCAGGCGGTCGCGGACGGCGCCGATCACATCGTGGTGGGCCGCCCGATCTATCGCGCCGCCGATCCCGTCGCCGCCGCCGAGGCGGTTCTGGCGGAACTGAATTCTCTTGCCATGCACTGAACCGGGCTGCGAATCCGGGGCGAAAACGGGCCGCATTTCCGGTGCAACCGGTTGAATGCGTGCGGTTTTGTGCCCAAAACGCGCCGAAATGCCCCTGTGCCCGCAAAAACACATGCAAAAATCGAGTTTTCCGGGTCGCAGTGTCAACGCTACCGCCGGGGCGGCTTTTGAGCGATTCTGAAATCGAGACACTCCCCGACGGACCGGTTCTTCCTGAGGTTCGTCACCTCCCCCCGCAATTCGCGGGGGGTCTTCTTTGACAGGCCGGCTTTCTTTCCCGCAGCGCCGCAGGTCCGGCCGGAATGCGCGGACCGGCTATGATCGGCGCCGGTATGGGTGTAGAAACGGTCTGCTCCCGCCCCGAAACGGTGGCCCTGCCTGCGCGGATAAGTTCGATGCCCGGTCTCTGTCGTGATTGCCTGACCCGATTCGAGGATGCGCGGCGCTGCCCGTCCTGTGGCAGCCCCCGCGTCACGCGCCATCCCGAGCTGTTCGACCTGACCATCGCGCATATGGATTGCGACGCGTTCTACGCCTCGGTGGAAAAGCGCGACAACCCGGACCTGGCGGACAAGCCGGTGATCATCGGCGGCGGCCGGCGCGGCGTGGTGTCCACCGCCTGCTACGTGGCGCGCATCCGCGGGGTGCGCTCGGCCATGCCGATGTTCAAGGCGCTGCAGCTTTGCCCCGACGCGGTGGTGATCAAGCCGCGCATGTCGGTCTATGCCGAGGTGTCCAGGCAGATCCGCGCCATGATGGACGAGCTGACGCCGGTGATCGAACCGCTGTCGCTGGACGAGGCGTTCATGGATCTTTCAGGCACCGAACGGCTGCACGGCGCGCCGCCGGCGGTGATGCTGGCGCGGCTGGTCAAGCGGATGAAGGACGAGTTGGGGCTGACCGGCTCGATCGGGCTGTCCCACAACAAGTTTCTGGCCAAGGTCGCCTCGGACCTCGACAAGCCGCGCGGGTTCTCGGTGATCGGCAGGGCCGAGACCGCGGCGTTCCTGCGCGACAGGCCGGTGCGGTTGATCTGGGGCATCGGCCCTGCCGCGCAGGAGTCGTTGGAGCGCGCCGGCATCCGGACCTTCGCGGACCTGCTGCGCTGGGACCAGGAGGCGCTGACCGCCCGGTTCGGGTCGATGGGCCATCGCCTGTGGCACCTGGCGCGGGGCGAGGACCGGCGGCGGGTGTCCACCCACGAGCCGATGAAGTCGATCAGCAACGAGACGACCTTTTTCGAGGATACCGCCAACCCGGACATTCTGGACGGACACCTGTGGCGGATGGCCGAAAAGGTGTCGGACCGGGCCAAGGCCAAGGGGCTGGCGGGGCGGGTGGTGACGCTGAAGCTGAAGAAGGCCAACCACAGGATCCTGACGCGGCGGGTGTCGCTGCGGGACGCGACGCAGATGGCCGACCGGATCTACCGCACCGCGCGCGGCCTGTTCGACCAGGTGGGCGACGAGGGGCCCTATCGCCTGCTGGGCTGCGGCCTGTCGGACCTGTGCGACGCCGGTCAGGCGGACATCTCGGGCGACCTGCTGGATCCCGGCGCGACGCGGCGGTCCGGGGCGGAACGGGCGGCGGACGAGATCCGGCGCAAGTTCGGGGCGGACGCGATCCTGAAGGGGCGCGCGCTGCGCTAGCCGCGCTTCAGGCCCAGCACCCGGTAGGTTTCGACCGGGTGCGACAGGCCCTTGAGGGTCAGGCCGCCGACCGCTTCGGCCTCGAGCAGGTCCTCGACATCCAGATAGGCGCGCTGGCTGATGAATATCTGGTCCTGCGCGGCGGCGTCGCAGAGGCGCGACGCCACGTTCACCGCGCCGCCGATGGCGGTGTAGTCGGCCCGGCCCTCCTTGCCGACCAGTCCCATCGTGGCGTGGCCGCTGGCGATGCCGATGCCGATGCCGACCTGATGGCCCATCCGGCGCCACGGCGCGCAGATCTGGTCGAAAGCCGTCTGGACATCCAGCGCCAGCCGCACCGCGTCGAGCACCGGCTGCTCGCACTGGACCGGGTCGTTGAAATAGACCATCAGCCCGTCGCCGGACCGGAACCCGATGGTACCGCCGCTGCGCGCCGTCAGCGCCCCCGCGCGATCGTGGAACTGGCGCAGGATCTCGATGACGTCCTCGGGGTCGAGCGCCTCGGAGAGCGCGGTGAAGTTGCGGATGTCGCAGAACAGGCAGGCGATGTAGCGGCGATGGGTCTGCAGAAGATCCTCGCGCCCGCCCTGCACCACCGCCTCGGCGATCTGCGGCGCCAGGAACTGCTTGAGCCGTTCCAGCCGGCCGATCTCGCCCGCCTGACGTTCGACCTTGGTTTCGAGCCGCGCATTGAGTTCCGAGATCTCGGCGGTCTGCGACCGGACGGTGCGGTTGAGGGCGCGGAGCAGGAAGTTCTGGTTCAGCAGCGTGGCGATCACCAGCAGCACATAGGCCAGCGCCTCGATCCGGTGATCGTAGTTGAGGTAGAGCGTCGCCATCAGGATCGCCACGGCGGCGACGGCCAGTACGACGGGCAGGCTGCGCTGGTGACGCTCGCGGTCCTTCCAGACGAAGTACATCGCGACAAGCGCCAGCCCCCACATGAACACGGCCTGCACATGCGGGTTGAACATCTGGCGTTCGAAGCCGAACAGCGCCTCCATCGCGATGCCGACATAGCAGGTGATCAGCGACGCGAAGGCCGCGATCACCGCCGCGCCGCCCGTCGCGAAGCCAAAGCCGGACGCGTCCGCCGCCGCGTCCTGCGGCGGTGAACCGGCCTTGGTCGATCCGGGCATTGCGCGATGTGTCATGACGGAACGGCCCTTGTCCTTTCCGTCAGGTTAGGACGGTTTGGCGAACCGGTCAAAAAGCCGGAACCGGGCCGAAGACCCGCTACTCTGCCGCCAATTGCATCGGATCCTGGCCGATGGCCGCGATCTCGGCGATCACCTGGCGCAGGAGGGTGCGGAAGGCGTCGAAATTGCCGTTCGGAAGGATCTGCGTCTCGTCGATGTAGAGCGACCGGTCGATCTCGATCTGCACCGCGTGCTGCTGGCGCGACGGCCGCCCGTAGGTCTGGGTGACATAGGCGCCGGCGAAGGGCGCGTTGCGCGACACGGTCAACCCCGCCGCGGCGAAGGCGGCCTCGATCCGGTCCACGACCTCGGACGAGGCCGAGGCGCCGAACCGGTCGCCGATCACGATCTCGGGGCGGGACGTGTGGTTGCGCGTCAGGCCGGCCACCGCCTCGCGCGGCATCGAGTGGCAGTCCACCAGGATCGCCTGTCCGAACAGCCGATGCGATTCGTCGAGCAGGGATTTCAGCCGCGCGTGATACGGGCGCCAATAGGTCTCGATCCGGCGCTGCGCCTCGATCATCGGCAGCTTGCCGCGATAGATCGCCCGCCCGTTCGCCACCACGCGGGGAATCACCCCCAGGCCCGAGGCGACGCGGGGATTGTGACCGTGCCGCCGGGCGCCGTCGATCAGCGCCGGGTCCAGTTCTTCGGCGCTGCGGTTGAGGTCGAGATAGGCGCGCGGCATCGCCGCCTTGAGCAGCGGCATCCCGAACTCGGCGGCCGGTTCGAACAGCAGATCGACGAAAGCGTCCTCGGACGAGCGAATCGCATGACGGTTCAGCACCGAGCGTTCCAGGAACTCGGGACTGTAGTCGCGCCCGCTGTGAGGCGAGGAAAACACCACGCAGGACGTGCGATTGGCCGGGGCGCTCAGGTGGTAGGCTGCGTTCTGCATGTTCTCTCCTTGTCCGGTGAAATCATAGACCGGAAAATAGTTGTTCCAAAGCCCTTGATCCCCTCGGCGACTCCTTTTATAGAGCCCGCTACCGGCGCGGGGATCCGCGCCCCATTTCGTTCTGGGGCGGCCACGCGACGGCATTCATGGGCGGTTAGCTCAGCGGTAGAGCACTACGTTGACATCGTAGGGGTCACTGGTTCGATCCCAGTACCGCCCACCATGAATTCACTGTTTTGGGTCAAGACCCGAGGCACCCGCTAACCCAGGCGCTGGCCCGCGCCGCAGGAACTGGAGATAGGCCATGAAGGTCAAGAACTCGCTCCGCTCGCTCAAGAACCGGCACCGCGACTGCCGGATCGTGCGTCGCAAAGGCCGCGTCTATGTGATCAACAAGACGCAGCGCAAGTTCAAAGCTCGCCAGGGCTGAGAATTCCGCACATCGAGTTTCGAAAGCCGCGCCTCCGGGCGCGGCTTTTTTTTCGTTTGGGTCGGCGGGTCGGCGGCCCCTCCCGGGGGAGGCAGAACTGCCATCATGTAGCCGCAGCGGTGTCGAATATGGTATAATTACACCTACGGCTCATGTTCGAATCGAAGTCGGGCAAACCTGTCTGAAAAAACTTCGTAGCCAATACTTTGTTAACCATAAAACTATTCAAGCAGGATTGCGTGGCACCGGCTCCGTTACCGAACGATTCGATTGGGAGGCTGTCATGAAAACCAAGCTCTTATTCTCCTGCGCAAGTTTCACCCTGTTTGTCGGTGCGTCCGCATTGGTTGCCGACACCGCCGCGATGATCGCCAGCGCAGAAAGTTCAGGCCCGCCGATGGTAACGTCGGCAGCAACCATCAAGGCCGCGGACGGCACAGTGCTCCGCGAAGGGACGAACGGGTATACCTGCTATCCGCAGCAGGAAGCCATTGGCCCGATGTGTAACGACGCGACCTGGGACGCGCTGATCAGCGCGCTGATGAACAAGGAAGACTTCTCGCCCGACAGTTTCAGCGTGTCCTACATGCTTGCGGGTGAAGGGACTGCAATCGGCGTCAGCAACAGCGACCCCTATGCCACGGACCCCAACGCTAGCGAGGACTGGGTCAAGGAAGGTCCGCACCTGATGATCATCCTGCCGAACAAGGCCATGCTTGACGGGTTGTCTACCGACCCGAATGACCCGGTCTACGTTATGTGGAAAGACACGCCCTACGCCCACGTCATGGTGAAAATCGCTGCCGGCCAATAACACAGCGTCAATCCCATGCGGCGTCGCTGTCGGCGAGTTCGCTATGGCGCAGCGTGGCTGACTGAAGCGGCACTCCCTGCGACAAAATTTTCCGAGCAATTCTGTCGGAAATGCTTGCGTCCGGCGCGGATTTGTTTAATTGAGCAAATCAGTCGGGTTAGATCCCGTGAGTACAGAAACGTTGGGACACACAATGCTGAAATCTTCCACCTGCATCGCCGCCGCGCTGACGGCCCTTGTCGCCACCTCTGCCGCCGCCGATGGCGAGCTGAACCTCTATTCGTCGCGCCACTACGACACCGACGAACGCCTCTACACCGATTTCGAAGAAGCCACCGGCATCAAGATCAACCGCATCGAAGGCAAGGCCGACGAGCTGATCGCGCGGCTCGAGGCCGAAGGCGCGAACTCGCCCGCCGACATCCTGCTGACCGTGGACACCTCGCGCCTGGCGCGCGCCAAGGATGCGGGCCTGCTGCAGGCGGTGGACAGCGCGCTTCTGGAAGAGCGCATCCCGGCCAACCTGCAGGATGCGGACAACCAGTGGTTCGGCTTCTCGCAGCGCGCGCGCATGTTCTTTTACGACAAGGCCGACGTGAGCAATCCGCCCGCCACCTACCTGGATCTGGCCAAGCCGGAATACAAGGGCCTGGTCTGCGTCCGCTCGTCGACCAACACCTACAACCAGACGCTGCTGGCCGCGATCATCACCAACCACGGCGCCGAGGCCGCCAAGGAATGGGCCGAGGGCGTGGTCGCCAACATGGCGCGCGAACCGCAGGGCGGCGACACCGACCAGCTGCGCGGCATCGTGTCGGGCGAGTGCGAGATCGCGGTGTCGAACTCCTACTACTTCGCCCGCGCGCTGCGGAAGGACGTGGACGGCCTGAGCGCCGCGATCGACACGATCGGCATCCAGTTCCCGTCGCAGGACGCCGAGGGCGCGCACATGAACCTGTCGGGCGCCGGCGTGGCCGCACATGCGCCGAACAAGGACAACGCGATCAAGTTCCTCGAATACCTGGCGAGCGATCAGGCGCAGGTCTATTTCTCGAACGGCAATGACGAATACCCGGCGGTCGCGGGCGTCGCCGTGGCCGAGAACGTCGCCGCACTGGGCGAATTCAAGGCGGATGAGGTGAACCTTTCGGAGGTCGCCAAGAACATTCCCGAGGCGCAGAAGATCTTCAACGAGGTCGGCTGGAAATAAGCTGCCCGAAATTCAGGCAGTTGCGGGCGCAGGGGTTTTCCCTGCGCCTTTTTCATTTGAAATTCTTTCTCTTTCAGCGCAGCATTTCCGAAATTGGGAATCTGTTCCGGATATGAACGATGCTGGATGATCTGTCGGGGCGCCTCGCCGGGCGCCTGAAGGAGTTGCGGCTGGACCGGGGATGGTCGCTGGACCAGCTGGCCGGGGAAAGCGGGCTCAGCCGGGCGACGCTGTCGCGGATGGAGAAGGGCGAGGTCAGCCCGACGGCGGAAAGCCTCGGCCGCCTGTGCGCGGCCTTCGGCCTGCCGATGTCGCGCCTGCTGATGATGGTCGAAGAGACCTTTGCGCCCAAGGTGCCCTACGAGCGGCAGACCGAATGGACCGACCCGGAAACGGGATACACCCGCCGGTCGGTCTCGCCGCCGTCGCCGGGGCTGAGCGGCGAGGTTCTTGAATGCCACCTGCCGCCCGGCACGGCGATCGCCTATGACGCGCCGCCGAGGCCCGGGCAGGAGCATCATCTGGTCATGCTGGATGGCGCGCTGACGCTGACGGTGGACGGCACCCCGCACGAGTTGCGGGCGGGCGACACCCTGCGCTATCACCTGTCGGGTCCGAACCGGTTCGAGACCGGCCCGCAGCGCGGGGCGCGCTACTTGCTGGTGCTGATATGATCTCGCGGTTGGAGCAGGCAGAGCTTGCCGGGGCGCTGGAGGATCTGACCGGGATCCTGCATGGATGCGTTCATGCGGGGGCCAGCGTCGGGTTCATCCTGCCCTACGACGCGTCGGAGGCGCGCGCCTATTGGCGGGACCGGGTCTATCCCGCGGTCGCGGCCAACGGCACCGACCTGTTCGCGGCGCACGACGGCGGCAGGATCCGTGGCACCGTGCAACTGGCGATGGCGGCGATGCCGAACCAGCCGCACCGGGCGGATGTGGCCAAGCTGCTGGTGCATCCCGACGCGCGGCGGCGCGGGTTGGGCCGCGCGCTGATGCAGGCGCTGGAGGCGCGGGCGCGGGATCTGCGCCGGACGCTGCTGGTGCTGGACACCCGCAGCTTCGACCCGTCGCGGCAACTTTATGAAAGCCTCGGCTACGAGGTGGCCGGCGAAATCCCGCAATACTGCCGCAACCCGTTCGAAGACCGCTACGAGCCGACGACCTACATGTACAAGGTGCTGGCATGATCCCGGTGCTGATCCTTGCGGTGATCGCGGGCGGCGCGCTGATCGCGGCGCAGGGGCCGATCTATACGCGTATGGCCGGGATGCTGGGCGGTCCCGTGCAGGCGGCGATGCTGGCCTTCGCCGTCGGCGCCGTCGCGCTGCTGGCCCTGCTGACGGCGGTGGGCGGCCCGTTTCCGCGTCGCGCCGACATGGCGGCGGTGCCGCTCTGGGTCTGGGCCGGCGGGCTGATCGGCGTCTACGTGGTGCTGACCTCGATCCTGGCGGTGCCGCGGTTGGGCGTGGCGTCCTACATGGTCTGCGTGATCGTCGGGCAACTGGCGGCGGGCTACGCCTATGACAGGTTCGGCGCCTTCGGCATGGCGGTGCGCGAGTTCTCGGCGGCCAATCTGGCCGGCCTGGCGATGGTCGCGGCAGGCGCCGTGCTGGTGGTCTGGCGCTAGCGGTGGCGCCCGACCTGGCGGCAGATCAGAATCACCGGCAGCAGGCCCACGGCGAGGATCACCAGCGACGGCACCGCCGCGCCCTCGAGCCGCTCGTCCGAGGCCAGCCGGTAGGCCTGCACCGCCAGCGTGTCGAAGTTGAAGGGGCGCATGATGAGAGTCGCCGGCAGTTCCTTCATCACGTCCACGAAGACGATCAGCAGCGCGGTCAGCAGCGACGGGGTCAGGATCGGCAGATGCACCCGGCGCAGCGTGCCGAGCGGGGTCTGCCCCAGCGACCGCGCGGCGGCGTCCATGTTGGCGTGGACCGTGCTCTGCCCGCCTTCGTAGGCGCTGAGCGCGGCGGCCAGGAAGCGCACCATGTAGGCCGCGATCAGCAGCCAGATTGATCCGGTCACCAGCAGGCCGGTCGAGATGTCGAAGGTCTCGCGCATCCAGGCGTCGAGCGCGTTGTCGAACCGGGCGAAGGGCACCATCAGCCCGACCGCGATCACCCCGCCGGGCACCGCATAGCCCAGCCGCGCCAGATAGGCCGCCGCATCGGATCCGCGCCCGGGTTTCAGGCGCTGGAAGAAGCCGACGCAGATTGCCGCGCAGACCGTCACCATCGCCGCGGTTCCGGCCAGGATCAGCGAGTTCCGGATGAAGCCGACATAACGGCGCGACAGCAGGTCCTGTTCCGAGTCCAGCCCCATCTGCAGCAGGATCACCACCGGCAGGAGAAACCCGAACACCACCGGGATCACGCACAGGACCAGCGCCGCTGCCGATTGCCAGCCCTTGAGCTGGGCGGCGGGCAGGGCCGCGTGGCGCTTGCCGGCCTGGTAGTATTTCGCCTTGCCGCGCTGGGTGCGCTCGGTCACCGCCATGACCAGCGCGAAGCCCAGCAGGCACAGCGCCAGCTGCGCCGCCGCGGCGCGGTCGGCCATCGAGAACCAGCTGGTGTAGATGCCGGTGGCGAAGGTCTGCACGCCGAAATAGGCGACGGTGCCGAAATCGGCGATGGTCTCCATCACCGCCAGCAGCACGCCTCCGGCGATGGCGGGGCGGGCCATGGGCAACGAGACGCGCCAGAAGGCGGACCAGGCGCTGCTGCCCAGCGCCCGGGCGGCCAGGAAGGCGGTGGCGCTTTGTTGCAGGAAGGCGGCGCGGGCCAGCAGGTAGACGTAAGGATAGAGCACCAGCACCAGCATCAGGGCCGCGCCCTCGGTCGAGCGGATCTCGGGGAACCAGTAGTCGCGCGGCCCCCAGCCGGTCACCTGCCTGAGCGTGGTCTGTACGATGCCGGGATGATCCAGCACGAAGGTATAGGCATAGGCCAGAACATAGGCGGGAAAGGCCAGCGGCAAGACCAGGGCGATTTCCAGCAGCCGGACGCCGGGAAAGCGGGTCATGGTCACCAGCCACGCCGCGCCGACGCCGATGGCGAAGGTGCCGATCGACACCAGCAGCACCAGCACCGCGGTGGTCATCGCATAGCGCGGCAGCACCGTGTCCAGCAGGTGCGAGATCGTGTCGGTGCCGCCGGTCACGGCCGCCAGCACCACGGCGACCATGGGCAGCAGGCAGGCGGCGGCGATCAGGTACGCCGCCCCGCCCAGCACCCTGGTTCCGCGCGCGCTTTTGTGGCGCGATCCGTGCTCTGAATATTCGATCTGGGCCATGGTCCCGGCTTGCGGCGCGGTTCGTGTTGCGTTGCGCCATTAATCGACCAAATTACTCGGAAACGCCAGTGCGGATGCGAAGAATTTTCGCGGAAATCGCGGCCGTTCCGGTATCCTGCGGGCAGTATGGGAGCGGATCATTGGCGACAAGACCCGATCTGGGCGACATCACCACCTGGCTGCTGACCCGGGGCCGCTCGGCCCGGGACATCGCCGCGATGCTGGACGGGCTGTGCCGGAACCTGCTGGAGGCCGGGCTGCGGCTGGAACGCGCCACGGTGGGGGCGCCGCTGATGCATCCGATCGCGCGATCCTGTTTCGCGATCTGGCACCCCGAAAGCGGGGCGACGCAGCGGGAACTGGTCTGGGACGAAGCGGGGCTGGAGAAGATCCGCAACAGCCCGATGTATCCGATCTACACCGAGGGCACGGGAACGGACTGGCGGCTTGACGACGGCGCGCAGGTGACGCGGTTCGATGTCGGGCCGGAATTGCGGGCGGAGGGGTTTACCCACTACGTCGCCTTCGCCCTGCCTTTCGCGGATGGCAGTTTCAAGGCTTTCACCATCCAGACCCGGTCGCACGACGGGTTCTCGACGGGCGAGCTCGACCTGGTGCGGGGACTGGTTCCGGCCATCGCCGCGGCGGTCGAGCATCACGTGCAGCGCGGGCTTGCGGCGATCCTGATGAACACCTTCGTGGGCGAACGGGCCGGGATGCGGGTGCTGGAGGGGCAGATCCATCGCGGCGACGGCGACACCATCCGGGCGGTGATCTGGATGAGCGACATCCGCGCGTTCACCCGGCTGGCCGCCGAGAAACCGCCCGGCGAGGTGATCGGCCTGTTGAACCGCTGTTTCGAGACGGTGACGGGCGCGATCGCGCGGAACGGCGGCGAGGTGCTGAAGTTCATCGGCGACGCGGTTCTGGGCATCTTTCCGGTCGAGGCGGACGACGCGGACGCGGTGCGCCGCGCGGAGGCGGCGCTGGACGCGCTGCGGCGCGACATGGGCGGCGCGGATTGGCCGTCCGATCTGACTCTGGGCGTCGCGCTGCATCTGGGCGAGGTGTTCTACGGCAATATCGGCGGCGAGACGCGGCTGGATTTCACCGTGATCGGGCCATCGGTCAACCTGGTCAGCCGCGTCGAGGGCCTGTGCCGCCCGCTGGACGAACCGGTGCTGGTCACCGCGCCGGTCGCGGAGCTGTCGCGGCGGCGGTACCGGAGTTGCGGGCGGCAGAAGATCAAGGGCGTGGACCGCCCCGTCGAAGTGTTTGCGCCGGAGTGACCGGGCGGCAGGGGCACCGGGAGGCGCGCCCGGACCTCAGTCGTAGACCCGCTGATCCTCGATCACCAGCCCGTCCTTGGGCAGGGTGCCGGGCGCGACCACCTCGACCGCGCCTTTCAGCTTCAGCACCTCGACCACCGACCTGGCATAGGCGGCGCTGTCGCCGCTGGGGCTTTCGATCTGGACGGTCATCGCGTCCATCTCGCCCTGCCGGGTTGCGATGACGCGGGCCTTGACGATCTCGGCATGTTTTTCCACCAGCGCCGCCACCTGTTCGGGGCGCACGAACATGCCCTTGATCTTGGTGGTCTGGTCGGCGCGGCCCATCCAGCCCCTGATCCGCATGTTGGTGCGGCCGCAGGGCGACTGGCCGGGCATCACCGCCGACAGGTCGCCGGTGGCGAAGCGGATGAGCGGATAGTCGGGGTTGAGGGAGGTCACCACGACTTCGCCCACCTCGCCCGGCGCCACCGGCGTGCCCGTGCCCGGGGTGACGATCTCGACGATGACGTGCTCGTCGACGATCATCCCCTCCATCGCGGGGCTTTCATAGGCGATGTTGCCGAGATCGGCGGTGGCGTAGCTTTGCAGGCAGGTGATGCCCCGGTCGGCGTATTCCTGCCGCAGCGAGGGGAAGAGCGCCCCGCCGCCCACGGCCGCCTTGGTGAACCTGAGGCTGACTCCCATCTCGTCAGCCTTGTCGAGGATCACCTTGAGATAGTCCGGCGTCCCGGCATAGGCGGTGCAGCCCACGTCGCGGGCGGCGGTCACCTGCAGCTCGGTCTGGCCGGTCCCCGCGGGCAGCACGGCGGCGCCCACGGCCCGCGCGCCGTTCTCGAAGATCATGCCGGCCGGGGTCAGGTGATAGCCGAAGCAGTTCTGCACGATGTCGCCCTGCCCGATCCCCGTCGCGTGCAGGAATCGGCCCATGCGCCACCAGTCGTGATCGACGCCGCCGGGCTCGTAGATCGGCCCGGGCGACTGGAAGATATGGGCAAAGCCGTGCGCCGGCTTGACCGTGAAGCCGCCGAAGGGCGGGTTTTCGGCCTGGGCGCGGCCCAGTTCCGACTTGCGCAGCACCGGCAGGGCCGCAAGCGCCTCGGTCGAGGTGACGGCCTGCGGGTCAACGCCGTCGAGAAACGCGGCGAAGCTGGCGGCGCCTTTGGCGCGGGCGATCTGCTGCGGCAGCTGCGTGGCCATATCGGCGGCGCGTTCGTCCGCGGACCGGGTTTCGAGCGCATCGAAATGCTGTGTCATGGATAAGTCCTCCATGCGCCGCGCAGGGCGCGACAGCTTGCCTGATTGAGATTTGGTTTACGCAAGGGCAAAACCCCGCATGCATTTGCATACCGATTTCCCTTGAAGTCATGAGAGAGGATGAATTCTTGCCCGATGTCGAAACCGCCGAACTGGATCGCAGGATCACGTTTCACCAAGACATTCAGACCATGGAAGCGGACTTTTCCGGCTTTCACTTCGACGACTCGGAAACGGTCAACCTGTTCTACGACCGGCTGGAAGAGCGCATCGCGCAAACCGGTGAGGAGCTTTGGTTTTTTCTGGTGAACCTCTACGGCACCCGCATCGAGCCCGAGGCCTGGCTGGCCTATTCCCGCCGGGGCAAGGCGCTGAACCTGTCGCATTCCATGGGCTCGGTCCGCTACGACGCCTCGGAGGAAACGCGGGCGCAGATCGAGCGCGCGGCCAACACCGAATTCTTCGATCCGAACCTGTTCACGAGCCGCGACGAGGCGCTGGAGCGAATCGCCCAGCTGCCCAGCAAGCGTCGCAAGCGCATCCAGCACGATCCGAACTACGTTCTTGCCGATTTCGTGCGGCGCCTCAGCTTTGACCGCGAGGCCGGGATCATGAACGTGGACTTCTCTCATTTTGTCTTTCATCACTCGCGCGACGTGAACGAATTTTACGACTACATCGAAGAGCGCATCCGCGAGACCGGGCGGAGATGGTATTTCCTGGTCAACCTCAACGGCTGCGAGATCCTGCCGGCGGCCTGGGTGCAATACGCCCAGCGCGGCAAGCGGCTGAACGAGGCGGCTTCGCTGGGTTCGGTGCGCTACGCGGCCGGGTCCGAGACCGAGGCCGACATCCGCATGCGCGCCGAGACGCAGGGGTTCCGCCCCAACATCCGCAACTCGCGCCAGGAGGCGCTGGCCCGGATCGCGGAGATGAAAGCGGAAGCCGAACACGTCTGAGCCCTCACAGCCACCTCTTGCGGCGGCGGTAGGAACGCACGTCGCGGAAGCTCTTGCGGCCTTCGTCCGACACCCCGAGATAGAACTCCTTCACGTCCGGGTTCTCGCGCAGTTCGGCGGCGGGGCCGTCCATCACCACGCGGCCCGATTCCAGGATGTAGCCGTAATGGGCGAAACGCAGCGCCACGTTGGTGTTCTGTTCGGCCAGCAGGAAGGACACGCCCTCCTTCTCGTTCAGGTCCTTGACGATGGTGAAGATCTCTTCGACCAGCTGCGGCGCGAGGCCCATCGAAGGCTCGTCCAGCAGGATCGTCTCGGGGCGGCTCATCAGCGCGCGTCCCATCGCGACCATCTGCTGTTCGCCGCCCGAGGTATAGCCGGCCTGGCTGCGGCGGCGTTCCTTGAGGCGGGGGAAATAGCTGTAGACCAGATCGAGATCCTGCTGGATCTTGGCGCTGCCGTCCTTGCGGGTATAGGCGCCGGTCAGCAGGTTTTCCTCGACGGTCAGGTGTTCGAAACAGTGGCGTCCTTCCATCACCTGGATCACGCCCTTTTCCACCAGATCGGCGGGGTCGCTTTCGTGGATGACCTCGCCGCGGTACTTGATCGAGCCCTTGGTGACCTCGCCGCGCTCGGAATGGAGCAGGTTGGACACCGCCTTGAGCGTCGTCGTCTTGCCGGCGCCGTTGCCGCCCAGCAGAGCGGTGATGCCGCCCTTGGGAACGGTGAGGCTGACGCCCTTGAGCACGAGGATCACGTGATTGTAGATCACCTCGATGTTGTTGACCTCGAGCAGGGTTTCCGCCTGCACATCGGTGGTTGTTGCCGCATCCAGCATCAGCGCTTGTCCTCATGCCTGTCCCGGGTGCCCGGGACTTGTCCGGTTCGGGGCGGCGGGCTGCCGCCGCCCCGGTTTGATCGGCGCCCCGTCACGTCAGGGGCGCAGTCAGCTTAGTTGCACGCCGGTTCGATGTTGTTTTCCGCGGCATAGGCTGCGGAATCCTCTTCGATCAGCGCGCCGATCACCTCGCCGTCGGTCGGCTTGAACTCCGAGATCAGGGTCCAGGCCTTGTTGGCCGCGTCCCACTGGGTCACGCCGACAAGGGCGTCGCCGCCGTGGTTCTCGCAGGTCACCGAGAAGGTCGGGCCGAAATTCGGCAGGCCGAGTTCGGTCATCTTCTCCTCGGTCATTTCCAGCGCCTCCATGCCGTCGCGCATCTGGCTGGCATTGATGTCGGCGGTGCCGTGGATTTCCTGCGCCTTCTTGGCGGCCTCGGCTGCCAGCATGGCGGCGTAGAGACCACGGTTGTAGAGCACGGTACCCACCTGGTCGCCCGCGCCAGCGGCCTTGCCGGCGTCGATGACATGGGTCTTCAGGTCATCGTAGAGCGGGTAGTCGGTGCCGACGTTGTGGAAGGTCAGCGCCTTGTAGCCGTTCGCCGCATCGCCGGCGGGCATGACGTCATGTTCGGCGCCGGACCACCAGATGCCGATGAAGTTCTCCATCGGGAAGCGGATGTTGGCGGCTTCCTGGATGGCGACCTGGTTCATCACGCCCCAGCCCCACATCAGCACGTAGTCCGGCTTGTCGCGGCGGATCTGCAGCCACTGCGACTTCTGCTCCTGGCCCGGGTGATCGACCGGCAGGGCTGCCAGTTCGAAGCCGTGCTTCTTGGACAGTTCCTCGAGCGTCCGGATCGGCTCCTTGCCGTAGGCGGAGTTGTGGTAGACCAGCGCGATCTTCTTGCCGCTCAGGTCGCCGCCGTTTTCGTCCAGCAGGTAGTTGATCGCGCCCGAAGCGCCGTCCCAGTAGTTCGCCGGATAGTTGAAGGTATGGCTGAACACCTTGCCGTTCTTGGCCGAGGTGCGTCCATAGCCCATCGTGTGCATCGGAATGTCGTCAGCGGTGGTCTTGGGGATCAGCTGATAGGTGATGCCGGTCGACAGCGGTTGATAGATCAGCGCGCCTTCGCCCTTGGTCGATTCGTAGCATTCGACGCCTTTTTCGGTGTTGTAGCCGGTTTCGCATTCGATCACCTTGGCCATCACCCCGCCGATGCCGCCGTCACGCTCGTTGAGCAGCGTGAAATAGTCGGCATAACCATCCGCGAACGGGATGCCGCCTGCGGCGTAGGGGCCGGTCCGGTAGCTCAGCGACGGGAACACGAGATCCGCCATCGCCGGGCCTGCGGCCATCAGGGCGCCGAGCGCCACGGTTGCCAGTTTCTTCTTCATCGGGTTGGTCCTCCCTTGATTGATCCGATGTAGTGATGGGGCTGTCTTGATCGCCCCCTTTGAAGTCGGGCCAGCCCCCATCAGTAGGGGAAGGGCCAGAGCCGAAGCTTTTCCTTCGCCACCCGCCAGAGCTGCGCCAGCCCGTGCGGTTCGAGGATCAGGAACAGGATGATCAGCGCGCCCACGATCACCAGCTGCAGATGCGCCACGATGTCCGTAGGCCAGCCCAGCCAGTCGGCGCCGACGACCTTGAGCACCACCGGCAGCAGCACCAGGAAGGCCGCCCCGGCGAAGGAACCGAAGATCGAGCCCAGGCCGCCGATGATCACCATGAACAGCACCAGGAACGATTTCTGGATGCCGAAGGCCTCGCCCACCTCGACCGCGCCGAGATAGAGCGCGAAGAACAGCGCGCCCGAGATGCCGATGAAGAACGAGCTGACGGCGAAGGCGCTCATCTTGGCCTTCAGCGGGTTCACCCCGATGATCTCGGCGGCGATGTCCATGTCGCGGATCGCCATCCAGGTGCGTCCGGTCGTGCCGCGGGTCAGGTTGCGGGCGATCAGCGCGGAAAGCGCCAGAAAAACCAGGCAGAACAGGTAGGTGGCCCAGGCCGGCGCGTTGGGGCCGGTGATGATAATGCCGAACACGTCGCGCTCGGGCGCGTTGATCTGGCCCGAAGCGGAGTAGTTGTAGAACCACGGCACCCGGTTGAACAGCCACACCAGGAAGAACTGCGCCGCCAGCGTCGCCACCGCCAGGTAGAACCCCTTGATCCGCAGCGACGGCAGGCCGAACAGCACGCCGACCAGCGCGGTGATGCCGCCGGCGAGGATCACGTGGATGAACATGCTGACTTCGGGAAAGGCCGTCATCAGCTTGTAGCAGGAATAGGCCCCCACCGCCATGAAGCCGCCGGTGCCCAGCGACACCTGCCCGCAATAGCCCACCAGGATGTTCAGCCCGATGGCGGCGATGGCGTAGATCAGGAAGGGCAGCAGCAGCGCGTTCGCCCAGTAGTCGTTGATGAGGAAGGGGATGACGCCGAAGGCCACCGCCAGCACGACATAGTACCGGTACCGGTCGAACTTGATCGGAAAGGTCTGGCTGTCGTCCCTGTAGGAGACTTTGAAGTCCCCGGCTTCACGATAGAACATGGCTTACTTTCCCCATTCTTCCTGCGCCCGGTTGCGGGTCGCGGCATCCAGTTGTTTCGACGTTTTCGCGTAGCCGCTGTCTTCGGCGGAACGCACGAGTTTCATGTAGGCCACGATGCCGGTCACGAGTCCGGCGAAGGCCAGAAGCGCCGCGATGACAAGCTGCCGTTCGCTCAACCCCTCGGCGGTCAGCGCGAGGTAGCCGAAGGCCCAGAACCCGGCCCAGGCAATGACGTTGACGATGGCGATCAGCTTTTTCATCCTGTCTTCTCAAATCGTTGCCCCCTGGCGAAGGCGCCACTCACACCCTTTCGATGATCTTCTCCCCGAACAGGCCCTGCGGCCGGAACACCAGGAAGATCAGCGCCAGCACGTAGGCGAACCAGTTCTCGGTCGCGCCGCCCACCAACGGGCCGATGGCGAATTCAAAGAGCTTCTCGCCCACGCCGATGATCAGTCCGCCGACGATGGCGCCCGGGATCGAGGTGAAGCCGCCCAGCATCAGCACCGGCAGCGCCTTGAGCGCGATCAGCGACAGCGAGAACTGCACGCCCGACTTGGTGCCCCACATGATGCCGGCGACCAGCGCCACGAAGCCCGCGACCGACCAGACCATGATCCAGATGAAGTTCAGCGAGATGCCGACGCTCAGCGCCGCCTGGTGGTCGTCGGCCACGGCGCGCATGGCGCGGCCCTGCTTGGTGTACTGGCTGAAGGCCACCAGCGCGGCCACCAGCAGCGCCGCGATGACCGTCGCCACGATGTCGAGGTTGTCGATGAAGAAGCCGTAGCCGAAGATGTTGAACGTCGCCTCGTCGATCCACAGGTTGATGCCCTGCGGCAGGCCCACGTCCAGCGTCTTGATCTCGGAGCCCCACATCAGGTCGGCCACGCCTTCGAGGAAATAGGCCAGACCGATGGTGGCCATGAACAGGATGATCGGCTCCTGCCCCACCAGGTGGCGCATGACGAAGCGTTGCACGCACCAGGCCAGCAGCACCATCACGCCCATGGTCAGCAGGATCGCCAGCAGGGCCGGGATGTGCCATCCGAAATGGGTGATGTGGCCGCCGAACACGGCGTTGATCAGGTGGGCGAACGGAACCTGCCCGTTCATGATCCCCACCAACGTCATCGCCGCGAACAGCGCCATGACGCCCTGGGCGTAGTTGAAGATCCCGGACGCCTTGTAGATCAGGACGAATCCCAGGGCCACCAGCGCGTAGAGCACCCCGGCCATCAGGCCGTTCAGGATGACCTCGGTCGCAAAAATCAACTGATCAGGCATGTCAGCCTCTCCTCATGTCTGTCAGGCGGTCAGTCATGCGCAACGCCCAGATAGGCGTCGATGACTTCCTGGTTGTTGCGCACCTCGTCCGGGGTGCCGTCGCCGATCTTCTTGCCGTAATCCATCACGACCACCCGGTCGCTCAGGTCCATCACCACGCCCATGTCGTGTTCGATCAGGGCGATGGTGGTGCCGAATTCGTCGTTCACGTCGAGGATGAAGCGGGACATGTCCTCTTTCTCTTCGACGTTCATGCCCGCCATCGGCTCGTCCAGCAGCAGCAGCTTGGGTTCGGCCGCCAGCGCGCGGGCCAGTTCGACCCGCTTCTTCAGGCCGTAGGGCAGCCGCGCCACCGGCGTCTTGCGGATGTGCTGGATTTCGAGGAAGTCGATGACCTTTTCCACCACTTCGCGGTTCGCGGTCTCTTCCGCCTCGGCCTTGCCCATCCACATGGCCTGCTGGAGGAGGTTGGTCTTCATGTAGTTGAGACGCCCGGTCATCACGTTGTCCAGAACGCTCATCCCCTCGAACAGGGCGATGTTCTGGAAGGTCCGGGCGATGCCCTGCCGCGCCACCTCGTAGGGGCGCATCTGCGGACGTTTGGCGCCGCGGAACCAGACCTCGCCCTCCTGCGGGACGTAGAAGCCCGAGATCACGTTCAGCATCGAGGACTTGCCGGCGCCGTTCGGGCCGATGATCGCGCGGATCTCGCCCTCGCGGATGTCGAACGAGATGTCCTTGATCGCCACCACGCCGCCGAAGCGCAGGGTGATGTTCTTCATTTCCATCACCACGCCGCCGATCTTGCGGCCGTCCTCGGTGACGTATCCTTCGGATGCATCGAGCATCGGCTACTCCCTTGTCTGTTTGGCCGGGGCGGATGTCTTGCGGCAGATGCCGTATGTCGGGCTCATTCCGCCGCCACCTTGTGCTGGGTCGTGGGAACCACCTCGGCGTCGCAGATCTTGAGCGTCGCCTTGATCGAGCCCTTGCGGCCATCCTCGTAGGTCACCTCGGTGACGGTCGAGACCGTATCCGACCCGTCGTAGAGCGCGGCGATGATGTCGTGGTACTTGTCCTCGACGAACTTGCGGCGCACCTTGCGGGTGCGGGTGATCTCGCCGTCGTCGGCATCCAGTTCCTTGTGCAGCACGACGAAGCGGTGCACCTGGCAGCCCGACAGCATCTCGTCTGCGGCCACGGACTTGTTCACCTCGGACACGTGGCTGCGGATCGACTCGAGAACCTTGGGGTGGCCCGCCAGTTCCTGGTAGGAGCCGTAGGCGATGTTGTTGCGCTCGGCCCAGTTGCCGACCGCGTTCAGGTCGATGTTGATGAAGGCGACGCAGTGGTCCTTGCCATTGCCGAACAGCACCACCTCGAGGATGTCGGGGTAGAACTTGAGCTTGTTCTCGACATATTTGGGTGCGAACATCGAACCGTCGGCCATCTTGCCCACGTCCTTGGCGCGGTCGATGATCCGCAGGTGGCCGCTGTCCTCTTCGATGAAGCCGGCGTCGCCGGTGGCGACCCAGCCCTCGGCATCCTTGGTCGAGGCGGTGGATTCGGGGTTCTTGAAGTATTCGACGAAGACGCCGGGCGAGCGGTAGAAGATCTCGCCGTTCTCGTCGATCCGGATCTCGACATCCGGGGCCGGCACGCCGACGGTATCGGCGCGCACCTCGCCGTCCGGCTGCACGGTGATGAACACGGTCGCTTCGGTCTGGCCGTAGAGCTGTTTCAGGTTGATGCCCAGCGAGCGGTAGAAATCGAAGATCTCGGGCCCGATCGCCTCGCCGGCGGTGTAGCCGACGCGGAAGCGGCTGTAGCCCAGCGTGTCCTTGAGCGGGCCGTAGACCAGGATGTTGCCGACCGCGTATTTCAGACGGTCCCAGGCGCCTACCGGCTTGCCGTCGAGGATGCGGCCGCCGACCCTCTTGGCGTGGGCCATGAAGTGGTGGAACATCCGCTGCTTCAGCTTGCCCGCATCCTCCATGCGGATCATCACGTTGGTCAGCTGCGATTCGAACACCCGCGGCGGCGCGAAGAAATAGGTCGGGCCGATCTCGCGCAGGTCGGTCATCATCGTGTCGGCGCTTTCGGGGCAGTTCACGCAGAAGCCGCACCAGTAGGCCTGTCCGATCGAGAAAATGAAGTCGCCGACCCAGGCCATCGGCAGGTAGGACAGGATGTCCTCGTCGCGGGTCAGCTTGTCGAACTCGGCCGAGTTCTTGGCGCTTTCGATCACGTTGCGGTTCGACAGCACCACGCCCTTGGGCTTGCCGGTGGTGCCCGAGGTGTAGAGCATCACGCAGGTGTCGTCATAGGTGATGGCGGCGATGCGGCGGTCCAGCTCCTCGTCGAAACGCTGGTGGCCGGCGCGGCCTTCGGCCATGATGTCGGCCAGCGCGTTCATCTGCGAGTGGTCGTATTTCCGCATCCCGCGCTTGTCGGTGTAGAGGATGTGCTTGACCTGATGCAGGTTCTCCTGGATCTCGATCACCTTGTCGACCTGCTCCTGGTCGCCGCAGACCACGTATTTCGCGCCGCAATGCTCGAGCACATAGGCCATCTCTTCGGCGACCGAATCCTGGTAGAGCGGCACCGGCACCGCGCCCACCATCTGCGCGGCCACCATCGACCAGTAATGCGCCGGACGGTTGCGCCCGATCACCGCGATGTGGTCGCCCTTGTCTACGCCCAGTTCCAGAAAGCCCAAGGCGATCGCGCGGATCTCGGCCGCGGCCTCGGACCAGCTCCAGCATTGCCAGATGCCGAATTCCTTTTCCCGGTAGGCCGGGGCGTTCCCGAACTGCGTCGCGTTGCGATGAAGCAGCGCCGGCAGGGACTGCAAACCCTGGGCGCCCGACTGCGTCTGAGCCAATGTCTATCTCCTCCCCATCCCGGACCCTTGCTGAGCCCGGAAACGATCGCTGCTGCGATTCCGTCCCAATTAGGAACGAGGCTGAGGTTGGGCGTCAACTTTTTCCTGATGTTTTCCCAAATGTTACGAATTGTAACAGCGAGCGGGAAAATCCATGCGATCCTGTCACGCATCGCGACGGGCCGCCGGGCGGCGGTCGAAACGCCCCTACCCCCGGTCCGATTCCGGTGCTAGGCATGAGTTCCGGGAGACTGGACTTGGACATTTCTGAACAGCGCATCAAGGCATTGACCACTGCCGGCCTGAACCTGATCGGGCAGGCGCTGTCGATCTATGACAGCAAGCTGCAGCTGGTCCTCAGCAATCACAGGTTCCAGGAGATGTTCGATCTTCCCGAAGAACTGGTGCAGCCCGGGGCGTCTTTCGCGGAAACGATCCGGCATCTGGCCGAGCATGGCGAATACGCGCCCGAATCCGATATCGACGAGATCATCCGGAGCAGGGTCGACCAGGCGCTGGCCTTCGAGCCGCATTACATCGAACGGGTGCGGCCCAACGGGCAGGTGATCTCGGTCGAAGGCTCGCCGCTGCCGCAAGGGGGGTGGGTCGCGGTCTATACCGACATCACCCGCACGAAGCGGGTCGAGGAGTTGTTACGCGCCCGCTCGGAAGAGTTGTCGGACCAGCTTTTGACCCATGCCGAGGAGCTTTCGGCAACCAACCGGGAACTGGCCGCCACCATCTCGGCGCTGGAAGAGGCCAAGCGGCAGCTGACCGAGATCGAATCGCGCACCCGCATGACCACCGAGATGATGCCGGCGCATATCGCGCATGTGGATGCGGACGGGCATTACACCTATTCCAACCGGCGGCTGAGTTCGGTGATGCCGGGACGGCCGTCGGAGATCCTGGGGCTGCACATCTCGGAGGCGCTGGGCCCCTCGGCGTTCGCCCGCGTCGCGCCGCACCTGCAACGGGCCTATGGCGGGCGCACATCGGTGTTCGAGTTCACCGAAGACCACGATCAGCGCCGCATCCGGGTGTCGTTCACGCCGGACCAGGGCGGCGGGGTCTACATCCTGTCGATGGACGTCACCGAGGAGACCCAGGCCCGCGTCGCGCTGCAGCAATCCCGGCGGCGCGCGATGGCGGCGCAGATGACCAGCGGGCTGGCGCATGATTTCTCGAACCTGCTGACCATCATCCTGGGGATGCAGGGCAAGCTGGAAAGGATGGAGCTGCCGGAGGAGGCCGCCGAACTGGTCGCGGCCACGCAGCAGACCGCGCGCCGGGGCGGGCAGCTGCTGAACCGCATCGCCGACATGACCGGCAACCGGACGCTGCACCCGCAGGCGACCGACATGCGCAGCCTGCTGGAGGACATGAAGATCCTCGCCTCGCCCTCGCTGCCGCGCGGGATGGGGCTTTCGGTGGTCAACACGCTGCCGGACGAGGCGCTGATGCTGGATCCGGGCATGTTGCAGGACGCGCTGCTGAACTTGGTGCTGAACGCCCGCGACGCCTGCGGCACGACCGGGCAGATCACCATCAGCGCCCATGCGATCGGCACGATCTGGGTCGAGATCACCGTCACCGACACCGGCCCAGGCTTTTCGCCCGAGGCGCTGGACAAGGCGCTGAACCCCTTCTTCACCACCAAGGGCAGCGAGGGGTCGGGGCTGGGCCTGCCGATGGTCTATGACATGGTCAAGCTGGCGGGCGGCGACCTGCAGCTGCGCAACACCGCATCGGGCGCGTCGGTGGTGCTGCGCCTGCCCTACCGCCCGGCGCCCAGGGCGCGGGACGGGCTGGCGCTGCTGGTCGAGGACAATGACGAGCTGCGCAGCCAGTTCCGCGACATGCTGGTCGATCTGGGCCTGTCGGTGGTCGAGGCGGCCTCGGTCGACGAGGCCTGCGCGCTGGCCGCCGCCATCGAGGACGTCTCGGTGGTCCTGTCGGACATAAGGCTTGAAGGGTCGGGCACCGGGCTGGACCTGATCCGGCGGCTGCGGCCCGATCTGCCCTGCATCCTGATGACCTCGCTGCCGCTGTCGGACCCGCTGCACCGAGAGGCCCTTGCGCAGGGGCCGGTTCTGCGCAAACCCTTTTCCCGCGCACAGCTTTCCGCGCTGATCCGGATCGAGGCCGCCTGATGACCCAACCGCTGGTGACCATTCTCGACGACGAGCCGGAAATCCGGCAGATCCTGACCGACGCGCTGGAGGATGCCGGGTTCCGCACCCAGTGCTTCGCCCGGGCGCGGGAATTCGAAGCCTCGCTCAAGCGCGTGACGCCCGACGTGTGCCTGGTGGACCTGTCGCTGCCGGACACGGACGGGCTGGCGCTGGTGCATCGGCTGGCGCTGGAGCAGGGCGCGGCGGTCATCATCATCTCGGGCCGCGCGCAGGTGCAGGACCGGGTGACCGGGCTGGAACTGGGGGCGGACGACTACATCACCAAACCCTTCGACCCGGCCGAGGTGGTGGCCCGTGTGCGTGCCCGGCTGCGCGCGCCGCGCGCCGTGGCGCAGGGCGGCGACACCGCTTATTTCAACGGCTGGACGGCGCATTTCGACCGCTACATCCTGGAAGACGAAAGCGGGTCCGAAACCCCCTTCAGCCACGCCGAGGGCGAGGTGCTGCGGCTGTTCCTGGAAAGTCCCAAACGCCTGATCAGCCGCGCCCAGATGCAGGAGATCCTGGGCGGCGGCGCCGGCGAGAGCTTTGACCGCGCGATGGACGTGCGCATCTCGCGGCTGCGCACCAAGCTGGGCGAGGACCCAAAGAACCCGCGGCTGATCAAGACCATCTACGGGGCGGGCTACATCTTTCTGGGCGATGTCAGCTGGCGCTGAGCCTTGACGGCGCCGGTTCAGCTGCGCCGCATGGGCGCGCAGGTCGCCATCAGCATCGACACGTAGGCGCGGATGGCGTCCCTTTCGACCCGGTTCTGGGCCAGGTCGCGGCACAGGGCCAATAGCGCGGTGGTCAGGAATCCGGCGGCGGGGGCGTCCTGCGCCAATCCGGCGCCCCGGAGTTCGCTCTGGATCTCGTGATGCAGCAGATCGCGGATCGGCCGATCGCTTGCCGCCAGAGAGGTCAGCAGCAAGGTGGTTTTGGGGTCTTCGGCGGCGAAATCCAGCAGCATGTTCAGGCAGCGTTCGAGCCGGGCGAGGCCGCGCGGTTCTCCGGCGTGCAGCGTGTCGAACCTGGTCTTGATGTCCAGCGCAACCTCGGCCGCGACCGCGGCGACGAGATCGTCCGTGCCGTCGAAATAATTGTAGAACGACGTCCGCCCTACCCCGGCCACGTCGCACACATCCATGACGGTGACGCCGCCGACGCCCTTGTGACCGATGACCTCCCGCGCCGCGTTCAGCAGGTCGGACCGCGTGCGGCGCGCCTTTGGCGTCAGGTTTTCCACTGGTTTCGCCACGAAGTTTTCCTTGCCTTGCCGTTTTTTCTGACATATCTGTTATTTTTAACTGACACAACTGTCATTTTTAGGAGGTGACGGCCATGCAACGCCTGATTTCCCTGATCGAATCCCTGGCCAACTGGAGGGGTATGCTGATCCTTCTCGCCTTGTACGCCATCGTCTTCGGCACGATTCTCGTGACGCTCGGCCAGTTGCAGGAGGTCACCGGCGGCTACGGCATTCTCGATTTCGACCGCGGCTATTCGCCCGAGCGGGTGAACGAGGTTCTGGGCAGCTACGGTCCCGAAGGCATGGCGCTTTATCGGCGCATCCTGTTTCTGGATATCTTCAACCCGGCGCTCTATGCGCTGATCGTCGCCTGCCTGACCTGTCTCTTGTGGAAGGACCGGGGGCCACGCTGGCTGGCGCTTGTGCCGCTGCTTGCCGCGCTGGGGGATTATCTTGAGAATGCGGCGCTTTTCCTGATGGCGCGCGCATTTCCGGACGTGCCGGAGGGCCTGGTTCACATGGGCTCGGCCCTCAGCCTGCTGAAGAACGGGCTGCTGGTCGTTGCCGTGATCCCGTTTCTGGCGGGGCTGGCCCTGTGGCTTTTGTCCCTGCTGCGGAGGACGCTTGCATGATTGCCCGCATGACGTTCGATCCGAGCTGGCGCTTCGTTCTGGCCTTCTGGGCGGCGACGCTCGTCCTGTTCGGCCTTTACCTGGCCTATGTCCAGCCGTTGAAGGAGGTCCTGGCCCCGGACATCTATCTTGATCTGCGCTTCGACGGCTACGATCACCCCGAGGCGTTGGCCTTCTACGAGGGCCTCGGCGTGCTGGGGCGCGGCTTTTACATGCGCTCGACGCTGTTCGACACGGTGTGGCCGCTGATGATCGCGGTGTCGGGTTTGCTTCTGGCGCGGAAAACCTTCCGCCGCGGCTGGCTGGTCGCCGTCCTTGCGGCGGGTCCGGTGGCGTTCGGACTGCTGGATCTGGCCGAAAACATCTGCCTCATCGCGATGAACTGGCAGTTCCCGGATTTCTCGGAACGGCTGGTTTCGGTCTCGAACGCGCTTACGCTGGCGAAACAGCGCACCATCCCCTTCGCCTTCGGCGCGTTTCTTGGGTTGCCGGTTCTGGCGGCGGTTCTGGCCGTCGCCCGGCCGAAAACGGCCTGACGGGCGGACGGCTACGCCAACGCCTCCACGGCCCGCTCGAGGACGCGCAGGCCGGCGACCAGGTCGGCCTCGTCGGTGTCTTCGGCGAAATCGTGGCTGATGCCGCCGATCGAGGGCACGAACAGCATGGCGACCGGCATCAGCCGCGCCACGTTGGTCGCATCGTGCAGCGCGCCCGAGGGCATGGTGCGCCATTTGCCCGGCGCTACGTCCCGCGCGCCGGTTTCCAGCGCCGCCTTCAGCCGGGCGTCCATCGCCACCGGCTCCAGCCCCAGAAGCGGGCCGAACTCCAGCTCCATGCCGGTTTCACGGGCGACCTCATGGGCGGTGTCGCGGATGATCTCTTCCATGCGCGCCAGCCGCCCGGCATCCCCGTCGCGCCATTGCATCGAGAATTGCGCCCGCCCCGGCACGATGGACGAGGCGTTGGGATGCAGTGCCACATGCCCGATGGTCCAGACCGTGCGCGAAGTGACCAAATTGCGGAAACGGTCGTTGATGCGGGCGTTGAACAGCGACAAGGCCTGGAAGGCGTCGCGGCGCAGGTGCATCGGCGTGGTGCCGGCATGGTTCTGCTGGCCCCTGAAGCTGATTTTCATGTCGCGGATGCCGACGATGTCGCTGACCACGCCGATCTGCTCGCCCTCGGTGTCGAGCGTCGGCCCCTGCTCGATATGCATTTCGACAAAGCCGGTGAAGCGGGCAGGATCGACGAAATCGCCGGCCAGACCGGCCATCGCGGCCCGCGCCGCGCCGAAGGACACGCCCGCATGGTCGGTCAGCGTGTCCGCCTCGGCCAGCGGCAGGTGGCCGGACCAGATCGCCGATCCAGTGGTCACGCCGAACCGGCCCTCTTCGTCCTGGAAACTCACGACCGAGACCGGCCGGCCGGCCGAGCGGGCCACTTCCAGCGCCGCGATGACGCCCAGCGCGCCGTCGAGCCAGCCACCCTCGGGCTGGCTGTCGGAATGCGAACCCATCAGCAGCGATGGTCCTTCGGCCAGGCCGAACAGGTTGCCGACCGGATCGAAGCGGACCTGCAGACCGGCGTCCTCCATCCGGGACGCGAGCCAGCGCCGGGCCGCGACATCGGCCTCGGAATAGGCGGGCCGCACCACGCCCTTGCCGACGCCCGACGCGCCGAAACCGCGCAAATCGTGCAGATCCTTCAGGAACCGTTCCGCATTCACCGCCATGGCCAGTCCTTTCGATGTCGCCTGCATTTGCCGGTCGACCATACCGCCAGCCCCGGCCGCCGCAAGCCGGGCGCGGCGGTTTTCGCGCCAATGGGGCGAAACCCCTCTGGCCCCTGCCGGAAACCTCGCCTAAGACATGCCCGCAAGAGGAGCAGGCCATGTCCCACATCACACTGGTTCGCCACGGTCAGGCCAATACCGAGGCGCGCGACGAAATCAGCTATGACCGCCTCAGCGATCTGGGCCACCAGCAGTCGCGCTGGCTGGGCGCGCATCTGCAGGACACCCGCGCGCATCACCCCCGCGCCTATTGCGGAACCCTGACCCGCCACGTGGAAACCGCCGCCAGCATGGGGCTGCAGGACCCGATCCTGGATCCGCGGCTGAACGAGATCGAGTATTTCGCGCTGGCGCGGATGTACGAGGAACAGCACGGCATCGCCGTTCCGCAGGACCGCGAAGGCTTTGTCCAGCACCTGCCGATGACCTTCACCGCCTGGGCCCGGGGCGAGATCGACAACCCGCCCGAAACCTTCGACGCCTTCGAGGCGCGCGTCTCGGAGGCGCTGCGCGAGATCGGCACCGATGGCGGGCCCGCCATCGTCGTCACCTCGGGCGCGCTGATCTCGATGGTGGTGCGGCAGGCGCTGGGGCTGGACATCGCGGCGATGGCGCGGGTCGCCCTTGCCATCATGAACACGTCGATGCATCGTCTCTACCCGATCGGCGATCACCTGAGCCCGGTTCTGTTCAACGCCGTCCCGCATCTCGAAGCGCCCGACCGGCAATTCGCGCAGACCCATTTGTGACCGGCCCAGCCCGGACGGAGGTTGACCATGCAGCTTTACTATGCGCCCCGCACCATCTCGGTCGCCGTGGCAATCGCGCTGGAAGAGGCGGGGCTGGATTATGAACCCGTCCGCATCGATTTCGCCAGCGCCGAACAGACCGGGCCGGCCTACAGGCAGATCAATCCCAAGGGCCGGGTGCCGGCTCTGGCGGTCGAGGGCGGCATCCTGACCGAGACCGGCGCGCTGCTGGAATACGTGGCGGCGAAGGCGCCGCAGGCCGGGCTGGTGCCGGAGGATCCGGTGCCGGCGGCGCGCATGCGCGAGGTGATGTATTACCTGGCCTCGACCATGCACGTGAACCATGCCCACAAGATGCGCGGCGCTCGCTGGGCGGACAAGAAGGCCAGCTGGAAGGACATGACGGCCAAGGTGCCGCAGACCATGACCGCCGCGTGCCGGTACATCGAGACGGGCGGGCTGCGCGGGCCGTTCGTGCTGGGCGACCGGCTTTGCCTTGCCGATCCCTATCTCTACGTGATCTGCACCTGGCTGGAGGGGGACGAGGTCGATGTCTCGGCCTTTCCCAGGATAACGGCCTTCCGCGAGGCGATGGAGAGCCGCGCCTCGGTCCGGGCGGTCAAGGCCGCCGGAATGCTCTGACAACAAGGACGAACCATGACACATCTCTGGGTCCGGGCGGAACAGCGCCCCAACGAGGAACGGGTGGGGCTGACGCCCGCGGGCGCGGCCCGGCTGATCGCGGCGGGTATCCGCGTGACGGTCGAGGAAAGCGCCGCCCGCGCCATCCCGATCGACGGCTACAGGGACGCGGGCTGCGAGATCGCGCCCGAGAACGGCTGGCCCCAGGCACCGGCTGACGCCATCATCTTCGGCCTCAAGGAACTGCCCGAGGACGGCACGCCCCTGCCCCATCGCCACATCATGTTCGGCCACGCCTTCAAGGGCCAGCATTCCGGCAAGGCGCTGCTCAGGCGGTTCAAGGCCGGCGGCGGCACGCTTTACGACCTGGAATACCTGGTGGACGAGACCGGCCGCCGCGTCGCCGCCTTCGGCTACTGGGCGGGCTACGCAGGCGCGGCGGTGACGCTCAAGACCTGGGCGGCGCAGCGCCGCGGCGGGATCTGCGGCCCGGTCGGGGTCTATCCCGGCAAGGATGCGCTGATCGCCGAACTGAAGGCGGAACTCGACGCGACCGGCGCGCCGCGCCCCAGCGCCATCGTGATCGGCGCACTGGGCCGGGTCGGCACCGGCGCCGCCGATCTGTGCGAGACGATGGGGGTCGCGGTGACCAAGTGGGACATGGACGAAACCGCGCATGGCGGCCCCTTCCCCGAGATCCTTCAGCACGACCTGTTCCTGAACTGCATCTTCGCCCGCCCCGGCACTCCGGTCTTTGTCCCGCGCGAGGCGCTGACCGCGCCGCGCCGGTTGACCGCCATCGGCGACGTGGCCTGCGACCCGGACAGCGACTACAACCCGGTTCCGGTCTATGACCGGGCCACCACCTGGGCCGAGCCCGCCCTGCGCGTCGCCGCCGACCCGGTGCTGGACGTCATGGCCATCGACAACCTGCCTTCGATGCTGCCTGTGGAAAGCTCGGAGGATTATTCGGCGCAGCTGCTGCCCTCGCTGCTGACGCTGACCGACATCGAAACCGGCGTCTGGGGCCGGGCCAAGGCCACGTTCGACACTCATATCGAAAGGATCTGACAGATGACCATCCACTGGTGCGGCACCGGCCTGTCGGCCATTCCCGGATTGCGGCGGCTGATCGAGGCCAGGCACGACGTGACCGTCTGGAACCGGACCGTCGACAAGGCAAGGGCCGAGGTCGGCGACCTGACCGACGACATCCGCGCCTTCGACATCGGCGCTTTGGGCGAGGTTCTGAAAAAGGGCGACGTCATCGTCTCGATGCTGCCGGGCGACTGGCACGTGCCGCTGGCCGAACTGGCGATCGAAAAGGGCGCGAATTTCGTCTCGTCCTCCTACATCGCGCCCGAGATGCGGGCACTGGACGACAAGGCGCGCGAGGCGGGCGTGGCGCTGGTCAACGAGGTTGGCCTCGACCCCGGCATCGACCACCTGATGGCCCATGCGCTGGTGGACGACTACCGCGCCTCCGCCGCCTTCGACCCGCAAAACCACCTGAGCTTCATTTCCTATTGCGGCGGCATTCCCAAGCACCCCAACGCATTCCGTTACAAGTTCAGCTGGTCGCCGCTGGGCGTGCTCAAGGCGTTGCGGTCGCCGTCGCGGTCGATCCGCAACTACGCGCCGCTGGACGTGGCCCGGCCCTGGGACGCGATCTCGAGCTATGTCGCGCCGCTGCCCGACCCCGAAAGCTTCGAGGTCTATCCGAACCGCGACTCTCTCCCCTTCATGCGGCAGTACGAGTTCGAGGAGCACTGGCCGGTCAAGGAATTCGTCCGCGGCACGCTGCGCCTGAACGGCTGGTCCGAGGCTTGGGCCGGCGTGTTCAAGGAGATCGAAACCCTGTCCGGCCCGCAGGGCGACGCGCGGCTGAAGGACATGTCGGACACGTTCTGGGCCGAGAACGCCTATGACGAGGGCGAGCCCGACAGGGTGGTGCTCTGCGTCGGACTGAAGGCCGAGAAGGACGGCCGCGAAGTCTGGCACAAGACCTACGTGATGGACGCCTGGGGCGACGAACGCGGCACGGCGATGGCGCGGCTTGTCTCGATCCCGGTCTCGCTGGCGGTCGAGGCGGTGCTGAACCGGGCGATCCCGGCCGGCGTTCACGCGGCGCCCAGCGATCCGAAACTGGTCCAGAAGTGGATGGGCGAAATCGACAAGCTGGCCCAGCACCTGCAGGTCGTCGACCACACCGCCTGAGACAGCACGGGCGCGGTCGGCCGGCTGCGCCCGCGACTTCATCTTTTCGGAAATACTCCGGGGAGCGCGAGGGGCTGGCCCCTCGCCCGCCGATCGGCCGCCCGGCGTTACATCAGGTCGTTCTCGACATCCTCGGCCGAGATGCCCAGTGCATCCAGCCCGTTTTCCAGGTGGTCGGACAGGTGCGGGGTGCCGATCAGGTAATCGGCGCAGGGGGTCGTGGCTTCGGTTTTTGCGGTCGCGATGGCCTCGGCCAGATCTTCGGGAAAGAAGCTTTCGCGCCCGATCCACATGATTGCCACCAGCTCGGCCTGCTCGTCCTCGCTCATCCTGTCGATGAAGGCGCGCAGCTCGCCTTCGGCGCGGCCCAGCTCGCGCCCCATCAGGGCCACCTGCGCCACCGTTCTCGGCGAAATCTCCAGCATCTCCGTACTCCTCTGTCCGCTTGTTCCTCGGCCCATCACAATCAGGCTCGGTCACGCCCGTCTTTGATCTTACGCAAACAGACGGTAGTAGAGCCAGTCCGGAAGAAACTGCGACAGGCGGAACAGCCAGGAGAAAGGCGCGGGAAAGCTGCGCTGGAACCGCCGGCCGTTCATGTGCCGGAACATCGCCTGCGCCGCCGCTTCGGGCTCCATGATGAAGGGCATGGCGAAATCGTTCTTCTCGGTCAGGCGGGTGCGGATGAAGCCGGGATTGACCAGCTGCACCTCGACCCCGGTTGCCCGCAGATCCGCCCGCATGGATTCGGCCAGGACCATCACTCCGGATTTGGACGCGGCATAACCGATCGCGCCGGGCAGCCCGCGAAACCCCGAGAGCGAGCCGGTGATCACCACGTGACCGCGGCCGCGCGCGGTCATGGCCGGGAGACATGCGCCGAGGGTGCGGACCAGCCCTGTAAAGTTGACGTCAGCCATCGCCACGGCCCGGTCGAAATCCCAGTCCTGGGCCCGCATCGGCCAATAGACACCGGCCAGGAACACCACCCCGTCGATGTCACCCACCGCGACGCCGGCCTGCCGCACGCCGGCATCGTCCGAGACATCGACCGGCAGGACTTCGCAGGGGCCGGGCAGCCGGGCGGCCACGGCGCGCAGCCGGTCTTCGGAGCGCGCGGACAGGACCAGATGCGCGCCGGCGCGGCTCATTTCCACGGCCAGGGCGGCGCCCAGCCCATCGCTGGCGCCGACCAGCCAATAGCGTTTGCCGGCCCAGTCCCTCATGCCGCCATCCGGTCCTGGTCGGCCGGGCGCATCACGGCGACAAGCTCGGCCACCTTGATCCCGAACTTGCGGAACTGCGAGCGGTTCACGATGACGCCGCCCGGCGCGAGATACATCCAGTCCACCACGTCCACCACGTGCCCGCCCGCGCTTTCGGGCAGCCGGATCCGGTAGCGCATCTGCACCGCCGATCCCATCTGCGTGCCTTGTCCGGTGCCGACGACATCGCCGGCGGTCGCCTCGATGCGGCCGTCATTGCCGAGGCGAAGCTGCCACAGCCGGCTCTGGACGGTGCCGGTGTCATAGGCGAAATGCTCGGTCATGGTTCCGGCATTGCCTTCCCATTCGGCCCGCATGTCGCCCTGGAAACGCGAGGCCACCCGCCCCGTCGGCCCGAAGATCACGCCCTCGCAGGCAATCGGGCCGTTCAGGTGCCGGCGCAGGTCGAATTGCGGCCCCATCGCTTGGTAATCTTCCGGGCGCTGCGCCGAAAACCCGATGACGCGGCTTGCGGCGAGGGCACAGGCAAGGGCGAGGGCTGCGCCGAGCAGCATGAACAGGAACGGTTCCATGAGTCAGATCTCCTTCAGGTCGGTGATCGCCAGCAAGGTGAGGGCGACCGCCTTGAGGCCGCAGGGCAGCGCGGCGTAGAACAGCGCCAACAGGGCCAGCGCCTGCGGCGGGTTCGCCGCCCCGCTGCGGAAGCCTGCGGCGTCGAGCGCGGGCAGCAGCAGAACGGCGGCCAGGGCAAGGGTGAACTTCGAGACGAAGGACCAGAGGCCGAAGCCTTCGGCGGCGGTTGGCGATATGCGCGCCATCCGGGTTGCGAAAAGCGCCGGCAGCAGGGTCATGTCGGCGCCAAGCGCGGCACCGGTCGCGACGCAGATGACGGCGAAAAGCGCGACGTCCCCCGGCCCCAGCAGCAGCGCCCCGGCGAAGGCGCCGATCGACAGGGTCATGGCGATTGCGAGAACGGGTTTGGGGTCGAAATGCTCGGCCAGCTTTCCCCAGACCGGAGCGGCCACGGCGGCGGACAGGAAGAACAGGACCAGGAGCGGGCCTTCGCTCCCCGGGGCTTGCAGACGGCTTTCGACATAGAACAGGAACAGCGTCGAGGAAACGGCCACCGGCGCAGCGTTCAGAAACGCGATGCCCAGCAGGCGGCGGGCAAGCCGGTCGCGCAGGACCGGCCGGAAGCCGGCCGAAGGCGGCAGGCGCCCTGCCCCCCATTCCAGACGCATGGCGGCACCGGCCAGCAGCGCCAGGCCCGCGAAGACCAAGGCGAAGGCGGCAAAGGGCCACGGCGTCACCCGGGCCAGCAGGACCGGCGCAATCGCGGCAAGGCAGATGCCGGCCAGCGCGCCCGTCTCGCGCCATCGCGCCAGGCGCAGATGACCGGAAGGCCCCAGCCCGCCTGCCGTGGTGACGCCCTGCGCGTAGAAGCAGATGGTGAGGAAACTGAAGGACGAGAAGACCAGCGTCAGCATCAGCGCAAACCACAGCACCGGCGACACCGGCGGCGCCACGGCGAACAGCCCCAACATCCCCACGGCAAGCAGGAAGGTGGCCGCGGCGGCCGCCGATGCGCGGCGTTGGCGCCAATGCTCGGACAGCCTGCCGAGCAGCGGATCCTGCAAAACGTCCAGCAACCGCAGGCCGAACAGAACGGCGCCCAGGGCGGCCAGGCTGACGCCGTATCGGTCGGCATAGAATTTCGGCGCGTGGATGTAGAGCGGCAGTCCCGCCGCCGCCAGCACCGCCGCGAACCCGGCATAGGCCGGCAGGCGCGGCCGCGTCGGGTTTTGCGCCGCCGCCCAGCTCATCCCCGGCTCACGTCAGGTTTGCGGGGTGCGGGCTCGGGGCGGAACCGCGCGCCCTTGATCCAGAGTTTCAGCGCCTGCCAGTGAATCAGCGCCAGAACACGACGCGCGCCGAACGGCCGCCGCAACAGGGACCAGAGGATCGCGCCGTTGGTCAGCGGCCTGCGCCGCCCGGTCAGAGTGGCAATCAGGCCGCCGTCTTCGCGGCTATAGTCGATCCAGATGCCGACGCGGTCGTCGCGCAGATCGAACCGGAACACGTACTCGCCCTCGCGCGGCTGAAACGGCGAGACATGCAGCAGCTTGCGCGCGGTCAGACGGTCGGAGGGCGCGATCGGCGACAGGTCGGGCTTGTGGCAGACATAGCTGTGTCGGGTGCCGAAGGTGTTGGTGACCTCGGCGACGACGGCGAAAAGCGCGTCCCCGGCGTCGAAGCAGAACCAGAAGCTGACCGGGTTGAAGACATGCCCCAGCACCCGCGGCTGCGTCAGCAGGGCCAGCCGTGCGGGTTGCGGCAACTGGTACTCGGCGAACACCTGCCGCAGCCACGGCGCACCGCGCCCCTTGCCCGGCTCGCCGCCATGGTCAAGGTCGCGGACCCCCATGACATTGCTGCGGTTGCGCGAGAAGAGACTTGGTGCCGACGGCTCTGCCTCGGGGTCCAGCAGCACGCAGTCCATCGAGTAGCGGAATCCGTTTTCGACCCTGCCCTTGCGCCCGTGGAAACTGTGCGCGGCGATATGTTCGACGGTCCTCATTCCGCCGCGACCTGGATTGCGCCGGCGCGGTTGATGCCCTCGACCACGTCGACCGCGCTGGCGAGGCCGTCCTCGTGAAAGCCGTTGCGCATCCAGGCGCCGCAGAACCAGGTCGCGTTGGCGCCGTTGAAACGGGCGACCTCCTGCTGGGCGTCCAGCGCGGCCAGGTCGAAAACGGGGTGCCGGAACACCGCCTCGTCATAGATCAGCTCTTCGCGGATCCGGCGGCGCGAGTTCAGGGTGACGAACATCGGGTCGTCCTGCGGGATCGGCTGCAGCGAATTCATCCAGTAGGTCAGGTCGATGCGGCTAGATTCCGGCGCGGCGTCCTCGGTATGCACCCAGCTGGCCCAGCACTTGCGGCGTTTGGGCATCAGCGAGGGGTCGGCGTGCAGCACCACGTCGTTGGGCTGATAGCGGATCGCCCCAAGCGCCGCGCGCTCCTGCGGGGTGGGATCGGCCAGCAGCGACAGGGTATCGTCGGAATGGGTGGCGAAAACCACCTCGTCGAAGGTTTCCCAGTCGCCCCCGCTCGCCTTGACCTGCGGACCCGCGGGCGTCCTGCGCACCGCGTCGATCGGCGCGCCCAGACGGATCTCGCCCCCCTTGCGGCGCATCGCGGCTTCGAGGCGGCGGACATATTCCACCGAGCCGCCCTGCACCGTGTACCACTGGTGGTCGCGCCGCGCGTCGAGCAGCAGATGATTGTCGAAGAAGCGGATCATCGCGTGGGCGGGGAAATCGAGCACCTTCTCCTTGGGCGTGGACCAGATCGCGCCGGAAAAGGGTTCAAGGTAGTAGGACCGGAACCAGCTGCCGGTTCCCAGCCGGTCCAGCAGGTCGCGCACGGTGATCGAGCGGTCGTCGGCATAGCGCAGCGCCTGCGCATTGAAGCGGTAAAGGTCGCGCACCATGCGCAGGAAGTTCGGCTGGACGAGGTTGCGCCGCTGCGCGAACAGGGCATCCGCCCCATGCAGGGCGTATTCCACCGCACCGCCCCGGGCCGAGACGCCAAAGCTCATCCGGCTTTCGATGATCGGCACCTCCAGCCGGTCGAACAGCTGCACGAGATTGGGATAGGTCACCTTGTTGAACACGATGAACCCGGTGTCGACCGGCCGGTCACCGCGCTTGCCGGCGATCCGGGTGCGGGCATGGCCGCCCAGCCGCGGCTCGGCCTCGAACAGAATGACGTTGTGATGATCGGCCAGAAGGTTGGCCGCCCCCATTCCCGATATGCCACCTCCGATGATGGCGATTTTCCGCGGCAGTCCCGAGCCTTGTTCGAACGGCATTGTATTCTCCGGTTGGTTTTTCCCAGTTTACGGACGGGCGCCGGACGTGGATGAAAAATTTGAAAAAGTTTCTGATCCGGGTTGGGGCCAGCGCCGTAAGCAGAGTATGTTTGTTGAAATCGACACCGAACCCCGGGATTGCGCGGCCGTCGCCGTGATGGAACTGACGCGGAATCGTGGCGGGAAGATTTCGACCGGAAGGAAACGAGTGACCGAAGTACAGGAAACGTTGGCGACGCAGGGCGAATGGGTCGCCCATGTCCGACGGATACGGGATGCGCAGGACCAGTCGGCCTTTGCCGAACTGTTCCGGCATTTCGCGCCGCGGGTGAAGGCGTTTCTCATCAGGTCCGGGTCGGACGCAGCGATGGCCGAGGAATGCGCGCAGGAGGTCATGGCGACCCTCTGGCACAAGGCCCACCTGTTCGATCCGGCGCGGGCTTCGGTCGCGACCTGGGTGTTCACGATCGCCCGGAACAAGCGGATCGACTACCTGCGCAAGCAGCGCCGCCCCGAGCCCGAGGATCTGTACTGGGGCCCCGAGGCGGAGCCGGAGCAGGCGGACGTGATCTCGCTGCAACAGGAAACCGAGCAACTGCGCAGCGCCCTGAAGGTGCTGCCGAAGGCGCAGAGGGAACTGATCGAAAAGGCCTATTTCGGCGATCTGAGCCATCGCGAAATCGCCGCCGAAACGGGCTTGCCGCTTGGCACGATCAAATCCCGCATCCGGCTGGCGCTGGATCGCCTGCGCCATGCCATGAAATGAGACGACGATGAGAGACACGATACGACATCACCTGACGGACGAGCTGCTGATGGCCTATTCGGCCGGAACGCTGCCCGAGGCGTTCAGCCTGATGGTGGCCACGCACCTGTCCCTGTGCGACCGCTGCCGGGCGCAGGCCGAAAGCTATGACGCCATCGGCGGCTGCGTTCTGGAGGAGCAGGCGCAAGGCGTCGAGATGGAGCAGGACGCGCTTGAGGCAACGATGGCGCTGATCGCCAAGGGAACGCCCCGAGCCATGCCCGCCCGGCCCGCCTGCAAGGTGCTTCCGGCGCCGCTGCAGGACTATGTGGGCGGCACGGTCGATGAAATCCGTTGGAGGCCCGTGGGCATGGGCGTCAAGCAGGCGATCCTTCCGACTTCGCGCGATGCCTCGGCGCGGTTGCTGTTCATTCCTGCGGGTGCGGCCATGCCGGATCACGGCCACAAGGGGATGGAGCTGACAATGGTTCTGCAAGGCGCGTTTTCCGACGAGATCGACCGCTTTGCCCGCGGCGACGTGGAAATCGCCGATCCGGAACTGGAGCACATGCCTGTCGCGGATATCGGCGAGGATTGCATCTGCCTGGCGGTGACCGACGCGCCGCTCAGGTTCAACAGCCTGATCCCGCGGCTGGTTCAGCCCTTCCTGCGGATTTGATAAACGTCCCGAACGGGTTAGGATAGGCCGGTCGGGCGCCGTCGAGCGCCCGGTCACTTTGACAAGGAAAGGAATTGCGATGAAACGAATTGCCTCACTTGTTCTGGCTGCTCTTGTTCTTGGCGCGCCCGCCTCGGCGCAGATGTCCTCCGACGTGCATTTCCAGCAGGGCAACTACGGCACGATGGTCAGCGGCACCATCACCGGAGACGAATACTTCGATTACAAGCTGGGCGCCAATGCCGGACAGAAGATGTTCGTCGAGCTCACCGTCAGCGACACCAACGGCACCGGCACGGCCTATTTCAACATCCTGCCGCCCGGCAGCAACGACGTGGCGATCTACAACGCCTCGATCAACGGCAACAGCACGACCATCGACCTGCCCGAGTCCGGGGACTACACGATCCGCGTATACCTGATGGGCAACGACCGGGATGCCGGCAAGACGGTCGGCTACAACGTGGATCTGTCGATTCAGTAACCTTCTTCCCGAAGCTGCGGAGGCGGGAACCAGCCGGCGCCACACAGGAGACGCCCGATGCATTTCGACCTTTTTCACGCGGCGGTGGCCGCGGTCCTCATCCTTGCCACGATCTGGGGCATGCGGCGCGCCGGTCTTGTGGACGGGGAGCATCGCGGCTGGGACTGGAAGATCTTCGCCGCGATCTTCGTGGTCATGTTCGTCTTCAACCTGATCTGGCCCTTCGGTCAGTGACGCGATCCGCACCAGCGTGACGACGGGCGCCTGTTGCCCGAAATCGGGTTTGTTCACCCGTTGTGGCCTGCCCCGATTTCAGCCGGCCTCAAGACCGCGATTCCACCGCCGACGCCGCCGTTCCTGCGGTTTCGGCTTTGGCGTCGGGCCGCAGCCCTGCCAGTGAAAGCGCGCCCTCGCGTCCACGCACGGCAAGCGGCGCCAGCGTTTCCATGCCGAAATCCTGCGGCGTGGCTCCGGCCGCCGCGATCACGTCACGCGAGGCAATCAGGTCCAGCCCCAGATCGCGGGTCAGGCTTTCCAACCGGGCGGCAATGTTCACCGCGTCACCAAAAACCGAGTATTCCAGCCGGTCGTTGTCCCCGACAACCCCACTGAAGACCTCGCCCCAATGCAGGCCAATGCCGACGCGCACGGGCGGCTGCCCGCCCGATCCGCGGTCCTGCGACCAATCCGAAATCTCGTCGCGCAAGGCCAATCCGCAGGTCAGGCACCGTGCGGCGGCGTCCTGGCCGGAGAAAACGATCAGGACGGCGTCACCCATGAACTTGTCGATGATGCCGCCGGTTTCACGCGCCACCGCCGACACCCTGCGCCGGTATTCGGATACAAACTGGGAAACCGCCTGCGGCGGCATCTCCTGCGTCATGCCGGTAAAGCCCCGGATGTCGATGAAAAGCAAACCCGCGTTCTGGCGCGTACCTTCCTGCATCGCGGCCAACCCCGCTTCGCCGAGGTCATCGGCAAGCTGCGCGGGCAGGTATCGGGTCAGGTTGGCGCGGCGGTTCGCTTCGTCGATGGAACGCACGAGCAACGCCCGCGTGCGCGCCGCCGCCACGGCCAGAACGGCACCGGCGACCGCGATCATCGCCAGTCGCATCATGTTGGGCGGCGGTGCGAAAAAAGGAGCAATCCGTTCGAGCGAACCCGGCTGAACCGGCCATTCGCCATGCCGCAACGCGATCAGTCCCGCCAATCCCGCAACCAGGCTCAGGGTCATCACCCACAGCACGCGCGGGTCCACCCGAAGGGCGCCGAACGCCAGGACCAACGGCACCAGCCAGGCCGACGGGAAGGCCAGCGTGACGGCCGATCCGGCGCCGACATTTCCGACGCTCATCCAAAGACCCGACAGAACGAACAGACAATCGCCGGCCGCCACCGGCCACACCATCCAGGCCCGGTAATACCGGCTGCGCGCCAGAAGCCAGCCGAAAAACCCCAACAGGAAGTAGCCGGTCATTCCGATCGCCGCATAGGCCCATTGCGTCCACAGGACCGTATCGGCGTTTGCGGCTTGTGGCCTGACCACCAGCACGAAGGTCAGTCCGAGGCCCGCCGCAACGGCCATGCGCAACAGGCCGGCCAGACGCTCGGCGCGTTTTTCGGCATCGAAGAGCAGGGGACCGGCGGAATCAGCCATCTCGGCACGCATCGGACTAACCTTGGCGATCGGTTTTCGTAAGTGATACGATCTGCCCGGTCTCTTCCGGCGCCAGTTCCTCGAAATCGAAGTTGTCCAGCCGCTGCGCCCGGCGGCCCGCCTTTTCGGCGCTGATCTTGATCTCGGACAGATCCTTGGCCGCCTGCCCGAAATGCCGGTCCAGGTTCGAGACGCGGTCGCCCAGGCGTTCGACATCCTTGTGCAGCAGGCCCAGCTCCTTGCGGATGGCCCCGGCCTGTTCGCGCATCCGCGCGTCCTTGAGGATGGCGCGCATGGTGTTCAGCGTGGCCATGCAGGTGGTCGGCGAGACGATCCAGACGCGCGCCGCGAAGCCTTCGCGCACGATCTCGGCGAAATTGGCGTGAAGTTCGGCATAGACCGCCTCGGAAGGCAGGAACAGCAGCGCCCCGTCGGCGGTTTCGCCTTCGATGATGTATTTCTCGGAGATCGCCTTGATATGGGCGCGCAGCGCCGCCTTCATCAGCCGCGCCGCCTCCTGCGCCTGCGCCTGCGTCTCGGCCCGGCGCAGCGCCTCGTATGCCTCCAGCGGGAACTTGCTGTCGATCACGATCGGCCCCGGCGGGTTGGGCAGGTGGATCAGGCAATCGGCGCGGCGGCCATTGGACAGGGTCGCCTGCAGCGTGTAGCTGTCCGAGGGCAGCGCCTTGGACACGATGTCGTTCAGCTGGATTTCCCCGAACGCCCCACGCGTCTGCTTGTTCGACAGGATGTCCTGCAGCGACAGCACGTCGCCCGACAGCTTGGTGATGTTGTCCTGCGCCTTGTCGATGGCCGCCAGCCTTTCCTGCAGCTGCGTCAGCGAGGTGGCGGTCTGTTTCGACGAACCGTGCAGCGTTTCCTTCATGCGTTCCTGCATCTCGGCCAGAGCCCGGGCCGATTTCAGCGCATTGTCGGCCAGCCGGTCGTTCATCTGCTGCTGCACCGAGGACAGCCGCGCCTCGACCGTCTGGATCACCTTGACCTGCGCGTTGGCCTGGGTGTCCGAGACATGCTGGAGCCCGCCGCGCAGCTGTTCCTGCCCGAGGCTGAGCTGCTGCACGTTCTGGCCCAGAAAGGCCAGCTGCTGCGCCAGCGGTTCGGCCATGCGAGCCGACCGGCTGGCCGCCCGCAGCGAAAGAAGCAGCAGCAACAGAATCACCAGCGCGAAGGCGCCGCCAACCAGTGCGCCCATCACCGCCGGGTCGTTCAGGGAATAGGAGTTGCCTGCAATCTCGATCATTTCAACCTGCGTGTTCTTGTTTTGTTTCTATCTTTGTACGCCCGCCTGCCAACGGGATCAACTGCGTCCGAACAGCCTTTCGATATCGGACAGTTTCAATTCGACGTAGGTGGGCCGCCCGTGATTGCACTGTCCGGAATGCGGTGTCGTCTCCATCTCGCGCAACAGGGCGTTCATCTCTTCGGCGCGCATCCTGCGGCCGGAACGGACCGAGCCGTGGCAGGCGACCCGGCTGAGGATCGCCTCGATCCGGGCCTGCACCGTCTGGCTTTCGCCCTGATCGGCCAGTTCGTCGAGGATGTCGTGGATCATGGCGCGGGCATCGACCTCGCCCAGGATCGCCGGGGTTTCGCGCACCGCCACCGCGCCGCCGCCGAAGGGTTCGACGGTCAGGCCAAGGCGCGACAGGTCATCGGCGGCCTCCATCAGCCTTGCGCGGTCGCCGTCGGAAAGATCCACGATCTCGGGGATCAAGAGGGCCTGGGCCGCGACACCGTTTTCGGCCAACTGGCGTTTCAGCTTTTCGTAGACCAGCCGTTCATGCGCCGCGTGTTGATCGACGATGACCATGCCGTCGGCGGTCTGGGCGATGATGTAATTCTCGTGCACCTGCCCCCGCGCGGCGCCCAGCGGCAGCCGCTCGGCCTGCGGTTGCGGATCGGGCTCGGCAGAGCGGTCCATCTGCGGGGCGTCCCGGGATGCAGGGGGTTCGACGACCTGGCCACTGAAACTGCCTGCGAGTTCCGCAAAACCGGGCGCCTGCGCCTGGTAGGCCGCCCGCCGCGCGCCCGGCGAAGGGCGGTCCATCTGGTAGATGCGCGGACCGGGCGCGGCCTGCTCGGGGCGCATGGCGCCGAGCGTCGCGCCCGCCACGGTGGACGAGGCGCGGTGCCCGGCCTCGGCCAGCGCGTGGCGCAGCGCCGAGACGATCAGCCCGCGCGGGATGCCGGGATCGCGGAACCGCACCTCGGATTTCGCGGGGTGCACGTTCACGTCCACCAGCGTCGGGTCGCAGTCGATGAACAGCGCCGCCGCCGGATGGCGGTCGCGGCTGAGGAAGTCGAAATAGGCGGCCCTGAGCGCCCCGGTGAGCATCTTGTCCCGCACCGGGCGGCCGTTGACGAAGAGGTACTGCGCCACCGCCGCGCCGCGCGAATAGGTGGGCAGCGCCGCGTAACCGTAAAGGCGGATGCCGTCGCGGTTGGCGTCGATGCGCAGGGCGTTGTCGGCGAAATCGCGGCCCAGCACGCGGCCGAGCCGGGCGTGGAGCGCATCGAACAGGTCGCCGTTCTCGCGGTCGGCGCGGAACACCACCCGGCCCTCGCCGCCGCCCGAGACGTCGCGCAGGGTGAAGGTGATCGCCGGTTCCGCCATGGCCAGGCGCTTGACCGTGTCGGTTATGGCCTGCGCCTCGGCGCGGTCGGTGCGCATGAATTTCAGCCGCGCCGGCGTGGCGAAGAAGAGATCCCGCAACTCGACCACCGTACCCGCGCGCAGCGCCGCCGGTTTCACCGGCTCCATCCTGCCGCCGGCGACCCGGATCTGCGCGGCCTCGCCCCCCGGCACCCGGCTGGTGATGGTCAGCCGGCCCACCGCCCCCAGGGACGGCAGCGCCTCGCCCCGGAAGCCGAAGGTGTGGATGTTGAGCAGGTCGGATCCGTCGATCTTGGAAGTCGCATGTCGCGCCAGGGCCAGCGGAAGATCGTCTGCGGCGATGCCGCAGCCGTCGTCTGTGACGCGGATCAGAGTCTTGCCGCCATCCGCGATGTCTATGCTGATGCGGGTGGCCCCGGCATCGACCGCATTCTCCACCAGCTCCTTGACCGCAGAGGCCGGACGCTCGACCACTTCGCCCGCGGCGATGCGGTTGATCGCGGTCTCGTCGAGTTGCCGGATAACGGGGCGATTGTCGCCGATATTGGGGTTTGCCTGCGCCATACCCCCAGACCTAGCATGACCGGCGGCGATTCTGCCACTGGTTTGACGAGGGTTTCATGGGTCATGGAACGCAATGTCGCCCGGCCGCACCCGAATGCGCCAGCCGGGGAGCCGGGCATCTGATTTCTCGGGATTGGCCGGGCGGTTTTGTGAGTGGAGCCTTCCTATGTGCCAGTCGTGTGCCGCGCATGACACCACAAACGGCATTTCCGAACAGCCCGATCCGCTCAGGGCAGCCGGTCTTGGCAGGGTTCAGCCGATCGGCGGGGGAGCCGGGCGGCAAGAAATCGCCAAGTCAAGCCCGACCCGGCGTCAAGCCTGGCTTGGCGCCCCCGTCCGCGACCGGCAGGGACCGAACCGCGCGGTGAGCGCGAGGATGAGGCCGGACATCGTCGCGATCATGCCCGCGGCGCTGACCGCATCGGTGCCGCCCAGCCACAGCGGCCCGTAGCCCGCCAGCACGTAGCCCGACACCGCCGAGGCGACCGCGAAGACCACGCTCCAGGCGATCTGCCGCTCAAGCCGGTTGGTCATCATCCGCGCGGCGGCGGGCGGGCAGATGAACATGGCGATCACGATGATCGACCCCACCGCGTCGAAGGCCGCCACCGCCGCGATCGCCGCCATCACCACCAGCGCCAGCCCCAGCAGGTTGGTGCGGATGCCGATGGTGCGGGCATAGCCTTCGTCGAAGGTCGAGATCTTGAGCGGCCGCCACAGCAGCCAGGTGAACAGGATCACGAGCAGCAGGGTCACGCCCATGCGCGGCAGCTCCACCGGCAGTCCGGCCAGCGCCTCGGGGTCCAAGAGCGAGGACCAGCCGGAGGCGTCCAGCCAGATCAGGCTTTCGAGATTGCCATAGAGCGCATGTTCGACGTCCAGATGCACGGTCGAAGTGTCGGTCTGTTCCAGCAGCAGCACGCCGCCCGCGAACATGGCGGTGAAGACCACGCCCATCGCGGCGCCGGGCTCGATCTTGCCGAGACGTCGGATCGCCTCGATCAGCACCACGGCCAGGATCGCGGCGCCGGCGGCGCCCAGCATCATCGGCCAGGCGGCGATCACGCCGGTCAGTAGAAAGGCCACCACGATGCCCGGCAGCACCACGTGGCTGATGGCGTCGCCGATCAGGGCCTGCTTGCGCAGCACCAGGAAGTTGCCCGGCAGGGCACAGGCCACGGCGGCGAAAATGCCGATCAGCAGCGGCGTCAGTGACAGGGGGACGAATTCGGCGCCGCTCATGGCCGGACCTCCTGCGGGCCGCCGATGCGGCGGTCGATTTCGGCGATCTGGTCGCGGGTCAGAACGGTTTCGATGTCGCGCAGCCCGTCATAGAGCGCCGCCGTCGCCTCGTGCGCCTGGTCGGCCCGCACCAGCTCCCACCGTTTCTCGTCACGCAGCGCCTTGGCGGAGCGGGCCTTGCCGGTCTCCGTCGGGACCCCGTCGGGGCGGACCAGCCCGGCGCGGCGCAAGAGGCGCAGGGTCAGCGGCTCGTAGATCGTCTGCCCCTGGGCCAGCGCCAGCAGGCCCTGCCGCATGTGCACGCGCCGCTGGAACCGGATGTGGCGCAGCACCGCGGCCAGCACGCCGCGGACCGGCGCGAGAAACAGGGAGAGGGCGAAGAAGGCAAAGCTCACCAGCACGATGATCGGCCCGGTGGGCAGGTTCGGGGCCGAGGCCGACAGCGCCGCACCGAGATAGCCGGCCAGCCCGCCGGCAAACCCGCTGATCAGCACCACATGATCCGAACGCTCGGTCCAGAATCGCGCCGTCACCGGCGGGATGATCAGCAGCGCCACGATCAGGATCAGGCCGACGATTTTCAGGCCCACCACGGTCACCGCCATAACCAGCCCCATCATGGCGAGGTCGATGCGCCCGACCGGCAACCCGCGCGCGGCGGCGTATTCGGGGTCGAAGGCCACCAGCATCATCGGACGGCGGATCAGCATGACAAGCGCCAGCGTCGCCGCGCCGCCGGCGGCGATCACCATGGCGTCGGCCCAGAGCATTCCGGCGGTCGAGCCCAGCAGGAACCCTTCGAGCCCGGCCTGGCGGCCGACGCCCATGGTCTGGATCACCGTCAGCAGCACGACGCCGAAGCCGAAGAACACCGACAGCACCGACCCGATCGCCGCGTCCTCAGCCAGCCGCGTGCGGCTGGTCAGCCAGTTCATGCACAGCAGCCCGACCCAGGCCGACAGGGCCGATCCGGCCAGCAGGCCGATCAGGTTGCGCCCGTCGCCGCCCAGCGCCGCCATCACCATGAAGGCGAGGCAGACCCCAGGAAGCGTGGCATGGCTGATGGCGTCACTGACGAGCGCGCGCTTGCGCAGGAACAGGAACGTGCCGGTGACCCCCGCAGCGATACCCAGAAGGGTCGCGCCGATGGCGACCAGCGTGGCATTGTAGCCGAGCTGCAGGGTCAGGGCGTCCCAGAGCATCGCCTCAGCCCAGGGCGCGGGAGATCTGGTCGATCTGGGCCGTGGCCAGCCGCCCGCCATAGGTGGCCTGCAGCGTCTCGGCGGTGAACGCCTCGGCCACGGTGCCTTCGGCCACCTTGCGGGTGTTGATCAGGAACACATGGTCGAAATAGTCGGTCACGGTGGCAAGGTCGTGATGCACCACCACGACGGTCTTGCCCGCCTGTTTCAGCGATTTCAGCACTGCGATGATCGCCTTTTCCGTGGCGGCGTCCACCCCGGCGAAGGGTTCGTCCAGCAGGTACAGATCGGCGTCCTGCGCCAGCGCGCGCGCCAGGAAAACCCGCTGCTGCTGCCCGCCGGACAGCTGGCCGATCTGCCGGTCGGCGAAATCGCGCATGCCGACCCGGTTCAGGCAGTCCATCGCCGTGGCCCGGTGCCGCGCGCGGACGCGGCCCAAAAGACCCAGTTCGCGGTAAAGCCCCATCAGCACCACGTCGATGACGCGGGTCGGGAAATCCCAGTCGACGCTGGCGCGCTGCGGTACATAGGCGATGCGGGCGCGGCGGTCGTCGAGCGGCTGGCCGTAGACGGTCACCTGGCCCGAAAGAGGCGTGATGATGCCGAGCGCGGCCTTGAGCAGCGTCGATTTGCCGGCGCCGTTGGGTCCGATGATCGCCGTCATCGCGCCCGGCTGCACCGTCATGTCCACCGAAAAGACCGCCGGTTTCTGCCCGTAGGAGACCGTCAACCCCCGGATCGCAAGCGGGCTTGCGGCCAGATCCTGGGGTGCAACTGTGGTGCCTTCGCTGGTTGCAAGCTCGAGCATGGGCTCAGAACCCCGCCGAAAGCCGGCCGTCCATGCCGCGTTCCGGCACATCGGCGCCGAGCGCCCCGGCTATCACCGTGATGTTGTGGTCGAGCATGCCCAGATAGGTGCCCTCGTAGGTGTCTTCCTCGCCCATCGCGTCCGAGAACAGCTCGCCGCCGACATTCACCTCGTGGTCCTTGGCGGCGGCGCCTTCGATCAGCGCGCGCACGGAGCGGTCGGAGACCGAGCTTTCGACGAAGACGGCGGAGATCTTGCGTTCGACCAGAATGTCGACCAGTTCGCCGATCCGGTTCAGGCCGGCCTCGGACTGGGTCGAAATGCCCTGGATGCCCATCACCTCGAAGCCGAAGCTGCGGCCGAAATAGCCGAAGGCGTCATGCGCGGTGACCAGCACCCTGTTGTTCTCGGGCACGGCGGCCAGCGTCGTTTCGGCGTAATCCGACAGGCGGTCCAGTTCGGCCAGATGCCGTTCGGCGTTGGCGGCGAAGGTTTCGGCGGCTTCGGGGCGCAGGTCGGTCAGCGCCTGCTGCACCTCGACGACCACGTCGCGCCACAGGTCGGGCGTCATCCAGACATGCGGGTCGTACTTGTCGGCATAGTCGTCATGAGCGCGCAGCTTGGACTTGTCGATGCCCTCGGCCACCGCGACCACGGTGCGCTTGCGGCCGAGGTCGTGGAAGAACTCTTCCATCTGCGCCTCGAGGTAGAGGCCATGCCACAGCACCAGGTCGGCGCGGGTCATGGCGACGATGTCGCTGCGGGTCTGTCGATAGGCATGCGGGTCGACGCCCGGCCCCATCAGGGCCTTCACCTCGACCTGATCACCGCCGACCTGGCGCGCGGCGTCCGCGATCATGCCGGTCGTGGCGACGACCTTGAGCGGCGATTGCGCCCACGCGGCCAGCGGCATGGCGGCAACCAGACCCAAAACCACAAGAAAGCTGCGACGAATCATCATGAACCCCGTTCTGGCGATATCCTTGGATTGAATATGCGAACCATTCGCAATCAAGTCAATGCAATTGCGAATTAGTCGCAAGAAAATGCCGATTTTGTCCATTTGGTCAAAAACCGTGCGTCAAGCACCCTCGCGCCGCTTGCCAACCCGTCGCGGCTCATGCGACTTTGGCCGCGAGCCTCCCGAAGGAAACGATGATGGAAACGCAGAGCCTCGAGCGCACGGCGCATCTCCCGCAAGTGACCGAGCCCCGGAATCCCGGCATGGAGCTTGATCTGGACTGGGTGCGGACCGTGCAGGCCAACACCTCGGCGATCGAACGCCGCGCCGCCACCCTGCCCGGCCGCCGCTCGGTGAAGAAGGACCACCAGGCGGCGTGGCTGCTGAAGGCCGTCACGCTGATCGACCTGACCACGCTGGCGGGCGACGACACGGCGGGCCGGGTGCGCCGTCTCTGCGCCAAGGCCCGGCAGCCGGTGCGCGCCGAACTGCTTGAGGCGATGGGCATGCCGCCTATCACCACCGGCGCGGTCTGCGTCTATCACGACATGGTGGAAACCGCCGTTGCGGCGCTGAAAGGCACCGGCATTCCCGTGGCCGCGGTCTCGACCGGCTTTCCGGCGGGCCTGTCCCCCTTTCACCTGCGCATCGCCGAGATCGAGGAAAGCGTGAGGGCGGGTGCCGCGGAAATCGACATCGTGATCTCGCGGCGTCACGTTCTGACCGGCGACTGGCAGGCGCTCTATGACGAGATGAAGGCGTTCCGCGCCGCCTGCGGCGAGGCGCATGTCAAGGCGATCCTCGCGACCGGAGAGTTGGGCAGCCTGCGCAACGTGGCGCGCGCCTCGCTGGTCTGCATGATGGCGGGCGCCGATTTCATCAAGACCTCGACCGGCAAGGAAAGCGTGAACGCCACCCTGCCCGTGTCGCTGGTGATGATCCGCGCCATTCGCGACTATTTCGACCGCACCGGCTATCGCGTCGGTTACAAGCCGGCGGGCGGCATCTCCAAGGCCAAGGACGCGCTGGTCTACCTGTCGCTGATCAAGGATGAGTTGGGCGACAGATGGCTGGAGCCGGACCTGTTCCGCTTCGGCGCCTCGTCGCTGCTGGGCGATATCGAACGGCAATTGGAACACCATGTCACCGGGGCCTATTCCGCCGGTTACCGGCATTCGATGGGGTGAGGATACGCGCAATGACCATCAAGGAAATATTCGACACCATGGATTACGGCCCCGCCCCCGAAAGCGCCGCCGAAGCGTTGGCCTGGCTGGTGGATCAGGGCGACCGGTTCGGCCATTTCATCGATGGAGCCTTCACCAAGCCCGGCAAGGGCTTTGAAAGCCGCAACCCGGCGACGGGCGAGGTTCTGGCGATGCTGACGCAGGCGACGCAGGCCGACGTGGACGCCGCCGTCGCCGCCGCCCGCAAGGCCCAGCCGAAATGGGAAGGTCTGGGCGGCGCCGGCCGGGCGCGGCACCTCTATGCGATCGCGCGGCTGCTGCAGAAACATGCGCGGCTGTTTGCGGTGCTGGAAAGCCTCGACAACGGCAAGCCGATCCGCGAGAGCCGCGACATCGACATCCCCCTGGCGCAGCGCCATTTCTACTATCACGCGGGCATGGCGCAGCTGATGGAAAGCGCATTGCCCGACGCGGAACCGCTGGGCGTCTGCGGCCAGATCATCCCGTGGAACTTTCCGCTGCTGATGCTGGCCTGGAAGATCGCCCCGGCCCTGGCAATGGGAAATACGGTGGTGCTGAAACCGGCCGAGTACACCTCGCTCACGGCGCTGCTGTTCGCGGATATCTGCAAACAGGCGGGATTGCCCAAGGGGGTGGTCAACATTGTCACCGGCGACGGCGCCGTGGGCGAGATGATCGTCGCCGCCGAGGTGGACAAGATCGCCTTCACCGGCTCGACCGCCGTGGGCCGGCGCATCCGCGAGGCGACCGCCGGACGCGGATTGGAACTGACGCTCGAGTTGGGCGGCAAGTCGCCTTACGTGGTGTTCGACGACGCAGATATCGACAGCGCCATCGAAGGGCTGGTCGACGCGATCTGGTTCAATCAGGGCCAGGTCTGTTGCGCGGGCTCGCGCCTGCTGGTGCAGGAGGGCATCGCCGAGCGGTTCCACGACAAGCTGCGCGCCCGGATGGACGGCTTGCGCGTCGGCAATCCGCTGGACAAATGCATCGACGTGGGCGCGGTGGTAGACCCTGTGCAGTTGCAGACCATCAAGAGCATGGTCGACGCAAACACCGCCGGGCAGGTGCATCACGCCGCCTGCGAGTTGCCGGAAAACGGATGCTACTATCCGCCTACCCTGATCACCGGGCTGGAGACCAGCGACCCGCTGATGCAGGAGGAGATTTTCGGCCCGGTTTTGGTCTCGTCCACCTTCCGCACGCCCGCGGAAGCGGTGGAACTGGCGAACAACACCCGCTACGGGCTGGCGGCGACGGTCTGGACCGAGAACGTCAACCTTGCGCTCGACATCGCGCCCAAGCTGGCGGCGGGCGTGGTCTGGGTCAACGCCACCAACCTGTTCGACGCCGCGGCCGGATTCGGCGGCGTGCGCGAAAGCGGCTTTGGCCGCGAGGGCGGCTGGGAGGGGCTGAGCGCCTATACCCGGCCCAAGGGCAAGGCGAAGCCGCTGACCAGGGTCGAAGCGCGGACCGGCGACGGCGGACCCGTCGATCCGATCGACCGCACCGCCAAGATGTATGTCGGCGGCAAGCAGGCGCGGCCGGATGGCGGCTATTCGCGCCCCGTCTGGGGCAAGTCGGGCCTGCTGGGTCATGTGGGCCTCGCCAACCGCAAGGACGTGCGCAACGCGGTCGAGGCCGCCGCCGGGGCGGCCAGCTGGGGCAGGACGACCGGGCATCTGCGGGCGCAGATCCTGTACTACATCGGTGAGAACCTGTCGGCCCGCTCGGACGAGTTCGCACGCCGCATCGACGCGATGACCGGCAGGAAAGACGGCGCGAAAGAGGTCGACGCCGCGATCCAGCGCCTGTTCACCGCCGCCGCCTGGGCCGACAAGTATGACGGGCAGGTGCATGGCGTGCCGATCCGGGGCGTGGCGCTGGCGATGAAAGAGCCGGTGGGCGTGATCGGCGCGCTCTGCGCGGACGAGGCGCCGCTCTTGGGTCTGGTCTCGGTCATGGCGCCGGCGATCGCCATGGGCAACCGCGTGGTGCTGGCGGCAAGCGAGCCCTACCCGCTGGCGGCGACGGATTTCTACCAGGTCCTCGACACGTCGGACGTGCCTGCGGGCGTGGTCAACATCCTGACCGGCAGCCATGCCGACATGGCGAAACCGCTGGCCTCGCATCTGAACGTGGACGCCGTCTGGAGCTTTTCCTCGACCGATCTGTCCGGCGCGATCGAGAAGGCGTCGGCGGGCAACCTCAAGCGGACCTGGGTCAACAACGGCCGCGCCTTCGACTGGAACACGGACCAGACGCGCCGCTTCCTGCAGGCCGCGACCGAGGTCAAGAACATCTGGGTTCCCTACGGCGAGTAGGGAACCGTCCAACACGGGAGGCTCGACATGGATTTTGCGGGAAAAACGGTGATCGTCATTGGCGGCACCAGCGGCATCAACCGGGGCATCGCCGAGGCTTTCGCGGCCACGGGCGCGAAACTGGCGGTGGCGAGCCGGTCGCAGGACAAGGTGGATGACACCGTGGCGGCCCTGAAGGCGGCGGGCGCGGCCGAGGCCATCGGCGCGGCCTTCGACGTGCGCGACCCGGATGCGGTGGCGGCGGGTCTTGCGCGGTTCCACGACGCTTTCGGGGATTTCGACGTTCTGATCTCGGGCGCGGCGGGGAACTTTCCTGCGCTGGCGGCGGAAATGTCGGTGAACGCCTTCAAATCGGTGATCGACATCGACCTGATGGGCACGATCCACGTGATGAAGGGCGCCTACCCTTTCCTCAAGCGCCCCGGCGCCAGCATCATCAACATCTCGGCCCCGCAATCGTGGCTGCCCTATGAAGGGCAGGCCCATGTCTGCGCCGCCAAAGCCGGCGTAGACCAGATCACCCGGACACTGGCGATGGAGTGGGGCCCCGAAGGCATCCGCGTCAATTCCGTGGTGCCGGGCTTCATCGAGGGCACCGAGGGCGCGAAACGGCTGACCCCCACGAAGGAGGCCGAGGAGTTGTTCCGCTCGGACGTGCCGTTGGGCCGTTGGGGCAAGCCGCAGGACGTCGCCAACGCCTGCCTGTTCCTGGGCTCGGACTTGGCCGGCTACATCAGCGGCATCCTGCTGTCCGTGGATGGCGGGCTGTATCAGCGGGGTTCGGGACGGGCCGGGCAGATGATCGGGCAGATGCTGCGCTCGGCCAAGGGGAAAGAGGGCTGAGCGCGGCCCGGCCCTTTCCGGTTCAGTTCGTCGTTTCCAGCCCCACCGGCTTGCCGACCACGGTGAAATGCAACCCGTCGGGGTCCAGCAATTCGCGGGCGACGCGGTTGACCTCGTCCAGCGTCACCGCGTTCACCTTGTCGTTGCGGGTGGCGATGTAGTCGATCGGCAGCCCTTCCATCTGCATCCCGACCATGATCCCGGCGATCTGGGAGTTGCCGTCGAAGCGCAACGGGTAAGCCCCCGTCAGATAGGTCTTGGCGTCCTGCAGTTCCTTTTCGGTCACGCCCTCGGTCGCGGCGCGCTGCCATTCGGCGCGGATCACCTCGATCGCCTCTGCGATGCGGTCATTGGCCGAAGACACCGAGCCCAGATAGACCGAGGCAAGGTCCTTGGGCACGAGGTAGGAATAGACGCCGTAGGTCAGGCCGCGCTTCTCGCGCACCTCCTGCATCAGCCGGCTTTCGAATCCGCCGCCGCCGATGATGTGGTTGAGGATGTAGGCGGCGAAGAAATCCGGATCGTCGCGGTCGATCCCCTTCTGCGCGAAAAGCGCCACGGATTGCGGCGTGTCGAATTCGACAACGCTGACGCCGCCGGGAATGTTCACCTCGGCCCTGCCCGGAATCGGCGCACCGGCTTCGGGCAGATCGGCGAGCAGCGTGTCGAGCAGCGCACCCAGTTCTTCGGGCGTGATGTCGCCGACCGCACCGACATAGAGCCGGTCCTTGGCGAAAACACCGCGATAAGCTTCGAGAATGTCCGCGCGGGTCAGCGCCGAGACGCTTTCGATCGTGCCCTTGCCTTCGCTGCCATAGGGATGATCGCCATAGGCCATTCTCGCGAAGTTCACGCCGGCGATGTCGTTCGGGTCGGTCTCATCCGACTTCAGCCCCGAAATGACCTGAGCGCGCACTCTGTCGATGGCGTCCTGATCGAAGCGTGGCTCGTGAATGGTGGTGCGCAGCAGGTCCACGACCTCGCCCCGGTTCTCGGTCAGGAATTGCGCCGAGATGGCGACGGAATCGTCGGTGGCGTTGTAGGTGAAAGACGCCGCCAGCGATTCCAGTTCGCGGGCATAGGTGCGGGCATCCATGTCCCCGGCCCCCTCTTCCAGCAGGCCGCTCATCAGGTAGACCGCGCCGCGCTTGTCCTCGGGGTCGAGCGAGGTGCCGCCGCGGAAGCGCAATTCGAGCGCGGTGAAGGGGATCGAATGCTCCTCGACCAGCCACGCCTTGATGCCGCCGGGCGAGATGACCTCCTGAATTTTGATCTCGGCCCATGCGGGCAGCGCCAGGGTCAGGGCGATCAGGGTTGCGAAGAAAGTTCTCATTGCGTCACCTCGTCGTCGCGCATCAGCCAGCCGGTCACCGAAGCTTCGCGGCGCAGCACCTCGCGGGCGGCGGCGATGATCTCGTCGCCGGTCACCGCCTGCAACAGGTCGGGCCAGGCCTGCACGTCCTCGACCGTCAGGCCGCTGGCCAGCGCCTGCCCGTAGCGGTTGCCGATGCCGTCCACGTTGTCGCGGGCATAGATCTGCGCGGCGCGGAGCTGCATCTTGATCCGGTCCAGATCCTCCTGCTTGACGCCTTCGGCGATGAAATCGGCAACGGCCTGGTCCATGGCCGCTTCGGCCTCCTGCAGCGAAACGCCTTCGGCCGGGACCACGATCAGGTCAAAGGTCGTGTCGTCCAGCGAAACGCCCCGGTACCACGCGCCGGCATAGACGACCTTCTGCGCATCGAACTGGAGTTTTTCGTTCAGGTAGGATGTGGTGCCACCGCCCAGCAACTCGGCCAGAAGGTAGAGCGCCGCCGCCTGCTCCTGAGCGCCGGCGTCGCGTTCCGGCGCGAGATAGCTGCGCTGCACATAGGGTTGCGAGACGCGCGGGTCCTTGTAGGTCAGACGCCGTTCGGCCGTCTGCGGCGGTTCCTGGGGGCGGATGCGCTCCGGCAGGTCGGGGTTGGCCGGGATCACGCCGTAATATTGCTCGGCCAGCGCCTTGACCTCCTGCGGATCCACGTCGCCCGTCACCACGAGGATGGCGTTGTTGGGCGCGTAGTAGGTCCTGTAGAAGGACAGCGCGTCCTCCATGTCCAGTTCCTCCATCTCGTGCTTCCAGCCGATGATCGGAACGCCATAGCGGTGATTGAGGTATTGGGCCGCATTCATCTGCTCGCCGAACAGCGAACGGGGGTTGTTCTCGGTCCGCTGATTGCGCTCTTCCAGGATCACGTCGCGCTCGGTGACGATGTCGCGCTCGGTCAGGCGGACGTTGCGCATCCGATCCGCCTCCATCCGCATCATCAGTTCCAGCCGGTCGGAGGCGACGCGCTGGAAATAGGCGGTGTAGTCGTAGGAGGTGAAGGCGTTGTCATGGCCGCCATTGGCCGCGACGGTGGCCGACAGTTCGCCTGCCTCCATGGTGTCGGTGGCCTTGAACAGAAGGTGTTCGAGGAAATGCGCCACACCGGACGAACGCGCGGGCTCGTCGGCGGATCCCGCCCGGTACCAGACCATGTGCTGCACCACCGGCGCGCGGCGGTCCTCGACCACGACCACCTCCATGCCGTTGTCCAGCGTAAAGGTCGTCACCGCCTCTTGCCCCTCATCGGCAAAAAGCGGCGTTGCGGAAAGCAGGGCGGCAGAAAGCGCCAAAGCCCGAACCATGCGGCATCCTCCGTATCGTTTCCTGTTCAAACTACGGCGGGCACGCGCGGGTTCAAGTGCGATGACGGAAAGTTAAGGATTATTCACCAAATGGCGGGGCCGCCGGAGTATCGTAGCCCTGCCGCCTCAGACCCTGGACCTGCTTGTAGGGATCCAGCGACTGCTTGCGGTAGGCCTGTTCGTAGCGGTCGACCGGGAACAGCCGGATGCGGGTGAACCGGCCCTGCCGTTTGCGGAACTCGGCATCCTCCTGCGCCAGAACCTGCCGCGTGTTGGCCGGCACGCCGTAACGGCTGGAGGCGGTGATCAGCGCCTGGTCCTGCGACGGCACCTGGCGGGCGTTCAAGGCTGCGGCGCTGCCGCCCAGCGCCACCACGGCCTCGGCCTGCGGGTTCGGGTCGGTCAGGTTCGCGCCGCCCGGCGTCGGCGCGGGCAGGAAGCTGTAATCCTTGGGCGCCGTCAGCGGCTTGACGGGCAGCACCGAGAATTCATCCGGCCCGGCCCCTTGCGGCTTGATGTCCTTGAGGCCCTTTTCCGAGCAGCCCGACACCGCAACGGCAGCGGTCAGAATGATTGTCGCCAGCGGCGTCCGCATGGTCATCTCCAGCAAGTTTCAGGCGCTTTTAGCCGATTTCTTCCGGCCCGTCACGGGGCCTTTTTGCCGTCGAACAGCATCAGCCCCAACGCGCCGGCGAATATGAACACATCCGCGAGATTGAACACGAAGGGGTTGTCGATGCCGCAGCAGGACATGTTGAGAAAGTCCAGGACATAGCCGTAGAGCAGCCGGTCCACCACATTCGCCAGCGCGCCGCCGATCAGCAATCCGCCGCTAATCAGCATCCACCGCGAGCGCGCGGACCGGGCCAGCCAGACGAAGACGCCGAGGCAGATCGCCAGCGCCAGCACGATCAGAATCCACCGGGCGGCGTCGTTGTCGCCCTGGAACAGGCCGAAATTGATGCCGCGGTTCTCGCCGTAACGGAACACCAGCAGTGGCGGCAGCACGTCGATCGGTCCGCGCTGCGCCACGCCCATGACGTGCACGACCAGGTACTTGCTGGCCTGGTCGAGCAGAAAGGCCGCGAAACCGGCCCAGAAAAGAGCGCCGTACCGCATCAGTGCCGGAAATGCCGCATGCCGGTGAAGACCATGGCGAGACCCGCCTCGTCCGCCGCCGCGATCACCTCGTCGTCGCGCATCGAGCCGCCGGGCTGGATCACGCAAGTCGCGCCGGCAGCGGCGGCTTCGAGCAATCCGTCGGGGAATGGGAAAAACGCGTCCGAGGCCACGGCCGAGCCCTTGGTCAGCGGTTCCGGAAGGCCCAGTTCTTCGGCCATGCGCTCGGCCTTTCTGGCCGCGATCAGAGCCGAATCGACGCGGCTCATCTGGCCCGCGCCGACGCCGACGGTCGCCTCGTTCTTGACGTAGACGATGGCGTTCGACTTGACGTGCTTGGCGACCTTCCAGGCGAACAGCAGGTCGCGCATCTGTTCGGGCGTCGGCGCCGTTTTGGTGACGACCTTGAGGTCGTCCATGCCGACGAAGCCGTTGTCCTTGTCCTGCACCAGCAGGCCGCCGGCCACCTGGCGCACGGTCTTGCCCCCGGCCCGGACATCCGGCAGCCCGTCGGTGGTCAGCAGGCGCAGGTTCTTCTTGGCGGCGAAGACCGCCCTGGCCTCGTCGGTCGCGCCGGGGGCGATGACGACCTCGGTGAAGATGCCGGTGATCTCCTGCGCGGTTTCCAGGTCCAGCGGACGGTTCAGGGCGACGATGCCGCCAAAGGCCGAGGTGCGGTCGCAGTCGAAGGCGGCCTTGTACGCCTCGATCAGGGTCGCGCCGGTCGCGACGCCGCACGGGTTGGCGTGCTTGATGATGGCGCAGGCGGCGCTGTCGCGGGGATCGAACTCGGCCACCAGTTCGAACGCGGCGTCGGTGTCGTTGATGTTGTTGTAGCTCAGTTCCTTGCCCTGATGCTGGATCGCCGTCGCCACCCCGGGGCGGCCCGATCCGTCGACGTAGAAAGCCGCCGTTTGATGCGGATTCTCGCCATAACGCAGGGGCTGCGCGATCTGCCCCGCGAAGGTGGTGCGGCGCGGCGCGTCCTGCCCCAGCTGCCCGGCCATCCAGCCCGACACGGCGGCGTCGTAGGCGGCGGTGCGGGCATAGGCGGTCTGGGCGAGTTTCTGGCGGAAGGCATAGGTGGTCTGGCCGCCATTCGCCTTGAGCTCGGCCAGCAGCGCGTCGTAATCCTCGACATCCACCACCACGTTGACGAAGGCATGGTTCTTGGACGCCGCGCGGATCATCGCCGGACCGCCGATGTCGATGTTCTCGATGCATTCGTCGTAACCCGCGCCCTTGGCCACGGTTTCCTCGAACGGGTAGAGGTTGACCACCAGCAGGTCGATCGCGCCGATGCCGTATTCCTTCATCGCCGCCACGTGCTCGTCATTGTCGCGCAGCGCCAGCAGCCCGCCATGCACCATCGGGTGCAGGGTCTTGACCCGGCCGTCCATCATCTCGGGAAAGCCGGTCACCTCGGACACGTCCCTGACGACAAGGCCCGCGTCGCGGAGCGCCCTGGCGGTGCCGCCTGTCGAAAGCAGTTCGACGTCCCGCTCCGCCAGAGCCTTGCCCAGTTCGACCAGTCCGGTCTTGTCGGAAACGGAAAGCAGCGCGCGGCGCACGGGATAAAGGTCGGTCATGGGTCTCGGGGTCCTTATGCGGATCAATCGAAATCGGGTTCGTCCCGGTTCAGGTCGCGAACGGCAAGGGCTGTATCCTGCGCCTTGCTCAGCGTCCACCGGATGCGCGTCGCATACTCCATCGCGCGGCCGGATAGAACGATCTGTTTTGTCGCGCGCGGCTTCAAACGCCCTTTTTCCAGATAAACGCTTGGCTGCAATGACAGTTCTCCGACCCGATCGTGGCGGAACACCCAGATTTCACCGCTTTTCAGCGCCATCGACACGGCCGCGCCGCCCAGATCCACCGCCGCGTCGATCTCGGGATGGAGATGCAGGCGGATGTCGAAACCGATTCCGGCGAGGCCGGATGCGTCCATCGCCTTGTCGAACTGGCGCCTCGCGGCGTCGTCCATCGTCAGCAGCATGTCCTCGCCCTGAAGGCTGCGGCCGTCGAAGCTGAGTTCGAGTTTGCGGGCGTGGGTCAGCCCGAACACCCTGGCGTATCCGTCATGCCCGCCCTGGAAGCGGGTGGCCTGTTCGGTTTCGTCAAGCTCGACGGGAACGTCGCGAGGGCCGTCGACCAGCGCCTCCTGCGAGGTTCCCTTGAGCGGCGCGGTCAGGCGCGCGCTGGAATAGCCGTCGAGGCACAGCGTCGAATGCGAGGGCGTGGCGCGGCCGGCGCGGCGCCAATCGTTGCCAAAGCTCTCGCCCGAGCCGCAATTGACGATCAGCGGGCGGCGCCCCGAGGTCAGCTCGAAGGCGAGGGTCGAGGCGTGCGCGTTGTACGAGGCCTTGCCGCCCGGCGGCGGGCTGGCGTCCACGATGGCGCTTGTGCGGCCGGCGGACAGCCTTGCGTAGCCCATGGACAGCCCGGTCGGATGCTTGGGCTTGACCCCGCTCTGGGCCAGCGCGAGATCCAGCCGCCCGTCCAGCCCGCGTCCGCCGCCGTGGAACCGCGCCAGACCGCCATCGGCGTGGCGCAGGGCGCGCAGGGTCGGGGCGATCCTCTTGATCGCGGCGGCATGGGCGGCGGGCGTGCCGCGCGCCGCCTCGTGCAGCGCCGCCGCGGTCCAGGAAAGGAGGGTGAATACCTCGAGTAGTTCCTCGGGGTTGCGGGTGGGCAGTCCGCCTTGTGCATCGATCTGGCCGTCGCATTCCCGGGCCAGCGCCCTGAGCGCCGGGTCGGCCAGTTTCTCGAGACCTTCGAGCGCCAGACCGGCATGGATCAGCCCGGTCAGCGCCTCGAACCGCGGCAGGCCGGGCGTCGCGGCGTTCCAGCGTTTCGACAGGAACCACGCCTGCTGCGCCAGCGAGCGGAAGAACAGCCCGCTCCGCTCTGCGTCGGTCCCGTGCAGAAGGAACAGGGCGTGGTTGATCCAGCGGATCAGCCGGCGGCCGGTCAGGTCGGGCACCCAGCCCGGCCCGCGGCCGCCCCCGTGCGCCTCGATCCAGCCCCAGAGCCACCTTTGCGCCTGGGCCCGGGCCCGGGCGTCACCGACGGCGGCCAGATCGTCGAGCCATGCGAACCCGTGGCGTTCGGCGTCGAAGGCGGCGTTCGGCGCGGCCACTTCCCACAGCCCGGTGTCCTGCGACTCGACCAGATAGCCTGCGAACAGGAGGTTCCCGGCCACCAGCTGACGCCCGCGGGCGAACGAGCCCACGGTGCGCGGCTCAGGCTGCGAGACGAAGCCGCGGACGGCCTTCCTCCGCTGGCTGAGGCGCGCGTAGAGACGGTTCTGGAACCGCATCCACCTGGTCGCCATGGTTTCCGGACTGGACATGTCGCTGTTCTGCCTCGCACGCTCTTCAGGCGTTTGAGGGCGAGGATAGCCGGTGATTCCGGCCAAGTCACCGAAAAGAGTGCGCGGCTACCTCGCCTTGCGCAGGCAGGCGATGTAGAAGCCGTCCATGCCGCCCCGCTCGGGCCAGTAGTCGGGCCGCAGGCGCAGGCCGCCTTCCTCGGTGATCCAGGCGGGATCGACGCCCGGCAGGTCCAGCGCCGCGCGGTCGACGGACATGTCGGCGAAGAAGTCCAGCACGCCTTCGATCTGCACCTCGCCTTCGTCCGGCAAAAGCGAACAGGTGCAATAGACCAGCCGCCCGCCGGGCTTCAGAAGGCCCCAGGCACGGGCCAGCATCTGCGCCTGCAACTCGATGAGGCCGCCGAATTCCGATCCGTCCTTGGCCTGCGGCAGATCGGGATGGCGGCGGATCGTGCCGGTCGCCGAACAGGGCGCGTCGAGCAGGACGGCGTCGTACTGACCCTGGTGCTCGAGCGCGTCGCCGACGACCAGTTCCGCCGACAGGCCGGTCCGGTTCAGGTTGTCGCGAAGACGCGCCATCCGCGTCTCGGATATGTCCAGCGCGGTCACCGCCGCCCCGGCGGCGGCCAACTGCATCGTCTTGCCGCCCGGCGCGGCGCAGAGGTCGAGCACCCGTTCGCCCGGCACGGGATTCAGCACCCTGGCCGGCAGCGCCGCGGCGGCGTCCTGAACCCACCAGTCCCCGTCCGCGAACCCCGGCAAGGCGGAAACCTGCCCGGCCTCGTGCAGCCGGATCGACCCGGTGGGCAGAACCTCGCCGCCGGGGGCGCTGGCGCCGGGTTTCAGCGTCAGGTCCAGCGGCGCGCCCGCGAAATGGGCGCGTTCCATCCCGGCCACCGCCTCGGCCCCCCAGGCCTCGACCAGCGGCCCGCGCAGCCAGTCGGGCAGACGCGGCACACGCATGCGCGGCCAGGCATCGGGCCCTTCGGCCGCCACCTTGCGCAGGACGGCATTCACCAGCCCCTTGAGACGTCCGTGCTTGCGCGAGCGGCCGATGATCTCGACCATCGAATTCACCACCCCGTGCGCCGCGGCGCCCTGGCACAGTTCGACCGTGCCAAGCCGCAGCGCGTTGCGCACCGTCAGGGCGGGGGTCTTCTGCAGGTGACCGCCAAGCAGCCGGTCGGCGCGTTCGAGCCCGCGCAGGGTTTCCAGCGTCAGCCGCTGCGCCCTGGCGCGGTCTTCGGGGCTCAGCCGGTCCAGCGCGCCGGCGGCCAGGCATTCGGGCAAAAGGCGTCCCTCGCCCAGGATCTGATCCAGCAGGTAGATCGCGCTGCGCCGCGCCGTGGTTGCGCCGTCTGCCATTGGGCCGCCCTTGTCACTGTGACTCCTGCCCGCATTGCCTTGGGCGGACGCGGGCGTATATCAGGGGAGCGCACGGAAAGGAACCCAGGCGATGAGCGACGCACACAAAGATCTGCCACCCGCCGCCCAGCGCGCGCTGGCCGAGGCCGAGGAACGCCGAAAGAAGGCCGAGGCAAAGGCAAAGGCGGCGCCGAAGGAACTGGGCGGGCGCGACGGCCCGGACCCGGCCCGTTACGGCGATTGGGAGAAAAAGGGCATCGCGATCGATTTTTGAGACCGGTCAGTTCTGGACCCGCGGCACCTGCGCGCAATCGACCTGGGACGACAGGGGAAACTCGGCCCCGTCCATGTGGGCGCGCTGGCCGCAATAGTAGGACTTGCAGGCGTGGTCGCGGTCGCGGATGCGCACGCCCTGATCCTGCATGACCTAGAGATCCACGCCACAGAGCCGGCCGTCGAACAGCTGCTCCTGATACCGCCAGCCCGTGGCGGTCGGAGTCAGCGCGCCACCCACGGCGCAGAAATGCCCGTGCGAAGCCCAGATCTCGAGCTCGAAGTAACTTGGCCGGAATTGACCGAGTTCGATCCTGAGCGTCCCGTCTTGCTGTTTGAAACAGAACTCAGATGCCTGCGCCGCCGCGCCCGTGCCGGAACCGGCGGGTTCGCACGGAATCTGAGACAGCCGCCAGCCCTGCCCTGCGATGTCGTCGATCAGCCACCGGCCATCGACGGCGGTGAACTCGTACACGACCTGCGCCGGCTGGCCGAAATTCTGGAATTCCGCATGGACGATGCGGCGCGCGCCTTGGGTTTCGGTCCGCAGCCGGATCGTCCGCAGTATCTCTGCGGCATCGTAATCCTGACCCGGCACTTCGAGACCGAAATCGATGCAGGCCGAGGCCAGATCGCCGCCATGACTGTCATTGGCCGCGAAGAACCGGGACATCCGGTGCGAGAAAAAGGCATCCCGCTGCGCAGGCGCCGACAGGTAGGAAATGCCGTGGGATCCGGGCTGGGCCAGTGACAAATAGATCCATTCGACGATTTCCTGCGGGCTTTGCGCTGCAGCCCGACCGGACGGCAAGACACTCAGGACAATGGCAAAAAACAGGGCAACCGGAAACGCGGTCATGATACATCTCCCGCGAGCAGGATACTTCAAAACCGGCGCTTCTCCAATTCCGGGGTAAGGCGGCTAGTTTCCGCGCAGCCGGAAATCGGCGTAGTCGCCCTTGCCCCGGTCCGAGGTGAAACGGATGGTGCCCGAGGCGGCGCGCACCTCCTGGCAGTTGTAGCCAAGGTTTCTGCCGCCCCAGATCAGATCCCGGCAGAAGTACCCGTCGCGCCAGGTCCACGAGCCGGCGACCTCGCGGGCGGCGCCGGTGCCGGTGATCCGGCCGCCGGGCAGGACCTGCAGACGGATCAGCGGCCGGGTCAGGGTCTTGCCGGTGACGATCTGCCGGAACGTCGCTTCATCCCTGATCTGGGCCAGTTCGGCCGATGCGGGCGCCGCCAGGATCAGCAGCGCCGCTCCGATAATAAAACGTGCTCGCATGGTGTGCGCTCCTTTTTGACAAAGAGGATACGCAGCGGAAACTGGTCCGGATCAATCGGCGGCTTTGAGCGTTTCGAGGAAATCCCCGATAAGCGCCTTCAGTTTTCGCGACTGCACACGTTCGTCGGGCCAGGTCAGCCAGTAGCCGTCGCGCGTCGTCATTTCCGGCAGGTCGAGCCGCCGCAACTGGCCGGCCCGCAAAAGGTTCCGCGCCAGCGGCAGCGACCCCAGGGCGATGCCCAGGCCCAGCCGCGCCGCCGTCAGCGCGTGCTCCATCGAATCGACGCTGAGCATGGCCGGGGCAACCTCGGGCTGACCGGTGACGCGGCACCAGTCCTGCCAGCCCGGCCGCTCGCCGCGCAATTCGATCACCGGGGCGCCCCAATCCATCCCCGGCATCGCCATCGGCGCCAGCACCTCGGGGGCGATCAACCCTGCCTCGCGGCCCGGCCATGCGCCGCGGCCGAAACGGATCTGCAGCCAGGTGCGTTCCTCATCCAGCGACGACCGGCGCGCGACGGAATCCGTGACCAGGCGCACGCGGGGGTGGCGTTGCCGGAAACCCGCCACATGCGGGATCACCAGCGCGTTGACATGCGAACCCAACCCCGCCACCCGCAATTCGCGCGGCGCCTTGCCGAACAATTCCTCGGTGTTGCGTTCGAGCGCCGCAAGGCTTTCCTGCACCAGCGGCAGATAGCTTTCCCCCTCGACGGTCAGAGACACGCCGCGCGCCTCGCGCACGAAAAGCGACCGGCCCAGCCACGCCTCGAGATTGCCGATGCGCTGGCTGACGGCGGCCTGCGTCAGCCCGAACTCCCGCGCCGCGGCCGAAAACCCGCCCAGACGCCCCGCCGCCTCGAACACCCGCAGCCAGTCGAGCGGCGGCAAGCCGATCTTTTTCCTATCCATAAGTTTTTCCAACCCTCAGCCGGAACAAGGATTAATTGTCGTAATGCCACGGGCGGAGTATCTCCACAAGCAAAGCCGCGCCGAACAGGAGACCCCAAATGCTGCGCACCGCCACCCATGACGGTTCCGTCGTCACGCTGGTATTTGCCGACGGAACCCGCGCCCGTTTCCATGCCATCTGGCTGCGCGACAACGCGCTCGACCCCGAAACCCGCGCCCCGGGCAACGGCCAGCGCCTGATCACCATCGGCGACATCCCGGCCGATCTTTCGCTCGCCGCCGCCGAGGTGGCGAACGGCGATCTGCAGGTCACCTTCCAGCCCGAAGGCAAGACCGTCGCATTTCCCGCCGCGTGGCTGCGCGCGCACGTCTATGACCGCGACCACACCCATCGGCCGGGCTGGACCGAAGCCGGCATCACCACCTGGGAAAGCGGCCTGGCCGCGCCTTGCGCCGACTGGGCCGACGTCCATGCCAATCCCCGGGCCAAGCGCGGCTGGCTGGCGGCGGTGGCCGAATTCGGCTTCGCCAAGCTGACGGGCGGGCCGACCGAACCCGGATCGCTGCTGAAGGTCGCGGACCTTTTCGGCTATGTGCGCGAGACCAACTATGGCCCCTATTTCGAGGTCCGGACCGAGGTGAACCCCACCAACCTCGCCTATACCGGCCTCGGGCTGCAGGCGCATACCGACAACCCCTACCGCGACCCGGTGCCGACGCTGCAGATCCTCTATTGCCTCGAGAATTCGGCCGAGGGCGGCGACTCGATCGTCGTCGACGGTTTCCGCGCCGCCGAACGCCTGCGCGACGACAACCCCGAAGGCTTCGCCCTGCTCGCCGGCTATCCGGCCCGGTTCGAATACAAGGGATCGGACGGAGTCTGCCTGCGCTCGCGTCGTCCGATGATCGAACTGTCGCCGGACGGTCAGCTGGTGGCGATCCGGTTCAACAACCGCTCGTCGGCGCCCTTCGTGGACATCCCCTTCGACCGGATGGAGGCCTATTACGCGGCCTATCGCCAGTTGGGCGAATACATCGACGACCCGGCAATGGGCGTCGCCTTCAAGCTGGAGCCGGGCGAAAGCTTCATCGTCGACAACACCCGCGTCCTGCATGCGCGCAAGGGCTATTCCGGCGCGGGGTCGCGCTGGCTGCAGGGCTGCTACGCCGACAAGGACGGGCTACTTTCGACGTTGGCGGCGATGGAGATGGCCCAGCCGGAGGCGGCCGAATGAAACCGGATTTCTCGACGCTCGACCGGAACAACATCGTCGCCTTCCTCGCCGACATCTTCGAGCGGTGTGGCGACGAGGAATACCTGGGCGAGCCGGTGACCATGGCCGAGCACATGCTGCAGGGCGCGACCATCGCCGAGCGGAACGGGATGCCCGAAGACATCATCGTCGCGGCGTTGCTGCACGACATCGGCCATTTCACTTCCGAATTCGGCACCTTCACGATGGATGACACCGAGGACCGGCACCACGAGGATGCCGGCGCCGAGGTGCTGGCGCCGTTCTTTCCTTCGGTCGTCACCGATTGCGTGCTCTACCACGTGGCGGCCAAACGCTATCTCTGCGCCGCCAAGCCCGAATATTTCAAGCGGCTCAGCGAAGCGTCGATCCATTCGCTGAACCTGCAGGGCGGCCCGATGAGTCCCGAGGAGGTGGCGGAATTCGAGAAGAACCCGAACCTCGAGAAGATCATCCAGGTGCGGTACCTGGACGAGGCGGGCAAGCGGGCGGACATGGAAACCCCCGGGTTCCGCCATTTCGCACCGATGGTGCAGCGGGTGGTGGATGCGCATATGGGAGCGGGTTGAGCGGCCAGCGCAAGGCCGCTGACGACACAGGCCGGTCCATCGTGACAAATCCCGGCGCAAGCGGTTGGCGGGCCAACCCTTGCGCAACGGTTGCCCATTGGGCAAGAAGCCCAACGGGTCTGGCGGTTGACTGGGATCGGGAAATGAACTCGCTCACGTATTGGATAAAGAGCTGGAACGCTCGGAGAAAGAACGAGAGAACGAGAAAGAGGCGAGAGCGGCAGAAGGTCCACTATCCCCACAGGCTCTGCGTGCTTGGAATCCTAAAGAACGAAGCCTTCAATATCCGGGAATGGGTCGAACACTATGCCGGACAGGGCGCCGAGAAGGTGTTCCTGATCGACAACGGAAGCACGGACGGATCCCTGGAACGGATCGCGGATCATGTCGCGTCGGGCCTTGTCGAGACCATCTCTCTCCCGCAGCCGCACAAGCAGATTCACCATTACTGGACGGCTTTCCAGCATTTCCGGATAGCGGAGCGGTGCGAGTGGATGGTGATCGCCGATCTTGACGAGTTCTGGTTCTGCAAGGACGGCGGCGGGCTGTCCGATGCGCTGGCGGAGTACCAGGACTACGACGTCATCTACGCCAATTGGAGCCAGTTCGGCACGTCCGGTTTCGTCGATCACCCGGACAGTCTCAGGCGGCAGCTCGTTTGGAAAAAGCCGCAGCTCGGGCCGCACAACTGCAAGAAGTACCTGGCCCGGACTTCGGTTCCGACGAAAAGCCTCGACATCCGGCTGCACAAGATCATGGGCGCGGATTCGTCCCGGACGATCTCGGACAACATCAGGTTCCAGATCAACCACTATCAGGTGCAGAGCCGCAAGTTCTGGACCGAGGTCAAGATGACGCGCGGGGATGCCGACCGGTTCCACCAGGACGACATGCGGCGGATCGAGTTCCTTGAAGCCTATGATCGGGAATGCACCGAGCAGGACACGCTGCTTGCCGGCATGATCCGTTGAGGGATCCCGGCGCAGGAGAATCCGCGCCTCGGCAGTCCCTTGAACCTACAGCCCCAGCACGTCCACCATGTCGTACTGGCCGGGGGTCCTGCCCTGCGCCCACAACGCGGCCTTGAGCGCGCCGCGGGCGAAGATCGCGCGGTCGGTCGCCACGTGGCGCAGCACGATGCGCTCGCCCGGCGCAGCGAAGAGCACGTCATGCTCGCCGACGATGTCGCCGCCGCGGACCGCGTGAAAGCCGATGTCGCCCCGCCTGCGCGCGCCGGTGATGCCGTCGCGGCCCCGGTCGGACACGTGGGCCAGCTTGACACCCCGCCCTTCGGCTGCGGCTTCGCCCAGCATCAGCGCAGTGCCCGAGGGCGCGTCGACCTTGTGGTGGTGATGCGCCTCGATCACCTCGATGTCGAAATCCTCGTCCAACGCGGCGGCGACCTTTCTGGTCAGTTGCACCAGCAGGTTGACGCCAAGGCTCATGTTGCCGGCCCGCACGATCACGGCATGGCGGGCGGCGGGCTCCAGCGCGGCGATCTGTTCGTCGGTCATGCCGGTGGTGCCGATCACATGCACGCAACGGGCCTGCGCCGCCAGCGCCGCGAAACCAAGCGTCGCCTCGGGCGCGGTGAAGTCGATCACCGCCTGCGCCCTGGCGAAGGCTTCGAGCGGATCGTCGGTCACGGTGACGCCCAGCGGCTGTCCGCCCATCGCCTCGCCGACGTCGCGGCCGATCCAGTCGTGGCCCTCGCGCTCGACGGCGCCGACCAGCCGGGCCTGATCGCTGTCGCTCACGGTCCGGATCAGCATCTGGCCCATCCGGCCCGAAGCCCCGGTGATGACGATGCCTGGAATATGGGTCATTGCGCTGGTTCCTTCTCAATTCGGCTCAATGCCTCCTACCCGGTTCGGGGCCGCTTGGCAAAGCCCCGCTTTGGGCTTAGATCGGAGGCATGGCAAAGAACAAATTCCATGATGGCCCCGGTCCCTCGCAGCGGCAGCTTCGCGTCGGCGAACTGATCCGTCGCACGCTGTCCGACGTGCTGGCGCGCGGCGACGTGCATGACCCGGATCTCAACCGGCTGTCGATCACCGTGGGCGAGGTGCGCACCTCGCCCGACCTCAAGATCGCCACCGCCTATGTGCTGCCGCTTGGCGGCAAGGGTCAGGAGGACGTGCTGCAGCTGCTGGCGCGCAACAAGGGCGAATTGCGCCGCGTGGTCGGCAAGAAGGTCGGGCTGAAATTCGCGCCCGAACTGCGATTCCGCCTGGACGAGACCTTCGACCGGCTGGACGACGCCCGGCGGATGTTCGATCAGGACGCGGTGCGCCGCGATCTGGACGAGTGATCCGCGGGTTTCTAGCGCTGGGTGCAGTTCTGTGGGCCGCCGAGGCGGCCGCGGTGGACTGCCGTGACCTGGTTCACGAGGAAAACCGCTACACGGTCTGCGAAGTGGACGCAGGCACCGAAGACCTGCGTCTGTTCCTGAACGACGCGCAGGGAGAGTTGCTGGGCCAGTTTTCCGCGGTCGAATCGGAGCTTGCCGGGGAAGGCGGGCGGCTGGCCTTTGCCATGAACGCGGGCATGTATCACGACGACCGCTCGCCCGTGGGCCACTACGTCGAAAACGGCGCCGAGGTGACCCGGGTCATCGCCAACCCCGGCCCCGGCAATTTCGGCCTGTTGCCGAACGGGGTGTTCTGCATACGGCAGGGTCGCGCCGACGTGATCGAGACGCTTCGCTACGTCGAGGCGCAGCCCGAGTGCCGCTTTGCCAGCCAGTCCGGCCCGATGCTGGTGATCGATGGTGAGCTGCATCCCCGTTTCCTGCCCGATTCGACCTCGCGCTACATCCGCAACGGCGTCGGCACCAGCGAGGACGGGCAGCGCGTCGTGTTCGCCATTTCCGACGACTACGTGACGTTCCACGAATTCGGCGGCCTGTTCCGCGACGTGCTGAAGACGCCGCAGGCGCTTTATTTCGACGGTAACATCTCGCGGCTCTATGCGCCGCAGATCGACCGGTCGGATGTCGGCTTTTCGCTGGGTCCGATTGTCGGCGTGGTGGAGGCGGCGCAGTGACCGCGCGTCCGCTGCGCCAGAAGACCATCGGCCTGCTCGGTGGCAGCTCCAACGTGGCCACCGCCGAGTATTACCGGTTGCTCAACGATGAGGTGAACGCCCGGCTGGGCGGCTGGGACATCGCCGAGACGCTGATCGCGGGCATGAACTTTGGCAATATCGAGGCGCTGCTGCGGGGCGACGACTGGGATGGCCTGAGCCGGTACATGGCCGGCAAGGTGGACGGCCTGATCGCCGGAGGCGCCGACGTGATCCTCTGCGTCTCGAACACGCTGCACAAACCGCTGGAGGCGATCCTGGCCGACCGCGACATTCCCAGCATCCACATCGTCGATCCCACCGGCGCGGCGATCCGCGAGGCGGGGCTGAACCGCGTCGCCCTGTTCGGCACCAGGCCGGTGATGGAACTGGGCTATCTTCGCGAACGCTACGAAACCCGGTTCGGGTTAAAGATCGTGACGCCCGGCGCCGCCGAACGCGCCGAGATCGACCGCATCATCTTCGACGAACTGGTCAAGGGCGACATTCGCGACAGCTCGAAACGGACCTATCTCGAGATTGCGGACCGTCTGGCCGCGGAAGAGGGCGCGCAGGGCCTGATCCTGGGCTGCACCGAGATCTTCCTGCTGATCGGGCAGCCGGACCGCCCCGAATTCCCGATGTTCAACACCACCGAACTGCACTGCCGCGCCGCCGTCGACTTCGCCCTGTCGTGACGCGTCCGTCATGCTAAATTGACAGCGCCCGACCGATCCGCTAGGTCGCGCGCCTCGGCAAGACGCAAGGTGCAGGATGGGACGCAAAAGCAAGGGTCGCGACATTTCCGGATGGCTGGTGGTGGACAAGCCCGCGGGCATGACCTCGACCGCCGTGGTGAACAAGGTGCGTTGGGCCTTTGACGCCCGGAAGGCCGGACATGCCGGCACGCTCGACCCCGAGGCGACCGGCGTTCTGGCCGTGGCCCTGGGAGAGGCGACCAAGACCGTTCCCTACATCACCGATGCGCTCAAGGCCTATACGTTCACCGTGCGTCTGGGGCAGGCCACCAACACCGACGACGCCGAGGGCGAAGTGATCGCGGAAAGCGACGCGCGGCCGACGGACGATCAGATCAAGGCGGCGCTGTCGCCCTTTCTGGGCGAGATCATGCAGGTGCCGCCCAAGTTCTCCGCCGTCAAGATCGACGGGCAGCGCGCCTACAAGCTGGCCCGCGACGGCGAGGACGTGGAACTTGCGGCCCGCCCCCTCTGGGTCGAGGAACTGATCCTGGTTGACCGGCCCGACCCCGATCACGTGGTGCTGGAGATGACCTGCGGCAAGGGCGGCTATGTGCGCGCGATCGCCCGCGATCTGGGCGAAGCCCTGGGCTGCCACGGCCACGTCAAGCAGCTGCGGCGCATATGGTCGGGGCCGTTCGATGCCGAGGATGGCATCAGCGTCCAACAGATCGACGAGATGGCGAAATCCGTGGCGCTGGACGGCTATTTGCGCCCGCTGGAGGAAGGGCTTGCCGATCTGCCGGAACTCAGATGCACGCCCGAAGGCGCGGCCCGTCTGCGCAACGGCAATCCGGGCATGGTGCTGGCCTCGGACGTCGAATACGGCGACGAAGCCTGGGCCTCGCTCGACGGCAAGGCCGTGGCGGTGGGCGTCTACAAGTCAGGCGAGCTGCACCCGAGCAGGGTGTTCGTGGACTGAACATATGGCGCCCCCTTCCCCCGCATGTTAAGCGGGGCGCCATGATTACCCGCTCGCACACCAAGGGCGACGCGCCCTCGACCGCCGTCTATTCCGATTGCAAACGCTATCGCTACAGCCTCACCCGGGTCTGGGAGCCGCAGGGGCGCAAGGCGCTGTTCGTGATGCTGAACCCTTCGACCGCGACCGAGGTTCAGAACGACCCGACGGTCGAACGCTGCGAGCGGCGGGCGCGGGCGCTGGGTTTTGGCGCCTTTCAGGTCACCAACATCTTCGCCTGGCGCGAGACGGACCCGCGCAAGATGCGGGCCTCCGCCGATCCGGTCGGGCCCGAGAACGACATGGCCATCCTCAACGGCGTGTCCTGGGCCGATCAGGTGATCGCGGCATGGGGCACGCATGGGGCGCATCTGAATCGCGGGCCGGCGGTGGAACGGCTGTTGCGCGGCACCGGGCAGGCTCTGTTCCACCTCGGGCTGACAAAGGCCGGGCATCCCAGGCACCCGCTCTACATCGCCTACACCCAGCAGCCGGAGCTTTGGGACCTGGTTACGACCCCTTAACCAGAACACCAGATCGGCTTTGACCGAAGCCGTTGAAACATGGGATGTTTTGGGCATCCGGGCGCGGTGCCCGCAGAGGTGTCTCATGTTCCTGATGGCGGGTTTGCTGGGGCTGGCGGCTATGGGCGGCGTGGCCTACGCGATGAGCGGTGTTCTGGGCGACGAGGCCGAGGACGAGGAGGGTTCCTCGGCCGGGGCCGTGGCGGCAGACGAGCAGCCGCAGGGCAACTACCTGGAGATCGAGGACCAGCCAGAGGAAACGCCGGAGGCGGTAACCCCGCGCCCGACCGCCGGCGTGTTCAACGAATTCATGGGCAACCTGATCGTCGTTGGCGACGAAGCCGACAACGACCTTTCGGGACTGGACGGCAACGACCAGATCAACGGCTACGGCGGGCAAGACGTGATCGCGGGCGGCGCGGGCAACGACACGTTGTTCGGGGCGGGCGGAAACGACGTGCTGGAGGGCGGTCCCGGCGACGACGAGTTGCATGGCGGGGATGGCGACGACGTTCTCCTTGGCGGCGATGGACCTGACGCTCTGTTCGGGCACTTCGGCGATGACCGGCTGGATGGCGGGGCCGGCGACGACAGGCTGATCGGCGGTCAGGGCAACGACTGGCTCAGCGGCGGCGACGGCGATGACGCGCTGCAGGGCGGCGACGGCGATGACGTTCTGGAGGGTGGCGCGGGCGAGGACACGCTGTTCGGCGGCGACGGGAACGACGTGATCTCGGGACACGACGGGGCCGAGGGGAACGCGAAGGACTATCTCAACGGCGGCGCCGGTGAGGACCGGATCTTTGCCGACAGCGGCGATATCGTCAGCGGCGGCGACGGGTCCGACGATGTCATCCTGATGGACAGCGCCCCCTCGGAGGCGGTCACGGTCACGGATTTCCAGCCGGGCGCAGACCGGTTGCTGGTGACGTGGGACGACGCGGCCAACCCGGATCCGGAGATCGCGATCCGGCCCGATCCCGACACCGCCGGCCTGACCCGGATCCTGATCGGCGGGCACGAGGTTGCGCATCTCTACAGCGCGCAGCCGATTACGCCCGACGATATTCAACTGATGCGCCCGGCCGACCTGGCTTCGTTCGGGATCAGCGTTTGAGCGGCAGATTCCCTTTGCCATTCAGGGAAAATCCGCCTATACGCGCCCATCCGTGCCGGAATCGGTGCGGAATTCTCCATGGGCCTGCGCTGGACGACATCCCGGCCTGCGCCATTCACTCCAACCTGCAAAGGAGACCCCGATGTCGATTACTGCCGAAGAAAAGACCCGCGTGATGAAGGAATTCGCGACCAAGGAAGGCGACACCGGTTCGCCGGAAGTCCAGGTTGCGATCATGACCTCGCGCATCAACACGCTGACCGAGCACTTCAAGACCCACAAGAAGGACAACCACGGCCGCCGTGGACTTCTGAAGATGGTTGCGCATCGCCGCAAGCTTCTGGACTATCTGAAGGGCAAGGACGAGGCCCGTTACCAGGACCTGATCAAGCGTCTGGGCATCCGCCGCTGACCGGCGTTTTGTCCGGTTTGTACCGGCCCTGAAATCGGAAGCTTCCGGTTTGTACGCCCGCCACCCGGCGGGCGTTTTCCGTTTCCGGGGGGGGGCGGCCGGGGATTTCGGACGACCCGGCGCGGCGGTTGGCTAGCGGATCACGTGCACCGAGCATTTGGCGTGCCGCACGACCCGGTCCGCGGTGGAGCCGAGGAACAGGTTCTCGATCCCCGGCTTGTGCGACGCCATGACGATGCAGTCGGTCCCGGCCTCGGCGGCGTAGTCGACGATGAACCGGCCCGCATGACCGGATTCCAGAAGGACGGTCGCGTTGGGCAAGCCGGCCGCCAGCTGCTTGAGCTTGGCATTGATCTCGTCGCGCGACCTGGCCATGACCTCGGCCGGGATCTGCGTCGCCACATAGGCGGGGATCGCTTCCATCACGTGAAGCAGGGTGAACCTGGCATCGTCATTGGCAAGGGCCCGCGCGGCGAGAAACGAGGCTTGCGTGTCGTGACCCTCGTCAAAGACCACCGGCACAAGGATGTTGCTGTACATGATCGGCCTCCCGTTGCTGTGTCGCAGGGAACTTTAGCACCTTTTCGGCGTGCCTGTCGCCGCTTGCGTCGAGCCGGGTCAGGCGCGTCACCGGCAGGTGGAGAAATGTGCGCCCGGCGGGTTGAGTCGGATGGCCGAAACTGGAAAGATCATCGCGATTGATACTCAGATTGGATGCGATGTCATGCCCTTACCCCTGCGCCATTCCCTTGCCGCCCTGGTCCTTTCGGTCTCCGCGGCGCCAGCCGTCGCGCAGGACGGCGTCCCGATCCTGTTCACCAATGTCAACGTGTTCGATGGCGTCAACGAGGCGCTGATCGAAAACGCCAACGTCGTCGTCACCGACAACCTGATCACGCAGGTTTCGACCGAACCGCTGGCGGTGGCGGGCGGCCGCGTCATCGACGGAGGCGGGCGCACCATGATCCCCGGCCTGATCGACGTGCATTGGCATACCTCGTATTGCTGCGCCGCCCAGAGCACGGTCGTGACCGGCGACATCCTCGAGATCGCCATTCGCGGGGCCATCGGTTCGGAGGCCACCCTGATGCGGGGGTTCACCACCGTGCGCGATGTCGGCGGCAACCCCTTCGCGACCAAGAAGATGATCGACGCCGGCGAGATCCCCGGCCCGCGCATCCTTCCGTCCGGCCCGCCGATCGGCCAGACCGGCGGCCATTTTGACTATCGCCCCTACCAGTCGGTTCCGACCAACCCGGCGGATTCCCAATGGTACTGGTATTCGGTCGGCCTCATGGCGATGGCCGATGGCGTGGACGAGGTCACCAAGCGCGCCCGCGAAGTCATGCGGATGGGCGCGTCGCAACTCAAGATCTCGGGCGGCGGCGGCGTGTCGTCCGTCTATGACCCGCTGGACGTGCGCCAGTACACCATGGCCGAGCTCGAAGCCTTCGTCGAGGTCGCGGACACCTACAACACCTATGTCGCCTCGCATCTGTTCACCGACGAGGCCATCCAGCTGTCGATCGAGGCCGGTGTCAAATCCGTCGAGCACGGATTCCTGATGAGCCGCGAGACGATGGAGATGATGCGCGACAGGGACGTGTGGCTGTCGATCCAGCCGCTGCTTGACGACGAGGACGGGTTCACCTTTGACGACCCCTTCAGCCAGGCCAAGTGGATTGCCGTGACCAACGGCACCGACGCGGCCTACAAGATGGCCAAGGATGTCGGCGTCAAGGTCGCCTTCGGCACCGACATCCTGTTCGACCCGGCGCTGGCCGAGCGGCAGGGCGCCTTTCTTGCCAAGCTGCAGAACTGGTATTCGCCCTACGAGGTGCTGAAGATGGCGACATCGACCAATGCCGAGCTGCTGGAACTGGCCGGCCCGCGGCACCCGTACCAGCTGGGCCCGCTGGGCGTCATCGCGGAGGGGGCCTATGCCGACCTGATCCTGGTGGACGGCAACCCGCTGGAGGACATCGACCTTGTCGCCGACCCGCATGGGAACTTTGATCTGATCATGAAGGACGGGGTGATCTTCAAGAACGCGATCGAATAGCCCGGTCCGGGGCGGTTCAGCCGAAGAACACGGGCCCCAGCAGGGCGCTTGTCCCGACCGCGACCAGCACGCCGACGAGGTCGAGCGGGGCGCCGGCGCGCAGCATGGCGCCGCGGGTGACCGCCGGATTGGCGAAGACGATGGCGTTGGGCGGCGTGGCCACCGGCAGCATGAAACCGATGGACGCGGCCAGGGCGACCGGCAGCATGAAGGTCAGCGGATCGGCGTTCAGCGAGGCCGCGGCGGCTCCGGTGATGGGCAGGAAGATCGCCGCCATCGCCGTGTTGCTGGCCAGTTCGCCCACATAGACGATCAGGGCGGCGATCAGCAGAAGCAGCAGGATCTCGGGCAGGTCCGCCATCTGCCGGACGGTTCCTCCGATCCAGGCGGCGAGGCCGGTCTGTTCGAGGAGACCCGCCAGCGCCAGCCCGCCGCCGAAGAGGATGAGAACGTCCCAGCGCAGCCCGGCCGCGGTGTCCCAGTCGAGCAGCCTGCCGCCCGCCCCGTCCGGGACCAGGAACAGGGCGATCGCGGCCAGCATGGCGATGCCGGCATCCGAGAGGGTTATGGCGGGAAAGGCCAGCTCGATCAGCGGCCGCGTGATCCAGGCCAGCGCGGTCAGGCCGGCGATCAGCGCGACGCGGCGTTCCGCCGCCTGCATGGCATCGGCCCGAAAGTCGAAGGAGGTGGCGAGGTCGGGGCCGAGCGGCCCGGGCGTCAGCCGCGCCAGCACCAGCCAGGTGATCGCGAGCAGGATCGCGGCGACGGGCACCCCGATGGCGGCCCATTGGGCAAAGCTCACGGTGATGCCGTAGACCTCGGACACATAGGCGGCGAACAGCGCATTCGGCGGGGTGCCGATCAGCGATCCCATCCCGCCGATGGTGGCGGCGAAGGCCACGCCCAGCATCAGCGCCGTTCCGAAGGCGGGGCGGTCCGCCTGCGAGGCGGCGACGGCCGCCGCGATCGGCGCGACCACCATCGCCGAGGCGGTGTTGCTGATCCAGAGGCTGAGGAAGGCGGTGGTCAGCATCACCGCCGCCAGGACCCGGCCGGGGCTGCTGCCGGCCTTGCCCAGAAGCGCGCCGGCCAGACGCCGATGCAGGCCGGATTTCTCGATCGCCCGGGCCAGGAGGAAGCCGCCGAGGAACAGGATGATGAGCGGGTGGCTGTAGGCCCTTGCGACCTCGCCCAGATCCCCGATCCCCAGAAGCGGCGCGGCGGCCAGCGGCAGCAGCGCGGTGGCGGCCAGCGGCAGCGCCTCGGTCACCCACCAGAGCGCCATCGCGAGGGCGAGGCCCAGCGCCAGCCAGGCCGGGTCCGGGACCCCGCGCGGGGCCGGCAGGAACACGGGCGCGATCAGGAGCAGCAGACCGAGGGCGCTGAACAGGGATCTGGGCGTCATCCCGGCAGCTTACCAGCGTTTCGGTTTCGGGATAGCCCGATATGCGGTCGATCCGGGGCAGGCCCGGAGGCGGCAGATTCCGGTTCACAAGCCCGGGAAACTCTCATAAAACGCCGCCTTCTCCCATCGCCGGGCTGGTTCCATGACTCAGAAACGCTCCGAATTGCTGATGCCTGCGGGCAATCTGCGCAAACTCAAGATGGCGATCCTCTATGGCGCCGACGCGGTCTACCTGGGAACGCCGGACCTGTCGCTGCGGACGAAGTCCGAGTTAACGCTGGAGGAGGTGGTCGAAGGGGTCGCGTTCTGCCATGCGCACGGGCGGCGCGCCTATCTGACGCTGAACCTGTTTTCGCACAACAAGGACATCCCCAAGCTGGACGAATACATCGACACCGTGCGCCGGGTGAAGCCCGACGGGCTGATCGTGGCCGATCCGGGCGTGCTCCAGTACGTGCGCGACCGCGCGCCCGAGATCCCGCTGCATGTCTCGACCCAGGCCAACGTGTGTTCCTGGCTGTCGGTCAGGTTCTGGCAGGACCAGGGGGCGGAACTGGTGGTGCTGGCGCGCGAGGTGTCCTATCCGGAGCTGGTGGAGATCCGCGAGAAATGCCCCGACATCAGGATCGAGGCCTTCGTGCACGGCGCCATGTGCATGACCTATTCCGGACGCTGCCTGCTGTCGAACTTCATGGCCGAGCGCGGGGCGAACCAGGGCAATTGCGCCAATTCCTGCCGCTGGAACTACACGGTGCGGATGCGGCTCAAGGACGGCACGGTCGAGGAGCTGAACCTGACCGAAGAGAATGCGGGGATGTTCGAGTTCCTGCTCGAGGAAGGCTGCCGCCCAGGCGAGCTGATGCCGATCGAGGAGGACGGGCGGGGCTCGTACATCCTGAACTCGCGCGATCTGTGCATCATGCCGAAGCTGGACGAATACCTGAAGATCGGGGTGGACAGCCTGAAGGTCGAGGGGCGCGGCAAGTCGGAATATTACGCCGCCATCGTCGCCCGCGCCTATCGCATGGCCATCGACGACTACTACGCCGATCCCGACAACTGGGACCCGAAGCCCTACATGCGCGAGCTGGAGGCGGTGGGCAACCGCGGCTACACGCTGGCCTTCCACGAGGGGCGGCTGACCAACCATGCGCATGGCTACGAACACACGGCGTCGCTGGCGCAGTGGGAATATGCGGGCGTCGTGACCGAGGTGACCGACGACGCCTTCCTGGTCGAGGTCAAGAACAAGCTGGTCGCGGGCGAGGTGCTGGAATTCGTGTCGCCCATCGCGCGGGAGACCGTGCTGCTGCGGGTCTATGATTTCGAACGCGCCGAGGACGGCGCGCGGGTGGAGGTGGTGCGCGGCAGCGACAGGACGGTGATCCGCCTGCCGTTCGCGCTGTTCGACCACGAGGATGCGGACGAATTGCGCGCCCGCTTCCCGGCCTATTCGGTGCTGCGCAAGGAACGCGCGCTGACCGACGAGCAGTGGAAGCGGCTGCGGCTCGACAAGCTGGTGCAGGGGATGGAGGCGTCGGGGCGCGACAACCCCGCCGCCTACGAACGCCGCCGCGACGCGCTGGTCGATGCCATCGGGCAGGACGACAACGAACGCCGGTTCAAGACCAACCGGGTCGGCACCGAGGGCTGCTGCGGCCGCGGCTGCAACGGCTGCCTGATCTTCTGGCAGGGCGACCAATACGCCCGCGCCCGCGAGGTGCTGCTGAAACGCAGGCAGGGCGAACAGCTGAGCCGGGCCGAGGCGTCGGAACTGAGGCAGGCCGGGGGCGTGGTGTAGGGGCTCGTGGTGGTCGGGCAGAGGGGCAAAGCACCGCCGCGCGGACGAGGTTGGCCCGGGCGGCGGATTGACGGGTCCGCAAGTGTCACTTGAGCGTCTTGAGATAGGCGATCAGGGCCCAGCGGGTTTCCCGATCGGTTACTTCCACGCGATCGTTGCCGGCCGCCATCATATTGCCGGGCATCGCCATCCTCGGGTCCGCCAGAAATGCGTCCAGCCTGGCGATATTCCAGGTCCCACCATCTTCACGCATCGCGATCGAGTAGGGGAAGTCGTTGAAACCGGCAACGGGCCTGCCGACGACGTTCCACAAGGTGGGCCCTTTCGAAAACTTGCCTGCCGCAAGCGGGTGGCACACCTGGCATACCTGAACTGCTTCGCGGCCCTTTTCTGTGTCGGCCTCCAGCAAGTCCGCCTCGGTCGGCGGTTGAGGCGGCGTCCAATTCGTCACCTCGCGAAGCATTTCGGCAACCGCAGTCCGGTTTTTCTGAACGGCAAGATGCAGGGCGGTATCGCCGAATTTGGCGCGGGCCAACGGGTCGGCCCCGGATGCGAGAAGAACCTGAACGGCCTCCGCCGCCCCGGAAAACGCGGCCGTGTGCAGTGGCGTGCGGTCTTCTCGACCTCCAACGACATTGGGATCGGCGTCGTGGGCCAGCAGCAAGGCCAAGATCTCCGTCCGATCCCGGCCTGCGGCGACCATCAGGGGCGTGCCAAGCGCGGAGTCCGCGTTGGGATCGGCACCGCGTTCCAGCAGGATACGCGCCGTCTCATGATGACCCGACATGATCGCGAAATGAAGCGGACTGGCGACGCCAGGTTCGTCCACGGGGGCACCGTTGTCGAGAAGGCGGATCAGAGTGCCGACGTCCCCTGAACGCGCTGCGTCCGCAACTTCGCCTGCTTTCGATCCCTGGGCCGGCAGGACACAAAGCGTCAATGAACACAGAAAAACGGTAAGAGGCTTCATGTGAAACTCTCCGTGCCGGGCGATCGGATCCGCCATGACGGTAGCATATTCTGGGCGCGGGCGCTTGAGTTGGCGGAGGGCGCGGCGGCATGTGCGGTTCTCGGGTCGGGCCGTGCCCGGACCGTCGCGCATCGCGGGCGGGCCACGAGGTCAGGTGCTACAGACTGGCGCCCATGCTTGACGCGTTCTCTGCCCAGATCGCCTCGATCACATCGACGTCCATCTCGTGGGTGACGCTTTCGTCCACGATTACCTTGACCGCGCCGCCGTAGAGGTCGCGCGCGATGCCCGCGAAATGACTGGCCGAAGGTTCCATGAAACAACAGTCGTCGCGATCGTTGAACACGAAATACTGCACCCGTTCTTCCGCGTTTTCTCCGCGCCGGCTGCCCAGGTGGTAGAGTTGCCAATAGTCGAATTCGAAATAGACGGGGCTTGCGATCTCTTCGAAATCGGCGAAGAACGCCTCGGAAGTGCGGTACACCAGCGGCAGGCTGCCGGCATAGACGATCGAATAGTCGACTTCCGGTATCAGCGCGGCCATCCAGACCGTGTACCAGCCGCCCCCGGATATCCCCATCACCGACACGTCTTCGTACCCGTCGAGGAGGGAGCGGATCTTGTAATAGTGAGGCGTCAGGAACAGCGCCAAGTGGTCGTATTCCGGCAGGGTCTGATCGCGGAACAGGAGGAAGCTGCCGTGTCGGTGAGCCTCGCGCCAATCCATGCTGGTGGTCTGGCCTTGGTACTTTCCGCTTGGAAACTCCGCGGGGCCTTTGTTCAGGCCCAACCCGAGCATCGACATGGAAAGGAAATCGCATCCTTGCTCGACCGACCTGGCCCGCAGGCTGTTGTGATAGGCGTGGTCGAACGGATCGCGCCCGTGGCCCTGGATGTAGACCCGCAGGCAGGTTGCGTCTTGGGGCGCCTTGGCGAGAATCGATCTGGTCTTCATCCCGTAGATCTGCGCGCTTATCTCGACCTGTCCGGCGTCGATGTCCCGGCTTGTCACCGCGACCCGGTCCGCCGGCAGGATGACCCGGGATTTCAGGGCCTCCCGCGTCGCCTCGATATCGGCCGACATGGCGCCGAGCGAGCGGGAGATCGCCTCGGTGTTCAGGGAGAACTCGGCCATTTTCGGCGTTTCTTTCGATTTGAGAGTCCGAACCAGTTCCTGCAACTGGCCGTAGGGCGGCAATTCCTTGTGGCGGAAGATGACCCCGAAGGTGAAGGAGGCACCGCAGAGGACCAGGATTATCGCGGCTGTCCCGATCTTCATGCGCGCGAACCTGCGGGTTCGAATACAACGAAATCCGGGCATTCGCATTCGGTCGCCGCGCGGGGCTCATGGACCGCGCGAGAGAAGGTCGCTGTTCCGACAGGTAGCTGGCCTGCGAGCAGCCGTTGAGTGTAATGCATCATGTCGCCCCTCGGTGACAGCAGAGCATTAAATGGTCATCCAGGATACATTAATTTTGCGGCAAAATTGTGGCTTTGGGAAGCGCCGGGATTGCCGGGGCTGGAACGAACCCGGAAGTTCTGACAAGGAAAGCGCCGCGGTCATGCCGCCCTCGGGCCCGGTCCGGAGGCGCAACCGCGTGATGCGGCCCATCCCCCGCTCTCCCCTTTCCTTCGTGCGCAAACTCCTGTATGGGCGCTTCATCTGAGACGTGGCGCCCCGACCCCGGCGCCGTGAAGGAAATGATAATGGGGTCGGCGGCAATGGGGCCGCCATGAAAACGGGAGACCCGGGATACGCCTGGGAGTGCTCTCATCTAGGATATGCACATGTTTGATGTAACGACGAAATCGATGCAGTGGGGCGAGGAAACGCTTACGCTGGAAACCGGCAAGGTTGCCCGTCAGGCCGACGGCTCCGTGATTGCCACCCTGGGCGAAACCTCGGTTCATGCCGCGGTCACCTTCGCGCGGGAACAGAAGCCCGGTCAGGACTTTTTTCCGCTGACCGTGCACTACCAGGAAAAATACTATGCCGCCGGCAAGGTGCCGGGCGGCTTCTTCAAGCGCGAGGCGCGTCCGACCGAGAAAGAGACGCTGACCGCGCGCCTGATCGACCGTCCGATCCGCCCGCTGTTCGTCCCCGGCTTCAAGAACGAAGTGCTGGTGATGTGCACCGTGCTGAGCCATGACCTGGTCAACGATCCCGACATCGTGGCGATGATCGCCGCCTCGGCGGCGCTGACCATCTCGGGCGTGCCGTTCATGGGCCCGATCGCGGGCTGCCGCGTCGGCTATTCGGACGGCGAATACGTCCTGAACCCGACCGTGGACGACATGCAGGACCTGCGCCTGAACCCCGAGCAGCGCCTGGACCTGGTGGTCGCCGGGACCAAGGACGCGGTGATGATGGTGGAATCGGAAGCCTACGAGCTGTCCGAGGCCGAGATGCTTGGCGCGGTGACCTTCGCGCATGAGCAGATCCAGCCGGTGATCGACCTGATCATCAGCCTGGCCGAAAGCTGCGCGAAAGAGCCGTTCAACTTCCAGGCGCCGGATTACTCGGACCTGTACGCGGCGGTGAAGGCCGCCGGCGACGCCCAGATGCGCGCCGCCTTCGCCATCACCGACAAGCAGGAGCGCACCGCCGCAGTCGCCGCCGCCCGCGAGGCGATCAAGGCGGCCCTGACCGAAGAGCAGCTTGAGGACCCGAACCTGAGCTCGGCGATGAAGAAGCTCGAGGCCGGCATCCTGCGCGGCGACGTGGTGAAGGGCGGCAAGCGGATCGACGGCCGCGACACCACCACCGTGCGTCCGATCGTGGCCGAAACCGGCCTGCTGCCGCGCACCCACGGGTCGGCCCTGTTCACCCGCGGCGAGACCCAGGCGCTGGCCGTGACCACGCTGGGCACCGGTGACGACGAGCAGTTCGTCGATGCGCTGCATGGCAACTTCAAGTCGAACTTCCTGCTGCATTACAACTTCCCGCCCTATTCGGTCGGCGAGGTTGGCCGCGTGGGCAGCCCCGGACGCCGCGAGATCGGCCACGGCAAGCTGGCCTGGCGCGCGCTGCAGGCCGTTCTGCCGGCGCCGACCGACTTCCCCTACACCATCCGCGTGGTGTCGGAGATCACCGAATCGAACGGCTCGTCCTCGATGGCCTCGGTCTGCGGCGGTTCGCTGTCGATGATGGATGCGGGCGTTCCGCTGAAGGCGCCGGTGGCCGGCGTCGCCATGGGCCTGATCCTGGAAGAGGACGGTTCCTACGCGGTTCTGACCGACATCCTGGGCGACGAGGATCACCTGGGCGACATGGACTTCAAGGTTGCGGGCACCGAAAACGGCATCACCTCGCTGCAGATGGACATCAAGGTCGCGGGCATCACGCCCGAGATCATGGAGAAAGCCCTGGCCCAGGCCAAGGACGGCCGGATGCACATCCTGGGCGAGATGTCCAAGGCGCTGAGCGAGACCGCCGAGTTCTCGATCCACGCGCCGCGCATCGAGACCATGCAGATCCCCACCGACAAGATCCGCGAAGTGATCGGGTCGGGCGGCAAGGTCATCCGCGAGATCGTCGAAGTGTCGGGCGCCAAGGTCGACATCAACGACGATGGCGTGATCAAGATCGCCTCGCCCAACGGCGAAGCCATCAAGAAGGCCTATGACATGATCTGGTCGATCGTGGCCGAGCCGGAAGAAGGCCAGGTCTACACCGGCAAGGTGGTCAAGATCGTCGATTTCGGCGCCTTCGTGAACTTTTTCGGCAAGCGCGACGGCCTGGTGCATGTCAGCCAGATCGAGAACCGCCGCCTGAACCATCCTTCGGACGTTCTGAAGGAAGGCCAGGAAGTGAAGGTCAAGCTGCTGGGCTTCGACGACCGCGGCAAGGTGCGCCTGTCGATGAAGGTCGTCGACCAGGAAACCGGCGAAGAGATCGTGCCGGAGAAGAAGGAACGGAAAGAGGAAAGCGCGGAGTGATCCGCCCCTCTGTCTGAACGCGAAAGGCCCCGGTCGATGACCGGGGCCTTTTTTTCTGGCCCGGACGGCGGACCGGCCTAGACTGGGCGTCACGGGACGCAGACCGTGGAGAGACCGGCATGACAGCGGAGCAGACGGCCAAGGTCGAGGCGCTGTGCAGGCGCTACCTGGACGCCATCGAGCGGGGCGGGCCTGCGGATTTCGATGCGCTGTTCGCCGAGGACGCGACCGCGACCTCGCCGCTTTCGGGGCCGCAACCGGCCGGGGTTTTCTACCGGAACGTCCTGCGCATCACGTCGGACCGGTCCACGGTTCTGAGGAACGTTCTGGTGGCCACCGCCGGCCCGCGGCACGTCGCGGTCCATTTCGACTATACCCGGACCGTGCGGGGCGGTCGGCCGGGAACCATCGAATGCGTCGATCTGTTTGAACTGACCGCGGACCTGGACAGGTTCGCCTCGGTCCGCATCATCTACGACATCGCTCCGGTGCGGACGGATTTCGATGACAAGTGACAAGCGCCGAAAAATTCTCTATCGAAGCGGCGTGCCGCAAACGTAACCGCCTGCATGGTGCAAGACGTTCCGCGCGGCCGTTCAGTCGCCTTGATCGGGGTCCATCCACGTCACCATGCGTTCGTTCATCATCCATATGTCCGCCAGCACCAGCCGACGGCCGAATGCGGATCGCCTGTGCGCCGATCTGCCCGGGGCCGAACTGTTCGAGGCGGTGAACGGGCGCGACCTGGCGCAGATCGCCGGCGTGGAGTTGTTCCCGGGCGATCTGCACCGCCCGCGCTATCCGTTTGCGCTCTGCCCCGCCGAGATCGGCGTGTTCGAAAGCCACCGGAAGCTGTGGCGCAAGATGGTGGATGAAGAGATCGACCTGGCGATCATCACCGAGGACGACCTGCGGATCGACCCGGACCGTTTCGCCGTCGCGCTGGACATGGTCAGGGCGCACGCGACGCCCGATCACTATATCCGCCTGCCGGTGAAGCAGCGCGAAACGCCGGCGGCGGTCCTGGAGGCGCGGAACGGCCTGCGGCTGATCCTGCCGCGCGTGATCGGCCTGCAATGCGTGTGCCAGGTGGTGGGGCGCAACGCCGCCGCCCGGCTGCTGGGCGCCACGCGAAGGATCGACCGGCCGGTGGACACGTTCCTGCAGATGCACTGGATCACCGGGCAGCCTGTCCATGCGCTGCAGGGCACCGGCAACCAGGAGGTCGCGGCCGAGATCGGCGGTTCGACCATCCAGAAGAAAACCCGCCCCGGCGAGGCGCTGGAGCGGGAGGTCAAGCGGGCGAAGTACCGCCTGAAATTGCAGGGATACCCGCAGAAGCCCTAGCCGGGCAGTTTCACCGTGCGCAGATAGGGGAAGTGGGTGGTGTACTCACCGTATTTCGCCTTGGCGTCGGCGTCGCTGACGGCCACCGGAATGACCACGTCCGCGCCCGGCGTCCAGTTGGCGGGTGTCGCGACGTTCTCCTTGGCGGCGGTCTGCAGCCCGTCCAGCGCCCGCAGCACCTCGGCGAAGTTGCGGCCGACGTTCATCGGGTAGGTCATCGACAGCTTGAGCGTCTTGTCCGGCGCGATGATGAAGACCGAGCGCACCGTCTGGCTGTCCGCCGGCGTCGGGTTGTCGGGCAAGTAGTAGCCCGCCGGCAGCATGTCGAACGCCTTGGACACTTCGAGCCCCTTGTCGGCGATGATCGGGAAGCCGGCCTTGGTGCTGCCGAATTTCTCGATGTCGCCCTTCCATTTCTTGTGGTCCTCGGCGCTGTCCACCGAGATGCCGATCACCTTGGTGCCGCGCTTGGCCCATTCGTCCGCCAGTTGCGCCACGACCGAGAACTCGGTGGTGCAGACCGGGGTGAAGTCCTTGGGGTGCGAAAACAGGATGGCCCAGCTGTCACCGATCCAGTCGTGGAACTGAATCGTGCCCTGATCCGTTTCTGCGGTGAAATTCGGAACGGTATCGTTGATGCGCAAACCCATGGCTCGTCTCCTTTCGTGAAAAAACCGAGTCGTCCGATGCAAAGCCTAGCTTCTTTGTCGCCACGTTAAAGGCCCGGCTTTCATCGGCGGTCAAAAACCCGGGCCGCGCAGATGCCCGGGGCATTTCGCAGCGCGGGTTTTCGCGCGGCCAGAAATTTGATCAAATTTTCCGCCGCGCCCCCTTGCCCCTGCCGCACGGCAATGACAGAGTGTGCGCGAAAACCGACCGCCCGGTCGAAAACAACGCTGATCAGGAGGGAGAGCCATGATCGAAAGACGCGACTTCTACATCAACGGAAAATGGGTCGCCCCCGCCACCGCCAGTGATTTCCAGGTGATCGACCCTTCGACCGAGGAGCCCTGCGCGGTGATCTCGCTAGGTTCGCAGGCGGATACCGACGCCGCCGTCGCCGCCGCCAAGGCCGCCCTGCCCGGCTGGATGGCGACCCCGCCCGAGGAACGCATCGCGCTGGTCGAAAAGCTGATCGAGATCTACAAGACCCGCGGCGAGGATCTGGCGCGGGCGATGTCGCAGGAGATGGGCGCGCCCATCGACATGGCGCGCACCCAGCAGGTCGGCGCCGGCATCTGGCACCTGAAGAACTTCGTCAAGGCGGCCAGGGAGTTCCGCTTTGAACGGCCCCTGGGCGAGCACGCGCCGAACGACCGCATCATCTACGAGGCGGTGGGCGTCTGCGCGCTGATCACCCCGTGGAACTGGCCGATGAACCAGATCACGCTCAAGGTCGGCGCCGCGGCGATCGCGGGCTGCACCATGGTCCTGAAACCGTCCGAGCAGAGCCCGCTGAACGCGATGATCTTTGCCGAGATGATGGACGAGGCCGGGTTCCCGCCGGGCGTCTTCAACCTGGTGAACGGCGACGGCGCGGGCGTGGGGTCGCAGCTGTCGGGCCATCCGGACGTGGACATGGTCAGCTTCACCGGCTCGACCCGCGCCGGCACGGCGATCTCGAAGAACGCCGCCGAGACGCTGAAGAAGGTACATCTGGAACTGGGCGGCAAGGGCGCCAACGTGATCTTCGCCGATGCCGACGACAAGGCCGTCAAGCGCGGCGTGCTGCACATGATGAACAACACCGGCCAGAGCTGCAACGCGCCCAGCCGGATGCTGGTGCAGCGCCCGATCTACGACAAGGCGGTGGAAACCGCCGCCGAGGTCGCGAACAAGGTGACGGTCGGCAACGCGCTGGAGGAAGGCCGCCACATCGGCCCCGTGGTCAACGAGCTGCAGTGGACCAAGATCCAGGATCTGATCCAGAAGGGCATCGACGAGGGCGCGCGCCTGGTGGCGGGCGGCACCGGCCGGCCCGAAGGGTTCAACAAGGGCTATTTCGTGCGGCCCACCGTCTTTGCCGACGCCAACAACCAGATGACCGTCGCGCGCGAGGAGATCTTTGGCCCGGTGCTGACCATGATCCCCTTCGAGACCGAGGAAGAGGCGGTCGAGATCGCCAACGACACGCCATATGGCCTGACCAACTATGTCCAGACGCAGGACCCCGCCCGCGCCAACCGCATGGCGCGCGTGCTGCGGTCCGGCATGGTCGAGATGAACGGCCAGTCGCGCAGCGCCGGGTCGCCCTTCGGCGGCATGAAACAGTCCGGCAACGGCCGCGAGGGCGGCACCTGGGGGCTGGAGGATTTCCTTGAGGTCAAGGCCGTCGGGGGCTGGGCGGCAGAATAGGGCGCCCGCACAGGTCGGTGAATTCGGGCGGGGCGCGACAGGGCGCCCCGCCCTTTTTTGTCCCTCAGATCGGGCGCACCACCAGTTGCGGCTCGCCGTCCGAAGTGCGGCGTGGCGAACGGCCGTCCCAGCCGATCTCGCCGCTGACCCGCTGGCGGTAGGACGAGAAGCTGTCGAAGGTCACCACATCGACGGGTTCGTCGAAATGCAGGGTGATCCGCCGGTGCGCGCCATCGCCGAGGGTGGTCAAACCGCGGATCTCGGCGGTGAAGGGCTGGCCCAGATAGCGCCCTTGGACCCGGTCGCCGACCCGCAGCTGCATCCGGTTGCCCGCCATCGCGTGCAGGGTATTCCAGTCCCGAACGCCGTGCTGATGCGCGACGAGTTCCAGCGACTCGCCATGCGACAGCTGCAGGCCGGTGCCGCGCAACCTGTCGCGCAGGCGTTTCGCCTGTGCCTTGAGCTCTGCAAGCGGAGCGATGTTTCCTGAATCAGTCATTCTTTGCCTCGTTTCCTTGAACGGGCGCATGTGAAGGGACGGGGCTCGCATTGCCATCCGTGCGCCGTTGGAATGGGCAACAGACGTTCATCGACCGGGTTTCACCAGAGCCTTGCGGGCCGCGAGCGGCAGGGAACCCGAACCTGAGCCCCTCATATGGGGGCGGCTTGGCGCTTGTCAACCGCAGCTCAGAACGCGGGTTTGGCGCGGAACTTCATCGACACGCCGCCCTCGGGGTGTTTCAGGCGCAGTTCCTCGGAATGCAGCATCAGGCGGGGGAAATCGCGCGCCTCGCCCGTCGCGTAGAAGGGATCGCCCAGGATCGGGTGGCCCAGCGCCTGCATGTGAACGCGCAGCTGGTGCGAGCGGCCGGTTTTCGGGAACAGCCGCACGCGGGTCGTGCCGCCTTCGTGTTTCACGACGCGCCATTCGGTCACGGCGGGCTTGCCGGTGTCATGGCAGACCATCTGCAGCGGCCGGTTCGGCCAGTCCACGATCAGCGGCAGATCGACGGTGCCGGTCTTGGGTTCCAGCCTGCCCCAGAGCCGCGCGACATAGGTCTTGCGGGTCTGGCGCTTTTCGAACTGCAGCCCAAGGTGCCGCTGCGCGTGGGGCGTCTGGGCAAAGACCATCACGCCCGAGGTGTCCCGGTCCAGCCGGTGCACCAGCAGCGCCTGCGGAAACGCCGCCTGCACGCGGCCCAGCAGGCAGTCGGCCAGATGCGGGCCCTTGCCCGGCACCGACAGCAGGCCCGAGGGCTTGTTGACCACGATCAGCTGCGCATCCTCGTGCAGCACGTCCAGCGGCGTCATGGGGGGATCGTAGGTCTCGCTCATGCGGGCCTGCCTAGCGCAGGCCGGCACCTCTCGCAACGTCGTCCTTGCGTGGGGCGGCGGGTTCCGCAACTCTCGCCGGCAACGGAAAGGAGGCCCCATGCACCCGACGATCGAGAAATTGCAGGAGGTCGTGGCCAAGGGCGACGAGAGCCTGATCCACGAGTTGCTGGCCGAGGATGTCCGGTTCCTGCCGCCTACCTATTACAAGACGTGGACAGGACGCGAGCCGGTGGCGGCGGTGCTGGGCCATGTCGGGCAGGTGTTGTCCGACTTCCGCTATCGCCGGATCATGGGCCAGGGCCGCGACTGGGCGCTGGAGTTCCAGTGCAGGGTCGGCGATCTGGACGCGGTGGGCGTCGATCTGATCACGCTCGATGACGGCGGGCTGATCCAGGAGTTCGAGGTGGTCATGCGCCCCTACAAGACCGTGGGCGCGCTGCGCGACGCGATGAACGCGCGGGTGATGACCGACGCGCGGTTCCTCAGGTTCCGCGACGCGCTGAGCTGACCATGCCCGGCCCGATCGCCGCCGACCAGATCCTGCGGGTGCCGCTGTTGCCACTGCTGGCGGCGCAGGCGCTGGCGGTGCGCCGCAGCGCGCATTTGCTGCCCGAGCCTTCCGGGCCGCGCGAAGGGCGCGAGGGGCGCGGGCCGCGGTTGCGGTTGCTGATCGCCGGCGACAGTTCGGCGGCCGGGGTCGGCGCGGGCACCCAGAAACAGGCGCTTGCGGGTCAGCTGCTGCGGCAGCTGGGCCGGCATTACAGCGTCGAGTGGCGGCTGGAGGCGGCGACCGGACAGACGACGCGCGATGCGCTGGAGCGGCTGCGGCGGCTGCAGGGGGCATTCGACGTGGCGGTGACGGCGCTCGGGGTCAATGACGTGACCCGCCTGACCACGCGGGCGCAGTTCGCGGCGCGGCAGGACGAAATGCTGAGGCACCTGACCGGGGCGCTTGGCGTCCGCCGGGTGGTGATGACGGGCGTGCCGCCGATGCACCGGTTTCCGGCGTTGCCGCAGCCGCTGGCCTGGGTGCTGGGCCGGCAGGCGGCGCGGCTGGATCAGGCGATGCAGGAGGCGGCGGCACGGTTTCCGCAGGCGCGGCATCTGGCGCTGCACCTGCCGGACGACCCCGCCCTGGCCGCGCCCGACGGCTATCACCCGAGCCCGCGCGCCTATGCGCTCTGGGCCGAGGCGGCGGCGCGGATCATCCGCGATCAGGGCTGAGGGCGCATCCGCCGCAGCATCTGGACCGAATAGATCACCAACGCCGCCCAGATCATCGGAAAGGCGATCATCCGGCCGCGGCCGATCTGCTCGTCGAACAGGGTGATGGCGGTGATGAAGATCATCGTCGGCGCGATGTATTGCAGGATGCCCATGGTGGACAGCCGCACCAGCTTGGCGCCGTTGGCATAGACCAGAAGCGGCACGGCCGTCACCACGCCCGCCCCGGCAAGCAGGGCGGTGTCCGTGGCCTGCAGGCCGAAATGCCCGGCCCCCTCGGCCCCCAGCCAGATGACATAGACGAGGGCCGGAAGGAACAGGATCAGCACCTCGAGCAGGAAGCCCTGGTTGGGGCCGATCGGAAGCGAGCGTTTGAAAAAGGCGTAGAAGCCCCAGCTGACCATCAGGCCCAGCGCCGCCCAGGGCAGTTCGCCCGCCTCCAGCACCAGGACCAGCACCCCGGCCGCCGCCAGCGCCACCGCGGCCAGCTGCATGCGGGTCAGCGGTTCGCGCAGCAGGATGGCGCCGAGGGCGATGCTGAAGAGCGGGTTGATGTAGTAGCCAAGCGCCGCATCCAGCGCATTACCGCTGGCGATGGCCCAGACATAGATCGCCCAGTTGACCGAGATCAGCGCCGCGGTCAGGCAGGCCATGGCCAGCATCCGCGGATTGCGCAGCGCCGCCACCAGGTCGCGGGTCCGGCCCAGCGCCACCAGCAGCAGTCCCGCCACCGGCACCGACCAGATGATTCGGTGCGCCACCACCTCGACCGCCGGGATATGCGCCATTGCCTTCATGTAGAGCGGCAGGAAGCCCCACAGCACATAGGCCGTGACCGCAAGGGCCAAACCCTTGGGGGTGTCCGCAGTGTCGGCGGGAAGCGCGGCTTGGGACATCACGGGTCTCCGAACGGTGTGCCCGGTTCTTACGGCAGGTTGTGCCCGAAAGGGAATAGAGGTTTCTGTTGCGGCGGGCATCAGGGATCGTGATCGGAACCCGGACTCTGGCGGCCCGGCGGCCGGCATTCTGCGAGGTTCCGCGGAGCGCGACGGGGGCAGAGCCCCCGCCGGCCCCGGCCGTCAGGCTTTCACCCGCTCGGACTTGGGATCGTACATCGGTATCAGCGAGGCTTCGGCCCTGACCTTGATGCCGCAGACGTCGATCTCGTAGGTCGAGGCCAAAACATCCGCCGGTTTTTCGCCGTCGCAGGGCACGTAGCCCATGCCGATGGCGCCGCCCAGCGTGTGGCCGTAATTGCCCGAGCTGAGATAGCCCACGTATTCGCCGTCGCGCAGGATCGGCTCGTTGTGGAACAGCAGCGGTTCGGGATCGGTCAGGCGGAACTGCACCAGCCGCGCTTTCGGGCCGGTTTCCTTGCGCGCGATCACCGCCTCGCGGCCGATGAAGTCGCAGCCCTTGTCGACCTTGACGGCGAAGCCCAGGCCCGCGTCCACCACGTGATCCTCGCAGGTGATGTCGTGGCCGAAATGGCGGAAGCCCTTTTCGATGCGGCAGCTGTCCATCATGTGCATGCCGCAGAGTTTCAGCCCCATGTCCTGCCCCGCCTCGTGCAGCGTCTCGAAGACGTGGCCGGCCATGTCGGCGGAGACGTAGATCTCCCACCCCAGTTCGCCGACATAGGTGACGCGATGGGCGCGGGCGAGGCCCATGCCGATCTCGATCTCCTGCGCGGTGCCGAAGGGATTGGCGGCGTTCGAGAAATCGTTGGGCGAGACCTTCTGCAGCAGCGCGCGGGAATTGGGGCCCATCACCGCCAGCACCCCCTCGCCCGCCGTCACGTTGGTGATGACGACGCGGAAATCGCCCACGTGGCGCATCATCCAGGTCTGGTCGGCCAGACGGGTCGCCGCCGGGGTCACCACCAGATAGGCGGTTTCGGACAGGCGCGTGACGGTCACGTCCGACTCGATCCCGCCGGTGCGGTTGAGGAACTGGGTATAGACGATCTTGCCCACCGGCACCGCGTAGTCGCCGCCGCCGATGTAGTTCATGAAAGCCTGCGCATCCGGCCCTTCGACGCGGATCTTGCCGAAGGAGGACATGTCGTACATGCCGACATTCTCGCGGATGGCGCGATGTTCGGCGGCGGCGTTGTCGAACCAGTTCTGGCGCTTCCAGCTGTATTGGTACTCGCGCTCCTGGCCATCGTTGGCGAACCAGTTGGCGCGCTCCCAGCCGGCCAGTTCGCCGAAGACCGCGCCCCGTTCCCTGAGGTGGTGGTGGAAGGGCGTGCGGCGCACGCCGCGCGCCGTCGCCTTTTGCCGGTAGGGATAGTGGTCGGCGTAGAGCAGGCCCAGCGTTTCCTTCGACCGTTCGAACAGGTATTTCCGGTTGCCCTGGAACGGCTGCATCCGGCTGATGTCCACGTCGCCCAGATCGAAGGGCTTGGCGCCGCTGTCCATCCATTCGGCCAGCGCCATGCCGGCGCCGCCGGCGGACTGGATGCCGATCGAGTTGAAGCCCGCGGCGACCCAGACATTGTCCATCTCGGGCGCGAGGCCGAGGTGGTAGGCGTCGTCGGGGGTGAAGCTTTCGGGGCCGTTGAAGAAGGTGTGGATGCCCGCCTCGGCCAGCATGGGCATCCGGTTGCAGGCGGCTTCGAGGATCGGTTCGAAATGGTCGAAATCCTGCGGAAGCTGGTCGAATTCGAAACTGTCGGGGATGCCGTCCATCGCCCAGGGCTTGGCGTTTGGCTCGAAGGCGCCCAGCAGGATCTTGCCGGCGTCCTCCTTGTAATAGGCGCATTCGTCGGGCACGCGCAGCACCGGCAGCTGGGTCAGGCCGTCGATGGCCTCGGTGACGATGTAGAAATGCTCGCAGGCGTGCAGCGGCACGTTGACGCCGGCCATGCGCCCGACCTCGTGGCCCCACATGCCGGCGCAGTTCACCACCATGTCGCAGTCGATATGACCCGAGGCGCTGCCGTCGTCGGCCTGCCAGTCGACGCCGGTGACGCGGCGCCCTTGCCGGGAGATGCCGGTGACCTTGACGCGCTCCTTGACGATGCCGCCGCGCTGGCGGGCGCCCTTGGCCAGGGCCAGCGCGATGTTGGCCGGGTCGCCCTGCCCGTCCAGCGGCAGGTAGACCGCGCCCTTGACGCCGTCGAGATTGAGATGCGGGTATAGCTCGGCCACCCGCTCGTTCGGGATCTCCTCGACCTGCACGCCGAAGGCGCGGGCCATTGCGGCCTGGCGGTAGATCTCTTCCTTGCGTTCCTCGGTCAGGGCGACGGTGATCGAGCCGACCCGCTTGAAGCCGGTGGCGACGCCGGTTTCCTCTTCGAGCGAGCCGTAGAGTTCCTGGCTGTATTTCGCCAGCCTGGTCATGTTGGCGGTGGCGCGCAGCTGCGCGATCAGCCCCGCGGCGTGCCAGGTGGTGCCCGAGGTGAGCTGCTTGCGTTCCAGCAGCACCACGTCCTTCCAGCCCTTCTTGGTCAGGTGGTAGGCGACCGAGCATCCGATCACGCCGCCGCCGATGATGACCACGCGGGCCTTGCTGGGAAGATCAACCATTCCGATGTCTCCGAATCTTCAGATTTCCGGCATCGTGCCACGGAAAGGCGGCAGGAAATCCATCAAAAACGTCAGAACGCGGGCGATAATCACCTTGCACCAGCGGTTCGGCGCTGGCGGCGCAGGGCAAAGGGGGTGACGCCGTAGACGCTTTTGTAGATGGCGGAAAACCCGTTCGGAAAGCCGCAGGCCAACCCGATCTCGCGCACGCTGAGGGTGGTGTTCATGAGCAGGTTGTTGGCCTTGGCGAGGCGCATTTCACGGTAGAACCCGTTGGGCGTGGTGCCGAGAAACGTCTTGAACTTGCGCTCGAGCGAGCGGTTCGACAGGTCGAGCGCCGCGACGATCTCGTTGATCGGAACGGGGTCTTCGATGTTGGCCTGCATGATCTTGATGCACTGGTCGAGCTTGTCGTCGCCGGTGGCGGTGGCCTTGATCCCGGAAAACGGCTGCAAGGAGCTGAAATCGCGGATGTTCTCGTGCAGCATGATGTCGGCGACGGTCATCCGCGCCGCGCCCGAGACGTGGCGGCCGATCACCGCCAGCGTCACGTCCACGGTCGCGCCCATGCCGGCGCAGGTGACGACGGGGCCGTGTTCCGTGGCGATCGAGTAGTTGGCGTCGAACCCGGCGCCGCGCTCGCGCAGGAACGAGGTGTTCTCCCAATGGGTGGCGTGGCCTTCGGCCCCCTTGTCCTTGATGTAGCGGCTGGCGGCCTCGGCCAGCAGGTACACCTGCGCGCCGCGATGGGTGTAGTCGGAAATCACCCGCGTCAGCGCCAGGTCGGGATGGTCCGGGTCGGTGTTGCCGATGACGAAGAGGTAGTCCGCGCGGGGCTGCCGGGTGACCGGTTCCGTCTCGACATAGGCCCTGGCCCGGCTGGCGACCGGGCCGCCCCGGAGCGAGCGGTAGGTGTAGCTGAAGAGCGGCCGCGGGCAGACCCGGTTGGCGATGCGCAGCACGTCGACGACCCCGGCCAGTTCGGTCAGGACGAAGCCGTCGGCGACGATGACGTCGAACTGCCATTGCCGGTCCGGACCCGGCGCCTGTGGTGCCGCCATGTTGCGGACCCCTCAGACGATCCGGTGCCCGGCGGCGCGCAGGCGCCCGGCCAGTTCCGAGATGTGATCGGGGCCGACCTCGCAACAGCCGCCGACGATCGTGGCGCCCTGCGCGACCCAGCCCATCGCGTGATCGGCATAGGCTTCGGGGCCGAGATCCTGCCGCTGTTCGAGCGCGTCCACGGTGGGCGCGTCCTTGAGAAACGCCTCGGAGATGCGGGTGAAGCCGTTGGCGTAGGCGCCGAAGGGCCGGCCCAGCGCCGCGAGGATGTCGAGCGCGGCCGGGATCGCCTCGGGGCGGGAACAGTTGATCAGCACCGCCTCGGGGCCGAAACGGTCCACGAGCGGCGCGACATCGGCCAGCGGCTCGCCCGACCGCAGCCGGGTGCCGTCGTCGTCCATCACCGTCAGCGCCAGCCAGACCGGCTTGCCGCAGCCCTGCGTGCCGCGCAGCGCGCCCTCGGCCTCCTGCACCGACGAGACGGTTTCGATCAGGAACAGGTCGACGCGCGGCGCCATCAGATCGACCAGTTCGCGGTACTTGCCGGCGGCCTCTTCCGGATCGGGATTGAGGTCGGGGCGGTAGGAGGCCAGCAGCGGCCCCAGCGATCCGGCGACGCGGCCGCCGGGGGCGTCGGCGCGGGCGCGTTCGGCCTGAGCCAGGGCGGTGTCGATCAGGGCGGACACCTGGTCCTCCATCCCCACCCGGACGAGGCGCGAGCGGTGGACCGCGTAGGTGTTGGTGGTGGCGATGGTAGCGCCGCGCCGGAAATAGTCGGCGTGGACCTCGCCCACCAGCTCGGGGTTGTCGATCATCACCCGCGTCGACCACAGCGGCGTCGCCCGGTCGCCGCTGCGTTTCACCAGTTCCTGGCCGATGGAGCCGTCCAGAAGCGTGATTTCGGTCATCGTCCTCTCCTTGTCATCGGCGGGGCGTCAGGCGCGCAGGCGCTCGTTGGCGGGATCCCAGAGCGGCTGATCCTCTTGCACCACGGCGCGGCATTTCTGGCCGTAGATCTCGACCTCGAGCGCGGTGCCGGGGACCGCCAGATCGGCGCGCACCATGCCGAGCGCGACCGAGGCGTTGACGCGGTAGCCCCATGCGCCCGAGGTGGTTTCGCCGACGATCTGCCCGTCATGCCACAGGCAGGACATGTAGGGCGCGTCGCAGTCGCCGGCCTCCACGATCAGGGTGACGAAGCGTTTTTTCACGCCCTGCTGCCTTTCCCTGAGAATGGCGGCCTTGCCGGGGAAATCCTGCGGTTTGTCGAGCTTGACGAAGCGGTCCAGCCCGCCTTCGAGCAGCGAGTAGTCGGTCGAAAGATCGCCCTTCCACGCGCGGTAGCCCTTTTCGATCCTGAGCGCGTTCAGCGCGTACATGCCGAAGGGTTTGGCCCCCGCCGCGAGGATCGCGTCGTAGATCGCCGGCTGGTGTTCGTTGGCGCAATGCACCTCCCAGCCCAGTTCCCCGGCGAAGGAAACGCGCGCCAGCGCGCAGGGCCGGCCCGCGACGGTCGCCGGCTGATGCGACAGCCACGGCAGGGACAAGTCGGCCTCGGTTCCGATCGCCTGGAACAGGTCGCGGGATCTGGGGCCGGTGACGATCATCGTGCCGTATTCGGTGGTGTGATCGGTCAGCGACAGGCCGGCCGGGAGCGCGTTTTTGAGCAGCTCGAAATCGTGCCATTGCGCCGCGCCGGCGGTGATCAGGGTGAAGTGATCCTCGGAATGGCGCAGACAGGACATCTCGGTCAGGATGCGACCGCAGTCGTCGGAGAAATACATCAGGTTCATGCGCCCGGCCTTGGGCAGACCGCCGGTGATCATGCCGCGCAGCCATTCCGCGGCGCCGTCGCCCGACAGGTTGAAGCGCGAGAAGCCCGGCAGGTCGAGCACCCCGACGCCGTCGCGCACCGCCTCGCATTCCTCCCTGATCCGCTGCTCCCACGGGCCGGAGCGGCCCCAGGTATGAGTCGCCTCGAGCGAGGTGTCGTCGCCTGCCTTCGCGAACCAGTTGGCGCGTTCCCAGCCGTTGTATACGCCCATCACGCCACCCAGTTCCCCGATCCTGGCGTGGACCGGCGAGACCTTCTTGTCGCGCGCGGCCGGCCATTCGTGATGCGGGAAGTGCATGGCGTATTCGTTGCCGTAGACCTCCATGCCCTTTTGCACGCAGTAGTCGTGATCGGTGTAGTCGGTATAGCGGCGCGGATCGACCGCCCACATGTCCCATTCGGTGTGACCGTCCACGATCCATTCCGCCGCCACCTTGCCGGCGCCGCCGCCCTGGGCGATGCCGAAGGTGAAGACGCAGGCCTCGAAGGCGTTTTTCACGCCCGGCATCGGGCCGATCAGCGGCAGGCCGTCGGGCGCGTAGGGGATCGGGCCGTTGATGACCCGCGAAACGCCGGCCGTCCCGAGTGCAGGCACCCGTTCCATCGCGTCGGTGACGATGTCCTCGATCCGGTCGAGGTCGTCGTTCCAAAGCTGGAACGAGAAATCCTCGGGCATCGGGTCGTCCGCCGTGGCCCAGTGCGCCCGGCAATTGGGCTCGTAGGGTCCGAGGTTGAAGCCGTTCTTTTCCTGCCGCAGGTAGTAGGAGATATCGACATCGCGCAGCAAGGGCAGCTTTTTGCCGTTTTCCTTGGACCAAGCCTCGATCTCGGGGATTTCCTCGGACAGCAGGTACTGGTGGCTCATCACCATCATCGGCACCGTGCGCCCGCCGTACTGTTTGAACCACTCGCCCACGCGCTGCGCGTAGTAGCCGGCGGCGTTCACCACGTAATCGCAGGCGATATCGCCCTTTTCGGTGTGGACGGTCCAGGTGCCGTCGTCATGTTGGGTGACGCCTGTGGCCGGGGTGAAGCGCAGGATCTTCTGGCCCAGGTCGCGGGCGCCCTTGGCCAGCGCCTGGGTCAGCTGCGCCGGGTCGATGTCGCCGTCGGTCGGGTCGTAGAGCACGCCCATCAGGTCGTGGGTTTCGAGGAAGGGATAGCGCGCCCTCGCCTCCTCGGGCGTCCACATCTCCATCGGGATGCCCTGATAGCGGCCCATCGAGCAGGCGCGTTCGAATTCCTGCATCCGCTCCTTGCTGTGCGCCAGGCGGATCGAGCCCGAGACGTGGTAGTTCATCGGATAGTCGACCTCGTCGGCGAGCCGCGAATACAGCTCGGTCGAATAGCGCTGCATGTTCATGATCGCCCAGGAGGTCGAGAAAGTGGGCACGTTGCCGGCGGCGTGCCAGGTCGAACCGGCGGTCAGTTCGTTCTTTTCCAGCAGGACGCAGTCGGTCCAGCCCTTCTTGCCCAGATGGTAGAGCGTGGAGGTTCCCACCACGCCGCCGCCGATGATGACCACGCGGGCCTTGTTCGGAAAATCACTCATGATCTTGCTTCCCTGTCATTGCGCCCGCCGGGGCAGGTCGTCCGTGATGTCGTAATAGTCGCCCTTGTCCGCCACGAAGATGTGGCGGGCGAGGGTCAGGCCGGTGGGCGCGTCGAGCGCCCCCATGGAGATCGAGATCGTGTCCTCGTCATCGTGCTGCCAGAAGAGGAACGAGCCGCAGTTGCCGCAGAAGCCGCGCCGGGCGGTGCCGGAGGCGCGGAACCAGCTCAGCGTGTCGCGGGCCGTCAGGCGCAGATTGTCCTGGTTGGTCGAGGTCGAGGCCCAGACATGGCCCGACTGCCGGCGGCACTGGCCGCAGTGGCAGACGGATGGCGGCGACAGGTCTCCGTCGATGGTGAAGGCGACCGAACCGCACAGGCAGGAACCGGTATGCATCGCGTTACCCCTTGGTTGCGGGCGCGGCGCTGGTGCCCAGCAGCACGCCGTAGATGATGAAGCAGGCGGCCATGAGCCGGCGCACCCAGGTGTTGAAGACCGCGCCCAGCGCCGCCTTGCCCATCAGCGCGCCGAGCAGCGTGAAGCCGGTATAGCTGAGCGCGGTGATGGTCAGCGCGGTGGGCATGATGACCGTCATCTGCTGCCAGATCGGCACGTCCGGCTGCACGAATTGCGAGAAGGCGGCCAGGTAGCCCGCGACGCTTTTGGGATTGATCGCCGCGACGGCCAGCGCGTGCAGGTAGACGTGGCGCGCGGGGCGCTCGGCGGCGGGCGCGGGCCTGGCGGCGTTCCTCCAGCCGCGGATGCCGAGCCAGATCAGGAACCCGGCGCCGACCAGCTTGGCGATGAAGAACCCGATGGCCGAGGCGGCGATCAGCGCCGTGACGCCCAGCGCCGAGAGGATCAGGAAGCCGCTGGCCTGGGTCAGGATCGCCAGCACGCCCAGCATCGCCTTGGGAAACGGCAGGCTCATGCCGTTCGAGATGCAGTTGACCGCGTTCGGCCCCGGCGTGGTCACGAACACCACCCAGAACAGCGCGAATATGGTCCAGGCTTCGAAGCTCATCAGTAGACCGGCGGGGCGATGACCCAGACGGCCACGGCGGGCTCGTCATAGGGGTTGGCCCATTGATAGGGTTCGTGCCGGATCCGGAAACTGTCGCCCGGTCCGACGGTGAAGCTGCGGTCGCCGATCGTCAGGTCGAGGCGGCCCGAAACCATGTAGCCCACCTCCTGCGTGGGGCGGTTGGCCGGGGTCTGCATCCGCGAGCGGGGCCGGAAGGTGGAATGCACCATCTCGAAATCGTCGGTCAGGTCGGGGGAAAGCAGTTCCTCGATCAGCCCCTCCTCGCCCGAGCCCATGGGGCGGCGGGCGCCGGCGCGCACCACATAGCCCTGCTCGTCCGCAGGCGCCGCGGAATGGGCAAACAACATCGACATCGGCACGCCGAGACATTGGGCGATCAGGCGCAGATCCGAGATCGAGGGTTCGGACATGTCGCGCTCGACCTGGCTGAGCCAGCCGACGGAGCGGTCGAGCCGCGCGGCGACCCCGGTCAGCGTCAGGCCGCGCGCCTTGCGCAGGGCGCGGATGTCGGCGCCGAGCGTTGCGCTGTGCGGGACTTGGCTGTTCACCGGGCGGCTCCGTCGTTCGTGAAATTTCAGCTGCGTTTTTCACGATGGCCCGAATCGGTGAAATTTCCAAGAGATTTTTCATTGGCGGTGCGGGCGGCGCGCTGCTATCCGGGGGCCATGTGGTATGCCGTGATCTATCTCTGGGCCGTCAACCTGCTGACGCTGCTGGCATTCGGCTGGGACAAGCTGCGGGCGCGCGGGAAACGGCGGCGCGTTTCGGAACGGACGCTGCTGTGGCTGGCCGCACTCGGCGGCAGCCCCGGCGCGGTTCTGGGCCGCTGGATCTTCCGCCACAAGACCCGCAAGCGCGGGTTTTCCATCTGGCTGTTCGCGATTGTCGTGGTCCAGGCGGCGGTTTTCTATCTGGTGGTTGCGAAATACGGCGCCGGCCTGCCTTGAGCCCATCTTGGACTGTGGCTGCCCCGATCATCGGCGCTATGCCTGCCGGGCAGGACGTGATTTCATGTCGTCATGGAGGACAGAAGGACCACACTGGCCTACGGCGCCCTGCTTCTGGCCATGCTGATCAGCGCCGGGAACTTCCTGTTCGGAAACCTGGCGGTCAACGAGGTCCCGCCGGTTGTGCTGGCGTTCTGGCGCAGCCTGATCGCCGCTGTTTGCGTGCTGCCGTTCGTGATCGTGAAGCGCGGCAATCCGTTGGGCTGCTTTCTGGGAAACTGGCTGCGCATGACGGTGCTTGCGACCGTGGGCGTCGTGTTCACGCCCTGGCTGGTCTACCTGGCGCTGCGGTCGAACGACCTGATAGATCTCGGGGCCGGCTACACGAGCGTGCCGCTGTGGACCATTCTCATCTCGGCGCTTCTGCTGGGCGAGCGGCTGCGTCCGCTGCAATACCTTGGCGTTGCGCTGGCGCTTGTGGGAGCCCTGGTCTTCGTGTTCCGGGGCAGCCTTGCGAACCTCGGCGAGTTCAAGCCGCACCTCGCCTTTCTTCTGATGATCGCCTCCAACGCGTTCCGGGGTCTCTACCTGGTCCTTCTCAAGAAATGGGACTTGCACCCCAAGCCCGAAGAGGGCCTGTTCGTCATCCTCGTTCTCGGCTGCCTCATCATGTCGCCCTTTGTCATCGCTTACGAGACCGGCGCGCCGAAGCCCTTCGACTATTCCTGGCAGGTTTGGGGGTCGATCCTGTTCATAGGTGTCGGCATGGGGGCGCTTTACCTTCATCTGCTCAACTTCGGCACGGCGGAAATCGGCGCTTCGGCGGCCTCGCTGTTTTCCTATCTCGTGCCGATCTTCGTGGCGGTGGAATCCGTCCTCGTGCTGGGCGCGGGGCTACACATTTATCAAGGTGTTGGCGCGGTGCTGATCATCGGCGGCGTGCTGATCGCGACGCGGCTGCATGTCCGCGAGGCGCCTGCGGATCATGCGCCGCATTGACGCCAGAGCATCCGTCAGCGCGCGAAGACCTGCGACAGGATCGCGCTAAGCGCCTGAGCGTCGGTTTGAGTGAAGGCATCCGGCTGGTCGCTGTCGATGTCGAAGACCGCGATGATCTCGCCGCCCGCATTGCGCACCGGCAGGACCAGCTCCGACCGGGTGGAGGAGGCGCAGGCGATGTGACCGGGGAAAGCGTCCACGTCCGGCACCAGTTGCACTTCGCCGGTGCGGGCGGCGGCGCCGCAGACGCCCCGGTCGAAGGGAATCACCAGGCAGCCGTGGCCGCCCTGATAGGGGCCGATCTTGAGCAGGCCCGGCTCGGCCACGCGGTAGAAGCCGGTCCAGTCGAAACGGTCGTCGGCATGATGCACCTCGCAGGTGACGGTGGCCATCAGGGCGACCTGGTCGGTCTCGCCTTCGGTGAGGGCGGCGATGGTCTTGGCGAGGGTGTCGTAATCGGCGCTCATGGCTTTGCCTGTGCAGAGGGGATGGGAGGGGGCGCTGCCCCCTCTTGAGCCTGCGGCTCAATTCACCCCCGGAGTATTTGCAAAAAGGCGAAGGGTCAAACCCTCTCGATGGCGATGGCGGTGCCTTCGCCGCCGCCGATGCAGATGGCCGCGACGCCGCGTTTGAGGCCGCGCTTTTCCAGCGCGTTGAGCAGGGTGACCATGATCCGCGCGCCCGAGGCGCCGATCGGATGGCCCAGCGCGCAGGCGCCGCCGTTGACGTTCACCTTGTCGCGCGGCAGGCCCATTTCATGCATGAAGGCCATGGGCACGACGGCGAAGGCTTCGTTGACTTCCCACAGATCGACGTCGTCGACGCTCCAGCCGATGCGGTCGAGCAGCTTCTTCGCGGCGGGAACGGGCGCGGTGGTGAACAGACCCGGCGCCTGGGCATGGCTGGCATGGCCGAGGATGCGGGCGCGGACGGTGAGGCCCTGCGCCTCGGCGGCGTCGGCCGAGGCCAGCACCAGCGCGGCGGCGCCGTCGGAGATCGACGAGGAATTGGCCGCGGTGACGGTGCCGTCCTTGCGGAAGGCCGGCTTCAGGGTCGGGATCTTTTCCGGGCGGGCCGATTTCGGCTGTTCGTCGGCGTCATGGGCGGTTTCGCCCTTGCGCGTCGTCACGGTGACCGGGGCGATTTCGCCCGCGAAGGCACCGCTGTCCTGCGCCGCCAGCGCGTTCGACAGAGATTGCAGCGCGTATTCGTCCTGCGCCTCGCGGGTGAACTGGTAGGCTTCGGCGCAATCTTCGGCGAAGGTGCCCATCAGGCGGCCCTTGTCATAGGCGTCTTCCAGCCCGTCGAGGAACATGTGGTCGATGACCTGGCCGTGGCCGATTCGGGCCCCGCCGCGCATCTTGGGCAGCAGGTAGGGAGCGTTCGTCATGCTTTCCATGCCGCCGGCGATCATGGTGTCGGCGTGGCCCAGCGCGATCTGGTCGAAGGCCATCATCGCCGCCTTCATGCCCGATCCGCACATCTTGTTGAGGGTGGTGGCCGGCACTTCTTCGCCCAGTCCTCCGGCAAATCCGGCCTGGCGAGCGGGGGCCTGGCCCTGCCCCGCCGGCAGCACGCAGCCCATCAGAACCTCGTCCACGGTGCGGGCACCGGCGCCCTGAAGCGCGGCCCGGATTGCGGCGCCGCCCAGCTCGGCCGCGCCGACGCCGTCGAACATGCCCTGGAAGCCGCCCATCGGCGTGCGGGCCGCACCGGCGATCACAACCTCTTTCATCTCGAAACTCCTTCTGATCCGGGGCGATGAATACCGAATGGTAAGAATTGGCGTCTAGCGTATTTCTACGCAACGCAGTCAATTTTTCGGGGGGAACCGGGGCATGAGCCTGAGCAGCAGAGTGGCCGGGACAACGCAGGTGATCACCGTCGGGGCCGACCGGATCGACGCGGCGATGGCCATTCAGTTCAAGGAAGACATGCGCGCCGAGACCGAGGGCGGGCCGGAGCGGGTGATCCTGGACCTGAGCGCCGTCGAGTTCATCGATTCGAGCGGCCTGGGCGCGATCGTCGCGGCGATGAAGCAGTTGGGCGGCGGGCGCAGGCTGGACCTGGCCGGGCTGACCCCGGTCGTCGAAAAGGTGTTCCGGCTGACGCGCATGGACACGGTGTTCACCCTCTATCCCACGCTCGACGATGCCCTGTCCGAGCGCGCGGAGTGACCCGGGGCGGGACTGGACCGGCGTGGAACGGTTGCAGGATCAGAACCGGCTGGAGCTTTGCTTTCCCGCGACCGAAGCGGCGGCCAGCGCGGCGATCGCGACGCTGGCCCTGAGGCTTGGCGCCCGCGGATTGACCGAGGAGCGCGCGGCGGACGTGAAGATCGCGCTGGCGGAGGCGGTCAACAACGTGGTTGAGCACGCCTATGCCGGGCTGGAACCGGCGCGGGTCCGGGTCGAGTGTCGGCTGCGCCCGGACCGGCTGGACATCCTGATCTGGGACACCGGCCGGCCCCTGCCCGGGCTGCGGGTGCCCGCCGGCGAACCGGCCAGCGTCGATAGGGACCTGCAGGACCTGCCCGAAGGCGGATTCGGCTGGTTTCTGATCCGGCAGCTGTCCAGCGCCGTCGGCTATGAACGCCGCAAGGGGTGGAACCGGCTGTCGCTGCGGTTCGATCTGGGGGGACCACGCGGTCACAATAAGGCCCCGAACCAACCATCGTGCCGCCGCAAAGGGGGGCCATAACGGACGGGTAGCTCAAATCAGCTTCCCTCGGCGCCGTGTGTCACAGCCCCCACCCAGTGAGCGGCGCCGAGGAACTTCTCCCACTCGTCTCTGGACAATCCATCTGAGCGTTCTAGGCTCGTCGCCGTTTACGGGAGAGCATGGGTATGCGTGATTTTCAATTGCCGGGCCGGTCCGAAGTGTTCGCGACCGAAGGCATGTGCGCAACGTCGCATCCGCTGGCGGCGCTGGCGGCGCTGGAGATTCTCAGATCCGGCGGCAACGCCATGGATGCGGCGATCGCCGGCGCGGTCCTGCTGGGAATTTGCGAGCCGCAGATGACGGGCATCGGCGGCGATTGCTTCGTGCTGTACAACCGCCCCGGCGAGACCGAGATCCGGGCCCTCAACGGATCGGGCCGCGCGCCGGCAGCCGCCGAGGCGCAGCCGTTGCGCGATGCGGGGCTGACCGGCGTGCCGCTGGGCAGCCCGCACGCGGTGACGATCCCCGGCGCCATCGACGCGTTCTGCCACCTGTCCGAGACCGAAGGCCGGCTGGGGCTGGAGGCGGTGCTGCAACCGGCGATCCACTATGCGGAACGCGGCGTTCCCGTCGCCCCGCGCGTCGCCTTCGACTGGACGAACGGGGCCAATGCGCTGCAGGGGGCGGCGCGGGATCATTACCTGATCGGCGGCCGGGTTCCGATCGTCGGCCAGATCTTCCGCGCGTCGCAGCAGGCCGAGGTTCTGCGCCGCGTCGCGCTGCACGGGCGCGACGCCTTCTATACCGGCGAGGTTGCCGAGGACATGGTCGCGACGCTGAACGCGATGGGCGGGGTTCACACGGCCGAGGATTTCGCCGCGACCCGCTGCACGGAAAGCGCGCCGATCTGCGGCGAGTACCGCGGCGTCGAACTGGTCGAGCACCCGCCCAACGGCCAGGGCGCGACCGCGATCCTGATGCTCAACATCCTGAGCCATTTCGACATTTCGTCGATGGACCCGCTGGGCGCCGAGCGGGTGCATGTCGAGGCGGAAGCCGCCAAACTGGCCTATGACGCGCGCAACCGCTTCATCGCCGATCCCGATTACGCCACGCGGATGGAGCAATTCCTGGCCCCCGAAACCGCGGCCCGGCTTGCGGCGCTGATCGACCGGAGAAAGGCGATGCCCGCCGCCGCGCCGCTGACCGAAGCGGTGCACAAGGACACGGTCTATATCACCGTCGTCGACCGCGACCGGATGGCGGTGTCGCTGATCTATTCGATCTTTCACAGCTTCGGCTCGGGGATCGCGTCGGAGAAGTTCGGGATCCTGCTGCAGAACCGCGGCGCGGGGTTCACGCTGGAGCCGGGGCACCCGAACGAACTGGCCGGCGGCAAGCGTCCGATGCACACGATCATTCCCGGTTTCCTGCGCGAAAACGGCCGGATCATGATGCCCTTCGGCGTGATGGGCGGCGGCTATCAGCCCGCCGGCCACGCGCGTTTCCTGACCAATCTCGTCGATGCGGACATGGGCCTGCAGGCGGCGATGGACGCCCCCCGCAGCTTTGCCGACGGCGGCGTGCTGAAGGTCGAGACCGGCTATCCGGATCTGGTCAGGCAGCAACTGGCCGATCTGGGCCACAGGGTCGAGACGCCGCCCGCGCCCCTGGGCGGCGCGCAGGCCATCCGCATCTGCAAGAACGGCGTGCTGGAAGCCGCCAGCGATCCGCGCAAGGACGGCTGCGCCCTGGGGTATTGACGAGTTACGCCCCCGAAGAACCTCCGGGCGGTGCCGGTCAGTTCAGCTGAAAGTGCAGCGGATAGGCACCGTCCTGGAACGGACCGAACATGTCGGGAATGTCGGGATGATCCAACGGCTCACCCGAGCGGTCCTCGATCAGGTTCTGCTCCGACACGTAGGCGACGTAATAGGATTGGTCGTTCTCGGCGAGCAGGTGATAATAGGGCTGCTCCTTTGCCGGACGACTGTCTTCCGGGATCGCCTGATACCACTCTTCGGTATTGGAGAATTCCGGGTCGACATCAAATACCACCCCTCGGAAGGGGTGCTTCTTATGACGGACCACCTGGCCCAATGAATACTTGGCACAAGTCTTTAACATTACACTAGCCCCCAAGCTTCTTAGTACTCTCAAGCGGACCCGGATGTCCAATAATTGATCCGAAATACGGGGAAACAGTCTGTGAACTTGACTGTTACAGTGCCCGGAATCGCGGCTTGCTGCGCCCCGCGGGAAACCGTCCGGCAGCCCCCGCAGTCGCCTGTCGCCGGGGCGCTTGCCAGAACAGGCGCGGGCTTGTCAATGCGGCGGGTTGCCGAAAAACAGACGCTTCCGGCTATGGTTCTGTAACGATTGTGATTTCCACAGTCCCCGAAATGCGTTAGAATGCCTGCAAAAAAAGGGCAAGAGGCAGATGAGCAGATCTCTTTGCGCGTTGGTGGCGGTGCTGATTCTGGCATCCTGTGGTGGCGGGTCCAAGACTCCGCCAAGCAATCTCAATGATGCCTGCAGCATCGCCAAGCAGCGCCCGGACTACATCAAGGCATTCCAGAACACCGAACGCAAATGGGGCGTTCCGGTCCATGTCCAGATGGCGACGATCTATCAGGAGAGCAAGTACCGGCACGATGCGCGCACGCCGCACAAGTTCGTGCTGGGGGTGATCCCGATGGGCCGCCAGAGCAGCGCCTACGGGTTCAGTCAGGCGCTGGACGGGACGTGGGAGCAGTACCAGAAGGAGACCGGCAAGCGGCGGGCCAAGCGCGACCGCATCCGCGACGCCTCGGACTTCATGGGCTGGTACATGAACAAGACCTGGGAAAAGAACGGCATTCACCCGAGCGACACCCGCAACCAGTACCTGGCCTATCACGAGGGTCATGCCGGCTACGCCCGCGGCTCGTACAACGCCAAATCCTGGCTGCTGCGGGTCGCCGACAACGTCGATGCGCGGGCCGAGCTATACCGCCAGCAGCTGGCGTTCTGCGGCTACTGAGTTCGGCAAGGTTCCGGGCGTCTCAGCGTTTGGTGGCGACGCCCGGCTCTCCGTCCACGAACAGGTTCTGGTTGTAGCTGTTGCCCTTGGTCAGCGGCCCGAGGATCACCGTCGTGCGCGTGCCGCCGCCGTCATGCACCACCCATTTGCGCAGTTCGACCGGATCGCCGGTGAACATCAGCTCGATCTTGCCGTATTCGGGGTTCTTGGGGTCCTGCGCCGTCACCACGGTCGAGGTGCCGTCGAAATCGTGCCCGACGACCATGTTGGCCTGTCCCAGGTCAACCCGCCGCGCCAGAACGATCGACAGCGGCGTCTTTCTGAGCGGATATTGCTCGGGCGGCTGGTTCGACTTGGGGTCATGGATGATGACCGTCCCGCCCTTGGCGACGACCACGGCCTGCTCGGGCGGATCGTATTCGAACCGCATCCGGCCGGGGCGCTGCAGCCACAGCTTGCCTGTGCTGAGCGAGCCGTCATCGTTGACCTGCGTGAAGGTGGTCTCGACGGTGGTCAGGCCGTTGAGATAGTTGGAAATCGCGGAGAGCGGCAGCTTGTCTGCGGCCCAGGCGGCAGGCGCCGCCAGCGAGAGCGCGAAGGCGAGAATGATCTGTTTCATGCGAGTCCAGATAGGCGCTCTGCCCCCGTTTGGGAATGGGCTTACTGCTCGGGCACGAGAATTTCACGCTTGCCGACGTGGTTGGCCGCCGAGACGACGCCCTCTTCCTCCATCTGCTCGACCAGGCGCGCGGCCTTGTTGTAGCCGATGGCGAGTTTCCGCTGGATGTAGGAGGTCGAACACTTGCGGTCCTTGATGACGATGGCGACGGCGGTGTCGTAGAGCGCATCTTCGCCGTCGGTGTTGCCGCCGGTGTTCAGGCCCAGCACCGCGTCGATGTCGTCGGCCTTGTCCTCGTCCGGCCCCTCGACCACCCCACCCAGATAGTCCGGCGGCCCGAACTGCTTGAGGTGGTTCACCACTTCCTCGACCTCTTCATCCGACACGAAGGGGCCGTGGCAGCGGGTGATCTTGGCGCCGCCCGCCATGTAGAGCATGTCGCCCTGCCCCAGCAGCTGCTCGGCGCCCATTTCGCCCAGGATCGTGCGGCTGTCGACCTTGGAGGTGACCTGGAACGAGATCCGGGTCGGGAAGTTGGCCTTGATGGTGCCGGTGATCACGTCCACCGACGGGCGCTGCGTCGCCATGATGAGGTGGATGCCGCTGGCCCGCGCCATCTGCGCCAGGCGCTGGATGCAGGCCTCGATCTCCTTGCCCGCGACCATCATCAGGTCGGCCATCTCGTCGACGATGACGACGATGTAGGGCATGGCCCTGGGTTCGAATTCCTCGGTCTCGAAGACCGGTTCTCCGGTGTCGTCGTCGAACCCGGTCTGCACCGTGCGGCTGAACATCTCGCCCTTGGACAGCGCCTCCTTCACGCGGCCGTTGTAGCCGGCGATGTTGCGCACGCCCATCTTGGACATCTTGCGATAGCGGTCCTCCATCTCGCCCACGACCCATTTCAGGGCGACGACCGCCTTTTTCGGGTCGGTGACCACGGGCGACAGCAGGTGCGGGATGCCGTCATAGACGGAAAGTTCCAGCATCTTGGGGTCGATCATGATCAGCCGGCATTCCTCGGGTGTCAGCTTGTAGAGCAGCGACAGGATCATGGTGTTGATCGCCACCGACTTGCCCGAGCCGGTGGTCCCGGCAATCAGCAGGTGGGGCATCTTGGCGAGGTTGGCCACGACCGAGCCGCCGCCGATATCCTTGCCCAGCGCCAGCGGCAGGGCGTGGTTGCCGTCGCCGAAATCGCGGCTGGCGAGGATTTCGCGCAGCACCACCATCTCGCGGTTCTCGTTGGGCAGCTCGATGCCGATGACCGAGCGGCCCGGCACGGTGGAAACCCGCGCCGACAGCGCCGACATCGAACGGGCGATGTCGTCGGCCAGGCCGATCACGCGGCTTGCCTTGAGGCCTGGCGCCGGTTCGAGTTCGTACATGGTGACGACGGGACCGGGGCGAACGCTGACGATCTCGCCCTTGACGCCATAGTCGTCCAGCACGTTTTCGAGCATCCGCGCGTTTTCTTCCAGCGCCTCGTCGCTGAGGTGGTGGCGCTGGATCGCGGCGGGATTGGACAGCAGGCTGAGGGGCGGCAGTTCGAAATCCGCGGCGTTGTCCTCGAAGGACAGGCCGGGCTGCGCCTCTTCCTGCGCCCGGCGGGACGGCTGCGGCGCGCGGCGCACCGGCTGGGCCACGACCGGCTTGCGCGGCTCGGCCACCGGGATCGACATGGCCGGCCGGGGCGGCACCTGCGGCAGCGGCCCGTCATCGTCGTCGAACACGTCGCCGGCGTCGAAATCGTCCTCGGAAAAGGCGTCGGGCTGGTGCGCCGCCTCGGGCTGCGCCCGGTCGGCGGCTGCGGCCGGTCTGGCCGAGACCGGCGGCTCGGGCGGCAGCGTGGCCGCGCCGGCGGTCAGCGGCGGTTCGGGCGGCAGGTGTCCGCGCCGCGTCGTGTCGAGCACCAGCGGCTCCGGGCCGCGTCCGCGGCCCTTGGTCAGGGGGCGGGCCGGATCGGGCGCAGGGGCCATGACGCCGGCGGCGACCTTGCGGCTTTGGACGGCCGCGGCGATCTTGGAGCGGATGCGGTCGTCGCCTGGCATCTCGTCATAGCCCTGCACCGGCGCGCGCTCGACCAGTTCCGGCTGCGGCAGCGGCTCGGGGCGGCGGATCATAGCGGGCATCCGGGCCAGCAGCCCGGTTTTCGGCGCGGGCGCGGGACGTTCCGGAACCGGCGCCTCGAACAGCGGTTCGGCATAGGCGACATCGTCGTCGGTCGCGAAATCGGCGGGCATCCTGCGGGCGGCCTTGCGTTCGGACCATTGGGCGCGGCGGTCGCGAGCGGCCTGGGCGGTGGCTGCGGCCCCGCGGCCCAGGAGCTGCATCAGCAGGTCATAGGCCATCACCAGCCCCAACAGGAAGGCGCGGAACCCGCGCCGGACGTCGGCCATGGTGAAGCCCAGCACGAAGATTCCCAGCGCGACCATTCCCGCCGCCATCGTCAGCGACATCAGCTTGACCATGAAATGCGACGAGATCGGCAGCAGCGTCAGCAACGCGCCCATCACGGTGTCGCCGAACAGCCCGCCCAGCCCGTAGCTGTGCGTCGCGCGCCATTCGGCGCCCGGAACCAGCGTGGCGGCATAGACCGACACCACCGCGATCCAGATCGGCGCGAAGATCAGGCGGGCGATCGCGCGGTCCTCGCCGCGATGCAGGGCAAAGCGCACGCCCCAGGCGATCAGCACCAGCGCGATGCCCCAGCTGCCCCAGCCGACGATCATGAACAGGGGCGCCGCGATCGAGGCGCCGATCCGGCCCATCCAGTTCTGCACCGGCGCGTCGGTCGAGACCATCCAGTTCGGATCGTCCGGCGTGTAGGAGCCGATCATCGCGGCGGCGGCCAAGCCCAGAAGGATCAGCAGGATGCCGATCAGTTCCTTGCCTCGCTTTTCGATCGCCGCCTGCATGTTGCTGTCCAGCAGCGGGTCGCGGTTACGCGCGTTGTATGATGCCATGCTACCCTCGTACCTTACCCGTAGATGCAGTCGCGGAGCGTGTTCAGCCCGCGCTGCAACTCTGTTTTTGGGGCCACCATCGCGACCCTTATGTATCCTTCGCCCGGGTTCTGCCCCGGTTTTCCCTGCGCGAGATAGGCGCCCGGCAGAACCCGGACCCCGGTTTCGCGCCACAGCTTCAGCGCCGCCTGTTCACCGTCATCCACCGGCAGCCAGAGGAAGAACCCCGCCTCGGGCGGCATGTAGCCCTGCACCCCGGCAAAGACCTGGTCCGCGATGCGGTATTTTTCCTGATAGAAGGCGCGGTTTTCCTCGACATGCGTCTCGTCGGCCCAGACCCGGGCGGCGGCGGCCTGCAGCGGCGACGGCAGCGGCGCGCCGGAATAGGCCCGCAGCTGCTTGACCCGCCGGATCGAGTCCGGCCCGCCCGCGATCAGACCCGACCGCAGGCCCGCCAGGTTCGAGCGTTTCGAGAGCGAGTTGAACAGCGTGATCCGCTCGGGGTCCGCGCCCAGCTCCTGCGCCACGGTCAGGACGCCGACAGGGGGCGCGTCGCGGTAGATCTCGGAATAGCATTCGTCGGCGAAGATGCGGAAATCGTAGCGTTCGGCCAGCCGGATCAGCCCCTCCCAGTAGTCGCGCGGCGCGACCGCGCCCTGCGGGTTGGCGGGCGAGCAGATATAGGCGACGGCGGTGCGATTCAGCACATCCTCGGGCAGGCCGGCGTAATCCGGCAGGTGCCCGGTGGCGGCGGTCGCCGGCACGAAATGCGGCTCGGCCCCGACCGAGATCGAAGCGACCATGTAGACCTGGTAGAACGGGTTGGGGCAGAGAACGATGGGCCGCCGGCCGTTCTTCTGCTCGGGGCAGAGCGCCATTGCGGCGTTGTAGAGCCCCTCGCGCGTGCCGTTCAGCGCCATCACGTTGGTGTCGGGATCCATCTCGACGCCGTAGCGGCGCCGGATCCAGCCGGTGATGGCGCGGCGCAATTCCGGGGTTCCGTCATTGTCGGGATAGCTCTGGAAGCCGGCTGCGTTCTCGTTGATGACATCGGTGACCCAGGCGGGAAAGGCGTGTTTCGGCTCGCCGATGGTCATATGCACGACATCTCCGCCCGGCTCGTGATGGTCGAGCAGGGCGCGAAGACGCGGAAATGCATAAGGCGGTAGGTTCGAGAACCGCTCGGGAAAATTCATAACAACTGCCTCAGTGCCGGGATCATGGACGCCCCGTTATCCCTCAAGTTACAGACCGTGCCCCGTTTCGTCCAGACAAAGCGGTGCCGAAACAGGGGATTGTGGCATTCAGGTCAGCGCCTTTTCGGCCGCCGCGCCCAGCCGCAACAGCGCCTCTTCCGAGTCCGGATGGCCCAGCAGCATCAACCCGCAGCCCGGCGTCCCGGTGGGCAGGGTAAGGGCCGCGAGCCCCATCAGGTTGCCGATCCGGGTGTTGCGCAGGGCCAGCAGGTTTTCGGTGACGTAATAGTCGTGATCGCTTGTCAGCCGCTCGAGGTTCGGCGGCATGGTCACGGCGGTCGGGGCCAGAACGGCGTCGAAGCCGGCGGTGGCCGCGTCCCAGGCGGCCCGCGCGGCCTCGAGCTTGGCCCAGGCGGCCACGTAATCGGGCCCGGCGACCGTCCGGCCGGCCCGGAACCGTTCGAGGATCTCGGGGAACATGGCGCCCGGATTCGCCTCGATCACCTCGCGCCACAGGCCATAGGCCTCGGTGGTGTAGAGCACGCCGGACAGGGCAACCGCATCGGGCAGTTCGGGCACCTTCAGGGGGACGATCTCGGCCCCGGCCGCCGCCAGGCGCCGCAGCGCCTCGTCGTGGGCGCTGCCGGGCGTGTCGCGCAGGTCGTCCCGCGCCACCGTCTGCAGATCGGCAAAGCGGCGGCCCCGCAGGCTTGCGCCGCGCAGATCGGCGGGCGTGCCGCCTTCGAGCAGCGCCAGCATCTGCGCCGCGTCCTCGACCGACCGGGCCAGCGGGCCGACGGTGTCGAATTTCAGGCAGAGCGGCACCACGCCCTCGAGGCTGAGCCGGCCCGAGGTGGTCTTGAGCCCGACCAGATCGTTCCAGGCTGCAGGGATGCGCACCGAGCCGCCGGTATCCGACCCGATGCCACAGGCGGCGAGGCCGAAGGCGACCGAGGCCGCCGCACCCGAGGAGGAACCGCCGGGGACCGCCGCCTCGTCGTTGACGCAGGGCGGCGTCTGGGTAACCGGGTTCAGACCCAGCCCGGAAAAGGCCAGTTCGCTCATATGCGTCTTGCCCAGGCAGACCGCCCCCAGCGCGGTGGCGTTGCGGACCACCGCGGCGTCGGATTCGGGCACCCGGTCCTTCAGCAGGGCCGAGCCCGCCTCGGTCGCGATCCCGGCGGTGTCGAACAGGTCCTTCCAGCTGACCGGAACCCCGTCCAGAAGCGAGCGGCGCAGTCCCAGCTTGGCGCGTTCGCGCGCGGCCATCGCCTCGGCCCGGGCGCGGTCGTGGGTGACGCGGGCATAGATGCGGTCGCGGTGCGGATGGGCGTCGATGGCAGACAGGTAGCACTCGGCCAGGTCGACCGGGTCGATCCGCCCAGCGCCGATTTCACGGCCCAGATCGCTTGCCGTCATCACCAGCCAGTCCTGCATCGCCGCCTCCGCGTTTTTTCGATCTTCGCGACGGTAGCGACAGGACTGCGCATGGACAATCCCGAAAGGTCGCGCATATTGCAGGCCATGGAAAAGGTTTCGGATATCCTGATCGTGGGCGGCGGCCTGAACGGCCCTGCCCTTGCCCTGGCACTGGCGCAGACCGGCCATTCGGTGACGGTGGTCGACGCGCTGGCCGAGAAGGTGCGCAAGAACGCGGCCTTCGACGGGCGCGCCTATGCGCTGGCGCTGGCCTCGCAGCGGCTGCTGCGGGCGGTGGGAGTCTGGGACCGGGTGACCGATCAGGCGCAGCCGATGCTGGAAATCAAGGTGACGGACGGCCATGCGGGCGCCGGGCCGTCGCCGTTCTTCATGCATTTCGACCATGCCGAGATCGAGGAAGGCCCGATGGGCTACATGGTCGAGGACCGCCACCTGCGGCGGGCGTTCCTGGAGGCCATGGCCGAGGAGAAGGCGATCACCCAGATCAGCGGCAGATCGGTGGTGGCGCAGGACACCGATGCCGGCGGCGTGACCGTGACGCTGGATGACGGATCCGCGCTGCGCGGGCGGCTGCTGGTGGGCTGCGACGGTCGCGGCAGCGGCACGGCGCAGCGCGCCGGGATCAGGCGCACCGGCTGGGATTACGGCCAGACGGCGCTGGTCTGCGCCATTGCGCATGAGTTGCCACATCACGGCATCGCGCATCAGTTCTTCATGCCGCCGGGTCCGCTGGCGATCCTGCCGCTGACCGGCAACCGCAGTTCGATCGTGTGGAGCGAGCGCAGCGAGATGGCGCATCGCATCAACGCCATGTCCGACGCCGACTATCTGCAGATCCTGCGCCCGCGATTTGGCGATTTCCTGGGCGAGATCAGCCTGGAGGGCAAGCGGTTCACATATCCGCTGAACCTGACCATCGCCAATTCCTTCGTCGGCGAGCGGCTGGCGCTGGTGGGCGACGCCGCGCACGGGATGCACCCGATCGCGGGCCAGGGCCTGAACGCCGGGCTGCGCGACGTGGGCGCCCTGGCCGAGGTGCTGACGCTGGCCGGGCGGCGCGGCGAGGATATCGGATCGACCGGAGTTCTGGAGCGGTACCAGGAGTGGCGGCGCTTCGACACCGCCACGCTGGCGCTGGCCACGGATCTGTTCAACAGGCTGTTTTCCAACGACAATCCCATTCTTCGGCTGGGCCGCGACATCGGCATGGGGATCGTCGGTTCGCTGCCGTCGCTGCGGCGCGGTTTCGTCCGCGAGGCCGCCGGGCTGACCGGGGATCTGCCGAAACTGCTGCAGGGCCGCGCGATCTAGTCGAGCTTGCGGGCCTCGTCCACCAACATGACCGGGATGCCGTTGCGGATCGGAAAGGCAAGACCGGCCGCCTTGGACAACAACTCCTGCCGCTCGGCGTCGTATTCCAGCGTCGTGTGCGTCTGCGGGCAGATCAACGCTTCGAGCATCCGGCGGTCGAAGGCCGGGTGGGGTTCGGTCATTGCAGGGTTTCCTCGTTTGAGCCGCCGCGCAGGGCGAATTCGATCAGCATGACCAGCGTCTCGCGCCGGGTCTTGAGGCAGGGCGCTTCGAGCAGGGCCTGCTTGTCTTCGGGATCGAAGTCCAGCAGCATCGAGAGGGAATTGACCAGCAGTTCCTCGTCGGCGTCCTTGAGCGTTTCCCAGTCGGTCGAGAGATGGCGCGAGGCGAAGAAGCGTTCCAGCAGGCGCATGAACCGCTTGCGGTCGAAACCGTTGTCCGCCTCGGGCTTGCCCAGGTCGCGGTCGAACCCGTCCCAGGACACGGTGCAGCGGCGATAGGGGCAAAACCCGTCAAGCTCGGCCCGGATCCGGAACCGGGAAATGCCGGTCAGGGTGATCAGGTAGCGCCCGTCCTCGGTCTCGGAAAACTGGGTGACGCGCCCGGCGCAGCCGATCAGGTGCAGGTTGTCGCCATTGTTCTGACAGGGGTTCGGCTGCACCATGCCGACGAGCCGCTCGGGTGTCTTCAGCGCGTCGTCCAGCATCTGCAGGTAGCGCGGCTCGAAGATGTGCAGCGGCAGCCGCGACCGGGGCAGCAGCAGCGCCCCGGGCAAGGGGAAAACCGGGACCGTATCCGGCAAGTCGGCGGGGTGCATCATGTACCCGAGTGTAGCTCTGATCCCGAATTAGGCAAATATCATCGAGCTGAGCTTGCGCCGACCATGCAGAACCACCGGATCGTTCGGTTTGAGCGCGTCGAAGATGGTGAAAAGCTGGGTCTTGGCCGCACCGTCGTTCCACTCGCGGTCGCGGCGGAACAGCTCCAGCAGCTGCGCCACGGCCTCGTCCACCTTGCCGTTCGCGTGCAGCGCCTGCGCCAGGTCGAAACGGGCCTGGTGGTTGTCCGGCTCGGCCTCGACCTTGGCGGTCAGTTCGGCCACCGGGCCGGCATTGGCCGCCTGCCGGGCCAGTTCCAGTTGCGCATGGGCCGCTTCCAGTTCGGCCGATCTAGAGATTTCGGCCGGCGCGCCGTTCAGCACCGCCTCGGCCTGATCCAGGTCGCCCATCGCGATGTGGGCGCGCACCAGGCCGCCATAGGCGCCGGCATGTTGCGGGTCCTCGCCCAGGATGGCGGCGAAGGTCTGCGCGGCGTCCACCGCGGCGCCTTCGGCCAGCATCTCTTCGGCGGCGGCAACTGCTTCGTCCAGTTGGTCGCCGGGGCTTTCGCCGCCTGCGGCCTTGATCACGCGGTCCACGAAGGCCTTGATCTCGGACCCCGGAAGCGCGCCCTGGAAACCGTCGATCGGCTGACCCTGGTAGAAGGCGTAGACGGTCGGGATCGACTGGATGCGCATCTGCGAAGCGATCATCTGCGCCTGGTCCACGTTGATCTTGACCATCCGGACCGCGCCCTTGGCGGCGGTGACCGCTTCTTCCAGCAACGGGCCCAGGGTCTTGCACGGGCCGCACCAGGGCGCCCAGAAATCCACGATCACCGGGACCTGCTGCGATGCCTCGACGACGTCGGCCATGAATGTGGCCTCGGTCGTGTCCTTGATCAGATCGGTGGCGGCGGGCGCATCCGCGTCGTTCAGAATTTCCATGGCTTCTACTCTCTGGTTCGAACTTGGCCCCTATATGCAGCCGCTTGCAGCGGAAACCAAGAGCCGAGTTGCCGGCTTTGCCGCGTTACAGATCGAATGTCGCGAAAACCGGCGCGTGGTCGCTGGGTTTGTCCCATCCGCGGGCGTCACGCAGGATGCGGCTGGAATGGCCGGCGCCGGAGATGTCGGGCGTGGCCCAGACATGATCCAGCCGCCGCCCCTTGTCGGCGGCGTCCCAGTCGCGGGCCCGGTAGGACCACCAGCTGTAGAGCAGCCCCTGGGGGATGTCCTGCCGGGTGATGTCGACCCAATTGCCGGCCTCCTGCATCTCGGCCAGGTGCTCGACCTCGATCGGCGTGTGCGAAACGATCTTGAGCAGTTGCTTGTGGGACCAGACGTCATCCTCGCGCGGGGCGATGTTGAGATCGCCGACCAGAATGGATTTCCCGGGCTTTTCGGCGCGGAACCAGTCGCGCATGTCGGTGAGGTAGTCGAGCTTCTGGCCGAACTTCTCGTTCACCTCGCGGTCCGGCACGTCGCCGCCCGCCGGGACGTAGAAGTTGTGGATGGTCACGCCGTTTTCCAGCCGTCCGGCCACGTGCCGGGCATGGCCCAGACCGGCGAAATCCTTGTCGCCCAGATCCTCGATCGGCAGCTTGGACAGGATGGCGACGCCGTTGTAGCCCTTTTGCCCGCGCGCGATCATGTGGGTATAGCCCAGCGCCGCAAACCCCTCGACCGGGATCTTGTCAACCGGCGACTTGCATTCCTGCAGACACAGGACATCCGGCGCCTCTTCCTGCAACAGCCTGAGCACGATGGGCTCGCGCAGGCGGACCGAGTTGATGTTCCAGGTGGCGACGGTGAATGGCATGGCGGCGGTCTTCCTTGGTTCGGATCAGCGCAACCTAACCCGCGGTCCGGCGATGCGCCACCGGAATTGGCGCGGGCGGCCGGGCCTCGCGCCGGACTTGGCAATATGCCGTTCGCACGGCTATGATCGGGGTTGTCCGGCCTGATCGCGACCTCCGTTAAAATCGCCGGAATCAAAAGGGGTTAGATGGTGTCTTCATGGCGCGTCTGTTGGCAAAACCCGTGGCATTCGCCTTGGCCGCCGCGGTCTTCGCGGGCGCCGGCCCAAGTGTTGCCGAGGAGGAGGCACGGGGCGCGCGGGGAATCGTCACCGCGGCGAAGATGTGGGTGATCGCCCCGTCGATCGACGGTCAGATCGAGGAGATCCTGTTTTCGGAAGGCCAGTCGGTGGCTGAAGGTGATCTGCTGGTGACGCTGGACAAGCGGGCCAGCGAACTGGAACTGAGGATAGCGAGGTCAGAGTTGGAACGGGCGAACGCCGTTCTGATGGAAAAACAGCGGGACCTCGCCCGGTTGGACGAACTGAAAAAGCGCGATGCGGTGTCACTGGCGGCACATGGCGACGCCGTTTTTGAAGCCGAGATCGCACGGCTGGATGTCGAAGCGGCGGAGTTCCGCCATGCGGCAGCGCAGGAGAACCTGAAAGAGCATGATATCCACGCCACGGCGGACGGGTTGGTTTCCGCCCCGATGGTCCATGCAGGCACCAACTACAGCACGTCGCTCTCGGGCCCGATCGCGACGCTGGTTCAACTCCATCCCATAAACGTTCGCGTGTTCATAAAGACCGAAGACGCGGTCGAGCGCCTGGCGCATGGCGAATACACGATCGACGAGGCAAGGAAGCTGCACTTCGAACTGTTGCTGCCGAACGAACGGCTCTACGGCCACCTCGGCAAGCCCGTGGCGCTTGGATTTGACCTCGACCCCTCGACCGGCGAGGGGTCCCTGCTGGTTGAATTTCCGAATCCTGACGGCTTCCTGCGGCCCGGATTGCCGGTCAGGGTAAGGATCAAGCGGTGAGGCCGGCAAGGGCGCGGGCTGCACGTCGCGGGTTGCATCAACGGTGTGGGCAGCGGTCTGCCGACGACGCCGCTTTTCTTTGGCGAAGCCGGTGACGGAAAGATGCCGTTCGCGATGAGCGGCTTGGGACGGGATTGGACGGGTGACGACGCTTTTTGCACTTGCCGCGGTGGTTCCGGCAGTGATTCTGGCCGGTTTGCTGGCTTGGCGGCAGCAGGACCACAGGGCCGACGCCGCCGAGATGGCGCGTCTGCTGGCGTTGCAGCCACGCGACCCGCAACGGTTTTCGGCCGACATGGTCGCCGGACTGCCCGAACCCGCCCGCCGGTTTTTCCGGTTCGCGATCGCCGAAGGCACGCCGCTTTGCACGGTGGCGCAGATCGGCATGAAGGGGAAATTCGGACTCGGGTCGAAAAACGCGCCGAATTACATGGACATGACCGCGGAACAGGTGCTTGCCGCCCCGGAGGGGTTCGTGTGGAAAATGTCCGCCGGTTCCGGTCTGTCGCGCCTGTCCGGTTCCGACGGCACCACCTGGACGCGGTTCTGGCTTGCCGGTCTGGTGCCCGTCGCGCGGCTGGGCGGCGATCCGGACCATTCCCGCTCGGCTTTCGGGCGGTATGTGGCCGAGGCGGTGTTCTGGACGCCGGCGGCGTTGCTGCCCGGCCCCGACGTCACGTGGGAGCAACTGGGGGACGACGCGGCGCGGGTCGTGGTCAGGCACGGGGGGCTTGAGCAATCCGTCGATGTCACCGTCGGCGAGGACGGCCGGCCGACGCGTGTCGAGTTTCCGCGGTGGAGCAACGCCAATCCCGACAATACCTTCCGCGTCCTGCCGTTCGGCGGCTATCTGTCGAATTACGCCGAGTTCGCCGGTTTCCGGTTGCCGACCCATGTGGAGGCCGGGAACTTCTTTGGCACCGGGGAGTATTTCCCGTTCTTCGTGATCGATGTCACCGACATCAGGTTTCCGGCACCAGTTTCATGACCCCGCTCACCTGTCGGTCAAAAAAAACGGCCGGGCACTAGGCCCGGCCAGTCCAACAGGGAGGTACATGTCATGACCCGGACATGCACGGGTTAGGTGAACCCTAAACATGAGAACAGGGTATCACTTTGATCCACGTCAATCCACACCCTGCTACGACACAAGCCGATATCCACCCGACTCTGTGACCAAAAGACGCGCATTCGAGGGGTCGGGCTCGATTTTCTGCCGCAGGCGATAGATGTGGGTCTCGAGCGTATGGGTCGTGACCCCGGCGTTGTAGCCCCAGACCTCGTGCAGCAGGACGTCGCGCGGCACGACGCCGTCGGTCGAGCGGTAGAGGAACTTGAGGATGTTGGTCTCTTTCTCGGTCAGGCGAATCTTGCGGTCGTCCTCGGTGATCAGCATCTTCATCGCCGGCTTGAACGTGTAGGGCCCAAGCACGAAGATGGCGTCCTCGGACTGCTCGTGCTGGCGCAGTTGCGCGCGGATGCGGGCCAGCAGCACCGGGAACTTGAACGGTTTGGCGACGTAATCGTTCGCCCCGGCATCCAGCCCCAGGATCGTGTCGGCGTCGCTGTCATGGCCCGTCAGCATCAGGATCGGGCTTTTGACCCCCTGTTTGCGCATCAGGCGGCACAATTCGCGGCCGTCCGTATCGGGCAGACCCACGTCGAGGATGATAAGGTCATAGATCGCCTCCTTGACCCGTTCCAGAGCGCCATGCCCGTCCGAGGCCTCGAACACGTCGAAATCCTCGGTCAGCACCAGTTGTTCGCTGAGCGCCTCGCGCAGATCTTCGTCATCGTCCACAAGCAGGATTTTCTTGAGCTGTGCCATGTCACGGTCCTCCTGAGCCTTTTGCATCACTTGAGCCCACCGGGTGCAATCGGCAATGTTTGCTGCAAATCTCTCACGTCCTCGTGTCCGAGGCGCGGGAATTGTTTCACATTTCCCGAGCGAGAGCATAGGTAGAACGCTGAACATTACAGGATCGCGGGCATGAGTCTTTTTCCCGATATCACCGAGCTTCTGGCGCGCGCGCGGGCGGACCTGCGCATGGGCGTGCCGGTGGTGCTGGCGGACGACACCGGGTTCAGCGTGCTGTCGCTGGCGGCGGAAACCCTGGGCGCGCAGCGCCTGGCCGATCTGCGCGCCCTGGGCGGCGTGCCGGTGGTGGCGATCACCGGGCGGCGGGCCGAAACCCTGAAGGCACGCGCCTATGACGGGGACCTGGCGCGGGTGGTGATCCCGGCGGATGTGGACATGGCCTGGGTGCAGGCCGTGGCCGACCCGTCGGACGACCTGGCCGCGCCGATGAAAGGCCCGTTGATGACCGAGCGGCAGGGTAACGCCAATCTGCACCGCATCGCCATCGCCCTGACGAAATCCGCCCGCCTGCTGCCGGCGGCGGTGGTGCTGCCGATCGCGGACGGACGCGCCTTCGCGGCGGCGCGCGGCCTGACCTGCATCGACCATGCGCTTGCCGCGCCGCACCTGGCGGATCGCAGCCCGCTGCGCGAAGTGGTCGCGGCACGCCTGCCGATGGAGGTGTCCGAAGCCGGGCGTTTGCACGTCTTTCGCCCCGAGGATGGCGGCGAGGAGCATTACGCGGTCGAGATCGGCCGCCCCGACCGGGAGAAGCCGGTGCTGGCGCGGCTGCATTCGGCCTGTTTCACCGGCGACCTGATGGGCAGCCTGAAATGCGATTGCGGTCCGCAACTGCGCGGCGCGCTGGCGCAGATGGGGGCCGAGGGGGCGGGCGTGCTGTTGTACCTCAACCAGGAGGGGCGCGGCATCGGGCTGGCCAACAAGATGCGGGCCTATTTCCTGCAGGATCAGGGGTTCGACACGGTCGAGGCGAACCACCGGCTGGGCTTCGAGGATGACGAGAGGGATTTCCGCCTGGGTTCGGACATCCTGAAATCCATGGGCTTCAAGTCGGTGCGCCTGTTGACCAACAACCCCGCCAAGATAGCGATGATGGAGCGCACCGGCATTGCGGTGACCGAGCGCGTGCCGCTCAAGGTCGGCGAGACGGACCACAACCGGGGCTATCTGGCGACCAAGGCCAGCAAGTCGGGCCATCTGCTGTGACGCCCGACGACCTGGTGCTGACGCCGATGGGTGTCCGGTTCCGCGGTCGGCTGTTTCCCTGTTCGGTCGGCAAGGGCGGCGTGAGCCGTAACAAGCGCGAGGGCGACGGGGCGACACCGGTGGGCAGGCACCGGATCGTGGGGATGCTGTACCGGCCGGACCGGATGGACGCGCCCGCGCCCTGGGCTGTTCCCATCGGGCCCGGGGATCTTTGGTCGGACGACATGGGCGACGCGGGTTACAACCAACTGGTCCGGGCGCCGTACAAGCACAGCCACGAAAGGCTGCGCCGCGCCGATCCGCTTTACGATCTGGTGCTGATCACCGACTGGAACTGGCCCGATGCCGTGCCCGGTCGCGGGTCGGCGATCTTTGTCCACCAGTGGCGGCGGCCCGGTTTTCCGACCGAGGGCTGCGTCGCGTTCCGGCGCGATCACCTGCGCTGGATCGCCGGGAGGATTCTTCCCGGCGCGCGGCTGATCATCCTTGCGGCCTGACCCGCTCGCCGAAAATGGCCGAGCCGATGCGCACATGGGTCGCGCCCAGCGCGATCGCGGTTTCGAAATCGTCGCTCATCCCCATCGACAGGCCGGCAAGGCCGTTGCGCTCGGCCAACTTGGCCAGCAGGGCGAAGTGCAACGCGGGCTCCTCGTCGATCGGTGGGATGCACATGAGGCCCCGCAGCGGCAGGTCCAGCGCCCGGCATTCGGCAATGAAGTCATCCGCTTCGCCGGGCATCACGCCCGCCTTCTGCGCTTCCTCGCCGGTGTTGACCTGAACGAAAAGGTCGGGACAGGCGCCGATCTCCTGCGCCAGTCGGGCGATGGTTTTCGCCAGTTTGGGTCGGTCGAGCGAGTGGATCGCGTGGCACAGTTCCATCGCCTGACGCGCCTTGTTGGTCTGCAGCGGCCCGATCAGGTGCAGATCGATCCCGTCATAGCGTTCCATGAAGGCGGGCCATTTGCCGGCCGCCTCCTGCACTCGGTTCTCGCCGAAACACCTGTGGCCCTGCTGCAACACTGCCTCGACCCGCGCGTCCGGCTGGACCTTGGACACGGCGATCAGCTTGACCGATCCGGCGGGGCGGCCTGCCTCGGCCTCGGCCTTGGCGATGCGGGCGGTGATGTCTTGCAGCGGCATGGGCTCCTCGGTGCGGCTTGGTCGCAGGCAGGAAAACACCAAGTCGGCGCAAAAGAAAAGGGCAGGTCCGAAGACCTGCCCAGATTCGATACCGTCAAGCGGTGTACAGCTTAGAAGCTGAAGTACACACCAGCCTGGAAGGTGTCGTTGTCGTTCGACGCGCGGCGGTAGCCGGTTTCGAACGATGCGCCGCCACCCAGGTCGTACGACCAGTTGATACCGTAGGTTTCACCTTCGGTGTCGGTGCAGGTGGTGCCAGCGGCACAGGACGCGCTGGTGGACGCGACGCGGTTGTCGCCACGGCCGGCGTTGACGTCGGCTTGGTCAACCGAATCTTCCGAGGTCACGAAGAGGACCAGGTTCGAAGCTGCGCCGATGTCGATGTTGCCGTACAGGCCCCACTTGCTGATGCCGTCGTTGTCGGCATAGGCGATGCGGGCGCCCCAGTTGCCGCCGTCATACCAGCCGGAAACGAGGGTCTTGTCTTCCCACATTGCGCCGGAGTTCTGGTAGGCCGCTGCAACGCCGAAGTCGTTCCAGCTGTAGGTCAGCATGATGGCTGCGCGGTCGAAGCCACCGTTGTTGTTGGCGGCGATGGTCTCGTTACGATCCGAGTACGAGATGTGGCCGACGAAGCCTTCGTAGGTGTACAGGGCTTCAACACCGTTCACGCCGACGCCGGCGGACGAGTATGCGTCCCAGTTGAAGAATTCGTTGTTGACGTTACCAACGTGCGAGAAGAAGCCGGCGCCGTCGATACCGATACCTGCGGTACGGGTTTCGAGGTAGGTGCCCGGCATGTTTTCAACGGCACCGATGATGTTGCCGACGTTGACGCGCAGACCTTCCCAGACAACGCCGAAACGAGCGCCGTTGAACACTGCGCCACCCGGGTTGTTGTCGCGGCTTTCAGCCTGAGCACGGAAACGTGCGTCGAACGCAACGCCCATGTCGGTTTCGGCCGACATGTCGAACTGCAGACGCAGACGGCTGGTGATGGTGGTGTCGGAAACGCCGTTGATGTTGGAATCGTTGGCGTCGTTGTAGTCCAGACCGAAACGGCCGTAACCGCTCAGACGAACGTCTGCTGCTGCAACGCTTGCGGTCGCGATCAGAGCAGTCGTTGCGAAGAGAACTTTTTTCATCTTGTTTCCCTCGGTTTCTATTCACATGCCCAAACCGGTGAATCCGGCGTGGATATGGACAGGGGTTTCGCTCTTTCAGCCCTGATTTGGCAAGTACATGACGCCGCCGCGGTGCAAAGTCGTCCCGGATGGTGCAGCTTTGCCACAGTGGCGAAACCCCGCCCAAATGGCGCCGGAAGCGCCCGCAGGCCGTCTTTGCATACGGTCTTGCCCATATCGGCGCGCTTTTGTAGGAGTTCTGCACGCACAGAACGGCGGGAGCCACGGATGAATCTTCAAAAGCCCCTCAGAGTCTCTCTGTTCCTGGCCATCGGGTTCGGCATGGCCGCCTGCGGCGGCGGGGGCGGAATCGACATCGCGGACGCCCCGCCCACGAATGACGGCATCGTCGCGAACAACCCCGAGTCGGCGCCATTGGCCTACGACAAGTCCTCGATCTGGGATGTGTTCGGCCCCGACAGGTCCGAGCGGACCGGCAACGTGAACCGCTATCTCTGGGCGGCCTCGCTGGACGTGCTGGGTTTCCTGCCGGTGCAATCGGTCGATCCGTTCAGCGGCGTGATCGTGACCGGGTACGGCACGCCGCCGGGCGGCGGCCGGGCCTACCGCGCGACCGTGCACATCAAGGACCCGGCGCTTGACGCACGGTCGCTTTCGGTGTCGCTGCAGACCAGCGGCGGCGGCGCGGTGAGCCCGGCGACCGCCCGCGCGGTCGAGGACGCGATCCTGTCCAGGGCGCGCCAGTTGCGCATCGCGGACGACAAACTCTAGAATCCCGCGTCAATTCGCACTATCACCACGCCGGGTTCACGCCCGGCGTTTTCATTCACCAAGGATCAGCCCCCCATGTCGCGCTACTCCGCCTCCGAAATCGAAGCAAAATGGCAAGAAGCCTGGGACAAGGCCGGGATCTTCACCGCCACCCGAAGCGCGGACAAGCCGAAATACTACGTCCTCGAGATGTTCCCCTACCCGTCGGGCCGCATCCATATGGGGCATGTGCGCAACTACACCATGGGTGACGTGATCGCGCGGTACAAGCAGGCGACCGGGCACAACGTGCTGCACCCGATGGGCTGGGACGCATTCGGGATGCCGGCGGAAAACGCCGCCATGGCGATCGGCGGCCACCCCAAGGAGTGGACCTACAACAACATCGCCGTCATGCGCGGGCAGATGAAGCCGCTGGGCCTGAGCATCGACTGGTCGCGGGAATTCGCGACCTGCGATCCGGAATATTACGGCCAGCAGCAGGCGCTGTTCCTCGACATGCTCGAGGCGGGTCTCGTCTATCGCAAGAACGCGGTGGTGAACTGGGACCCGGTGGACATGACGGTTCTGGCCAACGAACAGGTTGAGAACGGGCGCGGCTGGCGCTCGGGCGCGCTGGTTGAGCGGCGCGAGCTGACACAGTGGTTCTTCAAGATCTCGTCGATGTCCGAAGAACTGCTGTCGGCGCTCGACACGCTGGAGAACTGGCCCGCCAAGGTGCGGCTGATGCAGGAAAACTGGATCGGCAAGTCGCGCGGCCTGCAATTCTCGTTCGAGCGCACCGACGGCGGCGAGCCGATCACCGTCTACACCACCCGCCCCGACACGCTGATGGGGGCATCCTTCGTCGGTATCTCGCCGGATCACCCGATCGCCAGGCAGCTTGAAGCCGAGCGCCCGGAAGTCGCTGACTTCGTTGCCGAATGCCGCAAGGGCGGCACCACGGAAGAGGCCATCGAGACCGCCGAGAAACTGGGCTTCGACACCGGCATCACGGTCCGGCACCCGCTGGACCCAAGCTGGGAACTGCCGGTCTGGATCGCCAATTTCATCCTGATGGACTATGGCACCGGCGCGATCTTCGCCTGCCCGGCGCACGATCAGCGCGACCTGGATTTCTGCCGCAAGTATGGCCTGCCGGTGATCGACACCTTCTTTGCGCTGGATGACGCCACGCCGGTGGACAAGATCGCCTTTGTCCCGCCGAAGGAACAGAAGGTCCGCTGGGTGAATCACTTTGCCGGGCTGACCGAGGCCGACGGGCAGGAGGCGATCGACGCCACCATCGACTTTGCCGAAAAGGCGGGCTGGGGCCAGGGCGTCACCAAGTACCGCCTGCGCGACTGGGGGCTTTCCCGACAGCGCTATTGGGGCTGCCCGATTCCCGTTGTGCATTGCGCCGATTGCGGCGTGGTGCCGGAGAAGAAGGAAAACCTGCCGATCCGCCTGCCGGACGATGTGAGCTTCGACAAGCCCGGCAATCCGCTGGACCGTCACCCGACCTGGCGCGACTGCGCCTGCCCGTCTTGCGGCAAGCCGGCCCGGCGCGAGACCGACACGATGGACACCTTCGTCGATTCGTCGTGGTATTTTGCGCGCTTCACCGCGCCGCGCGCCGAGACCCCGACGGATCTGGCCGAGGCGGAATACTGGATGAACGTCGATCAGTATATCGGCGGCATCGAGCACGCGATCCTGCACCTTCTGTATTCGCGCTTCTTCGCCCGCGCCATGCACATCACCGGGCACCTGCCGAAAAAGGCCATCGAGCCGTTCGACGCGCTGTTCACGCAAGGGATGGTGACGCACGAGATCTACCAGACCCGCGACGAAAAGGGCCGCCCGGTCTATCACCTGCCGGAGGATGTCGAGAACGGCAAACTGAAGGCCACCGGCGAGGCGGTGGAGATCATCCCCTCGGCCAAGATGTCGAAGTCAAAGAAGAACGTGGTCGATCCGGTCAGCATCATCTCGGCCTTCGGTGCGGATACGGCGCGCTGGTTCGTGCTGTCCGATTCGCCACCCGAGCGCGACGTGGAATGGACCGCCGCAGGCGCCGAGGCCGCGCACAAGCACCTGAGCCGGGTCCACCGCATCGCCGCGGAAATCGCGGCGTCAGACAACCCGGCCAACGATGCGGACGAGGCGCTGCTGCGCGAGATGCACAAGACCATCCGCGACGTGACGAACGGCGTTGAATCCTTCGGCTTCAACGCCTCGATCGCCAAGCTCTATGCCTTTACCAACACCTTGGCGAAATCCGGGGCCGGGACCGCCGCCAAGGCGCAGGCCGCCAAGACGCTGGCGCAGCTGATGGCGCCGATGACCCCGCATCTGAGCGAGGAAATCTGGCGCCTGCTGGGCGGCGAGGGGCTGATCGCCACCGCGCCCTGGCCCGTGGCGGACGAGGCGATGCTGGTGGACGACACGGTGACGCTGCCGATCCAGATCAACGGCAAGCGGCGCGCGGAAATCAGCGTGGCCAAGGACATGGACAAGGCAGAGGTTGAAAAAATCGCGCTGAGCACCGAAGCTGTGCTGCGGGCGCTGGACGGCGCCGCACCCAAGAAAGTGATCGTAGTTCCGGGCCGGATCGTGAATGTCGTCGTTTGATCGCAGATCCCTGCTGATGATCCCGCTGGCGCTGGCCGCCTGCGGGTTCGAACCCGTCTACGCGCCGGGCGGCACCGCCTCGGGACTGGACGGCAAGGTGCGGGTTTCGGCGCCGAATTCGGTGGAATCCTACCTGCTGGTGCAGAATCTCGAACAGCGGCTGGGCCGCCATGCGGGATCCGGCGACGAGTACAAGCTGAACGTCAACGTTTCGACCGTCACGCAGCCGCTGGCGGTCTCCACCGCCAACGAAATCAACCGGTACAACATCCTTGGCCGGGTCAATTTCTCGCTGCAAAGCTCGGCCACCGGCGCGGTTCTGGCCTCGGGTGAGGTGGACAATTTCGTCAGCTACTCCGCCGCGGGTTCGACGGTGGACACCCTTGCGGACGAGCGCGACGCGAAGGACCGGCTGATGGTCCTGCTGGCCGATCAGGTGCTTGCGCGTCTCTATTCCACGGTGGACCTGCCGGCATGAAGCTGAGCCCGCGCGAGGCAGACGGCTATTTCGCCAAGCCGGACGCGGACAAGGCGGGATTGCTGATTTACGGCGTCGACGCGATGCGGGTGGCGCTCAAGCGGCAGCAGGTGATCGCGGCGCTTCTGGGCCCGAATGCCGAAGAGGAAATGCGCCTGACGCGCCTGCCCGGCGGCGAGTTGCGCGGCGACCCCGCGCTGCTGCTGGACGCGATCAAGGCGGTCGGCTTCTTTCCGGGGCCGCGCGCCGTGTTTGTCGAGGATGCAACCGACGCCGCCGCCCCGGCGATCGTGACCGCGCTTGAGGAATGGCGGCCGGGCGACGCCCAGATCATCGTCACCGCCGGCCAGCTGAAGGCCAGTTCGGCCCTGCGCAAGGCGTTCGAGACCCATCGCAATGCCTATGCGGCCGGGATCTACGACGACCCGCCCTCGCGAAGCGAGATCGAACGGGTGCTGGCCCAGGCCGGCATCCGCAGCGTTCCGCGCGATGCGATGGCGGCGCTGACCGAACTGGCGGCCAGTCTCGGCCCCGGAGATTTCGCCCAGACCATTGAAAAACTGGCGCTTTACAAGCGCGACGACGAAGCGGACCTGAGCGTTGACGACATCGAAGCCTGCGCGCCGCGCTCGACCGAGGCCGCGCTTGACGACGTGCTGAACGTGGTGGCCGAGGGGCGCACGGGCGAGATCGGGCCGCTGATGCGGCGGCTGCAGGCGCAGGGCACCAACGCCGTCGGCCTGTGCATCGGCGCGACCCGGCATTTCCGCACCCTTTATGCCTGCGCCTCGGATCCGGGCGGAGCGGCGCAGGGCATCGGCAAGCTGCGCCCGCCGGTCTTCGGAAAGCGCCGCGACCGGATCCTGCGGCAGGCGCAGGGCTGGGGCGCGCCCAAGCTCGAGACCGCGCTGACGGTGCTGACGGACACCGACCTGAGCCTGCGCTCGGCGGGCCAGACCGCGCCCGCCATGGCGCTGGTCGAGCGCGCCATGATCCGGCTTGCCATGCTGGCCCGCTCACGCTGAAGTGAGCGGTGGCGGGTTCCCCCTTGACGGATGACCGCCACCCGCCAATCTGACCGGCACACCGATCAAAAGGAAACGCATCATGTACAAGGTCTATGGGAGTCTTCTGAGCCGCACGTCGCGGGTGCTGTGGCTGCTGGAGGAACTGGGGCAGGAGTACGAATTCATCAAGGCCGGCCCGCATGATCCCAAGGTGCTGGCGCTGAACCCGTCGGGCAAGGTGCCGGTGCTGGTCGACGGCGACACCGTGATCACCGACAGCTCGGCGATCCTGTTCTACCTGGCCGACAAGCACGGGCAATTGACCTATCCGGCGGGCACCACGGAGCGGGCGCAGCAGGATTCGCTGTTCTTCGCCCTGCTGGACGAGTTCGACGCGCTGCTTTGGACCAAGGCCCGCCACGGCTTCGTCCTGCCCGAGGACAAGCGCGTGCCGCAGGTCTCGGACAGCCTGAAATGGGAATTCGACCGAAATTTCGGGCGCATGGGCGAGAGGTTCAAGGGACCGTTCCTGCAGGGCGACAAGATGACGATTGCCGACATCCTGTGCGTCCACTGCATGAGCTGGGCCAAGAGCGCCGGGTTCCCGATGAATTCGGACGTGCTGAAGGCCTATGGCAAGGAAATGCGCAACCGGCCGGCATACCTGCGCATGGGCGCGCTGGCCGAGGCGGCCTAGATTTCTCCGTTCCGCAGCCAGTCGGCGGCGGAACGGCCGGCCCACCGGCCGGTGGCGAGGCAGGCGGTCAGCAGGTAGCCACCCGTCGGGGCCTCCCAATCCAGCATCTCGCCGGCGCAGAACACCCCCGGCAGCGCGCTCAGCATGAGACCCTCGTCCAGCGCCGCGCGCCGGACGCCGCCAGCGGTCGAGATCGCCTCGTCCAGCGGGCGCAACCCGGCATGGCGGACCGGCAGGCGCTTGATCAGACGCGCCAGATCCGCCGGATCCTGCGGCAGGGGCCGCGCGAATTCCAGCAGCAGAGCGGTTCGCACCGGGCCGAGATTCAGGACCTTGCGCAGGTGGTTGGACAGGCTGGTCTTGCCGCGCGGTCTGCTCAGGCGGCGGATCAGGTCGTCGGGCGGCAGGTCCGGCAACAGGTCGATGAAAAGCTCGGCGCCCTGGCGAACCGGCTTGCAGACCGTGTAGATGCCGCCGCCTTCGAGTCCCCGGGCCGAGATCACCGCCTCGCCCCGTGTGCGGATAGATCCGGCCAGCAGGCCCACACCCTTGACCGGTTCGCCGAAAAGCGGCCGCATGTGATCGGACCAGTTGACCAGCAGCCCGGCATTTGCCGGGGCAAACTCGGCTAGGGCAACGCCCGTGTCCCGCAGAACCGGCGCCCAAGCGCCGTCCGAGCCGAGCCGCGACCAGCTCGCCCCGCCCAGCGCAAGCACCGTGGCGCCGGGTGTCAGTTTCTGCCTGCCCGCGGGCGTGTCGAAGAGCAGGGCGTCACCCTCCCACCCCACCCAGCGCCAGCGCGTCCGGATATCGACGCCCATCCCGGCAAGCCGCCCCAGCCAGGCGCGCAGCAAAGGCGACGCCTTCATCACGGTCGGAAACACCCGGCCGGTCGAACCGGTGAACAGGTCCTGCCCCAGATCGCTGGCCCAATCCTGCACCGCCTTGGCGTCGAATTCGGCGATCATGGGGCGCAACCAGTCGGCGGCCTCGTCATAAGCGCGAATCAGAGCTTCGAAAGGCTCGTCCTTGGTCAGGTTAAGCCCGGATTTCCCCGCCATCAGGAACTTGCGCGCGACCGAGGGCTTGGCTTCGGCCACGATCACGGCATGGCCCGCGCGGGCGAGTTCGCCGGCGGCCATCAGACCCGCCGGCCCCGCTCCGATCACAACTGCCTGCGCCATGCCTCTTGCCTCATGCCTGTGATGGGGCGACCCTGCGGTTCACCTGACGAACCGGGGAACATGATGTCCGAGCCCATCTGCCCACTCTGCGACCGCCCGATCCCCGACGGGAACGGCAGCCTGCACCATCTGATCCCAAAACTGAAGGGCGGCAAGGGCGGACCGACGGTGCTGCTGCATCAGATCTGCCACAAGGAAATCCATGCCACGCTGACCGAGGCGGAGCTGGCGCGGGACTACAGCACGGTCGCAGCCCTGCGCGCCCATCCGCGGCTGGCGAAGTTCCTGGCCTGGGTCGGCAAGCGCCCGCCCGGGTTCCGGTCGAAAGTGCCGGGCAGGCGCCGGATGCGGTGAGGGGCGCCGCCCTAGCGGCACAGATCAGCGATTCCGGCCGCAATCTGCGGCTTGGCGGCGACGCTGTCGGCGACCAGGTCCCGGGCCACCTGCATCAGCGCGTCCGGTTCCACCACCCGATCCACGAGGCCGAAGGCATAAGCCTCTTTCGCGGTGATCTTCTGCCCCGCCATCAGGATCAGCTTGGTCCGGGCCGGGCCGATCAGGGCGGCCATGCGTTTCGGGTCCGAGGGCTGCGGCAGAAAGCCAAGTCGCATCACCGGATAGAAGAACATCGCCGAGGGAACGGCGATCCGCAGGTCGCAGGCCAGCGCCATGCCGTTCGCCCCGCCAGCCAGCGTGCCGTTCAGCGCCGCCACGGTCAGGCAGGGCAGCGCCGCTATCGCCCCCGAGAGCCGTTCCCACACGCCCGACGTGGCAAGCCCCGTCCGCGCCTCGTCCAGATCGGCCCCGGCGCTGAACACTTTGCCCTTGCCCGTCAGGACCAGCGCCTTGGCCTGGTGCGCGGCCTCGGCGATTTCCGCCAGTTCGGTCAGCATCGCCTCGGTCAGCGAATTGGCCTTGTCGGGGCGGTTGATGGTGACGATCCACAACCCCTCCTCTTTCACCAGTTCGATCATGTCAGCCCCACCCGCCTGCGGATGTCCTCGTTTCGCAGCGAGATCTCGCCGCCGAGGAACTCGTCGGCGTCGGCGGAACACATCCAGAGCAGCGCCCGCGCCGGCCAGTCGGGCGGGATATGCGCGGACCAGTCCAGCTGGCTGACCGGGTTGATGCCGCTGGCCTTGATCTCGCGCTGCATCTGCGTCGCGACCGTGCCCGGGGACAGGCCCATGGCGCGGATGCCGTGATGGCGTTCTTCCAGGTGCAGGCACTGGGTCAGCATGACGGCACCGGCCTTGGAGGCGCAATAGTGACTCCAGGCTTCGACCGGATTGTGCGCCGCGCCCGAGGAAATGGTCACGATCGTGCCACCGCCGGCCTTGCGCATCACCGGCAGGGCGGCCCTCATGCCGTGGAACACGCCCTTGAGATTGATGTCGATGACATGGCTCCAGGCCGCGGGATCGGCGCGGAACATGTGCGAGATCGGCTCCACCACGCCGGCGTTGCCGATCAGCACGTCAAGCCCGCCGAAACGCGCGACGCAGGCCGCAACGGCCTGCTCGACCTGGCCGAAGTCGCTGACGTCACAGGGCAGAGCGATGGCCTTGTCGCCGATCTCGGCCGCCAGGGACGCGATCTGGTCGCCGCCGCGCGCCGCCAGCGCCACATTCGCCCCGGCGGCCGCGAAGATGCGTCCGGCCTCGGCCCCGATCCCCCGGCTTGCGCCGGTGATCAGAACGGTTTTTCCCTGCATGTCCATGGCTCTGCCCTTTTGATCCGTTGCCGGAATCAAGTCGTACCCCGCAATCGGGCAAAGGGTCCAGCCCTTCCCCCCTTGACGCCCGAAGCCCAAGACCCGACGATGCCCGCGAAATTGAACAAGAAGGGTTCCCCATGTCCGTTTTATTCCGCCGCAGTTGCGGCGCCGCGATTGCCTATGCCGTTGCCACCCAGGGCGCCTGGGCAGATCTGACCGCAGACCAGGTCTGGGCCGATTGGCAGACCTATCTGGGCGGAATGGGATACGAGGTGTCCGGCGACAAGAGCAGCGCGGGCGACGTCACCACCATCAGCAACATGACCATGACGATGGCGCTGCCCGAGGAAGACGGCCAGTTCGCCATGACGATCCCCGAGATGACGCTGACCGAAAACGGCGACGGGACCGTCAGCCTGGGCCTGCCGGCCTCGTTCCCGATGGTGATCGACGGCAAGGCGGACGGCGAATCCTTCCGCGCGGAACTGACCTATTCGCATGACGGAATGACCGTGGTGGTCTCGGGCAGCCCCGAAGAGATGACCTATGACTATTCCGCGGCCAGGATCGGGGTCGCGCTGGCGTCGATCGAGGCCGACGGCGAGACCATGCCGGACGACGTGGTCTCGGCGGCGATGAACATGGTCAACGTTGCCGGCATGTCGAAGATGACCATCGGCGAAAGCCGGGACCTGGATCAGAGCTTCACCGCCGACTCGCTGAGCTATGACGTCGCATTCGACGATCCGGAATCGCAGGATGCGGGAAAACTGAAGGGCAACCTGAACACGCTGACCTTCGAAGGCAGCGGCACGGTGCCGTCCGACATGAACACCGCCGATTATCAGAGCATGATCGAAGCCGGGTTCAATTTCGCGGGCGAATTCAACTTTGCTTCGGGCTCGACCGAAATCGCCGGCAGCGGCGAGGGCGAAGAGTTCACCATGAGCAGCGTCTCGGAGGGCGGCCGCTTCGCGATCGTCACGGATGCCGACCATATCGGATACGACATCGCGCAGAACGGCGTGAAGCTGGCGGTGAACACGGTGGAGCTGCCTTTCCCGATCGAACTGGCGATGGCGCAGGCGGGGATCAAGTTCGAGATCCCGGTGCAAGCCTCGGACGAAGAGCAACCTTTCGCCTTCGCTATGAACCTGACCGAATTCACCATGTCCGACGCGATCTGGGGCATGTTCGACCCGGCCGGTGCGCTGCCGCGCGATCCGGCGACCATCGCGCTGGACACCAGCGGCACCGCCAAGGTCAAGGTGAACTTCCTCGACCCCGAGGTGGCGGAGACGCTGGAAGCCACCAACACCCCGCCGGGAGAGCTGCATTCGCTGAAGATCAACCAGCTGTTGGTGGCGATGATCGGCGCCAAGCTGACCGGCAGCGGCGAGTTCACCTTTGACAATTCCAACCTCGAAGCTTTCGACGGAATGCCGGCGCCTTCGGGCATCGCCAAGCTGCAGCTCGTCGGAGCGAACGCGCTGATCGACAAGCTGATCGGCATGGGCCTGATGACCGACAACGACGCCATGGGCGCGCGGATGATGATGGGCATGTTCGGCGTTCCGGGCGATGCGCCCGACACGCTGAACTCGACCATCGAGATCAACGAGCAGGGCCAGATCCTGGCGAACGGTCAGCGCATCAAGTGATCCTGACAACCGGAAAACGCGAAGGGGCCGCCGTTTGCGCGGCCCTTTCCGTTGGAACCGGGTCTTGCAGGAGGCGCGGGCCGGGGCTAGGTCCAGAGTGAGTGGAATGGAGGCCTCATGACCCGGACAGTCGAAGAAATCAGCCACGCCCTGATCGACGCCGCCCGCAAGGCGGGGGCCGAGGCCGCCGACGCCCTGGTGGTCGAGGGAACATCGGTCTCGGTCGAGGTGCGGAACGGGGCGCTGGAGAATGCCGAGCGGTCCGAAGGCACCGATCTGGGGCTGCGGGTTCTGCTGGGGAAACGGCAGGCGATCGTCTCGAGTTCGGACAGCCGGCCCGAGACCCTGACGGCGATGGCGGAACGCGCCGTCGCGATGGCGCGCGAAGCGCCCGAGGATCCCTTTGCCGGGCTGGCCGGCCCCGCCGAACTGGCGCGCGGTTGGGATGCGGCGGCGCTGGAGCTGTTCGATCCGGCCCCCGAACCCTCGGCCGAAATCCTGATGCAGGACGCGCTGGCGGCCGAGGCCGCGGCGCAGGCGGTCAAGGGGGTTTCCCAGGTCTCGGACGCCGCGGCAGGCTATGGCACGCACCGGGTGCATCTGAGCGCCACCAACGGGTTTTCCGGCGGCTATGCCAGAAGCAGCCGCTCGATCTCGTGCGTGGCGATCTCGGGGCACGGCACCGGGATGGAGCGCGATCATGACGGTGACGGGCGCACCTTTCAGGCCGACCTGCGCAGCGCCGAAGAGATCGGCCGCACTGCGGGCGAACGCGCGGTCGAGCGCGGCGGCGCGCGCAAGCCTGCCACGGGCACATTCCCGGTCCTGTTCGACGAACGCGTTTCCTCGTCCCTGATCGGGCATCTTATGGCGGCCAGCAACGGCGCCGCGATCGCGCGGGGCGCCTCGTGGCTCAAGGACAGTCTGGGCGAACAGGTTCTGCCCGCGAATCTGTCGCTGGTCGAGGACCCGCACCGTCCGCGCATCCCGGGGTCGCGCCCCTTCGATGCCGAGGGGCTGGCGACCCGAAAACGCAAGATCGTCGAGAACGGCATACTGACCGGCTGGACGCTGGATCTGTCGAGCGCGCGCAAGCTCGGGCTGTCGTCCACCGGCAATGCAGCGCGGGGCGTGTCGGGGCCGCCCTCGCCCAGCAACTGGAACCTGAGCCTGACCCAGGGCGACAAGAGCCGGGACGAGCTGCTGCGCGACATGGGCACGGGGCTGCTCGTGACGTCGATGATCGGCTCGACCATCAATCCGAACACCGGCGACTATTCGCGCGGCGCCTCGGGTTTCTGGGTCGAGAACGGCGAGATCGCCTATCCGGTGAACGAATGCACCATCGCGGGCAACCTGCGCGACATGCTGCGGCGGATCGTTCCCGCCAACGATGCCCGCGCCTACCTGTCGCGCGTGGTTCCGTCGTTGCTGATCGAAGGGATGACTCTTGCCGGCAACTGACCTGTCCCTGCTGATCGACGCCGCCCTCGAGGCCGGGCGGATCGCCACCCGCTATACGGGCCGCACCGCGGAACGCTGGGACAAACCGCTGGGCGCCGGCCCGGTGACGGAGGCGGATCTGGCCGTCAACGCCATGCTCGAGGCCCGCCTGCCCGCCGCCCGGCCCGGATACGGCTGGCTGAGCGAGGAAACCGAGGATTCGACCGCGCGGCTTGAGCGGGAGCGGGTGTTCATCATCGATCCGATCGACGGCACCCGCAGCTTTGCCGAAGGGTCGCGCACCTGGGCGCATTCCCTAGCGGTGGCTGAAAACGGCGTGGTGACGGCGGCGGTGATCTACCTGCCGATGCGCGATCTGCTCTATGCCGCGGCGGCAGGTCAGGGCGCGACGCTGAACGGCGTTCCGATCCTGGCGTCGCAGATCGCATCGCTGGATGAGGCCGAGATCCTGGCGGCCCGCCCGAACCTGGAAGGCCGGCATTGGCGCAGCGGGCGGGCGCCGAACTTTACCCGGGCCTACCGGCCCTCGCTGGCCTACCGCATGGCGCTGGTGAGCCAGGGGCGGTTCGACGGCATGCTGACGCTGCGGCCCAGCTGGGAATGGGACATCGCCGCCGGGGATTTGATCCTGCGCGAGGCGCGGGGCAGATGCACCGATCGCGCCGGGAACCCGTTGCGGTTCAACAATCCGCATCCGCGTCTCGACGGGGTGATCGCGGGCGGCGAAAAGCTTCACACGCTCCTGCTGTCGCAGATCGATCCCGAAACCGCGGGGATCCGGCCGTGAGCCGCGCGCGCTCCCTCAGCCTGGCCGCCTATCGCGTGCTGTCCTGGAGAGGACAGTCCAGAAACAGCGGCTATGCGGTGGAGCGCCCCGAAGGCGAGGTTCTGTGGATTCACGTCAGCGCGCGGGACCGGCTTGCGCCGGTTGAGGATCTTTGCCGCCGCCTGTTGCCCCAACGGCCGGGGCTTGCCGTCTTTCTGACCGTCCCGCCCGGCACCGAGCCGGCCACATGGGGGCAGAGCGCCCATGTCCTGGTCAGTTTGCCCAACGACAATGCCTCGGCGGTGCGCGGTTTTCTGGATCACTGGCGCCCGGACATGGGCATGTGGATCGGCGGCGGCCTGCTGCCCAACCTCATCACGCAGGCGGCAGAGCGGGACATTCCGCTGGTCCTGCTCGAGGCCGATATCGACGTTCGCATCCCGCGTGGCCGCCGCTGGCTGCCCGACATCGCCCGTTACACGCTGGACTGCTTTCAGGCCATCCTGACCAGCAGCGAGGCCAAGGCCCGCCAGATCCGGCGTCTGGGCATTCCCTTTGCAAAGGTGTCCATTGCCGCGCCGCTGCAGGTCAGCCCGAATCCCCGCCCCTGGCCCGAGGACGAACTGATCGAGACCAATCACGCGCTTGCCGGGCGTCCCGTCTGGCTGGCGGCATGGGTGCAGGACAAGGAGTTCATCTCGGTCGTGTCGGCCCACCGCCAGGCGCTCCGCCTGCTGCACCGGCTGGCCCTGATCGTGCATGTCGCCGACAGGAACGAGGCCGCGCCCCTGCGCAAGCGGCTGGAAGCCATGGACCTGCGCTGCACAGACTGGGATTCGGACAACCAGATCGAGGACGCGACGCAGGTCATCCTGTCCGCCTATCCCGAGGATCTGGGCCTGTGGTACCGGGTCTCGCCGGTCACGTTTCTGGGCAGTTCGCTGGAGGCCGATGCCGAGGGGGAAAACCCCATGCTGGCCACGTCGCTCGGCTCGGCCCTGATCCACGGCCCCAACGTGCGCAGTTACGCCGACCTCTATGCGCGGCTCGACGAGGTGGGCGCCGCCTGCACGGTGCAAAACGCCGAGGAACTTGGCGACCGCGTGGTCGAGCTGCTGGCGCCTGACAGGGCCGCCGACATGGCGCTGGCGGGCTGGAATCTGGTCACCGAGGGCGCGCAGCTGACGGACCAGCTGAGCGACATGCTTCAGGAGCATCTGGACAAGCGGAGGGTGGACCATGCGGGCGCCTGACTGGTGGAACACGCCGCCCGACCGGCCGGACTGGCGCGCGCGGCTGCTGCAGCCGGTCGGGCGGATCTATGCCCGCGCGACGGCGCGGCGGCTGGCCTCCGGAAACGGCGTGCAGCCGGGCGTGCCGGTGATCTGCGTCGGCAACCTGAACGCGGGCGGAACCGGCAAGACGCCGACGGTGATCTGGATCGTCGAACAGCTGCGCGACGCCTGGCACAAGCCGCATGTCGTCACCCGCGGTCACGGCGGGTCGCTCGAAGGGCCGTTGCGGGTCGATCCCGCCACGCATACGGCGGCGCAGGTGGGCGACGAGCCGCTGCTGCTGGCGGCCTTTGCCGAGGTCTGGGTCGCCAAGGACCGCGCGGCCGGGGCGCGGGCGGCGGCGCAGGACGGCGCCACTGTGATCGTCTTGGACGACGGGTTCCAGAACCCCTCCGTCGCCAAGGATTTTTCGCTGATTGTGGTGGATGCGGCGCTCGGTTTCGGCAACGGGCTGTGCCTGCCCGCCGGTCCGCTGCGCGAGCCGGTCGAGGTCGGGTTGCGCCGCGCCGATCTCGTGCTGTCTCTGGGTTCCGAAGACGCGCAGGAGCAATTCGCCCGGAATTGGGGCGGACGGCTCGGCGTGCCGCACGCGGCCGGAGAATTGCAGCCGCTTCAGACCGGCATGGACTGGAGCAGCACACCGGTTCTGGCCTTTGCCGGCATCGGCCATCCGGACAAGTTCTTTCGCACCCTGCGCCAACTGGGCGCGAACCTCATGCGGGCCGAGGCGCTGGACGACCACCAGCCGCTGACGCCGGCACTCATGACCCGGCTCGAGAACGAGGCGCGTCTGCTCGGCGCCCAGATGGTGACGACGGAAAAGGATGCGGTGCGCCTGCCGCCCGGATTCCGCAGCAAGGTGATCACCCTGCCGGTGCGCCTGCAGGTGCGGCAGACCGATGAGGTTCGGGAACGGATGCTGAAGGCGGCGCCGTCACCCTGAGCGGTCATCCTCGCCCAGTTTCGGCGCGGGCCGGGTCAGCGCCAGTTCCGCGTCCGAAAAGACGAAGGGCGAGCGGATGCCCGGCACCCCTTCCAGTTCGACCTGCATGCCGCGCGCCACGACCTGCGGATCGGCCATCACTTCGTCCAGCGTGTTGATCGGTCCGGCGGGAATGCCCTGCGCTTCGCAAGCCGCAAGAAGATCGGCCTTTTCGCGTCGCGCCGTGGCCCCGTTCAGCCGCGCGATCATCACGCGCCGGTTGGCGAGCCGGTCCTTGTTGCGCTGGAACTCCGGCGCTTCGGCCATGTCGTCGAGACCCAGCACGCGGCAGAGCCGCTGGTACTGCCGGTCGTTGCCGGTGGCGATGATGATATGGCCGTCGGCGCAGTCGAACACCTGGTAGGGCGCGAGGTTCACATGGGCGTTGCCCATCCGCCCCGGCGCCTTGCCCGTGGTCAGGTAGTTCAGCGCCTGGTTGGCGGTGACCGCGACCGCCACGTCCAGCAGCGCCATGTCCACCTGCTGCCCGCGTCCGGTACGCTCGCGCTGATGCAGCGCCGCAAGGACGCCGGCGACAGAGTAGATCCCGGTGAAGACGTCGGTGATCGCCACCCCCGCCTTCTGCGGTTGGCCGTCCGGCTCGCCGGTGATCGACATCAGGCCGGACATGCCCTGGATGATGAAATCGTAGCCGGCGCGATGCGCATAGGGGCCGGTCTGGCCGAAACCCGTGATCGAACAGTAGATCAGGCGCGGATTGACGCCCTTGAGGCTGTCGTAGTCGAGCCCGTATTTCTTCAGGCCGCCGACCTTGAAATTCTCGATCAGTATGTCCGCATTGGCCACGAGTTCGCGCACCTGCGCCTGCCCCTCGGAGGTCGAGAAATCCACCGTGACCGAGGCCTTGCCCCTGTTCGCGGAATGGAAATACGCGGCCGAAACGTCGTCGTCCCGCGTGACGAAGGGCGGTCCCCAGGCGCGGGTGTCGTCGCCGTCGGGCGATTCCACCTTGATCACTTCGGCGCCCAGGTCCGCAAAGGTCTGACCGGCCCAGGGGCCGGCCAGAATGCGCGCCAGTTCGACGACTTTCAGACCGGCGAGAGGTGCCGCCATCAGTTGCCCAGTTCCTCTTCGATCAAGGTCTTGAAATCGGCATAGGACTGGTTCTCGACCTTCTTGCCGTTGACGATGAAGGTCGGGGTCGCCTCGATCCCGTCCTTTTCCGCGTTTTCCTGATACCAGGCGACGAGGGTCTGCGCATTGTTTGCGTCCTGCAGGCAGGCCTCGAGCTGGTCGTCGTCAAGACCGGCCAGCCGCCCGATCTTGCGCAGTTCGCCGACGATCTCGTTCGGGCCGCCGGCGCGGGTCCAGTCGGCTTGGCTCTTGAAGATCAGGTCGGTGAGGCCGAAGAACTTGTCGGGCCCGGCGCAGCGCGCGATCATCGACGCCCACAGGCCGTAGCGGTCGAAATAGACCTCGCGATAGACGAACTTGACCTTGCCGGTGTCGATGAAATCCTTCTTGAGCTGCTTGTACGGGCCTTCGTGGAAGGAGGCGCAGTGCGGGCAGGTGAAGGAGGCGTATTCGATGATCTCGACGGGCGCGTCCTCGGCCCCCTGAACCATTTCGACGACACTCGACGTGTCGATTTCGGTCTCTTGCGCGTTCGCCTGGCCGACCAGCGGGTTGTTGGGCAACTCGACCGCCGGGCGGGTCAGCCAGTAGGCGCCTGCTGCCACGGCGACAGCCGCGCAGATCACGATTGCAAAACGGGTCATTCTCAGCCCTTTCTCAGCGTTTTGTCTTGGATAATACGTTGCGGCCCAGACGTTCAAGGGCCGCGCGGAGATCGTTGTCACAGACCTTGCCTGCGGTCCGTGTCGCCTCGGCGGCAATCTCGGGAGCGATGGCGGGTTTCGCCACTTCCGGCTTGTGCCGGAAACGGGCCTGCCCCTCGGCGAATCCGGTCGGAGCCGTCTGCGTGATGCGGATGCGGCTGATGGCGTTGTAGCCGTATACCGCATTCACCCGGGCGCGGAGCTGTTCCTTCTGCATCTCCAGCATGGGCGCCTGCGGTCCGGTGGTCAGGACCGTCAGCGTGGCGCCGAAACCGCCCTTGCCATAGCCCACGCTGACCGGCAGCGCGATGGAGGCGATGTCCTGCCCCGCGATCTCGGCCCAATGGGTCAACAGGCGCGACACGGCAAAGCCCCGGCTTTCACCGGCGCGCCGGATCTGGTCGTTGAGCAATGTTGCGGTGCGCTTGAACCCGCGCGTCGTGGATTGTCTGGGCGACATCTGGTTTCCGACTCCTCGTCCGCTATTGTAATGGGCGGTTGGGCGGGTGCCAGCGAAACCCGACGAGCAGAGGGATAAAACTTGCGTGACGGTAAAGACCTTGATGTGAGCGGCGTGTTGCTGGCCTGGTACGACCGCCATGCGCGGGACTTGCCCTGGCGGGTCGGTCCGGCGGATCGCGCGGCCGGGATGTGTCCCGACCCCTATCGCGTATGGCTGTCCGAGGTCATGCTGCAGCAGACGACGGTTGCGGCGGTGCGCGACTATTTCCACCGTTTCACGGCCCGCTGGCCCACGGTCGAGGCGCTGGCCGCCGCGCCGGACGAGCAGGTGATGGGAGAATGGGCGGGCCTTGGATACTATGCTCGCGCCCGCAACCTTCTGAAATGCGCCCGCACCGTTGCCGGCGAAATGGGCGGGCGGTTTCCCGCCTCGCATGACGCACTGCGGGGCCTGCCGGGCATCGGCCCCTATACTGCCGCCGCGATCGCGGCCATTGCCTTTGACCAGCCCGAAACCGTGCTCGACGGCAATGTCGAGCGGGTCATGGCCCGGTTTCACGACATCCACGACCCGCTGCCTGCCGCCAAGCCGTTGTTGAAAGAGCGGGCCGCGGCGCTGACGCCGATGCGCAGGCCCGGAGACTACGCGCAGGCGGTGATGGATCTGGGCGCCACGATCTGCACGCCCAGGTCGCCGGCCTGCGGCATCTGCCCGCTGCGCGACCCCTGTCTGGCGCGGGCGTCGGGCACGGCGGCGGAACTGCCGAAGAAGAGCCCGAAAAAGCCCAAGCCCACCCGGCACGGCTATGTCTATCTGGCGCGGCGCGGGGACGGGGCCTGGCTGATGGAGCGCCGCCCGGACAAGGGGCTATTGGGCGGCATGCTGGGCTGGCCGGGATCGGACTGGACCGCTGCGCCGGCCGAAGCCCCGCCCTTTGGCGCGGAGTGGCAAAGCCTTGGCGAGGACGTGCGCCATACCTTCACCCATTTCCACCTGGTCCTGAAGGTTCGTACCGCCGTGCTGCCGGACGGCCTGCAGCCAGAGGGGTTCAAGATCGTCGGCAAGCATGAGTTCCGGCCATCCGACCTGCCCACCGTCATGCGCAAGGCCTATGACCTCTGGCGCGGCCAATAGACCGCTGGGCAGGCACCGTGGGCAGGGATATTCTCCGCCCAAACGGAAATGGAATACCCCGATGATCTCGCACGAATCCCTGTCCCGCTGGCAATCCGCCCTTCCCTTCTGGGCCTCGTTCCTGCTGGTTCCTCTGATCTGGGTCACCGCGAGCCTGGGCGGCTGGTGGCTGATCCTGGTGCCGCTGTCGACCTGGTGGGCTTTTGCGGTTCTGGATCGCCTGACGGGGCTGAACCTTGAAAACGCCGATCCGGACGCGACGGATGACGACCTGCGCTGGTACATTCTGCTGACCAGGCTGTGGGTGCCGGTGCAGTTCCTGACGCTGTACGGGCTGATCTGGTACGCGACCCGCGCCGGGCATCTGGGCACGGGCGAAAGGATCGCCCTGTTCTTCGGCATGGGGGTGCTTTCGGGCACGATCGGGATCAACTACGCGCACGAGCTGATGCACCAGAAGGGGCGGTTCGAGCGCTGGCTGGGCGACATCCTGCTGGCGATGGTGCTCTATTCGCATTTCCGCTCGGAACATCTGCTGGTGCATCACCGCTATGTCGGAACCCCGCGCGATCCGGTCACGGCGCGTTACAATGAGGGGTTCCACCGGTTCTACCCGCGCGTCCTGCGGCAATGCCTGCGGTCGGCCTTTAGGGCCGAGCGCGAGAAACTCGTCCGTAGGGATCTGCCCTGGACCGACCTTGCGAACCCGTTCTGGCGCTACTGGGCGCTGCAGGGCGGGATGCTGCTGCTGGCCGTTCTTGTCGGCCGCTGGGGCGGGCTGGGGCTGTTCCTGGTGCAGGCGGGCACTGCCATCTGGCAGCTGGAACTGGTCAACTATGTCGAGCATTACGGCCTGACCCGGAAGCACCTGGCCAACGGCAAATACGAGCATGTCCACCCGCGCCATTCCTGGAACGCGGCGCACAAGGCGTCGAACTGGCTGCTGATCAACCTGCAGCGCCATTCCGATCACCACTACAAGCCGGACCGGCGCTTCCCGCTGCTGCAGAACCACGCCGAGGAAGCCGCGCCGCAGCTGCCCTACGGCTATCCGGTGATGACCGTGGCCGCCATGATCCCGCCGTTGTGGCGCAGGGTGATGAACCCCCGCGTCCGCGCCTGGCGGCGGCAGTACTACCCCGAGATCACCGACTGGAAGCCCTACAACAAGGCGCGCACTCCGATGCCGCGCTAGAGGCTTTCGCGCCGTCAGATGGTCCAGACGTCCATCCGGCCCTCGACGCCGGGAACGTCCTGATCGCGGCGCTGCTCGAACCCGGACAGTTGGTCCGAATCCGCGCCGGTCTCGCGCAGCGCCTGCTTGCGCAGGTCGTCGCTGATGACCAGCCGGACGCCATAGGAACGGGTCATCGTCTCGAGCTTGGCGGCCACGTTCACCGCGTTGCCGATCACCGCGAATTCCAGCCGGTTCGCGCCGATGTCGCCCAGAACCACCGGCCCGTAATGCAGGCCGATGCCGACCTGGATCTCGGGCTCGCCGGCACGGCGACGTTCGGTGTTCCAACGCTCGATCACCCGGATCATCGAGCGGGCGCAGGCCAGCGCGTTGCCCGCGTCCCGGTCCCCGGCGACAGGGGTGCCGAAGGTCGCCATCAGCCCGTCGCCCAGATATTTGTCGAGCGTGCCGTGGTTCCGGAACACCTCGGATTCCATCCGCGCGTGAAAGCCGCGCAGCACCTCGATCACCTCGTAGGGATCGCGCCCGGCCGCGAATTTGGTGAAGCCGACGATGTCGATGAACAGGACCGCGATGTTCTCCTTTCGCACCTGTTTCAGCGGCTCGTCATTCTGGCTGAGTTCATCGACGACATTGGGCGAGAAATACCGCGACAGGTTGGCGCGTTCCCGTTCGAGCCCCGCATTGGCCATCAGCAGTCGGTTGAAGCGCCGCATGGAAACCCCCAGCGTCACGGCGACCAGCATGAAGACCACCACCTCCTGCACCCGCATGTGGATCATGAAGCTGTTGGGGTCCATCATCTCCGCCACGTCCGGAAAACCGGCAAAGGCCGCCGCCGCGGCCTGCGACAACACGGGGATCGGGGTCGAGAACCACCAGGCCGCGATCCATCCAAGCGTCCACATTCCGGTGGTCCAGCTTCCGATGGCGATGACGGTGCGCCAGGAATAGGCCAGCGTGCCCGCGGCCAGGATGACGAAGAAATACTGGAAGTTGTCAAAGCGGTACTGCATCGCCAGCGGGCGCACGTCGTCGCTGAACGGGTTCGGCACGACCATGCCCAGCGTCATGATCAGAAGATCGGCGAAGATCAGGAACAGCTCGGTCTGGGACTGCCCGACCCGGCCCGCCCGGCGGATCAGCCAGCCATTGGCCGCGATCAAGACCAGGATGAACTCGTAATACAGCACTTCCCAATGCGGGTTTATGAACACCAGAAGCACGCCGATCAGCGCCATCGAGATCCAGCGCGCCCGCACCGCCAGTTCCAGCCCTTCGCGCTTGTGCCGTTCAAGCGCGGCTTCGGTGTACTTGTTGTCCAGATCGTACTCGTCGGGCTGCGTGACGAAGAACCGGTCGAACCTCGATCGGCCCGGGCTGGTGTCGGTCATGCCTCTGGCTCCTTCGTTTGGTGGCGCGAGGACGGGGTCGGGCAATCATCCAAGCACCCCCTACATGAAAACAAAAGACCCCGCCGGTGCCGGCGGGGCAAGGTTTAGTGCCATGTGTCAGGCCACAGGCACCGGCGGTATGGGTTTGATCAGCTGTGCAGTTCGGCCCTGATCTGCTGGCGCAGCACGTCGATCGGCACCGTCTTGCCGTCGCGCCTGAAGCACCAGTAGGTCCAGCCGTTGCAGGAGGGCGCGTTTTCGAGATGGGCGCCCACCTGATGTATAGATCCCTTGATGTTGTCGCCGATCAGGGTGCCGTCGGCGCGCACCTTGGCCTTGTGGCGGCGGTTCATCGAATAAAGCTCTTCGCCCGGACGCAACATGCCGCGCTCGACAAGCTGGCCGAAGGGGATGCGCGGTTCGGCGCGTTTCGAGGCGGAAACCTGCAGCGCCTCGCGGTCGAACTTGCGCACCTTGGCGATGCGCTTCTCGGCCACCTTGCGATAGCTTTCCTCGCGCTCGATGCCGATGAATTCGCGCCCCAGCATCTTGGCGACGGCGCCGGTGGTGCCGGTGCCGAAGAACGGGTCCAGCACCACGTCGCCCGGATTGGTCGAACCGACCAGGACGCGATGCAGCAGCGACTCGGGCTTTTGCGTCGGATGCGCCTTGTCGCCGTTTTCGTCCTTGAGCCGTTCATGCCCGGTGCAGATCGGCAGCACCCAGTCCGAGCGCATCTGCACGCCCTCGTTCAGCGCCTTGAGCGCCTCGTAGTTGAAGGTGTATTTGGCGGCTTCGGATTTCGACGCCCAGATCATCGTTTCATGCGCGTTGGTCAGGCGTTTGCCGCGGAAATTGGGCATCGGGTTCGATTTGCGCCAGACAACGTCGTTGAGGATCCAGAACCCTTCGTCCTGGAGGGCGGAACCGACGCGGAAGATGTTGTGGTAGGAGCCGATCACCCAGATCGCGCCATTGGGTTTCAGCAGGCGACGCGCGGCCTTGAGCCAGTCGCGGGTGAACTGGTCATAGACCGCAAAGCTGGAGAACTGGTCCCAATGGTCGTCGACCGCGTCCACCTGGCTGTTGTCGGGGCGGTGCAACTGGCCCTTGAGCTGCAGGTTGTAGGGCGGATCCGCAAAGATCAGGTCCACGGACGCCTCGGGCAGACTGTTCATCACTTCGATGCAGTCCCCGGCAAGAATCGCGTTTAACGGGAGCGCGGTTGCGCCCTTTGTCTTGGTCGTTGTCATTTCTCTGCCTCAAGTTCCACGGCGCTTTTGCGCTCATTTGGTTGAGACAAGGATGAGTCAAACCGGATTCGCGGTCAAATTCTTTTTTGAATCAAGCGGTTACGATTTACTCTTGATACAAGATATTGTGCACCGGCTTGAACGAACGCCTATGGTGTGGGGTGACACCCAGATTTTGAAGCGCCTCGCGATGCTGTTTCGACGGATATCCGGCGTTGGTTTCCCAGCCATATCCCGGATGCTGTTGCGCCAAATCCACCATCACCCGATCGCGCCAGATCTTCGCGGCGATCGAGGCCGCGGCGATCGAAACAGAACGGCTGTCGCCCTTGACCACGGCCTGGCTGGGCAGGCCCAGGCCGCGCGGAATCATGTTGCCGTCGATCAGCAGGAAGTCCGGCGCCGGATCGAGCGCGGCCACCGCGCGCTCCATCGCCAGGTGCGAGGCGCGCAGGATGTTGTGGCGGTCGATTTCCGCGACGCTGGCCTGGGCCACCGAAACCTCGGCGCGGTCTTGCAGGATCCGCTCCAGCGCGTCGCGACGCCCGGGCGTCAGTTTCTTGGAGTCGTTCAGGCCCTCGGGAATGTCGTCGGGGTTCAGGACGACGGCGGCGGCCACGACCGGCCCGGCCAGCGGCCCGCGCCCCACCTCGTCCACGCCGGCGATCCTGAGATATCCGCGCGCGCGCAGCGCCAGTTCCAGATCGTAATTCGGTGTCTCCATATTCCCCGCAAACCGCGTTTGCGCGATGCGTGCAAGCAAAAAGGGAGGGCCGCGCGACGCAGCCCTCCCCTCGCGGCGCTCCTTGCGGCGCCGCTCCCGCTCGAAACTCAGTCGCGGTAGACGACGCGGTATCCCTGTTGGCGCAGGCATCGCGGTTCGTAGGCGTGGCGGACCCTGTCACCGTTCCAGAATCCGACCTTGCAGGCCTGCGGCAGTTGATTGGCGTATTTGTAGTGTTTCTGCAGGCAGCCCGGCCCGAGCAGCGGATGGTTGCCTGCATAGCCTTCGAACCGGCGGAGGCATCGCTGCGGCAGATCATAGCGGGCGACGCGGTCCGGCAGCGGGCGGACATGGTGCGGTTTGTGGTGCCGCTTGTAGTGCTGCTTGTGATGCGGTTGATGCGCGTGATGGTGGGGCCGGTGATCATCGCGCCGGGCCACGTAGTTGTCGCGCTCGCGGTCCTGGTTCTTTTTGTACTGGTGGACCGCCGCCCCGATGAGGGCGATGGCGGCCAGACCGCCGAGAATGTCCTTTGCATCCGCGGCCCGCGCCCGGGATGCGGAAAAACCGGTGAAGATGATTGCAGTCGATACGATCAGGGCAATGAATTTGCGATGCATGGCTCGGGTCCTTTCGATTGGTACGGCGACCCCTGAACGGATCGCGCCGGGTATGGACCAACCGTCGCCCGCCCATTCCCGGACAGGCAATATCGGGCCGTTGTTATCGAATATCACCACCGACAAGACCCTGTGGTTATTGAATATCCGGCCGTCCACGCGCAGGATGTGGCCCATGAAACAGATCCTCGCTTCCCTGGCCCTCACGGCCCTGATAACCCTGTCTCCTGCAATTGCTGCGGCCCAGTGCTATGCCGACTACAAGGCGAAACAGGATTCACCCCTGCGCCTGCATTACGGCGTCATGCAGGTGTCCAGCTGCTCGCCCGGCGAGGCCGCCGGCGAAGTGGCGGGGCGCCTCAAATCGGCGGGCTGGACGCTGCTGAACGTGATTTCGGTCTTCGGGCCGGAGGGTCTGGAAAAAAGGAAGGCGAATGCCGGACAATTCTATCTCCGTTTCTGAGGCCCGCCGGTCCGGGGTGCGGCTGGCCGGGGTCGGAATTGCGGTGATCGTGGCGATACTGGTGACGGCGGCGGCATTTCTGCTGTGGACCCTGCCCGACGCCAACGCCTTCAACGCGAAAGTCGAGCGGCTGTTCGTCGAAAGCGATCTGACCTCGCAGGCGGAAATCAGGCTGCTTGAGATTCTTGCGCAATCCGGCACCGCCTTTGCCGACACGCTGTCAAGCTACCGGATGGTGATCTTCGTCCTGCTGGTCTTTGCCAGTGCGATGCTGCTGGCCGCCCTGGTCTGCCTCGTCATGCTGGTCACGCTGAACCGGCGCATGGCCCAGATCGAACGCACCGGGATCCAGGTGACATCCCTGCTCATCAGCCGGGAGGAGAACACCGTCTACCTCAACAACATGGATTTCAGGCTGACGCCGGCGGCGATGGAGACGCTGGCGGTGCTGGCCGAGTCGCGGCTCGACGACGAAATCCTGTCGGGCGCCGAGATCGAGGCGATGATTTCCGGCAAGGACGCCGTGGATTGCGAGGAGGCCGCCGGGGCGACCCGGATAAAACGGCTGCGCGACACCCTCGGCAACCAGATGGTCAGCGAGTTGCTGGTCAAGAACGTGGCACGAAAGGGCTACATGCTCGCCATCGACAAGGACGTCATTCAGATGATCTGAGGCCTAGTGATTGGGGGATTCGCGCCCGAATTCTCCCTTGCGCTCCGGCTGCCGAGGCGTGGGGCAGCAGACGCAGCGCGCCATGTTGTCGTAGATCAGTTCGTCATGGATGTTCGGGCATCCCCGCCCGGGCTGCGTCACCACCCGGCCCGGATTGGCAAGCGTCTGGCAAACCGCCATGCAGATGCATTCGCTGCGGCTGGGCGGTTTCGGCGTCTGCGCCAGCGCAGCCCCCGCGACGACGCAGAGCAGCACCGATCCAGACACGATCCGCCGTCCTTTTCGTGCTGTTCTTGCCGCTCTCATTCGGTAAAATCCTCGCGCCGCCCCTTGGAAACCCGGCGGAATGGACCATTCTTAGAAGATCCCCGGCTTGGGAGGCTGCACATGAACGTTCACGCCACTCCACAGACCAAAGGGTACGGCATAGAGATACAGCCACTCAAGGGTCGTATCGCCATCTATCGCGGCGACATCCTGCTGGCCGAAAGCACCGGCGCCAAGGTGATGTATGAAACGCGGCTTGCCCCCTCGATCTATGTCCCGCGCGGGGATGTGAAGGTCGAATTGGGCGATCCGACCGAATTGCAGACCTTCTGCCCGTTCAAGGGCACGGCCACCTATCGCGATGTATTGCTGGGCGAAACCCGCATAGCCAATGCGGTCTGGGCCTATGACGACGCCTTGCCCGAAAGCAAGGCCATCCAAGGCTACATCGGCTTCATGCCCGACACCTATACAAAGGTGGATCTGGGCGAGAACGCCCTGCGCGAAACGGACGAAGGCAATATCAGCGGACCCCTGGTCGATTGGCTGATGCGCGGCGCATGGTCGATTCAGACGCCCGAAGAGTTCACCCGCGCGCTGGCCGAGAAGATGCGGGAACACGGCATCTGCATCCAGCGCCTCGGGATCCTGGTCTGGTCGCTGCATCCCCTGATCGCGGGCAAGCACTATATCTGGGAAAAGGGCAAGGACGAGATTTCGACCTATGCCCCGACTTATGAAATCTACGACCATCCGGGATTTGCCAACAGCCCGCTGCGACATGTTTCGAACGGGCTTGGCGGGGTGCGGCAACGGCTGGACGACGATCATCCCGAGAACAGCTTTCCCATCATGGAGGACCTGCGGGCCAAGGGCGCGACCGACTATGTCGCCATGCCGCTGCCGTTTTCGGACGGGCGGACCAATGTCCTGACGCTGACCTGCGATCACCCGGGCGGGTTCACCACCGCGAACCTGGGTCTCATCTTTGAATGTTCGGCGGTGATCGGCCGCTACTACGAAGTGTTCGTGCAGCGGGAGAACGCGCAGGCGCTGCTGGAGACCTATCTTGGCAAGCGCACGGGCGCCCGTGTTCTGGGCGGCGAGATCCGGCGCGGCGACGGTGACGAGATCGATGCGGCAATCATGTTCTGCGACCTGCGCGATTCGACGGCACTGGAGGAAAGGCTGGGCCGGGACGCCTACATCTCGCTGCTCAACGGGTTCTTCGAAACGGTGTCCGAGATCGTGCACGCGCATGGCGGCGAGGTGCTGAAATTCATCGGCGACGCCGTGCTGGCGGTGTTTCCGGCGGGCGAGGACGCCGCGGCGGCGCAGGGTCACGCCCAGCGATCCGCCATCGAGATCGTGGAACGGCTGGCCGAACTGCGAGAGGGCGGTACCGATGCGCAGTACGATTGCGCGATCGGCCTGTCCTACGGCCGCGTGACCTATGGCAATGTCGGCTCTCGCGAGCGGCTGGATTTCACGGTCATCGGCCAGGCCGCCAACATCGCTGCGCGTCTCGGTGATTTCGGCAAGAACAACGGCCACCGGATCGTGGTGTCGCAGGACATCGAGCCGGCCTGCAGCGACGCCACGCCGCTGGGCGAGATCAACCTCCACAACGTGTCGCGCCCCGTGGTTTCCTACGCCATCCGTTCGCAAGTGCCCGACGCGGCGAACATCGCCGGGACCAAGGCCGAAGCGCAAGGCGTTATCTAGACCGCCGGAATGACACGCCGTTTCCTTGTGAACTGCCCGCGATGCGCAGGGCCGATTTTCCAGGAGTGCCCAGTCGCGGTAAGGCGCGGCGGCCTGCGCGGCCGAACCGAACGGATTGGTGGCGTCAAGCGCATTCACCGACGTCCGGGCCGGATTGACTGCAACAATGTCAAGGCTGTCTGAGCGGCCGGGTTCCCGGCGGAAAACGGCGCCATCTGCGCCCGCGCGAAATAAGTCGTCGTCAGCCGTTCGAGCGCCTCGGGCCGCGAGAATTGGGACAGGTTCGGCGAACCGGTGAGACGCGCGAGTTTGTCCTTGAACATTTCCAACTGCCTGTCGATGTCCAGCTGGGCAAAGGCCTTGGGCAGGCCAAGCGCCGTTTCCATCATGCTGCGCAGGGGCGGCTGGCTCATCAGTTCGAACCATTTCGTGTTCTCGCTGCCCTCCTTTCGGGCAAGGCCGGCAAGGGCATGTTGCGCATACAGCGCAATGCGCATCGTCTGGTCCGTTTCGCCGACGGATGCCTCGAACCGGGACGCCAGGTTCTTGCGCGCGATTTCTTGCATCTGTTCCGGCGAACCGGTCCTGACCAGTTCGCCCGGGCCAAACCCGAAGGCGGACGCCAGATCCCGGTATCTCTTGTCCGACAGCCGGGTGGACAACGCATCCTTGGCACGCGTCCCGTCTTCGAGAATCCTGCGGATGAAATAGGTGTTGCGAATATCACTCTCCAACCCGAAGGCGCCAAGAGCGACGCGCAGCAATCGCGGGTCGGATACCAGATCGCCGGCCGATTTCACCTTGCCGATATTGTCCAGGAAGTACCGGCTGTCCCGTTCGTGCCGCGCGGTTCTGGAAAAGGTCTGCAACTGGATCTCGTGGGTCCTTTGCAGGAACCGCCATCCGACCAGTCCGCCGGTTGGGATGACCGGCTGGAAACTCATTGCCTGAACGCCAGCAGCCGTTCTTCGCGCGGCAACAACGACCGCAGCGATTTCAGGCATCGGTAGTACTCGCCTCTGGTCAGGGCGCTGGTGGCCTGCGCCAGCACGTTGCGGCTGTCCGGATCAGTGAAAACCTGGCTCAGTTCCTCGATTCGGCGCAGCAGTTGCAGACGCGCCTCCTCGCGGCCCAGGTCGCCGGAAAGGACCAGTTGCGCCGCATAACATACGCGACGCACCGGGGTGTTTGCCTCGTCGGGATGAATCGCGTCCCGCAACCTCAGGACATTGGCCTCGGGCGTCATGATCGAAAACCGGCTGCGTCGATCTCCGTTCTCGATCACCACGCCATTGATCAGCACGCGTTCTTTCGGCGCGAGTTTGAGAACCAGCCCGCTCATGCAACGCTCCCGGCCTGCCGCAACCCGCGGAGGACGGCCGTGTTGATGTCAAGCAATGGCTCTACCGGGGCCTTGCCGCCCAGGACGCGGCTGCTGTGCTGCCGGGTGAATTCGGCCAGATAGAAGATCCTGGCGCGCAGATCCACGGGCAACCGGTTCTCGGCATCCGCCACGCCGGCGGCGAGAACCGTCCACAGCCGCCGGTTTTCGTGCAAGGCCGCCGCAAAGCCGCCGAAATCGATGTCCCTTTGCGCAGCGGCGGTCTTGAGACGGTAGGTGATCCGTGAAATCACCTCGTATTCCGCATCGCGCGGCGTGCGCGTAGGCGCGCTTGCCTGGGCATAGGCCTGTCGTGCAAGTGTCTGCGGTTTCACCTGGAATCCTTCCTTGAGCTATCGTGGATGTAGACGCCGGAGCGCGAAACGCGCTCCGGCCGTGGATTCGCGGTTAACGGAACAGCGACAGGATCGTCTGCGGCGCCTGGTTGGCGATCGACAGCGATTGAACCGCAAGCTGCTGCTGGGTCTGCAGCGCCTGAAGCCGCGCCGAGGCTTCCTCCATATCGGCGTCGACCAACGCGCCGATGCCGGATTTGAGCGATTGGCTGAGCTTGGACACGAACTCGGACTGGGTCTCGATCCGGCCCCGGGTCGAACCGAAGGATGCCGAAGCATCGATCGCCGTCTGGATCAGCCCTTCGATATCGTTCAGGGCAGTCCGCGCCCCGGCTGCCGTGCTCACGTCGATGCTGGTCAAGCCCTCCAAACCACCGCCGATGGTCACGCCCGAGGTTTCAATGGCCTGCAGCGACATGTCGTTGCCTGCCCCGGTTTCACCGGTGAAGGTTACCGTCGCCGCCCCGCCGGACGCGACCGAAACGGCGGCTTTCAGCGACGAACCCGATGCCAGGGTTCCTGCCTCGATGGCTGCGGCGACCCGGTCGTTGAACGCCTTCGCCAGAGCATTGGCCACATCCGCCTGGGTGTCGCCGTCGCGCGCCACATAGGACACGGCCCGGGCGCTGTCGTTGAACGCCGCGCCGACCGCACCTGCGGCGCCGGTGATGTTGATCTGCACGCCGGTGCCGGCCGCAACGCTGTCGATCACGAGACTGGTCGTCGGAGCCGTCGCAGCCCCTGTCAAAGTGACCGCGGCCGCAGCGTCCAGTGCGCCGCTGATCGTCGCCCCGGACCCTGCCGCTGCCGCCGTTCCGGTGGTCCAGTCCGTCGACTGAATGCCCAGATCCTGTTTCGCAATGGAGATGTGGCTGACGGTGACAGATCCATCCGGCTTGCGGTCAAGCGAACTGAGCACGTCGATGCTGCCCGACCCCGCTGTGGCCTGCCGATTCGACAGAAGGTTGAGGCCGTTCAGCTGAGCCGCGCCGACCACCGAAGAAATCTGGTCGCGCAGTGCGACGATATCGGTCTGGATCTTTGCCCGGTCGACGTTCTCTTCCTGGGCCGAGACGATCTTGCCCTTGATCTGGGTCAGCAGGTCCGCGACTGTTTCCGCCCCGTTCTGCGCGACCGCGACGGTGGATTCCCCCAGCGACAGGCTGTCCGAGATGCCCCGGAACCCTTTGACATCGGATTCCATCACCTTGGAAATCGCCCAGACGGCCGCATTGTCGCGGGCCGAGGCCACCGACTTGCCGGTCGAGATCTCGTTCTGGGTCGTCGCCAGGTTCTTGTTGACCGCCTTAAGTGTTTGCAGCGCCACCATTGCGCCGTTGTTCGTCAGAATGCTGGACATTTTTGTCTTCCTTTGCGTTTCGGGCGTTTCGACACCCTGGGTCACCCCGTCCGGCAGGACGGGAACAATGTCGTTCTGACCTTTGCGATTGACCGGGCCGGTTTTCGCGCCACCTGCGTTTCAGGTGCGGGTCCACCTTTGACCGCGATCTCCTAACGGAATCCTAAGACCGGCTGCCCCGATCATTTGGATTTGAATCAAGCCGCGCCTCACGCCTTTTTTTCCAGTTGGGCCGGTCCGCGCACCGGTATGCTGTTCCTTTGACCCGCCGCATCGTAGGTATGGAGCCCCTGCCGCACCCGGCGCAGTTCCGCCATGCGATGCGCCACCGCATGGATCCCTTCGGAAGCGCTTTTGAGCAGCGCACGGTTGCGTTCGACCGATCTCTGGGTCCGCGAAAGCCTGTTTGCGTCGGTGATCCGTACCTTGCCGAGCGCATCGATCAACCGCTCTTTTTCACGCATCATCTGACCCAGACTTTCCAGCTCTCCGGCGATCAGGGCTTTTCGTTCGCGGTCCAGCAGGTCTTCCAACTCCCGAATCAGGTCGGCCGACTGGTCATGTGTCATGGCGCTTTTCCAGCAATGCGTTGAACAGGGTTTCGGCCAGGCCGATGCCGCCGGATTTCGCCAGTTGCCTGGCTTGCTCCAGCACCAGCATGGACGAGAATTGGTCCTCGCCCACCCCGCCGCCAAAGGCTTGCGAGGGTTTGCCCAAGCCGCCAGAGCGGAGCATTTCGGCAAGAAACGTGGCCTCCAGCTCGACTGCGGCGTTCCGCAGGGCCGAGATTCTGTCCGGAATACGCACAGTGGGCGTCGGTGTGTCGACCTTCATGTCCTGCCTCGAAAATCGCTTCGAACTTTCTGGAACAAAGTGGAAAGCCGTTAAAAAATTCGTAACCCGAGCCCGGCAGATTGCAGTCATCCACAATGGACCCCGAACGCGATGCCCAGACCAGTGACGATCATGCCCCCCGCGACGAACCGAGGAACGGTCGTTTCCTTTGGGGTGCACGGGCGCGGAGTTCGGGAACAAGGCATGTCGTTTGGCCGGCTCGTCGAAGATGGCGCAAAGCCGGTCAGGAAAACGGCCGATGGCACCGGAACCGTCGGTTCGGAGGCAGAGGCCCAATCGGCGCAACCTCGGCCGGACACCTCCGCTGCGCAGCCGTTCGAAACTGACGGCGACCGCAAGGAAACCGACGCTGTCACACTAGAGCAGGCTTTGATGTGGGAACCCTTGATGACGAGTTCCAAACCGACGGAGGAACATCTCCTTGATCCTTCGTCCGCAGCGGAAGGTGCGACATGGCCGCTTGGAGATTCGGCCGCCCCACAGTCCCGGCAGGCGTTCGGTGGCCGGAAGGCCGTGGAAGCGACAGATCTTCGGTTGGCGGCGGCCAATGCAGGTCAACTCAAGCGGAACGTTCAACCCATCGAACTTCCAACCGCCGATCCGAACGGGGTTCGTGTTCCCGGCCCGGCCGAGGGCCACGCGGCAAGCGCGGTGGTTGCCACGACTGAGGGTCAGCCACAAAGCGAAGCCACCGGCGCATTGGCGAATAACGCCAGGATCAAGTTGACGAATACCCTGCCCGTGGTACTTGCGGGACGTTTTTTCATCGGCAATTTCCGAACGGAACCAGGCGTGGATGATATGCCGTCGCTCGCGACCCCGAATGCGCCGATGCGGTCATTTTCGGACGGCCCTACCTTGATCTCGCCTGGTGCCGGCGGCAGTTCCGAAATCCCGTCTCAGGTGTTTGCGACCGCGATGCCCAGACACCCGGACAAAGAGACCGAAGCGGGAGAACATGACCTTCTGCTCGAGGCGGAGGCGCTCCGAGAAAGCGGACCGGGCGACTTGTCGAACCGTGCGAACCTGCGCGAGCTTGACCGGGGTCAGGCGGTCAGCTTGTTTGCGGCCCGCGCCGAAATGGTGCGATCTGCCGCGCAGCAGATCTCGGCCGCGATCCAGGCGCGTCCCGAATCGGGGGGCGTGGACATCACCCTGAACCCCGAGGAGTTGGGGCGCGTCTCCATGATTTTGCGGTCCGGCGAGGACGGTCTGTTTCTGTCGATCGCCACTGAACGGCCCGAAACGATGGATCTTTTGCGCCGCCACATCTCGCAGCTGACCGAAGAGTTTCTGCAGCTTGGATATGACACCATTTCGTTCGAGTTCGGCACGACCACAAACGGTACCGGCGGGAATCCGGGCAAGGCGGATGCATCCCCGGACCGCGAAGAGGACACCGCGAAAACATCGTTCGGTGGTGCCATGCCCCTCGGTTTCTCGCCCGCGGGCGTTGATTTGAGGCTTTGAGACATGATTTCAGCGGCGGACGTCCAGATTCAGAACAACCCGTCAACGAGCCAGGCAACCCAGCCCAAGGCGACCTCGGCACTGACGTCGGATTTTGAGACATTCCTCAAGATGTTGACCGCACAGGCGCGGAATCAGGACCCCCTGAAGCCGATCGATTCGACGGAATACGCGGCGCAGCTTGCCCAGTTCTCCATGGTCGAGCAGCAGGTTCGAACGAATGAACTGCTGGCGGGCTTCAACTCGACCCTTGGCGGGCACGACCTGGGCAGGCTTGCGGGCTGGGTGGGAATGGAGGTGCAAGCCGCTGTTCCAACCCGCTTTGACGGCGCGCCGGTTGCAGTTCTGCCGTCTCCCGCGGCCGCGGCCAATGCGGCCTATCTCGTGGTTCGGGACGCCGCCGGAGAAATGGTGGACCGGGTCGCGATCCCTGTTTCTACCGAACCGCTGACCTGGAACGGGCGGGACGCCGCCGGCAACGTTTTTCCCGCCGGGATTTACAGCTTTGCCGTGGAGAGCCACCGGGAGGGAACGCGGATCGCCATGGACCCCGCGGCAACCTTCAACCGGGTTACCGAGGCGCGGATCAAGGGTGGCGAGATCACTCTGATCCTGGAGGGCGGGCAAAGCCTGAGCGCAGCGGAGGTCGCGGCAATTCGCACAGGTGGTTGATCTGAGCGGCCGGACTTGCCAAACCATGCGCCAGATCGTTTACCTGAGTCCCGACCCGAAGAATGGAGCCCGCCCTGTCCGCCGCCGCACCTCCTCCGCCCGCATTGGCCGCGGAACTTCGGGCCCGTGGTCTGCTAGGCGATGGCGACCGGTTCGAGGCGCTGTTCGGGGGCAGAACCAACCGGGTCTGGAAACTGCTGGGCAGCGACAGCGACCAGGTTCTGAAGCTCTATTGCACGGGATTTCGGAATCCCCTCTTCCGCAATGACGCCGAGTTGGAGGCGGCATGCCTTCGGACATTCGAAGGCGAGGGTTTCGCACCAAGGCTTCGGGCCTCGGGCCGCTTCGGTGACGAAAGCTGGGTGCTCTACGATCACGCTCCAGGCGAACCCTGGCGCGAAAACCCCGAGCCCGTGGCCCGCATCCTCAGGAAGGTGCACACCCATCCCGCGCGAATCCAGGCGCCGAAGGGTTGCAATGGGAGCGCCGACCTGGCGGCGCATGGCGACCGGATACTGGCGCAGTGCAGTTCTCGAGAACAGGCGACGCTGGAGCAGTTGCGGCCGGCCGCCGAGATCGCCCCCCTGTCGGAACACCGCCTGATCCACGGCGACCCGGTCGCCGGAAACATCCTGATCTCGCGGGACAGAACGACGCTGATCGATTGGCAATGCCCTGCTTTGGGCGATCCGAGCGAGGACCTGGCGTTGTTCCTGTCCCCTGCGATGCAGCGCCTCTACCGCGGCAACCCGTTGTCAGCCGAGGAACGGGAACGCTTTCTCTCCGCCTATGACGATTCCGCCATCGTCGCCCGGTATCGCGCGCTCAGACCATGGTACGCCTGGCGCATGGCGGCCTATTGCCTGTGGCGCAGCGAAAACGGCGCCGCGGACTATTCGGCCGGATACGCGCTGGAACTGGGGACGCTGCGCCCGCGGTAGTGCCTCAGATATCCGCCAGCGCCAGGGCCGCATAGACCGGAGGCATCAGCGCCCGCCGGCACGACCCGAGCGGAAACCGGCCTGGTATGCGCGAGATCGGCTCTGGCAGGTCCGCGGACTCTCCCATCGCCAGCCGCGCAAGCGCGCGGCCGCAATAGGTGCCCATCGCCACGCCGTTGCCGTGATAGGCCAGTCCGGCGAACATGCCCGGCTGTCCGGGAACGGGCCCGGCATATGGCGTCAGACTGCGCGCCAAACAAACCAGCCCCGACCACATGTGGGTCGCCTCGACGCCCGACCAGGCGGGGAACATGCGGTCGAAATCGCGGCGCATTCCGGCCCGGATCGCCGCCTCGGCCCTTGGCGACGAAAACAGACCGCCCCGCATCCCGAACAGAAACCGCCGGTCCGGCATCAGGCGGAAATAGTGCAGCAGGTTGCGCGTGTCGTAGGACATCTGGTCCGACGTCCAGCCCTGCGCCCGCAACTCGGCATCGCTCAGCTTCCGCGTCACCATCACCGTCGATTGCGCCGGCATGTAGCGGCCGGCCAGCCAGTCCGGCATGTCCTCGCTGGAATAGCCGTTGGTGCAGATCAGAACCGTTTCACAGTCGATGTGCCCCTGCGGCGTGGTCACCGTGTACCCAGGGCCAGCCCGGTGAACCGACTGCGCCGGGCTTTGCTGAAACAGGAGAGCGCCGGCTTTTTCCGCGGCTTCGGCAAGGCCGAAGAGGTATTTCCGCGGGTTGAGGGCGAAACCGACAGGATTGGTATAGCCGCCGTGGAAGCTGCCGCCGAAGCCCAGAGCCGCCAGGTCGCCGGGTTCGTGAAGCATTCCGCCCTCGCCCGCCTGCCGACGCAAAACCTCCATCGCGCGGGGCGTGTGCGCAAGTTGCGTCTCTCCGTTGGAATGCTCGTCCGCATCGATCCCATGTTCGCTCAGCAGCCCGGCAACCAGATCGACGGCGTCGCGTTCGGCCTTCGCATAAGCCGCCGCGGCAGCGTCCCCGTATCGGCGCGCCATGGCGGAATGGCTGAGTTTCGAACCGCCCAGGCAGCAGAATCCGCCATTGCGTCCGGACGCCCCCCAGCCGGGCGTTTCCGCCTCGAGCACGGCGGCCGTGACACCTGACCGGGCGAGATGTAGCGCGGCCGAGAGGCCAGTGAACCCGCCGCCGACGATGGCGATGTCGACGCGCAGCTTGCCGGACTGCACCGGCCAGCCAGGCGCGCTGCTGGTTTCGTCCCACCAGCAGCCGTCGCGCGGGCCGGGCCCATAAGCGTAGTCCGGAAAGATCCGCCTCATGCCGCCCGCGCCGCGGCCTGTTCCTCCTGCTTCTGCCGGACCATCGCGCGCTTGGTCACGAGCGACGCGGTGATCACCCCGACCGTGACCAGCGCGATCATGAGTGTCGACAGGGCGTTGATTTCGGGACTGACGCCCAGGCGCACCGCCGAGAAGATCTTGATTGGCAGGGTCGTGGCCGAGGGGCCGGTGGTGAAGGAGGCGATGACCAGGTCATCCAGCGACAGGGTGAAAGCCAGTAGCCAGCCCGAAATCACCGCCGGCGCGATGATCGGCAAGGTCACCAGCCGGAACGCCTGCGCCGGAGAACAGCCGAGATCCAGCGCGGCCTCTTCCAGCGACCGGTCGAAAGTGATCAGGCGCGAGGACACGACCACCGACACGTAGCACATCGAGAAGGTCGTATGCGCCAGAACCACGGTGAACACGCCCCGGTCCAGCCCGACGCCGATGAACAGCAACAGCAGCGACAGGCCGGTGATCACCTCGGGCATTACCAGCGGTGCATAGATCATGCCCGAAAACAGCGTGCGGCCAAGAAAGCGGCCGCCGCGCACCAGAACGTAGGCCGCCATGGTGCCCAAAATGGTCGCCAGTGTGGACGAGAACACAGCGACCCGCAGCGTGACCCAGGCCGCGTCCAGGAAAGCCTGGTTGCGGATCAGTTCGCCATACCACTTGGTCGAGAACCCGGCCCAGACCGTCACCAGCTTGCTTTCGTTGAAGCTGAAGATGATCAGGATGACCATCGGGATGTAGAGAAAGGCGAATCCCAGAGTCAGGGACACCGCGTTGAACCAGCTCAGCCTGTTCATTGCTCCGCCTCCGCCTGTTTCTGCTGATTGCGCTGGAACAGCACGATCGGGATGACGAGGATCAGCAGCAGCACCACCGCCACCGCCGAAGCCACCGGCCAGTCGCGGTTCGAGAAGAACTCCTCCCACAGCACCTTTCCGATCATCAGCGTGCCCGAGCCGCCAAGCAGCGACGGGATCACGAACTCACCGATCACCGGGATCATGACCAGGAAACATCCCGCGATGATGCCCGGACGGGACAGCGGGATGGTCACCAGCCAGAAGGCCTGCGCCCGCGAGCAGCCCAGATCCTCGGCCGCCTCGATCAGCGACCCGTCCAGGCGGTCCAGCGCCGCGTAGATCGGCAGGATCATGAAGGGCAGATAGGTGTAGACGATGCCGATATAGACCGCCGCAGGCGTGTTGAGGATGATCAACGGCTCGGAGATGATGCCGGTCCACATCAGGAACTGGTTCAGGTAGCCTTCGTTGCTCAGGATACCCATCCACGCATAGACCCGGATCAGGAACGAGGTCCAGAACGGCAGGATCACCAGCATCATCAGGGTTGGGCGCCATTCCTCGGGCGCCCGGGCCATGCCATAGGCGATCGGATAGCCGACGAGCAGGGTCAGAGCGGTGGAGATCAGCGCGATCTTGACGCTGGACAGGTACGCCTTCCAGTAGAGGGCATCTTCGGTCAGGAAGATGAAATTCTCGAAATCCAGCTCTCTGACGAAGGCCCAGATGCCTTCGGCCCAGTCGAACTGCGGAATGTAGGGCGGCCTCGCGATGGCGGCGTCGGACAGCGAGATCTTCAGGACGATGAAGAACGGCACCAGGAACAGGGCCAGCAGCCACAGATACGGGATGGCGATGAGAACGAACCGGCGCATCAGTCTGCCAGCAGAACGCCTGCCGTGGCGGTCCAGGACAGCCAGACAGGGTCTTCCCATGTGTAGGAACGGCGCGAGATGCGCCGGGTGTTGGCGGATTGCGCCTTCATGATCGTGCCGTTGGCCAGTTCGACGTGGTAGGTCGAGAGATTGCCGAGATAGGCGATGTCATGCACCTTGCCCTGAACCGCGTTGGCGGCATCCGCGGGGCGCTCGGACGAAATCGTCACCTTTTCGGGACGGATCGCAAAATGGCAGGCCTGACCCTTTTCGAAAGGATGGGCAGAGGTGGCGGTCAGCGGCTCCTGCCCCTCGGCCCAGTCGATCCGATAGGTCTCGCCGTCGTTCGGGGTGGCGCGGCCCTCGATGATGTTCACGTCTCCGATGAAGTCCGCGACATAGACCGAGTTGGGCGTTTCATAGATCTTCGCCGGTGTGTCCGCCTGCACGATGCGCCCGTGATCCATCACCGCCACGCGCGAGGCGACGGTCATCGCCTCTTCCTGGTCGTGGGTCACGATCACGAAGGTGGTGCCGGTCTTTTCCTGGATGTCCATCAGTTCGAACTGCGTGTCCTGCCGCAGTTTCTTGTCCAGCGCGCCCAGCGGTTCGTCCAGAAGCAGCAGTTTCGGCGCCTTGGCGAGCGAGCGGGCCAGCGCCACGCGCTGCCGCTGACCGCCCGAGATCTGGTGCGGCTTGCGGTGGGCGAACTGTTCCAGCCGGGTCAGGCGCAGCATTTCCTCGACGCGCTCCTTCAAATCCTGCTTCGGCATCTTGGCGCGCTTCAGGCCGAAGGCGATGTTCTCCCAGACGCTGAGGTGGGGGAACAGGGCGTAGGACTGGAACATCATGTTCACCGCCCGCTTGTTCGGCGGGATCGGGTCGATGTCCTGGCCGGACAGCAGGATCACGCCCTCGGTCGGGGTCTCGAAACCCGCCAGCATCCGCATCATGGTGGTCTTGCCGCAGCCGGATGGGCCGAGAAGGGCGAAGAACTCGCGCTCGAAGATGTCGATCGACAGGTCGTCGATCGCGGTGAATTGCCCAAACCGTTTGGTGACGTTCCGGAACTGGATCAAGGGTTTCGCCTGGGGATCATCCCACGGCGCAAAGACGGAAGAATTCAAGGCGGACCCCCGTGTGGCTGCGGTCAGCAGTTTGGAAAGAAGCGGCGGGGCGGCCCGAGGGACGGCCCCGCCGACGAGGTTCAAATCAGGTGCCCGATTTGATCTTGGTCCACAGGCGGGTGACGGCCCGCTGGGTCTTTGCCGGATATGGCGTGGTGATGAAGAGGTTCTGCATGGTTTCCTCTCCCGGGTAGATCGCCGGGTCTCCGATCACGTCCTCTTCCAGATGCTCCTGGCTCGCCTTGTTGCCATTGGCGTAATAGACGTAGTTCGACGCCGCCGCCATGTTCTGCGCATCGAGGATGAAGTTCAGGAACTTGTGGGCCCCGTCGGGATTCGGCGCATCGACCGGAATCGCCATCTGGTCGAACCACATCTGCGCGCCTTCCTTGGCCGCGTGATACTCGATCTCGACGCCATTGTCGGCCTCGACCGCACGGTCGCGGGCCTGCAGGATGTCGCCGGACCAGCCGACGGCCACGCAGATGTCGCCATTGGCCAGAGCGTTGATGTATTCCGAGCTGTGGAACTTCTGGATGTAGGGCCGCACCGCCGTCAGGACCGGCTCGGTCTTGGCGATCACGTCGGGATCGTGGCTGTCCGGATCCTCGCCGATGTACTTGAGAGCCATCGGGATCATTTCGGCCGGTGCATCCAGGAAATGCACGCCGCACGACGCCAGCTTTTCCATGTTCTCGGGGTTCAGCACCAGTTCCAGGCTGTCGATCGGCGCATCCTCGCCCAGAACTTCGCGCACCTTGCCGACGTTCGCGCCGATGCCGGTCGTGCCCCACATGTAGTTGATCGAATAGGCGTTGTCGGGATCGTAGCCCGCGGTCCGGTCCTTGATGACGTCCCACAGGTTCTCGGCGTTGGGCAGCTTGGACATGTCGAGCGGCTGGAAGGCGCCGGCCTGAATCTGACGCTGCAGGAAAGTGCCCGACGGCACCACCACGTCATATCCCGACCCGCCTGCCAGCATCTTGGTCTCCAGAACCTCGTTGCTGTCGAACACGTCATAGACCAGCGTCAGGCCGGTTTCCTCCTGGAACTTGGTCAGCAGATCCTCGTCGATGTAGTCGGACCAGTTGTAGACGCGCACTTCCTCGGCGAATGCGGCCGAGGTTCCCAATGCGATCGCGGCCGTCATCGTCAGCGTTTTCAGTGTCATGTTTTTCTCCCTGGGTTTGTGCGGCTATTTTCCCCTTTTTTTGGATTTGATCAAGTTTTGCGTTCTGCGGCAACAATGTTTATGGTTTCACGAAGCGCCAAGTCCGGCACGTGACGACCATCAGGATCAGGGTAACCCTTTTGAATATGATCAAAAACAAGACATCAGAGTCGGCGTCCGACGATGGAAAACGCCCCGCGCACGAGCAGGTCTACCACACGCTCAGATCTCAGATCCTGTTCGGAGAGATGGTTCCGGGGCAGCCGGTGACCATCCAGGGACTGACTGATTCGCTGGGTGTCGGCATGACGCCCGTACGCGAAGCGATACGCCGCCTGATCTCGGACGGGGCGCTGGTGTTCCAGGGCAACCGCCGGGTCAGCGTTCCGGTACTGTCCGGCGAAGACATCGAGCAGTTGATCTTTGCCAGAAACGCAATTGAATCAGAGCTTTCCCGCCGCGCCGCGCTGCGCATGAACAAAAAGGAAGTCGATGACCTGGAAGCGATCGACCGGAACCTCGACGAGGCCATCGACGCGGGTGACGTCAGTGGCTATCTGCGGCAGAACTACGCCTTTCACGCCGCCCTTTACGCGCATGCGGACGCTCCTGTTCTCAGCGATCTCGCCGAACGCCTGTGGCTGCGGTTCGGGCCGTCGCTGCGCATCGTCTGCGGGCGATTCGGAACACAAAGCCTGCCGGACCGGCACAAGGACATCATCCGCTGCCTGCGCAACCGCGAGGCTGACGGAGTCGCCGAGGCCATGGCGCAGGATGTCGAACAGGGAATGGAACTGATGGCGGACGTGCTGGCAAAGCGGCCGTGACGTGATTCGATTGACAACGAAAAATTTGATCATATTGTGACCTGTGACCGTTTGCGCAGGAGATTTCCGATGTCGATCATCACCAACCACATGCCGACCGCCGAGTTGCAGGCGCTCGACGCCGCCCACCACATCCACCCTTTCTCCACCAACGCGGATCTGGGCAGGGATGGCGTCCGGGTCATTACCCGTGCGAAGGGCGTTTTCCTGACCGACAGCGAGGGCGAGGAAATCCTCGACGGCATGGCCGGCCTGTGGTGCGTGAACATCGGCTACGGGCGCGAGGAACTGGCCGAGGTCGCGGCGCGCCAGATGCGCGAACTTCCGTTCTACAACACCTTCTTCAAGACGACGCATGTGCCGGCAATCGCGCTGGCGAAAAAGCTGGCCGAACTGGCGCCGGGCGATCTGAACCATGTTTTCTATGCCGGCGGCGGCTCCGAGGCCAACGACACCAATATCCGCCTGGTGCGCACGTATTGGGCGGAAAAGGGCAAGCCGGACAAGAACGTGATCATCAGCCGCAAGAACGCCTATCACGGCTCGACGGTCGGCTCGGCCTCGCTGGGCGGCATGGCGCCGATGCACGCGCAGGGCGGCATTCCGATTCCGAACATCCACCACATCAACCAGCCCAACTGGTGGGCCGAGGGCGGCGGCATGTCGCCGGAGGAGTTCGGCCTGGCCCGCGCCCGCGAGTTGGAGGAAGCGATTCAGGAACTTGGCGAAGACCGCGTCGCAGCCTTCATCGCCGAACCGGTCCAAGGCGCGGGCGGCGTGATCGTGGCGCCGGACAGCTATTGGCCGGAAATTCAGCGCATCTGCGACAAGTACGAGATCCTGCTGATCGCGGACGAGGTGATCTGCGGCTTTGGCCGGACCGGCAACTGGTTCGGATCGCAGACACTGGGCATCCGTCCGCACATCATGACGGTCGCCAAGGGCCTGAGTTCGGGCTATGCCCCGATCGGCGCGTCCATCGTCTGCGACGAGGTGGCCGAGGTCATCGGCAACTGCGAGTTCAATCACGGATATACTTATTCCGGCCATCCGGTCGCCGCCGCGGTGGCGCTCGAGAATCTGCGCATTCTCGAGGAGGAGAAGATCATCGAGCACGTCCGCGACGTCGCCGCGCCCTACCTGAAGGAAAAGTGGGAGGCGCTGGTCGATCACCCGCTGGTCGGCGAAGCCAGGATCGTCGGCATGATGGGTTCGGTCGCTCTGACGCCCAACAAGGAGGCGCGGGCCAAGTTCGCTTCCGAGCCGGGCACTATCGGCCTGATCTGCCGCGAGCGCTGCTTTGCCAACAATCTGATCATGCGTCATGTGGGCGACCGGTTGATCATTTCGCCGCCGCTGATCATCACGCCCGCGGAAATCGACGAGATGTTCGTGCGCATCCGCAAGTCGCTGGACGAGGCCCACGCAGAAATCCTGCGGCAGGACCTGATGAAGGAAGCGGCCTGACGCCACCTGAGGCGCGACGGACCAAGAACAGGCTGACCGCGAAAGCGGTCGGCCTTTTTTGATGACCCCCGAAAGATGCGTCGCGAAAAGTCCGCAAGTGTCGTTATTCGGTTGCGCGGGGGTCCAAAGCGCGATTAACCTTGCGTGAATAGCGGCGCAGATCGCAGGAATACACAACGGGGAGTTGGCATTGACTGCACCAACCGGCAATGACGCGTTTGTCGAATTTGAACGCGTACAGAAAAGCTATGACGGCGAAACGCTTGTCGTCAAAGACCTCAACCTCACCATGCCGAAGGGCGAGTTCCTGACAATGCTTGGCCCCTCGGGTTCGGGCAAGACCACGTGTCTGATGATGCTGGCCGGGTTCGAAACCGCGACTCACGGCGACATCCGACTGGGCGGCATCTCGATCAACAACATCCCGCCGCACAAGCGCGGCATCGGCATGGTGTTCCAGAACTACGCCCTGTTCCCGCACATGACCATCGCCGAGAACCTGTCGTTCCCGCTGGAAGTGCGGAAGATGGGCAAATCCGAGCGCGAGGAAAAGGTGCGGCGGGTGTTGGACATGGTGGAAATGGGCGCGTTCGGCGGCCGCCGCCCGGCGCAGCTTTCCGGCGGTCAGCAGCAGCGAATCGCCTTGGCGCGCGCGCTGGTGTTCGAACCCGAACTGGTGCTGATGGACGAACCGCTGGGCGCGCTGGACAAGCAGCTGCGCGAGAAGATGCAGTTCGAGATCACCCACCTGGCCCACCGTCTGGGCATCACCGTGGTCTACGTGACCCACGACCAGACCGAGGCCCTGACCATGTCGGACCGAGTGGCCGTGTTCAACGACGGCGTGATCCAGCAACTGGCGCCGCCGGACGTGCTGTACGAAGAGCCGTCGAACAGCTTCGTCGCGCAGTTCATCGGCGAGAACAATACGCTGGAAGGCGAGATCAAGGAGATCAAGAACGGCATCGCCGTGGTCCAGCTGGACGATGGCGAACTGATCGACTGCAAGCCTGTCAATGTCAGCAAGCCCGGCGAACGCACCCGCGTTTCCATCCGCCCCGAGCGGGTGGAATACAACAAGGACCGTCTCAGGGCGGGCGTCCATACGCTCCATGCCGAGGTTCTCGAGTTCATCTACATGGGCGACATTTTCCGCACGCGCCTGCGCGTAGCCGGAAACGACGAGTTCATCATCAAGACTCGGAACGCGCCTGACCAGACCCGCCTGCAACCGGGTCAACAGATCGAGATTGGCTGGCTGCCGGAAGATTGCCGGGCGCTGGACGCCTGACGCGGCACGGCCTTGCAACCCGGCGCAAAGACCGGGGGGCTGATACCTGTCGGAACGAGTATTCAACAAGGAGTAAACTGAAGATGAAGCTATCCAAACTTTCCGCTCTGGCCGCGTCGACGGCGCTGTGTGCGCCGGCGGTCTTTGCCGAAGAAATGGCCAACGAACTGACGCTGGTCTCCTGGGGCGGCGCCTATCAGGCCAGCCAGATCAAGGCCTATGTCGAGCCCTATCTGGCAATGCACCCCGAAGTGAAAGTGGTCTGGGACGAAAGCTCGGCCGAAGCCACCGCCAAGATGCGGGCGATGACCGAAGCCGGCAACGTGACCTGGGACCTGGTCGACGCCGTGGCGTCGGACGCCATGCGGATGTGCGACGAAGGCCTGATCGAAGAGCTGGATCATGATGCCGTCCTGGCCGCCGCGCCCGACGGAACCCCGGCCTCCGAGGATTTCGGCGAGCTGCTGGTCAGCGACTGCTTCGTGCCGCAGATCGTGTATTCGACCACTTTCGGCTACCGCACTGACCTGGTCGGCGACAACCCGCCGGACAACATCTGCGCGATCTTCGACCTGGAAACCTATCCCGGCAAGCGCGCGCTGCAGAAGCGCCCGATCGACAACATGGAATGGGCGCTTTACTGCGACGGCGTTGCCAAGGACGAGATCTATGACGTTCTGAGCACGCCCGAAGGCGTCGAGCAGGCGCTGGCCAAGCTCGACACCATCAAGGACCAGGTGGTCTGGTGGACCGCAGGCGCGGAAACCCCGCAGCTGCTGGCCGATGGCGAAGTCGTGATGGGTTCGACCTTCAACGGCCGTCTGTTCTCGGCGATCGCCGAGCAGAACCAGCCGATCGGTATGCTCTGGGACATGCAGTCGTTCGACCTTGACGGCTGGGTGGTTCCGGCCGGTCTGCCGGCGGACCGCAAGGCTCGCGTCATGGACTTCCTGAAGTTCGCCACCGACACGCAGCGTCTGGCGGATCAGGCCAAGTACATCTCGTACGGCCCGGCACGCAAGTCGTCTGCACCGCTGGTCGGCCAGCACGCCGAACTGGGCATCGACATGGCGCCGCACATGCCGACCGACCCGGCCAATGCCGGCAACGTCCACGTCTACGACTACGAGTGGTGGGCGGACAACCGCGATGACCTGGACGCGAAGTTCCAGGCATGGCTGGCCAAGTAAGAACTTGAACTGCTGCAAGGGGGCCTTCGCGCCCCCTTGCAACCACAAGAACATGGCGGCCGCACAAGGCCGCAGACGCTGCAAGACGACAGCGGACAACGGGGAAAACGATGGCCGACACAACGCAAAACGGTCCGGTTCTGGCAGCCGACGGCACGCCGCTCAAGAGAAGCCTTTCGCGTGCGCTGCGAATGCAGAAGACGCGCGCCCTCATGCTGGTCGCGCCGCTGCTGCTGTTCGTTCTGATCACCTTTCTTCTCCCGATCGCGGACATGCTGTTCCGCTCGGTCGAGAACAACATCGTATCGGATACGCTGCCCAAGACCGTCGTAGCCCTGCGCGAGTGGGATCCGGCCTCGGGCGAAGCGCCCGGCGAAGAGGTTTACGCGGCGCTTGCCGCCGATCTGCAGGTCGCAGAGGAAAACAAGACCCATACCCGCGTCGGCACGCGCCTGAACTATGAGAACCCGGGGATATCCTCCCTGTTCCGCAAGGCGGGCCGCCGGGTCAGCAAATGGGACATCGAAACCGACGGCCCCTTCAAGGAACAGTTCCTTGATATGGACAAGGACTGGGGGAAAGTCGAAATCTGGCAGACCATCCAGACCTATTCCCCCACGATGACCAACGGCTACTTCCTGAACTCCGTCGACCTGATGAAAGGCGCCGACGGGGTCGAAGTGCGCCCCGAGAACGAACGGATCTACATCACGCTGTTCATCCGAACCTTCATCATGTCGCTGGTGATCACCTGCGCCTGCATCGTGCTGGGATACCCTGTGGCGTGGCTGCTGGCCAACCTGCCGACGCGTAGCGCCAACATGCTGATGATCCTCGTGCTGCTGCCATTCTGGACATCGTTGCTGGTGCGGACCTCGGCCTGGAAGGTGATGCTGCAGCAACAGGGCGTCATCAACGAAACGCTGGTCTGGCTGGGCCTTGTCGCGGATGACGCGAGGCTGGTGATGATCAACAACCAGTTCGGCACCATCGTCGCCATGACGCATATCCTGCTGCCGTTCATGATCCTGCCGATGTATTCGGTGATGCAGACGATCAACCCGTCTTACCTGCGCGCCGCGAAATCCCTGGGCGCGACCAACTGGACCGCGTTCTGGCGGGTCTATTTCCCGAACTCGGTTCCCGGGATCGGCGCGGGCAGCATCCTCGTCTTCATCCTTGCCATCGGCTACTACATCACGCCGGAACTGGTGGGCGGCACCAAGGGCGTCTTCATCTCGAACCGGATCGCCTTCCACATCTCCACCTCGCTGAACTGGGGGCTGGCGGCGGCGCTCGGAACGATCCTGCTGGCGGTGGTCCTGCTGCTATACTGGACCTACGACAAGATCGTCGGCATCGACAACGTGAAGCTGGGGTAAGAGATCATGAGCATCAATACCGTCGAACCTCAAACCCCCGGTTTCGTAGCTGCCGTCTCGGCCGCCGCCGGTGCCTTCTTTGGCCTCTTCGTCGGCACGGCGCAGGGATCGGGCCTGCTGGGCATCGTGATCGGGGCGGTCCTGCTGGGCACGATGGGCTTCGTCTTCGCGGGTATGGCCGAGCGCGAAAAGGCGCTGCGCTGGATCATCTTCGCGGTGTTTCTTGTGGCAGGCTTCGCACTGGGCGGTCTTTCGGTCGCGCTCGTGGGCGGGCTGTTCGGCTGGTTTGCCGGATGGTTCATCTTCTGGCTGGCCACGTCGCGCTATCGCGCCCCTCTGGCGCCCTATCTGACACCCGGACAGGTGCTGTGGCACTATACCTTCAGGGTCATCGCCGGGGCGATCTTTGTCTTCCTGATCACTCCGATTCTTGTGGTCATGCCACTCAGCTTCAACGCGCAGGACTTCTTCACCTTCACGCCCGAGATGCTTCGCTTTGATCCGGCGGGCTATTCTCTGAAGCACTACGAAGATTTCTTCAACAACCCGGATTGGCAGCAGGCGCTTTGGAACTCGCTCAAGATCGCGCCGATGGCGACGCTGCTTTCGGTCGGCTTCGGCACCCTCGCGGCCATCGGACTCAGCCAGCCGCACGTGCCGTTCCGCCGGGCGATCATGGCCATCCTGATCTCGCCCATGATCGTGCCTCTGATCATCTCGGCTGCGGGCATGTACTTTTTCTACAGCCGCATCGGCCTGCAGGGCACGTATTTCGGTGTCGTCCTGGCGCACGCCGCACTGGGCATCCCCTTCGTGATCATCACCGTCACGGCGACCCTCGTGGGCTTTGACCGGTCGCTGACGCGGGCGGCGGCCAACATGGGCGCAGGTCCTGTCACCACCTTCTTCCGCGTGCAGATGCCGCTGATCCTGCCCGGCGTGATCTCGGGCGGTCTGTTCGCCTTCATCACCTCATTCGACGAGGTCGTGGTCGTGCTGTTCGTCGGTTCCGCCGGTCAAAAGACCCTGCCGTGGCAGATGTTCACCGGCCTGCGCGAACAGATCTCGCCGACCATCCTCGCGGTTGCGACGATCCTGGTGGTCATCTCGATCATGCTGCTGACCACGGTCGAGATGCTGCGGCGACGATCAGAACGGCTGCGGGGCATGTCGCCGAGCTGACGAAATGAAAAGGGGGCCGCTCGGGCCCCCTTTTCTTTATCTCATACTTTCGAGCAATCGCAGCGAGGCGTAGCCATCCGGCCTCATTCCGCGGGCCAATTGATATTCGCGCACCGCGTTGACGGTCAGCGGCCCGATCCGTCCGTCGATCTTCTGCGTGTCGTAGCCAGCCCGGGTCAGGCGCAGCTGCAACTCCTGACGCTCGGTGAATGTCAGCGCCCGGTCGCCGCGCGGCCAATCCGTGCGGAAAGGTCCGTCGCCCGCGATCCGGTCGGCCAGATGCCCGACTCCGATCACATAGGCGTCGGCGGTGTTGTATCGTTCCAGCACTTCGAAATTGTCAAAGATCATGAACGCCACGCCCTGCCCGCCCGCAGGCAGCAGGATCGAGGCGCGGCTGTAATCCGGCACCGGCTTGCCGGCCATGTCGACAACGCCCGACGCGGCCCATTCCGACGGCAGACGGGTCAGTTCCCGTCTGGCGGAGGCGTAATCGAACCCGTCTGGCAATCGGACTTCGACGCCCCAGGGCTGGCCCTTGGTCCAGCCGTGACGCGCCAGGTACGCGGCGGTCGAGGCAAGCGCATCGGTCGGGTCGTCCGACCAGATGTCGCGCTTGCCGTCGCCGGTGAAATCGATGGCATGTTCCAGGTAGGAGGTAGGCATGAACTGGGTATGCCCCATGGCTCCGGCCCAACTGCCCCTCATCCCGGACGCCGTCACGTCGCCCGCATCCAGAATCTGCAGGGCGGCGATCAACTGCGCCTCGAAGAACTCGGCCCGGCGCGCATCGAAGGCCAGAGTCGCCAGCGAGCGGATGGTGCTGTCGCTGCCCCGGAAGGACCCGAACGCGCTTTCCAGCCCCCAGATCGCCGTCACGATCTCTTTCTCGACCCCGTATTTTGCTTCGATCCGCTCAAGCGTCGCCCGGTGCCGCTCCAGCGACGCCCTGCCGTTCCGGATCCGGTCATCCGAGACGGCGGAATCGAGATACTCCCAGATCGTCTTGGTGAATTCCGACTGGTTGCGGTCGCGTTTCACGACCTTCTCGTCATAGGTGACACCGCGAAACGCCTGATCCAGCGTCGCCGGTGAAATCCCCTGATCCAGCGCGCGGGACCTGAAGGTCGCGATCCAGACCTGGAATTGCGCATTGGATCCGCTTGCCGCCACGTTCTCTACCTCAGCCGAAGGCCGCAGGACGGGCCGGACCGATACCGCGACATCCGCCGACGCCAGTTGTATCACGCCCTCGGCAGGTTTTTCCTGCGGCCGGATCGTATGATTCCTTGTGTCCGCTGACACGCCTGTAGCCCAAATTGCGGCGAGGACGGCGCCACTCACGCATGTTCGCATTCCGGATTTCCCGATTGTCTGCTCGACCCCAGAATAGCGCGAATCTTGTCTTCCACAAATAGACTAGGACGGCGACTCGCGATCTTTCGCCGTGCGTTCCGCCCGGATGCGCTCCAGCGCCTCGCGCAGAAGCGGCACGCGGTTGGGACGGAAACTTTCCTCGGTGACCGACATCCCGCGCATACGGTCCAGGCGGAAGATCCGGAAATCCTGCCGCAGGTGGCACCAAGCGATCAGGACATTGGCGCGGTCCATATAGACGATGCTGAGCGGGTTCACCCGCCGGAAGGTCTCGGCCCCGTTCACGTCCGAATAGGCGAAGTCGACGGATCTCTCGTCCCATGTCGCCTGGCGCAAGGCCGCGACCGCGATCGTCGGCGGCTCGGGCCGGTCGAACCGGGTGGCGGTCAGAACCGCGTGGGTCAGGCGGTGCGATTGCCGCGGCGGCAGCCGCCCCTGCAGTTTTCTCAGCGCAGACCCGGCCGCTTCGAACAGAGCCGGATCGCCGATCAGCTGCACTTCGCGCAAGCCGAGGACCAGCGCCTCAAGCTCGTCGTCGGTGAACCCCAGCGGCGGCAAGGTGGCGTCTTCGACCAGCGTGAAACCGAACCCGGCCTCGCCATCGATCACCGCGCCCAGTCCGCGCAACGCGTCGATGTCGCGATGAATGGTGCGCGCGGACACCCCGAGATCCTGCGCCAGGTCATGCGACGTCCGCGGCGCCGGCCCCGAGCGCAGGGCTTGCATCAACTGGAACAGGCGATTGGTGCGGGACATGACAGACCTTATCTACACCTGATGACAGGAACTGTCATCAGCAAGGGATAGCCTTAAAGCTAACAACTATTGTGGAGTTTCCAGATGCTGACCCTGCTCACCTATCCCCCGGCCTTCGGCCTGTTCAGCGCCAGCCCGTTCTGCGTCAAGGCCGCCTACATGCTGCAACTGTCCGGACAAGCCTGGCAGCGGTCGGACATGCTGGACGCCCGCAGGATGCCGCACCGCAAATTACCGGTCCTGCGCACTGCGGAACGCCTGATGCCCGACAGCGACGGCATCCGCGCCTGGCTCGAAGCGCAGGGGGCGGATTTCGACGCCGGCCTTGACGATGTCCGCAAAGGCCAGTCCCGCGCGTTGATCCGCATGGCCGAAGAACATCTGTATTTCCAGGTCGTCATGGACCGCTGGGCCAACGACGAGGTTTGGCCCATCCTGCGCGACACGTTCTTCGCCGAAGTGCCCGCGCTGATCCGCAGGCCCGTAAGCAGCGCGATCCGCAAGTCGGTTTTGAAGGGTCTCGACGCGCAAGGCGTGTCCCGGTTCTCCGAGTCCGAGCGCCTGGAACGCGTCGAGTGCGACCTGCAGTCGATCTCGGCCTTTCTTCGGCAATCGGCGTTCCTGATGGGGGACGAGCCAACCTCGTCCGATCTGAGTGTCGGACCGATGCTGGCAGCCATGCGGGCGACACCGGCAGAAACCCGACTGACGCAGCGGATCAGGCAGGATAAGCTGCTGTGCGACTACATAGACATGATCGACCGGACCATAAGCCTGCCATGAGACCTTTTGCCGATCCGGCCGTGGCCCAAGCCTTCGATGCCTTTCCCGACGAGACCCGAAAGGGTCTGCTGGTACTGCGCGGGCTCATCTTCCAGACTGCCGACACCCTGCCGCGCGCGCAGCCGCTTCGCGAGGCGCTGCGCTGGGGCCAGCCCGCCTATCTGGCGCCGCTCGGGTCGACCATCCGGCTGGGTGCGCACAAATCCGCGCGGTTCGCGTTGTTCGTCCATTGCCGAAGCCGGCTGATCGGCGACTTCACCTCGGCCTTCCCGGGCGAAGACCGGATCGAGGGCACACGGGCCATCCTGTTCGACAACCCCGATCAGATCGACGAGACCCGCCACGGCTGGCTGATCGCGCGGGCGCTGACCTATCACCTCTGACGGCGTTTGCGTTCGATCTTGCGCTTGATCTTGTCCTTCTTGCGCTTGGTGCTGGCCGCCTTGCGCCGCACCCCGCGTCCCGCAGGAGCGCGCCCGCGCGGCAGGGACTGGTCGTCGATCGAAAGCAATTCCAGCTCCAGACCGCCGGTGACCGGAACCGCTTCGGTCAGGCGCACCGTCACGCGCTGCCCGATGGCGATCAGCAGACCGGTATCCGAACCCATCAGGGTTCCCGCCTCGCGGTCGAAGTGGAAGAATTCGCGCCCCAGCGACCGCACCGGCACCAGGCCGTCCGCGCCGGTTTCATCCAGCTTCACGAAGGCGCCGAACCGCGCGATGCCGCTGATCCGGCCGCTGAACTCGTTGCCCAAACGCTCGCTCAGATAGGCGGCCAGATAGCGGTCGGTCGTGTCCCGTTCGGCCATCATCGAACGGCGTTCGGTATCCGAGATGTGGTTCGCCGTCTCCTCCAGCCGGTCGATTTCGTCCTGCGTCAGGCCGTCCTCGCCCCAGCCATGGGCCGAGATCAGCGCGCGATGCACGATCAGGTCGGAGTAGCGCCGGATCGGCGAGGTGAAATGGGCGTAGTTCTGCAGCGCCAACCCGAAATGGCCGAAATTCTCGGGGCTGTAGTATGCCTGCGCCATGGACCTGAGCGTGCTGAGGTTGATGAGTTCCGCATCCTCGGTGCCCGCGGCCGCGTTCAGCAGGGCGTTCAGGTGCCGGGTCTTCAGCACCTGCCCCTTGGCCAGGTTCAGCCCGGCGGCCTGCGCGGTTTCCCGCAGCGATTCCAGCTTTTCGGGGGCCGGTTCCTCGTGAACCCTGAACACCAGCGGGCGGCGCTTGGCGATCAGCGTCTCGGCGGCGGCGACATTGGCGAGGATCATGAATTCCTCGATCAGCCGGTGCGCGTCCAGCCTCTCGCGGAAAGCGACGCTTTCGACATGACCGTTCTCGCTCAGGACGATCTTGCGCTCGGGCAGGTCCAGATCCAGCGGCTGCCGCGCCTCGCGCGCCCGCTTCAGCGCGCCATAGGCGTCGTAGAGCGGCTTCAGCACCTCCTCCAGCAGGGGACCCGTCCGGTCGTTGGGATTGCCGTCGATCGCCGCCTGCACTTCGGCATAGTTGAGCGAGACGACCGAGCGCATCAGCCCGCGCACGAAGCGGTGGTCGATCTTGTTGCCTTCGGAGTCGATGCGCATCCGCACCGCGATGCAGGCGCGCGGCACGCCCTCGTGCAGCGAGCACAGGTCGCCCGACAGCCGGTCCGGCAGCATCGGAACCACCCGGTCGGGGAAATAGGTCGAGTTGCCCCGCTTGCGCGCCTCGCGGTCCAGTGCGGTGCCGGGGCGCACATAGGCCGCCACATCGGCAATCGCGACCCAGATCACGTGACCGCCGGGGTTTTTCGGATCATCGTCGGCTTGGGCGTAGCAGGCGTCATCGTGGTCCCGCGCATCCGAGGGGTCGATCGTCAGCAGGGGCAGGTCGCGCAGATCCTCGCGCCCGGCCAGGCCCAGCGGTTTCGCCTTGTCGGCCTCTTCGATCACGTGGTCAGGAAAATCGTCCGGGATACCGTGCTGGTGGATCGCGATCAGGGACACCGCTTTGGGGGCCGACGGATCGCCCAGCCGCTCGACGATGCGCGCGCGGGGCAGGCCCATGCGGTTCTTGGGCCCCGACTGTTCGGCCTCCACCAACTCGCCGTCCCTGGCGCCCAGCGTCGTGCCGTCGGGCACAAGCCACTCGGTCGAGCCGGCCTTGTCGATGGGCACGATCCGTCCGCCCTCGGCCCCCTTGCGGAAGATCCCGACGACGCGCCGCTGGTTCTTTGCGATGCGGCGGATCAGGCGGGCCTCGTAGTTGTGATCCTCCTCGTGCACCAGCGTCAGCCGGGCAAGGATGCGGTCGCCTTCGCCCAGGGCCGGATCGCTGGCGCGCGGAAGAACCAGTACGATCGGCTCCACGCCTTCGCCATGCCACTCCAGCGGGCGGGCGAACAGGTCGCCGTCGGCGTTGGGCGCCTTGACCTGCAACACGCTGACCGGCGGCAGGCGGTCCGGATCATGGTAGCTGCGTTTGCGCTTTTCCAGATGCCCTTCGGCCTCAAGCTCTCTCAGAACGCGCTTGAGGTCGATCCGGTCCGCGCCCTTGATGCCAAAGGCCTTGGCGATGTCGCGTTTCGAAGTGAGGGTGGGATGCGCGGAGATCCATTCCAGGATTTCCTGCTTCGTCGGGATGCGTGTCATGTCTCCGCCGTAGCACGACGGAAATCGCCAGTCACCGCAAAAGCGACGGTGCCTGCACGGGCGCGGAAACTGCCGCCAGATCGGCCACACTGTCGACGTCACGCAACAGATCCACCATTGCCACCCGGCGGCCGGAGACCGTAGCCAGCGTGTCGGTCAAGGCATGTTCGGTCGACCAGCGCACGCCCTGGAACAGCCCGTTGGGCAGCAGGCCGGGGCGTCGCGCACCGACCAGCCAATAGCCGCCGTCCGTCGCCGGGCCGAACGCCATCTCGGCGCGGCCCAGCGCCGCGAAGGCCCGCGCGACATGGGCGGGGGTGATGCCGGGAATGTCCGCGCCGATCAGGCAGACCGGACCCTTCGGCGCCCGCCGCAACAACCGGCCCATACGCGCCCCCAGGTCGCCCCGTCCCTGTCCCGCGCGGGGCAGATCGTCGGGCCAGACCCGGCTGGACAATCCTTCGCGGTCCGGCGACACCGCCAGCACGATCCGCCAGCGCGGATCACGCAGGCCCCGGATCAGCGCACGGGCCTGGTGCCGGAACCACCACGCGGCGCGGACATGGCCGATATCCCGCCCCAGCCGCGTCTTGACCCGACCCGGGCGCGGTTCCTTGACCATGATGATCAGGGTGCGCCGCATGGATCAGGCGAAATAGTCCCGCAGGATCCGTCCGTAGATCGCCTTGAGCTGATGGATCTGGGCTACTTCCACGCATTCGTCCACCTGATGCATGGTCCGGCCCACAAGACCGAATTCCACGACCGGGCAATGATCCTTGATGAACCGCGCATCCGAGGTGCCGCCGGTGGTCGAAAGCTGCGGCGTCACGCCGGTTTCGGCAGCGACCGCGGCCGAGACCAGGTCCGACAGCGGGCCGGGCGGGGTCAGAAAGCTTTCGCCGGAAATCTGCAGCTTCATCTCGACCGCAACGCCGAATTCCTCGGCCACGCGGTCGGCCTCGGCCCGCAGCCAATCGCCGAGGCTGGCGCCGGAATGCAGGTCGTTGAAGCGGATGTTCACCGCTCCCTTGCATTGGGCCGGAATGACGTTGTTGGCCGGATTGCCGGTGTCGATGGTCACAACCGCAAGGGTCGAGGCGTCGAAATGCTCGGACCCGGTGTCAAGCTCGTGACTCGCCAGGCGGTCCATCAGGCGGGCCATCGCGGGCAGCGGGTTCCGCGCCCGGTGCGGATAGGCGGAATGCCCTTGCACACCGGTCACGGTGAACCAGGCGGTCATCGAGCCGCGGCGGCCAATCTTCATCATCTCGCCCATGCGGTCCGGGCAGGTCGGCTCGCCCACCAGGCAGACCGACATGCGCTCGCCCGCCTGCTTCATGTAGTCGAGGAGCGCCGTCGTGCCATCGACCGCGTCGCCTTCCTCGTCGCCGGTGATCGCCAGGATCACCGCGCCGTCCGGCGGGGTCTCGCGTACGAAATCCACGGCGGCGGTGGCAAAAGCCGCGACGCCCGATTTCATGTCCGTCGCCCCCCGTCCGTAAAGGACGCCATCGCGGATCTCGGCGCCGAAGGGCGCAACCGTCCAGGCCGCCTCGTCCCCCACGGGCACGACGTCGGTATGCCCGTTGAACCCGAAGCTGCGCGCATGGCCCCTGGCGCCCCAACGGGCGAAGAGGTTGCAGACGCCGCCCCGGTCCACCCGGACGCAGTCGAAGCCTGCATCGGCCAGCACCTTTTCAAGAAGGGTCAGTGCACCGCCTTCCACGGGTGTCACTGAAGGACAACGGATCAGGTCGGCGGTCAGTTGGGCGGCGTCGGTCATTTGGGTCGGGTTCTTTCGTTGCGCAATCAAAGGTCGCGCACAGATTCTATGAATTGTCCCGCTTGCCAACCCCTGACCCGCAAAAACGAGCCGCCCGCCGTTCTGGCTGGAGGGCAGGAACCCGAAATTCACCGCCCTTTCCCCGAGACTTCCTTGCCCGAACACCACAATCTGCGCTAGACGGCCACGAAACAGGTAGAAAATTGTCGATCCGAGCATTCTTCACCTTTCTGTGCCTGACTTTTTCGGCGCTTGCGCAGCAAAGTCTTGCACAGACCCTTACGGTCGCGACCGTGACCCGGCCCCCGTTCTCGTATGTCGAGGATGGCAAGGATGTGGGTTTCTCGATGGAACTGCTCGGGGCGCTGGCCCAGTCGCTGGGCTGGGACTACACGATCCAGCGCGCCGAAAGCTTCACCGACATGCTGGACGCGGTTCAGGAAGGGCGTGCGGACCTGGCGGTCGCGAACATCTCGATCACTGCTGCGCGCGAAACCCGCATGGATTTCAGCCAGCCGATCTTCGAGGCCGGGTTGCAGATCATGGTGCCCTCTGATGCCGCGCGCGAACCGTCCCTGCTGAACGCGCTGCTGGCGCGGGATCTTTTCATCGCCATCGGGCTGGCCTTTGGCATCCTGCTGACCGGCGGGATGCTGATGTGGTATTTCGAACGGCGGTCGCAACCCTATTTCGACCGTAGCCTGAACGAAGCCTGGTTTCCCTCGTTCTGGTGGGCGCTGAACCTCGTGGTGAACGGCGGGTTCGAGGAACGGGTGCCCCGGACCGCCTTCGGGCGGGTATTCGGCGTCGTTCTCGTCGTGTCCTCGTTGTTCATCGTGTCGGTGTTCACGGCCCGGATCACCTCGGTGATGACGGTGGACGCCATCAGCGGTTCGGTGAACTCGGTCAATGACCTCTATGGCAAGCGCGTCGGCACGATCGCGGCCTCCACCGCAGCCGGCTTCCTGGACCGCAGGGAAATCGAATACAGCAGTTATGACGGGCTCGATCCGCTGATCGCCGCCTTCGAGCAGAACGATCTGGACGCAGTCGTTTTCGACGCGCCGATCCTGTCCTACTATGCCGCGCATGAAGGGCGGAAGTTCGCGTCGATGGCGGGGGGCATCTTTCTGCGCGAGAATTACGGCATCGCCTTTCCGACCGGCTCGGCCCTGGTCGAGGACGTCAACCAGGCGCTGCTGGCGCTGCGCGAAGACGGCACCTATGACGCGATCTACAGGAAATGGTACGGCGCGCGGAACTGAGCGTCAGCCGTCCTGGTCTTCGGCGAAAAACGGGGTCATCTGCGCCACAATCACCGCGTTTTCATCGAGCGCCCGCTGCATCAGCCCGCGTTCCTCGTCATCGATCTCGTGCCCTGCCGCTTCGCGCTCTTCCAGTGTGCCGTATCCGGTCACGTCCAGAGGCGCGGTGTCTGCCTGTTTGAGGATCGCCACGGTTTCGCGCACCGCCTCGGCCTCGTCCACACCGCTGGCATAGCACATCAGCGCGGCGCCGGTTGCCCCCTTGGGCAGGCCATCGCCATCCTTGCGGCCGATCTGGACCAGAAGGGTATAGACCTGCTGGCGTGAGGGTTTCTTCTTTTCCATGGCGCCGCCATAAACGCGCGCCTGATCCCGGTCAACCGAATCCGCTTGATCGCGTCGCCGATCCCGATGCGCGATCAAAGGCTTGGGCATTCGCCCTGACCTGGAGTATCCTTCTGAACTGACAAATGAATTGGAACTTGAAGATGAAATTTCAGAAACTGTTTTCGGACGACGCCGGTGAAAGCCGTTGGGCGGACATCGAGGTCAATCTCGTGGAACGCAGCTTTGCTCCGCCGGCGCAGAACATCGAAATCTCGGAACCGGAGGACGTCAGGCGGATGATGTTTCTCAGGCTACGCGCGGGTTGGGACGAACCGATCCACCCGACCCCGGTGCGTCAGCGACTGGTCTGCCTTGCCGGCGCCGTCCGGGTCACCGCCAGCGACGGCGAGACGCGCGAGATCCGCCGCGGCGATGTCTGGCACATGGAAGACAAGAGCGGCAAGGGTCACCATACCTGCGTGATCGGCGACGAGGATTTCGAGGCGGTCATCGTTCAATTCGAGTGACAAAAGCGCCGGGGCCCAACGGCAAGGCGGGTCCGCATCCCGCCGCCTTTTGCCACGAAAAAAGGCCCCGGACACCTGTCGCCGCGGCCGTTCATATCGTTGCTACGCGCCGTATCAGTCGCGCAGCAGTTCGTTGATCCCTGTCTTCGAGCGGGTCTTTTCATCCACCCGTTTCACGATCACGGCGCAATACAGGTTGATGCCGTTCTTCGACGGCATCGAGCCCGACACGACGACCGAATAGGGCGGTACTTCGCCGTACATGACCTCGCCGGATTCGCGATCGACGATCTTGGTCGATTTGCCGATGTAGACACCCATGCCCAGGACCGAGCCTTCGCGGACGATGCAGCCCTCGACCACTTCCGAGCGCGCGCCGATGAAACAGTTGTCCTCGATGATGGTCGGGCCGGCCTGCATCGGTTCCAGCACGCCGCCGATGCCGACGCCGCCCGAAAGGTGCACGTTCTTGCCGATCTGGGCGCAGGAGCCGACGGTGGCCCAGGTGTCGACCATGGTGCCTTCGTCGACATAGGCGCCGAGGTTGACGAAAGAGGGCATCAGCACCACGCCCGGCGCGACAAAGGCCGATTTGCGGACGACGCAGTTGGGCACGGCGCGAAATCCGGCGGCCTTCCACTGATCGGCGCCCCAGCCGGCGAACTTGCTGTCCACCTTGTCCCACCAGCCGCCGCCCTGCGGGCCGCCCGACTGGATCTCCATGTCCTTGATGCGGAAGCCCAGTAGAACCGCCTTCTTGGCCCATTGGTTCACGTGCCAGTTGCCGTCGCCAAGCTTTTCGGCCACCCGCAGCGACCCGCTGTCCAGCGCGTTCAGCGTTTCTTCGATCGCGTCGCGCTGCTCGCCTTTGGTGGCGGGGGTGATGGTGTCGCGGACCTCCCAGGCGGCCTCGATCGCGGCTTCCAGTTTTGCGTTGGACATGGGGCTTCTCCCTGCAGAATCTCGTCGCGTTGGTGTCGCCTATATGCAAGCGGGGGCCAATGCGCAATGCGACGCAGATTCGATCCGATGCGGCAAGGCCGAAGATAATGCTGGCCTGGCGCGTTCAGCCCGCGAACGGATCGGGCGCGATGTTCCCGCCGCAGACCAGAACCGCGACCCTTTCGCCGCGCCGGGGCTGGTAGGCGCCGCAGGTCAGCGCCGCAAGCGCGGTTGCGCCCGCTGGTTCGACCAGCATCCGCCGCTCTTGCCAGAGGGCCCTTTGCGCCGCCGCGATCGCCGCGTCCGGCACCAGCACCGACTCGACCCCGCCGGACAGGCCGAAACAGATATCGCCGATGCGCCGGGCGCCGAGGGCGTTGGCGGCGATGCCCGACACCTCGACATCCACGGGCGATCCGGCGCGCAGGGCAGCATTCAGCGCGCAGGAGGTTTCCGGCTCGACCGCGACGACCTTGCGCGCGCCCTGCAGCCAGGCCAGCGCGCCTGCGATCAGACCGCCGCCGCCGACGGCGATCAGCACGGTGTCTGCCTGGAGACCCTGCGCCTCCCATTCGGCGAAACAGGTTCCCTGCCCGGCGACGGTGGCGGGCGCGTCATAGGCGTGGATCTGCATTGCGCCCGTCGCGGTCTCGTGCTCGCGGGCCTGGGCCAGCGCGTTCGCGTATTCCCCCGGCACGACGCTCAGATCGGCGCCGATGCCCCTGATCAGGGCAATCTTGGACAGCCCGGCCATTTCAGGAACGAAAATCTTGGCGGGGTATCCCAGCGCGCGCGCCGCATAGGCCGCCGCTGCGCCGTGGTTCCCGCCCGAGGCCGCCACCACGCCGGCGGGCGGCACATCGCAGCTGAGCAAGGTATTGAACGCCCCGCGCGCCTTGAAGCTGCCGGTATGCTGCAGATGCTCAAGCTTCATCTCCAGCGGGAAATCTAGCCCGAAGCCGCGCGTTTCGATCACTGGCGTCACCTGCACATGACCCGCGATCCGATCTGCCGCCTCCGCAATTTCCGCTTTCCAATCCATTCTCACGTTCCCGTCACTGGCGCTCCGTTCGCGAACCCTATAGCTGTTGGAAAAACACGCAAGCAGGGATCACCCAGCAATGAAAGAAGACCGCCGCAGCCCGTTCCGCGATGCCCAGACCGACCGTTCGACTGCACGTGGCGTTCCGGAAACGCCGCAATCCCGATCCCCGTCCTACAAGCTCGCCTTCGCGGACGAGGATTTCCTGCTTCGGGACGAGTTGCGCCCGGTGCGGCTGCAACTGGAACTGCTGAAGCCCGAGATGCTGATGGCCGAGCGGCAGATCACCTCGACCATCGTCATGTTCGGCGGCGCGCGCATTCCCGAGCCGTCGCAGAAGCACAAGGCACGCACGCAGACGCTGGCGGAACTGTCGCAGTATTACGAAGAAGCGCGCGAATTCGCCCGCCTGATGACCGAGAAGTCCAAGGAGAGCGGCTGCCGCGAAAACGTCATCGTCACCGGCGGCGGACCGGGCGTCATGGAGGCAGGCAATCGTGGCGCGCATGAGGCCGGGGGATGCTCGATCGGGCTCAGCATCGTGCTGCCGCATGAGCAGGCGCCGAACCTGTTCGTGACGCCGGAACTCAGCTTCAACTTCCACTATTTCGCCATCCGCAAGATGCATTTCCTGATGCGCGCCCGGGCCATCACCATCTTCCCCGGCGGCTTCGGGACGATGGACGAGATGTTCGAATCCCTGACGCTGATCCAGACTGGCCGGATGGGTCGGGTTCCGTTCCTGCTGTTCGGGCGCGCCTTCTGGGAAAAGGTCATCAACTGGGAGGCGCTGGCCGATGCCGGCACGATCTCGGCCGAGGATCTGGACCTGTTCCGGTTCGTGGACACCGCACAGGAGGCCGTGGAGATCATCGAGAACTGGGAGCCCGCGCCGCCGCGCGACACAATTCCGGGGAGGTGAGGCGATTCGTGCTACACTGAGCCCGTCCATTTCCAAGGGAGGGGCTCATGGCATATGTAACGGTCTCAAACTGGACTTATGACGACAGCCTGAACGAAGCGGCGCTGATCGCGACGGCCAAGGAAAAACTCAGCCAGCTCAAAGCCATGGGCGCCAGCAGCGGTCACCTGGTGCGCACCGGCCCGTACGAGGGGTTGATCGTGGTCGTGTATCCCGACGAGGGCTCCTGGAACCGCGTCCGCGAGGCCGTGCAACACATGCGCAAGGATACCAGCCCTTCCGAAGGCGGCGTGTTCACCGGCGCGCTCAGCGGCCCTGCCGTCGTGTCGGTCTGAGCGGCGCCTTTGTTCCGCCCGGATCAATGCAGATGCGCCGGCAACACACCCAGTTCGACACCCTGCGGCAGCTTGGTCAGCACCTGCGCGCCCGCCACCTCCTTGATCGCATAGCCGTAACCCGCCAGACGGAACTTCCATTCCCGCGCGCTCAGGGACTTGTCCCGCTCCCGTTGCAGCAGGTCCAATAGGCCCGCCTCGATCGCGTCGCGTGCAATTTCAACCCGTGCCATATGCCATCCTCCATGGCCTTGTTGCCAGTTTCGAAACTGATTGTTGATCGCGGCGAGGGTTTGCCGGGAATTGGGAAAGTTTCGGGCGCGCGGGCGGCTTTTCCCGGCGGGGATTGAGTGTTATGGCGGCCGTGTTGGATGAAGGAGACGCCCGGATGGACATGCTCGATGACGACCGGCCGCAGATGGGTGAAATGCTGCATCTGCGGGGCAACACGCTGGCGAAGGGCGACCCGGTCGCCTTGCCGCTGACCCAAAGCAGCATGTTCCACCTGCCGGGCTCTCCCGAAGGGTTTCCGAATTATGGCCGCGTGAACAACCCGACCTGGGAGCATCTGGAACACGTCCTCGCCCATCTCGAAGGTGCGCCCTGCCTGGCCTTTCCGTCCGGCATGGCCGCGATCTCGGCGGCGCTGTTCGCGACCGTCAAGGCAGGGAGCCGGGTGTTGATCCCGTCGGACGGCTATTACGTCACCCGCCTGCTGGCCGAGCAGTTCCTGGCGCCTCTGGGTATCACGGTCGAACAGCGCGCGACGGCGGGTTTTGGCGACGGCGGATTCGCCGGGTTCGATGTGGTCTTCGTGGAAAGCCCTTCGAATCCGGGGCTGGACATGATCGACCTGGCTGCGGTGGCCGATGACGTGCGGGCGGCGGGCGGCATCACCATCGCCGACAACACGACGCTGACGCCCCTGGGCCAGCGCCCCCTGGATCTGGGCATCGACGTGGTCGTTGCTTCGGATACCAAGGCTATGGGTGGGCATTCCGATCTGCTGATGGGACACGTCGCCAGCCGCGCCTCCGAAGTCATGCAGAGCGTGGCGGACTGGCGCAAGGTCGCGGGCGCGATCCCCGGCCCGCACGAGGCATGGCTGCTGCATCGCGGGCTTGAAACGCTGGATGTGCGGTTCGAACGCATGTGCGATACGGCCGGGGTTCTGGCCGAGCGGCTGGCGGGGCATCCGGCCGTGAAACGGATCCGCTATCCGGGCCTGAGCGCCGATCCCGCCCACGATCTGGCCAGGGCGCAGACCCTGCGTTTCGGGTTCCTGCTGTCCGTCACGCTGGAGAGCGAAGAGAAGGCCGAAAAATTCATCAACTCCTGCCCCCTGATCCGGCCGGCGACGTCGTTTGGCGGCGTCCATACCTCGGCAGAACGCCGTGCCCGCTGGGGCGATGCGGTGGATCCGGGTTTTGTCCGGCTGTCCGTGGGCTGCGAACCGGCCGAGGAATTGTGGCAGGCGATCGCCGCAAGCCTCGACGGTCTCACCTGAAGCTTGCCGCGGCCTATTTCCGGTTTTCGCGCAGTTCCTTAAACACGTAGATCGGCAGGATGATCCCCGCGATCAGCGCGCCCAACCAGACCAGCAACGTCGCCAGGAACAGGTTCGAGATCCCGCCGATCGTCAGCCCGTTGGTCACGGCATCCGTGATCAGAAGACCCACAAAGGTCACCACCAGCGCCACCCCACCCTGCAGCGCCGGCAGGTTCTTTTCGCTGATCTTCGAGATCAGCGGTTCGGCGATCACCTGCACCAGGGTGAAGACGGCGACCACGACGATCAGGGACAGGGGCGCTATGGAAAAGCCCTGCAGCAGAAGCGCCGCGAGAAGCAGACCGACAGCGTTGCCGATCAGCAGGGCGACCACCGACATAAGGGTACGGACCATGGAGAAACCTCGCATTCAATTCCTGTCGATATCGAATGCGAGCCTAAACCGGTCTCAAGCGGATTTCACCTGATTTTTCAAAGGCCCGCTTCGGATTCGATCTGCCTGCGGGATTTGCGCTCGCGTTCCGTGGCCGATTTCAGCTGACCGCAGGCGGCCATGATGTCCTCGCCGCGCGGCGTGCGGATCGGAGAGGCGTAGCCGGCCTGGTAGATGATGTTGGCGAAGGCCCGGATCCGGTTGTTCGAGCTGCGCTTGTAGGGGGCGCCCGGCCATTCGTTGAACGGGATCAGGTTGATCTTGGCCGGGATGTTGTGGCTGCGGATCAGGTCGATCAGGCGGTGCGCGTCCTCGTCGCTGTCGTTCACGCCGTCCAGCATCACGTATTCAAAGGTGATCCGTTCCGAATTCGAGGCGTTCGGATAGCTGGCCAGCGCCTGCAGCAGTTCCTCGATGTTCCAGCGTTTGTTGATCGGCACCAGCACGTCGCGCACCTCGTTCGTGGTGGCGTGGAAGGAAATGGCCAGCAAACAGCCTATTTCCTGGGCCGTGCGGGCGATTTCCGGCACCACGCCCGAGGTCGAGAGCGTGATGCGGCGGCGGCTCAGAGAGATCCCCTCGGGATCCATCGCGATCTTCATGGCGTCGCGGACATTCTCGAAATTGTAGAGCGGTTCGCCCATGCCCATCAGGACGATGTTCGACAGAAGGCGGGTCTCGTTCTTGGGTTCGCCCGGAACCGGCCACTCCTCGAGATCGTCGCGCGCCATCATGATCTGGCCGACGATTTCGGCGGTTGTTAGGTTTCGTACAAGTTTCTGGGTGCCGGTATGACAAAATGTACATGTCAGCGTGCAGCCCACCTGGGACGAAATGCAGAGCGTGCCGCGGTCTTCTTCGGGGATGTAGACCACCTCGACCTCGTGTCCGCCGGCGATGCGGACCAGGTATTTGCGGGTGCCGTCCTCGGAGACCTTGCGGGTCACCACCTCGGGGATCTCGATCACGAAAGCCTCGGCCAGCTGCGCGCGATACGCCTTGGCGAGGTTGGTCATCGCCGCGAAGTCGCGCACGCCCCACTGGTAGATCCAATGCCAGATCTGGTTGACCCGCATCTTGGCCTGTTTCTCGGGGGTGCCATGTTCGATCAGCACCTCGCGCAGCCGGTCGCGGGTGAGGCCGACAAGGTTGATCTTCCCCTCGGGCAGCTTGCGGGGGATGGTCATGACGTCTTGGGTGATCGGCGTTTTGGCGGACATGGGCGGGAACTCGGGATTCTGGCTTGGAATGCGCCTCTATATAGGAAAGCGGGCGAAGATCAAAAGGATTCGCGCGGATCGGGAGGGAATGGCGCCTTCGGCGCGGCGTTCGCGCCGGGCGCGCCGACGTTGTATGATGACCCGGCGAACCTAGCCCGGGGGAAGTGCACCATGCAGAATTCACTGACCAGGCGCAGCGTCAAGGCAGCCGCCGCATTCGGCATAGCCATGCTTCTTTCTTCGACCGACGCGCCCGCCGACCAGAGCGACGCGGAGAATGCGGTCGACACCTTCGACAAGGCGATGCTGTCGATCTTTCGCCGCAGTCAGGACCAGCTGACCGCCGAAACCCGGCCGATCATGGTGATCGCGCGCGACGTCACCGTGATTTCGGACGAGGGAGAGGCGACATATCCCAGGAACGCGCCGCGGTATCAGCAGTTGAAATCCACATCGCATGTTCTGTTGGGGATCATCGGCGCGGTCACGCCCTGGCCCGAAGGAGAAGCCGGCAAGCAACGCTGGCGGCGCGATTTTTCAAGCATAGCGACCGAGATCGATGCTCTTCTCGCTGCCATCGACGGTCTCGGCCTGTCGGAGGAGGCGTTGGCCAGCCAACGGAAGATGCTTGGCACGGCGCGCAGCTTCACGGAAAACGCGCTGAACCAGGATGAACTGACGCGCGAGGCCGTCTCCAAGGTCATCAACGACATGCGGCCGGCATGGGTGGAGAACATGCGCGAGGCCGCGCGCGCCGAGTTGACGGCGCTTCACGCCGCCGTGTCCCAGGCGCGCGCCGCGATGGACGAGGCGGATTGGGCGAGGATGTATGTCGTGCATCACGGCGGGTCGAGCGTGAAGAACGTCAACGTCGTGCTTTTGTACCTGCAGCGCGTGATGCCGGAAAAGGTGGCGGCCGGACAGGTGCTGTTTGCGGAAAACGCCCATGGGAAGGACGCGCTGGCGCGTCATGCCGGCTACGTGCGGATGCAGCGGCATGTGGGCGCGTGGGCGTTCGGAGATCCGGGGCGGATGGAAGTCGATTTGTTGGGCTACGAGGCCGGTGCCATTCTGGACGAAATGATTCCGGCGACGCCGCCAGTGGCCGCTGCCGAGTGAACGCGCCGACCTCGGCGTCTTTCCGGTCGCAAGCGTTCTGCGGCGCCATTACGGGCGTCTGCCAACGACGCGATACGCTGCAACCCGTTCCTCAAACCGAAAAAGCCCCGACCGGAACGGCGGGGCTTTCGGGGCGTCGGACAGCCTGATTCAGTTGGTGCAGCGCTTTTCGGCATCCTCGATCGCGGCGGTGAAGCCCAGCAGCGAGAAGGTGTCCTTGGTCTGCGTTCCGCGTTCCGACCGCGCGGTCAGGACCGCTTCGGTGCCGCGCTTCATGGCGGTGATGATCTTGGCGTCATCCGCCTCGGTCGCGGGCCAGGCCCATTCGCCTTCGGTGAACAGCTCGAACTCGCTGCCGTCGACGCTGAGGTTCACGGTCGAGCCCGGCGCGAAAGGATAGCCGCCCGTGAAGGTCAGCTGGCCCTTAACATCCGCCTTGGGGCGGTAGAAGACGAACAGCAGAATGTCGCTGCGGCGCACCGACACCACGCGGCCGCCGCGGGTGTTGACGGTTTCCTTGGGCGCCGAGACGCTCCAGCATTCCGTCGGGTCATCCTCGACGAACACGCTCCAATCGGTCTTGGCCGCGACCCGGTTGGTGCTTGTCGCCTGTTGAGCGATTGCGGTGGTGGCCATTCCGGCCATGCACAGGCCCGCAATGACGCGGACGAGCTTTGATCCCATTTGTCCAGCCTCCTAGCCCGACTTAAACCTCAAGTTACCGGGGATGCCGGCAGGTCTTGGCGACCCGTCTCATGTTGCGCATCCCGTCGTTTGCCGACATACACACACTATCGCAGGTTTCGCCATGGGCGAAAGGGCGATTGGCAGAATTTTGCGCACTCAGCGAGGGGACGTCATGACGCAGCCGGTGGCAATGACCGAAGTTTGGCGCGGGACGCTGCTTGAAAGCCTGCATCTGGGACATGCGGTGATCTGCGACGACACCGGCCGGATCGTGCAGAGTTGGGGCGACCCGAGGGCGACGGTCTATCCGCGATCCTCGTGCAAGATGATCCAGGCGCTGCCGCTGATCACCTCGGGCGCGGCGGCCAAGTACGGGCTGGGCCCGGAGCATCTGGCGCTGGCCTGCGCCTCGCATTCGGGGGCCGCGATCCACACCGACCGGGTGGCGGCCTGGCTGGAACACCTGGGTCTCGGCGACGACGACCTGCGCTGCGGGCCGCAGGAGCCCGGCGACATGGCCGCCCGCGACGCGCTGATCCTGGCCGATACCGTGCCCTGCCAGATGCACAACAACTGCTCGGGCAAGCATTCCGGCTTTCTGACGATGGCGCAGCACATGGGCGCGGGACCGGAATATGTCGAGATCGACCATCCGGTGCAGCAAGCCTGCCTTGCCGCCTTCGAGGAGGTCACCGGCGAGGCGAGCCCGACCTACGGGATCGACGGCTGCTCGGCGCCCAATTTCGCGACCTCGCTGGAGGGGCTTGCGCGGGCGATGGCCTGGTTCGCCACGGCCGGCGACCGTTCCGACCGCCAGAGCGCGGCCGCCCGGCAGCTGACCGCCGCGATGATGCGGCATCCGGAACTGGTGGCCGGCGAAGGGCGCGCCTGCACCGAGCTGATGCGCGCGATGAACGGGCGGGCCGCGATCAAGACCGGGGCCGAGGCGGTGTTCGTCGCCATCATCCCCGGGAAACGCATGGGCGTGGCGGTCAAGATCGCGGATGGCGCGACGCGCGCCAGCGAATGCGCGATCGCCGCGATTCTGGTGCAACTGGGCGTGCTGGAGGCCGACCACCCGGCGACGCGGAGGTTCATGAACGCGCCTCTGCTCAACCGGCGGGGCATCGACTGCGGCGTGATCAAACCGGCCGCCGGGTTTCCCTGACGGCCGGTTCGGGCGAGATCACATTTCCATGACCTCGGCAACCTCGACCGAGCCGTTGCCGGACACGACCATCGGGCAGCCCTTGGCCATTTCCGTCGCGGCGGCGATGTCGGCGGCCTTGACCACCGAATAGCCCGAGATCGGGTTGGCCCCGCCGTCATCGGCGACGCCGCTGGCGCTGACGGTCTTGGACATGCCCACCGGGGCGCCGGGAATCACCACCGCGTCGCCCAGGTTCTGGAACCAGGCCTGCCAGGCCGCCATGACCTGCTTGCCTTCCTCGGGGCTTTCCGGGGCCTTGCCGCCATGATAGGCGAAAACGAAATCAGGCATTGTCTTTCCTCCCTTGCTGAAAATTCATTGCAACACGGCTTCGAGCTTGCGCAGGCACGAGGTCCAGCCTTCCTTGTGGCTCTGGCCGATCTCGTCGTCGCCGAGGTCGCGGTGATCCAGCACCAGCCGCGCGCCCGTGTCGGTGGCCTCGACCGTGAAGGTCACGTGGCTTTCCTCGCCGCGCTTGTCGTTCTCGTCATGCCAGGCCCAGGTGAAGCCGACCGAAACCGGCGGGTTCACATGCGTGACCTGGCCCGAAACCTTGTAGGTCTGGCCCTCGCCGTTCATCATCACCGAATACCACGGGCCGGGGCGGCAGAAATCCAGGTTGTGTTCGGGCACATGCATCCCTTCGGGCCCCCACCACTGCAACAGCTTGGCGCCGTCGCTGACCCAGGCGAACAGGGTTTCGGGGCTGACGGGAAATTCCCGCACCAGTCTCAGGTCGGCCATGTGTTCTCCCTTTCCAACGCCTCGCCCAGGCGGTCGAGGCTGGTTTCCCAGAACCGCCGCCTGGAAATCGTCCAATCCGCGATGGCGCGCAGCCCCTCGGGCTGCACCGAATAAAGCCGCATGGTTCCCTTGGCCCGATGCCGGACCAGCCCCGCCTCGCGCAGCACCTTGAGGTGGCGCGAGATCGCGGCGCCCGACATGCCCTTGCCCCGGATCAGGTCGCCCGCGGGCAGCTCGCCCTCGTCCATCAACTGCTCGACGATGGAAAAGCGGGTGGGATCGGAGAGCGCGGAGAAGGCGGCCAGCAAATCTGTCATGTCCCGATATTTAACACATGCGTTAAACAAAGGAAAGCGGCAGATTGCCGGCCCCGAAGGCCGGTCAGGGCGTCGCGAACTCGTCCTTGGAATAGCCCTGCAGGTACAGAAGTGCCGTCAGGTCGCCGTGATTGACCCGGACGTCGCATTGCGCGGCGACCGAGGGCTTGGCATGCAGCGCCACCCCGGTTCCCGCGCGCCCCAGCATGTCCAGATCGTTGGCCCCGTCTCCGACGGCGATCACCTCGGCTTCGGCAATGCCGAGCCGCGCCGATATCTGCACCAACGCGTCGACCTTGGCCTGCCGCCCCAGGATCGGGCGCTGCACGTCGCCGTTCAGCCGGCCGTCTTCGACCAGCAGCGTGTTGGCGCGATTCTCGTCGAAACCCAGCATCGACGCGACCCGCGCCGTGAAGGCGGTGAACCCGCCCGAGACCAGCGCCGCGTAGGCGCCGTTGGCCCGCATGGTCGCCACCAGTTCCAATCCGCCCGGCATCAGGGTGATCCGGTCGTTCAGAACCTTGAGGATCACGCCCTCGCCCAGCCCCCGGAGCAGTCCGACCCGTTCGATCAAAGCGCCTTCGAAATCCAGCTCGCCGTTCATCGCCCGCGCGGTGATGTCCTTGACGCGGTCGCCCACGCCCGCCTCGTCCGCCAGTTCGTCGATGCATTCCTGCTGGATCATGGTGCTGTCCATATCCGCCAGCAGCATCTTCTTGCGCCGCCCTTCCGCCGTCTGCACGACCAGGTCGACGCCGATCTCCTGCAGCTCCGCCCAGACGTCCCAGCGGTTGGCCGGAACCTGCGCCAGCGCAAACTCGGCTGCCACGTCCGGGTTCAGCCAGACCGCATCGCCGCCGCCCCAGGCGTTGCGCAGCGATTCGACCAGCGACGGCTCGAGAGAGGGCGCGCCGGGATTGGTCAGCAGGGTGGCAACGTACATCCGAATTCTCCTGTATTGTCCCCCGCGCATAGCGCAGGTGCAGAAATTCCGCCAGACGCCGTGTCGTTCGCCGTCCCCGACCCCGTCCCCGACGCACCAGTCACCGCAAGTCGCGGCCCGGCCCGCGCAACCCTCTGCGCCGCTTCACCTTTTTTCAAATATTCATGCAAGTCCACCCGTTCGTCCGGCGGCCGGGTCTGGGCTGCAACGCGTAACGGAAGTTTCCGATCGTAGCCTTCGGGCGTCGGATTTGAACAACAAAGCGCCGATATCGGATCATTTTCCCGCTTGCCTGCCGCAACGCGGCGGCGTAGCTCTGGTCGTGGGACACCCCTCCCCAACGAGGGGCGTATATCTGGAAGGGTAACACCTATGACCATCGAACGACCGGCGACGCGGCCGGCCAATCCGCGCTTTTCCTCCGGCCCCTGCGCCAAGCCCCCCACATTCGATCTTGCCAAGCTCGCGGACGCCGCCCTGGGCCGTTCGCACCGCGCCGCTGTCGGCAAGGACAAGCTGAAAGCCGCGATCGAGGGCACGCGCGAGATCCTGGGCATCCCCGCGGATTACCGCATCGGCATCGTCCCCGCCTCGGATACCGGCGCGGTCGAGATGGCGCTGTGGTCGCTGCTGGGCGCGCGCAAGGTGGAAATGCTGGCCTGGGAAAGCTTCGGCGCGGGCTGGGTCACCGACGTCGTCAAGCAGCTGAAGATCGATGCCGAGGTCAAGACCGCCGAATACGGCGAGATCGTCGATCTGGCCTCGGTCGATTTCAAAAATGACGTGGTGTTCACCTGGAACGGCACCACCTCGGGCGTGCGGGTGCCGAACGGCGACTGGATCGCGGCCGACCGTCAGGGGCTGACGATCTGCGACGCCACCAGCGCCGCCTTCGCGATGGACCTGCCTTGGGACAAGCTGGACGTGACCACCTTCAGCTGGCAGAAGGTGCTGGGCGGCGAGGCCGCGCATGGAATGCTGATCCTCAGCCCCCGCGCGGTGGAGCGGCTGGAAAGTTACACGCCCGCCTGGCCGCTGCCCAAGATCTTCCGCCTGACCAAGGGCGGCAAGCTGATCGAGGGGATATTCAAGGGCGAGACCATCAATACCCCGTCGATGCTGGCGGTCGAGGATTACCTCTTCGCGCTCGACTGGGCCCGCTCGGTCGGCGGCCTGCGGGGGCTGATCGCCCGCGCCAACGCCAACACCAAGGCGATCGCTGATTTCGTCGAGCTGCACGGCTGGATCGACTTCCTGGCCCATGACCCGGCGACGGTGTCGAACACCAGCGTCTGCCTGAAGTTCACCGACGGCCGCATCGCGGACGGCGCGGCCTTTGCCAAGGCTGTGGCCAAGCGACTCGAGACCGAGGGCGTGGCCTTTGACATCGGCGCCTATCGCGACGCTCCGGCGGGCCTGCGCATCTGGTGCGGCGGCACGGTCGAGACCTCGGACATCGAGGCGATGCTGCCCTGGCTCGAATGGGCCTTCCAGGCCGAGATCGAAGCGCAGGTGCAGACTGCCTGAGAAACGTGTGCCGGGCTGAGGCCCGGCCCGCGGCCGACGCAAACGCAGGGCCGGCTTCGGCCCGCCATTCCCAGACCCATTCAAAGGACCAATCGAAATGGCCCCGAAAGTACTCGTTTCCGACAAGCTCAGCGAATCCGCCGTCCAGATCTTCCGCGACCGCGGCATCGACGTGGATTTCCTGCCCGACGTGGGCAAGGACAAGGAAAAGCTGGCCGAGATCATCGGCCAGTATGACGGCCTCGCCATCCGCTCGGCCACCAAGGTGACCGAGAAGATCCTCGAAAAGGCCGACCGGCTGAAGGTCATCGGCCGCGCCGGCATCGGCACCGACAACGTCGACAAGGACGCGGCGTCGAAAAAGGGCGTGATCGTGATGAACACGCCCTTCGGCAACATGATCACCACCGCCGAACACGCGATCGCGATGATGTTCGCGGTGGCGCGGCAGATCCCCGAGGCCAGCGCCTCGACCCATGCGGGCAAGTGGGAAAAGTCCAAGTTCATGGGGATCGAACTGACCAACAAGACCCTCGGCGTGATCGGCGCGGGCAACATCGGCGGCATCGTCTGCGAACGGGCGCATGGCCTGAAGATGAAGGTCATCGCCTACGACCCCTATCTGAGCCAGGAGAAGGCCGACAAGATGGCGGTCGAGAAGGTGGAACTGGACGAGCTGCTGGCGCGCTCGGATTTCATCACCCTGCACGTGCCGCTGACCGACCAGACCCGCAACATCCTGAGCCGCGAGAACCTGGCCAAGACCAAGAAGGGCGTGCGCATCGTCAACTGCGCCCGCGGCGGCCTGGTGGACGAGGAGGCGCTGGCGGAGATGCTGAAATCCGGCCATGTGGCCGGCGCGGCCTTCGACGTGTTCAGCGTGGAACCGGCCAAGGACAACCCGCTGTTCGACCTGCCCAACGTGGTCTGCACCCCGCACCTGGGCGCCGCCACCACCGAGGCGCAGGAAAACGTCGCGGTGCAGGTGGCCGAGCAAATCTCGAACTACCTGCTGACCGGCGCGGTCGAGAACGCGCTGAACATGCCCAGCGTCACCGCCGAAGAGGCCAAGATCATGGGGCCGTGGATCAAGCTGGCCGGCCACCTGGGCAGCTTCGTGGGCCAGATGACCGACGAGCCGATCAAGGCGATCAACATCCTCTATGACGGGGTCGCGTCCGAGATGAACCTGGCCGCGCTGAACTGCGCGCTGATGGCCGGGATCATGAAACGGGTCAATCCCGAGGTGAACATGGTCTCGGCGCCGATCGTGGCCAAGGAGCGCGGCATCCAGATCTCGACCACCAGCCAGGACAAGTCGGGAACCTTCGACGGCTACGTCAAGGTGACGGTCGTGACCGGCAAGCGCGAACGCTCGATCGCGGGCACCGTGTTCTCGGACGGCAAGCCGCGCTTCATCCAGATCAAGGGCATCACCATCGACGCCGAGGTCGGCGCGCACATGCTCTACACCACCAACGAGGACGTGCCGGGCATCATCGGCGCCCTGGGCGGCACGATGGGCGATTTCGGCGTCAACATCGCCAACTTCACCCTGGGCCGCACCCATGCTGGCGGCGAGGCCATCGCGCTGCTTTACGTCGATGAGCCGGTCCCGGCCGAGGCCCGGGCCAAGCTGGCCGAAACCGGGCTGTTCACCCAGATCAAGCCGCTGGAGTTCGACGTGGGCTGAGCCCCGGACCGCCTGAAAACGCCGCCCCTGCACGGGCGGCGTTTTTCTTGCCCGCGGCGCCGCGGGCTGAACGGCCCGAGCGCCAAGGTCGCGAAACCACGGTCCCGACCCCTTCCATTGGCGGCGCCGATGCGACAGAACGGGGAGCGCAGGAACCCGGAGGACCGCCATGACCCGCCCCATCTACGCAATCGGCGACATCCACGGACAGCGGGAAATGCTCGAATCCGCGCTGGCCCGGATCGACGCCGATGGCGGCCGGGATGCGCGGGTGGTGTTTCTGGGCGATTACACCGACCGCGGCCCGGACAGCCGCGGCGTGCTGGACATCCTTGTGCAAGGCAAGCGCGCCGGGCGGGACTGGATCACGCTCAAGGGCAATCACGACCGCATGTTCGCGCTGTTCCTGCGCGACTATCCCGCCAATGACGAACGCCTGCTGATCGGGCATCACTGGCTGCATGACAGCCTCGGCGGCCCGGAAACCCTGGCGTCATACGGCGTCGAGGTGAAGGACGGCGACCGCATCTACCAGGTGCACCAGAAGGCGCGCGCCGCCATTCCCGAAGCGCATCGGCAGTTCCTGGAGTCGCTGCCCGCCTGGCACGAGGAGGACGGGCTGCTGTTCGTGCATGCGGGCATCCGCCCCGGCGTGCCGCTGGACCGGCAGACCGAGGACGACCTGATCTGGATCCGGCACGAGTTCCTGGACGACCTGCGGCCCCACCCCTGGCTGGTGGTCCACGGACATACCCCGGCCCGCCAGCCCGAACATCGCGGCAACCGGGTCAATCTGGACACGGGCGCGGGATATGGCAGGCCGCTGGCGGCCGCCGTGTTCGAAGGCCGGGATTGCTGGCTGCTGACGGACAGGGGCCGGGTGCCGCTGAAACCCTGAACGGACCCAGTCGCCTCAGCTGGTGGCGAACATGTCCTTGTAGGTCTCGCGCAGCACGTTCTTCTGCACCTTGCCCATGGTGTTGCGCGGCAACTCGTCCAGCAGGATCAGCTTGCGCGGATGCTTGAACCGGGCGAGGCTGGCACTTACCGCCTGCATCACCGCGCCGAGATCCGGCTTCGCCCCCGGTTCGGGCACGATGAGGCACAGCACGGTCTCGCCGAAATCCGGGTGCGGCACGCCGATCACCGCGCTTTCCAGCACACCGGGCTGTTCGTCCAGCAGCAGTTCGATCTCCTTGGGATAGATGTTGTAGCCGCCCGAGATGATCAGGTCCTTGTTGCGGCCGACGATGTGGACATAGCCGTCGGAGTCGATCCGGCCCAGGTCGCCGGTGATGAAGAACCCGTCCTCGCGCAGTTCGGCGGCGGTCTTTTCCGGCATCTGCCAGTAGCCCTTGAAGACGTTGGGGCCGCGCACCTCGATCAGGCCGATCTCGCCCTGCGGCAGGGTCTCGGCGGTTTCGGGGTCGGTGATCTTCAACTCGACCCCGGGCAGCGGAAAGCCGACGGTTCCGGCCCGGCGCTCGCCGTCATAGGGGTTCGAGGTGTTCATGTTGGTCTCGGTCATGCCGTAGCGTTCGAGAATGCGGTGGCCCGTGCGCTGTTCGAACCGGGCATGGGTTTCCGCCAGAAGCGGCGCGGAACCCGAGACGAAGAGGCGCATGTGCGATGCCAGATCGCCGGTGAACCGGTCGTCGTCGAGAAGGCGGGTGTAGAAGGTCGGAACCCCCATCATCGCCGTCGCCCCGGGCATCAGGCGCAGGATGTCGTCGAGATCGAACCGCGGCAGGAAGATCATGCTGCCGCCGGTCGCCAGCACCACGTTCGTCGCCACGAAAAGCCCGTGCGTGTGAAAGATCGGCAGGGCGTGCAGCAGCACGTCGCCGCTGGTGAAACGCCATTCCCGCGCCAGCGTCTCGGCGTTCGACAGCAGGTTCCTCTGCGTCAGCATCGCGCCTTTCGACCGGCCCGTGGTGCCGGAGGTGTAGAGGAAGGCGGCCAGATCCTCTTCGGTCCGCTTGGCCGGGGCGAAGGCCGGCAACATGCCCAGCGCGCGGCGCATCAGGCTGCCGGTCCCGTCGGCGTTCAGCGTCAGGATCTGCGCGCCCGCCTCAGTCGCCACCGGGGCGAGCGCGTCTTCGCCGGCGCCGTCGCAGACGATCAGGGAGGCGCCGCTGTTGTCGATGAAATAGGTCAGTTCATCGACCGTGTAGGCGGTGTTGAGCGGCAGAAAGATCAGCCCCGCCTGGGCGCTTGCGGCATAGAGCGCCAGCGCCTCGGGCGATTTCTGGACCTGCACGGCGACCCGGTTCCCGGGCTCCAGTCCCAGGCCGGTCAGCGCGTTGGCGATCCGCGCGGCGGTGTCCAGAAACCCGGCATGGGTGATCACCTCGCCGTCCGGCAGGTGCAGGAACGGCGTGTCCTTGCCGGCGTGAACTCCGAACAGGCGGTCATAGAGCGGGTTGGGCATCGTGCGATCCTTTGCGGGCCGCGGCATGGGTCGCCGGGCGGGGTTGCCTCCGAAACTGTCGCGGAATTCGGGAATCGTAAAGGGTGCGCGACGGCGCACCCGTCCAATGCGTCAGATCTGCGTCGTCATCCTGTATCCCGCGCCGAAATAGAGCTTGGCGAAGGTCACCGGGCGCCCCTGCAGCCAGGTGGTCCTTTCGGCGGTGAAGACCGGCTCGCCCTCGGGCATGTCGAGGAAGCCGGCCAAGGTGGCGTCGGCGCGGCTGGCGAGGAAAGTCAGTTCGACATTGGTGAAGGGAACGGTCTGCACCAGCCAGTCGTTGGGGCCGGTCGCGGAAAAATCCGCCTGCGCCACCTGGGGCACGCTTTCGGCGACGATCCAGCGGTCCTCGTACTGGAAGGGCGTGTTGCTGGAATAGTGCATGCAGCGGACATGCATCACCTCTTGCGCCGCGCGCAATTGCAGCCGCGCGCTGAGCCATTCCGGGGCAGGCTGCAGTTCGGCCGAGACCAGCGCATAGCGGTATTGGCCGCCGCCGGCTTCGACCTCGTCCCGCACCAGGGGAATGGTGAAGCGCGCCTGCCTTTGCGGCGCGCTCAGCACCCGCGTTCCGGCCTTGCGACGCCGTTCGAGAAAACCTTCCTCGGCCAGTTCGCGCAGCGCGCGGTTGACCGTCGTCCGGGTGCAGGAGAACTCGACCGCAAGCTCCTGCTCGTTGGGCAGAAGCGTGTCCGGGCGCCAGGTCCCGGACCGGATCCTTTCGAGCACGGTGCGCTTGATGTCGCGGTAGCTGGTGGTTTCGCCGGGTTGTGTCATGATGGCTATGGAACGCCTTTTTCGTCTCTAAATCAGGCTTTTTGGTCCCGTTTCAGGCTGCGGCCAGAAGCTCGGCCAACGCATTGCGATAGCCCGCCACGATGGCGTCGCGCGCAACGTGCCGCCCGCCCTGCACCATGTGCCTGCCGGTCGACCAGAGGTCGGTGACGACCGCATCCGGCGCGGCGAAACACAGCCCGTCCAGCAGTTGATGATCGGCCAGCGCGCAGAGCGACGGGTGCTCTCGGTCGATGGCCACCAGATCGGCCAGCCTGCCGACCGCGATCTCGCCCGCGTCGCGGCCCAGCGCCTGCGCCCCGCCACGCGCCGCGCCGGTGTAGAGCGCGTGACCGACCGAGCCCTCGCCCGGAACCAGAACCGTTCGCGCCATGTCGCGAAGGCGTTGCGAGTATTCCAGCGTGCGCAACTCTTCGGTCAGCGAGATCCGCACGTTTGAATCCGATCCCACACCGAAGGCACCGCCGTTTTCCACGTAGACTGCTCCGTTGAAGATGCCGTCGCCCAGATTGGATTCGGTGATCGGGCACAGCCCGGCGACCGCTCCGGACCGGGCCATGCGGGCGGTCTCGTCATCGGTCATGTGGGTGGCGTGGATCAGGCACCAGCGCGCGTCCACCGCCACGTTGTCCAGCAGCCAGGACACCGGGCGCTGGCCGAACCTGGCCTCGACATCCGCGACTTCCTGAAGCTGCTCGGAGATGTGGATGTGCACCGGCCCTTCCGGCATCTGCGCCAGAACGGCCGCCAGATCGGCGGGCGAAGTCGCGCGCAGGGAATGCGGCGCGGTGCCGACCCGCGTATCGGGATGCGCCTCGGGCAGAGCGCCGCGGCACTCCGACACCAGGTTCAGGAATTGGTCCACGTCGTTGCCAAAGCGCAACTGCCCGCCCGACAGCGGCTCCTGCCTGACGCCGCCATAGGTGTAGAGCACCGGCAGGTGGGTCAGGCCGATCCCGGTCTGCCGCGCGGCGGCGAAGATGCGCTGGCTGAGTTCGGACAGTCTGCCGTAGGGCGTTCCGCCCGGCTGGTGGTGGACATAGTGGAATTCACCGACCGAGGCATAGCCGGCCTCCTGCATCTCCATGTAGACCAGCGCGGCGATGGCTTCGACCTGCTCGGGCGTCAGGCGATCCAGGAAACGGTACATCAGGCTGCGCCAGGTCCAGAAGCTTTCCTTTCCGGCGGCGCGCGTTTCGGTCATCCCCGCCATCGCGCGCTGAAAGGCATGGCTGTGCAGGTTGCCAAGCGCTGGCAGAAGCGTGTCGATGCGCACATCCCCCGCCGCCGGAACCGCGCCCGTTTCGAGCCCCGCAATCCGTCCGCCGGATACCTTGACCCGCAGATCATGCACCCAATCAGAGCCTAACAAGGCGGTTTTCGCGTGGATAGTCATGGCGGACTCATTTTGTGTAGACTTTATATTGTTACCCGTATACGAAAAATCCATCGGCAAGGGGAGCCCAAAAGAATCGCCATGACGAAAAAACTTGTTCTCGAAAGCGCGCGGGTCGCGACGCTGAACGGTGATGCCGAGCCTTATGGAATGATCCCAGACGGAGCCATCGCGATCGAGGACGCCCGGATTGCATGGGCCGGCGCCCGGAGCGCCCTGCCCGACCGGTTTGCCGACTGGCCGCACGAGGATCTGGGCGGGCGGCTGGTCACGCCGGGCCTGATCGATGCGCATACCCATGTCGTGTTCGGCGGCGACCGCGCCGTCGAGTTCGAAATGCGGCTGAACGGCGCCTCGTACGAAGAAATCGCCCGGGCGGGCGGCGGCATCCTTTCGACCGTCAACGCCACCCGCGCCGCGACCGAGGACGAGTTGCTGGCCGGCGCCCTGCCGCGGGTGGATGCGCTGCTGGCCGAGGGGGTCAGCTGCATCGAGGTCAAATCGGGCTATGGGCTGGATCAGGACACCGAACTCAGGATGCTGCGCGCGGCGCGGCGGATCGCGGCGGAACGGCCGGTGCGGGTCAGGACCAGCTTTCTAGGCGCCCATGCGGTGCCACCGGATTACAAGGGAAAGGCCGACACCTATATCGACGAGGTCTGCATCCCCGCCCTGCGCGCGGCCCATGCGCAGGGGCTGGTCGACGCGGTGGACGGGTTCTGCGAGGGCATCGCCTTTGACCCGCCGCAGATCGCGCGGGTCTTTGACGTGGCGCGGCAACTGGGCCTGCCGGTCAAGCTGCATGCCGAGCAGCTGTCGAACCTTGGCGGCGCGAAGCTGGCCGCCTCGTACGGGGCGCTTTCGGCCGACCATATCGAATACCTGGACGAGGATGGCGTGCGCGCCATGGCCGACGCGGGCACCGTCGCGGTGATCCTGCCCGGCGCCTTCTACACCCTGCGCGAAACGCAGGTGCCGCCGATCGACCTGCTGCGACGGCACGGGGTCCCGATGGCGCTGGCCACCGACTGCAATCCCGGCTCGTCGCCTCTGACCTCGCTGCTGCTGACGATGAACATGGCCTGCACCCTGTTCCGCATGACGCCCGCCGAGGCGCTGGCCGGGGTGACGCGCAACGCGGCGCGGGCCTTGGGCCTGACCGACACGGGGACCATCGCACCGGGCCTGCGCGCCGACCTGGCGGTGTGGGATGTCGAACACCCGGCGGAACTGTCCTATCGCATCGGCTTCAACCCTTTGCACACACGCATCTTTGGAGGCATCGAATGAGCGTTCTCAAGCTCACTCCGGGCGCTGTCACCCTGCAGGATCTGGCCGAGGTCTTCTGGCACGAAACGCCGGTCGCGCTGGACGAAGGCTGCCGGCCGCGCATCGATGCGGCTGCCGCGCGGATCGCCCGGGCAGCCGCCGGCGACGAGGCGGTCTATGGCGTCAACACCGGCTTCGGCAAGCTCGCCAGCCACAAGATCGCGGCCAAGGACACCTCGACCCTGCAGCGCAACCTGATCCTCAGCCATTGCTGCGGCGTGGGCGAGGCAGTGCCGCGCCGCATGGCCCGGCTGATGATGTCGCTGAAGCTGCTGTCCTTTGGCCGCGGCGCGTCGGGCGTCCGGTGGGAACTGGTCGCGCTGCTGCAGGAGATGCTGGCGCGCGGCGTCACGCCGGTGATCCCGGCGCAGGGCTCGGTCGGGGCGTCGGGCGACCTCGCGCCGCTGGCGCACATGACCGCGGTGGTGATCGGAGCGGGTGAGGCGGAGGTGAACGGAACCGTCCTGCCCGGTGCCGAGGCGCTGAATTCCGTCGGGTTAGAGCCGATTCAGCTGGGTCCCAAGGAAGGGCTTGCCTTCATCAACGGCACCCAGTTCTCGACCGCTTTCGCCCTGGCCGGCCTGTTCGAAGCCTGGCGCGCGGCGCAGAATTCGCTGGTGATCGCCGCCGCGTCGACCGACGCCATCATGGGTTCGACCGCGCCGCTGCAGCCCGAGATCCATGAACTGCGCGGCCATCGCGGCCAGATCGAAGCAGCGGGCGCGATGCGCGCGGCGCTGGACGGGTCGGAGATTCGCGAAAGCCACCGCGAGGGCGACACCCGCGTGCAGGACCCCTATTGCATCCGCTGCCAGCCGCAGGTGACGGGCGCGGCGATGGACGTGCTGCGCCAGGCCGCGGCGACGCTGGTGATCGAGGCCAACGCCGCCACCGACAACCCGCTGGTTCTGACCGAGCCGGAGATGATCGTTTCGGGCGGCAATTTCCACGCCGAACCGGTGGGATTCGCCGCCGACATGATCGCGCTGGCGGTGTCCGAAATCGGCGCCATCGCCCAGCGCCGCATCGCGCTGATGGTGGACCCGACGCTGAGTTTCGACCTGCCGCCGTTCCTGACGCCGGAGCCGGGGCTGAATTCGGGCCTGATGATCGCCGAGGTCACCACCGCCGCGCTGATGAGCGAGAACAAGCACCTGGCAACGCCCTGCGTCACCGACAGCACGCCCACCTCGGCCAATCAGGAGGACCACGTGTCGATGGCCGCGCATGGCGCGCGCCGCCTTGGCCGGATGGTGGAGAACCTGAACTACATCCTCGGCATCGAGCTGATCTGCGCGGCCCAAGGCGTCGAGTTCCGCGCGCCTCTCGCCACCAGCGCGCCGCTGCAGCGGGTCATCGCCCGCCTGCGCACGGACATCCCGGCGCTGGCCGAGGACCGGTACCTGGCCCCGGAACTGGAAATCGCCAAACGCCTGGTCGCCGGGGGCGCGATCCTGCACTCGGTCGGCGTCGACATGCCGGAGTTGGGGTGATGCGCGTGTTCGACGTCCTTCGCGGCGACGGTCCGATCGTCCTGGGCCAGCCGCATGGCGGCACGCATGTGCCCGAGGAGATCGCGGCGCGGCTGAACGTCAACGGGCACCGGCTGGCCGATACGGATTGGCACATAAACAGGCTCTACGAAGGGCTTTTGGGCGATGCGACCGTGGTGCAATCCCATATCCACCGCTACGTGATCGACGCCAACCGCGACCCGGCCGGCGTGTCGCTCTATCCCGGGCAGAACTCGACCACGCTGGTGCCGCTGACCGATTTCGACGGTCAACCGATCTGGGCCGAGGGGCAGGAGCCCTCGGAGGACGAGATCGAGGAGCGGCGCGCGGCCTATCACGCCCCCTATCACGCGGCGCTGGAGGAGGAATTGCAGCGCGTGAAGGCGAAATACGGGTTCGCGGTTCTATTCGACTGCCATTCTATCCGCAGCCGCATCCCGTTCCTGTTCGATGGAACGCTGCCGGACATGAACATCGGCACCGACGGGGGGGCGACCTGCGCGTCCGAGATCGAGGCCATTGCGCATGAGTTCTGCGCCTCTTCCCCCTACAGCACGGTTCTCAACGGGCGGTTCCGGGGGGGATGGGCAACGCGCCATTACGGCCGCCCGGCCGAGGGCCTGCACGCGATACAGATGGAGTTGGCCCAATCCACCTATCTGACAACCGAAGCCCCGCCCTGGCGCTATGACACCGAAAAGGCAGCCAGGCTTCGCCGCTGGCTGCGGGACACGCTGGACGCCATCCAGGACATTGCATTGGAGATTGCCTCATGAACGATCCGCGCAAGAACATCCGGGACATCTTTCCTCCCACCGGCCCGGACCTGAACGCCAAGAGCTGGCTGACCGAGGCGCCGCTGAGGATGCTGATGAACAACCTGCACCCGGACGTGGCCGAAAACCCGCATGAACTGGTCGTCTATGGCGGCATCGGGCGCGCGGCGCGCACCTGGAAGGACTTCGACCTGATCGTGGACAGCCTGAAATCGCTTGAGGCGGACGAGACGCTGATCGTCCAGTCCGGCAAGCCGGTGGCGATCATCCGCACCCACAAGGACGCGCCGCGGGTGCTGATCGCCAATTCCAACCTGGTGCCGCATTGGGCCACCTGGGACCATTTCAACGAGCTCGATAAGAAGGGCCTGATGATGTACGGCCAGATGACCGCAGGGTCCTGGATCTATATCGGCAGCCAGGGCATCGTGCAGGGCACCTATGAGACCTTCGCCGAGGCCGGCCGGCAGCACTATGGCGGCGACCTGACCGGCAAGTGGATCCTGACCGGCGGCCTGGGCGGCATGGGCGGGGCGCAGCCGCTGGCCGCCGTGATGGCCGGCGCCTGCTGTCTGGCCGTGGAATGCGATCCGGCCAAGATCGATTTCCGCCTGCGCACCCGCTATCTCGACGAACGGGCCGACGATCTGGACGAGGCGCTGGCGATGATCGACCGCTGGACCGCCGCCGGAGAGGCCAAGTCGGTGGGCCTGTTGGGCAACGCCGCCGACATTTTCCCGGAGTTGCTGCGCCGCGGCGTGCGCCCGGACATCGTGACCGACCAGACCTCGGCGCACGACCCGGTCCACGGCTACCTGCCGCAGGGCTGGACCCTTCATGATTGGCGCAGCAAGCAGGAAACCGCGCCGAAAGAGGTGGAAAAGGCCGCGCGCGCCTCGATGCGGGTGCAGGTCGAGGCGATGGTCGGGTTCCACCAGGCGGGCGTGCCGACGGTGGATTACGGCAACAACATCCGCCAGATGGCCTTTGAGGAGGGGCTGGAAAACGCCTTCGCCTTTCCCGGCTTCGTCCCCGCCTATATCCGCCCGCTGTTCTGCAGGGGCATCGGCCCGTTCCGCTGGTGCGCCCTGTCGGGCGATCCCGATGACATCCTGAAGACCGACGCAAAGATGAAAGAGCTGTTCCCCGAGAACGAGTCGCTGCACCGCTGGCTCGACATGGCGCAGGAGCGGATCGCGTTCCAGGGCCTGCCCGCGCGGATCTGCTGGATCGGGCTGGGCGACCGGCATCGGGCCGGTCTGGCCTTCAACGAGATGGTGGCCAAGGGCGAGTTGAAGGCCCCCGTGGTGATCGGGCGCGACCATCTGGATTCGGGCTCGGTCGCATCGCCCAACCGCGAGACCGAGGCGATGCGGGACGGATCGGACGCGGTGTCGGACTGGCCGTTGCTGAACGCGCTGATCAACACCGCCAGCGGCGCGACCTGGGTGTCGCTGCATCATGGCGGCGGCGTCGGCATGGGCTTTTCCCAGCACGCGGGCGTGGTGATCTGCGCCGACGGCACCGAAGACGCGGCGCGGCGGTTGGAGCGGGTGCTGTGGAACGACCCGGCCTCGGGCGTCTGGCGGCACGCCGATGCCGGCTACGAGATTGCCAGGGACTGCGCCCGCGAACACGGGCTGCGGCTGCCGGGAATCCTTGGATGAAGGGTTGCGGTGTCGGTCCCTGCTGCCGACTTGTTTGAAGGGCGCGTATCGGTCACAGTCACAACCTAGCAATTTGGTGACATTGATCGGGTGGCAGACATGGGCAAGGCACGGATAACGGCCATTACCGCACTTCTCGCCTGTTGCGCGGCTGGTGCAGCGTTCGCGCAGGAATCGGGCAATCTCGGCAATGCGGCCAACGACCCGACGGCCTCGATCACGAGTTACCAGTTCCAGGACTATTACACCTACAACTTCCACAATGCGCCGAACGCGACGGCGAACCGCCTGCAGTTCCGCGCCGCGATCCCGTTTTCCACCGGCGATCTGAACCACATCTTCCGGATCACGGTTCCCTATCAGACAGAAACGCCGGGCGGGGCGGACGGATGGTCGGACATCACGATATTCGACCTCGTGACGTTCGACCGGTCCTGGGGGCGTTTCGGCATCGGGGCGGTGGCGTTGCTGCCCACCGGAAGCAGCGGACTGAGCGCGGAAAAGTGGGGGCTCGGCCCGGCCGCCGGGTTCGTGGCCAACGAGCCGTGGGGCGTCTGGGGGCTGTTCAACCAGAATATCTTCACCGTAGGCGGTGACAATTCGCGCCCGGATGTCGACATCTCGATCCTGCAGCCGGTGTTCAACTACCAGCTTGGAAACGGGTGGTCGGTGGGGCCCTCGGAAATGCTGGTCACCTACGACTGGGAGAACGGCGACTGGGCCAGCCTGCCGCTGGGCATCGGCGTCAACAAGCTGGTCCCGATCGGCGGCAATCCGTGGCAGTTCACCCTGAGCTACGAGCGCAATTTCAAGGATGACGGGGTGCGCCCGGCGGACACGCTGAACTTCACGGCGAAACTGCTGGTGTCGAACTAGGCGCGGTTGCGATCCCGCCCTCTCAGGTCCAGTCCAGCACCACCTTGCCCGAAAGTCCGGACTTCATCGCGGCGAAGCCTTCCTTGAACTCGTCCACCGTGAAGCGGTGGGTGATCACCCGGCTCACGTCCAGGCCGTTCTGCAGCATGGCGATCATCTTGTACCAGGTCTCGAACATCTCGCGGCCATAGACACCCTTGAGGGTGATCGCCTTGAACACGATCCGGCTCCAGTCGACCGGAGACTTGCCCGGCGGGATGCCCAGCAGCGCGATCTTTCCACCCATCACCAGCGCCTCGACCATCTGGTCGAGCGCCGCCTGCGAGCCCGACATCTCGAGGCCCACGTCGAAACCTTCCTTCATGCCCAGATCCGCGATCACGTCCTGCAGATCCTCGCGGGTGACATCCACCGTGCGCACCCTGGGTTCGACATGCTGCGCCAGTTTCAGGCGGTCGGGGTTGATGTCGGTGATGACCACGTGGCGCGCGCCCGCGTGTTTCGCCACCGCCGCCGCCATGATGCCGATCGGGCCGGCACCGGTGATCAGCACGTCCTCGCCCAGCAGATCGAAGCTGAGCGCGGTATGCACCGCGTTGCCCAACGGGTCGAGGATGGCGCCGATCTCGTCCGGGATGTCGTCGGGCAGCGGCACCACGTTGAAGGCGGGCAGCTTGAGGTATTCGGCAAAGGCACCCTGTTCGTTCACGCCGATCCCGCGCGTGCCGGGATCGAGGTGGAACTTGCCCGCGCGGCTCTGGCGGCTTTCGGTGCCGATCAGGTGGCCTTCGCCCGAGCAGCGCTGGCCGATCTTCAACCCCTTCACGTCGCGTCCGATCTCGACGATCTCGCCGGCGAATTCGTGGCCGGTGATCAGCGGCACCGGCACCGTGTGCGAGGCCCAGTCGTCCCAGTTCCAGATATGGATGTCGGTGCCGCAGATGCCGGTTTTCTTCACCTTGATCAGCACGTCGTCCGGGCCGATTTCGGGAACCGGGGCCCGCACCATCCACAGCCCTTCCTCGGGTTTGGATTTTTCCAGGGCCTTCATCGTGTTGGGTCGCATCAGATCACTCCCACTTCCTTGCCGACCTTGCCGAATGCGACAAGCGCCCGGTCCAGTTCTTCCCTTGTTAGAGCCGCATTCATCTGCGTCCTGATCCGCGCCTGTCCGCGCGGAACCACCGGGAAGAAGAAGCCCGAGACATAGACGCCTTCGTTGAACAGCCGCGCCGCCATCTCCTGCGCCAGCGTCGCCTCGCCCAGCATCACCGGGATGATCGGGTGTTCGCCTTGCAGCAGGTCGAAGCCAAGCCGCTCGAGCCCTGCGCGCCAGTAGCGCGCGTTGTCGAACAGCTGTGTGCGCAGGACGTCGCCCTCTTCGACAAGACGGATCGCCTCGAGCCCGGCGGCGACGATTGCGGGCGGCAGCGAGTTCGAGAACAGATAGGGCCGCGCCCGCTGCCGCAGAAGGTCGATCACCGGCTGCGGCCCGGCGATGTAACCGCCGATTGCCCCCCCGAGCGCCTTGCCCAGCGTCCCCGTCAGTATGTCCACGTCGACGCCGAAGTGATCCGGCGTGCCCGCCCCACGCGGCCCCATGAAGCCGGTGGCATGGCAATCGTCCACCATCACCACGGCGTCATATCTGTCAGCCAGTTCGCGGATCCTGGGCAGGTTGGCCAGATAGCCGTCCATCGAGAACACGCCGTCGGTGGCGATCATGATGTGCCGCGCCCCGTCCGCGCGCGCCTGCTTCAGCCATGCCTCGAGATCGTTCATGTCGTTGTTGAGATAGCGGTAGCGTTTCGCCTTGCACAACCGCACCCCGTCGATGATCGAGGCGTGGTTCAGGCTGTCCGAGATGATCGCATCCTCGGGGCCCAGGAGCGGCTCGAACAAGCCGCCATTGGCGTCGAAACAGGCGGCGAACAGGATCGCGTCGTCCTTGTCCAGGAACTTTGCCAGGCGCTGCTCCAGCTCGCGGTGGATGTCCTGCGTGCCGCAGATGAAGCGCACCGAGGCCATGCCGAAGCCGCGCGGCTCCATCGCCCCTTTGGCCGCGGCGATCAGGTCCGGATGATCCGCAAGGCCCAGGTAGTTGTTGGCGCACAGGTTGATCACCCGCCGCCCGCCGACGGTGATTTCCCCGCCCTGCGGCGAGGTGATCATCCGTTCGCGCTTGTAGAGTCCTTCGGCCTCGATCTGGTCAAGCGTGTCGGTGACATGGGACAGGAATGCGTTGGACATGGCGATCTCCTTGCTCTGAGTCGCGCATCTAACATAACGGATGAAATTCCCAAATAGGGGATTTCATCATTACGGAAAAAAATCCACCAAGACGGAAACGCGTCCGAAAAACGGGATCGTCAGGCGTTCTTGACGATCAGGAACACGCGGGCCGCCCCGGCCGGTGCGGAAATGGAATGCACGACATCCGCAGCGTAGCGCGCCGTGTCGCCTACTCCAAGTTCGCTCGCGGCCGTTCCGGACGTGACATGGACCGACCCTTCGAGAACCGTGAGTTGCTCCTGCGCGCCGCGGGTATGCGGTTGGCTGTTGAGCGCGCCGCCCTTTTCGAACCGGATGTCGTAGACCTCGTGGCCGCCGGCCTCTTCCGGGGCCGAGAGGATGCGGATGCGGCAGCCCTGCCCCATGTTGTCGATGCTGGGAACTTCAGACTGCCGCAGAACCTCGATCCGGTCCGAGGCGTCGGCCGCGTCCAGAAGCCCGGCGAAATCGACCTGCAGGGCGCGGGTCAGGTTCCAGAGCGTCGCGATGGTCGGGCTGCTTTCGCCGCGTTCGATCTGGCTGACCATCGAGCGCGAGACGCCGCTGAGGTTGGCGACCGCCTCGAGCGACAGCCCCTGGGCGCGGCGCGCCTGTTTCAGGCGGGCGGGCAGGCGTGTCAGGATATCGTCTGGATCTTCCGTCATGACGGATTCTGTGCGCCCTGGGCGGTGAATTGTCAATTCCGCCCGTGACGGTACGTCTCATGAGACAGGGCGATGCCGCAGGTGCATAATGCCGCCAGACCTGAGAGGAGCAAGACATGACCGACATCGTAATTCTGGACGGTGCGCGCACCGCGATCGGCACCTTCGGCGGCGCGCTGGCCTCGACCGCCCCCATCGACCTGGCGACCGTCGCCACCGAAGCCGCACTGGAGCGGTCCGGCGTCGAGGGCGGCCAGATCGGCCACGTGGTCTTTGGCCACGTGATCAACACCGAGCCGCGGGACATGTACCTGTCCCGGGTGGCGGCGATGCAGGCGGGGATCCCGAACGGCACGCCGGCGATGAACGTCAACCGCCTGTGCGGGTCGGGCGCGCAGGCCGTCGTGTCGGCGATCCAGTCGCTGATGCTGGGCGATGCGGAATTCGCGCTGGCCGGCGGCGCCGAAAGCATGTCGCGCAGCCCGTTCGTCATGACCCAAGCGCGCTGGGGCGCCAAGATGGGCGACGTGAAGTCGCTTGACATGATGCTGGGCGCGCTGAACTGCCCGTTCGGCACCGGCCACATGGGCGTGACCGCCGAGAACGTGGCGGACGAGCACCAGATCACCCGCGAGCAGATGGACGAGTTCGCGCTGACCAGCCAGAACCGCGCGGCGGCGGCGATCGCGGCCGGGCATTTCGACAGCCAGATCACGCCGGTGCAGGTCAAGGTCAAGCGCGACATGGTCGATTTCAAGGTGGACGAACATCCCAAGGCCACGACGCCCGAGGCGCTGGCCGGGTTGCGACCGGTGTTCAAGAAGGATGGCCGCGTCACGGCGGGCAACGCCAGCGGCATCAACGACGGCGCCGCCGCGATTGTGCTGGCCACCGCGGATGCTGCGGAAAAGGCGGGGCTGAAGCCCAAGGCGCGGATTCTCGGCTATGCCCATGCCGGGGTGCGGCCCGAGGTGATGGGGATCGGCCCGGTTCCGGCGGTGCAGAACCTGATGGCCCGGACCGGCCTGTCGGCCGACGATTTCGACGTGATCGAAAGCAACGAGGCCTTCGCGGCGCAGGCGCTGGCGGTGAACAAGGAACTGGGGCTGGATGCCGCCAAGGTGAACCCCAATGGCGGCGCGATCGCGCTGGGGCATCCCGTCGGGGCGACGGGCGCCATCATCACGCTCAAGGCGCTCTATGAGCTGGAGCGGACCGGCGGGTCCAAGGGGCTGATCACCATGTGCATCGGCGGCGGCCAGGGAATCGCCATCGCAATAGAACGGCTCTGATCCGAAGGGATTTGCGGGGGGGCACGTCCCCCCCCCAAAAAAAAACGCCATGTCCCCTGCCCGTCAGATCAAGGCATTGAGCAACAGGACGGCACCGGCGCCGGCGGCCGCCCCGATCAGGGCCGGCAAGAACGCGGCGCCGGACCGGGGATGCGCGGGCTCCTCCGATCTGGTCTGGGCGATCAGGGCGTTCTCCACCAGCACCGGCAGGCGCGGGCCGAAGCGTGCGAGAACGAGGGCGGTCTTGCCCAGATCACGCACCATGGCGCGCGGGCCGATCGAGCCCTTGATGTAATCCTCGACCACCGGGCGGGCCACCTGCCAGATGTTGATGTGCGGGTTGAGCGACCGGGCGACGCCTTCGACCACCACCATGGTGCGCTGCAGCAGGATCAGCTCGGTCCGGGTTTCCATGCCGAATCGTTCGGTCACCTCGAACAGGTAGTTCAGCAGACGTCCCATCGAGATGTGCGAGGCGTCCATGCCGAAGATCGGCTCGCCCACCGCGCGCAGGGCGCGGGCGAATTCGTCAACGTCCTGATTGGCGGGCACGTATCCGGCCTCGAAATGGACCTCGGCCACGCGCTTGTAGTCGCGGCGGATGAAACCGAACAGAATCTCGGCATAGACCCGGCGCGTATATTCGTCGATATGCCCCATGATGCCGAAGTCATAGGCGATGATGTCGCCATTGGCGGCCACCTTGAGGTTGCCCTGATGCATGTCGGCATGGAAGAACCCGTCGCGCAGGGCGTGCAGCAGGAACATCCGCAGGACGCGCTCGGCCAGGTCGCTTCGGTCGTGATCGGCGGCGTCCAGCGCGGCGTTGTCGCCCAGCGCGATGCCGTCCGCCCAGCTGAGCGTCATCACCCGGCGCGCGCAGAGCGACCAGATCACCGGCGGCAGCCAGAAGCCCTTGTCGTCCTTGGTGTTGGCGGCGTATTCCGAGGCGGCGGAGCTTTCGAGCCGCAGGTCAAGCTCGCCCCGGACCACGCCGTCGAAATGCGTGATGACCTCCATCGGGCGCAGGCGGCGCGCGCCGGGCGCGAAAAGCTCGATGATGCGGGCCGCGAAATAGAAGGCGTCCACGTCCTTGCGGAAGGCGCGTTCGATTCCCGGGCGCAGGACCTTGACCGCGACCGCCTCGCCGGTCCCGGCCAGCTTCGCCTTGTGGACCTGCGCGATCGAGGCGGCGGCGATCGGCTCGCTGAATTCCTCGAACATCTCGTCGACGGGCCGGCCCAGTTCCTTGGCCACCTCTTTCATGGCCTGGTCGCGGGGAAAGGGCGGCAGCTTGTCCTGCAGCACCCGCAGCTGATCCGCCAGTTCGACCCCCACAACGTCGGGCCGGGTCGAAAGCACCTGCCCGAACTTGATGTAGGCCGGGCCCAGCGCCGTCAGGGCCCGCGTGGCGGGCGGCATGGCGGGATCGCCCTTGTAGCCCAACCACTGGAACGGCTTGCCGAGGGCGTGCGCCAGGATCCGGATGGCGCGCGGCGCCTCGAAGGCGTCGAGCACCACGTTCATGGCGCCGGTGCGCTCCAGAGTGGCGCCCGTGCGTATCAGGCGGATGATGTTGTGGGGTCCGCGCATGGATCAGATCTTCCAGCCAGAATGCAGCGCGGCGATGCCCATGCTGAGGTTGCGGTACTTGGCGTTTTCGAACCCGGCCTTGCGGAGCATGTCCAGAAAGGTGTCCTGATCGGGGAACTTGCGGATCGATTCCACCAGGTACTGGTAGCTGTCGCGATCGTTGGCGATCAGCTGGCCCATGCGCGGGATCACGTTGAAGCTGTAGAGATCGTAGAGCCTTTGCAGCCCGTCGTTGGGCAGCTGGCTGAATTCCAGCACCATCAGCCGGCCGCCGGGCCTGAGCACGCGGAAGGCTTCGTTCAGCGCCTCCTGCGGGCGGGTCACGTTCCGGATGCCGAAGGAAATGGTGTAGACGTCGAAGGTGTTGTCCTCGAACGGCAACGCCATGGCGTCGCCCACCACCCAGTCGAGGCTGCCCTCCATCTGCGCGGCCTCGGCGCGCTTGCGGCCTTCGACCAGCATCGGCTCGGTCAGGTCCAGAACCGTGGCGTGCCCGCTGCCCGCGCGTTTGAGAAACCGGAACGAGATGTCGCCGGTGCCGCCCGCCACGTCGAGCAGGCGCTGCCCGGGCCGCGGCGCCAGCCAGTCCATCATCGCATCCTTCCAGACGCGGTGGATGCCCATGGACATGACGTCGTTCATCACGTCGTATCTGGACGCCACCGAATTGAACACGCCTTGCACCCGGCCGGCCTTGTCGGCCTCGCGGACGGTCTCGAACCCGAAATGGGTGGTCTTTTCGCTGGTCTCGGACATGGGCCTTGCCGTTTCTCGAATTTCGCCCCTGTTATAGGGCCTTGGAACCTGGGCACAATGCGGCCCGTTGGAACAGGAGCGTCCTAATGCCGGAATTGCCAGAGGTCGAGACAGTAAGACGCGGCCTCGCCCCCGCGATGGAGGGGGTGGTGATCGAGAAGGCGGAGGTGAACCGGCCCGACCTGCGCTGGCCGTTTCCCGAACGCATGGCCGAGCGGCTGAGCGGGCGGCGCGTCGAACGGCTGCGGCGCCGGTCGAAATACATTCTCGCCGATCTGGACAGCGGCGAGACGCTTCTGATCCACCTCGGCATGTCGGGCCGGATGACGGTGTCGGGCGATCCGCTGGGTCAGTTCGTGCATGACCACCCCGCCCCCGCCAAACATGACCACGTGGTGTTTCACATGGCCAACGGCGCCCGCATCACCTTCAACGATCCGCGCCGGTTCGGAGTGATGGACCTGATGCCGACGGACACGGCGCATCGGCACAGGCTGCTGGCGGCGCTCGGGCCCGAACCGCTGGGCAACGCGTTCAGCGAGCAGCACCTGATCGATGCCTTCCGGGGCAGGAACACGCCGGTCAAATCCGCGCTGCTGGATCAGGGAATCGTCGCCGGGCTTGGCAATATCTATGTCTGCGAAGCCTTGTTCCGCGCCGGGGTGTCGCCACGTCGCAAGGCCGGCCAGATCGCGGCGCGCCGGGTGGCGGCGCTGGTTCCGGTCATCCGGCAGGTGTTGATGGAGGCCATCGAGGCCGGCGGATCATCCCTGCGCGATTTCCGGCAAGCCGATGGCGAGCTTGGATATTTCCAGCACCGCTTTGACGTCTACGGGCGCGAGGGCCAGCCCTGCCGCGCGCCCGGCTGCGGCGGGACCGTGCAGAGAATCACTCAATCGGGCCGTTCGTCTTTCTATTGCGCGCAATGCCAAAGATAGCTTGAACCATCTTTTTCCCGTGGTAAGGAATCGTCCCTGTACGGAACAACCGAAAGCATATGCCCCATGGCCTTTGAGACGATCATCGTCGAAACTGAAGACCACGTAGCCCTGATCAGGCTGAACCGTCCGGATGCGCTGAACGCACTGAACACCCAACTGCTGGGCGAGCTTTGCACCGCGCTGGAAGAGGCGGACGCCAACGACAAGGTCCGCTGCATCGTCGTGACCGGTTCGGACAAGGCCTTTGCCGCCGGTGCGGACATCAAGGAAATGTCGCAGATGAGTTTCGTGGACGTGTACACCACGAACCTCTTCGCCGACGCGAATGACCGCATCGCCGCGATCCGCAAGCCGATCATCGCGGCCGTGGGAGGCTATGCGCTGGGCGGCGGCTGCGAACTGGCGATGATGTGCGACTTCATCATCGCGGCGGACACCGCCAAGTTCGGCCAGCCCGAGATCAACCTGGGCGTCATCGCCGGCATGGGCGGCAGCCAGCGCCTGACCCGGTTCGTGGGCAAGTCCAAGTCGATGGACATGAACCTTACGGGGCGTTTCATGGATGCCGAAGAGGCCGAGCGCGCGGGCCTCGTCAGCCGGGTCGTCCCGGCCAAGAAGCTGATCGAAGAGGCGGTCGGCGCGGCCCAGAAGATCGCCGAGAAATCCATGCTGACCGCCATGGCCGCGAAAGAAGCGGTGAACCGCAGCTACGAGGTGCCGCTGAGCGAGGGCATGCTGTTCGAGCGCCGCGTGTTCCACTCGATGTTCGCGACCGAGGACCAGAAGGAAGGCATGGCCGCCTTTCTGGAAAAACGCGCGGCGCAGTTCCGCGACAAGTGACGCCGCCGCGGCGTTCGAGGGAAATCAGGCGGGCCCCGGCCCGCCTTTTTCATGGCGGCGCCGGGGCCGGCAAGAATGGGCTTGGCAAAGACGGCAAACTTGGATATGCAGCGCCGCTATACATGCGCGTGCGGCCCGCTTTGGCCAGAATCACACCCGTGATGCCTGACCCGGTGCGGCTATGTCCGTTGCGCAAACCAGAGACAACCGAACCGAACAAAGGTCAGAGATACACATGGCAAATTCGCCCCAGGCCGCCAAGCGCGCCCGTCAGAACGAAAAACGCTTCGCCGTCAACAAGGCGCGCCGGTCGCGCATCCGCACCTTCCTGCGCAAGGTCGAGGAAGCCATCGCCTCGGGCGACAAGGAAGCCGCAACCGCAGCCCTGCGCGCCGCTCAGCCCGAGCTGATGCGCGGCGTCTCCAAGGGCGTCTTCCACAAGAACACCGCAGCCCGCAAGATGTCGCGCCTGTCGTCGCGCGTCAAAGCCCTGGGCTGACCCTACGCACCCAATCGGTGATTCAGATCGGAAAAGGCGCTGCCAATTGCAGCGCCTTTTTTCGTGCTGTTGCCAGAATGCCTCGCCTTCACGAAAGCGGGAGATTCGTTCCGGCAAAGACGCGAGTCAACATCAGAGTTTCGTTGCCGCCGCGCGCCCGGACTTGTTACCACTGAGTCAGGCGATTCACTCGCTTGGGGGGACAGGCTGCTTTACGGGCGTACCTGACGGGCATCAGGTAAGTTCAGAAGCGAATGTCGCCAGCCGGCTACGGCCAGGTTGGCGGTCTGCTGCTGGTTTCAGGCTCCACTGAAACTTCGGCCCTGTCGAAAACAGTACTGGTAGCTGGTGGCCCGGCTTTGGGACACAACTCGGATTTTCGAGTCGTGTCGTGATGTTTGGCCCCGACTGTCCAGCCTTCGGGATCCACCGCCAAACCATTGGTTTCGGCGACTGGATAGCTGTGTGCGGGTGAACGCGGACCGGGTAACCGGCACAAAAGGCAAAGACAGAAAAAATGGCCATCAGGCCAGGACAACGAATGGGATGCGTGAGGCGCTGGATGACACAAGAGAAATGGGGACAACTCCGCGGCAAGTTGCTGAAGACCGTCGGTCAGAACAACTACACCACTTGGATCGAACCACTGGAATTCCAGGAACTGCAAGACGGGGTCGCGGTTTTTTCGGTTCCGACCAACTTCATGGGCAACTATGTCAGCCAGAATTTCGCGGACATCATTCTCTATGAACTGAACTCCTCGGGCGCGTCGGTGCAGCGCCTGGCCTTCCGCGTCGCGGCCAATTCCACCGCGCGGCCGGTGAACGCCCCCGCGGTTGCCGCGGCAGATCCCGAAACACCCGAAGAGCCGCATCCCCCCACCACCGACACGTCCAACCCGCCGATGGGGTCGCTGCAGGCCGCGCCTCTGGACGCCCGGTTCACCTTCGACAGCTTCGTCGTCGGCAAGCCGAACGAGCTGGCCCATGCCGCCGCGCGCCGCGTGGCCGAAGGCGGGCCGGTGACGTTCAACCCGCTGGTTCTCTATGGCGGCGTCGGGCTGGGCAAGACGCACCTGATGCACGCCATCGCCTGGGAGCTGAAGGCGAAACGCCCCGATCTGAACGTGCTCTACCTGTCCGCCGAACAGTTCATGTACCGCTTCGTCCAGGCGCTGCGCGAGCGCCGGATGATGGATTTCAAGCACCTGTTCCGCTCGGTCGACGTGCTGATGGTCGATGACGTCCAGTTCATCGCCGGCAAGGATTCGACGCAGGAAGAATTCTTTCACACCTTCAACGCGCTGGTGGACCAGAACAAGCAGATCATCATCTCGGCCGACCGCGCGCCGGGCGAGATCAAGGACCTGGAAGACCGCGTCAAATCCCGCCTGCAATGCGGGCTGGTGGTGGACCTGCACCCGACCGACTACGAACTGCGCCTCGGCATCCTGCAGACCAAGGTCCAGTATTACCGCAAGACCTATCCCGACCTGAAGATCGCCGACGGAGTCCTGGAGCTGCTGGCGCATCGCATCTCGACCAACGTGCGCGTTCTCGAAGGCGCCCTGACCCGGCTTTTCGCCTTTGCCTCGCTGGTCGGGCGCGAGATCGACATGGAACTGACCCAGGATTGCCTGGCCGACGTCCTGCGCGCCTCGGAACGCAAGATCACCGTCGAGGAAATCCAGCGGAAAGTCTCGGAATACTACAACATCCGCCTCAGCGACATCATCGGTCCCAAGCGACTGCGCTCCTACGCCCGTCCGCGGCAGGTGGCGATGTATCTCGCCAAGCAGTTGACCAGCCGGTCGCTGCCGGAGATCGGCCGCCGCTTTGGCGGGCGCGATCACACCACCGTCATGCATGGCGTCAAGCGCATCGAGGAACTGAAGCTGACCGATGGCCAGATCGCGGAGGATGTGGAGATGCTGCGCCGGGCGCTGGAAGCCTGAGCAAACGCGATTTTCCCTTGTCGACGCCCCGGTTATCCAGACCGGGGCGTTTTTTGTGCGGTTAAGTCCACGGTCGCGCGCCAACTGTGCCCTGCGGGTCACGGGCCCCTTGACGGCCCCGGCATTCCGACGGAGAAATCCGTAAAAAACCTTGTGCCGCAGGGGCAAACCGCTAGTTTGCCAATCCCGGCCATGTCGAAGGAATTGAGGGTATGAAGATCAGCATCGAACGCGGCGCGCTTCTCAAGGCCGTGTCGCAAGCCCAATCAGTCGTGGAGCGCCGGAACACGATTCCGATCCTGGCCAACGTCCTCATCGAAGCCGAGGGCGATCAGGTGCAGTTCCGCGCCACCGACCTGGACATCGAGGTGGTCGACAAGGCCCCCGCGCAGGTGGAGCGGGCCGGGGCGACCACCGTCGCCGCAACAACCCTGCACGAGATCGTGCGCAAGCTGCCGGATGGCGCGCTGGTCACGCTGACCGCCGACAGCGCCGCCGGACGCCTGACGGTCGAGGCGGGCCGGTCGAATTTCTCGCTGGCGACGCTGCCAAAAGAGGATTTTCCGGTGATGGCCTCGTCGGAATACCAGTCGAACTTCTCCGCTTCGGCGGCCCTGCTGCGGCGGTTGTTCGACAAGTCCAAGTTCGCGATTTCGACCGAAGAGACGCGGTATTACCTGAACGGTGTCTACATGCACGTCACCGAGGGGTCCGAGGGCGGCAAGGTGCTGCGCTGCGTCGCGACCGACGGGCACCGGCTGGCCCGGATCGACGCGGATCTGCCGGATGGCGCCGCCGAGATGCCGGGCGTGATCGTTCCCCGCAAGACGGTGGGCGAGCTGCGCAAGCTTCTGGACGATGACGAGATGGACATCGCCGTGTCGGTCAGCGAGACCAAGGTGCGTTTCGCCACCCCCGACATCACGCTGACCTCGAAGGTCATCGACGGCACCTTCCCCGACTACACGCGGGTGATCCCGCAGGGCAACACCCGCAAGCTGGAAGTGGACGCGGCGGAATTCGCGCAGGCGGTGGACCGGGTGGCGACGGTGTCCTCGGAACGGTCGCGCGCGGTGAAGCTGCAGCTGGAAAACGACCGGCTGGTGCTGTCGGTCAACGCGCCCGACAGCGGCGCCGCCGAAGAGGAACTGGCGGTCGCCTATGGCGACGAGCGGCTGGAGATAGGTTTCAACGCCAAGTACCTGCTGGAAATCGCAAGCCAGGTCGATCGCGAAAACGCGGTGTTCCTGTTCAATTCGGCCGGAGACCCGACCCTGATGCGCGAGGGCAATGACCAGAGCGCCGTCTACGTGGTCATGCCGATGCGCGTCTGATCGCGCTGGCGCGCGATGCCTCCGGCGGGAGTATTTTTGAAAAGATGAAGGGAGGGGTCATGGGTTTGGCCCTGACCGAACTGACCGTCTCGCATTTCCGCTCGCACAAGCTGGCGCGGCTGTCGCTGGACGGCCGCCCGGTGGCGATCCACGGACCGAACGGCGCGGGCAAAACCAACATCCTGGAGGCGGTATCGCTGTTTTCACCCGGGCGCGGTCTGCGCCGGGCGAGCGCCGCCGAGATGACGCGCCGCCCCGAGGCGCTGGGGTGGAAGTTGTCGGGCGTGCTGGAGGCGCAGGATCGGCGCTTCGAGATCGAGACCTGGTCGGAAGGCGGCGCCGCGCGGCAGGTTCGCATCGACGGGAAATCGGCCAGCCAGATCGACCTGGGCAGGCTGACGCGGGTCGTGTGGCTGGTGCCGTCGATGGACCGGCTGTGGATCGAAGGGGCCGAGGGGCGGCGGCGTTTCCTGGACCGGATGGCGCTGAGTTTCGAGCCCAGCCATGCCGAAGCCGCCCTCACCTTCGAAAAGGCCATGCGCGAGCGCAACCGGCTGCTCAAGGACCAGGTGCGGGATTCGCATTGGTACGGTGCGCTGGAAGGGCAGATGGCCGAGGCCGGGCATCGCATCCACACGGCGCGGGTTGCGGCGCTGGGGCATTTGCGCGAGGCGCAGGACCGGGCCGAGACCGCCTTTCCGTCGGCGGATCTGGAACTGGCGCAGATCGAAGGCGAGATGCCCGAAACGGCCGAGGGCCTGCGCGCGGCCCTGGCCGAAAGCCGGCTGCGCGATCTGGCGGCCGGGCGCAGCCTGGTCGGACCTCACCGGACGGACCTTCTTGGGGTCTATGCGGCCAAGGGCGTGCCGGCGCGGGACTGTTCGACCGGCGAGCAGAAGGCGCTGCTGGTTTCGCTGATCCTGTCGAACGCGCGGGCGCTGGCGCGGATGATCGGCGCGCCGCCGATCGTTCTGCTGGACGAGGTCTCGGCGCATCTGGACGCGGCGCGGCGGGCGGCGCTCTATGACGAGATCTGCGCCCTCGGCGCGCAGGCCTGGATGACCGGAACCGGGCCGGAGCTGTTTGCCGAACTCGGCGACCGGGCGCAGGCTGTGGAGGTCCGGGAAACGGACGGAATCTCGCAGGTGTCGGGACCCTGAAGCCGCCGCCGGAACGGAGCGGAAAGATGCGCGTGACCGCACACAAAATCTGGTGGGATCGCGTGACAATCCCCACCAGAAAACGTATAAGGTTGCAAAATAATATAGGTACTGACGGCATGTCCGAAGACGCACAGGCGCGCGAAGAATATGGCGCGGATTCCATCAAGGTTCTCAAGGGGTTGGAAGCGGTCCGAAAACGGCCCGGCATGTATATCGGTGACACCGATGACGGCTCGGGTCTGCACCATATGGTGTACGAGGTCGTGGACAACGGCATCGACGAGGCGCTGGCCGGTCATGCCGACCATGTGACCGTGAAGATCCATGCCGATTCCAGCGTGTCGGTGCATGACAACGGGCGCGGAATTCCGGTGGACATCCACGCCGAAGAAGGCGTGTCGGCCGCCGAGGTCATCATGACCCAGCTCCATGCCGGGGGAAAGTTCGACTCGAATTCCTACAAGGTGTCGGGCGGCCTGCACGGGGTGGGCGTGTCGGTCGTGAACGCGCTGTCCGAGTGGCTGGAACTGCGCATCTGGCGCAACGGCAAGGAGCACTTCGCCAAGTTCGAGCGCGGCGAAACCGCCGAACATCTCAAGGTGGTCGGTGAATGCGGCAAGCGCACCGGCACCGAGGTGCGGTTCCTGGCCTCGACCGACACGTTCTCGAACCTGGAATACTCCTTCGAGACGCTGGAAAAGCGCCTGCGCGAACTGGCCTTCCTGAACTCGGGCGTGCGCATCATCCTGATCGACGAGCGTCCCGCCGAGCGGCTGGAGACCGAGCTGTTCTACGAAGGCGGCGTCAAGGAATTCGTCAAATATCTCGACCGGTCGAAGACGCCGATGATGCCCGAGCCGATCTACATCAAGGGCGAGCGCGACGACATCGGGGTCGAGATCGCGATGTGGTGGAACGACAGCTATCACGAGACGGTGCTGCCCTTCACCAACAACATCCCGCAGCGCGACGGCGGCACGCATGTGGCCGGGTTCCGGGGCGCGCTGACCCGGACGATCAACAACTATGCCCAGTCGAGCGGCATCGCCAAGAAGGAAAAGGTGAACTTCACCGGCGACGATGCGCGCGAAGGGCTGACCTGCGTGCTGTCGGTCAAGGTGCCCGATCCGAAATTCTCGTCCCAGACCAAGGACAAGCTGGTGTCGTCCGAGGTGCGTCCGGCGGTCGAAGGGCTGATGATCGAAAAGCTCTCCGAGTGGTTCGAGGAAAACCCGAACGAGGCCAAGACCGTCGTCGGCAAGATCATCGAGGCCGCGCTGGCCCGCGAGGCCGCCCGCAAGGCGCGCGAACTGACCCGGCGCAAGACGGCGATGGATGTGAATTACCTGGCCGGCAAGCTGAAGGACTGTTCCGAGAAGGATCCCTCCAAGACCGAGGTGTTCCTGGTCGAGGGCGACTCGGCCGGCGGCTCGGCGCAGACCGGGCGCGACCGCCGCACACAGGCGGTGCTGCCCCTGCGCGGCAAGATCCTGAACGTGGAGCGCGCGCGGTTCGACCGGATGCTGAGCAGCCAGGAGATCGGCAACCTGGTGATGGCGCTTGGTACCGGGATCGGGCGCGACGAATTCAACATCTCGAAGCTGCGCTACCACAAGATCGTCATCATGACCGATGCCGACGTGGACGGCGCGCATATCCGGACGCTGCTTCTGACCTTCTTCTACCGGCAGATGCCGGAACTGATCGAAGGCGGATACCTCTATATCGCGCAACCGCCGCTGTACAAGGTGTCGCGCGGGAAATCCGAGGTCTATCTCAAGGATCAGGCGGCGCTGGACGATTACCTGATCAACCAGGGCGTCGAAGGCGCGGTGCTGAAGCTCGGTTCGGGCGAAGAGATCATCGGACAGGATCTGGCCCGCGTCGTGGACGAGGCGCGCCAGCTCAAGCGCGTGCTCGATGCGTTCCCCACCCACTATCCGCGCCACATCCTGGAACAGGCCGCCGTCGCCGGGGCCTTCGTGCCCGGCGCCGTCGATGCCGACCTGCAGGGCGTGGCCGACAAGGTCGCCGCGCGGCTCGACCTGATCGCGCTGGAATACGAGCGCGGCTGGCAGGGGCGGATCACCCAGGATCACGGCATCCGCCTGGCCCGCATCCTGCGCGGCGTCGAGGAAGTGCGCACGCTCGACGGCCCGATGCTGCGCTCGGGCGAGGCACGCAAGACCGGCAGCTTCACCAAAAGCCTGCAGGAGATCTACGACGCCCCCGCCACGCTGGTGCGGCGCGATCGAAATCAGGCGATCCACGGCCCCCTGTCTCTGCTCAAGGCGATCCTGGAGGAAGGCGAAAAGGGCCTGTCGCTGCAACGCTACAAGGGCCTGGGCGAGATGAACCCGGATCAGCTGTGGGAGACCACCCTTGACCCCGACGCGCGGACCCTGCTGCAGGTCCGGGTGGACGACATGGTCGAGGCGGACGACCTGTTCACCAAGCTGATGGGCGACGTGGTCGAACCCCGCCGCGAGTTCATCCAGCAGAACGCGCTGAGCGTGGAGAACCTGGATTTCTAGGGATGTGTAGGTTTGAGCATAACTTTGCACTTAGAGCATAACTTTGCACTCAACCGGCTTCATCGCCTGATAGAAAAGGAGTGAATCTAAAGCAACCGCCCTTTGCTTGGATTCTATTCTCTCGCGAAGTACTGCAGGCACGCTGTGGTTTTTCGGAAATTGACCATATTGGTGCAGGATATCTCATCGTCGAAGAATAGAGCCTGCTCTTGTTGCAATGCCGAAAATCATATCTCCAGCTTCTGCTCACCGCACTGGGACGATCGCGATTGTTAGGTAGTTAGGGGCGTATTCCGTTGAAAAACTCGTGCTTGATCGAGGGGCATCGGGCTGATTCAATTCCCGCATTGGGCGGGAGGATTTGCGATGATGGGACCGAGGCAGGAGGCGCAACCAGCGCTGTTCTACGAGT
>NZ_VCPD01000008.1 GCF_005938215.1 Ruegeria sediminis
AATCTCGTCGAACGGGTTCATCGACATCTTGACATTGGCGAGATCAACTCCGCTCCCGTCCGCCTTCACGCGAACCTTCACGTTGTAGTCAATCACGCGCTTGACAGGCACAAGTACCTTCATGGGCTTACTCCTTCACCGCGTGGGAACCGGGGTTCCGCCCCGGTAGTCATAGAAACCCCGCCCCGCCTTGCGGCCTGTCCAGCCTGCTTCGACATATTTGACCAGAAGCGGACACGGGCGATACTTCGTGTCGGCAAGTCCGTCATGCAGGACGTTCATGATCGCCAGGCACGTATCGAGACCTATGAAATCGCCCAGCTCAAGCGGACCCATCGGATGGTTTGCGCCCAGCTTCATCGACGCGTCGATACTGGCGACGTTTCCGACCCCTTCGTACAGCGCATAGACCGCCTCGTTGATCATCGGGATCAACACCCGGTTCACGATGAAGGCTGGGTAGTCCTCGGAACTTGCCGCAGTTTTGCCAAGCCGGCCGACGATCGCACTGAGAGCGTCATAGGTCTCGTTCGAGGTGGCGATGCCGCGGATCAGTTCGACCAGTTTCATCACCGGCACCGGGTTCATGAAATGAAACCCCATGAAGCGGTCCGGCCGGTCCGTCGTAGCAGCCAACCGGGTGATCGAAATCGACGAGGTGTTCGACGTCAGGATCGTATCAGGCCCTAGCGACGGGAGAAGTTCGGAAAATATCTGCGTCTTGATGGCTTCGCGTTCGGTCGCGGACTCGATGATCAGGTCGCAAGCCCCGAGTTCGCGCAAATTCGTGGTCGACCGGAGACGCCGCAGGGCCTCGGTTCGCTCACCCTCGGTCAGTTGGTCTTTCGCGACCTGGCGCGCCGTATTCTGCTCGATCCGCGCCCGTGCCTTGGCGAGTGCATCTTCCGATATGTCGCTCAGGATCACGTCGTACTCGGCAGCGGCAAAGACATGGGCGATGCCGTTGCCCATCTGCCCTGCCCCGATCACTCCGACGGTCTGAATGCTCATCCTCGCCCCCCTTCCATTACCGCAGCCGCCAGCAAAAGCGCGTTGATCCGCCGCTCGGCGGAATCCGACCGCGAGTTCAGCAACACGGGGACCTTGCCGCCAAGCACGATAGAGCCGGTCTTTGCGTCGCCGTGATATTTCCAGGCTTTCGCGACCGCGTTCGCGGCGTCGATGTTCGGGAACAACAACAGGTCCGCCGATCCGGCCGCTGGCAATGCCTGCAGCCCCTTGATGCGGGCGGCTTCGGTCGAGATGGCCACGTCATAGCCCATTGGGCCACCGATAAGGAATCCATTCAGAATCCCCTCGCTGCCTTCCTTTGTCAGCGTTTCGGCATCACGTGTGGCCGGAATTGCGTCAGAGACCTTTTCGGTCGCGCAGACCGCCGCTACACGCACCGGCGAAACGCCCAGGCCGCGGAACAGTGCCTCGGTATTGATGATGATCTGACGTTTTTGATCGAGCGTTGGCGCAGGCACTATGCCATTGTCGGTAGCCGCGATCAGGCGTTTGACAGAGGGCATCTCGGCGACAGTCACGTTGGACAAAACCCCACCGGCTCTAAGGCCTGCCTCTCGGTCTACCACCGCACGCAAGTAAGAGGTGCTGTCAATGTGCCCCTTCATCAGCACGTCACCCAACCCCTCGCGTATCGCCGCCACGGCTTCGCGCGCGCAGTCATCCGGACCTACAGCGTTGCGAAATTCGACACCGGCAGGGCGCGGATTGGGGAACATCGGCGCCAAGAGCGAAGGATCGCCGGTCACCACGGCATTTGAGACCAGACCGTCGTGGATCAACGACATGACCGCCATTGCGATCTCGGGCGCCTCTCCTCCCGCGACCACCAGCCGTATCGGCTGACGTTGCAGCGCGGCCGCGCGCAGATCTTCGAAACTGCGGTGAACCATCATGCCACCTGCCTTTCTGATATGATCGGCCAAGTCAGCGGCGTCTCCTGCCCGGACAGAACGCGCGCGGCGCCTTCTGCCAAGGCGCGACACTCATCGCTGCCCGGGTAGACATGCAACGGGGCAAGTCGGGTCAGTTTGTCGGTCAGATACCCGGTGACGCGGGGACTATTGGCCAGCCCTCCGGTCAGGATGATCCCGTCCAGATCGAAAGAGGCGACCGACGCCATCGCGCCGACGGCCTTGGCCGTCTGATAGAGCATCGCCTCGAAAACGAGCCTCGCCTCTTCGTCGCCTGCCTCGATCATGGTCTCGACGCGGCGGATGTCCTTGGTGCCCAGCATCCCGAAAACGCCCCCGCGCCCGTAAAGCTTGTTCAGCAACTCCTCGCGCGTGTACTTGCCCGAAAAGCAGAGTTCGATCAGCGGCAGCGGCGGCAAACCGCCAGCACGTTCCGGGGTGAAGGGCGAGATTTCCATCCGGTTGGAACTGTCGACAAGGCGACCGTTCAGCAAGGCCGCAATGGAGAAACCAGCCCCGAGATGTGCGACGACCGCACGAAGCTCGTCAAAGGGCTTGTTCAGCTCTTTGGCAAGTCGGCGGCCACATGCGCGGATGTTGAGCGCATGCACGAATGAAAACCGCGGGATCTCGTCAAAGCCCGAAACGCGGGCGACCGGGGCCAGTTCATCGACGCTGACGGGGTCCACCACGAAGGCCGGCACGCCATGACGGCTGGCAAGTGCATGTGCCAGAGGCGCGCCGAGGTTGCTGGCATGGTGGTAAACAGGCGTATGCAGGGCGAAATCGACCAACGCCTTGTTGACTTCAATGACACCCGCAGGAACCGGCGTCAGCATACCGCCCCTTCCGGCACAGGCCACAAGCCGGCGGTCGTCCAGATATTCGGACAGGAACGCCGCGATATGAGCGGCCCGGAAATCCAACTGCGACGCAATGGTCGGAAACCCCGCCATCACACCCTCGTCATGGTCGAGCGTTCGTTCGGTGATCACTTCGACGACCCTGCCGTTCAGCCCATAAAGCGCGCAGCGTGTCGTCGTGGTTCCGGGATTGATGGAAAGAATGGCATTCAGGCTCATCGGATCACCCCGCGAACTCATAGGCTGTCTTGACGGTGGTATAGAACTCGGCGGCATAACGCCCTTGTTCCCGCTGGCCATAGGAAGATCCTTTCCGGCCACCGAACGGCACGTGATAATCCACCCCGGCCGTGGGCAGGTTGACCATGACCATTCCCGAGGCCGACCGTCGGCGGAATTCCCGCGCGTGCTTGAGGTTGTTGGTGCAGATGCCGGAACTGAGGCCAAACTCGGTATCGTTGGCGACCGTCAAAGCCTCTTCGAAATCGCCGACCTTGATGACGCTGGCGCAGGGGCCAAAGATCTCTTCGCGACTGGAACGCATGTCGTTGTTGGCGCCCAGGAACAAGGCGGGGCGTTGGAAATACCCCTCGGTGGCCCCTTTCAGGCGCTCGCCACCGACGACTTCGGCCCCTTCGGAGCATGCCATTTCCACATAGGCAAGATTGCTGTTCAACTGGCTCTCAGACACGACCGGACCGATCTGCGTGACTGGATCCAGCGGGTCACCTACCCGCAGCGCCTGTGCGCCGGCCGCCAGCCTTTCGACGAAAACACCATGAATACCGGCCTGTACGATCAACCGCGACGAGGCCGTGCAACGCTGGCCAGTGGAAAAGAAAGCACCGTTCAAACAGGCGTCGACCGCGACGTCCAGATCGGCGTCGTCCAGAACGACTATCGGGTTCTTGCCGCCCATTTCGAGCTGTATCTTCTTCATCCCCCTGGCCGCTTCGACTGCCAGCGCGCGCCCGACCGGAACCGAACCGGTAAAGGAGATCGCGTCGATTTGGGGGTGTTTCACCATGGCGTCTCCGACCACCGATCCGCGGCCCATCACCAGATTGAACACGCCCTTGGGCAGACCCAAGTCATACAGGATTTCCGCCAGGACATGGGCCGAAGCCGGCGTCAGTTCTGCCGGTTTCATGACCACCGTGTTCCCATAAGCCAACGCCGGGGCAAGCTTCCACGCCGGGATGGCGATTGGAAAATTCCACGGCGTAATCAACCCGACCACACCGACCGGTTCGCGCGTGACCTCGACCGACACGCCGGGACGGACCGAGGACACCGCTTCGCCGCTGATCCTGACCGCCTCTCCAGCAAAAAACCGGAACACCTGCGCCGCGCGGATCGTTTCGCCCTTGGCCTCGGCCAAGGTCTTGCCCTCTTCGCGCGCCAATAGTGTCCCGATTTCATCCGCCCGTGCCAGCAGCGCCTGAGCCACTGCCTCCAGCAAATCGGCCCGCTGTTGCGGGCTGGTCGCTGCCCATCCGGGTTGAGCCGCGCGAGCCGCCTCGGCAGCCAGGTCCACGTCCTCGACCGAGCCGCGGGCGTAGAGGCCGATGAGGTCCGAGGTATCTGACGGACTTCGGTTTTCGGCCGCCTCGGCCGCGCCGAGCCATTCCCCGGCGATGAGGTTCTTTTTCATCACGAACACTCCGATGGTCGGGGGAAGGCGGAAGTCGGACCTTCCCCCTGTGCCACGCGAGGTCACTCACCCCACGCGCGGTTACGTCAGGCGGCCTGCGCCATCTTGGTTATTGCGGCTTCGAGCGACGCCTCCAGAATGCCCAGTGCCTCGTCGACCTGCTCCATTGGCGTGGTCAGCGGCGGCAACAGGCGGACGACATTGGCTCGCGTGCCACACGGCAGGATGATCAGGCCGCGCGCCTCTGCTTCTGCCACGATTGCCTGCGTGAGAGCCGGGTCCGGGTTTCGAGATGCGCGATCGGTCACCAGCTCGAACGCGATCATCGCCCCAAGTCCCCGGACATCACCGAGGGCTTCCATCCCCTGACGTTCCGCAATCGCGAACAGACGCCCCTTGATCAGCTGGCCGATTTCTTCGGCACGGAAGCAAAGCTTTTCTTCCTCGATCACGTCGAGCACGGCATTGGCCGCCGCAACCGCCAACGGGTTGCCCGCATAGGTTCCGCCGATTCCGCCCAGCGGAGCGGCATCCACGATCTCGGCGCGACCGGTCACTGCGGACAGCGGGAAGCCGCCCGCCAGCCCTTTCGCCATAGTGACCAGATCCGCGGCGACACCGGCATGCTCCATGGCGAACAGCTTGCCCGTCCGGGCCATGCCCGCCTGCACTTCGTCCGCGATCAGAACGATTCCGTGCTCGTCAGCAATCTTGCGAAGCGCTTGCAGGAAATTCGGTGGAGCGATATTGAATCCACCCTCGCCCTGAACGGGTTCGATGATGATCGCAGCGACGCGTTCGGGATCGATGCTCGATCTGAAAAGCTGCTCAAGATGCGCCAAACTCGTCTCGGTCGTCACGCCGTGATAGGCATTCGGGAAAACCGCATGGTAGATCTCGGGCGGCATGGCGCCGAAGGACTTCTTGTAAGGCGCGACCTTGCCACACAACGCCATGCCCATCAGCGTACGCCCGTGGAAAGCACCTGAAAACGCGATGACCCCGGAACGCCCGGTAAAAGCCCTCGCCATCTTGACGGCGTTCTCGACGGCCTCGGCGCCTGTCGTGACCAGCATCGTCTTCTTGACGAAATCGCCCGGAGTCGCCGCGTTCAGCCTTTCTGCCAGATCCAGATAGCCCTCGAAAGGCGCAACGTGGAAACAGGTATGGGTGAAGGCTTCGGCCTGCGCCGCCACCGCCGCGAGGAGTTTCGGGTGCCGGTGACCGGTGTTGTTGACGGCAATCCCGGCGGCAAAATCGATGTACCGCTTGCCATCGACATCCCACAATTCGGCGTTTTCGGCCCGCGCCGCGTAAATACCGCGTGTCGCGACGCCTGTCGCCACAGCGGATGCCCGTCGCTGCTTGAGTTCTTCGGTACGTGACATTGGCGCGCCTCCTGATTGGCGTGAAATTCTGAGCTGTATTAGCTCATTATTTTGAGCATATCAAAACTTTTATTTCGAGGCTCATCGGTCTAAATTCTACCAGGCTTGGAATGTGAAAGGTTTACGGATGAGCGAGTTCGATGTCGGGGCAAGATTGCGAGAACTACGCGTATTTCAAGGATTTTCCCAACGCCAGCTGGCAGAAGCAGCGGATGTCCCACATGGTCAGATCTCGATGGTCGAAACTAACAAAAGCAGCCCATCCGTTGCGACTTTGCGCAAAATTTTGGGCGGCCTTGGCGTTACGATGTCCGAGTTCTTTGAGCCAGAATCGAATCACGGTAGCGAGGTTTTCTTCACGCCGGACCAGTTGAAAGACCTGACGTCGAGGATTTATTCCGACCGCGCTGACACGATCGGCCGCCTGACGCTCAAACAGGTCGGCAATGCCCGTGACCTGGGGCTTCAGATCCTGCACGAGACTTACGAGCCGGGAGCGGATACCGGGCCCGACATGTTGTCCCACCCCGCAAGCGAGGGCGGCGTCGTCGTCTCGGGCGAGTTGGAAGTAACGGTCGGAGACAAAGTCCGCATCCTGAAGGCCGGCGACGCCTATCTTTTCAACTCGCTGGAACCGCACCGTTTCCGCAACACCTCCGATCGCGTCGCGATCGTGGTATCGGCCTGCACACCGCCCTATTTGTGATTCTGGTAGACGCCTGACTGTGATACATCGCGGATTAGGATGAGAATTGGTAGGCTGGCTTGAGCCGACCCGAAAGCTTCGCTTTTCGGCCATTTTCGCGCGCGCCATGCAGTGAGCGTGGTGCTTTGCTCAGCTACACGTCAAGAACCCCCTATGTCGCCCAGACGCCGTGCAGCCGCAACACTCGCAATGGTCCGCTGATGCGGCGTCGCCCGGCTGGCCAACTCATGCGGCGAGACCGCTAATCGCATCCTTCGTCTTTCTGTATCTCAAGGCGAACTTATGCTATGAAAATACTGATTTTTCAGTGAAGTTGGGCGAGTTTTCCGTGCGGTATCTGCCTCTCCTCGTATTGATCGGCGCGACCATCGGCATCCTGATTGGCTGGTACAGCCCGTTTCTGACTTCCGTGATTGCGCCGGCCGGAGAGATCTACATTCGCCTCATGGAAGTCATCGTGCTGCCGTACCTGATGGCATCCTTGATCCAGGGGCTTGGCAGCTTGCCGCAAGATACGGCGGTGAAACTTTTCCGGAAAAGCTGGGGAATCTATCTGTCGCTCTGGGCGACCGCTTTCGCGGTTCTTTACGCAGTGGCTTTGTCAGCGCCTCGCATTCACGAACCCGCGGTTGTGAATTTTTCCGACAGCGACATTGGAGGGGCTTTCCCTAAGTCGTCTTTGATCGACCTGATCGTTCCGAACAATCTGTTCGAGGCGCTCAACAACAACTACATACCTTCGATCGTTTTGATCGGCATCATTTTTGGCATCGCCATACAAAAGGTCGAAAGCCGCGGCGACTTCCTGGATGGGCTTGCGGTTATTCGCTCCGCCTGCATTCGGATCTGGGGTTGGGTCGTCTATCTGGCGCCCTTGGGGGTTTGCGCTCTCATGGCCGGCTCTGTCGGCAGCATGAACACGGTCGGCTTCGCGGCCATGTCGATGTATGTCTTCGTGGTATTTCTTTCGGGGTTGCTTTTGGGTTTGTGGCTGTTGCCGATGCTCCTGTCCTGCTTTCTGCCACTAAGCTACTGGCAAATACTTTCGGCCCTGAAAGATGCGTTTCTGATCGCCATCGTGACATCGCTGTCCGTCGCCGCACTTCCCCTCGTTCAGCAGGCCGCCCAAGACATTGCAAAAAAGGCTTGCGGCCCTGCGGACGAACAACGGCAGAAAGAACTGATCCAGACCGCCCTGTCGGTCAGCTACCCTTTGGCTCAGGTCGGCAACTTCTTCATCATGGTTTTTATCCTGTACGCGTCATTCTACTTTTTTGTTCAGATTGCGAACATACAACTGGTCGAACTGCCCTTTGTGACGCTCATTTCCGGCATTGGTTCGCCAAGCTCATCGATCGGAGCGGTCAGCTTTCTGGCGGATTGGCTCAACATGCCTGTTGCGACCACGGATCTGTACATCGAGACGATGACGGTCACCCGGTACGTGCAGGTGCTGGCGTCCGTATCCGGATTTGCCTTCATAACCTTTCTGGTGACATTCAATTTTTACGGGAAACTTCGGCTCCGGCCCACACGACTGGCAATCACCTTGGCCATTTCTTCGGTAGCAGTAGTTGCGATCTGGTCCGCAGGTCGGTGGGGCGGCGCGCATATTCCACTGCATTCGGATACAAGCTACCGCGCAATGGAACTTCCTGACGATCTGAAATCCAATGGAGACGGAGTGTCGGTTGCAAAGGCGGTAACTGATACATCCGGCACGCAAGACACGACCGGAAATTCGGAATCGGAGTTTGCCTTGGACCGGATTCAGGCCGAAGGCATTCTCAAAGTGGGCTTCAACCCGCATGTCATGCCGTTCACCTACCAGAATGACCAGGGGCAGTATGTTGGCTTCGACGTCGAGTTGATGCATCGGTTCGCGAATGACATGAATGTCGACCTGAAGCTCATTCCTTTCGAATGGCAGGCGCTGGGCGACGATCTGAAAAACGCCGTGTTCGATATCGCCGTCGGCGGTCTCTACATAACCGGCAGGCGGCTGGAAAACCTGACCGTCAGCGACCCCTACTATGTCAGCCCCCTGGCTCTGATCGTGAAAACAGACAAACTCAACCGGTTTGAATCGCGTGATTTGATCAACGAAGCAAAGGAGCTGACTATCGCCGTGTTCGAAGACCCGGTTCTGGTTCCCCTGGCAAAGAGGATATTCCCCAGCGCCAAGCTCAAGATCGTTCCGGACTATGAAGGTCTGGCAGATGAAACGGATGTCGATGCCGCCCTCTGGACACTGGAACAGGCCCGCGCCTGGGCGATCTCGCAGGATGGTTACTCGGCGGTAGTGCCAAGGGATTTGGCCAGTCACTTCCTGTTCGGATACCTGATGCCGCCCGGATCGCGCGACGTGGCCGACTATTTGAACTACTGGCTAAGTTTGCAGCGAGAGAACGGTATACTCGAGGAAATGACCAAACGCTGGATCAATCCGGCATCCAAAGACATGACAAGGTAAGCCCCGACCGCCCGTTATTAGTTTCTGAGTTATGCGACGAGGCTATTTCTGCGCACGTTTTCTGCATCCGGGTCGTCAACTGGCTGGCGTCACGGGGGCTGAAACCAAGGCTTTACAATAATCAGTTGCCGGAAACGCGACGCTCAAAATACACTGGTAAGCGATTGATCGTATGGCATTTGGGAGAAGCGCGTGAGTTTCAGGCGGCTGATAATGGCAGAGAGCCGGAGATTTCTCCGTGTTTTGCCGTTTGGCCTGACTATGCTTGTCTCCGGTTGTCTCGAGGAAAAATCGGAGGCGCCAGCGACCAAGGCTCCCAAAGTCGTGGTTGCCCAGTCCAAGTCGGAAACCGTACCGCTGTTCCTGGAATTGACCGGGCGCACGGAGGCACCCAACACGGTGTCCATCCGCTCACGCGTCGATGGTCACGTCGAATCCCGTCCGTTTACGGAAGGCACCGATATTCGCAAAGGCGATACCCTGTTCGTCATCGACCAGCGCCCCTACAAGGCCGAGCTGGCGCGGCTCAAAGGCGATCGAGACAGAAACAAGGCCACCCTGGAATTCGCAAACAGGGAGTTGGATCGTTTTTCCGCCCTGGCGAATAAAGGCGCGGTTGCACCGGAGCAATTGGACCAAAAGACGACCAACGCGACCGAAGCGAAGGGCAATTTCGACAGCACCCAGGGCGCGGTCGACTCGGCGCAGATCAGCCTCGACTACACGACCGTGTCAGCGCCGATAGATGGGCGTATAGGCCGGGTTTACCAGGATGTCGGCAACGTGGTCTCGGCCAACGACACGGTGCTTGCAGAATTGGTCCAGATGGATCCGCTTTATGTCTACGTCGGACCCAGCGAGCAGCAATTTCTGGAACTGGAAAGATACCGGGCGATCAATCCTGACCTGAAAGTGACGATAACATTGATCGATGGCAGCACCCATCCGCATGCGGGTTCTCTCGACTTTTCCAATCCCGGCATAGATCCGACCACGGGCACGATCGCCGTACGGACAGTGTTCCCCAACCCTGAACGGACGCTGCGCCCCGGCCAGTATGCCCGAGTGCAAATCCAGCTGACAGAACAGCAGGATCAGGTAACCATACCCGCAGAAGCCGTAGGGCAGGACCAGGCCGGTTTCTTCGTCTTTGTCGTTGGCAAGGACGACAAGGCCGAAATGCGTCGGGTGACGGCCGGCCGCATCTACGAGGGCCACCGCATCGTCACGTCCGGGCTCAAGGAAGGCGAACCGGTGATCGTGCAGGGACAGCAGCGCGTCCGGTCCGGCATGACCGTGCGGGTTGAAGAACCGTCCGCCGGTTCCGGCGACAGCAAGGCCGACGGCTGAATGCTGAGCCGGTTCTTCATCTCCCGGCCAGTCTTCGCTTCGGTCATCGCCATAGTCATCGTGGTTGCCGGGCTGATTTCCATTCCGCTTCTGCCTGTCGGCGAGTTTCCTGAAGTCGTGCCTCCGACGGTTGTTGTCAACGCCACCTACACCGGAGGCAGCGCCGAAGTGGTCGAAGAGGCGGTGACCATCCCCCTAGAGGAACAGATCAATGGCGTGCAGGGCATGGTCTACATGTCATCGACCAGTTCCAACGACGGCACATCGAACATTACCGTGACTTTCGAGGAAGGGTACGACCTCAGCATTGCGGCGGTCGATACTCAGAACCGGGTATCGACAGCAATGGCCCAACTGCCGGACGAAGTGATCGCAGCTGGCGTCACGGTGACGAAGGAATCAGTCGATCTGACGTTGGGCGTCAACCTGATCTCGCCGGGCGGCCAGTTCGACGAGCTGTTCATCTCGAACTATGCCGACATTCACATAACCGACCGGCTCAAGCGTATTCCGGGCGTCGGTACGGTGATGGTGTGGGGCGAGCGAGTCTATGCCATGCGCGTCTGGCTGGACCCCGAAAAACTGGCCAGCCTCGGTCTGACGGCGTCTGACGTCTATGACGCGGTCACCGAGCAGAACCAGCAGGTCGCCGCCGGGTCCATCGGCGCGCCGCCGTCGGCCGACAACCAGAAATTCGAACTGACTTTGACTACGAAGGGCAGGCTCAGGAACAAGGAAGAATTCGAGAACATCATACTCGGCACCGGCGAAGACAGCGCGGTAATTCGCCTGAAGGACGTGGCGCGGGTGGAACTGGGCGCCGAGGACTATTCCTTCGTTTCGACCCTCGACGGCAACCCGACGGTGGGCCTGGGCATCATGCAGCTACCTGGCGCCAATGCCTTGCGACTGGCCTCGCAGGTTCGCGAAACCATGGCGGAACTTTCGCAGGACTTTCCCGAGGGCCTCGAATACACGGTCCTCTACGACACGACGGAATTCGACCGCGAAGCGATCCGCGACGTGCTCTTCACGCTCGTTCAGGCGATCCTGCTTGTCGTTTTCGTCATCGTCGTGTTTCTGCCCAACCTCCGGGCGGCGATCATCCCCGTGATCACGATCCCTGTCTGCCTGATCGGAACATTCGCCTTGATGCTGGCGCTCGGCTTTTCCATCAATCTTCTGACGCTGTTCGGCCTCGTGCTGGCGGTCGGGCTTGTGGTCGATGACGCTATCGTCGTGGTCGAGAACGTATCCCGCCACATCGAGAACGGCGAAACGGACGCCAAGGAAGCGGCCCGTCGCGCCATGGACGAAGTGACAGGGCCGATCGTCGCCACATCGCTGGTGCTGTTGGCGGTATTCATACCGGTTGCGCTGATGCCGGGTCTGACCGGCAAATTGTACCAGCAGTTTGCCCTGACGATCGCTTCGGCCGTCGCCATCTCGGCGGTAAACGCCCTGACGCTCAGTCCCGCCTTGTGCGGGCTGCTGTTGGGCGGCGCTCGCCCGAAAGCGAAGATCATCCAACGGTTCGACGCCGGTTTCGTCTGGTTTACCAGGCGCTACGAGGCCGTGGTCGGTTGGTTCATCCGGGTATGGCAACCGGTGGCTTTGGGGTTCGCCGCCCTGCTGGCCGGTACGGTCTACATGTTCACTCTCGTGCCGACGGGATTCATCCCGAACGAGGATCAGGGCTATTTCATCATCAGCCTTGAAACGCCCGAGGGCACGGCACTGGGACAGACGCAAAAGGTCGTCGATGAAGCATACGAGATTTTGCATGACCTTCCGGGTGTCAAAGGTGTCGTCACGTTCACTGGTTTCAGCTTCCTGACCAACACCTCGGCTTCCAACCTTGGCAACCTGTTCGCCGTTCTGGAGCCTTGGGGAGAACGCAAGGGGCACAATGAAAGCGTAACCGCGCTCATGGCCGAGGCGCAGGCGCAGTTTGACGAAATACCGGGCGGGGTTTTGACCACTTTCAACCCTCCGCCCATTTTCGGCCTGTCACCGACGGGCGGATTCCAATTCGAGTTGCAGGACACCACCGGCGGCTCGCTTAAGGATCTTGAGCAGGTGACGCAGGACATGGTGGCGGCCGGGAACGCGCGGCCGGAGCTTGCCGGCCTGTTCAGTCCGTTTTCGGCAAGTACGCCACAGCTACATATCGAACTCGACCGGACCAAGGCGCTGACCGAGGGGGTGTCGGTCGGGAATGTGTTCGACGCGCTTCAGACATTCCTCGGCGGCATCTATGTCAATGATTTCAACGTCTACGGAAGAGTCTACAAGGTCTATTTGCAGGCGGACGTCGACGCCCGGCAGGCCGAGGAGGATATCGGCAGGCTCTATGTGCGCAACGACGATGGTGGCATGGTGCCTCTGAGCGCCCTGGTGAAAGTGCAGCCACAGATCGGGGCGCGTACGATCAACCATTACAACCTGTTCCGCTCGACCAGCATCAACGGCGCCGCTGGCGAAGGGTACAGTTCCAGTCAGGCCATCGCAGCCATGAACAGCCTGGCGAACCAGGAACTGCCGAGGGGCTATACCTTTGAATGGACCGGAAATGCCTATCAGGAAATCAAGGCCGGAAACGTCGCTCCGATCCTCTTCGCGCTGGCGGTCGTGTTCGCCTTTCTGTTCCTGGCTGCGCAATATGAGAGTTTCGTCATGCCCCTCATGGTGTTGCTGGCCGTTCCTCTTGCGATATTCGGGGCGCTGGTGGCGCAGTGGCTTCGCGGTTACGACAACAACATCTATTGCCAGATCGGTCTGGTCATGCTGATCGGTCTGGCAAGCAAGGGCGCCATCCTGATCGTCGAATTTGCCCGACGCCGACGCGAAGAGGGCCTTGCGATCGAGGAATCGGCGATGGAAGCGGCCCGCATCCGAATAAGACCGCTGCTGATGACCGCCTTTGCCTTCATCCTTGGCGTGGTACCCCTGGTACTTGCCAGCGGTGCCGGCTCGGCCGCCCGGCGCTCTCTCGGAACCGCTGTCTTTGGCGGCATGATCGTCGCCACCGTCCTGAGTCTCGTCCTGGTTCCGGTCCTCTACGTGGTCATCGAACGACTGCGGGAGCGGTTGGCCGGAAGCTCAAGATCTTCCGGTTGAACCTACTTTTCGAGCAAATCGAACTGGGCGAGGTATCGGCTGGATCGCAGTCCCGTTGCTCCGCGTGGGGCCTGCACACGAAGTTGAAAGTATTACGACAAAAAGCACTTGCTGCAGCGGCGGCGTGAGAACTCCGGATGTTTAACTCCGGGGATCCAGCAATTTCGCCAGTACGCCGTCCTTGGTGATCTGTCCCAGCAACTCTCCGTTTTCCACCACGCCCACCGGTTGACCCGTTTCGATCACCTGATTCATCACGTCCTGAATCCGCGCGTCCGGCGAAACGGTGCGGTTCGGGCTTGAACTCAGCGGCTCCATCACGTCGCGCGCGCAGAGCACGCCCAAAGGGTTCATATGCGCCACGAAGTCCGCTACGTATTCGTTGGCCGGATCCGAGAAGATCTGCTGTGGGGTGCCGCACTGCACGATCCGCCCGCCCTCCATGATCGCGATCCGATTGCCAATCTTGAAAGCTTCGTCCAGATCGTGGCTGACGAAGATGATCGTGCGTTTCAGTTCTTTCTGAAGGTCAAGCAACTCGTCCTGCAACCGGGTGCGGATCAGCGGGTCGAGCGCCGAGAACGGCTCGTCCATCAGAAGGATCGGGGCTTCGGTGGCGAAAGCGCGGGCAAGTCCCACGCGCTGCTGCATACCGCCCGATAGCTGGCCGACCTTGCGCTCTGCCCAGTCGGATAGCCCGACCAACGCCAACTGCCGGTCCACCTGCGCGTTGCGATCGGCTTTGGAAACGCCGGACAACTCCAGCCCCAATCCCACGTTTTCGCGCACCGTGCGCCAAGGCAGCAGCCCGAATTGCTGGAACACCATTGCGATCTGGTTCTGACGGATGCGGCGCAAGGTGGCGGCGTCTGCGCCGGTCACGTTCACCATGCCATTACCGTCATTGACCCGCACCTGCCCGCGGATCACCGGGTTCAATCCGTTGACCGCCCGCAGCAACGTTGACTTGCCCGAGCCGGACAAGCCCATGAGCACGAGGATCTCGCCTTCCTCTACCTCGAGCGTGCAGTTGTGAACGCCCAGCACCTGGCCCGTGGATGCCTGGATTTCACCTCGCTCGCGCCCGTCGTCCATCATCGGCAGCGCGGTCGCGGGTTTGTCGCCGAACACGATGGAAACATTGTCGAAAATCACCGATTTGGTCATGATTCAGTTTTCCATCCGCAACATGCGGTCCAGCATGATCGCCACGACCACGATGATGAAGCCGCTCTCGAAGCCCAGGGCGATATTCACGGTGTTGATGGCCCTCAGCACTGGTACGCCCAGTCCATCCGCGCCGACCAGCGCCGCGATGACGACCATGGACAGCGACAGCATGATGGTCTGGTTGAGCCCGGCCATGATCTGCGGCAGCGCATAGGGCAGTTCCACCTTGTACAATGTCTGGCGGTCGGTTGCGCCGAAGGCCTGCGCCGCTTCCAGAAGTGGCTGCGGGGTCGAGGATACGCCCAAATGCGTCAGCCGGATCGGCGCCGGCACCACGAAGATCACCGTGGCGATCAACCCCGGCACCATGCCGATGCCGAAAAACACGATGGCGGGGATCAGGTAGACGAAGGTCGGCAGCGTCTGCATCAGGTCCAGGATCGGACGCAGCCCGCGATAGAAACCGGGCCGGTGCGCGGCGGCAATACCGACCGGAACGCCGATCGCCATGCAGAACACGCAGGCCGACAAAACCAGCGTCAGCGATTCAGTGGTTTCCTCCCAATAGCCTTGATTGAGAATGAAGAGAAACCCGAGCAGCACGAACAGGCACGTCTTCCAACTGCGCTGCAGTATCCAGGTGATGGCGACGAAAACCGCGATGATGACCAGCGGATGCGGTGTTTGCAGCAGCCACAGGATCGCATCGATCAGGGCTTCCATGAACATCGCAAGCCCGTCGAAGAACCAGGCGAAATTGTCCTGAAGCCAGAGAAAGAAGGTTTCGGCACCATCGCCGATCGGGAACTTGTGGTCGGTGATCCAGTTCATGTCTCAGACCTTGGGCACAAATTGAGAGGGACGAGGGCTTGCGCACCTCATCCTGCCCCTCTCCCCGGAGGGAGAGGGATGAAGCCACTCAAGCTCAGAGTCCGAGCGTTGATTTGACCGCAGCCATGGCGTCGCCGCCATCCTTCGTGGTCACGCCGTCAAGCCAGGGTTCCAGCACGGCCGGATTGGCGGCCAACCATGCCTTTGCTGCCTCGGCCGGGTCCTGCCCGTCATCCAGGATTGCGCCCATGATCTCGTTTTCCATGGCGAGCGTAAATTCCAGGTTCTGCAACAGCTTGCCGACGTTAGGGCAGGCTTCGACATATCCCGCCGACGTGTTGGTATAGACGGTCGCGCCGCCAAGATTGGGGCCGAACCAGTCGTCGCCGCCCTCAAGGTAGGTCATCTCGAAATTGGCGTTCATAGGATGCGGCTCCCACCCCAGGAACACGATCGGTTCCGCGCGGCGGTCGGCGCGGGCCACCTGGGCCAACATCCCCTGCTCCGAGCTTTCCTTGACCTCGAATCCTTTCAGCCCGAAAGCGTCCTGTTCGATCATGTCGATGATGAGCCGGTTGCCGTCATTGCCCGGCTCGATGCCGTAGATTACGCCTTCCAAGGCGTCGGCATTGCCGGCGATGGTATCGAACGAGGTTATGCCCAGATCGGCCCCCGCCTTGTTGGTCGCAAGCGTGTATTTGGCGCCTTCCAGGTTGGCGCGCACGGTATCGACCGTTCCGGCTTCGCGGTAGGACGCGATGTCGGCTTCCATCGTGGGCATCCAGTTGCCCAGGAACACGTCGATATCGCCCTTGGCAAGCGAAGTGTAGGTCACCGGGACCGAAAGCACCTTGATCTCGGTCTCGTACCCCAACGCCTCCAGAACCGTGGTGGTGGCGGCCGTGGTCGCAGTAATGTCGGTCCAGCCCACATCCGAGAAGCTGACCGTGTCGCAATCCGCACTTGCAGTGCTTGCCGCAACCGCCAGCGCGAGCGCCGAAATCGACGTCCTGAAAACCATGAAAACGCTCCCTGTTTTTTGTTTGATGCCCATGACAAAGCATATTTGCCAACGCTTCGCAACTAATTTTGATTGACTGACCAATCAATATACAATTTATGTGATTTCGGAATTGATGCAGGCGCGCAGGCACGCTGGAAATCACACGGTCGTTGATCCGCCCATTGGCGCGGTGCCCAATCACGATAAGCGGGCGCGGCCATGGCGTCAGCTTTGACGCGACAGTCGCCAGGACCGCAGTGCGAGCCCTGCATGAACACTGGAACAAGAGACTGGATCAAGAGGATTTCATGACTCTCCGCGCACAGCCCAATGCCAGCCACTTCGTCGACGGTTTCTACATCGAAGACGCAGCGGGCTCCCCTATTCCGGTGCTTTATCCTGCCACCGGACAGGAAATCGCTCGCCTGCACGAGGCAACGCCCGCCATCCTTGAACAGGCGGTTGCCTCAGGAATGCGCGCTCAAAGGGACTGGGCGGCCCGCAGCGGCACCGAGCGGGGCCGCGTTCTGCGCCGCGCCGCCGAGATCATGCGTGCCCGCAACCGCGAATTGTCGGAACTGGAGACATTGGACACCGGAAAGCCCCTGCAAGAGACCTTGGTTGCGGACGCGGCCAGCGGCGCCGATGCGCTGGAGTATTTCGGCGGAATCGCGGCAGCATTGACTGGCGAACACATCCCGCTGGGCGGTGATTTCGCTTATACCGTGCGCGAGCCTTTGGGTGTCTGCGCGGGTATCGGCGCGTGGAACTACCCGATCCAGATCGCCAGCTGGAAGGCGGCTCCGGCCCTAGCCTGCGGCAATGCAATGATCTTCAAGCCCTCGGAAACCACGCCGCTGTCCGCCTTGAAGCTGGCGGAAATCCTGATGGAAGCAGGCGCGCCCGCGGGGCTTTTCAACGTGGTGCAGGGCACGGGATCCGTCGGCGCGGCGCTGGCTGGCGATGAGCGCATCGCCAAGATATCGCTCACCGGGTCGGTTCCGACCGGCCGCAAGGTTTATGCCGCCGCCGCAGACGGCCTGAAACATGTCACGATGGAACTGGGCGGCAAGTCGCCTCTGATCGTCTTCGACGACGCGGATGTGGAGAATGCCATTTCCGGCGCAATCCTTGGGAATTTCTACTCGTCCGGACAGATCTGCTCGAACGGTACGCGGGTCTTTGTGCAAAGATCGATCAAGGAGAAATTCCTGACCCGCCTGACCGAACGTCTGGCCGGCGTCGTCATGGGGGACCCGATGGACGAGACCGTCAATTTCGGCCCGCTGGTGTCGGAGACGCAACTGGAAAAGGTGCTGTCCTACGTGAAAACCGGTCAAGACGAAGGCGCACGGCTCATCACTGGCGGTAATCGCACAGGGCGCGAAGGCTGGTTCATGGAGCCCACGGTCTTTGCAGATGTCACCGACGGCATGACGATCGCCCGCGAAGAGATTTTTGGCCCGGTCATGACCGTACTTGATTTCGATGACGAGGATGAGGTGATCGAACGCGCGAACGACACCGAATTCGGATTGGCGGCGGCCGTCTTCACCGCCGACCTTGGCCGCGCACACCGGGTGATCGGCAAGTTGCAGGCGGGAACCACCTGGATCAACACCTACAACCTCACCCCAGTCGAGATGCCCTTTGGCGGCGTCAAGAAGTCCGGCGTCGGCCGCGAAAACGGGTGGGCAGCCATCGAGCACTATTCGCAGATGAAATCGGTCTATGTGGCGCTGGGCAAGACCGAAGCGCCATATTGACATGAGGCACGGCAGGCTTGCCCCCTGCCCGCCAGAACGCCTGCATTCAACAAACGATCCGATCAGCCGGTGTCCCTACCCCACCACCTCGTCATATGTGGCGACGATCAGCCCGGCGCGGCTGGCGACCGTGGCCGCATCGTCACCCGGGCGATAGAGCGCGCCGCCAATGCCGAACCCGTTCGCGCCAGCCGCGATCCAGTCAGCGAAGTTCTCCGGAGAAGCCCCACCGACAGCCAGCACCTGCACCTCTGGCGGCAGAACCACTCGGATCGCCTTCAAACCGTCTGGGCCGACCAGGTTTCCGGGAAACAGTTTCAGTCCGTCCGCCCCCGCGGCAAGTGCGGCAAAGCACTCGGTCGGCGTCATGGCGCCGGGATAGGAGATCAATCCCGCTTCCTTGGTGCTGGCGATGACAGCCGGATTGGTGTCGGGCGACACCACCAGCCGCCCGCCCGCATCTGCCACGCGCAGCACTTCATCGGTTGTCAGAACCGTCCCCGCTCCGATCAACGCTTCGGCGCCAAATGTTTCCACCATGCGTGCGATCGAGGCATAGGGATCGGGCGAATTGAGCGGCACCTCGATCTTGTCGATCCCTGCCTGGATCAGCGCATCGGCAATGGGTACGGCATCGTCCGGAGTGACGCCACGCAAAATGGCGACGATGTTGCGGCTCATTCTTCTGCTCCTGTCATCCGGGCATGGGCGGCGGCGAGCCCTGCGAGTGTCATGGTTCGTGCATCGGCATATTCCGTTTCGCAAGACTGCGTGCCGAGTGCCGTCGAATAATGCGCGCACAAGGACGGATCGCCGATCAGCACCACGTTCCGTCCTTGCCAAAACGGCCGCGCGCCGGCCAGTTCCGCCCCGATCAAACACCCGGAAAGCCGCGCCCGCGCCGCATCGGGGTCGAGTTCCGAGACCAGAGCGGTCGCACGCAGAGCAAACAGCGATGCCGTCAACTGATCCGGCGCGGACAGCGCATCCCCCACGGCCGTAGTGAAAGCATCAGAATTCCAACCGTCTCCGATGCCGTGCCGCAAGACTGACTGCTTCGACAGCAGCGCAAAAAGCTCTCCGGTCATGAACGTACGAAAGTGAACTACCTTGCCAGCATCGATGCGAACCCATTTGGTATGCGTACCGGGCAAACAGATGGACCCCTGGAACTCCGGATGCCGTTTCAGATATCCCGCGATCTGGGTTTCCTCGCCCCGCATCACATCAGGAGGGTTGGCCTGACTCAGGCCCGGCAGGATGCACACGTTCAGGCGCGGGTCATTTGTCCTTACCTTCTGGCCATCCGTCGCAATCGGAGCGCTAGGCACCTTGGCATAAGGCGCCTCGGCCCAGCCTTGCCGAGCTCCGGCCATGCCGCAAATCACGACGTCGCAGGGCCCCTGCCCTAACAAATCTCCCGCCAGTTCGATGAAAACGCGTTCGAATTCGTCGGGCTTCAACTGTCCCATTCCCTGGTCCGACACTCGCTCGGCCGAAACCTGGCCTTCATGATCGAATGCCCAAAGGCGGAGGTTCGTCGTGCCCCAGTCGGCGGCTATCCAGCGTGTCTTGGTCATTGTCACCCCAAACCCGGAATACACACTGTGACGGACGAAGTTCCGTGGCGGATCACCGGCAGGATCAGTTGGTCCAACGGGGTTATCCTACTGGCCGCATCGCAGCAGATCGCGGCAAAACCTACGTCAGAACAAGAAGTGTCTGCCACTCTTTCCTCGCGTCTTTCCCGGGATTTCAACAGGCAAAAAACTTGCCGGAGGTGGCTTCACTATCAGAGCGTTCCGACCGGAACAACAGGCAACGGGTTGGTCCGGCAAAGAGGTGGATTTCGTCCAGGACCAGATCATGGTTCTACGCCTCGAAAAGCACCACCAATTTTATCCGTCAGGCCGCTTGCAATCGCTTGCGCGACGCGGTGGTTCGGTCTTAGGGTCGCACAGTTTCCGCGCAACGGGCCGCCCTGATTGCGGACAGGAACACCATCAGCGGAGGAACGAGGAATGAAACTGAAATGGTTTGCGGCATTGGCCGCGGCGGCTCTGGTTGCCGGGACCGTACAGGCCGAAGAGCGCATCACCTACAAATCGGCCAAGACGGGCACATCCTATTATCAGATGGGCGTGCAACTGGCCGAAGCGATCAAGGCCGGAACCGATGGTGCGGCCATCGTCACGCTTGAGGAAAGCCAGGGGTCGGTCCAGAACGTCATGGAGGTACGCGCGCGCGGCGGCGACTATGTCTTCACCACCCCGCCTGCCCTGATCGGCCTTGCGCGCGAAGGCAAGGCGATGTTCGAAGACAAGTCGGATCCCTCGTTCAACGACATCCGGGCTCTATTCCCGATTCCCTCGCTGACCATGCATTTCGTGATGTCCGCCGACAGTGGCGTCGAGAGCATTGCCGATCTCGAGGGCAAGACAATCCTGCTGGGCAGCGGTTCGTTCGGCGCCACCGAGGGCGAGAAATACATCCAGCTCTTCGGCCTCGAAGGCAAGGTGACGTTGTCCGACGCCGAATTGTCGAACGCGGTCGCGGCGCTGAAAAACGGCCAGATCGACGGTTTCGTCACCGCCAGTTCCTACCCGGCGCCGAACGTGATCGAGGCCGCCGCCTCGACCGGCGTCAAGATCCTGTCGATGACCGACGACCAGGTTGCCGAGACCAAACGCACAAAGCTGGTGATCCCGGCAGGTACCTATGCGGGCCAGGACAGCGACGTGGTGACGACCTCGCTGCCGGTCGCAGCCTATGCCACCAGCAAGATGTCCGACGACACCGCCTATCTTCTGACCAAGACCTTCTGGGAACAGCGTGAAGCGATGGCCGAATCCGCGCCCTGGTGGGGCGCCGTGACGCCAGACATGCTGGAACTGATCACGACCGAACTGCATCCGGGCGCGATCCGCTATTATGAAGAGGCCGGCGTGCCCCTGAGCGACGCCCACAAATGATGCAACGGCCCCGCCCATCAGCGGGCGGGGCGCTTTCCCCATGACTGAAATCTCCCTCCGTCCGCTCTGGGTCGCCCTGGGCTTGCTGACCATTGCAGCCCATCTGGGCCTTGTCTTCTATGGTCTGGTGCCGAACCTTGTCAGCCGCCCGCTGCACATGGCGCTGCTGTTGCCCTGGGTGTTTCTGTTGCCGGCCAATGGTCGGGTGCAGATCACCATTGGCCTCGCCTTGACTGTTGTCGGCGTGGCCTGCTGTCTGTGGATCGCGTTCAACCATCGCGCCCTGCGCGACCAATACGGTTTTCTTGAATCGCAGGCGCAGGTCTGGATGGCCGTGGCGCTTCTGGCGCTGACGATCGAGGGAGCGCGGCGGGCGATCGGCTGGCCGCTTCCGCTGGTGGCAGCGGCCATGCTCGCCTACGGGCTCTGGGGCCAACACTTGCCGGGTGAGTTCGGTCACTCCGGCACGCCGCTACGCAGCTTTCTCGGGACGTTGACCATCGCCGAAGGCGGGCTCTGGGGCAGCCTCACCGGTGTATCGGTCGGCGTGGTGGCGATCTTTGTCATCTTCGGCGCGACGCTGAACGCCGGCGAGGCCGGACGGGGTTTCATGAACGTGGCGGCGGCCGCCGCCGGACGCCTCAAGGGCGGCGCAGCGAAGGTCTCAGTGCTCAGTTCGGCGCTTTTCGGCTCGATCTCGGGCTCGGCCTCGGCCAATGTCGCCTCGACGGGCGCGGTGACCCTGCCGGCCATGACGCGGCTGGGCTATCCCAAGCGCCTGTCGGCAGCGGTCGAAGCGGTCGCATCCTCGGGCGGGCAGATCATGCCGCCCTTGATGGGCGCCGGCGCCTTCGTCATGGTCGAACTTACCGGCGTTCCCTATACCCAGATCATGCTGGCGGCGGTCTTGCCCGCGTTTCTCTATTTTCTCGCGGTCTGGGTTGGCATCAACGCCTGGGCTTCGCGACAGCCGCTGCCGGGCCTGCCCAAGGACCAGCGCCCTTCCCGCCGCGACGTGGCGGTCACATCGGCCTTCTTCCTGGTGCCGTTCACGGTGCTACTCTGGCTGATGTTCGTTTCTGGCTTTACGCCGCAATACGCGGCCTGCGTCGCCACCTTCACTGGCGCTGGACTTCTGTTCTTCGACGGGCAAAGGGGCTTCGACGCACGGCAAGGCACCCGCCGGCTCGCCGAGACCGCGCTTGGCGCCGGACGCCAGATCGCGATGATCGGTTCAATCATCCTTTGCGCGTCGATCATCATCGGCGTGCTCGGCATCACCGGGCTTGGAGTGAAACTCACTTCGGTGATCCTGTCCGGATCGGGCGGCCTGCTCTGGCCGTCGCTGCTTCTGACCGCCCTCGCCTGTCTGCTTCTCGGGATGGAAGTTCCGACCACCGCGGCCTATGTGATCTGCGTCTCCGTCGCCGGCCCGGCGCTGACGCAACTGGGTCTTTCGCCGCTGCTGGCGCATCTCTTCGTGTTCTGGTTCGCATTGCTCTCGACAATCACGCCTCCGGTCTGCGGAGCGGTGTTCATCGCAGCCGGCATGGTGGGCGAGAACTGGCTCAAGGTCGCGATAACCGCCATGGCGCTGGGGGTGGGCCTGTACGTGATTCCTCTGGGCATGGTGGCCAACCCGGCGCTGATAGGTCTGGCCGATGAACCCGCCACTGCGGCACTTGCCTTCGGGAAGATGGGTCTGGCGCTCACCGCGCTCAGTTGGGGCCTGATCGGCAAGGCAAGCCCCCTGTTGCGCACAATTCTGATAGCCGGGTCTTTGGCAGCCGTGTTCCTCGCCCCAGTGGCCATCACGGGTTGACCATTGTCTGTTACTTGACCGCAGAAACTTACCCGCCTTCAAAACCCTCACAGGCGTCTTGTGCGTCCATTGCCCCGAGGAATTGCGCACGCCTTTGGGGGCCCAGAACTTCTCCGCCGTGTTCGCAGGCGGAGCGCGTGCTCAGGACATCCCAAACACGCACGGCGCCGTCGTCTCCGGTACTCGCGAACTTTTGGCCATCCGGATGCAGTGCGAGGCGCCAGATCGGGCCTGCATGGGCGTCCGGAATGCGGCCCAAGGACTTACCATAGGTGATGTCCCAAAAATGCAGACCTCCGCGGCGGTCGGCTGCAACGACGCTGGCGCCGTCTCCGAGGATCAGGACATCGGTCGCGCCGCGGACGTGACCTGTGAATTCAGCGATGCGCTCGCCTTGGGGCAGCTTCCAGATCGACACGATCTCGTCGCTGTCTGCGACGGCAAGCAAGGTTCCGTCGGCGCTGAAGGACAGGGACCAGACGAGGTTACCGGACACCGCGAACGTCACTGGATCCGTTTCGCCGGCAAGCGACCAGAGATGAACCTGACCTGTGCTTGTCGAAACGGCAACCTGCGATCCGGCCCCGTTCATCGCCGCCCGCGTCACGCTGCCAATTCCGGGCTGGAAACGTCTGACGATCTGTCCGGTTTCCAAGTCGATCAGAACTGCCGCGCTTTCGGCTGCGGCCAGAAGTTCCGTTCCATCCGGCGCAAACGTCAACGACCAGATCGGCTCGCCAATCGCAGGCAGCCGGATCAGGTCTTCCTCCAGATCCGTGCCGGAAACGACAATGCGCCCGTTTCTGTCGGCGGTCGCGATACGGTCGCCACTGGGCGAGAGCGCGACCGCCCAGATCTGGTGATCATGCACAGGCATCACCGGAATGCCGGCCCCTTGCGTGGATGAAATCGCAACCGAACCTTCGGTGTCGCCAAAGACCAACTGTCCGGCGCCTAGCGCCACGCCTTTCGGCAGCGCACCCGCGGCACCATCAAAATCCTGCGAAAGAGGAACAGCCGGGGTCAGCGACCAGAACCGCACCTGTTGATCCGAACCCAGAGTTGCGCCGAACCCTTGATCAAACGACAGCGCAAGGTCCATGATCCTGCCGGTATGACCAGAGGGTGAACGGGCGACCAGTTCCTGTCCGTTCGCATCCCAGACAAGCAAGCGCCCTTCGAAGTCGCCCCCGACCAGTTGCCGGCCTTCGCCCAAAAAACCGACGGCGCCGATCATGTCTCCCGCCGGAAAGGCCCGTCCAAGCGGCGCTCCGGTCGCCGTTTCAATTATCGCCGAACTGCCATCGCTGCTGACGGTCGCAAGCAGTGACCCATCATGGCTGAAGGACAGGCCCCAGACATCGCTGGAATGCAGGGTCTTCTCCGGCGAAAACAATTCTTCGCCCGAAGGATAGCGCCACGCCCAGACCTCGCCGGATCCGTTTCCTGCGGCAAGCACATTGCCGTCCGGGCTGAAAGATACGCTCGTGAAATCGCCGGCCCGGGCCGCAATCGTTCGACCGCCCTCACCCGCTCCGGCGTCAAGCGGCCAAATCCAGACATGGCCGTCTTCGCCTACCGTTGCGACGACGGGGTCGCTCGGGTGGAACGCCAGACGCCATTGAACGTCACTCGTTTCTCCCAGCAAGCGCGGGGCGTCGGCGAAACCGCCGCTGATATCCCAGTAGACCAATCGCCCGCTGTCGCCCACGGCCGCAAAACCTTCGGTCTGCGTGGAAAACGCGACGTCCTGAACACCACCGACGCCTCCGTCCAGCGCCTCGCGCGATTGCCGCCGCGAAGTTGCATCGAGAATGCGGATCAGCCCGTCACGGCCGCCGGTCAGGACTGTGGCGGCATCCGGAGAAATGGCAATCGCAAGGGCATCTCCGGCGGGTACCGGCGCGCCGACCGGTGCGGGGTTGCCTGTGGCGAGGGCTTGACGCGCACGCAGCAGCGCGACGCGCGCATCATAGGTGGTGCGAGGGCTGCGCGACCGCGCGATCGATTGGGCCGCGAGGTTCAGCGCCAGCAAGGGGTCGTCGGTGGCGTACCCGGCCGCAGCCGCGCCCAGGGCACTTGCGAAACTGTCGTTGGCCATGACGGTCGCGGCATCCGCCAGCGCCGCGTTTTCCTGCGCTTGTCGGGACTGCCTGAAGGCGACGAAAGACGCACCGGTGGCGCTGACCGCCAGAACGGCGAGCGCGGTCACCGCCGCGATCTGCAGGCGGCGCCGCTTCGCCCGTCGCAAATCCGCCTCCTTCTGTGCGGCTTGCTGCGCCTCGGAACTGGCCTGAAGAAACTCCCGTTCCTTGGCGCCGGTCTTGTCTTTGTGGCCTTCGAACCACTCCAGAACGTACCCCAGGCGCGCGCCTCGCAACAAAAGCTCGGGGTCGCGCTCCGACTCGATCCAATCCTCGGCCATCTGGACGATGCGAAGGCGCAGTCGCAAATCGCTTCGGGACCGTTCGATCCACCGGTTCAGCCGCGGCCAAGACCGCAAAAGCGCCTCGTGGGAGATTTGAACGGTCTCATCGTCAACCGTCAGAAGCCGGGCCTCGGTCAGGCGTAGGATCACACGCTCCATGATCGGCGCATCGGCGTCTCCCTGAAACTCGGAACGATCGAGGATGCGGCGCGTATCCGAACCACCTTCGCCGGGCGTGACGAGGCTGAGAAGCAGGCGTTCGGCAACCCGTCGTTCCTCGTCGGAAAAGTCGTTGTCGAACACGGAATCCGCGGTCTGCCGGATCGCACCCGCTATGCCGCCGCTGCTGCGGTATCCCTCATAGGTCAACGTGGCGCCCAGGCGGCGCATCCACGTCTCGACCAGTGCATGCGACATGAGGGGCAACACCCCTGCGTCGTTGCCCGCTTCGGCCACGATCTCGTCGACAAGGTGCTGTTCGACGTAGATACCCGAAAGCCTTGCCGGTTCGACGATCGCCCGCCTCAAATCGGTGGCTGTCATCGGACCGACAAGAACCTGATTGCGGTTGACCGCCTCGGCCAGCCAGGGAATGGCGGCACAGTTCTGGTAGAAGTCCGTGCGGATCGTGATGACGACCCGAACCTTGCTGTCGGCAGGATCGGTAATCGCCGCAAGCGCATCGACGAAATCCTGCGCGACGCCTCGCTCGTTCAGCGTGAAAAGCTCTTCGAACTGGTCGATGGCCAGCAAGACCGGATCCGGACCCGCATCCCGCAGGACCTGCCGGGCGGTTGACGGCCTTGCGATAAATTCGTCCAAGTGGACCCTTGGGTTCTCCTGGTTGCCCCGCAACCGGAAGTACAATTCGGACAGCGCATCGCGCCCCGGCGTAAAAAGCTCGATCCGCCAGCCTTCGCTGCCCGGTATTCTGCCCTGCCGAAGCGACGACACCAGACCGGCCCGAACAAGCGAGCTTTTTCCGCTGCCCGAGGCGCCGCCGACCGCCAGCACCTTCTGCTTCTGGATGCGCCTGAGGATGTCGGCGACCAGTTCCTCCCGGCCAAAGAACCTGTCGGAATCCTCGGGCTGGAACGCGCTCAGCCCCCGGTAGGGGCAGTCGGTTCCGGGGGAAGGCAAGGATTGCCCATCATGCCACGCCGCGCCCGCATCGGGGATCTCGGAGGCGATGCGCGCCATCACGTCCTGCGCCGCGCTGCTCCATGCCTGTATGTCGTCGAACCGCTTTGCAGGGTCCGCCGCCATGCCCCGAAGGAAAAAGTCGCGCCATGGCTCTTCATGTCGCTCGATTTCGGCTTCGAGTGCCGAGGCATCGGGCGGACGCGCCCCGGTGATCGCAAACCAGAGCACCGCGGAGGCGGAATAGATGTCGGCAGCCGGGCTGACGCCCCCGTCTGCCTCGAATTGCTCGGGCGCCATGTAAGCCGGGGTTCCCCCCATCAGAAGCGAGGTCCGACTTCCATCCAGAAGGTCGCTCGCGATGCCCAGATCACCGATCATCACCCTTTCCGTGCCGAAACGTTCGGCCGCAGGTTTCGGCATCATCACCGTCATGTCTTCTGCGCCACCCGCTACTTGGGCCTGCGGCGCACCGATCGATTGGTACAGAATGTTGTCCGGCTTGATGTCCCTGTGGATGACATCGGCGCGATGAATGGCGGAAAGCCCCGACGTCAGTGCATCGACCAGTTGCAACAGGTCGTGCTGCGGCAATCCCGTTCCTTGGTCGCGCCGGGCCTCCAATTGGTCCTTGAGCGTTCCCAGGTCCGCGTAATCCATGACAAAGTACGGGCTTCCATCCGGAAGCCGCCCGACGTCATGCACACCGACGAGGCTGTAGGACTTGATCCGCCGTAGCAGGCGCGCTTCCTCGACAAAGCGTTGTTTCAGGAAATCGTTCTCGTCACCTTGCGACAGCAGGATCTTGATGGCGACCTCGGCGGCAAGCTCTTCGTCCCAAGCCAGTGCAACAACGGCAAATCCTCCGCGCGCAATTCTGCGGCGAACGACGTAGCGTCCGACATAGTCCGGCAGGTCCATCGACATTCCTGTCTCAGAAGTTTTCAGAAACGTCCAGGCAGGTGAATTCTTCCGGGTCTATGATGTCATGGTTCCGGTCCGCCGCAGAAACACAAAGCGATACGGCCTCACCACGTTGCGAAACGGAAGTGACGCCCGAAGTGATGTATGACGGGTAAGCATCCGTCGGGTGCCAATCACCTTGGGAAACGTTGTGAACAGTCTCGGCGTTGTTGCTGACCTGCTTTACGTCGTAAAGCTCGCCCCACCAGATATGGAAATGGTTCTTGGACATGTCCGGGACGAAATTCGAGCTCAATTCTACGGTCAGTTCGTCGCCGTCCCTCTGCACCGAGACGATCTCGATCATGCATCCGTCGACCGGACATGCGTTGGCGTCCTGTGCCATGGCCTGGCTTGCAAAGCTGCCACCCAACGCAAAGACCAGTGCCGGTAAAATTGAGCCTTGAATGACTTTTTCGTGTCGCATGGGTCTTCGGCCTCCCCCCTGCTTGGCAATTGCGTAGATCACAATTGTGTGCAAATTTAGCACATTAACGCTATTGTATCCAGCTTGTCGCGGATTTCGCTACAGCCTTGCAATTGGTGGAGAGTGTCGCATGCGAGTTGTCGGCGCGGCGCTGATCGCGGACATATCCAACAGCACACCACTCTATGAACAAGAGGGCACGCAACGCGCGTTTCGCGAAATCCAACTGCGCCTGGATGAAATGCGCGACATGGTGGAAAAGGCGGGCGGAACCTTCGTTCACTCCAAGGGGGACGACATACTCGCGTTCTTCCAGGACGCCGATGCTGCGGTCGAGGTTGCCCGAAACGCCACTGCCGTTCCACCCGAGAGCGTGCTGAACGTTCATGCCGGGATAAGCTGGGGCACCATGTTGCAGGTGCCCAATGACCTGTTCGGCAGTCCGGTCAACATGGCCGCGCGTCTGGCCGCGCTTGCCAAGCCGCGCGAAGTTCTTGTTGACGAAAATTGTTACGAAACGCTTGGCGAGGTGGTGCGCGGCACCCTACGCAAGGTGGATGTTCTGCATCTCAAGGGGGCGTCGGACAGCAAGGCCGTCTACTCGCACATTGCTGAAGATCTACTGGGAAGAACAGAGAATTTTATGAAAAAACTGGCTGTTAGCAGTCACCACACGGGAATACATCTGAAACACGAGGCGCAAACCGAGTTGTTGACCGAGGGCCACGAACTGGTTCTGGGCCGCGCCCCCGACTGTGACCTGGTCGTCCATGCCCCCTGGGTCTCGCGACGGCACGCCACGGTCTCGGTCGCGAACGGCATCGTCGAGTTTCGCGACCATAGCACCCTGGGAAGCTATTTGAGCCTGGCGCAAGCCCCCGAGTTCCAGATCCTGCGCGCCAGCGTGACGTTGATCGGGTCGGGCAGAATATCCTTGGGCGCGCCTCTGCTCAATGCGTCGGACGCGGTCGTCAGGTTTGAGGTCCAGGAAACGCAAGGGACCGGGTCATGAGTTCCGTGCTTCGGCAATGGGGCCTTCGCGGTCCAATAAGCCGGTCCTTTCTGCGTCGGGGAGCCAGGCCCGCCCGACAACGAAAACGGTCAGTTTCCGGCTTCACACTGGATCACCAGGTCAAGTCTGCTCACTTGTTTTGGCAGGGTCACCCTAATATCATCATAAGATACGAGTGAGTGGGACCGTAAACGAGTTGCCTGCGGCTCCGCAAATATAGCGCAAACCAAGGCGGCCCACCGGGGGGAAGGGCATGACTAAGGCTTCTGGCGCGAACCCGCGGCCCAAGGTTGCCGGCTCTGTCCGCAAAGAAGAGTCGGATCTGTTTGATTTTTGCCAATCGGAAGAATGGCAAGACGTGCTTGAAAAGGCGCGCATTCAGCGTGAAAAAAGCTTGGCGCAGCGTGCCGCGACCGCCAATGAACCCGGTGAAGCCAAACCAAAGCCCCCGCAGCCGGCCCAATCGACACCTCAAAAGACTTCGGAAGAGTCGCAGAACTGGCTGGACCGACTGGAACGGGCGCGACAGCAAAGGGAAGCGGTTCTTGCAAAGCCAGAGTCACAGTCCGCCAGTGGCGTTCGCGACTCGTCCGGAGCAGGTAAAGACCGCGTCGTCCGCCAAGAGAAAAAGCAGCCCGCAGGTAAAGCCGGAAAAACGGGGAAACCGGCACCACAAATTTCCAAGGCGAGCCGAAAGGGGCGCGCGCGCACTGAGCAGGACCAACCATCCAAGTTTCCCGCGCTGTCTCGGCTGAAAAAATCCGGTCGGCCATTGCGGGATCCCGTTCCCAGCCAAACGCGATATGATGGCGCAAAATCGAACGGACGGGACCCCCAAAAGCTGGAGAAAGGCGCGATAAGGGCGGCAACAGCTGCGGCGCTGAGCTTGCGAAGAAAAACGCGGCGCAGTCAGGAAAAGCAGGAACCGCAGTCTCGGTTGAGCATTCCGACCTTTGTCACTGGCTGCGCTGTTGGGTTGATCGCTTCGATGGTCGCGGTTTTTGTGTTTTCCGGCAATGACTTATGGAAGCAAACTGAAGGTATTCAAGGCGGCGGACAAACCGAACTTGCCGCAACGCCGCCGCAACAGGGCGCGCAAGATCCGCAACTGTCAACACGACAGCCTGCTTCGACGGATGAAACTCAAAGCGCGGCGGTACAGGAAGCCAGGCCGGTTGATGCTCCGCAACGGCCACCCCAAGACCAGCCCATCCCAAGCTCGGGCACAAGTTCGAACACGCTGGCCTCTCTGACGCCTACCCTGCCGGTGTCCCCAGAACTGACCGCGCAAAAAGAGCCCAGCATCCAGAAGCCGGTGGTAACCCCAATCCAGGCATCCGTGAAACCGCTGATCCCGACCGAGATCACGGCTGACGTTTCCGGCGTCGCGATACAGCGGTGGGTGGAGGCCGACGATTCAACCCACCCATTGAGAGCCGAGGTCCTTGGCGCAGAGATCATTCAGGGCGGAGAAACCGCCGCGCAGGCAGATCGAATATTGTGGCTGGCCAAGGAAGCCACAGCATTGCCGCAACTTCCCGACGTGACAGTTCAACTGGCCTCGCTGAATTCGGGCGACGAAAGCTTCCTGATCCTGGAACAGATGTCTGCGGACGTCGCTCTGGCACCCAAAGCCCGCGTCCTGACGGATGACAGTGATCGCCCCATCGCCGCAAGCATTTCGGCGCTGGAACAATCGGACTGGCAAGAGGTCGCGTTGTCCGTCGGCAGCGCCTGGAAAGGCCCGGTGGCGAAAGCTCCCGACACCTCCATCGAAACACCCAGGGCAGCTTACTTCTCCGTCGGTCCTCCGGTTCGCTCTGCGAGGTTGCGGCCCTTGCCCGAAAAACCGTTTGACCAGGCGACTCCTGTTGCCGCCATTCCCGTCCCTCATGGCGCTTCTGTGCAGGCAAAAGGCGCGGCGGTCATGCTTTTCGCGCCAAGCAGCCTTTCATCAGACACAGTTGAAGCCATCGCCAGAAAGCTTGAGCAGACGGGCCACGAATTGAACAAGACGGCACGGGTCGGTTTTGGCATCAGTCAATCCAATGTCCGGTATTACCACGAACAAGATGCTGCCCAGGCAGCGGCCCTGGCGAAAGACGCCGGCGCCACTTTGCGAGATTTCACCGGCGCGAAGACGAAGACACCAGCCGGTTTGATTGAGTTGTGGCTGGCGGGAGAAAGCGTCGGCGCTGCGCCGGCCAAGCCGAAACCCAAGAAAAGCCGAAGCACCTCTCGCTCGGCCAGCCCTGCCGTCAATCTACGAAACCAGGTTATCCAAAAGCTAAGGAGAACGACGAACCAGTGATTTTCCCAACCCGCTTCTGCCCCGGGAAAGGCAGACACAGAACCTTGAAAAGCAACACTTCAGTTAACGATCGGGTTGTTCCCAATGCCAGACAAAAGATTGGTCGCCGTAGTGACGGCGCTGTTGCTGATGATGACGTCGCATGGAGCGCGCGCCGATGCATCGCTTGAACAATTGCTCATCATCGATCAGCTTCTAACAAAAAACGACACCAAATCACTTTGGACCTATATTCATGAGAACCCGGAGCTTCTCAGGGGCGACGATGAATTGGCGCGCGAGTTGCGCAATTTTTATGACACTGCGGCAGTCGGTCGATTGCGTTTTGATTTTGAATCTCAGGTCTCCCGAGATGCCAGCAATTCCTCGTTTTCCGGATCAGTGATCTACTGAAATTTATGGGTGCACATCGAATTCTCGGACGTTCAGTTTCTACGAAGCTGGCCTATGTCATCGAGCCCCGGTTTTCAGGCGGCACATCCGCCGCGGTCGCCGCTGAGTTGCAGGCCGCCGCCGGGCTCGGCGAGGTTGTTGTACATGCAAGAACGTCCAGGATGTTCGGGGATAGCCGCCACGTCGCCCCTGTGTTGCGCCAGGTACTTAATGCGCTTCGCATTCCGCTGATCTGGGATGCTCCTGAAATCAGTGCCGATCTGGTCATCTTTCACAACCCTGCCTTCCTGAAGTTCCAGAACGCTCTGGATGCAAGAATTCTCGCCCGTAGCCTGGTTGTCGTCACGCACGAGAACTTCCTTCGACCCGGTGGGGACGAAGGATTCGATGTATCGGCCTGCCTGGGACAGATAGACGCGTCGACGCTTGCGTTGAGAAAATTCATTGCCCCAATCTCACCCTACAATCGGTCCACGGTAAACAACTGGTTGTCAGGGCACCGATTGGCCAGACATTGGATTGTTCTGGAGGACGATTGGTTCAATATTTGCAATACGGAAATCCGCACAACACGCGCTTCGCCGCAGGACCGGCGCGGCAGGCACTCCCGACCGGGATTCGAGAAGTTTCCCTCGCCTGAAGAACTTGACGACTGTTTTCCGGAACACGCGCTGGCGAACGTCATACTTGGCGCGGACGCTTTGTTGGACGCCGAAGTGATACGTCCGCATTGGAAAATGCTTCCCTTCGACGCGGTGAGTGTGGAAGAGTTTTTCGACATGATTGATTTTTTTGTCTATTTCACAACTCCGACGTGGCGTGAAAGTTTCGGTCGCGTCATTGCCGAAGCACTCGCCGCCGGCAAAGTGGTTCTGACGGATACCGATACAGGTCAGACATTTGGCGATGCCGTAATCACGTGCCGTCCGCCGGACGTGGACGATATCATTTCGGACCTCATCGCCCATCCGCGCCGGTATGTCGAGCAGGTCGCAAAAGCCAAGCCAATACTCGAACGCTATTCCGCGCAGAGTTTCAGGAAAAAGCTGACCGGTTTTCTCGCCACCGAAATTGCGGAGGCCCAATGATCTTACTCGAGGCCGGTTTGCGCAACGTGCGGTCCTTTGATGCTCAATTGATATTCGCCGAGCAGTTGAGGGCCCGCGGGTTCGATGCCTGCATCGGCGCCGAATACTTTCCCGAAGACGCGGGCCGCGGCAGAACCTATGAAGCCGCCAAACTTCTTGTGGACAAGGAAGATCTGGCCCCCAAAACCGTCTTTGTCCTTGGCGCCGAGGAAATCGGCGACCCGCTGCTAGCGTCGCTGCGGGAAAAGCAACTGGAAGCGGACGTACCGGTCATCGCAACAGGCCGCTTCACCGACAACCAAAGTTACGTTGGCGCAAAGGCGCGTCTGGCCTACGCGCTGGGACGCGAAGCCAAGGTTATCGATCTGACTGATACCCAACCTCGATCCATGATGCCCACAGCGATATGCCCGCTCGTCGCCGAGGTGAAACCGGTGGCGCGCCCGACGGTTGAAATACCCCGACTGACCATCGTTCTGGGCTCGATGGAACTGGACAATCCCGAGACGCTCCCATGCCTATCGCGAATGAGTTTCCAGGGTGAATACAGTCTCAAGATCGTCGTGAACGGATTGCAGAACGACGAGATCAAATCGTCATCTTTCAGAGACCTTCCCACCGTTCTGTACACCGACCTCTCTCCTCTCACGCTGGCAAGAGAAACGGACATCCTTGCGGTTTTCGGGCAAGGCATGGCCGGTGAACGCATGGCGGCGCTGGCGGTTGAACTGATGGCTGCAGGCGGTGTCGTGATCGACGGCACCGAGGATGAGGCTCTCTTGTCTTCCGGAGCGCCCGCTTTGCTTGGTCCGAAAACTCCGTTTTCGCTGGATGGCTATCTGACCGGGAAAGTGCTTGGGAACATTGCTCATATCTCGGATCAGGTTTCACGGTCTCCCTGGTTGCGAACGATAGACATCACCCGGTTGGAAACAGCGGCTGACCTCAAGCCCGGAAACCTTCGGGCGGCCCGGAAAACGCGCACCACCTTGTTCGTGCCAACAAATGGCGTGGGCTTGGGCCACGCACAGCGCTGTACTGTGATCGCCAATGAGATGCCGGCGCGTACAACACCGGTTTTCGCTGCGTTTCCCAGCTGCGTACCACTGGTGCGCCGTCGCGGCTTTGACTGCATTCCGCTCGTCGCGCGTACGGACGAAAAGGACACACCCAATGCCAACGACCTGCTGACTTATCGCCGCCTGAGCAGCGCATTGCAGCCGGGAGACCGGTTGGTGTTCGACGGCGGCTTTGTATTCGATTCAATCTATCGCGTGATCCTCGAGCGACGGTTATCGGCGGCCTGGATCCGTCGCGGGTTGTGGCCCGGGGGCCGGCCAAGCCAAGGAATGCTGGATCGTGAAGGTGTTTTCGATCGGGTCATCGTTCCTTCCGAAGCGTTTCAGGAGCTGAATGACGCCTACAGCTACGGCGATCATGTCCGCTACGTCGGCCCGATCGTCCGCCAAGTGGTTCTGTCACCCGAAGACCGCGACCACCTGCGAGACCGGTTGGCCGAGCGGTTCGGAAATGAATTCCGCCAGTTGGTCGTAAGCATGTTGGGCGGAGGCGTCGCGTCCGACAGAACTGCGCAACTGCAGGCCATATCCGGAAACCTGGCCGAGCGACCGGACTGCTTGCACCTGATCGTCACTTGGCCCGGAAGCACGATCCAGCCGTCGTTCTTCGGTTGGCGGAACACGCGTGTCGTTCAGACCTTCGAAGCCACGGCGCTTTGCCTGGCCGCGGACCTGGTGATCTCGGCAGCCGGGTACAACTCGGTTCACGAGATCCTGTATCACGGTATTCCTGCGATCTTCATTCCCCAATCGGCGCCATACCTGGACGATCAGGAACGCCGCGCCACAGCTTTGTCCGACCGGGGGTTGTGCGCGACGATCACGGATACTGAACTCATGAAGCTGGAACGGACATTGCGGGATTGCCTGGATGGTGATGAGTTGGAGCATTTCCGAGCGGCCCTTGCCGAAATCGAATTGCCCGAAACCGGGACAATGGCCGCCGCCCGCATTCTAGCCGAGGATTGGAAGAAGCGATGACCGAGAATTCGTGGATCGACATACTGAACAGGATTTCGGAGGAGCGCCCTGCCCATCTGGACGATTTGGTTCTCAGCGATGTGGCGTCGCCGCCGCTTGGCAAGGTGCTGATGCCCCAAATGGATTTGCCATGCTCCCGCGCGCTCTGGGAGGGCGAAGTTGGAGCTCCCACTTACATCGGCATCAGGATTCTTGAAGCTCCGGAAACTCCGACCAAGGTGGCGAGACGTCTGGCCGCCGCCGCAATCGAACGCGGCGTTGTGCCCGTCATTCTCAGCCGGATCGATTTGAGCGGGTTCGAGCAGTTTGGCTTTCGCGTCGAACGCATTCCCGAGGATCACGAGGCAGCGCAGAACGCCGAGGAAGAGATCGGAAAATTCTGGAACCTCGCGATCATCATCGACGGTACGGAGGTTGGTCTTTTGAAATAGGCGGGCAGCGAGCCATTGGCGAACGTTGGATAGCCGCCAACACACGGACACCGATCTTGAGGTGCATACTGCCCTGGTGATGCGGCGAGTTTTCTGCACGGCTTTGAAGCCAGTGTTCCTGCCGCCTTTACAAACACCTACCCGGGCATTCCAGCCCGCCGAAGGTCCTCAGAGAGTATTCGCAAGTAGTTTTGGTCAATCCCGCGCCAGCAATCCAGTATGCGGGTAAGAGTGACATCCGGCCTGTCTTCCAGCAGTTCCCGAATGACTTGCTGGGCCTCTGCAGCAAGTTCCTGTTGCGAAAGCGTCGCGGCAAGCACCACAAGCCCAACGGGGCCAAGGCTCTGGTCGTGATAAACCGATCTAACCAGGTCCGCAGCCTTATCATCGCCCAGCATGTAGAGGCAAAGAGCCTTGCCGCATTTCTTGAATCCGAGGTACGGGCCCTTGGGGCTGAGTCGAATTGAGGTGTCGACAATCGGAACGGCGTCTTCCGCATGGCCATTCCACAAGTGCGCGGCGGCAAGGCAAAGGTGAGCAACCGTGGAACTCGGGTTCAGAGCAACCGCAAGTTCCGCCTGGCTGATCGCCCTACGTCGCTTTCCCTGAAACATGAACACCCGGCTGAGCGCGACCTTGGCCAGGCTGTTTCTGTCATCCAACGAAACGGCGAGTCTCGCATGGTGATGGGCGCGTTCCAGAGAGGCGTCCGGATCGTCCGTCTCGAAGAACATGATGTCTCGGCAATCGAACAGGGACAACAGCACGTGAGCCTCCGCGAACAGCGGGACTTCCTCGACCAGATGACGCAGCGTTTTCTGTGCCATCTGCTTGTTTTCGCCGGAAAATTTGTAATAGTGCCAAATCGCGTGCTGGAACTTGTGCCAGATGCCGAGGTTTTCGTCGGCGTACCGGGCGCGTTCGCGTTCTGCCACCTTCAGCTTTGAATCGATGTTTGTGGCGATCGCCTGCGCGATCTCCTCCTGAAGGTCGAAAATATCGTCCGCGTCCCTGTCATACCGTTCAGCCCAGATGTGGTGGCTTGTCCCCGCATCGATAAGCTGGACCGAAATTCGAACTCGGGAACCCGCCCGCCGCACGCTGCCTTCGACCACATAATCCACCCCCAGTTCGCGCTTGATCTGTTTGACGCTCACGGATTGGCCTTTGTAGGTGAACGACGATCCGCGCGAAATCACCATGAGCCAATCAATGCTCGACAGATATGTGATCAATTCCTGCGAAAAGCCGTCGGAAAAATACTCATGGTCCGGATCACCACTCATGTTTTCAAAGGCGAGCACGGCGACGGATGGCCGGCCTGCAGGCAATGTCGCCGGGGCTTCACGCCCACCGCTCCCTTCCGGCCCAACGACGGCGTTTGGTCCCGTGCTCGCGGCAGGATTGCCCGTCGAACCTGCGCTTTCCAAATCTTCGCCAAGCACAAACAACGGACCGTGCTTGGGCCACCGGCTGCCTGTCAGCTTCATGAAGTCCTTCAGGTTTGCCGCGGCGTAGAGGAATGCCATGCGACGGGATTTGCCGGAAATCGGTTTGTTGGCAAAGTTGAGGCCGACCGCGACGCGCGCAAGCATGGACTGGGCTTCCATATAGGAAAGCCGGCTCGATTGATTGCGGTCCACCCATAGCATCAGATTGCTGCGCAGGCATTCGATCACTTGAACCAGGCCCAGATCATCGCCCCTCAGCGCGGATTCCGTCAAAGGATTGTCGAAAGAGGACAACCGACCAAGCAACGCGTCCCAGTTCCCTGAATCCGCCTTTTCGCGCATCAGAAGAAGGTGACTGAGTTCAAAATAGGCATGATCGTAAAACAGGAACTGATTGTCTTGGTACAGGGCAAGATCAATCAGGTGGTATGTCAGCCCGCCCGCATCTGATCCGCTGACAAGCACGTTATAGCCATGCAGATCGCCGTGTACGTTTCCAGTCACGGCGCGCAACTTTTGATTTGCGGCAAAGTCTGAGCCGCTGTTGGTCAAAGCCAGCGGGTTGGGATACCACCTGCCCTCGAATATGAAGCTGCTTTCGTCAACCGGAATCCCACACTCCTCCTGCACAAAATCGACAAGCCGTCCCTTTTTCGGGTCGAGCCTGTAGCCAAGCCAGCTGTCCAAAAGGTCCATGACGGAAACCAACCCGGCCGAAAGCCCGCACTCAGCATTCCAGTCGTTGAGCAGGCCGGTTGACAACAGCCTTGCCGCCTCAACTTGGGTGTCATGCGAACATTCCGCCCACGGCTTGGCATATTCCAGGCCGCGCCCGGCAATCGACGAGAGTATCGCGATCCTGTCGCCCTGAGCGCCGGTTTTCAAAATCCTAGGTAGGTGGCTTTTGGCAAATTCTGGCGCCGCTTCGAAAGCCGTTTCGTGCCGCTCCGCTTCGGACATTTCGTCCCACTCCGGATCCGGCGCACGATCGAACTTCAGGATCGCCTGACCGCTGAAATCATCGCAATGAATGTCCGCCGCGTAAACTTCGGCCCCGGATTTGCCGCTCAACTTGTGATGCAGGTAGATTTCTTCGTCAAAACGCCATTGTTCCTGCAGCACCGGGCGAAGATCCAGATAACCGTCCGGCCAGGGTAATCCAACATGCGATATTTGGCTTTGCGTGATCATCGTTGAAATAGCGGCGCCTTCCTCGCTCGCTCGCTTCTTCCTTTGGGAATTCTAGCGTATTTGCCAACACTTCGGCTATCCCCCGGGCAGTTTCTAACTGACAATTCCGAACCGGTGTCCAAAACGGCGGGATCGCTGGCCAGAGTTTCGCGCACTTGCTGTTCTAAGAAGCGAGACGGCAGAACTACCATTCTTGGAGTTGAATGTGTAAAACAAGCAGCATTCTGAAAGAGCCCAAAAGGGGCTGCTATCAACTGTGGTTTCGCGTCAACCGGCGCCCGGCACTAGTTCAGCGCCGTTTTTCCGGACAAATCCACTGCGCGCTCACAGGAAGCCGTCCCACGACAGAAGCGTGGGACAGGCTTGGCTGATTTTCTCTGCGGCTATTTCCGCGGACGTGCCGAATTGGACAAGGTCAATTGCTGCCTACCGGGACGACGCGCCAGACCATCGGCTCAGCTCGCCAGTTTCAAGTGGCCAGAGGCGTTCAGCAGCGCGCCAATCCGGCGGCCGGTGTCGATCATGCGGTTGGAGAAGCCCCATTCGTTGTCGTACCAGCTGACCACGCGCACCAGGCCGCCCTCGGTGACGGATGTCTGCGCCGATGCGAAGCAGGACGAATGCGGATCGTGGTTGAAGTCGATCGACACCAGCGGGTCCTCTTCATAGGACAGAACGCCCGCAAGCTCGCCCCTGGCGGCCTCGGCGATCGCGGCGTTGATCTCGTCGCGCGTTGCCGGGCGTTCCGGCATGAAGCTGAGATCCACCAGCGACACGTTGGGCGTGGGCACCCGCACGGCCGATCCTTCCAGCCTACCCTTGAGCTGCGGCAGAACCTCGGAAATCGCGCGCGCGGCACCGGTCGAGGTAGGCACCATCGACATCGACGCCGCCCGGGCGCGGTAGAGGTCGCGGTGGTTGGTGTCGTGGCTGGGCTGATCGCCGGTGAAGGCGTGGATCGTGGTCATGTAGCCGGTCTTGATGCCGAAGGTCCGGTCCAGAACCATCGCCACCGGCGCCAGGCAGTTGGTGGTGCAGGAGGCGTTTGAGACGATCACGTCCCCGGCGGTCAGGTCCAGGTGGTTCACGCCGTAGACGACGGTCCGGTCCACATCGGTGCCTGGGGCCGAAATCAGCACGCGCTTGGAGCCGTTCTTCAGATGCAGCGCCGCCTGCTCGCGCGTGGTGAAGAGGCCGGTGCATTCATAGGCGACATCGACATCGCCCCAAGGCAGATCCTCGGGATTGCGGATCGCGGTGAGGCGGATCCTGCGGTTGCCGACGATCAGCATATCCCCATCCACTTGCACCGGTTCGCGCAGGCGGCCGTGAACGCTGTCGTATTTCAGCAGATGGGCGATGTTCTTCGGCGGCGCCAGATCGTTGATCGCGACGACCGCGATGTCTTCCGTGCCCTGTTCGATCAGGGCGCGCAGCACCCCCCGGCCAATCCGCCCAAAGCCGTTGATGGCAATCTTGATCGTCATGTCTTGTCCTCCGATGGATCGTTGCGGATCCGAATTGCTGTGAGATGTTTAACAGCCGTTATCGCTACCGTTATCGCTATCATTCACAGTAAACAGTGAAAATCAACGGAAATCTGGACCCGCGCGGAAACCAGAATGGGACTTGCGGATCTGACCGATCTGCCCAAACATCGGCACATGAAAAAAAGGACGGTTCTAAGGGATGTTGCGCAGCTTGCCGGGGTCAGCGAGATGACCGCCAGCCGGGCCCTGCGCGACGCTCCGGACGTGTCCGAAGCCACGCGGGAGAAGGTCCGCGAGATTGCCGAACGCCTCGGCTATGTCCCGAATCGCATCGCCGGCGCGCTGTCTTCGCGCAGCTCCAACCTGGTCGGTGTGGTGGTGCCGTCGCTGTCGAGCTTCGTCTTCCCCGAGGTGCTTGCGGGCATTTCGCAGGGTTTGAAGGACAGTCCGCTGAAACCGGTGGTCAGCGTCACCGGCTATGATCTGGACGAAGAGGAAGGCGTCATCCGCGAGTTGCTTAGCTGGCGGCCATCGGGGCTGATCGTCGCCGGGCTGGAACACACGGACGCGGCAAGGGCGATGCTGGGATCGGCCGGTTGTCCCGTTGTGGAAATCATGGACACCGACGGCGAACCGGTAGAGCATTGCGTCGGCATTTCGCATCTCGATGCCGGGCGGGAAATGGCCGAAACCCTGCTGGGCTGCGGCTATCGCAAAATCGGGTTCATCGGCACCAAGATGGCCCGGGATTTCCGGGCGCAGAAGCGGCTTTCGGGGTTCGTCGAGCGCCTGAAGCAATCCGGGCACGCACTGGCCGACCAGGAACTGTACGACGGGCAGTCCTCGATCGAAACCGGGCGGGACCTGACGGCACGGATGCTCGAGCGGTCAAGGGGGCTCGACTGCATCTATTATTCCAGCGACGTGATGTCCGTGGGTGGCTACATGCATTGTCTGGCCAGCGGGCTCGAGGTGCCACGGGACATCGCGCTGGCCGGGTTCAACGACCTGCAGATCCTGCGCGGGCTGCCGCTGGAGCTTGCGACGACCGATGCCCACCGTTTCGAGATCGGCGAGGCGGCCGCCGAAATCGTCCTGACAAGGCAGCGGCAGCGCGGTGACGCCGAGCCCGTCCGCAAGCTGTTGCATCCGACCGTGTCGAAGGGGAATTCGCTGGCGCCGAAGACGTGAGCGCCGGTAGGGGGGCAAAACCATCCCAGTTGGCGGATCACTTTCAGGGGGCTACTTCAAGAGGTAGTGTGTCTCTCCATTGATTTTCACGAACATCACATCGAGATGCTACCGCCAGCGACGTGTCCTCATCCCAGAGAACCGGCGTTTCCTGAGTTTGGCAGCAAACGTCGGTCCGGACGGGGGCCACAAGAATCGAACGGCGTCGTGGCTCACGTCGATACCCCGTTCGTGCAATTGTTCCTCGAGTTTTCGCGAGGCGAGCAGAAATCGGAAGCACAGGATCACCGACGGGCGGATGATTTCGGGGTTGGTCGTGCGACAACGAAACGGCGATCGTTTGGTCATGGCTCGACGCCGCGAAACCGTCCTGCACGTCACCGGTCAGTTTCATTTGACCATGCCAGTGAAAAAACCGCTTGGCGCTTCGCCAAAAGGCATGGTCAATGCAATACGCCCCATTGGAGCAAGCGCAATGAACCCCAAGACCGTGAATGCCGGAGCTATGGAAATCGCCTATCTGGAGTTCGGATCCGCCGATGGCTGGCCGTGCATTCTCGGCCATGGCTTTCCATATGACGTTCACAGCTATTCCGAAACCGCGACGTTCCTTGCGGATGCCGGGGCCCGGGTGATCGTCCCGTGGCTCCGCGGATACGGTCCCACGCGGTTTCTTGACGACAAGACCCCCAGATCGGGCGAGCAGGCGGCTCTGGCGGCCGACCTCCTCGCCATGATGGATGCGCTCGGGATCGATAAGGCGGTGCTCGGCGGCTATGACTGGGGCGGGCGGGCTGCTTGCATCGTCTCGGCGCTCTGGCCCGCACGGGTCGTCGCGCTGGTGTCGGGTAATTCCTACAATATCCAGGACATCGCCCGCTCCGGTGACCCCATTGCACCCGAGCACGAGGCCATGCTCTGGTATCAGTACTATTTCCACAGCGAGCGGGGGCGCCGTGGCCTGGCCCGGAACAGGCAAGCGCTTGCGCGAACGCTATGGCGGATGTGGTCACCGCTTTGGCAATTCGACGAGGAGACCTTCGAACAAAGCGCCGCGTCTTTCGACAACGACGATTTCGTCGACGTGGTGATCCATTCCTATCGTCACCGCTACGGGCTCGTGCCCGGGGATCCAGCCTATGCGCATATCGAAACGCAACTGGTGGCGCAGCCGCCGATCACGGTCCCGACCATCTCGGTCGACGGTGACGCGGATGGCGTGAACCCGGGTACTTCCCACCACACCCAACAATTCACCGGTCCGCACGAACACAGGGTTTTCAACGGCGCGGGTCACAACCTGCCGCAGGAGCGGCCCGTCGAATGGGCCAATGCCGTGGTTGACGCTCGGAAAATGGCCGTCGGGTGAAGTTGGGCGGTTGAAACGGGACTTTGAACATTCGAGAGGATCACAATGGACGAGACAGAATTCGCGAAAACCCTGCGCGCACAAGGATATGACGTTCTGACGAGGGATGTGGAACCTGAGCTTGCACTGGATGAACACGACCATGCGTGGGATGTGAAGGGCCTTGTGCTGAGCGGCGCCTTCAACATCACGGCGGAGGGCCGCAGCCGGACCTACGAAACCGGCCAGTCCTTCGAGCTGGCCGCGGGCGTTCCCCATACGGTGTCGGCCGGATCGCAGGGCGCCCGCCTGTTGCTGGGGCGGCGCAATCGGGTAGAGTGATCGCTGCAGGACCGGTGTCCGCTTGCCGCCGGGGGAATGGGGTCAGCTCGGCTCAATTCCCATCAATGCGCCCCTAAACAAGGTAGGCGGCACACTAATTGCAGACCATATGGATCGGCTGAGTATCTGGTTGCTCATCCACGTCGAAGTGGTAAATTGTAATTCAAAGTTACAAGTTTTCCGCTGAATGGAGCCGATGATGGCCAACGGACGCACATCTGCGAAAGAGGCAATCGGGTATCTGAGGGATCGGAGTTCCTCTCCGCTGAACCGCACCAGCTATGCCGATCAGGCCTATGCCTACCTTTTTCATCAGATCACAAGCGGCGTTTATGCCGAAGGCGAGGCGCTGCCGTCCGAGAACGAGTTGTGCGCCCTTTTCGGCATTTCCCGTCCGGTGATCCGCAAGGCGCTCGAAAAACTGCGCGAGGACGATCTGATCGAGTCGCGCCGAGGCGCAGGGTCTTTCGTAAAACGCCGCCGAAAGGTGGCCAAGAACGACGAGGTCACTGCGGGGCGGTTGCGCGAATTGCTCATGAACCTTGAATTTCGGAAAGTTGTCGAACCGGAATGCGCCTATTTCGCCGCACAGCGCCGAACCGACGCCGATCTCGAAATCATCAAGGCCGCCGTTGATGAGTTCCATGAATATTGCGTGAAGCAAGGCAGGGTCGGTCGCCATCTGGACTTCAAGTTCCACCATGCAGTGGCGGTGGCTAGCGGCAACCACCGGTTCGTGGAGGCGATCTCGGCCGTCGAGTATGACGTCGACAACGCTGTCAACCTGGCGCGGTACTTGGTGCGGTATGACCACTTCGAACGCTCAAAGATGGTCTGGAGAGAGCATCTGGGGATGTATCAGGCGATCGAACGCCAGGATGCGGAAGAGGCCCGCATGTTGATGGCCGATCACCTGGAACAGGCGCGGATCAGGATGATGCATCCCGAGGCGTCCCTGAAGAAATAGAAACTTTGACCTTCAACCGCCCGCCGGTCATGGCGCATGAATTGTGGTCAAACCTTCTGAGTTTTCGCCAATCCCGCACCTTCTCGGTCCGGCATTTGACGTCTGGTCCTCTGGACCGGTTCGGCGTCCAGCCGAACGATCCCTGGCAAGTGCGCGCCCAGGCTTTCCGGATAGCGGCGCAAGACGTCCGGATCGTGGCCGGGCACGATATGCGCCTGTGACGGAGCGAGGCGGCGTATCAGATCGAACCCGTCAAGCATGTCCGCCACGCTATCGACCAGCGGGAAAGGCGCGTCGGTTTCGATGTTCGCAAAATAATGTACCGCATCCGAGGCAAGGACCACCCTGCCCCGCCGCGTGTTGACGGTGACGATCTGCAAGCCGCGGGAATGTCCGCCAACCATATGCACCTGTACGCCCGGTGCGATCTCCGCGGTGCCGTCGTGGAACCGGACACGGCCTGTATAGACACGACGCAGCAGCGACGCGACATCTTCGACCGAATAGGGCCGCCGCAACGCCTCGCGGCACATGCAGGGACCGGTGCAATAGGCCATCTCGCGAGTCTGCACGTGGAACCGCGCCTCCGGAAACAGACCGAGGTTGCCCGCGTGGTCCCAATGAAGATGCGTCAGGATGACGTCTTTCAAACGATCCGGAGCAATGCCCAATGCGCGAAGCCCGTCCTCGACCGGCAGAACCAATTCGCGCGACCGTGTCGCGGCTTGCGCGCGGTCAAATCCGGTATCGACGGCAATCGCCCGGTCACCATGGCGAAGCACCCAGACGAAAAAGCTCATCGGCATGGGCGCATCGTGCCGGTCAAATCCTTCAGGCAGCGGCGCGGTGAAATTCTCGTAGACCAAACGTCCAGAGTGGCGGCCATATTCGATCGCGTGGATTTCCCATTCCGGCGTCCCGTCCGCGATATGCGCCATTTCAGGTCAGCTCCGGCACCGCTGCAGCTTCGAGTACCCCCGCAATCGCCTTGCCGCAGGTCTCCGTGTCAGCCTCGCCGCCCAGATCGCGGGTTCGGAAGGCTGGTTGTGCGAGCACGTCCTCGATGGCCCGAACGATGGCGGCGCCGGCCTCGGGATAACCAAGGTGTTCCAGCATCATCGCGCCGGCCCAGATCTGCCCGACCGGATTTGCGATACCCTGGCCTGCGATGTCTGGCGCAGAGCCATGCACCGGTTCGAACAGCGACGGGAATTCGCCGGTGGGGTTGATGTTGCCTGAAGGCGCAATACCGATGGTGCCCGTGCAGGCAGGGCCCAGATCCGACAGAATATCGCCGAACAGGTTCGAGGCCACGACGACATTGAACCGCTGCGGGTTCAGCACGAAATGCGCTGTCAGGATGTCGATGTGGTACTTGTCCCAAGCAACTTCCGGATAGCTTTTCGAGACTTCCTCTACCCGCTCGTCCCAGTACGGCATGGTGATGGCGATGCCGTTGGATTTAGTGGCAGACGTAAGGTGCTTGCGTTTTGTCCGATTGGCGAAATCGAAGGCAAAGTGCAGAATCCTGTCGACACCGACACGTGTCATGACTGTTTCCTGCATGACGATCTCGCGCTCGGTGCCGGCGAACATCCGGCCGCCAACCGAAGAATACTCGCCCTCGGTATTCTCGCGCACCACGTAAAAATCGATTTCCCCCGGCTTGCGCCCTGCCAATGGCGAAGGCACTCCGGGCATCAGCTTGACGGGGCGGAGGTTGACATATTGATCGAACTCTCGCCGGAACAGCAGCAGCGATCCCCAGAGGGACACATGGTCGGCGATCTTTTCAGGCCAGCCCACCGCGCCGAAATAGATCGCGTCGTGGCCTCCGATCTGTTCTTTCCAATCGGACGGCAGCATGGTGCCGTGCTTTTCGAAATAGTCCCAGGACGAGAAATCGAACATGTCGAACGTGATGTCGATGGAGAACCGCTTTGCCGCGGCGCGAAGAACGCGCAGCCCCTCGGGCACGACTTCCTGTCCGATCCCGTCACCGGGGATCACCGCAATCCTGAGTCCGTTCTTGCGACCAGTCATTCTGCACATCTTTCCTGTTGCGCGGGCGGGTTGACGCCCACGTATGTGAAATCCAGTTGCCGCTTGCGGGGCCACCCGGCGCGGCTTCTTCGTTTTTCAGTCCGTTCTGCGGCGGGCGCGGTCGCTGCGCAGATTGTGGACGTGGACATGCGCCCCGGGCGCGATAGCCTCGGTGGCCGACCCGATAGCCGAACCGTATTTCAGGATCGGATCGCCGGCGTCAATGGCTGTCAGCGCGACCTTGTGGCCGAGAGGAATATCCTCGGTCGCCGTCACCCAAACCTCGCCGTCAGCGCATCCGACAACAAGAACTTCGCCCGCGGCGATGTCGCGCAGGACAGTGGCGACGTGATCGGCCTCGGCCAGTGCAATGGCGTCGAACCCGCGCGGTCCCATTTCCCCTTCGCCCCTCACAATGCCGCTCCGAATCTGCTGACCACTTCATCCCCTTCGCCCAGCAATTCGCCCCAGGTGAGCGTTCCGCTTGCAACATCTGCAACGGTAGCCAGAAGACGCTCGGCCAAGGCCTCGGGCGCTTCTGATCCGTCAAATCCAGTGTGCGCGACGAAATCAAGCTGGCCGTCGAGCCGCGCGCAGGTTTCCGGGTTTGCGCTCACCTTCACGGTCGGTGATAGTGCGCTGACATAGGAATTTCCAACACCGGTCGTGAACAGGACCATCTGCGCTCCGGCCGCGACGAAACCGGTCAGGGATTCCGGCGCGAAGGCCGGGGCATCCATCACCCACAACCCCGGGCCCACTGGCGCCTCGGCATATCCCAGAAGGCCTTCGATCCTGCTCCGACCCGATTTTGCAGTGCTTCCCAGGGATTTCTCTTCGATGGTCGAAAGACCGGATGCAATATTCGTAGGCGTCGGATTGACGCCCAGAAGGTCCACTCCCGCAGCAATCGCCGCCTCCTCGCGACGCTTCACTGCGGCAAGGATTCCTGCAGCCAGTTCCGGGGTGCGGGCGCGCTTGGCAAGCAGGTGCTCGGCCCCAAGCCATTCGACCGTTTCGCCCAGGATTGCCGTTCCGCCCGCCGCGACCAGACCATCCGCAACCCTGCCCAACAGCGGGTTGGCGACCAATCCGGAACTCGGATCAGAGCGGCCACATTCAAGCCCTATCGTCAGCGTCGAAAGCGGTGCCGGCGACCGGCGCAGCCGCGACATCTCGCGGATAAGCCGCGCGCCGGACTGCGTCGCCTTTGACACCAAGGTGAAAACGTCGTTGCCGCAATCGTCCATGCTGATCGCGTCATGCGCCTTGCGGGCAAGAGCAAGTTCCGCAGAGAAGCGCTCCAGAACCTTCGGATTGTCCCCGATCAGCAGAACCGCACCTGTGTTGGGATGCTCGGCCAGGCCAAGCGCGGCACGGTCATGGATTTCCTTGTCTTCTCCCAGAAGCCCCGCCTCGTAAGGCAGGACCACACAGGCCGCATCGCGCAGCGAGGACGCGATGCGTCGGCTGGCGGGGCCCGTCAACCCGCCGATCGACAAAACCAAGAGCCGGTTGCGAATCCCGACACGGCCATCCGGCCGATGATATCCAAGAAACTCAACCATGTTTTGGCTCCGGTTCCTCTCGCGTCAGCTCGCTTTCGCCATGGCCGGCTTTTGCCGCGCCTCGACGCCAAGCTTTTCTTCGAGCATGAACATCAGCCGCGCGGTATCGCGGTCGCCATAGCCGGCGTCGATCGCCGCCTGAAGCGCGGCCAGACCGGCCCGGCCGATCCGCGGTTCAATGCCGATCTTCTCTTCCAGTTCGCAGGCCAGCCGCACGTCTTTTGCCGCCAGCCGGATCGCGAAGCCGGGACTGTCGTCGCCGACAAAGCCCTTCTTGGGCATGGCCGTCGAAAACTGGCTGTTCCAGGCCATCGTGTTTCGCATCACCTGCTGCATCATCTCGAGGGTCAGGCCACATTTCAGTCCCAGCGCCAACGCCTCGGTATTGGCGACCATGATGGTCGTCGCAAGCACGTTGTTCGTGATCTTCATTGCGTGGCCCATGCCCGGGCCGCCGCAGTAATACTTCTCGTTCCCCATGCAGTCGAGGATCGGTTCGACCTTTGTGATGGCGTCGGGCTCACCGCCGATCATCAACGTCAGTGTTCCGGTTACGGCATGTTCCGAAGTCTTACCCACGGGAGAGTCCACCAGGTTCATGCCGCGTTTTCGCAGGTCGTCCCCGATGGTCTGCGAGGTTTGCGGGTCGATCGTGCTCATCTCGATCACGATGCCGCCCTCGCGCAGCCCCTCGGCAACGCCATCCTTGCCCAGTATTGCACCGTGGACATGCTGCGGTTCGGGCAGCATGGTCACCACGATTTCGCTTGCGGCGCCGACTTCCTTTGGGGACGCGCAGGCTGTTGCACCGGCCTCGACCAGACGCTGCACCGCGTCCGGGTTCAGATCGAAGACAGAGAGCGAATGACCGCCCTTGAGGATATTGAGCGCCATGGGAGCGCCCATGACACCCAGACCGATAAATCCAACATTGGCCATTCGCTTCCCTTTCGTATGGCGGTTTTTTGTTCGAATTCGGATGTATCCCCCCAAGCCCGCCATGCGGTTGCCGGGAATGGGGGGACAGGTTTCAGTTGGACTTTCGCCCGCTCTGAGCCTTTCGGTTTGGGATCACGATTGTTCGGACCACTTGTCCATTTCCCAAAGCGGCAGGCCGCGCAGGTCGTTTACGTCGGTCCGGGTGAACTCGGACGCATCGGTCTTGGAGCCCAAAAGCTCGTATGCCTGCTTGGCAAGCGGAGCGGTCAATTCGAAGGCGCCCTTGACCTGATCCCAGCTCAGCGGATTTTCGATGACGCCGCCATCCACCAGATATTGCGATGCCTGCTGAACTGCGCGCGCCTCGCTGACTGTCGGCCAAGCCCAACCGCGGGCGAAAATCAGGTCGTCGTTGACCACCTTGGCGCCGTCTTCGGGATCGAGTTTCCAGTAGTCCTTGACCAGCTGCGAAACGGCGCCCGGCTCCTGCGCCGACAGGGTCGCGACCGCTTCCTGCTGTGCCGCCATGAAGGCCACGACAATGTTCGGATGCTGCTCGGCCAGCGAGTTGCGGAGCACCCAGAACGAACGGTGGATATAGTAGCCTTCCGGGTAGAAGGGCGACTGCTTAACCGACGGCATCTGGATCCCGGCGCCGGTGCCCAGCGGTCCGTCATAGAATTCCTCGGTGTAGCCGTAGGAGTTCCAGATCGCCCGGGTGCCGTTCTTGGCGGCGGCCAGGTACATCGGTTGGATCGCGATGGCGGCATCCAGACCGGTCGGCACCGCGGCGGCCTGGCTGAGGACCGGCACGTTGACCAGGTTGATGCCCAGTTCGCGCGGATCGGCCGAGCCCAGTTCCCAACGCAGCATTTGGCTGAGCGCGTTGTAGGGGTCACCGCCCAGCAGCGAGCCGATGGTCTTGCCTTTCAGGTCCTCGGGCTTGCGAATGCCACGGTCGTCGCGGGTGACGATCATGAAGCGCAGCCGGCCTTCGCCCACCACCATCAGGCTGAGCGGAAGCCCGGCCGCGATCGAGCGGATGATCGGTGTGTTGCCCCACATGCCCATGTCGAGATCATTGGCCACGAAGGCTTCGACCTGCGGCATGGCGGTCGGATAGTCGCGCCAATCGACGGTCAGTTCGTATCCGAAATCCGCCGCGTACTTCTCGAACAGCTTGTTTTCGATCATGTAGGCTGTCATGGGCGCGTTGCCTGCGGCCCACGGGATCCGGCCGACGGAAACGGTCAGTTTGTCGGTCGCTGCCCGGATGATCCCGGGTGCGGCGAGCGTCAAAGCACCGGCGGCCCCGGCCGTGCGAATGAATGACCGGCGATTAAGGACGAGTTTGGAGAGCGCTTCGGACATTGTGTTCCTCCCTTGATCCGTAGCTTTGGTGTCCCGGAAGCGTTCCGGAACGGTCTGAAAAGAGCGGCCGGTATCAGGCGATGGCTTGATAAGCCTCGTCCCGGATCAGCGACCAGATTTCGTCCGTGAGTTGCCCGAACCGCGGTTCGGAGCGGATGGATTCCCGGCGCGGGCGCGGGATGTCGATGTCGATGACCGCGCTGACACGGCCCGGATGGCTGGACATCACCACAACGCGATCGGCAAGAAACACCGCTTCGTCGATGCCGTGTGTGATGAATACCACCGTCTTGCGGTCGCCCTCCTCGGCGGCTTCGCCCCAAATGCGCAGCAACTCCACCTGCAGCACCATCCGCGTCTGCGCATCGAGAGCGCCCAGTGGTTCGTCCATCAACAATACGTCGGGTCCGTTCGCCAACAGCCGCGCCAAGGCCACGCGCTGCTTCATGCCGCCCGACAGTTGGTGTGGAAACTTGGCTTCGGCGCCCGCCAGCCCGACCATGTTGACGAAGTGGTTCACCCGGTCGTTGCGTTCCGCAGCCGTCAGTCCGGCGCCCGGCGTGCCGTGACGCAGGCCGAAACCAACGTTGTCACGCACGCTCTTCCAAGGGAACAGTGCGTAATCTTGAAACATCACCCCGCGCTCGGCGCCAGGACCCCTGACGTGATGGCCGTCCATTTCGATGTCGCCGCCGGTGGGCTGGTCGAGACCCGCTATCATGTTCAGAACCGTGGACTTGCCGCAGCCCGAAGGGCCGACAATGCAAAGGAACTCACCCGCCCGGACATCAAGGGTGAAATCTGAGACCGCCAGGGTCCTCTGCCCGGTGCGGGGCGCGACATACTCCTTGGACACGTTCCTGAGGCGCAATTTCGGCTGGGCCTTCGAGGGCATGGTCGCTACGTTCATTTTCAGTTCCTCCAAGGCAGCAGGCGGTGTTCGGCAACGCGGAACAGCCGGTCGATCATCAGGGCGATCACTCCGACGACGATCATGCAGACCACGATGCCGTTGAGGTCGATAGAGTAGGCGTAGAAGACGAACATCATCTGTCCGATCCCGCCGGAGGTGCCACCGCCGGACTTGGCGCCAACGGCGAGTTCGGCGGCAATGATCGCGGTCCACGCTACTCCCATCGCCAAGCGCGAGCCCAAAAGAACGCTGGGCACGGCGGCGGGGACAATGACGGTCGCAATGGTGCGCAGGCGGTTTACCCCCATCGTCTGCGCGGCCCGGACCAGTTGGCGGTCGACGCGACTGACACCATAGACGGTGTTCACCAGCAGCGGAAAGAACGCGGCATAGGCGACTATGGTCAGGGCTGCGGGCGTGCCGGTGCCGAACCACAGGATCGCGATCGGCAGGATGGCCATGGGCGCGATCGGGCGGAAACTTTCGATGATCGGATCAAGGTTCTCGCGAACGGCGCGGCTGGCGCCCATCAGCACTCCGAGGCTCAGCCCGAGGACCAACGCGACGCAAAAGCCGGCCAGCACCCTACCCAGGCTCTGCAAAGTCGACCAGACGAGGTCGCCGCTTGCCGTCAGTTCGATGAAGGATTGCACGACCTTGGCCGGTGCAGGCGCAGGCGAGGTTTCAGGCAATGTCATGGCCCAGATCTGCCAGACCACGATCAGCAGTGCCGGAAGCGTGACCGCTTTGACGGCAGGCGGCAGTTGTGCGATCCGAGAGGTTTGAGTTGCAGTGGTCATTGTCCGATCCCCATTCCTTCGGCCCAGGGCGTAAGCTTGTGCTGCAAGGTCCGCAGACCAAGATCGCAAAGGTATCCAATGGCGCCGATCATCGCGATGAAGGCGAAGACCTTGGGGCTCATGAGCAACTGCCGATACCATTCGATGGCGAACCCGAGACCGCTGGGCGAGCCGATGAGTTCGGCAGCAATGATTGCGGCCCAGGCCGAGGCGAACGCGATGCGAAAGCCCACCATGACAGACGGAAGCGCCGCCGGAACCGCGATGTGCAAAAGTCGCGCGCTGCGGCTGACGCCCATGGTCTCCGCTGCGGACATCAACTTGCGGTCGATGCTTTTCACCCCGTCTATCGTGTTCAGAAGCAGGGGGAAGAACGCGACGTAGGCCATGATGAAGATTGGCAGCGTACCGCCCACGCCGAAGATGAACAGGCCCAGCGGGATCCAGGCGATACCCGAGATCGGGCGCAAGAGTTCGACGATCGGGTCGATAAAGGCATTCGCCTCGCGGTTCATCGCCATCAGGAATCCTAGCGGCACCGCGATCAACGTGGAAATCACGAGGCTGATCACCAGCCGCGTTGCGCTGATCAGCGCATGGTCGAACAATTCTCCAGTCCGGCCGAGCGCAATAAGCGCCTCGAGCACCTTGAACGGCGACGGCATTTGGATCGGGCTGGCCACCCACAAAGCAACCAGATACCAGATCCCGATGAATACGCTGAACGCGCGAACAACGATGAACCAGCGTGCTTGCCAGAACCTTCCTTGCGCCCGTACCGACCCCGGATACCGCGCGCCAGCTTTGCGGTCCACGTCTGACTCTGACGCGACTTCGGCCAGTTCTTTTGCAGTTCTTGTTTCCATGAGGCTGACCATCTCGTCACTTCCCCTCTTCCCACTTGTAACTGTAGTTTCCAACTTACTCACTTGTCAATTCTTATTACAACTTATAAACGCAGACGTAACCCGTTCGGAATTCAAGGGGATTCCTGGCGGATATCTGGTTTTCCGCAGAAAGGCGCTCAATGACCGAAACAGGTCACCGAAAACCTGATTCGCGCACACAAACGAAAAGAGCCGCCCCCGGCATGGGAGCGGCCTTGATCTACAGAAAGGCTGTGCGCTTAGCGTGTTACAGCAGTGAACCCGCCGTCGATATAGATCACCTGCCCGTTGATATAGGCGCCCGCATCCGACGCCAGAAGAAGCGCCGCACCGGCGATATCCTCCGGCTTTCCCCATCGGCGGCAAGGCGTCCAATCCCGAACGAAGTCATGGAACTCCTTCACGTTTGCCTGACTGAATTCAGTGATCGTATAGCCCGGCGCCAGCACGTTCACAGTCACACCAGTTCCCGCAAGATCGGCCGCAGCGGCCTGAGCGAACGAATGCACAGCACCCTTGGCCGCGACATAAGGCACAAGATTGGGGCGCGACACGTGCCCCATGATCGAACCCATATTGATGATCCGGCCGCCGCCTTGCGCGACCATGATCCGAGCGGCCGCCTGCCCTACCGTGAAATAGGCTGTCAAATCCGTGTCGATCACCTTCTGCCAATCGGAATCCTCCAGCTCCAGAAATGGCTTGCGCACGATGACCGCCGCATTGTTCACCAGAATGTCCAGTCTTCCGAAAACGGCGGCCGCATCCTCCACGCCCCTCCGGGCGGCGGCGCGATCGTTGACGTCGAATGTCAGCGCCCGGGCGTCAACACCGGCCTCGCGGAACGCCTCGGCCCGCTCATGCACCGCTTCATTCAAATCGGCAAGGATCAGTCGCGCGCCCGCCGCGGCGTAGGCCTGCGTGACGCCCGATGCGATCCCCCCGGCCGCACCGGTGACCAACGCCACGCGATCCTTCAGTGAAAACAAGCGTCCCGGATCGAGATTCAAGGCCAAGTCGGATTTGTCGAGCATTGGATTCCCCCTGTCTTTACCGCAGTTTGCTCACACCAGTCTGTTCGGCAGATCCCTGCCCTCCAGATGGAATTTGATGGAATCAAGAAGCATCTCCCCCATACGCACCCGCGTCCCGATGGTGGAACTGCCCTGATGCGGCTGCAGGAAGACGTTCGACAGTTCGCGGTATCCAGGATGGATATCCGGTTCGCGGTTGAAAACATCGAGCCCCGCGGCGGCGACATGCCCTGACCTGAGGCCGGCAATCAAGGCGTCGTCATCGACCAAATCGCCACGGGCGATGTTCACGACGATGGCGCCCTGCGCCAGCTGAGCAATGCGGTCCGCATTCAGAAACCCCTTGGTCGCCGGCGTCGAAGGCGCCGCCAGCATCAGGAAATCGCTGACTGCCAACAACCCTTCAGCACTGTCATGGTAAGTGGCGCCATCTTCCAAGCCCCGCTCCAATCGCGAGCGGTTGTGGTAGTGAACCTCCATGTCGAATGCGGCACGCGCACGGCGTGCAATGGTTCGCCCGATCCGGCCCATGCCCAAAACGCCGAGTCGCGCTCCGGTCACGTCACGGCCCAGCAATTGAGTAGGCGACCATCCTTTCCAGGTTTGCCCGTATATCATGCGCTCACCCTCTTGCGCGCGGCGGGCGGCGCAAAGCATCAGCATGATGGCGATCTCGGAAACCGCGTCGCTCAGGATATCCGGGGTGTGGATGACCGCGATTCCGCGATCACGGGCAGCAGGCAAGTCGATATGGTCGTGCCCGACTGACAATGTCGCAATCGCCCGGACCGAGGCTGGCAACGCTGCGATGCAGTCCGCATCGATCCGGTCCATCGCCATGACCAGCATCACATCCGGCTGCCACTCGTCCGCAACAGCCTGCAGTTCCGCGGGCGTCAGGGTGCGGTCCTCTGGATTTACCCATGCGGCAGCCTCGGCCGCGATCCGCTCCATCAGTGCGGCCGGTAGGCTTCGCGTCACTACCATACGTGGATGCGTGTCCATTCCGCGGCTTCTCTTTCCTGATCCTTGTTGCATCACTAGTTACATATTTTTTACTTGTCAACTTTCATTACAACTCATAGAAGGAAGCGACCACCATTTCCATTGCAATGGAGCCTTGACCATGGACGCGACCGAGCTGACTCGCCCAGAGACGCGCTTGACATCCTATCGCAATCTGATCGGCGGGCGATCGGTCGATGCGCAGGACGGTCGGAAACTCGATGTGCTCTGCCCTTCGGACGGCATCGCCTTCGGAAGCATTCCCCGCTCTGGCGCGGCGGAAATCGATCTAGCCGTGCGCGCGGCGCGCACGGCCTTTGAGACGGTCTGGTGTCGCTTCACCGCCACCGAGCGCGGTCGCCTACTGATGAAGCTGGGAGACGCGATCCTGGCCCATAAGGATGAGTTGGGCGCGCTGGAATCGATGGATACAGGCAAGCCGGCCAGTCAGGGCCTTGGCGACATTGTCGCCACGGCGCGCTACTTCGAATTCTACGGCTCTGCCGCCGACAAACTGCATGGTGAGACCATCCCGTTTCTGAACGGATATACCGTGGCCGTTGTCCGCGACCCCCATGGCGTCACAGGCCATATCGTGCCGTGGAACTATCCCAGCCAGATCTTTGGCCGCTCGGTCGGCGCTTCGCTGGCCTGCGGCAACACCTGCGTGGTGAAACCTGCCGAGGATGCCGGGCTGACCCTGCTGCGTATCGCAGAACTGGCGCTAGAGGTCGGGATACCCGAAGGCGTTCTGAACGTTGTTTTTGGACTTGGCGCCGAGGCCGGCGCGGCGCTGACCGCGCATCCCGACGTGGATTTCGTCTCGTTCACCGGCAGTCCCGAGGTGGGCACGCTGGTTCAAAAAGCGGCCGCTGAAAACCGGATCGGCTGCACGCTGGAGCTTGGCGGCAAGTCACCGCAACTGGTCTTTGCCGACGCGGATCTGGATGCGGCTTTACCTGTGCTGGTCAAGGCGATTGTGCAGAACGGCGGACAAACCTGTTCCGCCGGAAGCCGGGTCTTGGTGGAACGGCCGATTTTCGACAAGGTCGCCGAAGCGCTCGCCGAACGCTTCGCCGCCACCACTGCGGGTCCGCATGAACAGGACCGCGACCTTGGCGCGATGGTCACCGCAAGGCAACAGGCTCGGGTCAAGGCCTTTCTGGCAGAAGCCCGCGCCGCCGGCGTCCCGGTTCTTGCCGAGGGCAAAATCGCGGAAGACGCGCCCTCGGGAGGGTTCTACGTGAAGCCTACTCTTTTCTGTCCTGTTCCGCGCGAAGCCCGGATCGCCTGCGAAGAGATCTTTGGCCCCGTGCTGGCCGTGATGCCCTTTGAAGACGAGGCCGACGGCGTGGCCCTGGCCAATGCCACCGACTACGGTCTCGTTGCTGGCATCTGGACCGAGAACAGCAACCGTTCGATGCGGGTGGCCCGTGCGATGCGTTGCGGCCAGGTGTTCATCAACGGTTTCGGCGCTGCGGGCGGAATCGAACTGCCGTTTGGTGGCGTGAAAAAGTCCGGCCACGGGCGAGAGAAAGGCTTTGAGGCGCTGTACGAGTTTTCCGCCTCGAAAACCATCGTCCACCACCACAAATGATCGGAGCCTTATCATGCGCCTGAAAAACAAGACCGCAATCGTCACCGGCGCCGCGCAAGGTTTCGGATACGGAATCGCGCAACGCTTCGCCGAGGAAGGCGGGCGTGTGGCGATCCTCGATCTGAATGCCGACAAGGCCGACGAAGCGGCAAAGACCATCGGAAATGGCACACTGGCCTTCGGCTGCGACGTGACCGACGGCAAGTCGCTAAAGGAAGTCACGGGCAAGGTGATAGACGCCTTCGGCAAGCTCGACATCGTCGTCAACAATGCGGGCACCACCCATCGCAACCAGCCGATGCTGGACGTGACCGAGGAAGAATACGATCGGGTGTTCGCGGTGAACATGAAATCGATCTACCTGATGAGCCATGCCGTGATCCCACATTTCCGCGAGACAGGCGGCGGCTCGATGATCAACATCGGTTCGACCGCGGGAATACGGCCGCGCCCGGGTCTGACTTGGTACAATGCGTCGAAGGGGGCTGTAAACCTTCTGACCAAGTCCATGGCCGTCGAACTGGCGCCCGAGGCGATCCGCGTCAACGCCATCGCCCCCGTCGCCGGTGAGACCCCGCTGCTCGCTCAGTTCATGGGAGAGGACACTCCGGAAAAGCGGGCCGCGTTCCGCGCGACGATCCCGTTGGGGCGCCTGTCCACTCCGCTCGATATCGCAAATGCCGCGCTCTATCTCTCCTCGGACGAGGCGAGCATGGTAACCGGTGTGGTGCTGGAGGTTGACGGTGGTCGCTGCATCTGAAGCATCGGCAACCAATCGGATGCTGCGCATTGGCGATCAGCGCGACATCTTGGGCGAATGCCCGGTTTGGGACGACCAAAGCGAGACGCTCTGGTGGGTCGATATCCGCTGTCCCGCAATTCGCCGCTACGACCCGACTACGCTGCGGACCGAAACCTGGGAAATGCCCGAAATGGTCGGAGCCATAGCGTTGACCACGGGCGACTGCCTTGTCGTGGCCCTCGGCAGCCGAATTGTGTTGTGGAAGGCCGGAGCGACGCGCTTTGACACAATCGCCGAGTTGCCCGCAATAATCCCGGACCACCGTTTCAACGACGGTCGGGTGGATCGCCAGGGGCGTTTCTGGGTCGGGACGATGAACAACATCACCCGCGCGCCAGAGGGGACCCTGTATCGCCTTGACGGCAACCGGTTGACGGCTGTCCGCGACGGAATCTGCATCCCAAACGCCCTGTCATGGAGCCCTGACGGCAACGTCATGTACTTCGCCGACTCGCTGGAGCACGGCATCGACGCCTATGACATCCACGGCGACAGCGGACGGATCTCCAACCGCCGCCGGTTCGCCGACTGCGCGCCGCCTGCCTTTCCTGACGGTGCGGCGACAGATACCGAGGGCCACGTCTGGTATGCCGAGTTCAATGGCGGCCGCATCGTGCGCCGCGCACCGGACGGCCGGATCAGCAGTGCCATCGAAACGCCGGTCGACCGGCCCACGGCCTGCTGTTTCGGAGGACCGGAACTGAAAACGCTCTACGTAACCACGGCGAGCCAGAACATGACAGACAAGGAAAAGGCAGCCGCGCCCTTGGCCGGGGCATTGCTGGCTTTCGACGTCGGTATCGCCGGCCTGCCAGAACCGCGCATCAGCCTTCCGGTTCAACCCTGAAAGGACAGACGCCATGATCAAGATTGCCCGTGTCGACGCCTTCGCCATCCGCGTTCCGATCTTAGAGCCGATCAAGGTGGCCTTCGGCACCTTTCGCGACCGCCCCATGGTGCTGATCCGCGTGACCGATGTGGACGGGGCCGAAGGCTGGGGCGAAACCTGGAGCAACTGGCCTGCCGTCGGAGCCGAGCACCGCGCGCGGCTTGCCGTCGATCTGGGCCAGGCGCTGATCGGCAAAGAGTTCGGCACCGCGGAGGAAATCTTCGATCACCTGACGCGCGAAACCGAAGTGCTGGTCCTGCAGACAGGCGAAGTCGGGCCGGTGGCGCAGGTCATCGCCGGGATCGATATCGCCATCTGGGATTTGCACGCGCGGAAGCTCGACGAACCGCTGTGCCGTCTCCTTAGCCAAAAGGCAGCATCACACGTGCCGGTCTACGCCACCGGCATCAATCCAGACAGACCCGAGGATTTCGCTGCCGCCAGAAAGGCCGAGGGGCATCGCGCCTTCAAGCTGAAGATCGGTTTTGGCCGAGACCTCGACCTGCAGAACATTGCCGCCGTACGCGATGCGATCGGGCCCGAGGCGCATTTCATGCTTGACGCCAATCAATCCCTGACGCTGCCTGCTGCCCTAGACATCATTGAACTGGCGGCGAAACACGACATCACGTGGCTGGAGGAGCCGTTGCGCGTTGATGCCGCCAATAACGATTGGTGGCTTCTGGCTGAATTCTCATCCATCCCCCTTGCCGGTGGCGAGAACCTGCGCGGAGGCCAATTCGACGAATGGATGGCGCGCGGCGAGTTGAAATTCTACCAGCCGGACATCACCAAGTGGGGCGGCGTGACGGGATGTATGCGTGTCGCGCGAAAGGCCGTTCAAGAGGGGTTGGTCTACTGTCCGCATGTCTTCGGTGGTGGGATCGCCAATCTCGCCTCGCTGCACGCGCTGGCCGCCGCCGGAGGCGGTGGATGGCTGGAACTCGATTGCCACCCCAACGCCGGGCGCGAACTGATACTGCGCGACTTGCTGCCGGTCAGCGACGGCGGTGTTCCGGTTCCCGATGCGCCCGGACTTGGCACGTCAGTCGATCTGTCAGATTTCGCACCCTTCGTGACATGGGCGTCCGACAATACGCTGGCAACCCAAAGGAAAGCCGGATGAAGGCTATCAGAGTCAACGCTTTCGGTGGCCCCGATCAACTGGTTCTCTTCGATGTTCCCGATCCCGTTCCAGGTCCGGGCGAGGTCGTGATCGACGTTGAAGCTGCCGGTGTCAATCCCGCCGACACCTACATGCTGACCGGGAATTACGTGTTCCGACCGGATCTACCCTATACCCCAGGCGGCGACTGCGCCGGCGTCGTTTCTGCGACTGGTCCCGGCGTGTACGGACTGAACCCCGGCGACCGCGTGTTCGTCAGCGCCGGACTCAGCAAGATCATGAGTGGCGCCTATGCCGAAAGGGCTTTGCACCGGATGGAAGACGTTCTTCCGATTCCGGACGGGATCGGCTTTGCCGAAGCGGTTTGTTTCGGAGTGCCCTATGTCACCGCGCATCTCGCCCTGTTTGCACGTGGCCGTGCCGCCCGCGGTGAGACGGTTTTCATCCACGGCGCCAGCGGTGCGGTCGGAACGGCGGCGATTCAACTGGCCCGCGAAGCTGGCCTGACGGTAATCGGCAGCGCGGGGTCGGCGGCGGGCCTTGCCCTCGTCGAAGCCGAAGGTGCTCAGCTTGCAGTGGATCACGGTTCGCCCGGATATCTTGACCGGGTGCGGGATGCCACCGAAGGCCGCGGTCCCGACCTGATCGTCGAGATGTTGGCCGACGTCAATCTTGCCGCCGACATGGACCTGGTGGCCCATTCCGGCCGCATCGTGATCGTCGGCTGCCGCGGCGAGATTTCGATCAATCCGCGTGTCGCCATGCTCAAGGAGATCGACATTCGCGGCACGGCCGTCTGGAATGCATCGCGAGACTCCGTTGCCGTTGCCTTGTCCGAGATATTGGCCGGTGCTGCCAACGGGAAGATCCGCCCGGTGGTCGGACAGCGTTTCGGACTGAAACAAGCAGCCGATGCTCACAGGGCCGTTCTGCAACCCGGAGCGAAAGGAAAGGTCGTTTTGTGCCCGAAGGGATGAGTAGTTTCGTGACCGGACCTCTGGTCGTTCCTGGGGGAGATAAGCGTTCGGCGCTGCTGTTCGGTCATTTGTGTGGCCTACGGCCCAGTCGGCATCGACAACTCAGGCTGAGTTGCCCAATTGCGCGAGTTTTGCGAGATTGGTGGTCAGTTTTCCAGCAGCAATGATCCGCCCGTGCGACCTATTCAACTCGACTCCATAGATCTCCGAATTCTCAAGATCCTGCAGGAAGATGCCGATATCTCGAACATCGACCTGGCGGAAAGGATCGGGCTGTCTCCGTCGCCTTGTCTGCGCCGTGTGCGCATTCTTGAAGATGCAGGTGTGATCAAGAAACGGGTGACGTTGCTCGATGCTGCGGTTCTGGGGCTGAATGTCAGCGTTTTTGTCTCGGTCCAACTTGAAAAGCAGACAAAGGAACGACTGAAGGAATTCGAGACGGAAGTCCGCAAGCGGCAGGAGGTGGTGGAATGCTACCTGATGACGGGCGAGGCTGATTATCTTTTGCGTGTGGTCGTACCTGACATCGCCACGTTTGAACGGTTTCTAAAGGAAAGCCTGACCCTGATCCCAGGCGTTGCCAACATCCGGTCAAGCTTTGCCTTGCAGCAGGTGGCCTACACCACGTCGCTGCCCCTCGACCATCTCACCTAGGCTGCACGCCTGCGAGGAACGTGGCGCAGATGGCTGGCAACCACCGCGCCCGGCAGGGCAGCTATGCGATCCGCAACGTCCAGCAAAACCTTGATGTCAATGCCGGTCTCAAAACCGCCTTCGTTGAAGGCGAAGACCAGATCCTCGGTCGCGGTGTTACCCGTCGCTCCGGGCGCAAATGGGCAACCGCCCAATCCCGCGGCAGCCGTGTCAAATGCATCGACGCCCGATTGCCACGCCGCCACGGCATTGGCGACACCCTGTCCGAAAGTGTCATGCCCGTGAAAGGCCCAGCCGTTCCCTGCCGTTTCGGGCAGGGACATGGCCGCCGCAAAGCGTGTGGTCACCATGAATGGGTTCGCCCTGCCGGTGGTGTCGCAAAGCGCGATCTCGGCCCGAGGGGCGATTTGTCCGACTTTGGCCACAGCCGAAAGCACGTCTGCCAGTGGCACCGTTCCATCGAACGGGCTATCAAAGGCCGTAGCCAGATCGACGCGCAGGATGGCATCCTCCGGCAGAACCGAGACGACATCCTGCAAGCCGGCGAGCGATTGGGCAAAGCTCTGGCGCACGTTGTTCTGATTGTGCCGCTCCGAGATGGAAAGGACGTAGCAGACCTCGGTGATCCCGGCCCCCAGCGCATTTTCGGCGCCGCGCACATTCGGCACCAGCGCACAGAGACGGGCGGGCAATTCTCGTACGGCCGCGGCGATCTCGGCCATGTCGGCCATTTGCGGAATCGCCTTGGGACTCACAAAACTGCCGATTTCAATGCGCGCGCAGCCAGCGGCGGCGAGCGCCCTGATGATGCCGATTTTTTCTTCCGTTGGCAGCGGATTGGAAATGGACTGAAACCCGTCGCGCGGTGCGACTTCGCAAATCTGCGGCTTCCGTGTCATCGAATTTTCCTCAAGGGCGCCGGTCGTTTCCGGCCACCGGCATGGGGGAATTTTCTCAGACATTCTGCAAATCCTCGCCCCGGTCCGAGGGACGCCCGGTCAAGCTGTCGAACAAGTCAAACGCGAAGCGTAGCGCCAGAAGACCAAAACCGATTGGAAGCATCGCATAGGGAACTACCATCGGCGTGCCAAAGCTTGAGGATACGCGCTCGCCGAACTCCCAGGACTGGTAGGCGATCAACCAGCCACGCCAAGCAATGATCGCGCAAAATACGAGGCCGCAAAAGCTGATCACCGCCCTGTTTATGCGCTGGCCCGTTGCGCCCAACTTGTCGGCGAAGAAAGTGATGCGGATATGGCTGTCCGTGCGCTGCACTTCGGCGGCGGTCATAACGGCCACGTAGACGATCAGGAAAGTGTTGACTTCCAACGACCACGAGGTGGGTGCGGTGAAGACGTACCGCATGATGGCGTCGTAACAGATCGTCACCACCATGAAGGCGAGCACGATATTGCCCAATACGGCAGTTGTCCGTTCAAGGGTCGATGCGATCTTTCTCATGTTTGCCTATCCGGTAAATTCCCGTTGCTGAAGACCTCTGCCAGCCGATGCTGCGGCCGGCAGAGGCGATGATTCAGGCGTCCTGGCCCATGGCGAGCGCGATGGCGCGGCGGCCGGTCTCCTCGCCCACTTCCGCGATCCAGGCTTCCTGCACGGCCTGCGCGGCTTCTGCAAGGCGGGCCAGATCCTCTTCCGACGGCTCGACGACCTGCAGCCCGGCCGCTTCGATCATCGGCCAGAACTCGTTGGGATAGATGGTGTTGTTGGCCTCGTTGGCGCCATTTTCGTCCAACCACTTTCCAGCGTCCGTGAAGGCGGCTTTTTCGGCGTCGCTCATGGCTTCCCAGCGCTTCAACGTGGTGAACAGGCCAATGCCGTAAGCCGTAATGGGAAGCTTGTAGACCGTGCCGAGCTGTTCCTGGAGGGACCGCCCGATTATCGTCGAAATGTTCGCGACCGCAGCGTCGACAGTACCGCGCTGCAGGGCCAGATAAAGTTCGGACGAAGGAATGCGTACCGCGGCAGCGCCGAAGCCTTCGGCCACCTGCGTCGCCTCGAAGCCGACCACACGAATCTTGCGCCCGGCCATCTCGTCAATCGAGCCGATGGGGGATGCGACGGTCGACCAGAGGTATTCCGGTTCGAGGATGTTGCCCATCATTGAGACCATATAGAGGTCTTCCTTGGCGAGTTCCTCGTTGATCAGGTCGAACAACGGTGTGCCAGCTGCCAGGCGGCCGGGATTGCGGTGAAGTTCCTCGACGATGCCCGGCAGACCCGTGATGCCGAGGATCGGCGTAGAGCGCGTGATGTAGCTGCTGGTGTGGAACATGAAGTCGATCGTCCCGGACCGCAGCGCCGGCAGTTGCTCGTCCGCCTTCAGCAGTTTGCCGCTGTCGTAGTAGTCCACCGCCACGGCATCCGAAGCGTTGAGCCGGTCGACGAACCCGGCCGACCCGAAGGAAAGCGCCTTGTAGCTGGGCGGCAGGTAGCTGACACCGGTCATCATCGTTTCGGCCCGCGCCGAGGTCGGGAAACCTCCTAGACCGATGGTCGCGCCGCCCGCGAACACCGCGGAAGACATCAGGAAATTGCGTCGTGTCTGTTTCATGTCTTTTCCTCCTTGGAAGACGTTTGACTACAAGAGACCCGGCAGCCACAGGCTGATCTGGGGGAACAGGACGAAGAGCATCAGGATCGCGAATTGCACCACGACGAAGGGAACAACGGACTTGATGATTTCTTCCACTTCGAGCTGCGGGCACACACCCTTCAGCGCATAGAGATTGAGACCCACGGGCGGCGTCACCACCGCGATTTCGAGGTTCATCACCAGAACGATGCCGAACCACAGCGGGTCATAGCCAAGGGCCGTGACCAGCGGCAGCAGGATGGGCGTGGTCACGACGATCAGCGATACCGCATCGACCAGCATTCCCAGCAAAACCAGCGCGATCATGACCAGTGTCAGGATTGCCCAGGGCGGCAGATCGGTCGCCGTCAGGGCCGCCGAAACGGATTCCGGCACACGCACGAGGTTCAGGTAATCCCCGAATATCTTGGCGCAGCCCATGATCAGCAGGATCGCACCCGAGACCTTTACCGACGCGGTCAGGATCTCAAGCGTTTTCCGCCATGTCAGGCACCGAAAGATGAGCAAGGCGATCAGGAACGCACCCGCCGCGCCAAAAGCCGCCGCCTCGGATGGCGTCGCGATGCCGGTGTAGATCGACCCCAGCACGATTGCGACCAGCAGAAGCGCATGCCAGATGCCCGCGAGCGCGCGAAACTTCTCGCCCAACGGGGCTTCGTCGGCGTCGCCCAAGGGAGCTTCTTCAGGTTTCAGCAAGACGCGGAAATAGATGAAGACCGACAGCGCCAGAGCAAGCACGATGCCAGGCAGAATGCCCCCGATGAAAAGGGCACCCACCGACACCCCCGAAACGGCTCCGTAGATGATGAATGGCACTGACGGAGGGATCAACATTGCCAGCGCGCCAGAGGACGCGACCGAGCCGGCGGCCAGCGTGCGCGAATAGCCCCGCTCAAGCATCTGAGGTACGGCAATGGAGCCGACGGCGGCCACCCCGGCGACCGATACGCCGGACACCGCACCGAAAATGGCGGAAGCGCCAACCGTTGCGATCGCAAGGCCGCCCCTGAGCCACTGCAGCCAAAGCGCTGCTGCGCGGAAAAGGTTCTGACCGACCGGCGTCGCCCCCAGAATGTTCCCCATCAGGATGAAAAGGGGCAGCGCGATCAACTCGAAGGAATTGAGCTGACCGAAGAAGGAAGTGGGCGCAAAGAAGAACGCCATCGATCCTCGCGCCATCCACAGACCGACCAGACCACTGGCCCCCAGCGCCAGAAAGATCGGCGCACCGGCGCCGATCATCCCCAGCAGCACAGCCACGACGATAATCGGCTCAATCATTGGCCCGACCGCACTTATTGGTCACAACTTGCATGTGTACGTCTCCTGGGCCACGCCATCCCTAATGTCCGCGTAAGCCATTGATGTTTTTCAGATGATGCCTGCCGTGCGTAGTTCTGCGATGCGTTCCGGCGCGTAGCCCAGTCCGTTAACAAGCACTTCTTCGTTGTGTTCACCAAGGTCCGGGCCAAGACGTGTCACCCGCCCCGGAGTTTCCGAAAGCTTGGGAAAGACGTTCTGCATCGCCAGTGTCCCACCCTTGGGCTCGTTCACACGGACGATGCTCTCGCGCGCCGCGAAATGAGGATCCTCCAGCATCTCCTTCGCCGTGTAGGCCTGCCCGACCGGAACACCCGACGCGGCCATCAGATCCACGATGGTCTTGGCGTCCTGTGTTCTGGTCCAGTTGGCCACAATGCCGTCCAGGACTTCCTGGTTGACGCCGCGAGCGCGGTGATCCGAAAAACGAGGGTCGTTCACCAATTCGGACTGTCCCATCACCTCGCAGAGCCGGCCAAAGACACTGTCCTGATTTGCCCCGATGATGACTTCCTTGCCGTCCTTCGTGGGATAGGCGTTCGACGGCGCAATTCCCGGAAGCGCCGAGCCATATCGCTCGCGGATATGTCCACCCGCGTCGTACTCGGCCACCAACGACTCCGTCAGACCAAGGACGGCTTCGTAGATGGCGCTGTCGACGACTTGGCCTTTCCCGGACTTGTGACGATGCTGCAAGGCAAGCAGTACGCCTATTGCAGCGTTGATGCCTGCCATTGTGTCGCCAAGACTGAGCCCGATGCGCACCGGCGGCCGATCGGGATAGCCCGAGATGTAGCGCAGCCCCCCTGCGGCCTCGCAGACCGAGGCGAAACCAGCCCGTTCGCTGTACGGACCATCCTGGCCATAACCGGAAATTCGCGCCATGATGAGGCGCGGATTGATCGCGCTGAGCGCGTCATAGCCGAGCCCCCACCGTTCCATCGTTCCGGGGCGGAAGTTTTCGATCAGGACGTCGGCATCGCGCACAAGGTCGCGCAGGATCTGTTGCCCCTCGCCGCGACGCAGATCCAGGGCAACGGATTTCTTGCCGCGCGCGATGACAGACCACCAGACAGGTCTGCCGTTCCTACCGCTGCGCCCCCATTGGCGCATCGCATCACCCTGCTGAGGCGGTTCGATCTTGATAACCTCCGCCCCGAAGTCGGCTAGCAACTGACCACAATACGGCCCGGCAATGAACTGTCCCAGTTCGATGACACGAATACCCTCGAGCGGCGCCATGAATCAGTCCTTTCGTTTCGACCGCGCGAAATTAGTCGCGGTTGCGGTTTCACGGATTGCGAAAACATGCATCGAAAAGACTATTTTTAGCGCCTTCTGCCATCCATGAGCTTCATTCTGGAAACTTGTGCCAATATCCTTCGGGATTGGGCACAGACCTGCGGCGCGCCATAACTGAACGATTCCGCGTTCTTTCGGACAACTTTATGGTTCCCGAATAGCTTCCAATGCGACTCATTCGCCCGCCACCACAGGCGGCGCAAACTGGGCATTTCCGCTTCCGTATCGAAAAATGTTGGAATCTTTTGCCAATATGGACCGAAACTTTGAACAGTCATGGCCGAAACCGTGTTGCCCCATGATGTCTTTGGCGCAAAACGCCAATGACTTTGCGGTAAATCTCTTTGCGAAGGAGACAACCATGCCAAAGACGACCAGCCACCTGAAAACCATCGAACAGCGCCTGCTTTGGCTGTCTCACTGGATGATCCACAATGCCAACCACCTGCGTGAAAACAAAGATGGCATCAAGGTAGGCGGCCACCAGGCGAGTTCGGCCTCGATGGTTTCAATCATGACGGCGCTATATTTTGCTGTTCTTCGGCCGCAAGACCGTGTCGCCGTCAAACCGCATGCCTCGCCGATCTTCCATGCGATCCAGTACCTGATGGGCAATCTGACCCGCGAAAAGATGGAAAACTTCCGCGGCTTTGGCGGCGTTCAAAGCTATCCCAGCCGTACGAAGGACATTAACGACGTCGATTTTTCGACCGGCTCCGTCGGGCTGGGCGTGGCGATCACCGCATTCGCGTCTCTTGTTCAGGATTACCTGGGCGCCAAGGCTTGGGGCGCTGATGCGCCGCAGGGGCGGATGATCGCGCTGGTCGGCGACGCGGAACTGGATGAAGGCAACATCTATGAAGCCTTGCAGGAGGGGTGGAAAAACGATCTTCGCAATTGCTGGTGGATCATCGACTACAATCGTCAGTCGCTCGACGGAATCGTGAGAGAGGGTCTTTTTGGGCGGATCGAAAAGATCTTCGACGCCTTCGGCTGGGATATTGTCCGCGTCAAACATGGTGCCCTGCAGCGGGCCGCGTTCGAGGAACCGGGCGGAACGGCCCTGCGCGACTGGATCGACAATTGCCCGAACGCCGAATACTCGGCACTGACCTTCATGGGCGGCGCAGTCTGGCGCAAACGGTTGATGGATGATCTCGGCGACCAAGGGGATGTGTCCGCCCTGATCGACCGCCGCTCGGACGCCCAACTTGCGGCGCTCATGGAGAACCTCGGCGGCAATTGCGTGGAAACGATGGCCGAGACCTTCGCCTCCATCGACCATGACCGTCCGACCTGCTTTCTGGCCTACACCATCAAGGGTTGGGGCACGCCGATCGCTGGCCACAAGGACAACCACGGCGGCTTGATGAACAAGGCGCAGATGGCCCAGTGGCAGAAGCACATGGGCGTGCCGGAAGGACAGGAATGGGAACCGTTCGCCGCCGTCGAAAACCCGAAAGCACTGCAAGAGTTCCTGAATACGGTTCCGTTCTTCGCTGACGGCCCGCGTCGATTTGGCGACGCCCGGCTGACTGTTCCCACCCTTTCGGCTCCGGTCGCGCGCGAGATCTCCACCCAAGCGGCCTTTGGCAAGATCCTCGATGACCTTGCGAAGGGCGACGGCGAATTCGAGCAGCGGATCGTGACCACCTCACCTGATGTTACGGGAACCACCAACCTCGGCCCGTGGGTCAACCGCCGCAAGCTATTCGCAAGAACCGAAATGTCGGACGCCTTCATCGAGAACCGGATTCCTTCAACGGCCAAGTGGGAGTTCACTCCCGAAGGCCAGCACATCGAACTGGGCATCGCCGAGATGAACCTGTTCCTGCTACTGGGCGCCGCAGGGCTGTCCCATCAGCTTTGGGGCAAGCGTCTCATTCCCATCGGCACCGTTTATGACCCTTTTGTCCACCGCGGTCTCGATGCGCTGAATTACGCCTGCTATCAGGACGCGCGCTTCATGATCGTCGGTACGCCCTCCGGCATCACACTCGCGCCGGAAGGCGGCGCCCATCAGTCGATCGGCACACCGCTGACAGGCATGAGCCAGGATGGTCTCGCCTCGTTCGAGCCGGCCTTTGCCGATGAACTAGCCGTCATCATGGAATGGGCCTTCGACTATCTGCAGCGGGATGGCAGCGACGAAGGCGAAAGCCCCAACTGGCTGCGCGATCAGACGGGGGGCTCGGTCTATCTGCGCTTGACCACCAAACCGCTAGAGCAACCTGTTATCCGATCCGATGCGGCGTTCCGCGAGGGTACTATCAACGGCGCATATTGGCTGCGCGAGCCGGGACCGAACTGTTCCGTCGTGATTGCCTATCAGGGCGCCGTCGCGGACGAGGCGATTGCCGCTGCGGGTATGATGGGCGAATACCGCAGGGATATCGGCGTTCTGGCCGTCACATCCGCCGACCGCCTGAACGCCGGCTGGACCGCCGCTCAGACCGCGAGGGCACAGGGCGACATGACGGCGCAGAGCCATGCAGAACACCTGCTGAGGCGGCTGCCATCGACCTGTACGCTGGTGACTGTCGTGGACGGGCACCCGACGACTCTCAGCTGGCTGGGATCGGTCATGGGGCACCGCACGCTCGCACATGGCGTCGAGCATTTCGGACAGACGGGCACCATCGGCGACCTTTATCGTCACTTCCGGATCGACCGGGATTCACTTGCCCAGTCGATCAGCCGACTGACCCTGGGACGAACGGCCGCTTGATAATGCTACGGGGTGGATTTTGGCAGATTTCGTTTTTCAGGAAAGCGAAGGAACTTAGGGGAGGCAGCGCCAAAACCGTTCGAGCAGAGTGGTGCTGATAACCTGGTCAAAATGGGGGGGGATAGTGACCACTGCCCCGACGTTTCGGCTCGTCGCTCGAAATGGCAACTATTGGACAGATCGCATTCGCGCGTGCGGAAGGTCGAAGATTCGCCTGGCCTCTTCATCCAGCTGCCCTTTGACCTCCCTTTCAAAACACCTTGACCAAAAAACGGTCATGGGTTATTGAATTCTGAATTCAGTATTCCAATCCCCGAAGCGAAATGAAGACACTCCGCCCACAACCCAGCATGACGGATCAGGTCTACGAGGCGATCGTGGAGGAGATCTGCAACGGAGAAATCACGCCCGGCGAGCACCTCGTTCAGGAGCAGCTGGCCGAAAAGCTTGGCGTTTCGCGTCAACCCGTTCAGCAGGCGATGTCCATGCTCAAGGCAGATGGGCTTGTCGAACAGATCGGGAGACGCGGCTTGCAGGTCGCTCCTCTGGACTTGGACAAGATGCAGCATCACTACGACATTCGGGCCGCTCTCGATGGCCTTGCGGCGCGCAGCGCAGCGCAGCAAGCAAAGAAATCCTCCACGACAGCCCAAGCGCTGGCGCACCGCGGCGGAGACATCCTGAAGCGCGGCGAAACAGCCGTTGCACGAGGCGCGGTCGGCGAACAAGTGCGCCACGACGTGGCGCTGCACACCCTGATCTACGAATTTTCCGGCAATCCGCTGCTGGCCAAAACCGCCGAGCCCCATTGGCGGTTCCTACGCCGCGCAATGTCCGAAGTACTACGGTACGGAGAGCTGCCGAAAGAGATCTGGCGCCAGCATCGTGACATCCTAGACGCGATCATCGCGGGCGATGCCGACACTGCTGAACGCCTGATTGTCGCCCATGACCTCGATGCGGCCAAAGCCCTTTCGTCAGCTTTCGCCTCCAAGTCACAGGCCGCACCGTCATGACTATGTTGCTATCTGCCGGCCAAATGCTCGCAACGCAGGCAAGGCTGCAACCGGATCGCATCGGCGCCAGAGACCTGGAGCGCGAAATGAATTTCGCGAAATGGAACGAGCGCGCCTGCCAACTTGCCAACGCGCTGCTGGAGTTGGGTCTTGAAAAGGGCGACCGCGTGGCTGTCTTGGCTTACAACCGCGTCGAGTGGGCTGAAATCTATGCCGCGGTTGCCAAAGCCGGATTGGTTGCGGTTCCCATCAATTTTCGACTCACCTCGCCTGAAGCATCGTTCATCTGTCAGGATTGCAGCGTTTCGGCGGTGATCGCAGAAGCCGCGCTCGCCGAAATCGCCGAGGAGATGCGGGGAAACCTTGGCCTTGATCCTTCGCGCTACCTGCTGATCGGCGGAGACGCGGTGGCCGGTTGGACATCCTACGAAGACATGATCGCCGGCGCCGCGTCGACCGAACCGGACGTAGCGGTTCTGCCCGAAGACACTTGGTGCCTGATGTACACATCCGGAACCACCGGCAACCCCAAAGGCGCCATCCGAAGCCATCGCGGAATGGCGATGCTGGCCTTGATGACGCAAGTTGAGCTGGGTCTCGGCCGGCACGACGATGCGCTGCTCGTGATGCCGATGTGCCATGCGAACTCGCTGAACTTCTTCACATCATTCCTGTCGATCGGCGCCACGGTGACGGTTTTTTCCCGCCAGAGCTTCGATCCGGTCTTGTGTCTGCGCACCATCGGCGAGACCGGCGTGACCTTTTCGTCCATGGTGCCGACGCATTACACGATGATGCTTGAAACCGAACGCAGCGGTGCCGAATTCGAGCGGGTAGAGAAATTGATGATCTCCTCGGCTCCAGCCCGAGTGGAGACCAAGCGCGCGATCATGCAGATGTTCCCGCGCTCCAAGCTTTTTGAACTATATGGCTCCACCGAGGCAGGCTGGGTTACTTTTTTGCATCCAGATGAACAATTCGACCACCTTGGCACCGTCGGCCGCGAGGTCGTGGGATCGGCGCCGATCAAGCTGCTGGATGATGACGGCAACGAAGTTCCTGACGGAGAACCCGGTGAACTTTTTTCCTGCTCACCCTATGCCTTCGAGGGCTATTGGAACCTGCCGGAAAAGACAGCCGAAGCCTTCCGCGGGAACTACCTGAGCGTAGGCGACATGGCGTTGCGCGACTCCCACGGATTCATCCGCCTGATCGACCGCAAAAAGAACATGATCATCACAGGGGGCGAGAATGTCTACCCCTCCGAAGTCGAAGCCGTCCTGTCACAGCACCCGGCGATCCTCGACGTCGCGGTCGTGGGACTGCCTGACGAAAAGTGGGGCGAGCGTGTTGTTGCCGCTGTCGTCCTGCGCAAGGGCGCCAGCGCCAGCGTCGAGGAGCTTCTGGATTGGTCCAAGACGCGGCTGGCAGGCTACAAGCGGCCTCGCACGATTTCATTCCTGTCCCCGGACGAGATGCCTCGCAACGCAACCGGAAAGATATTGCACCGAACGCTGCGCGAGATGTTCGCCTAACCTGCCCGATGTTGACCAAGAAAATAGGAGCCGGCAATGACCGAACGCCAAGACCTGAACACCGACGAGTTGAGCGTCGCCGCCTGGATTGCACGGACACTGAAAGCGCGGGGCGTTGACAGGATCTTCGGGCTGCAAGGCGGCCATATCCAACCGATCTGGGATCATGCGGCGCAGCTGGGGATCCGCATCATCGATGTTCGCGACGAGGGCGCGGCGGTGCACATGGCCCATGCCCACTCCGAGTTGACCGGGACTCTGGGCGTGGCAATGGCGACCGCCGGCCCCGGCGTCACCAACTGCGTAACCGGGATTGCGAATGCGTCGCTGGCCCGCGCGCCGGTTCTGCTGATCGGCGGCTGCACCTCGCGCCCGCAAGCCAACATGGGACCGCTTCAGGACATTCCTCATGTGGACATCATGCGGCCCGTAACCCGCTATTCAAACACCGCGCGAGTGCCAGAACAGGTCATCCGCGAACTTGGCGACGCCATCGCTCACACCTTCGGCGACTTGAGCGAACCCGGTCCCAGCTACCTCGAGGTTCCCACGGACGTTCTGAGAACCCACGTGCCCGAGCACATGATCCCAACTGACTGGATTGCGCCGCCGCAAACCCGCCGCGTGCGCCCGGAAACGGATCGAGTGGAAGAAGCGGTGGCGGCTATCCGTTCTGCCAAACGGCCGCTTGTCGTCAGCGGGCGCGGCGCACGCAATTGCGGCGATTCAATTGTAAGGTTCCTCGACACGATCAATGCGCTTTATCTGGACACGCAGGAAAGCCGCGGTTTGGTACCCTCTGATCATCCCTCGGTGGTTGGCGCGGTACGTGCCGCCGCAATGGGCCAGGCCGATTTGGTCATTACGCTGGGTCGAAAGCTTGACTACCAGCTCGGCTTCGGTTCCCCCGCGGTTTTTCCCCAGGCACGTTTTCTGCGCGTCTCTGACACCACGGGCGAACTGATCGACAACCGCCGCGGCGCGCCTGAAATCCTTGCTCCGGTAGACATCGCGCTGGACGCGTTGACCGATGCGCTTGGCAATGATGTGGGCGCACGAGACGGCGACTGGCTTGACGGACTGCGTGGCAAGCATCGGGAACGGATCGCCAAAGGCGAAAACAACCCTGCCCCCAAAACCGGTAGTGACGGCAAGATACATCCTATGGCCGTGTTTGAGGCGATCAAGGCAGTCGCCGATCCGGATTACATCGCGGTCGCCGACGGTGGAGATCTTCTTAGTTTCGCGCGCGTTGGCCTTGCCGCCAGCACGTATCTCGACGCCGGAGCCTTCGGCTGCCTAGGTGTAGGCGTTCCCTTTGCCGTCGCCGCGGCGCTGGCCTGTCCCGACCGGCAGGTGATTTCCGTGAACGGCGACGGCGCCTACGGGATCAACGCAATGGAAATCGACACGGCCGTACGTCACGGCGCCAAAGCCGTGTTCATCGTTTCGAACAATGCCGCGTGGAACATCGAACGCCACGACCAGGAATTCAACTATGGCGGTCGTGTCGTTGGAACGATGCTGCGCCACTCGGACTATGCCGCCATGGCGACGGCGCTGGGTGCCTATGGCGAGCGGGTCGAAGACCCGGCGGACCTGGCCGATGCGATCAAACGCGGACTGGAAAATGCTCCTGCTGTCATAGACGTCGTGACCTCCCAGCAGGCCGTTTCGTCGGATGCGCAGAAAGGGCTTGGCTTCGTGCCCGACTACCAGGCGCTGACCGCCTGGGACGATGCCGAGCGCAAGCGGCGCGAATTGGCGTGAAAACAGGCCCGGTCCAAAACGCACGTCAGAAACACAGGAGCGGATGCCGCTGTGTACCAGAGGCATTCTTTGTCGACCAGTGAGGTATTTTCATGGATTTCACCATTTCCCCCCGTATCGAAGACTATCGCGCCCGCATCGCCCGTTTCGTCGAAGACAATGTCTTACCCTTGGAAGAAGACCGGGCGCACTACGACGCCCATGAAAACATCCGCCTTGATGCGCTGGAGCACCTGCGAGAAAAGGCGCGCGCCGAAGGGTTGTGGTGTCTTCAGTTGAAAGAGGAAACCGGTGGTCAGGGGTTCGGCAAGGTCGGGATGGCCGTCTGTTACGAGGAAATGAACCGCTCGATCTTCGGCCCGGCGGTCTTCAACTCGGCCGCCCCGGATGATGGCAACATGATGGTGCTTGAACTGGCCGCGACCGACACACAAAAAGAACGTTGGCTGCAGCCCATCGTCCAGGGCAAGGTCCGCTCGGCCTTCGTGATGACCGAACCGCATCCCGGATCCGGCTCGGATCCCGCGGGCATGATGCTGACCACCGCTAAGAAAACAGGCGGCAAATATGTCATCCGGGGTCGCAAGTGGTTCATCACAGGAGCCGCTGAAGCAGATCATTTCATTCTGGTTGCCCGCACGTCGGACGATCCGCGCAAGGGGCTGACGGCCTTTCTGCACCACCAAGACTCCCCTGGGTTTCGTATCGACCGGCGGATTCCGATCATGGGACCGGAAGAGCATGGCGGTCATTGCGAGATCGTCTACGAAGGCATGGAGGTCCCGGCCGAAGATGTCCTGTTGGCAGAGGGCGACGGCTTGAAGCTGACCCAAATGCGCTTGGGTCCCGCGCGGTTGACCCATTGCATGCGCTGGCTCGGACTGTCAAAGCGGTGCGTCGAAATCGCCAACACATATGCCCACGAGCGTTTCGCCTTTGGCACCCGGTTATCCAGCCGCGAAAGCATCCAGATGATGCTGGGCGATTTGGCCATGCAGATCGAAGTGGGCCGGCTTTTGGTGATGAAGGCCGCCTGGGCGCTTGATCAAGGCAGCTATGCCCGCAAGGAAGTCTCGATGGCCAAAGTCCACGTCGCCAACCTTTTGCACAATGCAGCGGACGTGGCCATCCAGATCAACGGTGCGCGGGGCTATTCCAAGGACACGGTGCTGGAATGGATCTACCGCTATGCAAGGCAGGCACGGCTGGTCGACGGCGCCGACGAGGTGCACAAGATGGTTCTGCACCGCAGCCTCGAAAAGGAAGGGCGTGGCTTCTGGACTTGGGAGGCCGGATCGTGACAGCGGCGGACGTCACCGACAATCTGGATTTCGAGGCAGCAACACTGGGTCAGTTCCTGACACTCCGCCTTGGCCCCGATGGCGGCACCTTCAAATTGAACCGGATCGGCGGAGGGCAATCCAATCCGACCTATTTCCTCGACTGGAACGACCGCCGGTTGGTCCTGCGCAAGCAGCCCAAGGGTCCGATCCTGAATGGCGCCCACGCGATCGATCGCGAGTATCGAGTGCTTGAGGCGCTTGTCGCTACGGATGTTCCGGTACCGACGCCCGTGCTTTTTAATGCGGACACCTCGCCCCTTGGCACGCCGTTCTACCTGATGGATAGGGTCGAAGGCCGGATCTTCACCGACACGTCCCTCGCCGACGTCTCGCCCAACGAACGGCTGCTGATCTGGATGGCGGCAGCAGAAGCCATGGCCGCGATGCACGCGATCCGGCCCGAGTCGGTCGGCCTCGCTGATTTCGGGCGACCGGGCAATTATTTCGAACGTCAGATCGCACGATGGGATCGGCAATACCGTGCGTCGCCTTCCCGGCGAATTCAGCCAATCGAGCAACTGCATCGCTGGCTCGAGAACAATATTCCAGCCGACGACGGAGCCGTCGCACTTTGCCATGGGGACTTCCGGTTGGGAAACCTGATGTTCCACCCTACCGAGCCGCGTGTCGTCGCGATCCTTGATTGGGAACTCTCGACGCTCGGGCATCCCCTGGCAGATCTGGGTTTCTGCTGCATGCCCTGGCATTGCTCACCTGACGAGTATGGCGGACTGCTGGGGATTGATCTGGATGCGATGAAGCTTCCGACCGAGGCCGATTTCTTCGCGCGTTATCTTCGCGCACGTCCGGACTCCGCGCCACTTTTGCCCTTCCACAAAGCGTTCGCGCTTTATCGCTTTGCGGTCATCTTCGTCGGGATATCGGACCGGGCGCTTGCCGGAAGCGCTGCCGACCCCGACGCTGCCAAACTTGCTCCTCTGGCCGAGCGTTTCGCGATACGTGGTTTGGAAATCGCAAATGCCCAGCCGCACGAGACCTGAGTTTGAGTTGACCGTTTCGCCCCCTCGGCTCCGAAGGCCAAACGCAAAAATACATTTGCCTGGCTAAGTTTGCGCAGTCAAAATCGCCAAAGGCGATTTTACATGTCAGCCGTGTTTGACGACGAGAGTGCGCGTCGTGGAATAGTCGTAAAGTGCGGCAAAGCCCTTTTCGCGCCCGTGGCCGGACTTCTTCATCCCTCCGAAGGGCAGTTCGACACCGCCACCGGAGGCATAGTCATTCACAAAGACCTGCCCGGCACCGATGCGGCGGGCCACGCGGATCGCCCGCGACGCGTCGCCGGACCATACCCCGGCCATAAGGCCGTAGTCGGTGCCGTTTGCAAGCGTCACCGCGTCTTCTTCGTTTTCAAAAGTCATGAGCGCGAGGATGGGGCCGAAGATTTCCTCGCGCGCGATCGGGTGGTCACGTGGTACCGGGCCATAGACGCGGGGCGGCACGAAATAACCCTCGGGCGCCGCTCCTTCGTCGATGCGTCCCTCTGCAACCATCGGCACGCAGGCTTCTTCGGCTAGACCGCAGAACCGCTCGACCCGCCGTTTCTGCGTTGCGTTGATGACCGGTCCAAGGTCCCGGTCGCTCTCCGGTGGTCCGGCACGCAACACTGAAAAGGCGTCGCGCAGCCGCCCGGCCAGTTCCTCGGCCAATGCGATTTCGACCAGCACCCGCGATCCGGCCGAGCAAGTCTGCCCCGCGTTCTGAACGATCGACGCCACGACAACCGGAACAACCGCGTCGAGGTCCGCGTCGGCGAAGATGATCTGCGGTGACTTGCCTCCGAGTTCCAAGATGCAACCCGAATGATTTCGAGCTGCCGCGATCTGCACCAACGTGCCGACCTCCGGACTGCCAGTGAAAGACAGGAAATCGACACCGCGATGCGCCGCAAGCGCGGCTCCCGCCGCCTCTCCCCTCCCCGGCACCACGTTGATCGCGCCGGCGGGAAAGCCAGCTTCACGCGCCAGCTCCGCCAGTTCCAGCACGGTCAGGCAGGCGTCCTCGGCCGGCTTCAACACGGTCGCGTTGCCCATGGCCAGTGCTGGCGCCAACGTCCTGCCGAACATCTGGGCCGGGTAGTTCCAGGGAATGATGTGACCGGTTACGCCATGCGGCACCCGTTCCGAAAGCGCGATCTGTCCGTTTGAATAAGGGATGGTCTGGCCATGCACTTTGTCGGTGGCTCCGCCATAATATTCAAAGTAGCGCGCCGCGGCAGCGATGTCGCTCCTCGCCTGACCGATCGGCTTGCCTGTATCGCGAGCTTCGAGTGCTGCAAGCGCCTCGGAGTCCTTGTTGATAAGGTGCGACAATCGGGTCAACAGCCTGCCCCTCTCCAACGCCGCCAGCTTTCCCCATTCGCCTGCGAGCGCACGCCTGGCTGCCGTGACGGCAGCTTCTATGTCGCGGGCGTCCCCGGCGGCTATGCGGGCAAAAACCTTTCCGGTCGCGGGCTCAACCAAGTCGAGCGACTTGCCCGACGCGGAAGGGCGCCACGCATTGTCGATGAACACCTGGCCTTGTGCGATCGTGGCTTTGGCCGCTGCTGAGCCGCCTCGCACGTTCATGGTTGCCCTCCGGTCTTGCGGTTGAGTTTCAGATTTTCACGGTCACGGTCTTCAGGTGGGAATAGTGGTGAATCGCTTCGATCCCCTTCTCGCGCCCGTAGCCGCTGTTCTTGTGGCCACCGAAAGGCGTCTGAACCGACATTGTATTCCAGACGTTGACGAAGATTTGCCCGGCGTCGATCCGGTCGGCGACCCGCAGGGCGCGGCTGATGTCGCGGCTCCAGACGGTACCGATCAGTCCATAGTCGCTGTCGTTGGCAATTCGGACGGCGTCATCTTCGGTGTCGAAAGGGATCGCGACGCCGACCGGGCCAAAGATCTCTTCCTGAGCGATGCGCATGGTGTTTTCGACATCGGCATAGACGGTGGGCTTGACATAAAAGCCACCTTCCGAACCTTCGACCCGCGCCACTCCGCCGCCCGCGACAAGACGTGCGCCGTCTTCCTCGGCGACCTTGAAATAGCTTTGGACGCGTTGGTATTGAGCAGGCGTGATGATGGGTCCAAGGTTTTCGCCGGGCACGATCTTGTCAATCTCGGCGGCGACTTTCTCCATGAACGTCGCATAGATCGACCGCTGCACCAGAATTCGCGTTCCGGCCGAGCAGACCTGACCCGCGTTCAGCGTGAAACCCTTTACGGCCTCGGCCGCGGCCGTGTCGAGATCGGCATCCTCGAACACGATATTGGCCGACTTGCCGCCCAGTTCCAGTGTCAGGGGGATGATCCGTTCTGCGGCGATCCGACCGATGGCGCGGCCCACGCCGACCGAACCGGTAAAGGCCACCTTGCGCACGTCGTCATGGCGGACAATGGCCTCGCCAACCTCAATACCTGTGCCCAGAACAATGTTAATGACGCCGTTCGGAAAGCCGACCTCTGACGCCAGGCGCGCCATTTCGACTGTCGTCTGCGAGGTGATCTCGGACGGTTTTGCGACCACGACGTTGCCGGCGACCAGCGCCGGCGCGATGGCGCGCGCCGCCTGGTTCAACGGCAGGTTCCACGGCGTGATAACGCCGATGACGCCGTATGGCTCGCGCTTGGTAAAGACGTGCTGATCGGGGGCCACGTCCAGAACGTCTCCGGTCGGCAAGTAGACGAGGCTGCCGTAGAACTCGAAATACTGTGCGCTGCCCTCGATCTCAGCTAGGGCGCCAGCCATCGGCTTGCCCGTGTCGGCGCGCTCCAGTTCCGCAAGTCGATCCTTGTTCGCACGGAGCGCCTGCGCAAGCGCCTGCATCAGCCTTCCACGTTCGGCAGCGGGAAAACGGCGCCATCCCTCCTTGGCCCGGCTTGCTGCCGAAACGGCGGCCGCCACGTCTTCGGCGTTGCCCGATGCCACCTTCAGCGCCGGCTCGCCCGTCATCGGATTGACCGTTTCAAGATACTTGCCGCCTGACGACTTGACGGAAGCACCGTCGATCCAATGGTCGAGGTGACTGAGCTGCGTGTCGGTGTCCTTGCTGAGCGTCGCCTGGTTGGTCATGAGAAGCCTCTTGAATTCGGATCGGGTTGGTTGCTTGAGATATGCAATCAAACGTAGGGCATGGTGGCCTCGACCGAAGGCCGGCCTTTCTGCCGTTCGCGCCACGCACGCAGGTTTGGCAGTTCGGCAAGCCAGTCGCGGTCGGTGAATCGGAAGGTGATGTAATCCAGTGCCGTGACGGCCGCGAAATTGGCGATGTCGGGCCGATCGTCGAAATCGCGAGGCAAGTTGGCGTCGAGCCGTGCAAGACCGTCAGCCATGGTGCGGTACCTTTTCGAGCCGACCATGTCAGTATCGAAATTGTCGCTCGATTTACGCCCGATGATGATCGCCGTCGCGGCTTCCGTCGCGCCAAGCGCCGGCGCCGCGATGGCGAGCGTGGCGGCCAGATCCTCCGACGGAAAGACCGACGGCTCCGCGATGTCGTCGAGATAACGCAAGATCAGGTGCGCCTCGGCGATGACATGTCCTTCGTCGGTCACGAGGGTTGGCACCCGACCCGCCGGATTTGCCTTGAGAAACGCCTTGGGATCGGCCCATGGATCGACGATCTCCAGTTCGACCCTATCGCTCAGCCCCTTCTCTTCGATGGCGAGCCGTACCAGTCGAACAAAGGGCGAAGTGGTGTTGATGTAGAGATGCATGGAAAGCCCTCATTTCACCTTGAGCGTGATGCCGCCATCGACGACAAGTTCGATGCCGGTGATGAACTTTGCCTCGTCCGAGGCAAGGAAAACAGACGCCCAGGCCACGTCCCAAGCGTCGCCCATATGGCCAAGCGGCACCAGCGCGTCGCGCTGGCGAACCATTTCCTCGGTCGATCCGTATACGTCGGTGACATTTCCCATATGGATGAGCGGCGTGTTCATCAGCCCCGGAAGGATCGAGTTGCAACGAATACCCTTGGGACCGTAGTTCAGTGCTATGTCGCGGGTAAAGGCGTTCACCGCACCTTTCGACGCCGAATAGCTGATGCAGGAATATCCCAGCGAGTGGGTCGAGGCGATGGACGAGATGTTGATGATCGAACCGCCCCCCTGCCTGGTCATGATCGGCAGGATATGGCGGCAGGTCAGGTAGATCGACTTGACGTTGATCGCCATCAGCCGGTCCCATTGCGCCTCGGTCAGATCCTCGGGCCCGCCCGGATCGATGATGCCGACATTGTTGTGCAGCACGTCGATGCGTCCGAATTTCTCCATCGCCGATGCCACGGCGGCCTCAACCTGATCTGGCTTGGCTACGTCGCAGACGGCAGTTTCAACCGTGCCGCCTTCACTGCGGATGATCTCAGCGGTTTCCTCCAGGGCTTCCGGCTTCAGATCGAGTGCAAAGACCTTGGCGCCTTCGCGGGCAAAGGCCACCGCGGCCGCCTTGCCATTGCCCCAGCCCGGTCCGATCGAACCAGCGCCCGTTACGAAAACCACCTTGTCCCTCAAGCGATCGCCCATCGCGACATTCCCTAATTTAATTGATCCGTTTCCGGGGAATACTCGCCGGGAAACCGCACCGGCGCAAATACCGGTGCAGTCTAAGCGTCATAGATTTTTTCTATATCGAAGCCGAGGAACCAATCGTCTCGCTCAATTCAAGGCAAGCAAGTTGGGATAATTAGCGGAACAGTTGGTCAGCGACCTTGTTATCGGGCGCGCGCCCGGCCCCGATATAGGGAAATCGTATAAGAGACATGGAAATTCGCTATTTGTTGGCTCCGCCTCAGCAATTGCATTCTGACGCCGCCGGATCATGGACGGACTAAAGACGTGCAAGACCCCGACCGTTCCGGACCATTGCAGTCACCTGGAGGAGACCCATGAAACTGAAATCATTCCTGGCGGCCGGGCTGGTCAGCGTCTCGGCGCTGGCGATGTCCACCGCGGCCATGGCAGAAGACAAGACCGTACGCATTGTAGGCTTCGGTGCCAGTTCGGGCGTCGTCGGAATTTTCGGCCAGAACTCGAGCGCGGCAATGTCCGCGGCATTCGAAAAGATCAACGCCGAAGGCGGCGTCACGCTTGCCGACGGCAGCAAGGCGCAGATCGTCACCGAATACTACGACGATCGCTGCAATGCCGAGGAAGGGATTTCGGTCCTGCGCCGTATCGCCACCACCGACGCCCTGATCGCGATCGGCCCCACCTGTTCAAACGTCGCCGAACCCCTGTTTGGCATCCTGCAGGCCAAGGTCGACGATTCCGGCGACACCGGGCTGCAGTTCCCTGTTTTCACCGACGTGGCCATTAAGGGCGGGCTTGCCGGCATTTCGGAATGGGTGTTCCGCAACACGCCTTCCGAAGCAAAGATGTATGACGATCTGTTCGCATGGATCCGCGCGACCCATCCCGACCTGAAAACGATCTACGGCGGCGTCGAAGAGGATTTCGCCCACTCCCGCTTCACCTGGTATGAGGTAATGAAAAAGGCGGCCGAACAGCACGGCTTTGAGGTTGTCGGCGAAGCCCAGTGGCTGCTGAGCGACACGAACTTTTCAAACCAGGCGCGCGGGATGCGCCGCGAAGAACCGGATATCGTCGCGATTTCCGCCCACCCCTTCACCACCTGCGGGATGCTGCGCGAGATGGCCCGGCAAAAGATCCAGCCGAAGGTTCTGGTCGGCTTGACCAGCTCGTCGAGCCTCGAGACTCTGTCGGGTTGCGCGGCCGAAGCACAGGGCCTGACCATCCCGACCAGCTTCGCGCCGGTCAATGACGATGCCCGCTCGGCCGCTGAAGCGGTGGTTGCCAAGGGCGGCCAGATGGACCTGCACAGCGCCTCGGCCTGGGAAAACGCGATGATCCTGCGCGACGTTATCAACGCCGCCGGCATCGAAGGAACCCCCGAGTCGCTGGACGCCGACCGCCGCAAGATCCGCGACGGTCTGTCCACCCTGACCGAAGCCCAGGGCCTGCTCGGCGTGAACCAGCGCCTTCCCGACGGTGAGGCCGTCAAGCCCTACGTCTTCGTGCACGCGAAGGATGCAGGCTGGGAAGTGCTGCACGATCCGGGCAGCTGACCCTCACTTCGGGGCGCGTCCCATCGGCGCGCCCCATATCCCGACCATCGACCCAACAAGACGCCGCCGCGCAAGTCTGAATGGCGGACGCGTCCGGGGCCAATGAGGCGACTGCCAAAATGGACTATTTCTTCATCATCGACTTCGTCCAATCGCTCGTAGACGGGCTGCTGTTCGGAACGACCTATGCGCTGATTGGTATCGGCTTCACGCTGATCTTCGGCGTGATGCGCAAGCTCAACCTCGCTTACGGCGCCGCTGCGCTGGCGGGCACCTATATCGGGCTTGCTGCCTTTCTGGCATTCGACGCGCCGCCGCCTGTCGTGTTTCTGGCTTCGGCCCTGGGTTCAGGCCTGATCGGGTTGGTCGTCTATTATTGCTGCTTCCGCTTCACGCCCACGAGCTATCCGATGGCTTCGCTTCTCGCGTCGGTAGGAATGCTGCTTTTCATCGATGAAGTGGTGATCCATCTCAGCCACGGCATGCCATTCCCCTACCCGTCCGTCTTCAGCGACGCGACGCTGGAACTAGGCGATATCTGGATCCGCGGCGACCTGCTGTTCGTCTTCGGCATGTGCGTTGTAGCGATGGCGGTGCTGTTCTGGCTGCTATACCGTACGCCCCTCGGCCTTGCCACGCGGGCCGTCTCGCAACAGCCGCGCGCCGCTCAGCTTTGCGGCATCGACAGCACCCGCGTCAACGCGCTGACCTTCGTGATCGCCGGCATCTTGGGCGGGGTCGCCGGAGCGATGACGGCCGCCGCCGTGGGCGTACTGTCTCCGATCATCGCGATGGGACTTACCGTCAAGGGACTGATTGTCGTGGTGATCGGTGGGTTGGGATCTATCCCCGGCGCCATCATCGGCGGGCTGCTCGTCGGAGCGGCCGAGAACGTTTTTCTGCTGCTGCGCGGCGTCACCGAGCGCGACATCTACGTGATGCTGCTGCTCTTCCTGTTTCTCACGCTGCGTCCCGGCGGGCTGTTCGGCTCGACCGCGGGCCGCGACTGATCGGAGGTCAAGATGGACTTCTATTTCGGACTTCTCCAGATCTTCGGCGTCCACACGCTGCTGGGACTTTCGGCCTACGTGGTGCTGCTGACTGGCCAGGTCAGCATGGCCCAGGCCGGGTTTTACGCGATCGGCGCCTATGCCGCCGGGGCCTGCACCGCCATGTTCGGCATGCATATCCTGCCCGCGGTTCTGATTGCCGGTCTGCTGACCGCCGTGGTCGCCTGTGTCGTGGGGTTCCCGGCGCTGCGGGTGAAAGGACTGATGCTCGTCGTCGCGACACTAGCCTTCGGCGAGATGGTGCGGCTGTTCTTCTTCAACCTCACCTGGCAGGTTGAGCGCGGCGGCGAAATGGTCGGGCCGAATGGCGCCGAGGGCTTTCGCTCGATCCGCTACTTCCCGGAAAACGGCTGGGAGATCTGGCAGGTCACCGGTTTCATATGGATCATCGTGGCAGTGATCATGGTGGCTTTGTGGTGGGTTGACCGCACCCGTGCTGGCGCCGTTCTGCGCGCCGTCGGCCACGATGAAACCGCAGCCCAGTCAATCGGTCTGAACCTGACCGCAGTCAAGGTCGGCGCGATGACCGCCGGAGGTTTCATCGCTGGAATCGGCGGAGGGATATATGCTCACACCGTCACTCATATCGAACACGGCGTCTTTGGTGTGCTGCTCGCCACCTTCGCCATCGCGTACCCGATCCTTGGCGGACTTGGTTCGATCTTCGGCACTCTGATCGCGGTTCTGTTCATTCAAGGTTTCCTGATCGAAGGGTTGCGGTTCATGGGAGACTGGCGGTCGCTGCTGTTCGGCGCGTTGATCGTGCTGGCAATGAACCTTCGGCCGACCGGCCTATTGGGTGAGCACGCTCCGCGCCTGTCACAGCTTTTCGGCCGCAAGACCAACGACCATGACAAATCCCTGGAACTGAAGGAAGCGGAGTGATGCTGACGCTCGAAAACCTTTCCAAGCACTTCGGCGGTGTCCGCGCCGTCGACGATGTCAGCCTGACCATCAGTGAAGGCGAAATCTTCGGGCTGATCGGCCCCAACGGATCGGGCAAGAGCACGATCATCAACCTGATAACCGGGCTCTACGTTCCGACCGCCGGCAAGGTCACGCTGGACGGATGGGACTTGACGGCCATGGCTCAGCACGAACGCACCTCGGTCGGCGTCGCCCGGACGTTCCAGAACATCCGGCTGTTCGGCAATCTGAGCGTCGCCCAGAACCTGTGGGTCGCGCAGAACGGGCACGAGCAGCGACGCGCGCATTTTCTGTCGCGCTGGTTCAAGGCCGGCGGTGAACACGCGCCCGATGTCGAGGAGTTGCTGCGGTTCTCGCAGCTCCACTCGAAACGCGACGTGCAGGCGAGCGCACTGTCGTTCGGCGAGATGCGGCGGCTGGAAATGGCCCGCGCCCTGGCGTCGAACCCGCGTGTCCTGCTGCTGGACGAACCCGCCGCCGGGGCAAGCCTCGAGGACGGACAGCTTCTGGCCGAACGCATCCGAGCCGTGCGTGACCGCGGCGTCACCGTTCTGCTGATCGAGCACATGATGGAACTGGTGATGGGCATCACCGACCGGATCGCGGTGCTGAATTTCGGCCGCAAGATTGCCGAGGGCAGCCCAACCGAGGTTCAGGCCAACGAGGACGTCCGCGCCGCCTATCTCGGCAGTTCGCACAAGAAGGAGAAACTGATCCATGCTTGAGATCCGCGACATCCGCACCTCCTACGGCAAGATCGCCGCGCTCAAGGGCGTTTCGCTCGACATCGCCGACGGCGGCCTGACCTGTCTTTTGGGGCCGAACGGCGCCGGAAAAACGACGTTGATCTGGACCATTGCCGGCATCCTGAAGGCGCATTCGGGATCGATGAAACTCGACGGCGAGGAAATCTCGGGGATGCGCCCGCACAGCATCGTCAGCAAAGGTGTGGTGACGGTGCCGGAAAACCGATTGGTCTTTCCTGAAATGACAGTGAAGGACAACCTGATTGCGGGCGCCTTCAGCCGCCGCAAGGAAAAAGGCGGCGGGCTCGATGACCTGGAAGAGGTGCTGGAGCGTTTCCCGCGTCTGCGCGAGCGCGCCAATCAAGAGGCCGGCACGCTTTCGGGCGGAGAGCAGCAGATGCTGGCGGTGGGACGGGCGCTGATGGCGCGGCCGAAGATCCTGTTGATGGACGAGCCTTCGACCGGCCTCGCGCCGATCATCGTCGAGGAGATATTCGAGATAATCGGCCGGTTGCGCGACGAAGGGCGCACCATTTTCCTTGTCGAACAGAACGCGCATCTGGCGCTCGATTATGCCGATCATTTCTACCTGCTCGAACAGGGGCATGTGACCTTCGGCGGTCGGCCCGGTGAAGTGGATCACGACGAACTGATCCAGCGCGCCTATCTCGGCGCGCGCAAGGCAAGTTGATCGACTGGCCGGGCCGATGCTGCTCGATATCGTCCAGAACACCTTGGACGGTCTCGCCATCGGCTCGGCCTATGGCCTGCTTGCCATCGGTTTCACGCTGATCTTCGGAGTCATGCGGCGGCTCAACATCGCTTTCGGGCCATCGATCATGGTGGGCATATTCGCCGGGGCCTGGCTGCATTCGCAATGGTCGGCGGGGATGATCCCGGTGTTTCTGGCCACCCTTGCAGGCGCGGTTCTGGCCTCGGCCTATGTGGAGCGCATTTCATTCGCCGCGATCCGAGGGGACGCGGCACTTGCTTCGATGGCGTCGAGCTTTGCAATCTGGATGCAGCTCGAAGAGGCGGTAGTGCATGTCTTTCCGGGCCGCACCTACGCTTTCCCGACCTTACAAACCATTCCAATGCTGGAGATCGGTCCGGTTTTCCTGCGCCCGGAATACCTCGCGATGTTTCTGACCGCCGCCGCGCTGATCCTGCTGCTGCAATGGATCCTGACCCGCACCCGGTTCGGACTGGAGGTCCGCACGCTGGCCGACAACCCCGAAGCCGCACGCGTGTCGGGCGTCAATGTGGCGCAAGTCGCGTTCCTCACCTTTCTGCTGGCCGCCGTCATCGGCGGCGTTGCCGGGTTCTTGATCGCGGCGACGGATGGCCAGATCACGCCAAAGATTGGCCTCTGGGCGACGATGAAGGGCCTCATCGCCATGGTGATCGGTGGCTTGGGTTCGCTGCGCGGGGCGCTTATCGGAGGGCTTGTCCTAGGCGTCGTCGAGGCGCAGGCGCAGTGGTTCCTCGGGGCTGCGGGACGCGAGATCGTGACCTACACCTTGTTGTTCCTCGCCCTCGTGATGCTCCCGTCCGGGCTGGCAGGCCGCGCCGATGCCGGTGCGCGTACCGAAGCATTGCGGAGGCTCTGAGTGATGGATGCCTTCACCATCTCGGTCCTGTCCAATATCGGGCTTTTCTCCTTTCTGGCGATTTCCGCCTGGGTGCTGCTGATCTGCGGAGAAATCAGTTTCGGGCAGCAAGCCTATTTTGCCATAGGCGCCTATGCGGGCGGCATCGCCACCGCGGTCTGGCAATGGCCCTTTGCCCTTGGCGTCGGCTTTGGCGTTGTACTGGGTGCTGTCATCGGCGGGCTGGTCGCCTGGCCGACAACCCGACTGTCGGGGATGCATTACGCCATCGCCACACTGGCTTTTGCCGAGTTCGTCCGCAGTTGCCTGAACGTGTTTTCCTACCAGCGCGAGGTCGACGGCTACCTGACCGGCCCCGATGGCGCCAACGGGTTCCGCGACATTCGCTGGGCCTATGAGGCCGGTGTGGAACCGCTGGGATACCTCGGGATCATCGCCGCCGGTTTGGCGGCGGTGATCGGCCTCATCGCCTGCATGGCCCGCGGACGCGGTATGGCACAGCTTAGGATCGTTGGCGAAGATCCGATTCTGGCAGGCATGCAAGGGCTGAATGTGAACCGCATTAGGATCGCTGCCGCCACGCTGGCAGGCGGAATCGCCGCACTTGGCGGCGCGCTCTATGCCCATCTCGCCACTTACGTCGAACCGGCGCAATTCGGCGTCATGATCGGCGTGCACTCCCTGGCTTATGGCTTGATCGGAGGACTCGGCACTGTGTTCGGGCCCATCTTGGGGGTGCTGGTGGATATCGGTCTTCTGGAATCGCTGCGCGTCTTCTCGAGCTACCGGATGATTGTGTTTGGCGGCCTGGTGGCGCTGGTGTTGATCCTGCGTCCGCGAGGAATTCTGGACGAGAAAACCGTTCGCAGGATTCAGGCATGGCTGCGGCGGTAGAGATCCAAGGGTTGTCGTGCCGCTTTGGCGGCGTCAAGGCGCTCGACGCGGTGGACATCCGCCTTTCGCCCGGCGAGGTGCTTGGCCTCATCGGACCGAACGGATCCGGTAAGACGAGCCTCTTCAACCTGCTGACCGGACATCACAATCCCGAAGCCGGAGCGATCCTGCTCGACGGGCTTGACCTGGCCGGTCAGTCGCCGTCGCAGATCGCGCGCTTCGGCATTGCACGAACCTTCCAGAACCTGCGCCTTCTTCGCAGGCTCTCGGTTTATGAAAACGTGCGGGCCGCCCGACACGCCTGCGCTCCGCTGCGCGATGCTTTCTGGCTATCCCCCGCGGCGCGACGGCAAGAGCGTGACTCGCTCATGAACCTGCTCGACATATTTGGGCTGTCGGAGAAAGCCCAAAAAACCCCTGCGGAATTGACTCTGGTGCAGATGCGGCACCTGGAAATCGCGCGACTGCTTGCGGCGGACCCGAAATTGGTTCTGCTCGACGAACCTGCGGCCGGCATGACCTCGGCCGAGACGCAAGCGATCACCGAAGTGATCGCGACCCACGTCTTGCCCGGCCGCAGCGCCATAGTCATCGAGCACAAGATGCAGTTGGTGGCGGCGCTCTGCCCTCGGATCGCTGTGCTCAACGCGGGGCGCAAGATAGCGGACGGCCCGACCGGTCAGGTCCTGGCCGACAGCGCCGTACGGCAAAGCTATTTCGGAGCGAAACCATGCTAGAGGTCGCGGCACTGAGCGTAAGCCATGGGCGCATCCGCGCCTTGCAGGACGTGTCGCTGACCATTTCTCCGGGCGAGGTTCTTGCCGTCGCGGGCATGAATGGCGCCGGAAAGTCGAGCCTCGTCAATGCCATCTGCGGCCTGGCTCAGGCACGATCCGGGCGTGTCACCTTTGACGGGCGCGATATCACCGGGCAGCCGCTTCATCGGATGGACGGAATTGCGCTGATGCCGGAAGGGCGGATTCTGGCGCCATCGCTGACAGTCGCCGAAACCTTGCGCCTGGGCGCAGGGCGGGTGAACCGGCGAGAACATGACCAATGCCGGGCCAAGGTGCTTGCGCGGTTTCCCGAACTTGGCAGCAGGCTTGGTCAGCGCGCCGGTACGCTGAGTGGAGGAGAGGCAACGATGCTGGCGCTTGGACGGGCCTTGATGGCCTCGCCCCGTCTCCTTTTGCTCGACGAACCAACCCTTGGCCTTTCTCCGTCCGCCGCCGAACGTGTATTTCACGTTTTGGAAGAGTTGCGGAACGACGGCCTCACGCTTCTGCTGGTCGAGCAGAACATCCACATGGCGCTGGGATTTGCGGATCGCTACCTGCTTCTCCGGCATGGCTTGGCCGTCGGCGCGGGCCGTACTCCCACGCGAGAGCAGGCGGAACGCTTCGAAGAAGTCCTTCTTGGCAACAACTCGACAGGAGAAAACCCATGCTGAAAACCATCGTCACTTTTGGCGCGCTCATCGCGGTAACAGGGCCGGCACTGGCCGACCGCCTGCAGGCCGAGGCCGATTGTAGCCCATCCGATGCCGACCTGACTTATGAGTGCGTCTTTCACCTGTCGCGCGGCGGCGAGCCGGTCGAAGATGCAGTCTTTACCGTCAAACCGGACATGCCAAGCATGCCGATGGCGCACAACATCGAACCGGTGGCGGCAAGTTTCGAAGACTCCACTGGTGCTTACCGGGCAAAGCTCAAGTTGGACATGCACGGCCAGTGGGCGCTACGGCTGGACGTTTCCGCACCGGCCCGCGACGTGGTCATCATCGACAAGGAATTCCTTCCGCACTAGGAGTTTCAGCCGCTGTCTTCATCGGACTGGTCCATCGCCTGCCAGATGCCGCGCCGGACAAGGTCGTGTATGACCTCCAGAGTGATCCGTTCCACTTCCTGGCTGGCACGGGTCACGGGTTTCGCCGGGTTGCGCACAAGATAGACCGGACGTATCAGCCTGGGCTCGATAATCGGTGCCATGATCAATTCGCCGCGTTCCACAAAATCGTAGGCGGCCGCAGGAGCGAGAATAGTGTAACCACTGCCGCGCGCCACCATGGTTTTGATCTGCGCCAAGGCGTCCATCTCGGTCGCGACATTCAGAGTCACACCGTGCGTGCGTGTGAATCGATCGATCATGTTCCTAAGGCCATGATGCGGCGACGGAAGCACCAGTTCCACCCCCGCCAGATCAGCCAGCCGGACCGCAGTTCCGGCCCGGATCCGAAAGGGCCACGCGTCGGGCGCCGAAAAAAAATGCAGTTCTTCCGTCATCAGTTGCGTGTAGCTGAGGTGGCGCACCGAACTGACATCGTAGAGCATTCCAAGGTCGATGGATTGGTCTTCAAGCCAGGTCTTGATGAAGCCGCTCATTGCTTCGATCGCTGTCAGCCGAACCTTGGGCAGTTCAAGCCGCACTGTCTCGGCCAGCGGCACCGAAAGCACCATCGACACGGAACTTGGCAGGCCGAAACTGACGTCGCCCGCCGGTTCGGCTCCGGACTGACGTACCAACTCGACCGCATTTTCCATCGCCCGGGTAATTTCCCGCGCGTGGCTCAGCAGGATCTCGCCCGACTGCGTCAGCGTCACCCCGCGCGGTGAACGTTCCAGCAACTTGACCTCGAGATCGCGTTCCAGCGACAGCACGTGCTGCGACAGAGACGGCTGCGCGACGTTGACACGCTGCGCGGCGGCCGAAAGCGAACCTTCTTCGGCGATCGCGATGAAATAGCGTAGCTGCTTGATGTCCATCCGCTCCCCCCTGACCCATAGTAGATTCTTATAGCCAACCGAGGAAAGCGATATTTCCAAGTGACTGCCCGCGCGTGGGATAGAAAAACGACACATCACGTATTGGAGCAAGTCATGCAGGATCTCGATGGGATCACCGTCGTCGCTCTGGAACAGGCCGTTGCGGCTCCTTACGCCTCGGGTCGGCTGGCCGATGCCGGGGCGCGGGTGATCAAGATCGAACGACCCGAGGGTGATTTCGCGCGCGGTTATGACAGCCTGGTCAACGGCGAAAGCGCCTATTTCGTCTGGCTCAACCGCGGCAAGGAATCGATCCGGCTGGACCTCAAGACACCAGAAGACCAGGCGCTGGTGGGCGCAATGCTGGAACAGGCGGATGTCTTCATCCAAAACCTAGCCCCGGGCGCAGCCGCCCGGTTGGGGCTTGGCGCGGCCGCGCTGCTGGCACGGCACCCAAGGCTGATCTGTTGCTCGATATCCGGATATGGCGAGACCGGTCCCTATCGCGACCAAAAGGCCTATGACCTGCTGATTCAGGCTGAAAGCGGCTTGTGTGCGATCAATGGCACCGAGGATGGCGCCGCGCGCGTTGGCGTGTCGGTTTGCGACATCGCGGCTGGAATGACGGCCTTTCAGGCAATCCTGCAGGCGCTTTTTGCGCGCGAACGCACCGGGTGCGGCCGCGCTATAGAAGTTTCCCTGTTCCATGCGATGGCAGACTGGATGAATGTGCCTTACTTGCAGACCCGATACGGCGGCAAGCCACCGGGCCGTGTCGGCCTGAAGCATCCGACCATCGCTCCCTATGGCGCCTATACCTGTGCCGACGGCAAAGCGGTTCTGATCTCGATCCAGAACGAGCGCGAATGGGTCCGGCTGTGCTCCGAAGTTCTCGGCGATGCGGAATTGGCCAGAGATCCGCGCTTTGCCACCAACTCGCTAAGGGTGGCCAACCGTCCGGCATTGGAGCAGGTCGTTGCCCCCGCATTCGCTGCGCTAGGGCGCGAAGAGATGATCGAGCGGCTGACCCGAGCCAGGATAGCCTTTGGCCGGCTTTCCGACCTCTACGATTTGCTCAGCCATCCGCAAAACCGGCTGATCACCGTTCAGACCGACGCAGGTGAAATCGAAATGCTAGCGCCAGGCGCGGTGGTGGCCGGCCAGGCACAGCAGTTCCGCCCTGTTCCGGCGCTTGGCGCACAAGACGCGGCACTGCGTGCGGAATTCGCGCGGAAGCCAGCGACCCACGCCCAACGCTAGAGGGTATTCCTATACGGCCGGAACCGAAACGGTCTTACCGGTGCTTTCGGATCGCATGTTATTTTGGCCCGGAAACGCGACACGAACATTGCAGCGAAGGGAGCGCACGACAGATGTCCGACGTCATTCTTCACCACTATGACCTCTCGCCATTTTCCGAAAAGATCCGGCTGGCACTCGGCTACAAGGGGCTGGCCTGGCGTTCCGTCAAGGTCGAAGCGGTGCCCCCTCGCCCTCAGCTCGACGCGCTGACCGGAGGTTACAGGCGTGTGCCGGTAATGCAGATCGGGGCCGACATCTACTGCGACACTCAGGTGATCTTCCGGGCGCTCGAGCGGGTCCAGCCTGAACCTACGCTCTACCCCACAGGCGAAGGCATTTCAAAGGCGCTGTCGCAATGGTGGGACCGCTCCACCTGGAAACCGGCGATCGGAGTTCTTGTGGATCATATAGGCGAGCATCTGCCGGAGGAATTCATCAAGGACCGCAGAGATCACTACCTGGGCTACGACATCTCCAAGGAAGCTATGGCGCCGATGCTGCCGGTTTACGTGCAGCAAATGACGGCCTTCTCCGAGTGGCTGGAGTCGATACTGGCTGAAAACGGACCTTACCTGACCGGCGACAGGCTCAGCGTCGCCGACCTGACCTGCTACCACTCGCTCTGGCTTCTGCGCGCCAACTGCGGCGCCGAGACGATCGACGCGCAACTGAAGCTCAGCGCCACCATTATCGCCTGGATGGACCGGATCGCCGCCATTGGCCACGGATCCGTAACGGACATGACTCCCGAAGAGGCGCTCGCGGTCGCTGCGAATGCTACGCCTGCCGACAGTTTTGCGGCCGATGCAGATCCATCCGGACTGAAGCTCGGGACACGCGTCACCGTGACCCCGGACGACAACGCCAAGGTACCGGTCGAAGGTGTGCTGGTCGCCGCCGATGCGCAAGAGGTCGTCATCGCCCGCGACCACGCCGAGACCGGTACCATTCACATCCACTTCCCGCGCGCCGGTTTCGAAACGCTCGCCGCTGAAGGCTCGGCGGCGCAAACCGCGGCCTGACGCAAGGAAAGCTCTTTATATGAAGGATATGCCCATGACCGACAAAGCGACCATCGAGGCGAACCGCCAACGCGCCAAGGATTACTTCAAGGCATTCGCGACGAAGGACCGCGATTGGCTCGAAGCGAATGTCGCCAAGACCTATGTGCGCCGCGACACCACCCTGCCCTTCGAAGTCGTAGGTCCCGAAGGCGTGCTGCAGCTGGGCGACCTGCTGCTAGGCGCATTCTCGGAAATCGAACTCGACATTCAGGATACGGTGGCCGAGAACGACAAGGTTCTGGTCCGCCTGCAGTTCCGGGGCGTGCATTCCGGCCCCTTCGGAGACTACGCCGCAACCGGCAAGAGGTTCGACGTGGCGGTGCTGGATCTTTTCCGCATGGAAAACGGCAAGATCGCCGAGCAATGGCCTGCCATCGACAATGTCGGTCTGCAGCAGCAGATCGGCTTGTTGCCAGCCTGAGGTTCGCAATGCGTCTGAAAGGAAAGACCGCACTGGTGACCGGAGCCGCATCCGGCTTCGGCGCGGCCACCGCCGAGGCATTCGCCCGAGAAGGCGCGAAGGTGGTGATCTTGGACCTCAATGGAGACGGTGCCAATGCCACGGCGTCTCACATCGGCGCATCTGCCTTGGCCGTTCAGGGTGACGTGACTTCGGCGACCGACGTTGTGAATGCGGTTGCCAGGACGCGCGACTTTGGCGGGCGGGTGGACATCGTGATCAACAATGCCGGATGGACCCATCGCAACAAACCGATGCTGGAGGTCTCGGAAGAGGAATTCGACCGGGTCTACGCAATAAACGTGAAGTCGATCTACCAAATGACGAATGCCGCCGTTCCCGTGATGCGGGAGCAAGGCGGGGGCGTCATCCTCAACATCGGCTCCACCGCCGGTATCCGGCCGCGCCCGGGGCTGACCTGGTACAACTCGACCAAAGGGGCGGTGAACATCCTGTCGCGTTCGATGGCGGCGGAACTGGCTCCGGACAAGATCCGCGTGAACTGCATTGCGCCGGTAATGGGCGCTACCGCGTTGTTGGAAAGCTTCATGGGTATGCCGGACACGCCCGAAAACCGGGCGAAATTCATCTCCACCGTGCCGCTGGGCCGGCTTGCGGAACCGTCGGACGTGGCCAGCGCCTGTCTCTATCTGGCCTCGGACGAAGCGGAGTTCATCACCGGCGTCGTTCTCGAAGTCGATGGCGGACGCACCATCTGACCCCTCGACTTCGCCGTTGTCTTGTGTTGGATGAGGCGTATGAATTCTGCTGTCACCTACCTGTTCGTTCCGGGCGACCGTCCGGAACGTTTTGAAAAGGCGCTGGGTTCCGGCGCCGATCGGATCATCATCGACCTTGAGGACGCGGTGCGCCCGGAAAGGAAGGCCGAGGCGCGTGCGGGGTTGGTCGAAGCCGATATCGACTGGTCCCGCGTGGTTGTGCGCATCAACGACGCGGCCTCGCCGCATTTCGCGGCCGACCTCGACTGCGTGGCAAGCGCGCCTGCGGCGGCCTTCATGCTGCCCAAGGCGGAAACGACGGAATCCCTGACTGCGGTTCGCCAGGCAGCGGGCCGCAAGGTCGAACTGCTGCCGCAGATCGAAACCGCCCGGGGTCTCGACCGGCTGCAGACCTTGCTGGCCGTTCCCGATGTGCGTCGCGCGGCTTTCGGGCATCTCGATTTCGCGCTCGACCTCGGAGCGGCCCCCGATTGGGATGCGCTGGCGCTGGTGCGCTCCGAACTGGTTCTGCGGTCCCGTCTGGCGGGCGCCGAGGCCCCGATCGACAGCGTGACCCCGGACATCAAGGACACGGACAAACTGCGCCTGGAATCCGAGACTGCACGGCGGTTCGGTTTTGGCGGCAAGCTTTTGATCCACCCGGCCCAGGTGGCGACGGTGGCGTTGGCCTTTGCGCCCTCGCCCGCCGAATGCGACTGGGCAGAACGTGTGCTGGCGGCCCTGGCCGAAGGCGGCGCGGGGGCTGTAGCGGTGGACGGCAAGATGGTCGACAAACCTGTCGAGGATGCGGCGCGGCGGATCCTCGCCCGGGCTGGCCGCACAACAGGGCTGGCCGATGCGTAAACTGCCCGAAAGCGTTGCCGGATTGGGACCTCTCCGAAAACATGAGGCGACCGGGCGCACCAGCGGCACCAGCAAGCTGTTGAGCGGTATCGATGCCGCGATCTCGGCCTGTGGGCTGAAGAATGGCGACACGATCTCTTTCCATCACCACCTTCGCAATGGCGATGCGGTGCTCAATACGGTAGTGGCGGCGCTGGCGCGGCGGGGGCTGAAAGACCTGCATCTGGCGGTCTCTTCGATCTTTCCGGTCCATGCGCCTCTGGTCGACCATATCCGCAACGGCACCGTCACACGCATTTCGGCAAGTTTCATCGCGGGGCCGGTCGGCGAAGCGGTCAGCCGCGGCGCCCTGCACCAGCCAGTAATCCTGCGTAGTCACGGCGGCCGCGCGCGTGCGCTCGACACCGGCGACCTGCCGGTCGATGTGGCCTTCGTCGCGGCATCCGCGGCGGATGAGCTGGGCAATCTCAGCGGCCGCATCGGACACTCGCCATTCGGAACGATGGGGTATCCCCTAGCCGACGTGGAAAGCGCCCGGCACGTGGTGGCGGTCACTGACAGCGTGGTTCCCTACCCGGCGGTTCCGATCGATATCCCGCAGCACAAGGTCGATTTCGTGGCGCCAGTGGACAGCATCGGCGACGCCGCCGGCATCGCCTCGGGCACGACGCGCCCGGCTGCGGATTCCGTCAGCCTCGGCATTGCCGAACGCACCGCGGCGGTGATTGCCGCCAGCGGTCTTCTGGTGGAGGGGTTCTCGTTCCAGACCGGCGCCGGCGGCATCTCTCTCGCCACCGCGGCGGCGGTCGGGCAGGAAATGACGCAGCGCGGGATATCCGGCAGCTTTGCCTCGGGCGGCATCACAGGATTTCACGTCGAGATGCTGCGCGCCGGGCTGTTTCGCAACCTGATGGACGTCCAGTGCTTCGATCTGGACGCAGTGCGCTCGTACCAGAGCGATCCACGCCACCAGTCCATGTCGGCGGCCGCCTATGCCGGGCCGCATGTGGGCGGCGCGGTGGTCGATCGGCTGAGTGCTGTGGTGCTTGGCGCCGCCGAAGTCGATCTGGATTTCAACGTCAACGTCACCACCCGGGCCGACGGGCTTATCATTGGCGGCGCGGGCGGCCATTCCGACACCGCGCAGGGCGCGCGGCTGACACTGATCACCACCAGGCTGACCGCCGCCGGTCACGCCAAGATCGTTCCCGAGGTTGGGACACTGACGACCCCGGGCGAAACCGTGGATGCAGTGATCACCGAGGCCGGCATCGCCGTGAACCCGCTGCGCGAAGACCTGCGCGACCGCCTGGAAACCGCAGGTCTGCCGGTGTTGTCCATCCAGGACATGCAGGCCCGCGCGTCCGAGGCCGCAAGCCACCCGCCGGCCCGCCGATCGACAGGCCGCGTGGTCGCCGTATCCGAGTACCGCGACGGCAGCGTCACGGACGTGATACGACAGGTCGAGGAGGACTGACATGAAGGTGATCCGCGAAGCCGATCTGATCGACAGCATCGCCGAGGCGCTGCAATACATCTCCTACTACCACCCACCCGACTTCATCCGGGCGCTGGCCGCCGCGTGGGAGCGCGAGGAAAGCCCCGGCGCGAAAGACGCAATGGCGCAGATCCTGGTCAATTCCCGGATGTGCGCGCTTGGCCGCCGTCCCATCTGCCAGGACACGGGTACCGCCAATATCACGATCCGCGTCGGGGCGGGCGCCCGGCTGGATCTGTCCGCGGGACTGCAGGAGGCGGTGGACGAAGCGGTGCGACGGGCCTACCGCCTGGATACCAACCCGCTGCGGGCCTCGGTGGTCATCGACCCGTTCGGTGCGCGCAGGAATTCGGGAGACAACACGCCCGCGATGCTGACGACCGAAATCGTGGCCGGGGATACGGTCGACATCCATGTTTCGGCCAAGGGCGGCGGGTCCGAGAACAAGGCCAGGTTCAATGTCCTGAACCCGTCTGCCTCGGTCGCCGACTGGGTGGTGCAGACCGTCGAGACGCTCGGCGCGGGATGGTGCCCGCCAGGAATCCTCGGCATCGGTGTCGGCGGCACGTCCGACAAGGCAATGATGTTGGCCAAGCAGGCGCTGAACGATCCCATCGACATGTTCGAGTTGCAGCGGCGGGGTCCGCGCGACAGGACCGAGGAACTGCGTCTGGAGATCCACGACCGGGTCAATGCGCTTGGCATCGGGGCCCAGGGGCTGGGCGGTTTGACTACCGTTCTCGACGTCAAGATCCGCAGCTTCCCGACCCATGCCGCCTCGCTGCCCGTGGGCCTCATCCCCAACTGCGCGGCGACGCGGCACGTGCATTTTGTCCTCGACGGCAGCGGCCCGGCGGTCTTTGCGCCTCCGGAGCTGGCGGACTGGCCCGAGATCCTGCTGGACAAGGCGAACGCCAATGCCCGCCGCATCGATCTCGACGCGCTTACCGACGAGGTGATTGCCTCGCTGACCCCCGGGGAAACGCTGCTGCTGTCCGGTACGCTTTTGACCGGGCGCGACGCCGCGCACAAGCGGATGGTCGAGATCCTTGACCACGGCGGCGCCCTGCCCGTCGACCTCAAGGGGCGCGCCATCTATTATGTCGGGCCGGTCGACGCGGTGGGGGACGAGGTCATCGGCCCGGCGGGACCGACCACCTCGACCCGGATGGACAAATTCGCCGACCGCATTCTGGCGGCCACCGGCTTGAGGCTGATGATCGGAAAGGCCGAGCGTGGCCCAGCGGCGATCGAGGCCATCAAGCGCCACGGCGCTGCCTACCTCATCGCCGTGGGCGGGGCCGCCTACCTGGTCTCCAAGGCGATCAAGGCGGCGCGACCCGTGGCGTTCGAAGACCTCGGCATGGAGGCGATCTATGAGTTGAAGGTCGAGGACATGCCGGTCACGGTGGCGGTGGACAGCGAAGGCAATTCGATCCACGCCACAGGCCCCGCCAAATGGCGCCGGAAGTCCGGTTCGACCTAGCAAGCAATTTACCCGCCGACGGTGAGCACCTGATATAGGGCAAATCTATGCCTGCGATCATCGATCAGACCTGCCCGGGCCATGCGACCGATGGTAGTTTGCTCCGCAATGGAGACCTGAATGACCACTATCGAACACCATGATGACATCCGCAGCGCGGTCGCCAAGCTGTGCGAGGCATTTCCCGGCGACTACTGGCGCAAGCTCGATCAGGAGCGCGGCTATCCCAGCGACTTTGTCCGGGCGCTGACAGACCAGGGTTACCTCGCTGCGTTGATCCCCGAAGAGTATGGTGGAGCGGGCCTCACGCTTTCAGCGGGCTGCGCCATACTCGAGGAAATCCATCGCGCCGGCTGCAACGCGGGCGCCTGCCATGCCCAGATGTACACGATGGGCACCCTGCTCCGGCATGGGTCGGACGACCAGAAGGCGCGTTATTTGCCCCGGATCGCAGATGGCTCGCTTCGGCTCCAAGCCTTCGGCGTCACCGAACCGACTAGTGGCACCAACACCCCTGCCCTGCGCACGACGGCGCGGCGGGAAGGCGACAAATACATCGTCAACGGGCAGAAGATCTGGATCAGCCGCGCGGAACATTCCGACCTTATGATCTTGCTCTGCCGCACGACCCCCGCCGACAAAGTCACCAAGAAGACTGACGGTTTGTCCGTTCTGATCGTGGAAATGAACGACGCTCTCAAGAACGGTCTGTCGATCCGTCCGATCAGGACGATGATGAACCACAACACGACCGAACTGTTCTTCGATGACGTTCCAGTACCTGCCGAGAACCTGATCGGCGATGAGGGCAAGGGCTTTCGCTACATCCTGTCCGGCATGAATGCCGAGCGGATCCTGATTGCTTCGGAATGCATCGGCGACGCCAAGTGGTTCATCCAGACCGCGTCAAAATACGCCTCCGAGCGCGAGGTTTTCGGCCGGCCCATCGGTCAGAACCAAGGCGTTCAGTTCCCCATCGCCAAGGCCTATGCCCGGATGCGGGCGGCGGAGCTGATGCTGCGTGAAGCCATCCGCCTTTACGAGGCAGGCGGCAATCCCGGAGCAGAGGCCAACATGGCCAAGATGCTGGCCGCCGAAGCCAGTTGGGAAGCCGCCGAGGCGTGCGTCCAGACCCACGGCGGCTTCGGTTTTGCCGAGGAATATGACGTTGAACGCAAGTTCAGGGAAACGCGCTTGTATCAGGTCGCACCGATCTCGACCAACCTCATCCTATCCTATCTGGCCGAGCATGTCCTGGGCATGCCGCGCAGTTATTGATCCGACCAACACTCCCCGCACCCGAATTGGACAGGGGCGCTGCACCACGACCTGGCAGCCGACCGTGACACCGAGCGACGGGAAGCCAGCCGCAATCATCGTACAGAACAAGATGACGCCGGAACTGTCGGGAGCCAACTGAGAACCGGCGGTCGTCAGCTGCCAAACACCAGGTATCTACCCGCTTCGTTCGGCACGCTTGGCATACCCTTTCGCTGGCTCGGCAGAATACCTCCGCGCGCCAAGGCGGGCGGGCCGTTCTGCCACCCGGGCCAGCCCCGCGGCCAACCAGTCCGGCGTCCGCTTTGCGCGGGCCTCGCCCAATTGAATGGGTTTTATCCCGTCCTCGGACGTCTGCCCGAACCCGACACGGTAGGCTAGCCACCAAACCAGCACCACTCCAAACAGCCAGAACAATATCTGCCAGACCCATAGCGAGGGAACTCCCAGCCCAGCCTCGACCTTGGTGAAAATTGGGCGGCTGAAAAACGTGTTTCCCAGAATTGCCCCGGGACCATAGGCAAGAAATCCCCACAGCAGCATCAAGGTCCACAGCAGGCCGCGCCCACCCGCATTGTTCATCTGATGGGTCGCCATCGCATCGTGCAGCCGGTCACGTTCCAAGCGATCGGGCGCCCGCAGGGTGACGCCGGACGCAAGAAGTACGAACGAGACATTGAACGCAAGGCCCCAGACTGCCGAATGTATCGTCAAGGGCCAACGCCCCCAAGGCAGTTCCACGAACAACGCCTCGAAAAGGATCAATCCAAGCGGTTCGGTGAAAACCACGATCAGCACACCGATCGTCATCCCGGCCAGGACCGCGCCCCGGCTGATCCAGCGAAAGAATGTCAGGCCAAGAATGGCCGGCAACATCTGCACCGAGAGAGGTAGAGCAACGCTCGCGGCAACAGCTGAAACGAAGGGAGAAAAAGCAGCCATCAGCGCCATAATGAAGTAAGCAAAACCCAACGCAATGCGCGCCGCCAGCCGTTGTTGCCGATCCGACAGGCTGGGCAAAAGATAGGCGAATAGCAACTCGCGGGTTACGAGAACTGCGCCGCCGGTCACGAAGAAGCTCACCGCCAGAAGCGCACCGACCAGGTTGAGCAGCAGCAGACCCACTCCGGCAAGGGGTTCGATTGCAAAAAGATCATCAGCCAGCGCAACCGATCCATCCGGCATTCGCGCCACCAGCAACGGAACCGCCAGCACCATTGCTCCGGTGGCGAAACCGCCGGTCATCCAAACGGTGGAAACCCCGAACGCGCGCCCGGCACGCACGGTTTGCCCCAGATACAGCGTCGCCGGGCTGAAAATGATTCCGATCGCCGCGATCACAGTCGAAGCTATCCCAACCGCCGTGAAGATCCCGCCGGACGGAACGCTTTTGCCGATACCCGCGGAATTCTGCAGCACGCCGGGGATGCGGTCCCATAACACTCCGTCAGCGACCTGTATGGGCAGCGACGGAAATCCGTCACCCTGCGACGTCATCTCGGTAAAGACGGCAACACCCGGCAACAACACAGCCAGCAGGATGGATTCCATCGCCAGCACCAAGACGGTTGCACGCCAACCTCCGACGATCGCGGGTATCGCAAGCGAGAAGGCGATCAGCCAGACACCTGCGACCCGCGGGATGATCCCGTCGGTCGCCGCCTCGAGAATGCGGGCGGCTGAGGATAGAAGATCGGCGGCGAATGGCAGCGCGAACAAGAGGCCAAGCGCCATGACCGCAACCCGCAAGGCAACGCTGCCGTAGTACCTGCCAAGCGCCTCGCCGGGGGTGTACAGATTTGCAACCCGGGTCGCCAGCCAAAGCCGATTGAAGACGAGAAGTGCTGCAATGGCGACCAACACGAAGCCGACCGTCACATGAGTTGCCTGAAGGCCGAACCGCCCGACGAGGAACAGATGGCGGTCGATCCCGTACCCCGCCATGACGATACCCGGCAGCAAAAACATCACCGACCAGCCCGGAAGCGCCTGCCCGGCATCCAGAAAGGTGCCCGGATCCGCATCGGTCCGCGCCACGCGTGCTGCGAAGTACAGCCCGTAAAGCGCGAGCAGAACCAGCGTGATGAGGAGAGGCGTTGTCACCTGCGACCCCCGCGATGTGGCAGACGGGACGCCGGGCGAAGGTTGTTGTCGCGGATCACGTCGAACTTTTCGAAGGCTTTGCGCGGCCCGAAGGCGATCACCATGTAAACGACCACCGCAATCACCAACGATACCAGCCCCAATCCGACAGGTATGAAGACGCGATCGACGACATCCGGCGAGGCCAGAAGCGCCGTCAGGAGTAGCGCGACCAGCGCGACGGCGAAGGCGAACACGCCTAGCGCCGTTTCACCCGCCGTGAAACCCGTCTTGAGAACCGTGTTGACGATGACGTGGCCGGCGAAAGCTGAGATAATCCCGGCAAAACCCGCGGCGATCCACCACCCGCCGCCTCCAGTCATTCCCATGTGCAACAGGGCAATCACGACGAAGGCGGCCGGGGTCCAGATCGCCATGACAAGCGCATGCCGGTCCAAACGATCGGTGAGGTTGGGATTTGCCATCGTCGCACGCCCCTATTCTGTCAATCGTCTTTGCCGTCAGGTTTGCCGGACGAAGGGAAGTTGCGGAACGACATGCCGCCGGCGGAACCAAGGTTCTTCAGGGGCAGCCCGATCTCTTCCATGAGCCCATCGACGAATGCGACCTGCGTCCGGTATTTCATGGCAGAGTTGACCACCTGATCAGACACGCTGCCGCCGCCACCGGTGCCGCCCCCCGTACCGCCGACGCCACCGCCTTCGGACGGGCTGTTGAGACCGGGCAAACCATCGACCTGCAGGATCTTGATCGACTCGATGTTCTCCATCGGTTTGACCTGTTCGCGGATGATCTCGGGCAGTCGGGTGACGACGCCCTCGAGAATGGCACTGCGGCGGCTTTCGTCATTTCGCAGGTTTTCCGCCTCGTTGAGCTTCCGACGACCCTCGGAATCCACGCCATAGCGGAATTCGGCGGCCTTGGCTTCGGCCATTTCGCCCTCGGCTTTTTGCTCGCTTGCGGCCTTCTCAGCCTCGGCCATCTTGACGACGCGGATTGTCTCGCGTTCCGCGCGGGCTTGTGCTTCGATGACTTCGACAACCTTGGCGCGGTTGGCTTTTTCCTCCGCCCGGGTGGATTCGACCCGCTCTTCCGTAAGGGCCAACTTCTTGCGTGCCTCGGCCTCGTTGGTGCGAGCGACTGCTTCGTCAATGGCTTTGTTGACGACCGCGATCAGGCGCTCCTTGTCGGCAAGTTCGATTTCCATCTGCTGTTCGATTTCGAACCGTTCGACGTATTTCCGGGCAGCAACTCGCAGTTCCTCGATCTCGCGATCGGCAACGATACGTTTGTCCTCGACCTCGCGCATGCTGGAAGTTTCGGCCAGCTTGATCTTGTGCTGCCGCGCGATGTCGCGTTCTTGAAGCGCCTCTTCGGTCTGAAGCCGATCGCTTTCGACGGCCAGTTTCTTGGCCAGTGCGGCGCGCTCTTTCTCGGCCTGAGCCTGTTCGGCAGAGACGCGAATAACCTTCTCGCGTTCAACGCCAAGCAATTCGATGGCTTTTTCAGTCGCAATCCGCGCCTTTTCAACCTCCTGCTGGGTGATGTAGCGCGTGTTCTCGATCTCGCCGTCGCTCTTTGTCTCGAAGGTGGCAACATCAAGCCGTGACTTGATCTCGGCCTCGCGGATCTCGCGTTCGCGGGCGATGCGTTCGGCTTCGATCTGCTGGCGGGTCTGGATGCGCTCGGTCTCGATGCGGGTCCTCGAGGTGATCTCGGTCAGTTCGGTATCGCGATGGCGCTCGATCTCCAGGGCCTTGACTTCGTTCTCGCTGGTAATTCTTGCCTCGTCGATGGCGCGGGCCTTGGCAATCTTGACGCGTTCTGCCTCCTCCTCTGCCCTGGTGCGAGCCTGGGTCACCGCGATCTGCGAACTGGCGCGCTCGGCTTCGACGGCCGCCGTTTGCTGGGCCTTTTTCGCCTCGATGTCGCGGGCCTGGTCAATGCGGACGAATTCCAGATCGCGGTCAATCTCGATGACCCTCTGTTCGGCTTCAAAGTCGCGCGTCTTGATCTGAACCTTGGTTTCGTTTTCGATCTGGTTGCGCAGTTTGCGGCGCTCTTCGGTTTCGCGGACGATCAGCGTCAGACCTTCGGCGTCGAAATGGTTGGTCGGATCAAAATATGAAATGTCGGCCTGGTTCAGTGTCGTCAAAGCGGCGGTCTCCAACTCGAGCCCGTTCTTCGCCAGAACGCCCGAGACAATGCTGGACACCTTCTGAACGTAGGCTGCGCGGTCCTGGTGGATTTCCTCCATCGTCATCGACGCCGCTACCGAGGACATGGCGTCCACCAGTCGCCCCTGAACGACCTCTTTCAGCGACATCGGATCCTGGGTCCGGGCGCCAAGCGTCCGGGCGGCGGTCGAAACGCCTTCCTCGGTGGCCACGACGCGCACGAAAAACTCTGTGGTAATATCAATGCGCATTTTGTTGCGCGTGATGAGCGACTGTTCGCCTTGCCGCCGGATTTCGATCGGGATGGCGTTCATGTTCACGACCGTGATGTCGTGAATGATCGGGATCACCAGCGCACCGCCGCCCATGACCACGCGCTCTCCTCCCGAACCTGTTCGGACAAAGCTCTGGTCCTTGGATGAGTGGCGATAGAGCCAGTGCAGCAGATAGACGCCCACTGCGATCAGGATCGTTATCAGAATGATGATTGCGATGATGTCGGCACCGGTCATGACGTTTTTCCTTCGTTAGCGCCGGAGGGCGGTCAGTAGCGGTCCTGGCCGGCAACGGCCACGACGATGAGGGACGGAATGATGAGGTTTACGATGTCAAACGCGCTGTACAGCACGATGACGCCGCTCGACTGTCCGACACCGATGACGATGTCGACGAAGTGCAGGATCGGGTAGATCGCCCAACCGACGGTCATCAGCAGACGGATCCAGAAGTATCCCAGCGTCACGGCCCGCCCGGATTTGCGGATGGCCTCGGCCATGGCGCCGAAATACATCTCGCCCAGGATGTAGAGCCAGAATGCGATCGACAGCAGCGCGCCGAGTGTAGGGTTGAAAAACGACGCATCGCCCAACCAGCGGCCAAAGACCATCAGCAACGCGGCACAGATAAGCCGCCAGAAGACGCCCACCGGAACCGGCCCTTGGGTTCGGGCGAAGAAATAGACTGCCGCAACCTGCAGCGGGTGAACGCTGTACCATGCCGAGAACCGCACACCGGCGCTGGCCTCCCCGGCGCTATTCCAGTAACCCGCTGCGCCGGCATAGTAGATCGATGTCACGAGGCAGGCCGCCCCGACCAGTGCCGACGGTACCCGCCAGCGTTCGTTTGACCAACTGAGGCCGAGAAAGCAGATGAGCGCCGCGGCGAGGCTCATGACGGCAAGGCCGGTCAGGGTACTCGCGACCACATCCGAAGAGGTATAGAGAGAAGTGAACATCGGGGTTCCTCAGACAGTGGCCCGGATATGCGGTGAACGGCCGTAAAGCGCGACCATGGGCAGGATCAGCAGGCCGAAGATGAATTGTTGCCACTCGTATTCGAGGCCAATGCCCAGCAGAAATGAGGTCAGAACCTGCAGGACAAGGACACCGATTACGGTGAAGCCGTAGCCGCCGTTGCCACCTAGAAGCGAGGTGCCTCCGATAACGACAGCCGCCAGCGTGGTGAAAAGGTAGGGGTCGCCGACGCCGATGAAGGCTCCGCCCGACCAGCCCAGTAGAAGGCAGCCCGCCAGCGCAGCGAACACGCCAGAGATGACGTAGCAGCCCACCCAGTACTTGAACTCGCTGATGCCGATCAGGCTGGCCGAACGGCGATTGCCGCCGAGTGCGTAAAGGTTCCGCCCCCAGGACGTGGTGCGAAGCCCGACGATCAATACGATCGCGATCACGATCCAGATGACGATTGTCGGCGGAAAAGCGAGCCCAAGAAAACGCCCGTTCATCGCGGCGAGGTTGGATAGCCAGCCAGGCACTGTGCCAAAGACGTTGCCGGCGAATTGCGAGCCAATGGAGGTCATTATCTGGGTGAAACCAGCCACAGCGAACCCGGTTCCCAGCGTCACGATCAGCGCCTGTCCCTGTAGCCGGAAACTGATGATCCCGTTCAACAGCCCGATGACGCCGCCCAGCACCAGGATGAAGCCGAAAGCGACATAGGACGGTACTCCCACGGTAATAAGGAATAGCAGCGCGATGTTGGACGAGCCGATCACAAACGGGATCGACAGATCGAGTCCGCCCAGCAGAGCAACCATGGTCTGGCCTACGCTGGCTATTCCAAGGAAGGCGGCAAAAAGCAGGATCGCCTTGATGTTGGGACCAGACAGGAACCCTTCGATCGAAAAGGCCGAAATCAGGATCAGCGCGAACAACACGATCAGGCCGATGAACGCGCTTCGTCCGTTCGCGAATTGCCCTGAGATCTTGACGGCGAAGAGCAGGATCAGTTCCAGCACCAGAAACGCGATAAGGTTCTTGATCGAGCGGAACTCCGGGATCGACGCGGTCAGCAGCAGATAGAGTACCAGCAATGCCGCCATTGCCAGAACAAGCAGGCGGTTGTCCCGCCACGCCCGGCGGGCGCTGCGCCCCCTTTCCTCCTGCTCTTCCTCGGTCTCGGCGGCCCGAAGTTCGGCGCGCGTCTCGAAAACCACGGCCACATAGTTCAGCAGCAGAAACAACACCGCCGCAGTGACAATCGTGAACAGGATCACCTGTTGCGCGGGAAGAACTTCCTGCGCGAAACCGACGCCGAGGCCGATCGCGGCAACCACCAGCGAAACGGCGACATTGACCCAAGTCACCAGACGGGATTTCGAGATCGGCAACGCGCTTGGCCACCTGGCGGTTTTCCGAGCTTCATTCATCGTGGCGCTCCGAAAAGCTGACTTTCCGGCTGGACGATGATCGCAACGAACAAGGCGACGAGCAGGACCGCCACGAAGAGATAAAGAAAAAGCCCCATACGACGTGCGCCGGCCTCGGCATCCGTCAGCCGCGCCACAAGCACGAAGGCGATGGCGGCCAGCCCGGCCATCAGCGCAAAGGCCTGAACCTGGGAAATTGCGAAACCATCGCCCGAAACACGGGCGGGTTCGAGCAGGAAGTACCGCGATGCCAGCGGCGCCTCGACATGCTGCACAGGTAATTCGGCATAGGTCCCGTAGGTCGCGACCTGCAGCATGATTCCGATCACGACGACGCCCAGAATCAGGAACGCGCTCCAGGGTGAGATGAAGCTGACGTAGCGGCCAATCACCGGGACCAGCAGCGTCAGCAGCAGCGACAGCACCAGTATGATCCCATAGACCATCTGCGTCATGAAGGCTTGAATGGCGCCGAAATTGAATGTCGCCAGCACGTAGCCAATCAGCCAAAGGCTTACGGCGCCCAGCAGCGCACCTGTAACTCCGCCACGCCCACCGGACAGCGCCACGCCCCCAAGTACCAGGGCCGTGACGGCAGTAAGCGTCATGTTCTGCCCTTGGGTGGGGTCGCCCGACGAGATCAGCGCGGTATAGCAGATGGCGCCAAGCCCCACATAGATCCCGGCGATCAAATGCGCACCGATCCGGACCAGGTCAGTCTTCACACCCGAGGTCCACGCGGCGCGTTCGTCATAACCCATCATCTTGAGATTGGCGTAAATGGTCGACGCGGTGAACAGATACCAGCCCAGCGTCGCAATCACGAGGATCAGAAGCACCGGCGAAAATATGGTGGTGCCAAGCCCCCAGTTCGCCATGAACTCGGGCGCGACCCCGCCGGGTCGCGGAAGGATGACCAGGTTGATGCCGGTCAGCGCAAGGAACCCCGACAATGCAACGATTATGGGCTGCACCCGGACATAGATCACGATCAGCGCGAAAAGCAGTTGATAAAGCATCCCCAACCCCAGCGCGACGATGAAGGTCGCGATCGGGCTTGAGAGCAGCCCCGCGGTGCTCAGTTTCACGACGACCACGTTGATGAAAGCCAAAAGCGGCCCGACCGCCAGGTCGACAGTCCCTCTCCCCGCCACGGCCAGCACCATGAGCGCGTAGGTGGCCAGGATCAGCGGGGCGGCCACGATTATCGCGCTGCCGATGCCCGATGGTGAAACCAGGCTCGGTCCCCGGATGACGGCCGTTCCCAGCAGCGCCGCCATCAGAACGATCGGCACCAACAGATAGGCATTGGGAGAGGATGATTGCGTCGTCATCGGGTCTAGCGTTCATTCTGGGTTTTGCTCCCCGCAAGGTTTTGCGGGGAGCGGTTGGTTGATCACCCGTCGCAGGTCACAGGTCTACAACGCGGCGCGATGCCGGCCGCTCGGCCGAGCGGTTGCGCGCGCCGCCTTCCGAACCACGCGACGACCAGTCGCGTGTACTGGCCCCCCGGCGCTCGGGGTCGTTCTGGATGATCTTCTTCAGAACCGGCGTGATCACTTCCTTGAACTTGTCGGGGTCTTCCGCGGTCGGAAAGTGGCCGCCTCCGAAAATGATGCACTCGCTGTTCTTGACCTTCTCGGCCGTGCGCATGGTCATTTCCGGTGTGCAGGCGAAATCGTATTCGCCGGTCAAGAAATAGATCGGGACCCTGCCTGAAATCTTGTGAACCTTGTCGCGGTAGTCGGAATCCACCGAGTAGTAGTAGAGATCACCCTTGAAGATACCTGGACCGCCCTGGGCATAGTACCACCAGGTTTCCCAGCGGTACTCGTCGGGGCTGTCGGGCGCCATCAGGCCGAAGACAGAGGTCGCGACCGCCTCGCCGCCGTGGATGTGCGGGTGATGCAGCGGGTCGATCCACCAGCCCGGCGAGTGGTCGCAACCCTCGAGTGAGATCAGCGCCGAATACTCGTTCTCATAGCGCAACGCCAGCTCAAGACAGATGTTGCCGCCCATCGACTGCCCCATGATCACCGGCTTGTGCAGGTCGAGCGCGCGGCAGAATTCAAGGATGAATTCAGAATAAAAGCTGGTGGTCAGCTTGTATTCATCTTCCTCCAGATGCCAACCGGCCGGCGGTATCGATTTGCCATGACGCGGCAGATCGAACGCGATCACGCGAAAATTCGCGGTGATGTCCGGATCGCAAAGCTGATGGCGATACTCCCGCCCATCTGCTCCGGCGGTGTGTAGACAAACCATGGGAATACCTTCCCCGGCTTCCTCGTAGTAGGTCCGATAAGTCTTGCCTTGGCAGGTCACATAGACATAGCGGCCAACGATCGGATCATGCTTGTTCATCGCATCAACTCCTTAAACTTCGCGCATAAGCGCCAGCATCCAGGTCAGCGCACGCATGTTCTGCCAGAACGGCAGAGTGTTGCCGTCGATCCGAAGCTGCTTGTGCAGCGGATGGGCCATGGCCCAGATGTCGTTGAACATCGGCGGAGGCGTTTTCTGGCTGAATTTCGCCCAGGCCGATGAAGGAGCACGCAACGCGAATTCATATCCGAGATCCGAGGGTTCGAGCCCTTCCGAGATCTTCTCGATCCTGCCCTTGCGCACGTGGCAAAGATAGTCGGTATCGTCGATACCCAGTACAAAGCGCGCGGTGAAGAACCGGCCTGTAACAGGCAGAACCCGGTCCTCATTCACACGACGCGCCCAGCGTTCAACCCATTCGAGGTCGAAAGCCCTTCTGCCGCCTTGGTAGCTCATTTCATTCTCCTGTCTTTCAGGCCGCCGGCAGCGCCGTCTTGGCCGGACCGTAGGTTGCGGTGAAACTTGTCTGGTCGATCGTGACCGGCATTACCGCTTGCGCGAACGCGGTCAGGTCTGCGTCTCTTGGGATGTTCAGCGTCCGCGTCTTGAGCGCGTAAAGCGTGAAGACGTAGCGGTGCGCCCGGTCTGGAGGCCAAGGACCTCCGTATCCGCGCCCGAAGCCGGGAATGCCGAAGGTCACGAAATCCGAATTCAGTTCCTGCGATCCGGACGGCATGGCCGAGCTCATCGACGCGCCCTCCGGCAACCTGCGCACATCGCCGGGAATGTCATGGACCAGCCAGTGTGCAAAGCTGCGATGGAAATTGAACTCGGCGGGAAGATCCGGGTCCGTGACCGCCAGCGCAAAACTCCGGGTGCCGTCGGGAATGCCTTCCCACTCCAGCGCCGGAGAAACCTTGCTGGTTTCGGCGAAACGACCCGGGATCACGCTGCCCTGTGGGATGTCCGGAGCCATAAGCAAGAAGCCGGATTGGTTCATCGCAATTCTCCTGGGGATGTCGGGGCGCAGGCGGACCGGGCGTGCATCGGGACGCCCATCCTCTGCGTGCGGGTGCCACCTCTCGATCCGCACGACGTTGTGCGGCTCTTCGCCCGGCAGGCGTGCGTCCGGCTTGCGCCCAAAGGTGGCGTTTAGGATGACATGGGTATCGAATGGAGGCTCGAAGGTTGAAGACACCACTCCTCCGCGGAACACGAGCACCCGATTGCAGAGATCGAGGAATTCCTCGATTTCCGACGACAGAAAGACCACGGCGTTTCCTCGCCCCGCGAATTCCCGAAGGTTTCGGTAGAGGTCGAGCTTGGCGCCGACATCGATGCCGCGCGCCGGATCGTTGAGGATCAGAACTCGCGGGCGTTCCGCAAATGACCGCGCGATCAGAACTTTCTGCTGGTTTCCGCCGGAAAGAGAGGTGATCAGGTTGCCGGGATCACCCATCTTCGTGGCCAATTGCCCGGTTTCATGTTCGAAAATCGGGTCGAGCTTGGTGCGATTGAGAAAACTGAATATCCCGCCGGCGGCATATTCCCGGTAGATCGACATGCACATGTTCTCGAAGATCGAGAGGTTCGGAAAGATCCCCTCTTTCTTCCGGTCGCCTGACACGTAGGAAATACCGTTATCGCGGGCGCTCCGCAGGTCTACGATGGGCTCGGCGACGTTGTCGCGCACCAGCCTGATGCTGCCGCTTTCCAAAGGTTGCACACCGGCGAGCGCACGCACGAAGTCGGCCTGGCCTTGACCGTCCAGACCAGTCACGCCAACGACTTCGCCGGGATATAGGTTGAAGTCGAACGGGGCCGTGTCAGGCCAAACGCGAATATCGTCGGCCCGTAGAACCGGACGGTCGAGCAACCGCTTGACCGGTTCGGTTGCAGCTTGTGCGCGCTCTCTCTCCGGTCCGGCAATCAGGTGCAGGATGTTCTCCTCGGTGATCTCGTCCTTGCTCAGCGCCCCTACCGACACGCCGTCCCGCAGAACGGTCGCACGGTCGGCGATGCGGACCAGTTCAGCGATCCTGTGAGTTACGATGAAGATCGCGCAGCCCTTGGCCTTCATCTCGCGCATCTTCTTGAACAGCCGCTCGGTCGCTTCGAAATCGAGCGCGGCTGAGCTTTCGTCGAGGATCAACAGTCGTGGATTGGTCAGCATTCCGCGCGCGATGGTGATCCACTGTTTGATCGAAAGCGGAAGTTCCCCGACGATCGCGTTGGGATCGAGATCAAACCCCAATAGGTCGCTGAGAATCCGCTGCGCCTTCGCATATCGGTCCTCCCGCGGTTCGGCCGTGGCGAAAAGCCCGTCCGCACCAAGGAAAAGGTTGTCGAGAACCGAACATTCATCCGCAACCAGAACTTCCTGGTACACGTTCGCGATGCCCAGGGCCTTGGACTCGGACGGGTTCGTTGCCGTCTTGCCAAAGATGGAGACCTGCCCGGAGTCCGGAACAAGAACACCCGAAATCACCTTGGCAAGCGTTGATTTTCCCGATCCGTTGCCCCCGATGATCGCGTGAACTTCGCCCTCGTAGGCCCGCAGGCTGACGCGATCGAGCGCGACGGTCGGCCCGAAGGTCTTCCTGACGTCGATGAGTTCTGCGGCGACTGCGGACACGATCCTTGCTCCGGGCCAGTGGTTTGGATTGATTGGCTGGTTTGGGGATCGGCCGCGCACGTGGCGGCCGATCACTCTGTATCAGTTCGACTTGGGATGGGACGCCGGATCATAGGCTTCCGGATCAGCCGGACGCAGGAAGAAATTGTCCAGGAACTCCTTGCCGGCCCACGCTTCGATGCCGGGATGATACCACTGGTCGGACTGCTCCGAGCAATCCGCCGGAATGGCTTCCATCATCTCGTCGCGCGTCATCATCACCGGCTCGGTCAGGATCGACTGGACCTTGGGCCCCTGCCCCTGAAGCGTGCGGATCATGATGTTCCAGATCATCTCGAAATCGTCACCGGGAGGCCAGGCGTGGATTGCAGCGGACACGTAGTCGGGGTTGTTCCGCCAGTAGCAGAGCGCGCCAAGTTCGGAACCGATGGTGATCGGAATCATTTCGCGGCCGGATTGCTGGAGCGCACGCAAGGCGCCCAGTTCGGATGCCGACTGAATGATGATGCCGTCCAGCTTGCCTGGATTGGTCGCCAGCCAGCGCTGAATCTCTGCCTGTGCGACCTGATCGGTCCACATGCCAGCCAGCGGACCCTTGACCTTGATGTCCGGGTTTTCAGCCATGGCGGCCTCGATCCCGACGTTCTGGCTGTCCGATGCCGAAGCACCGGGGATGCCCTCGACGTTCAGGACGGTGCCGTTGCCGCCGATCTCGTTCGCCATCCATTCGCCCATCATCCGGCCGCCGACGACGAAGTTCGCCGAAGAGTTGACGGAATAGGGGCTGGTCAAGTAGCCGATGCCCGAAAACACGGCAACGCCGTTGTTGTAGGCGTATTCGACCGATGCGTTCAGCGCCGTTGGGTTCGAGCAACAGACGATGATCGCATCCACGCCCTGATCGACAAGCTGACGGATCTGCTGGATCTGCGTAGCGTCATTCAGGTTCGACTGTGTTACGATCACCTCTTCGATCATGCCCAGCTCTTTCCATTTCGGAATGAGCTCGTTCTGCAACCGGTCCATGACCGCCGCGCGCCAGGTGTTTCCCGCATAGGACGATGCGTAGCCGATCTTCCAGGGCGGTGGGTTTTTGGCAACCCAGTCGCGATACGCGCTGTCGCCCAAGGGCTGGTTGGGATCCATCAGATCCGGGTTGTAAAGCTTTTCTTGGATTTCGGCCGGCAGTTCATCGACGCCGGCATTTGCAGCCGATGCGGCGACGACTGATGCTGTAACGACAGCGGCCCGCAGCATGTGCGAGATGGTATTTCTCATTTCCCCTCCTCCAGGATTGATCAACACGATGGCAATCCCAGAGAAGTCCAGCATCGATCGAGGGGAATCGGAAATATCAATCACCGATACCTACTATCTGGAAAACTTATATTGGATGCGGGCTCCTTGGCTGCATTCCATTCCGACCTCCAGGTTGGCGGCCAAAATTCATATTTTTTGCATATAGTTAACTATCGCCGGATGCGTGCACCCAATACGGTTAGAAGAAAAACATTGAGGTCGACTTGCGAACGCACAGTTTGGTGCGACCGCCCAAGCAGGACGCGCTTGTCCTAAACTCCGAGGTCGATCGGCGAGTATTTGGATACACCAAATTACGATTTGCTGCAGAAACTGTTGAAGCAACAACCTCATGCACGCAGGTGTTGGACGCAGTTCCTTCGAAAATCGGCTGCATATTTCGGCGCAAACCGCCGCCACCAGCACCGCACCGTGTCACGGCTCGCGTCGATACCGCGCTCTTGCAAAAGATCCTCCACATTCGGGTGCGAAAGCGGAAGCCGATTTCTACGAAGTTCTGGAAACTGAGGTAATAGCCGTGGAACCAACGGAAACCAGCCTCCGGCAAACCCGGCGCTGTGCACTCCCAGTCTAATTTCGGTTTTCGCTAACAATGCCAACCGGACCAATGACCGACGCATAAGGGGATCGTGGCGGCAGAAACTGACCAAAGGTTGGTCGGCGATCTCAATGATGCAAATCAAATCGTCATTTGTACCGGACCGTTAACATTCCAAAGACGCGGCGACGGACCGGGCAGTCCGCACATTTGCGAGGACGATATGGATGGAACCCCCAAACGCCCACCCGAGCGGATCAAGTCGCTGATCCGGCTGATCAAGAACTCCGGCCTCTATCCGCAGAACCCGATCGTCAACAGCGCGACAACCGAGCCTGTGATCTGGGTGGACGGGCGTGATCACCTGCTGTTCTGTTCCAACAACCTTCTGGGCTTGTCGAACCACCCCGACGTCAAGGAAGCGGCTGCCAAGGCCCTGAACAGATATGGCCTCGGCTCGGGTGGTTCGCGACAGATGGCGGCGAACATAGACGTGCACCGGGCGCTGGAGCGGCGCATTGCCGAATACGTCGGGCAGGAAGACGCGATATGCTTTGCGGCGGGCTACATGGCCAATGTCGGCGCCATTCCCGCCGTTCTCAAGGTGGATTTCATCGAGGCTCTGGCAAAGGTACATCTGGGCTACGAAAGCACACTGCCGGAAGAGGCCTCGGTCACACCGGCCTGGGAGATCTTCAGCGAGGAACTCAATCATGCCAGCGTCGTTGACGGTGTCCGATTGGCGAAGGCGAAGATTTCAAAGTTTCCGCACAAGGATATGGAAACGCTCAAGGCCCAGTTGGCCGCATCCGACAGCGAGACCAAATTCATCATCAGCGATGGCGTGTTCAGCATGGATGGCGACATCGCGCCTATCCCGCGGCTTGTGGACCTGGCCAAGGATCACGACGCGCTGTTGATGATCGACGATGCACATGGCGTCGGGATGCTTGGACCAAACGGGCGTGGGAGCCTTGAACATCTCGGAGTTTCTACGTCGCAGGTCGATCTTCAGATGGGCACCTTCACCAAGGCCTTTGGGGGCGTCGGAGGCTATATTGCAGGCGATCGCGAGATTATTGATTTCCTTCGCATCTCGGCCCGGACCTATATTTTCTCGGCTCCGTTGCCGCCTGCGGTCGCGGCGGGAGTGGCCGAGGCCATCGACATAGCTGAACGCGAGCCTTGGCGGCGCGAAAAGGCAATGGAAAACGCACGTTATTTCCGGCGCGAGGTTCAGGCGATGGGATTCGATACCTTGGGCAGCGAGGCGCATATCGTGCCGGTCCTGATCGGAAACGAGATGGATGCCGCCGAATTCACCCGCCTCTTGCGGCATCGCGGCATTGTTGCACCGCATGCGCGATTTCCTGCGGTTGCACTGGGTCAGGCTCGGATCCGCTTTGTCATGACCTGTGAACATGAGCGCGACCAGATCGATTTCCTGCTGAAGTGCCTCGGCGAGGCGCGCGAAACCCTGAATTTGTGAAAGGCATTGATTGTCCGGGGAGGCACCACAAATAACAGCCCTGATCACCGGGGCGTCGTCCGGGATCGGAAGGTCCTTCGCCCATGCATATGCGGCACGCGGCGTAAATATCGTTGCGGTGGCACGGCGCATCGGCCCTCTGGAGGCGCTGGCGGCGGACCTGTCGGAACGTTACGGAGTGAAGAGCACGGTCCTGCCCATGGATCTTTCGGAGGCCGAAGCGCCACAGGATATCTTTGACGCTCTGCGCACAGCAGGCAAGCGGGTCGACATTTTGGTCAACAACGCAGGCTTCGGAGTGCCGGGAGAATTGTGTGAGGTCGCCTGGAAACGACACCGGTCCTGTATCGAAGTCATGGCCGTCGCGCCGGTGCGGCTCGCCTATCTCTTTGCGCCATCCATGTTCGAGCGCGGATATGGCCGGATAATCAACGTTTCATCCTTGTCCGCCCTGCTGCCGCCCCATGCGGGAGGAACACTCTATTACCCTGTGAAATCCTTCCTCTACCAGTTCTCGCTGGCCTTCCGCGAAGAGATGCGTGAGGGCGGCGTTCACGTGGCCGCGGTTTGTCCCGGCTTCACCGAGACGAATTTCCAGGCGGCCGCGGGCGGAACGGTGGAATCCGTTTCGGTGCCGCGCTGGCTTTGGACCTCGCCGGCGCAAGTGGCCGAGGCCGCCATCCGCGCGGTCGAGGCCAACAAGGCAGTCGTGATCCCCGGGCTTGTCAACAAAACGGTAGCGGCTGCCTTCAAGCTCTTGCCGGCGGCCCTGGCCCGCCGCTTGGTGCGTTAGCACCATCAGAAAACGTCGGCTGCACTCACATGAAGCGGCCTGTTGGCCAGGCGAGCAGCCAGACTTGCCTCGAGCCCTACCGTGTCAATGCAGAGTTTGACGGATCCCTTGACTGCCTTTGACAGCAGGCCAAACCTCCCGCAACTCTGCAGCCGGGCCAAGACCGGACTGCGCCTGTCCAGCATGACCAGACCGATGTGAGCGTCGTGGCGAGCAAGACAGGCCGAGAGCAATGCAAAGAACTCGGTTTCGGACCCGATCGGGACCAGCAGGTTTCCAAACCGCAAGATCCGCAAGTTGCGCAGATCGATCAGCCGATTCAAGCCGCACATTCTGGGCAACGCACCCAGCAGGATAGCGCCGATCATTCCCGGCAGGGCGTCGATGGACCAAGTCAGCACCTCGGCCTGAACACCCGCCAAGACGGCACCGTCGCGGCGATAAACGAAGCATTCATTCGCGTTCAGGGACTTGTCGATATCCACCAATTCGTGATCGCCATAGAGCCTTTTAAGGCCGCTGAGAAGCTCGTCGACCTCGCCTTCAGCGATCATCCGGACATGCGAGTCCTCCCGCGGAAATAGGCGTGTGAAAAGCAGCAGCGGAATGTCAGCCTCGATGCCGTGGCCCACATGTTCCGACAACCTGAGTGAAAACTCGGTGGTTGCCTCGACATAGCCGAACCCGAAACCAGGCTTGGCCATTGTCGCCTCGCAATACCTGCGGATGTGTTTGATGAGGATGCTGGCGAGTCCTTCGTTCCGGCGGTGCCCGACCGTCGCGGCCATCGCGAAATGATACGCTTCGCACATCGTTGACCCGACCGGCTTGCTGCACCTGTCCAGCACAAAGACACACAATTCCTCATTCTCTTCGGATAGAACAAAGTAACTCGGTTCCCGCAACCGTTGCAGTTTGGATGAAACCCCGAGGATCCTGTATCTTGTATCCCTGCTGCCCCAGACGGTGGCATTCAACAGCGCAAGCGTCTGTTCGGACGGAACGTCAGAGCGGGTGATGACCCTGTCCTTTGCCGCATCGCGCCACAAAACCTCGGTCATGGCCCTGCTTCTCCGTCATCCGCGACCGGAACGGTCGCCAGGATATCCTTGAACAGCGGCTCATCCGTGATGATCCGCGGCACCTTGTTCTGACCACCAAGTTTGCGTCGCAGCTCCATCCAGCGCACGAACCCGCCCGGTTGCGCGAACCGGACTTCGGGCGCGTCAAGTGCAAGATTCCTTCTCCTCAATTCGGAATAGTCTTCGTTCAGCGCGCAAAGATGCGCATCTATTCGTTCCGAAATCTTCGTCCGGACCTCGGCGGACGGGCGTTCGATCGTCTCCAGAAGGTAGAGATGATGCCCGCCAGTTTCGGCAGTTATGGCACCAACACAATAGTCGAGCACCGAAAGCCCGAACGACGCGGTAGCCTTGGCAATGGCCTGCGCGATTTCGGCCTCGATGAGGTGCTCACCGAATACCGACAACCCGTTCTCGACCCGTCCAACCACGATCAGTCGCGGCGGCTGACGGTCAACCAGTCGCACCACGTCCCCCACCAGATAGGCCCAAAGACCGGCCGAGGTCGATACGACTAACGCATAGTCCTGTCCGGTTTCGGCATTCGCCACCCAATGGCGGACCGGCGTTTCGGAAGGCAGGGTATCGACCGGGACAAACTCGAAGAAGACCCCGCCGTCGAGATGCAACCTCATGCCCTCGTTGTCTCCGCGGTCCGCAATCGCAAAAACGCCCTCGCTTGCCGAGTACATCTCCCGCGTCTCGGCGTGGCTTCCAACCAAAAGCTTGCGAAAGCGGTCCCGGTAGGGCTCGAAGTTGACCCCGCCGTGCATGATCAACTCCAGATTCGGGAACCAACTGGAAAGGCGGGCCGAACGGTCCGGAAATCGCCTTGCGAGCGCCTCGAGAAATATCAGGAGCCAGTTGGGGGACCCGCCCAAAATGCGCACATCCCGATCGACGGAAAGATCCACCAAACGTTCAATCTTTTCCTGCCAATCCGGCAGATTTGCCACCTCGGGCGGGGGGAGCAAACGGTTGCGGAACGCGACAGGCAGGGCACCCAAGGCAATAGCGCTGACCGCTCCGGCATTCACACCTTCGAGTCGCGGTTCCAACTCGCTTGGCCCGGTCAGCGCCAGTGCCAATCCCCCGAACAATCGGCTTGAGAGTCGATTCATCAGGTGGAAACACAATAGATCCATGCCCCCCCTCGCTGCCGCCCTGCGCATGTCCGTTGTGTAGGGAACAAATTTCGACCGGCCTGTCGTCGTACCGGAAGTCATGGCAAAAAAAGGTATACGGCCCGGCCAAGTCACGTCGGTCAGGTCCGGGTACCCTTTTTGCCACCATTCATTCAAAAAATCGGAATATCGCCGTATCGGCACGCGCGCCTGGAACCCGCTCACATCCGGAATCTGCGAGAAACCGTAGTGTTCACCGAACCGCGTGAACCTGGCCCGGTGCAGAAGCCGCAACAGCAATCGCTCCTGCACTGCGATAGGGTCCAACCCATTCAGCCTTGCAAGGCGAAAACGCGCATACAAGCGCGCAGCGCCGCTGAAATCCCGCAATTCAGATCGCTGCGCGGAAAGACCGATTTGACTGTTCAGCTTCAGCGGCAATCCCCCATTTGTCCTTTGACACAAAGCCCGAGGGTATTCGTGCTTCTACCGGGGCTTTTTCGGGCCTTTTCGAAAGGAAACACTGCAAACCTGTTTTTCGACAATGATTCAGGTCATGTCTTGAGTCTTCTTCACCCGACCAAATGGGCGATGTACGAATTGCCTTCAGTACTGTCAGACGGCTGCGAACCAATCTCCACGACGACAGTTCAATTGCCGTATTGAGTGCCGCCAAATTGGCGCCATTCGGCGAGTGCCGGGGGCGAGATCTTGCGCTTTGCGGCAACGACGCAAAACCCTTCGTGCGTCAGTACCGCGAATCCGCGGGTAGGGTCACATCAGGATAACTGATGCTGACTGCATCCTCTTCAAATTGCTCCAGCCTTTTCTGCCAGATCCGATCAGGCCAGATCACGTCGACCGCACCTCGGCGAGGATGGTAGGCTGCGGTGTAAAGCGTGCCAAATCCTCTGTCGTAGGCCAGTGAATACAGAGGGGGCTGCAGGAAGGACCGAATGAACTTTTCTTTGGTTTCCGGATGCAGCGTCAAACGCTGGAGCAGATAGCGTTCACGTTCCACTGTCGCTGTCATGCGAGCGTGGCTTTGCCATTCGACGCTTTCCTGATGATTTGTCGCGACGGCGGCACGGGAAATGACAGTCGGTCGGTCGGGCGCGAGATAGGCTGTCAGATACCGCCGATCACGATCAAGCACCGTCACGTTGTAACTCATGTGGCATGGAACACGCTGAAGAACCTCGGCGGCCTCAGCGGTGTTCGAGCAAATCTGCAGCAAGTATCTTAGGATAAGCGGAACGCCAAAACCTTCACCGACGGCACGGCGGCCTCCGAATGTCAGCGACACCGCGAGGCCGGCATCGTTCATCCCGTCGACGAGGCCGAAAAGCCCGTCGGACGTTCCGATCACCTGACGTCCCTTCCAACCGGTTTTCATGAGAACGGCGTCGAATGCATCGGGGCTGTAGTCGTAGTTGCGCACCAGCATCGGCTCGTCACCTGGCCAGATGGCCTGACTGCAACCAGCCAGGTATTTCGGCGGGCAGTAGAAACTCAGAAACCGGGCTTCCAGGTCACCGCCGCCGGCAAGGTCGCAAAGCCCGTCATACAATCCGACGATCTCGGGCATGTGCGTTTGCAGGGCTTTCCTGCACTCCAGATAAGTCGGCCGATCGGACAGGCCTTCGCGCGACCACCAATTCAGGTAGGCTTGCCTGTATTCAGCGAAAAGCCCGGACCATTTCGGTCCAGGCTCGGCTTCATCGAAGGCACGGAACGTGAGTTTCATGCGCTCTACATAATCTTGAACGCGGGATCTTCAAACGCGTGAGCCGAAGGGAGCGGACGCGCCGAATACGCGTTCTTGATACCGGCGATCCAGCGTTTGGACTTTTCGGTAAGCTGGAATCCCTTGGTCATGGAGCGGCCCCGGGTCACGAGAATACCTAAGTCTGCGCCTTCGTACCTATAATCTCCGACATTTGAAATTCGCAGGAAGAATGCCTCGTCTTCGCTTTCCACCGCGCGGCGGTGGTAGTCGAACCTGTCGAACACGACCTGCCCATCGGCCTGCATCCTGTAGATGCCCGACTGAGGGGCGGAGGTGATGATGTCGACAGTGTCTTCGGTGTGTTTGATCACCATCTGCGACCACGAGTCGATCATGTCCGGATCGGCCCAACGGGCATTCAACTCCTCCACGTCCAGTTTGAAAGGCTTCTTCGAGAACTCCAGCAGATGGAAGAGGAACAAAGGGGCATCCGCATGGGCGAAGGCCGCATGGTTGGTCATCGACGAGGCGCCTGTGATACGTGGATTCAATTCGCCGAGCCAGATTTCACCGGTCTTCTTGTCGACCAGGAAATCAAGTTCGAAATACCCGCGATAGCCTTCTTTTCTGAGCTGCTCGCCGAATTTGAACGTCAATTCCCTGGCCTGTTGCCGGGTGTTCGGGGGGAATGCTGTCGAGAAGATTTCGTTGCCGCACCAGCCCCCACGATAGGGGGTAAGCTCCTTGAACCCGACGAGTTCGGTCATCAACGGACCGACGATAGTGCCTTGCGATGTGGCGCAGGCCTCGATCGCAGAGCCGCGACAATCGATCCGCTTCATGATCTTGATCTCGCCCTGACCGACGATTTCGTGTTCATGCTTGCGGAAATCGGACTCGGACTTGATGAAAAACGTCGTGTGCCCGGAATCACCAAACGCCGACTGCAACACCAGGTCATGTCCAAGCCCGGCCTTGTCCGACAGCTTCTTGAGGTGATCATAGCTGTCGACCTTGGCAAGTGTGTTGGGAACGGAGGGAACGCCCGCCTTGTTGCCGACGCGCACGGTTTCGATCTTGTTGTCCATCGCCGTGCGCAGCTTGGCCTTCGGAAACCAGACTTCGCCGCCAAGGTCTTTGACCAGCTTCTCGGATTTTTCGTCGAACATCAGAAAGACGAACTTGGGCTTTCCCCCGCGCGCCTTCACGTAATCGACCACTTCCTTGTGCTGCAGGAGGTAGTTGTTGATGTCCTCGATGGACTGGAACTCGTCATGCGGCAGTTCGGAAGGCACAAGGACATTCGGGTGCCGCCCGTCGAAGCAGTCCATATAGCAAATGTACTTGAAGTTTTTTACCCACTCGTCGAGGCCGAGCAGATTGAAGTTCGTTGCGGAGACAAAGTAGATCGGATCGGTGTTCGTGTGAAAATACCGACGAATTTCCGAGATGTTGTTGAGCGTCTTTTTCGGCATGACTTCCTCCCCCTAGGACTTCTTCTTTGAAATGGACTTCAAGGCGTCATTGGTGAAAACGCGCAAACCAAGGTCTGAGCGGTATCCATGGATTTCGCTGACGTCCAACATTCTCATGAAGGACAGGATTTCCGGGCTTACGGCCTGGCCGGGCACGAGAATGGGAAAGCCGGGGGGATAGGGTATGATGAAACTGGCAGAGACCAGTTCCTCGCCCCTCTCCAAGCGCTCCATCAGTTTGTCATCCAACGGCAGATAGTCGCAGTTGTCTTCGTCGTATGCGAGGAAGAAGGCGCTGCGGATGTCACCTTCCGGAGTTTCCTTGCCAGCGCGGAACGCGTCGTGGAAACGGCTGAAATCCGGCAATGGCGGAAGATGCTCGACAAGGGCCGAAACACGGTTCTCGAACGAACGGCGTTCCATTTTCGAGGCGTCGTCGAGTTTCTCGTCCAACTCGTTTGCGATCTCGACCAGCACTTCGATCAGATAGGCGACCGACGATCGGGTGGTGCCTATGTTGGTCATGAACAGCACTGTATTTCGCGACGTCTTGTTGATCTGGATGCCGTATTTGTCCATCAGGATCTTCGTCTTGAACGTATCCCCGTCCCAACCCGTACCGCCAACGGCCAGCGTCACGCGCGTGGGGTCGAGGACGAATTCGTCCCTGCTCCACATCGACCATGTGTCGAACCAGCCGTGGTCGGGATCATAGTAGGCCTCCACACCGCTTTCGCGGAACTCTTCGGCAATCATGTCTCCTGCGGTCAGGACCTTGAAGTATTTCCTGAGCAGCGTGTGGTCCGAGACGGCCCGACGGATCGACATCGCGCTTTCGATCTGCCTCTGAACGAACTCAAAGCCTTCCAGTTCGACCTGCCGCCGTCCGACATCCAGCGAGGCAATGATCTGATAGTTGGGCGACGTCGAAGTGTGCGTCATGTAGGCTTCATGAAACGACTGCTCGACTTCGCCTTTGAAGTCCTGGTCGTTGATGTGGATCATCGAGCCCTGTCGCAATGAGGTCAGGGTCTTGTGGGTCGATTGCGTGGCATAGACCCGCACCCGCGCGTCCGGCGGCGGAACCAGCCGCGTCTTGAGCAAAACCTCTTCGCTTGCGCCCTTCAACTCTTCCTGTTGCGCTTCCCAGGTTGCCGCGGTTTCCGGTTTGCGCAACGATTCCCGCAGGTGGTTCGCGACGCCCATGGCGGTTCGCTGACGATAGGTCGGGTCGAACCGCGCGAAGGCGAACCATGCTTCGTCCCAAAGGAAGATCAGGTCCTTCTTGATCGCCAGGCATTCCTCCATGACTCGCTGAACGTTGTAGACGACGCCGTCGAAGGTGCAGTTGGTCAAGAGAACCATCCGTACCCGGTCAAGCTTGCCGGCGGCCTTGAGGTTCAACAGCGCGTGCTTGATCTCGCGCAGCGGCACGGCACCGTACATCGAGTATTGATGCAGCGGATAGCTGTCCATGTAGACGACGCTCGCGCCGGCCAGAACCATCCCGTAGTGATGGGATTTGTGGCAGTCGCGATCCACCAGAACGATGTCGCCCGGTCGAACCAGCGACTGCACCACGATCTTGTTGCAGGTCGACGTGCCATTTGTGGCAAAGAAAGTATGCTTTGCGCCAAAGGCCCGTGCGGCCATGTCCTGCGCTTCCTTGATCGGCCCGCGCGGTTCCAGAAGGCTGTCGAGTCCGCCGGACGTCGCCGATGTTTCGGCAAGGAAGATGTTCGGCCCGTAAAACGCGCCCATGTCCTGGATCCAGTGCGACCGGCTGATCGACTTGCCCCGGCTGATCGGCATTGCATGGAACACACCCGTGGGCTGCCTCGAATACTCCTTGAGCGCAGTGAAGAAAGGGGTTTTGTACCGGCGGCCGACGCCGCGCAGGATGTTCAGGTGCAGTTCCAGAAAGTCTTCCTGGTTATAGAAGACCCGTCTGCACCGCCCCAGATCAAGCCCGGCAATATCCTCTGCGGAACGGTCCGTGACCAGATAGGCATCCAGTTCGGGTCTGATTTTCGCGATCAGCCGGCAGGCTTCGGGACCGTATTCATGAGGTTCGATCGCGTCCACGTCCTCTTCTTCGCTGACGCGGGTGAGGTATTGGCTGAGGATCGGCAAATCGATCTTGGATTTTAAGGTCAAGCCCGGCCGCACAACCACCGCCTGCACGTTGTAGTTGAACAGGACACCGATCAGGGCATCCTCGAGCGAAGGAACGATGACCGGTTCATAGATGAATGGATCCTCCGTCCGGCGCATACGCAACAGGTTCTGGCGCAGGAACCGCTCCTGCGGCTCGGACACGTCATCGACGATCAGGACCTCGAAATAGGGGCGGCCGAGGGCCCGAGCCTCGGGCGCGAGCGAGGCTTCGTCCTCGTAATCCTCGTTGTCGATTTCCTCGGACGACAGAGGGATGCTGCGGCGTCTGTAGGCGCCCGAAGTCAGCGCCCTGGCGATCCGGCGCACCGAGACCGACAAGTCCCCGGTGTGGCCATGGTGCAAAAGCCTGCGCAGGTGCTCGAAGGCATGTATTCCGGGAAACGCCCAGTAGCACTCGATCGGCGCAAGAACATCGAACAGATGCTCGGCCGTCGCGAGAAGCTTTTTGCCCTGCCGCCCCTCCGTACCATGGCGCGACAGCCCTTCGGCGGCCTCGCGAAGCGCGCTCCAGCGGTCGGCGCGCAATTGCGTCGCGCTGTAGTAGTCCCGGATCGACGGCAACTTGCCCTTCTGGGAATGCAAGTTCATGCATTGCCTCCTGTTCGTCGCGTCCGGACCGGTGCCACCCGCCAATCCGGTCAGTCTGATCCCGTTCTGCCCTGAAAGACAGAGAAGTTCAGTGGCGGAAAATCCGTATTCTCGGTGTATCCAAGGGCTGTTCTGGGATCCGTCGTTCGCACGCCACGAAGCGATCCTTGCGTAGGTGTTTCCAATGGACCCAGTGTATTCAGGTATGCGTCAACGCCGCTTGTCCGGTCGTAGACGGAAAAATCCGCCTCGCGGTCGCGGAAGCTTTTCAGAACCTGCCCAAGCCCCTTGAGGCCGGTTTCCCGCTGCCGTCGAACCTGATCCAGGTCTATTTCGATCGGGAACATGTCCTCCTGCCCGGCGGATTGGTGCAGCACCGTAGCGGACGGATCAACCACGACCGATCGGCCCACGCCGCCAGCGGCCAGCCCGTTGACGTCGAAGACGTAACACTGGAATTGTGCCGCCGTCGCCCTCGCGATGGCCAGTTCCGCGTCGCGGTCGGTGGTGCCGGTCAGCACCGGATGCAGCAGCACTTCGACGCCTTGGCTGGTCAATTGACGCGTCGTTTCAGGGAACCAGATGTCGTAGCAGATCGACAGACCGAAACGCCCAACTTCGGGCACGTCGAAGACGCAGAACTCCGTACCCGCCGAGATCCCGGCCTCATACGGACGGAACGGGAACATCTTGGAGTATTTCGCGACGATCTCGCCGTCCGGATTTATGACGACGGATGTATTGAAGATCCGCCCATCTTCGGTTTTCTCGAACATCGAGCCGGGGATCAGCCAGATCCTGAAGCGGCGCGCGTCGTCTTGCAGTTGTTGCAAAGTATCGTTCGGGAAAGGCTGCGCGAAACGATCCAAGGGGCCAAAAGGCGCGAGTTCGGAAAACAACACCATCTGCGTCCACGGAAAGCGGGCCATCAGAATTTCGATCCGATGCCGCATCGCTTCGACATTTGAGTGCAGAGCCGCGACATGCATCTGAACGCCGGCTATTGCGAATGGGGTCATTTCGAGTGTGTCTCCGTTTGTAGTGTCTTGAGTTCAGTGTATTTCGCGGTTGAGTGGCTGGCTAGCCGCAAACAGGCGTAGTCTTGTGAATTGATTTCTTGGCGCGGTGCACATTTAGTCAACCCGGCTTTGGAAACAGGCTTGGAATCAGGACTCATAGCGGTGCTGCCGGACCAATACGAACCGGTCTTTGCAAGGACAGCGTAGTTGCCCCATATTCCGCGCAAAAGCCGCGCCACTCGGCGAGAGCGGCGATGCGGTTCTGCTCGAAGTGGCCTCGTGTTGAGGGGTGCGATCCTCATTGAAGTGGTTGAGGGCCGGAGCAAATATCTAAAGACTTCGCATACGGCGGTAGAAAAGCATGGCCCGCTCTCGTCGTCGAAACGTCAGGCTTGAATTCGCAGCGCGGTTGCACAACCAGCGTCCGGCTCCCCGCCGATTGCCGGTACCGAATGCTTTGAACGCCGCACCGTAGAACATAGGCAAGCTGGTCACGACCACTTGGAGCGGCCGCGCTTTCTCTTAGCTTTTCTCAAGAATTCCAATGCCGCCAACTTGTCTCTGATCCTCGTGAAAAAGCTCTCCAATAACTCCGTTTAGCGATCCAAACCCCGCCTCAACTTGTATCGCTCGCCGTTGACCTTCACGCACATCTCGTCGAGATGTCACCGTCAGAGGCTTGATTTCATCTCCTTGATTTGGCGCTTACTGATCTCGGCGGCGAACATCGGTCCGAACCGGTGCCACTAGAAACGGATGGCTTCTTGGCTCTCGTCAATGCCGCACTCGTGGAACGGATCCTCGATGTTCCGAAACGAGAGCGGAAATCCGATCTACAGCGTCACCGCCAGATGAATGATCTCTAGGCTGGCTTTGAATTAGCGAAACGGGGATCGTTTGGTCTTGGTGCAACGCTACGAAACCGCCCTCCCCGCCTCAAACGAGTTTACTCTGACAATGCCTGAACTGGCTATGCCGCCCGAGGCCATTCACGCTCCTTCAGGCGATAGAAACTCGAGCAGGGTTCGCGCTTGCTTTGTCAGCATCGACCGGTCGCGCATCGCGATGCGAAGCTCACGATGCGCCCACGCCTCGTCGATCGGGATCATCGCAAGTTCGGAACTCCCCAGATATGGCTCGACGGCTCCCAACGGCAGTATCGCGATGCCGAGTTTGGCCTGAACCATCCTGCGTACACCATCGAAACTCATGACTTCGACACGTGTGCGGATCTCGCTTCCCAACGCATGCGCTTGCCGCTCCAGATAGTTCTTGATCGAGCTGCCCTGCTGCAAGGCGACGAAATCTTCGTCCAGTACGTCTCTAAAGGTGACGCAGTCCAGCGCCGCAAGCCGATGTTCCCGCGGTGCGGCAATGACGAGCGTATCACGTCGATACAACAGCGATTGCACGCCCGTTGAATCGGTAAAACCCGAGTAGATGCCGAGATCAGCGGCGCCGGATCTGACTGCGTCAAGAATATCCGGACTCATCTGCTCGACAAGCTGGATATGGAGGTTTGGGTGTTCCTTCACGAACGCCGCGAGATCCTCGGGCAGGAATTGCGTTATCGAAGAGGTATTGGCAGAGACCCTTATGGTTCCGCGAATGCCCTGGGCATGATTGCCCATCTCGGATTCCATGCGTTCGACCATCCGACCGATGGACTTCGCATGCTCCAGCAATTCCTCACCAGCTGATGTCAGGCTCACCCCTCGCCTCTGGCGACGCAGGAGCGGTGTTCCGACCAGTCGCTCGAGATCGGACAAACGCTTGCTCGCAGCCGATGCCGCGATGTTGTGACGCGCGGCGGCCCGGGCAATGCTGCCAAGCTCTGCAACGGTTTCAAAGATCGACAGTGAGAAGAGATCGAAACGCATGATGAAGCCATCGTATTTCGCGATCCCTCAAAATGCATCCCCCCAAAACGGAACCTCGGTATGCCAATGCACCGGGGTACGCCCCGGCACGGTCGCAGCCGTGCACGGCAATTTGTCGTCAAGCAGATTGCCGCAGACGATCTGATCCAGATTCGCACCGTGATAGGCCAAGCTGGCGATGTTTCGCAGGCCTGTGGTCGGCGAGGTATCAAGATGGTGGCGCCCCATGTCTCCTGCATCGAACGCATCCTCGACTTGGTTCACCCAAGCATCCATGCGTTCGCCCATGATGACGGTTTGCCCACCATCGGGATCAATGCGGATCAGCTCCGACGAAATGATGCAGGCCGCCAGTACACCCCCCTCACTGTCGATTTCCATGCCGTCCAAGAAGGCGCCGCGGGGCAACTGGGCGAAAACTTCGGGTGCCCCATGCAAGCCTTTTTCGTCCAATCGCACACGACTGATGCGCTGTGCCATCGTCTCGGCTATGTAAAGCCAGCCGCCCTCGTAATCCGGCCGCACCTCGTTGGTGTAGGCCAGACCTTCGAGCACGACGCGGAACTTGCCGCCTTCGATCATGGCGACATAACCATTCGCCGTATGCTTATTATAGGCTAGGCATCGGGGTGAATAGGTCGAAGACACGGTAATCCATATTCGCCCCATCTCGTCGAGCGCGACGAAGTTCACTGGCGGAGATGTCTCACCATCAGTGCAAGGATGGAAGAGGCGCACGCCATCTGCGTCGAGTTCCAACGAACCGCCGGCATCCGAAATATTGGCAACGAGAAAGCTGCCGTCCGGACGCAGGGCAATGCCATTGGGCACAATCGGCAGGCCACCGATCTGCGTGGCCGGCGCCAACAGAAGCTGCGCGCCATCGGGCCTGATGCGAGCAACGCCATGACCGTTGTGCGAGCAATAGATATCGCCCGAAGCGGTCGCGAGCACCGATTCAGGCCGGCGCAGTCCGCGCCCCACATAGGAAAGACCCGTCATGCCGCACAGGCCTTGACCGCCAGCGCCTCGACGTCCTTGCGCAAGCGATAGGCATCCGAGGTTGTGTCGATGTCCACATCATCCCAGGTGACAGCGGCGCCTTCGGCGACATCCCTGCGCAGCGTCACGTTGTGGGCCAGGCCCAGCGGCAGATACCCTTGGGCAACGGAGGTCGCGGCAGGACGCAACCCGCCCGATACGGTATACCCACCCTCCCCGTCCAGCAGTTCGCCCGCTTTCAGGGCCCGTTTGGCAATCGCCGCGACATCCCCGCGGAATTCGGTGGCCACGCCGGTCGGCTCTCGACGAATGCCGATGGATGCGACCGAATATGGCAACTCCAACCCGATAAGGTGCCAGCGGCGGCTTTCGCACATGTACCGGCCCGACGGATCAGTCACGACCTTGTACTCTTCGAAGCAATTCTTGAGGTAGTCGGTATCGGCCTCGAAACAGACCCAGACGCCTTTGCGAATGTCGTGCGGGATCGGGGTGCCGTCCTCGCGCAGGCACGAGATTACCTCGACCATGCCCTTGTGTTCCAGCACGCCGCCCTCCGATGCAGGCCGGGCAAGCGTGGGGACATCGTCGATCGACCCGGGCGGGAAGGTCAGCCCATCCGTTGGCGCGTCCAGTCCGCAAACATTCGCAATCGCCGCGCTTTCGATCGCCGGCTTGGATCCGTCGAGGAAAGCGTTGAACATCTTGGGGTTCAATCGCCCGCGCTCGGCCTGTTCCTGCGTAAGCCCCCAATGATCCCAGACGGTATCGGGCGTAGACTGCCGGTAGTGAGGCAGCCACTTGTGACCTCGCCCGGCGGCGACCACCGAAAAGCCGCAGGCGCGCGCCCAATCCACCAGATCTGCCGCCAGTGCGGGCTGATCGCCGTAGGCCATCGAATAGATCACCCCCGCCTCGCGGGCCTTGACCCCAAAGCCCGGGCCGACGAAGGCGTCGGCCTCGACGGTTACGTTGATGACATGCTTGCCCTCGCGAAACGCCGTCAGAATGTGCGTGACCGCCGCCATCGGATTGCCGGTGCATTCGATCACGATGTCTACCGCCGGATGGGAAACAAGCGCCTGCCAATCGTCGCCCACATGGGTGGTGCCATCGCGTGCCGCTGCGTCGAGACTGTCTGCCCCGTAGCGTGCTGCGTCCCAGCCGACGAGATCGAGATTGGACCGCGCCGCGGCTGGGTTCAGATCACAGATACCCACAACATGAATGCCTCGCTGACGTTCTGCCTGCGCCAGAAACATCGTGCCGAATTTCCCGGCCCCGATCAAACCCACGCGGATAGGACGCCCTTCGGCTTCGCGCTGTCGAAGCAGGGTTGCGAGGTTCATGACTGGTCCTCCCGCCCGAACCGGGCTGTGCTTTCGTGTTGCAGGAAGTTGAAATCGACACCTTCGGGCGCCTGCGTCACCGCCCGGGCATAAAGCCCCCGATAACCGCGCTCGGGCAAAGGCGGCGGCGTGTGTTGCTCCAGCCGCCGGGCGATTTCCGCGTCGTCCACCAGCAGATCGATGCGTTTGTCCTTGACCGACAGGCGGATGCGGTCGCCCGAGCGCACCGCCGCCAGCGGCCCACCCCGCGCGGCTTCGGGCGCGACGTGCAGTACGATGGTGCCAAAGGCTGTGCCCGACATCCGCGCGTCCGAAATGCGGACGATATCCTTCACGCCTTGTCGCGCAAGCTTTTTGGGGATCGGCAGATACCCGGCCTCGGGCATACCCGCCGCCACGGGCCCGGCATTCTGCAAGACCATGATGTCATCCGGCTCAATATCGAGATCAGGATCGTCGATGCTGCGGGCCAGATGTTCGAGGCTTTCGAAGACCACCGCGCGCCCTTCATGTTCGAACATGCTTTCCGTAGCAGCCGCGCGTTTGAAGATAGCGCCTTGCGGTGCGAGGTTGCCACCAAGCGAGATCAGACCGCCCACAGGCGAAACCGGATCGTCCGAAGGCCGGATCACATCTCGGTTCACCCAATCGAGCGGCTCTGCGAGTCTGTCCGCGAGGGTCTGGCCCAGCACGTCCACCGTATCGAGATGCAAAAGCGGTTTGAGCTCACGCAGAAGCGCACCGACGCCGCCCGCGTGATGGAAGTCTTCCAGATATCCCTTGCCGACGGGCTTCAGGTCTACAAGAACGGGCGTCTCGTCACTGATCTGGTTCATTCGTTCCGGCGAAATCGAAATGTTGCGCCGCCCGGCGATCGCGGCAAGATGAACGATAGCATTGGTCGACCCCGATACCGCCATCAGGACGCGCAAGGCGTTTTCCACAGATTTCTCGGTGATCAGCTCAGAGGGCCTGCGCGGGTGGGTCAACAGATGCACCGCTGCCCTGCCCGTTGCCTCTGCAGCGACCAAACGATCCGCGGCGACGGCAGGTATGGCGGCGGTGCCCGGCAGGCTCATGCCCAGAACTTCGGCAATGATCGCCATGGTACTGGCGGTGCCCATCACCGCACAGGTGCCTGCCGTGGCGGCCAGCCGGCCTTCCACGACGTCGATCTCATCCCGCGCGATCTCGCCCGCGCGATAGCGTCCCCAGAAGCGGCGGCAATCGGTGCAGGCGCCCAGACGCTCGCCCTTGTAGTGCCCGGTGCTCATCGGCCCGGTGACAAGCTGGATCGCCGGAACATCCGCGGAAGCTGCGCCCATCAGCTGGGCTGGCACGGTCTTGTCGCATCCACCGATCAGCACCACGGCATCCATCGGCTGCGCGCGCACCATCTCCTCGGTGTCCATGGACATCAGGTTGCGGTAGACCATCGAGGTCGGGTTCAGAAACACCTCGCCTGTCGAAATCGTCGGAAAGGCGCGGGGCAAAGCACCGGCAGCCAGAACGCCACGGCTGACCGCTTCGACCAGCTCCGGCATCGTGCGGTGGCAATTATTGAAATCCGACGGCGTCATGGCGATGCCGATGATCGGCTTGTCCAGCATCTCTTGGCTCAGACCCATCGACCGCGCGAAGGAGCGACGCAGATACACCGCGAAATCCCGGTCGCCGTAATTGGTCAGGCCACGCCGGAGACCGTGATCACCACTCATGTCCTGCTCCTGAATTCTGCGCCGATCATTCGCTCGAAAACCTTGATCATCGCGCCCTTGTCCTCTGCCCCCAGCCCTTCGGCCAGCGCCTGCTGATAGGTCGCGGTTGCCGCTGCAAGCACCGGTGCGGGAAAGGCATTCTCCGCCGTCACTTCTGCCCCCGCGATCAGGTCCTTGTAGGCGGCCTGCATGGGATAGCCCTTGTCAAAAACCCCGCGCAGGATGTTCGGAACGAAAAATTCGCTGGCATAACTGCGCCCGGTTCCCGAATTGACGATTTCGGCCACCTGATCTGGGTCGAGCCCCAGCTTGGCAGAGATCGGCAGAATCTCCGCAAGCGCGGCCATGTTGATGTCAAACAGCAGTTGGTTGACGAGCTTTGCCAACTGCCCGGCCCCGACCGGCCCTACATGAAGGATTTTCGAGGCCATGGAGCCCAACATGTCTTGGTGACGGCCCAGCATTTCCGGATCACCACCCACCATCATCGTGAGCGTGCCATCCTCTGCGCGTTTCTGCATTCCCGAGATCGGCGCATCGAGAAAACCGATACCAAGCTCCGAGAGCCGCTTACCCAAGCGCAGCGCAGTGCCGTGCGAAGTGGTCGAAGTGTCGATGACCGTGGCCCCGACCGGCAGCGCCTCGGCAAGGCGCGCGTCGCCAAAGAGCATGGATTCGACGACCTTTCCGTCCGGCAGGCAGGTGAGCAGCACATCGCAGTTGGCCAATCCCTCCGGAGTGTCCGCGGTGTTGAGCCCTTGGACGTCGCGCCCCTTGCGGTCGTACGCCACGACATCGGTAACACCCGCAAGGCGGCGTGCCATGGGCAGGCCCATCTGCCCCAGCCCGACAAAGCCCCAGGTCACGCCTCGAACCTCCGTGACTTGCCGCGCTTGTTGGACCGCATCGCCAGCCACACCGACAGGGCGAGGAATGCCAGCGTCAGCACGTATAGCGTGATGGAGATCCAGCTTTGCAAAAGAATGCTCCAGTCCCCGTCAGAGATCGACATCGCACGACGCAGGTTGCGCTCCATATCGCCGCCCAGCAGCAAGCCAAGGACAAGCGGAACAAGGCTGATATCCATTTTTCGCAGGATGTACCCGATCACGCCGAAAGCGATCATCACCTCGAGATCGAAGACCGAATTCGAGATTGAGAAGACGCCGACAAAACTGACCGCCGCCACGATCGGCATCAGCGCCCATGTGGGAACGGCCATCAAGCGGGTGAAGATTCCGATCAGCGGAATATTCAGGATCAAAAGCGTGACGTTCGCCATGTAAAGCGACGCGACCAACCCCCATACAAGGTCCGGTTGGCGTTCGAACAACAGAGGCCCCGGCTGCACGTTGAGCGAGATGAGCATCGCCAGCATAACCGCAGTGGTGCCCGAGCCGGGCACCCCAAGTGACAGCATCGGGATAAGGGCGCCACCGGACGCGGCGTTGTTGCCGGCTTCGGGCGCGGCAACGCCGCGCGGATCACCCTGGCCGAAGGTTCCGTCCTTGTCGCTGGCCTGCTTTTCAATGGAATAGGACATGACCGACCCCAGCGATGCGCCCGCACCGGGCAGGACGCCGGCGATGAACCCGATCAACGAGCCACGCACCATCGCCCATTTGGTTGACAGGATCGTGGACAGCGAAGGCATCCAGCCATCGACGCGAATAGCGCCCACGCGGTCCTTGATGTGCTTTTCAAGCAGCATGAGGATTTCCGAGATGGCGAAGAGGCCGACCAGGGCCACGATCGGCTCGATCCCGTCGTAGATGTGAAAATTCCCGCCTGTGTACCGCGGGACGCCCGAAATCGGGTCCAGGCCGACCGTTGCGATCATCAGGCCGATCAGCGCCGACAGAAGTGTCTTGCGCGGATCCACACCGGCGACGCCACCGATTGTGGCAAAGGCCATGATGTAAAGCGCGAAATAATCCGCAGGCCCAAAATGGATCGCGGCGCGCGCAAGCAGAGGCGCAAACAGCGACAGACCGATCACCGCAATCGTTGCGCCAACGAATGAGGCGACCCCGGACAGCGCCAGCGCATCGACCGCTTGGCCTTTCTGCGCCATGGGATAGCCGTCAAGCGTCGTCATAACCGCCGGTTCATCGCCCGGAATATTGAGCAGGATCGAACTGATCCGCCCGCCATACATGGTGCCGAAATATACGGCCGACAGCAGGATCAGCGACGAAGTTGCATCAAGCCCGAAAGCAAAGGTCAACGGGATCAGGATCGCCACTCCGTTCACGGGGCCAAGCCCAGGCATGGCACCGATGAGCGTGCCCACGAAGCAGCCCGCAAACAGAAGCGACAGATTGAGCGGCGTCAGCGCGACCGTGAAACCGCTGGCCAGCAGGGAAAGCGTTTCCATGTGTCAGCCTCCGAAGATCGAGCCAAGGAACGCCAAGGGAAGGCCCAGGATTTGGTCGAACATCACCCACAGAGCAAGCGACATGACGACACCCAACACGACGGATTTGAGAGGATCGCCACCAAGCACTGCTCCAAGTGCAGCGATGAGGCCGAAGGTGGCAATCGGGAAGCCGAGCGGCGTCAGAAGCCACGCGTACCCCAGCAATACCGCGATGGCTGCCGCCTGCCGGAACAGGTGCGACCGGTCCGGCCAGTCGATACCGCCACCGGGAAAAACAACCAGAGATCCCGATAACAGCATCGCGGGAATTCCGACGATGACCGGAAAGACGGACGGGCCCAAGACATCTCCGAAAGCGACGGAATAGGTACTGCCGTACCAGGTATAGACCGCCGCGATCACAAAGATCACGGCGGCCAGAAGACGGGTACTCGTCACTGGATGACACCAATATCCCGCGAAATATCAGCCGTAACCTTTTCCTGTTCGCGGATATAGGCTTCAAAGTCGTCGCCCCCGCGCCAGATCGGCACAAGCCCGAATTCGACCGCTGCAGTCTGCCAGTTCTCGGAGTTGTACAGCGTTTCAAGGTTGGAAACCCACGTGTTATATGCGTCGTCCGAAACGTCACCGCCGGTGTAGAGACCGCGCCAGTTGTAGCCGGTCATTTCGATGCCCTGCTCGATCATCGTCGGCGCGTCGGAGAAGGCCGGGATCCGTTCGTCCGACATCACACCCAACAGGCGAATGTCGCCCGATTCCACGAAGCCCCCGATCTCGGAGATGTCGGTCGACACGACGTCCACCTGTCCGCCAATCAACTGCGTCACTGCGTCAGTGCCACCATCGAATTGCACCCAGCGGATCGCCGGAAGGTCTTCGACCCCGCCTTCGCGTGCGGCGATCAAAAGGCGGATGTGATCCCAGCCGCCGATAGAGGACGACCCAGCCGTCGTCAGCGAGGACGGATCCGCCTTCAGTGCCTCGTTCAGGTCAGCCATCGACTGGATTTCGCTGTCTGCTGCCACGGCAACGACACCGACATCAGCACCCAACATGCCCAACCAGCGCATGGCATCGACGCCGGCGGGATACTTGCCCTGCGCGATCTGGGTGATGCCCACCGTCGATGTCGCGACGATCAGATCGGCGTCGTCCGAACGCTCGCTGGCAACCATTGCGTAGGTCACGGCACCGACACCGCCGGGCATGTTGGTAACCTGCACATTGCCGTCGACCAGATCCAGTTCCGTCAAGATCCGCCCGATGGTCCGGCAGGTGAAATCCCAGCCTCCGCCTGGGTTCGACGGTGCGATGCACTCTGTCGCGTCTGCCGGCAACGCCGCAAAAGCCATGAAACCCGCTGAGATCATTCCAAGTTTTGAAGTCCAAATAGCTGCCACGCGCATGGCGTAATCCTCCCTTACTGCGCATCAGAACCAGCGTAACTATGACGCACCTTCAATTGAAATAGCGTTTCGAGAAGCAAGGCATCGCAATTCACGATGTCAGGTTTCCCTCTGGCGTCCCCATATGCTAAACGCACATAGCGACGTCGACAGGCGGTATGGTACGTGTCAAGGCAAAGCACAGCTCCGGAGAGGCGAATGGAAGTTCAATTGACCGAAGTCAGCCCGCGTGACGGGCTGCAGAACGAACGGACGCCGTTTCCAACCAGCAAGAAGGTTGAATTGGTCGAGCGGGCCATAGAGGCCGGGCTGAAACGGTTCGAGGTCACCAGCTTCGTGTCGCCCCGCGCAGTTCCCCAACTCGCAGACGCGGAAGAGGTGCTCAAAGACCTCGGTGCAAGAGAGGGGATCTTGTTTCAAGCACTCGTGCCGAATGAACGTGGGGCGGAACGCGCTGCGCGCACTTGCGTTCAGGAATGGGTGTGTTTCCTGTCCGCAACGGAAAGCCATAGCCAGGCAAACAGCAATTGCTCGGTCGATGAAGCCATCGCACGGTTCGAACCGGTCCGCGAGCTTGCCGTAGCAGAAGGACGGCGCCCCGTGGCGGCAATGGCCGCGGCCTTTGGATGTCCGTTCGAAGGCGTCACACCAACCGATCAGGTCCTGCGCGTCGCGCGCGCGCTTCATGATATGGGCTTCGACGAATTGAAGCTGGGTGACACCATCGGAACCGCCACGCCAAGCCAGATAGAAACGGTGGTCTCGGCTTTGCGCAGCGCCCTTCCCGACCTATCACTGGTGCTACACCTCCACGACACGCGCGGGCTTTCGCTGGCCAACGTCATGATGGGGCTGTCGCTTGGGATCACACGCTATGAAAGCTCTCTCGGCGGCATCGGAGGTTGCCCTTTCGCACCCGGCGCCACGGGGAATGTCGCCACCGAAGACCTCGTGCACTTCCTGCACGCGGAAGGGCACGAGACCGGCGTCGATTTCGAATCCCTCGTGCGGCACGGGAAATGGCTGTCGCAGGTCCTCGGGCGCGAACTCCCCGCGCGCTTGCTGAAGGCGCCGCCAATCGGGGCGACGCAGCCCTTGGACGCGGCGATCAGAGCCAGAGGTTAGACATATGAGCCTTGAGGAAGTGCGGATTGTCGACCTGACCCGGGTGATTTCGGGGCCGTTCTGCACGCAGCAACTCGCCGATCTCGGAGCCGACGTCATCAAGATCGAGGGTCCGCAAGGGGACCCACTTCGGCAGCAGGGCAGTAAAATCGACGGAATGAGCGCGTATTTCGCCTCGTTCAACCGAAACAAGCGGTCTGTTGTTCTCGATCTGCGCAGTGAGGACGGCATGTCGACCGTCAAGCAGTTGATCGCCGCGGCGGATGTGCTCGTCGACAACTTCAAACCCGGCACCATGGACGCGATGGGCCTTTCCGATGCCTCTCTCGAAGCGCTGAATCCGCGACTGATCGCTTGCCATATCTCCGGTTTCGGCCAGACCGGTCCCTATGCGGCGCGCCCGTCCTTTGACTTCGTGGCGCAGGCAATGAGCGGCTTCATGTGGACCAACGGCAAGCCGGACGACCCGCCCCTGCGTTCCGGAATTCCGATCAGCGATCTTGTGGCCGGTCTCTACGCGGCTCTGGCATGCGCGGCGGCTCTGGCCGTCCCCAAACCGCTCCGGAATTTCAAATCCATAGATATCGCGATGACCGACAGCATGATCAGCCTTCTGGCCTATATGGCCACCGAGGTCTTCGCGACGGGGCGGACGCTGCCCCGCGTCGGCAATGACCACCCCTTGGTCGCACCTTACGGTTTGTTCGAGACCAGCGATGGCCATATCGCGATTGCCGTGTCGAACGATGGGATCGTCGATCGGCTTTTTACGCTGCTGGATTGCAGACATCTGTTCGAAGACAGCAGATTTGCCACCAATGACGCGCGGGTGCAGCACCGCGCGGAGATCCGCGAAGAGGTTCAAAGCCGCCTCATCACTGACACGACCGCCACCTGGCTTGTCCGCCTCAACAACGCAGGCATTCCAGCCGGTCCGGTCCTCGATGTTGTGTCGGCCTTGACGGATCCGCAGACCCGGCATCGGGACATGGTGCTGGAAACGCCCGCACCCAATGGCAGTTCGATGCCAATCCTGGGTTTTCCCATCAAGCAGTCCGTGGAAGCACCGACGCTCAGGCGCACGGCACCGGAATTGGGTCAGCACACTGACGAGATATTGAGGGAACTCACCGAGGCCGAGAGGCGCTGACCTGACGGCCTGACCGTTCGGTTGCAGCGACCGGATCGCAAGTCGGGGGCTGTGGTACTGTCAGCATTTCCGGACTGTTGCGGGCCTCCCTTGATTGCAGTTCGGCAATCGCGTTTTCCACCGACACCCGCAACGCTGTTCGATTAGCATGGCAATCCGATCAAGGAACTTTGTCATTTACTAGAAAGCCCGCAGCAGCAGGACACGCCGCCGACGGATCTCAGGGGCAAAAATCGGCCCGAACCGGTTCAAAAATAGCGGGAGGATTCGGGGCCGACGTAAATCCCGCGATCGTGCCGAAGATCCTCGACGTTCCCTCGCGACAACGGAGATCGAACGTGCATCATCACCGCCAAGCTCATGATCTCAATGTTGGTCTAGTAATTGCGAAACGGGGATCCGTTGGTCATGACAGGAGGCCGCCAAAGCCCCCTGCCCTGTCTCAAGACGATTTTGTCTGACTACGCCGGCTCAGATGTTGCCGGCGCTCATTTCGCGAGCGATGTGATCCGCCTGGCGGATCGCAAGGGCCACGATGGTCAGTGTCGGGTTTTCCGCTGCGCCGGTGGTGAATTGCGAGCCGTCCGAGATGAACAGGTTCGCGATGTCGTGGGTCTGACCCCAACGGTTCACAACGCCGTCGCGCGGGTTCTCGGACATGCGGTTTGTGCCAAGGTTATGCGTCGACGGATAGGGAGGCGTCGGGAAGACACGTGTTGCGCCGACGGCCTCGTACACTGCAATACCCTGCTTGTAGGCATGGTTGCGCATGGCGATGTCGTTAGGGTGGTCGTCGAAATGCACATTGGCCACCGGCAGGCCCCACTGGTCCTTGACGTCATGGTTGAGGGTGACGCGGTTGGTTTCCTGCGGCATGTCCTCGCCCACGATCCACATGCCGGCCATGTTCTCATAGGCATCCAGAGCCGAGGTGAACTCGCGCCCCCAGGCGCCCGGATCGAGAAAGGCCGCCATGAATGGAATGCCCAGGCTGAGCGTTTCCAGTTCGTAGCCGCCCACGAAACCGCGCGAAGGGTCGTGCTTGGCCTCGTCTTGGATGATACCCGCCATGGTCGTGCCGCGCCACATGCGCACCGGCTTGTCGAAGGTCGCATAGACCGAACCCGTCATGTGCCGCATGTAGTTGCGCCCGACCTGACCCGAGCTGTTGGCCAGCCCGTCCGGGAACATCGACGAAGCCGAGTTCAGCAGCAAGCGCGGGCTTTCGAAGGAGTTGCCCGCGACGCAGACGATCCTGGCCTTCTGCATTTGCAGGTTGCCGTCCTTGTCGAAATACTCGACGCCCGTCACCTTGCCTTCTTCATTGTGCAGGATCCGCGCGACATGCGCATTCTCGCGCACTTCGAGATTCCCGGTGGCCTCACCCGCGGGAATGTCGGTATAGGCCGCCGACCATTTGGCCCCCCACTTGCAACCCTGGAAACAGAAACCGGTCTGCTGACACTTGATCCGTTCACCATCGTCGGACGACATGATCGCCATGCGGCCCGTATGCACCTCTTTGTAACCCAGCGCCTTGGCGCCTTTTTCGAAAACGAGGTAGTTGTTGTTGCCCGGCAGGCCCGGGCGGTCGCCGGTGCGGGTCACGCCCAGCTTTTCCTCGGCCTTGTCGTACCAGGGGGCCATTTCCGCCGCGTCGATAGGCCAATCGAGCAGGTTGGCGCCCTGCACGTCGCCATAGGTGGTCTTGGCCTTCCACTCGTGGTCTTGAAAGCGTAGCGAAGCGCCCGCCCAGTGAGTGGTGGTGCCGCCGACCGCCTTCACGATCCACGCGGGCAGGCCCGAAAAGTCCTTTGCCACGCGCCAGTCGCCCGACGTGGTCCGCGGATCGACCCAGGCCAACTGGCCGAAGCTCTCCCATTCGTCATTCACGTAGTCGTCGGGCAAGTAACGCCCGCCCGCTTCCAGAGCGACGACCGACACGCCCTTCTGGGCCAGTTCGTTGGCCAGAACACCGCCGCCCGCGCCGGTACCGATGATGACGACCACGCCGTCGTCGTTGAGATCAAAAGGTGCAGCCATAGCTTTTCCTCCCCTATGGCCTTAGAGCCAGTTGATGTCGTTGAAACCGCGGTCGATGTATCCGCCCTGTTCATAGGATGCGCCCTCGTATCCGAAGATCGGCCAAACCGCTTTCTGGTTGTACAGCCCGGTCACAAGACCGCCCCGGATCTGCTGGAAGAACGCGCTGTCTTCCATGCCGCGCAGGATATCGACGCGGTCGCGTTCCCATCCCGTGTCGATGTACGACGCGAAACCCTGTCCCCGCGCTGCGGCGTCCAAAGAAGCAATCCCCGCCTCGATCGCCGGCGCGGCTTCTGTGGTGTCGTAACCTTTGACGGCGATCACGTAGTTTTCGTCTGCGATGCGGTCGTGCGGGTAGATGTCACGCGCCATCTGCACCAGCGTGGCAAAGGTCTCGGGCTTGAGCGCCACCATTTCCTTTGCCCAGGCAGCGTTCGGTGCGGCGACGAATCCGACACCGACCACAAATCCGGCGCCCGCGGCGGCGCTGCGCGACAGCAGTTGCCGCCGCGTCAGGCCCCGAGGGGAATTCGAGTTTGTCATGGTTTTCTCCTCTCCTTTAACCGAAACCGGCTCTCGTTACCGCGAGAGCCGGAGAAAGACGTGCTCACTTGAAGCGGCCGTTGCGCTCCAGAACTTCGATCTGGTAGCCATCCGGGTCGGCCACAAAGAAGAACCGGCCGACCAGTTCTCCGGCCGGGGCAAATTCCACCAATTTTCGGGGGCTGAGGCCTTCGGCCTCGAAGCGGGCATGCTCGGCGTCGAGATCGTCGACGCTGACAGCGAGATGGCCGTACCCGTCACCGAGTTCGTAGGGATCGGTGCGCCCTTTGTTGACAGTCAGTTCGACTTCGAACTCGGTTTCAGGGTTGCTGAGATAGATCAGCGTGAACGTGTCGAAATCCAGCCGGTCGGCCACTTCAAGCCCAAAAGCGCGGCGATAGTAGTCGACGGAACGGGCCTCATCGAGGACGCGAATCATGCTGTGGATGGCTTTGGCCACTTTGGTCTCCTGAACAGGTCTGTTTTCTTGACCAATTCAGCATGACGCAGAGTCGCCGGTCGTGGGTAGTAGGGTCTTACTACACTCGATTTTGTGAACGTCGGTCTATTCCGCGGCCACGGGCAGGTCCTCGGCCTGATGCGAGGACGTGTGGGGTTGGGCGATGAAGATCAGGCATGCAGTGCGCAAAAGCGACGTGAAATTAACCGGTTCGCCACGTGTTTCCAGCACTTCGGAATGAAGCGTCGAGATGAAGGCCGGCGTCGAAACACCATCCGCTTCGGCGATCTGGTCCAGAATGTCCCAGAATGCGTTTTCCAATCTCAGGCTCGTGCTCTGACCGTTCAGGCGCAACCTGCGCGTTGTAGATGTGTAACGGTCCGGATCCTGGCCAGCGAAGACTTGGCACATGACATCCCCTCCCTTCCAATTGCGGCGAGCAGTTCTTTGATTGTCGCACAGGTCGAATGTCAACGTCCACATGGCGAAGCAGTGACTCCGGCGCCTCTCGACCGCTGGAGGCTACGAAATGGGGCTATCAGACCAATGAGAACGCGTCTCTATATTGGCGGTAGCGTTGTACTTTATGCTGCGCTCCGAATTGTTGAGATTGAAGACCGCGGCGTGAACGGCGGCGAATTTCCGCAAACTTCGCAGGCGTCGGAAGCGCTGTATCACCCGTTTTCGTCGTCGGAATGGCAGGTGTGAATTCTCGATCCGGTTGTTCAACCAATCGCCTGTACACTTAAGCTCGGCAACTCCGATTTCCCGCAAAGCCGCTCGGTAGGAGGGAACCGGTCGGTCACCAGAACTCCCGGCCGACCGTAGCGCCGCATCAGTTTTTAATATTTTTCAATGCGGCACGCTTGTTTCGACGTTTCGTGACGATAGCCTCCAGTACCTCACCCTCGTGATCAACCGCCCGCCACATGTAGTAAGTTTACCATTGCTCTTCACCACAACCTCATCCACGTACCACTGCCACTGCCGCCCTGATCGCAGCCCTTCTACCCGCCGATACCGGATTTCAGCTGCAAACATCGGACCGAACCTGTTCGACCAGAACCGGATCGTTTCATGGCTGACCCCGATACCACGTTCGTGCAGCAGGTCATCGACGTTCCGCAATGAGACCGGAAAGCGGACGTACATCATGACCGCCAGGCGGATGATTTCCGGGCTGCTGTGGAAGTATTTGAATGGATCGCGTTTGGGCATGGCGAGAGGCTACGAAACCGCCCTACCGGCCTCAACCGCATTACTTCTGACAATGACCGAACGACAACCCGCGGGAATTGCGTCACAATTCCGGGGCAATAAACACCGCTGAAGTGAGACAGACATGGGTGGCGGTGCTGGCAGACGAATGCGAACTCGTCTCACCAAGGGCAGGATCGCTGTCCCTTAATCGGCACAGAGGCCACGCAACTCGGTGAGAGCAGCGGTGCGGTTTTGCTTGAAGCTGGCTCGGGAGGTGAGGCTGCGTTCCTGATTGAAATGTTTGTAGACGGAAGCGTGAACGGCGGCGAATTTCTGCAAACTTCGCATGCGCCGAAACCGCAACATAGCCCGTTCCCTTCGTCGGAATGGCAGATGTGAGTTCTCCACGCGGTTGTTCAACCAGCGACCCGTTTCCTGGCGATGGCCGGCATTGAGTTCCCTCAACGCGGCACAATATGACCTGAGCCGATCGGTCACAATGACTTCGGGGCGGCCATGCCTTCGCATTGCTTTCCTTAAGAATTTCAACGCCGCCTTCTTGTCCCGGGCCTTTGTCACAAAGCTCTCCAGAACCTCACCTTCGTGATCAACAGCGCGCCAGAGATAGTGCTTCTCGCCGTTGATCTTGACGAACATCTCGTCCAAATGCCACCGCCAGCGGCTTGACCGCATCCCCTTGATCCGGCGTTTCCTGATCTCGTTTGCAAACATCGGCCCGAACCGATGCCACCAGAACCGGACGGCTTCATGGCTCACGTCGATGCCCCGTTCATGGAGGAGGTCCTCGACGTTTCGCAACGAGAGCGGAAATCGGATTTACAGCATTACTGCCAGGCGGATGATTTCCGGGCTGGTTTTGAAGTAGCGAAACGGCGATCGTTTGGTCATGGGCGGAAGCTACAAAACCGCCCTCCCCGCCTCAAGCCGGTTTGCTTTGACAAGACCCTTTCGACAAAGCCGGTTGATTTTGGCGGTCAGTTCCTCGGCTCAAACGACTCTGTTGCACAAATCGGGTGATAGCCGAGGTTCCCCTTTCCCCGGACGGACTTATCCCATAGCTTCCGTGACGGGTATGCCGAGTGCGGTGTAGCTGTTGAGCACGGCGATACGGACCTGGAGCTCCGCGACTTGGCGGTCGAAGTCCCGTGCCATGAGCTTCTGCCCCAGCAGCTTCACGCAATGCATCTTCGTCTCGA
>NZ_VCPD01000009.1 GCF_005938215.1 Ruegeria sediminis
CCAGCACCTGGCCGGCATGAAGGACAGCAAGGTCATCGTCGCCATCAACAAGGACGAAGAGGCGCCGATCTTCCAGGTCGCCGATTTCGGCCTCGTCGCAGACCTGTTCCAGGCCGTGCCGGAACTGACCGAGAAGCTGGGATGACAGCGGCGGGGTGAAGCCCCGCCCGACTGCAAGACCGCGAAGGCCCGCCCGAAACGGCGGGCCTTTCTCATGCAAGGTCCATCAAGACCCGGTGCAGGCGGTCGGCGATCACACGATGCGTCGCGGGGCCGATCAGGTGCTCGGCCAGTGGCTGCTGCAGCACCCCGAACAGCATGTCCTCCAGCTCGTCCGATTCGGCCGACGCGCGCACCGGAACCTCGACCAGCGCGTCGCAGAGGCCCGTCACCTGCGCGACCAGATCGGCGTCGAGCAGCAACGGCTCGGCCGCCAACTGCTCGCCGGCGTCCTCCTCGGGCCCGCTTTCGTAGCGCAGCCACAACAACACGACCGGAGGCGCGATCACCGCCAGAAATTCCCGCATCCGTTCCGCCCAGGCGCGACGCAGTTCCTGCCTGACGCTGTCGAACCGCGCCGCGTCCTGGTCGCGCAGCCGGGTCAGCAGGTGGCGCGAGAAATGGATCTCGGTGAAATCGACCTTGGGGAACAGTTTCTTCAGGGCTTCGCTGGGCTCAAGAACCCGGTCGTTGCGGCGCGGGTGCACGCGGTAGAACGGGTTCGACAGGGTCTGGGCGCCGGGCAACTGGATCACGCAGCAGTCGGCGCCGTTCGCCAGCTTCGCAAGCGCCGCATCCCGCGCCATCGCCTCGAGCCCGTAGGAGACGCTGCCCAGGTTTACGCATGTCCGGCCGCTCCGCTGCTCGAGGATGGCGGGAAACGGGGTTTCCACGAAACGGCCGAAGGTTTCAGTGCCGCCCAGACAGGCCAGGTAGGGCCGGTCGAAAGACCGCGCGGGACCACGGAACAGCAGCCGCGAGGCGCCGTATGTGCAAGTCGGGTCCGAAGGCGTATCGACGCCCAGTCGATCATAGCTCATGCCAGTCCCCGGGAAACGCTACCTGTCGAAACGCTAAACCCCGGACCGTTGCGAATTCCCTAATGCGCGCATTTGAAGCAAATCCGGGATGCCGCGGCCCCTTGCCGCCGCCCCCGCCCTGCCAGTAAGGTCGCGGCAACCCGCGAGAAAAGGCACCAGTGGAATGGAAATCAAATCGGTCGGAGTGATTGGCGCAGGCCAGATGGGCAACGGTATCGCCCATGTCCTGGCGCTGGCGGAATATGACGTGTTGCTGACCGATGTCAGCAAGGACGCATTGGACCAGGCCATCGAGACGATCGAGGCGAACATGGCCCGGCAAGCCTCGCGCGGCAAGATCACCGATGACGAGATGCAGGCGGCCCTGAAACGCATCCAGACCACGCTGAACCTGCCTGACATCGGCAAGACCGATCTGGTGATCGAGGCCGCGACCGAGCGCGAGACGATCAAGCAGGCGATCTTCGAAGACTTGCAGCCGCATCTTCAGCCGCACACGATTCTGACTTCGAACACTTCGTCGATCTCGATCACGCGCCTGGCCAGCCGCACGGACCGGCCCGAACGTTTCATGGGGTTCCACTTCATGAACCCGGTGCCGGTGATGCAACTGGTCGAATTGATCCGCGGCATCGCGACGGATGAGGCGACCTTCAAGGCCTGCAAGGCCGTCGTGGACCGGCTGAACAAGACCGCCGCCAGCGCCGAGGATTTCCCGGCCTTCATCGTGAACCGCATCCTGATGCCGATGATCAACGAGGCGGTCTATACGCTGTACGAGGGCGTGGGCAACGTCCAGTCCATCGACCAGTCGATGAAGCTGGGGGCCAATCACCCGATGGGGCCGCTGGAACTGGCGGACTTCATCGGCCTCGACACCTGCCTCGCGATCATGAACGTGCTGCATGACGGGCTGGCCGACACCAAGTACCGCCCCTGCCCGCTGCTGACGAAATATGTCGAGGCCGGTTGGCTGGGGCGCAAGACCGACCGCGGCTTCTACGACTATCGGGGCGAAGTGCCGGTCCCGACCCGCTAGGGCGAGGCGACGGATTTCCCGGCCGTCACGGCGGCGGATCAGGAGGTCTTGCCGCCGCCCAACGCCATGGTGCGCGCCCGCAGCCAGGTCATGAAGCCGCGCGGATCACGCTCGAGCAACTCCATGTCCGCGTCCGGAATGGGCTCTCCGATGACCGGCGCCTGCGGTTTGTTGCAGGAGCGGACGATTTCATGCAGCAGCAGCCCCTGCCGCAGGATGCCCGACACGCGGTTGGCGATCTGGTACCAGCGCGAGTTCGATCCCGGAAAGAAGATCGGCACCACCCGCGCGCCCGACCGCCGGATCATCTTGGCGGTGAAGACGTTCCATTCCCGTTCGAGCGCCGGTCCGAACCATGTGTCCGAGGACATCACCACGCCCGACGGGAACAGGGCGACGACGCCGCCCTCGGCCAGGTGCGCCATGGCCTTGCCGCGCATCTCGAGCATCTTGGTCTGGGCCTCGGGGTCGTGCGGGAACGGCACCGGGATCATGAACGAGGTCGCCGCCTCGTCCAGCCCGGTGAGAACCGAGCGCGTGAGGATCCTGTAGTCGCTGCGCACCCGGCCGATCAGTTCGGCCAGGATCATCCCGTCCACCATTCCGTGCGGGTGGTTGGCCACCACCACGACCGGGCCTTCCTTGGGGATGCGCGCGATCTGTTCCGGCGGCGTCAGCAGGTCGATTCCCATGACCTCCAGCGCGCCGCCCCAGAATTTCTGCCCGCGGTAATGTTCGTTCTTCTTCTCGAACTTGTTCACCATCCGCAGGATGGTCAGCTTGCCGGTGCACCATTCGATCGCGCGGATCGCGGTCGCGGTCCACGCGTCGTCGAAGGAGTTCGCATAGGTCAGGGTACGGCGATCATAGATCTCGCCCTGCTGCGCGGTCCCATCCACCACCGGGCCAGTCTTGCTATCGTGCGCGGTCTCCGCCACTTCTTGGTCTTCCCGTTCTTCGCGTCGCACAGGCGGCCCGCTCAGAACCCTTCTCCGAACTTCTCGTTCACCAGAGTCTCAAGCGCATCCGCCAACGCCTCAGCATCCGGGCCGTGCGTCTCGACGTCAATAGTGGTTCCGCGCGACGCTGCCAACATCAAAAGGCCCATGATGCTGTCGCCCGAGGCAGAAAGTCCGTCCTTCGACACCTCTGCCGTGGCGTCAAATCCCTCGACGACCTCGACCAGCTTGGCCGAAGCGCGGGCGTGCAGCCCTTTTTCGTTCACAATCTTCAGTCGGCGGTTGGCCATATTCAATAAATCCGGTTTCAATCGAGCGTTACGTTCTTGGTGTTGATGTACTTCCGCCCGGCTTCCATCGCGTGCCGGACGGCCTCCCCTACCGGAAGGTCGCGGCTCTTGGCCAGCTTGATCAGCATGGGCAGGTTTGCGCCGTACAGGATGCGGCGGTCCTGCGGAGTGCAGGCGCGCAGGCTCAGGTTCGAGGGGCTGCCGCCGTAGAGATCCGTCACCACCACGACGCCGTCGCCGGTATCCACCTGATCCGCCGCCACGCAGATCTCGCGCTGCTTGGCTTCGCGGTCGTGATCGGCCTCGATTGACACTGCCACCAGGCCGGGTTGCTGGCCGACGACATGCTGCATGGCGGCCAGATACTCCTTGGCCAGCCCCCCATGCGCTACGATCACGATCCCGATCAATCCGGCCTCACATTCGCCAAGCGGCGCTCAATTTCGCGGTGCCTTATTGACACCTGCTGACCCTCTTCCGCAAGGGCCTTTGCGACGGTTTCGGTCAGCGCGACCGAACGGTGCTGCCCGCCGGTGCAACCGAACGCCACCGAAAGATGCGCCTTGCCCTCGGCCCGGAACGCCGGCAGCAGCAGCCGCAGCAGGTCCACGACCCTGTCGACGAAGGGCGCAAAGTTCGGATCTGTCCGGATATAGTCCGCCACGTCGGGATTGCGACCGTCGGCGGCGCGCAATTCCGGTTTCCAGTAGGGATTGGCGAGGAACCGGCAATCGAAAACCATGTCGAGCCCGCGCGGCAGGCCGCGCTTGTAGGAAAAGGATTCGACCGACACCGCAAGGTGACGCCCGCCTTCGGGCGCGAACCAGCGCTCCACCTCCTCGCGCAGCTGATGCACGTTCAGCGTGGTCGTGTCGATCAGCGTGTCCGCGATCTCGCGGATGGGTTGCAGCAGTTCCATCTCCTGCCGGATGCCGGCCTGCGGGCTGGCGCCGGGCGCCATCGGATGGCGGCGGCGGGTTTCCGAGAAGCGGCGCAGCAACACCTCTTCGCTGCAGTCCAGGTACAGCGTCGTCAGGTCGATCCGCTCCATCCGGCCCAGCTTGACGATCAGTTCGAGAAACCCGATCGTCGAAAAATCCCGGTTCCGCGCATCGATCCCCAGCGCCATCGGACGCTGCGGATCGGAGCCTTCGAGCACGCGGGTCAACAGCCCCATCGGCAGGTTGTCGATCGCTTCGAAGCCCAGGTCCTCGAGTACGTGAATGGCCGTGGACCGTCCGGCGCCGGACGGGCCGGTGACCAGCACGATACGTCTCTGTGTGCTCATGTGCCGGGCCATTCGGGATCGACGCGCCCCATCTTGAGGATTTGAACCAAGGCTGCCGCGAAATGTGGCGTATCGACGGCGTGAAGCAAGGGAACAGATTGCCTCAGCACCTTTTTCCTGCGCGGCGCGGGAAGGCGCGCGGTTTCCGTTTCGTCAAGATCCAGCACCAAGGCCAGCGGAACCGGGCCCGCGGGTTGCGCGCGCAGCAGGCCGAGGCCGCGCGCTTCGATCAGGCCGGCAATGGCCTTTGGAGCGCGGGCCATGACCTGCTCGCCTTCCGTGCTGAGTTCGACGCGGTCATCGGCCACCAGCTCGGCGCCAAGCGCCATCATCTGCAGCGCCAGCGACGATTTCCCCGACCCCGACCGGCCCACGATCAACAACCCCTTGCCGGCCACCGCCACGCAGCTTGCATGAACGATGGCGGTGTCGAGATCCTCCGCTTCGGACAGCGCGCCTGCGCCCATGGCTCAGACCGGCAGACCGACGACGAAACGCGCACCCAGCGGATCCGACGTGATGTCCGCCTTGGTCGGGCGGATGTTTTCGGCCCAGATCACGCCGCCATGCGCTTCGACGATCTGCTTCGAGATCGCCAGCCCCAGCCCGGAATTGTTGCCGAAATGCTCGGGCGGGCGCTGCGAATAGAACCGTTTGAAGATCTTGGTCAGCGCCTGGTCCGGGATGCCGGGGCCGGTATCCTCGACCACGACCAGCACCCGGTTCGCGCGCCGCCGGGCCCAGACCCGGATGGCGTCGCCCTCGTCGCAGAAGGAAATCGCGTTGGTGATCAGGTTCACGAAAACCTGCGCCAGGCGCGCCTCGAGACCGTTGATGACGATCGGATCGGACGGCAGGTCGGTGATGTAGTCGATGCCTTTCGACCTTGCATCCTCGCCCAGGTACTGGCCCAGATTCCTGAGCAGCTTCATCAGGTCGAACGCCTGCTCGTCTTCCTTGACCAGTTCCGCGTCCAGCCGCGAGGCGTTCGAGATGTCGCTGACCAGGCGGTCGAGCCGGCGCACGTCGTGTTCGATCACGTCCAGCAGCTTGTCGCGCTGGTCGTCGCGCTTGACCATGCGCAGCGTACCGACGGCGGATTGCAGGCTGGCCAGCGGATTCTTGATCTCGTGCGCCACGTCCGCGGCGAACTGCTCGTTCGCGTCGATCCGGTTGTAAAGCGCCGAAACCATGCCCCGCAGCGCCTTGCTCAGGCGGCCGATCTCGTCCGGCCGCGCGCTGAGATCCGGGATCCGGATGCGGCCCGGGTTGAACTGCCGCGCGCCGCGGTCCTTGCCCATTTCGGCGGCCGCGGCCAGATCGGCCAGCGGGTTGGCGATGGTCGAGGCCAGAACCAGACTGAGGCCGACAGACACCAGCAGGGCCACGACGAACATCTGCAGCACCCGCTCCTGCTCGCGGCGCGAGAGCGCGTCGATTTCGCCGGCCGGTCCGGCAATCGCCACAACGCCGATGGGAACGTCGCCTTGCAGGATCGGGGTCGCCGCCACGATGACGGTTTCGCCCTCCACATCCGACAGCGCCTGAACCTGGGCTTCGCCCTTGACCGCGCCAGGAACCATGGACTTCATCTGGTCGGCCAGCGGCGGCGACAGGTTCTGCGACGGCCCGCTGAAGACCGAGGACACCCCGGTCCACACGACGTTCAGCCCGTCGCTGATGATTGTCCGGCCGTCATCGGGCCGTTTCAGCGACTTGATCGCGGGCACGTGCCCCGCCCCGCGTGTCCAGCCGACGAGGTTGCCGGCAAGATCGAAGACAAAGATCTCGACCCCGTCCCGCAGCGCCAGCCCGGCAAGTGTATCCTGAACGTCCAGGCCGTCTCCGGTGGTCAGGTTGGTGGGGGCGCCGTCGCGGATCTGCGCCTCGAACACGTTGCTGACCAGCTCCACCTCGCCGGCCAGGGCATGTGCGCGCTGCAGCACCTGCCCCTTGCGCGAGTCGTCGAGATAGAGAAGACCGGCGACAAGGATGACCAGCGCGATCAGGTTGAAGGTGATGATCTTCCGCGCCAGCGGCGAACTGCGGAGCAGAAAGATGCTGAGCCGCGCCCGCTTGGTGCGCAACTCGGGCGCTTCCGGGTCATGCGGCACCACCCAGTCATCACCCAGAACGACGTCACCGTCGCGTGGTCGGTTCACTGATCCGGTGTCGCGCAAGAGGACCCTTTCGCCCGCCCCCAGAGAAGGGCGATTACTCTTCGTTGTACCTATAGCCGATTCCGTAGAGAGTCTCGATAGCCGAGAATTCCGGATCGGCGCTGCGCATTTTCTTGCGGAGCCGCTTGATGTGGCTGTCGATGGTCCGGTCGTCCACGTAGACCTGGTCGTCATAGGCCACGTCCATCAGCTGATCGCGGCTCTTGACGAAGCCCGGGCGCTGCGCGAGGGCCTGCAGCAGCAGGAACTCGGTGACCGTCAGCGACACGTCGGCGCCTTTCCAGCTGACGGCGTGGCGCAGCGGATCCATGCGCAGATGGCCGCGCTCCATCACCTTGGCCTCGCCGCCGCCGGTGCTGGGCGCATCGGTCGCGATCGCCTCCTGCCGGCGCAGCAGCGCGCGGATCCGTTCGACCAGCAGGCGCTGCGAGAAGGGTTTCTTGACGTAGTCGTCGGCCCCCATGCGCAGGCCGAGAACCTCGTCGATCTCGTCATCCTTGGACGTCAGGAAGATCACCGGCATCTGCGTCTTCTGCCGCAGGCGCTGCAGCAGATCCATGCCGTCCATCCTGGGCATCTTGATGTCCAGAACCGCCATGTCGGGAAGCTTCTTGTTGAAGGCGTCCAATGCGGCCTGACCGTCGTTGTAGGTTTCGACCTCGAACCCCTCGGCCTCGAGTGTCATGGAAACCGACGTCAGGATGTTCCTGTCGTCATCCACCAATGCAATTTTTGACATCTGGACTGCCCCTATTCCTGCTCTGTACTGCGTTGTTATCCCAATTTTCAGCCATTCTTCCCCGGTTTACGACCGCGAATCAATCCATAACTGCGATTCGCGGCGAAAGTGGGACGCCGATTGAGGCAAAAAAACATTACCCGTGAATCCGTCCCTGCCCGGCAAACGGGCACGGTTTTCATGGTTGCGCTAAACTTTTCCTTGGTTGCGCTAACTGTGCCAAACCGTCCTGTTCACGCCCCGAAGGACCGTGATAAGACCCCGCTATCGGCTGGATTTTCGGCTGGACAATCGCCCCAAGAGCGCAAGCAGCTTACCGACGGTTGCAGCGCCGCCATAGGAGAAATATCGCATGACATCTGGACGGGTTAACCCGCAATTCCGCCTCGAAGATCAGGGCATCGAGGGTCTGGGCAATGTCTATTACAACTTCATGGAACCGGCGCTGATCGAAGAGGCGCTCAGGCGCGGCGAAGGCACGCTGGGCAAGGGCGGCGCATTCCTGGTGACGACCGGCAAATTCACCGGCCGGTCTCCCAAGGACAAGCACGTCGTCAGGACCGACAGCGTCGCCGACACGATCTGGTGGGAAAACAACGCGGCGATGAGCCCGGATGGGTTCGACGCCCTCTATGCCGACATGGTCGAGCATATGAAGGGCAAGGACTATTTCGTGCAGGATCTCGTCGGCGGGGCCGATCCGGCCTATTCGATCAACGTGCGCATGGTCACCGAAATGGCCTGGCACAACCTGTTCATCCGCCACCTGCTGCGCCGTCCCGAGCGCGAGGACCTGGACGAATTCGTGGCGGATTTCACTATCATCAACTGCCCCAGCTTCCAGGCGGATCCCAAAAAGCACGATTGCCGCAGCGAAACGGTGATCGCGCTGAACTTCGACCGCAAGCTGATCCTGATCGGCGGCACCGAATATGCGGGCGAGAACAAGAAATCGGTCTTTACCCTGCTGAACTACATGCTGCCGGAAAAGGGCGTAATGCCGATGCACTGCTCGGCCAACCACGCCACCGGCAACCCGGTGGACACCGCCGTCTTCTTCGGCCTCAGCGGCACCGGCAAGACCACCCTGTCCGCCGACCCGGCGCGGACGCTGATCGGCGATGACGAGCACGGCTGGTCGGATCGCGGCACCTTCAACTTCGAAGGCGGCTGCTATGCCAAGACGATCAACCTCAACCCCGAGGCCGAGCCCGAGATCTACGCGACCACCTCGAAATTCGCCACGGTGATCGAGAACATGGTGTTCGATCCCGACACCAAGGAACTGGATTTCGACGACGACAGCCTGACCGCCAACATGCGCTGCGCCTATCCGCTGAACTACATCTCGAACGCGTCCAAGTCGGCGCTTGGCGGGCATCCCAAGAACATCATCATGCTGACCTGCGACGCGTTCGGCGTGCTGCCTCCGATCGCGCGGCTGACGCCGGCGCAGGCGATGTATCACTTCCTGTCGGGATTCACCTCCAAGGTGGCCGGCACCGAGCGCGGCGTGACCGAGCCGCAGCCGACCTTCTCGACCTGCTTCGGCGCCCCCTTCATGCCGCGCCGCCCCGAGGTCTACGGCAACCTGCTGCGGGAAAAGATCGCCCAGCACGGGGCGACCTGCTGGCTGGTCAACACCGGCTGGACCGGCGGCGCCTATGGCGTCGGATCGCGGATGCCGATCAAGGCCACCCGCGCCCTGCTGACCGCGGCGCTGGACGGATCGCTGGCCGAGGCGGATTTCCGCAAGGATCCCAACTTCGGCTTCGAGGTGCCTGTGTCGGTGCCCGGCGTGGCCGAGGTCCTGCTGGACCCGCGCCGCACCTGGGACGACAAGGCCGCCTTCGACAAGCAGGCCGCCAAGCTGGTGCAGATGTTCGCCGCCAATTTCGAGCAGTACCTGCCGTTCATCGACGAGGACGTCAAAGCGGTCGCGATCGGCTGACCCGGAGAGGCCGAAAGGCCCCTTCCGCCGGCGCATGTCGGCATTGGGCCCACCGGGGAAGCCTGACCTGCCCTGGTCAAAATGTGTTTTATGTACGCACAAAAACCGTTGCCAGACGGGCGGTCCTCCGGTAATTCCACCGACCATCGAAACGAAAGAACCCGGCGCATCCGCGCCGGGTTGAAGCTGAATAAAAACCTTTGGACCGCAGATGCGCACTCACTCCCGCATCCACAACTCATATCGCCTGATCAGGAATCCAGTTTATGACTTGGCGAATGTCTGTCAATATGAGACTTGCAGGGCCGAGACGGTTTTCCGGGGCGAATTCGGAGACTCATGCCGGTGAGAGCGTGCGCAATGAAAAGGCAATGGTGACGGTATGATCGAAATTTCGAAACTCGCGGAACTGCGCAAGCTGATGCAAAGCATGGAACAGACCCTGGGCCTTGAGGAACTGACGCCGGTCGAGCGCGACATCTACTACGCGGCGGGCGAGTTGTCGGAAACGGGGAACGAGGTTCGCACCTACGGTCTGATCGAGCACACGCTGGTCAAGAGCGTCTCGCGGCCGACCTTCTTCCGCGCCCTGAAATCGCTGGTCGAAAAAGGCTACCTGTCGCAATGCGACAGCGCCAACCGGGGCAAGTACATCGTCAAGGGTCCCAATCACTAGGAACATGACGCCCCATTCAGGCTGATCCGTTGCGCGCCCTGGATTCAGATACGGTTCTGGCCTCTGCGGCCTATGTTCTGGCGTCCCTGCTGACGTTCGAAGTCCTCTCGCCGCTGCAGAACGTCTTTTTCCCCGAATATTCGAGCAAGGCCAGCCTGCTGTTCCTGCCGCATGGCGTCCGGGTCCTTGCGGCCTGGCTGCTGGGTTGGCGCGCCGTTCCCGCCCTGCTGCCCGGCGTGTTCATCGTCTTTGCCTACATGGGCGGCGCCGACGTCTTCCTGCCCAGCCGCCTGTGGGCCATATTCGTCGCCGTCATCTCGGCGCCGGCGGTGTTTCACGGGCTGAAGCTGCTGGGCTGGGACCTGTTCCCGCAACCGGGCCGCAAGCCGTGCTGGGCCTGCGTCATGGTCGCGGGCACATTGGCCTCGGTCCTGCTGTCGGTCCTGACCAACGCGGCCTTCGGCAGCCCGACCGAAGAATACGTCGCCTACCTGATCGGCGACATCTCGGGACTGTTCTTCCTGATGCTCGGGCTTCTGTTCGCGTTCCGCTACACTCGCGCCGCCGGCTGAGGCGTCATCCCGTCAGCGCCCGGCGCACCAGGTTCAGCCCGGCGATCAGCAGAACCAGCAGGGTCGCCTTGCGAAACGTCGCCTGGTCGATCCGGTCATGGAACTTGAGGCCGATCCACATGCCCGCGACGGCGGGCAGGATCAGCAGCGCCGAGAACGGCAGCGTTTCCGCCCGCAGGATGCCCGAGCCGAAATGCGCGAAGGTCAGCGCGACCGCCCCCAATCCGTAGATCACGCCCTGAATTCTCAGTTGGTCCCGTTTCGGCGTGTCCAGGGCGGTCAGATAGGCGACGGTCGGCGGCCCCCAGACGCCGGACATGCCGCCGATGAAGCCCGCGACCGCCCCCGCGCCCGCCTCGACGCGGAGCGATCCCTTCTGCACGGAAAACCTGACCCCGATCAGCTGGATCACGGCGAACACCATCACGGGCAGCCCGATCATCAGCAGGAAGGCCGAGGTCGGCACGCGCGTCACCAGCTGGGCGCTGGCCAGCAGGAACACCAGCCCCACCAGCAGGAAAACCCGGAACTGGCGGATCGACTCCGCGGCCGCCTGCGGCCCCTCGCGCAGGGCCTGCACCGCGTTCGAGACCAGCGTCGGCAGGATCAGCCCCGCCAGCGCCAGGTCGGGCGGCAATATGATGCTCAGCCCCGAAACGAGGACCATGGGCATGGCAAACCCCACCAGCCCCTTGACGCAACCGGCCAGAAGGGCGACCGCGCAGGCCAGAACCAGGTCCTGCGGAGAGAGAAGGCCGAACATCATCATGGCCTTTCATATCACCGGGAAAATTCTCTGCACTGCAAAAAGGTTGGGTAATTTTTGAACCTTTTCGGTGATCGTGGCGTATTTTTGTTGCGCTGCACGTGCAGCATGATATGACCGGACGACCCAAGAGAGGACGTGATTCATGGCCCATGACGGACAGGATGTGACGACGATGACAAACCCCGTGATTTTACCCGACCTGCTCAGACTCACCGGCGCGGCGATTGCCCCGGTGGAAACCGTGTTCACCCGTGCGCGCGACTCGGTCCGGGCCATGGTCACCGACGAGGGGCGGATCTCGGGCGCGTTGATCGAAGCCAACCAGACCGCCGCGCATGGCCTGTCCTGGCTCGCCACCTATCACCAGTCGCTGAAACAGATGCAGCGTTGGGCCGAGGCGCTGGAAGCCCAGGGCAAATTCGGCGAGATGGAGCAGTTGCTGCATCAGATCGCCTTCGGTGAATATCTGCACCAGATCGCCGGCGGCATCCCGATGAACCAGGGCGAGGTGGTGCGCCTGCAGGATCTTGGCCTGGGCTGGGACGCGCTGTCCGGCTTCCAGTGCGACGAGGTGCAGACCCTCATGAGCGCGGCCAACACGCAAGGAGCCCGCACCCGCCTGGTCGAACTGATGGAGGCGCAGTCCGGCGCCACCATGTTCGGCGCTTCGGGTCTGGACGAAGAGCTTGAGATGATCCGCGACCAGTTCCGCCGCTACGCGCAGGAAAAGGTCGAGCCCAACGCCCATGACTGGCACCTGAAGGACGAACTGATTCCGATCGAGATCATCGAGGAACTGGCCGAGATGGGCGTGTTCGGCCTGACCATCCCCGAGGAATTCGGCGGCTTCGGCCTGTCCAAGGCGTCGATGTGCGTGGTTTCCGAGGAGTTGTCGCGCGGCTATATCGGCGTCGGCTCGCTGGGCACCCGCTCGGAAATCGCGGCCGAACTCATCATCGCCGGCGGCACCGACGCGCAAAAGGCCCAATGGCTGCCCAAGATCGCCAGCGCCGAAATCCTGCCGACCGCCGTCTTCACCGAACCCAACACCGGCTCGGACCTGGGGTCCCTGCGCACCCGCGCCATCAAGGACGAGAACGGCGACTACAGGATCACCGGCAACAAGACCTGGATCACCCATGCGGCGCGCACCCATGTGATGACCCTGCTGGCGCGCACCGATCCCGAGACCACCGATCACCGCGGTCTCAGCATGTTCCTGGCGGAAAAGACGCCGGGCACCGACGCGGACCCCTTCCCGACGCCCGGCATGACCGGCGGCGAGATCGAGGTGCTGGGTTACCGCGGCATGAAGGAATACGAGCTTGGCTTCGATGGCTTCCGCGTCAAGGGCGAGAACCTGCTGGGCGGCGAGGAAGGCAAGGGCTTCAAGCAGCTCATGGAAACCTTCGAATCCGCCCGCATCCAGACCGCCGCCCGCGCCATCGGCGTGGCGCAATGCGCGCTGGACATCGCCATGCAATACGCGCAGGAGCGCAAGCAGTTCGGCAAGGCGCTGATCAACTTCCCGCGCGTGTCGGGCAAGCTGGCGATGATGGCGGTCGAGATCATGATCGCGCGTCAGCTCACCTATTTCTCGGCCTGGGAAAAGGACCACGGCCAGCGTTGCGACCTCGAGGCCGGGATGGCCAAGCTGCTGGGCGCGCGCGTCGCGTGGGCCGCGGCCGACAACGGGCTGCAGATCCACGGCGGCAACGGCTTTGCGCTGGAATACAAGATCAGCCGCGTGCTGTGCGACGCGCGCATCCTCAACATCTTCGAGGGCGCGGCCGAGATCCAGGCGCAGGTCATCGCCCGACGCCTGCTCGGGTGACGCCGCCCGGCGATTTCTTCATTCCCCAACTTCGCCCGGTGTCGCCACCGGGCTTTTTTCTTTCGACCGCGAACCGTCCGGGCGCGGCGCATGTTGCGTCCCCTGCCGCAAATTCGCTAGGACCGGACCGATGAAGGGAGATCGGAATGCTGCGCGCGACACTGCTCTTGCCACTGATGGCGCTGTTCCAATGCGACAGGGACGAAACCGTCGCCGCCTACGGCGCGGGCGGCGTCACCTGGGCGCTGCACCAGATCGACGGACAGCCCTTTCCCGCCACCGCCACCCTCAGCTTTCCGGAACAGGGCAGGATCGCCGGCCGGGCCCCCTGCAACGGCTTTTCGGGCACCCAAAGCGCCCCCTATCCGTGGTTCGAGGTCAAGGATCTTGCCGCCACCCGCGCCGCCTGTCCCGAGCTTGAGGCCGAGGGCACGTTTTTCGCCGCGCTGATGGCGATGACCCAGTCCGAGGTGTCCGGCGGCGTGCTGATCCTGCGCAACGACGCGGGCCACGAGATGGTGTTCAAAGCCGCCGAGTGAACAGGTCCAGAAACCGCGCCCGCGCCTCCGGCAGGGGGCGGTTGCCCAGCGCGGGCGCGACCCGGTGCTGCAGGAAATAGCCGGTGGTCTTCAGCCCCGCCGCGACTTCCTCGTCGGGGGCCGTACCCTCGCCGCGCAGGCAGGGCGGCAGCGGCAGCATCCGGCCGGCCCATTCCCCCGCCCCTTCGGCGGTGACCGCCCGGCCCGATTTCGGCGACACGTGGACCAACCCCTCGGTCGCCCCGGTCACCGCGCAGCGGGACAGGTCCAGGCCGAACCCCAGCTCTTCCAGCAAGGCCAGTTCCCAGCGCAGATAGGCAAGCGGCCAGATCTCGTCCTGTCCCAGCAGGTCCATCAGCTGTTCGGTCTGCCGGTAGATGCCGGGATGCGGTTCGCGTTCGGGCAGGGCAAAGGACAGGAGCGCCGCAACCGAGTTCAGCCCGGCCAGCGCCAGCCGCCCGGAAAAAGCCGCCGCCGCGCGCGACCGCAGGGGTTCGACCTGGAACGTCCCGATATGCTCCTCGAGCCGCGCCCGCCAGGTCACGTCCAGTTGCGCGCCGGGCTGCAGGATCGGCGCGATCTTGCGGCTGGTGCCGCCGCGCACCACGCCGGCGTGACGGCCGTGGCCTTCGGTGAAAACCTCGATGATCGCCGCGGTTTCGCCGTGGCGGCGCGTGCTCAGCAATATGCCGTGGTCCCGCCAGTCCAAATCATGCCCTCGTCAGGAATTGCAGGCCCAACAAGACCGCAACGCGGGCGCGCCCGCAAGGCCGCCGAGTTGACAATTGGCACCGGGGGTTATTTCTTAACATAAATGTTAAACAGGAGGACGCCATGCGCGGCATCACGATCACCTACACCTACGATGGCGACGAAGCGGAATGGACGGCGGCCACCGGGGCCTTCATCGACGCGATCGACAACGACCCGCAAGCCGCGGGCAAGTTCACCTACCAGGTCGCGGTCGCCGACGATGGCGTGACCCGGTTCCACTGGGGCCGCTGGGACGGTGCCGAGACTTTGGCCCATGTCCAGTCGCAGCCCTACTTCAAGGACTTCGCCGCCAAGGTGCGCGAGTTCGCGGGCGGTGCGCCCAATGCGACGGGGCACGACATCGCCGCCAAGACCGGTGGGTGGTGATCTGCCGACAGGAAGGACACGGGCGCGTCAGAGGGCGGTCACTTGCACCTGGCATTGATCGCGGCAATGCGTTCCTCAAGCTTTTTCTGATATTCACCGGTCAGCATTTCGAGCCGCTTCTTCTCGGTTCCCGTGGCAAGGCCGATCAGCGCGCCGGCGGGCGTTATGGCCGCCACATCCAGCGCCTGTTGCTTTTTCGCATGTTCGAGTTCCGAGTTGAGGGCGCGGATATCGCCTTCGGCCGTGGCGCAGTGGATCGGATAGCCGGACTGCTGGGACTGGGCGACCGCGGCAACCGGAGCCGCAAGCGTGACAATGCCGCAGACGGCAAGCGACGGCAGGTTTCCGGCAATCTTCTGATCTCTGGCGGTCATCGCCTCCTCCTCGGCAAGGGGTCCAGAAAGAAGGTTAAGGATCGAGCCGGTGACTTGGCAATGTTTCAGGCCCGAATTCCGCGCGCCGGGTGCCCTGTCCCAACGGCGGCCGGCCTAGTCCAGCCCCTCTTCCCCCAACAGGTGACGGCCCTGCCGGTCCTCGACCTCGATCACCCACAGATCGGGATCGAAGCTGCGCTGGCGGGCGACGGCGGCATCGACATCCGTCTCGGAGCCCGAGGAAAGCTCCACCCACTTCCGCTCGCCGGTCATCAAGTCAAAACTACGCTGGAACGCAACCGCCTGCCCGTCCAGCGTGTTGAGCTTGACCAGCACCGCGCCCGCCGTGTCGTCGCCATGGGCGACGACGAAGGCCGGGATTTCCTGAAACCGCAGCCGCGCCAGATAGGCCTGAACCCAGAATTCCGCCGTCAGCCGCGTCATGCGTTTCCGTCTTTGAAGTCCAGCCCCATCTCGGAATAGCGTTCCGCCTCTTCCAGCCAGTTCGGCCGCACCTTGACCTGCAGGAACAGATGGACCTTGCGGCCGAGGAATTCCTCAAGCTCGGCGCGGGCGGCCTGGCTGACGGCCTTGATGGTCTCGCCGCGCTTGCCCAGCACGATCCCCTTGTGCCCGTCGCGCACCACGTAGATCACCTGGTCGACGCGGGCCGAGCCGTCCTTGCGCTCGTCCCACTTCTCGGTCTCGACGGTCAGCTGATAGGGCAGTTCCTGATGCAGCCGCAGGGTCAGCTTTTCGCGGGTCATCTCGGCGGCGATCATCCGCATGGGCAGATCGGCGATCTGATCCTCGGGGTACAGCCACGGCCCCTCGGGCAGTTGTCCTGCCAGCCAGCGGCGCAGGTCCTCGACGCCATATCCGCGCTCGGCCGAGATCATGAAGGTTTCGGCAAAGCCGTAGCGGTCGTTCAGATCCTTGGCGAGGCCAAGCAGCGCCTCGGACTGCACCCGGTCGATCTTGTTGATGGCCAGCGCCACCTTGCGGCCCAGCCCGATCTCGGCCAGCCCATCGAGGATGCGTTCGACCCCTTCCGTGATGCCGCGATGCGCCTCGACCAGCAGCACGATGACGTCGGCATCCGACGCCCCGCCCCAGGCCGCCGCCACCATGGCGCGGTCCAGACGGCGGCGCGGCTTGAACAAGCCGGGCGTATCGACGAAAACCAGTTGCGCGTCGCCCTCCATCGCCACGCCGCGGATGCGGGCGCGGGTGGTCTGCACCTTGTGCGTCACGATCGAGACCTTGGCCCCGACCATGCGGTTCAGAAGGGTGGACTTGCCCGCGTTGGGCTCTCCGATCAGGGCGACGAATCCGGCGCGTGTGGTCATGGCATGTGGTCCTGTTTGCAGGCCAGCACCCCTACAGCAGATCGCCGCCCCGGACCAGAGGGATTTGGCGGCGGGCGGCGCCTCGGTTTCCGGCAAAACCTTCTTCTTTACCTAAATCCTTCTGTGACTTAGACTCGGAGGCCCGGAAATTCGGGCCGATCCCATGTTTGAGAACGACTTTCCACTTCTGAGCACGCCAAGCCTCAGCGCGCTGATCCTGCACAAGGCCGAGGCCGGTCCCGTCACGCTTGAAAGCTGCGAAGCGGCCCTTGCGGCGCTGTTCCGGCAGGCCAACGAAACCCCGGGCCTGCCGCCCGAAACGCTGCGCCGCAGGCTGGCCGCCCAGCTGTCGGATCTGGAAATCGCCCGTATTCTCGAACCCGACGCCGGCGGCGGATGGCGCCTGACCGAACGCGGGCTTGCGGCGCTGAGACAGCATCCCGACGGGCTCGACCGGTCCGATCTGGTCCAATACCCGGAATTCGCCGCGCATATCCGCGAAACGGCGCACCATTCCAGCGGCATGGACCCGCGGGAAAACAGCTTTGGCGAAGGCTTTCAGGCGCGGCGCGAGGGGCTGCCGCTGACCGCCAATCCCTATGCCTTCGACAGCGTCGATCACCAAAGCTGGGAAAACGGCTGGATGAAGGCGGCGGACGAAGAGCCGCAGGTGTGACGCGCCTTGCGCGGATCTCAGGACAACCGCGACAGCAGCGCCTGGGCGGCGGCCTGTTCGGCCTGGCGCTTCGATCCGGCGGTCGCCTGCGCCTCGGTCCCGTCCTGCAGCCGAACGGCGATGGTGAAGACCGGCGCATGGTCCGGACCGCTGCGTGAAACCTCGACATAGGTGGGGGGTTTCTGCTTGCGCGCCTGCGCCCATTCCTGCAGCGCGGTCTTGGCGTCGCGGGCGTCGTCCTCGACCGCATGAATCCGGTCGCCCCAAAGCCGCAGGATCATGTCCCGGGCCACTTCGAACCCGGCATCGCGGTAGACGGCGGCGATGACCGCCTCCATCGCGTCGCCCAGCAGCGCCTGCTTGCGCCGGCCGCCGGACAGCATCTCGGACCGCCCCAGCTTGAGGACCGCGCCCAGATCCACCTGCTGCGCCACGGCGGCGCAGGTCTCCTTGCGCACCAGCGCGTTGAAGCGCGGCGCCAGCTGCCCTTCGCTGGCGTCCTTGTCCGCTTCCAGCAGCGCGGTGGCCATCACCAGCCCCAGCACCCGGTCGCCCAGGAATTCGAGCCGCTGGTTGTCGGGGCGGGTCGGGGACGAGACCGAGCCATGCGTCAGCGCCCGCAGCAGCAGCTCGGGACGCGCGAATTCGTGACCAATGCGCTTCTGAAACGCCTTTATGTCCGCTGCAAGCTTCAATCGACCGCCTTGAAGAACCGGTCGCCGCGCCAGGTCCAGAAGAACAGCATCGACCGGCCCGCGGACGAGAACATGATCCGGTCCGCGCGGCCGATCAGGTTCTCGTAGGGAACGAAACCGACCCCGCCGGCGGCCTGCGGCAGGCGGCTGTCGCTGGAATTGTCGCGGTTGTCACCCATGAAGAAATAGTGCTTCTCCGGAACGACATAGATGCCGGTGTTGTCGGACGCCTGATCGCCGATGTTCAGGATCGCGTGCGACACGCCGTTGGGCAGCGTTTCGATATACTCGGATTTCTTGCAGATGCCGCCGGCCCCCACGGGTCCGTTCTCGCAGCGCGGGCGCAGGCGCTGCGGGCCCTGCGGTTCGGCGATCTCTTCGAATACCCCGTCCGCTTCCAGCTTCACCGGGGTTCCGTTGATGTTCAGCACGCCGTCCTTGATCTGGATCTTGTCGCCGGGCAGGCCGATCAGCCGCTTGATGTAGTCGCGACCGGTCGCCGGATGGCGAAAGACGACCACGTCGCCGCGCTCGGGCTCGCCACCCAGAATGCGGGTGTTGTCACGGCCCATCCAGCCGCAGATGTCCTCGGCATCGATGTCCAGGCCGATGCTGGCGATCTTCACGCTGGGGCACGAGGCGTAGGAATAGCCGTAGACCATCTTGTTGACGAACAGGAAATCCCCGATCAGCAGGGTCGGTTTCATCGACCCCGACGGGATCCAGAAGGGCTGGAAGAACAGCGTGCGGAAAACGCCCGCGATCAGCAGGGCGTAGACGATGGTCTTGATCGTCTCCCAAAAGGCGCTTCCGGATTTGGCTTTCTCGGCCATGCAGGTCTCCAGTCCTTGTCAGATTGGCCGCTACATGCGGGGCTGTTCCGGGCAAGTCAAGGCCGCGCGGGCGGTTCCGCGACGGGACGCGCCTCGATCACCACAAAGGCCTGCGCCCAGGGGTGATCGTCGGTCAGCGTGACGTGGATGATGGCTTCATGGCCCTCGGGCGTCATTTCCTTCAGCCGGTCCGCCGCCCAGCCGGTGACGTGCATGACCGGCTGGCCGGTGCGCAGGTTTGACACGGCCATGTCCTTCCAGGCGATGCCCATGCGCAGGCCCGTGCCCAGCGCCTTGGAGCAGGCTTCCTTTGCCGCCCAGCGCTTGGCATAGGTGCCCGCGGTGTCGGCGCGGCGTTCGGCCTTGCGCTGCTCGGTCTCGGTGAAGACCCGGTTGCGGAACCGGTCGCCAAAGCGGTCGAGCGTCCCTTGAATGCGGTCAATGTTGGCAAGGTCGGTCCCGATGCCCAGTATCATGCGGCCCCCGCTGGTTCCCGTGCGCACACTCAACGCCAAACCGCTCGATATGGCAAGCGAACGGCGGGCGCAAGCGGCGCGCAGGAGCGGGCCCGGCGCGGGCCGGGATCAGTTGGCGATCCCCGCGCTGGTGAGATAGCTGGCCATGCCTTCGATGTTCAGCGCGCGCCAGTCCTCGTATTGCAGCCAGTCCTTGTAGTCGTCGAGGGTCAGCTCGGCCTGGATCTCCTCCACCGACTTGCCGGCCTCGAGACCTTCCAGAACACCGGCGCGCAGGGCTTCGAAATAGCCCAGATGCTCGGCCAGGTCGTCATGGGTGCCGATCGGGCCGTGGCCGGGGGCGAAGACCTCGAAATCCAGCGCCATCGCGTTCTTGATCTGGCCGATCCAGTCATCCAGGTTGGCGCCGCCCATGTTGCGATAAGGCAGCCGCTTGGGCGCTGCCACATCGACGATGAACCCCACGTTCTCGGGGCGCACGACGACGGCCAGCATGTCCTCGCCGTGGCCCGGCCCCAGGTAGGTCAGTTCGATGGTCTTGCCGCCAAGCTCCAGCATATGGCTGTCCCCGACCCGCAGGTCCGGGGCGACGCCGTCGATGGCCTCGGGCGCGTTCTGATGGGCGATCACCTGGGCGCCCTCATGGGCGCTGCCGCCCGAGGCGTGATCCAGATGGCTGTGCGAATAGATCAGATGCGTCACCGGCTGATCGGTGATTTCGCCCAGATTTTCATTGAGCCAGGCCGACGCCTCGGCGTTGATCGGATCGACGCGAACGGTGCCCACCGGGGTGGCGACGATCAGCGATTGGTGGAAATTGTTCCGGAACAGGTAAACGTCCCCCTTGACCGGTATGATCTCGCGCTGCGCGTCCTGAGCGACCGCCGCAGTCCCGGCGGCAATGAGAAACAGCGAAACAAGCGTACGTAAAATCATCGAAAAATCCTCCATCTGCTGAATGGCGCCGAGCATGACACCCTCGTTGCCGCAACGGCAACGCGGCAGTTCTCACATCGTCGTGAGGATTACGCCCGCGCCTCGTCCATCAGGCGGCGCATCTCGCGGATGGCCGGAGTCAGGCCGCGGAAGATGGCCTCGCCGATCAGGAAGTGGCCGATGTTCAGTTCGCGCACTTCGGGAAAGGCCGCAACCGGCTGCACGGTGTCATAGGTCAGGCCGTGGCCCGCGTGAACCTCCAGACCCAGCGAATGGGCATAGGCGGACATCTCGCGCAGCGCCTCCAACTCGCGGTCGCGTTCCTCGACATGGCCTTCGGCATGCGCGTCGCAATAGGCGCCGGTGTGCAGTTCGATCACCTGCGCCCCGATCCGGTGCGCGGCCTCGATCTGCTTCATGTCCGCGGCGATGAAGATCGACACCCGGCACCCCGCTTCGCGAAGGGGCGCGATGAAATGGGCCAGCCGGTTTTCCTCGCGCGCCACTTCCAGTCCGCCCTCGGTGGTGCGCTCCTCACGCTTTTCCGGCACGATGCAGACGGCGTGCGGCTTGTGGCGCAGGGCGATCTTCTGCATCTCGTCGGTCGCCGCCATCTCGAAGTTGAGCGGCACGTTCAGGACCGCCATCAGACCCTCGATATCCGCGTCCGAGATATGCCGCCGGTCCTCGCGCAGATGCGCGGTGATGCCGTCGGCCCCGGCCTCCTCGGCCAGTTTCGCCGCGCGCAGCGGATCGGGATAGGCGCCGCCGCGGGCATTGCGCACGGTCGCCACGTGATCGATGTTCACGCCGAGACGCAGTTGGGTGTCAGACATCGCTCGAATCCTTCTTCAGCTTTCGCCGCGACCCTAATGGCTTTGCTGGCGGAGTTGCAGCCCTGCCTTCGGCCAACCGCTTGATTTCCTCGAATTTCGCCTTGATCTTGGCCCGCCGCCGCTGCTGGTAGGTACGCGTGACCGGCAGGCTCAGGTAATAGCAGACCACCCCGGCGATGACCCCCGGGATGACGCAACCGACCATGTAGGGAAAGAACACCTCGTCATAGAACAGGGACAGCCTGCTCCAATCGGCGTCGCGGTCGGTGAACAGCGCCACCACGTTGTCGCGAAGGTCGCGCAGGGCATTGGCGAATTTGCCCATCAGCCCCTGGGTCTGCCCTTCCTCGAAATGGGTTCCCAGCAGGTAATGGCCGGTCTGCAGGCTCACGACCCCGATCGGCACATAGGTCAGCGGATTGCCGAAGAACGTGCCGCTGAGGGCGGCCAGGATATTGCCGTTGATCAGCCGCGCCAGAACCGCCGCGACGAGGAAGTGCAACCCGTAGAACGGTGTGAACGAGGCAAAGACCCCGGCGCCGATGCCGCGGGCGATGCGTTCGGGCGAATCCGGCAGCCGGCGAACCCGGTGCTTGATGTAGTGAAAGGCGCGCGTCCAGCCGCCACGCGGATAGACGAATTCCGAAGCGATCTGGACAGGCGAGCGTCGGTCTCGGCGCTTGAATACCACTCCTGATCGTCCTTTCTCAGCCTGCCGCGGCTACAGTCTCGGCCTTTATCCGATAGCGTTCGACCGCCGCCACGTCGCTTTCCGCCTCCAATGACAACATTAGCGAGTGCAGCTGTTCGATGTCACGCAATTCGACATCGATGAGAAGGCGATAGAAGTCCGGCTTGCGATCCACGAATTCCAGATTCGAGATATTGGCCTTTTTCTCGCCGATCAATGTGCAAATACGCCCCAGCACCCCGGCGTCGTTGCCGATCGTCATGTCCAGCGTCGCCCCGTAGACGGCCTGGTGCCGCCCGGAATGCCAATGCAGGTCCACCCAGCGCTCGGGCTGGTTCTCGTAGTCGCTCAGCCTCTCGCAGTCGATGGCGTGAACGACCACGCCCTTGCCGCGATAGGTGATCCCGACGATCCGCTCGCCCGGCAGGGGCTGGCAGCAGGTTGCGCGCTCGAAGCTCTGGCCTGGTTCCAGGCCGATCACCGCGCGGCGCATCGGGACCGCCTCGCCGTCGTCCTTGGCCAGTTCCGGGTAGATCGCCTCGATCACGTCATGCGCCGTAAGCTCCGCGCTGCCCAGACGCGCCAGCAGCTCCTCGCGGTTCTTGAGCCGCAGGTTCCTGGCGGCGGTGTCCAGCGCCTTGTCGGTCGCCTTGCGGCCCACGTGCTCGAACGCGGCGCGGGCCAGTTCCTGGCCAAGCTTGATGAAACGCTCGCGGTCCACCTCGCGCAGGGCGCGGCGGATCGAGGTGCGCGCCTTGCCGGTCACCGCGATCTCGAGCCAGGTCACCTGCGGCGTCTGGCCATCCGCCGTGATGATGTCCACCGATTGCCCGTTCTTGAGCCGGGTCCACAGCGGCACCCGGATCCCGTCGACCTTGGCCCCCACGCAGGCATGGCCGATCCGGGTGTGGATGGCATAGGCGAAATCGATCGGCGTCGCGCCGCGCGGCAGCTTGACCACATCCCCCTTGGGCGTGAAGCAGAAGACCTGGTCCGAATACATCTCGAGCTTCACCGCCTCGAGGAAATCCTCGTGATCCTCCTCGTTGTCGAACTGCTCGGTCAGGCCGGCGATCCACTTGGCCGGATCGACCGCAAAGGGGTTGTGGCTGCGCACGCCGTCGCGATAGGACCAGTGCGCCGCGACGCCGGTCTCGGCCACGTCGTGCATCTGGCGGGTGCGGATCTGCACCTCGACGCGCTTGCCGTCGCGCCCCGACACCGTGGTGTGGATCGACCGGTAGCCGTTCGATTTCGGCTGGCTGATGTAATCCTTGAACCGGCCCGGCACCGCGCGCCACCGTTGATGGATGGCGCCCAGGGTGCGGTAACAGTCCTCTTCGGAATGGGTGATGATGCGGAACCCGTAGATGTCGGACAGGCGCGAAAAGCCCTGGTCCTTTTCCTGCATCTTGCGCCAGATCGAATAGGGCTTCTTGGCGCGGCCGAACACCTCGGCCTCGATCCCGGCCTTCTCAAGCTCGCGCCGCATGTCGCCGGTGATGCGGTGGATCACGTCGCCGGTCTCGCGCTGCAGCGTGATGAAGCGGCGGATGATCGACTGGCGGCCTTCGGGGTTGAGGACGCGGAACGCCAGGTCCTCAAGCTCCTCGCGCATCCACTGCATACCCATGCGGCCGGCGAGCGGCGCATAGATGTCCATGGTCTCGCGCGCCTTGGTCACCTGCTTTTCGGGGCGCATCGCCTTGATCGTGCGCATGTTGTGCAGACGGTCGGCCAGCTTGACCAGGATAACCCGCAGATCCTTGGACATGGCCATGAACAGCTTGCGGAAATTCTCGGCCTGCTTGGTCTCGCGGCTGGACAGCTGCAGGTTGGTCAGCTTGGTGACGCCATCGACCAGCATCGCCACCTCGTCGCCGAACATCTCGGCCACCTGGCCGTAATTCGCCTTGGTGTCCTCGATCGTGTCGTGCAGCAGCGCGGTGATGATGGTGGCGTCGTCCAGCCGCTGCTCGGTCAGGATGGCGGCGACGGCGACGGGATGGCTGAAATAGGGCTCGCCCGAATGCCGGAACTGCCCCTCATGCATCTTCTCCCCGAACTCGTAGGCCCGGGCGAGGCGATCGGCATTCGTTTTCGGATTGTAATTGCGGACCAGCGCAATCAGGTCTTCAGCAGAAATCATCCGGTCCGCACCTTCCCGTGTCGGGTCTACCCCTGGCCCTGAGCCTCCATGAGGGCGCGCAGGAGCTTCTCTTCGGACATGTCATCCTCGGCGGGCTTGTCCGATTCAGCGCCCATCAGCAGCGCCATCTGATCCTCTTCGGGCTCGTCGACCTCGATCTGGGTCTGGTTGGCCTCGATCAGACGCTCGCGCAGGTCGTCGGCGCTTTGGGTCTCGTCGGCGATCTCGCGCAGGGAGACGACCGGGTTCTTGTCGTTGTCGCGGTCCACGGTGATCGCAGCGCCAGCCGAAATCTCGCGTGCGCGGTGCGCCGCCAGCATCACCAGCTCGAAGCGGTTCGGAACCTTGTCTACGCAGTCTTCTACCGTCACGCGGGCCATGAGCCACTCTCCAATATGAAACAGTGTCAGGAAGAAGCCTATCTAAGCGCGATTCCCCGCCTTGACAAGCGCGAAATGCCCGCGTTTGCGGCAATCACAGGGGTTTGACGGCGGCCACCTCGCCGACGGGCAGCTCGGCCAGCATTTGACGCACCGTCCGGCCCAGCACCGGATGCCGCCAGTCCGGCGCGACATCGGCCATCGGCACCAGCACGAAGGCGCGGTCCTGCAGCCGCGGATGCGGCAGGATCAGCTGCTCCGGAGTGGCCCGGATCTGCTCTGCGGGCGGCAAGTTCCGCCAGCGGTCATGTTCCGCCCGGTCGGGCAGCACCAGGTCCTCCCAGCAGACCACGTCGAGGTCCAGTGTCCGCATCCCCCAGCGTTGAACCCGCGCGCGGCCGAACTGATGCTCGACACGGTGCAGAAGATCCAATAACGTGTGCGGCGTCAGGTCCGTTTCAACCAGAGCGGCAGCATTCACGTAATCCGGACCCGCGCCCGCAGGAAAGCAGGGCGTGGCAAAGAATCGGCTGACCTTGCGAATCACCACCCCCTCGTCCGCCAGCGCATCCAGCGATTGCCGTAGCGCAAGCTCGGGCCCGCCCTCCCCGAAATCCAGATTTGCCCCGAGGGCAAGCACCGCTTTCGACGGTTTTTCCGTCATTTTTCACTCCATATTCGACCCAGAGAATACTTGCGATAGGCGACAAATCCCCTAGATTAGGTGTACCCTTTCGTCGTTTTAAGCGCACTCACTCACGGTAAAGCGCGACGGACGGGTCATACCGGAAGGAACAATTTATGTTTTACAAGGACGAACGGCTAGCGCTGTTCATCGACGGCTCGAATCTATATGCCGCGGCAAAGGCTCTTGGCTTCGACATTGACTACAAGCTTCTGCGTCAGGAATTCATGCGCAGGGGCAAACTTCTTCGGGCCTTCTATTACACGGCGCTGCTTGAAAACGACGAATACTCGCCAATCCGCCCCCTGGTCGACTGGCTGCACTACAACGGCTTCACCATGGTGACGAAACCGGCCAAGGAATACACCGACAGCATGGGCCGGCGTAAGGTCAAGGGGAACATGGACATCGAACTCACCGTTGACGCCATGGAACTGGCGCCGCGCGTGGATCATATCGTCCTGTTCTCGGGCGACGGGGATTTCCGCCCGCTGGTTGCCAGCCTGCAACGCCAGGGCGTCCGCGTCTCGGTGGTTTCGACCATCCGCAGCCAACCGCCGATGATCTCGGACGATCTGCGCCGCCAGGCCGACAATTTCATCGAACTCGAGGAATTGCGCGACGTGATCGGACGGCCTCCACGCGAGGTTCCGGCCGAAAACCGCAACCTTGCCGCCGCCGGCGGCAACTAGGACGGATCGGCACAAGCCCCGGCCAAGACCGGGCATTTCCGCCAGAAAATCGAGCGGTCAGGATCATTACGTCCTGACCGCTCTTCTTTAACTATGACTTGTGCTGAAACGACCTCTGGGTAGCAGCCAATCGTGTCAAAGGAATGACATCACCGTGGTCACTGGACCAGGCCGGTGAAAACCCTTACCTGTCCCCGGTAAGGAGATGCCCAAGATGACCAAACCGCCACTGACCCTTTATCTGGCCGCCCCGCGCGGGTTCTGCGCAGGCGTGGACCGGGCCATCAAGATCGTCGAGATGGCGCTCGAGAAATGGGGCGCGCCGGTCTATGTGCGGCACGAGATCGTGCACAACAAGTTCGTCGTGGACGGGCTGCGCGACAAGGGCGCCGTGTTCGTCGAGGAACTGGAAGACTGTCCCGACGACCGGCCCGTGATCTTTTCGGCGCATGGCGTCCCGAAATCGGTGCCCGCCGAGGCAAGCCGCCGCGACATGATCTTCGTGGACGCCACCTGCCCGCTGGTCTCGAAGGTCCATATCGAGGCGCAGCGCCACGCCGAGGCCGGGCTGCAGATGATCATGATCGGGCACAAGGGGCACCCGGAAACCATCGGCACCATGGGCCAGTTGCCTGCGGGCGAGGTCCTGCTAGTGGAAACCGTGGCCGACGTGGCGACGGTCGAGGTGCGCGACCCCGAGCGGCTGGCCTTCGTCACCCAGACCACCCTGTCCGTCGACGACACCAAGGACATCGTTGCGGCGCTGCAGGCCCGGTTTCCCAGGATCATTGGCCCGCACAAGGAAGACATCTGCTACGCCACCACCAATCGGCAGGAGGCGGTCAAGACCGTGGCGCCGAAATCCGACGCGCTGCTGGTGGTGGGCGCGCCTAACTCGTCCAACTCCCGCCGCCTGGTCGAGGTCGCGTCCAAGGCCGGCTGCAAATACGCGCAACTGGTCCAGCGCGCCGACGGCATCGACTGGCGCGCGCTCGACGGCATCTCCAGCGTCGCCGTCACCGCCGGGGCCTCCGCCCCCGAAGTGCTGGTGAACGAGGTGATCGACGCCTTCCGCGACCACTATGACGTCACCGTCGAAGTGGTCGAGACGGCGACCGAGAACGTCGAATTCAAGGTGCCGCGCGTACTGCGAGAACCCGCCTGATGCCCGATCAGAAAACGATCGACGCCTATTCGACGCGCCTGGACGACTACCTCAGGATACCGCTCCCGGCCGAGCAGATCGAGTCGCGCCAGGCGTTCGCGGATGCTGTCGGGGCGGGCGGCTATGTCCTTGATCTGGGCGCCGGGCCGGGATCGGACAGCGCCTTCTTCATGCGCCGGGGCCTGCGGGTCAGGGCGCTGGATGCGACTGCCGAATTCGTGCGAAACGCGCGCGAAAACGGCGTGGATGCGCATCTGGGCAGCTTCGACGACGTCACCGAAACCGCCGAATACGACGGCGTCTACGCGAGCTTCTCCCTGCTGCATGCCCCGCGCGCGGATTTCCCGAGGCACCTGAAATCCATACACCAGGCGCTGAAGCCCGAAGGCGTGCTGTTCCTGGGCATGAAGCTGGGAACGGGCGAGCACCGGGACGAACTGGACCGCTACTACACCTACTACTCCCAACCCGAGATCGAGACCGCGCTGGCGAAAGCCGGCTTCAGGATCGACCGGGTCACGACAGGGATGGGCAAGGGGCTGGCCGGATCCTATGACGGCTTCATCCTCGTGATGGCCCATGCCTGAGCTTTTCGCCTATACCGACGGCGCCTGTTCGGGCAATCCCGGCCCCGGCGGCTGGGGCGTCCTGCTGCGCGCGATGGATGGCGAGCGGATCGTCAAGGAGCGCGAGCTGAGCGGCGGCGAGGCCGAGACCACCAACAACCGGATGGAACTGCTGGCCGCGATCAACGCGCTGGAAACGCTGGAACGCCCGTCGAAGATCACCGTCGTCACCGACAGCGCCTACGTCAAGAACGGCGTCACCGGCTGGATCTTCGGGTGGAAGAAGAACGGCTGGAAGACCTCGAACAAGAAACCCGTCAAGAACGTGGAACTCTGGCAGCGTCTGGACGAGGCGCAGCGCCGCCATGACGTGACCTGGAAATGGGTCAAGGGACACGCCGGACATCCCGAAAACGAAAAGGCCGACGAACTTGCCCGCGCGGGCATGGCCCCCTTCAAGCCGGGCAAGGGCACGCCGTGACCGTACTGGCGCTGCTCGACTATGCCTCGGTGCTGGTCTTCGCGCTGACCGGCGCGCTGGTGGCCAGCCGCGCGCAGCTCGATCCGGTGGGCTTTGCCTTCGTCGCCTGCCTCACCGCGGTCGGCGGCGGCACGGTGCGCGACCTGCTGCTGGACCGGCACCCGGTGTTCTGGGTCGGCCAGCCCGCCTACATCCTGATCGCCACCGCGGCGGCGCTGCTGGTGTTCTTCACCGCGCACCTGGTCGAAAGCCGGTACCGCTGGCTGGTCTGGCTCGACAGCTTCGCCCTGTCGATCGCCGTCGCCGCCGGAACCGGCGCGGCGCTGGCGCTGGACAAGCCCACCGTGATCGTGGTGCTGATGGGCATGGCCACCGGTTGTCTCGGCGGGCTGATGCGGGACGTGGTCTGCAACGAAGTGCCGCTGGTGCTGAAACAGGGCGAACTTTACGTCTCCTGCGCGCTCTTCGGGGCCGCGACCGCCGTCGCAACCACCGCCTTGGGCCTGCCGGGATTGCCGGCCCTGGGGCTATGCGCCCTGGTGTGCTGGTCGCTGCGGGCGGGGTCCCTGCTGTTCGGCTGGCGCCTGCCCGTCTACAAGAGCCGCCCGCCGCGGCAGTGACGCAACCGCCGCCGGCCTATCGCCGCCGGATGTAGGTCTGCCACAGCCACAGCACCAGCAGCGCCCCCAGCACCGCGCCGACGAAACCCGACAGCCAGCCCATCACGGTCAGCAGCGCCCGCAGGATCAGGCCGCCGACCAGCGCGCCCACGATGCCGACGAGCATGGTGGTCGGAATGTCCGCCTCGATCCGCATGAGGCGTGTCGCCAGGAACCCGGCTGCGGCACCGATGACGATCAGGGCGACCACGGACATGTCATTTCCTCCAATGGGTCGGCACGATGATGAGCGCGCCGATGGACGAGATCACCGCGTCCAGCCCGGGCGACCCGAACCCGATGCCGAACATGATCCGGACGAAGTAGAACAGGAACGCGCCACCGACGCAGATGATGATGGACTGCAGGTAGCCGTTATGGGTGAAGCCGGTCGTTTCCGACAGGTACCCCACGATCCCCGCGATGACGACGGTGCCCATCAGGACCATGAACATTCAGCCAACTCCAACTAGAGGCGCGTCCCTGCGGCGACGGGCCGGCCGCGCAGGAACGCATCCCTATCCTGCGCGCCTTTGCCCGCCCGTTGCAAGCGCAGCAGTTCCACCGCGCCCTCGCCGCAGGCGACTCGCAGCGCATCGTCCAGAACCTCGCCGGGCTCGCCCCGCCCCTCGGCCGGGCGCGACGCCAGCAGCTTGACCCGCTCGCCGCCGATCTCGGTCCAGGCGCCGGGAAAGGGCGACAGGCCGCGGATCTGACGGTCGATCTCGGCCGCCGGGCGCGTCCAGTCCACCCGCGCCTCGGCCTTGTCGATCTTGGCGGCATAGGTGACGCCGTCCTCGGGTTGCGGTTCGGGCGCCAGGTCCGGCAGCCGGCGCAGCGCCTCGACGATCAGATCCGCACCCATCGCGGACAGCCGGTCGTGCAGCTGGTCGGTCGTCTCTTCGGCCCCGATCGGCGTCGATTGCCGCAGCAATACGGGGCCGGTATCCAGACCCGCCTCCATCTGCATGATGCAGACGCCGGTTTCCGCGTCGCCCGCCATGATTGCCCGGTGAATCGGCGCCGCGCCGCGCCAGCGGGGCAGCAGGCTTGCGTGGATGTTCAGGCACCCGTGCCGCGGCGCATCCAGAATGGCCTGCGGCAGGATCAGCCCATAGGCGACCACCACCGTGACATCGGCGTCGAGCGCGGCAAAACGCGCCTGTTCCTCGGCGGATTTCAGGGACACAGGATGGCGGATTTCCAGCCCCAGTTCGGCGGCGCGGGCATGAACCGGCGTCGGGCGGTCCTTCTTGCCCCGGCCCGCCGGACGCGGCGGCTGGCAGTAGACGGCGGCGATCTCGTGCCCCGCCCCGGCCAGCGCATCCAGAACCGGAACCGAAAACTCGGGCGTTCCCATGAAGATGATGCGCATGTTGCCGTTACTCCGTGCGGCGGGGCGACCCCCGCCCTATCCCAGTTTCCGCGCCTTGCGCAGCAGCATGTCCCGCTTCACCTTCGAGAGGTTGTCGAAATACATGCGCCCGTTCAGATGGTCGATCTGGTGCTGCACGCTGGTCGCCTCGATGCCGACGAAATCGCGGCGGTCCATCATGCCGTGCTCGTTGAGAAACCGCACCGTCACCGCGCGGGGGCGTTTGACCTTGGCGGACACCCCCGGCAGGTTCGGGCTGGCCTCTTCGTGCTCGCGCAGCTCGATCGAGGCGTGCAGGATCTCGGGGTTGGCCAGCCGCAGCGCCTTGCCCCGTTCCGCCGAGCCATCGACCACTGCCAGGCGCAGCATCACCCCGATCTGCGGCGCGGCCAGGCCGACGCCGGGCATCGCCTCCATCGTGTCGATCATGTCCTGCCAGATCGCGCGGATCTCGTCGGTGACCTCCGCCACCTCCTCGGCCCGCATCCGCAGCCGCTTGTCCGGCCAGGACAGGCAGGGCCGCACCGTCATTTCAGCTTCTCCAGATAATCGGCCTCGGCGGTGCTTCGCGCCTCCGGCCCGAGGTGATCCAGCGTCACGACCCCGTTCAGGTGATCGAATTCGTGCTGGATGCAGCGCGCCTCGAACCCGTCGAAATCGGCCATGTGGATGTCGCCCTCGGCGGCGGTCCATTGCACCGTCACCGCCTTGGGACGCTCCACCGCGACGGTGATGCCGGGGATCGACAGGCAGCCTTCCTCCATCACCTCGGGGATGCGTTCGGCCGCCATGATGACGGGGTTGATCATCACCATCGGCGCGGACTCGCCCTCTTTCCAGCCGCAATCCATCACGAAGAACCGCTGCATCACGCCCACCTGCGGCGCGGCAAGCCCCCGGCCCTGCGCCGCATACATGGTGTCGAACATGTCCCGGATCAGATCCGCGGGCACCACGCCCTCGACCGGCGCGCATTTCTGCGACAGCCGCGGGTCGGGCCATCTGACGATCGGCCGCACCGTCACAGGCGCGCCCGCTCGCGTTTCAGCTTCTGCATCTTGCGGGTGATCATCTGGCGCTTGAGCGGCTTGAGATAGTCGATGAAGAGCTTGCCGTTCAGATGGTCGATCTCGTGCTGCACGCAGGTGGACCACAGCCCGTCGAAGGTCTCGCGCCGGGCGTTGCCGTCACGGTCCATCCAGGCCACCTCGACCACTTTCGGGCGGGTCACCTCGGCATAGTGCTCGGGGATGGACAGGCAGCCCTCCTCATAGACGTTGGTTTCGTCCGAGGCCGCGACCACCTCGGGGTTGAACATGACCAGCGGGCGCGGCGCCTCGCCCTCTTCCTTGACGCAGTCCAGCACGATCAGCCGGTCCAGCACCCCGACCTGCGGCGCGGCCAGGCCGATGCCGGGCGCGTCATACATCGTCTCCAGCATGTCATCGGCCAGCTTGCGCAGGTCGTCGGTGATGTCGGCCACCGGCGCGCAGACCTTTTTCAGGCGGGGATCGGGATGGATCAGAATTGTACGTTTCATGAGGCTGATTTAGGTCATTGCAGCGGCCACCGCAACGCCCCCCTTGCGCCCGCGCGAATAGCGGTTAGCTTTCAGCCGCAACAACGGAGCGACCATGACTTTCAACGACCTCATCGACCGCCGGGGAACCCACAGTTCGAAATGGGACAAGATGGAGGCGCTGTTCGGCGTGCCGGCCAAGGACGGGCTGGCCATGTGGACGGCGGATTCCGACTATCCCACCGCCCCCTGCGTGATCGAGGCGGTCAGGAAGGCGGCCGAACACGGCGTTTTCGGGTACTCCTGGGAATACCCGGAATACCGCCAGGCCGTTCAATGGTGGATGCGAAACCGCCACGGCTGGGAGATCGACCAGGATTGGGTGCTGACGGCGCAGGGGCTGGGCAACGCCATCGCGCTCTGCCTCGATGTCTGGAGCGAACCGGGCGACGGCGTGGTGATCTTTTCGCCGGTCTACCACGAGTTCGCGCACAAGGTGAACAAGGCCGGGCGCAAGGTGGTGGAATGCCCGCTGGTGCGCGACGGCGACAGCTACGCGGTCGATCTGGACGACGCGCAGTCCCGGCTCGACGGGTCGGAAAAGCTGCTGCTGTGGTGCTCGCCCCAGAACCCGTCGGGACGCGTCTGGACGCCTGACGAGCTGCGCGCCGTGGCCGCATTCGCCGAGCGCAACAACCTGATCCTCGTGTCGGACGAGATTCACCACGATCTGGTCTATCCCGGCAGCCGCTTCGTGCCGATGGACGCAGCCGCCCCCGAAGCGCGCGCATGGACCGTCACGCTGACCGCCCCGTCAAAGACCTTCAACATCGCCGGGCAGCGCACCGGCAACATGATCATTCCCGACCCCGCGTTGCGCGCGGCCATGCGGCACCGGCTGAACACGCTGGACTACGCGCCCAGCGCGCTGGGGGTCAGCATGATCACCGCCGCCTACACGCCCGAAGGGGCCGCCTGGGTCGACGAGCAGATCGCGCATCTGGACGGCAACCGGCGCCTCTTCGACCAGACCATCGACGCGATCCCCGGCCTGTGGTCGATGCCGCTGCAGGCGACCTATCTGGCCTGGGTGGATTTTTCGGGCACCGGCATGACGCGGGACGAGTTCATCCGGCGGTTGCGCGGCGACGCAAAAATCGCCACCTCGCCGGGCGCCGGTTTCGGCACCGGCGGCGAGTTGTTCGAACGCTTCAACCTGGCGACGCAGCGCAGCCGCGTCGAAGACGCCTGCGAACGGCTGAAACGCGCCTTCGGCGATCTGCAATGACCTTGTTGCGCCGGCCCGCGAAAGGGCCGCGCAATTTCAGTCGCGCTTGCCCAGCAGCGCGATCGGCGCATCCGGCGACCGGTAGAAATCCAGCGGCGCCTTGTCCGCGGCCATCGTGTTGCGCTTGAAATCATAGCGCATCTCGCCGGCCTCTTCCTCGGCGGCAACAATCAGGCATTGGTACAGGTGATTGGCGCCGTCATAGAGATCGACCAGCCCCCGCAACGGCGGCGTGCTTTCGGATTCGACCGTAAAGCCATCCTTCCACATGCGCAGAACGCGGTAATGCGTTCCGTCCGCTTCCACCCGCAGGCGGCTTGCTTTCTTCAGCGTGGCAATTCGCGCGGCGTTCAATTCGGCGCGCATTTCCTTTGAAACATATGTACTCATCAAACACATTCCCCCTAAAGTCTCTCCATGATTACAGAGGGTTTGTAAAAAACCAATGAAAGAATCCGGGCTTTGCGTTTTGCGCCTGGCCGTTGTTGCAGCGACATCCCATCGTCCTGTGCGCAGGCGCAGGGCCCTTGCGCACCGCAACCGGTAGGCAGGCGCGCCGGCCGGGCCTATGTCAGAGGCAAGCAACGATGGAGGAAATGGCATGGGCTTGCTCGTCGACGGCCAGTGGCACGACACCTGGTACGACACCGAATCCACCGGCGGCGCGTTCAAACGCTCGGCCGCCCAGTTCCGCAACTGGATCACGCCCGGCGGCGACGCGGGCCCGTCCGGCGACGCGGGCTTTGCCGCGGCCTCCGGCCGGTACCACCTCTATGTCAGCCAGGCCTGCCCCTGGGCGCACCGGACGCTGATCTTCCGCGAACTCAAGGGGCTGGGCGAACACATCTCGGTCTCGGTCGTGCATCCCGACATGATGGATCAAGGCTGGACCTTCGAGACGAACGGACATGGCGCCACCGGCGACACCCTTTACGGGTTCAGCCACGCCAGCCAGATCTACACCAAGGCCGATCCGCACTACTCGGGCCGCGTGACGGTGCCGATCCTTTGGGACAAGGAACGCGAGACGATCGTTTCGAACGAAAGCTCCGAGATCATCCGCATGTTCAACTCGGCCTTCGACGACATCACCGGCAACGCCGAGGATTTCTGGCCGGAACCGATGCGCGACGCCATCGAAGAGGTGAACGCCCGGATCTACTCGACGCTGAACAACGGCGTCTACAAATGCGGCTTCGCCACCTCGCAAGAGGCTTACGACGCGGCCGTCCTGCCGCTGTTCGAAACCCTGGACTGGCTGGAAGAGCGGCTGTCATCCCGGCGCTACCTGATGGGCGACCGCGTCACCGAGGCCGACTGGCGCCTGTTCACAACGCTGATCCGGTTCGACCCGGTCTACCACCTGCATTTCAAGTGCAACCGCAAGCGGCTGACCGACTATCCGAACCTCTGGGCCTACACGCGCGAGTTGTACCAGTGGCCCGGCGTGGCGCGGACGGTGAACATGGAGCACATCGTGCGCCACTATCACTACAGCCACGACAGCATCAATCCGCACCGCATCATCCCGATCAACCCACAGCTGGACTATTGGGAGCCGCACCGCCGCGATCAGCGCACCGCGGCGTAATGTTCGACCATCGCCGCCAGGTCCTCTGGCGGCGTCCCGCTCTGCACATAGGCGCAGGCGTTGGAGCTGTGGGCGAAGATGGATCCGTCCGAGAAGAAGGTCGTGTTGGTGACGAAGATCACCCGCGCGTCGGGGCGACGGTAGCTGGCGAAATCCGCGACCGCCAGCGCGCTGCCGGCCTCCAGCACCAGATCCAGCACGATGATGTCGAAATCGGTCCCGTAGAGCGCCAGGATCGCCGCCGCCTGCGTCGCGACCAGCGCGACCTCGGCGCCCTGCCGCTGCAGGTGCCGCTGCCAGACCCGGCCCAGGTCCGGGTTACTTTCGACGATCAGAACTTTCATGCGCGACAACCTTGGCACTTGATAAATGACTTGGTGCCGTCCCCGCCTTCAGTGTTCGACCGATTTGCTTAACAAACCGTTAACGCGGCTCGGGACCGGCGCGCATAAGCCGGATTTGCTTGTACCAAATGGAAGAATCAGCTTGAAGCGGTTGTACCAACCGGCACTTTTTTAGCAGAGACCGCAGATGGCCGACATGACCGACACCGATCAGGCCTGGATCGACCCCCGCGCCCGGCGCGATCACGGCGGCGGTCTGGATGGCGCGATGAGGCTATATGGCGGCGCGCGGTCGGACTGGATCGACCTGTCCACCGGCATCAACCCGCACCCCTATCCGGTCGCCGGTCTCACCGCTGCCGACTGGGCCGAATTGCCCGATCACGGCGCTTTTGAAACCCTCGTCGCGGCGGCCTGCCGGTTCTGGTCCGTCCCCGAGGGCGCCGCGATCCTGCCCGCACCCGGCGCTTCGGCGGTGATCGCCCGGATTCCGGCACTGGCCGCGCCCGGATCTGTCGAGATCACGCCACCCACCTACAACGAACACGCCGCCGCGTTTTCCGCCCAGGGCTGGCAGGTGCGCGACAGCGCCCCGGCGCAGGCCCGCGTTCTGGTTCACCCCAACAACCCCGATGGCAGGCTCTGGAGCGCATCGGACGCCTCAGCCCGCCTGACCGTGATCGACGAAAGCTTCTGCGACGTGACGCCCGAGGCATCGCTGATTCATCTGGCCGAACGCCAAGACACCATCATATTGAAAAGTTTCGGGAAATTCTGGGGCCTGGCCGGGCTTAGGCTGGGTTTCGCCATTGCCCGCCCCGACATCATCGCGCGGCTGAACGATCTGACCGGCCCTTGGGCTGTGTCGGGTCCCGCCCTGCGGATCGGGGCGCAGGCGCTGGGCGACGCCGCCTGGGCCGAAGCCGCCCGCACCAGACTCGCCGACGAGGCCCGGCGGCTGGACGCCCTGCTGACGTCCAAGGGCGCAAGGCTGGTCGGGGGCACCTCGCTGTTCCGGCTCTATGATGTGGACGACGCCGCCAAATGGCAGCAGCATCTGGCCCGGGCACATATCTGGAGCCGCATCTTTCCCTATTCCGCAACCTACCTGCGGCTCGGCCTGCCGCCCTCCCATGGCTGGGACCGGCTGGAGGCGGCGCTGTGACCACCGCTTTTCTGCTGGCCTGCGCCATGCTGCTCGACGCGGCCTTGGGTGAGCCCGAGTGGCTATGGTCGCGCGTCCGGCATCCCGCCATCCTGATCGGCAACCTGATCGGCGCGCTCGACAAGGGCCTGAACCACGGACCGAACCGGCGCGGCAAGGGCGTCGCCGTCGCTCTGTTTCTGGTGCTGGGCGGTCTGGCGATCGGATCGTTGCTGCAACTCCTTGGCCCCGTTGCGGAAATCGTTGTCTGCGCGATGCTGCTGGCGCAGAAATCGCTGGTGGCGCATGTCCGCGACGTGGCCAACGCCCTGCGCGTGTCGCTGCCCGATGCGCGCAGCATGGTGGCGCGGATCGTTTCGCGCGACACCTCCGGCATGAGCCCGTCGCAGGTCGCCCGCTCGGCCATCGAAAGCGCCGCCGAGAACCTGAGCGATGGTGTCATCGCCCCCGCCTTCTGGTTTCTCGTGGGCGGGCTGCCCGGATTGCTGGTCTACAAGTTCGTCAACACGGCGGACAGCATGATCGGATACCGCAACGAAACCTACGCCGATTTCGGCTGGGCGTCGGCGCGGTTGGACGATCTGCTGAACCTGGTCCCCGCCCGCCTGACCTTTACCATGATCGTCCTGCTGTCCGGCTGCCACCGCCAATGGCGCGCCATGATTGCCGATGCCCGGCGTCACATCTCGCCCAATGCCGGCTGGCCCGAGGCCGCGATGGCCCGCGCGCTGAACGTCGCGCTTGCCGGCCCGCGCAGCTATCACGGTCAGATCCGGGATCTGGCCTGGGTCAATGGCGATGCGCGGCGGGACATCGGCGCGTTCGAGGTCGAGCAGGCCGTAGACATGCTCTGGCGCGTCTGGGCCCTTGCCTTTGGCGCCATGGTGCTGTGGTCTGTACTTGCCTTCGTTTTCTGATCCCAAAATTCGGACGTCACCGTCATGCGTATCCTCCCCGGCCTGCTTTCCGCTCTGTTTCTAGCCTCGCCCGCCTATTCCCGATGCGGGGGCAGTTTCGATGGCTTCGTTCAGGATCTGAAATCCGAGGCCGCAGGGCGGGGACATGACACCGAGGCGGTCGATGCCTTTTTCCAAGGCGTTCGGCAGGACGCGCAAGTGCTCAAGGCGGACCGGGCGCAGGGCGTGTTCCAGAAACCCTTCATCGAGTTCTCGCGGCATCTGATCTCGCAGAACCGGATCGATCGCGGCCGCGCCATGGCCAGCAGACATGCTGCGGTCTTTGACCGGATCGAGGCCGAATACGGGGTGTCGCGGGGCGTATTGCTGGCCTTCTGGGCTTTCGAGACCGATTACGGCGGCTACCAGGGCGACTTCAACACCCGCAACGCTTTGGTGACGCTGGCGCACGACTGCCGCCGGCCCGAGTTGTTCCGGCCGCAGATCTTTGCCGCGATCGAGCTGTACGAGCGGGGCGGTTTCGATCCCCAACGCACGACAGGCGCATGGGCGGGCGAGATCGGCATGGTCCAGATGCTGCCGCGGGACATCCTTGAAAACGGCGTCGACGCGGATGGCGACGGGCAGGTGTCGCTCAGGACCTCGGCCCCCGATGCTCTGGTTTCCGGCGCCAAGATGCTGTCCGGGCTGGGGTGGCAGCCGGGCCAGCCCTGGTTGCAGGAGGTCAAAGTGCCCGGGCAAATGGACTGGTCGCTGTCGGGTCCGGGCCGCCACCGGCCGGTATCCGAATGGCAGACGATGGGCGTCAAGGCGCGCAGCGGAAACCTGCCCGGCGGGAACATGCCCGCGTCGCTGATCCTGCCGCAGGGGCACGAGGGGCCGGCCTTCCTGGCCTTTCCCAATTTCGACGTCTATTTCGAATGGAACCAGAGCTTTGTCTATGTCCTGACCGCCGCCTATTTCGCGACACGGCTGGAAGGCGCAGCCATCTATGACGCAGGGAATCCGCAACCCGGTTTGTCCGGCCCGCAGATGAAGCAATTGCAGTCGTTGTTGCAGGCGCGAGGCCATGATGTCGGCGAAATCGACGGCATTCTGGGCGCCGGCACCCGCGCCGCCGTGCAGGCGGAACAGGCGCGGCTTAGCTTGGCGGCGGATGCCTGGCCGACGGTGGAATTGTTGAACCGGTTGTGAATTCTACTGGGGCCGCACCGGATACCGTTCGCCCTTTTCGTTGATCAGGATCAGACGGCCGCCGCTGCGCACGAAGAGATCGCAGCGGGTGAACCCATTGCGAAACTCGGTGCAAACGCTGCCGTCCTCGGCGATATGGTAGGTGCCAAAGGCCGTTCCGCCCCCGTTGGCGGCGGAATAGGTATAGGAATAGCCGCCGCCCGCCGAATACCTGGACTGCCCGTCGTCGTAAAAGGTCAGCGTCTGCCCCGCCAAAGCGTCCAGTTCGGCCTTGTCGAGCGGAACGTCGCCCGGGCGCGTCTCCCATTCGGCGGCGGCCAGCGGCGCGGCAAAACAAGCGGCCGCGATAATCAGGGTCGGTTTCTTCATGGCCACAGCCTACCCCAGCTGGCGCCGCACGCGGTGTCACGTTGCGGTGACCGGTCAGGCGACCAGCGCCTCGGCCTTCTTGAGGTCCACCGACACGAGCTGGCTGACGCCCTGCTCCTGCATGGTCACGCCGAACAGCCGGTCCATCCGGGCCATCGTCACTGCGTGGTGGGTGATGATCAGGAACCGGGTGTCGGTCTGGCGGCACATCTCGTCCAGCAGGTCGCAGAACCGGGTCACGTTGGCATCGTCGAGCGGCGCGTCGACCTCGTCCAGAACGCAGATCGGCGCCGGGTTGGCCAGGAACACCGCAAAGATCAGCGCCATCGCCGTCAGCGTCTGTTCGCCACCCGACAGCAGGCTGAGGGTCGACAGCTTCTTGCCCGGCGGCTGGCACATGATTTCCAGCCCCGCATCCAGCGGATCGTCGCTTTCGACCATGACTAGGTTGGCCTCGCCGCCGCCGAACAGGTGCTTGAACAGCATGGCGAAGTTTGAGTTCACCTGTTCAAACGCGGTCAGCAGGCGTTCGCGTCCCTCGCGGTTGAGGCTGGCGATGCCGCTGCGCAGGGCCTTCACCGCCTCTTCTAGATCTGATTTCTCGGACTTGAGAGAGTCGTACTCTTCCTGAACCTCGCGCGAATCCTCCTCGGCGCGCAGGTTCACCGCCCCCATCGCGTCCCGCAGGCGCTTGTGGCGGTTGACCTCGGCCTCCAGCGCGTCCGCCGCAGGCATCCTGTCGGGGTCGACATCCAGCCGGTTCAACAACTGGTTCGGCGTTAGCTGCTCGTCCTCGGCGATCCGCTCGGCCGCGGCCAGAACACTTTCACGCGCCGCTTCGCAGCGGGCCTCGGCGGCTGCGCGCGCCTCGCGGGCTTCGGAGGCGAGACGCTCGGCCTCACGCTCTGCCAGGATCGCCTCGCGCTGACGGGTCTCGGCTTCGGCCAAGCGGTCGGCGGCCTCGGCGCGCCGGGTTTCGGCGGCTTCGATCTGCTCGTTCAACTCTTCCCGGGCCTCGGCGATCTCGCCGGGCACCGCCATCGCCTCGGCCAGTTCCTCTTCGGATGTCGCCTTGCGCTCGGCCAGTTCGGTGATCCGCTTTCCCGCCGTTTCCAGCCGGTGCCGCCAGCCGCTCAGATCCTTTTTCACCTCTTGGGTGCGGCGCGTCCGCGCCTCGCCCTCGCGCCGCAACTCGTCATGCGACGAGCGGTGGGTCAGCATGGTGATCCGGGCCGCCTCTACGGTCTGCTTGATGTCCTCGACCTGCGCCCGGGCGCTGTCGAGATCGCCCAACCCCGCCAGCGCGCCTTCGGCTTCGCGCAGCTGGATACGCGCGGACATCGCGTCTTCCTTGTGCCGGTCGACCGCCAGGGACAGCGTCTCGAGTTTGCCCTGCGCCAGGTTGCGCTCGGCCTCGGCACGGCTCAGCGCGCGGGCGGTTTCGGCGACACGCTGGTCGGCTGCGCGGCGGGCCTCGCGGGCGCGGCGGTCGGCCTCGGTCACCTCGGCCAGTTGCCGCGACAGCGCCTCATGCGCGGCGCGCGCGCCTTCGGCCTGCGCTTCGGTCCGGGCCAGTTCCTGCTTGAGCGACTCGAGCCGGTTCAACTGCTCCAGCCGCATCGCGGCGGCGCTTGGCGCATCCTCGGCCCAGGCGCGGAATCCGTCCCAGCGCCACAGATCGCCCGAGCGTGAAACCAGCCGCTGCCCGGGCTGAAGCTGGGCCTGCAGCTGCGCGCCCTGATCCGCGTCGACCAGACCGATCTGCGCAATGCGGCGGCCCAACCGGTCGGGGCCGGACACATGGAGCGCCAAGGGCTGCGCGCCCTCGGGCAGAGGCTGATCCTTATCATAGCCTGGCACATCGACCCATCCCGAAGGCCCATCGCCCTCGACGATGGGCGCACGCAGGTCGTCCGCCAGCGCCGCGCCCAGCGCCTTTTCAAAGCCGGGCTCGACCCGCAACAGGTCCAGCACCTGACCGCCTTCGGCAGTGTCGCGTTCGACCAGCTTGGCCAGCGCCTGCGTCTCGGCCCGGATCGCGCCAAGTTCGCCTTCGGCCTCCGAGCGCTTCGCCCGTGCCTCGGCCTCACGCGCCTGAGTATCGGTGCGCAACTCGTCGGCGGCGGCCAGCGCCTCTTCGGCGGCTTCGGCGGCTTCGCGGGCCTCTTCTTCAGACTCCTGTGCAGCCTCGAACGCTTCTCCGGCCCGGGTGAGCGCGGCGCGGGCTTCGTCCACGGCAGTGCGGGCCTTGACCTCTTCGGCTTCGGACCGCGCCAGCGTCTTGCGGCTGTCCTCGACCAGGCGTTGCGCCGACTGGTGCCGGGCGACAAGGCGCGCCACGTCCTCAGTTTCCTGCGAGAGGTGATCCTCGCGCTCCTGCAGAACCGCCGCCGCTTCGCGCGCGATCTCGGCCGCTTCGGCCAGACGGTCCCCATGACCTTCGGCGGCCTTGGCAAGCTCGCGCTCTTCCCATTCCAGCCGTTCGATCGTTTCGCCCGCATCGCGGTTCAGGCCGGTTTCGCGTTCTATGTCGCGGCCAAGCTGCTGAATGCGCGCGGTCAGGGTTTCGATCGTCTGCCGGGCGCGGGTTTCCTGATCGGTCAGCGCGTCGCGCTGAACCTGTTGGCGCTGCAGCACCGCCGCGGCGATGGCTTCTTCCTCGCGCAGGGGCGGCAGAACCTCGTCGGCCTTGATGCGGGCGGCTTCGGCCTGCCGCGCCGCCGACTCGGCCTTGGACGCCTCGGTGATGCGTTCGCGCAGCTTGTCCTCGGCCAATTGCCGGGCCATGTCGGCTTCTTTCCAGCGGCGGTAAAGCAGCATGCCCTCGGCCTGGCGCAGTTGTTCGCCGATTTCGCGGTAGCGCGCAGCCTGCCGGGCCTGACGCGCCAGTTGCGCCAGCTGGGCGCCCAGCTGTTCCAGCACGTCGTCAACGCGGGTCAGGTTGGTTTCGGTGCCCTTGAGTTTCAGTTCGGCCTCATGCCGCCGCTGATAGAGGCCCGAGATCCCCGCCGCCTCTTCCAGGATCCTCCGGCGCGACGTGGGTTTGGCGTTGATCAGTTCCGCGATCTGTCCCTGACGCACCAGCGCCGGGGAATGTGCGCCGGTGGAAGCGTCGGCAAACAGCATCTGCACGTCGCGCGCCCGCACGTCCTTGCTGTTGGCCTTGTAGGCGCTGCCCACGTCGCGGGTGATCCTGCGGATGATTTCCAGCTGGTCGCTGTCGTTGAAGCCCGAGGGCGCGAGGCGTTCGGAATTGTCGATGGTCAGCGCCACTTCGGCAAAGTTCCGGGCGGGCCGAGTGGCGGCGCCGGCAAAGATCACGTCCTCCATCCCGCCGCCGCGCATCGCCTTGGGGCGGTTTTCGCCCATGACCCAGCGCAACGCCTCGAGCAGGTTGGACTTGCCGCAGCCGTTCGGACCCACCACGCCCGTCAGCCCCTCCGCGATGATCAGATCGGTCGGGTCAACGAAGCTTTTGAAGCCGGTCAGTCTGAGCCTGTTGAAACGCAAGGGCCGTCATCCATGATTCCCGTGGTCTCCGAGTCTGCGCAACACAGGGGCCATGAGTCAACGGTGATGCGCAGGATATGGAGGATTTCGCGCGGTTATCCACAATATCTTGCATGACCCACAATATCTGCAAGCGTTTCAGCGGGGATGCCGTTCGAATACTGCAAGGCCCGATTGCCGTCCTTTTGCGTCCCCTCAGAAGGGTCGATGCGGTCCAGTCCGCCGGCCAATACGGCCCGCAAGGGAAGTAGCCGCGACATCGGCGGAATCGGATCAATCGTTTCTTGCCAAGGCTCAGCCCGTCCGCACGATTTCGCCCAAACGCCGAATGCCCTCGTTGATCGTGGGTTCGTCGGAACAGGAAAAGCTAAGCCGGATGGTGTTGGCGCCGGACCCGTCGGCAAAGAACGCCTGACCGGGCACGAATGCCACCTTTTCCGTGTCAAGCGACCGCGCCAGCAAGGCTGCCCCATCCATGCCGGCGGGCAAGGTTACCCAGATGAACATGCCGCCCTCGGGTTTTGTCCACTGAACACCGTTGGGCATGTGCCGGCTCAACGCGTCTAGCATCGCGTCGCGGCGGCGCTGGTAGACCGCGCGGAGTTTCGGGATATGGGTGTCGAAATGCTCTTCTGCGACGCGCGTGATCGCCATCTGGTTGATGGTCGAGGAATGCAGGTCGGCGGCTTGCTTCAGCAACACCATCTGCGCGATTACCGGCTTTGCCGCCACCGCCCAGCCCACCCGTAGCCCTGGCGCCAGCGTTTTCGAGAAGCTGCCGCAATAGACCGTCCGGCACTCTTCGATCGAGCCCTTGCGCGCGATCTCCAGCGCCAGGATCGGCGGCACCGCCTCGCCGTCGTAGCGCAGCGACTGGTAGGCCGCATCTTCGATCACCGCGCAGTCCAGTTCGTCCGCCAGATCGATCAGCGCCTCGCGCCCGCGCCGGTCGACCGTCTCGCCGGTCGGGTTGGCGAAATCCGCCGAGAGATAGGCGAACTTCACCTGCCCGCCCGCCTGTTGCGCCGCCGCCTGGTAGTCTGACGCGGGGCGGTTGGCGTTGATGCTGAGTTGGTCGTAGCGCGGCTCATAGGCGTTGAACGCCGCCAGCGCGCCCAGATAGGTCGGCCACCCGATCAGGGCCGTGTCCCCGGGCGACAGGAACAGCTTGCCGAGGTAATCCAGCGCCTGCTGCGATCCCGAAGTGATCAGCACGTTGTCGATGTCGCAATCGACGCCGATCCGGGCCATCTCGGCGACGATCCAGCGGCGCAAGGGATGGTAGCCTTCGCTCACGGAATACTGCAGCGCCTGTGCCTGATGGGCCGGGTCCAGAACGTTTGCGAAGGCTTCGGCAAAGGCTTCGGCAGGAAACAGCGCCGGATCCGGTATGCCCCCGGCAAACGAGATGATGCCGGGCTGATCCAGCAGTTTCAGCAACTCGCGAATTTCCGACGCTTTCATCCGGGACGCGCGCGTCGCAAATTTCCGATCCAGCGGCATGGCTTTCCTCCGACATTCCGATTGCGGAGCCTATGAGACCGCGGGTTAAAGTCAACAAGCCTGACCTAATGTTTCAATTCTCGTGAAGGCGGCGGCACGATCTTGCGCAGCCCTTGACGACGTGGTCATATGTTTTGACCAATCCGATCGAGCCCGAGATGCCCTTTCAGAAAGTCCAATCCGAGAAACTGTCGACCGCCGTCGTCCGCCAGATCGAGCTGCTGATCTTGCGGGGCATCCTGCGCCCCGGCGAACGGCTGCCGTCCGAACGGGAACTGGCGGAGCGACTGGGCGTGTCGCGCCCGTCGCTCAGGGATGCCATCGCCGAGTTGCAGGAACAGGGCCTTCTGGCCGCCAAGGCCGGGTCGGGCATCTATGTGGCCGAGGTGCTGGGATCGGCCTTTTCACCCGCACTGATCCGGCTTTTCGGAACACATGACGAGGCGGTGTTCGATTACCTCTCGTTCCGGCGCGATATGGAAGGGCTGGCCGCCGAGCGCGCGGCGCGGCTGGGATCCGACAGCGACCTGAAGGTGATCCAGACCATCTACGACAAGATGCGGACCGCCCATGCGCGCCGTGCCACCGAGGACGAGGCGCAGCTAGATGCCCAGTTCCACATGGCGATCATCGAAGCCAGCCACAACGTGGTTATGCTGCACATGATGCGCTCGATGTTCGACCTGCTGCGGCAGGGCGTCTTCTACAACAGGCGGATCATGTTCCACCAGCGCACCACGCGCGCGGCGATCCTGGACCAGCACCGCGCGATCAACGAAGCACTGCAGGCCCGTGACCCGGTGGGCGCCCGCGCCGCAGTCGAGTCGCATCTGAGCTATGTCGAGCAATGCCTGGCGGATCAGCAGAAGGCGGAACAGAACGAAGCCATCGCCCGGCAAAGGCTGGAGCATGAGACCGAGCGGTCATGAGTTTCAATCGCGGCGCTCCGCCCCGGACACGCGCCGTTTCATCGCTTGATAGTCCTGCTCTGCAAGACTGGCCTTGCGAAACTTGCGATCCAGTTTCCAACGCTCCCAGCCATTGGGCCAGACCAGATCCTTGCGCGTGGTGAAGGCATAGACATCGGCCCTGAGGGCGACCATGCGCATGCCCAGTTGCGCCGCGATGAAGTCAAGGCACTGCTGCGAGAAGAACCCGATGTGCTGACCGGTTTCGAACGCCCAATACCACCAGTCAGTGCCGGGGATGTCTTCTGGATCGAAACAGGTCGCGGAAAAGAAGATCGTTTCGAAACCGAAACGGTCACGCGCCTCCTTCAGATGGGCAAGCGGATCGGGCAGGTGTTCTAGCACCTCGAAGGCCGCCGCAACCCGGTATTTGCCGCCGTCGGCCTCGAACCCGCGCGCGAACAGGTTCTCGGCATAAGGGTCCGACCAGTGAAAGTCGATGCCCAGATCCCTGAGCCCGCGCACCAGCAGACCGTATCCAGCCCCGATGTCTATTCCCCGGGCCTTCTCCATGCCGTTTGCGCGCATCGCCGTCGACACGATGCCGATATTGGCAAAGTTCCTTGCAAGGATGCCTGTGTCGGTCATTGCGATGGCGTCGCTGTAAGCCTCGTCCAGCCAGTGCGGCGCGTCCACCCAGATATAGCCGCAACTCTCGTCGAGATAGTAACGCGCCAGGTGACGGTTCATGACCTTGTGCTCGAACAGGAACCTGCCTGATTTGCCGGTCAGTGGGGATTGGGGCATAGTCCTACCCTGCTTTTGTCTCGTCACGGTAGAGGCGCTGTGGGAATGGCGCGCCGCTGGCCTCTCCCAGATGCTCAGAGGGCGCAATCGTCGTCAATCCCGGATCAATGTAGAGACGGCCGCCGCGCGCCCGGATCTGGCGGTGCAACTGCACATGCTCGCAGACCAGGCCACCCTTTTCATCCCGGCAGGAATAGTGCAGACCCTTCAGCGATCCGGTCCGATACAGCCCCAGCCCCGCAAAGGCGCTGTCGACCGGGATCAAAGGCGCGTCCGCAGGTATGTGATACTGGCGACTGTAGATCACGTTCCTCAGCAGATCCTGCCGCCATCTGCGCCGGAAGAACCAAGGCTTGCGGGCGGTGTGTATCTGTTGCCATACGTCTTCGTCACACCATCCTTCGCAACGCAGGGCGTAAAGATCGTAATAGGCAGGCTGCGCGTTTGCGAACACGGCATCCCAGGCAGGCGCCTGTCGGCGCAGTGCGCGAAGGACGGCGTCGGCCTCCAGCGCAGCGTTCGGCCCGTCAAGATCCAGCACCAGGGTCGCGGGGTGGGCGGATGAACTGGCAAACAGCCTCTGCAAGACTTGGTTCCGGGCATGTGTGATCCGCTCGACCCTGTCCGGGATGGTGACGGTCAGACCGTCCAGATCGAGGATCTCGGTCGCTGGGGACCGGGCGGCGTAGTCGGCGAGAACCCGGTCCGTGCCATCGGAATTGTCATTCGTGGCGATTATGACGCGGCTTTCGGCCAGATTGGCGCGCAGCACATCTACGCGTTGCAGCGTTTGGATCAGGTCTTGTCCGCCGTCGCGTGCCAGACCCAGGATGTTCAGGGAGTCGATTGACATTGGCTTTGCCTATCTGGGGCCGGCGCCCGAAGCGCGGCATAGGCAGAAGGAAACGGCCCTTGGGCCGTTTCCAGTCAGTGCAACTTGGCGTCCACGTCCGCGATTGCGGCGTCGATCAGCTTGTTGGCCTGGGCTGCGGTCATCTGCTTGGCCAGAACCTCGTTCGCGGCGGCAACGGCCACGGAGATCGCCTGATCGCGCACTTCCTTGATGGCCGAAGCCTCTGCCGAAGCGATCTGGTCCTGCGCGGCGGCCAGACGGCGGGTGATCGACGTCTCGAGGTCGGCTTTCGCCTGCTTTGCGGCCAGCACGGCATCTTCCTTGGCGGCGGCGACGATGGCGTCCGCCTGCGCCTGCACTTCCCGGTGCTTGCGCTCGTAGGAAGCCAGGAGGGTCTGCGCCTCTTCCCGCAGTGCGCGGGCTTCGTCGAGTTCCGACTTGATGCCTTCGGCGCGCTTGTCCAGGGCGCCGCCGATCATGCCGGGCACCTTGAAGTAGAACAGCACCCCGACGAACACGATGAACGCGATGAGCACGACGAAGTCGGTATTGCCCAGCGAGAAGAACGGGCCGCTTGCGGCGAAGGCCGGGCTGGCGGCGCCAGCGGTCAGGACAAGAGCGAGAATGTTGCGCATGTCGCTTATCCTTTCATCCGGGCGTCGACCGCGCCCTCGATGGCGGTCGCATCGGCCTGCCCACCCAGGGTGGTGACGAGTTCGGCGGCCGTGTCCTTGGCAACCAGTTGAATGCTTTCCAGTGCGCCGGCACGGATTTCGGCGATCGCCTTTTCCGATTCAGCGGCCTTGGCGGCGATTTCCGCGTCCGCCTTGGCAATGGCATCGTCCAGTTCGGACTGGATTTCGGCACGCGTTTCGGCCGCGATGCGCTGCGCCTCGGCACGGGCATCAGCCAGCGCCTTGTTGTAGGCTTCCTCGGCCTCGACCGCTTTCGCCTTCAGGTCTTCGGCTGCGGAGAGGTCGTTGGTGATGGTCCCCTGCCGTTCAGCCAAGATCGCCGCGATACGAGGCAGAGCCACGCGGGACAGGACCAGAAAGACGACGACCAGCGTAACGACGAGCCAGAAGATCTGGTTCGGGAACCAGTCGAAACAAAGCTGCGGCATCCCGATGGCACTGCCGTGGGAATCGACGCACTTGCCGACAACCTCTTCGGCTATGGGTTCTGTCGCCATGATGTCCTCCGTCGGAACGTTGTCTTTACAACGGGCGGGCCGCTATGGCCTGGGCCCACCCGCGCGTAAGGATCAGGTTCCGCAGATCAGACGGCGAACATCAGCAGCAGCGACACGAGGAATGCGAAGATCCCCAGGGCTTCTGCGAATGCGATACCGATGAACAGGGTTGCGGTCTGGGAAGCGGCGGCCGAAGGGTTGCGCAGGGCGCCGGCCAGGAAGTTGCCGGCCACGTTGCCCACCCCGATTGCGGCTGCGCCGGAACCGATTGCTGCCAGGCCTGCGCCGATGTGTGCGAGATCGCCTTCCATGATGATGTCTCCTTACGATTTGGAAGTTTCGATGTTTGGATGATGCGGTAGGGCGGAGGTCGCTCCGCCGCCGACCTTAGTGATGCGGATGCAATGCGTCCTTCAGGTACACGCAGGTCAGAATGGTAAAGACGTAGGCCTGGATGAAGGCCACCAGGACCTCGAGGCCGTACATGGCAGTGATCGCCAGAACCGAAACCGGCGAGATCACGGCGACGGCGGCGAAGCCGGCGAACACCTTGATCACGGCGTGGCCCGCCATCACGTTGCCTGCAAGACGAATGGAGTGGCTGACCGGGCGCACGAAATACGAGATCAGTTCGATGATCGCCAGGATCGGACGCAGTGCCAGCGGCGCGCTCGACACCCAGAACAGGCTCAGGAAACCGGCACCGTTCTTGACGAAGCCGAGGACGGTCACCGTCAGGAACACGGCCAGCGCCAGCACCACGGTCACGGCGAAATGCGAGGTCGTCGTGAAGGACATGGGCAGCAGGCCCAGGAAGTTCGCGGTGACGATAAACATGAACAGCGTCATGACATAGGGGAAGTACTTGACGCCTTCCTTACCGCAGATGTCCTCGAGCATCTTGTAGATGAAGCCGTAGGCCAGTTCCGCGATGGACTGCATGCGGGTCGGGACGATGGCGCGCTTCGACGTGCTCAGCACCAGCAGACCAATGATCGCGAGGATACCCAGCGCCATCCAGAGGGTCACGTTGGTGGGCGTGTACCAGGCGATCGTGTCGCCGCCGAACAGCGGTTTGACGATGAACTGGTCCATCGGGTGGAATACCAGGCTGCTGCCCTCTGCTGCGGTGGTCTCGGTCGCCACGTCTAGTCCCTCTCGTCCTTCTCGGCCCCGTTTTCAGCGTCGGCGGCCAATTTCTTCGTCTGGATCTCTTGCGCGCTGCGGAGCATGACCTTCACCCCGGCGGCAAAACCCAGCAATGTGAACAGCACCAGAAAGATCGGGATCGTCCCGAACAGGCTGTCCAGCCCGTATCCGATGCCAAACCCGATCCCCAGACCGGATACCATTTCGATCACCATCCGCCAGGCCAGCTCGCCCTGGGAATAGTTCGCGTCGGCGCGGGCTTCGGGCTTTTTCGCCTTCTTCACCGCCGCGATCCGCTCCTCAAGCTGCGACAGGCGCTGCTTTTGGTCGTCATCCGTCAACGGCGTAACCCTCACGCTTTCTTGCGCATGGTGCTAAGGGGGAGCGAGCCCGGAGTCAACGGCGCAAATGGCGCACCCGCACTGGCTATAACTTACTGTAAACAATAGATTTTCTAAAAGCTGTCTGCGATTCCGGCGCGGCGCCGAAAACGCTGTTAGCGCGAAAGCGGCGGATTCCGCATATTCAACCAAATGGTTGACGATACCCGCGCCTTGTGGTTCTGCCGAAGGATGTCCGACGATCTCGACATCATCTTCGCCGCCCTGGCAGATCCCACCCGGCGCGCCATTCTGGCGATGCTGCTTGAGGACGACATGGCGGTGACGGACGTGGCCGACCCGTTCGAGATGTCGCTGGCGGCGATTTCGAAACACCTGACCATCCTGACCCGGGCCGGGTTGATCTCGCAGGAAAAGCGCGGACGGGTCAAATGGTGCAAGCTCGAGCCGGACGCGATGCGGGCCGCGTCGGTCTGGATGCAGGGGTTCGGTCAGTTCGACCCGGTGAACCTGGACGCGTTCGAACGGTTTCTGGAAGCGGAACTGCCGAAGGGCGATGGGGCCTGAGAGCCTGCCTGACATTCCACCTCGGCCCTATCTGGTCTGACGCAGCGCCGCCGGGCGGTCTTCGCGCTTGAGCAGCATCGCCAAGGCCAGACAGGTCAGCGTCACCCCGACCAGGACAAGGCCGGTCGGCGCGCCGTTGCCCAGCGCGATTTCCCACAGGATCACCCAACTTGGCGTGAGATAGGTATAGGCCATGACCTTTGCCGAGGGCAGGCGAAGCGTCGCGTATTGCAGTAGAACGAAGGTCGCCGCGCTGGCGAAGATCGCCACATAGACCAGCCCGATCCAGACGATCGAAGACAGGTTCGCCCAATCGGTCGCACGGATGTCCGACCAGCCGTAGACCGTCAGGATCAGGCATCCGGCAACCAGCATCCCGAAGGTGAACACCACCGCCGGTTCGCCCCGGTTCAGCTTGCGCACCATCGGGGTGTAGATGGCGTGCGCGGCGCAGCCCCAGAAATAGATGATCTCGCCTTCCCCGATCTCGAAGGCGCGAAAGGCCTGCCAGTCGGCGCGGAAGATGACCCAAAGCGCGCCGACGGCCCCGACGACAAGCGCGACGGCCATGTACGGCGTCGTGATCTGCCTCAGCAGAACCCACCCGGCAAAGGCCGACATGACCGGGGTCAGCGTGAACACCGCCGCGGCGCTGACCGGCGGCGCGGTCTTGAGCCCTTCGAACATCAGGACGAAATAGGTGGCGAACAACCCGCCCAGAACGAAGTACCGCCAGGGCGCGCGGGCGGCGCTGCGCGGCAGGCCGGTCGTGGCGGCAGCGACTGCCCCGATCACCGCGGCGGCGATCGCGAACCGCGCGGCGTTCAGCGCCGCCGGCGCAATCTCGTTGGCGACAAGCGAGCCCAGCGAAAAGCTGCCCGCCACCAGCGCGGAAAACGTCAGCATGGCCAGATGGCCGCGGGCTTCGGGGGTCAAGGCAGCCAAGTCTTCGACTGCTCCTTGAGAAAGGTCAGAAAGGTCTGAACCTTGGTGGTGCGATGCAGGTCGACATGCGTCACCAGCCAGAGGTTGCCGGACCATTCCGGCAGTTGGTCCATCACTTCCTCAAGTTCGGGGTGCCGCGCCGCGTCCCACCGGGTCATGAAACCGATGCCGGCGCCGGACAGAACCGCCTCGCGCATGGCGACGCTTTCGGTGCAGCGAAAGGTGATCGCCTCGGCAGGCGCGTTGGCGCGCAGCCAGCGCGAGAAAGGCGCGCGGCTGTTTTCGTCGTCGTTGCCCACGAAGGTATGGTTGGCGAAATCGCCGACATCCTTCGGCCGGTCGTTGCGCGACAGGTAGGACTTGCTGGCGAACAATCCGACCTCCTGCAGCACGAAGGGCTGCACCACGTTGTCGGGTTGATCCGGAGCGGCGCCGGCGCGGATCGCCACATGCGCTTCGCCATATTCCAGGCGGAACAGGCGTTCGCCGGTCAGATAGCGCACGATCAGCCCCGGATGCATCCGCTGAAACTCGCTCAGCGCCGGAACGACGAGCGGCGCCAGCGAGGCCAGCGAGGTCACGACCAGTTCCCCGGAGACGTCATCGCCGCGTCCCTTCATACGCCCGACAAGCTGGTTGAACTGGTCCTCGGTCGCCTGCCCCACGCGCAGCAGATCCTGCCCGGCCTCGGTCGGCGTGTAGCCGCGCGCGTGGCGCTGGAACAGCTTTACCCCCAGCCGAGCCTCGATGGCGTCAATGTGGCGGATGACCGTGGCGTGATGTACGCCCAGCACCTCGGCGGCTCCGCTGACCGTACCCATCCGGGCGACCTGATAGGCGGTGCGCACCTCATCCCAATTGTCCATTGCGCTTGAAACCCTGTGTGCAAATTCCAACAGTCGTTGTTGATTTTTCCATGTTTTGTTCGCGAGTGCAATAATCATATTGGCGGCATCGAATGACTCTCCCGTATGGAAAGGACCCCCGAAATGCCCCGCACCATCCTGCATATCGATGCTTCGGCCCGCCGCACCGCTTCGACTACCCGCGAACTGTCCGGGCAGATCGTCCGGCACCTTGGCGCCGACCGCGTCATCCGCCGCGATCTGGCGTCGCCGCTGCCGCTGCTGACCGAAGACTGGATCAACGCGAACTTCACCCCCGCCGACCAGCGCGACGCAGTGCAGCGCGACCTGCTGGCCCTGTCGGACAAGTTGGTCGACGAATTGCGCGACGCCGACACCATCGTGATCGGCCTGCCCATCTACAACTTCTCGGTCCCCGCGGCCTTCAAGGCATGGATCGACCTCGTCGCCCGCGCCGGCGTCACCTTCGCCTATTCCGAGAACGGCCCCAAGGGCCTGCTGGAAGGCAAGCGCGCCATCCTCGCCATCGCTTCGGGCGGCACGGCGGTCGACTCGGAAATCGACTTCGCAACCGGTTATGCCCGCCACGTTCTGGGCTTCATCGGCATTCACGATGTCGAAGTCATCGCGGCGGACCGCATGGCGCTGGACCCCGAGGCCGCGCTGAAGAACGCACGGGACGCCGTTACCCAACTGGCGGCCTGAGCCACAGAGAACAAGCCGGGCGCCTTCCCGATGCGCCCGGCACGCACTTTCTCGGAGGCCCCCCGCCGCAGAGGTGCATTACAAGGCGTCTTTGCTTACGGCAGCCAGGTGACCTCGCAGCCGATCCGGTCGAGAAATGCCATAACGTCGGTCCGGGACATGGCCACGGTCCGGTCGTTGACCAGCGGGTGCATGTAGATGACGTCCGCCTGTTGCGCGGCAGCGTCCATGAAGAACCGGACGCCATTCTCGACCCCGTTGATCATCGCCAGCGGGCTGACCGCTCCGGGCCGGATGCCCAGGTTCTCCATCAACCGGTCGGCGGATCCGAAGGACAGGTTTCCTACACCCAACTCGGCGCCCAGCGCCTTGAGGTCGATCTCGCGGCTCTGCTCGAGCGTCACCAGGTAGTTCCGTTTCTTCTTGTCGCGCAGATAGAGGTTCTTGATCCGCAGCGCGTTCTCGCCGGGCACCATGAACTGGCCCTCGGCAGCCTTCGAATCTTCCACGGTCCGCAGGGGCACGTGTTCGTGCAACCGATACTCGAGCCCCCATTCGGCAAGCCGCGCCAGCAGGGCATCGGAACTGAGCGGCAGACTGTCCTGATAGACCGAAGACGCGTCCATGAGATCCTTCTCCTTGGTTGTTCGGGGCTCATGGACCAATCGCCGCCGTGTTTCAAGCGCCCATGGGTTTCAAGCGCCCATGGCAGGTTGACTCGGGCGGGTAATCCTCATGGGCACACGCCGCCGCGACCCGCGTGGGGGCATCTTCACGCAAGCGAAACGCGAAATCAGCAAGCGGTACCGGAAGGACACGAATGCTCGGACTCAAGTGGCCCGTGCATTTTCAATGAAAATTTGCGTTATTGCGGAACTTAATATATATTCACATTTGTTTATATTTTGGAGTGCGTTTTCCCCTAATGACTCGGCCAGGGATCGCGAAGATGTGTTCATTCCCGGCCGCTATTTGTGCGATAAACTACCACCGGGTGAGGGCACTCGGAAACGTTCCGGACAAGGATTGCTTGACCACTGGGCACAAGACCGACACGTGCTTTCAGGTTCTTGCAAACTCTGTCCCGCCCTCAGCCTGAACGCACCCCGCTTCGCAGGAGGTGGCGGATCATGACGAGTATTGCGACCAGAATTGCCAAACACGCGAGATTGAACTGGAAAGCGCTGGGGTTGACCGCGACCGATAGCCCTCCGTTTCTCATCTTCTTCATCAATTCGCGCTGCAACATGAAGTGCGATCATTGTTTTTACTGGCGAGAACTGAACGGCCGCGACGATCTGAGCTTTGAAGAGATCGTTGCCCTGTCCGAGGACATCGGGCCGGTGGAAATCCTCAATCTCTCTGGCGGCGAACCATTTCTGCGCCGCGAGTTCGCGGAGATCTGCCTGCAATTCGTGCGCCGGAACGGGGTCAGGGAAATCTACGTTCCCTCGAACGGCTACTATACGGCCAAGACAGTTTCGGCTGTCCGGGACATCCTCGAGAACACGAGTGACTTGCGGACCTTCTGTGTCGAGTTGTCGCTCGACGGTATGCCAGAGTTTCACGACGCCTTCCGCTATGCGCCGAACTCGTTCCGCAAGGCGATGGAAACCTACGATGCATTGGCGGAAATTCAGGCAGAGGACGACCGCCTGCAAATCCACGCCATTTCGACGGCTACCGATATCAACATGGACGAGATCAGAATGCTGACGACGTTCCTGTATGACCGGTGCCCTAAGATGACGCATCACAACCTGGCAATACTTCGCGGCGACCGGAAGGACCCCACTCTGCAAGGACCGGCACTGCTGCAATACCGCGCGCTTTATGATTACATCCGCCGCCTTTGGGCAGACCGAGAACAAAGCCGGGTCGGCGCGATCGTGGAGCCGCTCTTGCAGAGTGTGAAACTGCGCGCCATCGAAACCGAACAGCAGGTCGCCCCGTGCCGGGCCGGTATTCTGACGGGCGTGGTCTATGCCAACGGCGACGTTGGCATCTGCGAGCAGCGCGATCCCATCGGCAACATCCGCGAGCGTCCTTTCACCGAGATCTGGCGATCGCATCATGCCGACACAGTGCGACGGTCGATCGCCTGCAAGGAATGCTTCTGTACGAATGAGGTATTCATGTGGCCCAGCATCGTTTTCCAGCCCTTCTCGCTGGTCAGCTCCGTTCTGAGATCACATGTCTGGGAAAACGTCCCGCCTCTTGGGCCGGGTGAGAAGGCCGATTACACGGACGCCGCGCGTCCCCTTGCCAAACCGCCTGTGAACCCGGCCGCTGCGCTGCGCAAGGCGACCTGACCGTCGATCGGGCCGGCATAGCTTGACAGCGCAAGGCGCGGCGCGTAAATCACCCCGAAATCCGGGATGGCCAGTTGCCTTCCGGTCCCTTGAGTCGTTCAGGGATCGCCCTCCACCAGCGCGTTGCGCCCGTGGGGGCGATTGTGCATTGATCCATTCGTCCCCAACTTTCGGGGGCGGCAACGTGAAACCGGCAAAGGAGCCAGGAGAGCCATGTTTGAAAATCTGTCCGAACGCCTCTCCGGCGTCTTCGACCGCCTGACCAAACAGGGCGCCCTGTCCGAAGAGGACGTCAAAACCGCGCTTCGGGAAGTGCGCGTCGCTCTGCTGGAAGCCGACGTGTCGCTGCCCGTTGCCCGCGACTTCGTCAAGAAGGTGCAAGAACAGGCCACCGGGCAGGCAGTGACCAAATCGATCACTCCGGGACAGCAGGTGGTGAAGATCGTGCATGACGCGCTGGTCGACGTGCTGCGCGGCGAGGACGACCCCGGCAAGCTGAAGATCGACAACCCGCCTGCGCCGATCCTGATGGTCGGCCTGCAGGGTTCGGGCAAGACGACCACGACAGGCAAGCTCGCCAAGCGGCTGAAAGAGAAAGAGGGCAAGAAGGTCCTGATGGCCTCGCTCGACGTCTACCGGCCGGCGGCGATGGATCAGCTGTCCGTGCTGGGTGCGCAGATCGGCGTCGATACCCTGCCGATCGTGCCGGGCCAGAAGCCCGTGGACATCGCCAAGCGCGCCAAGCAGCAGGCGACGCTGGGCGGCTATGACGTCTACATGCTGGATACCGCGGGCCGCCTGCACATCGACGAAGTGCTGATGGACGAGGTCGAGCAGGTTCGTAACGTGGTGACCCCGCGCGAAACGCTGCTGGTGGTCGACGGGCTGACCGGCCAGGTCGCCGTCGAGGTGGCCGAAGAATTCGACGCCAAGGTCGGCATCTCCGGCGTGGTCCTGACCCGGATGGACGGAGACGGGCGCGGCGGCGCGGCCCTGTCGATGCGCGCCGTGACCGGCAAGCCGATCCGCTTCGTGGGTCTGGGCGAGAAGATGGACGCGCTGGAGACCTTCGAGCCGGACCGGATCGCGGGCCGCATCCTCGGCATGGGCGACATCGTCGCGCTGGTGGAGAAGGCGCAGGAGACCATCGAGGCCGAGCAGGCCGAGCGCATGATGAAGCGCATGGTCAAGGGTCAGTTCAACATGAACGACCTGAGGATGCAGCTGGAGCAGATGCTGCAGATGGGCGGAATGCAGGGCATGATGGGCATGATGCCGGGCATGGGCAAGATGGCCAAGCAGATGGAAGACGCCGGTCTGGATGACAAGATCCTGCGCCAGCAGATCGCCATGATCCAGTCGATGACCAAGAAAGAGCGCGCCAACCCGCAGATTCTTCAGGCCAGCCGCAAGAAGCGCGTCGCCGCGGGTTCGGGCATGGATGTCTCGGACCTCAACAAGCTGCTCAAGATGCACCGGCAGATGTCCGACATGATGAAGAAGATGGGCAAGATGGGCAAAGGCAAGATGCTGAAACAGGCCATGAAGGGCATGTTCGGCAAAGGCGGTCCCAGTCCCGAAGAGATGGCAGCCGGCATGGACCCCAAGGCGCTGGAACAGGCGGCCAAGGCAATGGGCGGCGGCAGGGGATTGCCCGGCATGGGCGGCGGCATGGGCCTGCCTGCGGGCCTGAGCGGGTTCGGAAAGAAGAAGTGATCTGATGGTGGCTCTCGACCTCCATATCCCGCGGCTTGAAACCGAGCGCCTGGTCCTGCGCGCGCCATGCGAGGCCGATTTCCAGGCCGAAGCCGAATTCTTCGCCTCGGACGCGTCGCGCTATGTCGGCGGGCCCAAACGCCCGGACGAGACGTGGCGGATGCTGGCGCTTTTGCTGGGCCATTGGGCGATGCGCGGCTATGGCTTCTGGGGCGTCGAGGAAAAGGAAACCGGCGCCTATGTCGGGCATGTCGGCCTTTGGTTTCCCCACAGCTGGCCCGAGCCGGAAATCGGCTGGACCCTGATGAACAACGCCACCGGCAAGGGGTATGCGACCGAAGCGGCGCTGGCCGCGCGGGCGCATGCCTATGACATCCTCGGCTGGGACACCGCCATTTCGCTGATCGACCCGGCCAATACCGCCAGCCAGGCCGTGGCCCGGCGCCTGGGCGCCGCGTTCGATCACACTTATGAACACCCGGAATTCGGCACCATGCACATCTGGCGCCATCCTGGCCCGGAAGATCTGGTCAATGGCGGGATGGAGGCCTACGCATGAGCGAGATCAACATTCCCGTCATCGAAACCAAGCGCCTCGTCCTGCGCGGCCCCGAGCCCGAGGACTATCCGAACTTCAAGGCCACCTTCACCAGCTACCGCGCGCGGTTCATGGGTGGTCCGCTGAACACCTATGAAGCGTGGATGCTCTATGCCGCCGAGATCGGACACTGGCAGATCCGCGGCTACGGCATGTGGATGATCCATGACAAGCGGACTGACGAGACCTATGGCATGACCGGTGGATGGAAGCCCGCGGGCTGGCCCGAGGCCGAGATCGCCTGGGTGATCTGGCCGGATGCGGCGGGCCACGGCTACGCACTCGAGGCGACTCATGCCGCACGGCGCTATTTCTATACCCAGCGCGGCTGGGAAAGCGCGGTCAGCTACATCGACCCGAAGAACCTCGACTCGATCCGCCTGGCCGAGCGCCTGGGCGCCAAGAAGGATCACGACGCCCCGACGATCGACGGCAGTGATGCGGTCTATCGCCATCCCTCGCCGGCGCAGTTGAACGGCACCCAACTGGCGCACGGGATCGAGATGGAGATCAGCCACTATGCCGACCCTCTCTTCAAACCGAAAGGATGGGCCCTTGACTGACGCCGCCACCCGCGCCGCCGCCGTGCTGAAAGAGCACCGCGAAAGCATCGACCGCCTGGATGCCATCCTCGTCTACACGCTGGGCGAGCGGTTCAAGCACACGCAGGCCGTCGGCAGGCTCAAGGCAGAACACGAGCTTCCCCCGTCCGATCCCGCGCGCGAAGCGGAGCAGATCGCACGGCTCGAAGACCTGGCGAAGGAGGCCGACCTGGACCCCGATTTCGCCAAGGCTTTCCTGACCTTCATCATTCAGGAGGTCATCCGACACCACAAGAAACACCAGGAATAACCGGACAGCAATTCAACCTGGACCGGTCAACGCCATCAAAGGAGAAAAACCATGGCAATGAAAATCCGTCTGGCCCGTGGCGGCTCGAAGAAACGCCCCTTCTACCGCATCGTGGCGGCCGACAGCCGCATGCCGCGCGACGGCCGCTTCATCGAGAAGCTGGGCACCTACAACCCGCTGCTGCCGAAAGACAGCGAAGATCGCGTGAAGATGGATGTCGAGCGCGTCCAGTACTGGCTGGGCCAGGGCGCGCAGCCGACCGACCGGATCGCCCGCATGCTGGAAGCCGCCGGCGTCAAGGAAAAGACCGAGCGCAGCAACCCCAAGAAAGCCGTTCCCGGCAAGAAGGCCACGGAACGCTCCGAGGAAAAAGCTGCCAAGGCTGCTGAGGCCGCCGAAGCCGCTGCCGCGCCGGCAGAAGAAGCCGCTGCTGAAGAATAAGCAGGTTCCGCGTGCGGGTTCAGACCTTCAGCGAAGACTTCCGCACGCAGTTGCATCTGCTGATGCGGCTCCGGCGCGACGTGCGCCGGTTCCGCACCGATCCCGTGGACGAGGCAGTGCTCGCGCGCTGCCTCGACGCGTTTCGATTGGCCCCGTCGGTGGGGCTGAGCGAACCCTGGCGCGTGATCCGCGTAGACAGCGCGGAGGCGCGCGCCGCCGCACTGAAGAATTTCGAGACCGCCAATGCCGAGGCGCTGACCGGCTATTCCGGCGACAAGGCGCGGCTCTACAGCCGGCTCAAGCTGTCGGGAATGCAGGATGCGCCGGTGCAGTTGGCCGTCTATTGCGATGACGCCACCGACAAGGGTCACGGGCTGGGCGCCGGAACCATGCCCGAGATGCGCCGCTATTCGGTGGTGACGGCCATCACGCTGTTCTGGCTCAGCCTGCGGGCCGAGGGGCTTGGCCTTGGCTGGGTGTCGATCCTTGATCCCGACCAGCTGGCCCGAGACCTGGCCGTGCCGGGGGATTGGCGCCTGATCGGCTATTTCTGCGTTGGCTGGCCGCAGGAGGTTTCGGAAACTCCGGAACTGGAAACGGTGGGCTGGGAATCCAGAAGCCCGCACCTGATGATCGAAACGCGGTGAGCGCAGATGTTCAGACCGATCAGATTTGTGCTGCTCATGGCAACCGCCTTCATCGTCGGGGTATTCTACGAACGCAACGCCCATACCGACAGGTGTCTTGATGCCGGCGGGCGGGTCGTGTCCAACTTGTGCGAAGGAGGGCAGAGATGAGCGATCTGGTGTGTGTCGGTTCGGTCGCGGGTTCCTTTGGCGTGCGCGGCGAAGTGCGACTGAAAAGCTTTTGCGCCAACCCCGAGGACATCGAGACTTATTCGCCCCTGACCGACGAAACGGGTCAGGAGCGTTATCCGCTTGTCCTGACTCGCCCGGTAAAGAACGGCTTCGCGGCCCGTCTTGGCGGCATCGAGACCAAGGAACAGGCCGACGCAATCAAGGGTCTGCGCCTGTTCGCGCGCCGCGACCAGCTGCCTTCGCTGCCCGATGACGAATTCTACCATGCCGATCTGATCGGGCTCGAAGTCTATGACACCGGCGGCGCGCTGCTGGGGCGGGTCAAGTCGGTGCAGAACCACGGGGCCGCGGACCTGCTGGAAATCCACGGGCCCGGGCTGAAATCCACGGTGCTGCTGCCCTTCACGATGGCTGCGGTGCCCACGGTCGATCTGGCGCAGGGCCGCATCGTCGCCGACCCGCCGGAAGGGTTGTTCTGAGCCATGTCCGATACCCCCTCGCGCTCGCACGGCCGCAAGTCGATCCGTCCGGTCCTCAAACCCCGCGAACTCATGACCCCGACTCCGGACCTGCACGGGCTTTGGAAGGCGAAGGTCATCACCCTGTTCCCTTCGGCCTTTCCCGGCGTGCTGGGCGAAAGCCTGACCGGCAAGGCGCTGCAGGAGGGGCTGTGGCAGCTGGAAACCGTCGATTTGCGACAATTCGGCATCGGCAAGCATCGCAACGTCGACGACACGCCGGCGGGCGGGGGCGCAGGCATGGTGCTGCGCGCCGATGTGCTGGGCGACGCGATCGAACACGCGATGGCGGGCGTGCGCGGCAACTGGCCTATCATCTATCTCAGCCCGCGCGGCCGCCGCATGGATCAGCCGCTGATGCGAAACCTCGCCCGGTGCGACGGCGTCACCCTGCTCTGCGGCCGCTTTGAGGGCGTCGATGAGCGGGTGCTGGAGCACTACGGCGTCCAGGAAGTGTCACTGGGCGACTTCGTGATGACCGGGGGCGAGATCGCGGCGCAGGCGCTGATCGACGCGACGGTCCGCCTGATCCCCGGCGTTCTGGGCAACCAGGCCTCGGCCGAGGAGGAAAGCTTTTCCTCGGGGCTGCTGGAACATCCGCAATACACGCGCCCGGCCGAATGGAAGGGCAAGCCGATCCCCGAAGTGCTGATGTCCGGGCATCACGGCCGCGTCGAGGAATGGCGCCGCCGGATGTCGGAAGAGATCACCAAGGCGCGCCGCCCGGACCTGTGGGAGGTCTACAAGAACCGGGACGGCTGATCGGTCAGCGGATTACGCCCGCCTTCCAGCGCAGCCAGGTTTCAGGCGCGTCATGGAACACGTTGATGTCGACCTCGCCATCGATGCCCGGCACCAGGCCGGTTCCCGTGTACTGCCAGAACCGCCAGAACGCGCCCGGATAGACCTGTCGTGGATGGCCGGCGACCGAGCGCAACCAGAATTCGGTTCCGTGCAGGCGACCGATACCGGTGTCGCGATAGAAATCGACGGTGGTGTATACGATCGGCCTGCGGCCGTAATGGGCCTCCAGGATATCCAGGAAGATGTCCGCCTCGGCGCGGATTTTGTCGCCGTCGGGGCGAATGGTGCAAGTCTTGGAATAGGGCGTCCATTCCATGTCCAGCACATGCGGAAGATCCGCGCCGCGCGGCACGTGGCGAATGAACCACCTGGCTTGCTCGGCGGCCGGGCGGCAGAAATAGAAGTAATGATAGGCGCCCCAGGGCACGCCCGCGGCCTGCGCTCCACGCCGGTGGGTTTCGAATTTCGGATCCGCCACATCGCCGCCTTCGGTGGCCTTGATGAAGGCGAAGTTCACGCCGGCCGCACGGGCAACCTGCCAGTCGATGTTGCCCTGCCAGCGGGAAATGTCGATGCCGTGGATCGGGTAGGATTCGGGACCGCGCCCCTCCCACGAATGCGGATCGGCATCGCCGAACTTGGGATAGGTCACGAGCGAGCGCGCCTCGGCCCGATAGTCTGGCCCGGCGACGGGCTCGGGCGCGCGGCGGCCGCAGGAAACAACCACCACCAGCACCAGGAACAGCGACAGAACATTTCGCATCAAATCACCCTGCCTCGACGATCCACGAAGGAATCTGTTTTGTTTTGTTGCCGCCAGATTGCTTTTTTCACGGCGGATGGCAATGCTGCTGATGGCTGGGAACGGATTTCCCGCGACCCGACGCCGATATTCCGGGAAATCGCGCCTTCGGGGCTTGATCCCGGCCGTCAAATTCCCTAAACGACCGAAATCCGGAATCGCCTGCGGCGGCTCCGGCGTTTTGGCTTGCACCGTACCTGACCGCCCGGCTTTCTTCAGTCTCTGGCGCAAAACGGACAGGCCGGACCGAAGGAACATTCGACCTGACCTCTGGCGGGCCGCCTTTGCGGGATCCGATGGAGACCAAGAGCTCTCAGGCCGTGCGCAACTTCGTGGGCCAACCACGAGCAGATAGGAGAACTGCGATGGACCTGATCGCACAGCTCGAGGCGGAACAGATTGCCGCCCTGGGGAAAGAAATCCCCGATTTCAAAGCCGGTGACACCATCCGCGTCGGCTACAAGGTGACCGAAGGGTCGCGCACCCGTGTGCAGAACTACGAAGGCGTCTGCATCGCGCGCAAGAACGGCAATGGCATCGCCGGCTCGTTCACCGTCCGCAAAATCTCGTTCGGCGAAGGCGTGGAGCGCGTGTTCCCGCTGTACTCGACCAACATCGACAGCATCACCGTTGTCCGCCGCGGCAAAGTCCGCCGCGCCAAACTGTACTACCTGCGTTCGCGCCGCGGCAAATCCGCCCGTATCGCAGAAGTCACCAACTACAAGACCAAGGCCGACGCCGAGGCGTAAGGAGCGGATCCATGAAAAAAGACATCCATCCCGACTACCACCTCATCGACGTCAAGCTGACCGATGGCACCGTGGTTCAGATGAAATCCACCTGGGGCGCCGAAGGCGACACCCTTGCCCTTGAGATCGATCCCGCATCGCACCCGGCCTGGACCGGCGGCTCCTCGCGCCTGATGGATGCCGGCGGCCGCGTGTCGAAATTCAAGAAGAAATACGAAGGCCTCGGCTTCTAAGCCGTTCAAGCCTGTTCAGACGCCAAAGGCTGCCTTTGCGAAGGCAGCCTTTTTTGATTTTCCCCATCCGCGCGCGTCCTTGCCCGCGAGAAAGCTGTCCCCTCGTGAAACAAGCCCTTGCCGACGCGCTTCAAGAACGCGGCTATGATACCCTGACCCCCGTGCAGCAGGCCGTGACCGAACCGGAACTGGAGGGCCGCGACCTGCTGGTTTCGGCGCAGACCGGTTCCGGCAAGACCGTAGGTTTCGGCCTGGCGCTGGCGCCGACCCTGCTGGACGGCGAAACTTTCGATGATGCGGCCGAACCGCTGGCATTGATCATCGCGCCGACCCGAGAGCTGGCGATGCAGGTAAAGCGCGAACTGGCCTGGCTCTATGCGAAAACCGGCGCCGTCGTGGCATCCTGCGTAGGGGGCATGGACATGCGCGACGAACGCCGCGCGCTGGAGCGGGGCGCCCATATCGTCGTCGCCACGCCCGGCCGGCTGCGCGACCACATCATGCGCGGCTCGATCGACCTGACCCGGGTGCGCGGCATCGTTCTGGACGAGGCCGATGAAATGCTGGACCTCGGGTTCCGCGAGGATCTCGAGGTCATTCTCGGCGAAGCGCCCGAAACCCGCAGAACCCTGATGTTCTCGGCCACCGTGCCAAAGGGTATCGCCGCGCTCGCGCAAAGCTATCAGAAGGACGCACAGCGCGTCACGGCGCTGGCCGAGTCCCGGCAGCATGCGGATATCGAGTACCGGCTGATGCAAGTGGCTCCGCAGGACGCGGAAAACGCCATCATCAACGTCCTGCGGTACTACGAGGCGCCCAATGCCATCGTTTTCGCCAACACGCGCGCCATGGTGAGCCGCCTGACGACGCGCCTGTCGAACCGCGGGTTCTCGGTCGTGGCGCTGTCGGGCGAATTGACCCAGAGCGAGCGCACCAACGCCTTGCAGGCCATGCGTGACGGACGGGCGCGGATCTGTGTGGCGACCGACGTCGCCGCCCGCGGCATCGACCTGCCCGGCCTCGATCTGGTGGTCCACGCCGAACTGCCGTCCAACCACGAGACCCTGCTGCACCGGTCGGGCAGAACCGGGCGGGCGGGCCGCAAGGGCGTGAGCGTCCTGATCGCGCCGCCAAAGGTCCGCGCCAAGGCGCAACGCCTGCTGGGCTGGGCCAAGGTCAGTGCGGAAACCTGCGAAGCGCCCTCGGCCGAGGCCGTTCTTGAGCGTGACGAAACCCGAATGCTGGCCGACCCCGCCTGGCAGGAGCAACCGAGCGATACGGAACAAGCCGCGGCGGCACGGCTGCTGGAGCGGTTTTCGCCCGAGCAGATCGCGGCAGCCTTCCTGCGCCTCTATCGCAGCCGCCATTCGGCGCCCGAGGAACTTGGCGCGGTCCAGATGGAAAAACGCCAGAAAACCCGAGCCGAGTTCGGTCCAAGCGTGTGGTTCTCCATATCGGGCGGCCGGGCTGCGGGCGCGGAACCGCGCCACTACCTGCCGATGCTGTGCAAGGCCGGCGACCTCGACCGCGACGCGATCGGCGCGATCCGCGTGCAGGACCGGGAAACCTTCGTCGAGATCAGGGAAGCAGCCGTTGAGGGGTTCCTGAAAGCCCTCGATGGCAGGACCGAGATCGAGCCGGGCGCGGTTCTGACTCGCCTGGCCAATGCCCCCGACATCAAGACTTCGCCGCGCCCGCCAATGAAGTCAAAGCCGGCGCCTCATCGCGGCAAGGGCGCCAAACCGGCGAAATCCGCGCGGCCGCCCCACAAGATCAAGTCACCGGAGGATCGCCCAGACCCGGCGCCGGAGCGGCCCGCCGCAGCAGCCAAACCCAAGCGGAAACCGCCCGCAAAGGCAGGACACAAACCCAGGGAACAGACCCGCAAAGGCCCGCAACCCCCTGTCGGGAAACCGAATAGCAAAAAGAACAAGGCGCGGCGTGCCGCAGATGGACGAACGCCGACCCCAAAGGGCGGAGACGCGCGGCCGCATCGGGCCACGAAAAAGCCCAAGGCACGTTGATGCAACCGGGGCGCAGGTCTGGCAGGACTTGCGCCTTTCCTGTCTCTCACAGCTTTTCTTACAAGAGAACACAACATATAGTGGCTCTAACAAAATCGTGGTGAAGCGAGACTGACAAGGGACTATTGGCAATGGCGCACATCATCGTCGTCGGAAACGAAAAGGGCGGGGCGGGCAAATCCACGGTCTCGATGCATGTGGCGACGGCGCTGGCGCGGCTTGGCCACAAGGTCAGCTCGCTGGACCTGGACCTGCGGCAGCGCACCCTGGGGCGCTATTTCGAGAACCGCCGCAGCTTCATCAACGGCTCGGAACTGAAACTGCCAAGCCCCTACCACCACGATCTGCCGGAAATCGACCCCGCCTCGCTGAAACCGGGCGAGAACATCTATGACCACCGCCTGTCCGCCGCGGTGGCGGAGCTGGAAAGCGACAGCGACTTCATCCTGATCGACTGCCCGGGTTCGCACACGCGTCTCAGCCAGGTGGCGCATTCATTGGCGGATACGCTCATCACGCCGCTCAACGACAGTTTCATCGATTTCGACCTGCTGGCGCGGATCGACACCAAGGGCGAAAAGATCCTGGGGCCTTCGGTCTATTCCGAAATGGTCTGGAACGCCCGTCAACTGCGCGCGCAGGCCGGGTTGAAGCCGGTCGACTGGGTCGTGGTCCGCAACCGCGTCGGCACCCAGCGCATGGTCAACAAGGAGAAGATGCAGCGCGCCATCGACATGCTGTCCAAGCGCATCGGGTTCCGCGTGGCCTCGGGCTTTTCCGAGCGCGTCATCTTCCGCGAACTGTTCCCCCGCGGCCTGACCCTGCTTGACCTCAAGGATATCGGCGTCAAGCAGCTGAACATCTCGAACATCGCGGCGCGTCAGGAATTGCGCGACATGATGAAGGAACTCAACCTGCCCGGCGTCGAAATCGACTTCTAACCGGACGGGCTGTAGAGCGTGAAAAGCTCCTTGGGTTCGGGCACGCCGCGCAGCATGTAGCGGCCCAGCGAAACCAGATCCTGTCCGCCGCTGCCCGCCGCGCGGGCGACATCATCCGAGATCAGTATCCTCTGGTCCAGCGCCCGGTGCATTCCGGCGATGCGCGCGGTCTGGTTCACCGCTGGTCCGATGACGGTGAAGTCCAGTCGGCTTTCCGCCCCGATATTGCCATAGAGGATCTCGCCCGCGTGCAGGGCGAGGGTATAGTTCGCCGCCGGCAATCCCGCGGTTTCGCGCTCGGCGCTCTTTTCGGCCATACGCCGCTGAAGAATGGTGACCGCCTGCAGCGCCGCCTGCACATCCTCTTCGATTTCACCGACGTCGAACATCGCCATCAGACCATCACCCATGAATTTAAGGATGTTGCCGCCACAGGACTCGACGACGTCGACCGCGACTGCGAGGTAGTCGTTCAGCATCGCGATGATCTCGGGACCGGGAATCCGCTCGGACAGGCTGGTGAAATCCTGCAGATCGAAGTTCCAGATCACCGCGTCTATCTTTTGCAGCGATCCGCGCCGGATTTCACCCGACAGCACACGATGTCCCGCATCCCGGCCCAGGTAGACCCGCAGCAGGTCCTGCGCCATTTTCCGGTTGGCGGCGGATTTCAGAGCCAGCCCGAGATATGGCAGGCCCGAACGGATGAACGACAGGTGGCTGTCCTCGAATCCGCCGGTGTGATCGGTGGTCCAGGACAGAAGTACGCCTTCGGGAACGTTTTCCGGGTCGATCGGCGCCCCTGGGGTCAGCTTTTCAAGCACGACCGCCATCGCGACGTAGTCGGTCGCACCCTTCTCGCGCAACTCGTTGAGCAAGGGAAACCGGCTGGATTCGTTCTGATCGACCAGTTTTTCACGCAACTCGCTGGACCCGGTCCTGAGCAGCTCGTAGAGCGGGCTGGCGAGCCATTGCTCTTGCGGGACATCGCGATGCTCGTAGTTCTCGTGTTCGCTGTCCTGATCCCGGTACCAGCTGTATCCCGTGCCTCCGTATGTCGGGTGAAACGCGCTCTGCGCCGCATGGAAACGCACCAGGGGCACGCCGGCCTCGACAAGCCGCACACAGTAGCCTTCCAGGATTTCCTGCTGCTCGGCGCCTTCCAGCCCCTGTTTGAGCAGCCAGTGAACCAGGCTGCCGTTTTCCTGGGGGTTTGCGTGGCTCGTCGTCATCAGGGGTCTCCGTTCCGCCCATGTCCGATCTGGGGTCGTCAACCGCGGATTACCAGTGCATCACTCCATCCCGGCCAGCCGACGCAGCATCATGCGCAACAATGCCGCCTCGCCTCTGGTGAAATGCGCTGCGAGCTTGGCGTCGTATTCCTCGGCGATGCCGCGCAACTCGCGATACACTGCCGCCCCGTTGGCCGTCAGAGTCAACCGTTCGACGCGCCGGTCCTTGTCGTCGCGCGTTCGGGTCAGATAGCGGCGTTGTTCCAGCTTGTGCACGGCCCGGCTGATCTTGGTCTTGTGGATCTTGGCGCGCTCACCGATCTCCTTGGCGGTCATTTCGCCGTAATTCCCCAGATGGAACAGCACCCGCCACTCGGTGCGCAGCATACCGTAGCGATTCTTGTAGACCTGCTGGAATTCCAGCGAACTTTCCTCGGCGGCCTGATTCAGCAGGAAAGGCAGGAAATTTCGCAGGTCGAAGTCATCTTTTTCGGTGATTTTCGCATTTGCCATGCTTGTTAGTTACAAAATCAACTATTATCCGACAAGCAGCAAACGGAGGAACGCGCCATGAATCGTCCGACTAACCCGCACAAACTGACCCAAGCCGGCACGCCTGTCGGCACCACCGAAGGTTATATGCCCGGATTCGGAAACGACTTTGAGACCGAGGCCCTGCCTGGCGCCCTGCCGCAGGGCATGAACAGCCCGCAAAAATGTAACTATGGGCTTTATGGCGAACAGCTGAGCGGCACCGCCTTCACCGCGACGGTACCGGAGCGGACCTGGTGCTACCGCATCCGCCCCTCGGTGAAACACTCGCATCGTTATGCGAAGATTGACCTGCCCTATTGGAAATCCGCGCCCTGCGTGGACCCGGACGTGATCAGCCTCGGCCAGTACCGATGGGATCCGGTGCCGCATTCCGACGAGGGGCTGACCTGGCTCACCGGTATGCGCACCATGACCACCGCCGGCGACGTCAACACCCAGGTCGGCATGGCCAGCCACATCTACCTCGTCACCGAATCCATGGTGGATGACTATTTCTTCTCGGCCGACAGCGAACTGCTGGTGGTGCCGCAGGAAGGCCGCCTGCGCTTCGCCACCGAGCTTGGAATCATCGACCTGGAGCCCAAGGAAATCGCCATCATCCCGCGCGGACTGGTCTATCGCGTCGAAGTGCTGGAGGGGCCGTGCCGCGGTTTCGTCTGCGAGAATTACGGCCAAAAGTTCGAACTTCCGGGCCGCGGCCCGATCGGGGCGAACTGCATGGCCAACCCGCGCGATTTCAAGACGCCGGTCGCCGCCTTCGAGGACCGCGACGCTCCTTCGACCGTTACCGTGAAATGGTGCGGCCAGTTCCACACCACCAATATCGGCCACAGCCCGCTGGACGTGGTCGCCTGGCACGGCAACTATGCGCCCTGCAAATACGATCTGCGCAACTACTGCCCCGTCGGCGCGATCCTGTTCGACCACCCGGACCCGTCGATCTTTACCGTCCTGACCGCGCCTTCCGGAGTGCCGGGCACGGCAAACATCGATTTCGTGCTGTTCCGCGAACGCTGGATGGTGATGGAGGGCACGTTCCGCCCGCCGTGGTACCACAAGAACATCATGTCCGAGCTGATGGGCAACATCTACGGCCAGTACGACGCGAAACCGCAGGGCTTCGTGCCCGGCGGCATGAGCCTGCACAACATGATGCTGCCGCACGGGCCGGACAAGGAAGCCTTTGAAAAGGCGTCGAACGCCAATCTGGGCCCGGACAAGCTGGACCGGACCATGTCCTTCATGTTCGAGACCCGTTTCCCGCAGCATCTGACTGCTTTCGCGGCCAACGAGGCGCCGCTGCAGGACGACTACATCGACTGCTGGACATCGCTCGAGAAAAAGTTCGACGGCACGCCCGGCAAGAAATGAGGACGGCGGGGGTTCGACCCGCCGCACCGAAGAAGGAAACACAAATGCCCCTGATGAAATCCTGGGTCGCCTCGGCCAACGACCCGAGCCATCCCTTTCCGCTCAACAACCTGCCCTACGGCGTCTTTTCGACCGCAGGCGCGGACCCGCGCTGCGGCGTCGCCATCGGCGACATGATCCTGGACGTCACCGCCGCCGAGGCCGAGGGTCTGATCGCGCTGAGCGACATCCCCCTGTTCGACGTGCCGTTCTGGAACGAGTTGATGGAAGAAGGCCCCGCCGTCTGGGCCGCCTTGCGCGAGCGTCTGATCGCGCTGCTGTCGGATGGGGCGGCCGAGCGTGAAAAGGTCGAACCGCTGCTGGTTCCGATGGACGCCGCCGAGTTGCACATGCCCTTCGCCGTCAGCGAATACACCGACTTCTACGCGGGCCGGAACCACGCCTTCAACGTCGGCACCATGTTCCGCGGGCCGGAAAACGCGCTGCCGCCCAACTGGCTGCACATCCCGATCGGCTACAATGGACGCGCGTCCTCGGTCGTGGTGTCTGGCACCGACATACGCCGCCCTTGGGGGCAGCTGAAATCCCCGGATCACGACAAGCCCGCCTTCCTGCCCTGCCGCCGCTTCGACATCGAGCTGGAGATGGGCGCGATCGTCGGCACCCCGTCCGACGGCCCGATCACCGTGCAGGAGGCAGACGACCACATCTTTGGCTACGTCCTGCTGAACGACTGGTCGGCGCGCGACATCCAGGCTTGGGAATACCAGCCTCTGGGTCCGTTCCAGGCCAAGGCGACCGCCACCTCGATCAGCCCGTGGATCGTGACCAAGGCGGCTCTGGAGCCGTTCCGCTGCGACACGCCTGCGCGCGAATTCGAGCTGCTGGATCACCTCAAGGACTGCGGCCCGATGCTATATGACATCGACCTTGAAGTGACGATGGCGCCCGAAGGCAAGGAGGCCACCACCATCGCGCGGACCAACTACAAGGAAATGTACTATTCCGCCGCGCAGCAACTGGCGCACCACACCACCTCGGGCTGCCCGATGAATACCGGCGACCTGCTGGGCTCGGGCACCATTTCCGGCGCGACCAAGCCGGAGCGCGGATCATTGCTCGAACTCAGCTGGGGCGGCAAGGAGCCGTTAACGCTGAACACCGGCGAAACACGCAGCTTCATCGAGGACGGCGACACGCTGACCCTCAAGGGCGCCGCAAAGGGTGATGGCTACACCATCGGGTTCGGCGATTGCGTCGGCTCGGTCCTGCCCGCCCTCGAAAACCCCTACGCACGATAAGGAAACCATCATGGCCAAGGCATTCGCGTCCCAGGGGGACATGACGGAAAAGAAGATCTCTTTCACCGAGGTTGGCGAAGGGCTTTACGCCTTTACCGCCGAGGGCGACCCGAATTCGGGCGTCATCATCGGCGATGACAGCGTGATGATCGTCGAAGCGCAGGCGACGCCGCGGCTTGCGAACAAGGTGATCGAATGCGTGCGCTCGGTGACGGACAAGCCGATCACCCATGTGACGCTGACCCATTATCACGCGGTGCGGGTGCTGGGCGCCAGCGCATTCGGCGCGCTGCAGATCATCATGTCGGACATGGCCCGCGCCATGGTCGTCGAGCGCGGACAGGAGGATTGGGACAGCGAGTTCCAGCGCTTTCCCCGTCTCTTCGAAGGGCATGAGAGCATCCCCGGTCTGACCTGGCCCACCACGACCTTCAGCGACACGATGACGGTCTATCTGGGCAACCGCCGGATCGATCTGATGCATCTGGGCCGCGCCCATACCGCCGGCGACATCGTGGTCCATGTGCCGGATCAGAACGTCATGTTCACCGGCGACATCGTGGAATACCACTCGGCCTGCTACTGCGGCGACGGGCATTTCGGCGACTGGGGCGACACGCTGGACGAAATCAAATGGTTCGATGTCGACGCCATCGCTCCCGGCCGCGGCGACGCGCTGATCGGTAAAGAGCTGGTGAACGCCGCCATCGAGAACACCCGCGACTTCGTCGAAAGCACCTATCGCCCCGCCGCCCGGGTGGCCGCCCGCAACGGCTCCCTGAAAGAAGCATGGGATGCGGTGCGCGCCGAATGCGATCCGAGGTTCGCGGATTACGCCATCTACGAACACTGCCTGCCGTTCAACGTCGCCCGCGCCTATGACGAGGCCCGCGGCATCGACACCCCGCGCATCTGGACCGCCCAGCGCGACCTCGAGATGTGGGAGGCCCTGCAAGGCTGACCCGGACCCCTGGGGCGATATTGATTCAGATCGTGTTGCCCCGGGAAAAACGATGAGACCATGGATCAAGACCTCCGCCGACCGCCCGGCGGAGAACAGGGAAGTTGCGCCCCGGGCGCACAGCATTTGGGAGGAGTGCCCGTGAACAAGATCTTCGAAGTACCGCTCTATGCCTACGAGCGCAGCCCCGATCAGGACGCCCCCTCGCCGGTGCGCCACAAGGTGATCGTGGTCGGCGCCGGGCCGATCGGCCTGGCCGCCGCCATCGACCTGGCCCAGCAGGGCGTCGAAGTGGTGGTGCTGGACGACAACGACAAGGTCAGCTTCGGCAGCCGCGCCATCTGTTTCGCCAAGCGCCCACTCGAGATTCTCGACCGCCTCGGATGCGGGCAACCGATGGTGGACAAGGGCGTGGTCTGGAACGTCGGCAAGGTCTTCTTCAACGACCGGGAGGTCTATGAGTTCAACCTGCTCCCGGAAAAGGGCCACGAGCGCCCGGCGTTCATCAACCTGCAGCAATATTATTTCGAGGAATACCTGGTGAACCGGGTCCGGGTGTTGCAGGCAGAAGGAGCGCCCATAGAAATCCGCGGCCGCAACAAGGTCGAAGCCGTCGGAACCCATCCGGATCACGTCAAGCTCGAGGTGGAAACGCCCGAAGGCGCCTATACGGTCGAGGCGGACTGGCTGATCGCCTGCGACGGCGCGGGCTCGCCCATTCGCTCGATGCTGGGGCTGGATTTCGTGGGTCGGGTGTTCGAAGACAACTTCCTGATCGCCGACGTGATCATGGAGGCCGATTTCCCGACCGAACGCTGGTTCTGGTTCGACCCGCCCTTCAACAAGGGGCAGTCGGCGTTGCTGCACAAGCAACCCGATGGCGTGTGGCGCATCGACCTGCAACTGGGCTGGGACATCGACAAGGAGCGCGAGAAACGCCCCGAGAACGTCATCCCGCGTCTCAAGGCGATGCTGGGCGACGATGTTCATTTCGAACTCGAATGGGTTTCGATCTACACGTTCCAGTGCCGCAGGATGGAGAAATTCCGGCATGGCCGGGTGATCTTTGCCGGCGACGCCGCGCACCAGGTCTCGCCCTTCGGCGCGCGCGGCGCGAATTCGGGTCTGCAGGATACCGACAACCTCTGCTGGAAGCTGAAGCTGGTCATGGACGGCAAGGCGCCGGAAAGCCTGCTGGACAGTTATGATGTCGAACGGCTCCACGGCGCCGACGAGAACATCCTGAATTCCACCCGCTCGACCGATTTCATCACCCCGAAATCCGTGATGTCCCGCATCCTGCGCGACGCGGTTCTGGACCTCAGCGAGCATTACGAGTTCGCCCGCCCGCTGGTGAATTCCGGCCGCCTCAGCGTGCCCTGCACTTATGACGGATCGCCGCTGAACTCGGCCGACGCGCTGGACGGGCCCGAACGGACGCGCCCCGGCTCGCCCTGCCCCGATGCGCCGGTCAAGGACGGGTTCCTGCTGCCAATGCTGGCCGGTAAGTTCACGCTGCTGACGATCGACACGGATGCGCCCGAGATGATCGAGGAAGACGGAATCGAGGTCACGCGTGTTGCGCTCTCGGTCAAGGACGACCCGACGCAGGAGCTCAAGCGCCGGTATCTCGGCAACGCCGAAAGCGCCGTCTACCTGATCCGGCCGGACCAGCATGTCGCCGCGCGCCGTCCGAATTTCGATGAACCCATGATCCGGCAGGCGATCCGCCGGGCCGCCGGAAAGGAGCACGCCCATGTCTGACCTCATCCTGAAGCCGAACATCGACGACGCCGATGAATTCTATGCCGACCTGCTGGCGGCCCACGAGGGGCTGGACAAGGCGGACAGCGACGCGCTGAACGCCCGCCTGCTGCTGGTACTGGCCAACCATATAGGCGACCGCACGATCCTGAGCCAGGCGCTCGCGGCCGCCACCCTGAAAAAGGAGTGAACCCCATGAAAATCGAACAGATCCACCACGTCGCCTATCGCTGCAAGGACGCAAAGGAAACCGTCGAGTGGTACGGCAAGATGCTGAACATGGATTTCATCCTCGCGATTGCCGAGGATCACGTCCCGTCGACCCACGAGCCCGACCCCTACATGCACCTGTTCCTGGATGCCGGGAACGGCAACGTTCTGGCCTTCTTCGAACTGCCGACCAAGCCCGAGATGGGTCGCGATCCGAACACGCCGAAATGGGTGCAGCACATCGCCTTCAAGGTGAAGGACCGTGACGAACTGATCAAGTTCAAGGACCATCTGGAGGCCAATGGCGTCGAGGTTCTGGGCGTCACCGACCATTCGATCTTCCATTCGATCTACTTCTTCGACCCGAACGGTCACCGGGTCGAACTGGCCTGCCCTGATCCGGAGGAAGAGGCGATGCTGGCTAAGCTCGACGCGGTGAAATGGGAGATGCTCGAAGAATGGTCCAGGACCAAGAAGGCGCCCAAACATGCGGACTGGCTGCATGCCAAGGAACTGAATAAGGTCTGACCGCGAGAGAGACCTTGCAATACCGGCAACCGGCGCGCGCCGGTTGCCTTGCCTTTCTGGAGGAACGGGATGAGCGAAGTGGTGCTCTATGACTATTGGCGATCGTCGGCCAGCTACCGGCTGCGGATCGCGCTGAACCTTGCGGCCATCCCCTACACCTCGATCCCGGTGGACCTGACCAAGGGTGAGCAGCGCAGCCCCGACCACCTGGCCCGCAACCCGCAGGGCCTTGTTCCGGTTCTCAAAATCGATGGGCTGCAGCTGACGCAATCCCTGGCGATCCTCGACTACCTGGATCAGACCCGCGGCCTGGACCTGCTGCCCACCGATCCGGCCGCCCGCGCCAGGGCGCAGGCGCTGGCCCATGCGATCGCGGTGGATATTCACCCGGTCTGCAACCTGCAGGTGGCCCGGCACGCGACCGCCTTGACCGGCGGCGCCGAAGGGATGCCGGGGGATTGGATGAAGCATTTCATCCGGCCCGGGCTGATGGCGTTCGAAACCATGCTGGCCGGGTTCGAGCAATCCCCCTTCTGCACCGGCAGCACGCCCGGGTTGGCCGATATCTGCCTCATGCCGCAGATCTACAACGCGCGGAGGTGGGAGGTGAAACTGTCGGACATGCCGCGCATTCTAAGCGTCGAGGCTGCCTGTTCCGAACTCCCGGCCTTTGCCGCCGCGCATCCGGATGCCTGCGCGCCGGCGGGCTGAAACGTACCTTCCCACTGGACAGCGACCCTGGCCTCTCTCTTACTGTAGGACGACAACGCATGAGGAGAGCGCGTCATGGCGAAACAAGGATACGAAGGCGGGCGGCTGAACCTGCCGTTCGTCGGCATCTGCACGTTCGGGAAATACCCCTATGTCGAGGACTGGGACGCAATCGATGCCGATGTGGCGGTTCTGGGCGCGCCTTTCGATTTCGGCTGCCAGTGGCGTTCGGGCGCGCGGATGGGGCCTCGGGCCATTCGCGAGGCCTCAACCCTGTTCTCGTTCGGCCATGCCGGCGCCTATGACTTCGAGGACGACATCACTTACCTGGACCCGGCCAAGGTCACCATCGTCGATATCGGCGACGCCGATATCGTTCATACGGACACCCTGAAAAGCCACGCCAACATCGAATACGGCGTTCGCAAGATCCTCAAGGCCGGCGCGCTGCCTGTTGTCATCGGCGGCGACCACTCGGTGAACATTCCCTGCATCAACGCGTTCGACGATCAGGATCCGATCCATGTGGTTCAGATCGACGCCCATCTCGATTTCGTGGATGTACGCCACGGTGTCCGGTTCGGTCACGGCAATCCGATGCGCCGCGCCGCTGAAAAGCCGCATGTCACCGGACTGACCCAGATCGGCATTCGCAACGTCTCGTCCACGGCCAAGGACGGATACGACGCCGCGCGTGCCATGGGTTCGGACATCCAGTCGGTCCGGCATGTGCGCCGCATGGGAATCGACGCGATGCTGTCGCGGATCCCCGAAGGCGCGCGTTACTACCTGACCGTCGACATCGACGCCTTCGATCCCTCCATCGCGCCGGGCACTGGCACGCCAAGCCACGGCGGATTCCTGTATTACGAAGTGCTGGAACTGATCGACGGTCTGGCCCGGCGGGGCGAGATCGTCGGCATGGACCTGGTCGAAGTCGCGCCGGACTACGACCCGACCGGCGGCACCTCCGTTCTGGCGGCGCAGTTGCTGATGAACACGATCGGGCGCGTCCTGCATCACCGGAACCCTTGAACGCACACGATGTGTTGGCCGATGCGGAGTTGGAGATTTGCCGGAGAGCGTGCAGAATCGCGCTGACGCCGAAGGAGTTCTTCATGCCCGAAATCACCGGCTACCACGCCCACATCTATTTCGACGCCGACACGCAGGACACCGCGCGGCAGGTCTGCGAAGAGGCCGCGCGCCTGTTTCCGGTGCAGATGGGCCGAATGCATGCGCGCAAGGTGGGCCCGCATCCGCGGTGGAGTTGCCAGTTGGCGTTTGCGGCCGATGCCTTTGACCGGGTCATTCCCTGGCTGATGCTGAATCGGCAGGGGTTGACGGTATTCACGCATCCCGAGACCGGCGACCACCTGGCCGACCATCGTGACCGGGCGATCTGGATGGGCGAGACGCTGGAACTTGACCTGTCCATTTTCGACAAGTCCTAGCCAAACGGAAAGCCGCCGGACGGCGGCTTTCCGTCCGTTCCCGTCTCCCCGCTACAAGGACTTTGCCTGTTCGCGCAGAACGAATTTCTGGATCTTGCCGGTCGAAGTCTTGGGCAGAGCGCCGAACACCACCGTCTTGGGCGCCTTGAAATGGGCCATGTTGTCCCGGCAAAAGGCGATCAGTTCCGCATCGGTCGCCTCGGCGCCGGGCTTGAGCTCGACGAAGGCGCAGGGCGTTTCGCCCCATTTCTCGTCCGGGCGCGCCACCACGGCGGCTTCCATGACTGCCGGGTGCTTGTACAGGATCCCCTCGACCTCGACCGACGAGATATTCTCGCCGCCCGAGATGATGATGTCCTTGGACCGGTCCTTGAGCGCGATGTAACCGTCGGGATGCATCACCCCCAGATCGCCTGACGCGAACCAGCCGCCCTTGAATGCCTTGTCCGTGGCTTCGGGGTTCTTCAGATACCCTTTCATCACGATATTGCCCTGCATGAAGATCTCGCCCATGGTCTCGCCATCGGCCGGAACCGGCTCCATCGTCTCGGGATCGGCCACCATCAGGCCCGACAGCGCCACGTATTTCACGCCCTGCCGCACCTTAAGGGCCGCGCGTTCCGCGGCGCCTTTGTCGTTCCACCCGTCCTTCCAGGCGCAAACCACCGACGGGCCGTAGGTTTCCGTCAACCCGTAGACATGGGTCACGTTGATCCCCATCGCCTCCATCTTTTCGATGACGGCGGCCGGCGGCGGCGCGCCGGCGGTCATCGCCTTGATGTCGTGATCGAATTTCTTGAGTGCGTCCGGGGCGTTCGCCAGCATGTTCAGGACGATGGGCGCACCGCAAAAATGCGTCACCTTCTCCTCTCGGAAGGCGCGATAGATCGGCTCGTCCCGCACCGCCCGCAGACAGACCGAAACGCCCGCGTTGACGGCCATTGTCCAGGGAAAGCACCAGCCGTTGCAGTGAAACATGGGCAGCGTCCACAGATAGACCGAATGTTGCGGCATTCCCCAGGTCAGGATGTTCGAGGTCGCGTTCAGCGCCGCGCCGCGATGGTGATAGACCACGCCTTTCGGGTTGCCGGTCGTGCCCGACGTGTAGTTCAGCGCGATCGCGTCCCATTCGTCGCCCGGCAGCGACCACTCGAATTCGGGATCGCCCTCGGCCAGCAGCGCCTCGTAGGTCAGTGCGCCCAGTTTTTCGCCGCCGTCGAAGCTCGGGTCCTCGATGTCGATGACCAGGAGATCAGGCTTGTCGGCCTGCGCCAGCGCCTCTTTCACGACGCCCGAGAACTCGGGATCGACGATCAGCGCCTTGGATTCGGCGTGTTCCAGAATGAAGGCGATGATCGGAGCGTCGAGCCGGGTGTTGATGGCGTTCAGAACTGCTCCGGCCATCGGCACGCCGAAATGCGCTTCGTACAATTCGGGTATGTTGGCGGCGATGATCGAAACCGTGTCGCCGCGCCCGATCCCCCGCGACGCAAGCGCCCCGGCCAGCCGGCGGCACCGGGCATAGGTCTCCGCCCAGGTATACCGGCGATCGTTGTAGACGACCGACGGAAAGTCGGGATAGACCGCCGCGGTTCTCTCGATATAGGTCAGCGGCGAAAGGGCCGTGAAATTGGCCCGGTTTTTATCCAGATGGCGCTCGTATATATTTGGCGATGTCATCTGCCATTCCTCCCTGGTGGTCGAACCGAGTTTGAGCACAATCCCCGGGTTCTGACAAACCCGTAATGATACCTAACCGGACCGGACTGGCGATACGCGATCGGGCGAACTGGCCCTATAAAACGCTGGCCTTTCGCGATGATCTGGAACATGGAAAAAGTCTGCCCGGACGGGACAATTCCCGATTCCCGCACACGCCTTACATTGAAAGGACCTGTCATGGACGGCACGTTCAACGAAAACGACCTCAGCCGCGTGGTCGAAGCCGACCGCGCCCATATCTGGCACCACCTGATCCAGCACAAACCGTTCGAGACCAACGACCCGCGCATCATTGTCGAGGGCAAGGGCATGCGGGTCTGGGACCAGAAGGGCAAGGAGCACCTGGACGCCGTTTCCGGCGGCGTCTGGACCGTCAACGTCGGCTACGGCCGCGAGTCCATCTGCAAGGCGGTCTACGATCAGCTGATGAAGCTGTGCTATTTCGCCAACTCCGCCGGATCCATCCCAGGCGCGATCTTCGCCGAGAACCTGATCGCCAAGATGCCGGGCATGAGCCGGGTCTACTACACCAACTCGGGATCCGAAGCGAACGAGAAGGCGTTCAAGATGGTCCGCCAGATCGCGCACAAGCGTTACGGTGGAAAGAAGACCAAGATCCTGTATCGCGACCGCGACTATCACGGCTCGACCCTGGCGGCGATGTCGGCAGGCGGGCAGGATGAGCGCAACGCGCAATACGGTCCCTTCGCCCCGGACTTCGTGCGCGTCCCGCATTGCATGGAATACCGCAAGCATGAGCTGGGCCTGGAAGACCTGTCCGGCGAGGCGTTCGGTCAGGCGGCGGCTGATGCCATCGAACAGGTGATCCTGCGCGAAGGCCCCGACACCGTCGGCGCGCTGTGCCTCGAGCCGGTCACCGCCGGCGGCGGCGTGATCGAAGCGCCCGAGGGTTACTGGCAGCGGGTGCAGGAGATCTGCAAGAAGTACGAAGTGCTGCTGCACATCGACGAGGTGGTGTGCGGCGTCGGACGGACCGGTACCTGGTTCGGCTATCAGCAGTACGGCATCAAGCCGGACTTCGTGACCATGGCCAAGGGCGTCGCCTCGGGCTATGCGGCGATCGCCTGCATGGTGACCACCGAAGAGGTGTTCGACATGTTCAAGGACAATGCCGACGATCCGCTGAACTATTTCCGCGATATCTCGACCTTCGGCGGCTGCACCGCCGGCCCCGCCGCGGCGATCGAGAACATGCGCATCATCGAAGACGAGAACCTGCTGCAGAACTGCACCAACATGGGCGAGCGCATGATGGGCAACCTGCAGGCCCTGATGGACAAGCACAAGGTCATCGGAGACGTGCGCGGCAAGGGCCTGTTCCTTGGCGCCGAACTGGTGGCGGACCGGGCGACCAAAGAGCCGGTGAACGAGAAACAGGCGCAGGCCGTTGTGGCCGACTGCATGGCGCAGGGCGTCATCATCGGCGTGACCAACCGTTCGGTGCCCGGCAAGAACAACACGCTCTGCTTCTCGCCCGCGCTGATCGCCACGGCCGACGACATCGACCAGATCACCGACGCCGTGGACGGCGCCCTGGGACGCGTCTTCGGCTGAACGATCCTGCTCCCGCCGCCGTCTCCTTTTTGATGGCAGGCTTCCCTCGGAACCGGCGCACCTGATGCGCCGGTTTTTTCTTGCCTCGGACATTTAGTGATCCGGTCGCCCGACCGGCGCGTAGTGGTCGTTGGAAGCTCGCAGGCAAATGCGCTGCCGCGGCATTTCGAACGAAAGGATAGGATGATGACAGGAAAATTGGCACTTATCGCCTCGGTCGCGACCCTTGCGGCAGGATCGACCATGGCGCAATCGTCGGGCGATTGGACGGGGTTCTATGCCGGTGCCCAGATCGGCTACGCCGATATCGGCACCAGCCTTTCCGGCGTCGACGGAGATGGCGCGATCGGCGGCATCATCTTGGGTTACGATTATGACCTGGGCGATTGGGTTGTCGGCGGCGGCTTTGACTATGACTGGAGCGACGTCGATCTGTCCGGCGCGGCAACCGTCGAGGATGTCTGGCGCTTGAAGGCGCGGGCGGGCTACAAGGTCAACCCGCAAGGTCTGCTGTACGGGGTTGCAGGCTATGCCGAAGCAAGCACGGACACGCTCGGCAGCGATGACGGCTGGTTCGTCGGTGCAGGTTACGAACAGATCGTGGCACCGAACGTCAGCATCGCGGGCGAGCTGCTGTATCACGAGTTCGACAATTTCAACGCAACCGGGGTGGACGTTGACGCAACGACCATCCAGATCCGCGCGGCTTACCGCTTCTGAACGCATGTTTGCGAAATGAGCAGGCCCGGCACTAGGTGCCGGGCCCGTTTCACAACTCCAGAATGGTGCTGCCAGTCGTCTTCCGCGCCTCCAGCGCGCGATGGGCATCAGCGACCTGCTCCAGATGGAAGCGCTGGTCGATATGCAACTTGACCTCGTTCCCCTCGACCTTCCCGAACAGACGCCGGGCCATCGCCTGACAGATCGTATGATCGGCCACATGCGTCCACAAGGATGGCCGGGTCAGCTTGAGCGAGCCCTTCTGGCTCAGAATACCTATGTTCACCGGCGGCACTGGCCCCGAGGAATTGCCGAAGGAAATCATCATACCGAGCGGCTTGAGACAGTCGAGCGACCCTTCGAACGTGTCGGCCCCGACCGAGTCCATCACAGCGTCGACGCCCTTGCCATCCGTCAGTTCCCGCACCCGTTCGACGAAGTTCTCGGTCCTGTAATTGATGCAATGGGTTGCGCCGTTGAAATGCGCCAGCCGACATTTCTCGTCCGTGCCGGCCGTCCCGATCAGGGTGATCCCCTCGGACTTGGCCCATTGGCAGGCGATCAGCCCCACCCCACCGGCGGCCGCGTGGAACAGGACGGTATCGCCCCGCTTGAGCGGCGTCGTGCGGTGAAACAGGTACTCAACCGTCATGCCCTTGAGCATCATCGCCGCGGCCTGATCGAAGGAGATCGCATCGGGCAACGGGCAGACCTGCGCGGCCGGCATCACCCGCGCTTCGCAATAGGCGCCGGGCGGGACGGCGGCATAGGCCGCCCGCTGTCCGGGTTCGAGATGGGTCACATCCTCGCCCACCGCCTCGATGACGCCCGCGGCTTCCATGCCCAGCGCATGCGGCAGTTTCAGCGGATAGAGCCCGGTGCGCTGATAGACGTCGATGAAGTTCAGACCGCACGCATGATGCCGGATGCGGACCTCGCCCGGCCCCGGCTCGCCCAACGGCCGGTCCTCGAACTTCATGACCTCCGGCCCGCCGGTCTCGTGAATCACAACAGTGCGTGCAGTTTCGTGCATGGTTGCCTCCTCGTGTTTGACGCCAAGCTAGCATGTCTCTGCGGACTGGCAATCACCTGCATCTCGCAGAGGTGATTCGCCGGTGAGCGAAGATGTGATATCATCGTGACATGGCGTTGCCGGCTGATCCGGCCAACGGCAACCCGAAAGCCGGACATCTCCCGGGGCGCGACCACGCCAAGGAAAGGGAAGATCATGGCGAAAACAATTGGAAATCCGGTCAGTTGGTTCGCCCGCAACCTCGGAGCGACCAGCGACCACGTCACGGAAAGCGTAAGCCAGATCGGCAGCGCCGACACAAAGCACCTGCCCATGGTGCAAACCTTGACCATGCAGGATCTGCGCGCCTGCCTGAGAGCCGGTTATGACGATTTTCTGGCCGCCCGCGCGGACGCGGTCTTTGTCGTGCTTGTCTATCCTCTGGTGGGCCTGATCATGGTCGGGTTCGGGCTGCGCATGGACATGGTGCCGCTGCTTGCTCCATTGGTCATGGGTTTTGCCCTTATCGGCCCGGTCGCAGCCGTCGGGTTGTACGAAATCAGCCGCAGGCGGGAACGGGGTGACGAGGTGCATTGGCTGGACGCGTTCGGCGTCTTCCGCTCGCCGTCCTTCGGGGCGATCCTCGCGCTCGGCTTCTACCTGGTGATGATTTTTCTCGTGTGGCTGATGGTTGCCCAAGGCATCTACGCCAACACGCTTGGTCCAGAGCCGCCGGCATCGCTCGGCGCGTTCGTCGGCGATGTCTTCACCACCAGCGCCGGCTGGAGCATGATTCTGCTCGGTACCTGCGTCGGGTTCATCTTCGCCCTCGTGACACTCGCCATCAGTGTCGTCAGTTTTCCGCTGCTGCTTGACCGCAAGGTCGGCGTACCGGTGGCGGTCGTGACATCGTATCGGGTGTTCCGTCAAAATCCTGACGTCATTCTTGCATGGGGTTTCATCGTCGTCGCCTTGCTGGCGATCGGCTCGATCCCGCTTTTGCTGGGGTTGATCGTCGTGCTGCCGGTGCTTGGCCACGCGACCTGGCATTTGTACAGGCGCGCCATCGCCTGATGCCATCGGCACGGCGCGCGCGGAACCGGAGGTCCGCGCGCGCCCGTTCAATTCTCAGCCGGAAACCTTCAGAACGATCTTGCCGATATGGCCCGAGCTTTCCATCCGCGCATGGGCCGCCGCGGCGTCGGCCAGATCGAATTCGCTGTCCATCACCGGCGCCACTTTGCCGGCATCGAGCAGTGGCCAGACCGCTTCCCGCAAGTCCTGCGCGATCCGGGCCTTTGCCAGGTCGCTCTGCGGTCGCAGGGTGCTGCCGGTCAGCGTCAGGCGCTTGACCATCATCAGGGCAAAGTTCAGTTCGACCACCGGCCCTTGAAGAAAGGCGATTTGCACCAACCGTCCGTCGTCGGCCAGCGCCTTGACGTTGCGCGGGATGTAGTCGCCCCCGACCATGTCGAGGATCAGGTTCGCCCCGCCTTCGGTCCGCATCACCTTCACGAAGTCCTCTTCGCGGTAGTTGATCGCCCGCTCGGCACCCAGCTTCACACAGGCATCGCATTTTTCTGCCGAACCGGCCGTCGCGAACACGCGCGCGCCGAATGCATGGGCAAGTTGAATGGCCGTCGTGCCAATGCCGCTGGAGCCGCCATGGACGAGAAAACGTTCGCCGGCCTTCAGCCCGCCACGGGTGAAGACGTTGGACCAAACGGTGAAAAAGGTTTCGGGCAGGCAGGCTGCCTCTTTCATAGCCGTGCCTGCGGGCACCGGCAGGCAATGCGCTGCGGGCGTCGCCACGTATTCGGCATAGCCCCCGCCCGGCAGCAGGGCGCAAACCTTGTCGCCGACGGAAAGACCTTCGACTCCGGAACCGACGGCCACGACCTCGCCCGAGGCTTCCAGGCCGGGCAGATCGCTTGCGCCCGGCGGCGGGTCATAGGCGCCTGCGCGTTGCAGCGCATCGGGGCGGTTCACTCCGGCATAGGCAACCCTGAGGACCACCTGACCGTTTGCAGGTTCCGGCACGGGGCGCTGGGTCAGTTTCAGGACATCCGGCCCGCCGGGGCTGGTGATCTCGACGGCGCGCATCATCTGGGTCATCGGCAATCCTCCTTTGCGCAAGGCCTAACAGGCAGGTACGCCGAGGCATAGCTGCAAGCGACTGATTCTCGACTATTTCCGCGGGGACAGCGATCCCGGCAAATCCGAACCGGACCGCGACGGGGCGCGGATCTGGCCGGCCAGCCAGTTCGGCACCGCCAGAAAGGGCTTGAGCAGCGGGTTGGCATTGACCTGCGCCTTGACCTTTTCGAACTGCATCACGCCGTCGATCCGGCGATCCAGAAACTCCCACGTCGCCTGGTGATCCGACGTCTGGTCCCCCAGCCAATAGAGCAGGGTCGCGGAATAGACCGCCGAAAGCGATGCCCGCTTGGTATACCAGTTCACGTCGTCGGACGTGTCGCCCAGCGCGGTCCAGATCAGATCGCAAGTTTCCCAGACCGCCTTGGCTCCGTCTGCGGCGTGAGTCGGCAACGAAAACAGGGTCGCGCCGCGGCGCACGGCCTCCTTGTCCTCAACCGCTTCCAGACGGAACCGCACCGCCGCCGCAATCTTGTCCCGGAAGCGCATGTCGCCCAGATCTTCGGATCGCAACCTTTCGAGCATCGCGGCATCGCCCCGCGCATGAAAGGCAAGCGCCAGATCCACCGCGCCGCGCGGGCACACCGCACGGGCCAGAGCATCGTCCAGACCGGTGTCCGCGATGGCGGCACGAAAGCAAGTCTCGGACCAGCCATCGAAGGGCACATGACCAAGCGCGGCGTCCAGCAATTGCTCTTTCACATCCTCGTAGGGCATCGTCATTTCAGCTCTCCCGATTTCAACCCCAGTACTAGACAAGTTGGCGGGGCTTTGCTATACGGCGACTTCCTGCAAATTTCCTTGCAACTCAACTTAGAAAGGTGGTGACAACCACATGCAGGTTAGTGTTCGCGACAACAATGTCGATCAGGCGCTCCGTGCCCTGAAGAAAAAGCTGCAGCGCGAAGGCGTGTTCCGTGAAATGAAGCTCAAGCAACATTTCGAGAAGCCGTCCGAGAAAAAAGCGCGCGAGAAAGCTGAAGCGATCCGCCGTGCCCGTAAACTGGCGCGCAAGAAAGCCCAGCGCGAAGGTCTGCTCTAAGCATTCCCTCTCCAGCTTTGGATGACACTATTTGACGACCCCCGCGGCCCTGCCCGGGGGTTTGTCGTTTTCCCCCTAGCGTTGCCGCAGCAGGCTGGCCCCCTTGGGCCGCATCACCCGCCGACCGCGCAGGGTTTCACGGAACACGATCAGCAAGCCTGCGCCCCCGATCAGCGTCAGGCCGATCCACGTGGACATGTTCGGCAATGCGCCGAACATCAGGTATCCCCAAAGAACCGACCAAGGCAGATAGGTATATTCGAAGGTGGTCACGACGCTGGCCTCGGCCAGACGGTACGCCTGGCTGAGGGCAAAGAACCCGACGCCCGAGATGCCGCCCAGGGCAAGCAGCAACAGCCAGTCGGCCGGAGTTGGCGAAACCCAGTCCCGGTATAGAAATGCGATGCTTGGATGCGGCGAGCCTGACTCCAGCCCCGAAAAAACTGCGCCCAGCACCCCGCCCACTACGACGAAAAAGACCACCGCGAACAGTGACATCATCCCGCCGTTGCTGCGGTTGCCCAGACGCCGGGTGCAGATGATCGAGATGGCATAGCTGATCGCCGCCAGCAGCGCCAACACCGCCGCCGGTTCGAACACGGCCGCGCCCGGCTGCACGATGACGACCACCCCGACCAGCCCGACCGCGACAGCAAACCAGCGGTACAGACCGACCCGTTCGCTCAGGAAGACGGTCGCCAGGATGGTGACGAAGATCGGCGTCGAGAAGGTGATGGCCGCCGTCTCGGCCATGCCGATCGCCGCCAGCGCCATGTAGTAGGCCATGAAAAACCCGAACGTGGACGCCGCGCGCAGCAGTTGCAACGGGACGGAGCCCAGCTTGAGCGGCCAGAGCGACCCCTCGTACCAGGCGATCGCCGCCACCAGCGGCAGCGCGAAGACGCTGCGCCAAAACACGATCTGATGCACCGCGAACTCGCCGCTCAGGCTCTTGATGATGACGTCCTGTATGGGAAAAAGCGTGGTGGCCAGGAGCAACCACATGATGCCGACGACGGGCCGCGAGTCATATGCTGCGGCGGCGATCGGGGCGGAAAGGTGATAGGTGGCGGCCATCTGGGTCTCTCGGAACTCGGGTCCGGGACAGGCTGGCCGATCGGGAATTCAGGTCTTGCCGTTCCGCGACAGAAAGGTCGCATTCGGGCACCCGGAGCGAAATCCGGAACGCCTACCAAGTCACCCGCACTTCGAGCGGTCCGCGGAACGCCCAGCCTCCGAAGCGCCCCTCGCCCGCCAGGCTGAGATTTGGGAAGCGTTCGAACAGCATCGGCAGCGCCACGTCTCCGATCAGCGCCCGCGCCGCCCAGGCGCCGGCGCAGAAATGCGGGCCCGCGCCGAACGTGATGGCGGCCGAGATGTCCTGATCCAGATCGAACCTGTCCGGATTGGCGAAGACGGCCGCGTCCCGGTTTCCGGATCCGAACATCAGGAACACCCGGTCCTCGGGCTCGAAGGTCACGTCGTCCAGAAGATATCTCCGGGCCACGCGCCGGGGGGACATGCCGATGGGCGAGATCCATCGGGCATATTCCTCGAAGGCGTGTTTCCACTCCACCTCGCCCGAGCGCACGCGCGCCAGAGCCTCGGGATGCGACAGCAAGGCCCAGGCGGTGCCCGCTATCGCATCTCGGGGCTCATTCTGGCCGCCCGAGATCGCCAGCTTGATGTTCGCGCGCACCTGACCTTCGCTCAGACCCGCACGCCGCTGCACCGACAGAAGCGACATGTCGGGCGCGGCATCTTTCGCAGGGATCATCTCGTCGATGCAGGCGTCGATGGCGGCGGTGCAGGCATGGCAGTTCGCTTCGACATCCGGATCGCCGGCGTAGTTGGCGCAGCCGTCTATCATCCCCTGGCTCACGCGATCCATCTCGGCGGCGGTCATGTTGCTGAGGCCCGTGATGCTTTTCAGCGCTTCGCCAGAAACGGGCATCGCATAGTCGCGCACCAGATCGCAGCCGCCCTGCGCCGCAAGCCCGTCGAGCACCTTTTCCGCCGCCGCCCGGAACTGTGCTGTCCAGACCTGCTGCACCGTCTTTGGGGAAATGGTCGGAAAGATCGCCTTGCGATCGGCCATGTGCGCGTCGCCGTCCTTGCGCATCATGTTCTGACCCATGAGGACGGTCATCAACCCCTCGGGCTGGTCCGAGGAGAACACATCGATCTTCTTTTCGTTGACGAAGATGTCGTCGCGCCGGGTCAGCAAGGTGGCGCCAAGCTGCGGGACAAAAGCCACTGGGCAGTCGGTACGCATCCGCTTCAGATCCGGATAGGGGTCGGCCCAGAAGGCTTGCGGATCGATCTCGTAGACCGGGGCGTTCGACATCGGCGTTCCTCCCTTGCCCGCGATCATCGCATGCCAGGTTTTCTCCGTCAGCAAAAAGGCGGCCCCCGCAAGGACCGCCCGATTGCATCGGCATGTGGTGCCTCAGCCGCCCTGGTTGCGCTGCAGGCTTTGCAGGACCTGGTCGATCGAGAAACTGGCCGGCTTCTGGCGCGGCGGATATTTCTCGAACGTGCCGAGGAACTGGGCCACGAAGGCTTGCGCCGGCACCAGAAGATAGGTGCGTTCCAGCCGCCACTGCGAATAATTGATCGCCTCGTGCTGCGCCCGCTCGAACGGGTCGGAATAGAGGTCGATGATCTTGGGCAGGCGCAGGAAGGTCAGAGGATCCTGCCAGACGTCGAACCCCTCGGCCCGCTGCTCGGCGAACACCACTTTCCAACGGTTGTAGCGAAGGTTCACCAGATCGCCGCCATCCGAGAAATACAGGAACTCGCGCCGCGGCCCCTCTTCGGTTTCGCCGCGGAAATACGGCATGAAGTCGTAACCGTCGAGGTGAACCGGCTCGTTGCCTTCGCCGAAGGGCGCCTCGGTCAGCATCCGTTCCTTCATGTCCCCGTCGCCCAGGGCCGACATGAAGGTCGGGAACCAGTCGAGATGGCTGATGATCTGGTGCGACTTGCGCCCCGGCTCGATCACGCCCGGCCACTTTATCATCATCGGAACGCGGTAGCCGCCTTCCCAGTTGTCGTTCTTCTCGCCCTTGAACGGCGTGGTGCCGCCATCGGGCCAGGAAAAGACCTCGGCCCCGTTGTCGGTCGAATACATCACGATGGTGTTGTCGGCGATGCCCAACTCTTCGAGCTTGTCGAGCATCTGTCCGACCATCTTGTCATGTTCGACCATCCCGTCGGGATAGACGCCCAGACCGGTCACGCCCTGGCTTTCCTCCTTGAGGTGGGTGAAGATGTGCATCCGGGTGGTGTTGTACCACAGGAAGAACGGCTTATCCTGTTCGACAGCGCGTTCCATGAAATCGACCGCGCCGGCGGTCACCTCCTCGTCGATGGTCTCCATCCGCTTGCGGGTCAGCGGGCCGGTATCCTCGACCGAACCGTCAGCCGAGGACCGGATTACCCCACGCGGGCCGAAGTTTTCCCGGAATGCCGGGTCCTTTGGGTAATCGACATTCTCGGGCTCTTCCTCTGCATTCAGGTGGTAGAGGTTGCCGAAAAACTCGTCGAAGCCGTGGTTGGTGGGCAGGTGCTCATCCCGGTCGCCCAGGTGGTTCTTGCCGTACTGGCCGGTCATGTAGCCCTTGGACTTCATGTATTCGGCGATGGTCGGGTCCTTTTCCGACATGCCTTCCTTGGCGCCCGGCAGGCCCACTTTCAGCAACCCGGTGCGGAAGCCCGATTGGCCGGTGATGAACGACGCGCGACCGGCCGTGCAGGATTGTTCGCCATAACCATGGGTGAACAGTATCCCTTCGTTGGCGATGCGGTCGATGTTGGGAGTTTCATATCCCATCATGCCCTGGTTGTAGGCGCTGATGTTCCAGTATCCGATGTCGTCGCCCCAGATGACCAGGACGTTGGGCTGATCAGCGGCCCACGCGGCGGCGCCCCCCAATGCTCCAAGCGAAAGCGTCGCGGAGGCGACAAGCTTTCTGGCCAGGTTCTCAAGTGGTCGCATGAAACTCTCCCATTATGAAATCAATATGTTATGGCGGCCGAGCGGCCGCAGAGATGATGCGTCGGGAGCCCCCATAAATCAAATTAATTTGGCCCAAATCGCACAGGCGGGATTGCGCTCCCGTCGGCGCTGAGGCGCGCGCAACCAGCGACTGAGTCTTGGCAAGCGCGAATCAGCCGATCGAATCCCCCGTGGGCGGCACCCCTCCGCCGGTATCGGCGGCCCTTGCATTCCCGCTCTTTCCGATCGGGCGCAACCGCGTCTAATCGCCTTAGCTCGTTATTGGGCGCAGGCAACCAACGGAAACATACATGACACAGGCAAGCCAAGTTGAGCGCGAGATGCTCGCTCTCATCAATCAGGAACGCACGTCCCGGGGCCTTACTCCGGTAGAGCTGGAGACCCGGCTGAACAAATCGGCCGAGGATCACAGCGGCTGGATGCTGAGCAGCGACTCCTTTTCCCACACCGGCCAGAATGGCTCGAGCGCGCATGACCGGATGAAGGACGCAGGGTTCGAGTTTTCCGGCAACTGGAGGTCCGGCGAGAACATCGCCTGGCAATCCGAACGCGGCGCACCCGGCCTCAGCGACGACGTGGTGGATCTGCATCGCAGCTTGATGAACAGCCCCCAGCACCGCGCGAACATCCTGAACCCCGACTTCAAATATGTCGGCATCGGCATCGAATACGGGGATCTGAACGGTTGGGATGCGGTCGTGGTCACGCAGAACTTCGCGGCGACGGACGCCCCCGTCGTGCTCGATGTGCCGTCGGCCCCCGCGCCGCAAGCTCCGGCTCCCGCAACTCCTGCCCCGGCAATTCCGGTCGTCGAAGCGCCGGAGGCGAACACGCCGCAGCCGGAGGGAACCGAGCAGATCGTTGTTGCCGACGTCCCCGCCCCTGCCACGGGTGACGAAGGAGCCAACGTCCCGGAAACCGGTGAAGGCAGCGGACCGACCGCACCCGAACCCGTCGCCCAAGCGCCCGAGGCGGAAGATTCCGGTGAAGAAATCATCGTGGCTGGAGACGAGGGCGAAGGTCAGGAAACCGGCGAAACCGAAGAAGGCTCGGCCGAAACGCCCGTTGCCGCAGAGGGTGACGCCGAGGACACCGAGGAAGAAATCGTCGTTGCGGGTGACGCCAGCGAAGGCGAAGAAACCGGCGAGACCGAGGAAGGCTCTGCCGTTGAAGAGGCCGAGCCCGAGAACTCCGAGGAGGAGATCCTTGTGGCCGGGGACGAGGGCGAAGGCGAGGAGCCCGGCGAGACTGAGGACGACTCTGCCGGCGAAACGCCCGGGACCGAAGAGACCGAGCTGGAGGGCAACGAGGAAGAAATCGTTATGGCCAGCGAAGGCGATGAGACTGGCGAGGCTGAACCCGAACCCGCCTTCGCAGAGAGCGAAGGCACTGGCAGGCACGGGACCAAGGCGGATGCCGAGGCAATCATCGCCAAAGTTCTGTCGAATATCGCCCGGATCGAATGGGATATGCCGAAATCCGAGTCCGACGATCTTGGCGACTTTTTCGGCACCGATCTCGGCCAGTGGATGAAAGCCAAACTTGCCGACAAGGGCCAGGACATGCAGTTCGACTGCGAGTCCATTGCCGAATCGAAATCGGACTCCGAACAGCGCGAGGACATGCCGCTCCTGCGGGTCCAGAACGACAACGGGTTCTTCGATTTCGGCTGAACGGAACAATCACAGCAAGGGCGCCGATTTGGCGCCCTTGCCTCAGTGACTGACGGCCGGCAATCCGCGATGGCCTCGCCACGTTACCCTATGCCTCAGTAGATCTTCGGTACGTACAATTCGTCCGGCAGAACCCGGCGCTCGTAGTCCGGGTTGTACTTGCGATCGGGCAGCGTGACCTTTTCCTGCGGCACTTCCTCGTAGGGGATCTTGGTCAGAATGTGCTCGATGCAGTTCAGACGCTCGCGCTTCTTGTCGTTGCCCTCGACGATGTACCACGGCGCCTCGGGGATGTTGGTGCGGAAGAACATGTCCTCCTTTGCCTTGGTGTAAGCCTCCCAGCGGATGCGGGATTCCAGGTCCATTGGCGACAGCTTCCACTGTTTCATCGGGTCGTGGATCCGCATGAGGAATCGCAACTGCTGCTCCTCGTCCGAGATCGAGAACCAGTATTTGAGCAGGATGATGCCCGAGCGGACCAGCATCCGCTCGAATTCGGGAACGTCCTGGAAGAACTGTTCGACCTGATCCTCGGTCGCAAAGCCCATGACGCGCTCGACCCCGGCCCGGTTGTACCAGGACCGGTCGAAGAACACGATCTCGCCGGCTGCCGGCAGATGCGGCACGTAGCGCTGGAAATACCACTGGCTCTGTTCGCGGCGGCTTGGCGCCGGCAGGGCCACCACCCGGGCGACGCGCGGGTTCAGGCGCTGGGTGATCCGCTTGATCACGCCGCCTTTGCCGGCGCTGTCGCGGCCTTCGAACAGGATGCAGACCTTGGCCCCGGTATGCACCACCCAGTCCTGCACCTTGATCAGTTCCGCCTGCAGCCGCAGGAGGTTGCGGAAATAGACTTTGCGGTCCAGCATGTCCGGGTGCTGCTGTCGGTATATTCGTCTGATCTCCATCGACAGCATCGGTTCGCTGAACTCGATCTCGAAATCCTCGTCCAGCGTGTCCTGCAGTTCCGCTTCCAGCCAATCCTTGGGGGCGTCGTCTTTTTCGTAGGCCAATGTCTGTTCCCTGTCTTCTGAGGTGTCCTGACCATAGGCGAGGCGTGTGAACTCCCGGTGTCGGCGCGACAGCGCGGCAATCGGAAATCGAACGCGCGCCTTCCGGCTCAACAATTCGCCGGCGCCGCGCCTTGGGGACATGCAATTTCTTGAATGACGAATGTGACCTTCAACCGGGACAGTTACAAGGTCTAGATTCGGACCGCGTCGCTAGTTTTCTGTCGGCCCTGGTGGCCGGGCCGGTCAAACCGGTAGCGCCGTCGTCTTGAAGACCGTCCGCAACGCGAATGAGCTTTGCATCTGCGCCACGCCGGGAAGGCGCGACAGGTATTGCTTGTGGATGCGCGCGAAATCCTCGGTGTTTTCGGCCACGACCTTGAGGATGTAATCCGCGGTACCCGCCATCAGGTGGCATTCCAGCACATCGGGAATCCGCGAAACCGCTTTTTCAAATGCGTCCAGCACCTCTTCGGCCTGACCCTGCAGGGTGATCTCGACGAAGACCGTGGTGGGCACGCCCATCTTGCGCGCGTCGAGCAGCGCCACGTAGTCGCGGATATACCCGTCGGCCTCAAGCCGCTGCACCCGCCGGTGACAGGCCGAGGGCGACAGGTTGACCTGATCCGAAAGCTCGGCATTGGACATCCGCCCCTTCTTTTGAAGCGCCGCCAGGATCCGTCGATCGGTTGCATCAAGGCCCATTCACGCACATCCTTTGCATGGTTATTCGAATTCTTGGAATATTATCCCGCAATTTCCCGAAAAGGCGAGGTGGCTTTCACAGAAATTGCGCCTAAGTCTGCTCATAATTTGCGCAGATTGTGAACGGAGAGACCACAATGAAAATCGGTTGCCCCAAGGAAATCAAACCGCAGGAGTTCCGCGTCGGCATGACCCCGAACGCAGCTCAGGAAGCGGTTGCCAATGGCCACGAGGTCATCATCGAAACCAAAGCGGGTATCGGATCCGGCTTTGACGACGCCGCCTACGTCGCCGCCGGCGCCCGCATCGTCGATACCGCCGAAGAGGTATTTGCCACCGCCGACATGATCGTCAAGGTCAAGGAACCGCAAGCGGTTGAGCGCAAGATGCTGCGCGAGGACCAGGTGTTGTTCACCTACCTTCACCTTGCCCCGGATCCGGAGCAGACCAAGGACCTGCTGGCCTCGGGTTGCACCGCAATCGCATATGAGACGGTGACCGACGACCGCGGCGGCCTGCCGCTGCTGGCGCCGATGTCCGAGGTCGCGGGCCGCCTTGCGCCGCAGGTCGGTGCCTGGACGCTGCAAAAGGCCAATGGCGGCCGCGGCGTTCTGATGGGCGGCGTGCCCGGCGTCGGTCCTGCCAAGGTGGTCGTGATCGGCGGCGGCGTCGTTGGCACGCATGCGGCCCGTATCGCGGCGGGCATGGGCGCGGATGTGACGGTTCTCGACCGTTCGCTGCCGCGCCTGCGCTATCTCGACGATGCCTTCCGCGGCCAGTTCAAGAACCAGTATTCGACCGCAGGCGCCACTGCCGAACTGATTCAGGACGCAGACATGGTGATCGGCGCGGTGCTGATCCCCGGCGCGGCCGCTCCCAAATTGATCAGTCGCGCGCAGCTTGGCACCATGAAGCCCGGCGCAGTGCTGGTGGACGTCGCCATCGATCAGGGCGGGTGCTTCGAAACTTCGCGCCCGACCACCCACGCCGATCCGATCTACGACGTTGACGGCATCATGCATTACTGCGTCGCCAACATGCCCGGAGCCGTGGCGCGGACCTCGACCATCGCGCTCGGCAACGCCACCATGCCCTTCATGCTGGCGCTGGCCAACAAGGGCTGGCGTCAGGCTTGCCAAGACGACCCGCACCTGCTGGCTGGGCTTAACGTCCATGCAGGCCAGCTGACCTATGTCGAGGTCGGCAAGGCCCTGGGCATCGACGTGGTGTCGCCGACCCTGGTGGTCAAGGCCGCCTGATCTTCAGGCGCAGGCACGTGACAAAGGCTCGTCCCGGTTGGGGCGGGCCTTTCTTGCCAGATGTTCGGCAAACGGCTCAGGCCTTTTTCTGGATTTCCACCGAGTGCGGATAGGGGATCGAGATGCCCTTTGAATCAAACGCCTCTTTCACCGCCTTGGTGAGCTCGAACTTCAGATCCCAGTAGTCAGAGGCGGCACACCACAGCCGCGCGGTCAGATCGACCGAACTTTCGCCCAGATTGGTGACTCGCACCCAGGGCTCCGGGTCCGACATGATGCGGCTGTCCGACTTGGCGATGTCGAGAATGATCTGCATCGCCTTATCGGCGCTGTCGTTGTAGTCGATGCCGAACACCAGATCGACGCGCCGCGTATCATGTGCCGAATAGTTGGTGATGATCGATCCCCAGGCCTGACCGTTGGGCACGATGATCTGAACGTTGTCCGGCGTCACCAGTTCCGTCGTGAAGAGGTTCAGATCCACGACGGTACCCGAAGTGCCGCCGACGTCGATAAACTGGCCCAGCTTGTAGGGCCGGAACACGACCAGCATCACGCCGGCGGCCAGATCGCTGAGCGTCCCCTGCAACGCCAGACCGATGGCCAGAGATGCCGCACCCAAAATGGCGACGATGCTTGTCGCCTGTATCCCGAAGATGCCCAGAACCGCGATGAGGACGATCGCCAAGATCACCCATTTCACGACGCTGGCCGAAAAATTGCCGAGCGTCGGGTCGATCTTCGGCGTTGCATTGATCTTTCGGCGAACCATGCCGCTGATCGCCCCGGCAGCAATCCAACCCAGAATGAGTACGATCAGTGCCTTGACTGCACTCATCAACACCGGTGCAAACTCGCCCGCCTGCGTCATCAATTCTTCCACGTGCCACTCCCTTGCGATCAACAGCCAAAATGCGCCTCAAGCGCCCAATTGGCCGGATGATCGGTGAAAACCGGACAGAGGTCTAGGTGCCGGGCGCCCGAGAATTCCCCCCGCGACCGCGAACCGGGAAACTGCCGGGCTGGTTGGGTCGATCAGCCCGGCAGTTTCCCGGTCAGGACATAACGCAGGATCTCAACCACCTGATGCGGCTCCGCGGCGACGGCCAGCGCGGCCGCGTCCACCTCCTTCAGCGCGTGCTGATGATCGGGGCCGTGCAGGACGATGATCGACTTGCCCAGCGCGGCGGCATATCCCGCGTCGAAGGCCGCGTTCCACTGTTTGTACTTGTCGCCGAAACGCACGACCACGACATCGGCCTCCGCTATCCCCTTGCGGGTGCGGATCGCGTTCACCATCGCGCCCTTGTGGTCATGCCAGTACTTGTTCGGCTCGGCGCCGAGAATGGCAACGCCGCAATCATCGCTGGCGGCGTGGTCGGTCACCGGGCCGTTGAAGGTGATGTCCAGCCCCTGCGCGCCTTCGACGATCTGCTCGCGCCAATCGGTGTGGATTTCCCCAGACAGGTATACGTTCAAGCCCATGTTCACCTCCGTTTTCCGTTGCGCCGCAACTTAGCCCCGTGGGATCCAAAGCCCAATGGCGGAATGAACAAAGGTGTTTAAGGCGTTCCGGATCAAATCCGCCGCGCCACGACGAAGCGGCGCGCGTCCTTGACCGGGAAGCTGTCCCGTTCCACGAACTCGAAGCCCGCCCGCTTTATGGCCGCGTCCAGTTCCGCCTCGGACATGAAGCGCACGAAGGGCGCCTTGCCGAAGACCTGCATGACCGGCACGACCATCCGCATGAACCGGTAGCGCAGACTGCCATTCTTCGGCGCACAGAAGGTCTTGGACACGAACAGGCCGCCCGGCTTGAGCGTGTTCCGCACCTTGGCGAGGGTTCCGTCCAGGTCTTCGACCAGATGCAGCAGGTTGAAGGCCAGCACCGCGTCGAACGGCCCTTCGGGCGGATTGCCGGCCTCGGCCTCGACGAAGCTCACGTTGGTTGCCGATTGCTCCGCCGCCTTGCGGGCGCCAACGGCCAGCATTCCGGCCGACACGTCGCTTGCCACGATCTCGGCCACGTTCGGCGCCAGTTTCAACGCCGTGGTTCCGGTGCCGCAACCCAGTTCCAGCACCTTGTCCGAGGACTTCAGATAGGAAGCCGTTCTGCGCAGGGTATGTTCGTAGGATTCCATGTCCCGAACCGGCGTACGGGCGTATTTTTCGGCGATTCCGTCCCAGAATTTTGCAGTCGCGTTCATGTCCGTTCTCCTTTGCCCGATAGTTAGTCATGCAAGGATCAAAGATAAATTGCCGAAATTCGCAGAGTATTTATACAATATTGCATGACATATCTCGGCGATTTCGACTGGAACCACATCAGGGCCTTCCTGGCGACGGCGGAAACCGGATCGCTTTCGGCGGCGGCGCGCCGGTTGCGGCAGACCCAGCCGACGCTCAGCCGGCAGGTCGCCGCGCTGGAGGCCGATCTGGGGGTGATGCTGTTCGAACGCGTCGGGCGGTCTTTGGAACTGACCCAGGCCGGGCTGGAACTGCTGGAGCACACCCGCGCCATGGGCAGGGCGGCCAACCGGATCTCGCTGACCGCATCGGGTCAGGCCCAGTCGATCGAAGGCGAAGTGCGCATCACCGCAAGCGATATCATGTCCGCCTATGTCCTGCCCGACGTGCTCCGCACGATCCGCGAACACGCGCCGCTTCTGCGGATTGACGTGGTCGCCGCCAACGATATCCGCGACCTGATGCGGCGCGAGGCGGATATCGCCATCCGTCACGTGCGGCCCGACCAACCCGATCTGATTGCGCGCCTCGTGCGCGAGGCCAGGGCGCATTTCTACGCCGCGTCGGCCTATCTCGATCAGAAGGGGCGGCCCAAGACCAAGTCCGATCTTGCCGCGCATGACTTCGTGAGCTTTGGAGACCCTGAGCAGATGATGGAGTTTCTCGCGCCGATGGGCATCCGCTTGAACCGGCGGAATTTCAGGATCGGATCGCAAAGCGGGATCGTCGCCTGGGAATATGTCCGGCAAGGGTTCGGTGTGTCGCCGATGTCGGAAGAGGTGGGCCAAGCGACGCCGGGGGTCGAACGCCTGTTGCCGGACATGGACCCGATCCTGTTTCCGGTCTGGCTGACCACGCATCGAGAGTTGCACACCAGCCGGCGCATCAGGCTTGTCTACGATCTGCTGGCCGAACACCTGACCGAATAAAGCCCGCGGGCAGTCTGGGAATGCGCGCCCCTAGGCGCGTCAATCCCGTTTGCGTCAGTTCAAAGTCAGCCGCGCAGCACGCCGCCGGTCGCCTTGGTCACCTTGTCGATGATCTTGGCCGCCACTGCTTCGATGTCCTTTTCCTTCAGCGTGGCCTCGGTCGGCTGCAGGCGCACGGTGATGGCAAGGGATTTCTTGCCCTCGCCCAAGGCGCCGCCGATGAACTCGTCAAAGACCCGGACGTCCTCGATCAGCGCCTTGTCCGCGCCCGCGGCGGCATTGACCAGCGTCAGTGCCTCGACCTCTGCATCGACCACGAAGGCGAAATCGCGCTCGACCGCCTGCAGGTCACGCAGTTCCAGCGCCGAGCGGGTCGCCCCGGCCTTGCGCGGCAGCGGAACCTGGTCGGGCCAGATGGTGAAGGCCATGGCCGGACCCTTGACGTCCATCGCCTTGAGCACGCGGGGATGCAACTCGCCAAAGACGCCCAGCACCTTTTTCGGGCCGAGACAGATCTTGCCGTGCCGTCCCGGGTGCCACCAGCCTTCGGCCCCGCGCTGGATCTGGACCTTGGCGGGAGCGCCGATGGCGGCCAGAACCGCCTCGGCGTCGGCCTTGACATCGAAGACATCGACCGGTCGCGAGGAGCCATGCACATCCTTTGGCCCGGTCCGCCCCACCAAAAGCCCCGAGATCTGGGTGCGCTGATCACCCGGTTCGCCGCCGTCAAACGCGGGGCCGGCTTCGAACAGGGCCAGGTCCGCGAAGCCGCGCGCCTGGTTGCGGGCCGCAGCCTGCAAAAGGCCCGGCAGCAGATCCGGTCGCATGTGGCTCATCTCGGACGAGATCGGGTTTTCCAGCATCGTCGCGTCATCGCCGCCGCCGAACAGCTCGGCGGACGCCTTGTCGATGAACGTGTATGTCACGCATTCGTTGTAGCCCAGCGCCGCGCAGGTGCGCCGCGCCATCGCCTGCCGACGCTGGCCGGGCGTCATCACCGGCTTGGGGATGCCGGGGGTAAGGCGGGGCAGCGGCTTGCCCTGAAGCTTGGTGAGAGACGCGATGCGCGCCACTTCCTCGACCAGATCGGCCTCGCCCATGATGTCGGGGCGCCAGCTGGGCACATGCGCCATGCTGCCCTCCAGCCGGAAACCCAGACGGGTCAGCGTCTGGCGCTGCTCGCTTTCCGGAATGTCCATGCCGACCAGCGACTGCACCCGCTCGGCATCCAGCTTGTAGGCCCGCGAATGGTCCGGCACCTTGCCCGCGACGACGACCTTGGAGGCCTCGCCGCCGCAAATGTCGAGGATCAACTGGGTCGCGTGCTCCAGCCCTTCCAGCGTGTACTGCGGGTCCACCCCGCGCTCGAAGCGGTAGCGCGCATCCGAATTGACCTTGAGCGCCCGACCCGCCAGCGCGATCTGGACATGGTTCCAATAGGCGCTTTCGAGAAAGACGTTCACAGTCTCTCCGGTCACGCCGGTCTCTTGCCCGCCCATGATGCCGGCGATGGATTCCGGGCCGTTGCCGTCCGAGATCACCATCATGCCGGGTTGCAGGGTGTATTCCTTCTCGTCCAGCGCCACCAGCCTTTCACCGCCCTTCGCGCGATGTACCCGCAGGTCGCCCGAGACCTTGTCCGCATCGAAGACGTGCAGCGGCCGGTTGTGGTCGAAGGTCATGTAGTTGGTGATGTCCACCAGTGCCGAGATCGGGCGCAGGCCGATGGCCCTCAGCTGATCCTGCAGCCATTGCGGGCTGGGGCCGTTGCGGACGCCGCGGATCACGCGCCCGGTGAACAGCGGGCAGCCGTCCAGCGTGTCCTCGTCGATCGTGACCTTGATCGGGCTTACGAATTCGCCCGGCACCGGCGTATAGTCGCGGATCTTGAGCGTGCCGAGACCCCGCGCCGCCAGGTCCCGGGCGATCCCCGCCACGCCCAGCGCATCGGGACGGTTCGGGGTGATGGCGATCTCGATCACCGGATCGACCTTGGCAGGGTCGTTCGCGGCCAGCCAGTCGACAAAACGCTCACCGACCTCTCCCGAGGGCAGTTCGATGATGCCGTCATGTTCATCCGACAGCTCCATCTCGCGCTCGGATGCCATCATGCCGAAGCTTTCGATGCCGCGGATCTTGCCGACCTGGATGGTGGTGTCGATGCCGGGCACGTAGGTTCCCGGCTTGGCGACGACGACGGTGATGCCTTCGCGGGCGTTGGGCGCACCGCAGATGATCTGCTTTTCGCCCTCGTCGGTCTCGACCTTGCAGACCCGCAGCCGGTCGGCATCAGGGTGCTGCTCGGCGTGTTTCACATAGCCCAGGGTGAAATCCTTGAGCCGGTCGGCGGGGTTGATGATGTCCTCGACCTCGAGCCCGAGATCGGTCAGCGCCTCGGCGATCTCGTCCACGGTGGCGGTGGTGTCGAGGTGGTCTTTCAGCCAGGAGAGGGTGAATTTCATGTCTTTGATCCCGTCCGGTAGGGCGGGGCTTACCCGCCGAAATATCGCAATGGCGGGGTCCACCCCGCCCTACATCATCGTGACAAACCGCCATGCAGGTTCGGCATGTCCAGCGCCGCGAACCCGTAGTGCCGCAGCCAGCGCAGGTCTGAATCGAAGAAGGCCCGCAGGTCGGGGATGCCGTATTTCAGCATCGCCAGACGGTCGATGCCGATGCCGAAGGCAAAGCCCTGATAGACCTCGGGGTCGATGCCGCCGGCGGCGATCACCTTGGGGTGCACCATACCGGAGCCCAGGATCTCCATCCAGTCGTCGCCTTCGCCGATCTTCAGCTGGCCGCCCTCCCACGAGCAGCGGATATCGACCTCGGCCGAGGGTTCGGTGAAGGGGAAATGCGAGGCGCGGAAGCGCAGTTCGACATCGTCGACCTCGAAGAACGCCTTGACGAATTCCTCCAGCACCCATTTCAGGTTCGCCATCGAGATGTCCTTGTCGATGGCAAGCCCCTCGACCTGATGGAACATCGGCGTGTGGGTCTGGTCGTAATCGGCGCGATATACGCCGCCCGGACAGATCACCCGGATCGGCGCGCCCTGCAGTTCCATCGAACGGATCTGCACCGGCGAGGTATGGGTGCGCAGCACGTGAGGCGGGCGGTTGTCGCCCGGCGCGCGGTGCATGTAGAACGTGTCCATCTCGGCCCGCGCGGGGTGGTGGCCGGGGATGTTCAGCGCGTCGAAATTGTGCCAGTCGGTCTCGATCCGCGGCCCTTCGGCCACCGAGAATCCCAGTTCGGCAAAGATCGCGGTCAGTTCTTCGCTGGCCTGGCTGACCGGGTGCAGCGTCCCCTGCCCGCGCGGACGGCCCGGCAACGTGACGTCGAGCCATTCGGTGCGCAGACGCTCGTCCAGCGCGGCATCGGCCAGCGCGGCCTTCTTGGCGGCCAGCGCCGAGTTGATCTCTTCTTTCAGCGCGTTCAGCGCCGGGCCTGCAACCTGCCGTTCCTCGGGCGTCATCTTGCCCAGTTCGCGCATTTTCAGGGCCACCTCGCCCTTTTTTCCCACGGCGGCGACGCGGATCGCCTCGAGCGCGTTTTCGTCGCCGGCTTCCGCAATCTGCCCGAGATATTTTGCCTTAAGATCGTCCATGACGGTCCCCTGAATTTGGTTGGAAACCTGCTATCGGCCTATCGGCACGAATGCAAGACAGCCGCCCTGATCCGGCCCGCGATTGTCCGGGGTGGCGACGAAGTGTTGCCGGAAGAAGTCGGTTGGCGGATCGCCGTCCCTCAGTCGAGGATTTCGACGGACAGAATCGTTGGCAGGTGCCGTGCCACCTCGGCCCAATTGTCGCCCTCGTCGATGCTGGCGAAGACCGAGCCGCTGTTGGTGCCAAAGTAGATGCCGGCGGGGTCGCGGCTGTCGCCCGCCATCGCCTGGCGCAGGACGGTGAAATAGCACGCCTGTTGCGGCAGCCCGTTGCGCAGGTCCTGCCAGGTCCTGCCGCCGTCGCGCGACCGCCAGACCGCCGCCGACGCCTCTGGCGGATAGCGCCCGATGCTGTCGCCGTTGAGCGGCAGCGTCCAGATCACGTCGGGGTCGCGCGGGTGAACCCGGATCGGAAAGCCGAAAGTTGACGGCAGCCCCGCCGTAATGTCCTCCCAGCTGCGGCCGCCGTCGGCCGATCGCCAGACGCCATGATGGTTCTGCTGGTAGAGCAAGTCCGTCTGGCCGGGCGCCCGCATCATGTTGTGGACGCAGTGCCCGGTTTCGCCGTCGCGCGGCGCGGCCGGGTGGTCGTGATGTCCACAGCTTTCCGCATTGGCGAGCCGGTTTCGGCGGTCCCAGGAGGTTCCGCCATCCTCACTGGCGAATACGCCCGCGGCCGAGATGCCGACCCACAGTTTTGCGGGCTCAACCGGATCCGGCACGATCGTGTGCAGGACCAGCCCGGCGGCGCCGGGGTTCCAGCTTTCCGCCGAAGGATGGTTCGCCAGACCGTCGAGTTCGTGCCATGTCCGCCCGCCATCTTCGCTGGCCAGCAAGGTCGCGGGCTTGGTCCCTGCAAGCAGCCGCCCATGCGCATGGCAGAGCGACCAGACCTGCGAAAACCTGTCCGCGAAGGGCAGTGGCGTATCGGTCCAGCCGATCATGCCGGCAAAATCGACGTCATTGGCAGCCCAATCGTCCAACTCTCCCTTCGTAAGCCGCGTGACTTCCCAGTTCTTGCCGCCGTCGTCCGAGCGCCAGACCCCCGCGCCGTGCCAGTCGCTGCCTCCGCCGGCCCAGAGTGTGCCGGTCTCGTCGTCCCCGATCAGGTGATTTATCGGCCACCCGTCGCAATGAGGGCCATCGACGCTCCAGTTTTCCCGGCCCGCATCGCCGCGCAACAGGAACGCGCCCTTGGTCGTTCCCACAAGAATGGTGATGTCATTCGCGTTCATGAGCGCATGTCTCCCGCTGGAACACAGGATACCACGTGGCCGGGCGGTCGTGCAGTTGTTTCCGGCGCGGTCCGGCGACGGGGGCAGCGCCAACAAGAAAAAGGCCGCTCCCGGGGGAACGGCCTTGTTTCACTGTCTCTCGAAAGAGGATCAGGCTGCCAGAGCGGCCTGCGCCTTGGCGACGATCGCGCCGAACGCTTCCGGTTCGTGCACGGCCAGGTCGGCCAGAACTTTGCGGTCCACTTCGATGCCGGCCAGGGTCAGGCCATTGATGAAGCGGGAATAGGTCAGGGCCTCGTCATGCGAACGCACGGCGGCGTTGATCCGCTGGATCCACAGGGCGCGGAAATTGCGCTTGCGGTTCTTGCGGTCGCGGGTTGCGTACTGGTTGGCCTTGTCGACGGCCTGACGGGCAACCTTGAAGGTGTTCTTGCGGCGGCCATAGTAACCTTTGGCGGCCTTGATGACCTTCTTGTGACGGGCGTGAGTCGTGGTTCCACCTTTAACGCGGGACATCTCTCAAATCTCCTCTTAGCGGTCGTAGGGCATGTAGCCCTTGACGATCTTGGCGTCGGGGGCGGACAGGGTGGTGGTGCCACGGGCGTCGCGGATGAATTTCTTTGTCCGCTTGATCATGCCGTGACGCTTGCCGGCCTGGGCCGACAGGACCTTACCGGTCGCAGTCACCTTGAAGCGCTTCTTGGCGCTCGACTTGGTCTTCATCTTGGGCATTTCCGTCTCCTTTTCGCGGGTTCGGTTCTTGACGCGACTCGGCATGCCACTTTGGCCGGTCGCGCGGTCAGAGGCGCCGTTTACGCAAGTCTTGCCGCGCTGGCAAGGGGGTTTTGCCCGGTTTATGCGCGGCAAAAGCGGAATTTCCCGCAATCAGCCCGGATCGGTGTTGTAGATCAGCCGCTCGTCGCAAGGGGCCACGCGCAGGATATTGGTGGTGCCGGGCACGTTGAACGGCACGCCGGCGGTCACAACGATCTGATCGGTCTCGCTGGCGAACCCGCCCGAGCGGGCGGCCCGCGCCGCGTTCACGACGGCGCCCTTGAACCGCTGGAGTTCGGGCGTCATCACGCAGTGGCAGCCCCAGCTCAGGCACAACCGCCGTGCGGTGCCGGTGAGCGAAGTCATGGCGATGATCGGAACGCCGGGCCGCTCGCGGGCGGTCAGCAGGGCCGTCGTGCCGCTCTGGGTGAAGCAGCAGATCGCCTTGATGTCGGTCTTTTCCGCGATTTCGCGCGCGGCGGCGACGATGGCGTCGGCCACGGTCGATCCCTTGGCCGTGCGCGAGGCGTTGATGATCTGGGTGTAGGTGGGGTCCGCCTCGACCTCGATCGCCACCCGGTCCATCGTCTTGACCGCATCGACCGGATAGCTGCCCGCCGCCGATTCCGCGCTCAGCATGATGGCGTCGGTGCCTTCGTAGATGGCGGTCGCCACGTCCGAGACCTCGGCCCGCGTGGGCATCGGGCTTTCGATCATGCTTTCCAGCATCTGCGTCGCCACGATCACCGGCTTGGCGGCAGCCCGGCACTTGCGCACCAGGCGTTTCTGGATCGGCGGCACCGCTGAAACCGGCAGTTCCACCCCAAGATCGCCGCGCGCGACCATGATCCCGTCCGAAGCGTCCAGGATGTCGTCGAAGGACTGCACCGCCGCGGGTTTTTCGATCTTGGACAGGATCGCGGCGCGGCCGTCGGCCAGCGCGCGGGCCTCGAACACGTCCTTGGCGCGCTGAACGAAACTCAGCGCCAGCCAGTCGACGCCCAGTTGGCAGACGAATTCCAGATCGTCGCGATCTTTTTCCGACAGCGCCGCCAGCGGCAGCACCACGTCCGGGACGTTCACGCCCTTGCGGTTCGAGATGGTGCCGCCGGTCTTCACCTTGCAGTCGGCGAAATCCCGGCCGCAGCGTTCCACCACCAGCCTGATCTTGCCGTCGTTGACCAGCAGATGCGCGCCGGGCTCGAGCGCCTCGAAAATCTCGGGATGCGGCAGGCAGACCCTGTGCGCGCCCCCGGCCGTCTCATCCAGATCGAGCCGGAACGCCGCGCCTTCCTCCAACTCCTCGGAGCCGTTGGCGAAGACACCGACCCGCAGTTTGGGCCCCTGAAGGTCGGCCAGAATCGCGATCGGGCTACCCAGGTCCTTTTCCACCTGCCGGATGATCCGGTGCTTTTCGCGAATCTCGTCGTGGCTGCCGTGGCTCATGTTCAGACGGAACACGTCGGCGCCCGCCTCGTGCAGGGCTCGGATCATGTCGTATGTTTCCGACGCCGGTCCCAGCGTCGCCACGATTTTCACATTTCTCAGGCGTCGCATTGGCCTTGCTCTCCTTCGTCCGTCGATGTTACCGCAAACAGTGCCTGCGCCGCTTATCGCCCAATTCCCTTTCCCAGGCAACTGCCCTACACCTGCGCCAAACAAGATGACAGGCTGATGACGTACACCCCCTTTTTCATTCACGGCGAGGATCGCCCGTCCCGCTGGCTGATCACCTGCGATCACGCGACCAACATGGTTCCGCCCGACATCAACGGCGGCGATCTGGGCCTGCCGCGCGAGGACATGGAGCGTCATATCGCCTATGACGTGGGTGCCTACGAGGTCTCAAGGCACCTGGGCGAGATCCTGAACGCGCCGGTGATCGCGGCCAATTTCTCGCGCCTGGTGATCGACCCGAATCGCGGCGAGGACGATCCGACCATTCTGATGAAGCTCTACGACGGTTCGATCATACCGGGAAACCGGCACGCCGACGAAGCCGAACGCGAGCGGCGGCTGAACATGTGCTACCGGCCCTATCACGACGCTCTGGCGCGCATGGCGGCCCTGCCCCACGCGGTGATCCTGTCGATGCACTCTTTCACCCGCCAATTGCGCGGGCGCGATCCGCGCCCTTGGCATATCGGCGTCCTACATACGGAGGACGAGCGGCTGTCGCGCCCGCTGATCGATCGCCTGCGGGCCGAGGACGACCTGTGCGTGGGGGTGAATGAACCTTATGGCGGGCACCTGCCCGGCGATGCCATCGACAAACATTGCACCGCCTACAATCGCCCGAACGTGCTGATCGAACTGCGCAACGACCTTATCGCCGACCACGCGGGGCAACGCGCCTGGGCCGAACGTCTGGCGCCGATGCTCGAAAGCGCCTTGGCGGACAGCGGCATCTGATCCTGTCGAGCCGTCGCGCCGCATTCTTGGCGGCCGCTGCCCCGGCCTCTTGCGCAGCGGACGTCCGTCGTTTGTTGTATCCGGGCGCACGCATTGCTAACTCGGATGCAAGACACTCAGTTGGAGCGACGACATGGACCAGCAAACCGAAATCGAACTTCAGGCCGCCGCCTTTCGCCGCCTGCAGAAGCACCTGATGGAGGCCCGCACGGACGTTCAGAACATCGACCTGATGAACCTGGCCGGCTTCTGCCGGAATTGCCTTGCGCGTTGGTATCAGGAAGCTGCCAACGAAAAAGGCATTGAAATGGGCAAGGACGAGGCGCGCGAGATCTTCTACGGCATGACCATGGACGAGTGGAAGGCCAACTACCAGACCGAGGCCAGCGCCGAAAAGCAGGCCGAATTCAAGGTCGCGTTCGAGGAGAACGTTCTCAAGAAGGGCTGAACACCACCCCGCGCGCGGCCAGATCGTCGAATTCGGCCGCGCCGACGCCCAGTTCCTCGAGTACTGCCCGGCTGTCCGCCCCATGCGCCCGAGGCGCGCTGTCAAGCGTGGGCGCGCCGCGATCGTAGGTGAACCCGGCTACGGCAAAGCGGCCGTCCCCCACCTGCTGCACAACCGTCCGCGAGGCGAGTTGCGGCTCGGTCAGCGTTTCGGCCAGCCCCCGCACCCGCGCGGCAGGGACGTGATGGTCGTTGAGGATTTCCTCCCACTCCGCTGCCGGTCTTGTGCGCATCGCTTCGGCCAACAGCGCCCGATCGCCCGGACGCCGCGCGGCGATGTCCGCGCGTGGCGTCGATGCGACCTCTTCGGCCACGTCTCCCCGTCCGACAGCCCGCATGAGATTCGCCAACTGCGCGTTTGAATAGGCGCCGATCATCAGCGTTCCGTCCGCAGTTTCATAGGTCGCATAGCCCGCCAGGGACGGGTCATGGTTGCCATGCGGTTTGGGCGCCGCTCCGGTCGCCAAGGTGGTCGCGGTGTGAGAGTTCATCAGCATCAGCGCGCAATCCGCCATCGCCACATCGATCCGCCGCCCCAGCCCGGTCCGCGCCCTGTCGAAAAGCGCCGCGGCGATCGCCATGGCGGCCTGCGCGCCGGTTCCGTAGTCGACCATCGCCGGGCCCACCCGCACCGGGTCGCTTCCCGCCTCGCCATTCGCGGCCATAACGCCCGCAAAAGCCTGGATTACCACGTCATAGGCCGGATCTGCCGCCTTGGGCCCCGAAACTCCGAACCCGCTGATCGCGCAATAGATCAGATCGGGCTTCAGGGCGGCCAGCCGGTCATAGCCCAGCCCCAGCGCATCGACTGCGCGGGCGGTGTAGTTCTGCACCACCACGTCCGCGGTCGCCACCAGGCGGTTGAAGATCCCACGCCCCTCAGGCGATTTCAGGTCCAGCGCCAGCGTCCGCTTGCCGCCGCCTTGGGCCTGAAACGACAAACCCATGCCCTTGGCGTTCAGAGCGGAGTCCGCCCCTTCTTCCCGCGTCATGTCCGGTCGATCCACCGGTTCGATTTTGATGACCTCGGCGCCCAGTACCGCCAGCTGATAGGCGCAGAACGGCCCCGCAAAGACATGGGTCAAATCGAGCACGCGCAAGCCTTCGAATGGTCTCATCTCGATCTCCTCCTGAACGAAACCTTAGCGCACATGAACAACCAGACTGGGCCGTTTGCGCCGGATCGCGTCGCATTTGCCAATTCAAGGCGGCAGCGCGCACAAACCTTGTTCGCGATGCGCGATACCGTTTCCAGTTTTGGCGGTCTATTCTGTCCGGCGAAAACCCGTCCAACTCCTTCGAGGCCGGCATGTCGGAACAATTGCCCACCTACTTCATATCGCATGGCGGCGGCCCGTGGCCCTGGCTGCCGCAGATGCGGCGCCGGTTCGCCGCGCTGGAAACCTCTCTGGCGAGGATGCCGGAAGAGATCGGCCGGCGCCCCTCAGCGGTCCTGATGATCTCGGGACATTGGGAGGAAAGCGATGCCTACGCGGTCATGTCCTCGGCCCGCCCACCGATGGTCTACGACTATTCCGGCTTTCCCCCGGAAACCTACGAAATCACCTACCCTGCTCCCGGCGCGCCCGATTTGGCGCAACGGACCGCCACGTTGATCGCGGACGCCGGGTTGCCCGCCCGGCTGGATGCGGAACAGGGTTTCGATCACGGCACCTTCGCCCCTATGGCGGTGATCTATCCGGATGCGGACATGCCGACCTTCCAGGTCTCGCTGCGCAGCCACTACGATCCGGCCGAGCACCTGGCCCTGGGCCGCGCACTGGCGCCACTCCGACAAGAGGGCGTTCTGATCGTGGGGTCGGGCCTCAGCTATCACAATCTGCGCCTGATGGGGCGTGAGGGCGAGGTGCCCTCGGCAGAGTTCGACGCCTGGCTGGATGCCACCCTGTCGCTGGAACCGCAGGCGCGAAACAAGGCTCTGCTCGAATGGGAATCCGCGCCCTATGCGCGCGTCTGCCACGCGCAGGAGGACCACCTGGTGCCGCTTTTCGTGGCGGTGGGGGCTGCCGACGACGCCCCTGCCACGAGGGTCTACCACGAAACCCAGTTCTTCGGCGCCTTGACCGCCTCGAGCTACCGGTTCGGCTGATCCGCCGGCTGTGACCGTCAGATCGCTGTCTTGCGGCTTTCGTCCAGATAGATCTCGCGTAGGCGCTTCGCGATCGGCCCCGGCGTTCCGTCGCCAAGCTGCACGCCGTCGATCTCGACCACCGGCATCACGAAAGCGCTGGCGGATGTGGTGAAAGCCTCATCCGCTTCCCTCGCCTCGTCGATGGTGAACAGGCGCTCTTCGACCTCCATCTGCGCTTCCGCGGCCAGGCGCAGAACCGCCTTGCGGGTGATGCCGTGCAGGATGTCGTTGGACAATGGTCGGGTGACGATCTTGCCGTTCTTGACGAAATACGCGTTGTTCGAGGTCCCTTCGGTCACATACCCGTCCTCGACCATCCACGCGTCGTCGCAACCCGCTGCCTTGGCCATCATCTTGCCCATCGAAGGGTACAACAACTGGGTGGTCTTGATGTCGCGGCGGCCCCACCGGATATCCGCGATCGAGATGATGCGGGCGCCCTTCCTCGCGGCCGGATTGTCGGCAAGACTGGGTTTGTCCTGGGTGAAAAGCACGAGGGTCGGCCTGACATCTTCGGCAGGAAACGCGAAATCCCGGTCCCCGTCCGACCCCCGGGTGACCTGCAGATAGACCAGCCCTTCGTCGATGCCGTTGCGCCGGACCAGTTCGCGGTGGATCTCGAGCAATTCGGTCTCGCTGCAAGGCTGCTGCATGTCGAGCTCGGACAGCGAGCGGGCCAGCCGCACCGCGTGACCGTGGAAGTCGATCAGCTTGCCGTCCAGCACGCTGGTCACCTCGTAAACGGCGTCCGCCATAAGGAAGCCACGGTCGAAAATCGAAACCTTGGCTTCGGTCTCGGGCAGGTATTCGCCATTCACGTAAACGGTGCGGGTCATGTTCGTCTCCTCAGCCCCAGAGCGCCGCCGCGGGCGGATGAACTCCGGCTTCGTCAAATATCAGCGGGGTGTCGCGGTCTTCGGCCAAGAGAAGCGGCCCGTCAAGGTCCGTCACCATCGCACCCTGCGCCAGCAGTGTCGCAGGCGCCATGGCCAGCGAGGATCCGACCATGCACCCCACCATGATCCCGTAGCCCTGGCTCAGCGCCGCCTCGCGCAGCCTGAGCGCCTCCGTCAGGCCGCCGGTCTTGTCCAGCTTTATGTTGATGACGTCGTACTTGCCTTTCAGCGCAGGCAGGCTGGCGCGGTCGTGGCAGGATTCGTCGGCGCAAACCGGAACGGGGCGTTCCATGCCGATCAGTGCCTCGTCCTCGCCGGCGGGCAAGGGCTGTTCGACCAGCGCAACGCCCAACCGAAGCAGGTGCGGTGCCAGATCGGCGTAGACTTCGGCAGACCAGCCTTCATTTGCATCGACGATGATTCTGACCTTCGGCGCGCCCGAACGCACCGCCTCCAGACGCGGCATGTCGTCGGGTGTTCCCAGCTTGATCTTCAGGACGGGCCTGTGCGCGTTCTTCGCCGCCTGTTCACGCATGGCCTCCGGAGTGTCCAGCGACAGCGTATAAGCCGTGATCTCGGGCCGCGGTTCGGGCAGCCCTGCCATGTCCCAGACCCGCTTTCCGGCGCGCTTGGCCTCGAGATCCCAAAGCGCGCAATCCACCGCGTTGCGCGCCGCGCCCGCAGGCAGAAGGTCCATCAGCGCCTCGCGGTCGAAACGCTCGGGCAGCCCGGAAATCTCGGCCTCGACCGACCCGAGCGTCTCGCCATAGCGGGCATAAGGCACACATTCACCCCAGCCGTGATGCGCCCCGTCCGTGATCCGGGCCGTCAACACCTTGGCTTCGGTCCGCGACCCGCGCGAGATGGTGAACACCTGCGCCAGCCGAAACACGTCACGAGTGACCTCGATCTTCACGCGACCGCTCCTTCATCTTTTCCCAAATACTCCCGCCGGAGGCATCCCCAAGCGGGCAGTCGGCGCCACGGTTGGATCACATCGCCGCCAGCGCGTCCACCAGCTTGCCTGACCCGAAGCGGAACGGGTCGGTCGCGGGCAGGCCCATGTCGGCCTCAACCCGCGCGAGATAGGCCATTGCCTCGTCCTCGGGCATATGCTGGGTGTTCACCGACACGCCAACCACCTTGCAGTCTGGGTTCGCGACATGCGCCATCTGCAGCGCGGTGTCGCGCAGCACGTCGAGCGACGGCAACGTGTAGCCCGGCAGGCCGCGCATGTGCGAGCGGGTAGGTTCGTGGCAGAGGATCAGCGCGTCAGGCTGGCCACCATGGATCAGCGCCAGGGTCACGCCCGAGAACGAAACGTGGAACAGCGAGCCCTGCCCTTCGATCAGGTCCCAGTGGTCCGCGTCATTGTCGGGCGTGAGCCATTCGATCGAACCGGCCATGAAATCGGCGACGACCGCATCGAGCGGAACGCCATCTCCGGTGATCAGGATGCCGGTCTGCCCGGTGGCGCGGAACGTCGACTTCATGCCGCGCGCGCGCATCTCGGCATCCATCGCCATCGCGGTATACATCTTGCCCACCGAACAGTCGGTCCCGACCGCCAGGCACCGCTTGCCCTTGCGCCTGACCCCGTTGGCGATCGGATAATCCACCACCGGAACGCGCACGTCATGCAGCGTGCGCCCCGTCGCTTCGGCCACGGCGACCAGATCCGGTTCATCGCGCAGCAGGTTGTGAAGGCCTGAGGCCAGGTCAAAGCCCTCTTCCAAGGCCATGACCAGCACCTTCTTCCATTCCTGGCTGATCACACCGCCGCGGTTCGCCACGCCGATCACAAGTGTCTTGGCGCCGGCCTCGCGGGCTTCGACCAGGTCCATGTCCTTGAGACCCAGATCCGCCTTGCAACCGTCCATGCGGTACTGACCCACGGCATTCTCCGGGCGCCAGTCCTTGATGCCCTGGGCAACCTTGGCCGCCAATTGGTCGGGCGCATCGCCCAAAAACAGCAGATACGGTGTCTCGATCATTGCGGTGCACTCCTTTGATTCCGGCATAAACTAATGAACCGGCGCTACGAGCGTTTCGCTTTTTTCCCGAAGCACGCACATTGCCACGGGAAAATATTGCGCCGTTGAACAATGCCACGCAAAATCCTTCGACGCCTTCTCGGGGAACGATCCATTGTCGGCTCTCCTCATCCATCTTTCGGCGATTGCTGCAATTGCAATGCTGCGTGCGCACAAAGATGCTTGCGCCGCTTCGCGCAATTTAATACCCCATTCAGGAAGAAAATCGCAATTTCCTTGCCCGCGAGAGGACCAACATGAGCTTCCGTATCCAGCCCGCCGCCCCCGCACGCCCCAATCGCTGCCAACTGTTCGGCCCCGGATCGAACCCCAAGCTGTTTCCCAAGATGGCTGCCTCGGCGGCGGACGTGATCAATCTCGACCTCGAGGATTCCGTCGCCCCCACGGACAAGGAAGTTGCCCGCGCCAACGTGATCGAGGCGCTGAACACCGTCGACTGGGGCAACAAATACATGTCGGTTCGGATCAACGGGCTCGACACGCCCTATTGGTACCGCGACGTGGTGGACGTGCTGGAGCAGGCCGGAGACCGGCTGGACCAGATCATGATCCCCAAGGTGGGCTGCGCGGCCGACGTCTATGCCGTCGATGCGCTGGTCACCGCCATCGAACGCGCCAAGGGCCGCGCCAAGCCGATCTCGCTTGAAGTGATCATCGAATCCGCTGCGGGCATCGCGCATGTCGAGGAAATCGCCGCCTCGTCTCCGCGCCTGCAGGCGATGAGCCTGGGTGCCGCGGATTTCGCCGCCTCGATGGGAATGCAGACCACCGGCATCGGCGGGACGCAGGAAAACTATTACATGCTGCACGAAGGCGCCAAACACTGGTCGGATCCATGGCACTGGGCGCAGGCCGCCATCGTCGCCGCCTGCCGCACGCACGGCGTGCTGCCTGTGGACGGGCCGTTCGGTGACTTTTCCGATGACGACGGTTTCATCGCGCAGGCCGAACGCTCGGCCACCTTGGGCATGGTCGGCAAATGGGCGATCCATCCAAAACAGATCGCGCTGGCCAATCAGGTGTTCACCCCGTCGGACCAGGCCGTGTCCGAGGCGCGGGAGATCCTCGCCGCCATGGAACAGGCCAAGGCCAAGGGCGAAGGCGCGACGGTCTACAAGGGCCGCCTGGTGGACATAGCCTCGATCAAGCAGGCGGAAGTGATCGTGAAACAGGCCGAACTGATCGCAGCGAACGGCTGAAGGCCGATCAACGCAAAACGGGGCCTGCCGGCCCCGTTTCGCCAGGCGACGAACCCGCTCAGTGCGAGAAGACGTTGTTCGGGACCCAACTCATCTTGCCGCCCTTCTTGCCCCATTTCATCATCAGGCAAGAGGTACTGTATTTCTGGAAATAGACGATGCGCAGATCGTACCAGCCGGCTTGCGGAACCTCGACCTCGACACGCTGGTTCGCATCGCAGGGTTGGCGCGCGGCGAAGTAGCCGACCTGCTGGCCGCCGATACGCGCGTCGATCCCGTCATTCGACCAGGTTTCCAACTCGTAGATGCCCGGAGCGTCGAAGCGGATGTATCCCCTGATGTCGGCCGCCACGTTGAAAGCCTTGTTGAAGGTCAACACGGGATCGCCCTCGTTGGTGTCGCGGTAGTCGAGACCGCGCAGCGGCCGACCGGGTTTCGCGCCCCCGATCATCTGCTTGGCCGCATCGATCGACTGGATCTTGGAAGGCGGATCACCGCCCCAGGCATATTTCACCGCGAGCCCGGCCCTGGCGCCGGAAGGCTGCGGGCTCGCCGGTTTCAGCTTCAGCGGTGCGGCCCAGGCTGCCGAGGCCAGAACCACCGCAAGAGCCGCGACCACTCCCGTTCGGATGAGTTTCATGTTCATCTCCCAATTGCTTGCGTCACTGTCGGCTCGTGCAAAACCACTGTAAAGTATCCGTAATCAGCCTAGGCCTCAAATTTCCGTGCGGCAAGCCTGCGGCCCGCCACGAATTCGTACGCTGCGCCGCCAGTTGGCTTCCTTTCCTTGCCCTGAACGCCATGCCGAGTTGCATCTGAAGCAGCCTGCGTTCATATAGCGGAGAAATTCCGCGTTGAGAGGCGTCATGACCCAGTATCTGGATTTCGAAAAACCACTGGCCGAGATCGAAGGCAAAGCCGAGGAACTGCGTGCCCTGGCCCGGGCCAACGAAGAGATGGACGTGTCGGACGAGGCGGCGGCCCTGGATGCCAAGGCGTCGAAACTTCTCGATGAACTCTACAAGGATCTGACCCCCTGGCGAAAGTGCCAGGTCGCGCGGCATCCCGAACGTCCGCACTGCAAGGACTACATTGAGGCGCTGTTCAAGGAATACACGCCGCTGGCCGGGGATCGCAACTTCGCGGACGATCTGGCCGTGATGGGGGGGCTTGCCCGGTTCGAGGACAAGCCGGTGATGGTGATCGGGCATGAAAAGGGCAGCGACACCAAATCCCGGATCGAACGCAATTTCGGCATGGCCCGTCCCGAAGGCTATCGCAAGGCTGTGCGGCTGATGGAGATGGCGGGCCGGTTCGGCCTGCCCGTCATCACCCTGATCGACACGGCGGGGGCCTATCCCGGCAAGGGCGCGGAAGAACGCGGTCAATCCGAAGCGATCGCGCGCTCGACCGAAATGTGCCTCCGGATCGGCGTGCCGCTGGTCTCGGTCATCATCGGAGAAGGCGGTTCAGGCGGCGCGGTCGCCTTCGCCACGGCCAACCGGGTCGCGATGCTGGAACACTCGATCTATTCCGTGATCTCGCCCGAGGGATGCGCGTCGATCCTGTGGAAGGATGCCGAAAAGATGCGCGAGGCCGCCGAGGCGCTGCGCCTGACCGCTCAGGATCTCAAGAAGCTGGGCGTGATCGACCGTATCATCCCCGAACCGCGTGGCGGCGCGCATCGCAACCGCCACGGCACGATCGACGCCGTGCGCGAGGCGATTGGCGCCATGCTCGGCGAATTGAAGGGCAAGGATGCCGCCGCACTGGTCAAGGATCGGCGGCAAAAATTCCTGGAAATGGGGTCCAAGGGGCTGGCGGCCTGAACCGTCAGCCGCCCAGCCTGCGCAACAGCTCCACCGAAGGCTCGCCGGTCACCGGCAAACCGCTGGCGCTCTGATAGGCGCTGATCGCAGATTTCGTGTTGTTGCCGATCACGCCATCGGCACCCTGCGTGTCATAGCCCGCGGATGTCAGACGGCGCTGCAGATCCTTGCGGGCTTCCAGTGTCAGGCCGTACTCATCCGGCCCGAAAGACGCCTTGAACGGCCCGCCGCCAGCGATCCGGTCCGCCAGGTGACCGACGCCGATCGCATAGCTGTCCGAGTTGTTGTACCGTTTCAGCACCTGGAAGTTACGGAACACGGCAATCCGCGGACCGGGCTTCTGAGGTTGCAGGACCGCGACCGGCGTGCCCGAGCCGGCGGCGGCCGAGCCTACTTCGCCCCCCCAGGGCTGGCCACGCACCCAGCCCGCACGGGCCAGGTAGGCCGCTGTCGAAGCCAGCGAATCCGTCGGGTCCTCGGACCAGATATCGCGCCGACCGTCGCCTGTGAAATCCACCGCATAGGCCAGATAGGAAGTCGGAATGAACTGCGTGTGACCCATCGCGCCGGCCCAGCTGCCGGTCATCCGTTCGGGTGTGGTATCGCCGTTCTGAAGAATCTTCAGCGCGGCGATCAACTGGCTCTCGAAGAAAGACCCGCGCCGACCGTCATAGGCCAGTGTCGACAGGGCCGACACGACCGGGACGTCGCCGCGCCGCTCGCCGTAGCGGCTTTCGAGGCCCCAGATGGCGACGGCGATCTCCTTGTCGACGCCGTATTGCGATTCGATCTTCGACAGGGTGGCACCATGCCGCTGAAGCATCTGCTTGCCGGTGCTGATGCGCTCGTCCGAGGCGGCAATGGCCAGGTAATCCTCGAGCGAACGCTTGAATTCGGTCTGGTTGCGGTCGCGCTCGATCACGTCGGGCAGGTATCCCGCACCACGAAACGCCCGGTCGATAGTGGATTGGGAAATGCCCTGAGCCGCCGCACGGCCCTTGAACCCCGCAACCCAGGCATCCCACCCGGCATTCGCGACCGGCTGCATTCGGGTGGTGGACAGGTTCTGCGTGACCCCGCCACCCGAACATGCCGAAAGAACTGCCGCACCAACACCAAGAGAAAACACGCGCCGATTGATCATGTCTGAGCCCTGCTCTTTTCTGCCTCGGCCCGAACCTACCGCGATCAGCATCGCCATGCCAGCCGCCGTCGCTTGGAATGCCCGTGTTGGGCGCTCTCGACGTACGGGGCGGCGCGCATTCGGCAAGAAGCCGCTCAGGACACCAGAAGACGCAAACCCTGCGTCACGTCCGAGCGTACCGCCAGACGCAGACCGGGCTCGTCCCCGGCCTTCAGCGCCGCAATGATCAGCTTGTGAAAATGCGGCGGCTCGGTCCGCCGCAGACGACCATAAAGCGCGCGCATGGTCGGACCCAATTGCAGCCAGACCGTCTCGGCGATGGCCAGCATCGCAGGCGCCTGCGCGCGCAGATAGAGTGTCCGATGGAATTCCAGATTCGCGCGGATATAGCCGACCGCATCCCGCTTGGTGACCATTTCCGCCACCGTCATGTTGATGGTCTGCAACCGATCGATCAGCGCCATATGCGCCCGCGGCAAGGCCCGGCTGGCCAGTTCGACTTCGAGCAGCGCGCGCAGGGCGGCCAGTTCCTCGATCCGGTCGTTGGTAAGCTCCGGCGTCGAGACCCGGCCCGACGACGACAGGAAAAGGGCGCCTTCGGCGGCGAGGCGGCGCACAGCTTCGCGCGCAGGGGTCATGGAGACGTCGAATTCCTTGCCTATTCCGCGCAGGGTGAATGCCTGCCCGGGCGGGATCTCTCCATGCATGATCCGCGACCGCAACGCACGGTAAACCCGGTCATGGGTGGCGGAATGGACATCTGCGGGGCGCGCGGTCAGCATGGCACCATGTGATCACAAATCCGCCCCACGTCAACTCGTACCGGCGTCGAACCTGTAACGGTGAAGTTCCGCGCCATGCGCCCGCAGCCATCGACGCGGCGCCTCGTATGGACCAAAGATCCGTTTCACCTGGGCCCAGAAGGCCGGAGAATGGTTCATCTCGGCCAGATGCGCGACCTCATGCGCGGCCACGTAATGCAACACCTCGGACGGCGCGAGGATCAAACGCCAGGAGAACATGAGCCCTCCCTCGGAACTGCACGACCCCCAGCGCGAGCGCGTGTCGCGGAGCGTGAGGCGCGCGTAGGGTCGCCCCAGAACCGCCGAATAATCGTCGCAGGCCTCGGTCAGGCGGTCGCGGGCCAGTTCCTTGAGAAACCGCGACAGGCGGCGCGCCTCGGAACCGGGCGGAACCGCGACCTCTGCGTCGCGAAGCTCGACCCGGCGGCCGTCCGACGGAACGATTCGCCGCGGAGCGCCTTCGATCGGTATGTCATGGCCGAACCGCACCACGGCCTCGCGCGGTCGCGACTGCAAATGCCGCCGGATCCAATCTTCTTTGACCCGCGCGAAATCAAGGGCTTCGGTCTCGGGAACACCGACCGGCAGGGTCAGCGTAACCCGCCCGTCCAGTTGGGAAATCCGCAGGCTGATCCGCCGCGCCCGCGCTGAACGGCGCAGGGTCAGCGGCACCGGAGGATGCCCAGGCAAAGCGTGTTTTCCCACCGCGCCGCTCCCTTTTGCGCAAAGGCTTTGACAGTCCCCACCGCATGTGGCAGGTGACCTGAATCGTTGCTACGACTCACCAGATATCAAGGGGATTTGACATGCCCAAGGAAGAATGGGGTGTAAAGCGTGTTTGCCCGACCACCGGCAAGCGGTTTTATGACCTGAACAAGGACCCGATCATCAGCCCCTACACCGGCGAGATCGTGGAAATGGAAACCGGCAAGAGCCGGATGATCGCCGCGGACGCCGAAGACGCGGCCTCGGTCAAGGCCCGCGAATCCATGTCGGATGACGACCTCGTGCTCGACGACGACGACGATGCGGTCGACGTGGATCTGGATGACGACATCCTCGAGGATGATGACGACGACGACAGCGTTTCGCTCGACGACATCACCGACATGTCCTCGGACGACGAGTCCTGACACGCCGCGCGGGCGGTCGCCACACCGCCCCGCATGCCGCCTCCAATCAGCCGGGAGCGGCTTGGAACGAGCCCAAAAATTTTACAGGATTCCGCTTTTTGGGCTTGCACTCTTTCCCTGCGTTTCATAAACGTCCGTCCACCGCCAAGGCGGTACCTGAAAGGGGCCTTAGCTCAGTTGGGAGAGCGCTTGCATGGCATGCAAGAGGTCAGGGGTTCGACTCCCCTAGGCTCCACCATTCCCTAGCAGATCAATGCGATAGCCGTACGTTTTAGTGACGTGACACGCATGTGTGACACACGATGATGCTAGATGCGTACGGCAGCCAATCGCGACACGGCGTCTATTACTTTCGCTGGCCGACGCCTGAAACCACCGCTTTGATGGACCAAAGGCCAGCCATGCTCCAGCACCCAAACTGGACCACTCAGGTAGGGCTGGTGAGGGGCGTGTTCGGTGGAAGTGGTTGCGGAAACGGGATTTGACCTTTGTCGAACAACGGCAAGGCCGGTGTGAAGGTGAAACAACAGCATGGACCAGACAGGTACGAAACTACCGTGCCCGCCTCAAACAGGTTTCACCTGACGGGATCCAAAGTAGATCATTGTAGGGTACTTGGTCTGTGTCTTTCATCCAGCAAGCCCACCAACTGCTCGGGCAGCGCGACCGGGTCGAAAGGTTTGGTGATACAGGCCAGCGCACCCAAGTTGACCAACGTTTCGCTAAACGCGGGGTCTGCCTTTGCCGTCATGAATACGACCGGCGTGCTACGGTGGCCGGGATGTTTCCGGATTTCGGCCAGGAGTTCGGGACCATCCATCCCCGGCATCATGACGTCCAGAAGAAATAGATCCGGTTCGACACGCGGCAGATTCTCCAAGGCTTCCTTGGCCGAGCCGTACTGCGTGACCTCGAATCCACCGATCAATTCCAGCGACATCCGCGTGATGGCGAGGATGTCTTCATCATCGTCCACGTGGACGATTTGCTTGCAGTTGTTCATGGCGCCTGCTCCTTGGAACATTGTTCAAACAGGTTTCCGCGAAACTCGCTCGGTCTCAACTCGCCATCTTCATATCCAGCGAGACTGAAACCGATCGCGAACGCGGCAGGACGACCCGGAAAAGGCTTCCTTCTCCAAGCCTGCTCGTCACCGATATTCCTCCTCCGTGCATTTCAACCAGGTTTTTTGCGATCGCCAGGCCAAGGCCGGTCCCGCGATGTTCACGCCGCGTCGAACTGTCAACCTGGATGAACCGCTCGAATATCGAGTTCAGCTGGTTGTCTGGAATACCCTTGCCGGAATCTTCCACGAGAATTGTCACATCGTTGTCATCCACGTCCACCGACACTTTGACATAGCCTTGGTCGGTGAATTTGATGGCGTTGCCGATGATGTTCATGAACACCTGCTTCAGGCGCAATCCGTCCGCTTGAATCATGACCGGATCTACTTCCACATCGAACAGGATGCCTTTTTCCGCCGCATGGCTTTTGAACTCGTCGGAAAGCCCGTCAAGGAGTTCGCCCAGATCGACGGGTTCACGCTTCAACACCACGTTGTCCGAGCTCAGCTTCGCCCAGTCGAGCACCGAATTTATGAGATTCAGCAGGTGTTTGCCCGATTTTTCGGACTTCGAGGCTTGTTGCACGATGACATTGACGAACTCGTCCAACTGTTGCTGAAGGTCTTCGCGGTTGCCAATCGCGGCCTTGAGCGACGCGCATTGCGGATAGATCTCGACCTTTTTCAGGAACGCGACATATCCAAGAACGACCGACAATGGCGTCCGCAACTCGTGGCTCATGTTGTTGACAAAATCGGTTTTCGCCCGGATTGCGTTTTCGGCTGTCTGCACAGCGGTCTTCAGCTCCGTGATGTCGGTGCGAATGCCGACTGTACTGCCGTCTTCGGTTTTTGACTCGGCAACCTTGATCCAGCTTCCATCAGGCATCAGCATTTCCGTCTGCCCGTGCGGATCGGCATGAAGCCGCAGCCTTTCGGCTATCCACTCCTCTTCCCGTCCTTCGGCTTCGGGGTATTGCCCCTGCTTGATGCCCTCGCGGATAATCGTTTCGAATGACACACCCGGAACGATGAAGTCCCTGGAGGCTTCGAATACCTTCCTGTATTTTTCGTTGCACATCACGAGGCGGTCGTCTTTGTCGAAGATGACGAACCCATCATCGATTGACTCGATCGCATTCAGCAAGCGGCGCTTGGCATCGGCGCGCTCGATGATCAACCGCCGCGCATAGTTCACGCCAAAGAAGGCAACTGAAATCAGGATCACCGTGATCAGCCCCAGGATTGGACGGTGGAGCGGATCGCTTCTCCAGCCCCGTGCCGGAATCATCGCGATCTCGATATCCCTGTCGCCAAGCCTGACGGTCGCCACCGCGGGATCAGCATCCCATACGGTGTCAGACCCAAATACAACTTGCCCGTCTGCATCTGTAGCGCTCTTCAAACGCGCCGATGCTACGAAAGCGTTCGAGTTTGAGGTCATTCCGGCTTCTTCCAGAAACACATGGAAGTCGAGGACGATCGTATCGACGATTTTCTCCGGGCCCGGCTGCGCGGTGCGCAGAAGCAGACCAAGGCCCCCCTGAATCAGATCGATTGGGCCGATCACTACGGTGCCGTCACTGTCCAGTGCTTTTTGCACGGTGTGCATCTGGCCGGGGTTCTTGCGGTAGTCATGCCCCAGAACCGCTTGGTTCGCCTCAATGGGGTGGACGTCGGTCACGACAAAGTTCCGGGCACGTGCAAGATTGATGACACTTGGATTGTTGTCGCGCAGCAACCGCGCCAAGGTCTGAAACTTGGCTTTGTCCGTCGGCGCTTCGAACGACAAGGCCGCCGCAAGGTTGCTGGACATGTGTGAGTAGGCTTCCAGGCGTTGTTCGATGCGAAATTTCACGAAATTCAGGGATCTCTGCACCGAGGCCCGCTGGGTCACAAGATTCTGCGCAAGGATCGTCCGGTCCATGAGCGCGGCGCTGACGAGACCAAGCAAAAGAATTGCCCCATAGATGAGCGATACGTTTCTCTTGTGCCGTCTTTCTCGTTGGGCAAAGGTTTCGTTGCGCTCCTTCACTGTCTCACCTCCGGTCGCGGCAGCGGCAATGAAATCCAGGTGGCCGACGGGAAAGCCAGTTCCCACGTGCATTCCGATCGTTGCAGGCGTGTCATTCCAGCAACTCTTCCATGGTGGACATCAGTGTCGCGAGGATCGGTTCGACTTCATTCCAGCACGCCCCTTCGTGTTTGATCTTGGCGTCGATGTCCCCCGCCAACTCGCCGATCCTCGGAAAGCCGATCGACCCCGACAGACCAGCAAGCTTGTGACATTCACCTCGGATCAGGTCCATGCAGGCGCGGTTCTTCGGGTCATTGCGCAGTTTTTTCGACGCGGTTTCGAGGGTCAGAATTCTGTCGTCAAGCGAACTCAGGAACTTCGATTGAATGGCTCGGACAGCGGCACTTAGCTGCTCGGTACCCGATGGAAGAATTGTATCGGTCATCGGCGCTTTCCTCCGACTTGCGCTCGTATCCTCTTTGGTCCGCCGGCCACACGCTCATTTTCGACGCCGGCCGTGAAAATCGGTTTCCATGCACCTTCGACCGCCTCGTCCAAGACTTCCGTCGGTGTCAGAAAAGAAAGAAGCCCACGGTAGTATGGGGAGCCGACATCAAGCCGAACCGGTATCTGACCCAAATTCGAGTACCAGCCGTTCAGCGCGGCGAGCCTCGCTTGAAGCTGGTCGAACAAGTCGTCGGTATCGACCCCGGGGTAACGCCGCGCCAGTGCCACGAACGCACCCGACCCGGCGTAGGACACGATGGCGTCGCTTGTGCGCAAGGCCTCGACTATGATTTCGGCGACATCGGACATCACGTCCTTGAATTCGATGTCGCCCAGCATCGAAAACAGTTCACTGGCATTCGCGACGCGGAAACCGATCACGACATGGCTGAACATGCGCATCGATCCAAGTTTGAGGACGTAGTTCTGCATCGCCAGGTAGTCGAGGCAGGAATGATCCGCTTCCAGCCGAACAGCGTCTTCAAACGAAAACCGTTCGTGCCGATCCTCAGTTGCCATCGCCGCCTTTCGAGCGGCCCGCTCCCGCACCATCCCTGCGGCCATGCCCATCCGGCCAAGCAGGTCTCGGTGGCTGATCGGTTTTGTGATGTAGTCGGTCGCGCCGGCAGCGAAAGCCTTGTCGACGCTTTCGAGTTCCGAACGCACCGTGACCATAATGAAGGGCGCATCCGTTGCCGCAGGTTCCAGGCGCAACGAAGAGCACAACTGGATACCGTCCATCCCAGGCATGTTGATGTCGAGCAGGAAGCAGTCGAAGGGCTCTTTTTCGGCGCGAACCAGCTTGAGCGCCTCCACACCCGAGTGGACTATGCGAACGTCCGAATAGCCGCACGTTGCCAGCTCTGCCTTGATGAGTTCGCAAAACAGCGGCTCATCATCCACGACCAGGATTTTCAAGTACGGATCTCCGTTTTTTGAACGCGAAATCAAAAGTTCAATTTCCCGCCAAGATTGAACCGCCGGCGACTTCTGACGTCAAGGCTGAATTGACACGAAGCGCGGCGGTTGGACAGAACCTGCATCAAAATGCAAGATGATCGCGGTTTCAAAACTGCAATGATGCAACACCCAAATCGTGGGTTAATCGCTCTGGCACCACACTATTTGGCCGCGGTTGCGCGGTTTTCCGGGGTTTCCCCGTGGCCCGAATACTGAAGCGGTATCTCTACGACAAAGGTTGTGCCAGGCCCCGCGTTCCTTTCATAGGTGATCGACCCACCCAAGGCGTCCATGATGTGTTTGGAGATGTTCATGCCAAGCCCGGTACCCCCGATATTCCGCGTATCCGAAGAGTCGATTTGCGTGAAGCGCTCAAACACCTTGTCCCGGTCATCCTCCGAAAGCCCGATGCCATTGTCCGCGAATAGAACACGGGCACGGTCGGCATTTGCGTGTACGGAAACCAAGACCTCGCTTCCCGAGGGCGAAAACTTGGCTGCGTTGGACAATATGTTGGCAAAGACCTGGAGCAGCCGGAGCTTGTCCGCATTCACCCAGATCAAATCGTCAGGCAATTCGGACCTGATAGACACTCCCAGCTTCGACGCGTAGGGCTGGTTGTCCGATATCGCTTCTGACACAGTCCGGACCAGTTCGATGTTTTCTCGCGAAAAACTCATGCTGCCTGCTTCGACGCTCTGAAGATCGAGGATCTCGTTAATCAGGCTCAAAAGCCGTGAGCAGTTTCTTTGCGCTACGTCCAATATCGATGACACCTGCTCCGGCATCTCACCCAGCCGCCCCGAGTTCGCCAGGTCCACCGAACCCTTTATTGCTGTCAATGGCGTCCGCAGTTCGTGGCTCATGGTCGAAACGAACTCGGACTTGGCTCTGTACGCAATTTTTGCTTTCTCATGCTCGGAACGAAGCAACTCCATCTGGAAAAGCTTTGTCCTGTAGAACCGCAGGTAGACCCTTGAGCTCTCGATTATGAAGAAAAGCACGAAGACGCTCGTGAAAAACTGGGCCCACAACTCCGACTTTAGCGGCGCATCGGCTATCACGATGTCTCGAATGGGGATGAACAGAAAGGCTGCGCCAAAGATCGTCAGCCTGATCATCAAAACCGGCATCAGGTGATGGCTGTTCATGGCCGCGAACAAGGCCGCAGCAAAGAGAAAGAACAACGACATGAAATGTGTCGTCGGGCCCTGAAGGATGGCTATGCCGATCGAATACGAAACAATCACAGACGAACTGAGCAGGGCACCAAGGTAGAGCAAATGCAGAAACCTCTGCTCGGCGCGCCGATCGTTCCCCTTCCAACTCAAGACGCGTTTGAAAACCCAGAAATCGTAAACCTCGGACACGGCAATGAGCAGCAGCACGATGCCTGCCAATCGGGCGTCGTAATAGAAGGCCGCAAGCGCAAGGGCGGCCGCATAAATGATTTGCCTCTGCCAAACCAGGTCCAGGCCCACCTGGCAGTAATCCTGCATTTGAAGAATGAGCGTGGGCGTTTCGCGCTCTTCCGGATCAGCGATCTCAGTTGCGGTCGGCCTTACCAAACCAGTGCTTCCTCTTCATCATATTCCCGCACTATCAACCGTCAAAACCCTAACCACATCGGATGGCTTAAGTTGAATTTGTAGGTGGATTGAGCGCACGCACAAGTGGCAAAAATGCGGTCAAAGACAAAGGATTTCGTTCATCAACGCGAAAAGGTTGAAAACCGTTTTAGCGATGGGGTCACATTGTGCAAATCGGGTTGGGGCAAGCTCGCCCTCTCTCTGAACGGGCGCAACTAAATGGCTCAGTGTCGGAAAAATTCTGTCACTTCTCCTAATGCGCTGGAAAATCGTATTTTCTTGTTGCGTCATGTTTTCCTTAGACATTACCCGCCCCCCGACATTCGGTCGAAGGCCCGTGGATGGCATCGGCTCAATGATAGTTCTCGAACCGAGAGCGTGGCGCTCAGCCTGATCCCGATGCTAGGTTTTGGGATCGCCGAATGTTGACCAGGCGCTGACGGCGATGATTGGGCTGGCCCAAAACGAACAAAGCCGCCTTTCGGCGGCTGGTTGGGTTGATTTGGTTGCGGGAGCAGGATTTGAACCTGCGACCTTCAGGTTATGAGCCTGACGAGCTACCTGGCTGCTCCATCCCGCGTCATTTGGTTTTGGTCTTTTGCCTGTTCGGCTGTTTGGGACCAT